>CANMAW010000035.1 GCA_947495915.1 Maribacter algarum (ex Lu et al. 2025) (nom. illeg.) | reverse complement strand
AAGTGCCAATTATTGATGACTTGGTAATCGAACCTACAGAGAACTTTACCATAGTGCTTTCCAATATTCAGTCGAACCTTGGTCTTGGAATTGTGGGTCCTGATACTGCTAATGGTACCATCAATGATGATGATGCCAATGCTGGTGATGGTATTGCTTTTGACAACACTAATGTAGTGGTTACAGAAGGTACAGATGCATTTGCTGTCTATAC
>CANMAW010000034.1 GCA_947495915.1 Maribacter algarum (ex Lu et al. 2025) (nom. illeg.) | reverse complement strand
AAAGTTAAGGTACTACCATCTTCGATGGTAATATTTCCTGATGTACCGTCTGTACTAATATCTTGATCATCACTACTCTCAGCTGCTAATTCATCAATAGCTGCTTGAGTATCTCCAGCGGTTAATCCTGAAGTCGTATTGTCATAAGTTACCTCACCTGCTGTTTGATCATCTGTTCCTGCATTATCTAATGCACTTAAATCTGCAGTCGCAGTTCCTCCATCTTCTAAGGC
>CANMAW010000033.1 GCA_947495915.1 Maribacter algarum (ex Lu et al. 2025) (nom. illeg.) | reverse complement strand
ACAATATCTTATAGATTTAAAAAAGCTGTACATAATCAAAAAATGGAGTTTGGAGATTTTAATGTGGGAAAGGAAAGCAGAACTCCTAATGAAATAATAAATCATATGTATCAGGTTCTAAGTGCTACAAAAATTTTTATTGAGGAAGAAAGATACAGCAAGGAACAACCTGAAAGGGTTGATATGAAATTCGAAATAGAGAGATTCAATACTGAACTTAAAAACTTGGATAGCAT
>CANMAW010000032.1 GCA_947495915.1 Maribacter algarum (ex Lu et al. 2025) (nom. illeg.) | reverse complement strand
TGTTTGTCTTGTTTTTCCATAGATTACTAAAAATGTTTGTTTTTTTAGTCAACCTATTTCAGGACGATGCATTTTTTTAAATGCACTACAACGGTCTTGTATATGAAAAGTAGCGGATTTTAAGCACTAAATTTTCGGAAAGCAAGATACTTAATTAAATGCAAAAACGGTTCAGGTTAGCACCTAAACCGCTATTTTTTATATACGTTGTTACCCACTGGCTTTATTCCGTTCAGCTTGGTTTTCAGCGTTG
>CANMAW010000031.1 GCA_947495915.1 Maribacter algarum (ex Lu et al. 2025) (nom. illeg.) | reverse complement strand
GTTGCTCCTGTTGCTCCATCAGCACCATCTGCTCCCGGAGGGCCTTGTGGACCTGTTGCTCCTGTTGCCCCATCGGCTCCGTCAGCACCATCGGCTCCCGGAGGGCCTTGTGGACCTGTGGCTCCTGTTGCACCATCGGCTCCGTCAGCACCATCTGCTCCCGGAGGGCCTTGTGGACCTGTAGCTCCTGTTGCTCCTGTTGCCCCATCGGCTCCGTCAGCACCATCGGCTCCCGGAGGACCTTGTGGACCTGTTGCTCC
>CANMAW010000030.1 GCA_947495915.1 Maribacter algarum (ex Lu et al. 2025) (nom. illeg.) | reverse complement strand
TGCAAGAAACAACCCAATACTTCTACTTCTGACATATGAAGTGTACCAGTACCTGACAACTGTATTCTTAAATACCTACCTTCTGTATTTAAATTTATATTTTCTTGTATTCCTGCTGCTTCAGAATAATAATATTCAAACACCAATGTGTTATTTCTAAGATCTTCAATACTAGCTCCTGTTGCAAAAGGAACATCAGAAACAAAAACATAAAAGTTACTTAATCTTGACTGTAAAACATCACTTCGATTGAATATTACTATTTCATTAATAGCATGATCAGCTCCTAAATCTATCTCCCACCACGGGCGGTTCT
>CANMAW010000029.1 GCA_947495915.1 Maribacter algarum (ex Lu et al. 2025) (nom. illeg.) | reverse complement strand
TCACTTCGATTGAATATTACTATTTCATTAATAGCATGATCAGCTCCTAAATCTATCTCCCACCACGGGCGGTTCTCTGTGGTGGTATGTTGAAGATCAGGAGTCCAAGGTGAAGTACCTGTTGTATTGCCGTCTATTGCTAAAGACGCAACACCTCCCCCATATGTACTAGACTGTGAAGCCGTTCCGTTTAAGGCCACATTAGTTATAATACAGCCACCAGATCCGGTAGTATTAACCAATATATCTTGAACATCAGACTGCATACAACCCAATCCATTATCATAGGTATAGGTCACTCGATAAGTTCCTGCTCCTATACTGGGATCAAAAGTACCATCAGTGCTGGCCCCTGACCAAACACCACCAACTGGACTTGCAACTAAATTCTG
>CANMAW010000028.1 GCA_947495915.1 Maribacter algarum (ex Lu et al. 2025) (nom. illeg.) | reverse complement strand
AATTAACTCAACAGGTTATAAAGTAACCGACAAAAAAGAAAACTAATGGAAGTTCAATTAAAATCAGAAATTACTTGTCCAAATTGTGGACATAAAAAAGTAGAAGAAATGCCAACAGAATCCTGTCAATTCTTTTACGAATGTGAGAATTGTAAAAAAGTATTACGACCAAACGAAGGCGATTGTTGTGTCTATTGCAGTTTTGGTTCAGTAAAATGTCCTTCAATACAACAGAAAGAAAGTTGTTGCTAAAAAGCCAACGCTAAAAGCCATACACATTTGCAATTCGCACGAGCCAACGCTACTCCAAAAATTGCAAAAGAGTATGTCTTTGCCAACGCTGAAAACCAAGCTGAACGGAATAAAGCCAGTGGGTAACAACGTATATAAAAA
>CANMAW010000027.1 GCA_947495915.1 Maribacter algarum (ex Lu et al. 2025) (nom. illeg.) | reverse complement strand
GCAACTAAATTCTGAATACCATCAGTATCTAAATAAGGGCCTGCCGATTCTATTTCTACAGACGCTACTCCATCGCAAGGTGATGATTGCAAGAAACAACCCAATACTTCTACTTCTGACATATGAAGTGTACCAGTACCTGACAACTGTATTCTTAAATACCTGCCTTCTGTATTTAAATTTATATTTTCTTGTATTCCTGCTGCTCCAGAATAATAATATTCAAACACCAATGCGTTATTTCTAAGATCTTCAATACTAGCTCCTGTTGCAAAAGGAACATCAGAAACAAAAACATAAAAGTCACTTAATCTTGACTGACCAGAATCACTTCGATTGAATATTACTATTTCATTAATAGCATGATCAGCTCCTAAATCTATCTCCCACCACGGGCGGTTCTC
>CANMAW010000026.1 GCA_947495915.1 Maribacter algarum (ex Lu et al. 2025) (nom. illeg.) | reverse complement strand
CTTTCCTTTCCCACATTAAAATCTCCAAACTCCATTTTTTGATTATGTACAGCTTTTTTAAATCTATAAGATATTGTTGATAGAGTATGTCTCAAAAATTCATTTTTCATTTTCCACAATCTTTTTAATTGTTGATAGAACTCCATTCCAAAATTCATCAGAACGTTTCTGTTTTTTTTCCGTTGGGATATTATCTTCAGAAATTGAGAGTTGGGTATGATTTTCAGATTCAGATAAGTCAAAAGTCCAAACTCTATAATTTTCAGGAATATCTGGAATTCCTTCAAGATTACTCCAATGTGTATATTGTAATTGAATGTTTGGTTTTACATTCATTAAAATTCCTTTTTCCACATATTTATTTCCGTTATATTCTCCGTTAAATGTAATCGGGCTATTTTCTTTCCAATC
>CANMAW010000025.1 GCA_947495915.1 Maribacter algarum (ex Lu et al. 2025) (nom. illeg.) | reverse complement strand
AATGCACTTAAATCTGCAGTCGCAGTTCCTCCATCTTCTAAGGCTATAGTCAACTCATTAGTTCCTGCATTAAATACCGTATTAGGATCATCTAATTGTTGATCATCGGTACTTCCTGCTGCTAATTCATCAATAGCTGCTTGGGTATCTCCAGCGGTTAATCCTGAGGTCGTATTGTCATAAGTTACCTCTCCTGCTGTTTGATCATCTGTTCCTGCATTATCTAATGCACTTAAGTCTGCAGTCGCGGTTCCTCCATCTTCTAAGGCTATGGTCAACTCATTAGTTCCTGCATTAAATACTGTATTAGGGTCATCTAATTGTTGATCATCGGTACTTCCTGCTGCTAATTCATCGATTGCTGCTTGGGTATCTCCTGCTGTTAATCCTGAGGTCGTATTGTCATAAGTTACCTCTCCTGCTGTTTGATCATCTGTTCCTGCATTATCTAATGCACTTAAATCTGCAGTCGCAGTTCCTCCATCTTCTAAGGC
>CANMAW010000024.1 GCA_947495915.1 Maribacter algarum (ex Lu et al. 2025) (nom. illeg.) | reverse complement strand
AGTACCTTAACTTTAAATGTAGATGATGCAGATGCAATTATTGGTAATGAGGTAGTTAACGGAACTGATGCAACGCTTACACGTTCGGGATCAGGAACCAACGCGGACCCTTATACCTTAGATGTAGCTGCTGATGGAATTACGAATGCCGAAATTGCAGATGATGCTGTTCAGTTAGAAAATATTGCAAATGGTACCGCTAACGGACAAGTAATTCAGTGGGATGGTACGGACTGGACCTTAGTTGATTTAGGTTCAGTAACTGTTACCGAAAATGATGGTGTTATTGGTAATGAGGTTGTTAATGGTACTGACGGTACATTGGTACGATCAGGAGCTGGAACAACCGTTAGTCCTTATACTTTAGATGTAGCAGCAGATGGCATTACCAATACCGAAATTGCAGATAATGCAGTACAATTAGAGAATGTAGCAGATGGTACCACTGTTGGTCAAATTATGCAATGGAATGGTACGGACTGGGTATTAGTTGATGGAGCAGGATTAAGTACTGATGATCA
>CANMAW010000023.1 GCA_947495915.1 Maribacter algarum (ex Lu et al. 2025) (nom. illeg.) | reverse complement strand
TATGATAATACCACATCAGGCTTAACAGCAACCGATGTTCAAGCTGCAATTGATGAGATCAATGCTGCTGCAGGAACTGTAAGTCTTGTAG
This sequence comes from Maribacter algarum (ex Lu et al. 2025) (nom. illeg.), assembly GCA_947495915.1. Lineage (GTDB taxonomy): Bacteria > Bacteroidota > Bacteroidia > Flavobacteriales > Flavobacteriaceae > Maribacter_C. The sequence continues at coordinate 430 of CANMAW010000023.1, read as the reverse complement.
ATAATGGTGATGGAACTTATGATTTCACTGATGCTGGAGGAACAACAACTACCATAGCAGATACTTCATTATCTACCTTGTCAGCTCCAGTAAATGGAGTATACACGTATACAGATGAGAGTGGTGCAACACAAACGATTGATACGAATGCAAGTTCGAATCCATATGATAATACCACATCAGGCTTAACAGCAACCGATGTTCAAGCTGCAATTGATGAGATCAATGCTGCTGCAGGAACTGTAAGTCTTGTAGATAATGGTGATGGAACTTATGATTTCACTGATGCTGGAGGAACAACAACTACCATAGCAGATACTTCATTATCTACCTTGTCAGCTCCAGTAAATGGAGTATACACGTATACAGATGAGAGTGGTGCAACACAAACGATTGATACGAATGCAAGTTCGAATCCATATGATAATAC
>CANMAW010000022.1 GCA_947495915.1 Maribacter algarum (ex Lu et al. 2025) (nom. illeg.) | reverse complement strand
TGGAGTTAGTTTACAAGAATTGCAAAACGATGCTAGCATTGATCAGTATTTCTTTGTAGGTGAAGCAGCATTACAAGAAAATATAGCTTTAAATGCAGAAGGAAGGTATGTAAGAATACAGCTTGCAGGCTCTGGAATACTACACGTATCTGAGGTAGAAATATTAGGATGCTTCTTACAAGCTTCTCCTTGCGATGGTGTTGCTAGTGTAGTTTTAAATGAAGCAGGCCCTTTTGTTGATACGGATGCAGTTCAGACATTAACCGCTTCTCCAAGTGGAGGAACTTGGTCAGGAGCTAGCACAGATGGTACTTTTGATCCGAGTATCGGTGCCGGAAGTTATGCAGTAACCTATACCTATGATAATGGCTTGGGTTGTGTGCAATCTGATACGCGAGAAATAGTGGTCAATACGACCGGTATAGGAGGTTGTGTGTTAACCAATGTGGCATTATCAGGTACAGCGAGTCAATCAAGTACTTATGGTAATGGACTTGCCTCTTTGGCAATTGATGGAATTACAAATGG
>CANMAW010000021.1 GCA_947495915.1 Maribacter algarum (ex Lu et al. 2025) (nom. illeg.) | reverse complement strand
AAGCAGGTGAAATCGTAGGAGGTCCTTTTGAGTTTTGTGTTGACGGTACTCCTGATATGGTTTCCGGATTATCACTATCTGGTGATCGAGTAGGAAGCTTAAGTACTTGGGTAATTACAGATGACCAAGGTAAAATTCTTGGACTACCTCCAACACTAGATGCTGTTGAAGGTGTTAACTTCGATGGGGCAGGAGCTGGTACATGCCTAATTTGGTATCTACGTTATGAAGAAGGACTTGAAGGTTTAGCTCCTGATTTAAACGCTAATAACTTAGCAGGAAACTTTGACCTTTCTAATCCCGTAGAAGTAGTTCGAAACTACACCGAAGGTGGTACATTAACAGGTGGGCCATATTACTTCACTGTTGACGGTACTCCTGATATGGTTTCTGGTATTGCTCTGACAGGAGAACGTGCAGGTACTAATAGTATTTGGATGATTACCGATGAAGATGGAAAAATCTTAGGATTGCCACCAAGCTTAGATGCTGTTAATGGGGTCAACTTTGACGGAGCAGGACCAGGTACCTGTTTCATTTATCATTTACGATACGAAGATGGTATCGTTGGTTTAGAAGCTGATGGTAATCGTGATACTTTAGAAGGATGTTTTGATTTATCAAATGCCGTAATGGTAGTACGTTCAGCTG
>CANMAW010000020.1 GCA_947495915.1 Maribacter algarum (ex Lu et al. 2025) (nom. illeg.) | reverse complement strand
ACGATTGATACGAATGCAAGTTCGAATCCATATGATAATACGACTTCAGGCTTAACAGCAACGGATGTTCAAGCTGCCATTGATGAGATCAATGCTGCAAGTAGTGATGATCAAGATATTAGTACAGACGGTACATCAGGAAATATTACCATCGAAGATGGTAGTACCTTAACTTTAAATGTAGATGATGCAGATGCAATTATTGGTAATGAGGTAGTTAACGGAACTGATGCAACGCTAACGCGTTCGGGATCAGGAACCAATGCGGACCCTTATACCTTAGATGTAGCTGCTGATGGAATTACGAATGCCGAAATTGCAGATGATGCCGTTCAATTGGAAAATATTCAGAATGGTACTGCAACTGGACAAGTAATTCAGTGGGATGGCACGGACTGGGTATTTATAGATCTAGGTTCCGTAACGGTAACCGAAGTTGACGGTGTCATCGGTAATGAAGTTGTTAATGGTACTGACGGTACATTGGTACGATCTGGAACGGGTACTGATGTTGATCCTTATACTTTAGATGTAGCAGCAGATGGCATTACCAATGCGGAAATTGCAGATAATGCAGTACAATTAGAGAATGTAGCAGATGGTACTACTGTTGGTCAAATTATGCAATGGAATGGTACGGACTGGGTATTAGTTGATGGAGCAGGATTAAGTACTGATGATCAACAATTAGATGATCCTAATACAGTATTTAATGCAGGAACTAATGAGTTGACTATAGCCTTAGAAGATGGAGGAACTGCGACTGCAGATTTAAGTGCATTAGATAA
>CANMAW010000019.1 GCA_947495915.1 Maribacter algarum (ex Lu et al. 2025) (nom. illeg.) | reverse complement strand
AATTGCTTTCTCGATTTCCGTTTCGTTGGTTTTGGTTTTGTCAAACTCAATGATTGCATTTCCATTTTCGTAGGACGCTTTTGAATTTACAATTCCATTGAGTTTATTTACTTCGTGATTTACGTGTTCTTCGCAACTCGCACAAGTCATTCCGCTGATTTTAAATTCAGTGGTTTTAATGTCCGATTTGTCAACTACAATTATTTGTTTTTCTGTGTTTGGGTAAAAAATTCCAGAATAATATGGGAAAGCCAACATTACAATTGCAAATACGGTTACAATTCCTAAAAACTTTTTTGATTGAATAAATTTTGGTTTTTCGTCCGTCTCACAATCACAGTCTATTTCTTTTTGAGGTTTAAGTTTTTGATACCAAGCAAAGCCAAGAACTAAAATTGTCAGTCCAATTAAATAAGGTCTAAAAGGTTCAATCCAAGAAAATGTTGAAGCAATTCCGCTTGTTCCTGCGATTAGAGCCAAAACTGGTGTAATACAACATAATGAAGCTGTAATTGCAGTTAACAAACCTGCACCAATTAATTTGTTTTCGCTTTTCATATCGTTTCTAAAATTTTGTTTTTATCAAGTATCTCAAAGAATGGATTTAGCATTTTTTCGTATTCAGCCGTGAGTGAGTAAAAAATCGTTTGAGCATCTCTTTCTGTTTCTAATAAATTTCGGTCTTTCATTTTTCTCAAATGTTGAGAAATAGCAGAAATGTTCATCCCGAGAATATCGCTCAAATCACAAACGCAAAGTCTTTTTTCTTCAAATAGTAGGTAAAGGATTTTCAGTCGAACGCTATTTCCGACTAATGATAGTCCATTCGCTAAATAGTCAAACGATTCGTTTAATTCAGAAACTGTGTCTTTGCAACGATTTATTTGTTCAATATCGGCTTGTTGTCTTATGCAAGAATTATTTTCCATATCGCAAAGTTACAATTATTTCTTATTTAAGCAAATACTTAAATACATAATTCTCAAGCGTTGGGAAAATTTTAGCTCTTTTGGTTTTTTAGCGTTGGATTTGTGTGTCGGAAAAAACCGAAAGTGCTAAAATGTGCGGTGGGTTGTCTTGTCCTGAAATAGGTTGACCTTTTTTGTGATGATTAAAAGGATAATAATTCCAGATTATTTTTATTTTTTC
>CANMAW010000018.1 GCA_947495915.1 Maribacter algarum (ex Lu et al. 2025) (nom. illeg.) | reverse complement strand
TTGTCTTGTCCTGAAATAGGTTGACCTTTTTTGTGATGATTAAAAGGATAATAATTCCAGATTATTTTTATTTTTTCGATACAATTTGTAGTCTATATTTTGTTTTAAGTGGACCTTGTTTGGTGTGCTTAAATTGAGACTCCAATGTGTTCTAAAATTGTTGTAAATAAAGATAGCCTTTTTGGTTATTTTTTGTGCAAGTTTAGTGTTTTTAATTGTTTCTTTTAGTGCATATTCATATTTGAGTGTTTTGTTAATTCGTTCGGCTATTGGGTTTTCATATGGGTCGTATTGCTCAGTCATACTCAAAGTTAAGTTGTTATTTTCTGCAAATAGGGTATAGGTAGGGTTGCAGTATTGCAAACCTCTATCGGAATGATGAATTAGCTTTTTATCAGGATATATTCTGTTTTTAAGCGCCATTTTAAGGGCGTCTAAGCAGAGTTCCGTTCTCATATGGTTATCTATTTTGTATCCCATTATTTTCTTTGAATATGCGTCCGTAACTAAAGCGAGATAATTATGTCCGTTTTGTGTTTTGATATAGGTAATATCAGTAACCCAAAGTTGTTCAGCTCTAGTAGGTATTTTATTTTTAACAAGGTTTTTGTATTTGTAAAAATGATGTTTAGAATTTGTTGTTATATGATACGTTTTGTTTTTCTTAATGAGTAGTTTATGGTTTCTAAGGAACTCAAAGAACTTGTCTCTACCCATTTTTATATTGTGTTTTTTGAGTTCATTTTTTAAATGGTCATGTAGTTTTTTACCACCAGTTTGTTGTCCAATTTTGTTTCTACAATCACGCACTAATTGTATCATAATTTGTTCATTTATTTCTTTATTATGATGTGATTTTAGTCGTTTATAAAAGGCCTGTTTGCTTATCCCAAAACATGTAGTTAACCATTTTCTTTTAAACGGTTTTGTTTCTTTTTTTGAATCTCGTCTGCTAATGTTTTGGGCAATGACTTTTTTGACATATCGACACCAGTAATTAGTTCCATGTCTGCAATGATATCTTGTTGGAAGTCTTTTACGAATTCAAGTTCTTCAATCTTCTCTTTAAGTTTTTTGATTTCATCTTTTTTACTCATACCAATTTTCTTTTGTTCTAAGGTACTGTATTTTTTCATCCAGTATTGAATGGAGCTTCTAGAGACTTGATATTTATTTGAAGCGTGATTGATGGATATTTGCCCATTATGAATTTGGTCAATGATTAAAAGTTTGAGTTCAAAGCCTACTTTTTTGTAGCTTTTTTTTTGGCAGGAGTGTTTGTCTTGTTTTTCCATAGATTACTAAAAATGTTTGTTTTTTTAGTCAACCTATTTCAGGACGATGCA
>CANMAW010000017.1 GCA_947495915.1 Maribacter algarum (ex Lu et al. 2025) (nom. illeg.) | reverse complement strand
GCTCCTGTTGCCCCATCGGCTCCGTCAGCACCATCTGCTCCCGGAGGACCTTGTGGACCTGTTGCTCCTGTTGCTCCATCAGCTCCGTCAGCACCATCGGCTCCCGGAGGACCTTGTGGACCTTGTGGACCTGTTGCTCCTGTTGCACCATCGGCTCCGTCAGCACCATCTGCTCCTGGAGGACCTTGTGGACCTGTTGCTCCTGTTGCTCCATCAGCTCCGTCTGCTCCGTCAGCACCATCTGCTCCCGGAGGACCTTGTGGACCTGCTGGACCTGTTGCACCCGTTGCTCCTGTTGCCCCATCGGCTCCGTCAGCACCATCTGCTCCCGGAGGACCTTGTGGACCTGTTGCTCCTGTTGCTCCGTCAGCACCATCGGCTCCCGGAGGACCTTGTGGACCTGTTGCTCCTGTTGCTCCTGTTGCTCCATCAGCTCCGTCAGCACCATCTGCGCCCGGAGGACCTTGTGGACCTGTTGCTCCCGTTGCTCCATCAGCACCATCTGCGCCCGGAGGACCTTGTGGACCTGTTGCTCCTGTTGCTCCATCAGCTCCGTCAGCACCATCGGCTCCCGGAGGACCTTGTGGACCTTGTGGACCTGTTGCTCCTGTTGCTCCATCAGCTCCGTCAGCACCATCGGCTCCCGGAGGACCTTGTGGACCTGTTGCTCCATCGGCTCCGTCAGCACCATCTGCGCCCGGAGGACCTTGTGGACCTGTTGCTCCTGTTGCTCCATCAGCACCATCTGCTCCCGGAGGACCTTGTGGACCTGCTGGACCTGTTGCACCCGTTGCTCCATCGGCTCCGTCAGCTCCCGGAGGACCTTGTGGACCTGTGGCTCCTGTTGCTCCCGTTGCTCCGTCTGCTCCATCGTTTCCGTCAGCACCATCTGCTCCTGGAGGACCTTGTGGACCTGCTGGACCTGTTGCTCCATCAGCTCCGTCGGCACCATCTGCGCCCGGAGGACCTTGTGGACCTGTGGCTCCTGTTGCTCCTGTTGCCCCATCGGCTCCGTCAGCACCATCGGCTCCCGGAGGACCTTGTGGACCTGTTGCTCCTGTTGCTCCATCAGCACCATCTGCTCCCGGAGGGCCTTGTGGACCTGTTGCTCCTGTTGCCCCATCGGCACCGTCAGCACCATCGGCTCCCGGAGGACCTTGTGGACCTGTTGCTCCTGTTGCTCCATCAGCACCATCGGCTCCCGGAGGACCTTGTGGACCTTGTGGGCCAGAATCAGGATCTATCCAAGAATAATTACTGCTACCATCTGTAGACAATACTTGTCCGTTTGTACCTCCTGCCGGAAGTTCAATTTCATTTGTAGGGTCTGAATCGGCATCTTGAATATTAATGGTTGTATTATTCCCTCCAGAAATTTGTATTTCTACACTTTCGTTAGCGGTTACCACCGTGCTATTCAAATCCTGTTCATCTGTTCCTGCATTATCTAATGCACTTAAATCTGCAGTCGCAGTTCCTCCATCTTCTAAGGCTATAGTCAACTC
>CANMAW010000016.1 GCA_947495915.1 Maribacter algarum (ex Lu et al. 2025) (nom. illeg.) | reverse complement strand
TATATTTTTTTAAATACCTAGTCCTTGACCACCACCAATTTGAATAGTTTCTGCAGTCATAAAAGCTGCATCATCGCTCACCAAGAATGAAATTACTGAAGCAACGTCTTGAGGTTGACCAAGTCTTCCTAATAAGATGTTGTTTTTCCATGAGGCAAATACCTCTGGTTTTGTAGATTTGATTTGTTTGTGAAATGGAGTATCGATAGTACCTGGTGATACTGCGTTTACACGAATACCATATTCGGCAAGATCTTTGGCCAGAGCTCTAGTAATGGCATGAACCCCTGCTTTAGAAGTGCCGTAGATACCAGCTCCTGGTCCACCAGCGTTCCACCCAGCGATAGAGGTGTAGTTGATAATAGAAGCGTTCTCTCCTTTTTTAAGGTAAGGTATGGCGGCTCTTGATGCGAAAAATGTAGAATCAAGGTTTAAAGCCATTACGAATCGGTAGAATTCTGTGGTCATTTCTTCAAATCTCGAACGACCACCTAGACCACCTGCGTTGTTTACTAGCACATCTATTTTTCCATACTTATCACCTATGGCTTGAATATTAGAAGTTACAGCTTCTTCTTTGGTAACATCAAAACCATAGTACTCGGCAGTGATTCCTTCAGCAATAAGTTCTTGAACTCTCTTAGCGCCTTGTTCATCTTCGATACCATTTAAAACAACGGTATACCCATCTTTTCCTAGTCTTTTTGCTACTTCAAAACCAATACCGCCGGTAGCTCCGGTTATTACTGCTACTTTTCCTTTTGCACTCATTTTATAAAATATTATATCTATTTATTAGTATTTAAATTGTTTTTCTTACGGGTTCTATTTTTCGAATCAGAATAAATATTGACAGCACACCCAATACTACAGAAACACAGATGGCGACAAATGCTGGCGTATACGAATTGGCACTAATTTGGCTAATGAACCAATTCATAATCATCGGCGAAACTGCAGCTACGGTGCCTGCTAAACCTGCTAGAGTACCCACTGAAGGGCCTCTGAATAAATCACTTGAAATGGTTTGAATATTACCAATAGCAAATTGAAAACCGAATAAGGCTAAACCTGCTAGGTAGATAAAGGTCATGAAATTGTCTTCTTTTACAAACATGATAATGCATACAAAAGCAATCAAAACCAAAACACCACCTAATGCAATGGTTATTTTTCTAGAGCGATCAACATCATACTTTTTCATCAACTCACCACAAAACATACCACCAACAATACTTCCTAAAGCGGCCATGAGGTATGAAATCCACATGGTGTTTGCTATTTCTTCAATACTTAAAGCAAACTTATCATTAAGGTAGATTGGCATCCAAGCAGCGAAGAACCACCAAATAGGCTCAATAAAAAACCGGCATAGTAACATACCCCATGATTGTTTGTAACTTAATATCTTAGCTACACTCAGGCTTTTTTCTTTTTTGGTATCATCTGATTTGTCAACTTCAATGCGACTCGATAGAATTAGTTCTCTTTCTTTATCAGTTACCCATGGATGCTTTTCAGGGGTAGACTTATTCAAAAACAACCAAGGAATAACCCATAGTAAACCTACAAGACCTAAAATAATATAAGTGGTTTTCCAACCAAATTGGGCGTATAAAAAGACAATAATAAAGGGCGCAATGACATTACCAATAGAAGCACCTGCATTAAATATACCTTGAGCAGTAGCTCTTTCTTTAACCGGAAACCATTCTCCATTACTTTTTACAGCACCGGGCCAGTTACCAGCCTCACCAAGACCTAAAAGACCTCTAAATATTGATAAGGATACCAAACCAGTAGCAAAAGCATGAAAAACAGAAGCTAAAGACCAAAGAATGATTGAAACGGTAAAACCCAATCGGGTACCAATTTCATCATACAACTTGCCAGAAGCAAACTTACCTATGGCATAAGCCGCAAGAAAAATATTGAACATCGTCGCATAATCAGACTTATCCATACCCAAATCTTTACCCATCTCTGGCCATAAAAGAGCAAAAGCTGTTCTATCTATATAATTGATAACAGTTGCTAAAAATATCAAAGCAATTATCCACCATCTTAATCCTTTTACTTTCATA
>CANMAW010000015.1 GCA_947495915.1 Maribacter algarum (ex Lu et al. 2025) (nom. illeg.) | reverse complement strand
CTGTTGCAGCAGGTACAGCAATTATCACAGTAACGACGACCGATGGTGATTTTACAGCAACCAGTACAATAACTGTAATACCAAAATATTATGAAATAGGTAAATGGAGTGACCCAATCCCTTTTGGAATTGTTCCTGTTGCTGTGGCAAACTTACCGGATGGCAGATTGTTAACATGGTCTTCAAAGTATAGAGACAACTTCGGGGGAGGTGATGGTTTTACTTATACAGAAATTTTTGACCCAACTATTGGGGCTAACGGATTGGCTCAAGGAGAGATAATTACTAATACCAATCACGATATGTTTTGCCCAGGAATTAATAACTTACCTAATGGGCAATTGCTGGTAACTGGGGGGTCTTCAAACCCACGAGCAACTGTTTATAATTATAATACAAACACCTGGAGTGCAATTGATAATATGAATGTGGGTAGGGGGTATCAAGGAAGTGTAACTCTTTCAGATGGCTCAGCCATGGTTTATGGTGGTTCTTGGAGTGGAGGATTAGCACCAAATGGTGAAAAATTAGCTGAAATATGGAGAGAGGAAACTGGCTGGAAAACTTTACCAGGTCTAAGAAGTAATCTTCTGTTTAACAGTAATGATTTAAACTATGAAGCAGAGGGTGTATATAGAGCCGATAATCATGCTTGGCTATGGGCAGCTCCAAATGGGAAAGTTTTTCATGCGGGTCCTAGTGAGGAAATGCATTGGATAGATGTTAGTGATAATGGTTCTTTTACAAGTGCAGGACTACGATCAAATGATACCTATTCTATGAAAGGTACTACGGTAATGTTTGACGTTGGAAAAATTCTGAAGGTAGGTGGATCAACTTCGTATGCCAGTGGTGATCCTGCGAAAGATAATTCCTTTGTTATTGATATTAATGATGAGAATTCAGTAGCCGTGATACCAACTCAAAACAATTTGAGTTTTTCTAGAACCATGCATAATAGTGTTGTATTACCAAATGGGGAAGTGTTAGTTACTGGTGGTCTAAGCGCTGCTTTAGTATTTACAGATCAAGGTGCACGAATGAATGCAGAAATATATAATCCTGATACGAATCAATGGCGTGTTGTATCAGGTATGCAAGTTCCGAGAACATATCATAGTGTTTCAATTTTACAGGCAGATGGAAGAGTTTTTGTTGGAGGAGGCGGGTTATGTAATAGTTGTACAAATCATTTAGATGCGGAAATATATTCACCAGGATATTTGTTTGATAGTACTGGGGAATTGGCCAATCGTCCAGTGATAAATGCGCCAGATGTGGCTGATTACAACAGTAGTTTGTCTGTTATTGGTAGTTCTGGAATATCTGAATTTGCATTTATTCGAATGTCATCTGCAACCCATAGTACTAATAATGAGCAAAGAAGAATTCCTGTAGCTTTTTCAGGAGACGGAAATTATCAACTCTCTGTTCCAGGAAGAAATATATTACCACCTGGGTATTACATGCTATTTGCGATTGATGCAACCGGAGTTCCTTCAGTTGCTGAAACAGTTAAAGTAGGAGCTTCCACGGTCTTGGTTTCAAATGTTACATTAACACCTACTAATTTAGATTTAGAATCATCAGAAACCTACCAATTATCCGTTAATGTATTGCCAGCTAATGCAGCCGATGGCACTGTTACATGGTCATCAAACAATTCAGCCGTTGCCACTGTTGATAGTAATGGACTTGTAACAACTCATTCGGCGGGTACTGTTATAATAAGTGCAACTTCGAATGACGGTGGTTATTTTGCTACTACGAATATCATTGTCGACAACGGCTGTTCAATTTCTAATATTGCATTAGGAGGGAGTGCAATACAATCCAGTACTTATGGAGACGGTGTAGCAAATTTAGCGATTGATGGAAATACATCAGGGACCTCGGCTTGGACCGCAGATTTACAACATACAACCTATGAGGAGAATCCTTGGTGGCAAATAGATTTAGGTACGGAATATATTATTGAAAATTTGAAAATATTTAATAGAAGTGACGGCTTTCAAAACAGGCTCAAAGATTTTTATATATTCACATCGCCGTCCCCTTTTTTAATTTCAGATAAACTTGAAGATCTAAGAAATGATAATAATGTTGTAGAATTCTTCTTCTCTGGAGAAGCTGGTTTAGAAGAGATAATTACTTTAAATTCAAATGGTAGGTATGTTAGAATACAACTAGCAGAAGCTGGTACATTACATGTGGCTGAAGTTGAAGTAATGGGATGTTTTATTGGAAGTACCTTATGTGAAGATGAGCCACCAGTAGCAATTGTTCACGCATCGCCGTATTTAGATTCTGATAGTGTTCAAACATTAGTAGGTTCTCCCGAAGGTGGAATTTGGTTAGGAGATAGTACTGATGGTACATTTGATCCTAGTATTGGTCCTGGCTCATATACTGTTCAATATACATATGACAATGGAGAAGGTTGTGTTCAATCTACAACTGAAACAATTGTGGTTAAAGCTTCATGTGCAGGGGTTTCTCCAGTAGAAATTTCCGAAGCAGGGCCCTTTTTATCGTCAAACCCCATACAAACTCTTGAAGCCTTGCCTACTGGAGGAGTTTGGTCTGGTGCTAGTACTGACGGTACATTTGATCCCAGTATTGGTGAAGGTAATTATTCAGCGACTTATACTTATGATAATGGTTTTGGTTGTATACAAACAGAAACCATTGATATTAGAGTTGATGCACTTGATACCGAATGCGTTTTGTCAAATGTAGCTTTAATGGGTATTGCGACTCAGTCTAGTACTTATGGATCTGGGCATGCTTCGTTAGCTATAGATGGAGATACCATGGGAACATCGCCTTGGATTCCTAATCTTCAACATACAAATAATGAAGCAATGCCGTGGTGGCAGGTTAGTCTTGATGAAAACTATTTATTAGAAAATATTGTAATCTATAATCGTAGTGATGGCTTTCAATCTCGACTTTTAAACTTCTATGTTTTCGTATCAAATGAACCTTTTGATTCAAATACAACTTTAGAAGATTTAAAAGATAACCAAAATTTATTCGAATTTTATTTTTCAGGAGCTGCAGATATACAAGAAACGATTGGACTTAACGTGACTGGTCAATATTTAAGAATACAGTTGGCTGGAAACGGTGTATTACATATGTCTGAGATTGAAATAAGTGGTTGTAAAATTGATTCTGACCCTTGTAGCAATACTGACAACGTGGTGATTAATCCATCTGGTCCCTATCTAGATACTGAGGGCATCCAAAATTTATTTGCAAGTCCTGTTGGTGGTGAATGGTCAGGGGCGAGCACTGATGGTACTTTTGATCCCAGTATAGGCGTAGGTACTTACCAAGTAACCTATACCTACGATAATAGTTTAGGATGTGTGCAATCTGTAACGGAGAATATAATTGTAAATTCTTCCTGCGATGGGGTAGCATCCGTAGAAATAGAAACAACAGGCCCTTATTTAGATACAGATGGTATTCAGCATTTAGTTGCAAGTCCTGTTGGTGGTGTTTGGTCAGGGGCCAGCACTGATGGTACTTTTGACCCTAGTATAGGCGTAGGTACTTATCAGGTAAGCTATACCTATGATAATGGTTTAGGATGTGTGCAATCTGTAACGGAGGATATAATTGTAAATTCTTCCTGCGATGGAGTAGCGTCTGTAGAAATAGAATCGGCAGGCCCTTATTTAGATACTGATGGTATTCAGAATTTAGTTGCAAGTCCAGTTGGTGGTGTTTGGTCAGGGGCCAGCACTGATGGTACTTTTGATCCCAGTATAGG
>CANMAW010000014.1 GCA_947495915.1 Maribacter algarum (ex Lu et al. 2025) (nom. illeg.) | reverse complement strand
AGTATAGAACAAGTGAGCATTTTTAATAGGAGTGATGCCTTACAGTCTCGCTTGAATAACTTCTACGTTTTTGTTTCCGATTCACCTTTTGCTAGTGGAGTTAGTTTACAAGAGTTACAAAACGATGCTAGCATTGATCAGTATTTCTTTGTAGGCGAAGCAGCATTACAAGAAAATATAGCTTTAAATGCAGAAGGAAGGTATGTAAGAATACAGCTTGCAAACGCCGGCATACTTCATATGTCAGAAGTAGAAGTACTAGGATGCCTTAATGGTAACGTTGCATCAAGTCTAAAAGCATTGATTTCCAATCAAGCGACAATGAGCTTAAGTCCAGTTCCGGCGGACGATATCTTAAATATTTCCTATTTCTTTAACATTAGCAACGATAGCCCTATAGAACTAATGGTGTTTGATGATCTTGGCCGAAAAGTAAATCAACAGATATTCGACACTAAAACTTTTACTGGTCAACTTGATGTCTCTACTTTGGCTCCTGGGGCATACTTGGTTCAACTTAAAAAAGAAGATGAAATCATTGTAAAAAGATTTACGGTAAATAGATAATATTCCTATCAACAAAAACAACAAAACCTCCAATGTTACTTAGAGGTTTTGTTGTTTTTGTTGATTCCTAATTGATGAATAAACTCTTAGCCTCGTGAAATATCTCCTGAACCTGAACTTTTAGTATCTAACTTGGTTGGATTGCCTTTATAACTGATATCCCCAGAACCAGAAACCCTAGCTTTTAATACTTTATTAGCTGTAACTTTAATATCGGCTGAACCTGACACGGTTGCATCAACATGATCAGCTTCTAAATCATATGCTCTAATATCTCCTGACCCTGATATGGTTGCTTCAAAATTGGTTGTGTTGCCGCTTAAGGTAATATCTCCAGAACCAGACATTTTAGCATCTATTGTATGGGCTTCAATATCTAAAGTGATATCCCCTGATCCCGACATGGCGGTTTTAAAATTATCAGCTTTTAGCGTGGTTTTACCTACGATATCTCCAGATCCTGACAAGGCTACTGAATTAATGCTTTCCACAGGTACTGTAATCTTAATCCCATCTTCCCAAGATGACGGTTTTAAATTGTAGCCCTTTTCGACTTTAATGGTCAATTTCCCGTTTTTTACCTCAGTAACAATGTATTCAAGCAAGTTGGATTCACCTTCTAAGGTTATTTCACCTTCAGAACCAGAAACTAAATACAAATCAAACCAGCCTGCTAAACCAATACCGTCATAGGTACCAACGTTTCTTTTCTCTGTAACGGTATTTCCGTCTCCCTTAATTTTTTTGCCCCATTGCGCTGAGCATGATACTGTAAATAATACGACTAAACTTAAACTCAATAATTTTTTCATGATGTTGATTTTTATTGGTGAATTGATTGATAATTATTTTTTATAAAATGATACGCCCCCGTAATCGCTTGATACATTTACCGAGTTACTACTGTTTTTAGAGCCATAATATCCTTTGTAATACTTGCTTGTATTTTTAACTTGACTAATGTTGAGTTCAAAATCTTCCTCGCCACTAACACCTGCGTAAGAGGTTTTGATTTCAAAATTAAAATGGTAGGCAGCATCATATCCAATTTTAATTCCTGCGTAATCACTTCGAATATCTAAATTACCTGCATCTGAAGCCATTTTATCAATATGTACGGAGCCATAGTCAGAGGAGATGTCAATATTGCCATGTAAAGTGCCTAATCGAACTGCTATATAATCGCCAATACCTTTTATGCTTTTTGCGTTTTCAATCTCAATTTTACCATAATTACAGTTATAGTCTAGATTGCTCATATTTTCTACGCTTGAATTCGTGTAGTCGGCATTAATTGATAGGTCACCAGCTTTTACAATACTAAAACTAGAATAATCAGCTTTAATAGTACCACTTTGAATAAAATCAATGGTAGATTTTGAGGTGTAATCAAAATATAATTGATTATTTCTTCCACGAAGCTCTCCTATATCAAGTCGGCCATAATCACAATTTATTTTTGCATGGCCATCAATTCGATCAATAAATATGCTGCCGTAGTCATTACTAAGGTTGATACTGTTTTTTATTGGAAGCTTTATAGTGTAATTAATCTGCATATTTATATTATTGCTCTTACCCCAATTCCAACCCCAATTACTTTTATTGTTGTTAAAGATGGTCTTTGCTGAAACTACGGAGCTGTTAGCGTCAAATGATACAGATATTTGATCAAGCTTGCTTTTAACTTTTTCTTCATTATTTCCATTCGTTTTAATATGAACTTCGATAACAATTCGGTCTTCGTTCCAAGAAGACAATGATAAATTGCCGTAGCTGTTGCTAATTTTCAACAAAGCATCTTTGTTAACTTCATATTCTTTTTTAATAGTTTTCTCTTTTGTGTATTTTCCTTTTGTTTTACCGTTGCTTGCAACAAGCAACAAGGGCAATACTAATAACACAAATAAGGGAATTTTATATAGTAAAGTTTTCATCATGGTAATTATTTAATTTTTTTATATTTTCTACTTGACTCAAAACATCTTGTAAAAGATCAATTCGAGTTTGAAAGTTCGTTATCATTGCACTTAAGATTAACTTACTATTACCACCATTTAAAAGATCACGCTCTAAAAGTTGATAGTTAGCTTCTAATTTTTGTAATTGAACCATAGTGTCTTCAATGATTTTTTTAGTTTCAGGTGTACTTTCATTTTCTAATTCCTTAACCTGTTCCTCAATTAAACTGGCAAAGTAGAATTGAGTTTGCGATACCTCCGAGGAAATTTCAGCTACTTGTTTATCAACGGACTGTGAAGAAGAAAACATACCAAAACCTAGGCTTAAAAGTATTACTGCCGAAGCGGCAATTGATAAAGGTTTCCACCAATTAAAAGATTGTTTTTTGACCGAAACAACGCCTTTTGATGCCTCTAATTTTTTTAAGAATCTATTTTGATGACCATTATCAGGTTCTTCAAAATCGAACTTATCTTGAAGCTTGTCAAATAAATTATATATAGTATCTTTTTCCATTAGATTTCAATTGTTAATTTTTGCCTTAAACTTTCCTTTGCCCGCGAAATCATTGTTCTACAGTTGGCATAACTGATATCCATAATTTTGCTTATTTCTTCATAATCATACCCCTCTATTAAATGTAAGGTCAAAGAAACTCTGTAATTGTCTTTTAACAGTTTCATGCTTTCCATCACTTTTTGAGCCTTTAGTTCTGATACCACATGATCTGAAACAACTTCATTATTATCCTCGACCTTATAGATTAAATCATCCAAATCAACTTCATTCTTTTTTTGTTGTTTTCTGTAATGATAAATACTGTTATTTATTACAATACGCTTTAGCCAGGCCCCAAATGTTACTTCACCTTTGAATGTATGAAGTTTCGTAAACGCGTTTAAAAACGACTCTTGCATTACATCTTCGGCTTCAGCCCTATCTTTAACAATGCGCACTGATGTGTTAAACATCGCCTTATAGTAGCGGTTGTAAATTTCCAGTTGGGCGCTTTGTTTGCCTTTTAAGCACAATTGTATTAAATGGTCAGTATGTTCTTTTTTGTGGCTCAAAAAATGAATGGTTTGTTGTAGAGATAAAGTTGTTTTAAGATTGTTACAGTTTGACCCAAAAAAGATTAAAGCAGTTTGTCGATAATTTCTGCATTTGGTCAAAAACACAAACTTTTTTAACCGCATTTTAATGGTTAAAAGTAACTTTGAATAATCCCCTTTAGTTTATTGAATTTAAGAAATTTTATTACAAAAGGTATAGATTAAATTAATCTGTTACTTGTTTTGTAATGGAGTATTATGGATTCTAATTGTGTACTTTTTTGACAAATTAAATTATGGTTTAGCCTCGGATCATACAGTTAGTTTATTTGAAAGAAACATAGGAAAACTAATAGATTAAAACTTTTTTAAAACATCATAATTTTTTAGAATGACCATTAAATTACCAGGGGCTTTAAAGTTTTTACTTTATTCTTTATTTTTATTTTTCCACGTTTCAATTTATGCTCAAGCAGTAACCGGCGTCAGTATAGATCTAACGGAGGCCACGATCACCGAAGGCGGCACCCAACAACTCACAGCAACACTAGCTCCGGTAGATGCAACGGATCAGAGTGTTACATGGAGTTCCGATGACGAGCTCATTGCCACCGTAGATTCCAATGGATTGGTAACTGCTGTTGCAGCAGGTACAGCAATTATCACAGTAACGACGACCGATGGTGATTTTACAGCAACCAGTACAATAACTGTAGAAGCTGCCCCCATCGCAGTAACCGGTGTCAGTGTAGATCTAACGGAAGCCACGATCACCGAAGGCGACACCCAACAACTCACAGCAACACTAGCTCCGGTAGATGCAACGGATCAGAGTGTTACATGGAGTTCCGATGACGAGCTCATTGCCACTGTAGATTCCAATGGATTGGTAACTGCTGTTGCAGCAGGTACAGCAATTATCACAGTAACGACGACCGATGGTGATTT
>CANMAW010000013.1 GCA_947495915.1 Maribacter algarum (ex Lu et al. 2025) (nom. illeg.) | reverse complement strand
AAAAAAAAAGTCCTTTACATTTCTGTAAAGGACTTTCGAAGAAGGCGGCTACCTACTCTCCCACTTGGTGTAGCAGTACCATCGGCGCAAATGGGCTTAACTTCCCTGTTCGGAATGGTAAGGGGTGAACCCCATCGCCATGGCCACCTAAATTTTAAATATCATAAAATGACATATAAAGGGACATTTTGAGAATGTTTTATATAGTGACTACATAAGTCATGAATTTTTTAATCCTTAGATATTTTTTAGATCTAAGAGTATAAAATATAGAATATTATAATACAAGCTTTTATTGGAGGTTGTTCGGGCTCTCACAAGGAGAGCCCAAAACGATTGCGCAAGCTTGACGGGCAATTAGTACTACTCGGCTGCATGTATTACTACACTTCTACCTATAGCCTATCAACGTGGTCATCTCCCACGACCCTTTAAAGAAATTTCATCTTGTGGCGGGTTTCGCGCTTATATGCTTTCAGCGCTTATCCCATCCCGACATAGCTACCCAGCGATGCTCCTGGCGGAACAACTGGTGCACCAGCGGTCAGTCCAACTCGGTCCTCTCGTACTAGAGTCAGATCCACTCAAATTTCTAACGCCCGCAGTAGATAGAGACCGAACTGTCTCACGACGTTCTGAACCCAGCTCGCGTGCCACTTTAATGGGCGAACAGCCCAACCCTTGGGACCTTCTCCAGCCCCAGGATGTGACGAGCCGACATCGAGGTGCCAAACCCCCCCGTCGATATGAGCTCTTGGGGGAGATCAGCCTGTTATCCCCGGCGTACCTTTTATCCTTTGAGCGATGGCCCTTCCATACGGAACCACCGGATCACTATGCTCTTGTTTCCAACCTGATCGACCTGTATGTCTCTCAGTCAAGCGCCCTTGTGCCATTGCACTCTACACACGATTGCCAACCGTATTGAGGGCACCTTTAGAAGCCTCCGTTACTCTTTTGGAGGCGACCACCCCAGTCAAACTACCCACCACGCACTGTTCTCTCTTCGAGAGTTAGGCTTCAGACAAGCAAAGGCTGGTATTTCAACAATGACTCCACCACACCTAGCGATGCAGCTTCAAAGTCTCCCAGCTATCCTACACATTGCTTGACCGAAGTCAATACGAAGCTATAGTAAAGGTGCACGGGGTCTTTTCGTCCCACTGCGGGTAACCGGCATCTTCACCGATACTACAATTTCACCGAGCTCATGGCCGAGACAGTGTCCAGATCGTTGCACCATTCGTGCAGGTCGGAACTTACCCGACAAGGAATTTCGCTACCTTAGGACCGTTATAGTTACGGCCGCCGTTTACTGGGGCTTCAATTCAATGCGTCGCCGAAGCTAACATCTCCTCTTAACCTTCCAGCACCGGGCAGGTGTCAGGCCCTATACTTCATCTCTCGATTTTGCAGAGCCCTGTGTTTTTGATAAACAGTCGCCTGGACCTCTTCACTGCGGCCCCCCATAAGGGGGCGACCCTTCTCCCGAAGTTACGGGTCTATTTTGCCTAGTTCCTTAGCCATGAATCTCTCGAGCGCCTTAGAATACTCATCCCAACCACCTGTGTCGGTTTACGGTACGGGCTGCTTCACTCGCTTTTCTTGGAAGTCGATACTCTGGATTATCACCTTGACCGTAGTCTCGGTGTACTATCGGGGTGTTACCACTCCCTTCAACGCACAATTCCGTCTGTGCGCACCAAATTCTCGCCTCCGTCACTTTTAGCGTGAGCAGGTAGCAGAATATTAACTGCTTGTCCATCCACTTCCCCTTTCGGGTACGCGTTAGGTCCCGACTGACCCCCAGCTGATTAGCATAGCTGGGGAAACCTTGGTCTTTCGGCGTGTGGGTTTCTCGCCCACATTATCGTTACTTATGCCTACATTTTCGTTTGTAGCTCCTCCAGCATCCCTCGCAGGTACACCTTCAACGGCACTACAATGCTCCCCTACCCCTTACTTACGTAAAGCCATAGCTTCGGTGGTGTGCTTATGCCCGATCATTATCCATGCGGAATCGCTCGACCAGTGAGCTGTTACGCACTCTTTAAATGAATGGCTGCTTCCAAGCCAACATCCTGGCTGTCAATGCAATTCCACCGCGTTTTGTCAACTTAGCACACACTTGGGGACCTTAGCTGATGGTCCGGGTTCTTTCCCTCTCGGACATGGACCTTAGCACCCATGCCCTCACTGCGCAGAAACATTTTATAGCATTCGGAGTTTGTCAGGAATTGGTAGGCGGTGAAGCCCCCGCATCCAATCAGTAGCTCTACCTCTATAAAACTATCTACACGCTGCACCTAAATGCATTTCGGGGAGTACGAGCTATTTCCGAGCTTGATTGGCCTTTCACCCCTACCCACAGGTCATCCCAAGACTTTTCAACGTCAACGGGTTCGGTCCTCCACTATGTGTTACCACAGCTTCAACCTGCCCATGGGTAGATCGCACGGTTTCGCGTCTACTACTACTAACTATATCGCCCTATTCAGACTCGCTTTCGCTACGGCTCCGTTCCTGAAGAACTTAACCTTGCTAGTAAAAGTAACTCGTAGGCTCATTATGCAAAAGGCACGCCGTCACCCCGAAGGGCTCCGACCGCTTGTAAGCGTATGGTTTCAGGATCTATTTCACTCCCTTATTCAGGGTTCTTTTCACCTTTCCCTCACGGTACTGGTTCACTATCGGTCTCTCAGGAGTATTTAGTCTTGGCGGATGGTCCCGCCGGTTTCATACAAGGTTTCACGTGCCCCGCACTACTCAGGATACCACTATCTAAAAGATCTTTACCTATACCGGGCTATCACCGTCTATGGCCGCTCTTTCCAAAGCGTTCTAGTTCATTACTCATCGAATGTCGTGGTCCTACAACCCCAGCATTGCCGAAACAATACTGGTTTGGACTAATCCAATTTCGCTCGCCGCTACTATCGGAATCACTTTTGTTTTCTCCTCCTCCGGCTACTTAGATGTTTCAGTTCACCGGGTTTGCTTCTCTTGCGAGATGACATGTCTTCAACATGCCGGGTTGCCCCATTCGGATATCTGCGGATCATATCATGTGTGCTGATCCCCGCAGCTTTTCGCAGCTTATCACGTCCTTCATCGCCTCTGAGAGCCTAGGCATTCCCCATACGCCCTTTTCCAGCTTGTCGCCAAACCTTCAAATTTGCTGTATTTGATAATACTCTATACTCTTTACTCTTTATCCTGAAAATTAATCCAGGATTAAAAAATTCGTGTCTTATTTTACTATATAAAACTTTAATTTTCTCAAACTTATACGATTCGTGCGAATCATATAAATCTGTCCCAATATGTCAATGAACGTTGTCGTGAGCCACGACAGGCAATTAAAACCCATCATACTCAACACAATACTTGGAAATAAAAATATCTCTAGGCATTGCCTGGTGGAGAATATCGGAGTCGAACCGATGACCTCCTGCGTGCAAGGCAGGCGCTCTAGCCAGCTGAGCTAATCCCCCATTTATCAGTAGTTAGTGCTCCGTAAACAGTAATCAGCCTATACTGTACTGCGTACCGCATACTGTGTACTGCAAACTGGTTTCCCAACTTCTAGAATTTCCTTCAATATTTCAATCAATGAACGTATGTTACCAATGGCAACTCCATTTTTGTAGTCCCGGGCAGACTCGAACTGCCGACCTCTACATTATCAGTGTAGCGCTCTAACCAGCTGAGCTACGGGACTGTAGCTTCTACTTAAACATAAATTCAAGTAGAGATTACTTTATATATCATAATTGTAAAGACTTTTTTGCGCTTTTTATAAACTTTAAGAATCTGTTGTTTTAAAATCGATCAAACGGAACTGATAATCTATTTAATTGTCGTCTCTAGAAAGGAGGTGTTCCAGCCGCACCTTCCGGTACGGCTACCTTGTTACGACTTAGCCCTAGTTACCGATCTTGCCCTAGGCCGCTCCTTACGGTGACGGACTTCAGGCACTCCCGGCTTCCATGGCTTGACGGGCGGTGTGTACAAGGCCCGGGAACGTATTCACCGGATCATGGCTGATATCCGATTACTAGCGATTCCAGCTTCACGGAGTCGAGTTGCAGACTCCGATCCGAACTGTGATAGGTTTTATAGATTCGCTCTGCCTTGCGACATGGCTGCTCTCTGTACCTACCATTGTAGCACGTGTGTGGCCCAGGACGTAAGGGCCGTGATGATTTGACGTCATCCCCACCTTCCTCACGGTTTGCACCGGCAGTCCCGTTAGAGTCCCCATCTTAACATGCTGGCAACTAACGGCAGGGGTTGCGCTCGTTATAGGACTTAACCTGACACCTCACGGCACGAGCTGACGACAACCATGCAGCACCTTGCAAATTGCCCGAAGGAAAGTCTATCTCTAGACCTGTCAATATGCATTTAAGCCCTGGTAAGGTTCCTCGCGTATCATCGAATTAAACCACATGCTCCACCGCTTGTGCGGGCCCCCGTCAATTCCTTTGAGTTTCATTCTTGCGAACGTACTCCCCAGGTGGGATACTTATCACTTTCGCTTGGCCGCCCAGTGTTCAAGACACCGGACAGCTAGTATCCATCGTTTACGGCGTGGACTACCAGGGTATCTAATCCTGTTCGCTCCCCACGCTTTCGTCCATCAGCGTCAGTATATAGTTAGTCACCTGCCTTCGCAATCGGTGTTCTATGTAATATCTATGCATTTCACCGCTACACTACATATTCCGGCAACTTCACTATAACTCAAGACCAACAGTATCAAAGGCAATTTTACAGTTGAGCTGCAAACTTTCACCTCTGACTTATCAGCCCGCCTACGGACCCTTTAAACCCAATAATTCCGGATAACGCTCGGACCCTCCGTATTACCGCGGCTGCTGGCACGGAGTTAGCCGGTCCTTATTCTTACAGTACCGTCAGTAGAGTACACGTACTCTTTTTTCTTCCTGTATAAAAGCAGTTTACTACCCATAGGGCATTCTTCCTGCACGCGGCATGGCTGGATCAGAGTCGCCTCCATTGTCCAATATTCCTCACTGCTGCCTCCCGTAGGAGTCTGGTCCGTGTCTCAGTACCAGTGTGGGGGATCCCCCTCTCAGGGCCCCTACCCATCGCGGTCTTGGTAAGCCGTTACCTCACCAACTAACTAATGGGACGCATGGCCATCTTTTACCGACCGAAGTCTTTAACCATCTTGCAATGCTACAAAAGGTACTACGGGGTATTAATCCAAGTTTCCCTGGGCTATCCCCCTGTAAAAGGTAGGTTCCATACGCGGTGCGCACCCGTGCGCCGGTCGTCAGCAAAGAAGCAAGCTCCTCTCTGTTACCCCTCGACTTGCATGTGTTAGGCCTGCCGCTAGCGTTCATCCTGAGCCAGGATCAAACTCTTCATCGTTAATCTTTAAATAATTTAAGTACTAACAATCAAAAA
>CANMAW010000012.1 GCA_947495915.1 Maribacter algarum (ex Lu et al. 2025) (nom. illeg.) | reverse complement strand
AAAAATAAAAATAATCTGGAATTATTATCCTTTTAATCATCACAAAAAAGGTCAACCTATTTCAGGACAAGACAAAACATTTATGAAATCAATTATTCTTTTCCTTTGTTCGACATTTCTAGTCGGTTCTACACTTTCAGAAACGGACAATTTTGAGATAAAAAATGGCCAAGTATTATGGCAAAAAGTCCATGGAACGGACTTGACAAAAGAACAGTTGATTGGACA
Organism: Maribacter algarum (ex Lu et al. 2025) (nom. illeg.); assembly: GCA_947495915.1. Lineage (GTDB taxonomy): Bacteria > Bacteroidota > Bacteroidia > Flavobacteriales > Flavobacteriaceae > Maribacter_C. The sequence continues at coordinate 11,283 of CANMAW010000012.1, read as the reverse complement.
AATTAAAAGTTCAGGACAGTTTGAAAATATTTCGGAAAACGGAGAAAGTTTGACGGCAGAAATTAACCAACTCTCCATGGACTTTAAGGGATTTGGAGTATCGGAAATGTCAACTCCAATGTATGTTTCTAGGAGTTATATAAAGGCATTCGCATTGATAGAATTCAAAGAAAAACGTTATCGAGTAACCATAAAAAACATCAAGTTCGTTCAAAAATATAAAGATGCTTTATCCGAAGAGGGAGAAACCACGGACATTGAATTGTATGCTTTAAAGAAACGGAATACTGAATTTAAAAGCAGTTTTCTGAATAAACCATCAAAAATTATGGACTTTACTTTCCAAAAAGTCTCGAACTTTACCGGAGTAGAGAAAGAAGATAAGTGGTAAAAAAACGCACTACAACAATGCCTAAACGTAATGCGGCGTTTTGGGCTAAACCGAAAGGTCTATGTATATTTATAATGTCGCTAAATCTTATGGATTTAGCTTTGGACAAGAAAAAATAAAACTAAACAATAAGCTTTAGCTTCGTGCGCAGCCGGAAACCAAAAGTTTCCTTGTCCCCGCACTACGCTTAGCCGAGACCGTTATCTTCAATAGCTCCAAAAAGAAAGTTCTAATAGAAAAAAAATTCAAATAATTGGAAATACGATTTAAATATCATGGAAAAGTTATCTCTGAAGAACAATCCGTTGGTTTAGGTAATTACGATAAGGAGTTTATCGAAAATGGTAGTTTGAAAAAAAATTATTTTTACCATAATTCAGTTTTACATTCAATTGACTGGTATCTATCCGAAGAGGAAAATGAAATGAATGTGGTTGAAAGTTTAACCCCTTTGGCTAAATCTTATGTTGACATTTTGAGTCCAAAACAACCATTATCTGACTTTTACGTTCAAGATAGTAGACATTACCAAGATGGTAAGCTTTTCAGAAAATTTAAATCATTGTACGATTCTTATGACAATTTAATTTGCGTGCAAAAAATCGATATAAATTCAAATGAACCCATTTTTAAGGAAACGACAAAGTACTATTATGGGACTGCACCAGTCATAAATGATGAAGAAGTCTTCGAGGCTGAGTACAATTCAGACGGTAGCCTTTCACTTATAACCTTTTTTCAATTGGAAGATGATTGGAACCCTCATAAATATTATAGATTGAGTAATTTTCCCGAATTACAGGAAAGATTCACTAAGGATATCAGCTATTATTTAAATGCAACCTTAGAACCTTAGAACCTTAGAACCTTAGAACCTTAGAACCTTAAAAATTAGATTTTCATATCTGGGCAAAACAAATTTCCAAAAAGAACAAGATTTTTATTGAAAGTGTTTTGCAAAATTCAAATCCGAACAAAAAACTCATGGACTTTTAGCTAGTTTGCGCAAACGGACTTTACTCGGTCGGAGAAAAAACGGAAACGTAAAGGGTCGTGCTTACTCCTACGGGTCGCTACAGAAGATAACAATGCCTATAATTAATACGGACTTTGGTCTTTAAGCCAAGGTCTGTGTATATTTATGAAGTCGCAAAATCTTTGGGATTTTGCTTTGGACAAAAAAAAGAAAAAACAAAACCAAAAGCTTTTGCTTAGCGCGTAGCTGGAAATCCGTCGGATTTCTGCGCCGCACTAATCATAGCCCGACCGTTGTGAGCAATTTAAAAATAACCTATATCTAATCGAATAAAAATGCCAATTTCCATTTATAATGAGGTAAACAATGATAGAATTAAATACCTATCTGCAAATATTTGGGATTTACCAACTCAAATCAATGAACTTCAGCAATGGTTGGAAAAAGATGGAACTAAACTAAAAAAAGGAAAATACGTAGCGGATATTGGATTTGACATTCGAAAAGACGCTACTGGAGGTGGTGGGATAATAAATTCAAAAATGATTAATATTCTCGCCGAAATTGGAATGGAAATTTACCTTTCAGAATACCCAGAGAATAAATAACCGTAAAACTTATTAAAATGAATGACAATAATTTTTCTAGCCCAGAATACTGGATTGGAGAGGCTCAAAAAGCAAAAGGAATTAACGATAACGAATCGGCAAGAGTTTATGCGGAAAAGGCATACGAGATGGATAAGAATAATATTGACGTAAATCTTTTCTATCTTAAGTCTTTGGTTCAACGTTTGGAAAATCCATCAATAAACAAACTTGAAACCAATATGGCCAAAGCTAAAGAATTACAGAACTTAATTAAAGAAAAACTCAACAACGGAACTTTTTCATTTAATGAAAATCAGGACAGTTTATTTAAGGACTATTTACGTGAAAAATACGAATTTGGAGAATATGTCGGAGATTTTCGGTTTAGAATAGAAAACGACCTGTACTAAAAAACTGCTCACAACAATGCCTATAATTAATACGGGTTTTGGTGCTTAATGTTAAGTTTGGGTGTATTTAGAGTGTCCGCCAAATCTTTTGGATTTGGCTTTTTAAATAGAAAAATAAAAACAAACAAAAAGATTCGGCTAATCGCTTAAACGGAAACAAAAGCCCACTTTTATTCCCGTACTAATCATAGCCGAGACCGTTGCCAAACATTTGAAAAAATCACGCTAAAATTGAAAAAAGAATACATTTTTAAATCTGAAAGACTCGGATTTCGTAATTGGACGGAAAACGATTTGAAAGAATTGGAAATAATGAATTCGGATGTTGAAGTAATGAAGCATTTTCCAAAAATCTTGACAAAAGAAGAAAATAAAGAATTATTCAAGAAACTGAAACTTCATTACAAAAAACACAAACACACTTATTTCGCAACTGAAATACTGACGAATAATGAATTTGTTGGTTTTATCGGTTTAGCTTATCAAGAATATCGAACTGAATTTACCCCAGCTGTGGATATTGGTTGGAGGTTAAAAAAAAGTGCTTGGGGAAAAGGTTACGCTACTGAAGGAGCTAAAAAATGTCTTGAATTTGCGTTTAACGAACTGAATTTAGAAAATATCATCTCAACATGTACGAAGAAAAATTCCAAATCAGAAAACGTGATGAAAAAAATTGGAATGGAAATAATAGGAGAATTTAAACATCCTGAACTGAAAAAATATCCTGAATACGAAAAGTGTATTTGTTACGGTATAAATATAAACGTGTGGCAACAAGGTGTATAAAACATAGCTAATAAGTGCTAAACCGAAAGGTTTGTGTATATTTAGAAAGTCCGCCAAATTTTTAATTTGGCTTTTAAAAAGAGAAAATTTAAAACAAAATATAAAAATTTGGCTCTGTGTTAATCCGAAAAGTTAATGTCTTTTACACGCTACGTTTCATACACAAGACCGTTAGCTACAATTACCAAAAAAACTATGAGTGGAATACATATAAAACAAATTGGAAAAAAAATAAGAGAATTATTTGAAGCTCATATTGATTTTACAGACATCGGAGCAAACGACAATGATCGAGATAATAAAATATTAACAAGATGTCTAGCTGCATATGGAATTTACACTAATTCAGATTGTTCAATAGAAGAAGCTGCTAAATCCATCGTTGACGGCGGTGATGATAATGGTATAGATGCAATACACTACAGTCCTTTAAATAAAAAAATGATTATTCTTCAATCAAAATGGAGTAATAATGGAACTGGTGAACCTGACAGTGCAGGTGTATTAAAATTTTGCACAGGAATTAGAGACTTATTCAATACGGATTTCGAACGATTCAATAAAAAAATAAAAAACAAAAAAATCTTAATCCAAAAAGCTCTCGAGGAGTTTGATACCAAATACGAAATTTTATTTATTGACACACATACCTCAAAAAACTTAGCAATTCATTCAAGTAGGCATATAGATGATCTTTTGGAAGAAATGAATGATACTGGAGATGAAACTCAAGAACAAATTGTAAGTTTCAAAAGATTATATCAAGGTAAAGTTTTTAGTTCACTAGCTAAAAGCTCTGGAAATGAACCTATAGACCTAGAAATTGGATTAACACAATGGGGTATGATAAATGATCCACACAAAGCATTTTACGGAATGATTTCAGGTGAAGAAATCGCTTCTTGGTGGGAATCTTATGAGACAAGATTATTTGAAAAAAATATCCGTCAAGTATTGGGAGTAACAGAAGTAAATGAAGAGATAGAAGAAACACTTAAAGAAAACCCTAACCTTTTTTGGTATTTCAATAATGGTATAACTATCATTTGTGATTCTGTAAATAAATCTAAATTAGGTGGATCTACTAGAGATTTAGGATCATTTAGCCTTAAAAATATAGCTATTGTTAATGGAGCTCAAACTGTAAGTACAATTGGTAAGTTTTTATCTAAACAAACAGATAATAATTTAGAAGAAGTAAAAGTCCATTTAAGAGTTATTTCTCTAAATGAAACTCCTGAAAAATTTGGAGAAGAAGTGACAAAGACAAATAACAGGCAAAATAGAATAGAAAATAGAGACTTTGTATCTCAAGATCCCGAACAACTTAGAATAAAAACAGAATTATTAATAGAAAATATTGATTATTCAATTATGAGGTCTGAATCATTTAGAATTTCAGACAACTCCTTTGACCTAAATGAAGCAACTGTTTCTTTGGCTTGTGCCAAAAATAAAACTTCGTTAGTTGTCCAAGTCAAAAGAGGTATAGGTAAATTCTACGAAAATTTAGAAAAAGGAATTTATAAAGAATTATTTAATGGTTCTATCCAAGGTATTTATGTCTATAACTGTGTACAGGTTAATAGAATTATTGAAACCACGCTTTATGAACAAACTAGATTACTACCTAAAAGGAGTGGTCGAAAATATGGAATGTTGGTACATGGTAATAGAATAATATCACAATTGACTTTTAATGATTTAAATATAACAGAAGAATTGACTCAAATAGACTTCAATCCGAATATAGATGAAGTAAAAAGAACAACAATAATGAATATTGATAAGGTAGAAAGAAAATTAATTGAACACTATCCTGAAAATATTTTAGGAACATTATTCAAAAATTCAACAAAATGTAATCATATAGTTGATGAAATTAAAAGTAGCTAACAACGTATATAAAAAATAGCGGTTCTTGTGCTTAAACGAAAGATTAATACTAAAATAAAAGTTAGTTATAAACCGAAAATTTAGTGCTTAAAATCCACTACTTTCCATATACAAACCGTTGTGCAACATTTAACAAAACCAATGAGTAGAATAATCAAACTAACATTTTTAATAGTTTTCAGTTTGAATGTTGCTATCTATGGTCAGAATAATGAAGCTAATGGAATCGAAATCATAGACCTATCTCAAATTCAAATTCGATTAATGAATAAGTTTGAGAATGAGTCAATTGAAAAAAGGAGTTCAATACTGATTGACTCCATTTACAAACCATACCAGTACTTATGGAGTGGTTATTTAGGTGATGAATCAGATTTTACAGATTGGCTCAATAATATAGCTTTTAAGGAGCTTCCGAGCTACAATAAAAAAGCGGAAAATATTAATTTAAAGAAACTAAACAAATATTTTTTTAAGACTGTAGATTCAATGCAGGCATTTACTAAACAAGAATCAAGGGGAAAATGGTATATTTTCTTTGGACCGAAATGGACAAATTTAGGTGGTTTTAGCGACGGGACTATGCTAATAGATTTGGCACACGCATCGAATAATAGCCTTGAAGAAATCGCAGCTTTCTTTCCACATGAAATAAATCATCAAATCTATTCAAACAATAATACGCAAGATGAGAATGCTGTACTTTACAGAATCTTGGATGAAGGATTTGCATGCTATGTGGGGCATTTATTTCATAATGGTAAAACTACAATAGCTGATGAATTGTATTATTCGGAATTAGAATACAAAACTTGTATACAAAGCGAAGAAGAGCTTATTAAATTATTAAAAAAACATTACAAATCTAATGACGAAAAAATAAGCAGCAGTTTCGCAGATAGAGGATATCAGTTCTCGGAAAAGTACCCTGGAGCAATTGGGTACTACATCGGATTCCGAATAGTAGAAGAATTTGTGCGAAGAAATGGAAAGGATTCATGGCAAAAAATTTACAAAATGTCGCCTGAAAAAGTTTTGCGAAAAAACAGAATTCTGAAATAAAACGTTGCACAACAAAACCTATAAACAATACGGGCTTCTGGCTTAATCGAATGGTTTGCGTATTTTTATGAAGTCCGCAAAATCTTTTGGATTTTGCTTTTTAATGGGACAAAGAAAAAACAAAACAAAAAGATTTCGCTAAGTGCGTGGCGGAAAGCAAACGCTAGTTTGCTCCCGTACTGTTCATAGCTCAACCGTTAGGTTTCATTAAAAAGACCAAAAAACAAACATTTGTTCTTACCATAAGGTCAGTCACTAATAACCAACTAAATTTTATTTTTTTCTTACCAAGGTGTAATAACCTTTAAATTCAACCACTAAATAAGTAAAAAGAAACGTGAGCAACGAATTTTACACCACATCAATATTGCCATATTCTGGAATAATCATTAAGATTTGCAGAGCATATAGCAATTCACAAGAGGATTTTGAAGATTATTATCAAGAAGTATGTTTACAGATATGGCGAAGCAGAAAAAACTTTAATGGTAATTCTGAATGGTCAACTTGGATTTATCGATTGTCATTGAATGTATGCCTAACTCTTCTAAAAAAAGATAAAAAAAGGAATGAACAATATTTTATTTCGGACGCTTTACCAGCCAATCTGATCCAAGGCAACCAAGTGTTTTTAGATGAAGACTTGCGGCAACTTTACAATGGAATTAAACAATTGTCTGAAATTGACAGGGCCATTATACTGCTGTATTTAGAAGAACGACCATATAAAGAAATTGCAAAAATAATTGGGACAAATACTAATAATATTGGAGTGAAAATTAAGAGAATAAAAGAACGATTAAAAATAATTTTAACTAAAAAAAACAATTAAAATGGAAAAATCAATAGAACAAATTTGGAAAGGTGGATTTATGAATAATAAAGAACTTAAAGCACCTAAAATTAATGCACTCTATAATCAAAAATCTATAAATTTGGTAGATAGACTTATTAATAATCTGAAAACAGAGTTATTTACAGTAATAATATTGGGTTTTGCTATTGCAATTTTTAGTACGCTTGCAGGTAATCATATCATATGGGGAATCCTAATATTGTTAATAAATTCAGTTTGGTATATCATTAGTAAAAAACAATTAAAAGATTTAAAAGACACAAAGTATAATAGTAGTTGCTACGAATACCTCATAGAAATTAATAAAAAGATTAAAAAAATCACCCGTATTAATGAAAGAAATACACTATTGAGTGTTCCATTAATTTTATTCCCAATGTTAGTTTATACTTATTATAATAATCAAGATAAAACCTTAAGTCAAATTTTTGGAATAGATATTAACTTATCAAAACCCTATATATTTTTATTAATTCCAATTGCTTTGCTAATTGCATTTGGTTTATATAGAATTTATTTAAAGTTTAATAATAAAATTGGAAATAAAATTGAAACTTTAATAATTGATATGAAAGAATTAAGAGAATAAAAAAATAACGAAAACCTAACACTGTATAAAAATAATAGCGGTTTCAGTGCTAAATTCAAAGTGAATATCTTTGTTCAAAGATTAGTAATAACCTGAAAGGTAAGTACCTTTAGATCCGCTACTATTCTTATACCAAACGTTATCTTTAATGCTGGTCAAATTTCAAAAGTTTCCATATAATTCAACTTTTTTGCTTATATTTGTCTAATAAATGGACACATAAACCGAATGGAGAAAAGATTTGAAGTTGTTTTTCTTGAACAAGCCATTGACTTTATGACAAAAGTCGACAAGAAAGCAAAAGCTAAAATTTACTATAATCTGGACAAAGCCAAACTAGGGCTCGACCCAAAATTGTTCAAAAAATTGACTGACGATATTTGGGAATTCAGGACTAAATATGGTGGACTTCAATACCGACTTTTCGCATTCTGGGACAGGACTGGAAAAACCGAAACACTTGTGATTTCTACGCATGGAATTGTCAAAAAAACTGACAAGGTTCCTAAAGCTGAAATTGAGAAAGCAAAACAGATTCGCAAAGAATATTTCGAGCAATAAAAACAAAAGGTTATGGAAACAAAAAAGAAAAAAATGAAGATGATGACCCTTGACCAGATGAAGGACAAGGATATTGGAAAAATCGGGACTGATGAAAGAGACAAGTACGAGTTCGATTTGCGAATGGAAGTTCTTGGAGAAATGATAAAGTCGGTCCGAAAAGAACGGAAATTGACCCAAGAACAACTAGGAGAATTAATCGGGGTTCAAAAATCCCAAATCTCTAAATTAGAGCGGAGTGCGAAAAACGTAACTATCGAAACGATTTTAAAAGTTTTCAACGCTCTAAAAGCGAACATTAAGTTCAGCGTGCAAATGAACGACGCGGAATTTAAGGTCGTCTAAAAAGCACTTAAAGATAACAATGCCTATAGCAAATAGGGCGGCATGCGATATAACGAAAGGCATGGGTTTATTTATTAAATCCGCCAAATCTTTTGATTTGGCTTTTAGAGAAATAAGATAAAAACAAAATACAAAAGCTTTGGCTAAGTGCTTAAACGGAAAGGTCTGTACCTATCACCTGCCCTAATTGCCATAGCCGAGACCGTTAGCAAACATTACCCAACTGAATGCAAAAAGTTGAAAAATTTTCACCAGAAATTAATAAAGTATACTTTATAGAAAGTCATACTCTTATTCATATTCTTTCAGGAAAAGGAAGCATTCAGGTTGATTTTAAGAACTATTTTGATTGGCAAGAAAAAGCAATTTTTCTAGAAAAAGGACAATACATTAAATTCTTGTCAGATGACTTTACAGTTAGACGAATAGAATTCTCAAATGACCGTAAATTTTATAATAATGATGTAAGAGTATTATTCAAACACTTAATATCTTTAGGTTACATTGACTTATTAGAATGTGAGGAATGTAAATCGTTCCTATCTGAAACAGCCTTAACTAATAATTCTGCTGATATAATTGATGTATCATCTAAACAATGGTTTTGGCAAAATCCTTTTAAAGCCAATAAAGAAGAATACCAAGTTATTTTTGATACTAAAGAAATCATTGATAAAGAATATTCAAATAAATTAACAAGTATTGATTTAGTCAATTTAATTAACGACAGAGGATATAATGCTCAAGCACTAATTAAAAATAAAATAGGTTTATCTGTCAAAAACTTAATAACATCTAAAAGACTTCAAGAAAGCCTTAAAGAAGTAGCATTCACTAATAAAAACATTCAAGAAATCTCTTATGATTTAGGGTATAAAGATGACGCTTATTTCAATAGAGTTTTTAAAAAATCAATTGGACAAACGCCGAAACAGTTTAGACAAAATTTCGATTTTGAAAATAGAGATTTATTCTCACAAGATATTTTAGAACTTCTAAAAAAATATCACACACAAGAAAGGTCTCTTGAGTTTTACGCTAATGAAATGAACCTTTCTATAAAGGCATTATCTAATAAAGTTCGAGCTAAAATGAACACTTCTTTAGGTCAATTAATACGATTAGAATTAATCAACTCTGCTAAATTAATGATACTCGAAGGACAAACCATTGCATCAATTTCTGGACAACTAGGATTTGAAGAACCAAATCATTTTTCGAGATTCTTTAAACATTATTCAAAATTAAGTCCAACAGAATTCAAATTAAAAAAGTACAATTCTTAGTCCTTTTTTTGTAGCATTTTAACTTCATTTCTCGCGCATCTTTGCATTGTATAATCATAAAAACAATAAAGATGAATATTAAAGAACAAGTACAAAAAATGGATGCGATAGTTTCACAAGGAGCAATCGTTGATGCCGTAAAAGAATTCTTTGCAGACAATGCTAATACTTCAGATTACGGAAATGGAGGAACCAAAGGCAAAATAGAAATGATTGCAAAAATGGAAGGCTTTGCTGGTGCAATTGCAAAAGTAAATGGCATTACACATCATCATTCTATTGTAGATGGAAATGTATCAGCATCAGAATTTACATTCGATTTCGATATGAAAGATGGTAGTAAAATTTACTGGCACGAAATCATTCGTAGAATTTGGAATGATGAAGGCAAAGTAATTCAAGAAGAATACTTCAACGCAGAATAATTAGAATAAATAACAATTTAAAATATAATAAAATGAAAAATTTAATTAAAACAACAATTTTAGGATTAGCTCTAATAATGAGTTCAGTAGTATTAGCTCAAGATAAAATGGCGAATAATATTGATAATAGTAATATAGCATTACAAGGCTACAGTCCTGTTTCATACTTAGATTTGGGATTAGCTCAAAAAGGAAACAAAACATATAAATCTGAACATAACAAAGTAGTATACTATTTCACATCAGCAGAACAAAAAACTACGTTTGACAAAAACCCTGGAAAATACCTTCCTCAATATGGCGGATTTTGTGCGTTTGGTTGTTATGCAGGAGCAAAATTTAGAGTTGACCCAAATAAATTTATTGTAGAAGATGGAAAATACTATCTGTATTTAAACAATGTGGAACTTGATGCAAAACAATTATGGTTGGCAGAAAATAATCATAGCAAATTAAAAGGTGTTGCAGATAAGAATTGGAAAAACTTAAGTAAAACTCATAATTAAAAAATAGAGTTATGAAATTTGTAACCAAGAGAATTCACGCATTTTTAGATTATCCAGTTGCTATTGCATTGATAGTACTTCCCTTTCTTATCGGATTAGGAGATTCAAATCCTTTAGCTTTACAACTTTCGGTAGCAACAGGAATTGCAGCTTTTATTTTAACATTGCTAACAGACCATCATTTGGGAGTTCTTAAAGTAATTTCTTATAAAATGCATCTAGTAGTAGACTTTATAGTCGCAATTGTATTTATTATTGCACCTTTTGCTTTTTCGTTCGAAGGAATAGATGCCTATTATTATTGGATTAATGGGATTGCAGTTTTAACTGTAGTTAGTTTACATAAATCTGAGATAGTTGTTTAAAATCAATTAAAATAACGTTTGCTAACAACGTGTATAAGTAATAGCGATTTGAGTAATAATTCAAATCGCTATTACTTTTTATTTTGTAAATTACTTTCCGAAAAAGTAGTGATTATTAATTCGCTACTACTCATACACAAGACCGTTATCTGCAAGCTGAAAAAATGCATCGTCCTGAAATAGGTTGACTAAAAAAACAAACATTTTTAGTAATCTATGGAAAAACAAGACAAACA
>CANMAW010000011.1 GCA_947495915.1 Maribacter algarum (ex Lu et al. 2025) (nom. illeg.) | reverse complement strand
TTCTATCTATATAATTGATAACAGTTGCTAAAAATATCAAAGCAATTATCCACCATCTTAATCCTTTTACTTTCATACGAATTTGTACTTTAGAAATTAATCACTTTCAAAATATACCAACATTAGACAATAAAAAACCCAGTACACACATGGTTTACTACAACGTACAACAAGCTGACTGGGTTTAATGCAAATTTGAAATAATCACAACAAATAGCGAACTTTAGAAAAAATCAAAGAGTCGACAATCTGCTGATTTTTTTCACTAGTGAATATTTCACTACCTCGTAATAAATTGATTATTACGCTTAAATATTATAACAATATTGATACAAAGTTTTAAAATGTACTTTCATTTTATCTTTTGCAAGTTGAGGGTTTTGCTGCTTTATGGCATCAAAAATATCTTGATGTTCTTGAATACCGGTAATTGCTAAATCTTTATCACAAACATGATATTTCTCAAAATTGGTGATAATTTCTGGCGTTATTATCAACATAAAAGTATTCATGCTACTGTTACCACTAGCTTTAGCAATTGCCAAATGAAATAATAGATCTTCTTGAACAGCATCTTCTTGATTATTTACCTTCTCGCTATAGGCATCAAGAGCAGCTTTAAGTCGAATTAAATCAGCTTCAGTTCTTCTTTGTGCTGCTAGTCTAACTGTTTTAAGTTCAAGCAATATTCGAGTTTCTACTAACGATTTGAAATCAGGTTCTTCTAAACTTAGAATATCTTCCATCATGCCATTCATTGCAATTTGACCGATATCAGCTACAAAAGTTCCACTTTGTGGTTTACTTGCTAAAATTCCATAAAATTCAAGCTTACGAATGGCCTCACGAACATTACTTCTGCTAACACCAAATTTATCTGACAACACCCTTTCCGCAGGAAGTTTATCACCAGGCTCAAGATTTTTGTAAACAATTAAATCACGAATCTTGGTAATAATTTCGTTTTGTACTGTTTGGTTTTCGTTTCTTGTGAGGATTTCTAATTTCATAGGTTCATTCTACATTTCAAAATTGGTTAACCAGATTGGATTGTTAAATCTATAAAAAATATTAACAATCAAAAAAAGCATTCCCAATTAAAATTTTTATTTGAAAGAGTACTGATCTGATCATTTTAATAAAATTCACTGATCAATACTAGACTAGTGAATTTAAATCAAAAAACTAACTCAAACAATTTCTTGCTATTTTTTGTAAAAATTGTAAGTATTAGACTACAAACATTTAAGTGTCAATTCAATAAATATTTATAACCTCACAAGTAAAGTAGCGAACAACTCCTATAAAACTTCTTTACTTAAAAGATAATTCTGATGAAATAATCAATACTGCAATCACCTTTTCAAAACTTATAGTTTTAATAAATGATAAAGCAATCAGAACTATGGTATCAAATAATAATTACAAAAAGCAAGAAAAAATTTTAACTTTAAGAATCTGCAAATAGTATAAAATCAAACTTAGGTTGTATCTATAATTTAAATAATTACTAACCTCAGCTGTCAATAAAATCACCACTGCTTGTCATATAGTTTAACCTACAATACTGTTCAGCACATTTATGCAACAAACAGTGGTGACCATTAAAATTTAGTACCCTGGATTCTGTGTAATAACACCGCCACTTGCTAACACTTCAGAGTTAGGAATTGGAAATACATAATAGTTGCTATTAACTGCTTCTCCCATTTCTGCGTCAACGGTACCGGTTCTAACCAAATCAAACCATCTAAGGCCTTCAAAAGCCAATTCAAGTCTTCTTTCATCAGCTATTGCCTGTCTAACTAAAGCAGTGGTATTAATGGTTGCGGGATCTAAATTCATTAACCCAGCTCTAGTTCTAATATCATCTAATAAAGCAAGAACAGTGTTTGCATCAGAGCCATTTTCATTCAAGGCTTCAGCATACATTAAAACAACGTCAGATAAACGCAATTCTATAAAATCTTGTTCAAGCCCGCCTAAGTACTTAATACCAGCACTTATTGACTCGTCAATAGTTAAAGCTCTTCTTATATCACCTACACCAGCATCAATCACATCACCAGCAACAGCATCGAATGCTGCAGTTAAGTCTGGATCTAAAGGGGTTAGTGATTTTGTATCACCACCACTAAACCATCCTGGAAATTCTGTAGCTGGGGTATATACATCAGGAATTGATGTTGACCGTACGGTAGCAAATAAAATTTCTGAACTTTCATCAATAACTACATTCGCAAAATCAGTTTCTAAACTTACTCCAGCGCCACTAGCGGCACTAATTACCGCAGCAAGCTCTGTTGCAGCAGCACTATAGTCACCTCTGTACATATACACTTTACCTAGAAATCCTCTAGCTGCAATTTGAGAAGCCCTGCTATCTGCTAATCCAGAATTATCTAATCCAGAAATTGCCGCTTGAAAATCAGGGATAATAACATTGTTATAAACATCTGCTGCAGGTTGTCTAGCCAATATAGATTGATCAGATACATCAGGTGATTCTGATAAGTTTACTGTAATATCTCCAAATACAGCTACCAATTTAAAGTATGATAAACCTCGTAAAAATCTCGCTTCTGCTACTTCAGTTGGGTCAGTGGAGTTATTAATTATGTTATTTGCACTTAAAATAGACTTATACAAATTACTGTAGAAAGGTCTAAAGAATTGTTCTACTAAATCTCCACCTGCCAAATCTGAATTAAATCGATCAAAAGCGGGGTATGGCTCTTCATCCATTAACATATTATCAGCTCTAAAATCGCCCATAATTGCTAGTGGTGTAGAAGTACCTGTTTGATAGTGATAGGCTGCATTCAATACGCCATCAAAATCAGCTAAATTACTTGCCTCAATTTGTTTAGGAGGCAATTGATCCAAATCATTATCACATGCCGTAACTAATAGCAATGATGCTAATACTAAAGATATATATTTCATTTTTTTATTTTTAAAAATTAACATTTAAGCCAAGTGTAAAACTTCTTACTATCGGACTAGCTCCTTCTTGATACCCATATGTTGTTGGGCCTAAATAACCGCCATTGGTAGTTTCAACACCTTCTGGGTTAAATGAGGTGTAATTGTCTCCAAAAATATACAATAGGTTAGATCCTGCAGCGTACACTCTAAGTGAACTTAAACCAACTCTATCGATCACATCTGATTCAAATGTATATCCTAAAGTTAAGTTTCTCAAAGCTAAATAAGAAGCATCTTGAATACCAGAACCATGTGCGTTTCTAGTTTCTACATAATGTCTACCAGTAGCATCAGCAATTCCATCACCATCAGCATCAAAACTATCACGAAGTCTACCTCCGAATTGTGATTTCCAATAGATTGGATCAATGTTATAAACTTCGGCACCTTGAGAGCCTTGAAATTGCATTGCTAGATCAAAATTCTTGTAGTTCAAATTACTTGAAAAACCCCAATAAAAATCTGGTGTAGCAGAACCTAATTTTACGTAATCACCTTCATAGGTAATTTCGCCATCACCGTTTTGATCAACAACATACCATTCAGAACTACCAAAACCAATATTTCTTGTCGGGTCTTCAATATGAATTGTTTCAACCTCACCTGTTACAGCGTAGCCCCACATTTCACCAACTTCTCCACCAACATAATTTCTAAATTCTGGTCCTCTACCACTTGGCCCACCGTATACTGTACGTGGCAACTCATCAAGATCACCTAAGCTAGTAATCTCTGTGTCTACAGTAGATAAGTTTGCACTTATGCTCCATGAAAGATCGTCTGTTTGTATAATGTTAGCGTCTAATTCTAATTCAAGACCAGAACTTACAACATCACCTCTGTTCAATACGATAGAAGCAGTACCTAACACTTCTGATACACTTTGATTAATTAACATATCCTCAATATCTGAAGTATAGTAATCAACTCCAATTCTTAGTCGGTTATTAAAGAATCCTAAATCAGCACCATAGTTAGTTTCTGTGTTCGTCTGCCATGTTAAATCAGGATTTGCCACATTGTCTGGAATTAAGAATCCATTTCCATAAGCTGTAGGTGCAGTACCTAATAGGCTTAATGCATCATAAGAGCCTAAAAATGACGTTGTACCTAATGAACCAGTACTAAATCTAAGTTTTAGTCTACTCAAAGTTTCGTTGTCTTTCAAGAATGATTCATTATGAATATTCCAACCAACTGAAAGCGCAGGGAAAGTTGCAAATCTCTTATTTGCCCCGAATCTTGAATCACCATCTCTTCTTATAGAGGCAGAAATTAAATAACGATCATCAAAGGCGTAATTTACTCTACCAAAAACACTTCTTCTTGAACGTGTTTCATCAATCTCTTGCGTAATTACATCTGCAGGATCAAATTGATCATAATTTAATGGTAATCCAATTGGAACGTTTGTAGCGTTTGAGGTGATACCTCGAATGTAAGTGTTTTGAAATTCAAAACCAGCTACAGCAGACACATCATGTTTTCCAATCACCTTTGCATAATTCAAGGTTGTTTCACTCAATACAGAAGATGTATTAATATTTGAAATATCTAAATCTGATTGGTTACTACGTTCTCTTGAATCAGCTAAAGTACCTTGGTAGTAATATGTTTCAACATCTCTGTAATCACCACCTAAAACAGTTTTTAAATTTAAACCATCAAGAATTGAATACTGTAAATACGAACTTACGTTACCAAAGTAAGTAGTCTGATATCTTTGGGCATTGTCAAATTTTGCTGCTGGCCCTGAATCACCAGTACCTCCAATACCATTTTGCGATCGACCGTAGTGCCAGTCATGAGCAATGTCACCTGGTTGTAACGTGTAAATACTAGAATTGATATTTCCTGTACCTCTATATCCAGCATCAAAAGGATCGGCAAAAGCACCAGGAATGTTAGCTCCACCAGTAGCATCAAACAACGCCTGTCTGTTTGCATCTAATTGTTGAACAAAAGCGATGGAAGCATCTGTGTGATAAATAGGAGAAATACTATAGGCTCTCAATAAATCTCTCATGTCGTGAGGTACAATATCTTGCTTACCATAAAAACCATTAAAACTAACACCTGCTTGAGTTCGGCTGCCTAAGTTGGCATCAACGTTTAAACGAGCATTAAGTCTTTCAAATCCTTGGCCTATAACAATACCCTCAGTACTTAAGTAACCTAGAGAAGCAAAAGCTTTTAAATCTTCACTACCTCCACTAACACTAAGGTCATGACTTTGTGTGCTACCGTTTTGAAATAACCAATCTTCCATACTCACAACATCTGGAGCATCTCTTAAGGCATTAATTCTGTAATTTGCCAAACCTGGATCAACCTCTGACAAATCATAAGCGCTAGTTTGTAATTCATCAGCCCACTCTGATGCCGTCTTTAACATTTCAATATCTTTTCTATATTTCTGCGAAAAGCTTGTGTAAGTATTATAGCTAAAGTTTGCTTTACCTGATCTACCTTTTTTGGTGGTTACTAAAATAACACCATTAGCACCACGAGAACCATAAATAGCTGCAGAAGCCGCATCCTTTAGAACTTCTAAACTCTGAATGTCATTTGGGTTTACCGTTGCTAAACTTCCAGAAATAGGATATCCATCAACAACAATTAAAGGATTTGAATCTCCAGATAAAGAAGAAGCAGCTCTAATTTGAATTTTTGGATCAGCACCTGGCTCACCACTTTGGTTTTGAATTAAAACCCCCGGTAATTTACCAGCTAAGGCATCATCTACACGAGCTGCCTGTATAGCTGCTACTTCATCACCACCTACTTTCGCTACAGCACCCGTAATATTCGCTCTTTTTTGGGTACCATAACCAACCACAACTACTTCATCTAGTTGGGCAGAGTCTTCTACTAGTGTAACGTTTAAAGTTTGTTGCCCATCAATTGTAATTGATTGCGTGGCAAAACCTAATGAAGAAAATTGCAATACATCACCATTGGTTACTTGAATGGAATAATTGCCGTCAAAATCGGCTGAAGTACCTGTAGTTGTATTTGCAATAATTACGTTTACACCAGGAATTGGTACGTTCGCCTCATCCGTAACAGTACCGGATAGAAGGTAGCTATCTTGCGCCCACAACGAAACGTTGAGAAGCAGTAGCGCAGTTAATATTAATTTTGTTTTGAAATTCATCTGTAATTTAATTTAGTTAGTACAATTATTAGATATAATACCTGAATTCGGTATTTAGAAATTCAAGTGAAACAAATCTCACTTTCAAGATCCTAAACCACTATTACACAAACACTATAGAATAAAATTTAATTCTTTGCTTATGTTATTTTGTGTTGCTAGCAGTATTGACATGTTACGTATTACTTCAAATCAATATGAAGTAATTTGATTTTTAAAACGGCCCTAAGCCAATCTTTTCTTAATGCAATATTTTTATAGCTTCATATTTTTATGATTTGATTTAGAGTTCGTTAGTTTATATTGAGCTAATTGGTTTACCAAAATGGATAACCAAATTGGTTTACCAAATATATGTGAATAATTTGTTAATGAAAAACAAATTTCAAATTTTATGATTTGTTTTTTTTAAAAACCCCTAATTACGCTTTGTAGAAATTATGATATTCGCAACTTTAAACCTGATTTCTCAAGAAAATGCAAGACCACCATTTATGTCGACATTAGCACCAGTCATGAACGAAGTTTCTTCACTTGCCAAGCAAGCAACCGTATTTGCGATCTCTTCAGCGGTTCCTTGTCTTCGCAGTGGTGTCATTCCTTCAACTTTGGTACGTACTTCATCTGCAGTGAAATCATCATGAAACTTGGTTGCAATCATTCCGGGGCACAATGCATTCACTCTAATATTTCTAGGCCCGACTTCTTTTGCCAAACCTCGTGTAAAAGTCATAACGGCACCTTTGGATGTCGCATAGGCCAAAGAACCACCTCCACCGCCATCTCTACCAGCTTGTGATGCAATATTTACAATAGAACCTCCAGACCCCATAAATGGCAAAGCAGCCTGAGAAACTAAAAATGTAGAATTAAGATTCAAAAACATTACCTTATTGAAAAAAGCTTCATCCATTTCAGTTATCGATTTTCGCGCAACAAGACCACCTGCGTTATTCACCACAATATCAATGGATTCACCAAAAGCTGAAATAGTTTCTTTAATCATATGGTCAACATCAACCTTTTTGGTCATATCACCTTTAACGATTATTCCTTCCCCACCTGCAGCCTCGATTTCTTTGAGAGTTTCTTTTGCATTAGATTCATTGTTATAGTAGTTGGCAACTACCTTTGCTCCTTCTTTGGCTAATCTGATACAGATTGCTTTTCCAATATCTCTTGTTCCCCCTGTTACGATTGCAACTTTTCCTTTTAAATTCATATGTAAATTTTATGATTGAATTTATTCCTAATGAGAATAAAGACATCGGTTTGTATTATTTAGGTTGTTAAATGCCATCTGGCATAACCATTACATCATACCCTTAAACTTATTCCACAAATAAATCTGGTATTACAAAAAAAGTTAACTTCATTAAAACCAGAACAACATCTTCAAGAAATCCAAAGTGTAAATGCCATGGCGTAATGCGTTTCAACCTTAAGGCATTCTAGCCGGTTTATTTCTTATCACCAAAATAAGATACCCCATCGCCGCTTAAGAAATCTTCTCTTACAGGGCTAAAAGTGTCTATTAATTCTCCTTCTTCTAAACAAACTGCACTATGCATTAAATTTGGTTCAATATATACCCCATCACCCGCTTCTACTATTTGTTTTACTCCGTCAATTTCAAACTCAAATTTTCCTGAAGCGCAATAAGTGGCCTGAGTGTGAAAATGTTGATGCGGAGCGCCTAGTGCACCCTTCTCAAATTTTACACGAACCATCATAATTTGATTGTCATAACCTAAGAATTTTCTTGATACTCCACCACCAAGTACCTCCCATTCCATATCTTTTGTGATGACGTACTTTTCGCTATTTCTATTCATTTTTATTCTTTTTAATATTTATTTGTAATAATAAGAACCCACCCAAGTGTAGTTCGTCTCTCCTATTTTCAAAGTATGATTTGCATCTTTTGACGAAGCATTATTTACTAAAATAAATAGCTTGGTTATTCCCCTCTTCGTCGTTATCGAAATAGCAGTGTAATCGACGGTATCTAACAAAACCTGCATATTTTCAATACTACTATTCGAATTAACGGCCGATTCAGTAACCGGACTATAGTTGCCATGTGATTCAATTATTGATACGAACGTGGTGTTCGTGGCCTCTTTTCTGCGGATTATTAAACCAGCTTCTCTTCTTAAATTAAACTCAGGATCCTTAGCGCCTATTCTAACAAACTGAAGTTCATCATCTTCTGTAGTCACAGAGGTCAAGGTGTAAAACCGACCCTTTTCCATCCAACTAAATTTGGTGTTTTTATCTGCGGAATTTCCACAACCCTCAGCCCATAAATGTTCGTACCCATTATCTTTACCCAATGGCTTTAAAGTTTTAGGCAGGCTATATTCAAAATTCGTTTTTAATACTTGACCCATAAAATAAAAGGGCAAATCATATTGATTGGTACTATCAGATTTTACTTTTAACACGTCTAAAACAAAGGGCTTTTCAAGTTCATCTTGTTTAATAATAGCAACCGTACGATGCATTTCAGTACCAGGATAAGCATTAGTTTCTTTAGCACTTACCACTTGTATACTTGAATTGGAATTATCAAAAAAATACAGCTCTGGGTGGTACTTACTACCAATATCATACACACCTTGATAGTGTGATTGCTCATTTTGAACAAGCGTATTATGAGCTATGGTTTGTTTTGCCCAAGTTTTATTCTCCTTTAAGTAGTTGCCGCCTCCTTTTTGCTCAATATTTACAAAACGAGCCAAGCCATAATCTTGCAATACTTCCTCACCCAATTCATAAAGTGAATATGACAATTTATCATAATGCCCATGACTTGATCCTTGAGAGGCATATTTGAATACTAGCTCAATTCCATCCTTTCTTAAAACCCCAACACCACCTTGTTTACCATTAGGTCCATCAGATAAATTAATAGATTTCTTTTGAAATGGTTCTGCCTTTCCATTTTTAATACCTAGTGCAACCGCCAAACCAGAATCATCTAATAAAACTTTGTTTTGTTCCGCTGCTATGCTTAAAAGACCAGGATTATGGTCGCCAAAATAATAAGAAACATCTACCGCAGTCACCAATGCACTGTTGTAATACGACATGCCTTTCTGACCATCATTAAGAGGAAAAAAATCACCATCTTCATCAGACAGATTTAGTAAGGCATTGATTGATTTTAGAAGAACTGAATCTTTGTATTCGAAAATCTTTAATTCTGGTTTTACATGATGTAAGCCTTCTGCAAAAACCAAAAAAGGATACATTGCATATCTTTGATAATAAGGACCTTCATTATAATATCCGTCAGGAGAAAAAGGCTCCTCAATATTGGCCAAAAAACCTGCTTTACCATCTTTGTTTAAAAAACCACCATCATCATCTTTAGCATTGACATCTAAATTCACTCCTTTAATACCATACAATGCACGATCAATTAATTCTTGATCATTCATGACAAGGCCAATCATACCAACCGCTGCATTTCCCCAAGTACTGTGATTATGAACGCGTTGATAAAACTGAGGACTTTCAATTGATATATGATCTGCAAATGGTCTAAAAAGATTTTTCTCAAGTTTATTTCTTTCTTTTTTAGTCAAATAATCATAAACACAATCATAAGCTTGACTCACATAAACCAACCAATTCGAATCATTTAAACATTGCCAAAACAACTTACCTCTTGCATATGATCGTGTTTTTGGATGCAGGGGTAAGGTTTTATACAATTCTTCATATTGCATGAGCATATCTTTTACATACTTTGCATACTTTTCGTCATCAAGTATTTGATATAAAACTCCGGCTTTTTGAAGTACAACAAAGTTGCGCTTATGTCTATCATGGGTATATCCGCCAGAATAATCTTTTGGAATTGGCGTATCAATACCAGAAGCAATTTCAGCATCAATTTCATCTTTAACTGCTTGCAATGAATTGTCAAAAATTGGAATAGAACCAAGTTCTTTTCGAATTTGTTGCACCCCTTTTTTGGTAAGTATCAAACTAGGATGATCTTGTGCCTGAATTGAAGACAGGCCAAGCATTATCATTACCAAACAAACTAATATCAAATTAATTTTTCTTTTCATTTTTACTTGTTTAGCAATCCTAAATCGGTGCCATCGGTAGCTTTTCCTTTAAGGGGTGAATTTTCAGGCAAAATATATGCTGAACCTTCAGTAAAGTTTGCGGGTAAAAGCCATTGGTTTTCAACCACATATTTCTGATCTCCAGTAACCTGTATTTTCTCTGAATTACTCAAAGCATTATTGAGCACCTTTACAATGGGCTCACCAACGACTAAATGCATATTAATTGCTTTACTATCAATAAAAATATTATTTCTAATATCTATTTCTTGAACACCATATAATGAAATGGTCGCATCATATTTGTTCTTTTTACCAAAACCTACCTGATCAAATACATTATGTTCAATTTCTAAAAAGGGTCCGAAGGTACTTTCATCTTTACCTCCTCTATATAAGCGTAAAGCCGCTCCTTGTAATTCATTAATAGTGTTGTTCTTCATAATGAAATACTCTACATTATAAGCTCCGATATCATCTGTTTCTTTATCTAATGCAGCTATACTGCCTGAGATGGTTTTAAATTTTGAATTTTGAATACTAATGGTATCAGCAAATGTACCTTTAGAGACTCTTAGCACATCGAAAGAATGATTCACAACCATATTCTTAAAATCACATTTATCGATAAAAAGCTTATAGTTTTCAGTCATTGATTTTTTGCTCGTACTTATAACAGAATTACCTGCGTAGTCAGGCGATTTTGATCCGTCAAATGCGACATTTTCTAATGACAAACTACCGCCATTTTGAATTTCAAAAGCCATCATTCGTTCAAATAGAATAGTTGCTTTTTTCTCTCCTACAGTTTTAAAGGTTAAGGGATGATTAATTTTTACTGCTTTTGTTAATAGGTAAGTGCCACCGGCTTCCAATTCAATAATATCACCCGCTTCTGAAGTTTTTACTATTTCGTAAAGCGTATTTATTCCAGCAGCCACAGGTATGATGTTTCCCGAATTTAATGCGACCGTTTTATCTTCCTTAGAATACCATGTGGTACCAGTATTTTCTTTGGTAGCAATATTAGGACTAATGCTTACTTGATTTTTTATTTTATCTGAAGTCGGAATTAAAAAACCTTGTTCGTTTTTAACAAGCTTTATATCAGCATTAGTAAAACCGTTAGCAATCGTAGTTTCAGAATTAGCTCCTAAAACATTGTCTTTAAAACTAATGCCTTTAATATCGTCATCAATAGTAAAAACATCCTTCTTACTTTCATTAAACACAATATTCTCAGAAAACTCTGAATTTCTTGGGGCTTGACTTCGTTCGGCGTCACTACCTGCACCAAACAAGATATTATCGCAATTTATGAAGGTGTTGTTGTTTACTTTAGAATCGATCACTGGCACATAACGATTTGGGGGCGAATTTGGAACGCCATTCATCATTACAAATGCACCCCTAAAACGATAACCAGTTAAGCCCACGTGATAATTATTAATAACTGTTTGGGTTTCATTGATTACTCGAACCCCTCCGGTACTCGGCTTACCATTTCCAATAAAAACATTGCCATCAACTAAAGTTTCATTACCGTGTCGCATAGTTAATGTACCTGTGCATTCGAAAAAGGTGTTGTATTTAAAAGTATTTTGGCAAGCCTTATTTGATATAATTTCGTGTTCTCCATTCGTTCTGTCAAAATAGTTAGATTCAACTAAGGTGTTAGAATTTTCTAAAGCATGATGGCTTGTACCAATACGCAAAGTTTCACCGCCATTATTTCCATATGTAGGTCTTGGGCCAAAATAGTTATGGTCAATTTGGTGATTGTTTGCTCTACTATCTTTAGTATCTAAACCAACAATCATAGTAACGCCTAAATTCTTTTTACCTGCAATGTGATTATGATCTATACGGTTGTTCTTCCCATAAATAGTTACCCAATAATCTTGAACCTGTCGTTCAGGGTTGTTATAGTTATCTATCACACATTCGGTCAAACGACTATTAAACGCCATATGTTCTCGATCTTTTCTAAAAGAGATGACAGCGTTGGTAGGGGTATATCCATTTTTAAAAACTAACCCCTTGACAATTAAATGCTCACCTGCAATTCTTAAATTAGAAGCTCCTTCTAATGTGACCTTCCCTTTATCTTCTACAGTAAGCGTAATTGGATTATCAGCTGTTCCATGAGCTTCAAACAACAACTCTGCATCAACCCAAACGCCATTAGCAAGTACTATACTATCACCAGGCTGAATATTTCTTAACCTTTCCTCAAATTCAGCTACATTTTTTACGGTTTCAGATTGTTCTTCATATGCACATGAAGAAGTAAAAACCAGAAATAAAAAGAATAAAATGTTTAGAAAATGTTTCATTGATTAAATTGGTTAACCAGTTTGGTTTACCAAAAATACATATATTTACATCATTACCAAATTTTTAACAATAAATCATATGGAATTTTTCTAATTAGGCAACAAAAGGTTGATTAAAATCACAATCTGACAACCGTTAAATTGAAGAAAAAGTACTTTGGAAACGGCCTAAATAAAGGTTCTAATTAAAAATAAAAAGTCTGATAAAACAATGTAGTAGATTCGTTAGAATCATATCTTCAACGTGAAATTCAAAATATACTAACTGCATTCTAGTTTTTCAAATTACCACCTTTTGAAGTGTTATCTTTCACTGAAAATTTTTCGGCATTAATACATCAACTTCAGAGGTAAGTTCTTCTCTACGACTAACTTTCCTGAGTTTTTAATTTTATTATTAGCATGGCTGTTATTCTTTGCTCCCCATAGCCTAGCTACAAAAGTTACCTTGTTGTCGACAAAACTATTATCCATCAATTTTACATTAATGATACCATAGGTATTGATAAGTATCTCCTCTTTTTGCGAGGTTCCACAGTTTGTGAAAGTACTATTAGCAATTATGAGATTACCCCCAACAGTTGACTCATCATAACCACCTCGATAATAATCAATAACATTGGAGGCAATTGCTTCAAAATGACAACTTTTAATTACAATATTTTCTGCATTATATTCACCACGGTCATCTGTTTCTTCAGAAAGCTCTAGTCCGTTTGCACAGTTCTTAAACAGCGTAGATTCGAAATTTATATGTTCAGAGAAAGAATATTTATAGGCTTTCAACACATAATCAAAATCTATAATTTCACAATTCTCCACAGTTAAATTATACAAACTTGACATATTACTTTTCAGACTAGCAAACGCATATTGACTTTGGTCACCCTTCAGTATAACATCTTTAAGTACTAGTTTACCTTTAGGGTTCATTTCAAATGCTGGAGTTTTAGCGTCCCCCATGTATTGAACAACAGCTTTATCCCTGCTATTGGCTGATTGTATGGTTAATTCCTTATCAATCTTTAAAGAGCTTTTCAGCTTATAACGTTTTCCTGTTAACTTAATAACATCACCATTCTTCGCTTTACTAATCATCTTGATTAATGCAGCTGTAGATGATGCAGAATAGGTTTTGCTTGTAATTTCTATAGATAGTTTTGCTGGGTACCATTCTGGGCCATATTTCGACAAATCCATCAGATTCGGTTGCTGTACTGAGTCACCTGAAACAGCACCCACTGCATTACCATCAGCTCTAGAATTACCAAATAAATCTTTGGTAATAAGATCGAATTCAAAACCATTGTAAAGTTCAATATCAGACAATTCAGTTGACGGAATTAGTACATTTTCGTCCACTTCAACCAGCGAAAAATCTCTTGTTATGAATTGAGAATTGCTACTAGGCTTTTTATTAATAAGATTGTTTTTAAAATCAATACCGTCAAGTGAATCATGTGCTATGATTGGTTGTTCTTCATTGACATCATTATAAATCAGATTGTTGGCAACTATGGTACGAATAGGTCTTTTTGATCTAATTTCAGATGCAGGTAAAATATCTTTTTGATCAACATTTGAACCTACTCCGAATTGCCAAGGTGAGGTGCAATTAATCCAAGAATTGTGAGCGACTACCACATCGGTAACCTGTATGTATCGATTAAGTGGAGACTTAGGAATACCGTTCATAACAGCAAGTGGACTTCTAAAAGTATTTCCTTTTAAATTAAAGAAATAGTTATTCGTCACCCAATGTCCTGTACCAATTAGTCGCACTCCGCCTATTTGATCTGAATTATCATCTCCTATGAAATAATTGCCGTCTATAATGCAGTAATTACCGTGTCTTGTTACTAACGATCCTTCACTTTTATAAAAAACGTTATTTCTGAATTCATTGAAATTGGTTTTACTTGAAATCACCTCAACCTCACCATTACAACGATCAAAAAAGTTGTTGGCAACCAAAGTATAGCTAGGTGCCATGGAGGTAAAACTATTACCAAGCTGTATCGTCTCAGCACTGGGCCCTCCTTTTGGTGGTCGGTGACCAAAGTAATTGTTATGAATTTTATGGTAGTTTTTAATGCTTTTATTTCCAGCTAAATCAATTCGTATAGTTGGCCCACGATTAGACTTCCCTGCAATATAGCAGTGATCTAATTCATTATGTCGACCTTTAAACAACACCCATAAATCGGTGTGATTTCTTTGGGCTTTGTTAAAATCTATAATAACCGTACTGGTCACGCGAGAGTGATTGGCAACAGTGATATCATCTATAGCAAATTCAATTACGGCATTTGAAGGTGAAGCACCATTGGTAAAATATAATCCGCTTACCACAAGATAAGAACCGCCAAGTTTTAAATCAGATTTTCCACTAATAATAACCTTTCCTTCAGTTTCGGCTGTAAGAGTGATGGGGTGTTGTTTGTTACCATTGCCTTTAAATCTTATTTCTACATCATTCCAAGTTCCATTAGCCATGACAATTTTATCACCAGGCTTTGCATTTTCTATTGCGGTATTTAGTTCATCAATGTTTTTAACAAGTGATGTTTTAACGCTATTGTTTTTAGCAGATACTGTCAACAAAACAAACAAACCAATTAGAAACAAACTCTTTTTTATCATTTGAATTATTTAACTATTCATAATTATTTAAAATACAATCTCTTATGTATAATTTCACTTCTATTTTATAATCCATTAAACATTTTAAGATATAAACTTTATATACAATGATCTAACCACTTAAATATTGGTAAACCAATTTGGTTAACCAAAAATACATATATTTGCAAGACTCACAATTTTTTAACATAAAAACACTGAACTAATCATTAAATGACCCTAGATTTTGAAAGAGAAAAACAATACCTGTACTAGGCGCCAGTTTACCAAACGTACTGCGACTGCCTTAGGTGGTATACCGTTATTAAATTTTGATTCTGCTTTATCCCGATCGAATAAAACAAGAAATGATGAAATTAACATAAGTATCTTTTCAAAACAATTACAGTTTTTAAACTACAATGAGATGGCAGCTGCGGCAGCTGAAATTGGTTTCAATGGTATTGATCTTACCGTAAGACCTAAAGGTCATATTCTGCCAGAGCGAGTTACAGATGATTTACCTGCTGCGGTTGTAGCTATGCAAAAATACGGTTTGGCCCCAAAAATGATGACCACCAATGTTTGGAATACCAATGATATAGTACAACAAACGGTGCTAAATACTGCTAGTGAATTACATTTTACCCATTATCGTACCGGTTGGTTGAAATATCCTGAAAATAAAAGTATTACAGAAAGTCAACAGCTTTATGGTCAACAAGCAAATGAGTTAGAAATTCTTAATAAAAATTTAGACTTAATTGGTTGTTATCAAAATCATGCGGGTAATCATGTAGGCGCGCCTATATGGGATCTTCCACCAATTCTTGATGCTACCAAAAATGAGAACATTGGTTGCCAATATGATATTAGACATGCGGTTTTAGAAGGCGGAAACAGCTGGGAACTCGGCTTACGACGTATTAAACCTTATATTAAATCCCTAGTGATCAAAGATTTTAAATGGGGATTAGTAGATGGCAAATGGAAACCCGTTAATGTACCTTTAGGAGAAGGAATGGTAGATTTTAAACGCTATTTCAGGCTACTTAAGAAATATAAGATCAACGTACCTATATCATTACATTTAGAATATGATTTGGGAGGTGCAGAACACGGAGCTACAAACCTATCTATTTCTAAAAAAGAAGTTTTTGCCCATATGAAAAAAGACCTTGTTTATCTCAGAGAAACTTGGCAAAACGCAATTTAATTTCAAACTATAAAAATTGTATTCTATGAATGACTTAACAACTGCTACTATTTCTAAACTAAGAAAGGTAAGTACCGCAACCATAGCAACATGTCTTTTTAAAAAAGGTTTAAAAAATCAATTCATTCAAGGGGTACGACCATTAAAAACTGGCAAAAAAGTTATGGTTGGCCCTGCATATACCTTACGCTACATTCCTGCAAGAGAAGATTTGAATCCGATAGAAATCTTTAGAGACCCAAAACACCTACAACGTGTTGCCGTAGAAGAATGTCCAAAAGGCAGTGTAATGGTCATTGATAGTAGAAAAAATGCTCGAGCTGCCTCTGCAGGCTCTATTTTAGCAACGAGATTAATGGTACGAGGGGCAGAAGGAATTGTTACCGATGGCGGTTTTCGTGACTCTGCTGAAATAGCAGCCCTAGATTTGGCCTCTTTTCATAATCAACCTTCTGCACCTACTAATTTAACACTACATCAAGCAATTGCAATTAATGACCCTATTGGCTGTGGTGATGTTGCTGTTTTTCCAGGTGATATGATAGTTGGTGACGATGATGGAGTCATGGTAATTCCCGCTCATTTAGCAGACGACGTTGCTGATGAATGTTTACGAATGACTCTTTATGAAGATTTTGTTTTGGAAAAAGTTGAAAACGGTGAAAAAATTATCGGGTTGTATCCGCTAACTAATGATCAGTATAGTGCACAATTTGAACAATGGGTAAAAACTAAAAAAGCCGACTCATAAAGTCAGCTTTCTTACAAAGTACAGGCGGAGAGACTCGAACTCTCACACCTTGCGGCACTAGATCCTAAGTCTAGCGTGTCTACCAATTCCACCACGCCTGCATTATTCTCGTCTAAAACGGGGTGCAAATATAAATTAAAAAATCAATTCTCTAAATAATACCTAAGCAAAAGTTCTTTTGTAATTTTAATTTTTTAAAATAACTACTTGTTTAGATGCAAAATTCCCTAGAATATATTTCCCAACATAAAGATCGTTTTATTAGTGAACTCATCGATTTACTAAAAATTCCTTCTGTTAGTGCTGACCCAGCATTTGCTCAAGATGTACTTGACACAGCAGATGCAGTTAAAAAAGCTTTAGAAAATGCAGGATGTGATATCGTAGAAATTCACGAAACCGATGGTTTTCCTATTGTGTATGGGGAAAAAATTCTAGATTCAAAACTACCAACAGTTTTGGTCTATGGGCATTATGATGTACAACCCGCTGATCCTTTAGAATTATGGGATTCACCACCATACGAACCCGTAATAAAAACTACAGAATTACATCCTGAAGGAGCCATATTCGCTCGTGGCGCTTGTGATGATAAAGGGCAAATGTACATGCATGTGAAAGCCCTAGAATTCATGACAAAAACTGATCAATTACCTTGTAACGTGAAGTTTATGATTGAAGGTGAAGAAGAAATAGGAAGCAACAACCTTGCTATCTACGTTGCTAAGAACAAGGAAAAATTGGCTAATGATATCATTCTAATTTCTGACACAGGTATGATTGCTAATGATGTTCCTTCTATTACGACTGGCTTACGCGGACTAAGTTATGTTGAAGTTGAAGTAACAGGACCGAACAGGGATTTACATTCTGGATTATACGGTGGCGCAGTTGCCAACCCTATCAATATTTTAACAAAAATGATTGCCAGTCTACATGACGAAAACAATCATATTACCATTCCTGGGTTTTACGACAAAGTAGAAGAACTTTCGCGCGAAGAACGCGATGAAATGGCAAAAGCCCCTTTTATACTTGAAGACTATCAAAACGCTCTAGAGATCGAATCTGTTTATGGTGAAAAGGGCTATACTACCAACGAACGAAATTCTATTCGACCAACTTTAGACGTTAATGGAATTTGGGGAGGATACATCGGTGGAGGGGCAAAAACAGTGATTGCTAGTCAAGCATTTGCTAAAATTTCAATGCGATTGGTACCCCATCAAGATTGGGAAGAAATCACAGAGTTATTCAAAAAACATTTCGAAAGTATTGCTCCAACAGGGGTAAAAGTGAAAGTAACTCCGCATCACGGTGGTCAAGGTTATGTAACACCCATCGACACTGTTGGCTACAAAGCAGCTTCGAAAGCTTACGAAACTACCTTTGAAAAAAAACCTATTCCACAACGTAGTGGTGGTAGCATTCCTATTGTTTCATTGTTTGAACGAGAATTACAAAGTAAAACGATTTTAATGGGCTTTGGGTTAGATAGTGATGCTATTCATTCTCCTAACGAGCATTTCGGCTTGTGGAATTACCTGAAGGGCATAGAAACTATTCCATATTTTTATAAATATTTTACAGCGATGAGCTCTTAATTGGGTAATATCATATTTAAAGTTCACCACAAAATTCTGTCATATTTTCTTAACATACTTGGTGATGATCACAATCTGTGTGGGGCCAACTTTACCTTCTATAAATTCAGCGTTTTCTCGATCTAAAGAAATCCTTCGAACTGGGGTGCCTTGTTTTGCCACCATACTTGAACCTTTCACTTTAAGGTCTTTAATCAAGACTACACTGTCTCCATTTTCTAAAACAACTCCGTTCACATCTCTGTGAACTATTTTTTCACTTTCGTCTTCACCTTCTCCTGTCGCCTGAGCCCATTGTAGCGTATCATCTTCTAAATACATCATATCGAGCAGGTCTTGAGACCATCCTTCAGACTTTAATCGCGACAACATGCGCCATGCTACTACCTTTACAGACTCATGTTCACTCCACATACTCTCATTCAAACATCGCCAGTGATTCGGGTCAGTAAATTCGACATTTTCAATTTGTTGAATACAAATCTCACAGGCTAATAAGCTTCCATCTAAACCACTCACCCGAATGGGTGGAACTTCATATACTTTTAAATTTTCCCTAGAAGCACAAAGCTCACATTTTGATTCACTTCGCTCTAATAATTGCTCTAATACACTCACAAGTTTTCGATTTAAAATGTAAAACTATGGTTTTCTAGATATATTCAATCTACTCTTAACATCTGGTTAATCAAAATTTTGAACACTATCAGTAATTTATTGACGTTCTTAATACAATTCAAGTTTCGTATCATGTTCATTTCAAAGCAAAAGGTTAGACTATTTTTACGTTTAAGCATGTCAGTTACCCTAATTGGCATTCTTTTTAAAATATTGCACTATGCCTTTGCTGCTGAATTGTTAGTTATTGGAGTAATAGGAATTGTCATTTTCTACGGCATTAGCTTTTATCAAAAACAGCAAAAAACACTACTTGATTACGCGAAGGTATTCTTACTAATCTCTTTCTTGGCACATTACTTATTTCGAATTTTACACTTACAATTTGGTTATGTATTCACTTATATTTTTCAGGGTGCTTTGATCCTTTTCATTATCGCCTATGTGATGGACATACTTTTAGACGTTGACTCCGCAAATGATGAAAATAATGGAGCTGAACCAAATACTAAACGAAGTAAAATCACGAATTTACTTTACACCTTGACAGGAATATGCGTTATTTCAGGCGCTTTTCTTAAAATAATGCATTGGCAATTTGGTTTTATTAATGGCACTATATTGTTAATCACCGGACTACTTATGGCGGTGATATCATTGGTTATTCCGTCCTCAAATTAAAATAATATTACTCTACACTTGTAGAATTAAAATATTTGCTCTATGTTTGTAGAGCAATAATAGTTTATACTCTAATTTATTTTTCATTAAAATCCTGATTTAAGGAAGGAATTATTTGGCACATGCAGTTATCTAAAACAGAAGAAGAATTAATGAATATTTTATGGAAGCTTAAAAAAGCCTTTATGAAAGATTTGTTAGAATCATATCCCGAACCTAAACCAGCCACTACAACAGTTGCAACACTTTTAAAACGCATGACAGATAAAGGTTTTGTAAGTTATACGGCTGTCGGTAGATCGCGAGAGTATTTCCCCTTAATTAAGAAGAAAGTTTATTTCTCGAAACATGTAAACGGACTCATTAAAAATTTTTTTAATGACAGTCCGGGTCAATTCGCTTCTTTTTTTACTCAAGAAACAAATTTGAGTAAAAAAGAACTAGAAGCTTTAAAGCAACTAATAGATAACGAAATAAAAAAGAAATAGCCATGCTCATCTATCTCTTAAAAACCATTGGCTGTATGGCCATTCTATTACTGTTCTACAAACTATTGCTAGAACGTGAAAACATGCATATTTTCAAGCGGTTTTTTTTACTATTTTCAATAGGTTTTTCATTGATAATACCAGCATTAGTTTTTACTGAATATGTTGAATTCACACCTAGCTCGCCTGTTATAAATGAACCTGACCAAATAGCGTCAAACTTAACAAACGGCGTCATTGGAGTACCTCAAAATTTAGAGGCAGATGTTCTAGACATTGCCCCTATTTTATGGACCGTTTACTATATCGGTTTGTTTTTCTTCGGATATAAGTTTGTTCGAAATCTATTTCAAATTTATAGACGAGTACAAAAAAATCAAAAGCTTAAAAAAGCAAGCTTTACTCAAGTATTAATACTTGAGAAAGTAACACCACATACCTTTTTCAATTTTATATTTCTAAATAAAAAGAAGCTCGAGGCTCAAGAAATACCTCAAGAAGTGTTGCTGCATGAAGAAACCCACGCCAAACAAAAACATAGTATTGACGTCGTAATTATCGAGTTTTTACAAGTGATCTTTTGGGTAAATCCTCTTATCTATTTCACAAAAAAAGCGATCAAGCTTAATCATGAATTTTTAGCCGACCAAGCCGTACTTAAAAATAACATTGACCGAAATACTTACCAAAACACACTACTATCGTACTTATCATCCGATAGCGAAAAAAAGTATCAGCAAATGGCAAATGCTATAAATTATTCATCAATCAAAAAACGATTTACAATCATGAAAACACACACATCAAAAAAAGCAGTCTTGTTTCGTAGCTTATTACTATTACCCTTGTTAGCTATTTTACTTTTGGGGTTTAGTGAAACTCAAACTATCGTTGAAGAACGGGTTAGTACAACCATGTTAGAAGAGTACAATGGGCTGGCTAAAAGTCATCAACTATTTTACGATTTTAACGTTAGACCTCAAGAAAGTGATATTCAAAGAATGAAGCAGATTTATGCTTTAATGACCGAAAAACAAAAAAAAGACGCTAATGTATTTCCTGAAATAATAACTCAAGAGACATCAACTCCTGTAAATGAAACAAATATAATAGAGATTAATATTAACAGTAAGGGACAACTCTTAGTGCATGATGAATTGGTTGGCTTAGAGGCACTACCAGAATATCTATCTCGCTTAAACAATAATCTTACCTTCAAACAAAAGCAAAAAACGATAAAGGCCTTCATTTATGTAGACGCCAATACACCTAAAAAGGTGATTTTAAAGGTAAATCAAATTGTTACAGATTATGGTGCTGCAACCATTGAGATTATAGGGCCAAAAAAGCTGTCTATAAATAAAAACAAAGGAGCTTCAAAAGCGCAAATGATCGAATACAATGGGTTGGCTAAGAAGTATAACACCATGATTTCAAAAAACGAATCGATACATATTAAAATTAAAGATGTTCATCGCTTAACACATATTTACGGATTAATGACCGTGGCACAAAAAGCCAATGCAGAACCCTATCCAGACTTTCCAGAACCACCACCACCGCCAAAAGCACCAAAACACATAAAGTCAGATAAACCATTAAAAGTGGCAAAACAACCCAAAGCACCAAAACCACCTAAATCGCTCAAAACAGAAATGAGTGATATACCAACACCTGAACCGCCCATGGATCCATTAGATCATGTTATAGCAATGGCAAAAAAAGGAGCTACATTTTATTTTGATGGCAAAGAAATATCTTCTGACGAGGCTATAGAATTGATGAAAAAAGATAAATCTATAAATGTTGATAGCCGATCTACAGGTGGCAAAAAACCGACCGTTAAATTATCAACGGCACCGATTCGAATCAAGTAGTAAATAAACATCAACTAGTATAAAGCCTTCATCTTGAAGGCTTTTTTTGTAACAAAGTACAATATCAATATACTAATTGCTTAAATAACGTAGTTATTTTTATGTAGAGGTACCATTCTTACGATGTTAACCCTTCAAATTCATCAATCAAATCATCACATCATGTTACAATCTTTCTTTATTCTCTGTTCAGGAGCCGATACTACTATTTTAAAGACTTGTTCTGCAGGAGAACAAAATAAATATGCCGGAATAGGCGCCACCGTTTTTTTTACAGCCATCATGGCCTTTATAGCAAGTAGCTATGCTTTATATACCGTTTTTGACAATGCATTCACCGCTATTTTCTTTGGATTAATATGGGGACTGCTAATTTTTAATTTAGACCGCTTTATCGTGTCTACCATTAAAAAAAGTAATAGTTTCAGCAGAGAATTGCTTCAAGCAACACCACGAATTATTCTGGCTGTTATTATTGCTGTTGTTATTTCAAAACCTTTAGAAATGAAAATTTTCGAAAAGGAAATCAACCAAGTGTTGTTGGAAGAAAAAAATGCCATGACTTTAGCCAATAAAGAACAACTCGCCTTACAATACACCCCAACAATAACAAAGTTAAAACAAGAGATTACAGGCCTAAAAAATGAAATTATTACCAAAGAAGAAGCTACTGACGCCTTATATAATACGTACATCTCAGAAGCTGAAGGAACTGCCGGCTCTATGCTTTTAGGTAAGGGACCTGTTTATGAAGAAAAGCGTCAAAAACATGATGCTGCTTTAGCAGACCTTCAATCATTAAAAAGTATGAATAACGAAAAAATCACGGCTTTAGAAAGCCAGATTGCTGCTTTAAATACAAAGTATGATCAGGTGGTTAATAATTCACAACCTGTTATTGATGGTTTTGACGGACTCATGGCGCGAATTACTGCTTTGGACAAACTTCCTTGGTTACCTTCTTTTTTTATTTTTCTGCTTTTTCTGGCCATTGAAACCTCGCCTATTATTGCCAAATTATTGGCACCAAAAGGAGCTTATGATTTAAAATTAGAAGATGAAGAAAGCACATTAAAAACTTGGGTTGACCAAAAAGTTAAGCAACGCAAGCACTTATTGACAACCGACAGTCAGTTAAATGAAAAAATATATAGTGAAATTAAAACCGAAGAAGAAGTATATGCATACAAAAAGAAAAAGGCGGAAGAGCTCTTAAAATTACAAGTAGATGCTTTTCATGATCTTCAAGTTAAAAGCCTTTAATTCACCTTAAATATTTTGAAGATAAGCATCAATTTTTTTTAGTATTCTATTAAATTCGGTGGCTAGTGACATGTCACCTTTTTGCAACCTTTCTTCGAATTTGTCAGCAAATTCATAAGCTTGATCCATTCCTAAAGCACTAATTCTATATTTTAGTTTATGTACGTATTCTGCTGCGTGACGAGGCTCTTCGCGTTTAATATGAAAAGTATACAAACCCAATTCAAAAGGAAATTCATGTTTAATAATTGCTAAAAACTTTTCTTTAAAATCAAAATCATCACCAACAAGACTTACTACATAAGATAAATTCGGGAGCTCTTCCATAAAGCCTCTCGGATTGTAAACATATTCTTTCTTTGATTCCATACAATTTTAAGATATTGGGATATTATTTGTATACTATCAACATGCAGATAGTACAAAACAATAATTTAAATGTAGGAATACTACTACTTATTTTGAAGTTTTTGTTGTAAAAAGTTGTTTTTAGTATGTAAAAGAATACTTTAATAACATGAGTTACCAACGCTACTTATTCTCTTTTACTTGCAGTAAAACGACCCAATCTTGCAGCTGCTTAACTTCAGTTGGAGGGTTTCCGATGGCTTGAATTGCACCACCCGTTAAGGTTTCAACACTACCTAATTGTAAGTCACCGCCATTTAGTGGATTGTACCAACGAACAGTATAGCTAACTTGGGAATGACTTAAATCTATGGTTTGCAATTTACCTTCTGGCAAATAAAGCGCATAAACTTCGTCTTCTTTCATAAAGCAATGGGCTTTAGGGTCATTTACCAGCATTTTATTCGGTTGCATTTCCCAATACGGTAGATAGTTCTGAAAAAAAGATAAGGCATGATCTGTTAGTTCCCACAAGCGGTCGCGAGTTCGCCAATCTTCGGCATTTAAATCGTTATAGAAATTGTGAGCCCCAAAATACCACTCCACACCCGCAGCACCAGATAACAGGGTTCCCCATAAAACATTTCCTCTTAATGAATCATGATTAGGAGTTACTTCATCAGCTTGCGCACCTGTATGCCACAAGCCTATTTCATCCATAGTAATCATCCAATTATGGCCGGCTTTGACTGATTTTTCTTTCCAAGTTGTCACCACCTCAGCAGCAGCTTCTCTTTTATCTACTTGTAATGATAGTCCGTCTAAATTTTTAAATCCTATTATAGAATCTAAAACAGCACCACGAGCAGGTTCATGTGAGTGCGTATGCAATAGAATGGGATGATTGTAAGGGTCAATCTCTGTTAAAAAATCGGTCATCGCTTTTCGCTGCTGATCATTTTGCGAAATGGGGGAAAAATCGGCATAACCATTTTCTTCACCAAGATTAAAATTTAAACCCAAATGGTGCCCAAATCTAGCGACCAATTCTTGAAAATACAACCGACGTAACGGCCCCGTATCTCCATCATCTAACATCGTTTCATTTTCGGTTTCTTGTAAAACCATGTGCAGTAAAATTCCTTTCGATTGCATGTGCTGAAACACGATTTCCCATTGCGCCAACTTACTTACATCAAATCGGGTAAAATCATCTGGATCAACGTATGGCCAAACATCTTTTCCATCACCCTTAATATTTAAAGTTAAAAAGTAAGCGACATTCATATTTTTTGAAGCCAAATAATTGAGTGCACCTACCAAACCTTTGCCCTTACCATCTTGCCATGTTACGTCTCCCTCATTCCAATCTTCAAGATGTGGAGCGTAACTATGAATAGTATCGTTTGTTTTGGCTTCACCATCATCATTCGAAGATTGCATGCGATAGGTAGCATCAAAATCCTCAAAGGCTAATAGATTTTCAGGACTATCAGCGCCTCCTTTCAACCAATAGGCGTCGGAGTCTTTAAATTTAAAATATCCATTATCGGCAATTAATCTACCGTGTGCTCTAAAGTCTTTTCCTGTTTTATTTGAAGGAAGCACTTCAAACTGCCCAGCAGCGCTACTAAGGTCAATCTTTGTGGCTGCTACACTTTTTATAGCAATGCTGTCTCCATAAAATAATTGAGCGGAATAGCTCCACCTACCTATTTTATCTGGTGTAAACCGCACCTTCCAAACATTGCCCGCATCAGCACTTGTTTCAGCAGAATTGCCATCAGCTGCATAAAAACCCCTGATTTGATATTCAGTTTCTTCATGCTTAAATGTAACCTCCAATTTATAATTCAAAAAAGGATTTTCCTCAGCAGATTCAGACGTTTCTGGCCCCTCAAAAGGAATCTCTATAGTATGCCATTGCTGATATTTTGCAAGCGATAATTCCGCTTTTTCATTTTTACAATTAATACAAAGCAATACAATAAGTAGCAGCCCAATTTTATTCATGACGATAGGTTTTTAAAAATAACGAAACATATATCACCCAAATTAATATACTTCCTTCGATTATTCGTTGAAAAAGGCCAATATATGGTCCGTCAGGTTGTTTAAACAATAGTATCACGAAGACCAGTGATAATACCCCAGCAACTAAGGTAACCATTGCGAGTTTGGCTAAAGTTAATTGCTTTTTAAACCTTAATCCCATAACTATCAAACAGAGTGGAACTATAGCATAGGTTAAAAAGCCTGAAAAATTATGAATCAACTGGCTAGCGCTAACATCAAAACCTGCAGGACAACCCAAATCGCAAGGAAAGACACTAGTTACTATTGTTGCTAAACCATAAAATATGGCAAATAATACAAAACTAATGGTGACCGGCTTAGAACTTTTAATAACGTAGGGGGCCAAAAAACCGAAAGAAGCTAATAGTGCTCCACTTAGAAAATAAATTTTTCTCAAATAGATGGTATTAGGAACACCATTGGCATAACTTTCGCTAATATACTGACGAGTAAAACTATACCCTTCAATTTGCAAACCACCGATTATACTGGTGCCTATAAACAGTACTGATCCTATTAATCCTAACCAACAAACAACCTGATTTTTCATAGGGGTCAATTTCCTAAAATTCTTTGCCAAAGACTCTGAAATAAACCATCGGCATCAGACATTTTCTTTGGAGTTTCAGTTACTTTCACCCCATTTTTTGTTGGTGTTAATTGATATGAGAAAGCAAATTGTTTTTCATGCTGCTTTAAACTTAATAACCCAAAACGTAAGTCATTAAACATAAGTTGATCTTTTTCTTTTGAAATGGTATACCAACCTTCCGCTATTTTTATTAAGCGTTTTATTTTATCATCATCTTTTAAACTTCCTAAAAGAGTCTGGTTTTTCTGATACGACTCAAAATGTATTGGTTTTGTATCAAAAAAGGAATAATTACCAATTAAATAGGCATCATCAACATCAACATTTGCGGTCCATAAAAGGGTACTGAAAGGTGCTGGCCGAATGTCGATTTCAGAATAGGTAATATTTTGGTTTTCTAAGCTGCTCACAAATTTCTGAAAAGCAAAACCCTTTAAAATCAAAGTAAGAATTAAATAACTACTACTAACCACAAGTCCCCAACGATTTAACTTGCGTCTGCGATCGGAGGTTCTTTTTTGAAACATCGCCAAGACAAGAAACACCAAAAAAGGCAAGGTATATAAGGGGTCAATAACGAAAATATTCTGAAAAGCTAAACGAATTTCTAATGGCCAAAATAGTTGTGTTCCCCAGGTTGTAAAGGCATCAAGAATAGGGTGAGTAAATAATCCCCAAAACATCAGCCATGACCAATCTTTCCAAGTGGCTATATCTTTGGTATTCAACTTCCAAACCAGCCATCCAAATATCGGAGCAAATAAGACCGAAAAAAAAATAGAATGACTAAAGCCGCGATGCCATTCGGTAGCCGTTACCGTATCTACAAAATTACGAGCTAAAACATCTAAATCAGGAATGGTTCCGGCAATGGCTCCATATAGCATTGCCTTGTTACCTACTTTTTTTCCTAAAACAGCCTCGCCGACTGCGGCACCTAAAAC
The DNA here is from genome assembly GCA_947495915.1 of Maribacter algarum (ex Lu et al. 2025) (nom. illeg.). GTDB lineage: Bacteria > Bacteroidota > Bacteroidia > Flavobacteriales > Flavobacteriaceae > Maribacter_C. The sequence continues at coordinate 26,415 of CANMAW010000011.1, read as the reverse complement.
AATTTGTGTTAATGAATCCATAGTATCAATTGAGGCAAGAGCAATTATCCATTTTCAATATAGGGTTTTGACTTGTTACTTATCTTAATTCACAATACCCATCTTTTTAAGTAAAAATGAAGCATTCATATTTTGACAAATACCTTTTTTAAATCGATAGTCAAAATGAAGTTCGTCATCTATAATTTCAGCATCAAAATAATGATTTGCGATTTGCGGTAGTTCGGTGGCCACCTCGCATAAACTTAAATCATGAGTAGCGATAATTCCGGTAGATTTTGAACCTACTAACTTTTCTACAAATTTTCGTGACCCTTTAGCTTTATCTGTACTATTGGTTCCTTTGAGAATTTCATCTAAAATTATAAAATATCGATCGTTTTGAATTTCATCTACAATGAATTTAAGTCGTTTCAACTCTGAAAAAAAGTAAGATTCATCATCGGTAAGTGAATCTGTTGTACGCATACTCGTAATAAGTTTAATAGGATGATAACTTACTTCTTCAGCACAAACCGGCAAGCCCACATTTGCCATCATAATTTGTAAAGATACGGTGCGCAGAAATGTACTTTTGCCAGCCATGTTAGCTCCTGTAATAATAAAAAACTGTTCTGCATCAATTTTGAAATCATTCAAAACACTTTTTTCAGGGTTCAAAAGAGGATGCCCCGCCCCTTTGGAATGCATTACAATCTCAGAATCAACTATTTTAGGAAACGTATAATTTGGATGATTAAAAGCAAATGTGCTCAAACTGATATAGGCATCAAAAAAGGAAATCACCTCAAACCAATCGTGAGCGGCATTGCCGTGGGTTGCAATCCACTGTTCAATTTTATAACTCGTTGCCAAACCTCTCAAAAAATAACCATTGCCAAAAACGAGGTAAAACACATTATTATTCTGATCAAGGTTTCCAAGAAGAATCGAAAACTCTTTCAATATCTCAGAGGTTTTTTTACCTTCTTTAGTAATTTGTTTTTTCTTTTCTTTAAGCAATTCGGCTGAAAATTCAGTGTCTTCAATAATTTGAAGCAAACGATTATATTGCTGAAATGTGCTTTGCATTTTTGTACTGGCGTGGCCTAAACGTGTGATCTTTTTCGTGAATGTACCCGAAATAGCGAAGCCTATGACTAACAATATCAACAGGGCTAAGCCATGAATTAACCCAAAGAAATACAATGCAAAACAAAGCACTGAAATTATAGAAAAAACCAAAGGCAAAAACTTCATTATTTTCGGCACAAAAGAACGATAGTTTTCGAGCCATTTTGAAATAGAAGTGGTTGAGGTTTCTGTTTTCGTCAAGGAAGCTACCGCTGAAAATTGCTGGCGCCAATCTGGCTTTCGAGAAAGTTCTTGAATGGCCTCTTGTTTTGTAGTAATAGACGCAATAGAATTTTCCGTGAGCAAACTTGCCAAGGCTGCACTACCCTGCTTAAGAGCAGTACGATTGCTATATTGATAAAAAGAACCTTTGCCAAACAGATCAATATCTTGACTGAAATAGTGTAGGTCATTTTTAAATTCGGTTCCGGTAGGTAGGTCATGAAATTTACGATCTAAAACCCGTAATTCAGTTTCATTCATCTGTTTTAAAGCAACAATCACATCTCGCTTGTAACGCAAGTTCGTATGTCTTGACACCAAATATAGAAAAATAGCGATGCCTATAATAGCGATTGCTAGTACCATTTTTGTATTATCTTTTAAGATAATTATTAAGAAAAAAGCGGTAATAAAAAGAAGCAGGCGCAAGGTACTAGAGGCCGCCAGTTTTCTTTTTATTTCAATTAAAGATTCGCTGTGTGTTTTGACTTTACTTTTATAAAAAGTATTCAAATCTTGCATGTAGAACTTCCATTTTAAGATCGTAAAGATACAGGATATTACTTAGTGCTTCAACATAGCATTAAGCATTGCAATTTGACCCAAATGATAAATATCGTGCTGGGCAATACTAGTTAGAATCGGGCCAAAATTATAATCCTTTCCTGGTACTTTTTCTAGAAGTAAATCATCAGTTTGTAATGCCAATTGTTGTAGTAATTGCTCTTGAGAATCTTGAAGTTTATGCATTAAAAGTGCCCACTCATCTTCACTAGAAATTGTAATAGCATCCCAGTCGTTTTCACCATCAATGACAATATTATAATCTTTATCACCGGCTAACTTTTTTAAAACAAAAAGGCGCCAATTGTAAATATGCTGTATTAGAATAGCGATCGATTTTCCGCTGTACGTCGTATCATTTACAACTTCCAAAGGTATCTCTAATAGCTTTTTGGTAACAGAAGGCCCGTACCAAGGTTGACCATTAAAAGAATCACTAAGATTTTGAATAATTACAGAAAGTTCTTTTTTCATAATCTTCTATGACAAACTATCTAACTCTTTTTTTAATTTTTTGGTAAATTTTGACACAACCAAATCGTAAGAATGATCTATTAGTTCTAGAACTAATTTGGGTGGAAGCTCTTCAATAAATAAGGTATTCCAATGCACCTTACTCATATGATAACCGGGTATTATGGTGCCATCATACGCTTCTCTTAAAACCATGGCTTTTTCTGGATTACATTTCAAGTTTGCCTGAGAAGGAATTCTTTCAAGCCCAGAGAGGGCAAACATTTTTCCCATGACTTTAAAAACCAAAGTCTTTTCATCAAAAGGAAACTCTTCAGTGACTCCTTTTTTATTTATACAATACTGTCTGAATTCTTCAATATTCACAAGAACCCTTAGTTTACTCCTTTAGAATCGTAAACAATCACCTTTTCCCATAAATGATTTGACTCTTCAATAAACACCTTATGTGGTGCTTCATCTTGGTAATTTTGTTGTGCCTCAGCCGATTCAAAAGAAACAATAAGGGAGTATGTAAATGAGCCGTCGACCACCTCACGACTAGCTTTTGGCGGTACACCAATAAAACTGGTTTTTGCGTAACCAGAACTATCTAAAAACTTTTGAAGTGATGCTTCAAAGGCTGCCTTGTCTTCTTCATTATTAGGGTCTTTAAACCAGAAATATACAGTATGCGCAAAAGCGGCATTAAATTCTCTCATGTCGTTTGATGTATTATGATTTTGATTAAGATTGGTGTTTTCATTCGATTGACTAAAACCTACTGCGGCTAAAGCCAAAAATACGGTGGTACAAATTAATTTTTTCATTCTAGGGTTATTTATTTTCTAATAGTTTTTTTTCAGAATCTTCAATCTTTAAGGCAGAATAATCTAATTTCCAGCCAATAGTTGCAACTATAGACTCAATTAACAATACCGCTTGTAAAGCCTCTTTGCGAGCAGTATCCATTAGTCCGCTTTCCGGAATTTTATCTTTAATATGCTGTTTGGCCTCATTGTTTAAGGTGGTCAAATCATCAGGGGAAAACGAATTAAACATGCCATTTTTGATGTCATAAAATTCTAACTCTGGTTCAATACTGAGTACTTCAGGCTGAGGAAAGTTAGTAAGAATAATTCTTTTATTCTCCACATCTGATTCAATCTGTACTTTCTGCAAATCATAGCCAATTTGAGCTTTAGCATTAATTACCACCAAAGCCTTTTTCTTACTAGACACTAAACTAAGAAAGCGTTCCTTAGTGTTTTCATACTTATAGATTTCAGCAAACTCACCTTCAACAGAAACTAATTTACTAACACTTCTAATTTTTTCTAAAAGCACAGTAGATTGATGCAAGGTTACTTCTTTGCTTTGTTTCTTTTTAAAAAAAGTATAGACCCAATAGGTCGCAATTGCCCCCAGTATTAAACCCAAAAATGTATCAAAAATAGTATCCATTTCTTATTTAATTTCCAATTTCTCCTAAATGGGTGAATTTAAAACCGTTGTCATACTTTAATCCGTAACCAAAAATTCGATCCATAGCTGCATGAGCGAATAATATAATGCCAATTAGGAGCACCAAATGATTGGCAAGATAGACACCTAAAAGATATATCGCAATAGCTACTCCTTTATGATGAAATAAATTATAAATAAAGGCACCGACTTTATTTCCGAAGGCATATCCTATCATTCCAACATCAGGAAGCAAAATCAATACCAAAAACCACCACCATTGATATGAAAGTAGGCTGAAAAGGTAAATAGCCCCAACAAACATCATTAATTCTTCTAGTTTTAAGATCGTACGCATCATTCTTCAATTTTATAGAGTACGGGCCTACTCGGGCTAGCGTCGTTCTCAAAAGGCGCCACCTGTAAATTTAGATAATAGGCACCATCTTTAATTCGATTGCCAACATAAATAAACTCTGTGATAGTGGCTTGAGTTCTTAGCGTACCTTTAGTATTCCAAAATGCATTATGCGCTAATAAGGCCCCAGCATCTTTTTCTTTATCTACAGATGGTAGATCAATTAAAAGGTGATTAATTCCTTTTTTAACTAAGTACAATGCAGCTTCCTCTAACAGGTAGGGCGGATTAGAATGTGAGTATTGTTTTGATTTTTTATCTCTCGTATTCGGTAAGGTTCTAATGACAATGGCTTCTCGTTTTTTATTTCCTATAGCATATTGCAATTGCTTTTTTGAAATCACAAAATCATCTTGATATTTCTCAGGTGCTATCGTTATCACCTCCGCTTTAAAAAAGAACTTTTTTAAATGTTGATTTATTGAATAAAAATCTTTGGTAATATGACCGACACATTCGGTATGCGTACCATGCGCATGAGGGTTAAATTGAATATTATTAAAGTTGATGGAAGCACCTTCACTAACCTTACCTACAAAATCATTTTCGACATGAGGTTCAATTTTAGGCGGTTCAACGTACCATGCATTCACATTAGAGCCATCTCCGCGTAAGGGTATTGAAATATCTAACGGTTTTGAGAAATCAATAAAATCGTTTTTAATTTTAGCTAACATATCAACTGATTTTTTCAGTATTTACAAGTTAATCATAAATAAATCGGCTGCAATACCGTCAGCTAAAAAACGCGCTTTTTTTGTTGTTAATAAGCGGTCATCATCTAGAAACAACAATTGTTCTTCTACAAATTTATGAGCCTGTTGCAACAGGTACTCCTCGTATTTTTTTCCAAAATCTTCTCGTATACGACGCAGCGAAACGCCCCAAATAGTACGTAAACCTGTCATTACATATTCATTGTACTTGTCCGTTTTTGAAAGCACTTCAATCTCACTAGGCAGTTCGTTGTTTGTGATTGCTTTGATATATTTCGGATTGTTATTGATATTCCAGCCGCGTTGATTTCCATCAAACGAATGCGCAGACGGACCAATACCGATGTACTTTTTTTGTTGCCAATAGGCGGTATTGTTTTTAGAAAAATATCCTGGTTTACCAAAGTTTGAAATCTCGTAGCTTTCAAAACCTGCAACATCCATTTTATCAAGTAAAATATTAAAATGCTCCTGAGCAGCACGATCGTCAACATCAGCAATTACTCCTTTCTTTATAAAGTTTGCCAAAGCCGTTTTTGGTTCTACGGTAAGGGCGTAGCTTGAAATATGCGGAATACCAAAAGATAAAGCCTTATCAATGTTTGCTACCCACCTGTCATTAGTCATCTGCGGAATTCCGTAAATCAAATCAATAGAAATATTATCAAAGACTTGGGTTGCAATCGACAGCGATTTTATAGCTTCTTTCGATGAATGTGCTCTATTCATCAGTTTCAAATCTTCTTCAAAAAAGGACTGAATTCCGATGCTCAAACGATTTACCGGACTCTCAGATAGTTCTTTTATTTTTTCTTCGGATAAATCATCAGGATTCGCTTCTAAAGTAATCTCAGGATCACGAGTCACTTTATAATTCTTAAAAACTACACTAATAATTCCCTGAATTTCTTCGGATGTTAATACCGATGGTGTTCCTCCTCCGAAATAAATGGTTTCTACCGTATCTTGCTCTAATTCTCCTTTTCGAAGTACCAGTTCTTTTTTTAATGCCTCGACCATCGCTTCCTTTTTCCCCATAGACGTAGAAAAATGAAAATCACAATAATGGCATGCCTGCTTGCAAAACGGAATGTGAATGTATATACCTGACATATTCTTAAGTATTCAGTTGGCAATTGCAGTTGGCAGTTGCATCCTTACTTTGCACCAAATTTCTCGGGATTGTTAATCATATAATTAATCAACTTGCCAATCTCCTCACTCATTTTAAATAACTCATCAAACGTAGGTTGATTTATATAGTTGCATGCTAAAGCAAACTCAAGCCAAGTTTGGGTTTCTGAATTTTCAACATCGCCATCAGTCAACTTACTTATAAAGTGCTTTGGATATTTTCTTTTACGATAAGATTCTGCAATATTTGCCGAGATACTCCGCGAAGATCGCCTTACCTGATCTGTTAACGAGTACTTTTCTTCTTTAGAAAACAACTTAGATAGTTCGAAAATGGTCATTGTCAATGCAAAAGACTTCTTATACGCCAAAAGATCTTGAAATTTCATATACCCTCAATTTCTGCTTACTGCAACTGTTTACTGCTAATTGAACATTGTAAGTTGTTACCCTATTTTTTTTGGGTTTTGTTTCACAAAAGCGCTCCATCCGGTATAGCCTTTACCCACTTCAATACGACCTTCATTGTAAAAATGGCAAACGGCGGCAGCTAGACCGTCAGTGGCGTCTAAATTTTTAGGAATCGTTTTAAGTTTCAAGGTGCTTTTAAGCATGTTGGCTACCTGTTCTTTGCTTGCATTTCCGTTACCCGTGATCGCCATTTTAATTTTTTTAGGCAAATATTCTGTAATGGGTATTTCTCTTGAAAGTCCTGCAGCCATAGCCACACCTTGTGCTCTACCTAATTTCAGCATAGATTGCACATTTTTACCAAAAAAGGGGGCTTCAATTGCAATTTCATCGGGGTGATAGGTGTCTATCAATTCTATGGTGCGTTCAAAGATCAATTTTAGTTTCACATAAGGATCTTTATATTTATTTAATAACAACTCATTCATTTGAATAAATTCCATCTTCTTGTTGACCACTTTAATGAGTCCGAAACCCATAATGGTGGTACCAGGATCAATTCCTAATATTATCTTTTCTTGTGCCAATCTATTTACTTTGAGTTTAAAAATATAGGAATGCGAAACTTTGCCCGTACAGGCACACCACGTTTCAATGCGGGTTCAATTTTAGGTAGGCGATCTAAACTCTGTCGAATTCGTTGCCGAAAACTAGCTGCTTGATTGCCCAAAATTTCTTGATTTTCAATAGATACAATTGCTATACCGCCATTACTTTCAAGCATAAAATCAAGAAAAACAACATCTTTAAGATTCTGCTCACTAACCAATTGAAATTCTTGCAAATCAGCTGACAAATGAAAAACCAATTTGTTTTCAAAACATGATTTCTGCTCTGCTTTGCTTACTACTTCTTCACATTCATCAAATAAGGGATAATGATCAAGATCATTCCAATCAATGCTTTGCAACTCTTGTTCTACTAATTCTTGCGTCTTTTCTTCTTTTGATTCAAAAAGATTGCATGACGACAATCCGAAGAAAACCAAAACCATTAAAAACTTGTGCATGCCCCCTTATTATAATGCGGAAATTACGATTTTTTAGGGACATTAATTTTCAGAAAAATGCAGGGCTTCTTTTAGTTCTCTTATTCGCTTTAGGGAACGTTCAGACATATACGGTTTATTCTTTCCAAATTTTTTGATGAAATTTTGATAGTATGACAGCTTCAATTTCTTGTCATTTGAAGTCTGATCAATCATCGTACAAATTTGATAGTAATTCATGTAGTTCAAAGGGTCTTCCTCATAAGCGCGCTTATAATATTTCAATGCCGTTGTCAAATCATTTTCTGATCTATATATGTGGGCCAAACTAGCATACTCTTTTTCAAAAGTAACTGCTTGTACTGCTATTGATTTTCGAACGTAGTATTTCGCACTATCGAGCTGCCTATCTTTTAAAAACACCTGCCCAAGATTGAAATAGGCATTGTAATTGCCATCATCAATTTCTATAAGCTTTTTGTAGGTAGACTTCGCTTTTTCAAATTCCCAAGTTTTGAAATAACAAAAAGCCAATTTGGTATACACAAACTCCTTTTTTTCGCCCATTTCGATCAAACGCTCAAAAAGCGGCAATGCCTTTTCGTAATCATCATTATTGAAAAATGCGAGTGCCTTTAAATTGATAAACGCCACATCATCGGGGTAATAATCTAATCCCATCGTAAGATATTCCAGGGCTTGATTGGTTTCTCCTTTGAGTACAAAATATTTGCTCAATTGAAATAGACTTTTTAAATGTGTACTATCAGCTACTACTGCTTTTTTGTAAAAAGCTAAACTACTTGCTGGCTGCTCTAAGGCGCGAAAACATTCCGCTAGGTAATAAGCGTATTCCGGATTTTCCGGCGACACCCCAACTAAGGTTGTGAATAGTTTGCGCCCCTCATCAAATCGTTTGGTTTTGAGATACAATTTTCCCAATTCAAAGCTTGCTATGATAAATTCAGGGGCATTCGCAATCAAATTTTCATATTGCAATATCGCCTTGCCGTTATTACCAATGCTACGATAAGCTCTTGCAATTTGCAGGCCAGCGGTTTCAGAACCTTCTTTTGCATAATAATTAATGGCTTTATTAAAATTACCTGTAGCATACAAGCTATCGGCAATATTTAAAGCCGAAGATTGCGCTTCGGCTTTAATAAATACGGTCAACAGTAAAAAATAAATTAGTCTATTCAATACTATTTTTTCATTGTTATTTCAACGACTCCATGTTTGGCTTCAGCTCCATATTTTTTAATAGCAGCCTCCCCTTTTAAAACATTAACGGTTGCAATTTCATCTTTGTTTAAACCTAAAAACCTTTGCTTATCTGCTTTTTTTCCATCAATATAAACTAACGGATCAATACCTGTATCTGAACTTTCATATATATCCTTATTTTTCAAATCGTCTTCTTGTAATTTGAATGAAATAGGAATTGAAAAAGGCACATTTATAGACTTCCCATTTTGCTTACCCGGAGTCATTTTCGGAAGCTTTCCGATAATACGAGATACCTCAGCTTCTAAAATAGGATCAGGTCCTCTCATTTTTAGGTGTTCTACATCACCGGTATCGCTAATAATAAACATAACACTCACCCGACCCTGTATTCCTTTCTTTTGCGCTTCTTCAGGATAGTGAAAGTTCTTCGATATATGCTGAAGCATCATGTCGCTAAAACATTTTCTAGTATCACTACTATCTTCACAGCCAGGAAAAACAGGCACCTCATCTACCGTAGCAAATGGCACATTATTTTTGTTATCATACTCATCTAATTTTTTCTTTTTCTTAGACTTATTTAATTTAAAAGTAATGGGAATAGAAAAGGTAACATTTACTTTTTCTCCCTTATGCTGCCCTGGTTTTACAGTTGGCATTCTTGCAATAATTCGTTTGGCCTCCTCTTCTAATAATTTATCTGGGCCTCTCGTTTTTACTTTTACAATCTCACCTGAAGTATTCATAGTAAAAATTATTGCTACGCGCCCTTGAATGCCTTTTTCTTGTGCTTCTTTCGGATAATTAAAGTTTTTGCTAATATGCCTTTGTATACTTTTTTGAAAGCAAGCTTTGGTATCTTTTTCATTTTCACAACCGGGAAAAATTGGTACTTGATCTACATTTGAAAAAGTGAATACTTCTGGTTCTTGTCTTACTGCTGCAATATCAATTGAAACTTCATTAACATCTTGTTTCAGCCGATCAACATCTTGTTTTAAAGGAGTGTTTTCATGAATAACTACCTTAGTATTATTTAAATTATCAGCTTCCAAAACCTTAGGTGCTAAATCTTTTTTAGCCTGTATTTCAGCATCTAAATTTGCAAAAATAGTCTTGTCTTTCAAAGATGATTCATAAATCATCTTAGCATATATTTTTTCATTGTTTGGTCCTGTAATATGAGAACCATTAGTTGACTTAGAAAACTTTAAAATATTGGTATTGTCCTTTACATATAATATCCAATCGTTATTTCTATTTTGTAAAACTTGTAGCTTTTCAAAAATTAACTCTTCTTCCTTAAGGGTTAATTTTTCAATATTATCAACTAAGATTATTTCTTCAGTTGAAACATATTCACCGTTATTCATAGAACTTGAAACTGGTGGTTCAATAGCGGTGTAAGCAAGCATTCCAAAAACAAGCGGTACTAGCAATAAATATTTTAGTTTAAACACCTGTTTTGACTTTTCCTTAGTTAACATGACAATTCGTTTTTTGATTAATGATGATTTAAAAAATTGATTAATGAATGATATATGTTGGGTTTGAAATACCTGCGATAATAGTTGTTGATATTGTTCTTTTTTATTGGATTTCGCCACCTGAGCATCGGCAATAAACTCATGCAATTCTGAAATTCTATTTTGATATACATATACCAACGGATTAAACCACCCAACAATTCGCATGAGTTCAAAAAACATGAGATCATATGAATGTCTCTGACGTATATGCACAAGCTCGTGTTGCACAATGCTGTCATGTTCTTTCATCAGAACTTTATCCCCTAAAAAAATGGATTTAAAAAAAGAGAAAGCCATCGCACTGTTAGCTATTATAACCTGCGTAAAATCCTTATAATAATACACCTGACCTTGCTTTCTTAATTTGAATATTTGCAGCAGTTTATAGCCCAAAAATAGTGCTGCTACTAACATGCCACTAAAAACAACTATTTGCTGCCAAGGCATATGAAACGTTGTGTTTTCTGCTCTTATTTGTACGGCGTTGGCATTGTTGATATTCCATAAAAATTCTGGATAATCAGCCACAATAGGACTTACCGTTGTTTTCATGGCCTCAATTTTCACCCATGGCAAAACCATCGATAAAACATAAGTAACGATGAGATATAGTCTATTCCATTGAAAAAAAGTTTCTCGTTTTAAAAACAAGTCATAAATGACCAAAAAGACCAACTGAAATACGATACACTCTAAGATATATTGAATCATTATTCCTCTTTTTTAATGTCTTTTAATATTGCTTCTAACTCTGACAAACTCATGTCATTTTTCTTCATGAAAAAAGAAACCATACTCTTAAATGAACCTTGAAAGTAACCATCAACCAACTTGTTAATAGATTGATTGCTGTAATCTGCTTTCTTCACCAAAGGAAAATACAAATAGCCCTTTCCTTCTTGTTCATGATCTACAAACCCTTTGCTTTCTAATATTCTTACAATGGTAGACACGGTGTTGTATGCGGGTTTTGGTTCTGGCAATTCTTTAATAATTGCTGCTACATTGCACTTTTTAAGCTGCCACAACATTTGCATCACCTCTTCTTCTGCCTTTGTTAATTGTTTCATTTGAACTAATTATTTAGTTGAACCTCGAAACAAATATAACTAAATATTTAGTTTAAACTAATTTTATAGTTGAATATTACAATATTTGATACATTTTGTACGCTCTCGATGTAACAATTCATCACTATCTTCGTCAGATAGATCAAAGAACACATATGGATATTGCATTACTTATTATAGGTCTACTACTTTGCTTCGTTGGAATTATCGGTAGTTTTCTGCCCATTCTACCTGGCCCACCTGTGAGCTGGCTAGGACTTTTACTACTACACCTAACCACAGCAGTTACGCAAGATTGGTGGTTTTTAGGCATTACAGGTGCCATTGCACTTATCGTTTTTGCGCTTGATTATGTGATTCCAGCGATGGGAACTAAAAAGTTTGGTGGCACCAAGGCAGGTATGATCGGTACCACCATTGGGTTGATTGTGGGTATCTTGGCCCCTATTCCATTCGGAATTATAATCGGACCTTTTCTTGGAGCTTTTATCGGTGAATTATCAAGCAAGGCAGATAATAAAACCGCTTTAAAAGCAGCCTTCGGATCTTTCTTAGGATTCTTGACGGGCACCTTTATGAAATTTGTAGTAGCAATGGTTTTCTTCGGATTATTCATTCAGATTACCTGGAGGCACAAAGAAGCATTATTTCCTTTCCTTTTTTAAGGAATGTAGCTATTCGTTATCCGTAAACGGTATTAGTCCATCCAAACTACTTTTTCTGTTATAGGAGTCCGCTTTCCCTCAGGAATTTCAGCTTCAGTATATCCCATATAGAAAAAGCCCAGACATTTTTCTCCCTCGTTTAAATCAAAAAACTCATTCATAAACTTGATTAAGCCAGGAGAACTCCAATAACTACCAATACCCAATTCGGTACATGCGAGCCACATGTTTTGAACAGCCATGGCAGTTGCTGCTATTTCTTCCCATTCTGGAACAGATTCTTTTGGGTCACGTTGCATACAAATGGCAATTATGGCTCCTGCTTTTACAGGATTCTCCTTAAGCTTATTGATCTTCATTTGCTTGGGTTTGGGGTCAACCTCTTGATACTTAACAGCTAAAAATTCACCCAATCTTTTTTGCGAATTACCGTGTAATACTTTAAAACGCCATGGCTCGGTCTGTTTGTGACTAGGAGCCCAATTGGCCGCTTCTAATATTTTGGTAAGATCACTTTTCGAAATAGGTTGATTATTATACGTTGCTGGAAAAACAGAACGTCTTTCTTTTATTAAATCAAAAATCATAAATACGTATTTAGATACTATTCTTAGTTAGGTTTCAAGTTTTTCAAAGTTAAACTTTGATCTGTTTAAAACCGTGACATTTGTAGCAACTTTAACCCTTTAAAATTAAATCAACACCATTTTTAAGCACCGGATTTCGATTGTCTTTTTTCCAAATAAGCGATAATACGGCCCGTTGTTTTATTTTATTTAAAGCAATAAATTTTACGTTCATGTTAAATCCGTATTGTAAGGAGGTAGGAATAATTGCAATACCAAGCTTATTTTCCACCAAGGTAAAAATAGTTTGAGCATGAACTGACTTATGAGACACTTTAGGCGTAAAACCAGCATCTTCACAAATACTCATGACAGTATCAAAATATAGCGGACTATAATCTTGAGAGAAAAGAATAAAATGTTCGTGCTGCAAGTCTTGCATCCCTTTAAAGGATAGTTGATCTATCGGATAATCTTCAGGCACAACTACTGAAAAAGTATCTTCAAAAACTGGTTTCAATTCTAGTTCCTTCGGTACTCTTGCCAAACGCACAAAACCCATATCAAGTTTATCTTTCATGATGGCATTGACCTGGGCCTGATTCGACAATTCTTCCAAACTAGTTTTAATTGATGGAAAAGCATCGCGAAGCCCTAATAACAATTTAGGAATCACCTGTTGCATGGCCGAACCCAAAAACCCAATACGTAGTTCACCTGAATTACCCTCATCGATGAGTTTCAATTGTTTTTTGGTAATCTCTAAATGGTTGAGAATAAATTGCACTTCCTCCTTTAAATACTGCCCAGCCTCAGTTAGTGATACCTTTTTTTTAGACCGAATAAACAATTTCACCTCAAGAATCTCTTCCATTTGTTTGATCTGCCTACTTAAACCTGGTTGTGAAATAAAGAGTTTCTCAGCAGCTTTTCGGTAATGCAATTCTTCCGCTACGGCCATGAAATATTTGAAATGCCGCAACTCCAATTGATAACTCATAGTTATTAAATAATGCCATAAATGGTATTGGCAATTATTGAAAATATAAATTAATTTTAAATATTCAAAATTAAAGCTATGATCAAAACTCCTAAAACCTTCCATTATGGTGAAGATTGGCTAACGACCAGTATTGCTTTGGCGATTTCTTCAGGAAGCACTAAGGCATCAATTTCTGAAGCAACGCGAAAAAAAATTCGTTCTAGTTGGACCATCGTTCAGAACATTGTAGAAAAAGGTGATCCGGTGTACGGCATTAATACTGGGTTCGGGCCCTTGTGTACAACCAAAATATCGAAAGAAGAAACTAGAATTTTACAAACCAACATTTTACAAAGTCATAGCGTAGGGGTTGGTGATCCGATTGATCGAGAGTTAGCAAAATTGATGCTGATTCTCAAAGTACAATCATTATCAAAAGGCTATTCGGGTATCGCCGAATCTACTTTAGATCGCATTATTTGGCATATTGAAAATGACGTTATTCCTGTAGTACCATCACAAGGTTCCGTTGGTGCTTCAGGAGATTTAGCACCGCTTTCACATTTGTTCTTACCCCTAATCGGAAAAGGTACACTAGATATAAATGGGCAGCGAATTGAAGCAGCGAAATATTTCAAATCTGAAGGAATCACACCTTTAGATTTGGGCCCAAAAGAAGGTTTGGCACTAATCAATGGCACCCAGTTTATTGCCGCACATGCCGTTAAAGTTGTTGCGAAGCTGCATTCTTGTCTTTCTCAGGCCGATATTATTGGCGCTATGATGATTGAAGGTTTACAGGGTTCGGTGAAACCGTTCTACAATGAGCTTCATGAGTTGAGACCTTTCAAAGGCAACATTCATGTAGCCAAAAGAGTAAAACGTTTATTGAAAGGATCAGAAATCATGGAAGATCATATTGATTGTGAACGAGTACAAGACCCCTATTCGCTTCGCTGTATTCCGCAAGTACATGGCGCATCTAGAAACGCATGGTTGCATTTGAAAGAACTTTTAGAGGTTGAATTGAATTCTGTGACTGACAACCCCGTCATTATTGATGAAAACCTAACCATTAGTGGAGGAAATTTTCATGGGCAACCCTTGGCCATGGCCTTAGATTATGCTTGTTTGGCTGCTTCAGAATTGGGAAATATTTCTGATCGTAGAATCTATTTAGCTTTGGAAGGCAACAGTCCGGGAGTACCAAAATTACTAATGAATGACACGGGTATCAACTCCGGATATATGATTTTGCAATACACCACGGCGGCCTTAGCGAGTGAAAATAAAGGATTGTGTTTTCCTTCAAGTGCCGACAGTATTCCCACTTCTTTGGGGCAAGAAGATCATGTGAGTATGGGCTCTATTGGCGGGCGAAAAGCATTACAAGTCATTGAAAACGTTGAAAAAATTTTAGCGATTGAAATGCTCACAGCTGCACAAGCGTTCGAATTTAGAAAACCCATGAAATCGGGTGTTTTTCTAGAAGCCGTTCATTCTGAGATTCGAAAAAATGTAGCTTTTGCTTCTAAAGACCGTGTTTTTGCCGATGACATTGCGAAGGGAATTGCACTGATTCAAAACAAAACGATGATCAAAGTCATTCAAAAAGTTGCGCTAGAGGTGAAAAGCTCGATGAAAACGAAATTTTCAGATGAATTTGAAGTATATTAAATCTATGGAAAAACAAAAATTAATAGGCCCATTCAAACAATTGATTCCCATGACGGAATTAAACTTAAAAGGTCCTATTTCTGATGAGCAATTAACCATTGTCAAAGATGCTGGCATCATTATTCAAAACGGAAAAATCAATAACATTGGTAATTTCAATACTTTAAAAGCGGAAGCAACAAATATTGAAATTCAAGAACTAAAGGGTAACCACACTTGTTTACCAGGGCTAATTGATGCACATACTCATATTTGCTTCGGAGGTTCTCGCGCCAATGATTATGCCATGCGCAATGCCGGTAGATCATATTTAGAAATTGCAAATGCGGGTGGTGGTATTTGGGATACCGTAATTCAAACACGAAAATTAAATCAAGAAGAACTTATTAAAAGAACTGCTAAACTGGCCAAACGTCATCTCAAAAATGGAGTTACCACCATTGAGGTTAAAAGCGGATACGGACTCTCTGTTGATGAAGAATTAAAAATGCTTCGTGCTATTAAGGCTGCTAATGAAAATGTATCCGCAGATTTAATAGCCACTTGTCTTGCGGCGCATATGTTGCCCAAAGATTTTGAGGGTGATCAAGCAGCCTATTTAAAAGAAATTAGCGAAGAACTTTTTCCAATTCTTAAAGCAGAAAAACTGACGAATCGTATTGACGCTTTTATTGAAGAAAGTGCTTTTTCTGCTGCTCAAATCGCCCCTTATTTTGAAAAAGCAACTGCCATGGGCTTTGATATTACGGTGCATGCCGATCAGTTTTCGACTTCAGGCAGTCAAGTTGCGATAGCTATAAATGCCATTAGTGCCGACCATTTAGAAGCAAGTACAACAAAAGAAATTAATGCCCTTGCCCAAAGTAATGTGATAGCAACTGCCTTACCTGGCGCGTCTATCGGACTGGGTTGCGCATTCACACCAGCGCGTCGCATTCTCGATGCTGGTGGTGCTTTAGCAATTGCCAGTGATCACAATCCGGGTTCAGCGCCAATGGGCGATTTATTGACCCAAGCAACCATTTTAGCAACCTTCGAAAAACTGACCAATGCCGAAGTATTAGCCGGCATTACTTTTAGGGCTGCTGCTGCATTAAATTTAAAAGATAGAGGACAACTAACAAAGGGCTTCAACGCTGATTTCATAGGTTTTCATACTGACAATTATCAAGAAATTTTATACAATCAAGGTAATTTCAAACCCTGCATGGTTTGGAAAAATGGGGAATTGGTTTTTGATAAACATCAATAATTTATTTAAAGTCACCCCTTGAATTTAAAATAAGCAACTGTGAATTTTAAAGAACAAATCATACAAGGCATTCCTGATCAGCTTCCCCAGAAAAAGGACAACAGATCAGACGCTAATCATGCTCCGAAACGAAAAGCTATTTTATCAATTGATGAAAAGAAGCTTGCAATTCGAAATGCTCTACGCTATTTTCCGAAGAAATGGCACACCGAACTGGCTGAAGAATTTGCACATGAATTAAAGCAGTACGGTCGCATTTATATGTATCGCCTTCAACCCGAATACCCCATGTATGCACGCCCTATTGATGAATACCCCGCTCAATCAAAACAAGCTGCAGCGATCATGTTAATGATTCAAAACAATTTAGACCCTGCAGTGGCACAGCACCCAGATGAATTAATTACTTATGGTGGTAATGGAGCTGTTTTTCAAAATTGGGCGCAGTATCTTTTAGTGATGCATTATTTGGCCATCATGACCGACGAACAAACCTTACATGTGTATTCTGGTCATCCGATGGGTTTATTTCCTTCTTCAAAAGAAGCGCCTCGTGTGGTTGTTACCAACGGTATGATGATTCCGAATTACTCTAAACCCGACGATTGGGAAAAATATAATGCTCTTGGGGTTACTCAATACGGACAAATGACGGCTGGTTCTTATATGTATATTGGTCCGCAAGGTATCGTTCATGGCACCGCAATTACGGTAATGAATGCCTTTCGTAAAGTCTTGAAGAAAAATGAAACCGCAGCAGGAAAGATCTTTTTAACTGCAGGACTCGGTGGCATGAGTGGTGCACAGCCCAAAGCAGGAAATATTGCCGGTTGTATTACCATTTGCGCAGAAGTAAATGCCGCAGCCGCAAAGAAAAGACATGAACAAGGTTGGGTAGATGAGTTGGTTGATGATATTGACGTATTAGTTTTACGAACCCGAAAAGCAATCAACGATAAAGAAGTTGTTTCATTAGCGTATATCGGAAATGTGGTTGACGTTTGGGAAAAATTTCATGAGGCCAATATTTACATTCATCTCGGTTCTGATCAAACATCATTACATAACCCTTGGGCCGGTGGTTATTATCCGGTGGGAATCTCTTTTGAAGAAGCCAATCAAATGATGAGCGAAGCCCCTGACAACTTTAAAAAAGAAGTTCAAAACTCCTTAAGATTACATGCCGCTGCCATTAATGAACATACAGATAAAGGCACCTACTTTTTTGATTATGGTAATGCCTTTTTATTGGAAAGTTCAAGAGCAGGAGCTGCTGTCATGAGTGAGAACAATATTGATTTCAAATACCCTTCATACGTTCAAGATATTCTCGGACCCATGTGTTTTGATTATGGCTTTGGCCCTTTTCGTTGGGTTTGTACTTCTGGTGATGTCAAAGATTTACAACAAACAGACGCTATCGCCCTTCGCGTGATGCAAGACATTAAAAAAACGGCTCCCGAAGAAATTCAACAACAAATGCAAGACAATATAACGTGGATTCGTGAAGCAGAAAAGAACCAACTTGTGGTGGGTTCACAAGCGAGAATTCTATATGCCGATGCCGAAGGTCGTGCTAAAATTGCAGCAGCATTTAATGAAGCTATTGCTTCAAAACAAATTTCTGCACCTATTGTTTTGGGTCGTGACCACCATGATGTGAGCGGTACCGATTCGCCTTTTAGAGAAACCAGCAATATTTATGATGGCAGCAAATTCACTGCCGATATGGCCATTCACAACGTTATTGGTGATAGTTTTAGAGGGGCCACTTGGGTTTCCATTCATAATGGTGGCGGTGTTGGCTGGGGCGAAGTGATGAATGGCGGATTCGGACTCGTACTTGACGGTTCAGATGCGGCGGAACGAAAACTAAAAAACATGTTATTTTATGATGTTAATAATGGTATTTCAAGACGTAGCTGGGCACGAAACGAAGAGGCCTTATTTGCCATAAAACGAGAAATGGAACGTACACCAGAATTACAAATAACGCTTCCGAATTTGGTTGAGGATCAATTGGTGAATCAATTATTTAACCCGTAAGCATCATGAAAAAGTATTTAAAAACTGCATCGTCATTATGGACTGGCCGTACTTCAAACAATAGGCTATATCTTCATGAAAAAGTTACTCTAATTGACCTTTCACAAGAAGATGTGTTTACCCCACGAAACAAAGCCTTTGCTATCTTAGGATATGCCTGTGATGAGGGCGTACGAAGAAACCAAGGTCGAATAGGTGCTGCAGATGGCCCTGATGCCATTCGGAAAATGTTAGGCAAACTACCCAACCATTTAGCAACAACCACCGAGTTATTCGATTTCGGTACAATTCATTGCCAAAATGGTGACATGCAAGAAGCGCAGGTAAATATGGCATTAACCGTACAACGCCTACTCGCCTGCAACCTCACCCCTATTTTATTGGGTGGCGGTCACGATATCGCGTACGGCCATTATTGTGGCATTCGAAATTATGTAGGGAATGATAAGAAAATTGGGATAATAAATTTTGACGCCCATTTTGATTTGCGCTCGTCTACCGATGGTTCAAATTCGGGCACCCCCTTTTTTCAGATTGCCGAAGATTGCAAAACCACCACCAATAGCTTTTCTTATTTATGCCTCGGCATTCGTGCTGACGCTAATGATCAAAAGCTCTACGAAACGGCGAAAAAGTTAAAGGTTGATTACATACCCAACAATCAGTTTCGCTTAGAAAACTTAGAACACATAACTAAAGCGGTGACTCGCTTTTTAGCTCAAATTGATCATGTATATGTTACTATTGATTTAGACGGATTTTCTTCAGCCTATGCGCCGGGGGTTAGTGCTGCCTCTCCGATGGGGTTTGCTCCGGATATTGTGCAGGAAGTATTGCAGGTGATTTTGTCATCAAAGAAAATGATCAGTTTAGATGTTGCGGAAATGAATCCGAAGTATGATCGTGATGAGCAAACGGCGAAGCTTGCCGCAAGTTTAATTCATCATGTATTGCATCAAATCGACCAACAATAGTAAGAATAAGGCAGAAAAAAAGCCCTCCAACTTTGGAAAGCCTTTCATTGGCCCTTTTCTAAAACTAGAAAATGGGTCACAACACAACAGTGCAAATATAAAAAAGGAATCGGTAAAACCTTACAATAAAAATTACAATCCTGATTTTTTCTGAAAAGGTCTTACAATTAAACGGGCAGCTTTGTCGTAGTTGATATAATTATAGGCCCAGTTAAATAATACGACCACTTTGTTTCGAAATCCGACTAAAGAAACCAGGTGCACAAAAATCCAAATAAACCACGCAAAGAATCCTCCAAATTTAAGTTTTCCTAAATCTGCCACAGCTCTATTTCTTCCTATGGTCGCCAAAGAACCTTTGTCGAAATAAGTAAAGGGCTTCATAGGTTTTCCTTCCCATAGTAAAAACAAATTTTTAGCCAACAAATCTCCTTGTTGAATAGCTGGCTGCGCTACCTGCGGATGCCCTTTCGGGTAATCTTCGGTTTCCATATAGGCAATATCTCCGATAGCAAAAATTGCATCAAAACCTTCTACTTGATTGAAGCGATTTACTTTATACCGATTCAGTCGAGGTATTAAGCTCGGTTCTTCAAAACCGGCAACCGCAGCACCAGTAACACCAGCGGCCCATATAAGATTCTGGGTATAATAAGTAAGGTTATCTTTGGTGACCATGGTGAAGCCGTCATAATCTGCGACGATAGTATTGACATGAATTTTAACCCCCAAATTTTCTAGAAAATGATGTGCTTTTGCAGAGGCTTTTTCACTCATTGGTGAAAGTACACGCGGTGCGCCTTCAAACAAATGAATTTCCATATCATTCATATTCAAATGCCGATAATCTTTCGGAAACACATTATTCTTCAATTCCGCTATAGCACCTGCCAATTCTACTCCCGTTGGTCCGGCACCGACAATACAAAAAGTCAATAATGCTTTTCGTTGTTGCTCGTCAGTACAATCATCGGCCTGCTCAAAATTCTGCAACATCAAGCTTCGAATATTTAAAGCCTGTGGTACCGTTTTCATTGGCATAGCATATTTTTCAATATTCGAATTGCCAAAAAAATTCGTTTTGGTTCCGGTGGCGATGACCAGATAATCATAAGTAAGGCTTCCCTTATCGGTATGAATCATTTTATGGTCTGTAGAAATACCTTCTACAGAGGCCATTCTAAAATAAAAATTTTCTAACCGCTTTAATACCTTTCGAATGGGGTATGCAATAGAATCAGGTTCTAATCCGCTTGTAGAAACTTGATATAATAATGGTTGAAAAGTATGATAATTGTGTCGGTCAATTACAACCACTTGAGCTGGTAATTTACGAAGCGCTTTTGCCAGGGAAATTCCCCCAAAACCAGCCCCTATAATTACAATTCGCTTTTGTGAAGATTCTGGTAAATTCATGTGGAATTTTATATAAAAATACGGCATGCTGACGGACTAAAAAAGCTTTTTAACCGATATTGAAAATTTGTATTGATACGATGAAAAACGAAAAATTAGGTTGAGCAATCGCACCTTTTCTTTTGGTCGATATTTAAAAGGCATTCGTCTTATAGTCAACCGCTTTTCATCTATTATGAATAGCTTCATCATGAATTTTGGTTCCCCAAATCGAAAATCAAGCTATGGTAAAACAATTATTTATATTAGTCGGGGCAAGTGCCTTGATTTGGTCTTGTTCTAAAGAAGAACTTACAGCAACCGATGTGTTTATTTCTACACCAGAGGTTACAGAAGAACCCGTAACATCATCGGAAGAAGAGCCCGAAGAAATTAGCGAAGCAGATACTACTTCTACATTTGCTAAAACCATGAATTGGGTTGTCAATGCCCAAGTTAGTAACGGACTTATTGAAAGTGCAGAAGGCACCAATTTTGTTTCTTTATACGACAATGCTTTAACAACTCTTGTTTTCATTCAAGAAGGGCAATTGGAGAAGGCTGAAAAGGTGCTAGACTTTTTTCAAGCAAGAATTGCCAGCGAGTTAAAAGCAAACACTGGCGGATTTTATCAATTTAGAGATGCTACTGGAAACAATGGCAGTAGAACTTGGATGGGTGACAATGCTTGGTTATTAATTGCGGTGAATCATTATCATGCTGCAAGTGGAAATCAAAAATATAGCGAGTTAGCACACGAATTAGAATTATGGTTACGATCGTTACAAGAAGAAGACGGAAGCTTAAAAGGAGGTTACAATGAAGATGGTAGTGCAATACCAAAAGTAAGCGAAGGTATTATTACGGCATTCAATGCGGTGCCGGGTTATGATGGTTTTCATCAAAACATTTTGAGATATTTAAAAAATCAAAGATGGGTGGCTGATGAAGCTACTATTGTTGCGTGGCCTGAGAATCCCGCTTATAATTATGCATTAGATCTACATGCCTTGAGCTATGGTACCTTTGAGGGTTTTCCTGAACATATATTGACTCAGGCTGAACGTTACAATACCACCCAGATAGCAACGGTTTCAGGCATTGAGGTAAACGGCTACTGTTTTGATGAAGACAAAGATGTGATTTGGTTAGAAGGTACGGCACAAATGGCTGTAGCTTATCAGTCAGCAAATAACAATAGTAAAGCTGCGATGCTAATTAACGAGATAGAAAAAACATCAATTACAAGTGCTACCAATGAACTTTCTATCGGAATACCCTATACCACTAATTTCGGCACCAATTTTGGTTCAAATGATTTGTGGGATCATGCTGATTTAACACCTGCAATATCATCAACAGCTTGGTATTTATTTGCGAAGTCAGGTTTTAACCCCTTAGCCATGGGGAAGCAAAAAAACATTCCTTCAGCAGACCAATTTTGGTTAGACATTCAGCCTTAAATCGTTGCGTATTATCATGCATAAATTGATTAATTTCATAGCATGAATTCAAAGAGAGAACTGGCACATCGGGAAGATATTCAATTACTTGTAGAAAGCTTTTACACCAAGGTTCGCAAGCACGAGACCTTGGGGCCTATTTTCAATGATATTATTGATGATTGGGAAGCACACTTTGATCTACTGACTGATTTTTGGGAAGCGCAGCTTTTTTTGAAAAGAACCTATCAAGGCAACCCAGTTACAGCGCATCAAGAAGTAGATGAAAAAACCAACCACAGTGTTACTTCAGCACATTTTGGCATGTGGCTGAATTTGTGGTTTGAAACTATTGACAGCTTGTTTGTTGGAGACACGGCTTGGATAGCCAAAAATAGAGCCCAAAAAATGTCGACTATGTTATTTCTAAAAATCTTTGAACATCGAAAAAAATGACCTTATGGTGGTATTTTAATTTAGGAATAATCGGAATTAAATGTCTCGTTATCCCGACAAAAAAGATGATAATCAAGTATATTAGTCCTGATATAACAAGTTACCCACAAGCTGAAAACCAGCCACATATTTTAGCACTTTCGGTTTTTGCTGACACACAAAGCCAACGCTAAAAAAACCAAAAGAGCTAAAATTTTCCCAACGCTTGAGAATTATGTATTTAAGTATTTGCTTAAATAAGAAATAAACGTAACTTTGTGTTATGGAAAATAATTCTTGCATAAGACAACAAGCCGATATTAAACAAATAAATCGTTGCAAAGACACAGTTTCGGAATTAAGCGAATCGTTCGACTATTTGGCGAACGGACTTTCATTAGTCGGAAATAGCGTTCGACTAAAAATACTTTACCTACTCTTTGAGGAAAAAAGACTTTGTGTTTGTGATTTAAGCGACATTCTCGGAATGAATATTTCTGCTATTTCTCAACATTTGAGAAAAATGAAAGACAGAAATCTATTGGAAACCGATAGAGAATCCCAAACGATTTTTTACTCACTTACGGCTGAATACGAAAAATTACTGAACCCATTCTTTGAGATACTTGATAAAAACAAAATTTTAGAAACGATATGAAAAGCGAAAACAAATTAATTGGTGCAGGTTTGTTAACTGCTATTACAGCTTCATTATGTTGTATTACACCAGTTTTGGCTCTAATAGCAGGAACAAGCGGAATTGCTTCAACATTTTCTTGGATAGAACCTTTTAGACCATATTTAATTGGACTGACAATTTTAGTTCTTGGCTTTGCTTGGTATCAAAAACTTAAACCTCAAAAAGAAATCGACTGTGATTGTGAGACGGACGAAAAACCAAAATTTATTCAATCAAAAAAATTTTTAGGAATTGTAACCGTATTTGCAATTGTAATGTTGGCTTTTCCATATTATTCAGGAATTTTTTACCCAAACACAGAAAAGCAAATAATTGTAGTTGACAAATCGGATATTAAAACAACTGAATTTAAAATCAGCGGAATGACTTGTGCGAGTTGCGAAGAACACGTAAATCACGAAGTAAATAAACTCAACGGAATTGTAAACTCAAAAACGTCCTACGAAAATGGAAATGCAATCATTGAGTTTGACAAAACCAAAACCAACGAAACGGAAATCGAGAAAGCAATTAACTCAACAGGTTATAAAGTAACCGACAAAAAAGAAAACTAATGGAAGTTCAATTAAAATCAGAAATTACTTGCCCAAATTGTGGACATAAAAAAGTTGAAGATATGCCAACAAACGCTTGTCAATTTTTCTACAAATGTGAGAATTGTAAAACGGTTTTGAAACCAAAAGAGGGAGATTGTTGTGTTTATTGTTCTTATGGTACAGTAGCTTGTCCACCAATTCAAGAAAATAAAAGTTGTTGTTAAAAAGCCAACGCTAAAAGCCATACACATTTGTAATTCACTTCAGCCGACACACAAGCCAAAAATCACAAAAGAGTATGTCTTTGCCAACGCTGAAAACCAAGCTGAACGGAATAAAGCCAGTGGGTAACAACGTATATAAAAAATAGCGGTTTAGGTGCTAAATCGAAATGGATTTTATAAATTTAAGGTCTGTGTTTAACCGAAAAATTAGTGCAAAAAATCCGCTACTTTTCATATACAAGACCGTTAGCAAACATTTAGACCAACGAACAATATGAAAAATTTTATTTTGATTTTAACATTCTTGACTATGACTTTGACGTCTTCAAAGATTTATGGACAGGAATTCGAAAATGAAGAAAAGACAATAACTGGGATTTATCAAGCAGACGGAAAATCCAAATCAGAAATATTCTCTGCGATTAATAAATGGATTGCTTTAAATTATAACTCTGCGAAAAATGTGGTGCAACTAAATGACAAAGAATCTGGAACAATAATCGTGAAAGGAATAAATGAGGCTGTTTACAAAAATGTAATGAAAGAAATGTATCCTAAAAATAAATATATGCAGGAGTACAACACGGTCGAGTTTAATCACACAATTGAGATAAATGTTAAGGACAACAGATATAGAATAATTTACCATTTGACTGATATTATCACACCTGCACCAGTAGCAGGTTATAATTTGGAACAACAATATTCAATCATTTTTGATATGATTGATTTTACCGGACTAAAGCAAGAAAAAATTGATTTTTATAATCTATATATCGAAGAACTCTGGAAAAAGGCA
Source organism: Maribacter algarum (ex Lu et al. 2025) (nom. illeg.) (assembly GCA_947495915.1). GTDB lineage: Bacteria > Bacteroidota > Bacteroidia > Flavobacteriales > Flavobacteriaceae > Maribacter_C. Next base: position 1,350 of record CANMAW010000011.1, on the reverse strand, counting down.
ATGGTTGGAAAAAAGAAAAGAGAAGAATTTAAGGAAATGACTAAACCTACCTTTGAGGAATTGAATAAAGGAGTTAAAGAAAGTGTAAAAACTACAATGAATTCAGTCGGAACAACGGTTAAATCGACAAAAAAAGATGACTGGTAAAAAACGTTTGCTAACAAAGGCTAAAATTCATTGCTTGCGGATTTCCTAAACGGAAATCACGCGCAAAAAGCTATCTTTAGGTTCGGCTGGATTGTCCTGCGGACGAATCACAGCAACGAACCTTAGCCCAACCGTTGTGTGTAATGTAAAACTTGATGAATAAAGTATACAAAAGATTATTAAATCAAAAGATTGAGAATTTCCTATCAGAATTTTTTTCGTCTAAAGAGCTATTTGAGGATTTAGACAAGAGAAATAGGCTTCGTCATGCTGGTGAATATGGAATGTATAGAGAAAATATATGTAATGAACTGATAAAATTTGCAATTCCTTCAAAATTCAATACGGCTAATGGCTTCTTGATTAACTCATTCGATGAAGTATCAACTCAATGTGATTTAGTAATCTATGATCATAACAACACGCCTCTTATTCAAGATAGTTCAAACATTAAGTTTTTTCCAGTAGAAACAGTGGTGGCAGTGGGAGAAGTAAAATCTAAATTAACAATTTCGGATTTATGCTTAGCTAGCCTGAAACTTGCGAAGATTAAAAAAATGAAAAGGTTGAAGTCAATCTTTCCAATAACTAATCCTGATAGAAAAGTCTTCGAGCCGCATATGCATTTTGGCGACACCATATACTCATTTATTATATGTGAATCCATCAGTTCTTTCAATGCAAATAAGGTTTTCGAAAAACTTGACAAAACTTACAATACAAATAATATTGAATATGAGTACAGACACAATGCCATTCTGAGTATTGAGAATGGTGTCCTATGTTACAAAAATGAAAATGCTCAAATACCAAAAGGGATGACTTATTTTTCCAAAATGAAAAATATTGATATTCCAAATCATTATTTTGAGGGTGAGAACATCAACAAAAACATTGAGAACTTGATAACAGGAATTGCTGGTTTTCTATCGAATGCGAATGTTTATAGACCAGAACCAAATAATTATACATAAACACTACACACAACAATGGCTATAAGCAATTGCTTGTTCTCACCTACTTTGGAAATCCCTTCGGAATTTCCAACTTGGTGTGTACTTGTAAATTTAAGTGCTAACCCACGCAACTACTCATAGCCGAGACCGTTACCATACATTAAAAAAATTGCATCGTCCTGAAATAGGTTGACTAAAAAAACAAACATTTTTAGTAATCTATGGAAAAACAAGACAAACACTCCTG
>CANMAW010000010.1 GCA_947495915.1 Maribacter algarum (ex Lu et al. 2025) (nom. illeg.) | reverse complement strand
TAGAAAGTACCACGGTAAAGTTCTCTGTAGGCTCGATTATCGAGTCATCAATAATTGGCACTTGAATATCAAAAGAGCTTACTGTTGGCGTAAATGTGATTGTACCCGATGTCGTAGTAATATCCGTAGGATTTACAGCCGTACCATCTACAGTTGTATAATCAACCGTTACATTCTCAGAAATAGTTCCTGTTAGCGTTACGGTATAGACCGCAAACGCATCTGTACCTTCTGTAACCACTACATTAGTGTTGTCAAAAGCAATACCGTCACCAGCATTAGCATCATCATCATTGATGGTACCATTAGCAGTATCAGGACCCACGATTCCAAGACCTAAGTTTGATTGTACATTAGAAAGTACCACGGTAAAGTTCTCTGTAGGCTCGATTATCGAGTCATCAATAATTGGCACTTGAATATCAAAAGAGCTTACTGTTGGCGTAAATGTGATTGTACCCGATGTCGTAGTAATATCCGTAGGATTTACAGCCGTACCATCAACAGTTGTATAATCAACCGTTACGTTTTCAGAAATCGCACCAGTTAAAGTTACGGTATAGACCGCAAACGCATCGGTACCTTCTGTTACAATGACATTAGTGTTGTCAAAAGCAATACCATCACCAGCATTAGCATCATCATCATTGATGGTACCATTCGCGGTATTGGTAGTATTTCCATCAGCAAAACCTACACCTAAACCAGATTGAACGTTTGAAAGAACTACGGTAAAACCTTCCTGAGGTTCTATAATTGTATCATCTAAAATAGGAATATCAATATTTCTACTTGTGTTTAAACTATTGAAAGTTAATGTTCCTGATTGGGCGTTAAAATCATTTGAATTTAATGCCGTTCCATTGTTAGTAACATAATCAACAGTAACATTTTCAGTAGGAGCTAGCAATCCAATAAATGATACCGTAAATCTTGCAAAGGTATCGGTACCTTCAGTTACTACAATTCCAGTATCATTGAATGCAATTCCATTACCAACTCCAGCATCATTATCTGTTATCGTTACTGTGCCAGGATCATTTGCAAAAACAATATTTTGTGGCACATAGTTGGCCATTGATAATACTGTTGGGTTATAAGTGGGAACAATGGTAAAGTCTTCAGTTCCTTCAATAACTAAGTCGTCGTTTATTGTTAAGTTAAAAGATTCTGTTTCTGAATTCGTTCCATCGAAAGTTACGGTACCCGTAGTACTGGTATAATCATCAGGAGCTACCGCAGAATTGTTATTTGAGGCAAATTCAATGTCAAAAGCATCTCTGGTTTCACCAGATAATGTAAATGTATAAGTAGTAGTGCCAACATCTTCATTTACGGTAATGTCTTCTAGGCTAACCGTAGCTGAATCATTATCATGAATTCTTAAGGCAGATCTTTCCGTGTTAACTCCTACTCGTGATGGTCCTGAACCATATTTTGTAGCTTCCGCCGCATTTCTAGATTTTACACCATCAAACTTTTCTGACGGTTCAACTAAAGCATCATCAATAGTAGGAACCGGAATGAATATTTCCGTACCGGCTGCAGATCCCGCAGGGAATGTAGCTGTAATACTAAATCCGTTAAAATCTAGACCTTCAGTAGCATAACTTAATGCGCTAGTTGCATTTTCAACTCTAAAGTCTACATTATAAGCTTCTTCGATACCGACATATTGTTGACCTCCACCATTAGTTCCGGTCGATAAGAATAGTCTGTATTGGATAGTGTCACCTTCAGTAACATCAAAATTACCACCAACTACATAAGCAACGTCGGTATCTATTACAGTACCTGTAGCTTGATTGTCAGCAACTGTTACCGGATCAGTAGTACTAATTGTAGCAGTAAAATCTTGTTGCGTAGGTTCTACCCAATTGTCATCGATTGCAGGAACATTAAATGTAGCACTGCTTGACCCAGCTGGAATCGTAACTGTTGTAGGCCCACTTCCATAGTCAGCACTATTGGCAGTACCATCGGCATAATTTATCGTAAAGGTGGCATCAGCAGTTAATTCGTGAGATGAAGCAATTGTAAATACAATATTGTCTCCTTCATTTGCTGAAGAGTCACTAATTGTAATATTAGGAATAACAGTTAAATATGTTGGATCGTGATTTCCTATACCACAAGAATCTACGGTACCAGATGATAATGTGCCAACCATATTTGTATTTGTCTCACCAGTAAAGGTGGCAAGTGCTTGTAATGCAATATCAGCGCTACAAGAAGTACATGTATTGTTAACGAATAAATTAAAATCTAATTCATACTGAGGGTCATCCGTATCGGTATAACCATCTTCAACAAAGAATCGAAGTTCTCTTGATACATTATTAAAGTTGTAGGTTACTCCAGGTGGTAATGGGTCAGTACTTACAAATTCTACCTGTTCTGGTAGAGTTGTAGCAATTTCTAAGTTGTGAATATTATCATTACCAACGTTTTTTAAACGAATCTCTACAGGTGCTGTGTCACCAGGGTTGAAAGTAGACCCTATAATGTTGGTTGTGAAATTCAATGCTCCTAAGCTAGGCTCAAAAATTTCAACACTTAAACCCATTAAATAAAGTCCGTATGTTTCTTGGTTTGACGTCATTCGCAATGTTGCAGAAGTTTGGTCATTGTCTATAAGTTGGTTGCCATTATTTTTCAATTCAAATAAAGCAGCATCAAACCCTAGAGTATTTGTACTTGCTGGGTTTCGATTTAAAAAAGGCGCTTCGTCTACTGTGATCTTACTGTTAAAAAAGTTGTTTTCATCCCGTTCGTCAGTTGAAATTGATGTCCAAACTCCATCGGTATCAAAAATTTGAAGTTGATCTCCCCAAATACCTCTATCTCCTTCCGTAGAACCTATTACGATATTAGCGTTAACAGGTCCGTTTGGAACAGTTTGAAAACCGTCAAACAATACATCAAACGAATTATTATTTTGCGTTACGTTGGCATATCCGTCAAATAAGGTAATGTTTCTTCTTTCTAATTCTGGACTTTCATAAACGAATACAATCTGCCAACCACCAGAGGTTCCAGTATTTCTATTTCCTGTTGCAATATGTTCCCAAAGGTCACCCACAGTCGCTTTAACGTTAGCTACTTGAAACTTTCCATAAGGATTAGCAAGCGCTTGTACTTGTGAAGTAATGTCTTTTACACAAACATAAGGGTCGTTAACAAAATGATCTGCTCGACCATTATAGATGACTTGATCTGCAGTTATTGTATTATAGGTGCTAGAACCAGGTAGCATTAATTTTATTTGGTCGTACTGCCAATTTACTTCAGGGTTGCCATTACCAGTCATATTCCCACTGTTATCGGGCCCATTTTCTTTATTTGCTGCCGCCCAATAAATGAATGCCTTTTGAAAAGTCAAACAAGTACTCGATGGTGACGGGTTGACTAAGTTAGCACTACTAGAGTTGAATGTGGAAGTATCAGAATCAATATCAACAAAAACGGTGGTAATACTATTATTATCACCACTACCAGTATAATTATTAGTAGCATGCTCTGATAAAACGTTATTTGCTATGATGGTAATATCTCCGTTTACCGCATCAGAAAAACGAGGTGAGAATGGAGTCTGAACCTGTGCAGATGCATTAAAAAAAGCTAGCAAAAGTGCTAAGAAAAGTATTGGAGATTTGATTCGGTTAAAGATTTGGGTAATGTTGTGCATAAGCATACATTTAAAACAATATAATGAAAGTTAAAGCCAAACTTTTAGGACATTAGCTTTTTCCTTTTACCATTAAATTGCTGGTTGTAGGTTGATTAGGGTTTACAGTAAAAATGTTAAATTCAATAGGTTAAAGAACGGTGCTTAAACCAAAATATTGTTAAAATTTTGGTTCAAACTACCAAAAACCTCGCTAATTAGAATTCCTCTCGATAAGGTGTAGGAAAAGTAAGATGTTTGTAAAAGCTTCAGTTTTATGAACAAAGGATTAAGTGCTATAAAAATCTGTGTAATACACTGAATAAAGCCTTCTTTTTTAGTTGTTTAACTGTAGAGTAGTGAATTAAAAGGGAATGTTCTTCTTAATACTAGGTGAAGTATTTTTTTTATATAGTGTGCTCGCGAAGTGTAAAAAAAATATGTATTAATTCATGAAATACACATCTACTAAACATCAGTTAGTAATAACCCAAGGTTATGTGGAATTGTGTTATTCTTAGGCAATATGATAAGAGTAGCTACCTATTTTGTTACCTTTAAAAACTTTTGAAAGAAAAAGTGAATAGCATTTTATGGAACAATCTTCTAAAAATATAGCCATCATAGGTTCTGGACTAGTAGGATCGCTTTTGGCAATTTATCTAAGAAAATTAGGACACCACATAACCGTTTTCGATCGAAGACCAGATATTCGTAAAATTACGTTCTCTGGTCGTTCGATTAATTTAGCAATGAGTAATAGGGGATGGGCTGCCCTAGAAGAAGTTGGTATTGCTTCAGAAGTAAGAGATATTGCTATACCTCTAGATAAACGCGCTATGCATCTGATAGATCAAGATGAATATTATCAAAAGTATGGTAAAGATGGAGAGGCGATTTGGTCTATTTCTAGGGGAGTTTTGAATCGAAAAATGATAGATTTAGCGGAAGCCTCTGGAGTGATTTTTAGATTTGAAGAAAAAGTATGGGATGTCGATTTACCTGAGGCAAAACTATTTACTGGTGAGACAGAAAAGGGGGAATGGAAGGAATATTCATATGATTTGATTTTTGGTTGTGATGGTGCTTTTTCAAGGGTTCGTCATAAAATGCAAAGACGCAGTAGGTTTGACTATTCTCAAGATTTTATTGATGTTGGTTATAAAGAACTTACTATACCTGCCAATGATGATGGTAGTCATAAACTTGATAAACACTCGTTTCACATTTGGCCACGAGGAAAGTTCATGTTAATAGCGATGCCAAATTTAGATGGAAGTTTCACTTGCACACTATTTATGCCTTTTGAAGGTGAAGTATCATTTGATAAAATAACCACAGAGCAAGAAGCGAAGGTGTTTTTTAAGACCTATTTTCCGAATGTTCGTAAAGAGTTTGAGAATTTAACCAAAGATTTTTTTAATAATCCTACAAGTGCGATGGTAACTATGAAATGTTATCCTTGGACCTATTGGAATAAAGTAGCTTTGGTTGGAGATTCTGCACATGCTGTTGTTCCTTTTTATGGTCAGGGTATGAATGCTGGTTTTGAAGATATTTATGTTTTAAACCAATTGATAGCCAAACACGGTGATGATTGGGGTACCATTTTCAAAGATTATCAAGAAGAACGTAAACCAAACGCAGATGCAATTGCTGAACTAAGTTATCGCAATTTTGTTGAAATGAGTAGTAAAACTGCTGACCCAAAATTCTTACTTCAGAAAAAAATCGAGAAAGCATTTGCAAAGAAATATCCTGATAAATGGGTTCCTGTTTATTCAAGAGTTACATTTTCTAATAGACCATATGCAGAGGCATTGGCCTTAGGAGATGTTCAAGAAGAAATAATGAAACAAGTAATGCTTATACCAAATATTGAATCACTTTGGAACACCGAAGAGGTGGAACAGAAAATTCTTAGCCTTCTTTAATCGATTATTTTAGAATCCGTTTGTTCCACTTCTATGGCGGGTATGTTGTCAATTAGAGAGAATATCTCTCTAGGGTTTACAATAAAGGCCTGCTGTAGCTTAATTTTACCATCTTTACCAATGACCACAACGCCCTCAAAATCAAGTAATTCATATTGTGTAATCAGTTGGCTAGCACTTAAATTAGTAATTCTACCTTGGTCATCATAAATTTCATCATTAGCCAGAACAAGTAATAGTGCTTGTCTTTCTTCTAATGCCATTCGATCTGTTGTCAGTCTTTTAATTTGAGCCTGCAACCAATCAGATTCTCGTGATTCAGACTTTAAAAGAATGATTCGTTTTTCAGTGTTTATAAGATCAATTTCTTGCGCGAAGACTGAAGTAGTAGTAAATGCAAAAAGAAATAAAAAAAAGAGAATTATACGCATTAAAAAATAAGTTGAAGCCTAAAATTAAATAAAAAAGCCATCCCTTTGTTAAGAGATGGCTTTAAAATAAGAAATTTTATTCTTTTATAGCTTTGCAAACATTTTCTGCATTTTAACTTGCTCTTCTTCAGCTAAAACTGGGTCAACCAAAATACGACCGCTGTGTTCGTCAGTAATAATTTTTTTTCTTGAAGCAATTTCAACCTGGACCTGAGGTGGAATGGTAAAAAAAGATCCTCCAGAGGCACCTCTTTCGATTGGTACCACTGCTAAACCATTTTTCACATTGGTTCTAATACGATTGTATGCTTTTACCAAACGTTCTTCTATATCTTTCTGAAATTTTTCAGATTTATCAAGTAACGCTTTCTCCTCTTTTTCGGTTTCTGCTAAAATTGCATTCAACTCACTTTTTTTATGCTTTAAATGAGATTCACGCTCACTTAGCTTTTCTTTAGTTTCAGAGATAACAACCTTCTTTTGCTCAATTTGTGCTTTAAATTCTTTGATGTTTTTCTCTGCTAATTGAATTTCAAGTTCTTGAAATTCTAACTCTTTAGTTATCGAGTTAAATTCACGACTGTTACGAACGTTTTTTTGTTGTTCTGTATATTTTTTGATTAATGCTTTTGACTCATCAATCAAATTTTTCTTAGCAGTTATTTCAAAATTCACAGTCTCAACGTCAGTTTTCAACTTGTCCATTCTTGTTTTAAGACCTAAAACTTCATCTTCAAGATCTTCAACTTCTAAAGGAAGTTCGCCACGAACACTTCTTATTTCATCAACTCTAGAATCAATTAATTGCAAATCGTATAAAGCTCTTAATTTTTCTTCAACGGTTGCTTCTGCTTTTTTTGCCATATCTTATAAATAATTGATTGGATTGGTTTTACTTTCCGACAAACGGACTGCAAAATTAGGAATTTTTTTCGTAAGATAGTCAACTAAAAGGTTTTTTGTAAACTGTTCAGTCTCATAGTGTCCGATATCTGCTATAACAATTTTTTCTTCCGCCTGAAAAAATTCGTGGTATTTGATGTCTGATGAAATAAAAATGTCAGCCCCCGAAGCTTTTGCAGCACCTATTGCAAAGGCTCCACTTCCGCCTAAAACAGCAACTTTTTGAATTGGTTTACCTCTAAGAGAAGAATGACGAACACATGACGCATTCATCTTATTTTTTAAATACTTAAGAAATTCTAACTCTGACATGGGTACTGTTAAACTGCCCAGCATGCCCATACCAATATGTTGATTGTTATTTTCGATGTTGTATATTTCGTAAGCAACTTCTTCATATGGATGATTTTCAAATAAAGCCTTTAGAATATCTGTCTCTTTCGATTTTTGGTACGTAATTTGAATTTGGGTTTCGTTTTCAGAATGTCGTTTGCCTACTTCTCCGATTGTTGGGTTAGCTGCTTCATTGGGCTTAAAAGTACCTATGCCTTCGCTTGTAAAACTACAATTACTGTAATTACCAATATTGCCTGCCCCAGCATTGAATAGAGAATCTTTTAGCTTTTCGGCTTGAGCTTTTGGAATATAGGTAGTTAGTTTTTTAATTGTATTTTTTTGAGGAATCAACATTTGGGTGTTTTGTAATTGAAGTACTTCACAAATTTTAGCATTAACCCCATTGGCACTATTGTCAAGCGCTGTATGCATACTATAAATAGCAATATCATGCTGAATGGCTTTAATTACAACACGTTCTACATAATTGTTGCCGGTAATTTTTTTTAAGCCTTTAAAAACTATGGGATGAAAACTAACGATCAGATTGCAATTGGTTTCAATCGCTTCATTTACAACATTTTCAAGGGTATCTAAGGTGACAAGAATTCCTGTTACTTCACTATTTTGATTTCCAACTAATAGCCCTACATTATCAAAATCTTCGGCATACGCTAAAGGAGCTAATTCTTCAAGTATTTCGGTAACTTCTTTTACAATCATTTTATGATTTTTCAGATGCTCAAAGATAAAATATTATATTTTCGCTCTAATGTGGCTTATCAAAAAAATACTTTTTCCGTTTTCCTTGATTTATGGGGTCGTTGTTTATGTTAGAAATAGATGTTACGACTTAAGAATATTTTCTTCAAAATCATTTAACACACCGCTTATTTGTGTCGGAAACTTAAGTACAGGGGGTACTGGAAAAACTCCTATGGTAGAATTTTTAATAGAAATTCTTCAAAAGGAAAATAAAGTTGCAGTATTAAGTAGGGGGTATAAAAGAAAATCAAACGGATTTGTACTTGCAAACGCTCTAAGTACCGCCGAAGACCTTGGCGACGAGCCTTTTCAAATATTTTCAAAGTTTACCGATATTACCGTAGCGGTTGATGCAGATAGAGTTAATGGTATTCAAAGATTGAATAAGGAAGTGCAACCTGATGTAATTATTTTAGATGATGCTTTTCAACATAGAAAAGTTAAACCGAAATATTCAATATTGCTAACTGCTTCAGGTGATTTGTATTGTGATGATTGGTATTTACCTACTGGTAACCTACGCGATAGTATAAGAGAAGCTCAGCGTGCTGATTTAATCATTGTTACTAAAAATTCACCTGATATTAGAAAAGAACACCGAAAACAAATAACTCAGAAGCTGAAACCGCAAGCGGATCAACTCGTTTTATTTAGCTTTTTACAATATGATTTAACATTATATGGTACGGGCAAGTTTAAAAATATAGCAGAATTGAAAAATGAGAAAGTGACCTTAGTTACCGGTATTGCAAATCCGAAACCGTTGCTGCAATTTTTAAATTCGCAAGGGGTTATTTTTGAACACTTAGCTTTTAGTGATCACCATTTTTTTAAGAAAGGTGAAATTGAAATGTTACGTCAAAAGCCCAATTTATTAACTACTGAAAAGGACTTTGTTCGGCTTAAAGATGCCATCAGTGATATTAGTTTTATTCGAATAAAACATCAATTTTTCGAAGATGGCTTAGAAAAAATAACTGATGAGTTGAAGAAACTTATGAGCTAGCTTTTCTAACTTTTTTAGAGAAGATATTCTCTCCAATTTTTTGATAAAAAACTTCGGGCTTAAATGGTTTGGTGACCACATCGTTACAACCTGCGGCATAGAAACTTTCTAAACTATCATCTAATGAGATTGCAGTTAAGGCAACAATAGGCGTCATTTGATCAAATTTACGTATGCGAATGGTTGCTTCTTCACCACTAATACCTGGCATGTGAATATCCATTAAAATTGCGTCATAGGTATTGTTTTTTGCTAACTCTACTGCTTCCATGCCATTACTGGCAATATCGCTAGTTATTTCTTTTTTAGTTAGCATTTTTTTGGTGATTACTTGGTTAATCTTGTTGTCTTCCACAATAAGAATATGTAACCCTTTAAATTCAAAATCTTGCTGTGTGATTTCAAAAGGAATATCATCAACCAAGCTATCTTTACTTTTGAGCTCTAACTCAAAAAAGAAAGAACTGCCTTGGCCTTCTTCGCTCACCAATTGAATTTTACTACCAAAAAGCCCTAAAAGACTTTTTACGATAGTTAAACCTAATCCTGTACCACCATACTCTCGGTTAATTTGTATAGAACCCTGTTCAAAACCTTCAAAAATACTTTCTTGTTTTTCTTTTGATATACCAATGCCGGTATCTGCTACTTCGAAATACAAGGTAACATCTTCATCTTCTTTCTTTAATAATTTTGCAATTACAGTTACCTCACCGTCTTTGGTGAATTTAAGTGCATTACCCACTAAATTCATAAATACCTGTGAGAGTTTTATAGGATCACTCATTAGATGCCCCGGAATATTCTCATCGTAATCGAGTATAATTTTGCTTTTATTCTCTTTTGCACTTTGTTTTAGAGAATCAATTACCTCTTGTAGGGTACGCTTTAAATTGAAGTCTACATTTAGCGGTTCTAACTTATCAGCATCAATTTTATTAATTTGCAGAATGTCATTGATAAAGTTCAATAAATAGTCACCTGAGAATTTTAAAGCTTTTAAGTGTTCTAGCTGGCTCTTGCTCGGACTTTCTTCTAAAAGAAGATGCGTTAATCCAGTAACAGCATACAATGGCGTGCGTAACTCATGGCTTACTGTTGATAAGAAATTTGTTTTCGCCTCCATTGCATTTACCGCTTCATCACGTGCAGACTGGAGCTCACTATTTTTCGTTTGAAGCAGGTCGTTAGTTTTGAGTTTTATTTGATTATTACGGTATAGCGAAACTGCCAACAATGAAATAATTATTAAAAATGCTGAAACGAGAATTACAATTATTTCAGATCTATTGGTTTCATCAGTAAGGTCTTCTATTTGCTTATCTTGTTTACTGATTTGGTTGCTCATAAAGTCAAACTGAATTTTATCAGCGGTTTTGGCTTCCGTTTTAACTTTTTCAATGTTGAAAAGCGAATCTTTAATAACTCCTAAATTTTCATTGTTTTGAAGTGCAAGATCAAAACGACCCATTTTTTTGTAAATCAACGCCAATTGCTCATTCGAAGCCTTAATCTCTCTAAAAAAGTTATTTGCTTTTGAAAGTTTTAAAGCATTCTCACCATTCAATGCTGCTTCCCCTAACTTGTCTGTGTCAAGATTAAGTTTAGCCATACCTAAATAAGCACGAGTGGCTAAATAATCTTTTTCATAAATATCAGTATTGGCAATGAGAGAATTATAATTTTTTGATGCCACTTCAAATTTTTCTAAATCAACATATATGTCAGCCTCTAAAAGAAGAATATGATTAAAGAAATTACGGTCGTTGTTTAATTGCTTAGCTTCTTCAAGCATGAAAATTGCTTGAAAATTATTGCCTTTTCGATGCAGCATTTTTGCTTCCACAAATTTGAAAATAGCATCGCCGTAAGGGTATTCTACCTCTTTAAGTAAGGTGTTTGATCGACCCCAAAATACCTCAGTGCTTTCTTCTTTATCTAATTGCAAGTACAATAGTGCCAACTTGTGGTAACTATCAATCAGCGATTTGATGTCGTCATTTTTTTCTGCTAACTCTGAAGCCTTATTTAGAGAAACTAAAGCAAGATCAAGTTTGTTTTGGTTTTGTAGCGAACGTGCTTCGTCAAAATAATCTGTTACGTTTAAAGGTGAATTGTCATCGACCTGTGCCTGTACCTTATTGAAAAGGGTAAAAACAAGTACGAGTACTAGAAGCACCTTTGGTATAATATGTGATTTTTTAGACCTCAAACGTAATTTTTACTTAGCAATACTTCGATTAAATCGATAATTCGGCTGCTATAACCAGTTTCATTATCATACCAACCTATAATTTTCACCATTTTTCCAATAACCGAAGTCATCTGTGAATCAAACGTACAAGAGTGACAACTATTGTTAATGTCAATTGATACAATAGGATCTTTGGTATAAAAAAGTATCTTTTTCAGTTCATTTTTAGAAACTCTTTCAAAAGTATCATTAATTTCTTTAATACTTGTAGTCCTTTTAACATTGAAAGTAATATCAGTTAATGAGCCATTAGGCACGGGCACACGTATACCACAACCACCAATTACCTCTGCCAATTCAGGAAATATTTTAGTCAATGCTTTTGCAGCACCTGTAGTTGTAGGAACAATTGATTGCGAAGCTGCTCGGGCTCTTCTTAAATCTTTATGGGGTTGATCGTGTAGGCTTTGGTCAGAAGTATATGAATGAATCGTAGTTATATAAGCTTGTTCTATGCCACAGAGATCATTGATAACCTTTATCATTGGGGCTGCATTGTTTGTCGTACACGATGCATTAGAAATAATATGATCTTGAGCATTAATTTCATGATCGTTTATGCCGAAAACCACCATTTTTATATCATCGTCTGTAGGGGGTACTGATAAAATAACCTTTTTTGCTCCGTTTTTAAGGTGATGAGACAATGATGCTGAAGTTTTAAACTTTCCGGTACATTCAACAACAATATCAACGTTATGCTCGGCCCAATTTATGCTTTCAGGAGTGTTTTCATTTAACAACGCTATAGATTGGTTTTCAACAATTATTGTGTTTTCGGTATGGTCAACTTCTTTTTGAAAGACACCGTGAATGCTATCGTACTTTAGAAGATGAGATAATGTTCTGGCATCTGCCAAATCGTTTATAGCAACAACATGTATATTTTTATGTTCGCTAAGTAGTCTAAATAGTGTGCGACCAATTCTACCGAATCCATTGATGCCTATGGTGGTAATTTTCATAATAAATGTTGTTTAAGAAAAAAGAAGTAGTAAAATAAATACTTACTGAATATGTTTATGTGCTTTGTAAGAAGAACGTACTAACGCACCACTTTCTACATGTCGAAAGCCCATTTTCAATCCTAGTTCTTCGTATTTTTTAAATTGTTCAGGAAGAATAAATTCTTTAACTGGCAAGTGTTTTTTTGAAGGTTGTAAATATTGGCCAATAGTAACTACATCGACATTTGCCTTGCGCAAATCTTCCATAGTTTCAATGACCTCTTCCTCCAACTCACCCAACCCTAACATGATGCCAGATTTAGTTCTGTTTACTCCTTCACCTAAGTAGCGAAGAACTTCTAAACTACGTTCATATTTTGCTTGAATTCGAACTTCACGAGTTAGTCGTTTTACGGTTTCCATATTATGTGAAACCACTTCAGGCTGAACTTCAATAATTCGGTCAATATGTCTTTCAATGCCTTGAAAATCAGGAATCAATGTCTCTAATGTTGTATTCGGGTTCATTCGGCGTATAGCCTTGACGGTTTCAGCCCAAATGATAGAACCCATATCTTTTAAATCATCTCGATCTACTGATGTAATAACAGCATGTTTAATACTCATGATTTTTATTGACCGAGCTACTTTTTCTGGTTCTGCCCAATCTACATCTTCTGGCCTTCCAGTTTTAACACCACAAAAACCACATGAACGGGTGCAAACATTTCCTAAAATCATAAAAGTAGCAGTACCTTCACCCCAACATTCACCCATATTTGGGCAACTGCCAGAGGTACAAATAGTATGTAAATCATACTTGTCAACTAAGCCTCTAAGTTGGGTATATTTTTTTCCTGTAGGAAGTTTTACTCTAAGCCATTTTGGCTTACTCTTCGTTGGTAAAACACTAGTTTGGGTATCTACACTCATGGCAAAATTTTAAACAAATATACGAACAAAAAAAGTGGGTAATTTTCTAATTTATAGATGAAACTTAACGAGAGAATATCGTTATTTTTTCTTAATCACCTCTGCTAATAACTTCTTGGCCCTTAGTAGTTTAACTTTTACATTGTTTATGGGCTCGCCAAGTTGTTTGGCGATGTCTGCATAACTTAATTCATTAAAAAACCTCAGATTTATAACTTCTTGATAGTGTGGTTTTAGCTTTTTTATGTGCTCAAGAAGAGAAGCAAGATTTTGTTCAGTAATTAATTGGTCTTCAGCAGTGGGAGTGTCATCTAATACCTTTTTTACCGCTTCATTACTCTGCCATGCATGCAGCACATTTCGTTTTCTCTTACGAACTAAATCAATATGAATGTTTTTAGAAATGGTGATCAGCCATGTTTTGAATATATACGTCTCATTATAAGTATGTAATTTGTCAAAGGCCTTCGAAAATGTTTGAATAGTAATGTCTTCGGCATCATTTTCGTTTTCTGTACGTTTTAACTGAAAACCGTAAACATCATTCCAGAAAGTATCTAACAAAGTACTGAAAGCAATTTGATTACCAGTTTTGGCTTTGCTTATGGTGTCTTGAATATTATGTTCTGTTTTATTCAAAAGCAAAAATATAAATTACACTATATTTTGAATCGAAAGTTTATTGTAATTCTGGAGTATTATCTTTTCGGCAATCTTGCTCACTGGGAAGTTTTCCGCACATGCCACAAGCTTCTCCATCTTGATTTAAAAAAGGACTTTGACTAGCACAAGTTCCAGCAAATTCCCCATCTTTTTTAGCCCATATTTTGATTGCTATTCCGGCAAAAGCAAGGGCTAAAAGACCAACTGTAAGTAATACAAGTTTCATACTTTCTAATTAATATTAAGTAAGACGTAATAAATGGTATTAAATTACAGTCTTAATATGAAACAAAGGTATAAAAATAAAGCCCCAAAAAGGGGCTTTGAATTTTGTTTGTGAAGACTTTATTTCTAATAAGAAATATTTGCAACAATATTTTCAACTGTCGGGGCAACATTGCCGCCAATAGGCTCTATAGTAATATAACTTATTGCCTTATCTGCATATGGCAAAGCCATTAGATTGTCTTCAGCACCTGATTCTTTAAGCACACCTAAATTTACCATTTCACCGTTGACCTCTGCCCACATTTGAAAGCATTGATCTTCTGGTAGATTAGGTAATTTACTAACATTGATATATGAAAGTTTCTTTACAGGATTTACGTAAGCAACAGCTTTAAGCTCTTTTGCTTTTTTATTTCCACTTACAGAAAACTTTTTGGTGTTTTTGTTTTGAAGAACAATAAACTGATTTCTCATATCTTCTAAACCAGCTTCCATGTCTTCTTTCAATAATTGTATTTGATTGGTAACCATTTCGTTTTCTTGTTGAAGACTTTGGTTTTGATCGTAAAAGAAATAAGAGGCTGCCGCAAATAATAATGCAGTAACACTTGCTGCAACGGCATATTGAAAGAATCTTTTTCTGCCTGCTTTTTCACCTCTAATACGGGCTAGAATGGTTTCTTTTAAACCTTCTGGTGTTTTAACAGCATGCATTTTAGCAAATACTTCTAAATTTTCCTGTAATTCATCGTACTCTTTTGTGACTTCAGGATACATGGCTATGTAACGTTCAACCCGTGAAGTTTCTTCATCAGTGGTAGTGCCAAGCAAATATTTTTCTAAAAGATCTGTATCTAAAAATATACGTATTTTATCTTTCATCGTTTTGTATTTAAATTCAATTTGGGTCCATATTATATTAACACACTTAATAATAGTGCGATAATCATAGCGTCAGGATTGTAAATCTTTCTTAATTCTCTCAGTCCGATTTTTAATCTAGATTTGATCGTTCCAAGTGGTATATCTAGCTCGTCGCTAGCCTCTTGTTGCGTCATTCCTTGAAAAAATAGAGCGTCAAGTACAACTTGATACTTTTCTTCTATTTTGTCTAAATTTTCTCGAACGTCAATTAAGTCAGGTTTCGTACTCTCGACACCTAAGTTATATACGTCAGAAACATCAATTTGGATTTCCTTATCGGTTTTTGTGTTGACACTTCTTAATTTATCAATAGCTGTATTTCTAGTGATTCGAAACAACCATGTAAATAATTTAGCTTTTGAAGCATCATAAGAATCTGACTTCTTCCAAATTTTCACAAAGCTTTCTTGTAAAACATCTTGCGCTAATTCATCATTACGCACCACTTTATGGGCAACCCCATAAAGGGTATCTCCGTAGTTTTCATACAGCAATGAGATGGCCTTTTCATTGCGCTCTTGTAATAGCTCAACGATGTGTTTTTCTAATAGTGTGCTCATAAAATAAGTTAGGTTCGAAAAAAAAATTAGTTTGGGGCATCCAATTTAATCATCTCTACCGTATATAGGTAAACGCTAATTTATAAAATTGATTGTTAAGTTAGTGTTTTAAAGATTTTAATTAGATAAATGTATAGCTGGTAACTATGCATTTAGTTTTTGGTTAGTTTGGTTTGGTATAACCCTCGTTATTTATAGCGGGGGTTATTTTATGATATTAACTTCTGGACTAATTGTAATATCAAATTTTGATTTAACGCTTGCCATTATTTCACCTGCTAATTTTAAAATATCTTCACCGGTTGCGTTAGCATAATTGACCAGTACTAAGGCTTGATTTTTATGAACACCGGCATCTCCAAAACGTTTTCCTTTATATCCACATTGTTCAATTAGCCAACCTGCTGGAATTTTGTAGGCATCTTCTGAAATTTTGTAAAAAGGAGCTTCTGGATTTTTCTCGTTAAAACTTTTAAAATTTTCTTTATCAATTATAGGATTTTTGAAAAAACTTCCACTGTTTCCTAATTCTTTAGGATCTGGTAGTTTGCTTTTGCGAATTGCAATGACAGCATTAGAAACATCTTTAATTGTTGGCTTGTCAATTTTTTGATTTGCTAATTCTGTTTCAATCGCTCCATAACCGGTATTTAAAGTATGATTTCTTTTGGTTAGGTTAAAATTAACTGAGGTAATTACATACTGCCCTTTGCCTTTATTCTTGAAAAAAGAATCGCGATACCCGAATTTGCAAGCCTCTTTTGAAAATGTTGTAATTTCTTGGGTTGCTATATTCATGGCCTCACAAGAAACAAAACAATCTTTTAATTCGACGCCGTAAGCACCGATGTTTTGTATTGGAGCAGTGCCTGTATTTCCTGGTATTAGCGACATGTTTTCTAGTCCGCCGAAGTCTTTACTTAAAGTCCATAAAACCATTTCATGCCAGTTTTCTCCAGCCATGACTTTGATGGTTGCTCGGTCTTTGTTCTCAGCAACAATTTCAATGCCTTTTAAATTGATATGAAGCACAAGAGCATCGATATCTTTAGTTATTAGCATATTGCTGCCTCCACTTAATATAAACTTATTTGGGTACTGGCTGAGGTTTAAGGCAGATTTTAAATCTTCAATTGTGTTTATTTCACAGAAGTATTTTGCTTTTGCTGCGATACCAAAAGTATTGTACTCTTTTAACGATTTATGCTGTTGAATTACCATTACCCTATATAACTCTTAAGGGCTTCCTTTAGTATGTTTACTGCACGCTTTAAGCTTTCTTTTTCAAGAACATAGGCAATTCTAATTTGGTTTTTTCCTAACCCTGAAGTAGCATAAAATCCTGCGGCAGGGGCTACCATAACCGTTTCATTATTAACGCGAAAATCTTCTAACAGCCACTGCGCAAAATCATCAGCATCAGTAATTGGTAATTCTGCAATACAGTAGAATGCGCCTTGTGGTTTTGCGACACGTACGCCTTCAATTTTTTCTAATTCATCAATCAATAAATTACGCCGACTTACATATTCTGTTTTTACATCATCAAAATAACTTTGAGGGGTTTCTAAAGCTGCTTCGCTAGCAATTTGTGCATAAGTTGGAGGAGATAAACGTGCCTGAGCAAACTTTATAGCTGTTTTAATCAATTCCTTGTTTTTGGAAACAAGGCAACCGATTCTAGCTCCACACATACTATATCTTTTTGATACAGAATCAATTACAATCGCATGTTCTTCTAACCCTTCTTCTTGTAAGATGGAGTAATGTTCTACACCATCATACGTAAATTCACGATACACTTCATCGGCAATTAAAAACAGATTATGCTTTTTTGCAATTTTAGCTAAAGCTTTAATTTCTTCAACGCTATAGAGATATCCGGTAGGATTGCCAGGATTGCAAATTAAAATTGCTTTTGTATTTGCTGTTATCAATTGTTCAAATTCTTCAATTGGTGGCAATGCAAAATTATCTTCAATACGAGAAACAACTGGTACAACGGAAACACCGGCTCCTTTAGCGAATCCGTTATAGTTGGCATAAAATGGTTCAGGAATTATAATTTCATCACCAGCATCTGCGATACTGCCCATAACAAAAGAAAGTGCTTCTGAACCTCCTGTAGTTACGATAATATCATCAGCAGAAACTTGAATATCATTAGCAGCATAATAAGCTGCTAATTTGGTGCGATAAACTTCAGATCCTTCAGTTCTACTGTAAGCTAAAACATCAATGGTATTATTTTTAACAGCATCTAGGGCTATTTGAGGGGTTTTGATGTCAGGTTGACCAATATTTAAGTGCAAAACATTGGCTCCCCTTTTTTTAGCAGCTTCTGCAAATGGTACCAATTTACGAATAGGAGATTCAGGCATTGATAGCCCTTTTTTAGATATTGATGGCATTTGAAAATTTTTAGCAAAAATCGGTAATATAATTTAGTAGGCAATAGACAACCACAGATTTTAGAGCTATAAAGCATTCATGATTCAATATAGATATTTAAATATTTTGTAACTTATAAAACGGTATGGTCTAAAAATCAATATTTTGCGAAATAATTATTTAAATATTACCCTCATTTTATGTTGCTTTTCGCTATTAGCTGTTGGTCAAAATTTTAAGCTTCTCAATGGTCAGAAATTTGAAAAGGTAAAGTTTCAGTTGATTAATAATATTATGGTAATACCATTAAAAGTTAATGATACCGAGTTGTCTTTTGTTTTAGATTCTGGTGCTAATAGACCGTTGCTTTTCAATTTAGATGAAAAAGACTCCATTCAAATAAATAAAGTTTCAGAAGTTACCATTCGAGGTTTAGGTGATGGCGATCCGATTCAGGTTTTAAATTCTTACAATAACAAATTTGAAATTGGTGCGGTAAGTAATAAAAATCAAGAGTTGTACGTGGTTTTAGATGAGTCCATAAATTTGTCTTCTGTTTTAGGAATACCAGTTCATGGCATCATGGGATATGATTTATTCCGAGATTTTATTGTAGAGGTTAATTATAAAGCGAAGTTTATAAAATTTCATGATCCTGAGTATTATGAAGAAAAAGAATCGAAAAAAACTCATCAAATTCCGCTAATAATTAGAAACCGAAAGGCATATGTACATGGCACAGTTATGCTTAATGATAACAAAGAGGTGCCTGTTAATATGTTGCTTGATACAGGTAGCAGTGATGCTGTTTGGCTTTTTGAAAATGAAAATATAGAAATACCTGTCAAAAATTATGATGACTTTTTAGGCAGAGGATTAGGCGGTGATATATTCGGAAAACGCACAAAGATTCGAAGCATTAAGATTGCTGACTTTGTTATTGAAGATGCTAAAACAGCTTTTCCTGATAAATCTTCATTTAGATTGATTCGAAATTTAGGAAACCGAAACGGAAGTTTGGGTGGTGAAGTTTTAAAACGTTTTAATCTTGTATTTGATTATGGTAATAAAAGTATTTCACTTCGAAAAAATGGCAATTTTAAATCTCCTTTTCATTATAATTTAAGTGGCATTGATCTTCAACATAATGGTGTGAGATATGTTACAGAAAGTATTGAGGGGGCTAGTAAAAAGGAAAAGGAAAATAAATCAGAGACATATGGCAATGTTCAAATTTTAATGGAAAATCAAACGAGGTTGAGTCTGGTACCAGAAATTATTGTTTCTGGCATACGAATGGGAAGCCCTGCGGAAGATGCAGGACTTAAAGAAGGAGATGTTATCCTTGCGGTTAACGGAAAAAGTGTACACTCTTTTAAACTTCAACATATTCTACAAATGTTAAATGAAAAAAAAGGAAAAAAAATAAAAGTGCTTATTGAGCGTGCTAACTCAGACAAATTAATAACTTTCGTTCTTAAAGATGTATTCAAACAAAAACCCTGAAAGAAAACTTTCAGGGTTTTATATTTCTAAATAAGAAATGTATTACTTCGTACCGCTATTAGGGTCTTTAATTTCACCTTTAATTTTCAATACTTTCGTTGGTGTGTCAGCATTAGAGATAACTGTAATTGCTTTTCTAATTGGTCCAACTCTGTTGGTGTCATACTTTACTTGAATTTCTCCAACCTTACCAGGTAAAATTGGTTCTTCTGGTTTCTTTGGTATGGTACAGCCGCAGCTAGAACTAACCTTGCTGATAATTAAAGGGGCTTCACCTGTATTGGTAAACTCGAAAACACGAATTCCGTCTGAACCTTTATCGATTTGCCCGTAATCTACGGTTTCTGTTTTAAATTCAATTTTGGCAACTTTGTCTTGAGCAGTTAAGCTAAAACCAAGTAGACCAACAAATAAAACAAGTACTAATTTTTTCATGTGTGTAATTTTTATTGTTTGTTATGGTTGATGCAATTACAACAATTGAGTTATACTTTACTTAGTTTAAACACTCAATGGTTATGTTACATCTAAAATTTAGGGTCAATCTCAAAAATATAATGTTTTTAAGGAACCTCCAAAATTCTTTTGTTATATAGTAACGTTAGTTATTTTTGTTTCGTATTAGCTTAATAGTAAAAAGCAGTAAATACAAAAATTTAACATTCGTCAGATTTATTCGGCATTTTATACACCGCATAGTAGTTGACAAAAACTGTTCCAAAAAATGAATATTCCTTCAAAATATGACGCTCAACATGCTGAAAATCGCTGGTATGATTACTGGTTAAAGCATAATTATTTTCATTCAACCCCTGATGATCGTGAATCTTATACCATTGTTATTCCGCCACCAAATGTGACAGGGGTGTTGCATATGGGGCATATGTTGAATAATACCATACAAGACGTTTTGACACGTAGAGCTCGTTTAATGGGTAAAAATGCTTGTTGGGTACCCGGTATGGATCATGCTTCTATTGCTACTGAAGCTAAGGTAGTAGCCAAGTTAAAGTCTGAAGGCATTAATAAATCAGATTTATCACGAGAAGAGTTTTTAAAACACGCTTGGGAATGGACCGATAAATACGGTGGTGTAATTCTAGAACAGCTAAAAAAACTAGGTTGCTCTTGTGATTGGGATAGAACCGCCTTCACTATGGATGATCAGCGTTACGCTAGTGTCATTAAGGTATTTGTTGATTTATATAATAAGGGATTGATTTATCGAGGTCATCGCATGGTGAATTGGGATCCTGAGGCACAAACAACCTTGTCTGATGAAGAAGTGATTTATGAAGAAAAACAAGGTTTACTCTACTATTTAGAATATCAAATTGAAGGTTCTGATGAAAAAGTAACGATTGCAACAACACGACCAGAAACAATCTTAGGAGATACAGCCATATGTATAAATCCGAATGACGAGCGTTTTCATCATTTGAAAGGTAAAAAAGCAATCGTTCCTATTTGTGATCGTGTAATTCCTATTATTGAAGATGAATATGTTGATATTGAATTTGGTACGGGTTGTTTAAAAGTAACTCCTGCTCATGATATTAATGATAAGAATTTAGGAGAAAAACATCAGCTTGAAACGGTTGATATTTTCAATGCAGATGCCACTTTGAATTCCTTCGGAATGCATTATGAGGGCAAAGATCGCTTTGTAGTTCGTAAAGAAATTTCGAAAGAACTAAAGGAAAAAGGAATCTTAGTAAAGACCGAACAACATTTAAATAAAGTTGGAACTTCTGAAAGAACAAAAGCAGTAATAGAACCACGATTATCTGATCAATGGTTTTTAAAGATGGAAGATCTGGTAAAACCTGCCATTAAGGGAGTTTTAGAAACGGATGATGTAAAGTTTTTTCCGAAAAAATTTGAAAACACCTATCGCCACTGGATGGAAAATATTCGCGATTGGAATATTTCACGTCAACTATGGTGGGGGCAACAAATTCCGGCCTACTATTTTGGTGATGGTCAGAATGACTTCGTAGTTGCAGAAAGCATTGATGATGCCTTAACATTGGCTCAAGAAAAATCAAAAAATGAGAATCTTACTATTGCAAACCTTAGGCAAGATGAAGATGCTTTAGATACTTGGTTTAGTTCATGGTTATGGCCTATGAGCGTTTTTAACGGAATCTTAGAACCTGAAAATGAAGAAATAAAGTATTATTACCCCACCAATGATTTGGTGACAGGGCCCGATATTATTTTCTTTTGGGTGGCTCGAATGATTATCGCCGGATATGAGTTTCGTGACGAGCGGCCTTTTGAAAATGTATATTTCACAGGATTGGTACGCGACAAGCAACGCCGAAAGATGTCAAAATCTTTAGGAAATTCACCTGATGCATTAAAACTTATCGAACAATATGGTGCCGATGGTGTTCGTGTTGGTTTGTTGTTGAGTTCTGCTGCAGGTAATGATTTAATGTTTGATGAAGATTTATGCCAACAAGGAAAAAATTTCGCAAATAAAATATGGAACGGCTTTAGATTAGTACAAGGGTGGGAGGTAGCTGATTTGCCGCAGCCTGAAGCATCAAAAATAGGCCTTTCGTGGTTTCAGTCTAAGTTTAATAAAGCGCTAGTTGAAATCGAAGATCACTTTAGCAAGTATCGAATTTCTGATGCTTTAATGACAATTTATAAATTGGTTTGGGATGATTATAGTTCTTCGCTACTAGAAATCATAAAGCCAGCTTATCAACAACCTATTGATAAAACTACCTTCGATAAGGTTATTGAAATTTTTGAGCAAAACTTAAAGTTGTTACACCCTTTCATGCCTTTCTTAACGGAAGAATTATGGCAGCATACTGCTGAGCGAACACCTGAAGAGGCTTTAGTTATTGCTAAGTGGCCGTCATTGGGTGCTATTGATGCAGATTTAATACAAAGTTTTGAGTTTGCTGATGGTGTAATTTCTGGAATTCGTACCATTCGAAAAGAGAAAAATATTCCAATGAAAGAACCGCTTGAAGTTTCTGTTTTAAACGAAGAAAACATAGCAAATGATTGGGATGCTGTGATTCAAAAATTGACCAACGTCTCCGAAATCACATATGTAAAAGAAGCGGTAGATGGGGCTTTATCATTCCGTGTTAAATCAAATGAATATTTCATTCCTATTGCAGGTGCCATTGATATCGAAGCAGAAATTGCAAAAATTCAGGAAGAGTTGAAATACACTAAAGGTTTTTTAATTTCAGTACAGAAAAAACTTTCGAATGAACGTTTTGTAAATAATGCGCCTGAAAAAGTAATTGAAATAGAACGTAAAAAACAATCAGATGCCGAGGCGAAAATTGAAACTTTAGAAAAAAGCCTCGCAAGTCTGAGCTAAATGAAACCTATTGAGTGAAATCACCATCAAAAAGATATTCTTAATTGATGCCGTTGGGGCATTGGTTTCTGTGTTCTTTTTGGGGGTGGTTTTGGTGTGGTTAGAAAAAAGAATAGGTATGCCCAAGCCCATATTGTTGGGTTTGGCAGTTCTTCCTATAATTTTTGCCTTCTATTCTTTCTCTTGTTACTTTGTTAGATCGAAACATGAAAGTTTGCTTTT
Organism: Maribacter algarum (ex Lu et al. 2025) (nom. illeg.); assembly: GCA_947495915.1. Classification (GTDB taxonomy): domain Bacteria; phylum Bacteroidota; class Bacteroidia; order Flavobacteriales; family Flavobacteriaceae; genus Maribacter_C. The sequence goes on along the minus strand of CANMAW010000010.1, from coordinate 76,202 downwards.
AAAAATTATCGCCTCCCTCAACCTTTGTTATTGTTTTTTAACCCTTGGGGTTCTCTTTTTGTATGACCATGATCTTAGTTTTTTAGGCTGGTTATATTTTATCGCCGAGATTGTTGTACTTCTTACCTTAATTTTTTTCGAATTTAAAATCGCAAACAAACCTACTTGAAACTGGGTTAGATATCTAGTTGAACTGCAATGCTTCATGCAATTCATCGAAAAAAAGCACTAAATATTTCAAATCATGCGTTGTAGGCTAAATCCCTTATAAAACCAAACCATGGAATTAGCCCAAAGATTATCAACCTGCAAACAATGTGATAAAAGAAAATTTGATCCGAATTCGGGTTTAGTTTGTTCTTTAACTTTAAGAAAACCAGAGTTTAACGATAAGTGTAATGACTTTGTAATCGACCCGAAAGAAGTAGCAAAAATAAATGCTAAATCTTATCAAGCAGAAAAAGAGTCTAGTAGCTCTATTTCTACATGGGCAATAGTTGCAATCATATTGTTTGTTGTACGATTTGTGTTTCGTATGATGCGTGATTAAACCATCGCTCTTTTTTTAGTAGATCTTACCTCAAATTTTTAATTGTTTTATCTAGTTTAGTGATTATGATGCTAGATGAAATTTTACAGGGTATAACGCAGAATATTTCGCCGTTATCAGCGGTTACTCTTGCTGATGTTAAGCGCTTGGCGAAAATTCGTGAGGTACCTAAAAATGAAATTTTAGTTCGTGAGGGTGATTACTCTTATGAATTATACTACGTAGTTAAGGGAGGTGCACGCGCTTATTATTTGAAAGATGGGAAAACTATTTCTGACTGGTTTGCTTTCGAAAATGATTTCATTTCTTCCATAGTAAGTTTCTTTCTAGAGGTACCTAGTCAACACTATATTGAAACTTTAGAAGATACGACCTTTATGGTATTGCAATTGAAAGACATTGAATTTCTATGCGATAAATACCATGATTTTGAACGATTAGGAAGATTAAGTACAACGAAAACAATGTTGCAATTACAACAACGAATTGTTTCATTGCAATTTAAAACTTCAAAGGAGCGTTATGATAGCTTACTTGAAAAATACCCAAAAATTGAATTACGAGCACCGTTGGGCGATATTGCATCTTATTTGGGTATAACTCAAGAAACATTAAGTAGACTTAGAAGTCGAAAAAACCGAATTTGATTTAGATCAAAGGAAAATACAGTTGGTGCATTTACTTTTGATAAAACTCAAAAATGAATGCTACACTTATTACAGCGAATGTCTTAGTTGTATTTACCTTTTTCATTCACACTTTTGCTGGTGATCGAGAATATCAAAAAATTGAGCCCGAAATAGGCAGTGCCAAACGATTTAGAATATTTTGGACAATGGGGCGAGGGGCATTCCATATTGTTTCCGTTGATTTTTTGTTTGCTTCTATAGGCTTGACTCTGCTCAATTTTACCGATTATTTTAAAGAAACTTTACTTTTATTAAACCTGCTAGCACTATACTTTTTGGGTTATGGTATCGCATTTCTAACTGCCTTAATCATATCTAAGAAGTTTACTAACATTTATATAACCATGTGGCAATGGATATTGATGTTGGTAATTTCAGTATTAATATATTTTGGTAACCCTTGACAGATAACTTAAATAAGACCAATGAAAATTTTGTTGATAAATGGCCACCCAGATAAAGATAGTTACAATCATGCTCTAGCAAAAGCCTATGAGAAAGGGTTGAAGCAATCTGAAGCTGAATTTAGAGAGATCGTAGTTTCTGATTTACAGTTCAATCCGAATTTACAATATGGCTATCGCAAACGTACAATGCTTGAGCCAGATTTACTTCAAGCACAAGAAAGCATACAATGGGCTGATCATATTGTTTGGGTGTATCCGGTGTGGTGGGGTTCTGTTCCAGCACTTATGAAAGGTTTTTTAGACCGTGTTTTGTTACCCGGTTTCGCTTTCAAAAAAAGAGAAGGTTCTGTTTGGTGGGATAAATTTTTAACAGGAAAAACATCGCGTATTATTTGTACTATGGATCAACCGGCATGGTACTATCGTTGGTTGAATCATAGACCAAGTACTGTAGCTATGAAAAAACTAACCCTTAACTTTATTGGAATTTCTAAAGTACGCGTCACCGCTATTGGTCCTTTAAGATTATCAAAAGAAAAATACAGAATTGATTGGTTACAAAAGGTGGAAGCGCTAGGGCGAAAAAATATATAACCTTGATTTTTGCGAGAGAGATGAACAAATTGAATTTATTGAAATTCGTTATCTTTAGAAAAACATCAACATCATGAGATCGCTACTTCTTACCCTTTTGGTATTCACTATTTTTTCTGCTTGTGCCCAACAAGATAAACCAGCAATCATGTCTGAAGACATTCAAATTAAAACAGCGTTACTAGCGGTACCCGAAGATAAAAGGGAAGGGGCTATGGTGTATGGTTATAATGCTGACGGTGAGGTAGTGGTGCTGCGAAAAGGCACAAATGATATGGTTTGTATTGCCGACAATCCGTTCAATAAAGGAATACAAGTATCTTGTTATTTTAAAGATTTAGATGCTTTTATGAATCGTGGAAGACAATTGCAAAAAGAGGGTTTTGAAACGATGGAAATTAGGAAAAAGCGCGGTGAAGAAGTGGCAGCCGGAACCCTAAAAATGCCTGAAGCCCCAAGTATGATGTACATCTATTATGGTACCGAAGAGACTTATGATAAAACGAATGCTACACTTGCTGATGGTCAATTTAGATATGTAATCTATACGCCATTTGCGACGGCCGAATCTACAGGTCTACCGCTAAAACCTCATGCTAAAGGTATGCCGTGGCTGATGGATCCTGGTACACACCGTGCACATATTATGGTTGGTCCGAATTAAGCTAAATTAATCTTGAGACAAAAAGATTAACCATAAAGTTTGTTTAATCAATAACACCCCTATGGAGACTTACGCGAAGGCGCTGCTTTATGCTATTCCGTTTTTTATACTGCTTTTAGCAATTGAAATCGTTTATGGTTACTTTGTGAAGAACCAGAAATATAAGGTAATGGATACGGTTTCAAGTATTAGTTCAGGATTAACTAATATCTTAAAAGATTCCTTGGGTTTAGGACTAATTTTGGTTACCTATCCTTATTTGGTAGATAATCTTGCCCTTTTTGAGATTAAAGCGACTTGGCTGGTATGGTTGGTCGCTTTTATCGCTATTGATTTTGCAGGCTATTGGAATCACCGATTAAGTCATAAGGTTAATTTTTTTTGGAACCAACACCTAATTCATCATAGTAGTGAAGAGTTTAATTTGGCCTGTGCCTTGCGTCAATCGATTTCTAATTTAATCGGGTATTTTCCATTTTTACTACTGCCAGCTGCATTACTTGGGGTACCAAATAAGGTAATTGCGATTTTAGCACCTATTCATTTATTTGCACAGTTTTGGTATCATACACAGCACATCGGAAAGTTAGGGTGGTTAGAATATGTAATTATAACTCCTTCACAACATCGCGTTCATCATGCTATTAATGCGGAATACATTGACAAGAATTTAGGTCAAATTTTATCAATTTGGGATCGACTCTTTGGTACTTTTCAAGAAGAACTTGATGAGGTGCCGCCGCAATTTGGTGTTCTAAAACCCGCTGCAACATGGAATCCTATTTTGATTAATTTTCAGCACATTTGGCGATTAATAAAAGATGCATGGCGAACAAGTAGTTATTGGGATAAGATTCGAATATGGTTTATGCCAACGGGCTGGAGACCCGCTGATGTAAAAAGTAAGTATCCGATAACTATCATAGAAGATGTATACCAATTTGAAAGATACCAAACTGTTTCTTCAAAACTTTTAAACGCCTATGCTATTTTTCAGATGTTCAGCACACTGACATTTTTACTATTTATGTTTTATAATTATTCAGCAATTGGCTTTGATGGTTTATTGCTATTTGGTGCTTTTATTTTTGTTGGGGTTTATGGGTATACTACCTTAATGGATAGGAAAAAATATGCTGTATGGATTGAAATATTGCGTTCTTTAACAGGTTTAGTTATTATTTTTAATACTAAAGATTGGTTCGGAATAAATGAATATCTGTCTTTCGGATCATTGATAGTGCTGCTATATTTTGTGTTGACTATTGTAGCTGCTGTATACTTTACTTTTTTAGAAAAACCGGTAGCGTCGTCAAAAATGACATTGTAAATTTTTGCAAATTATAAGCACTAAAAATGTCTATTCTTAAGTATTATTTGTTATAATCAGTTATTATGAGACCTTATATTTTAGCAGAAACTAACTGGAATGAGTTAAAAGACGCCAAATTTGATTTGGCTGTTTTGCCCTGGGGAGCAACTGAAGCACACAATTACCATTTGCCATATGCTACCGATAATTTTCAGGCAGACTATATGGTTGCTGAGGCTGCTAAAGTTGCCTGGAACAAAGGGGGTAAAGTCATTGTGCTACCTACCATTCCTTTCGGAGTAAATACTGGGCAATCAGATATTTATTTAGATATCAATTTAAACCCAAGCACACAGTTAGCCATATTGACTGATATCGTTGAAGTGTTGAATCGCCAAGGAATTCATAAACTATTAGTATTTAATGGACATGGAGGGAATAATTTTAAACCACTGATTCGTGAATTAGGATTAAAATTTCCTAAAATGTTTATCAGTTTGTCATTTTTTCCGGGCACATTGAACAAATATGAATATTTTGAAGAAAAAGGAGATCATGCTGATGAAATGGAAACTAGCTTGATGTTGTATTTGAGACCCGATTTAGTTTTACCACCTGATAATTGGGGTGATGGTAAGGCCAAAAGTTATAAAATCAAAGCTTTTTCAGAAGGTTGGGTTTGGGCAGAAAGAAAGTGGTCGGAAATTAGTGAAGATACCGGTGTTGGTAATCCACATAAAGCATCTGCTGAAAAGGGAGAACGTTTTTTTACTGATTTAACTCAAAAGATTGGTGCATTATTTTATGATCTTTGTAAGGCAGATATTGATGATCTTTATGAATAACTTTCTTTAGCTAGAGTTTTTTAACGTCTTTTTTTACCAATTTAATATAGGCTTTCATAGCCTCATTTCTGTCAGTATTTTTGGCTTGTATTAATGCATTTGCTTTAAATGCGTTGATGAGTGGTGTTCTACTGCCTGGGTGACTTTTGTTTTCGTTAGCAATTTTATAATAGGCGTATAACTTTAACAGCAAATCTGCTGGTAAAGGTTTTGTGTAGCTGTTGACATAGGCAACAGCTTCTTCAAAATCAATAATTAATTGATTAGGCTTCATGTTCTTTTTTGGTGACAGTAGCTGCAATACAAGTTTTTGCGCCAATTACTTTTTGATTTAGTTGCACCGGTATGGCACAATCTAAGGGTAGGAATAAATCAACACGCGAGCCAAACTTTATGAATCCTGCATCATCACCTTGTTGAACACTCTCTCCCTCTTCAGCATAATTTACAATTCGCCTTGCAAGGGCACCTGCAACTTGTCGATATAATATTTCACCAAACTTCGGAGTATTGATTACTACGGTAGTTCGTTCATTGTCGGTGCTTGATTTTGGATGCCAAGCAACAAGGTATTTTCCAGGATGATATTTTGAATACTTGATAGTTCCACTTGCTGGATAGCGTGTAACGTGAACATTTACAGGTGACATAAAAATTGATACCTGTCTTCTTCGGTCGTTAAAATACTCGGTTTCTTCAACTTCTTCAATTACAACAACCTTACCATCAACCGGTGATAATAATTCATCGAAATCTAAGTTAACTTTTCGTTTCGGATTTCTAAAAAACTGCAGAATAAGAATCAAAACAACTAGGCTGGCAACTTGAAGCAGCCATCTCAACCATAAAATATCAATGTAATACTGTGAAATTAGAACAACGGCACATACGATAAAGAATGTACTTATAATGATGGTTTGTCCTTCTCTATGAAACATATGAAAACATATTTAAAGTTAAATAGGCAAAAGGTGCTGCAAATACCATACTGTCAAGTCTATCTAGCATTCCACCATGACCTGGTAAAATAGCCCCACTATCTTTAACATTTGCCACTCTTTTGAATTTTGATTCCACTAAATCGCCTAAGCTTCCAGTTATTACAACAACGGTTGCCAAAACCATCCATTGTAAAGGATTTATTATTGGTTCGTAAAACCCCATGATATAAGCCGCGATAAGGGCGAATACCAACCCGCCAATTGTACCTTCAATAGTCTTTTTTGGTGATACAGCTTCATATAGTTTTGTTTTGCCTAACAAAGATCCTACTAAATACGCAAAGGTATCATTTACCCAAACCAAAATAAAAATACCCATGATTAAAAATTTGGCAAAGTCATTATCTTTATAAGGTATCATAGTTAGAAAAATACAGCCTCCTCCTATATAAAACAGACCTATGACAAATTTTTGAATTTTATTAAAACTTTTTTCTCGCTTTGAAAATAGGTATACAAGTAATACCAAATCAACGGCAACTGTAAAAAACATTAACATGTTAATTAGAAACTTATCATTAACAAATACTTGATTCGGAACGAGGTAAATAAAAACCCACCAAATAGCAAGGTAGGCGATGAAGATTTGATATCCTTTTAATTCAACTAGTCGTTTATATTCATACAGACATGCTAGCCCAAAGGTCATAAATAAAAAATCAAAAGCATCACTATCTAGAAAAATAGCTGATAATAACAGTATTATATATAATGCGCCTGTTAATGCTCTCCTTAAAACTTCTCTCATGTTATAAATCCTCCAAAAGTAAAAGATACAGATTTTTGGAGCTACTACCATACGTTAAGAAATCATCTGAATTTTCTTCGTTAGCCTGAAAGTGCTTTAAGGTAGTAATATTGGCAGGGATACTATTGCTATATTTCTTTTTGATTTTTTTAAGTCCCTCTCCAATAGATTCAACTAATTGGCTGGTAGTAGCGAAAACAATTACGTTAGAGGGTAATTCATTTAACTTATTCTCTTTTAATTGATTAGAGCATACCAATATGGAGCCATTTTGGGCAATTAAATGTTCGCAGGTTGTGAAGAATATTTCACTTTCTTTGGCTTGTTTTGTAAATGAGATACCTTCTTTTGAGAATTTTTTTTCTAAGGCAGCATTTAGAACAAAAAACGGACTTTTTTGCCAACTGTTTTCGGTGACAATATTTTTTAAAGCTATAGAAATTTCTGTATCAGAATCACAATACAAAAATTTTCCACCGTTCTTTCTAAAATGAATGGTGAACTTCTCGTCTATGGGAATATTTAAATCAGGCATATGGAGGCCTCTAGTTTCCGCGGTTTCCTTGGATACCTTTTTTTTACCTCCCCCAAATAACTTGTCAAATAGACCCATTTATGATTTAAACGCTTTTAAATATTACCATTTAAATGAAAATAATAAATATAAATTTTTATTTTGAATTAGACTTAAGATACTGCAGTATCCTCTTCTCTATCTTCAGCGGTTCGTTCTGTAACAGCTTCTCCGTTTTCATTCAGTTGGTCTTCGCCAAAAGGTCTTTTTCCAAATATTTTTTCTAAATCTTCTTTAAAAATAACCTCTTTTTCAAGTAGTCTTTCTGCTAACGTAGTCAACTTGTCTTTATGCTCAGTAAGTACTTGAATAGCTCGTTGGTATTGTGCTTCAATAATTTTTGAAATTTCTTCATCAATTTTCTGAGCAGTTTCTTCACTATATGGTTTTGAAAAACCATAAGAGTCTTGACCTGAAGAATCGTAATATGTTAGATTACCTATTTCATCATTTAGCCCGTACACTGTAACCATTGCTCTGGCTTGTTTGGTAACTTTTTCTAAATCACTCAACGCACCTGTAGAGATTTTATTAAAAATCACTTTTTCTGCTGCTCTACCCCCTAAAGTAGCACACATTTCATCGAGCATTTGTTCAGGTCTTACAATCAATCGTTCTTCTGGTAAATACCAAGCGGCACCTAATGACTGACCTCTAGGCACTATAGTTACTTTAACTAATGGTGCAGCATGTTGTAGCATCCAACTTGTGGTGGCATGACCAGCTTCATGATAGGCGATTGTTTTCTTTTCACCAGGAGTAATAATTTTATTTTTCTTCTCTAAACCACCTACAATTCTATCTACTGCATCTAAAAAGTCTTGTTTAGTTACCGCTTTCTTTTCTTTACGAGCAGCGATTAATGCGGCTTCATTACATACGTTGGCGATATCAGCACCTGAAAACCCGGGCGTTTGTCTAGCTAAGAAATCTAAGTCAAGCGTTTCAGCTGTTTTGATAGGTCTTAGATGAACTTCAAAAATTTCTTTACGTTCTCTGATATCTGGCAGATCAACATAAATTTGTCTGTCAAAACGACCTGCACGCATTAGGGCTTTGTCAAGTACATCAGCACGGTTGGTCGCAGCCAAAACAATTACATTGGTATTTGTGCCAAAACCATCCATTTCAGTTAACAACTGGTTAAGCGTGTTTTCTCGCTCATCATTAGAACCTGTAAAGTTATTTTTTCCTCTGGCTCGGCCTATAGCATCAATTTCATCAATGAATATAATGGCAGGAGATTTATCTTTTGCTTGTTTGAATAAGTCACGAACTCTAGAAGCACCGACACCAACAAACATTTCAACAAAATCAGAACCTGATAAAGAGAAAAAAGGAACTTTCGCCTCACCTGCAACGGCTTTAGCTAACAATGTTTTACCAGTACCTGGAGGGCCTACTAATAAGGCTCCTTTAGGAATTTTACCACCTAATGAGGTATACTTATCAGGGTTTCTTAAAAACTCTACAATTTCTTCTACTTCTTCTTTTGCACCTTCTAAACCTGCCACATCTTTAAAAGAAGTTCGGGTGTCAGTTTTTTCATCAAATAGTTTCGCTTTAGATTTTCCAATATTGAAAATCTGTCCTCCGGCGCCACCACCGCCACCGCCAGACATTCTACGCATCAGGTAAATCCAAATTCCGATAATTAAAACGAATGGCAGTACAGAAACTAAAATATCAAACAATAAGTTACTTTCACTATCAAATTCTACTGTGGTATCTAAATTATTGTCAACAACAATTTCTTTAATGTCATCTTCAAAATTCTGAGGATCTCCAAATTTCACCGTGTATTGTGGATTTCCACTGCCGAGAAATGCAGGTTTGCCAGCAACATCTTTATGCACCTCTTTTTCTAAAGCTTCAGAGGTTAAAAATACTTTTGCTTGTCGGGTGTTATTGATTACGACAATGCGATTGACGTCTCCATTTCTTAAAAATTCGTGAAGTGCAGAAATATTGGTTTCAGAGGTATTATTAAAACTACTGCTACCAATAAATTGAAACCCTATAATTAGTACTGCTATTAACCCATATATCCACCATGAATTAAACTTAGGTTTCTTCGAATTGCTATTATTATCTTTTGACATTCTTTTTATTTACTGTTTTATACTGCTCTCTATTTCGATGAATTTTGCGTCACCCCAGAGCCCTTCAATATCGTAGAATTCTCGTATGTGTTTTTGAAAGACGTGAACTACTACATTTACATAATCCATTAATACCCATTCGGCATTGTCTTGACCTTCAATGTGCCAAGGTTTATCTTTAAGTGCTTTACTGACTGTTTTTTGGATTGATCCGACAATGGCATTCACTTGGGTGTTTGAAGTACCATTACATATAATAAAGTAGTCGCAAACCGTGTTTTCTATTTCTCGTAAATCAAGTAAGCTTATATCTTGACCTTTTACATCTTCAATTCCCTGTAAAATTAATGCAATCAATTCATCTGCGCTAGCTTTTCTTTTCTGCATTCAATATTTTTTGTTTCTACAAAGTTATTATTTTTTTGTTCTTTAAAGCCTAAGTTTGTCATAATAGATAATTCATTTTTACTTAAGCAACCTATGCACTTAGTCAAACTTGATGCCACAGATTCAACAAATCAGTTTTTAAAAGAGCTTAGTCTTACTAAAAAACTTGAAGATTTTACTGTGGTGGTTACCAATCACCAAGTTAAAGGTAGGGGTCAAATGGGCTCTGAATGGCAATCAGAACGGGGTATGAACCTAACTTTTAGTGTTTTTAAAAAATTTGATTTTTTCTCAATAAATGAGCAATTTAGGTTGAATATCTGCGTGTCTTTGTCCATATTAAAACTGTTGAAAAATCTTTCAGTTCCTGATTTAAGTGTGAAGTGGCCAAACGACATTCTGTCAGGTACTTCTAAAATTTGCGGTGTTCTTATTGAAAACATGCTATCTGGTCGGCAAATTAAATCTTCGGTTATAGGTATTGGCCTAAATGTTAATCAATTAGCCTTTAATAACCTTACAAACGTTACTTCGTTGAAATTGTTGTTGGGAAAAACCTTCAATCTTGATGACTTATTACAGCAATTAATTTCACAAATTGAATCGTCATTTTCTGAATTAAGTGGTATTACTGATGATGATCTATGGAGATCATATGAAAATGAACTATTTCGAAAAAACAAACCCTCAACTTTTAAATTAGAAAGCGGAGAAATATTTATGGGGTTTATACGAAAAATATCTCCTAATGGTAAGTTGGTAATTGAACTCGAGGATGTTGTTTTTAAAGAATTTGGGCTAAAAGAAGTAAAATTACTCTACTAGTTATATTTTATTTAAATTTTCAGAAAGTGTTTTCATAAAATTGGTAATAGGTGATTTTATCATCATGGCCATCATGGCATTGAATTCTCCTGAAAAACTTAATGTCACTTCAGATTCATTTTCACCAGTAGAGGCAATGTCTGCCGTTAAGGTGAAAGGAAGTTTCTCACTTGCAGCTCCTAAAATAAGTTGATTAAATGCTGTTTGTGCTTTGCGCTCTAACACTATTTCTGGCATTCCTTTTAAAGCAAAAAGAAAACGATCTTCAGTAAGTACTTCAAACTTATCTATGTTCTCAGGCATTAATTGTTCAAAATTCTTTAAATCGGTCAAAAAAGTAAAGACTTCTTTATTTGTTTTTGCAATTGTTTTTTTTGGAGATTCTATAAACATAATATTATTGTTTCCATTGTGAAGGGTTTTCACGCCAAGTCATCAATGTTTTTAATTCATTTTCTTTAATGTAACCTGTTTCAGCGGCCAGTTTAGCTAAATGTTCGTAGTCACTTAGGGTATGTAGTGTAGTTTTTTTATCTTCAAAATTTTCAGTAGCTGTGTCAAAACCATAGGTAAAAATGGCTACCATGCCTTTTACATTTGCTCCCGCTTTTTCTAAAGCGTCTACAGCATTTAAGCTGCTTTTGCCCGTACTTATTAAATCTTCAATTACAACGACGGTCTGATCTGCTTCCAATTGACCTTCTACTTGATTTTGTCTTCCGTGTGATTTCGCTTCTGGGCGCACATAAATAAAAGGTAAGCCTAAGTACTCTGCCACTAAAATACCTATTCCAATTGCTCCAGTGGCAACGCCAGCTATTACATCTGGTTTGCCATAAAGTTGTTCAACTTGTTTGCCGATCTCTTCACGTATATAATTTCGTATCGCTGGATACGATAGAATAATTCTGTTGTCACAATAAATAGGAGATTTCCATCCAGAAGCCCATGTAAAATGATTTTCTGGTTCCAACTTAATTGCATTAATTTGTAATAGAAGTTCTGCCGTTTTTTGTGCAGTGTCTTTGTTTAAAACCATGACGCAAATGTATAAAGTTTTTGTCAATGAACGCCCTCTCATTTTAACAAATAAACTTTCAGAAACCGCAAACGGCGAGTATTTTTTATTGAATGAAAAGGCGATTCAAACTGCTATCGATGCTTTAAAAAAGAAAAAACTCGATGCTGCCTATATTTATCACCCAAATCATGAGGAAATTCTTAAGAAATTTACAAAGAAAATTCCTTTAGAAGTTGCTGCTGGAGGTGTGGTTACTAACAAATTGGGAGAAGTACTTTTTATCTATAGAAATGATAAATGGGATTTGCCAAAAGGTAAATTAGATAAAGGTGAAACTATACCTGAATGCGCATTACGAGAAGTGGAAGAAGAAACGGGCGTTAAAAAACTCAAGATAGAGAACTTCTTGAAAACTACGTATCATGTATTTAAGCGCAATGGTGTTTATAAACTAAAAGAAGTGCATTGGTATGCCATGAAAACTTCATATACCGGAAAACTAAAAGGGCAAAAAAGTGAGGGTATTGAAAAGGTAAAATGGAAAGACCCTGCTAAGATTGAAAAGGCTTTAAAAAATTCTTACATCAATATTAAGATTCTTTTCGGGCACTAAATAGAAGATCATCTTTTTCAAATTTGGTACTCATTATTTATTTCAAAACCCTGTATACTGGGTATTGCATATGTACAGGCTCATAATGTGAAGAGCGTGTATATATCCAATCTAATTGTGCGTACCAATTTTTAGAGAATACGGTATCTATTTGTTTTTCAAGCTCGAATTCATTTTTAAGTTTACTGTTTTCTCGAAGAATTTGCAATGCTTCATCTTCAAATACATAAGGAGAGAAATGTTCTTTTTGCTGTAAGATGGTATCGAAAAAATTCCAATTAAAAAAAGAATCATTAGCAGAAGGCTCTAAGGTTTCTAGCAAATAACGTACACCAGGTTGGTCAGTATATACAACAATATCTCCTTCTGAAAAAAGCATGGTATTTGTTGTACTTTCAACTTGAGTGTTAAAGTGAGGGTAGTGCCCTTCGTATGGTTGCTTAAAAGTTTTGTAATCAGCAATTCTATACGATTGTACAGTAACGTTGGTATCACTTTTTATTTCTGAATATTGAATGTTATTTAACTCAAGTAACTCCATTACCTTTGACCATCCCTTTTTTAAAATATAAGCCCTAGGAATTTCTACAGAATCACTTGGTATAAAATAATTTTGATAGGTAACCTCTTTAGTAAAAGGTTTTGATCTATCATACTTTAATCTGCTATGACCAGTAATTTCACTTATTAAGGTTTCTGCTTCAAACCCTTTGAAATTTAGTGTGGTAGTTTGTGAAGTATCAATTTGCCAGGCTAACGGATAATATTTCCAATTTTGATGTCTTTTTGCTGCGGTATTTCGTAATTCTTTAATTTTTATTTGATCTCTTTCTGTTATTTCTATTACCTCACGCATAAGTTCATAAGTGCCTTCAACTCTTTGTTTATATGGTTTAAGCATGTGTGTTTCTACCATTAGGCCAAGGGTATTCCAAAGGGTAGTATAGCCAGTAGAATAACGAGGGTGGTCAAAGAACTGTGAGAATCCGTTTTCAGGTGTCTGGTTAAAGACATTTACATAGGGTGTAATGTCCCAAGATTTCGCAGCCAATTGCTGTTCTAATTGCGGCATCATTTCACTATGTAGGTAGTTTCCTAAAGCACCACCAAGTTTGTTATGTTGAGTAAATAGGTGTGTTAAAGTGTATTGGTAATCGGCACCATTACTAACATGATTGTCAATAAAAACATCAGGATTTACCAAATGAAATATTTCAGAAAAAGTTTTCGCATTTTTAGAATCCATTTTAATAAAGTCACGATTCAAATCATAATTTTGAGTATTTCCTCTAAACCCGTACGATTTTGGTCCGTTTTGATTCGCTCTTGTGCTACTATTTCTATTTAATGAACCGCCTATGTTATAAATAGGAATAGTAACTATAATTGATTTTTCTGGAGCTTCAATTTTACCAACGGCTAAATCGCGATATAGCATCATGGTGGCATCAATACCATCACTCTCACCAGGATGGATTCCATTATTTATTAAAATGATGGACTTGTCATCTGCCAGTTTTTTAAAATTGAAATCTCCTTCAGTATTAAATGTTACAATATGTAAAGGGTTACCACTATCGGTTGCACCAATGGTTTGAATATTGATTACTGGGAATTCTTTTGCAAGCTGCATGTAGAATTCAATCGTTTGTAAATATGTAGCGGTTTCTAGCCCCTTAGAAGTTTCAAAATGGGTAGGAAAATTGATGTATTCGTCTTCTGCTGCGGTTTCACATGAAAGAAAGCAAAAAATGGTTATAATTACTACAAAAATTTTCATCGGCAAGAATTCAAGAATTATATAGAATAATGAACTATAAAATTACTTAAAAACTCTTGAAAAAATGGGTTTATGCTACTTTTGACATTTTAATAAGATCATCTTTTCGAAGCGGTTTTCGGTTATAAGTTAAAGTATGATGAGTTTTGGTTTTGTATAATTCCCAGTTTTTTTGATCATAACTGTCAATTGAAGAAGTTATAATATTGATTCTTACCCCGTGTTCAATGGGAATATCAATAAATTCTTTTAAAAATTGCCAACCGTCCATAATCGGCATATTTATATCTAAAAAAATTAGATCTGGTGGGCCTTGGTTGCTATTTACCATTTCGGTAATACCATCAAGGGCTAATTTGCCATTACCATAAGTATGTAACTCATCATAGGTAAGAATAGAATTCAGCATTTTACGAATTCCGAATACAACGATAGGATCGTCGTCAATTATGCAAATAGAATTAATCTTCATCATTGAAATATATTTTAAAAGTTGTTCCCTGATTAACCTTGCTCTCAACGGTTACTTTGCCGTTCATTGCTTCGATTTGATTTTTTGTTATGTATAGCCCAATACCTTTAGAATTTGGGGTGTTGTGAAAAGTTTTATACATGCCGAATATTTTTTCACCGTGCTTTTCAAGATCAATACCTAGGCCGTTGTCAGCAATAGTGAGAATTGTAAAATTATCTTCCTTTTCTACACTTAATCTGGCATAAGAATCTCGCTCTACTGATCGATATTTGATGGCGTTAGTTAAAAAATTATTTAGTATACTATCAATATATGCTGGTACGACATTGATTTTTATGTTGTTTGATACTTCATTTACCACCGTAACTTTATGTGAAACCAGCTCAGCTTTTAGCCCTTGTATAACATTTTGTATTTTATTTTTTAAGGCTATAGGTTTCTTTTGAATACCATGATTAGAATTAATATCGACTACTTCATTTAAATTATTAATGGTCTCTAATAAATTATCTGAAGAATCAACTAACATTTTTATAACACTTTGGCGTTCTTCTTCTGTAGTTTCTTGCACTAAAAAGCTCAATAGCATCGAAAAGTTAGCTGTATGTGAACGTAAGTTGTGCGAGACGATATGGGCAAAATTTATTAGTTTCTCATTCTGTGAAGACGAAACTTTAATCAGGCGACGTAATTCGAGTTCTTTTTGCTTAAGATCAGAAATATCCATACTGATGCCTACCAGACCGTATGCGTGACCGTCAGTATCAATTAATGGAATTTTTGATGTTAAAAATGTGGTAGAACTGCCATCTTGTTTGATATGAAACATTTCACGGCCTAAAATTGGTTGTAAATCTTTCATCACTATCAGATCATCTTTTCTTGAGCGTTCCGCAGTTATTTTGTCATAAATTTGATAGTCATCTTTACCTAGTAACTCGCCTTCATTTTTTGCGCCGCACCATTGAGCTTCCGCTTTATTTACAAGAATTTTACGGGATTCAAGATCTTTGATATATACATTTAGTGGTAGGTTATCAATAAGTGTTCGAAGTAAATGTTGGTTTTCTTTTTGTTTAATTTCAGCAAGATATAGTTCATTTACATCTTGAATAGTACCGCTTAAGCCAATGAACTTTCCGTTTTTGAAACGTGGTTCACCTGATGATATAACCCAAATCGTATTTCCTTTGGCAGTTTTTATTTGTACTTTTTCTCGAAAGGATGATTTTTCAGAAATGGCTCTATTTAAGGTCATTGAAATTTTATTTCGACTGTGACCTTGAAGGTAAAACTCAAGTGCGTTTTCAATAGTTGGTTCAAAATTTAGGTCTACCTCATGAATTTCTCTTGTTTTTTTAGACCAACTTACCCTATTATGCGCTACATCATAATCCCAAAAGCCAACTTTTGCAATTTTTGATATTTGATTTGAGTTAAAAAGCAATCTTTCATATTTAGCTTCAATCTTCTCTTGTTCCGTAATGTCTTCTATTTGAAGTATGGTGCCAATTACATTTTCATGTATGTCATGCCAAGGAATGGCATGAATTTCAAACTTTTTTATATGCCCATCTAAATCAATGAAGTTCTCTTTTACTGTTGTGCTTTGTTTCTCTTCTAAACAGTTCTTAAGGGTATCACACCAATTTGTATTTGGGTCTTGAAATAACTCACTTATAGATTTACCAATAACTGCGTCAGAAACAAAACCGAATTGCGCTATCCATTTATCAGAAACATGAGCAACTATTAAGTCTAAGTTAACAAAAGCGGTAGCCTTTGGTAATTGCTTAATAAGGTAGTTGTTAACGGAGGTTTTATTGCTTTTCAGCATTTATAAGTAATTTCTTACAATAATAAGTAGAAATTACAATGATAGTTAAATTTTGTTGTGAATAGTTGAATTATAGTGGTATCTCTATAATTTAAAGCAATGATAATAAGAATTTAGCTATTGATTTTGATATTATTCTTACAAAATTTACTTTAATACAAGTTAATTGTTCTGTTTATTTACACGAACTGTATTAGGTACTAAACCGGTATAATCACCATTGTTTCGAATAACATCTCTCACAATAGAAGAACTGATATATGATTTGCCTGAAGAGGTTAATAGAAATACAGTTTCAATTTCAGATAGCTGTCTATTGGTATGGGCAATTGCTTTTTCAAATTCAAAATCTCCCGGATTTCTTAGTCCTCTTAAAATAAAATTAGCATCTATTTTTTTACAAAAGTCTACGGTAAGGCCTTCGTAGGTCATCACTTTTATTTTAGGTTCATTTTTAAAGGCATCTTTTATAAAACTTGTTCTTTCTTCTAAAGAGAACATGTATTTTTTATCTGCATTTATTCCTATAGCAATTACTAATTCATCAAAAAGAGTAATCCCTCTTAATATGATGTCATGATGCCCTAAGGTTAAAGGGTCAAATGAACCTGGAAAAATTGCTCGTCGAAATGTCATAAGTTGATTTTAAATAAAGGTAGTTTTTTTTATGACAACGCATCTTCAATCGCACTTTCAAAAAGCTGCGAAAGCGATATGCCTGCCACAGCAGCTTGTTGCGGTAAAATACTTTGTTCGGTTAGCCCTGGTGTGGTGTTCATTTCTAACATGATTGGTTCATCATTAACAAATATGAACTCACTTCTTGAATAACCGGTCATTTTTAGAATATCATAAGCTCGTTTTGCTGTTTCAATCACACGTTTTTCTTGTACTGGAGATAACCTAGCAGGAGTTATCTCTTTTGATTTACCATTATATTTTGCTTCGTAATCAAAAAAATCATTCTCGCTAACAATTTCAGTAATTGGTAGTACTTTGGTTTTACCATTGAACTTCATAACGCCTACTGAAACTTCTGTTCCATCTAAAAAAGCTTCAATAATAATTTCATCATCTTCTTTATAGGCAATATCAATGGCCTCTTTTAAATGTTTTTTATCGTACACTTTTGAAATGCCAAAACTGCTTCCAGCTTTATTTGCTTTTACAAAACAAGGAAGCCCTACTTTGTTAATAATTGCATCTTCATCAATAATATCTCCTAAATTTAAGTAAAATGATTTTGCTGATTTAATTCCATAAGGTGCTAAAACACTTAGTAAATCACGTTTATTAAATGTGAGTGCTGATTGGTAATAATTACACGAAGTTTGAGGTAATTGTAAAAGCTCGAAATAGGCTTGCATAAGTCCGTCTTCACCTGGCGTGCCATGTATAGCATTGAAAACACAATCAAAAGTTATTTTTTCACCGTTAATTTGAATAGAAAAATCATTACGGTTGATAACATGCTCTTTTTCATTTGCATCAACATGCACCCATTTATTTTTTAGAATATGAATTCTAAATAGCTCATAGCGACTCTTATCAAGATATTCATATACGACGTTACCACTTTTAAGAGAAATTTGATATTCACTTGAATACCCTCCCATAATGATAGCAATCTTTTTTTTCATGTCTGTTGGTTAATTAAAAAATGAAGTTAAGACTAGAATTCTTCAAAGTAACGGAAAAGTGATGATTTTCAGTATTATCAATTACATTTTTTAAATGGCCAAGCAGTCATAGTTTAAGATTTAGGTTCATTTCCTATATTTGTTGAGATAAATAAAACCGATGAGAAATTTTTTAAACTTTTTAAAAAGCCGCACATTTTTTATTCAAATAGGATTAGCATTAGTTGCTATTGTTCTTTTGACTTTTGTAGTGTTGAGATGGTTAGATAGTTCTACTAATCATGGTGAGTTTGTTGAAGTTCCAGATTTTTCAAAAATGTCTGTAATGGATATGCGCAAGGCGGTAGAAAATGCCAGTTTGCGATATGAGGTTTTAGATTCAGCAAACTTTAATCCTGAGTATCCTCGTTTTTCTATTATCGACCAAGACCCGATTGCAGGTAGTAAAGTAAAAGAAGATCGCAAGATTTATTTTACTGTGAATCCTTCTGGTTATAAAAAAGTTACTTTGCCCAATGTAATTCAGGTAACCCAAAGAAATGCAGCTTCGATGTTGCGGGCAGTTGGTTTAGATGTTCAACGTGTTACCTATATAGATCAAATAGGTAAAGACATGGTTTATTATATAAAATTTAAAGGTAAACAAGTGTCACCTGGCGAAAAACTTCCTAAAACTTCTAAAGTAGAATTGGTTTGTGGTAATGGCCGATCTGGCAATAGCGTGTCAGAAAATGAAGATTCTGAATAATTTATGAAACCACAAAACGGCCCCAATCTCGAAGAAGATGAATTATACGAACACCATAGAATATTAGCTCCTAAAGGTCAAAAACCTTTACGAGTTGATAAATTCTTGATGAACTTTATTGAGAATGCTACAAGAAATAAAATTCAACAAGCGGCTAAAGATGGTAATGTTTGGGTTAATGGTAGTATCGTAAAGCAAAACTATAAAGTGAAGGCCGATGATGAGGTGAAAGTAATGTTTGAGCACCCACCTCATGAATTTTTATTAGTACCTGAAGACATACCAATTGATATTGTGTATGAAGATGATGATCTTTTAGTTGTAAATAAGCCAGCAGGTATGGTTGTACACCCTGGCCACGGAAATTATTCGGGTACCTTAATCAATGCTTTAATTTATCATATAGACCATTTGCCTACCAATAGTAATGAACGGCCAGGCTTAGTTCATCGCATAGATAAAGATACCTCTGGTTTATTGTTGGTTGCCAAAACAGAAGAGGCAATGACGCATTTATCGAAACAGTTTTTTGATAAAACTTCAGAACGAGAATATGTTGCTTTGGTATGGGGTAACGTTGAGCAAGATGAGGGTACCATAGAAGGTAATATAGCGCGGCATCCAAAAAACAGGCTTCAAATGCACGTTTTTCCTGAAGGTGAAGAAGGTAAAGAGGCAGTAACTCATTATAAGGTTATTGAACGTTTAGGTTACGTAACATTAGTTTCGTGTAAATTAGAAACTGGGCGTACACATCAAATTAGAGTGCATATGAAATATATTGGGCATACCTTATTTAATGATGAGCGTTATGGAGGTGAAAAAATATTGAAAGGCACCACGTTTACAAAATACAAGCAGTTTGTTGAAAATGCTTTTAAAATTCTTCCTAGACAAGCTCTTCATGCAAAAACCTTAGGGTTTGTACACCCAAAGACTAAGAAGATGATGCGTTTTGATTCAGAATTGCCAAATGATATGCAGCAGTGTATTGAAAAATGGCAACAATATTCTAAACATAGTCAATAGTTGTTGGTTTTAATTCATGTATAAGTTTTAACAATAGGTGCATTGAAAAGTCTTTTTTTATGACTAGTAAAATTTCAATAATTGGACTTATTTTTGGGTTTTAATTGAAACCTATGAAAATTGTTATCTCACCAGCGAAATCGCTAGATTTTGAAAGCGAATTACCAACCACAAAATTTACTGAACCTAGTTTTTTAGAACAAGCTGAAAAATTAAATAAGATTTTAGCTAAAAAGAAGCCGAAAGCTTTATCGAAATTGATGCATATTTCTGATAATCTAGCTCAATTAAATTGGGAGCGTAATCAACAATTTTCAACACCTTTCACTTTAGAAAATGCACGGCAAGCTGTTTATGCGTTTAACGGTGATGTGTATCAAGGCTTAGATGCTGCTACAATTGCACCGAATAAACTTGACGCGCTACAAGGTTCACTTCGAATATTATCAGGACTCTATGGAATTTTAAAACCATTAGACCTTATGCAACCTTATCGTTTAGAAATGGGTACACAACTTAAGATCGGCAGAAAGAAAAACCTTTATGAGTTTTGGAAAAAAGATATTACTGCCTATTTGAATTCAGAACTTGGTGATAATGAAATTTTTGTTAATCTAGCGAGTAACGAGTATTATGGTGCGATTGATGAAAAAAATCTTAAAGTACCTGTTATCACCCCCATCTTTAAAGATTGGAAGAATGACAAATTAAAGGTCATCAGTTTTTTTGCAAAAAAGGCGAGAGGCTCGATGGTGCGATACATCATTGATTCAAATGCACAAACCTTAGAAGATATTCGAGGCTTTAATTCAGATGATTACCTTTTTAGTAAAGAGCATACCTTGAAAGAGAATCAGCCGGTTTTTATTCGTTAATTTTAGATTCACGATTCACGATTCACGATTTACTTTTTCTTTTTAATGGAGATTTTATCTTCCACTTTAATTCGTTTTTTTATTTTTCGAGGTCGTCGGGCACCAAAAGTACCATTGGCTATTTTTCCCCTTCGTGATTTTACATCTCCTTTTCCCATGGCTATTTTTTAAAATTGAGCTTCTTAATATGCTCGTTTGTAACTTATGCTTCTTTGGAATATACGGATTCAAATCGAAATAATCAAAACGACATGACCCTTTTAGATTTAATAACAATATCATTTTTTATCATTGAACTTTGAGAAAAGGTGTTACTTTAGAAATATGTATTTTACGGCATCTTTGAAAAACTTTTTACAGACTTTTAGGTTATTAGGAGGTTGTCAAAAGTCTGATGTTTTTAAGTTAAAATAGAGTATTATGAATAAAGCCAAAGTAGTTTTAGCAACAAGTCTTTAATGTTTAAGCATACACACCCCTATGAACCTTTTTTATTCGACGAAGCAACCAAGCTTATTGTTGGTACTTTACCGCCACCGCGTTTTACAATAGGGGAGTTGAAAGAAGACGATGTTGACTTTTGTTACGGTAGTAGAAATGGCCAGTTATGGCCAATTCTTGAAAGAATATTTGACCTAAAACTAAAATACGAAACCACTACCTATGCAGCACAACAACGCAAAGATTTTTTGATAAGACATAAGATAGGTGTTTGTGATATTGTGGCCAGCGCTGAACGTGAAAAAATAGATGCTTCTGACCTTGGAATGAAAAATATTCAACTTCGTGATTTGGTTGGTTATTTGGAAAGGTATAAGCAGGTAGATACCTTGCTGTTTACTGGAGGTAATAGTAAAAATGGGCCTGAATATTTTTTCAGAAAACACTTGAAATCTTATGATTTAAAATTGAGATTAGTTTCAAATGAAGTTCCAAGAATTCATGAATTCAATTTGCCAGATCAGTATTCAAGCAGAATTATTAAAACAGTTTCGTTAACTGCACCATCTGGGGCAGCAAATAGAGCTGTCGGTAGTATGGAATTATATAAAAGGTTAAAAAAGAAAAACCCAAACTTCAATACCTTAGATTTTCGAGTAATGCAATACCGTAGTTTTTTTCAGTAACTAGTAAAACTAAAAAGAGCCTAATCTTTACCGACTAAGCTCTTTTACGAGAACACTATATGAAAATGAAAAATTTTATTTCGTTTTTAATTACACTGTAAATCTATCTCACTTTTATCATTTTTCGAAAATATTGTTGTGAACCCTGTTGGTTTTGTGGTGTACACTATATTTTTTGTGATTTAGGTTATTTTACCCATTAGTATTATTTAATAATAACGATATTTGAGACCAAATTACTAGGTTTTATTAATTCAATATGAAACCAAATTTTAATTCATTTTTACCAGAAATATGCAGCAATCAGAACGCTTAGTAGAGTTTAAAAGATCGGTCAATAACAAATTCAATGTTTATAATAGTTTGTTTTTGAACTTACCATATCGAAACATTGAAAATGTAGGAATGCTAATTCCTCTAATGCTTGATCAATGTCAGAAAGGTTTAAAGTCTGGAAAAAATCCTAAAGAAATTCTAGAATCTTTTTTTCAAAACTATGTTCATATAGAATCAGAAAAAGATCGTATTGATTTTATGTTCCGTATTATTCAGTATGTCGAAAGGCAAGTGGTTTTATATGATAGTGTTGAAGATGCAGCTTTCCCAAAACTTCACGAACATACCAGCTCTTTGTCGATCAAAGATTATTTTCAATTAGTAGATAAAAATAAAAGCTGGGATAAAATAGCTGATCAGCTTTCAAACTTTAGTGCTAGAATTGTACTTACCGCACACCCAACTCAGTTTTATACCCCTGCAATTTTAGATATTATTACCCAACTTCGAGCATTAATTATCGAAGATAATATTGAAGAGATAGACGTTAGTTTGCAACAGTTAGGTTTGACCTCGCTGATTAATGCGAAAAAGCCTACACCTTTAGATGAAGCTAAAAACATCATATACATTTTAAGAAATGTATACTATGATGCTGTGGGAGATTTGTATGCATACATTAAAGCAAACGTAGGCGATCATGATTTTGAGAACTTAAACATTATGAAATTAGGGTTTTGGCCAGGTGGTGACCGAGACGGAAACCCTTTTGTGACCGCAGATATTACTAATGACGTAGCAGATGAATTACGAATTAATTTAATGAAATGTTACTATAATGATCTTAAGACCCTACAGAAAAAATTAACCTTTAAAGACTTGCAGCCTGAACTTTCACAATTGCGTAACAATTTGTATCAGGCGATGTTTAATCCGAAGAAAACGGTAGATTTTGAAAACATCATTGGTCCGTTAAGAACAATTAGAACCCTATTGATTGAAAAATACCATGGTTTGTATCTAAAAGAATTAGAGCACTTTATGGATAAAGTTAAAATATTTAAAACACATTTTGCAACTTTAGATATTCGTCAAGATCACAGTCAACATTACCTTACTGTTGAAACTATTCTTAAAAAGAAAGGGTTTATAAAAGAAAGTTTAACGGAGTTGACTAATGAAAAGTTAGAGCAGTTGCTGATTCATGAAGATATAGAATTATCTCCTTTAGATTTTGAAGAAGGAATCGTTAGAGATACCATGAATAATATTACACAGCTTAAAGCGATTCAAAAAAAGAATGGTGAAGATGGATGTAATCGTTACATAATTAGTAACTCTGAAGATGTGTTTTCAGTTCTTTTCGTATACGGATTGTTTCGTTGGTTAGGATGGAAATCTGATGAAATAACTTTTGATATTGTTCCACTTTTTGAAACGATGATTGGTATGGATGGGGCTGAGGCAACCATGCAACATTTGTTTAACATTAAAGAATATCGAGAACACATAACAAGAAGAAAAGATATTCAAACGATTATGTTGGGCTTTTCTGATGGAACAAAAGATGGTGGTTACCTAAAAGCAAACTGGTCTATTTTAAAAACCAAAGAAGTATTAAGTTCTGTTTGTAATAAAAATGATGTTAAGGCCATTTTCTTTGATGGCCGAGGCGGACCACCAGCACGTGGAGGAGGAAAGACGCATCGTTTCTATGCTGCTCAAACTAAAGATGTGGCCAATAATGAAATTCAATTAACTATTCAAGGTCAAACCATTACGAGTACTTATGGTACCAAAGAGCAATTTCAATATAATTGTGAGCAGTTGTTAACCGCAGGTCTTTCAAACAACACTTTCGGACAAGAGAATATTATCACTAAAGATCAGCGTTCTCTAATTGAAGAGCTCTCTGAAATAAGTTTCGAGAAATATGATGCCTTAAAGCATCATAAAAATTTCATGGCTTACCTTGAGAATAGAAGTACCCTAAAGTACTATACGAAAGCTAATATCGGTAGTAGACCTGGTAAAAGAGGAAATAAGGCTAAATTAGAGTTGAGCGATTTAAGGGCCATATCATTTGTGGGTTCTTGGAGTCAGTTGAAACAAAATGTTCCAGGATATTTTGGTATTGGTACCGCTATAAAGGCGATGAAAGATCAGGGCAGAATGGAGGAAGTAAAGGCACTTTATAATGATGTTCCGTTTTTTCAAGCTCTGATGTCAAATAGTATGATGTCATTATCAAAATGTTATTTTGAATTGACCAGTTACATGAAAGAGGATAAAGAGTATGGCGAATTTTGGATGATTCTTCATGACGAATACCAGCTCTCTAAAGAGATGTTGCTGCTTATTTCAGATATGGATATTCTAATGGAAAAAGAAGTGGTATCTCGAGAATCAATTAAAATTAGAGAAAACATCGTATTGCCACTTTTGGTGATTCAACAATATGCGCTGCAAAAAATTGGAAGTGAAACAGATTTCAAAACGTTGTACGAAAAAATAGTGACCCGTTCATTGTATGGTAATATAAACGCGAGTCGTAATTCAGCATAAGATTTTAGGGTAAGTGTTTGATTTCATGATTGTTGATTTGAATTTGCTATATTTATAAGTAAACATAAAACATCAATCATGAAATCAATACTTACAACGCTGATATTACTATGTGTACTAGCTACTAGTATCGTTCAAGCGCAACAAAAATCATCGCGGGTCAATCAAATTACAGGTTTTATAACTGACGAAAATAACACCCCTATAAAAGGTGTAGTCTTTTATGTTGATTCTATAAAAACCAGAACCAAGAGTAATAAAAAAGGTTTCTATAAGTTAAAAGTAGGTCATGAGGTGGCTGCGATAGCAGCTTATGCTCCTGATTATGGCATTTATAGTCTGAACTTTGATGGTCAAGAAGAACTGAATTTTTCATTTCCGAGTAAGAGTGATGATAGAATTACGGAAACCGATCTTCGATTAATGGGTTTCAAATCGCCAGACAAACCAAAGAAAGTTTCTGGTGAAATAAATTTTGAAAACGATACTGAAGGCTTTGCAGGTTATAAGAGTGTTCTAGAACTAATTGCTGGTCGATTAGCAGGTGTGCAGGTTAGAGGCAACCGTGTGGTTATTCGTGGGGGAGTCAATTCTTATAACGGTGATGGACAAGCTTTAATCTTAGTGAATGGTTCTCAGGTAAATGATCTATCAGGAATACCACCTAGTGAAGTCAAATCAATTAAAGTTGTAAAAGGAAGTGATGCCTCTTTTTATGGTCTTCGAGGGGCGAATGGTGTAATTGAAATTAAGCTAAAGTAACACCTTATTTATCGTCATATACTTTAAAGGTTGCACCCATACCATAATTTCGATGCCCAGTTTGAATTAGTTTAGACTTTGCATTGTAAGATTTGTCAAAAATCTGCCATTTTTTATTGTTTAAAAAGATGCGACGAACATAGGTGTTTTTATTAGCAAGACTATTTGTAAAGGGGAGTAGCGGACGAAAAGATGTTGATATTTTTTGAACTCCTCTAGCCGTTTTTACTTCTCTATATTGTTTGGTTTGAGCTAATCTACCTTTTGAGTTTTCATAACCCAATACCTGTAGAGAAACGAACAAGCCTTTTTCGAAGATGTAAATAGACTTTTTTGAAATATCTAATTCAAAAACTTTGTCTTCATTATCATGAATTGAAAAAACAATATTTTCATATCCAGCTGATTCTCCGGGCAAACCATTATTGTTTTTATAAAAATTAATTCGGAAGATAGTTGCACTGTTTCCTTTACCTTTCTTTTTGTACTTGGCTTCGGCGTTTATTGGAATTAGTAAACTTGATATTTGTGTGGTTTTGTTTTCATGGCGTTCAAACAAGACTGCGACTTCACTTTCTACCGTAGGAAGCCAACAAGAAAAAATATCTGAATGAGAAATAGATTTCTGTTTTCGAATTTTATACTTACCATTTAACCGAGCGGAAACTACGACCTCATTCAATTGAGAAACTTCAGGTTTAAGTTGAATTTGTGTTGGTATGGCATTTGTTAATACCCTTTTTTCGGCATACCCCATAGCTGATATGAAAAGGGTATCTACGTCGCTATATTTTTCTTGTGAAAATGTAAATTGACCATCTTCGTCGGCAAAATTCCCTAAACCATTACCAAAAGAAATAGTGGCGTACGGTATAATCTCCTGATTTAAACTATCTAAGATTGTGAAATTTTGACCACATACAGGTAATGCGAAAAACAACAGTAAAAAAGCTAAACAATGTTTCATATACTGTTTAAACGTGAGATGTAAGGCATTCGTACTGTTATTGCATTTTTGTACTTAAAATTCCATAGAAGACTTGTATTCCATAGGCGATTTGGGCAATTTTTAAATTTTCATTGGGGCTATGCTGGTTGTTATCAGGGTTGACCATGGGTACAACAAATGCTGGAATCTTAAGCTCATTTATAAAAGGAGCAATTGGTACCGTACCACCCATAATTCGAATTTGAACCACATCATCACCAAATGTAGTTTTCAAAGTGCTTACAATGAATTCACCGTATTTATTGGTGAAATCAGTTCGAAAAGCATCGGTTACCGATCCTTCTTTAATGGTAATGATTTTGTCATAAGTCATTCGCTCTTTACGCGTAGGTATACTGTCAACGATATGAAATCCTTGCTTTTCAATATGTTTTTTGACCAAAGATTTTAAACGAGTTCCATCACTTTCTGGTACCAAACGAAGGTCAAGTTCGGCTGTAGCAGATTCAGGAACTATGGTTCTTGCTTTTGCACCAATCCAACCAGATCCCAATCCTCTAATGTTTAATGATGGGTATTGTAATGATGCCTGATAAAAGTCGCCTACTTTTTCAGGGGTTTTAATAGCAAGATTTGCATTGATGGTTGCTGCGTCATCAGGTACGCTTTGTAGAACATTTATAATGCTTTCATCAAGTGAAATTCCATCATAATAACCATCAATTAGTACACGACCATTAGCATCTTTCATACTTGATAAAAGATCTGCCAATTGAAAGCCAGGGTTTGGTGCATAATTGCCATAATGACCACTGTGTTGAGGTTTAATGGGTCCATGTGTTGTTAACGAAAGCGTGGTAATACCTCTGCATCCATATACTATGGTCGGTTTACCCGAAACATGCACGGGCCCGTCATTAATCACTAAAAAATCGGCTTCTAATAATTCTCGATATTGTTGCACCGCTTTAGGTAATGGTTTGCTACTTTTCTCTTCTTCTGTATCTAATATAACTTTGACGTTAAATGGAATTTCTTGACCATTTTCTTGTAATAGATCAATAGCATTTAAGAGCATCACAATGGGGCCTTTGTCGTCAGATGTTGATCTACCGAAAAGTCGCCAGTTATAATCCATATCATCATTTAAATCATCAAAAACTTGATCTTTCCAACCATCGCCATCAGGAGATTTAAGTACAACTTCATAAGGATTAGGTTGATTCCATTTGGAAGGATCTACTGATTGGCCGTCTAGGTGCATGTAAAAAAGAATCGTTGGTTTACTGTCTTCCATTGGAAGAGAAGCGAAAAATAATGATTCTCCTTCGGTAGGAAGTATTGATGAATTGAACCCTCTAGCGTTAAAGTTCTTTTCTACCCAAAAAAGATTTCTATTAATATCTGCATGTTCTAAAGCATCATTAGGTATTTTAACAAAATTGCGAATGTCATTGATAGCCTGGCGAACCTGGCGTTTTAATTGTGCAGGTTCTTGTGAATTCGCGTTAAATATTGATATTATGGAAATTAAAAAGAAAAACTTTTTCATTTAGTAGAGATCTATTTTTATAGTTTAAAAATACGCATTATTCAACTCAATAAATTGTTTGTATGAACTCAGGTATTGCATTAACACCTTCTTTGGTTAAGTGTTTAATGAAAGCCGATCCAATAATGGCTCCTTTAGCGTTTTTTGTTGCTGTTTGAAAGGTTTCAGAATCTTTAATTCCAAAACCAACTACTTGTGGATTTTTCAAATTCATTGCCGCAATACGTTCAAAATAAGCTGTTTGCTCGTTGCCAAAACCCTCTTTTGAACCTGTTACGCTTGCTGAGCTAACCATATAGATGAATCCGTCAGAAGCCTCGTCGATTTGTTGAATGCGTTCATCGCTTGTTTGTGGCGTAATCAAAAACACATTGATAAGACCATTTTTTTTAAAGATAGATTTGTATTCTGCTTCGTAAACATCTAAAGGAAGATCAGGTAAAATGAGCCCATCAATTCCGATTTCTTCACATTTTTTACAAAAAGCTTCAACACCATATTGTAAAACAGGATTGAAATACCCCATAATAATGAGTGGAATAGTTACCGATTTGCGAATATCTTTCAATTGTTCGAAAAGTGTTTCTGTGGTCATACCATTTTTAAGTGCTGCTGTTGAGCTTTCTTGAATAGTAGGTCCATCGGCTAATGGATCACTAAAAGGTAGGCCAATTTCGATCATATCAACACCACTGTTCTCTAAATCTTGTATAATTTGAACTGTATCATTAATACTCGGATAACCCGCAGTGAAATATATAGAAAGGAGTTTTTTGTTCTCCTGCATTTTGTCGTTAATCCTATTTGTCATTATGCTAGCTTAAAGTAATCTATGTAAGTATTTAAATCTTTATCTCCTCGACCTGATAAACTCATAACTACCACGTCATCAGGTTTGAAGGTTTTGTGTTGAAAAATTGCAAATGCATGTCCCGATTCAATTGCAGGAATAATGCCTTCTAGTTGTGAAAGTTCTAAACCTGCTGTCATAGCTTCATCATCAGTAGCGGAATAAAACTCAGCTCGCGCTGTCTGATACAAATGCGAATGCATCGGCCCTACACCGGGGTAATCAAGACCGGCGGAAATAGAATAGGGTTCCGTAATTTGTCCGTCTGGGGTTTGCATTAACATGGTTTTGCAGCCATGAATGATTCCTATTTTACCCAAGGCAGATGTTGCAGCACTTTCGCCAGAATCTACTCCTTTTCCAGCTGCTTCAACTGCAATAATGCCTACCTCTTTTTCATCTAAAAAATGGTAATAGGTACCAGCGGCATTACTCCCTCCACCAATACAAGCAACAACATAATCAGGATTTTCACGACCTTCTTTCTCTTTTAGTTGCCATTTAATTTCTTCAGAAATGATGGATTGAAATCGTGTAACCATATCAGGGTAGGGGTGTGGTCCAATTGCAGAGCCGATAATATAATGCGTGTCAACGGGGTTGTTAATCCAATCACGAATGGCTTCGTTAGTTGCATCTTTCAGTGTACGGCTGCCTGATAACGCTGGGCGAACCGTTGCACCTAGCATTTTCATACGCGCAACATTGGGTGCTTGACGTGCAATGTCAATCTCGCCCATATATACGATACACTCCATGCCCATTAAAGCACAAACTGTTGCGGTAGCAACGCCATGTTGGCCAGCGCCAGTTTCTGCAATAATTCGGGTTTTGCCTAATTTTTTGGCCATTAAAATTTGACCGATGGTATTATTTACTTTGTGCGCCCCGGTATGATTTAAATCTTCTCTTTTGAGATAAATTTTACAACCATGTTTTTCTGATAGGCGTTTTGCAAAATACAAAGGTGATGGTCGGCCAACATAGTCTTTAAGTAATTGATGAAATTCTTTTTGAAAAGAATCTTCATACATAATTTCTAAATACTTTTGACGTAATTCTTCTACATTAGGATAAAGCATTTCAGGAATGAATGCTCCACCAAATTCTCCATAGTATCCTTTTTCGTTTACGTGATATTTCATAATAATTCGGTTTCCAAATTTTGTAAATAATCGCTGCGAACCGCAGTGCTATTTCCCTAATATGTCTTTAAACTTTTCTAATTTTTCAATGTCTTTCAAGCCAGGTTCAATTTCGAATTTACTATTCACATCAATAGCGTAACAGTACTGTGCTTCCGGTCGACTCATAAATTCTTCAATGGCTTCTGTTTCATTCAATCCAATTCCTCCGCTAAGAAAAAAAGGTTTGGTAGAAGGGTATTTGCTGAGTACTTTCCAATTAAAAACATACCCATTTCCTCCGGGTAATTTTCCCTTGGTATCAAATAGATAATAGTCACAAACCTCTTCAAAGGCTTTTAAGGCCGTAAAGTCAAATTCATCTTTTAATGAAAAAACTTTGATGATTTCTATTTGAGGTATTTTTTTGCGTAGCATTTCACAAAAATTAGGAGATTCGTTGCCATGTAGTTGCACCAATAAGAGTTGATATTTTTCAACCTTGTCAATGATATCTTCTACCGTAGCATCAACAAACACTCCAACCTTTTTAATGCCATGCGGAATTGACGGTAGATCACCATTAAAATATCTTTTTGATGGTTCCCAAAAGATAAACCCTAAATAATCGGGCTTTAATGCTGCCACCTCTGAGGTGTTGGCATTCATTCCACAGACCTTTAATCGCAACTTGTTAGTCGTCTTAGCCGTTGCGTTTTTATCCTTATTTGAATAATAATAGTCCACTGTTAGCGTAGTTTTTGAATAAATTCTTTGGCACTTTTTCCAGGGTTTTCAGTCTTCATGAAATTCTCTCCAATTAAGAACCCTTGGTACCCATATTGCTTTAAATCGGTAATAGCATCGATGGAACTGATTCCGCTTTCCGACACTTTAACAAAATCATCAGGAATCAACTTCGAAAGTGATTTGCTCGTTTCTAGGCTGACTTCAAAAGTTTTCAAATTTCTATTGTTCACGCCAAGCATATCTAAACTAGGCATAATCGACTTTTGCAATTCTGCTTCATTGTGCACCTCAAGCAAAACATCTAACCCCAATTGTTTTGCAAGTTCAGAAAAGGTCTTGATTTCTTCTTTACTTAAAATAGCAGCGATCAGTAAAATAACATCAGCGCCGTATGCTTTTGCTTCTAAAATTTGATACTCACTAATGATGAATTCTTTTCTCAACAACGGCATTTGTACCGAAGCTCTAGCAAGAACCAAATCTTCAATAGAGCCACCGAAATATTTAATATCTGTTAGCACGCTCATGCCAGAAACTCCAGCATTTTCATACCCATGCGCTACTTGCCCCACATTGGTATTTTGATTGATGGTTTCTTTGGATGGAGATCTCCTTTTGTGTTCTGCGATAATCCCCGTTTGACTATGGCGTAACGTGTTGGCCAGCGAAGTTGTTTTTCTTTCAAATAAAACGGAAGCTTCTAGTTGTTTAGCAGGAATTATCGATTGTTTTAAATCAACTTCTTTGTATTTGTCCTTAACTATTTTATCAAGAATATTCATTGAATACTATTTACTAAGTTCTTGTAATTTTCGTAAAGCCTGTAATCCGTTACCATTGTGCAGCGATTCTTTTGCTTTTTCAAATCCGTCTTTAAGGGTTATTTTTTCTACAGTTGCAATTGCTACACCAGCATTCGCACATACCACATTATTTTGTGCGTCAGTACCTTTGCCTTGTAATACATTCAAGAAAATTTGAGCAGATTCTTCAATGCTATCGCCACCAACAATTTCAGATTGTTGAATCGCTTTTAATCCAAAATCGGAAGGTTTGATCATACCCTCAGATGTGTTTGAAATTGTTTTGGTGTCACCGGTAAGTGATATTTCATCATAACCATCTAGGGCATGTAAAACAGTAAAGTTTTTGTCGGTGTTTTGATATAAGTAGCCATACATTCTTGCCAACTCTAAATTAAATACACCTACCATTTGATTTTTTGGAAATGCCGGATTTACCATTGGCCCCAACATATTGAAAAAGGTTTTAACGGCTAGTTCACGTCTTATCGGAGCTACATTTTTCATTGCTGGATGAAATAGCGGTGCGTGTAATACACAAATGCCCGCTTTATCAATTGATCGTTCAAGAAAATCAGCCTCGTTGCTAAATTTAATACCTAAAAATTCCATAACATTACTGCTGCCACACTTCGAAGAAACGCCATAGTTGCCATGCTTAGTTACCTTAACCCCAGCACCAGCTGTTACAAAAGAAGCTAAGGTGGAAATATTAAAAGTATCTTTGCCGTCACCCCCTGTGCCACACAAATCAACAGGGTTATATGCTAATAAATCGATAGCTAAGCATAAATCTAACAGAGCATCGCGAAAACCTTCTAATTCTTCTATGGTTATGCTTCGCATCATATAAACGGTAAGAAAAGCTGCTATTTGGCTCGTATTGTAATCACCCTTGGCAATATTTACTAAAATTTGTTTGGCATCTTCTTTTGCCAAAATATCGTGGTTTATAAGTCGGTTTAATACGTCTTTCATTGTCTAATTATTTAACCAATTTTCCAATATTTTTTTTCCATTTGGGGTAAGTACTGACTCTGGGTGGTATTGTACTGCACATACATCATATTCTTTATGACGAATTGACATAACTTGCCCGTTTTTATCAAAAGAAGTTGCTTCCAAAGCTTCTGGTAAATCAGGATTTACAACCCACGAATGATAGCGACCTACCTCAATTTCACTGCCTAGGTCTTTGAATAATATATCATCAGTTTTGGTGATTTTAATGGTACTTGCAATACCATGATACACTTGGTCTAAATTGATTAAAGAACCACCAAAAACTTCTGCAATAGCTTGCTGGCCCAAACATACCCCAAAAATACTTTTGGTAGGTGCATAGGTTGCAATGATCTCTTTTAAGAGTCCGGCTTCATCAGGTATTCCAGGTCCGGGAGATAAGACTATTTTATCAAAAGCATCAACTTCTTCAATACTTAATTGATCGTTTCGTTTTACTGTTACTTCACAATCTAAATCTTCTAAATAATGAACGAGGTTATACGTAAAGCTGTCGTAGTTATCTATAACAAGTATCTTTTTCATTTTTAAATTGTTTCTGCGATTTCTAGCGCTTTTGTTAAAGCACCAAGTTTGTTATAGGTTTCTTGTAATTCATCTTCGGCATCAGAAGCCGCAACTAAACCGGCGCCTGCTTGATAATGCAATTCATGGTTTTTACTTAAAAATGTTCGAATCATAATGGCGTGATTGAAATTACCGTTGAAGTCCATAAATCCGATGGCTCCACCATAGTATCCACGACTAGTTTTTTCGTACTTCTCTATAAGTTGCATAGCCATATGTTTTGGAGCACCGCTTAAAGTACCAGCAGGAAAAGTATCAGCGACAACTTTCATTGTC
Source organism: Maribacter algarum (ex Lu et al. 2025) (nom. illeg.) (assembly GCA_947495915.1). Classification (GTDB taxonomy): domain Bacteria; phylum Bacteroidota; class Bacteroidia; order Flavobacteriales; family Flavobacteriaceae; genus Maribacter_C. The sequence continues at coordinate 42,862 of CANMAW010000010.1, read as the reverse complement.
GGAATGTCTTTTTTCTTTTGACCTGTAACTTTTGAAACTAAGTGTATGACATGAGAGAAGAATTGCACTTCTCTATAGTTGGTAACTTCAACCATATTACCATTTCTACTCAAATCATTTCGAGCTAAATCAACAAGCATCACATGTTCACTATTCTCTTTATCATCTTCTGTCAATTCTTTGGCAAGAATAGCGTCTTGTTCGTCATTGCCAGTTCTCTTAAATGTGCCGGCAATAGGGTGTATTTCAGCAGTGCCATCTTTGACTACGAGTTGTGCTTCAGGTGAGCTTCCGAATATTTTAAAATCTCCGTAGTCAAAATAGAATAAATAAGGTGAGGGATTTACAGATCTTAATGCGCGATACACGTTAAATTCATCTCCTTTAAAGCCTTGGGAAAATCTACGTGAAAGTACGAGTTGAAATACATCACCTCTTTGACAGTGTTTTTTCGCTAGAGCTACATGTTCTTTGTATTCTTCGTCTTTTAAATTCGAAGTGGCTTTTCCATCTAAAGAAAAATTGTAGGAAGCAAAATTCTTAACATTCAAAATCTGTTCAATTTCAGCAATATTGTTTTCAGATTCATAACAATGCGCAAAAATATAAGCCTCATTTTTGAAGTGGTTAATTGCGATTATATTTTGATACACTGCATAATAAATATCAGGAATTGCAATGGAGTGCTCCTTTTTTGAAAGTTGCACATCTTCATAATAACGAACTGCATCATAAGCCATATAGCCAAACAATCCGTTATCAATAAATTTGAAATCACTTTCACCTGATTCAAAACGTCGACTAAAATCATGAATGATATTCACTACATCAGTATGTGAAGTAATCTGTATTTCATCGTTTGAACCATCAGGAAACTGTTGTGTAATTACTTCATTTTCTATCTTAATAGAGGCGATAGGGTTGCAGCAGATGTATGAAAAACTGTTGTCATTTGCGTGGTAATCGCTACTTTCAAGTAAAATACTATTCGGAAAGCGATCTCTAATTTTTAGATATACACTAACCGGAGTAATAGTATCTGCTAATATTTTTTTGTTATGAGATGTTAGTTTGTAATTCATATAATGAATTCTTTGAATTAAAAAAGGCCTGTCGTGATGACAGGCCTTATATAGTTTAACTACAATGATGCTCAGCTCACGATGACTGTCGAGAGTTGTTCCACCACCAAGTATTTGAGTTTCTTGTTTTCATTTGTTCAAATATAGAAATCATTTTTAAATTCACCAATAACCGTTCAAATAAAAACAAAAAAACCTGCACTGGTTAAATAGTGCAGGTTGCTTAACTGTGAGGTCAAGTCTACTAAAACTCTAAGTCTACAACTAAATCAAACTCGTCATAGATGGTTTTGTCTCCTAAATTATCAAAAAAGCTACCAGAACCATACTTAATATCGTAAGCTGCTCGGTCAACTTTTAATGTTGCTGTTGCTTTGCTGCCATAAATTGATACATCAAAGGTAACAGGTTTTGTGATACCTTTTATTGTTAAATCTCCAGTAACTTCATAAGAGTTTTTACCAGAAGCTTTTACTGCTGTAAAAACTAGGCTAGCTGTAGGGTGTGCTTTAACACCAAAGAAATCATCAGATTTCAAATGGCCTTCTAATTTACCTTTCATATCTCCTTCTAAGTCGGTGGCGATTATTGAAGGCATATCAACTGTAAATTCTCCGCCCGTTAGTGTTTCTCCATCAAAAATAAGAGCACCTTCTTTTAGGGCAACTGTACCATTATGAGACCCGGTTACTTTATAAGCTTTCCAAGAAACAGTACTTGTTTCTACGTTTACTTCTTTTTTCTCACCATCTACTGGTGTTGTTGCGAATGCAGTTGTTCCAAAAACTACTGCTAATGCTAAACTTAATACTGACTTTTTCATTTCTTTAAATTTAAGTGTAAATAATTAGTGTTTAAAATTATAGGTGTGTAAATAATTCATTTTCCGGTTGGCGAACTTTTGCGTAGTGCTGGGTTTCATCTTCTGATGAACGATATCCAACGGCTGCTACTACTGTAGCTGATAAACCTTTTTCAGTTAGGCCTAAAATTTCATTATATGCTGCTGCTTCAAAACCTTCCATTGGGCACGTATCAATTTCTAAAGTCGCTGCAGCAGATAGCAAGTTTCCAAGAACAATATAGTTTTGCTTGGCCGCCCATGTGTTTTGTTCTTCTGATGTTAAGCTGGTTACTTTTGACTTCATGAAATCAGCGTATTGATTTAATCCTTCAAGAGGAATTTTTCTTGTGTTACTAACATTTTCAAGGTAGTGATCAATAAAGATGTTGTTAACTTCTGTTTTGTTTGCCATCACAATTAAATGTGATGCATCAACTATTTGGGTTTGCCCCCATGAAACAGGTTGTAGTTTTTTACGTATTGCTTGATCGGTGATTACAAAGATATGGTACGGTTGTAAGCCATAAGATGAGGCGCTTAGGCGCATTGATTCTAAAAGAATTTGCAAATCATTATCAGATATTTTTTTGTTGGCGTCAAACTTTTTTGTTGCGTATCGCCATTGTAAACTTTCTATATAAGTGTTCATTTGTAATTTAAAATTTATTTAATAATCTATTTAATTCTTCAAGTTCTGTAGTTGAAACGTTTTTCAAGATCTCTTTTTCAATTGTGATTACAGCGTTATCCATTTTTTTTAATTCTTCCAGACCTTTAGAAGTAATTGTAATTTCAACTTTACGACGATTTGAAGGGCATACTTTACGATCAACAAGTTGTTTCAAAATTAGTTTGTCGACCAATCGAGTAGTATTGCTCATTTTGGTAACCATTCTATCGTTTAAAGTTGATAGGTTGGCGGGTTTGCCATTTTGACCCCTTAGAATACGAAGCACATTGAACTGTTGTGGTGACACCTCGAAAGGCTTTAAGCATGCGGTCATTGCTTCACTTACTTTGTTATTAACTAGTAACAAGTGAATGATTGTTCTGCTTTGAAGCGGAATTTCTTTTTCGGTTTTTATGATTTGCTCAACATTCATGTTTATACAATAATTGTGTATACAAATGTATATGGAATCTTAGAACTACAAAACTTAATTGAATTAATTTTTTGTTAAATCAAGTGTTGTGATATTTTGCAACATATATTGTATTTTTGAGGTACTAAATAAGTTTGAAGATCTCGTATTCGAGAAAAACGATACTAAAAGGAAAATTACATGGCAGATTTATCACAAGAATCTTGGGAGGAACAATTAGAGAAAGATGAGAACGCGTTTATTCTAGATGTGCGAACCGATGATGAGGTGGCAGAAGGTTACATCCCTAATGCAACACATATTGATATTTATTTAGGTCAAGGGTTTATAGATGAACTTCAGAAATTAGATAAATCAAAGAACTATTACGTGTATTGCCGAAGCGGTAATCGTAGTGGGCAAGCTTGTGCAATTATGAATAGCATTGGTTTTGAAAACACCTATAACTTAGAAGGTGGTTTTATGAATTGGGAAGGCGCGGTTGCTGAATAGTTAAATTTCAAATAAGTTTTTTCTTACATTTTATTTTTTAAGCTTACTTTAGTACGAATCACTAATCAATAAGTGTGTCGTGCAAGAAGACTTGCTTCATTTTATTTGGAAGTATAAAAAACTTCAGTTACAAACATTGGTGTCTTCTGACGGAGATTCCATAAGTATTGTTAATACTGGGGTGCATAATCATCTTTCTGGACCTGATTTTTTTAACGCTAAGATTAGCATTGCGGGTCAGTTATGGGCTGGTAATGTCGAAATTCATGTAAAAGCATCAGACTGGTATGTACATAAACACCAACATGATGCTGCCTACGATAATGTTATTTTGCATGTGGTTTGGGAAAATGACACTGCTGTTTTTAGAAAAGATGGTACTGAAATTTCAACTTTAGAACTTAGATCTTTTGTGTCCGTAAATTTGTTGCAAGAGTATCAGCAGCTCTTCGATAAAAATCAATATAGTTTTATTAACTGTGAAAAATCCATTGGTAAAATTGAACAGTTTGTTTTCAATAGTTGGGTTGAGCGTATGTTTTTTGAGCGGCTTGAACGAAAGTCAAATTTAATTCTAGAACTTTTAGTAAAATCAAATGGTGATTGGGAACAGGTGTTGTTCTCCATGTTACTGAAGAACTTCGGGCTTAAGATAAATTCAGAATCGTTTATGAGTTTGTCAGCAGCACTTCCGTTCTCTGTTGTTCGAAAATTGCAGTCCAATTCGATGCAGCTTGAAAGTCTATTATTAGGCATGTCTCACTTATTAGCAGATGAAACCAATTCAGATCCGTATTTTGAAAAATTACAAGAAGAGTATCGCTTTTTAGCCCATAAATTTCAATTATCAAATGAAGGTGTATTTAAGCCGCACTTTTTTAAGCTGCGCCCCTCAAATTTTCCTACGATTCGCTTATCGCAATTAGCAATGCTTTACTTCAAAAATCAAAGCCTTTTTGAGCAAGTTATATCTGCTACCGATATTGAAAACTTATACAATTTATTTAACTGTGAGGCTAGTAACTATTGGTCAACACACTTTACTTTTGCCAAAGTGTCTAAGTTTAGTGAGAAAAAACTAACTAAGAAATTTATTGATTTAATCATTATTAATACCGTGCTTCCAATTAAACTCTGTTATTTTAAACAACAGGGTAGGGCTGTTGATGATGTGATAACTCAAATTACTTCGAATATTCTTCCCGAACAAAATAATATTGTTTCAAAATTTAAAAATTGTGAAGTAAAAATCATTAGTGCAAAAGAATCTCAAGGAATTTTACAACTTTATAATGAATATTGTTCTAAAAATAGATGTTTAGAATGTGCGATAGGTAATTCATTATTGCAGTGAAATGACTAATTTTAGTGCATGAATTTCTTCTATACCATATTGTATTATTTTCAAAAAAGAGGTTTTGAGGTTTGTCGTAGAATTGCTGAGCGTTTAGGAATTCGCGCTAGAGTAGTTAGAACTTCATTTATATACCTCACGTTTGTTACAATTGGTTTTGGTTTTGCTTTGTATTTGTTTTTAGCATTTTGGCTTAAAATTAAAGATTTGATTTATACTAAAAGAACTTCCGTTTTTGATCTTTAAATATGGTTAAACTGTCTCGATCAAAATTATATGTTGCGCTATCTTTAATGTTAACGGTGGTGTTGTTTGGTACTTTGGGTTACCGGTATATTTCAGGGTATACTTGGATTGACGCCTTGTATATGACAATAATTACCATGGCAACGGTAGGGTTTAAAGAAGTTCAACCTTTAGATGATGCTTCTAAGGTTTTTACTATTATTCTAATTGTTGCAAGTGTTTTTATTTTAGGTTTTGCTATTTCTGTATTAACAGAATATTTGCTGGGTAGAAGTTCGCTACAACTTTTAAAAATTAAAAAAGTGAAAAACAAAATTAACAGTTTGTCAAACCATGTGGTTATATGTGGTTATGGTAGAAACGGAATGCAGGCTGCAGAAAGACTAATTGCCTATAAGCGCCCATTTGTAGTCATTGAAAAAAACAAAGATATTATTGAAAAACATGAAAATGATATATTGTTTGTAGAAGGAGATGCAAATGAAGATTCAATTTTAGAAGAGGCAGGTATTAGTAGAGCTAAATATTTGATAACTGCGATGCCAGATGATGCTGCAAATCTATTCGTTGTGCTTTCTGCCAGGCAATTGAATCAAAAACTTTTTATAATAAGCAGAGCTTCTTTAGCAACTTCACAGAAAAAATTGTTCTTGGCAGGTGCTGATAAGGTTATTATGCCAGATAAAATTGGTGGTGATCATATGGCATCTTTAGTCGTAATGCCCGATTTAATAACTTTTATGGATAAATTATCTATGGAAGGAGTTCATACTACTAATCTTGAAGAAGTTGCAATTGAAGATTTTTCTGATCAAGTAGATTGTAACTCATTGCGTGACTTAGATTTAAGAAGAAGAACGGGTTGCACGATAATAGGATATATTGATCCTGATGGAGAATATATAATCAATCCTGAAGCCGATCTACAATTGTTGCCAAAAAGTAAGGTTATCGTTCTTGGTCGCCCCGAACAGATTCAGAAATTGAACAAGATGTTTCATATCGACTAACGTTAATTTAACATTATTGCTTGATTGTGTTGCTTATTTTTAGGATATTGCCGGCCGACAAACTATTAAACTCAAACCAAAACTCAAATTATGAAGTATAAACTTCTTACCCTTTTTACTCTTTTATTACCTGTTTTAACCTTTGCTCAAGACAATTCTGAAATGGGCATTGATGAAAGAATAAATGCTTGGTTTGAACCAATAACAGCAGTTTGGGAAGGTATTGTTTTTTGGCAAGTGCCAGGTACAGGTATTCCTCTTGTAGTTATTATTCTGGTGCTAGGCGCAACCTTTTTTACACTTTATTTTGGTTTTATTAATATTAGAAAGTTTCCGTTGGCTATTAATGTGGTTCGTGGAAAATATGATGATGTTGAGTCGCCTGATGGTCATGGTGTTGAGAAGACTGAATTGAATGTTGTTGATGGAGATATACCACATACAATTAGAGATGAAGCAGAAGAAGGAGAGGTAAGTCACTTTCAAGCCTTGGCAACCGCTGTATCAGGTACAGTAGGTTTAGGAAATATAGCCGGTGTGGCATTGGCAATTGCAATTGGTGGACCTGGTGCTACTTTTTGGATGATTTTATGTGGCCTCTTAAGTATGTCTACAAAATTTGTAGAATGTACCTTAGGTGTTCAATATAGAGATGTAGGTGAAGACGGTACTGTGTACGGTGGGCCTATGTATTATTTATCTAGAGGATTAAAAGAAAGAGGTTTTACAGGATTAGGAAAAGCTTTAGCGGTAGTATTCGCTATTCTTTGTGTAGGTGCTTCTTTTGGTGGAGGTAATGCAGTACAGTCAAATCAAGCTGCAGAACAACTTATTGGAATGATGGGTCTTGAAGGCGGGTCATCAGGATTTGTAATCGGGGTTGTACTTGCAATTATTGTTGGTATAGTGATAATTGGAGGTATAAAACGAATTGCACAAGTTACTGAAAAGGTAGTTCCATTTATGGCTGGTATCTATGCGTTAGCTTGTTTGGTCGTTATTTTTGCAAATTTTTCATATATAGATGATGCCTTCGGACTAATTTTTAAAGGTGCCTTTACGCCAGAAGCGGGCTTGGGTGGCTTGTTTGGGGTGTTGATTGTTGGTTTTAGAAGAGCAGTATTTTCAAATGAGGCCGGTGCTGGTTCAGCTGCTATTGCTCATTCTGCAGTAAAAACCAAATATTCGGCGAGTGAGGGAATTGTAGCGCTTTTAGAGCCCTTTATTGATACCGTGGTGATTTGTACAATGACAGCTTTGGTAATTATCTTTTTCAATAGTGGAGGTGCATTTGAATATGGGGGTGATGGTGCAGGTCAGGTGCTTGTTGATGGAGCGAATGTTGGAGGTGTTACCTTAACCTCTATGGCTTTTCAATCAGTTATTCCTTGGTTTCCTTATGTGTTAACTTTAGCTGTGTTACTTTTTGCAATTTCTACAATGATATCTTGGTCGTACTACGGTTTACAATCTTGGAAATATCTTTTCGGAAGAAGTAGGGCTGCCGACATGTGTTATAAGGTTTTATTTATCGCATTTATAATTATTGGAGCTTCAGCTTCAATGGGGGCTGTTTTTGCATTCTCAGATGCTATGATTTTGGCTTTAGTTTTTCCAAATATGATTGGTCTATTAATTCTATTTCCAAAGGTAAAAGAGGAGTTAAATAGATATTTGGAAGCAATCAAAACAATGGGTAAATAATCTGAATCTTGAAAAAAATACGATCCCACTTTAAGTTCAATAAACAAGAACGAAGTGGGATTTTCTTTTTGCTACTGTTAGTTGTTGTAGTGCAATTAGGTTTTAGCGCCCTACGATTCTTTCCAAAAAATGATAGTGGTAATCATTTTTTAGTTGACAAAGAACTTCAAAAACAAATTGATACTTTAAAACAAAAAGCAATTCAGCAAAACGTTTTAAAGATTTTTCCCTTTAATCCAAATTATATTTCAGATTTTAAAGGTTATGAGCTTGGTATGTCGGTTGTTGAAATTGATCGTTTACATGAATTTAGAGCCCTAAATAACTATGTGAACTCATCAGAAGAATTTCAAAAAGTCACACAGGTGTCTGACTCATTATTGAACGAAATTGCGCCGTATTTCAAATTTCCAGAGTGGACAAAAAATAGGAAGCACATTGTAAAGACAGTTAAACCCAAAGGTTTAAAGCTGTCTAAGAACTCTTCAAAATTATTCTCAAAAAAAGTATGGAGTAATATAAATGATGCAAGTGCTGAAGACTTGAAAGTTGTGAGGGGTATCGGTGATGTGTTATCGCGAAGAATTATAAAGTTCAGAGATCACCTTGGAGGATTTTTAGTAAACGAACAATTATATCATGTCTATGGCGTTGATTCACTGGTGGTAAGTAAAATATTAGATAAATTTGTAGTTGAAAATCCTCCTGAAATCAAAAAAATAAATGTAACTTGGGCGTCGTATAATGAATTGCGTAACTTGCTGTATATCAATGATAAATTTGCAAATTCTATTATTGAATATCGTAATGAAAATAAAATTAATTCATTATCAGAGCTTAGACGACTTGAGGGTTGTCCAATAGAAAAGTTTCAAGTGTTGAAATTGTATTTATCATTCTAAAAAAATATTATGTCCGAAAGCATGTACTTCAGTGAAGAACATCAATTATTTAGAGAAAGTTTAAAAGAATTTTTAAAGAAGGAGGTTGTTCCGCATATTGAGAAATGGGAGGAGACAGGAACCATAGATCGATTCATTTGGCAAAAGTTTGGTGAAATGGGTTATTTTGGTTTAGCGATACCTGAAACTGATGGCGGATTAGGGTTAGATTTATTTTATACGATCGTGTTTTTAGAAGAGCTGCAAAAGGTTAATTCTGGTGGTTTTGCCGCTGCAATGTGGGCTCATGCTTATTTGGCAATGACCCATTTGAATAAAAATGCTAGTCTTGAGACTAGAAAGAAATATTTGCAACCAAGTGTTTCAGGTGAAAAGATAGGATGTTTGGCCGTTAGTGAGCCTTTTGGAGGAAGTGATGTTGCTGGAATGCGAACAACAGCAGTTAAAAAAGGAGATAAATATGTTCTTAATGGTTCAAAAACATTCATTACTAATGGTGTTTATTGTGACTATATGGTAGTGGCGGCTAAAACTGATCCTGGTGCGGGGAATAAAGGAATCACTATGATGGTGGTTGATAGTAAAAGTAAGGGTGTTTCTGCTAGTAAGTTGAATAAGCTTGGTTGGAGAGCTTCAGATACAGCTGAATTGGCTTTTGATAATGTAGAAGTGCCTGTAGAGAATGTGTTGGGCGAAGAAGGAAAGGGTTTTATTTATATCATGCAGGCTTTTGCTTTAGAGCGTCTTGTTATGGGTGTAAATGCCCATGCTCGGGCAGAGTACGCGCTCGATTATGCATTGCAATATATGTCTGAAAGAGAGGCTTTTGGTAAATCAATAAATCAGTATCAGGCATTAAGGCATCGTATTGTTGATAGATATGCTGATATGGAAATGTGTCGAGAGTATAATTATGCTGTGACTTATAAAATGAGTCAAGGTCAATATGTTGTTAAAGAGGCTACAATTTCAAAATTAAGATCAACAAAAATGGCTGATGAGGTTGCTTATGATTGCTTACAATTTTTAGGAGGATATGGTTATATTGAAGACTATCCGATGGCAAGACTTCTACGAGATAGTAGGCTCGGACCAATTGGCGGTGGTACTTCGGAGATTCTTCGAGAGATAATTGCTAAAATTGTTATTGATAAAAAGGAATACAAATCTGCTAATGAATAATTGAAATTTAAAAGAACTGAATAAGAGTCTTTTGAGTTACTAAACATATTTATTGCAATTTGGTTGCAGGTTGTAAATTAGTTTATATCTTTGCAGCCCTAATCACTAAAGAAAGGAGGTTGTAGCCCATGTTAATAATACCAATTAAAGAAGGAGAAAACATCGATAGAGCTTTAAAGCGCTTCAAGCGAAAGTTCGATAAAACTGGTACAATGCGTCAATTGCGTAAGCGACAAGCATTTACAAAACCTTCAGTAGCTCGAAGAGCTCAGATTCAAAAAGCTGAATATATTCAAGGATTAAGAGATCAAGAAGAAATCTAAATCTAATAACTCTTGTATTCAAAATATTAAAATCTCGCTAGCAGCGAGATTTTTTTTTGTTTTGAGTTTTCTGAAGGTGTGCGTACCAGTTTAAACTTTATTAACTTTGGGTAATGTCATCAATTACTGCTTTTGTTACTTACTTGTCATTAGAGAAAAACTACTCAGAGCATACGGTTAATGCTTATAAGAGAGATGTAGAATCGTTTGCGGAGTATTGTAAAAGTCAATTTGATGTTTCTTCAATTGATCAGGCGGTATATGCTCAAATTCGAAGTTGGATTGTGAGTATGGTAGATCTTGAAATTTCAAATCGAAGTATTAATAGAAAAGTAGCTTCATTAAAATCGTATTATCGATTTCTTCAACAGATTGGTGTTGTTGATAGTAATCCATTGTCGAAGCATAAAGCGCTTAAGACTCCTAAGAAAGTTGAGGTGCCGTTTTCTGAGACTGAAATGGAAACGGTATTACGACAAATTCAGTTTAGTGATGATTTTGAAGGTTGTCGTGATCAGTTGATTATCGAGTTATTGTATACAACAGGGATGCGAAGAGCAGAAATGGTTAATTTGAAGCTAGCGGATGTAGATTTGAATAGAAATACGATTAAGGTTTTAGGAAAAAGAAGTAAAGAGCGAATTTTACCGCTGCTACAAACAACGAAGCTTCTATATGTAGCATATCTAAATAAGCGTAAAGAGTTAGAGAGAGTGGTTGAAGTTTCTAATGTTTTCTTGGTTAAATCTGGAGCTAAGATATACGAAACTCTTGTATATAGAGTTATAAATAGGTATCTTAGTCAGGTATCGAGCAAGGTTAAGAAAAGCCCGCATATTTTGAGGCACACGTTCGCTACACACTTACTAAATAAAGGTGCAGATTTAAACTCGGTTAAAGAGTTGTTGGGTCATTCAAGTTTGGCCTCTACACAAGTTTATACACATAATAGTATTGCAGAGCTCAAAAAAGTTCATTTGACCGCGCATCCAAGAAACAAAAACTAATTTTTTTTCTATTGTTTAACTTCTAAAAAAAAGTAATTTATGAAAGTAAACACTCAATCAGTAAATTTTAATGCCGATGTGAAACTTTATCGTTTCGTTGAGACTCGACTTAATAAACTGGAAACCTTTTATGATAAGGTTATAAGTTCTGATGTGTCATTGAAAGTGGTGAATACCAGTTCAAAAGAGAATAAGATTGTTGAAATAAAATTAAATATTCCAAGAGATAAATATGTTGTAAAAAAGACATGTAAGTCTTTTGAGGAGGCTGTAGATTCGGCTTGTAATTCTTTGGAAAGAAAATTAAAAAAACGAAAGGGAAAAATTAGGTTAGCTACTTGATTAAAATTTTTCATTTTTTGTTTTGTTTAAACAAATAAATATATACATTTGCAGTCCGTTAGAAATAGCGGACTTTTTTATGCTTAAAAAGTATAAAATGCCGATGTAGCTCAGCTGGCTAGAGCAGCTGATTTGTAATCAGCAGGTCGTGGGTTCGAGTCCCTCCATCGGCTCATATTGAGAAGTTCATTACATATTGAATAATTTTAAAGAATGGGGAGATACTCAAGCGGCCAACGAGGGCAGACTGTAAATCTGCTGACTACGTCTTCGCAGGTTCGAATCCTGCTCTCCCCACATCTTTAAAATACCAAAAACTTCAAAAATTAACTGAAGTTTAAAAATGCGAGAGTAGCTCAGTTGGTAGAGCGTCAGCCTTCCAAGCTGAATGTCGCCGGTTCGAACCCGGTCTCTCGCTCTAAGAATGTTCTTTGAGGCGAACGGTTTGTATTTAGTTCAAGTCTCTTTTAAAGAATGCAGGGTGAAAAGCCTGTATGGAGTATGACCTTATTATTATGGTTTTGCTCTATATGAGTTTGCGTTTGTGGTCTAAAGGTTTGTTGGTTGACTTCGAGCTCAATAAGCCGACGTAGCTCAGGGGTAGAGCGTTTCCTTGGTAAGGAAGAGGTCACGGGTTCAATTCCCGTCGTTGGCTCAATAGTTGAATTATTTTGTACACACACTAATATAAACAATAAGATTAAATTCATTAAAAATGGCAAAGGAAACTTTTGATCGTTCCAAACCGCACTTAAATATTGGTACAATTGGACACGTCGATCACGGAAAAACTACATTGACTGCAGCTATTACTACAGTATTGGCAAATGCAGGGTTATCAGAACTTAGAAGTTTTGAGTCTATTGACAACGCTCCTGAAGAAAAAGAGAGAGGTATTACAATTAACACTTCTCACGTAGAGTATTCTACTGCTAATCGTCACTATGCACACGTTGATTGTCCAGGTCACGCGGATTACGTAAAGAACATGGTTACAGGTGCTGCTCAGATGGATGGTGCTATTCTTGTTGTTGCTGCTACTGATGGTCCTATGCCACAAACTCGTGAGCACATCCTTTTAGGTCGCCAAGTTGGTATTCCTAGAATCGTTGTTTTCATGAACAAGGTTGATATGGTTGATGACGAAGAGCTTTTAGAGCTTGTAGAAATGGAAATCAGAGAATTGCTTTCTTTCTACGAGTATGATGGTGATAATGGACCTGTTGTTGCTGGTTCTGCTTTAGGTGCACTTAATGGTGAGCAAAAGTGGGTAGATACCGTAATGAAATTAATGGAAGAAGTTGATGCGTGGATCGAACTTCCAAAAAGAGATGTTGATAAAGATTTCTTAATGCCTGTTGAAGATGTATTTACGATAACTGGTCGTGGTACTGTTGCAACTGGTCGTATCGAAACTGGTGTTGCAAATACAGGTGATGCGGTTGATATTATCGGTATGGGTGCTGAAAAATTAGCATCTACTGTAACTGGTGTTGAGATGTTCCGTAAGATCTTAGATAGAGGTGAAGCTGGTGATAACGTTGGTATCTTGTTAAGAGGTATTGAAAAAACGGATATCAAAAGAGGAATGGTTATTTGTAAGCCAGGTTCTGTTAAGCCGCACTCTAAATTTGAAGCTGAGGTTTATATCTTGAAAAAAGAAGAAGGTGGTCGTCACACACCATTTCATAACAACTACCGTCCACAGTTTTACGTAAGAACAACGGACGTTACAGGTACAATCAACCTTCCAAGTGGAGTTGAAATGGTTATGCCTGGTGATAACCTTACTATTACAGTTGATTTATTATCTCCAATTGCATTGAGCGAAGGTCTTCGTTTTGCAATCCGTGAAGGTGGTAGAACTGTAGGAGCAGGGCAAGTAACTAAGATTTTAGATTAATATCTATATCGTATTTTATGTTTAAGGGTGTCTTGCTTTGGTGGGATACCTTTAAATGTAAATACAAACGGGTGTAGCTCAGTTGGTAGAGCACTGGTCTCCAAAACCAGGTGTCGGGAGTTCGAGTCTCTCCTCCCGTGCTATAAGCGATGATTTTATAATCATATAAATTTTAAAAAACAGCGATGTTAACATATATCAAAGAATCAGTCGAAGAACTTAGAAATAATATAACGCTACCTACGCGTGCTGAATCGTCAAATTTGATGGTGGTTGTAGCAGTGTTTTCTATTTTGTTTGCATTGGCAACTTGGGGTGTTGATACTGTTTTTAGTAAGCTAATTAAATTATATTTCGAGCAAGTCTTGAACTAAGCCTAAACCGTATGTCAGAAGTATTAGAAAAAAAGTGGTATGTGGTAAGAGCCGTTAGTGGTCAAGAAAACAAGATTAAGGGGTATATTGAAAGTGAGGTATCTCGTCTTGGTTTTTCTGATTACTTAGATGACGTTTTAGTGCCAACGGAAAAAGTGGTACAAATTCGAAATGGAAAAAAAATTAACAAGGAAAGAGTTTATTTTCCTGGTTATATAATGATAAAAGCCAATTTGGGTGGTGAGATGATACATATCATACGATCAATCACTAATGTAATAGGTTTTTTAGGAGAAACAAAAGGGGGAGACCCTGTGCCTTTGAGAAAGTCAGAGGTGAATCGAATGTTAGGTAAGGTTGATGAATTGGCGGTTAATACTGACAATGTAGCAATACCTTTTGTGTTCGGTGAAACGGTTAAAGTAATTGATGGTCCTTTTAATGGTTTTAATGGAACTGTTGAAAAAATCAATGAAGAAAAGCGTAAACTAGAGGTTATGGTGAAGATTTTCGGTAGAAAAACTCCACTAGAATTGAGTTATATGCAGGTTGAAAAAATATAGTACAAATGTTACATATATAAGTTGTGTTTGCTTCCACTAATACAGCTTGAATTTAATTTTAAACAATGGCAAAAGAAATAGGTAAAGTAGTTAAACTACAAGTTAGGGGAGGTGCAGCGAATCCATCGCCACCGGTTGGACCCGCCTTAGGTGCTGCCGGCGTTAACATCATGGAATTCTGTAAGCAATTTAATGCGCGTACACAGGATAAACCAGGTAAAGTATTACCAGTTGTTATCACCGTTTATAAAGACAAATCATTTGACTTTATAGTAAAAACTCCACCAGCGGCAGTTCAATTGATGGAAGCAGCTAAGATTAAAAAAGGATCTGGCGAACCTAACCGAGTAAAATTAGGTAGCGTTAGCTGGGACCAAATCAAGGCAATCGCTGAAGATAAAATGGTCGACCTTAATGCATTTACGATTGAATCAGCAATGAGTATGGTTGCTGGTACTGCTCGTTCAATGGGTATGAAGGTAGCAGGTAAACGACCTTTTTAAAATCTTATAAAGCACAATTAAATGGCAAAATTGACTAAAAAGCAAAAAGAGGCTCAAGCTAAGATAGAAAAAGATAAGCTTTATTCTATAGCTGAGGGCTCAGCTTTGGTAAAAGAGATAACCAATACAAAATTTGATGCATCTATTGATTTGGCTGTACGTTTGGGTGTAGATCCAAGAAAGGCGAATCAAATGGTACGTGGTGTGGTAACATTACCTCATGGTACTGGAAAAGATGTAAAGGTTTTGGCTTTGGTAACCCCAGATAAAGAGGCAGAGGCTACAGAAGCAGGTGCTGATTTTGTTGGGTTACAAGAATATTTGGATAAAATTAAAGCGGGTTGGACAGATGTTGATGTTATCATCACTATGCCAAGTGTAATGGGTAAATTAGGACCTTTAGGCCGTGTTTTAGGACCAAGAGGTTTAATGCCTAATCCAAAAACGGGAACAGTAACAATGGATATAGCAAAAGCTGTTACTGATGTGAAGTCTGGTAAAATTGATTTCAAAGTGGATAAAACAGGGATCGTTCACGCTGCAATTGGTAAAGCTTCTTTTTCTGCTGATAAAATTGCGGAGAATGCGACCGAGTTGATAGATACTTTGAACAAGTTGAAACCTACTTCATCTAAAGGGGTTTACATGAAAAGTATTTTCATGTCAAGCACCATGAGTCCGAGTGTTCAATTAGATCCAAAAACAGTTTAGTAACCGTTAATTAAAGTTTTTAATTATGACAAGAGAAGAAAAAGCAACGGTTATAGAAGATTTAACTTCGCAATTAGCAGATAGTTCTACCATTTATTTGGCAGATATATCTGGTTTGAATGCAACAGCAACTTCTGATTTGAGAAGAGCTTGTTTCAAAGCAAATGTTAAATTAGCTGTAGTCAAAAATACATTGCTTGCTAAAGCAATGGAAGCTTCTGATAAAGAATTCGGCGAGCTACCCGAAGTATTGAAAGGAAATACTTCGTTGATGTTCTCTGAAGTTGGAAATGCACCAGCTAAATTGATAAAGAATTTCAGAAAAAAATCTGATAAGCCTTTATTAAAAGGTGCTTTTGTAGAAGAAGCAGTTTACATTGGTGATGAAAATTTAGATGCATTAGTAAGCATCAAGTCTAAAGAAGAAATGATTGGCGAAATTATCGGATTGTTACAATCTCCGGCCAAGAATGTTATTTCTGGACTTAAATCTGGAGGTGGAAAGCTTGCCGGTATTTTAAAGACATTATCAGAAAGAGAATAGTACGCACTAAAAACAATTATATTTTAAAATTTTATTAAACGATAGAAAAATGGCAGATTTAAAAGATTTCGCAGAACAGTTGGTGAATTTAACCGTAAAAGAGGTTAATGAATTAGCTGATATTTTAAAAGACGAGTATGGTATAGAGCCTGCAGCTGCTGCAGTTGCTGTTGCTGCTGGTGGAGCCGCTGCTGGTGGTGAAGCTGTTGAAGAAAAGTCAGAATTTGATGTAATTTTAACTGCTGCTGGTAGTTCAAAATTAGCAGTTGTTAAATTAGTTAAAGAATTAACTGGTTTAGGATTGAAAGATGCTAAAGACATCGTTGATAGTGCACCAAAAGCCGTTAAGGAAGGTGTAGCTAAAGATGAAGCTGAAGGAATCAAAAAATCTTTAGAAGAAGCAGGAGCAGAAGTTGAGCTTAAATAATAGCAACAACATATAGCACTTTTAGGTTTAGGTCTTTTCGCATTTTGCGGTTAGACCTAAGCCTTTTTATAATACCACCGTATATAAAGGGATATACAACACTAAAGTATTCACACTATAATACTGTCCATTGATGTTCACAAACACTACTGAAAGAATTAATTTTGCATCTGCTAAGAACACACCGGAATATCCGGATTTCTTGGACATTCAGATTAAATCGTTTCAAGATTTTTTCCAGCTTGAAACAAAATCAGATGAAAGAGGTAATGAAGGTTTGTATAATACCTTCATGGAAAACTTTCCTATTACAGACACCAGAAACCAATTCGTACTTGAGTTTTTGGATTATTTTATAGATCCACCACGATATTCTATTCAAGAATGTATCGAGCGTGGGCTTACCTATAGCGTTCCATTAAAAGCGCGTTTGAAATTATATTGTACTGATGAAGAACACGAAGATTTCGAAACAATTGTACAAGATGTTTATTTGGGAACTATTCCTTACATGACACCTTCTGGTACCTTTGTTATTAACGGTGCTGAGCGTGTTGTTGTTTCTCAATTACACCGTTCACCTGGGGTTTTCTTTGGACAATCATTTCACGCAAATGGAACTAAATTATATTCAGCAAGAGTAATTCCTTTCAAAGGTTCTTGGATTGAATTCGCTACCGATATTAATGGCGTTATGTATGCTTATATCGATAGAAAGAAAAAATTACCTGTTACTACCTTATTCAGAGCTATCGGCTTTGAACGAGATAAAGATATTTTAGAGATTTTTGATCTTTCAGAAGAAGTGAAAGTTTCTAATGCAGGTTTGAAAAAAGTATTGGGTCGTAAACTTGCGGCTAGAGTATTGAACACATGGCATGAAGATTTCGTTGATGAAGATACTGGTGAAGTTGTATCTATCGAAAGAAACGAAATTGTATTAGATCGTGATACTATTTTAGAAAAAGAGCACATTCAGGAAATTATCGACGCTGATGTGAAAACTGTTTTATTGCATAAAGAGAATAATGCGCAATCTGATTATGCTATTATTCATAATACATTGCAAAAAGATCCTACTAACTCTGAAAAGGAAGCGGTAGAGCATATTTATCGTCAACTTCGTAACGCTGAACCGCCAGATGAGGAAACAGCAAGAGGTATTATCGATAAGTTGTTTTTCTCTGATCAACGTTACAATTTAGGTGAAGTTGGTCGTTACAGAATGAACAAAAAGTTACAGTTAGATATCGGTATGGATAAGCAAGTCTTAACCAAAGAAGATATTATAACTATCATTAAATATTTGATTGAGTTAATCAATTCAAAAGCAGAGATTGATGATATTGATCACCTTTCTAATAGACGTGTTCGTACTGTAGGTGAACAATTATCTTCTCAGTTTGGTGTTGGTTTAGCCCGTATGGCAAGAACGATTCGTGAGCGAATGAACGTTCGTGATAACGAAGTGTTTACGCCTATCGATTTGATTAATGCAAAAACATTATCATCGGTTATTAACTCGTTCTTTGGAACCAACCAATTATCTCAGTTTATGGATCAAACCAATCCATTAGCAGAGATTACACACAAGCGTAGATTGTCTGCACTTGGGCCAGGTGGTTTATCAAGAGAAAGAGCAGGTTTCGAAGTTCGTGATGTTCACTATACGCACTACGGAAGACTTTGTCCGATTGAAACTCCTGAAGGTCCGAACATTGGTTTGATATCTTCTTTGGCAGTTTTCGCCAAAGTTAACCCAATGGGCTTCCTTGAAACACCATATCGTAAGGTAGATAATACAAAAGTAAATACGAAAGAATACGTTTACCTAAGTGCGGAAGAAGAAGAGGGAATGAAAATTGCTCAGGCAAATATTCCACTAAAAGAAAGTGGTCAAATTGATTCTGATAAAGTTATTGCGCGAGAGGAGGGTGATTTTCCTGTAGTTGATCCTTCTGAGATTAATTATACTGATGTAGCACCAAATCAAATAGCATCTATTTCAGCTTCTTTAATCCCATTCTTAGAACATGATGATGCGAACCGTGCATTGATGGGATCAAACATGATGCGTCAAGCGGTACCGTTATTAAAGCCACAGTCTCCTATTGTTGGTACAGGTTTAGAACGTCAGGTTGCTTCAGATTCAAGAGTTTTAATCAATGCTGAAGGTGATGGAACTGTTGAGTATGTTGATTCTCAGAAAATTACGGTTAAGTATGATCGTACGGAAGAGGAAAAATTAGTTAGTTTCGAAGATGACTCTAAGAGCTATAAATTAGTTAAGTTTAGAAAGACTAACCAAGGTACTAGTATTAACTTGAAACCAATTGTAAGAAAAGGTGATAAAGTAAAGAAAGGACAAGTGCTTTGTGAAGGTTATGCTACAGAAAAAGGAGAATTAGCTTTGGGGAGAAACTTGACCGTAGCATTTATGCCTTGGAAAGGATATAACTTTGAGGATGCGATTGTAATTTCAGAAAAGGTTGTTCGCGAAGATATATTTACTTCTATTCATGTTGATGAGTACTCGTTAGAGGTACGTGATACAAAATTAGGTGCTGAAGAATTAACTCATGATATACCAAACGTATCTGAAGAGGCTACCAAAGATCTAGATGAAAACGGAATGATCCGTATTGGAGCTGAAGTAAAACCAGGAGATATTTTAATTGGAAAGATAACTCCAAAAGGAGAATCAGATCCTACTCCTGAAGAAAAATTACTTCGTGCCATCTTTGGTGATAAAGCAGGTGATGTAAAAGATGCTTCACTAAAAGCTTCACCATCTTTAAGAGGTGTAGTAATTGAGAAAAAATTGTTTTCAAGATCTATAAAAGATAAGCGTAAGCGTTCTGAAGATAAAGAAGCAATAACAGGGTTAGAGTTAGAATATGAAGTAAAGTTTGAGCAGCTAAAAGATATTTTAGTTGAAAAATTATTTGTATTGATTAACGGTAAAACTTCTCAAGGTGTACTTAATGACTTAGGAGAAGAAGTTCTTCCAAAGGGTAAGAAGTATACCATGAAAATGTTAAATGCAGTTGATGATTTTGCTCATTTAGTTGGAGGAAGTTGGACTACGGATAAAGAGACAAATGCCTCTTTAGCTGATTTGTTACACAACTATAAAATTAAACTTAATGATCTTCAGGGTAACCTGAGAAGAGATAAGTTTACGATATCAGTAGGTGATGAATTACCAGCGGGTATTATGAAACTTGCAAAAGTATACGTTGCCAAAAAACGTAAACTAAAGGTAGGAGATAAAATGGCTGGTCGTCACGGTAACAAAGGTATTGTTTCGCGTATCGTTCGTCAAGAGGATATGCCTTTCTTAGAAGATGGAACACCTGTTGATATTGTTTTGAACCCGCTAGGGGTACCTTCTCGTATGAACATTGGTCAGATTTATGAAACCGTTCTTGGTTGGGCAGGTTTGAAGTTGGGCAAAAAGTTCGGTACGCCAATTTTTGATGGGGCAACTTTAGATCAAATTAATGAGTATACTGATGAAGCAGGAATTCCTCGATTTGGTCATACCTATCTTTATGATGGAGGAACCGGGCAGCGTTTTGATCAGCCAGCAACTGTTGGTGTGATTTACATGCTGAAGTTAGGTCATATGGTTGACGATAAAATGCACGCGCGTTCAATAGGTCCGTATTCTTTAATTACACAACAACCATTAGGTGGTAAAGCACAATTTGGTGGTCAGCGTTTTGGAGAGATGGAAGTTTGGGCACTTGAAGCATATGGTGCGTCTGCAACCCTACGAGAAATATTGACTGTTAAATCTGATGACGTGATTGGTAGAGCGAAAACTTACGAATCAATTGTTAAAGGAGAGACCATGCCAGAACCAGGATTACCAGAATCATTCAATGTATTGATGCATGAACTTAAGGGATTAGGTTTAGATATCAGATTGGAAGAGTAGGTAATACGGGTTTTGAACACTATAGATTAACATATATTAAAATTATCTCCATAGAATTATGGCAAGAATAAACGATAATACACCGCAAAAAAGGTTTGATAAAATTTCAATCGGTTTGGCATCTCCAGAGGCAATTTTGGCAGAGTCAAGAGGTGAAGTTTTGAAACCTGAAACTATTAACTACAGAACGCATAAGCCAGAACGTGATGGACTTTTCTGTGAGCGTATATTTGGTCCTGTAAAGGATTATGAATGTGCTTGTGGAAAATACAAACGTATTCGCTATCGTGGTATTGTTTGTGATCGTTGTGGTGTTGAAGTAACTGAAAAGAAGGTACGTAGAGATAGAGTAGGGCATATCAATTTGGTTGTTCCTGTGGCTCACATATGGTATTTCCGTTCGTTACCTAACAAAATAGGATATTTACTTGGTCTTCCTTCTAAGAAATTAGATATGATCATTTATTACGAGAGATACGTAGTAATTCAACCAGGTATTGCAAAAGGTCCTGAAGGTGAAGAAATCAATAAAATGGATTTCTTAACTGAAGAAGAGTACTTAAATATTATTGAAGAGATTCCACAAGAAAATCAATATTTAGATGATACAGATCCAAACAAATTTATCGCCAAAATGGGTGCTGAATGTTTGATCGATTTATTATCAAGAATTGATTTGAAAGAATTGTCATTCAGCTTAAGACATAAAGCAAATACTGAAACGTCTAAACAACGTAAGACAGAAGCTTTAAAACGTCTTCAAGTAGTTGAGGCACTTCGTGAATCTCAAGAAAATAGAGAGAACAACCCAGAGTGGATGATTATGAAGGTAATTCCGGTTATTCCGCCTGAATTACGTCCATTAGTTCCTTTAGATGGGGGTCGTTTTGCGACTTCAGATTTAAATGATCTTTATAGAAGAGTTATCATTCGTAACAACCGTTTAAAAAGATTGGTTGAAATTAAAGCACCAGAAGTAATTCTTAGAAATGAGAAACGTATGCTTCAAGAAGCTGTTGATTCTCTTTTTGATAATACACGTAAAGCATCTGCTGTTAAAACGGAATCAAATCGTCCTTTAAAATCACTTTCAGATTCATTGAAAGGTAAGCAAGGTCGTTTCCGTCAAAACTTGTTGGGTAAGCGTGTTGATTATTCTGCTCGTTCGGTAATCGTTGTTGGTCCAGAATTGAAATTATTCGAATGCGGACTTCCAAAAGACATGGCAGCTGAACTTTATAAGCCTTTCGTAATTCGTAAGTTGATTGAAAGAGGTATTGTAAAGACGGTAAAGTCAGCAAAAAAGATTATAGACAAGAAAGAGCCTGTTGTTTGGGATATTCTTGAAAATGTATTGAAAGGTCACCCGGTATTATTAAACCGTGCTCCTACATTACACCGTTTAGGTATTCAAGCTTTCCAGCCTAAATTAATAGAAGGTAAAGCGATTCGTTTACACCCATTGGCGTGTACTGCATTTAATGCCGATTTTGACGGAGATCAAATGGCAGTTCACTTGCCATTAGGGCCAGAGGCTATATTAGAAGCACAATTATTAATGTTGGCTTCTCAAAATATATTGAATCCTGCGAATGGTTCTCCAATTACGGTACCTTCTCAAGATATGGTATTAGGTCTTTATTATATGACCAAAGAGCGTAAATCAACACCTGAAGTTCCTGTTAAAGGGGAAGGTTTAACGTTCTATTCTGCAGAAGAAGTTGAAATCGCTTTTAATGAAAGACAAGTTGACTTGAATGCAGGAATTAAGGTTCGTGCTAAAGATTTTAATGAAGCAGGTGAATTAGTAAATCAAATTATACCAACTACAGTTGGTAGGGTTTTGTTTAATAAAAACGTTCCAGAAGAAGCTGGGTATATTAACCAAGTATTGAACAAAAAGGCACTAAGAAATATCATTGGTGATATTTTGGCAGTGACTGATGTTCCTTCTACCGCTGATTTCTTAGATAGAATTAAGACTATGGGGTATGAATTTGCCTTTAAAGGCGGATTGTCTTTTAGTTTAGGTGATATTATTATTCCACAAGAAAAGCACGAGATGATTGCCGATGCAAATGGGCAAGTTGATGGAATTATGGCCAACTATAACATGGGTCTAATTACCAATAACGAACGTTACAATCAAGTAATTGATGTATGGACATCTACCAACGCACAATTGACTGAATTGGCTATGAAGCGAATTCGTGAAGATCAGCAAGGTTTCAACTCGGTATATATGATGCTTGATTCTGGTGCGAGGGGATCAAAAGAACAAATTCGACAGTTGACAGGTATGCGAGGTTTAATGGCTAAGCCTAAAAAGTCTACTGCCGGTGGTGGTGAAATTATTGAAAACCCGATTCTTTCTAACTTTAAGGAAGGTCTTTCAATTCTTGAATACTTTATATCTACACACGGTGCACGTAAGGGTCTTGCAGATACTGCATTAAAAACGGCTGATGCTGGGTACCTAACGCGTCGTTTAGTTGATGTTTCTCAAGATGTGATAATTAATATTACTGATTGCGGTACTTTAAGAGGTGTTGAAGTATCAGCATTGAAAAAGAATGAAGAGGTTGTTGAATCATTAGGAGCTCGTATTTTAGGAAGAGTTTCTTTACACGATGTATATAATCCATTAACGGAAGAACAGCTGCTGACGGCGGGTCAAGAAATAATGGAAGCTGATGCGAAAAAGATTGAAGAATCTCCAGTAGAAAAAGTTGAAGTTCGTTCGGCATTAACATGTGAAGCTCCTAAAGGAATTTGTGCACAATGTTACGGAAGAAGTCTTTCTACCAATAAAATGGTTCAAAGAGGTGAAGCTGTTGGTGTTGTAGCGGCCCAATCAATTGGTGAGCCAGGTACTCAACTTACCTTACGTACATTCCACGTAGGTGGTATTGCTGGTAACATTTCTGAAGATAACAAGTTAGAAGTTAAGTTTTCTGGTATTGCCGAAATTGAAGATTTACGTACAGTCACCGGAGAAGATGGTGAAGGTAAGAAAGCAGAAATAGTAATTTCAAGAACTTCAGAACTTAAAATAGTAGACCCTAATACCGGTATTACTTTAAGTACTAATAACATACCTTATGGTTCGCAAATTTTCATCAAGAATGGTTCTAAGGTAACCAAAGGAGATGTAATTTGTTCTTGGGATCCTTATAACGGTGTTATTGTATCAGAATTTCCGGGTAAAATTGCTTACGAGAATATTGATCAAGGGGTTACATATCAAGTTGAAATTGATGAACAAACCGGTTTCCAAGAAAAAGTTATTTCTGAATCTAGAAATAAGAAGTTGATTCCAACTTTATTGATTCAAGATAGTAAAGGAGAAACTTTACGTTCATATAACCTTCCTGTTGGTTCTCATATTATGGTTGACGACGGCGAGAAGATTAAAGAAGGTAAAACTTTGGTGAAGATACCTAGAAAATCTGCTAAGGCAGGTGATATTACAGGTGGTCTTCCAAGAGTAACTGAACTGTTTGAAGCACGTAACCCTTCTAATCCAGCTGTGGTTTCTGAGATTGATGGTGTCGTTTCTTTTGGTAAAATCAAGAGAGGTAACCGTGAAATAATAATTGAATCTAAATTAGGTGAGATTAAGAAGTACTTGGTTAAACTTTCGAATCAAATATTGGTTCAAGAGAATGACTATGTACGTGCGGGTATGCCTTTATCTGATGGTTCAATAACTCCAGAAGATATCCTTTCTATAAAAGGTCCTTCTGCGGTACAACAATATTTAGTGAATGAAGTACAAGAAGTATATCGTTTACAGGGTGTGAAAATTAATGATAAACACTTTGAAGTTGTTGTAAGACAAATGATGCGTAAGGTTCGTATTCAAGATCCAGGAGATACCATTTTCTTAGAAAATCAATTGGTTCATAAAGATGACTTTATTCGTGAGAATGATGAAATCTATGGTAAAAAGGTTGTAGAAGATGCTGGTGAATCTGAAAACTTAAGACCGGGTCAAATTATTA
Organism: Maribacter algarum (ex Lu et al. 2025) (nom. illeg.); assembly: GCA_947495915.1. Classification (GTDB taxonomy): domain Bacteria; phylum Bacteroidota; class Bacteroidia; order Flavobacteriales; family Flavobacteriaceae; genus Maribacter_C. The sequence continues at coordinate 18,299 of CANMAW010000010.1, read as the reverse complement.
CTGCAAGAGAATTGCGTGATGAGAACTCGATTTTGGTTAGAAATGATAAAAATCTAGTTACTGCTAAAGATGCGGTAGCTGCAACGGCTACGCCAATACTTCAAGGTATTACAAGAGCGTCATTACAGACGAAGTCATTTATCTCTGCAGCTTCCTTCCAAGAGACCACTAAAGTGTTAAACGAAGCTGCGGTTAGTGGTAAAGTTGATACATTAGAAGGCTTGAAAGAAAATGTAATTGTTGGTCATAAAATACCAGCAGGTACAGGTATGAGAGATTACGAAAATATCATTGTTGGTTCGAAAGAAGAATACGATGAAATTATGGCTCGTAAAGAAGCTTTGAAATTCTAAATAGAATCTAGAAGTTAGATATAGAAACCAAGATTGATATTCGAATTTAATTTGACTATTGATCTTGGTTTTTTTCTTGCTTCTTTTTAAAAATAAATTATGGCAGAAAAAGACCAGAAACAAAAACAAATTAATATTGAGCTTGATGAAAAGATGGCAGAGGGCATTTATTCTAACCTTGCCATAATCAACCATTCAGTTTCTGAATTTGTAGTAGATTTTATTAGTATGATGCCAGGTGCACCAAAAGCTAAGGTTAAGAGCAGAATTGTTTTAACACCTCAACATGCGAAAAAATTTTTAAAGGCATTAAATGATAATGTGCATAGATTTGAAAAAGCACATGGTACCATTAAAGATTATGAGCAACCACCAATTCCATTAAATTTTGGACCTACGGGAGAAGCATAAAATAAAAAAGCCGTTTAATATTTAAATGGCTTTTTTATTTTTTGATATTTAAGAGCAACAGTAATCGAATTTAATTTCTAATCAAATTCTGAAACAAAATGTAGTTTTACCGATGGGTATTTTGACTGTGTCATTTGTAAAGAAAATTGTGAGTCTGCTAAAAATACCAGCTGACCTCTCTTGTCTTTAGCTAAAAATTTTTGTTTTACTCTTTTGAACTCTTTAAATTCATCGTTTTTAAGGTCGTCTGGGTCTACCCAACAAGCTTTGTAAACGGGGAAGTTTTCATATGAGCATTTAGCCCCATATTCGTGTTCTAACCGATATTGTATTACTTCAAACTGAAGAGCGCCAACCGTGCCAACAATTTTTCTGCCATTTAATTCAAGAGTAAAGAGCTGGGCTACACCTTCGTCCATTAACTGATCAATGCCTTTATAAAGCTGTTTAGACTTCATGGGGTCAGCATTGTTAATGTATCTAAAATGCTCTGGTGAGAAACTTGGAATACCCTTATAATGTAATTGTTCGCCTTCGGTTAAAGTGTCTCCAATTTTAAAATTCCCAGTGTCATGCAGCCCAACGATGTCTCCTGGGTATGATATATCTACAATTTCCTTTTTCTCAGCAAAAAAAGCATTCGGGCTAGAAAATTTTAGTTTTTTATCTTGGCGTACATGTAAATAGGGTTTATTTCTTTCAAAAGTTCCAGACACAATTTTAATAAAAGCCAAACGGTCGCGATGTTTTGGGTCCATATTGGCATGAATTTTAAAAACAAAACCACTCATTTGTTTTTCATTTGCCTCTACTAACCTTTCTTCTGCTTTTTTAGATCGTGGTGATGGCGCTATTTCAATAAAACAATCAAGCAGCTCGCGTACCCCAAAATTATTTAAAGCAGATCCGAAAAATACAGGATGTTGTTGCCCTGATAAATAGGCTGCTTTATCAAAATCAGGATATACTCCACTAACCAATTCTAAGTCATCTCTTAGGGTGTTTGCAGCTTTTTCTCCTATAATCTTTTCAAGCTCTGTGCTTTCAATATTATCAAAAGCAATGGTTTCTTCGATATTCTTTTTATTGTCACCACTAAAAAGGTTGATATTCTTCTCGTATATATTATATATACCTTTAAAATCATATCCCATTCCAATGGGAAAACTTAAAGGTGTTACTGAAAGCCCTAACTTCTGTTCTAGATCATCTAATAGATCAAAGGCATCCTTTCCTTCGCGATCTAGTTTATTAATAAAAACGATGATAGGAATGTTGCGCATGCGGCAAACCTCCACGAGTTTTTCAGTTTGCTCTTCTACACCCTTCGCAACATCAATAACTACGATTACACTATCAACAGCGGTCAGCGTTCGAAAAGTATCTTCAGCAAAATCTTTGTGACCAGGAGTATCAAGTATATTGATCTTTTTATCCTTATAAATAAAAGCCAATACGGAGGTTGCAACAGAAATTCCTCGTTGTCGCTCAATTTCCATAAAATCACTGGTGGCAGTTTTTTTTATTTTGTTATTTTTTACTGCACCAGCTTCCTGAATTGCACCGCCAAATAATAGAAGTTTTTCGGTCAGTGTAGTTTTGCCAGCATCAGGGTGCGATATAATACCAAAGGTTCTTCTTTTTTTTATTTCCTCTTGAAATCCCATCTAAAAAATTTGTGCAAAAATAGGACAAATAAGACAGTTCTCCATAGTTTATAGCAATACAGTATTTAATATTAATTTGTTGAATTACAATGTGTTATAGTAAATGTGCATTGAATTTTAATCGATATAATAATATGCTTTGGCGGTTTTTATACTTTTTTAAATATTTTTTTGCGATATACTATTGTAGGTTTATTCTCGTTAAAATTGCTTTACTAGTGTTTTTCAACGAATAATGATGTTTTTTAAAGGAATATTATATGATTACATTCCAAAGAATTTGATGATTAAAATATAAGATATACCTTGCATATACGTTTTACAGTTGTCCCAAACTTCTTACACGTAACTTATCTATATGTCATGGTGATTAGTAAAACCTAAATTACTGACACACATATGGAATTTATTACAACTAATGTTTTTTTAATTTTTAGAGTTAAAAGAAACCATCTAAGCGTAATGCTATTGATGACATTTTTTTCGTGTTCTTCATTATTTGCAAATGCTTATAGTTCTTATGAAGATGAGGAAGAAATGATGATGGATTATGAGGATTGTACACAACTTGATCTTGTTGAAATTTTGGCTTCAGATTTTGGTTTTCCGAATGGTGTAGTTGATGGAAGTCTTTCTGCATCAAATGTTGATTTAAGCGCTAAATGGGGGTTGCCAGCTGGTAGTGTACTAGTTAGTGTTACCGGCGGAAGCACTAAAAGTTTTGGAGGCCTATTTGAAGTTAACAATGGAGTACCGGTTACGTTTCAATTTTCTGGTACGGTTCCAGTAATCTCAGTTGTTGAACATTCACCATTGGTAGATCGCCTTCATCGTGACGGTATTATAGCTTTAGATGATGTCGCATATGAACTAATGAATACTACCTTACCAGCGGGTGTCATATCAGGTAATGTTGGTAGTAATTATTTTGTAGAAAATACAACACCAACTACCATTGATGGATCTGAACGTTATGTATGGGAATCTCAAGAACCTGTTACTCAGGTACAATTTTATACTACTTCTGAGCGATTAATCAACGGTATTCGTATTAGGTTGCGGCCGTTAGATTGTTTAGATACCGACGGAGACGGAGTGAATGATCTAGTTGATTTAGATGATGATAACGATGGAATCTTAGATACGGTTGAAGATCCGAATTTAGATGGTGATGATGATCCGTTGACGAATCCATTAGATACCGATGGAGATGGCATACCTAATCACTTAGATATAGACGCAGATGATGATGGTATTCCAGATAACGTTGAGGCACAAACTACTGACGGTTATATTGCTCCTAATTTAGATGATTTAGCGACTTATGAGTCAAATGACGGCTTGAATTCAGCGTATTTGCCCGATGGCTTAACTCCGAATAATCATGATGGCGAAGACACACCTGATTATATAGATTTAGATAGTGATAATGATACTGTACCCGATAATAATGAAGGTAATGACTTCAATTTTGATGGTATACCAGATCAAACGTATTTAGGATCAGATGCTGATAGCGATGGTTTAGATGATGGTTATGAGGGTAGTGATATTAATGATGGTTTCGATGTTAATGATGAAATTGATGACCCTAGTAATGATTTACCAGATACCGACGGTACTGAAGATGTGAACTATAGAGATTTTGATGATGATGGAGATGGCATAGATACACCAGAGGAAGATGCCGATGGAGATGGTGACCCTACTAACGATGATACTGATGGTGATGGCACACCTGATTATTTAGATCCAGAAGATAATTCAGAACCGGAAACAGATACCGACGGAGACGGAGTTAATGATTTAGTTGATTTAGATGATGACAACGATGGAATTTTAGATACGGTTGAAGATCCGAATTTAGATGGTGATGATGATCCATTGACTAATCCTATTGATACTGATGGCGACGGCATACCTAATCACTTAGACATAGACGCTGATGATGATGGTATTCCTGATAACGTAGAAGCTCAAACTACCGAAGGTTATGTTGCTCCAAATAATGATGATGAAGCTACTTACGCTGCCAATGACGGATTGAACTCTGCATATTTGCCAGATGGTTTAACCCCGAATAATCATGATGGTGAAGACACACCTGATTATATTGATTTAGATAGTGATAATGATACGGTACCCGATAATAATGAAGGCAACGATTTTAATTTTGATGGTATACCTGATCAAACGTATTTGGGAAGTGATGCCGACGGTGATGGTTTAGATGATGGTTATGAAGGCAGTGATATTAATGACGGGTTTGATGTAAATGACGAAATCGATGATCCTGCAAATGATCTGCCAGATACTGATGGTACGGAAGATGTCAACTATCGTGATTTTGATGATGATGGAGACGGAATTGATACACCAGATGAAGATGCTGATGGCGATGGTGACCCAACTAACGATGATACCGATGGTGATGGCACTCCTGATTACTTAGACCCTATTGATGATAGTACTCCTGAGCCAGATGAGGCCATAGAAGTTAATCAAATGGTTACCCCTAATGGTGATGGTAAAAATGACTTTTTATTCATTAGAGGTTTAGATCAAGTGAGTAGCAGTACCTTAAGAATATTTAATAGATGGGGTGTTGCTGTGTATGAAGGTGAGAATTATAATAATCAAAACAACGTATTCGACGGAAGGTCGAAAGGTAGATCTACCCTTAGTGTAGATGATTACTTACCATCTGGAGTTTATTTTTATATCTTTGACTATATAACTACCGAAGGAGAAAGTAAAACCGACAGTGAGTATCTTTACATAAGTAAATAACATGACGCTTAATATGATTTCAAAAATTAAGTACCTACTACCCGTAATCTTTTTGGTTCTAATTGGTTCATTTACGGTATCTGCACAGCAAGATGCCCAGTATACCCAATATATGTTTAACACCATGAGTGTAAACCCGGCGTATGCGGGTTCAAGAGGTCAATTTACTGCTGCAGCTTTATACCGCTCTCAATGGGTCGGTCTTGATGGTGCTCCAGAAACATTTACCTTAAATCTACATTCGCCGATAAGAAATAGCAGAGTGGGTTATGGTTTATCAGTCGTTCAAGATAATATTGGTGACGGTGTTGTATCAGAAACTTATCTTGATGCGGTAATCTCTTATACCATTGATGTATCGCTAGAAGGAAAACTATCTTTCGGATTTAAAGCTGGTGGAAACTTACTAAATTTAGATTTTAATCAGTTACGAAATTTTGATGCTGAACCTGTAAGTAATGATAATATTGAGAATAAATTTTCTCCTAACTTCGGTTTAGGAATCTATTATCATACCAATAAATTTTATGCTGGTTTGTCTGCTCCTAATATTTTACAAACTGAGCATTTTGACAATGCAGAAGGTAGCTCTTCTTCCAATCAATTTCTTTCTCAAGATCGTATAAATTTTTATATGATAACAGGTTACGTTTTTGATTTGAATCCAAATTTTAAGTTTAAGCCGGCATTATTAACTAAAGTAGTTGGTGGAGCTCCACTTCAGTTAGATATCTCGGCTAACTTTTTATACAATGATAAGTTTTCTTTCGGAGCGGCTTATCGATGGGATGCTGCAGTGAGTGCAATGGCAGGATTTCAAATAACAGATCAATTAATGTTAGGTCTTGCTTACGATAAAGAAACTACTGAACTAGGAGGTACACAATTTAATGACGGATCTTTTGAAATCTTTTTGAGATATGAGTTACTAAAATCTTTCCAGAAATTGGTGTCGCCTCGTTTCTTTTAAAAATGTTCACTATGACAAAAAATATACTTCAAATCATAGCCTTTTTATTAATTTTTAATAATACAATTGGTTATGCTCAAGAAACTACTTTAGTTACTAAAGAAGAAAAGCTTGTCAATAAGGCAAATGAGAAGTATGATAACTATTCATTTAGTCCTGCGATAGATATTTACAAAAGAATTCTAGACAAGGGCTATACTTCAGCTGATCTACTTAAAAAATTAGGTAATTCATATTATTTCAATGCTGATTATGATGACGCTGCAAAAATTTATAAAAGATTAGCAGCTGAGTATCCTTCTGAAATGGCACCAGAATACTATTTTAGATATGCGCAGACATTAAAATCCTTGGGTGATTATAAAAATGCAGACGTAGCAATGACGAATTTTACAGAGGCTACCAATGACGATAAGCGTGCAAAGGCTTTTAATGGTGAAGAAGATTATTTAGAAGATATTGCCCGAAATTCTGGCAGATATAATCTTGAAAACTTTCCATATAATTCTTCTTATTCAGATTTTGCTCCTTCTTTTTATAAAGCAGGTGTTATTTTTTCATCTGATAGAGATACGGGTAATTTGGCAAGATATCGACATACTTGGAACTCTAAAGATTTCTTAGATCTGTATAAGGTAGATGTTGATAGTGTTTCTGCTAAAACGGTAACTAAGTTTGGTGAAAAAATTAATACCAGATTACATGAGTCAACATCTGTAACTTCTAAAGACGGAAATACCCTGTATTTTACTAGAAATAATTTTTCTGAGGGTAAATATGTGAAAGATGAATCGGGTGTAATTCGATTGAAAATTTTTAAAGCCAAGCTTGTTGATGGTATTTGGTCAAACCTTGAAGAACTTCCATTTAATAGTAATGATTATTCAGTAGCCCACCCCACATTAAGTATAGATGAGAAAACGCTATACTTTGCATCTGATATGCCTGGTACTTTGGGTGAATCAGATATATTTAAAGTCGCTATAAATGAAGATGAAAGTTTTGGTGAACCAATTAATTTAGGAAGTGTAATTAATACCGAGGCGCGTGAAACATTTCCATTTATTACTAGTGAGGAGGTATTGTACTTTGCCTCTGACGGTCACCCCGGTCTTGGAGGTTTAGATATTTTTGCTACTTCAATTGCTGATGAAGATTTTGAAGGCGCTATTAAAAATGTTGGAGAACCCGTAAACAGTAAAATGGATGATTTTACATTTATTTTCAAGGAGGAAACAAGAAAAGGTTATTTCGCTTCAAACAGGCCAGGTGGTCAAGGTGCAGATGACATTTACGGTTTTTTAGAAACATCACCTCTAGAGCTTGAGTGTGAACAACAAATTTCAGGTACGGTTCGTGATAGAATTACTAATGAAGTTTTGGTAGGTGCTACGGTCAAGGTTATTGACGAAAATAATAAAGAAATTTTGTCTACCATAACAGATGCTGAAGGTAATTACAGTTTAGCTGTTGATTGTAATAAAGGTAATTTTGTTAGAGCACTAACTCAAGGTTATATACCTTCAGAAGAATACTTAGAGAAGTCAGATGGCAAACCAAAAATTATTGATTTTTATCTTGAGCGTGATAAGGTAACAGCTGGTTTCGGAGATGATTTGGCTAAATTACTACAGTTAAGTACTATTTATTTTGATTTTGATAAATACAACATTCGTAAAGATTCTGAAGTAGAGGTGGAAAAGGTAATTGCTGCGATGGAAAAGTATCCTAGTCTAAAAATTAAAGTTAATTCACACACTGATAGTAGAGGTAAAGATGCTTATAACTTGTGGTTATCACAAAAGAGAGCTGAATCAACTGTTAGTTATATGATAGCTAAAGGTATTTCTGCAGATCGTTTACAGGGTGAAGGTTTTGGCGAAACCAAACTTATAAACAACTGCGCAAATGGTGTGAAATGTACAGCGATTCAGCATGAATTAAATAGAAGATCAGAGTTTATAATTCTAGAATAATTTCAGTAAGAACATAGAGTATTGAGAATTTATCCTTGTTTGATTTTTTGTAAATCAAACAAGTTTTTTGTTTGCTACACTACATATATTAGGTTTCATAACCATTTTAAAGAGCTTCACAACAAATTTTAGGCTTCGCCCTATGGACTACTTATTTTTACAGGTGAATATTTTGGTACTCTCTATAGAGCGAATTACTAAATATCCCCTATTAGTAACCACATGAGTTTAAAATATATTTGTTGCCTTTTTATTATCCTATTTAGTGGAATCACTTTATTTGGACAAGAAACTTATTTAGATAACTTTAGTAGTACTTCCTATTCCAACAATAACGGAACGCAAAACTTTAGTTCGAATTGGCTTGAGCAAAATGATGATAATTCACCTTTTGGGGGTAGAATTACAATTACTGGAGGCAGATTGCGATTTAGAAATAACGATAACCGATGGATTTATCGATTTGTTCCTTTAGCCGGTGCTAATGCAGCTACAATGACCTTAGACTACGATGCTAATTCTGCTGGGGGTGAGGCTATTGATGTCTTTATTTATAATGCCGATAATAATAATTGGAATTTTATTCAACGTATAAACGGAGGTACGGGCACTGTAACTTATAATCTAACAGCTGCAGAAATTGCTTCAAATCCGGCGATAATCTTCTTTCCAGCAGATACAAATTGGCAAAATAATGACACCATATTTATTGACAATGTTCAATTTAGCGCATTCTATGGTTCTGAATTACAAATAAATGATGTTACCGTCAATGAAGATGACGGCACGGCTACTTTTACGGTTACCCATACAGGGTCAAATGCAGGTGGAGCTTATAGCGTCAATTATACAACTTCTGATATTTCTGCTACCGCAGGCCAAGATTATACTGCTTCTACCGGAACACTTAATTTTAATGGAAACCTAAACGATACGGAAACCATTACCATACCAATAACTGATGATACTATTTTTGAGGGAGATGAAACTTTTAGAATTTCATTTACTTCTACCACAGATGCTAACGTAGATATTACAGATACGGCTACAGGTACAATTTTAGCCAATGATGCCTTGATTATTACTGATGGCGTAACAGATACAACCTGTAATGATATTTTCTTAGATTCCGGAGGTATTAATAATTATTCTGATAATGAAGATATTGTATATACAATTTGTCCAGATACGGCAAATAATTATCTCGAAGTAGATTTCACCCAATTTGATGTTATACCTGGTGACGTATTGCGAGTTTATGACGGTACTACTACTGGTGCTGCATTATTAGGTACATATGATAACGACAACATACCAACTCAAATTTTTGCAACAAGTTCAAATGGCTGTTTAACTTTTAGATTCACATCTAATAATAATACGACTGGTAATGGCTGGCAAGCCGATGTAAGGTGCTCACCTCCAGGTCCCAAAATAGTGGTAGATGATGTATATGTAGATGAAGATTCAGGTAGTGCAATTTTTACAGTAACTCATGTACGTGATCGACATGGTAGAAATACGCTATTCGGTTTTTTACACACTCCTTTTACCGTTGATTATATGGTTAGTGATGGTACAGCAACTGTTGGTAGTGACTATATTTCAGTAAATGGCACACTGACATTTAACGGTAGGGTTGGCAATGTTCAGACCTTTTCTGTTCCTATTGTAAATGATGGTGTTCCTGAATTAGTCGAATTTTTTACCGCCGGTTTTTCTGGTGCAACGGCGCAATATGCGACCGTTGATTTTAGTGATACTGCTAGCGGTTTTATTAATTCCCAAATATTAGCAAATGATCCGCTAACATTATTTCAAGAGTTTGATGGTTACTTTGACTATTCAACCACGGGAGGAACCTTAAGAACAAATGACAATAACACAGATGCATGTTCAATTACAACATCTTCCTCTAATACTCTAATTGCTCCAATACCTAATACTGCAACCATAAAGAGAGCGTATTTGTACTGGGCACATTCGAGTACAGTTGTTGACGGTACAGTAACTTTTGAAGGTCAAACAGTTAACGCGAATTTTCAATATCAAACCACATTAACTAATCGAAACTTTTATGGGTATGTAAGTGATGTTACGGCAATTGTTGAGGCTATTGCCGACCCGTCAACTAATGTTTTTGATTTTTCGGGTTTAACAGTAGATAATTCTAATACCTATTGTTCTACTGCCACTGTGCTTGGAGGGTGGACACTTTTTGTTTTTTACGAAGAACCAAGTCTTCCTGCTGTAAATATTAACTTATATCAAGGGTTTGATGGTTTGAGTAATGAAGGTACATCTTTTACTTTAGATAGTTTTTATGCCATAGCTGGGGCTGGGGCAAAAGCATCTTTTCTTTCTTGGGAAGGTGATTCAACTCTAGATGGAAATAGTTCAGGAACAACCAACCCCAATGGTGAAAGACTATCTATTACCAATCAAGCAAATCAAGATTTTACATTAGCCAATGACGGTGGTCAAACAGGTAACAATGCCTATAATTCTACTATGTATGATAATACAGTTTCCCCCGATTACAATGATACTTCAACCTATGGCGTAGATTTAGATACGTATGATATATCTACCTATGTTTCTCCTGGAGATTCTCAAGTAACAGCTAACGTCGATGTTGGTCAAGATTTTGTGATTTCTGCAGCCGTAGTTTTAAAAGTACCTTCAAATCTGATTGCAGGTACTGTTTTTGAAGATACTAATTATGGTGGTGGACAAGGTAGAAATATGAATGATTCTAATGGTATTGGTATTTCAAGTGCTATTGTAGAATTATATGAAGATGACGGAACTTTTGTTCGTAGAACTAATTCAAACGTGAGTGGCGATTACAGTTTTGGTGGTATGGCAGATGGTGATTATTATGTAAAAGTTGTAAACTCTACGGTGAGGTCTACTCGCGATAACGGAATTAATTGTACAACATGTGTTCCTGTGCAAACCTATAGAAGTTTCGGTGATGCTTCTAATACTAACGAAGTATTAAACGAAATAGGCGGTGCCGATCCTACCGCTTTTTCCGATTCAGCCTTAGGTGTTTTTGCGGACTCTCAAAGTTTATCACTTGTTAATATTGCTAGTAGTGGTGTAGCAAACATTGATTTCGGCTTTAACTTTAATACTATCGTTAATACAAATGAAATTGGTCAGGGTACTTTAAATCAATTTATACTCAATAGCAATACTTTGGGTGAAACAGGCCTTGATATTGAGCCCAATAGTATTTTTGACCCAGCGGCAGGTGATGATACTTCTGTATTTATGATACCTTCTTCAAGTGATCCATTGGGTAGAACCGCTGATGCTAACTTTACAAGTGGTTACTTTAATATCATCGTTGATAATTCAAATACTTTGCCTGCCATTATAGGTACAAATACAAATATTGATGGTAGAACACAAACCGCCTATTCCGGAGATACTAATACGGGAACAGTGGGCTCTGGTGGTTCAACGGTGGGAACAACAAATGTAGTTCTACCTGATTATGACCGCCCTGAAATTCAAGTTTATAGAGCTGGAGGGGATGTTTTAAATCTTCAAGGCACAAATGCAACTGTTCGAAATTTATCAGTGTATGCCAATAATAATGCGGGAATTCGAATTCAAAGTGGTTCTGCAAATGTTAGTGCTAATTTACTAGGTGTAAATGCACTTGGTAATGCTACTGGAAATATAGATTCTGGTATTGAGATTACCGGTGGAACTTCCGTAATTGACGGAAATTATATAAGTGATAATACTGATCAAGGTATTTGGGTAAATGGTGGAACAAGTACCCAAATTCAAAATAATGAAATTACCATTAACGGTAACACCGCTTGTAACGATAATATTTTGATTGAGAATGGTTCTGGAGTGTTAATTAGTCAGAATTTAATTAGTAACTCAGCTGCATTTGGTATTGATTTGGAAACAACAAGTTCAGCAATTACGGTAACTGAAAATACCATTATCAATGCAGGTCAAAATGGAGGTAATTGCGGTGGAGCTGTTGAAAATGCTGGAATCTATGTAATTGGTAGCAATTCATCTTTTGTGAATAATGTTTTAGCAACCAACGGAGGAGCTGGAATAATCATTACAGGAGGTAATACTTCTGGTAATCTGATTTCTCAAAACTCGATGTACGCCAATGGATCAGCTTCAGATGCATTAGGTATTGATATATCAGGTGATGGGGTCACTTTAAATGATACTGGCGATGCAGATAATGGCCCTAATGGAGCTATAAACTTCCCTGTTATTACTTCTTCTTATATAGGAGGAACGACATTGACAGTAAGGGGTTGGGCACGACCTGGTGCTACTATTGAATGGTTTCTAACTGATATTAATGAAGGGTCGGCTGCAACGGGTGATAACCAATTGGGCTTTGTAACTGATTATGGTGAAGGACAAGTATATCTAGGTACTTCAATAGAAGGTAGCGCATCTGATTTAGATGCAACTTCATCATATTATATTGATGAGGATGGTAATACAGATACTACCAATAACTTCCACTTTGAGGTAACTATTCCACCTGGTGTGCAAGCGAATGATTTAATAACTTCAACAGCGACAATAGGCAATTCTACGTCTGAATTTTCTCCTTTTAGTATTGTTCAAATTCCAACCTTAATAACGAATAGAAGAATTACTTATAGGGTTAAAAAGAATTAATAGAAAAAGATTGTTGGGCATTGGTAGTGATTTCAACTACCATTCTTCATACTAAAACCTCATATTTATAAGGGTATATGTTGTAAAAATGTAATTACACAACAATTATTAAATATCCGTATCTACAAGTTTTATATTGCCTTACCAAATAACCGATTAATAGGCTTAAATAGTCCTAAAATCTATTCATTGTCCCAGAATGTATACTTTAATGCCATTGAAGTTCCCCCAGAACCTCTTAGGTAAGATAGTACTTTGTCTTATGTTGATGGGGTCTTTTGTGACTCATTCGCAAACAACTTTTACAGAAAGTGCAGCATCTTACGGCCTTAATATTGGCGGTAACAAAGATGGGGGTCATGCCTGGTCAGATTTTGATTTAGATGGTGATTTAGACGTACTTGTTTTAGAAAATACCAATACCAAGAGTTACTTAATGCGTAACGATGGCTTAGGTAATTTTACAAATGTTCAGGCAGCATTGGCTCCTGGTATGCTTTCCGACCCTGCAGAAAGACAAGCTGCATGGGGGGATATTAACAATGACGGTAGACCTGATTTTTTAATAACTTCTCATGGTAATCATTCGGGGGTAGTTGCAATGCAAATATTTATTCAAAATGCTTCAGGTACCTTTGGTGATGGCATTGGTGGTACTGCACCAATTACCGTTGGAGAAAATGCCAGTGCTACAATTACCATAGCTAGAATTAATGTCGAAGGCGCTGGATTTTTCGATTTCGAAGGTGATGGTGATTTAGATATATTCTTTGATAGTCATGAACACGGTATAGAATTGCTTAGAAATAACTACATTGATCATACTACTCATACAATAGTAAACCCACCAGCAAATAGTTTTTACTCTCATATTACGCCAGGAAACGGTTCTGGTGTCACAGAATTTGGACTCAACCAGTTTGCTACCGATGGAGACTACGGTACAGCAGCTGATGTTGATGATGATGGATGGGTCGATATTTTTATGAGAAAACGTGATGAAAATGATTTCTTTTTAAACCAAGGTGGAACCTTTGCCAGTGGGGCCGATTTAGCTCAAGCTCATAATAGTAATAAAGGTGGAAATGGCCTGTGGGATTTAGATAATGATGGAGATTTAGATGCCGTATGGACAGAAAACGGTACTACCCAAATTTACAGAAATGACGGTCCTGGAGTTTGGGTGGCACTAGGTGGGGGAGTTTTTCCCGGTCTACCACAACCACCAAATACCGAAAATTCCAATTCTGGAGGTAGTCGAATAGATGCGTTAGCAGGAGGAGATATTGATAATGATGGAGATATTGATATCATTCTAGTTGGAAATAATAGAAGTTACTTATATATCAATCAATTAAATAGTCCTTTGCCAGCACCCGGAACTGTAGGAAGCGGAGCAGCAATGAGTTTCTCATTAGATGCTCAACAGTTTAATTCGGGTAGAAATGGAGAGGGTACCACCATGGTCGATATTGATGATGATGGTGATTTAGATATCTATATGAATATCAGTGGAACAAGTCAACTATATATTAATAATTTACCGGCGGTAAATAGAAATAATCATTTAATAGTTGATGTAAAAGAAGATCGTGCACCTGATGGCTCAACGGGCGGTTTTCCTGGTAGAATAGCATTGGGTACAAATGTCTTGATACGCGATTGCGATGGAAATATCGTTAGCGGATTACGCCAAGTAAATGGAGTTTTTGGACATGGTAACCAGCAACCAGAATCTGTTCATTTCGGACTTCCATTAGGAGAAAATCAAACCTATTTAATTGAAGTGCATTATCCAAATTTTTATGACCCTGATGATGGTATTACCCGATTAATAGCAACTGGTGTAGCGCAGCCAATTCTTATTCCAGGCACAAATCATTATACTTTAACTACAACCGACGCAGAGTCTTTAGAAAATACAAATGCTCCTGTAGCTAACGATGATATCGAAATTGTACCCTATGGTAATTCCGTAAATGTTCAAATTAATCTATTTGCGAATGATTATGAACCTGATAACGAATCATTTTCTATTGAGAGTATAGTTCAGCCAGCAGTGGGTACTGTAACTATTGTAAATGCAAATACAGGCATAGTTAATTATTCATATGCTGCGGGAACACCTTTCCCTGGCGCTAATTTTTCCTATACAATTACCGATGCTACGGCCGCACTTTGTCCGGCAGCTGGTAAATCAGATAGTGCCACAGTATCGATATATGAACCCTGCGCCGACCCAAATGGAATAGATTCTGATGGTGATGGTATAAACGATATATGTGATCTCGATGATGATAATGATGGTTTGCTTGATTGTACCGAATCATCAGATCAGGTCAATGGAAGTTTTGCCTGGTCATTTAATAATCCTTCGGGTAACATTACCATGGATTATACCTCTGATGCAAAGATTAATAGTTGGGTTTTAGATTCTACAAGCGACATTGCATATAATACCGCAATATACAGTACTAATGGTTCTAATGCTCATATTACGGGTATGACTGCTTCTAATTTTAATGAAGCTTATGAAAACGGAGATTATGTTGAGGTCTCTTTTACAACTTCAGATGAGATTTCCCGATTAAATTTAAACGGTATAAGATCAGGTTGGTATCAACCCAATTTAGGAGATTCTTACTATTCAACAACGCTTTATGAAGAAGATAATTCAGGTTTTTGGGCGACTTTAGAAGAAGATGTATTTCATACTGATAATAATACCACTTATGCGACTTTTCAACATAAAAACGCTGTACCAATTCCACTAAAATCGAATACAAACTATAAATTTCGATTCTATACTTATGGGCAAACCGACGATTCTCCACAAAACTATTCTGTATTTGATGATGTGACCTTTAGCATAAGCGCATGTCGTGTTAACGATACTGATAATGACGGACAAAATAATCATTTAGAAACTGAAAGTGATAGTGATGGGTGTTTTGATGCTTTAGAAGGTAATGCAAGTATATCTTTGGCGCAAGTAGATTCAAACGGTGCTATATCTGGTGGGGTAGATACTAATGGAGTACCTACAGCAGTTAGCGGAGGTCAAGCAGATGTAAGTAGTACTAATAGTGCTGTGACGTCTGGTTCATGTGATGATGATGGTGATGGAGTAACTAATGATACGGACTTATGTGTAGGGTACGACGATACCTTAGATTTTGACAATGATTCTGTGCCAGATGGCTGTGATGTAGATGATGATAATGATGGAATTTTTGATTTGGTTGAATGTGAACCATTACCTGGTGTTGTTGAACCACAACCTGACGCTTTAGCTTGGGGTTATGGAAATTATAGGGTATTTGCCTCCGGAGGAAATAACAATGCCTTGGGATATCAAGAATCAGGATTTCAAAAAGAAGCGTATACGAGAGGTCTAACTTTAACCACTTTGAATGGTACTAATGATTTTTCTTTCTCAGGTGCCACCGGAGCTGGAAGCGCAACAACTAGTACAGGTAATTTCGCAAATGGTACCATGACTTTTACGACAAGCTATACTACGAATAATAATGCCGAATTTAGAACCACTACTGCCAATTCATTTATCTCTGGAAATTCTGGGCATGGTGTTTATGTATTTCCAGAACAAGGTGGAAATGCTGGTGATCAGTATTCTGTTCATATTAATTTTACCACTTCGGTTACTGCTTTTAGTTTCGACTTTGTTGATATAGTTGATACTGTAGTTAATGGAGATCCGGTATTAAATTATGAAGTTTACGTTGATGGTGTTTTAGTGGCTTATATTATAGGCCCGGTTTCAGATGTTGGTGATGACGGTACAGGCCCATTGTCTGTTTTTAACGGTGGAAATGCTTTGCAGGGGACTGTTATTGCTGGTCAGAATACAGAAAACACCTTTGGTTTTGTTTCAGATATACCTTTTGCCTCAATAGAAATTCGACATAACATCGTTTCAGGAAGCATAGCTGCCACAGCAAGAGACCCGCACGGACTAGATAATTTTTCTTACAGTACAGATTTGCCATGTACTAATTCTAAAAATGGCGATAGCGATGGAGATGGGTGTACTGATGCAGATGAAGCATATGGTGATACAAATACTGATTCTGACAATAACGGTATGTATGGTGCAGGTACTCCAGCTATAAATAATAATGGATCAGTTGTTAGTGCACCCTATACAACTCCCATTGATGCAGATGCAAATGGAACCTATGATTTTCTTACTGCAGGGCTTGCGCCTACAATATCTACACAGCCTCAAAATCTGGATTTGTGTGTTGGTTGTAGTGGAATAATTGAGGTTATAACAACAAATGCAGATACCTATCAATGGCAAATATTTAATGGCTCAATATGGGTAGATTTAACCAATTCTGGTATTCATTCAGGTGTAAATACCGCAAATTTGGTAATTACAGAAGCGACTTCAGAAGACAATGGTAACCAATACAGAGTACTCGTTTCAAATTCACTTTTTGTTTGCGAACTATTAACTTCAAATACATCAGTTTTAACAGTAAATGTATCCACAGTTATAACTAATCGCAGGATAACATATCGAATTAAAAAGAACTAAAACCTAAAGGCAATTTAGTATTAGCAAAAACGGATATTTCCTACAACCGAACTCTTCGAAAGCACCAATATACATTGGTTAATCGATGAAATAAACAAGCAAAAACCTCAACTTTTAATACCTATACCATGCATTTTAACACTTACACAACATTTATTTCTCAGTGGCCACCTTAAGGTTAATTTTGTAATGTGAATTTAAACTGTATCACCAATATCGGTTTAAGTAGCCCAAAAACATGAATAACTTAACCAAACTTAACCAAGCTTTTCAATTAGAAAATTTAAAGGCATCTAAAATGTCTAATTATTTTCTTCTTCATGCTATATGTTCTTTTAAGAACAGGTTTTCCGTTAATTATTCAGACTAGAATAAATTATCAAAAACTAAATGATTTTGATAATTGTTAATTAGAGACAAGTAGACAATACAAGTTTTAAGTAAAGTAATGGTCATGAAGAAAATATTTTTAGTCCTGATTTTTCTGATATCTGGATTTACATTTGCACAAACAACGGTTACCCTAGAAGACCAATGTAATTGTGAAGTGTTAAGTGGTGTAGACGTAACGGCACCTGGCAGTAGTACTCCAACTGGAGCCGATATCGGAGATATCTATGTAAATACGGACACAGGAACAATTTACTTTTGGGATGGAGATTCTTGGGAACTAACTTCCTCAGATGATCAACAACTTCAAAATTTTGATTTTGATTCAGTAACTAATGTCTTGTCACTTGAAATAGAAAACGGCAACGTTGTTACCGCTGATTTGTCCTCATTAGATCAAAACGCTTCTGAAGTAGATTATGATAATACCACATCAGGCTTAACAGCAACCGATGTTCAAGCTGCAATTGATGAGATCAATGCTGCTGCAGGAAC
>CANMAW010000009.1 GCA_947495915.1 Maribacter algarum (ex Lu et al. 2025) (nom. illeg.) | reverse complement strand
ACTGAACTTAAAAACTTGGATAGCATCCTTATGAAAAAAGAACTTGATATTAATTATGCAAAACGATTAATTCAAGGCCCCTTTTCAGACATACTGACCCATATCGGTCAAATCTCAATGTTAAGTAGATTAAATGGAAATCCAATTGTGGGAGAGGACTTTTCTTCAGCTTCAATAACGACAGGAATTGAATAAGTTTAAAAAAAACGTATGGTAACACTGTATATAGCAAATAGGGCATTCAGTGATTTACGAAAGTACTGTTGCTATCTGAAACACCGCCAAATCGTTGATTTGGCTTTTATAAAATGAATAAGATAAAAACAAAATACAACGTTTTGGCTCAGTGCAAAATTGAAAGTTTATCGCTTTCTACTGCCCTACATGCCATATACTAACCGTTACCAATTAGAACAGAATGCTTGGAATTCCATCATATCAACCAAAATTTCACAGAAGTGGAAAAAGTTTCAAAAATGAGTTTGAAAAAACGCTGACTGAACTAATTGGAAAAAAAATCGAACGCTATTGGCTAATGTGGAACTTAAATGAAAATGAATGGTTAGCTGATGGACCAGTAGTTATTGAAATTGACGGACAAAGATTTGAATTTACAGCTTATCAATTAGACGATTTTAGTATGACTGTAAACTCGTTTGAACTTTCGGAAAAACTGGATTGGTATCGAAGCGGAGATGAAATGCCATTAACTTGGAAAGAAAACCCGAAAACAGAGTTAAGCAAAAATCTAAATAAAGTAATTACTGAAATTAATATTTTGACATATGATTTTTATCAGAAGAACAATGAGTCAGAATATATTCTTGTCGGAATAGAGTGTGTTTTAGAAAAGGAGTCTGAATCTGATAAAGAAAACTTCTTTTCTATATACAATGGACTTGACCAAAATGAACTTAAAAACACGGAATTACAAATAGAAAATCAAATAAAACGAATAAAAATAACTGGTTACAACAACGTATAAAATTAATCGCTAGTTTCAAGCCTATTTATGAAAGTCCTAGCGGACTTTCTATCTGTGATTTGTTTGCTAACTTTAGTACTTAAACCACGCAACTAATCTTATACAAGCCCGCGTAGCATGAAAATGAAAACATTAATAAACACAATCTTATTGATATTACTTATTCAAATTGGATTCGCACAAGAAGTGGAAATGATTACTGATTGGAACGAAGCAAAAGAATTAGCTGGAAAAGAAAATAAACGGATTTTAATAATACTGACTGGAAGTGAATGGTGTGCCCCCTGCAAAAAAAATGGACAAAAAAGTTATTGATACCCCTGAATTTGAAAAGTACGCTGAACAAAATCTTATTTTATTCTTGATTGACCTTCCTGGTGGTGGACTTGTTATCAATAGTAAAATATTTCAAGATTATGAAAAATTCAAAAACAAATATCAATCGAACGCCTTACCTTCTTTAATTCTAACTGAAAATGATGGAACCAAGATCAAAACCTTAAAAGGAAAAATGTTTGCACTTGAAAATGTAATGAAACAATTAAAATCGGAATAAAACACTTGTGCTAACAACGTATATATCTCGTAGCTAGTCAGTTGCTTAATCGAAGTAAATGGATATTTGGAAAGTCATACAGAACGTATTGCTAATAATAGTTTTACTTCTTTTCTCTTGTAACAGAAAAAAGGATCAAGAAATTGAATCAAAATCAGATGTAAAAACTGAAATCATTTCTGAAAATTTAACGGAATCTGGAGCTGATACAGCTTATTCAAAATCTGCCAAACTTTTTGCAGCTGAAGTTTTAAAAGAAAATGTTCAAGTACATACTTTTTTACCAGATTCGAAAAAACCATATCATTTGAAAATATTACAAACGCAAGGACTTCAAACTATTACTGCGTATTCAAATAAAAAATATCCGAAAAATCGAGAACCAAGTCATTACGAACACTTTGTCTTATTTACTGCCACTTATAATACCAATGAAACGGCAAAGAGTAGTTATGACCGAATTAAATCAGACAGCAAATATGGATGGACTGATTTAAATAATTTAAGCGGAGAAGTTAAAGAAAGAGTGAGAATTTTAGCCACTTATGCAAAATATGGAGGAATGATAATTCAAAAAGAGAACCATATTTTTAGTTTGGTTAAGACTTGTGGAGAAACGCCAATTGGAGGCAAATGGACTGATTATGAAAATAAGTTTGTTCAATACATAACAGAAAATGGAGAAGAAATCGAAATTCTAAGCGCAAATTGTGGAAGGGACAGATATCAAGTACAACGGAGAAAAGCCAGTTCTCAAAAAAACCTATAAACAAAATGGGTTTCGGGCTTAATCGCAGGGTTTGCGTATTTTTATGATGTTCACAAAATCTTTTAGATTATCCTTTAGACAGAAAAAGAAAAAACAACTCATAAAGATTTCGCTATATGCGTTGCGGAAAGCAAACGCTAGTTTGCTCCCAAACTGTTCATACTCAATCATTATATGCAAGCTAAAATTTATTGAATGTTTAACATATTTAAGAAATCAAAAAAAAACGAATCAAAAATACCTAACCGGATTCCCATAATGCGAATGGAAGAATACCACACACATTATCTTGGAAAGACTGGAGAAGGTAAATTATTCTTTGGAAATGTAACTTTTGCCTATAAAAAACCAATTAGAGAATTAACTCCTGAGGAAAGAAATAAGCATCGAACAGAACTTGCAATTCTTTATTTATTTGACAAAAACGGTAAATTTTCTGAATATAAATACTGGTCTACAGAAAAAGATCGTGAAAGGCAAAGCGTTTGGAAAGAAATGGAAAAATTAGTTGCAGAATTAGGACAAGTTACATTTTGCAATATTGAAGTTGAAACCTTCGAGATAAATATTGATGGAATAAAATGCGGTTTGATTCCTAATAAAGAATCCGTTAGTATTGATTTATTTCCTAGCAACACTATTTCGTTTCAAGAACCATGGGATGGAGAATATTATACTTAACAGAACGGAAAAGCCAAATCACAACACAATCAATAAACAATACAAGATTCAGACTTAAAAGAAAGGTTTGCGTATTTTTATGTAGTCCGCAAAATCTTTGGCTAGAATGTAAAACCGAAATCAAAAATAAGATCAGATAAAATGAACAAAATTTTTAGGGTTTTAGTGTTCTCATGTTTAATCTTTTCTTGTCAAGAAAAGCAGAAACCAGAGACCGAACAGGTTATTTCTGAAGTGAAAATTGAAAATGCAACCAATCAAATCGGATTGAGTAAAGACCTTGAATTCATACCACTAAATCCTGAACGTGGTGATAAAGCACCACAAGCTGGAGCAGTCTACGGAAACATTAGAGAAAATGTTGCCACAGGTTATATTGGCAAATTCAAAGATGGATTTTCATCGCCACCACATATTCACAACATAACATATCGAGCTATTGTTATGAATGGCGAAATGCACAATGATGACGAAAATGCACCAACCATGTGGATGCCATCAGGTTCTATTTGGACTCAACCTAAAGGCCAACCCCACATCACCTCGGCACAAGGTAAAAACGCAATGGCTTACATAGAAATTGATGAAGGGCCATATTTGGTCAAGCCTGTGAGCGAGTCTTTCGAGAGTGACGAAAGGCCAATCAATATAAGCTCTTCAAATATTATTTTTTTAGGAGAAGAAGAGTCTGAACTGATTGAAAAAGATAGTCATGCAAAAATAGCCTACACTTGGAAAAAAGATAATGGCGAATATGGATATTTACTAAAACTACCTGCAAAATTTAAAGGGAAGATTTTCAGTCATGGATCTATTTTTTACGGAATTATTATTAAAGGTAATGTCGCTTATTTAATGCCCCATTCTGAAAAACCGACTGCGTTAGACCCCGGTAGCCACTTTAGGTCGAAAGAGAAAGCTGTTCACAACATTTCCGCCGACGTAGAATCTATAGTTTACATCAGAACAAATGATAAATTTACCGTAGAATAATACACTACGGTAAACCTGGGCTATAACGTAATTGCTTGTTTTCGTCTTTGTATGAAAATCTTCGTAGATTTTTAGTTTGTTTGTACTGGCTAAGTTAAAACTAGTAGAACCGTTATGTATAACTTCAAGTAATAGATAGCATCAATGAACTATCAGACCTACAAACCAAATAAGGAATTGGAATCTTTTGTCAAATTCTATTGGACCTTAGAAGTGCCTTTTGATCCAAAAAATCAAAAGCAAAAAATCGTTCCCGATGGGTGCATAGAAATGACTTTCAATTTTGGTGATAAAATTAAAAGATACACTTCCGAAAACGACTTTATCATAAATCCGAATGCCATGGTTATGGGGCAAAGAACAAAATCATATTCCATTTTACCCCTTGGCAATGTTGACACTTTCGCCATCTGTTTTTATCCTATTGGCTTTGCAAACTTTGTAAATTCACCGCTTGAAAACATAATTGACAAAGAAATATCAATTTCAGAACTTTTCGAAACCCAAGAAGCTTGTGAACTAGAAGAGCAAATGATTCAAGCTACAAATACTCTAAAAAGGATTAGTATTATAGAATCTTTTCTTCTGAAAAAACTTAGCAATAAAGATACAATAAGTAATATCGTAAAGTCAACCGTTGACACTCTTGTCAAGACTAATGGCACGACTGCTATAAGTGCGATTTTAAAAGATGATGTTTCAAAGAGAAGACAGCTTGAACGTCATTTTAAAAAACAAATTGGTATTAGCCCCAAGCAATTAGGCAGAGCCATTCGACTACAAACCACTTTAAATTTGATACTCAATAAAAATTCAGAAACGCTAACTGAAATTGCTTATGAAAATGCATATTTTGACCAAAACCACTTTATAAAAGATTTTAAAGATTTTGTCGGGGTTACCCCTAAGAATTTTTTAAACAATGAACATATGGCTCTAACGGCACTTTTCTACAAATAAATTTTGCAGTGTCGCATTTCTACTATTTTGCTTTCTTACTGACAATTAGTTTTGCTCGTGAATTAAAATTGGTAAGTCAATGACAGGTAAAAGAATAATTTTAGCTTCCCTACTTTCTGTAATAGGTATTGCTTCGTGCAATAATTCTGATAAGACAGTTTCTGAGGCAAAGACTGCAAATACTTTAACAAATTCAAAAGCAAAAGATATGAAAAGTTATATTTCAATGTTTGAAATTCCTGCAACCGATATTTCTCGAGCAATTAGTTTTTATGAAGCATTACTTGACATTAAAATTGAAAAAATCGACGTTGAAGGAATGCAAATGGGAATTTTACCCTATGAAGAACAAATGGTAACAGGTGTCATAATTCAGACAGACGGATACAAACCATCAGCAGATGGGGTAACGCTGTACTTAGACGCCGGAGAAAATTTACAAGTTATTCTTAACAGAGTAGCGCGTAATGGAGGGCAAATAATAATGCCTAAAACAGCCCATGCAGATGATAGCGGATATTTTGCGCTTTTTCTTGACTCGGAAGGAAACAAAATGGCTCTTAACTCGCCAAAATAAAGGAGAACATAACAGGTTTATAAGCACTAGCGGTTTGAGTACTAACTTGAACCGCTATTTGCATTTAATTCAACGATGATGTAAATTGAAAATTCGATTCAAAAACATCAGATATTACTCATATACGATACCGCTAGCATCGGTTAAAAAACAAAAACAATCTGGAAATATTAACCTTTAAAATACCTCACAAAAAGGTCAACCTATTTCAAGACAATAGAAAATGAAAAACACTTTAGTTTATTTATGGTTTATCAGCATACTTCTGTCTTGTGGAAAAGATGAAGAAGTTAGTTCATCTGCAAATCAAAATTCACATATTGAATATTTCGGTTTTACATTAATAGATACCTACTGGGATGACCCAACCGATGCTGAATCGAAAACCAACTATGCCGATGAAATTCACAATTTCAGCAATATAGCTGATATTTTAGTTGTAAATTCCAATGATAATTTATCACAAAGAATACAAAATTTTGCTGATTTAGATTTAAAAGCCATTTTACATCTTAATGAGCTATTCTTTGAATTAATTGACACTAACAGCCTTTCAGGGTCGAATTACGATTTACGACCAGATTATGAAGCCAGGTGGAATGAATTTAAAGCTATTAATCTATCTATCTTAAACACCAACTCTATTGGAGCGCTTTACATTGGAGAAGAACCAACTTGGAATGGAATAACTTTTACCGAATTAAATGCCGTATCTCAACTACTAAAAAAAGATTTTCCAGACATTCCTTCAATGATAATAGAAGCTTATCCATCGTTGAGTGATTTGCAAATTCCAGAAACTATAGACTGGATTGGATTTGACCGCTATTTTGTTAAGAATCCTACTATCAATGGTGAGTTTCAAAAAGATTGGGAATTATTAAAATCAAAAATATCAAGTCCTAGACAGAAAATAATGGTTATTCTAGATAGTCACTTTATAGATTGGGCCCATGGAGACTTTGGTAATATTGACCTGATAGACATGGGCGAAGTTGCTGACAATTATTACGAATTAGCCAAAAGTGATGAAAAGGTGGTTGGAATATTGGGTTACTTCTGGCCTAATGGATTTGACATACCAGAATCGATTGGAGCAAGAGGAATGCCGGAAAGGATAAAATCTGAATATCAACGAATTGGCAAAGAAATAACCGGAAAAAATAACTAACCACCACCATGCCTTATATATTCATTGATTGCCGATTTTCTTAACGAGAACACTTTACAATGAGTTAAATTGAGGTTTGGTTAGATTATTCTTCTCGCGAATCAAAACAAACTGCCTTAGCCAAAACCGTTATGAGTTTTTTAAAACCACTTTTTAAATGAAAATAACTAGAATTCTATCTACCCTATTAATGATGGTTATCCTTTGTAATTGTACTACAAAAACAAACAAAACATCGAGACAGTTTGAGAATTTAGTAGAAACCACAGCCATTTCAAAAGATGGAAAAGAACTATCAACGTACTCTCGTAATTTTTATGTTTTCGAGTCAAAAAGAGAGAATCTGTTTGATGAAAAAGGCTTCTTCATTTCTAAAAATAACGAAGCAGATGAATTAGCAAAGGTTATTGTAAGGTCGGGTGTTCGAAGTGTAATCGAAAAATACACACTTGATAGTTTACTAAATTTAAACAAATTGAAGTTTGGTAGCGCAGTAAAAACCTATCTCCATAACACTAATATGGAAGATACAACTCAAAATTTCAACATACGTTTTAATGGAATTTTGATTGAAAAAATAACTCCTAAAAAAGACCTTTGAGAAAGTATGATTGAATGCATGTAACTTTGGTATAAAAAATCAGGCCGAAGCCGTTATGTTCAAACTAATACCATGAGAATACTATGAAAAAAGACCTTAAATGATTTAACTAAAGAAGACTGGAATAGACTCTTTCCGATAACATTGGTTGACCATAATCCGGAATGGAAATTCATTTATGAAAACGAAAAAAACCGAATAATCAATAAGGTAGGAAATAAAACGGTTTTGCGAATTGAACACTTTGGAAGTTCTTCAATACCAAGTATAAAATCAAAACCCTATATCGATTTAATGATAGCAATTCCAAAAGAAAAACTTTTTGACGAAAATCTAATCGCAAATTTTAAAGAATTGGGTTATTCGCATTTTGTAGTACCTGCAAGAGAAAATATAGCTGCTTACTCCTCTTTCGGAAAAGGATATCATGTTGACGGAAAAAAAGATCAGATTTTTCACATTCACATGTGCCCTGAAGATCATATAATGTGGAAACAAATTGACTTTAGAGACTATCTAAATTCAAATCTTGAAAGAGCAAAACAGTATGAAAATCTTAAACTTGAACTAGCTGCAAAGTTTAAAAATGACCGAGGTTCTTATGTACTTGGTAAGACAGATTTTGTGAACGAAACGTTAGCAATAATAAGTAAATAGGCTGTGGCCCAACACAGCGTATACCGCATTAATCATAAATGCTAATCTGTAAGGTTTGAATTTATTTACTAAAACCGCAGAATTTTTTAATTTGGCTTTTTATAATTACGAACAATTTGAACCTGAGTAAATCAGAAAATTAAGTGTCTTTTTATACGCAACTTATCATCCACAAGACCGAAGTGCAAAAGCAAAAAAAATTGAAATGAATTACAAAAAAATCATCCTGATAGTAATAGTAATATTCCTATCACTAAAAGTATACAGTCAACATGAAAGTGGTTACTACATGAATTGGAATTCAGACCATACTCAAAGTACAGTGAAGCCTACGATAAAATTGAACGATAAAGAAGCCAAATTAATTAACTGTTATAAAGTTATTTTCGATAACGATGGAAGGCTTAAAACAGTAGCGTACTTTGTTTCAGGTAAAAAAAGTTCGAACTCAAATTTTGGAGCACATATTTTAGAAAGAAAATATCATAATAATCATTTTGAAGAATTTTTCAGAAATAAAAAGAATGAAAGGGTTGCGAACAACAATGGCATTTGGTTTCACAAATATCATTTAAATGAAAATGGTTTTTGGACTAAAAAAGAGAATTATAGTCATCAGGGAGAATTGTTAGAACATTATGGCGTTGCAGCATATATAGTGCATAGAGATTACCAAAATAGAAGACATACTGAGATTAGACTTGACTCAAAACTTGATACTATACCAGACCCCAATGGGTTTAAAATTACTCATTTCACTTACAACCCAGACGGGTTTATTTCTTCGCGCCAAAACAGAAATCAAAAAGGAGAATTAGAAAATGGAAAATATGGCTATGCAAAAGTCGTCTTTCACATAGATCAAAATGGGCAATTTTATGGAGAAGAATTTATCAATAGCATGGGAAATTTAGCAAATAGCACCAGTTTAGGATATGCTAAAGTTGATATGAGAGATTTTAATAGATATGGAAAAAATAGACGGTTCTACTTTACAGATGAATCAGGATATCCTAGTAAAGAGCAAGCTATGGGTATTGTAACTTACCATGATAATATGTCAAAAAACGAAGTTATCTATTATGACCGATATGGGAGTCAAACGAAAGACGTTCGTGTAAGAGCGCGGTCAAAATATATTTACGATGAAAAGGGAGAATATTTAAAAAGGGAAAATTACAATTGCGAAGGTCAACTTCTTAACTAAAATTGCATGTAATTAAGCCATGACAAAAGCCTGTAATTGATATGCAATTAAGAAAAATACTATTCGTGATAAGCGCTTTAAGCATCTTAATCAAATTTAATAGTTGTAAAAACCCACATAAACAATCAACAACAAAAAATAGCGAAAAAGATATTTCAATTCCTTTTGAACTAACGGAATATAATAATATTAAAATCAAGACGGTACTAAATGGAACTGATACCTTGAACCTAAAGTTTGATTCGGGAACTACCGGACTTTTATTAACCCATAAGGCTATCAAAGAGAAAACTAATTTGCTAAAAAACAATTCAGAAGAAGACACCATAACGTATAATTATGTTAAACTAAAAAGTCTCTCCTCTTTGAAAATAGGATCGCTAACATGGAATGACCTAGAAATATATCCGGTTCAAAACTCAGGTCAAGGAACAGATGGCCGATTCGGTTGGGATTTATTTAAGAATAAGGTAATATCTATCGATTATGACCATAGTCTATTAATTGTTCATGATGAATTACCTGATGTAACTGACTACACAAAAGCTCCACTAGAAAAAGTAGAAACCGTATTTTGTCTTAATGGCATCATTACCGTAAATAACAACAACTACAGTAGTCGTTTTTTATTTGACACTGGTTATCAAAGGGCTTTATTATTAGATAGCGTGATTCTAAGCGAACAATCATTTCCTAAAAATTTAGATGTGATTAAAACAAATCGATTAAGAAATGGTGCGGGAGATGTTTTTATAACCAAAGTAGTAGAAACTCCGTTATTAACGATTAATAAGCAGAAGATAAGTAAATTTCCAACTCAAATTTTAAATAGAGAAAATCCAGCAGGTTTTAAAACTCATATTTTAGGAAATGAGTTATTAAAAAGGTTTAATACCATTCTAGATTTTAGTAATGAAACCATCTATTTTAAAAAAAACAGCCTATTTGAATTACCATACATTGATGCTTCCTAAAAAACAATTCAATACAGTGTACATAATTAATACCTTCATGCCAACTTAAAAGCTTGGAGTTTATTTATATAAACTTTCAAAATTTCTAATTTGAGCATTCATAAAGATGAAATTAAAAACTAAAATAATAAAGCGCTACAAATCGTTGTAGATTTTCAACTTAACCAAAAATTCAACCAACATATGACCTAAATTCGGACAAGAATGAGCTTGTGGCAACCATGAATTATGTGAGTTAGCCATGATAATATTTCGATAATCGAACATTCAGAACTATTAGAATTAAAACTAGAAATAGACCTATAAAGCGAAAGAAAACTAGATAAAATGAAAAATCATAATTACGAAATAAAAGTTGAATGGACCGGAAATGAAGGAAAAGGAACGTTGAATTACAAATCCTATAACCGTAATCATAAAATTATAGGCCATGGAAAATACGACGATATTAAAGGTTCATCTGACCCATCATTTCTAGGTGATAAGACAAGATATAATCCTGAAGACCTTTTTTTATCTTCATTATCTGCTTGCCATATGCTTTGGTATTTACATTTATGTTCAGTAAACAAAATAATTGTGACTGAATATATAGACAGAGCTAAGGGAGTTATGGAGGAAACTAAAAATGGAAGTGGAAAATTTACCTCAGTAACGCTTAACCCAGAGGTGAAAATAACTGACAAAAATAGGATTGAAAAAGCCAATGAATTGCACGAAGAAGCAAATAAGATGTGCTTTATTGCTAATTCTTGTAATTTTAAAATAGGTCATAATCCGAATACCATAGTTGAATAGAACCAGTTGGCAACAAAATGTAAAAAATAAGTCGGTTTACATATATTTAAAAATCTGAGGTTTTTTACCAATTCAACAAATAATAAAACACAAAATTTCATCAATAAATATTAAAACAAAATAGAATATTTTGCTCAAAACCAACTCGAAACATATCGTTTGTATATCATCTTAAAAAACATACTTCTGGCAATAAAAAAATACAACAAAACCTGTATACCATAAGGGCTTCGAGGTTTATCAAAAGGTTTGTGTATTTTTATATAGACTGCAAAGTTTTTTAGATTTTACTTAAATAAAAATAAACTAAACAATAAGCTTTAGCTTGGTGATTAGTCGAAAACAGGCTTGTACCCCTACTCGCCCAAAGCTATAGCAGATGGCATTTCTTCGCACTATACTAAGCCAAACCTTTACCTGTATAATAAGAAATGGCATTACATATAAGAAAAATTGCAATTATTGGGGTGGGTCCCAGAGGTGGATATGCTTTTGAAAGACTCATTTTAGAGTTGACAAGAAAAAACAATCTTACCAACATTCACATATCATTATTTGAGCAAACAGGTGATTTTGGCAACGGACAGGTTTATGATTTACACCAAGACGCAACAAATTGGTTAAACATTACAGAGCGAGTGTTAGATCTGAATGGGCGTGAGTTAATCGAAACAGATTTACTGACAATAAAGTCTTTTCCTTCGTATAAAGAATGGGCGTCTAAAGACTATTCAAAAATTTCTAAAGAAAGACCAGACACCTATCCGCCACGTTCTAAAATGGGGAATTTCTTATCTGAACGGCTACAATCGCTGCTAAAACCTTTGGTGCAATCTGGTATAACTTCTTTATATCAAGAAAGTGTTCAAGAAGTCAAATGGTTGAAAAATAATAAATTGGTAATACATACCGATAAGGTTACACATGAAGGTTTTGATGAAATTTTATTAACCATAGGCCATCAACCTACCATTCTTTCTAAACAAATAAAAAAATGGGAAAACTTTGTTTCCTCTGAAAAAAATATTCACTTGTTTAAATCACCTTATCCTATAAGCAGTTTTTTACAAAACAAAAACCTCAATGAGCTCAGCACCATTGGAATTCGCGGTTTTGGCTTAGCCATGATTGATGTTGCTAGAGCCATTGCCAATAAGTTTGGCGAGTTTGTTACCATAAATGACATGTCCAAAATTTGTGAATTTAAAGCGAAACAACCAATTAAAAATCTCCTTATTCCATTCTCTCTTGATGGATTACCACCAGTACCAAAACCGTTGAATGCAGGCATAGACAATTGGTTTGCACCTTCGAAAAAATCTCTTGCCGCTTTTAAGAAACAAATTGGAGATAAAAAAGTTCAGAAAGCGGCACAAAGCCCTCAGTTTTTAATAGATGCCTTTGTTACTATCGCTTCTACTATTTACAACAATCTACCAAACGCTATTAAAACATTTCGTACAAAAGAAATTGAAAATGTAATTGATTTATGGTTAAAAAACCAGACGTATGAGCATCAATTATTGTATTCTACCAAACAATCTGCCGAAGCAAGCATGCGAGATTACGTAGCTATGGCCACAGGAGAAAAGTCATTTAGTTTAGATTTTTGTGTGGGTCAAGTTTGGCGACATTGCCAACCTTCTTTGTATAAAACCTTATCTTTTAATGAGTGTTCTGATAAGGTCTTTGCTGAAATAATAGCTCTTGATGAATCTACTAAAAGATACTCTTACGGCCCGCCTGTTGAAAGTATTCAACAGTTATTAGCACTTTCTAAAATTGGAATTCTAAATTTAGATTTTGTCAAAAATCCAGATATAAAACTTACTCACGATGGTTGGAATTTTAACAAAGAAAAAAAATCAATCAATGCTAATTTGATGATAGATTCGGTTTTAGATTCGCCCAAAATAAAAGCCGTGCAATCTACACTTGTTCAGCATTTACTTTCAGATAACATAATGCAAGCTGTTCATAACGACCTTGGTATTGAAACTGATGAAAACGGATATTTAATATCTGATGATATACACAAGAAAATTCCCATTGCTTTACTGGGCAGATTAGCGAAAGGAACGATTATTGGTGTTGATGCTATTTTAGAATGTTTCGGCGAACGCCCTGAACAATGGGCACTACAAGCTGCAAAACACCATGAGAATTTTTTAAAGAAAAATTCAAACTAAACTATGTATAAGTTTTTTGCCAACTATTTTAAAGGTAGTTATGCCGGCTAATATTTTCTGTATATAATAACCGATCGTCCATTACTTTGGGTTAATAATAAAACAGGAAAATCGTTCTGTTGAATTTTAGACAGAAGTTCTTTCAAAAATGAAAAAGTTTGTATGAGAATAAAATATTTGTAGTAATAATTGCTATAGCAAATAGGGTCAAAGCTTCGTTAAATGACTGAGAATTCTTCGACAAACACAACAAAAATTTTGAATTTACCCTTGTTAGTTCTACTTTAAAGTTTGAATTTGTAATAATACTACGCAACCTAGACCATTAAAAAAGAAAGATAAATTAATGAACAATCACAGGCGAGACGTCTACAGATATATCAACAATTATCTATTCTCAATACTACACTTAGCCAAAATCGTAACCGCAATCTAATATTTTGAAGAAACTATTAAACCTAACATTTTTACTTATACTACTTGCTATTCATTGGAATTGCAAAGAAACCTCTGACTCTAAAGAGGATGCCGTTTCAGAAACAAAAATTGACACAACCGTTATAGACACTATATCTTCAAAAAAAATCGAATTAACGCATTACGATAAGAAATGGGTCAGATATGTAGACGAAAATGGACAAACAACCAGTGAAGTTGAATTATACATATCTGAATATGGAGATTCTATTAGCTGGAATCGTAAAATATTTAAGAATGGTATTTTAGATTTAACTAATAGCAACTTCTATGATTTTGAAGCTGAAATGTTACCAGACAGTTTAATTAAAGGGCGTATAACGCTACATTCAGAATTAGATCACTCTCTAAAAGGAGCCATTAGAGAGAGGGAATTAACCGTTGAATTTGTAAATAAGTATAGGGATAAAAAAGAAGTTATCGTCTTTGAATCTAAGAACAAGAATTTTATTGATTTCGAGTTTAAAAATAATAGTGATACCATCATCGGACTTATAACAGAATATAGAAGGGTTGACTTAACCCAAAAACCTGATAGCACCCGTATGATATGGACAAAATTACCGGTCGATAATAAATCTTCAACGAACAACATATTTATACATTTTCACGAACTTGGTAAAAACAAGAGAAAAAATAACGCTGAAAAATAGGATAAAAGCTTTGACGAAAAAATAAGCACTCATTAACTGCCCCACCTGCCTTGGCCAGTTATAAAAAATATTATGAGCAAATTAAATTTATTAGTTTTTCTATTAGTGCTGGCCCTTAGTTGTGGCGAAAAAAAAGACACCATAAAGAATTCAAAAATTGAAATAGAAAATGTGTTGGAAACTCCGAATACCTTACTAGATAATGTTCGACTCGCTATAAACCCTAAATTTCAAGATTGGGTGTTATTTAAAAATGGAACTTACATCATTTTCGACGATATCAGCAAAATTGAAAACGTTCAACAAGAATCTATAAGATTAATGAAAGAATTTGGGCCAGTTAGTGCCGGAGGTCTTGCAGGAGATTTTAACGTAACATCTCTAAATAAAACAAAAGGTTGGGTCGTTTCAGGGCATGGGTATGGTATGTATACTTATGTCAATCCAGATGAAATGAGCACAGATTATCCTGATGACCTGACCGTTGGCTTATTTGGTCGCTCTAAAAGAAACGAAGATGGCCTTAACCCGATAATCATACACATTAATAGTGCCGCAAAATAACTAGTTGCAGCAATCCTAAACACAATACGAGATACAGACTTAATTAAAAGGTTTGTGTACTTTTATGAAATCTGCAAAATCGTTAAGATATTGCTTTAACCTTGTGAAAAACAAAAGCCTTACTTAGCGTTTAGCAAAAATTACGTCTAATTTTTGCGCCGCACTAATTCTAGATGAGACCATTGCATGCCTTTAAAAATATCAATTTATATACTTGGGCTTATTACATTTATGTGCTGTAAGTCTAAAACAAATCAGCAAAAAATATCGTACTATCCGTCAAAAAGTGCATTCGAGAACGAGTCATTCTTAGTACCCATAGACTTAGATACAACAAGTCTTAATTATTTGAATTTAGTTCAAATGACCCCAGATGTTGATTATAGAAAAAATGTACCTTACTTCAAGATTATAGAAGGAAATCAAACAAAGAACATTGTTCCATTCCTACCAACTTTGATCAAAAGAAGTGAAGTTATGGTGATTACCGAAGATTCCATTTTTACTGATAAAAAATATCCTATTACCGACTTGAAAAAAGTTATGTCTAGCATTTTCGGCCATCAAAAACCATCAAAATTTTATAATTATGATAAATTCCCAAATTCTGCAAGAGTCGCTATTAATATTGACATTAATAGTTCGGGTAAGGACATTAAAAAAATGCTTATTACAACGACCAACGCTTTTGATGAAGTAAAAAATACCATAAATGATTCGTTACATTTAATCATATATTTTGATATTCTAAGAAGTTTACCTGAACCGAAAAATAACTAAACAAAAAATTCCCTTTGTACCTAAAAAAAAGTAAATATCAGTTGGCGATGGTACTACGAATAGCCGAACTGCTAAATTAATAATGAAATCATTCTATCCTAAACGACTTTCTAAAAACTGGAAAATCATCTGGTTACTTATTCAACTGCTAGTACTGGCTGTAGGTTATTATCTTTTTGTCTATAATTCTTATGGGTACAAATCTTGGAATGATTTAATTGGAGGTACAATCTCAGTCGTGGCTATCATTTTCATTTTAATGAGCTTTATTGATAGTCCTAATGATCATAAATGGTATGAAGTGAAAAGTTTAAAATTCTACATTCCTTCACTACTTTTAGCTTTGGCAATAGTTTATGTTCTTACATTTAAAAGAAATGAATTTTATGACCAACAGGCATC
The DNA here is from genome assembly GCA_947495915.1 of Maribacter algarum (ex Lu et al. 2025) (nom. illeg.). GTDB lineage: Bacteria > Bacteroidota > Bacteroidia > Flavobacteriales > Flavobacteriaceae > Maribacter_C. Next base: position 110,445 of record CANMAW010000009.1, on the reverse strand, counting down.
AGTTTCTACGCTGGCTGAAATAATTGGAAAAGAACAAGTTCAAACATTTAGTCGTAATAAAAGTAATCGAATAAGAACTTATGCCACGATCAGATACTTCGATAATGATCAAGAAATTATACAACGTATTTCTGACTACCATGGTGTATATAACGTTGGGCAGTTTGTTCCCATAAAATACTCTGAAAATCATCCAGAGTTATTCAAAATAGATTTTGAATACAGAGAATAGTTAAGGAGCTAAAATATGGGGCTAGGTTACTTTCTAAACCTAATTTGAACGCAATAACTTATCTTTAACTTAGGGTAAATTATCTAAAGAACAAACCGCAACAACATACCCTAGCGAAACAGTTAACATGCTTATGAAAAAAACACTGCTACTAATACTATTTTTAAGCTTTAATCTATGTTTTGCTCAAACAGTAATTGAACAAATTGATTTATCAGAAAGTGCTCTTGAATTGACAAAACAAAAAGTAACTTATGACCCAAGCTATTTTTCCATTGATTACCCCAATGGAGATATACCAAGTGACAAAGGGGTATGTACTGATGTTGTGATTCGTGCATACCGAAAAATTGGAATTGACTTACAGCAAGAAGTTCACGAAGATATGAAAGCCAACTTTAGTTCGTATCCGAAAATTTGGGGCCTTAAATCAACCGACAAAAACATTGATCATAGAAGAGTACCTAATTTAATGACCTTTTTTAATAGAAAAGGTGCACATAAAACAGTATCGACAATAGCTCTCGATTACAAACCTGGTGATATCGTTTGTTGGAATTTAGGTGGAGCCATAACCCACATTGGTATTGTGGTAAACAAAAAATCAAAAGACGGAAAACGGAATTTAATAGTACATAATATTGGCGGCGGACAAGTTTTAGAAGATTGTTTATTTAACTTTAAAATAATAGGCCATTACCGATACGGAATATAAAAAACAAACAAGATAATTTTACAATTGTGTTTAAAAGACACCATTCGCATACCTTAAAAAAAAGGATATGGCGATTAATATTTCAACATTTCCATAAGGTCGTTTCATCAATACAAAACAAAATTGTTTCATGAAGTTAGCAGTAACTATTGTAATATGCACTATAACCAGTTTTGTTTCTTTTGGGCAAAGAACAAAGTATTTAAAAGCATTCAAACATCATGCTGTAATAACTACTAACGACACTATACATTATCACACGTATTCAAAGAAAAGTATAGATTCAACTGAGAATGTGATTCTTTACCTACAAGGTTCAAAAGCAAAGTCTCTGTACCAAACAATGGAAGAAGATGGAAAAACCTATATTGGCACGGTAATACCTCTTGATTTTAGCTTATTACCTGATAACTATTTGTTTGTTGTCATTTCTAAAAAAGGGCTTCCGTTCCTTACTAAAATGGATGAGGAATTCCCAATTCCTGAATCATACTTCAAAAATCAAACCTTAAGTTATCGAGCCTTTCAGGCCGATGAAGTAATTAAAGACTTAACCAAAATTCATAAAAATAAATTTGGAAAAATAATTGCGCTTGGGCACTCAGAAGGAAGTGATGTTGTTGCCAAATTAGGTACAATTAATTCTAAGGTCACTCATTTTGGGTATTGGTCTGGTGGCGGAAACACACAACTTATCGATTTTATTACGTTTACAAGAAAAAAAGTGGACAAAGGGCTTATTAGTGAAGAAGAAGCTCAGAGAGAAATCAATTCCATTCTTGAGGAATTTAAAAAAATTATGGAAAACCCCCACGCAACAAATAAGTTCTGGGAAGGCGAAACAAACAGCTACAATCGGTGGAGTTCTTTTTCTGAGCCCCCCATTGATAATTTATTACAAATATCAAATCCGATATACGTAGCAATAGGAACAAAAGATCAAGCCGTTGCATTAGAATCAGCCTACTTAATTCCCGTGGAATTTATTAGACACAAAAAAAATAATCTAACATTTAAAGTATATCCAAACCTAGATCACTTATTTGGAAAAGAACTACAAAACGGAAAGTTTGAAGATCATTGGGATGATATATTCAAAGATTTTCTAAATTGGATAAATGAAAATTGAAAACGCATACCAATGAGAACGGAATCATTCGAAAAAATAGATTCTTTGGAAAAAAACTTGAATTACCACCCGAAAAAACACCTTTTGCTAAACCAACGTTTAATTCATTGTTATCAAAAACTTTCAGTTAACCTAATTCATATCGAAAATGTTGTTTTTAAACTTTTTGAAATAAAAATCTATCGTTAATTATAATAGAATCATCTTCAATTGAAAATTACAAGTTTCATTTTTACATTATTTGTCTTGATTTCATGTGAATATCGAAGAGAACAAAAGATACCTGAAAGACTAAAATCAGTCTTAAAAAATGAATGCTGTCTACCAGGTACCTATTGCGCTAAAGTTTATGAAATACATCAAAAATCTGAATTAAACCAGTGGAATAAAAACCTTTTTTGCGAAGGCGTAGACGATATTACACTACAAACTTGGGTTGGCTATAGCGAGTTACCTAAAAAAACACAGCAGTTCATTTCAGAGAACATTAAATATTGGAATGATACTAATTACAAATGTGATATTTTTAAAACCTTAGTGATTGAAAAACTAAATGTTGCTGCTTGCTACTCAGAAAACATAAATCCGACAAATAACAAAACCAGAACTTTTTATCATTCCATTTATTTGTTAGATGAAGACAAAAATTTGTTCTTTGATATTCAATACATCAATTGAAATCAAAAAGACTATTTTCGATAGAAAAGTCACCCCCTACTCGATCATAAATTAATTAATGAGATTATATGAAAAAATTAAGAGCATTAACTGATGTAAAAATAAAATCAGGGCGAAAAGCCAATCCTGAATTTATGAATGGCGTTGATAAAATCATTAAAGAAGCAAAAGACTTTCAACTAGGAAAAAATGCGATAAAAATAGGCCAGCATGCTCCTAATTTCGAATTACCAAACGCCGAAGGCAAAACCAATTCACTAGATTTTTTATTAGCAAATGGCCCTGTAGTAATTACTTTTTACAGAGGTAATTGGTGCCCCTATTGCAACTTACAACTTCGTGCCTTACAAGCAAAACTAGATGAAATTCATGCCTTAGGTGCTACCTTAGTTGCTATTAGCCCACAAGTACCAGATGGTTCATTAACCAATGATGAAATTAGTAATATGGAGTTTACAGTATTGTCTGATCAAGATGCAAAAGTAGCACTGCAATATGGTGTCGCTTGGCAGGTACCGGGGTTTTTAATAGAACATATGCGAGTTGATCGCAAACTTGATTTAGAAAAAATTAATAATGGCAACAGTAATATTTTGCCTATACCAGCAACATTTATAATAGGAAAAGACAGCGAAGTGAAGTGGAGCTACGTAAATGTTGATTATAGAACGCGCTCTGAACCCGATGATATTATTGAAGCATTACAAAATCTATCATAACAATTTTGCTTATGCCTTGGTTTAAATAATGATTTTTGGTTGAGCTACAAACCACTTCCATTTTAATCCTCATTTAGTTGTATTCATTCTGATGACAATTTCACCTACATGAATGTGATTAACTTGTTGGTATCAATAAAATACGCGCATAACTTTTTTCACACAATACACTATATAATATGTGATGAATCTATCAAATACCTCAAAATAACCAACCTTGCATAGTACCTAAATTCTAATGAAAATCAATGAAGATGTTTATGTTGCACATTTTTTTGACCGTGAGCGTTTAGTAGATTTGGCCCTAAATATAGTTTTGATGTTAACTGTTATATTTGTTCAGATACAGCTATTCTGTTATTGTATTTATAAACCTTTAAATGTTGGCAATAAGAAGAGAAGTGTAATACTTAGTATTTTACCGAACGTTTGGTAATTATATTTATTTATCTATATTTGCACTATGAGACCACAAAAAGTTTTAGACAAAGAAATAATAATAGGTTTAACGCAAGTCTTTCGATCTAGAGGATATGAAGGGGCTAGCCTACAAGAGTTATCTGAGGCTACTGGTTTAAAAAAAGCAAGCTTATACCATAGGTTTCCGAATGGAAAACAACAAATGGCAGATGCGGTATTAAATTATATTAATGAATGGGTAAATGACAATGTGTTTCAAGCCTTATTAAACAATGACTTTGAACCAAAAATCAGATTAAAAAATGGTTTGTCACAAATTCGAACATTATATGATGGCGGAAATAACACCTGTGTTTTTCGAGCATTATCAATGCAGGCTGGTATTGAATTATTTGAAGAACAGATAAATAAAGGTATGAATGAATGGCTTTCTACTTTTAAAAAAATCGGAGTGGCCTTAAACTTCAAGCCGCAAGAAGCTGAACAAAAAGCCATGCAAGTCTTGATCGAGATTCAAGGTAGTTTAATTGTTACCAAAGGTTTAGGTGATATTACAATTTTCGAAAACACCTTAAAAAATATCGAACATCATTATTTAAAAGCGTAAAACATTTAATTATAAATTTTACCGAATGTTCGGTAATTAATAGCAATATTATGAAAAAACATCCACTACCACCGTTCAATGAAGAAACGGCAAAACAAAAAGTGCAAATGGCAGAAGACGCATGGAATAGCAAAGACCCCTTGAAGGTATCTATGGCCTATACCGAAGATACAGAATGGCGTAATAGAACCAGTTTTATTCATGGACGAAAAGAGGTTCAAGAGTTTCTAAAAAACAAATGGAAAAACGAACATCATTATAAGCTTAAAAAAGAACTCTGGGGTTTTAGAAATAATCGCATCGCTGTAAGATTCGAATATGAATATCAAAATTCAGAAGGTCAATGGTACAGAGCTTATGGCAATGAAAATTGGCAATTTGATGAAAATGGACTAATGCAAAAGCGCTATGCTAGCATTAATGATTTAAAAATAAAAGCATCTGAGCGACAACTCTAATTATTAAATACCATGAAAAAAATAAATATTATTTACCTGTTGGCCCTGACACTAATTACGGCCTGTCAAGAAAAACCAAGCACCTTAAAAACAAATGACAAAGTAACCATGAACAATAATAACAAAATGAATCGAATACATTACAGAACCTTAAGTATTAATGGTCTAAACATAGCTTACAGAGAAGCAGGAGATGTGAATAAACCAACCCTTGTTCTTTTGCATGGCTTTCCATCTTCTTCACATCAATATAGAAAAGTACTGAATCAACTATCAGACGAATTTCATTTAATTGCACCTGATTATCCAGGTTTTGGTAATAGTGATTTTCCGTCCGCCAATGATTATGAATACACATTTGATAATATTGCTGCAACCATAAATTCATTTTTAGAATTAAAAGGCATTAACAATTTTGCTTTAATGATTCAAGATTATGGTGCTCCCATCGGTTTTAGAATTGCCACCGCACACCCAGAAAGAGTGATCGCCATAATTAATCAAAACGGCAATGCCTATGAAGAAGGATTAGGTGAGGCCTGGGAAGGCATTAAAAGATTTTGGGCGAATAGAAACGAGGTAACAGAAAATGCTCTAGTACCAGCTTTCTCTTTAGAAGGTTTAAAATGGCAGTATACGCATGGCACTCGAAACCCAGAAAATGTAAATCCGGATACTTGGTATTTAGATTACCATAGATTATCTAGACCCAATGCACACAAGGTTAATCTTGATTTGTTTTACGACTATCAAAACAACATCAAATTATACCCCAAATGGCAGCAGTATTTAAGAGATAATCAACCTCCATTACTAATTGTTTGGGGTAAAAACGATGAATTTTTTCCTGAAAGTGGAGCTGAAGCCTTTAAAAAAGATGTGAAAAATATAGACTATAACATATACAACACCGGGCATTTTGCATTAGAAGAAGATGGACATGAAATTATTAGTAAAATCAGGCATTTTATGAAGAAAACCATAAAATAAAGCCTATTTCATAATATATTGAAGCAATAGCGGTTTGGGTAAACACTCTTTCCGCAATTTACTTTCAAATTCTTAGTTTAACCTGTAATACCGAACCATTGCAAAAAGAAGAACCAAATGCGCATTAAAAATTTTAAACTAGAACGATATTTTGCAAAACACGAATTTACAGCCAAGCATCTACTATCTAGTTCTGATTGTGACGGTTACGAGTTAAAAACGGTGTTATTGTTCGCAAATAAAAACGAATTAAATCTTTGGGAAAATTTAAAACTTGGATATACTGAAAGTAAGGGAGACCCATTATTAAGAGAATCAATTCTTCATCACTACGCTACCGATAATATTGATAACGTAGTGGTTGCTTCACCCGGTGAACTTAATTTTATTGCAATGAATGTTTTGTTAAATTCTGATGATCATGCAATTTCTATTTCACCTGGTTATCAATCTTTATCCGAAGTAATAAATGCTATTGGATGTGACATATCATACTGGAAACCGAATTCTGAAAATTGGGAATTTAACCCCATCGATTTAGAAAAACTAATTCAAAAAAACACTAAATTAATCGTTTTAAATTTCCCACATAATCCAACGGGTGCTTATTTAACGAAAACACAATTACAAGAAATAGTAAGCATTGCTCAAAAAAATGACCTCTATATTTTTTCTGATGAAATGTATCATAAACTAATTATGAATGGTACTGAAGAGTTACCTCCAATTTCAGATTTATATGATAAAGGAATCAGTTTATGGGGAACGTCAAAAACCTTCGGACTGGCAGGGCTAAGAATAGGGTGGTTGGTAGCTACAGATACAGCTTTCATTAATAAGGTGGTTGCCTTTAAAGACTATTTAAGTATTTGTAACAGCGCTACCAGTGAAGTTTTATCGTTGATTGCACTCAACCATATTGAAGAATTTCTTACTCCGAATTTGAAAAAAATCACCAACAACGTAGCACTATTTCGTGAATTTACAGAACGTAATGAAATCATAGATTCTTTCATACCCCCTAAGGCTGGCTCCACCGCTTTTGTTAAACTGAATTTAGATACCTCAACTTTAGATTTTAGTAATAAACTTGTAGAAAAAACCGGAATTATGACCCTACCTGCCGAAATGTTTGATTACAAAGGAAAATATATACGCGTAGGCTTTGGAAGAAAAAATTTAGGCACCGTATTAAATGAATTTGAAAAATACCTCAAGACATTATAATGTCTTTTAATAGACCAGACCACCTATCATCAAAACAAAAGCAGTAGCCTGTAAATTTTCAACACCTCTCTTACACATAGCTTTTAACTTTGGTATAGCTATTACTCTTAGTTCATATTGTTTTAATCATTTATTTCACAAAAAACCATTTTTCAATTAAGTCCAAACCGTTATTTTTACACCTTAAAATAACGAAACTATGACTTTACTTTTAATGGCAGCTGGTAGTGGTAGCCGATACGGAAAATTGAAACAGTTTGATGACCTTGGGCCAGCTGGTGAATTTCTTATGGAATTTGCCATGTATGATGCTATTAAAAATAATTTCGACCATATTGTGGTGATTACCAAAAAAGAAAACGTTGATTTTCTGAAAGATCATCTATCTGGTCGTTTACCAGAAAATGTAAAGCTTGATGTACTAGCTCAAGAAAAAACCGATTTACCTGAAGGAGTTACTTTTGAGGGAGAGCGAAAAAAACCTTGGGGAACAGCTCATGCGGTTTGGACAGCTAGAAATGTGATTAACGGACCTTTTGGCGTTATTAATGCCGATGATTTTTATGGGCAATCTGCTTATGAAAATGCAGCGAAATTCATGCAAGCGCATCCTTCTGATAATACCTACGCCTTGTTAGGCTATACCCTAAAAGACACCTTATCAGAACACGGTTCAGTTTCAAGAGGGGTATGTATGGTTGAGGGCGATAACTTAACTTCGGTTGAAGAACGACTAGAACTTGAAGCTAAAGATAATGCAGTTATTGACCATCATTCAGGCAAAACCTATACTGGCGATGAGCAGGTTAGTATGAATTTCTGGGTTTGTAAGCCTTCTATTTTTGATAAAATTGAATCTGAATTTCGGTTATTTCTACAAGATGAAGAGCGTATTGCCAACAGCGAACTTTATTTACCAATTACCATTCAGCAAATGCTTCAGGCAAATGAAGTTGCTGTAAAATTGGTACCTTCTGGAGGAGAATGGTTTGGTGTCACCTATGCAAGTGATAAGGAGAAAGCCATGAAAAACCTACAAGATAAGACCGACAAAAATCAGTACATTTCGCCCTTATGGCCGAAGATTTAGGCAACTATTCTTTAGAACAACTTCGTGATATTTTAAAACAGTTTAAGTTATCACCACAAGAGTATTTTTTCAATCCGCTGCAATCGGGCTTGATTAATGACACCTTTCTTGTTCGTGCGGCTGATCATCCGGAGTTTATTCTACAACGCATTAATCAAAATGTGTTTGAGAATGTTGAGGGACTGATGACCAATCTTGATCGTGCACTCAAAAAGTTAAAAGGTGCTTCTTATACGCGTATAAAACTGATTTCCGCTACATCAGGAAAAATGTATGCCTCTTTACCCTCCGGGTACTGGCGTGTCATGACGTATATTCCGAATAGCGTCACTTATAATACTTCCGAAGATCCAAAAATTGCATTCGAAGCTGGTCGAATCATTGGTAAATTTCATGTGCTCTTAGCTTCTGAAAAGAACAATCAATATGTAGACACTATTTACAAATTCCATGATTTGGAATTTCGTAAAATGCAATTCTTAGCGGCTGTGGCAAGGGCAACACAAACAACTAAAAATACTGCCGAAAAAGGTATTTTATTGGCACACCAAATGTTAGAGGAAATTCAAGACCTCCCTAAAAATTTACCCCATCGTATCTGTCATAATGATACCAAGTTAAACAATATCTTATTTTCGAAAACAACGAATAAGGCCTTATGTTTGATTGATTTAGACACCATCATGAAAGGGTATTTTCACTATGACATAGGCGACGCCGTTAGAACCCTTGTAAACACCGCCGCTGAGGATGAGCAAAACCATGCTAAAATCAACTTTCGTATGTCTATTTTCGAGGCTTTTATCGAAGGGCTTTTCTCAAATAAAGCTTTTTTGAGTGAGGATGAGCTAAAATCAATTCCAGCGGGAGTAATCTTAATGCCTTTCTTACATGGAATTCGAGCCCTAACCGATTTTTTGAATAATAATTTATACTACAAAGTAAGTTATGAGAATCAAAATTTAGATCGTGCTTTAAGTTTGTTTGATTTTACCCAGAAAGCAATAGAACAAAAGGCTCCCATGGAAAAAGTTGTTTCAAAATATTTGCAACAAGTAAAGTAATACACTACATAATCTACCTCATAAACTATAAACCAATAAGTTATAAAAAGAAAAAATATTTCCGTTTTCAAATTATTCGTTCTAATTTTGGGTAACCCTAAATAATGAACTTACTAATTTTAAAGGTCAAAAGACGTGAAAAACATACTTAAAAAGTATGCTATGGTATGTGCAATTCTTTGTTCATATCAAGCTGTAACAGCACAACAAATTACCTCATTTACATTAATCAACGCCGAAAAAGACACTGAAATAGGAGTGTTATCTCATGGAGACTCTATTCACATTCCAGCGCTTGAAACTGACAAATTAAATATTAGAGCAGATGTTAGTGGTGAAATTGGAAGTATCCTTTTTCGTTTAGACGGAGCTATTGTTGGCGCTCAAGCTAATGAACCTTTTGCATTATTCGGAAGCGCCAATAAAGATTACAACATTTGGGTACCAGAAGCCAAAACCTATAACATCATGGGTTCTGCTTATTCGTTGCCCCAAGGGCAAGGCATGCTTTTATCTACTTATCAAATCGTTATAACTTTCACTGAAGACGATATTCAAGTACCACCTATTGGGCCTACCATAAATTCACTCACCCTAATTAATGCTGATACCGATGAAGATATTAGCGATATCACCGAGGGTAGTGTTTTTGAACTTTCAGCAATTGGCACGAATAATTTAAATATTCGAGCGAATGCAAGCGATAGTACTGAAAGCGTGGTTTTCGATTATCAAGGTCAACAAAATTATCATACTGAAAACTTGATCGAATATGCCATAGGTGCTAACGACGATAATGATTACCGCCCTTGGAATGCTGATATCGGTGCAAATACCATTACTGCCACGGCCTATACCGAAGATAATGGCGCAGGCATTGCGGGAGCACCCTACACCGTAAATTTTGAAATTATTGAAGCAGAAATCGACACCATTCCGCCCTACATTTTACGCATCAATAGTGGTGGTGAAAAGGTAGTCTACAACGATTCTATTTTTGTTGCTGACACGCTTTACGTGGGCAGTAGTAAATCATACGCCAATACCAACATTGAAGATTTTAAAGAAACCACACAAGATTCGCTGTACATTACAGAACGTACTACAAATGGTAGGTTACAAAATTTCGGATATTCTATTCCAGTTCCAGATGGTGATTATGAAGTAATATTGCATTTTGCCGAGTTGTATTGGGGTGCTACCGGAGGTGGTGAAGACGGAATTGGTAAACGTGTATTTGATGTTGCTATTGAAGGAGATTCTGTTTTGGTAGCTTATGACATGAGCGCAGAAAAAGATGCGATGACTGCTATCATAAAAACGTTTAACACTACTGTTGTCGACGGCATTCTAAATATTGACTTTGGAGCCTCTGTTGATCAACCAAAAATATCAGCGCTTGAAATTTATGAGCTCAAACCTGTTCTTCCAGATGCTGATTGTACTTGGAAAGAACTGGCTGCCGCTCCTACTCCAACCAATAAAACTAATGGCATAAAAGCCAATGAAAAGTTATATGTATTTGGCACTGCAGCTGATACTACTCAAGCGACAATTACCGCCATATATGACCCATTAATTGATACTTGGGAAACAGCAGCAGCAATTCCGGTAAAGCTTTCAAAATGGAGCGCCGTTGCCGTGGCAGATGAAATTTGGGTACTTGGTGGACTTCAACATGATTCTATTTCGGTAGCTACTAACGATGTTCTTATTTATAATACGCTTACTGATTCTTGGTCTGAAGGCCCAGAACTTCCCCAAGCAACTTATGCTGCAGCCTCAGCGTATAACGAAGGAAGAATTCACATTTTCGGTGGAATTTCAGGAGATTCTTTAAGCACCTCTACCGAACATTACATTTTAAATCTCGCTGATTCTGTGCAAGTATGGCAACCGGCAGCAGCCTTACCAAACCCTCGCCATAATTTAGCTGCGGTTACCATGTCTGGTAAAATATATGCCTTAGGTGGTGAAAATAACACCGATACTATGGCACAAACCTATGCTAATGTTGCAGTTTATGATTATACCTTGGATAGTTGGACCGCTCAAGCGGATTTACCTCAGCCTCGAACGAATTTTCAATCGAGTGTTACAGTTTTTGAAAATAACATCTATATCGTCGGGGGGTTCAAAAATGAAACTCCTTTGAATGATATTACTACCTATCACAGCCTTTCAAATACCTGGTCAACCTATTGCAATTTGCCATATGCTATGTCTGAGATTACAGCCGATGTATTTGAAGAGCAACTAATTATTACAGTAAGAACAGCAACTGAAGGAAATAAAACCCTTGCTATTCCCCTTGAGTCTGAAATTGAAATTCCAGTAGAACCAAAAACTAGTGTATTAGTATTTCATGAAACGGCAGGTTTCCGTCATAATTCGATTAATGCTGGTATCGCAATGATTACGGAATTCGGAGAAAATTTAGATTGGAAAGTTACCGCTTCTAAAACGAGCGACATCTTTCAAGCTGATAGTTTAGCCACTTATGATGTTGTTGTTTGGTTAAATACTACCGGAGAAAATTTATTGACACCTTCTGAAGAAACAGCTTTTGAAGATTTTATTAGAAATGGCGGCGGATTTGTGGGTATTCATTCTGCTACTGACACCTACAGAAATGGAAGCTGGCCTTGGTATAACGACCTTGTTGGTGCAATTGTACAGGTGAATCCGTATCACACGGCAAATAATACAAGTGGAGTTATTGATATTGTAGGCGATCACCCGGCAATAGCACATTTGGGCACCACATGGAATAAAAGCGATGAGTATTATTACTGGGAGCGTAACGGCGGATATCTTTATGAAGGCAACATTGATCTTTTAAGCGTTCAAGAAACTGGTAGCTTCAGTTACGATGCCGCGCGGCCTGTTACTTGGTATAAAGAGTTTGATGGCGGTCGTTCTTTCTATACTGCTTTGGGTCATAACGGTTCTGACTATGAAAGCAACGAAGATTTTAAAACAATGATTCAAGAAGCAATTCTTTGGGCAGCAGAAGAAGAATTACCAGAGGAAGAAAAGACAGAAGAGGTAATTGAAGAAGAAGAAAAATCCAATACCGACACCACAGCAAACAATACTATTGTTTTATTTCCGAATCCTGTTATTGATGAATTAATCATCGATTCTGAATTTTTAACGGAAAACGTTACCGGAACCGTCAGCATATTCGGAATGGATGGTACCCTAATGAAGCAAAAAACTATTTATCAAAATGACCCTAAAATCAATATGAGCGATTTGGTAAGCGACTACTATATTGTTATGATTACCATCGGTGAGCTTCTAGAAAAACATTTAGTCTTCAAAAATTAGCATATTGAAAGGAGTTCGATTTAGTTCGATCTCCTTTCAATATAAAGTTCGCGCTCTAACTGCTTCACATTTTCTTGACAGTCTTTAAATGCTGTTTTATATTCATCAATAGTTGATTCGGCATCTTTTAAGCCCAACAGTTTTTCTTTAGCTGTTTGAAGCTCAACATAAAGCTGAATTACATCCATATGCATATCATAGAGATAGGTAGAATCTTTCGGCGGAATCTTTTTTTGTAAATCAACAATTTTACCGCTGATCAATGATTTTTGATAAGAAACATTTTGCCCCTCAATATCCATCGAATCAATCAGTCCTTTAAGTCCGCGCATTTCAGCGAAGAAATTCTTTTGAAAATCTCTTTCTATTTCGGTTTCCATATTACTTTGTCGAAGTAAGGCATTCTCTTTTTTAGGCACTGAATAATTAAAAAATACCGCTGCTTGAATAGATACCACAGTGGCTATAAAAAGTGCCAAAAATTTTAAAAAACTAACTCTTCTTTCTTTACTATTTGTTGGTTTCATAATTGTAATATTTTAAGGTTCTCATGCTTTTAATGCTATTTGCAGCATCTTATATACATCATTTCGTTTAGTCTAACAGGAAGCTTCTTCTCCCCTTTTGTTCTGAATGTTCAACGGACTCTTCTTTTACAAATATTCCGGAATCTTCTTTTTTACCGATATATTCCAATTCGCTTAATTTTTTAAACAAAGACAACATCAGCTTGGTAAAAGAAGACACCTTTTCTAAAGACAAGTTGATATCATTATGGCTATATTTCAATTCAATAGTGTCTGCTAAAACGTTCTCAAAAGCACCTTGATTAAGGTCGCACCAGTTGGTTAAGTAATTCAAGAAATTTTCTTTTCCTACGCCAACAAAAACGTCTAAACTACTTTTAATTACACGTCCTAAGCTTACCAGTTTTGATATCATTCCGATTGGCGGCCCGTAGCGATCAACCAAACGAAATTCTGTAATATTGGCATTTAGATTTCGCATCACCTGTTCTGAAATATACAGGGCGATATTTGCCAAATCATTGGTTTGTTTCTTTTGATATATTTTCTGAATGATATGTAAGGAATATGATTCCATTTGATTCAAGAAAGAACCCAATTCCGCATAAGTGAATTGTAAGTCTGGGTGGCTTTGAATCGTTCTACAAGGTGGAATAAAATCTGCTGCAACAGCTGGCTTACCATTCTCGAGAATTATCTTTCCGATTGTGATATGGTGTAACCCAAACTCGTGATCTAAAGTCTCATTCTTGGATAAAATATGTAGTTTGTAGCCTGCCAATACATAGGGGCGACGTGGTGGCTCTTCTTCAGCATCACTATTTCCGGCCTCCACTCTTTTAAACGGATCGACCGCCAACACTACGTACCATTCATTTTCATCATCATTGACAACATATTGTTGTCTCAAAATATGCTCAGAACCTCCTAATAGACCTAAAGCATCTTGGGTAATATCTATTTGATAACCGCCTAAGGTTATCGCTCTACAAGTGTTTAAAACCACCTCAATAGTTGATTGTCCGTCAACAGACATCACCAGATCAAGAGAAGACTCTAAACCAATCTGCTGTGGTAATAAGCCATAACTAATGGGCGAGATGTTTTTTTGAGCCGAAGACTTTACCATTTCTAAAATGGAATTCTCCATGGCAATGAAATGATCTTTATTAATTTTCATTCCATCAATCCAATTTACTCTGTAATGCTTGGTATCTTTAGTTTTCATGATTTTTTCGACTTTAGAATAGTTTCGATTTTTTATATTCAACAGCAAAGCTTGTGATGCAATTAGAACCTGATTTTCTGATAAGTTTCAAGCTTTTTATTTTAATTTTCTGTTCGCTAATACTTTCACAAAAGCTATTGAATGTTGAATTTCTTCCGTTCACAACAATTAGCGGATTTTTATCATCACAGAAGAACTCAGAAAACACTTGCGGATTCAATTTGCCTTCGGCTACCATTTTTATTTTATTTTCAAAATTTCCGGTGGTGATAAAAGGCATAGCACTCGGCTTACCACTTGGCTTTTCTGCCAGTACTTCTGAACCTTTAGGTGCTTCGTTCAGATCTAATCTTTTATCACGTCTTTGACGCTTCATTTTTGCTACTTTTTCTTTACTTTCAGGAGTAGGAATCACATTGATTTTCTTTTTTCGAATATGATTCAAATCATTGTTCACAATCAATGAAACGGTTTTTAAGCCTGGTGTTTCATAAAGGTAACTGGCCTTTTTTGTAGTAGCATTTGCCCCTGCAGTTTCTCCGAAACGCCATTCCCATGAAGTAGCATTTGCCGTTTGGTCTTCTACTTCAAGCACCTCACCATAGGTAATTGATTTGGGCAATTCAAATTTTGGCAACTTCGTCGTATCAAGTAATACCAGTTTTTCAGCAATACTTATGGTTTCAGTTTTCTCGCACTTACCATTAACCATAAGGCGTATTTCGTAATCTCCGGGTTCGGAGTAGATGTATAAGGGGTTCTTTTGGCTTGACATTTCAGAACCGTCTCCAAAATTCCAATTCCATGATTCTGCTCCATAGCTAACATCATTAAACTTTATCATCTCCCCTACCCTATAGGCATTTGCAGAATGTCTGAACAACACCTCGTCACAAGGGGTATCATTGATATACTTAAATGCTAAGGTGACATTGGCGATTAAAAAAACCACTATAAACATTTGAATAACTGACTTATCTAAATGAGATGATATATTTTTTCTTTTGCTCATGACACACTTTTTTAGTTTATAATTTTAATCTCTTCATAATGACCTTGCATCTAAAATGGACTTTAGTGAATAATCTTTATGCGATACGGCAACACATTCACCGATTTCTTTTTTAGGTAATACAGCAAATTACTTCCTAAACTTTCCCATTCTATTGCATTGACTTGAGCACTCTCATTAGCAGAAAGCACAATTTCTAAACAGGGTAATAGTCCCTTTTTCAAGCTTAAATTCTTTTGATAGCCACTTTGAATTTCAACCGCACTAATTTTATCACCATACATTTCAAAACATAAAGCTTTGACATCTTCTTTGGTGACAATTCGCTCTTTCGACAGTAGCGATCTTCGAGTTGAATTAAGTCGATCTTGTACGCTTAAATCATTCTTACCGCCATGCGTAGTGGTAATCAATTGACTTGTGCCTTGTTTGACACCAACGCCTTTATAGATGGGTATTTTGCTTCCAGATTTTATATTATTTGCTTCTGAACCCGCCGTTGTCCAGAACTCAACCAATAGATTTTCTGTGGATTTAAATGGTTTTAAGGTAAGGTAATTGGTATGTAGCAATTCGTTAGATGCTTCGAGTACCTTTTTTTCTAATAAGGCTGTAGCCTGATTCAAAGTTTTAAGATTTCCTCGTAAAAAATCATTATTAAGAAATGAAAATGCAGCACTTTCATCTTTTAGTAATGCTATTAGGTGAAGTATATATTCTCGCGCTTTGCGCTTATCTAGTTTGGCTACACTATTGCCTCTTAATACAAAAGTGCCTTTTTCAGTAAGCGAACCATCTTTATTGCGCACGGCATAGATATCACCATCTGTATTTGTAATAGACTTGATATCAAAAAAGAGATCTTCACTTTTAATAGGAAGAATATTGATGAACTCTTTAATGGTATATGTAAAGCTATTTAACTTTCTATTGACCACAGGAAAAGTGTTTAATGAACATTTTACATTTCGCAAAACTTCATTACTTATCACCGTAGGAAATTCAATTTTTACCCAACACAGGGCTTCTTCTTTTTTAATTCCATTGCTTTCTAAAGTTGCATCTAACTCCTCAAAATCAGAATCTTTAATAGGGTTTGCAACCTGTAATGTGATATAATGTTTTTCATACCTGCTACTAATTTGTTGAGCTATAGTATTGGTCTTATCAGATACGTTTTCAAAAATTGTTCGAAGTTTAGAGGCTTGCACATCTACATCAGTTTCAAAGCCTGAAACAACATTAATTTCTTTATCAACCGTAGACCAGTTAGCATTTCTCAAGTGGTGATAGAACAACGCTTCATTGGCCCCATGTTTCAAATCAAAATACAAGGAGATACCATCTATTGGAATTTCACTCAAAGCACTCGAAAGCCCTAAATACAACGTAGAAGGATTTAACTGAGACTTTTTTAATACGATGGAGGTATTAAGTCCGCTCTTTTTTTGTGGGAATTCAATTAGCGAATCTCCCGTAGCCAAATAACTAATACTAGCATCAACCAACTTAAAATCACGAATTGGTGAAAAAAAGAGGTCTTTATATTGAAGTGAGGTGTTTTTGTAAGCAATTTCTTTTCTATAATTGAAGAGGTATTCTGGTTTTACAATAGTAAACTCATCATCGGGTTCGGCAAATAAAATACCATGCGCTAAACTTGGCCCGTTGGCATTTTCTGGTGTCATTAACTGCACCACCTTTTCTGTGATTCGCGTTTGAGAACTATCTATTTCGCCGCCTATCTTTTCTATTTCAGCGGCGCATGCACCTATAAGCAAGGTAACAATAGGGTCAAAAGAGGTTTCAATATCTGATGCCTGAACGCCCCACATTTGTGCGGCATTCTTGATCATTCTATTCTTGATATGTTCTTTAGTATTTGTTTCCATATTGTTTTAATAGGATAATGGTCCGATATAGAAGTACTCCACATAAGAAAAGCTCTCGTTGGTCTTTTTCACTTTGCCCTTTATTCTGATATCGATTCTTTTTTTTATTCTGTTTGACCCTCCATTTGATGGTAATTCCTCTTGTTTGATGCGCACATTAACCCTTTGGTTAATTAGTCTTTTCTCATGAATTAGCAACGATTCGTACAGCGATGATTGAATGAAATCTTTCAGCCTATTGGTACTTTTTAAATTATCAAAATCTACCAACCAAATTGAACATCCGAAGCTTTCATCAAAAGCACATTCCCCGAAATAAGATGTATTTACTAAATGGATATAATGTGAAATCGATTGAATTAAATTACAGGTATCATGCACCTTTCTTCGTATAAGATTCCCCGTATTAAGAGGCAGCGTGTAGTAATTCGTGTTCATTACAATTAATTGAAATTTTAAGACTATGCCCTATTGCGCAAAAGCAATCTGTTTTGACTTTATTCTTTGGAAAGTGAAATAGGTTAACATGAAACCTGTTTTTTATTCCTAATTCTTTTTGGGCACAAACCATCACCAATTACCCTTTGAAAATAGGGACAACTGCTCTTTGTGAACCCTATACAAAGAATTGTTGACGATTAGCGCTTTCTTTTTTCTATGGCTTGAGTGTCAATCAACATTTACTTCAGGTAAAAAAAAATTAACTCCATATGTTAACCTCTACGTCAAACAGCATACAAAACGATATAGATAAAAACCGAAACCTGTTTCCTATAAATATTTTAAAATCATGTATTCAAATTCTAATTTCAGAACTCATACTGCTATAATTAATCAGAAGGACTTTACAGCTTTAAAAGCTAGGTTCAAAATGACACAGCTCACTTTAGTGTTGGTTATTATGCTCGCCATGTGCTTCAGTAGTTTTGCTCAAAACACCATCATTACAGGTTCGATAATTGAGAAAGGGAATAATACTAGAATAGTTGGCGCCATAGTTTCACTTCAGGGTACGGCTTTTGTTGAAAGCACCGATAGTAACGGCCAATTTACGTTCAATGAGGCCATGCCACAGCAAGAATTTTTAATCGTCATTTCAAAAGACGGGTACGAGGAGGGTTATTTTTTAATTAACCCCATAAAAGGTAAAAGATTAAAGGTTCAAGACATTGCGCTAGAATTAACCAGTCAAGAAAAAAAGCGAAGAAAAAAATTAACAAAATCCACTCGAAAAGAAAACGAAAAGCAAGAGAAGAAACTGAGTAAGGAGAAAAAAAAGCTGCAAAAAGATAAGAAAGGTCCTTTAGGCTTTTTAAAGAAGGATAAAGAAGTACTTGCGGTAACCTATGAAGACATTCCTGAAGAAAAAAATGAAGTGGTTCAATCAGAACCTACTATCACTCCCTTGCAACGCAAATACGCTCAAATAATTGGCACAACACCTGAAAACATTACAAATACAGAGCTGTATACCTTTATTGACGAGTGGATGGAAACTCCATACGAATATGGTGGCGATTCAAAATCTGGTATTGATTGCTCTTCGTTCTCTCAGCGTTTGTTCTTAAAAGTATATGGAGGGTTTATTGAACGAACTGCCCAAAATCAAATGGACTCTGAGGCCACAGAAACATTCTCTGGAATGCAATTTTTACAAGAAGGTGATCTTGTTTTTTTCAGAGCGAGAGGTGATGTAGGTGACACCATTACCCACGTGGGCATCTATTTGGGTGAACATAAGTTTGTGAATGCTACACCACGAAGAGGTAACAGTAAACCAGGGGTTAAAATCAGTGACCTTTCAGAGCCCTATTGGACCAACAGGTTCTACGCTGGCGGAAGAAGAATAATTACAAAAAATTAAAATTTACCCTGATGCGACCAACCGATCTCGAAAACATATACTCCGCATTATGCTCCGTCTTTGACAACTTAAAGGCAGAAACCCTACTCGCTGAAATAGAAGATAACTCTGAGGGTTCTTTTGATGATTTTATCATCACCAACAAAGGCACTTTTAATAGAGCCTACAGAAGAGATATTGTTGATATCGACGAGGTTCTTCATGAAGACAAAATTACTATCGGCTTATCACGAAACGGACTTTATGATATCTTACCTGAAGGCTTGTTTCACACACCTCATGTTAGCAAAACTGGGGAGACCTACACCTCAAGAAGAAAAATTGATAAACAAGAAGAGCAAGAGGCACGATTATTCTTTGCTCCTCTAGAAAGTGAATTCTTTTATCAAAGATTACAAATTGAAAAGAATGAAAAAGTATTACTATCAAACTTCTATAACCTCAAAGATGACTTTTTAATCAATTTTTGGAAGTTAGAAAACAACATTCCCGATTCATTCTTACATCAATTGATCAAACTTTTACCCCATGCACATAAAATTGCGGGTGACTTAGCATTGACCCGATTATGTTTAGAAAAAATACTAGGGGAAACGGTGACTTTTAGTAGAAAAAATCTTCGAAAAATATACGCATACCACAAACCAACGGATACCGATGATTTTCAATTGGGAGTGAATAGTGTACTTGAAGGTGAAGATTATACCATACTACAGCCGAAACTAGAAATTACGGTCGGCCCAGTATTAACAGAAAACCTCAACACATATTTAGAGCAAAATGGCGCTATGAAATTCATTGAAATATTTAATAATTATTTCCTACCCCTAGAACTCGAAACCGAAGTAATTGTAAAGGTTAATAGTGAGGTAGGATTTTTATTGAATGAAACCCAAGAACCAATAATGGGCATTTCAACTTATTTGTAAATCAAAGAACAGGAAAACATGAATGCAATAATTAACAACGATATTCTAAAAATCAACATAGGGTTATTCATTATTGGCACCTTAATCATGACAATGGTTACCAAGCTGCGAAAGCTATTTGCCAAAAACAAAAAAATGGCGATTGGCTATGCCCTATTCGTTTTACTAACTTTTGCTTTAACGGCACTTTTAAGTTCAAACAAAGTTTTAAATGACATTCCGATTAACAGCTATTACGGTATTCAATTTATGTTCTTTGCTTTGGGGATTTTACATCTTTTCGTGCTTCGCAAATTTTTTCCAGAGTTATCAAGTGACAGTGCTGAGTTTTTTCCAGAGTTTCTATTTACAATTGCTTATACCTGTTTAGGGCTTATTGCTTTTCTACAAATTGTTAGTCGCTTTAGACCTTCGTTCAGCTACCTATTCGCAGCATCAGCATTATTATTTATAATTCCAACGTTGATTTATAAAATGTATGAATTTGCCTTAGAAATTGCCATACCGGTTTATGATAGTTGGCTATACCCCTTAGGAAAAGAAATAAAAGACCCCACTAAAGAAGAGCTAGCAAATCCGAAAGTCATCAGTTTTGAATTTCGTAAAAATGAAGATGAAGATGACATTACTAATTTCAGAGTAAAAGCACCCCAAGCAATGGAGTTTGGTAAACTTTTTTACTTTTTTCTTGTTGATTACAATGAACGACATCCTGAAGGGGAAATTGAAATTTTAGACGAAAAGACGCAAGTGCCTTGCTCATGGTCTTTTCATTTAAAACCCAATTGGTGGAGCACCGTAAAGCGCATTAATTTTAATAAAACTGTAGCTGCCAATAATATCAAAGAAGATAGTGTGATTATCTGTAATAGGGTAGCGGAAAACTAACTATACCTCTTGACACCGGGCTATTATTACAGTCATAATTTCACTTTTTAACAAAAAAAAACAGATTTACGATGTTAACCTTTTAATTCTAAAACACATTAAAAAGTAACTATTAAAAGTTAGATCAGCGCCAAGCGAGAGTTCAGTCTTTTCTTTAGTAAATAAACGAAACCTGAACGATCGAAATTCCCCTTAAACGCTTGTACTAACAGACCGTTCTTACTGCATAAGTTTTATATACAGATACCTTAATTATTAACTAAAATTCTAATATTATGTCTTTTAAAGCAATATTAAAAGTAAATGGAAATGAGTACAATGTGAAGAATTGTAACTATGAATTATTTCAAGAAACTGACGCTACGGGCAGACCTTCTTCGATCACAAGAGATCGTGGTATCAATTGCGAGATTGAATCTACGTCAGACACCGCAATTTCTGATTGGATGTTCAACAACTTTGAGCGCAAAGATGGTTCTATAGTTTTCTTGAAAAGAGACACTGACGCTACTGCTAAAGAGCTCAAATTTACAGAAGGATATTTGGTGCGATACCATGAAAATTTTGATTCTACTGGTGAAAACCCGATGTCAGAATCTTTTACCATTTCTGCAAAAACTATTTCCATTGGTAATGGAGAGCATGTCAACGAATGGGTGTAAACCATATAGGTTGATTGCTTTGTATTCAATTAAAGGGGCCCACAACGCGAACCCCCTTTAATTGAATATTAAAAACTTAAAAAACTGCAACTATGTCCTTTCTAGCAAAATTAACTATTGAAGACCAAGAGATGAATGTTTTACAATGCTCTTATGACTTCAATCAAAGTATTGGCCATGACGGTCGACCCATTGAATTGCCACGTGCAGGTTTAATACATCTGCTGCTCGAGTCAACAAGCAATACCGACATTCTCGCTTGGATGGTGTTGCCCAATACATTTAAAGATGGTGAAGTAGTTTTCTATAACAGAGACAGCATGTCAAGCAATAAAACAATGACTTTTCATGATGCTATATGTGTGAGCTATCATGAAGAATTCAATGCAGAAGACACGCTACCTATGAAAACTAGAATTGCAATTTCAGCAAGAGCATTAGATATCAATGATGTTAGTTACGAAAACACTTGGGATATTTTCTAAAACCTAAAAGACTATGGCTTTACTTTCTAAAACATCCATCTATATTGATAGCAAACAAGTAGCAAATTTCAAGCACTTATATCTGAACCAACAGGTCAATGCTCATCATATATTGGAAGTAGTTTTTCGAATGGATACTTTCGAAAGTGAATCTTCTGAGTTTGGTGAAAAAAGTAAAGAATTTTTAGGCAAAAAAATTACGGTTCAAATTGGTTCTATATCAAGCCAGTCAAATCTCGGAATCTTAGAGTTTCAAGGGATTATTAGCGAGATAAAGATTTCTAAAACAACCAATTCTGGATCGGGCGATGAAATCGTTATTTTAGCCAAAAGCCCAACGCTTAAAGCTGATAACGGTGCCCACTACAATTCTTATACCGAAAAAGATCTGTCTTATATCGTAGAAGACGTGCTTAAACCGCATCATTTAACCTATGATATTGCTCCTAGATATAAAGAAAAGATTGACTATTGTGTACAGCAAAACGAAAGTGGCTACGCGTATATTAGCAGGCTAGCTGCACAATACGGCGAGTGGTTTTATTACAACGGCAATAGGGTAATATTCGGACAACCCGAAATCAAAGAAACACAACTGCAATACGGTTTAGATTTAGATTCATTCGAGGTAAGCTTAATACCAAAGCCACAAAAGCATGAATTCTATACCACTGATTATTTGACCGATGAAATTTATGAAAATAATGAACAAGCCAAACCTAATGGGGTTTCAGCAATGACCGGGCTTGTTTACAACAAATCGAACGATATTTTTAGCCAAGAAACCGTTGCTTGGAACAACAATAACAATTCTTCAATTGCTAAAATTCAATTAGAAGCTAAAGTAAAAGCACAACACGAAAGCACGGTAATAAACGAAGTTATTATTCAAGGGAGTAGTAGTAACCCAGGTGTGAAAATTGGAAATTTTATTAAAGTAGATGGTGAAAAATATAGAGTTACCAAAGTAATACATACTACCGATCAAAGTGGTCATTATAAAAATGATTTTTTAGGCGTTTCTGGCAATTTTGATGCCTATCCGTTTACGTATATTAATTCGTTTCCAAAAAGTGAAAGTCAATTAGCAATCGTTAAAGACAATTATGACCCAGATGCCCTTGGAAGAATTAAAGTGCAATTTCCCTGGCAAAAGAAACAAAATAAAACCACACCTTGGATTCGAATGATGTCACCTCATGCTGGAAGCGGCAAAGGGTTTTATTGTCTTCCAGAAGTTGGAGAAGAAGTTGTTGTAAATTTTGAGGGAGGTAATGCAGAAATACCTTATGTAATGGCAGGTTTATATACTGTTAACTCAAGACCACCCGCCAACAGCAATACCCCGGGCAACGACATCACCATATTTATGACAAGAATTGGGTGTCAATTTATTTTTAATGACAATACGGGTAGTATTACAATCATTGATAAATCAAAAAGCAAAATTGTGTTTAACGGTGAAGGTGATATCACTATTAATGCCACGGCTAATCTTAATATTTTGGCTTTAAAAGGCGAGGTAAACATAAATTCACCCACCATCAATATTGGTTCTGATTCTGAAAAGAAAACCGACACTAATATTCACGGTAAAAAGATTCATATACATGCATCTGAATTACTCGAATTACTTAGTGATATAGAGCTATCGGCTAAAGGAATGCAATCTACTATCGAAGGAACAACTGAAATTATTGTTGAAGGTACACAAGTGAAATTAGATGGTACGGCAATGACAGAAATTAAAGGAGGACAAGTAAAATTAAACTAGCATGATGATAAAAGAACGTAATATAAGCAATCCGGTTTATGAGCGGCCTTTAAAAAAGGGTCATAGTTTGGCTATTCACAATGAAGATAACGGTGATGTTATTAAGGTTAGAAACGCTAAAGGCCTTGTGCTTTTTACCATTGAAGTTTCAACTGCCGGAGCAACGCTAAACATTGAAGCAGAAAACATATGTATTAGCGCAGCTAACAAATTGAATATAACAGGTAAGGAAGTACATATCGCAAGTGAAAAACAGCTGAATTTAAA
The DNA here is from genome assembly GCA_947495915.1 of Maribacter algarum (ex Lu et al. 2025) (nom. illeg.). Lineage (GTDB taxonomy): Bacteria > Bacteroidota > Bacteroidia > Flavobacteriales > Flavobacteriaceae > Maribacter_C. Next base: position 86,255 of record CANMAW010000009.1, on the reverse strand, counting down.
AAGTAACGGAAACCTTGATCAACAGGTTAAAGGAAACAAGACCATCACTACCGATGGCGACAATATCGAAACAGCTAAAACACAACAGTTAAATGCCTATTTAGGAGACATCAAACTAAAGGCTAATGATGATATAAAATTAAATGGTGAACGCGTAAAACTGAACTGCGATTAAAATGCTATGGATTTTACAAACAACACATCTTTTCATACCCTAGTGCATAGAACAGCACTTCAAAATGACATTATTGCGACATCTTTAATGTGTAAGATAATGTATGATGTGAATGAAGAAGGTGAAGCAACTATTAGCGAAGCACAAGACTGGGAACTTCATCAAGAATATTGGGTTAGTGAATACGGCCCAATGGATAAAGATGATGTTTATAAAAGAGGCGGCGTTGATATTATGTTATTTGGTAGTGCCAAAGCGCCAAAAGGCAAAACAAGTACTGAAAGTAAGGTGATTATTGAAGTAAACGGCACCGTAATACATCAATTAAAAATATTTGGAGAACGCGTCTGGAAATCATTTTTAGGCATCTTAAGAATAAGTGCTCCAGAACCCTTTTCTGAAATTCCGCTGACGTTACATAATGCTTTCGGTGGCTATTATAATTGGGATGGAATAGACATTCCTTATCCTACAAACCCATATGGCAAAGGGTATTACCACACCAAACAAGATGCTATTGGAAAGCCGTTACCAAATATTGAACATCATGATAATCGCGTAAAAAAATGGAATTCTTGGCTAGAACCTGCAGGAACGTCTTCACTGCCTATTTTGCCATTGAAAGCAAAAAATAACCTAGAGTTGAATCCTGATAAAACCAAAATAGAAAAGCTAAATGCTAAATTTTTCAATTCTGCTTTTCAAGAGATGATCATTGACCACATTAATCCTGGTGATATAATAACTGTTAAAGGAGTAACCACAAACGGAGTATATAATTTTCACACCCCTAATACCGAATTAGATATCGCAATTTCTTTGGGTACAAAACAAATTGAAAAAAAAATGGCAATAGATCAAATTGGTCTCATACCCGACAAACAAAAAGCATTTGTCAGCTATCGGTTGCCTTTTAAGTATGTCATTAAACCAATGGAAAAAAGACAAATGAGTCTTAGTATTTCCGCCTAAAGTATAACTTATGCATTGTTCAATACACACCAATATTCATCCGATGGTAGGAGTAGATTTACATAACGCTGTACTACCAGCAGTACCACCTGCACCACCATTGCCTGCGCCATTCATGCCCCATATTGTTGCACAAGTATTAGGCGGTTTAAACATTACTGCAGCAACAACAAAAACAGTGTTTTCGCATAACTTTTTCACCTTACAGCGGGGTTCAGATATAGGGCCTTTTATTGGCCATGTACCTTTACCCGCAAATATATTGTTTCCTCTATTGATATTAACAAGTGGATCGATCTCTGAATTTGGGGCCTTTTCAGTGCTAAGTGAAGGTAAGGCTGTGGCTATTGCTCCATTAATTTATGTCGGATTTAACTATAACTGCTATGACCCCGTACCATGGAATACTAATTTGGTAATCGCTCCAGGTACAAATATGGCTGGATTTAACATGGCTGATTTTTGCGCCAGCCTTGTTAGTATTGCGTTTGATTTAGCACTTTCATTTGCCGCTGGTAAAGTAGCAAAAGGCTTAGCAGGTCAAATCGCCTCTAAAGTTTCTCTAGGTAACGCAGTACTAGACCCTTTTGTGAGATCAATTAACACTTCTCAATTTCTGGGGGAGGCATTAGAAGCGACTATAGGTGCTTTCACAGGATCTCCAGTGGGATATTCATTCACCTCTCTTCCCGGATTTGCAGGAAACGAAACAGATAGTTTGATTGATACCGTAATGAACGAGTATTATCAAGATGGACCCTTATTTAATTAAATGGAAACTACAACCAAGCAAATATCAGGTAAGAACTCAAAAGGCAAACACATACTAGCTCTTGTGACAAAGCGTACCTACACCATTAACGATAATGGCAGCTGTTCTTTAAGTGAAGAACAAGATCCTTTACATCTAGATATTATACATCATTCGGAGTCTTCAGAAACTATACTTCACGATTCTGATTTATATCATTACAAACCTTTTACAGATATTGTTGTTAAAGGCATCGCAAGAAATACAACAGCAGCCAGTGAATTTAATGCTGCTATTGAAATTTCAAAATCTAAATTAAATTTCGCTTTAATAGGAAATAGAAAAGTACACAAAAACGTCTATGGAAAGTTAGTTTTTAGTGAACCAGATACCATTGACGAAGTGCCTTTAACATACAAATTTGCATACGGCGGTAAAGACTTACTTGCAGAGCAACCCCTACGAGAAAAAATTAAAAACGACCCTGCTTATAAATACACTGAAAATATACTTGATATTTTTGATGGCAGCCCTTTTAGATACCCTAGAAATCCCACAGGAAAAGGATTTATTATTGAACCTTCTACCGAAGGCTTAGAAGCCCTAGAGTTACCCAATATTGAAGACCCACACAACAGATTAACAGCCCAAAATTTAATCTGTAATTCACCTACAGAGTGGCATGCCATGCCGGTTCCTGTTTGTTCAGACTGGGTGAGTCCGGGGTGGTTTCCTAGAGTTGGTTATTATGGCTTATATCAATCGCCGCCAACTTTAGATGAGAACATTTATGAAATAAAAAAAGGCTGGGCTGATGAGCAGCTCTTAGAGAGTAAATTCAGAGTAAAAGAAGCCAAATTCAATTTCAGATTTTGCAATGGTGCTTCCTTAGGGTTACAAACAAAACATCTCGTTGGAGGTGAGAGCTGTAGACTCGTAAATATTCATCCTACTAAAAAAGAATTCATTATTAAGCTTCCGAGTGAGCGACCGAACCTCATGGTAGATGGTAGAAATGGCAAATTACTCAAAACCGATTCGGTTATGCATAGTGTTGTTATTGAACCCGAAAGCAAAAAATTAACCGTAGTTTGGTGTGGCAGCTCAAAAGCTATTCGGCCTTATTTTGACTATGAATTAAACCAAATGCCTTTTCAAGTTGAATGGAATTAAAAACCCTACTTCATGTACAAAAATATACACCCCTTTTTCATTTACTTTTTTTTGGCCGTATTTATTAGTTTGCTTGCTTATGCTACAAATGGTTTATTCAATCTTTATCTACATCAGAAAAACGCGATAAAAACCACCGGTATTTTTGAACATTACACAACTAAGACTGGGTATGCTAAACTAACTAAAGACAGAAAACCTATTCATGCCCCTGTTTTTAATTTCAAAACTTTAGACGGAGAAACCATTGAAATTAAAAGTGTGAATTACCAAGAAGAACAAGTTTATAAAAAGGGAGATACTGTAGAAGTTTTTTACCTTAAAGATCAACCTAAAAAGGCTTTTCTAAAAAATAATTACCCGTATAAGAATAATATCTATTTATTCATTGGTAGCCTAATTGGAGTGATCGTTACTACCTTACAAGTAATTAAAATACTAAGAGCTTAATTCAATCGAAAGGCTACAAATACGAGAAAGACATGGTTTGCAGTGCCCAATCTCTCAGTGATGTATCATTGGGGCAAAAAGTTCGTGTTCTACCTTCAAATCTTTGGCTTCTTCTTACTCCCCCATATTGCACAGAAACTCCTGCAGTAGCAGGTACTTTTAATACATTAGCCACTTTTCTTAAAAGCCTTTCTCCGCGAACACCCTTACCTACATTGCACCCATGAAACTCTATACTACCCAAAGGTGAAAATATACCTCGTAGACTTTCGATTATGACCCAAAAGTTGCCGCCATAATCGATATCGAAAGAAGAACCGTCATTTCCACTTTCTCCTGAAGAAACAACCTGATGCCCAGGAGCGCCATGCCCATGAAATCGTAGTAAAACAACCCTACCGCTTTGCGCTTGTGATCTTATTTGACGAATAACATTTCTTACTCCTAAAGACATTCCGTAGTTCAATATAGTATCAGGACCAAATCTATTATTCGGCCCATAATCTCGATAATCTGAATGCATATTTTCATCATCGGTAACATCAACAGAATCTATAAGCTGCAAATTTCTTTGATTAAGATGTTGCCAAGTTGCATCTCTCACTCTTCCAGAAACAACAAGTCCATGAGCTCTTTGATACGCTTCTAATGCCGAAGCAGTTAAATTGCCAAAATCACCATCAATTGCTATGGGCTGATTACCATACAAATTCAAAAAATATTGTACTACAGCAACCGATGGTAACCGATCTCCTCTTCTTAAAATTATCATCGTATTGAAATTTACGGTCTCTTACAACTATAGAATATTATGGTTTACTGCTGCTCATATTCAGAATCCCACTCGTTGCCATCATCGCCTTTTTGACCTTCCATTTTGATCATAAAGTTCTTTGCAGGAAAGTAAGGTTTCATGTGAATATCTAAATGCACCTTGTCTTTTTGAACAGGGTCTTGCTCAAAACGCTTAATAGAAAAATCTTCTATCAATTTATCAGGGCCCGTAATACCGTCTAAGAATTTGACTATCTGACCCATTAACTCTTTTCGCGTTCGTGCATTGAAGTTTTCGAAAGCTCTTCGGTTTAAGAAATCCATTAAAACTTTCGTTACATAATCGAAAACCCGAACTACGGAATAGGTTTGTAATCCTAAATTATCTCCGTTAAATAAGGTTTTGGCAGAAAAAGCCATGACTTTACCGTATTCGTTGACCATTGGTATTAAACCTAATTTTTCAAGTTGAGCAATATCACTTTTCTTTAAATCGAAACGTACGCCATCAACTTCATTCATACCACCATACTTTTTACCCGCAGTAACTTGTGACATTAAAGTTTTATAGACTTTACCGGCCAATGCTCCAGATGGTGGAACAAACAAGTCTTCTTCTTCGCCAACCTCATCGTGTTTACCGCGACCAACTAACCAGTTACAAGACATCATCACGTTAGAACGATACTTATCACCACCGGTCAAATTTGCCGCTTCAAACATTTCCATCACATCATCAGGCTCATCAAGATGTTCGAAATCTGTAACGAGCATCACTTTGTTTTCATGGGCAATCTTAGCCCACTTCTCCACTACTTTATTCGACCCTAAATACCCAGGAATCACTAGAATACTGTAATTCTCACGTAAATCTAATCGATCAAAATTATCGGTAAGCTCATCATTTATTGCATCAATAAAACGGGTATTGTCCAAATCTTTCATTTGTTCTAACTCCGCATTTACAATAGAAATATTTTTGACTTTAGTCGATTCAGAATTCTTGTAAAACAAAGCAGTAGAACGATACGAACGCTCTAAATCTCTAGTTGACTCGATCGCTTTTCCTAAGTTTTTGTTCAAAGATTGGTGTGCTGCTTGGGCACTTTTCTCACACTCATCAACCATTTCGGTGATCGCATCAGAACCAGATAACACTTTAGACCAAATTTCTAAGGTTTTTTTAAGCGTTTCACGATCGTCCTTTTTATTCATTTCTGTCAAGAAAATCTTTTTTCTTGCCTTTCTTTCCGGATTCATATTTTGAACCCCTTCAACGCAAGCTTCAAGCAAATCAAAGCCTCCGAATTTTACGAGTTTATCACTACTTTTTTGTAAAAACTCTGCCGGATTCTCCACAGGAGAAAATTCTTGTACTGTATTAGCCATAACGTTATTTATTTTCTTCGATTTCGGTTAATAATGCGCGAATAGCATCGAGCAACGCCTGTTTAGCTTCAGGGTCTGCAATTGCTGTCTTCAAAATTTTATTGGTTTTTAATTGCTTCACCACCTTCACATACTGATCTTTCTCAGTAGCAAGATCTTTAAGAAAATTGCTCTGTCTTGTGATGCCTTTAGCCCCAAAATCTCCTAAGTGACCAAATTTTAGCATCTCTTTATTCGCTACACCATCAGCATCTTCAAATTCTACTTCTACCTTTGGTTGAAAATGTTCAAAGACCTCTTCAATTGTTTTTAGTCCTGTTTGAACAACCGGTTTTATTGCCGGGTCATTCGTCAGTTTTTCTACCAATAAGGTTCTATTTCTTGGAATTTCTGCAAATGCTTCGTTAGCATCTAATTTGACTTCCGTTCCTCCAATTCCGTATGTATCACTCATAACTTCAGTTTTATGTTACTATTTGGTTTTCCTTTTTATTGTAGGTTTTTACTTTTTCAATATTCCATTGCAAAGCTCCTTCCTTATCGATGTTTAATTGCACTTTAGTTCCTTTGGTTACTTTACCAGAAATAATCATTTTAGATAATGGCGACCTCAGATCACTACGAATAACACCTCGTAATGGTCGTGCCCCGTACTTCGGTGTAAATCCTTTTTTGGCTAACATGGCAATGGCATCATCAGAAATTTCTAAAGTGATGTCTTGCTTTTGCAAAGCCTTAAACAAATCTTTCAATTGAATCTTAAAGATTTTACCAATATTCGCTTCGGTAATGGGTGAGAATGGTACTATTTCGGTAAGCCTGCCTAGAAACTCAGGTCTAAAATGATTTCCCATCATTTCAAGTAAATCACTCGATTTAGGAATTTCTCCTTGTCCAAAAGAATCTACGATATGCTGACTTCCAATATTGGAAGTAAATAAGATTACCGCGTTAGAAAAATCACCTTCCTTACCTAATCGGTCATGTAACTTACCTTCATCTAATATTTGTAAAAAGATGTCAAACACCGAAGGATGTGCTTTCTCGATTTCATCAAAAAGAACAATAGCATACGGTTTTTGGCGTATTTTGTTTACCAAAACACCACCCTCTTCATAACCCACGTACCCTGGAGGGGCGCCATAAAGCAATGCTGCTGAATGCTCTTCTTTAAATTCAGACATATCAAAACGGATGATAGCGCTGTCATCTTGAAATAAAAACTCAGCCAATGCTTTCGCAAGTTCTGTTTTACCTGTTCCTGTAGGGCCTGAGAAGAAAAATGACCCTATGGGAAGTCCTGGTTTACTCAAACCTGATCGCGATTCCATAACCGCCTCAGTAATCGTTTTAACCGCATGGTTTTGACCAATAACTCTTTTGATGAGCTGGGCTTCCATATGTAATAAGCGTTCTTTTTCATCGGCTTGTAACTTTCCGGTAGGTATGCCCGTTTTATTAGCTATGGTTGAAGCAATATCACTTTTAGTAACGCTATGCTTTTCTTTTTGGGCAATCGCTTCTAAATCATTTAAAATTCTATGTAAAACTTTAAAGCCTTTTTCAGGAGTATCATTTTTTTTAAACTGATTTTCATCACCTAACTCTGTGAATAACAAATAGCTCAGTTTGTTTAGCATTTGACTATGCATCCAATGTTGTTCTTGCAAAATTCTATCAGGATCATTGTCATCTTCTTGCAAAGCTGTCAAATGTGCTTTTAAAGCTTTAATTTCAGGCAATGAAGTTTCCAACATGAATTTCGCTGCCGACATAGTTCTATCAATGAGATCAAAAGCAGCATCTGGTAGACTTCGCTCTTTATGATATCGTTTGGCTAAGCGAATGGCTTCTGATATCGTTTCGTTCTCAATCGCCAAACCATGATGTTCAGTATAATAACCCACCGAATTATTAATCATTTTTAGAGCAACTTCTTCGCTCGGCTCAGCAAGCCGTACGATTTCAAATAATCTTGATAACCCTTCATCGACCTCAATATGTTTTCTAAAAGCGTCATTGGTAGCGGTAGCAATTAAGGTTAATTCTCCCTTTGCGAGTTCAGATTTTAGGATGTTGGCCAAGCCTTGATTACCTGATTTTTTATCCGTTAAGTTTTTTAATTCATCAATGAACAAAATCGGTTTATTGAACTGTTTTAACTCCTCTATAACTTTTTGAAAACGGTCTTCGATTTCTCCCTTGTAACCAGCACCTGAAATCAACGCAATGAAATCTAATTCAAAGATTCTAGCGTCTTTTAATTGTCTGGGAATATTCTCGCCTATGGCGGCATATGCAAAACCATTAATCAGTACCGTTTTACCAACTCCAGGATCACCTAGAATTAATACATTCGGTTTTGATCGTCTCCCTAATATTTCAGTAATCATTTTGATTTCAGCGTCTCTTTCAGAAATGTTTTCTAGTATGCCGTTTTGAGCTTGTGCTGTTTTATCAATACAATATTTCAATAAGGTAGAACCAACCTTGGCTGTTTGTTTGTTATTGCCTTGGGTAGCATTTTCTGTGTTTGTAGCCGTCACACCAGAACCTTCAAGGTGCGCTATTATTTCATTCGGTGTAAGTGGAAAGGTTTTTAATTGATCGTATGAGAAGCCAACACCAGCTGTGGCTAAGGCAATAAGTAAGCAATAGGCATCGACTTCTTCAAGGCCTAATTTTAATTTGATATGGTCAGCTTCATAAAAAACAGTTTCAACGGTAGCATCACCTGCCACACTGTCAGATACTTTGGTTCTTTTCGGTAAGGATTCTAATCGCACTTCTGCCCATTCTTCTACATAATATCCATCTTGGCCCATTTGATCAATGAAAGACATTACCCCGATATCTTTATGCAACAATGCTTTAAGCAGATGTGCTGATGAGTACGTATGATGCCCATATTCTTTAGCGATTGCTTGCGAAATATGAATGACTTGCTTAAGCGTGTCGGAAAGTAAAGTGTCTAACATGGTGGTTGTTTTTATATTACCTTTTCATCAGTAGTTTCATCTTCTTTGTATTTAATCTTATGATATTTGATAAGGTTAACATCTTTCTTAATTTTTGCCTTAAATTCTTTGGGAAGGCGATAATAACTTCACTTTTCGCAATAAAAAAACCAGAGCCGTACTCTGGTTTTTAAGTTTTAAGAAGTAACGAGATCATGTTTGGCACCTTGAACCTCAGCCTGTTAATCGATCTTAATATTTGGAGTTTCCGTTTCGATAATACTTCCGTCACTGAGGGTGAGCTGTATTTTGAATTTTAACAACTCATCTGCAGCTATATTTTCTTGAAATTGAAAATATGTTCGGGTATTAATATAATAATCTGATGTATTCATTGCATCTATCCATCGATCAAAAGTCTCATTATATCTTTGCGAATTCACGTTATCTAAACTTGAAAAAATTTTGATGTTACCGTCAATATTTAAAGCTTGCCCCGCTGGTATTCCTAATACTTCATGAGACGCACTAATCACTACAGAGACGATATCATTTTTCAATCCTAATTCGCCGTCTTTTGGGCAGGGTTGCATGGCATAAGCAGTACCTAAAGTACCACTGGTAAAATTACGAGCAGCAATGGTATGCGTATCAAATCTACAGGCCAAAACAAAATCTTCAAAAACAACTACTTCATTATCAGACAAAAAAACACCCTCATTGGTATTTTCAAAAAGCACCTGATCAAAAACCAAGTAATCTAGTACGAAACCTTCGCAACATGAAACCAGTAACAAATCAATACAACCGGTCAGCAACAATAGTAATAGAATTTTATTTTTCATTTTTCTTAGATTTTTGGTAGTCAAGCCATCATTTTTAATTTTTAGCATCGCAGCTATTGACTATGTATTTCTACTTACTTAATGTCAAATTCTTGCAATGGTTAACGCTTCTTAGTAGAATTCTATGTTATAGGGTATCACTAAAGAAAAAACCAGAGCCAAAGCTCTGGTTTTAATCACATTAAATATTCTAGTAACAAGCCTTTTACCAAACAAAAATGGCAAGAACTAAGGCCCAATGGCCACCATCAGTTAAATTAGTCGCTGTTCCATTTTTCCAATATTTGGCAACGATATTAGCCCCGTTCGATTCATAACCAGCAACGTATACATCTTCATTAACTACTTGTATATCATAACCATAACTTGCCTGGGAACCGTCGGTTAAGTTTGTTGAAACACCGTTTTTCCAATATTTAGCAACGTCACCTTCACCTCCACTTACATAAACATCTTCCCCTACCACGGTTATGGCTTGTGCTCTTGAACTTATACTACCATCAGTAAGTTCAACTGCAACTCCATTTTTCCAGTATTTGGCTACATTATTTGATCCATTATACTCATATCCAGAAACATACACATCATCGCCATCAACAAACAATCCGTAAGCACGAGCAGAATTACTACCATCAGTTAAACTAGTTTCTGCCCCATTTTTCCAATACTTTGCCACATAAGCTGTCCCATTGTATTCATAACCTGCCACATACACATCGCCATCAACAACTTTTATCCCTTGAGTGTAGGCATTTTCAGATCCATCGGTCAAGTTTACAGCAGATCCATTTTTCCAATATTTAGCAATTAAAGTAGTACCATTCGATTCATAACCTGACACATAAATGTCGTCACCATCAATATCCATTGCATAAGCAAAAGCTGACTCCGTTCCATTCGTCAGGTCTATAGCTGTGCCATTCTTCCAATATTTGGCTACACTGATTGATCCGTTAGATTGCCCCCCTGCTACATAAACATCTGTACCTACACGCATAATATCATAGCCTATCGCTGGTTCCCCACCGTTTGTAAAACTAACAACTCCTCCATTTTTCCAAAAAGTAGTCTCATTTCCAGAGCTATCCAATTCAACTCCAGAAACATAAATATCATGAGCAACAGAAACATCAGTAGTTGCTGTTACACCTGCCACAGTTGCACTTATGGTAACCTCACCACCTTTATGACTGGTTACCGTACCATCATCTACCGTTGCAATAGTTGCATCAGAAGTTTCCCAAAGTACATCTGCATCACCAATTTCACTGGTAACAGTCAAATCTTCGGTATCACCAACATCAAGTGACAATTCTGATTCATCAAGTTCAAGTGCTGCTAAGAATACAGTTACAGTGCAGGTTGCACTTTTATCTTCTGTTGAAGCCGTTATGGTAGCGGTACCAAAGCCAATAGCAACTACAGTACCATTGGCATCAACAGTGGCAACGGTAGGTGCACTACTCGTCCAAGTCACGGTTTGTTCACCGATTTCAGAAGTAACTGACAATGCATCGGTATCACCTAATTCTAATTCTGTTTCAATCTTGTTGAGTTCTAATGTAGTCGCAACGACCTCTCCTGGCTCATCATCTTTTTTACAACTTCCTGCCAAAACCGCTAAGGAAATTATTAACACGCCCCATTGAAGTATTCTATTTGGGCGATACATTGTTACATTTGGTTTCATAGTCAAAAAGTTTTAATTAATTAAGATTTCATTGTTTAGCATTTAATCTTCAAGAAGAACAAAGGGTTAACATGCAATTCAAAAAAAATCATTAAAACTGACAAATAAGGGTGCAAACAAATGAGCTAAAACCAAATACTTAGGTCATTGATTAAAGTAGTAAAGGTTAATTCTAGTTGATTTTTATGCGAATGACTGTTTTCTCTTAAATAAAAATACTACCTTGATAACTCCCTCTCCTTTATCGGTTTAACATAGGAAAAGAAAACAACTAGTACGTTCTTTTCAATAACCATTGTTAACCTTTTTCAAGAATATTTGACGAAATAACGAATCAAAAAAGAAATGTTATTATGAAATATTTAAATTACTTGCTGCTTATTTTAATTCTGATGGTTTTCATGGGATGCGAAGAACTAAAAGATAGCGATAACGACGGGGTGGTAGACTCTAAAGATCTTTGTCAAAACACTCCTTTTGACGAGAAGGCTGATGCCAATGGATGTTCTACAAACCAACTAGAAGATGATGATAATGATGGAATTCCCAATTGGGCAGAATGTGAAAAAGAGAGTATAGAAACTTCTAAAACAGAAGTTATTTTTCGACTCCCAAGAGAAGATGTGAATCGCCTTCAAGAACTTGTAAGTGATGATGATAACAAGAAACTAATTTCTCAATTCGGAGAAATGCTAATTAATTATTACAAATTCGACCACCCTACTATTTCATATGAAGACTTTATTAAGGCTATAGTTCATATTGAGTTTTGCGCTTGTGGAGACCTATCACCTGTACTAGTTACCTTTGATGCCGCATTTGATATAGAAACTAAATTAGATAATTTAAAGAAAGATACTTCAGAAGACGGTGTAGAAGGCGATATCAATTTCAATTTCACACTTTTACCCAACGAAACTCCTAATTTAAGTTCTTCATTCGAAATTACGTTACCCCCTTCAGAATTAAAAGGAATTAAAGAGTCGTTTTATAACACATCAAATAAAGTTATTGCCATATTAGATACTGGTGTAGACCTCTTAGGGCAATATTCTTCTGATGGAAATGTGGCTACGGCTAATGAATTTATTTACAAATATAATAATGTAACCACCAATGATTGCATTGACACATATGAAGGTACCGGATGGAATTTTGTCAACAACACTTTTAATTTTTATGATGATCATACCGGCATTGGGCATGGCACCTTGGTTACAAAAACCTTAACCAATGAACTTGAACAATTGGGTGTTACCGACTTCAGTATACTACCTTTAAAAGTATTTGACGAGCAAGGAAAAGGTAGTTACTGGAAAATAAACTGTGCTATGGCCTATTTGACAGAAATTCAAGAGACCACTCAAAATCAAAATAATACGGGAGATATCAAAATAATTAACGCAAGCTTTGGAGGAAGTTTTGCGACCCTGTCGATAAATGATTTGGGTGTAATGCAAAGCTTTATTGACGAATTTGAAGATTCTGCCATATTTGTTGCATCAGCGGGAAATTGTGGCGATGACACCGATAGTACTGTCAACCATTTTCCGTCAGGTTACCCCTCTAGTAATATTGTCTCTGTAGGGGGGTATACAATTGACAATAACAATGAAATTCAAAAAGACGTTTTTTCAAACTATGGCGGTATTAGTATTGATTTAGCAGCACCTTTTACCTTAACTCAACTCGAAGTGTATCTTCTATCTAATAATGGCCAAAAAACCTTAGCAGGTACACAGGTAAGTGGAACCTCCTTTAGTACCCCTTTGGTAAGTGCTAAATTGTTCGAAATTTTGACGAATGAACCAACTATTACACCAAAAGATGCTATTCAAAAACTTTATTCAGATGGCAATACAAAACCGGAAGGAAATTTAAGTTCGTTTTTCAAAGAGGCAAGAGCGTATCATTCCATACAAAAATAGCATATGGTCAAATTGTAACTCCCATTAAATATAAAATTGATCGATTAAAGATGGAATTAAGGGTCCTAACTTCTGTTTTATTGTTGCTAACCTGTATTTCAGGTTTCACACAAACAAATGATTTGCAACTGATTTTAGATCAAGATATCAGTAGCAGCGCTAAGAACATAAAAATTGATTCCTTTATTAGGACCCTACCACAAAATAAAAACCTTAGAATTACAGCAGATTATCATCATGATTTAGGCAGTAAATGGTTTTTTAAAAATTGGAGAACAAGTGATAAATCTAATAGCAATGACCTTGTACAGGCAATTCGGTTTACCGAAGAAGCGATTGATAGAAAAGAGCAATTAGACTCTGTAGATATTAAATCAATCAAGAAGTCGCTATACAATTTAGGGGTGTTTCAAAATTTCAACGACGACGTTTTTGGGGCAATTGCATCCTACGGAAAACTCATTAGTTTGGGTGAGCCTGATTCAAAAACGCAATTAGCAAATAGGGAAATTGCAAAACTATACTGGCAAATTGGAGACTTTAGAAAAGCAGTTCAGCGGTTTGAAAATTGTATTGAATACTACAAAAAAGACCCTGACTACGACTATTTTCGGCTAGAGATACATATTAATTTAGCTGACTTACACGCTACAATGGGTTACATTCAAAATGCTGATCAAATTTTTCACCATTTGAAGATAGCAGAAGCCATTATCGCAAAAAATAATTTAGAAGATCCTTTTAGTCATGCCCAAATATTACAGATTTATGGCAATTTATGGATTGAATTGGGCGATTTTGAAAAAGCATTAACCTATCAAAAGCAATTACTTTTAAATCCGGAATACTTCTCTGACGAGAATTTAGCCAAAATAAATAATAGCATCGGTGTTTGCTATATGAAACTAGGCGACTACGATAAAAGCACAGCGTTTTTGCAGAAAGCAATAGGCTTAAATAACAGATACAGTTCTCCTCTAGAGAATTTAGGCGATGTATTTATTGCACAAAATGATTTTGCAAAAGGTATCGACTATTATAAACAATCAATACAATTGGTAACCTTAAATACAACAAATACGAATGGCATCAGCGAATTACCTAATAACAATACTATTGAAATTACGACTGACAAACTATCCTTATTAAACCATTTAACCACCTTAGCCAATGGCTGGTTAAAATACTATAAGCATGATAATAAAACTCAATATTTAAATCATGCCTTAGACACTTTTAAAAAAGCAGATTTACTTATTGATTTTATAAAAGGAGAAAGTAATGAATATCAATCAAAACTGTATTGGAGAGAACAAAGTGCTCTTCTGTATATGAGTGCTATTGAAACGTGTTTCTTATTAAAAAAACCAGACGAAGCATACTATTTCATGGAGCGTAATAAAGCTATGCTGTTGTTGGAAAATTTAACTCATGAAGATGCCAAAGAAGTGGGGGGAATACCGAACACTATTGCAGCTAGGGAGTTTCAATTAAAAAAAGCCATTCATTTATCAGAAAATAGACTCTTACAAGAAATGGACTCTGATAATGACAAAACAAGTATTTCTTCAAGCTTAAAAGACACGGTTTTTAAGACTAAGTATCGCTATAGACAATTCGTTGATTCTCTTGAAAACTCCTATCCGAATTATGCAAAATTCAAAGACAATATAGCGACGATTTCACTCGAAAATCTTGTGAATAACCATCTAAAATCAGAGAATGCCATGGTGTATTATGCTTTAAACGAAGCTCAAGGATACGGGCTATACATTGACACCGATGGTACTTCTTTATTTCAGCTACACCAGGTAGATGCACTAAATGAAAGCATTGTGCAATTGATTGAAATGCTATCGAATCACACCTCTGATATGCATGCCTTCAAAACGCTATCTTATGAGGTCTTTCAAAATTTAATACCTAAAAACATACAGCAAAAAATTAAGAACAAAAAGGTCACCATAATACCCGATTACACTTTACAGCGTATTCCCTTTGAGACCTTCGTTATTAATAAAACGGATTTAAAATACCTCTTTCAAGAAGTTGAAATCAGTTATGCCTATTCCGCTACGCTTTTAGATCACAATCGCCAACAAAAAGAAGCAACTCAAGAATTTGTAGCCATAGCACCCATCACTTTTAACAGCTCTACATTACCAAAGTTACATTTTAGTGAAAAAGAAGTGCGAGGAATTTCAACGTATTTTACCGGAACCACCTTACTCAATAATGAGGCTACTAAAACCAATTTCATAAACAATATTGGCGATGCGAAAATTATACATCTTGCCACCCACGCAGATATTGGCACTAACGATAACCCTTGGGTTGCCTTCAAAGATTCTAAAATGTACTTAAAGGAAATTTACGGTACTAAAAATAGCGCTGACATGGTAGTTTTGAGTGCATGTAACACCTCATCAGGAGAATTAAAACGTGGTGAAGGAATAATGAGTTTAGCTACAGGTTTCTTTTATTCCGGATCAAAGAGTGTCGTTTCCAGTTTATGGCCAATTGTAGATGGCGCCGGAAATAATATTATAGTTAATTTTTATCAAAATCTAGATAAAGGTTTTAGCAAATCAAAAGCAATGCAAAATGCTAAGCTCCAATATCTAGAAAATACAGATGTGGAAGTTCTTAAACATCCTTTTTATTGGGCTGGCTTTATTGTTTTGGGCGACAATGCGCCTATTTCAAGCGCTTCAAATTCTACCGTAATATATACTATCGGATGCGGTATTCTATTAATTGCCCTATTCGTTTTTCTATTTAAAAAACTTAAAGCTCGGTAAGCAGTTTCTTAGCTTTTTCCGCACCATAAGCGTTTGCAGCTACCACCTTTTCTAAAGCCAACTTAGCGTTTTCAGTGTCTTGCAAACTTAGATAGGCCATTGCCAAATACCAATTCGAATTTGTAGTGAGGTCATCATCAAGTTGCAAGTGTTGTTTTAGTAACGGAATTGCTTCTGAAGCTCTCTCTAATTGAATTAATGCATTTGCTTTGTAAAATAAATAGTAGGGTTCTTGATCAACCGCATAAAGCTCATCAAACAGGGTAATAGCCTCTGCATAATTTTCACTTTCGTACGCTATAAAGGCCATCGTCTTTGCTGTATTGCTTGACTCACCACGTGTAATAGGATGTGTTACATTTGTATAAGGCTCGAAATTCTGAGCAAACAATTCTTGTGGATCGCTCGATTGATTAAATTGCAAAATGGTTAGCGAAGCGATGAGAACAATTGAAGCGGCGATCAACCATTTTGTAGGAAATCGGGAAGTTTCTTTTTTTTCAGTCAAGACATTTTCAATAGAATCAGCCTCTGATTCAAATTCAGCCAACAAATTCCGAAAACTTTCGTCTTCATTTGCTATGACCGCGCGTTTAACATCCAGTTCAAATTCAACCTCCTTTTTTAAAGTTGGGTCAGATTCAATTAACACTTCAAACTGCTTACGTTCATTGGCAGTTAATTTATTTTGGAGGTACTTTTCTAGCAATTTATCTTTATCCATAGGATTATACATTACATAGCTCTCTTAAACTTTTTAAGCATCGAGATTTTTGGGCCTTCGCAACGTTCTCATTACCATAACCGGCTAATTCTGTTATTTCTTTAATACTTAGTCCTCGATAATAGAACATGGTTAACACTTGGCGGCATTTTTCTCCCAATTCATTAAGAAATTTCCTAAGTATTATCTGTTTTTCTGTCAGCAAGGGTTCTTTATCTAATTCAATTTCTTGAATCTCATGACCAACTACATGCATCTCACTTTCATAAGAAACCTCTCTTTTTTTAGCCTTTAAAAGATCATAAATTTTATACTTTCCTATACCAAAAAGATAAGTTTTTAAACTACTATCAATCGATTCCAATTTGCCTTCGACGGCCCGTTTTCGCAAAGCTAAAAAAGCTTCTTGATAAACATCTAATAAATCTTCTTGATCAAGCCTATATCGTCTACCAAAACCAAGAAATTCACCTCTATACTGGTTATAAAGTTGCTTTAATTTCAACCGATCATCAGACTTTAAATCTTTTAAGGCTTGTTGATTCATAAGTACGCTTTTCGCTTCAATAGTTTGGTTAAATATAAATTTAATATGGCTAAGAAAAAAACAGCCCAAATTCCTTTACTGACCTAAATGATTTACTAAAGCCAACCATCAAGTAAATTTGATAGAATATAGTCTCATTTTAAAGTGAAAAAATGACAGCGTATTAGTTTAGATAGCGTTTCATCACAAAACAAAACAATGCCTTTTTCTTTATGATTTATCTAAGTCACAATAGAACATTCATGCTCTATTTTAAATCATATGTTGATCAAAAAGATATGCCTAATACGTAGTTTTGAGCCTATATAAATCTCCTTTTAATTTATCAATAGAACATAAAAATGAATATGATGAAGTTGAATAAAACCCTAATGCTAATAACACTTTTAATTTGTATGCATAGTGCTCATTTAGCAATAGGTCAATATGAAGAAAAGCCCTATACTGAAGATTGGGAATCACTAAGTACGGTAAATCAAGCCCCCGACTGGTTTCAAGATGCAAAATTTGGCATTTATGCCCATTGGGGGCCTGTTTCGTCTGCCTTTGTTGGTGCAGACCCAGATAAATTCTATCAAGGTTGGCACGGTATGAAAATGTATGATAATGGAAAACTTGATAAAAACAAAACAACCAAACCTAGTAACAACTATTTACATCATAGAAAAAAATACGGTAATCCAAAAAAATATGGTTACAAATATATTATAGAACAGTTTGATCCTTCGGCGTTTAATGCTAAAGAATGGGCAAATTTATTCGCTTTGTCAGGAGCTAAATTTGCCGGGCCGGTTGCAATGCATCATGACAATTTTGCCATGTGGGACGCTAAATCTACACGATGGAACTCAATGAATTACGGCGGAATTGACCCCTCTGCAGCGTTGAAAAAAGAAATTGAAGCGAGAGGTATGAAATTTATGGGATCTTTTCATCATGCCTTCACGTGGCAATATTTTGCGACCGCACATGCCTATGGTGGAGTTTCACCAGAAGACTATGATTTATACACCAACCCTCATGAATTAAACTCTGAAACTCCTGATGACGATTTTTATGAAGCTTGGTGGGCAAAACTTAAAGAGTATATAGATGTTTACCAACCTGACCTAATTTGGTTCGATTGGTGGCTAGAGAATATGACCGAAGAATCACGTACCAAATTTTTAGCCTATTATTATAATAAAGGCACAGAATGGAATAAAGATGTTGTGGTATGTTATAAAGAAAGTACTTTTCCAAATAATACGGCAATAAAAGACTATGAACGAGGTCGTCCTAACCAACCAAAGACCGACTATTGGTTAACTGACACCTCCCCTGGTGCATGGTTTTATAGACCCAACGCAAAATTTAAAACTCCGAATGAACTCATAGATATTTTAATAGACATTGTGGCTAAAAATGGAAATATGTTATTAAATGTTCCACCAAACCCTGATGGTTCTATACCCCTAGTTATGGTTGACCTTTTAACAAAAATGGGCAGTTGGTTAGCGGTAAATGGAGAGGCTATTTACGGAACAAGACCCTATACTATTTTTGGGGAAGGACCTACCCGCTTACCTGAAGGTGGTCATAAAATTGAAAAGATTAAGATAGAATACAAAAACACCGATATTAGATTCACTAAAAAATCAGATAATGTGATTTATGCTATTGTAATGGATAAACCAGAAAATCAAACAATTATCAAATCATTTAGTACACAAATAGGAGTATTGAATTCAAAAATAGAACGAATTGAAATGTTGGGTAGCGATGAAAAAATTCAATGGGAACGAAATGAATCAGGACTAATAATAACCAGCCCAGAAAACTTACCAACAGATTACGCTCATGCCTATAAAATCACCCTTGAAGGATACTCTGAAAATAATATAGGAGGTGAAGCGGATGCGCATCTTGATTAAACCTTTCAACAATATAAAATGTGGCTAAAAACAGGAAATCCATATTTTTTTCATAGTATTTTCAACCGAAAATAAGCAAATAAAAATGTGATCTAATATTGACGGTTGTAGTTAACACTTTTACATTTAATTCTTTAAAAGAATGATTAATTTTAGTCAAAGATGCCGAAATCATAGAAGAAGGTTACAACTTATATTGTCAAACATTTTGGGGCGCCGATTACAGATAATATGGGCATTTCAATTATATTGATAAAACAATCATTGACAAAAGAATTAAGGCAAATCGTAGCTTTCAAAATTTTAGGCAAACAGGCCGTGATATTTCAACTTGGTTTCCGGTATAATTCAATTGCCCCGTTTCTGTATTGACTTTAAAAATCGAAATATTATTTGATCGTTCGTTGGCTACAAGAAGAAATTCTCCGTCGGCCGATAAGATAAAATTTCTAGGCCAATCACCATGAACCGGTTCAGTGGTAAGCAGTTTTAGTTCACCTATTTCTGATACCGAAAATATGGCAATGCTATTATGACCTCGATTAGAAGCATACAAAAATTGGCCATCGGCACTCAGGTGAATATCGGCACAAGCATTAGGCCCTGTATACTCCTCGGGCAATGTTGAACGCTTATCTATGCGATCAAGGGTACCTGTTTGTTCATTGATGTTGGCCGAAATAACCGTGCTTGAAAGTTCGTTAATAATGAATACCCTATTTTTATTGGGGTGAAATACCATGTGTCTTGGCCCATCGCCAGGATCAGTCTTGAGGGCCGTTTGCAGGTTGCCAATTTCATTAGAATCATTTATCTCATAGAACATAATTTCGTCTGCCCCTAAATCTACGGCATATAAATACTTGCCAGTAGGGTGAAATTTAACGCAATGGGCATGAGGTGATTTCTGATTTGGATGTGGCCCACTTCCTTGATGTTGAACGGACATAGGCGCATTATCAACCACTCCCGAAGGTTCCAGTTTGTAAACTACAATGCTACCAGATCCATAATTAGCGGCTGCTACCAAACTCTCTTTATCGTTAAGTTCAATATAACAAGCTCCAGCGCCCTTACTTGCTAATTCGTCGATTAAATTTAATTGACTTCTATCTGCAGTAAATTCATAGATTGAAATACTGCCAGGTGCAACCCCATTTGAAGAATATACTTTTTTTCTATCCTGTGAAATATAAAGGTAACCCGGGTTTTTGCGTTCCGCAAGTAAGACTTTATTGCTCAGGGCTCCCGTTTTCTGATCAAAATCTAACTTATAAATTCCCTTACTATCTTCACTAGTAAATGTACCTACCAATAACTCAACAGTTTTGGGAGTACTATGCTCTTCTTTTAACATATCTTTTTTTGAGGAAATTGCACCCTCATTGCCCTCTTTACACCCTATTAAAATAACAAGGAGCAAGAAAAATTTCACATAGACTGAATTCACTTTCATTTGTGCTAATCAAGGTGTCTAAATAGCTAGATATAAAGATACGCAAACGATTAATAAATTCAGTATTTTTTGGTATCTTGTATAGAAGGAATTTGTAGAAATGTTTTTTAGGTTTTCTTGTCTTTTGATGGTACTTTATGGATGCTTTTCATATGGTCAATTGACTTGTCCTAAACTGATTGCACCTATTGAAAACTCGTTCAATTCACCCGCTTTTACTTCAATTCAATGGACAGCAGTTACCGATGCTATAGGTTATGAGGTAAGTATGGGTAGTTCTCCTTTTGAAAATGACATCCTTGAACAGAAAATATACAATGACAATTTTACAGAGCAAATCAATTTTCCTCCTAATACCACCATCTATATCGTCATCATACCTTTCAGTAACACTGAATTTGCAGTTGGCTGTGAGCAATTGTCTTTTACTACAACTGCTGAATGTGCTTTTTTTATTAACCCACTACCTGATATATCTGTTTGTTTTACCAGCAATGAAAGTCTTAGTGATGTAATAGACATTGATCAGCTAGAAACGGAATTTATTGGGGGCCAAGAGAATCTGACGGTAACTTATTATGATGATTCTGGAAGTAATATTGACGTGCAGGCCTTACTGCTTAATACTATGAAAAATGAGATGACAATTTGGGCTAGAGCAACGGATAACTTTGAATGTTTTAAGGAAACTTCTTTTGAACTAAAACTAAATCAAGTTACTGAGGCCGAAACACTCGAAAATGTAGTGGTGTGCAAAGAATTTAAACTACCAAAGCTAAGTAATAGAAGCAAATACTATACAGCAAGTGGCGGGCAAGGCATTGAACTTAGTGCTGGTGATATTCTAACCAATGACCAACGAATCTTTATATTGAGTGGTGCTGGCTCATGCTCAAAAGAAAGTAGCTTTTATCTTGATATAGATTCGAAAGTATGCATAGGCCAAATTAGTTGTGATTATCCTAAATTTTTCACGCCCAATGGTGATGGTATTAATGATTTTTGGATGCTAGAACAGGTGATAAGATTGAGACCAAGTTCTACTATTTTTATTTATGACCGATACGGCAAACTTGTTCATCAAATTAACAGTAATTCTAGCGGTTGGGATGGTACAACTAACGGTAGCCCCTTACCCGCTTCTGATTATTGGTTTAGTGCTGTTCTTGAAAACAACCTTCAGTTGAAAGGACATTTTGCATTGAAAAGGTAAAGATTAGCTCTTTTAACCAATACTTCAAATCTAGTATTGGGGTTAGCCAAGGTCTTATCGATTTATTTGAATCAACCATGCGTTATGGGCTATCGCTGCAGGTACGATTTTGATGGAAGTTTTATAAAGATGCCACCCCAGATGCTTACGCCATCAATATGAAATACCAATTTAAAAGAAACCTTATCGAACTCGATCCTAAAATAAATATTTCTTTTTTAGACCCATTGTTTATGTAATGTCAAGATAAAAAGGACTAATCTGATTAAAAAACACTTGAGTTTATCACCCTATTCGTTCTTTATTTTCTTCGTCGATTCGTTGTATTTGATTAGCACTTAATCCGTGTTTGAAGTAATATTCTGCATCGATTGGGTTTTGGTTTTCCTTCATTTCGGGGTCATGAATATTCAAACTTAAATCACAGTCAAAACGCGCCAAATACGAGCAATCGTCGGCTTCAGATACTCTAAAAAAGCAAAGTCCCCAAGTTATTCCTCGTCCGTCTCCATTATCTTCGAAAGCGTCAGGTATAAATGCATTTCCTCCTAAAGGCATCATTTCTGTAATAGCGGCAAGTTCGAAACTAACCCAATCTTCAGCATATTGAATAGTGAAATGTTCATTTCCATCTGTTATGTTCAATGCAGCAACTCCTTTCTTGAATGGGAAGAGACAAAGCTCATGACCAGAATTTAAAACAGGGTTTAAAATATGTTTTTTAAAAGGGCCTAATGGGTTGTCCGCTATTGCTAGACCAACAGCCACCCAAACCGTATTGGGCCGATTAAATGCACCTTTATAATACAAATATATTTGACCATTATGAACCAAAGGTGTTGGATCTTGCACCGCGAACTGATCCCATTCACCACTTGCGCCAGTATCAATGGCGACATCTTCTGCCTTTATCCAAGGACCATCGGGAGAGTTCGCATGCGAAACTCCAATTGAGCAGTAATCTCCACGTGTACCCGGCGCTTCTATAAATGCTTGATAATACAAATAAAATTTACCCTTATATTTCAAGATATCAGGTGTTGCGACCGACCTCCAACCCGGTATTGGTTTCGAAGGTCTTGCCACGGCCGTTCCTTTTTCCTCCCAGTTAAAACCATCCTTACTGGTGGCATACCAAATTTCAGCCAAATCCCAATCTACCGAAGGAACATCGTCGTTCAACTGAAACTCTTTTTCAAGGGGAACATTTTGATATCCCTTTGAAAACACACCTCCTATTGGCCTAGTGGATGTATCCCTTTTAGTATACCAAACGTAATACCTTCCATTCTCGAAAATGATTTTGGAAGGGTCACGCCGAGAAACTGTTCCGTCATGACCATTGTATTCAAAACCCTTTAACCTAGTATACTTGAATTGACTATACAATTCGTTCTCTGATAGATAGGGTGAAGAATATTTACGAAAACTACGTTTCAAAGCAGCACTTAACTTCCGGTTCTTTGTTTCTTCCGTTATGGTATATGGAAATGCCTTTGGTTTTAATTTTTCTTCTTCTTTATTAGACATGGTGTAAATATTTAATTCAATTTAATAGGGATTAATTAATTCAATGCTAACCCATAAATGAAATGAATGATTCATGACCTTTTATTAACCCAAATGCTTTCTTTTCGCTCTATGCGCCTTTTGAATAAGGACTTCCATTTTACAGTTACTTGAAGATCTTTATTCTAAATTCATAATACATGAACCTTTGAACTGCTCATCCCATATCATTTCTATATTTTTTTGCTTCATAAATTGTTATCAAACATAAATACCACACTCTAAGCAACTTTGATCATTGGTTATAGAAAATGAAATATTAAGTCATTTAACTTTTTCATGATTTTTATTTTTTTTGGTAAGGTAAATGAACAATGCAAAATTTTAATTAATTGCAATCTGCAGAGTAATTTCATCTTATATACCAAAAAAGTTCTTTTTTAGTTCGATTTGATTCCCCTCCTACTTTTAAGAAGAATGAAAAGCCCAAGTAGTAGTATAATGATTCCCATTCCACCTATAATTAGGAGATGTCCTTTTCCTAAAATCGAAATGACAACGATCAATATTCCGGTTGCCGCTATCCCGTAGCTGATGACCTTAGTACCTTTACTGTTATCTTCAACCTGAACCTGATCGTCTTCTTTCTCCGCCAATACCTTCTTCTTAACGATTTCCAAATACCTCGAATACTGGGAAATATCCGTATTGTATACTCGGGCATAAATTTCAAACAAAGCTAAAAGTGAAGCTGGTAAAAAGACTCCTAAAATCTGTTCTGAAGGACCGTCTAACTCAAAATCAAATACATAAGGCGAAACAAATTTAAAAAAGAAATTTACAACCAATGTAATGATCGTTATTGTTAGGAGGCTCTTACCAGTTTGGTATTTTGAAAATAAAGACCAAATTGGAGGTAAAAAAAGGGCACCGCCCGTCAATGCCGCCATGGTGAATACAAATGAAACGATACCACCCATTTGTTGCATTAATAAGGCAACAACAATAGTTATCAATCCAAGTATAAGCGTACTGATACGACCTACCTGAACTAGTTGTTTGTCGGAGACATTCGGTTTAAAATGCTTGTAAACATCATTAGCCAATACCCCTGCAGATAAATTTAAGGTGGTATTAACCGAACTTGAGGTTGCAAAAACCATGGCGCCCAACATTAATCCTAACATCCCTACAGGCAGCACTTCCTTACAGATTAACAAATAAGCTCCTTCATCAGCCAAACCGCCCAAATTGGGGTTCAGAACCCTATAAATCATTGGAGGCAACATCCATATCAAGGGACTTATAAGGTATAATGCCCCAAAAAGCCAGCCCACCTTTTTTGCATCTTTTGGCGTAGCCACACTGGTATAACGTTGCACATAGGCCCAGTTACCAGCGATGAACACCAAATTGTACAGTCCAAAACCCAAGATGAATACCCATGAATATTCACCACTGACCATAGAGAAAAAATTGTCTGGCGCTTGCTCGATAAAATTGGTAGCACCTCCTACTTTGTCAAAAGCTAAGGGCAACACTATTAGTACCACTGCAGTCAATACCACAAATTGTAATATATCTGTAACGATAACGGCCCATAACCCTCCTACAGCTGTATACACTAATATAAGTAAGCCCAACACAACAACACTTGTGCTGATCGGTATACCAGTACTTACCTCAACAATTCTTGCCACAGGGTATAAGAAGGCTCCTGTCGAAAAAATCGAAATAACCAAAAAAATGTAAGTATAGGTACGCTGAACCTTATAACCAAGGCGGTCTTTAATAAATTCTGCTGCCGTCAATGCTTTTGTCTTTTGCCATTTAGGCGCTATCCAGAAACCAATAATTAATCCAGAAATGCACATGGTAAGCTGAATAGTTACTGCAACCCAACCATGGCTATAAGCAATGGAGCCCCAAACAACAAAAGTACCCGCTGAGAAAAAACTCATAAATAACGAGAGACCGCTCATCCACCAGGGTAGAGCCCCTCCTGCCGCAAAAAATGACTTCATATTTTTGCCTGATTTGGCAAAACTCATTCCACAGATAAAAACCAATAATGTAAAAACTATGATTACTCCGATATCTATTGTTCCCATTTATGCTTCTTTATGTTAGTTGTTGAAAAATTTCATCGTTTCTCGCTATCTTAAAAATACTCGTGTCAATTTCTTCTAGTCAGATAAGAGCTTAATCCACATTATTAATCTTTTCAAGCTTTCTGTATTTTTGAAAGGCCTTAAATAGCGATTTTGGCTGTTTCCAACCCAGTTCTAATTCCACCTTTTTACAATCGACCAATGAGTCAATTTCTTGCAGTGGCTTTTTATATTGTAAATGAGATAAATCACTATGAATTATTTCTGAAACCTGACGTTGTACGATAGTATCTCTCGAGGCTACGAAATACTCGCGATACCCGCTGATTTTTGAAAATGATGCCTTTACTGCAAGATCGGCGGCAGAATACAATGGTAAATACGCAAAGCCATCGAAACAATTTTCACGTTGAATACCTCCTTCATTGACAGCTTTATTCATAAAGTCTAAATTCAGTAACCATGGATAACGCAATGATATACAGATCATATCAAATCTTTCGGAAAAGTATTTCAAGAGGTTTTCAGATGCTAGCTTGCTTAAAGAGTAACTGTTTTTTGGAATAGAGGGCATTTCGGAATCCATAGGAATATAGGGTAATAAAATTTCTTGCTCTAGTCGGTTATGACTTGGTTTTTGTCCATTCAAAACTTGTATCGAGCTAGAAAATACAATGCGTTTACAACCGGAATTGGCTGCCGCTTGAAACGTATTCATATTCATTAAAAGATTCTCTCCGTATACTTTTTCAAAAGTCCCTTGAAACCAATTTGAATGATTCGCCAAGTGAATCAAAGAATTAACCTCTTCAAACAGCTCATTACATTTTTTTTGATCGAGCAAATCGACCGTTTTAATAGGATAGTCATTATTGTTACCCGAATTCTTATCTACTGCCAAAAATGGAATATTAGATTTCATTAGTAATCGACAAATGGCCATTCCTAATTGCCCGGCGGCTCCAGTTACCAATACTTTGGTCCTATTTTGGTTTTCGAATTTCATTTACAACTCAATTTTTTTCCATTGCTGAAATGAGCTTCTATTCATTTGAGCGTTTGATTACTACGTAATTCCTTTAGTTCACCCAGCCCTTGTTCGAAATAAACTTCGGGTCTGTGCCAAACACCGGTACTCTTAAAAATAGGTTCGTTATGATCTAAGCTCAGGTCGCAATCAAATCTTGCAATAATGGAATGTTGTTTATCACTAGAAGTAGCAGCATTTATAAAATGACACACACCCCATGTAACACCTCGAGCATAATCTGTTCCAGTAAAGGCATCTGGCGTATAACAACCTGCAGCAGTAGGGGTTAGTTCAACCGTAGCTGCAATTTCAAAATTTACTCCATCTTCCGCATACTGCATGGTCTGTGCTTCATTACCGTCTTTTATTGCCAATGCAGCAATACCTTCTTTAAACGGAAAATACGTGGTCTCATGCCCGGAATTCAATACCGGATTCAAAGGGTGTTTTTCAAATGGTCCAAATGGGTCTTCTGCGATAGCCAAACCGTGAGCAACGGCATACACATCTCTTTTATCGGGCCATTTATTATAGGCTGCTTTATAATACAGGTAAATTTTGTCTTGGTAAACGATTGGATGTGGATCTTGGGTTTGATCTTGATCCCATTCCCCTTTGTTACCAAAAGGAACCACTGGTTTACCAACATGTATCCATGGACCTTCTGGAGAATCAGAGTAGGCCATAGAAATAGGACACCAATCGCCTCTTGTTCCACTAGGCTCGTTGAAAGCTTGAAAATACAGATAGTATTTCCCCTTCCAAATCAGAATATCTGGCGTAGCAATTGAACGCCATCCTAAATTTGGTTTTTTAGGCCTTGCTACGGCTACACCCTGTTCTACCCATTTAAAACCATCTTCGCTCGTTGCATACCATAAGTCGCATAAATCCCAATCTGTGGATGGAATTTCATTTGTAGCCTCCTCGGCACGATTCCACCCGATCGGGGGTACTTTAGTATGCCTTTTCGTATACCAGATATAATATTTACCATTTGCAAAAATAGGACGAGATGGATCGCGACGTGAAATGGTACCGTCACCACCACTATAATCAAAACCTTCTAACTCGGTGTATTTAAACTGTGAAAACAATTCATTATCCTGCACCCTAGGCGTAGCGTAATTGAACATACGCTCAGTTGCCTTACTCAAAAGAAATTGAGGTTTTGTTTCCGGCATTTTGTGTGGAAAAACTTGATCGACTGTTGCATCCACATTCGAATTAATTTCGGAATCTTTACAAGAATAGAATAATCCAATTATTAGAACAATACAATTACCTATTATATATTTCATGATACTTTCAATTTATAACGGGTCATTTATTCTTAGTTTTTTATTCTGTTCGGCAATGCGTTTACGTTGTTTTTCACTCAGACCTTGCTTATAATAAACTTCCAAATCATGACGAATACCTGTCTTTTTCATTATAGGATCATCAACATCTAAACTCAAATCACAATCAAAACGTGCCAAAACAGAATGAGGATTAACTCCCGATTTACCTGCGTTAATAAAATGGGATAACCCCCAAGTAATACCGCTGCCGTATTTGGTATCTGTAAAAGCATCGGGTACAAAAGGACCAGGAGCAATAGGTACCAATTCACACACTGAGGCTATTTCAAAATTGACCCAATCATGCGCATATTGAATTGTAAAATGTTCAGTACCATCTTTTACCGTTATAGCTGCAACACCTTCTTTAAATGGAAATAGACTTACTTCATGCCCTGAACTGGTTACCGGATTCAGTGGATGTTTTTCAAAAGGCCCTAATGGCGATTCTCCAATTACTAGGCCGCCACCTACCCATACCGGACTCGGGCGGTTAAAAGCCGATTTATAATAAATGTAAATCTTACCATCATGAACTAGTGGGTAAGGGTCGTGAATGGCAAATTGGTCCCATGAACCTTCAGGTCCATTTTCAATAATGATTTTACCTGCTGGCGTCCACGGACCATCAGGTGAGTCTGCATATGAAGCCGTTACTGGACAGTAATCACCCTTTAAGCCACTAGCTTCCATAAAACCTTGATAATACAAATAGTACTTACCTTTCCATTTCAAAATATCGGTAGTAGTAACTGCTCGCCATCCAACTTCTGGTTTTGGAGGTCGAGGTACTGCAACACCTTGTTCTTCCCAATTAAAACCGTCTTCACTAGTAGCATACCAAATCTCTGACAAATCCCAATCGGTCGACGGAATGGTATCATTACTTTTTTTGGCATTTGCAGCACCAACTGGTATAACAGGCGTATCACGCTTCGTGTACCAGACATAATATTTGCCATTTTCAAAAATAACCTTTGAAGGATCTCTACGGGAAACAGTACCATCATGATTATGATAATCGAACCCTTTTAATTCAGTATACTTGAACTGCGAGTACAATTCATTATTCCGCGGATGAATTGCGCTATAGTTTTTAAAGCTCCTGTTCATTGCAGCACTCAACTTTCGATTCTTGGTGCTATCGGTTACCGAATATGGAAACGGTACTTGTTCCATATTTTCAACAGATTCTTCCTTTATCTGATTTTGGCATGCTCCCAAACATACCAATAAAGTTAAAAAGCATAATTTTTTCATTTTTTTACTACTTTAATTTCACACTCTTTTTCGAAACCGAGGTAACCGTAACATGCCCGCAGCGATTTTTGGTCAAAACCCACTTTGTAGGTAGCTATGAATACTCCAGTATTATTACCAGTTTCTATTACGGTCAATTTTTCGCCATTCACTTCTACCCAACCCTTATCTTTTTTATCCCAGTCTTGATTAAGGGCGGCTTTCAATTCGATGGTAACCAATTCTCCAGCTCTGCATTCAGTAATCTCGTTTTCATAAGACTCATCGAATATTTTTAAATGGTTGCGATTCAATGAAGAAAAGGTTAGGGTAGACATCCATCCCCGGTTAGAAATATTCCAACCTTCAGTAGCATAGGCATTTTTTCCAAAAATTTTTCCTTCGTTTTTTCCTTCAATAACCTTTACTTTTTTTGCAATAGGAAATTGACCATCAAGTGGAGAACCATCTAATGTACCTCTTACCTTACCTAATTTTCCAAAACCTTCAGGATGTGACTGGGGCCATCCGTTTTCTACACCTTCCCAAAACCCATCAATTTCAACCCTATCCCTACTTTTATTTCCGAGATGGGTACCCACTGGATTAACTCCATAAACAAAATCTACCTGAGCCCATCCAATACTTCTTAATTGTGGGTCGTTAAGCACATAGGCAACCGCAAACATTGAACCTCCAAGAGCGGGTGCTCCGCCTAACTCCTTGGTTTTTTTATGTGCCCATTCCGTTTCGTTATGTACTCTATATTGCCAAAAATTATTTGTTTTTTGCTTCATGTGTGCGGCCCAAGCAGCTAGTTTAGCCTTAGTGCCTTCTGGAGCCTTTTCAGGGGCAATCAGCAAATAAAAAGCCAAAGACTGGGGCGTGATGTGCTCGGCATTACGGATCCACCACATATGGCGCGGATTGTTGAAATTCCAGTTCGCTATAACATCTTCGGCACTTTCGTAGGCCCATTTCAAGAACTTTTCCGGACTCCCATTAGGCTCGTGGCGTTCACATTCGTACATCAAAAGATTTGCAAAAACAGACTGCCCAAAAGCATTACCCATCTCATTGAATTCTTGAAAACCCGCATCTACCCACTTTCTACTATAAGTCCAATAACGAATCACTTTATGGCGTTCATAGACCTCCCATTTATCTAAACATAATTGTCTATATTTTTGATATTTCTCTTTCGATAAGTAGGGTTTTAAGAAAGAATGATAGGCAGCGCAGACCGCGGCCAAATGATCTAAGGTATTCCAAAAATCATAATTCATTCGAGGCATGCCACGGTACCCTAATGTGCCATGTCGGTTTTTTACTGGACCATTGTAATCATGAAATTTATAGGCAAATTCAGCATGCCATAAAATCAGGTCAATTAAATCGGCAACCTTATCATCACCCAATTCCTTAGTCCAGAGATCGAATAAGGCGGGGTTGCTGGCATATTGAAGAATCTCGAAAGTAGTTTCCAATCCATAGGCTCCTCCATCACGTGAAGGCCCACCACCGTAGACTTGTGTCATATCATAGGTTTCCAAATCAGGAAAACCACGAACATCCATAAAAAACGCATACCCCAACTTGGTGGCATTCTTTTCCAATAGTTGATCGGCGATCCAAAAGGGTACTGACTTTCCGTGACCTTCAACCTCAATTATGAATTCATCTGTAGAAATCGGGTTAAAATCTGTAAACCAACCTTCATTATTAAGCATGCTACCTTGATACATTACAAGGCCTGTTGATTTATTACGAATTACAAACGCACTGTCATCATCTGCTCCATAACATACAAAACGTTTTGATTCACCCAAGTTGTACCCTAGCTGATTCACATATGGTGTGTAAATGAGTTCATTTTCTTCTTCTTGGGCAAAGCACATCTCCACCCTTAAAAAAATTAACAAGCATATTAAAAAGTAACTAACGGTAGTTGCCTTCATTATCAGTGATTTGTATTAAGATTTCTCCATTCAGTTATTTTTCGGTGTGGCATTCCAACCCTCATATATCTCCTTCAATTGGTAATACGCTGCTTTTTTACCACGTTTTTCATCTACAATGCCCCATTCCCTATATCCAGATTCGGGCGTGCCTTTGTAATTACTTCTATAGTCGTTATAGCTCCAAATGGACACCCCAGTTACATATGGATATTTTTTCAGGTCATTTAAGTAACCAACGAGCTCATCCGATAACTTTGAAGCTGGGGTTCCACCAATTTGCTCTAGACCAATCTCAGAAATAAAAAGAGGTTTTTGCGGAAACCTATCGTGAACCCGCTCAACTATAGTGTGTGCATTACCATAAATATTGATGCATAAAAAATCTACTTTTTCATAGGGTTCCATTCCTATTTTGCCTGCTTGGTAAGCAGTATTGCTAACATAGGTCTTAAGTCTTGATGGGTCAAGTTCACCCACGAAATCGAGCATCTCGTTTACATATTGAAATTGACCTTCGGTCAAATGTTGTTCTCCCCATTCAGGCTCTACGGTTCTTAACTCATTACCCACGCTCCAAGCTACGACAGACGGATGATTGAAATCGCGCTCAACCATATCTTGCATCCATTTTTTTGTAGTGGGATTATTTGGTTTTGAATTCGGATCTTCTTCACCCCAAACATTTATTTCTTCAACAACTAAAAAACCAATACTATCACATACTTTTAAAAGGTTTTCTGATAAAGGTGCATGCATCAATCTGGCAAAATTGCAGCCTAAATTATACTTTATATCAAGCATGTCGTTAATCACCAGTTCATCGGGTTCTGTATTTCCAAAATCAGGATGATCATGAATACGATTTACCCCATTCATTCTAAC
This sequence comes from Maribacter algarum (ex Lu et al. 2025) (nom. illeg.), assembly GCA_947495915.1. Lineage (GTDB taxonomy): Bacteria > Bacteroidota > Bacteroidia > Flavobacteriales > Flavobacteriaceae > Maribacter_C. The sequence continues at coordinate 54,422 of CANMAW010000009.1, read as the reverse complement.
TGCTTCGTTATTTAAAAAGAATTGCTCCTCACGAACCTCGAATTTCCGAATTCCAAATTTATCCGTCACAATATGATTCGACTTTCCATCAGCTATGAGTTCACTGGTTAATTTGTAAAGATTTGGTGAATCGAAGTGCCAAAGTTTAAAATCTGAAAGTTTACTCTCAAAGTGCATTAATGAAGTAGCGGTTGACTTTTCTAGTACTTGAATAGTCAGTGAATCAATGTCAACACCTTCTATTTTTGGTTGAATTTTAACTGTAACAGGATTATCTTCGTTATTCTCGACTTTATATTTTATACTGAAGTTTATTTTATTGAGGTCAAAATCTGGCTCAGCAGTAATGTGTTGATAGACGATTCGAAGTTTCTCATTGGCTAGCAATTCCACATCCCTACTAATACCGCCCCAGGGCCACCATGCACCTCTCTTGTAGGTGTTATCAGCCATTACGACTACAGAATTAGGAGCATCAACTCTAATTTTATCAGTAATATCAAATTCAAAAGGTGTATAGCCTCCAATGTGTTCCCCTAATAATTCTCCGTTCAACCAAACTTTGGTCGTTTCATAGACGGCATTGAACTTTAGCCTGATTTGTTTATCCTGCCAGGCTTTTGGTACGGTAAAATTTCTTTGGAAATAGCCTTTACCGACATATTCCGAATATTTTTCTTGTGTATCCCAGTTCCCTGGAACTTTCAAACTGTTCCAATTGGAATAATCAGCAGTTATTACCTCATCTTTCGAAATTTCGTTAGAAGCTAAGAACTTCCAAATGCCGTTTAAAGATTTTTTTTCTTCGCCGTTATGTAGTAAAGATTCTTCATGTGAGTTGCACGAACTCAAAATAATAGCAATTAGTATTGTAGTTATGTTTTTCATGTCTGACTTTTCTTTAAAATATCATAAAATTCAACGTTCAGTTTTGCTAAAAGGGTGATCAATACGTTCCGTAGGCTTACGAAAAACCCACGGTTTCCATTTTGTGTAGACTTCTTTCCATTCGTTCAAAGTACGTGTTGGGTATTTTGAAGAAAGACCGCCTTCCCTAAATTCTAATGAAACTCCTTCGTCATTAATGGATCTTCGCCATGCGTACAATTCGCTAAGTAAGTGGTCTTTTATCGTTGCAAATTTTTGGTTCTGCGAAAGATTGTTTATTTCGTGTGGGTCATTAACAATATCATATAATTCAAACTCTGGTTTTGAAGGGGCAAAAAACTTTTCTTGAACCCCATCGAGTTTGCCCTCTAGATACAAAACGTTCATTTCGGCAAGCATTGGGTAATTCTCTTCTTTGTACGCGCTAAACTGTAACCAGGGGCGTTCTGGCATCAGGTTGTGTATCAATTTAAATTTCTTAGAACGAATGACCCGCATGGCATCGTGGGTTTTACCCATACGCCCACGTGCCGCGAAAATGTACTCTCGATTTTTAATTGAATCTTTAAAAAGGTTCTTTCCATGAAGTGTGTAATTTGGTTTTACTCCAGCTACATCAAGAATTGTCGCAGTAATATCTATGGTCTGTACTAAATCTTCATTTACCTGACCAGCCTGTATTTTATTCGGCCATTTAATAATCATTGGAACCTTAAGACCCGGATCATATAAGAATTGCTTTGCCCTAATATGACATCGACCATTGTCTCCAATTAAGAATATCAAGGTATTGTTTGTTAATCCCTCATCATCCAATCGGTTTAGTATTGCACCTATTTCACGATCACAGATTTGCATCTGCTCTAGCCCATTCGCCCAATCTCGTCTGGCAAAGGGAGTATCGGCATAATATGGAGGTAGTTCGACACTTTCTAAATGAATGGGATGTATTGTATCTCGTTGCCATGTTCTATGCGTACCTTGAAAGGTTATTTGTGCAAAAAAGGGCTGATCTTTATTGCGATTGTTCCAATCATCACCCATAAAGCCCAAGTCTTCTTCGAAATTAGCGTCTGTCTTATTAGACTTCATTAAAGCCGTATAGTACCCTGCTTCCTTTAACAATACTGGCATAGCCTTGATACCGTAAGGCAAAGGTTTCTTGTCTGGAGTTTCGGTTCTATGTTGCTCAGCACCGATATAATTTTGATGGAAACCTGTTAACATAGCTGAACGTGAAGGTGAACATACTGGTGACGTGCAAAACGCATTGATATAGCGAATACCCTCGGCGGCCAATTGATCAGTAACCGGGGTTTCGACACCTATTGTACCATAACAGCCCAAGTCAGTACTCCAATCTTCCAACATCATCCAAATGATATTCGGTCGATTATTGCTCGCATCTTGAGCCATTAATTTTATAGGAGCCGCTAGAAATAAGACAATTGCACAAAATACTCTGACTTTTTTTTTCATTCCACAAGTTCTTATATGATTATTTCCGAGCTCAATTTTTTTATCTTTATGTGAATACCCAAGGCGATCAAAATCAGACATATGCCGAATACCCCGATAATAACTTGACCACTATCGGTTAAGAAAAGTAAAACAAATAGACTACATGCACATACGATCAGACTAATCATTACAACCTTCTGAGGAAAGGTATCTACAGAGTCATTTGTGATTATCTCAGTATTTTTTGATAGCTGTGATTTAGCGTGATTTTTGACATTTTCCCACCCCTTGTCTATACGATCGGGCTTCAGTTTTTGAATGACCGCTAACATCAAAATGGGAAGTACCACACCAATCAGTACATCAACATTGCCGCCGGTAAGCGAATACCCAAACCGTAAAATTAGACCAACGACAAAACTGGTTAGGGCAACTGTAAGCATATCATTTATTCCAATACGTTTACTGAAAAGACCCCACAGTGCAGGTGCCAGCAAGGGCACTACGATTAAAGAGTTCAAAGAAATTATCAATTGTTCGGCTCCTCCCATACTAGGCACATAAATGGCCACTGCAATCAAAGAGCAACCCAAAATGCCCGTAAGCAAACGACCTATCAGTACTAGACGATTTGATGAAGCTTCTGGTCTTATATATGCTTTGTAAAAGTCATTGGTCAAGACCCCTGCAAAAACGTTCAATTGTGAGCTTACCATACTCGCCGTGGCCGAAAACATGGCTGCGAACATCAAACCCATGATTCCTACTGGCAAGACAGACTGTGAAGCCATAATATAGGCTTGCTCAGGATTAGCCGTTGGACTCATTCCTCTATACAACATTGGTGGAAGCATCCATAATATAGGGGTAACCAAATACATAACCCCAAAAAGATAAGCTGATTTTCTTGCTTCAGAAGGCGATTTTACCGAAATATAACGCTGTATGAAAGCCCATTCGGCCCCTATCGCAAAGAATGAAATAGTCACCCATCCACACAGAAATATCCACCCATATTCGGCTGCAGTAGGTGAGAAGAAATTTTCTGGTAAGTTTTCAACCAACCTTCCAAAATCATCAATTCCATTAATCATTAAAATGCAGACCATGAAAACTACAAGTATAAGAACAATGAATTGAAGCACATCGGTCATTAATACAGCCCACAATCCTCCAATGATGGTATAAAGAACCACGATGCTTCCAAAAATAAGAATAGCATAATTCAATGAAAGATTGCCCGTAAGGCCATCTCTTAAAGGATTTCCTTCTTCCAAAGGAATCAACGCGATCAGTATAACCGCTAAGGAATAAACCGCAATGGCAACTGAAATGATTTCCTTAAGCATCATTGTCCACGTATAAAGGTTTATACCGATTTTACCAAACCGTAATTGCAAGTATGCAGCGGGAGTGGCAATTCCTAATTTGTTCCATTTGCCTGCTACAAAATACCCAACCAATAACGCCGCGATGCCATAGCAAGAATTAATTATAATAGCAACCAGGCCATATTTATAGGCAATACCTCCCCAAACCACAAAAGTACCAGCAGAAAACATGGTCATAAAGGCACTAAGACCAGATGCCCACCAAGGGGCATTTCCACCAGCAGAAAACATATCGTCCTGATTTTTAATTCGACCAGACGAAACTACGCTAATGACGAAAATGCCAACAAGATAAAGTAACAATAAAGCATAGTCGAAGCCGGTCATAACAAGGTCATATTTTTCTTCATTTCATCTGTTGGATTGACTCCAATTCCATCCATAGTTGGCACATGGTAGTATCCAGATTCACAAATCATGTCACTCGAAATGTAGTGTTTAAACTCTGGGAAAATTGAATGTTGAAATTCATGTGAGATCACATTTTGTAACGTGGCACTAACCTGTAGGCTTGCCGCTAAAAAGATTCCTGAACCTATGGTCGCATGCGGAATGACTACAAGATTATGAGCTTGTGCATACATCGCAATTCGCATGAACTGGGTGATTCCGGTATGTGCCATTTCGGGTTGTATGATTTGACATGCTTGATGATCTATTCTAGCCTTAGCTTCATAGACGGTACGCCACTCTTCACCTACTGCAATTTGACTTGATGACTTTTTAGACACTTGTCTTAAACCATTAACATCTTCTGGTTTTATAGGGGCTTCGAAAAACCATGGTTTAAATTTTCGCACCTCGTTGATTAGTTCGATGGTTTCACCAGGTGATTTCGACCAATGCATATCACAAGCGATCGAGGCATCATTACCGAGGGCTTCTCGAAGCAACCGAAATTCTTCGTACATACCTTCACTAGCCATGGGCAAGGCAAATTTGAAGGTATCAAAGCCTTTCTTCTGCCAACTTACAGCCAATTCACAACGTTTCTCAATATCGGCTTCGGGAAGACCGGAGATATAAGCTGGGATTTTTTTGTTTCGAGCCCCACCTAAAAGCTGTGCAATGGGTTGATTTACAGTCTTTCCGAAAATATCCCAAAGTGCGATATCAACCGCAGCAAGTGCATCATGGTAAAATCCACCAAAGTAACCCCGTACACGCATTAGATCATAGAGATCTTCATAAATTGTAACAACATCCAAAGGGTTTCTTCCTACGATAAAGCCTTTGAACAAATCACGAATAACCGAAGCCGTAGCGTTATGAGCAATTAAACCATAAGTTTCGCCCCAGCCCTCAATTCCATTTTCCGTAAGTACACGAATGACCAAAGAATGATTTTTTAGGGCGTAAACGGTTCGGTTTGCCTCACGTACAAAATATCCCAAAGTACTAGCTTTTTCATTATCAATTAAAGGGCCTAGATAAGGTGTTTTCTGTTCGAGTGAAACATGATATATTTCTACATCAACAATTTTATCAAGCGGTTCTTGTTTCGTATTCATATCAATATATTTTCTTCAAGAAGGTCTTGAATGATTAGATCGAGGTCATGTTTTGCAAGCGCATCTAATTTTGGAAGAGGTGCCCGTACATGTAATGCATCTACAACTTCTCTTTTTTTCAAGACGTATTTGGTTAATTCCATACGATAAATGGTCTGCGCCGTCAGCAACGGAAGACTCATACGATATAAATTTCTTGCCTTTTTCGCGTCGCCATTTTCAAAAGCATTGTAAATCGAAACATGTAAATCTGTTATTTCTGCAGCTGGAACAGCTCCCAACGAACCTCGATGGAGTTCATCGATAATATAACGCGAACCACCACCACCAAAAACACCTAACAGATGCGGTAATTTATGATTCAAGATTGCCGAAATTGTGGGTCCAGATGGTAAAGTTTCTTCTTTTATGTATTTAATGGATGGATTGTTCTCTGAAATAGCAATCAACTCCTCGGCATTTAATCCCGCGCCGATCGGTGAGGGTGCATTTTGAAGAATAATGATTCCATTGTGCATCGCCTCAGCAACTTCCTTAAAAAAAGTTCGATGCTTCTCAACATTCTTTTCAAAACGTTTAGGTGCCATGAGCATCAAATACTCTATACCGTTTTTCATTGCTTCAGTACCCATTAAAATGGTTTCCTCGTTGCTTTTGGCCCCGATTCCGGCAACAATAGGCAGTCGCCCATCAACTTCTGACACCAATAACTGCATCAATTCAATACGTTCAACCGCTGATAGATAATTATATTCGCTCGCAACACCCGGAAAAACAATACCGTGTGCACCTGCTTTAATGACAAATTGAATTACCTTTATTTGTGCTTCTTTGTCAATTCTACCATCAGGTCCAAAACAGGTGGGTATGGCAGGTAAGATTCCTTTTAACATATATTATTTTTTAAATTGTTAGACTCAACAATAATCTGGAAATATTCCCCCCTTACTACTCTAGAGTCCTTTTTTATTATGTGTTTCTTTTTCATTTTTTTCAACTAAGCATAGACCGAAATTTTGAATACGGCAACAGGAACGTGAGCCAACTTTTTTGAAAATTGAAAGGTCAATGACTTTGTAGAAATTGGTTTTTCAAAAGTTATAGTATTTATTGTCTGATAATTACCTTTCACTTCTTTAATTACAGTATCAGATTCATCCTTAATTTTATAGTCTGCTACAATAAATGGAATGGCATCTTCTGGATGCTCCATCAAGGTACTTTCTAAGGAATGGTCATAATCGCAGTCAAAAAACAACCTTATGGTTTTGATGTTTTTTGGTGATTTCCATGTCATTGAAACAAATGGACTATCATCATTTAGTTCGGCTACCCATGCGTTAGTATTGCCATCAGAAGTGGGTCTTATTTCTTGATTCTTAAGATTCTCAACATTGAAAATCGGAAGCTTATTCTCAAGTGTCAATGCTAAATTTTTACCACCTGGTCTACGATCAGGTGTCCAAAATTCAAATTGGTCAATATTAATATTTGCTGGGGGCTCTTGTTTTCCAAAATTCGAGACTGCCTTGTTAATTTTATTTTGAACGGTCATCAATCCGGTAATACGATCTTCCGAAAGTCTAATCTTAACTTTTTCATTCTTAACCAAACAGAAAAAGGCGTAATGATCTTGTAACAGAGTTGCTCTAGTATGGAACTTGACCTTCTGTCTTCCCGGGATTAACTGAATTATTTTTTTATCAACTTGTACGTCGGGCGTAAAGTGGGTACAAGCGGAACTGCTGTTCAGTTGAATTTCTAAAGTTGTTGATTCACCTGCATCAACCTCAAATTCAAAAGTATATTGTTTACCTGCCTCTAAAGGAAGTAATTGGGCAAAACCAAATTTTAAAACATGCCAGTCACTGGAGGGCGTGAAGCCTTTAAAATCAAGATTTGAACTTGAAGTCAAATTTGCTTGGGTGACCAAGTCTTCATGATCTGGAGTTTTTATTCTAGGAATACTTTGGCCATCACGATTAAGTAATAGTTGTAGCTTTACAATATTTTTTTTTGAAGAAATGACACGTGGTTTGATGCCTTCTTTAATACATATGGCAGCGGCTTTACCGACAGCTTGCGCACCATGAGCACAGGTAAGCATTACACGAGAAGACCCGAAAGCGACGTGGGTTGCACTTATTATTCTTCCAGCAAGAAAAAGATTATTGATGTCTTTGGAATAATAGCATCGATATGGTATGGTATACACCCCTTTACTATGCCACTGTGTACAAGAATTATGTTCACTGTAAACCCCGTCGGCCGGGTGAAGATCCATAGCCCACCCACCAAAGGCAATTGCATCATATTGTTGGCGCTGCTCAACAATATCTTTTTGTGAAAGCATGAAATCACCTTCAAATCTTCGACTTTCACGCTTCCCAGGAATAGTACCAACCCACTCTAATGTAAGGTTTGCAGCTTCAGGAAATTTACCGCTGTTTTTAACATAGTTCCAAATTCCATAAACAACTTTCCACAATTCAAATTTGATATTTTCTGATTCATGAATCGTATCCATACGGCCACCATATTCCACCCACCAAAGTTTACAACCATGATCTCCCAATTGATAATTTTTAATTCGAGGCAACTCTTCTGCATTTTTGATTGCAAATGAAGGGGCTGAATAGCTTACAGGTTTTCCTAGGTCTTTAGTGTAGAAGTAAAGAGAATGGCCCAATAGATTACCATAGTCTTCAACATTAGGGGCAAAACCTTCGTCAAATTCTTCCTTCGTTTCCGCACCCATACGAAATGATGCTCCAGCCATAAACGCTACTATACCATCTCCAGAGGAATCGCAAAATAGCGGGGCGAAAACCTTATACGTTGTGGAATTTTGGCTACAAAAAGCGGTTACAGATTCAATGTTTAGTTCGTTCTCTTTTTTCACCTCATAAACTGCAGTATTTAGTAATAGTGTAATGTTCTTTTCTTCATACACCTTTTCGAGTAGAACGGTATCAAATATTAATGAATTTCCTTCTTTATTTCGTTTAAGGTTTTCTAACAATATTTCGTTAATTAACCCTCCTTCACGACTCCATCTATTGTTATTGCCCATATGTGATGTAGCGCCCAAACTCCAAAGTCGCACTTCCGATGAGGCGTTGCCACCTAATACTGGTCTATCTTGAATCAATGTAACCTTTATGCCTGTACGGGCTGCAGTTATTGCTGCACAGACCCCCGCAAGTCCGCCACCAACAACAACTAAATCACTACTAATTTTTATGGTTTTCAGCTTTCGCTGTTGGGAACTATATTCTTCTACTATCATAAATTTTTATCTATTTCAAAATTGTCAAGACAATCCGTTAGTTTATTTTGACAAACTGGATTTCCTTATTGTTTTTTACAATGGCAATAGCCTTTTGGTTTCCATTTAAGTTTATAATTTTTGCGTTAACCACGTCTCCTGATGCATATAACCCGCTTTCAAATGGGGCTAAGGGCTTAAAATCTCCTTTTCCGTTTCCTTTCATAAATAAACCATACCCGGCATCTTGTCGCGGAGTTTCTACTTCAAAACCATGCATATTTCCTAGCAATACGATATCCAGATATCCATCGTTATCAATATCTTTAGAAACAATACTCTTAATCGCAGTAATCTGAGCCAAGTTATGCAGTGGTTTTGCGCTAAATGTCATATCTCCTTTATTTTCAAGATAACAGCTAGCAAAATTCGTAGCCTTATAGTTTAATGCTGCTGCCATATTTTCTTTTCCATAAACAACTTCTAAGTCAGCAGATGCAAAGGAGTGGTAACTAGGGAATTTTTGTTTAATAAACGGCATTTGTTGTGAGCTACATTCTCTACCTCTCAACGGATACTGTTTTCCATCTTGATGGTAACCCAAAACGATATCTAAGCTACCTGAATCGTCAAAATCATTGGCATAAACTTGAAATGTGCCTTCATAAGACGCTTTATATTTGCTGTTGAGCCCCAGATTTCCCACTATGAAATCTACGTCACCGTCATTATCAAAATCGGCTGGCTCTAGACTGAACCACCAACCAACATCTTTAGCAAGGCCTGAATTTTTAGTTTGATTGATAAGGTCTCCTCTATTATTCTTAAAGATAGTGATCGGCATCCATTCGCCTACAACTACCAAATCTTTAACTCCATCATTATCAATATCTACCCATTGCGCATCGGTTACCATTCCTATTTGACTAAGTTCATCATGTTCTATGGCGGTAAATAAAATTTTGCCATTAGAGGAATCATTGCGTAGTAAGACACTGGTACCTGGGTACGGATATTTTCCTGGATTTTGACGGCCTCCTACGAACAGGTCTACATCGCCATCTTGATCAAAATCATAAGGCCTAACAACAGCGCCGCTAGATTTTAATGATTTCATTGCTTTATTTTCTACAAACGTGAATTTGCCATTTTCATTCAAATAAAGCCTATCAGTATAATACGAAGAATTAAATTCGTATTCATTACCACCACTCACCACATATAAATCTAGATCATTGTCATTGTCGACATCGAAAAACGCCGCATCAACATCTTCAAAAGCCTTTGTTTTTAAGAACATGGTGTTACTGGTTGGGGTAAATTTGCCTATTGAATCTTGATAATAAATTGCTCCTGCATGGTCTTTAGCACCGCCAATAAAGACATCGTCAAACCCATCATTGTTAACATCACCAATAGCAAGGGCTGCACCCTCCTCTGACATTTTGTGTGGTAATAGTACTTCTCTGTCAAAATCTTCAAATGGGTTCTGTAGGGTTTTGTGTTTCAAGCCTATATTTTTAGTGATATCACTAAAAATGGTCTTAAGTTTCTCATTTCCTTTCTTTTTAAAAAATGAAGTAGAGTGTTTCAATGTTAGAGTTTGATTTATTTCGGGCTCACTTAAGGTGGAAAAACTTCCGTCTGGCCATGTCACTTCAATTTCATCAACCTCCTTTTGATCACCCAGTCCAAAATGAATAACTCTGGAAACCGAAGATTGAAATCCTCGGGTTAGATATTGTTCAGCGGTTTGATCTCCATTTTTAGTTTTCATCTTGATTCTTGCACCTATACCGTCAGGGTTTTTATCAGGGCCTTCTAATTGTACTTTTAAGTAATTCCCTCTACCAAGTTCTACACTATTATTTTTATAGATGACGGCTTTATCATCCATATTATTAATTATAATATCTAGGTCACCATCATTATCAAGATCTGCATAGGATGACCCGTTAGAAGCGGTCAACTTATCGGAAAACCATGAACCGTTCTTTTTTTCAAATGACAAGTCTCCTTTATTTTCATAAAAATAGTTTTCTTTTTTTCTGGGTGGCATTTTCATAATTATTTGCTCATCCCGTTGTCTTTCAAGCAAAGCCTTTACATTATCTGGAACTTCAGTTAGCTTCTCATCGAATTCAGCTTCTTTTCTTTGACGAAAATGAATAAAATCAACATTTCTGAAATCGCGTTTTATACCGTTTGTGACCAAAAGATCTTTATCGCCGTCATTGTCCATATCTAAAAACAATGGGGCCCAGCTCCAATCGGTATTAGAGACATCAGAGATAAACGCTACATCTGAATATAAAGGGATATTATTGTTTGCTCGAGTGCCATTGTTCAGTTGTAAGGCATTGTACATATATTGGTAATGAAATCCCTTTTTTACTAGATTATTGAATCTTTCTGGGTTCATACCACTCATACTTGTCTTTATGCCGTAGTTGTCTTCAGAGACCATATCAAGTGTCATAAAGTCCATCCATCCATCGTTGTTGAAATCAGCAATATCATTGCCCATGGAAAAATTAGAAATATGGCCGGTCGCTTTGTTCATTACCTCCTCGAACGTACCATCTTTTTTATTAATATACATTCTATCTTTTGAGGCAAAATCTTGACCAACCAGAACATCTGGCCAGTTATCATTGTTCAGATCTCCTATGCTAAGACCTAGACCAAAACCGATAGCATCATTGATTAAACCTGCTAGATCGGAAACGTCATGAAACTTACCATTATCATTTCTGAAAAGGCGATCACTAGTAAGTGGCGATTTTCTTTTTTTCAAATGGTCAAGGTCGTAGAGTACTTTTGTGTCTGTATTGTGATTTATCAAGAACATATCTAAGTCACCATCTTTGTCATAATCAAAGAATGCGGCCTGTGTTGAAAAATGGGCGAGGTCTAAATTGTACTCTTCACCTGACTCTTTAAAGATTGGCACACCTTCTTTATTAACACCTTGGTTAACATATAGCTCATTTTTTCTGGGTTGAGTGTCAATAAATGGACCTGATTTGCAAATATAAATATCTAATAGTCCGTCTGAGTTTATGTCTACCACGGTTGAACCCGTTGAGAACCCTTGCGTGCCCTTGGTGTTCGAGGTAATTGTTACATCCTCAAATTTTAGATTACCCTTGTTTACATATAACTTATTGCTTTGCTGATTAGAAACAAAATAGATATCAATTAACCCATCTTTGTTAAAATCTGCCACAGATACGCCAGCCCCATTATACATATAATCATAGTTTAATGCATTCATTTGAGCAATTTCTCTCACATTATTGGCGAAGGTGATATTTGTGGCTGAGTCTCTCATGACCTCGAATAATTGCATGTTCGACAGATCGTTATTTTCTGCCTCTGCATTATTTTTGCCAGAATTTCTGCAGCCTGTAGCTATAAATAGGAAAAGCCCTATAGTTAAAATAAAAGCTTTTTTCAGTAACATCTTTTTTGTCAACACTTTTTGATGAAAATATATAGGAGGCGAAAATCGCCCCCTATAAAAACTAACTCAAACTAAATAATTATTCAACGTTCTAACTCAACTTGAATTTTAGTAATTGGGGTTTTGGGGTATTTCAAGACCACTACTAGCCGCAGCTTGTATTTCAGCATCGGGTATAGGCCACAAATAATCTCTATTAGGATTAAAGACTCTCACCTCAAGCTCTCTATAATCTAAATTACCTTTCTCTACTCTGGGTTGAGATGGTGCTCCGGCATATACAACAAATCCATCTTCATCAATACTAGGCACAAATCCCAAATCTCCACCAATTTTGCTAAAGCCATTAGCCGGACTTCCGAACAAAGTGGTGTTCATCAATTTATCTGCAACTCCCCATCTTCTGATATCGAATAAACGAAGACCTTCATCTGCAAATTCTACTTTTCGTTCTCTTCGCACAATTTTTCGCAGCTCACCTTGATCTGTTGTTGTAACCGCAGGATAAGTAATTCCTGATCCGTTATAAGCTCTTTCCCTTACCGCATTAATGGCATCTAACACAGATTGGTCTATTTGATTGGCTTCTATTTTAGCTTCTGCGTAAATCAACAGCGCTTCGGTGGCTCTCATTAAAATAACAGGATGTTCGGCTGCACCCGCCCATAGACCTGTTTCTTGGTTCAATGTTGGTTCGTCAGAGAATTTTTTCCAGAAATACCCTGTAAAAGACACGAAACGATTCGCTCCTCCCGAGGAGAATTCGTTACCACTGATTGGATCAACTATAGTGACGCCAGCAGGATTGGTAGAGTTTGGATTATAAACCCTTTCAGATTTCACTCCATTTTCAATCTTCCAAGTTGCCAAGCTATCACTGTGTGTTTCTATAATATGTCCAGTCCAAACTTCTCCTGGAACAGCAATAGAAGCTTTTAATCGAGGGTCTCTATTTTCAAAAGGATTAGCTGGATCAAAAGTTGGATCTTCGTCTATAGGCAAACCGTTTACGGTTTCATAAGTATCTAATGTTTGTTGCGCAGGTACAAATTGGCACCAACCACCAAACCTCGTACCTTGTCTAACCGCTAAACCATGAACCTTTACACCTGTTACATATTGCAAACTAAGTAACACTTCAGGTTCGTTAATGCCACCCGCTGTAAATAATGATTCATAATCATTAGCCAAAGTGATACCTGCATTCATAACTGTTTGGGCTTTCTGCGCTGCCAAGGTATAATCACCATTGTATAGAGCTATTCTTGCAATCAATAAATTCGCGGTTGTGGCAGAAGTTCTACCGGTTTCAGCTGGAGTTAATGGCAGTAATTCAACTGCAATCTCTAAATCACTTATTATATTGGCAACGATTTCTGATTTAGGAGTTCTTGGTAACGCGTCTTCACTAGAAACCGTTATTTCATTATGAAATGGCACATCGCCGTAAAGTTCAATTAAATAGCTGTAGAACAATGATCTAAGAAACAGTGCTTCTGCCCGTATTTCATCAAATCTTTCGGGTTGTGTATTTTCTTTGGCTCTATCCATGTTAGCCAATAAGGTATTGGCTCTTTGAATACCTCTATAAAAATTACCCCAAAAACCAGTTACAATTCCATTGGTTGAGGTGAGCCCACCAGTTGTTACTGTCGCAGTTTCCGCGACATTACCACGACTAAAACCTAAATCGGTAGCATGATCTAGAACCTGCGGAAAAGGGGTTGCATTTACATAATTTAATTCCTCATAAATACCCACTAATGCTACTTCCAATTCATTCTCAGTAGATAAAAAGGCAGAGCTATTAGGTGTGCCTGGGTCTGTTAAATTTAAAACTTCGTCTTCACAGCTGGCAAAAGCCAGAACTAAAAGACAGCATGTAGCAAATAATTTAATTCTTTTCATTTTTTCAATTTTTTAAACAATTAAAATCCAACTGATAATCCCATAGTATATACTTCTAATACTGGGTAAAAACCACCCGTTGTGAAATCGGGTACGGTAGGGTCTATGCCATCTGGCATATTGTCAAAAGTTAATAAATTCTGACCACTTATGTAGAGTCTTAAATTGGTTAGATTTAGTTTATCTAGTAGATCTGTTGGGAACTTATACCCCAATGTTACATTTCTAAGTCTAGTATATGACCCATCGAACAACCAAGTCTCATTAATTCTCCAGTTCGGGGAACTACTCTCAACAAACGCACGAGGATACGGAGCATCAGTATTCTGTGGAGTCCAGTAATCGGTTTGCCACCGCTGTATTTTTCCTGCATTGAAAAAAGACCATCCAGCATCTCCTTGTAGAACTACATCTCTACCGCTTTCCCCAATTACAGATGCTGATAAATCGAAATTCTTAAAAGAAGCAAAAAAGTCAACCCCCCAGTTCGTATCTGCAAATGTGCTTCCTATAATCGTTCTGTCATCGTTGTTAATTATACCATCCTCATTGAAATCGATGTATTTAATATCTCCAGGGGCAACTTGTCCAAATTGTGGTACAGGTAAGTTCGTATTTAAGGCTCCATTAGAAAAATCACTTTCTTGGTATAGACCATCTGTTTTTAGACCGAAAATAGAACTAGTTTGTTCTCCGACTCTTTGTATGGTTTGCCCTGGTGGCAACTCTTGCAATCCATCAGCAAGAGATGACACTTGGTTATCAAATTTAGAAAAGAAAGCAGTGAAACCATAGTTAAACCCTCCTATGTTATCACTCCAATCTAACGAAATATCTACCCCCTTGTTCTCCATATTACCTGCATTTCTAAATGGCACTGCAAAACCTTGACTAGGCTGTAATGTACCTATTTGAAGAATAATATCTTTTGTAGTTCTCACATAGTATTCAGCCGTTAATTTCAATTTGTTTTTAAAGAAATTGACATCAGCAGCTACATTAAAGTTTTCTCCTGTCTCCCAAATCAAAGCTGGGTTAGCCAATTGCGTTTGGGCTCCTCCAACCTGTGAAGAACCTCCCAAAACTGCGTTAGCATTTCCGAGACCAAATTGAGATGCATAAATAAAATTCTGTGCGACAGGATTTCCGTTAGCATCAGTGGTAAAGATTTCTTGATTACCCAATTGACCCCAAGAAGATCTAAGTTTTAAGAAGGTTATAAAATCATTCTCAGGGAAGAATTTTTCATTTGAGACTACCCACCCTGCAGAAAATGATGGAAAAGTTTGTGACCTGTTATCAGGGCCGAATCTTGAAGAAGCATCCCTTCTTACATTAGCTTCGAATAAATACTTATCAGCATACGAATAATTTAGTCTTCCAAAAACGGACTCCAAACCGAACAATGTCGCAGAACCGCTATTTGTAGAGGTTTCAGCATCACCATTATTCAAAGTTCTAAATTCTGGAACCACAAATGTTCTTCTAAATGCCTGCCAGTTTTCAGATTCTGTTTTTATAAATTCATAACCGGCTAAAGCAGAAAGGTTGTGGTCACCATAGTCTTTGTTAAAATTTATTAGAAAGTTGAAATTTTCCGTAAATACCTCCGCTGTACTTTTTGTAAGATTATTTTGATCAACCAAACGGGTATCAGGTTCAGCATCTGAATTCTCTTTAAAAACCCAACCTGCTACAAATGCATCTCGATCGGTATCGGTATATTGCGGAGCGTATGAAGCGGTAAAAGACAATTCATCAATAGGACTATAAGAAGCCTTAATGATTCCTCTGAAGTAATTAGTGATCCTTTCATCTAAAGAACTTGTGTTTACCAAAGCAACAGGGTTACTTCCGTTAAAACCTGCTCCCCAACTTCCATCGTCATTGATTGCAGTAAATAGCGGCTGTAATCTATAAGCCTGACGGGTGATTACATTTAGTTCTCTTGGTTGTCTTCTAATTTCCCTTCTAAAGTTTAAATCGAAGGTTAAATCTAATTTATCGCTAATTTTAAAATCGGTATTGAATCTACCTGAATATCTTTTAAACTTAAAACCTGGAATATTACCTTCTTGATCAAGATATGACACTGACCCACCAACTCTTGCTTTCTCAGAACCTCCTCTTACACCAAGACTATGGTAGTGTTGTAATCCCATTTCCGAGAAAAGTAAGTCTACCCAATCGGTATCTGGAAGCGCATCGGTACCAACTCCAACACCATTTCTATATTGATTCAAAGTTTCATCTGAAAAACTATCTGGAATAGCATCATTAAATGCCTCCATATATTCAAGGGCTCCTAAAAAATCAAGATTTTGAGTAGGATTTTGAACGCCCACATAAGTATTATAGCTAGTCTGAATTACTCCTTTTCGTCCTCTTTTAGTGGTGACCAAAACAACGCCATTTGCCCCCCTTGAACCATAGATAGCTGCCGCTGCGGCATCTTTTAATACAGAGATAGATTCTATATCATTCGGGTCAAGACCATTTATATCATCAGGTATACCGTCAATCAAAACTAATGGATTGTTTTTTCTACCATTACCAAGGGTACCGATACCCCTAATTCTTAACGTGGCATCATCTGCACCGGGTTGACCACTTGATTGAACAGCTGTAAGCCCGGGCACCAAACCAGCAAGTGCCTGTGATGCTTGTGCCACAGGTTGCCTAGTAATCTCTTCAGCCTTTACAACTTCCACAGAACCGGTCAGGTTCACTTCTTTTTGAGTTCCGTAACCAACTACGACCACTTCCTCCAATTGTGAAGCATCACTTTGCATAGTTACGTTAATCGTGGCAGAAGAACCGACAGTTATACTTTGTGACTGAAAGCCAATGTAAGAAAATACAAGGGTTTGGCCTTGCTCGGCTTCAATACTATAGATGCCGTCAAAATCACTTTGAGTTCCAATATTAGTGCCTTTTAATAATACATTCGCGCCAGGCAAAGGCACGCCTTGATCATCAACAATGGAACCTGACACTTGTTGTTGTGCCTGAACCTGCACAAACCCGAAAAGGGCTAACGCAAAAACTAGAATTAATTTTTTCATAAGCTAGAGTTTAGGTGGTTGTTCTTTAAAGTTTACTCATTTTCATACACAATATCTAGTATGGTCTAGTCTGGTATGTTATTGCAAATAAATAACATACCATTAACACTTGCAACTTTTTTTTTATTAAAATTCAAAAATGATAGCTTTAAACCGAGAATTACCCAATTTAAATCATGCTTTTCTATGCATTTCACATTTCAGTTTGTAAATACTTGGTCCTTTTTTTGAAAACTTTTCTATACAAAAAGGCCTAAGAATTCGTATTTTAACGGTTTATGCTAAATCATAATAAGTGCTAGACTATGGTAAATCTAAAGCTGGAGAAAAACTCAAAAAGACCAAAATATCTTTTACTCTCTGACAGCATTATCAATCAGATAGATCAAGGCAAGCTAATTATGGATCAGAAGTTACCTTCTGTCAATAAATTGGCTGAAGAGTTCAGTTTCAGTAGAGAAACCGTTTTTAAAGCTTTAAACCATCTTAGTGAACGAGGCATCGTAAAAGCAATAGATAAGATAGGCTACTTTGTAAATGACACCTCTCCTCAAACCGAGTTTAGAGTCTTTTTTATGCTTGACAAGTACACATCCTTTAAAGAGGACCTATATAATTCGCTACGAAAATTTCTAGGTGACCGTGCAAAGGTGAGCATGTATTTTCATCATCAGAACATTGAGATTTTACAATCTCTTATTCTTCAGAACCTAAAGAACTATACCCATTTTGTTATAACAACCTTTCTTGAAGAAGATAGCATTCTATACGAAGTTCTTGACAAGATTCCACCTGAAAAATTGATAATCATAGATAAATATGAATCAAAACTATCTAAAGGTTACGGAATGGTCTACCAAGATTTTGAAAATAACCTCTTCGATGCACTTTCTCAGAATGTTGTACTTGTAAAAAAGTACACAAGGTTAATTTTAATTAGTCATGAAAACTCACCACATGGGAATTCTGTAAGAATAGGTTTTAATAGATTCTGTAAAGAACATCAATTGCAAGGAGAGGTTCATCATAATTTAAAGCGTAAAGACTTAACTGAAGGCAACCTTT
Organism: Maribacter algarum (ex Lu et al. 2025) (nom. illeg.); assembly: GCA_947495915.1. Lineage (GTDB taxonomy): Bacteria > Bacteroidota > Bacteroidia > Flavobacteriales > Flavobacteriaceae > Maribacter_C. The sequence continues at coordinate 36,399 of CANMAW010000009.1, read as the reverse complement.
ATATCACGATAGATGCTTATGACCGAGATATGGTGGAAATAATAAAAATGGTCAGGTCTAAAAAATGGGAGTTAGGCAAGCAAATTGGACTAATAAGTTATAATGATACTCCCGCCAAGGAGGTTTTAGATGGAGGCATTACAGTAATCAGTACTGATTTCAAAAAAATGGGAGAAGAGACAGCCCGCATGATTCTTAGTGGAGAGCGAGTTCATAAACCAAATGAAACCAAAGTCATCTTGAGAAGATCTTTATAATTTGACCTCAAACGTCGCCAAGTTAAACTATCAAGATTATTCTACAACAAACTGCCTATTTAAAATTTTCTCAAAACATAATTCAATCGTTTCAAATCTTGATTTACAAATAAACGAACCTGATCTTTAGTGTCACTCCTAAATTAAGAATAAGATGGGTCGCATATTTATAGTGTATTTTTAAATAGAATTCACAATAACTATCAACGTATTCAAATTAACTCCTTAAAGCGACTACAATATTTGCTGTACAATAGTCTTTGTCTTTTTAAAGGTAGTGGTTTGGATATATTACAAATCAAATCATCTTTAACTAACTGCCGACAATAGCACCAACCTACTGCGCTTTAAATTCTCAACATATATTTAAAAATGCCTTTAGGCTTAACCAACAAAATAAGATAATAGCGACCGTTCAGTTGAAAACAAATCAAAACTGAGAATTATTAAACTACATGATATCCATAAAAGGTAACTGAAAAAAACAAGAAAAAACACAAAGAAAAACATTTTAGCTGTATGTAGAAAAGTCTGTAATTTTCAAAAAGAAAAAAGCCCCAACATATGTTGAGGCTTTTTGCGGTCTGGACGGGACTCGAACCCGCGACCCCCTGCGTGACAGGCAGGTATTCTAACCAACTGAACTACCAGACCGTGGCGTTTAGCGAGTGCAAATATAAATTGTTATTTCAATTCAACAAACATTTCGAACAAAATAAATTCAATTATAGAAACTTTTGTCGCTCAACTAGGCAAGTATTCAATATTTTTGAGAAATCTTCACGAATATCTACCTCAACATATTTAATTTTATACTGGGCACATTTCAGTTTTAATTGTAAAAAATACCCCTGTAACTCTTTTTCATACGCTTCTTTTACGTTTTCTGCATACAAATCTACATGATCTCCTGTTTCAACATCTAAAAAGCGCTTAGGTGTATTCTCAAAATCAAAATGCAATTCTTTTGATATATCTAATAAATGAAATAGTATAACTTCATGTTTATTATGTTTCAAATGTCGCAAAGCATCAAAAAGTTTCTCGTCATCAGCTTCGGTTTGAAACATATCGGTAAATAGAAATATAAGACTACGTCGCTTGATCTTCTCTGCTATCAAATGCAAATAGGTATACGTATCGGTTGCTTTGGCTGGTTCTTGATCTAAACTAATTGCACTGAGTTTAGCTAGAAGCATTTGATGGTGTCTTTCACTACCCTTTTCAGGAGCATAAAAGTCATAATTATTTGAGTACACACTCAAGCCAACTGCATCACGTTGTCTTTTTAGTATGTTCATTAAGGCGGCACTGGCCAAAACACCAAAACCAATTTTGTTTAAATCATTTATTGCTAGTTTTTCAACTTGAGGATAATACATAGAAGCTGAGCTATCTAGGATGATATGACAGCGTAGATTGGTTTCCTCCTCGTACTTTTTAGTGTAAAGCTTGTCAGTCTTTGCGAAAAGCTTCCAGTCGATGTGTTTGGTGCTTTCTCCGACGTTATAGATTTTATGCTCAGCAAATTCCGCTGAAAACCCATGAAACGGACTCTTATGAATTCCGCTAATAAAACCTTCAACCACTTGACTGGCTAACAATTCTAAATTTTGAAAGAGTTTGGCTTGATTAAGTTCAGACTGAAGATTCATGCAACTAAGATAAAACAAAAAAGGCTCGACAAATGCCGAACCTTTTTAATCAATATGTTATTAGTTTACAATACCGCGTCAATCGCGTCTGTGTAAACTTTCTTAGGAGAAACTCCTACTTGTCTACTAACAATTTCACCGTTTTTGAAAACTAAGACTGTTGGTATGTTACGTACTCCATATTTAGCAGCAAATTCTTGATTCGCATCTACATCAACCTTACCAACTACCGCTTTACCTTCATATTCAGCACTAACTTCTTCAATTACTGGGCCTACCATTCTACAGGGTCCACACCATGCTGCCCAAAAATCAACTACTACAGGTTTATCGCTTTTCAATACTACTTCATCAAAAGTAGCATCTGTTATTTCTAATGCCATTTTATTTAATTTTAATATTATACAAAGTTAGTCAAATATTCTTCTGTTTTCTTACAAACGCTTTATACATTTTAGCTATTGCATTATCAATGGAATTTATTCTACTTTCTGTCAATCAATTCAATTTATAATGAACAGCATTCTTCTCTAATTCTAAGAGTAGTTCACTGGAAATCTGTATTTTCTGCTTTCTTGAAGATAAACTCACCTTTATTTCTTCCTGCATTTCATACACTACAAAATTCAAATTGTGATTTCCTTGATGCGAAACCAAAGTATCTTTTAATTGATAAATTTGCTCTTCCTTCAAATCATCAATGTTTAGTTTTATGGTTAACTTTTTAGCATAGGTTTCCATAACTTCTTGCAATAACATGAAACTATTATACTGCATTCTAGGATCTCCCTTTTTTCCAGTTTCTCTGTTTACCCATCCATCTTTGATGTAGATTTTCACAAAAGCAAAGGAATTAATCATTAAAAAATGCCGAAACTTCAAGTACTCTTCTCCAAAAATTCGGAATTCATATGAATCGGTATAGTCTTCCATAGTGAACATAGCCCACCCTTTGCCATTTTTTGAAACCCGATGCTGAACATCTGTAATAACTCCCGCTAAGGTCAATTCTCTATTTACATAGTTCTCCATTTCATTGATGTGAGAAATACCAGCGTTACAAAAGGAATTGATTTCAGTTTTAAAATCATCTAACGGATGTCCTGAAATATAAATTCCTACTACTTCTTTTTCTCTGCGGAGTTTTTCCATCGTACCCCATTCTTCACAAGGTGGCACTTCTGGTTCAGGAATTTGCGCTTCCGAAATACCGCCAAACATATCCATTTGCGAAGAGTTTTTATTCTCTTGATATTTCGCCGCTGACTTTATGACCTTTTCTAAAAAAGTGACCCCATCTCCTTCGGTATGAAAATATTGCGCTCTATGTGTAGTTCCAAAAGAATCAAAACCACCAGCAACGGCCAAATTCTCAAATGCTTTTTTATTTGCCGCCCGAAGATCAATTCTTTTTGCTAAATCGAAAACAGACTTAAATGCGCCATCTTTTTTACGGTGTTCAACAATTGTTTCTACTGCAGATCGACCAACACCTTTTATAGCCCCCATGCCAAACCGTACTGCACCTCTTTTGTTTACTGCAAATTTGTAATACGATTCATTCACATCAGGACCCAAAACTTCAAGGCCCATACGCTTACATTCTTCCATAAAAAATGTAACCTGCTTAATATCATTCATATTATTACTCAAAACCGCCGCCATATATTCAGCAGGGTAATGAGCCTTCAAGTAAGCTGTTTGGTAGGCAATATAAGCGTAGCAAGTAGAGTGGCTTTTATTAAAAGCATAACTTGCGAAAGCTTCCCAATCTTTCCAGATCTTCGCTAGTTTCTCCTCATCGTGCCCTTTTGCTGACGCCTGTTCAATAAACTTCGGTTTCATTTTAGCCAAAACCGCCGCTTGCTTTTTACCCATTGCCTTTCGTAAAACATCAGCTTCACCTTTAGAGAAACCAGCTAACTTTTGTGACAATAACATCACCTGCTCTTGGTAAACCGTAATACCGTAGGTTTCTTTTAAGTATTCTTCCATATCAGGAAGGTCATACGATATCTCTTCATCACCGTGTTTTCGAGCAATGAAACTTGGAATATATTCCATCGGCCCCGGACGATATAATGCGTTCATTGCAATTAAATCTCCAAATACGGTTGGCTTAAGAGATCGCATATGCTTTTGCATACCCGGAGATTCATATTGAAACACACCTACAGTTTCCCCCCTTTGAAAAAGCTCATAGGTTTTTTCATCATCTAAGGGAAAATCATCAGGCACTAATTGTATATCATGCTTAGCCTTAACAATTTTAACCGTGTCTTTGATTAAGGTCAGGGTTTTTAATCCTAAGAAATCCATTTTTAATAAACCCGCACTTTCAACAACAGAGTTATCAAATTGAGTTACGTATAAGTCAGAATCTTTGGCAGTAGCGACAGGCACAAAATTAGTTATATCATCAGGAGTAATGATCACCCCACAGGCGTGAATACCTGTGTTTCTCACCGAACCTTCAAGTGTTCTTGCCATGGTTAGGGTTTGACCTTCTAAATCGTCGCCTTCAGCAATATTCAACAGCTGATTTACTTTTTCATAATCTTCTGCTCGAAATTTCTTTTTTAAATCGGCATCTGACTGGCCGAAAATCTTACCCAACTTTGACATTGTCGGAATCAACTTAGCAATACGATCAGCATCTCCTAAAGGAAGGTCTAGCACACGAGCCGTATCACGAATTGATGATTTGGCCGCCATCGTACCATAGGTAATAATTTGAGCTACTTGACTTGCACCATATTTGTTAATCACATAGTCCATTACTCGACTACGCCCTTCATCATCAAAATCAATATCAATATCAGGCATTGATACACGCTCAGGATTCAAGAAACGCTCAAAAAGTAGATCATACTTCAGAGGATCGATATTGGTAATCGTCAAGCAATAAGCCACTACAGATCCTGCTGCGGAACCCCTACCAGGCCCTACGGAAACATCCATATTTCTTGCTTCTCGAATAAAATCTTCTGTAATCAAAAAATACCCAGGGTACCCAGAGTTTTTGATCGTATCTAACTCAAAATCAATGCGCTCTTCAATTTCAGGCGTAATTTCCCCATAACGTTTTTTCGCTCCTTCATAGGTAATATGTCTTAAATACGCATTTTCACCCCGGTTACCTCCATCAGCATCGGCAGTATCTTTAAACTCCTCAGGAAAATCAAAAACAGGCAATAATACATCACGAGCCAATTCATAAGGCTCCACTTTATTTAATACCTCTTCAATATTCAAAATAGATTCAGGCAAATCTTTAAACAATGCCTTCATTTCATCTTGCGACTTAAAATAGTATTCTTGGTTGGGCAAACCATAACGATAACCACGGCCACGGCCAATTGGTGTCGCTTGTTTCTCACCGTCTTTGACACACAATAAAATATCGTGCGCATCAGCATCTTCTTTGGCACAGTAGTAGGTATTATTTGTAGCCAGCAATTTAACTCCGTGTTTTTGTGCCATGGGAATTAGTGCCTGATTTACACGGTTTTCATCTTCTTGATCATGTCGCATTATTTCAACATACAAGTCATCTCCAAATTGTTCTTTCCACCAAACTAGGGCTTCCTCTGCTTGCTTCTCCCCTACATTTAATATTTTTCCAGGAACTTCACCATACAAGTTTCCTGTTAATACAATAATATCTTCTTTATACCGCTCAATGACTTTTCGGTCAATACGTGGCACATAATAAAATCCGTCTGTATACGCAATCGACGACATTTTGGCTAAATTGTGATAGCCATTTTTGTTCTTGGCTAACAATACAATTTGATAGCCATAATCTTTTACACTTTTGTTAGTATGGTCTTCGCAAACAAAAAACTCGCAACCAATTATTGGTTTTATTTCTGTTTCAGTGGGTAACTCTCCTTTTTCAATAGCCTCTGCATTACGCTCTTTAACAGCCTTGTTATTTGCTTTGATCTCTTTCACAAAGTGAAATGCACCCATCATATTTGCATGATCTGTGATAGCTACAGCAGGCATTTTAGCGTCAGCAGCTGCTTTAACCAAATCACGCACCGAAATCGTTGATTGCAAAACTGAAAATTGAGAATGGTTATGCAAGTGTGCAAATGGGGCTTCTTCTAACGATTGAATATTCTGTTGAAGTTCTTCACTAGAAGGCCCGCCTGTATCTTTTTCCCAAAGTGCATCAGCGATTTTCTTTGATGCCTTTTTTAAATTGATATGCTTTAGTCCAATTAATTCTATAGGCTGCGGATTCGCTTCTGAAAAATTTTCAAAATAATCAGGTTGAACATCAAGCTTTTCAGATGAATATTGTTTTCTTCGAATTAGTTCTAAAAAACAACGTGTAGTAGCTTCAACATCAGCCGTAGCGTTGTGTGCTTCACCAAAAGGTGCTCCAAAAAGATATTGATGTAATTCTGTTAAGGTAGGAAGCTTAAATTTACCCCCTCGCCCCCCTGGAATTTGACACAAGGTTGCAGTTTCTTCTGTGCATGTATCTAAAACCGGAAGTTCTTGCAGTGGATTTTCAACACCCAAACGATGAAACTCTGCCCCCATGATATTCAAATCAAACCCCACATTTTGACCAACAATAAATTTGGTCTTTAACATTGCTGTATTAAATTTCTCTAAAACCTCTGCAAGAGAAACCCCTTTTTGCTCAGCTAACGCAGTAGATATACCGTGAATTTTTTCTGCATCATACGGTATATTGAAACCATCTGGACGCACCAAATAATCTTGAGCCTCAACCAAATTACCCATTTCATCATGTAACTGCCAAGCAATCTGAATACAACGTGGCCAGTTATCGGTATCTGTATAAGGCGCATTCCAATTCTTAGGAAGACCAGTGGTTTCGGTATCAAAAATTAGGTACATAAAGTAAATTCTGTCTGTTTGAAAACTTTCGAAGAGTCGAAAGAATACTGCTTAAAAAAGTACCAGTAAAACTACACAAAACTTGCTGTTTGCAAAAGCAGAGTTGTTACTAGTTATTAACTTCAATAAAAATTAAAATAACACTAGAATTAAAGTAAAGACACAAAGCTATTGTGCATTTCAAGAATTGAATTATATTTGCACCCCTTTAAGGGGAAAATTGAATTAATAATCAGGGTCGGGCACCCAACAAATTAATGTGATATGCCAGTTAAAATTAGATTACAAAGACACGGTAAAAAAGGAAAACCATTTTATTGGATCGTTGCCGCAGATGCACGAGCAAAAAGAGATGGTAAATTCTTAGAAAAATTAGGAATCTACAACCCTAATACTAACCCAGCTACCATTGAATTAAATTTAGATAACTCTGTTACTTGGTTACAAAATGGTGCACAGCCAACTGATACTGCAAGAGCAATTTTATCATATAAAGGTGTTTTATTAAAGCATCACTTACTAGGTGGTTTACGTAAAGGCGCCCTAACAGAAGAGCAAGTTGAAGAAAAGTTTGCTGCTTGGTTAGCAGAAAAAGAAAAGTCCGTTGCTGATAAAGTAGGTGGCTTAGACAAAGCGAAAGCTGAAGCGAAAGCTGCTGCCCTAAAAGCAGAAAAAGAGGTGAACGAAAAACGTGCCTTGGCTGCTGCTGAAGCTGCATTACCAGAAACACCAGAAGGTGAAAGTGCTGAAGAAGAAGTTGAAGCCTTAGAAGCTGCTCCTGCTCCAGAAGCTGCAACTGAAGAAGCTGCTGCACCTGCTGCCACTACTGAAGAAGAATAGATTACTACAAGAAACGATGCAAAAGGAAGACTGCTTCTACCTAGGTAAAATCGTTTCAAAATATAGTTTTAAAGGCGAAGTTCTTGTCAAAATAGACACCGACGAGCCCGAATTATACGATTCAATGGAATCAGTTTTTGTTGCCTTACGCAACAATCTGGTTCCATTTTTTATTAGAAAATGTCGCTTGCATAAATCTCAATTATTACGCATCGACTTTGAAGAAGTGAATTCAGAAGATGATGCCGATAAAATTATGGGCTCTGAATTATACCTTCCTTTATCCTTCTTACCAGAATTAACTGGTAATAAATTTTATTTTCACGAGGTCATTGGTTTCAAATTGATTGACTCTAAACATGAAGATATAGGTATTATACAAAGCATTAATGATACCACCTCACAAGCACTTTTTGAAGTTTTAAAAGATGGTAAACAGTTGTTAATTCCTATTAATGATGACATCATTACCAAAGTAGACCGAGAAAACAATACTATATTCGTTACCACCCCTGAGGGACTTGTAGATTTGTACCTTAGTTAAGCAGACAACAAATACTTTCTCCTTTTTAGATACAATTTCTTGTCATTAGTTGATTCGTTGTAGTTATTAGTCTAAAATTTACCTTTCCTTTTTCTTTATTATTATACATTTAAGAAATGCTTATTTCGCAAAAAGAGGTGGTAAATTTTTCACATTTGAGAAATTAAACCAAAAAACTCCTCCGTAAATTTCTTAAATCAACCAATGAACACAACATCTTTTAAAAGACTTCTAAATTATCGAGGCGAGGGTTATATGCTAATAATTGCTTTATTGGTTGTGTTTTCAAGTTGTAATTCTGATACTCATTCAGAAAAATTAATCGCTTTAGAATCGAATACCAAGACAATACCTGAACAGGTAGATTTTACTTTTGATGTCAAACCAATTTTATCAGATCGTTGTTTTAAATGTCACGGACCTGATAAAAATGCTATTGAGGGTGACCTATCACTTCATACTGCTGAAGACGCCTATAAACTATTGGGCAAAAAACAAGATCATTCGGCAATTGTACCCAAAGATGTTGAAAACAGTACCCTAATTGAAAGAATATATTCAGATGATGCCAATTTAAAAATGCCTCCGCCAGAATCTAATCTGGTATTAACTGAATATGAAAAAGCAATATTAAAAAAATGGATTGAACAGGGCGCCACTTACAAAGATCATTGGGCTTTTAGTGCACCAGTGCAACCGAATATTCCCGTTAAAAAAGATGCTTGGGGCACTAACGAAATTGACAATTTTATTCTAACTAAACTAAATCAAAACGGATTATCTCCTAACCCAAAAGCAACAAAAGAAAAGTTAATTCGCCGTGTATCTTTTGACCTGACAGGGCTTCCTCCTTCAATTAATCAAATTCAAGATTTTATAGCAGACACCTCAGAAAAAGCTTATGAGAATCTCATTGACTCCCTGTTAATTACAAATGACCATGCAGAACACATGGCTTCAGAATGGATGGATATTTCAAGATACGCTGATACTCATGGCTACCAAGATGATTTTGAAAGAACTAATTGGCCATGGCGTGATTGGGTTATTCATGCGTTTAAAGAAAACATGCCCTATGATCAGTTTGTTACCTATCAATTAGCAGGTGACTTAATGCCTAATGCCGGATTAGAGCAAATTCTTGCCACCGGATTCAATCGCAATCATAAAATAACAGCTGAAGGTGGCGTAATACCTGAAGAATATAGAATTGAATATGTAGAAGATCGCACCACCACTTTAGGTATAGCCTTTTTAGGCTTAACCTTAGAATGCGCTCGCTGTCATGACCATAAATATGACCCTATTAGTCAGGAAGCGCATTTTCAATTTTTCAGTTTCTTTAATTCCATACCTGAAAAAGGTCTACTCTCAGGAGCTAATGATCTAGGCGACCCTTATATTAAAATAACAACTAAAGAAGCAGAAGGAGTTCTTGATTTTATTAATATGGAAAATAGCCCGAAGAAAGAGATTCCAGTAATGGTGATGAAAGAAATGAAAACACCTAGAAAATCATACATTCTTAACCGTGGCGTTTATGACCAACCTACTACAGAAGTATTTCCCAATACTCCGGAAACTATATTAGCATTTCCCGAAGAATATCCTAAGAACAGACTTGGACTTTCAAAATGGCTTTTTGCAGATAATAATCCACTAACCGCCAGAGTAGCTGTAAATAGGTTGTGGCAGCGAATGTTTGGCAACGGAATCGTAAGTACTTCGTATGATTTCGGAAATCAAGGGGCGCTGCCAACGCATCCTGAATTGTTAGACTTTTTAGCCATAAAATTTCGTGAAGAAGGTTGGGACTCAAGAAAAATGCTAAAATACATTGCACTTTCAGAAACATATCAACAAAGCACTTTAATAACCCCTGAATTACTTGAAAAAGATCCTGAAAACAAACTATTAGCGCGAGCACCACGTATACGACTTTCTGCTGAAATGATTCGTGATCAAGCATTGGCCATTAGCAATCTTTTAAACAAAGAGGTTGGCGGACCAAGTGTAAAACCCTACCAACCAGATGGTATCTGGGAAGAAACAACCGGTGGTGGAGGCGGAAGCACTGCTTCTTATGTACAAAGCACAGGTAAAGACCTATATCGAAAGAGTCTGTATACATTTTGGAAACGTACCGTACCTCCACCGAGCATGATGACTTTTGATGCTTCTGCTCGCGATATTTGTTCTGTAAAGCGACAAGAGACAAATACACCACTTCAAGCTCTCGTACTATTGAATGACCCACAACTTATTGAAGCTTCACGAGTTCTAGCCCTAAACGCAATTTCTGAAGATCATAATTCTGTACCTCAACAAATAAAATCTGTTTTTCAAAAAGCTACAAGCCGATTACCAAATGAAACGGAACTTAATAGCCTGGTCAAATATTATGAAAAAATGCTAGGTCAAGTCCTAAACAATGAAGTTTCTACTGAAGCATATTTAGCTATTGGTGCGTATGAAATTGAAGAGGAAATTGACACAAAAAAACTAACGGCCTTGGCATTAACATCACATACCATATTAAATTTAGATGAAACCATTTCAAGAGGATAACGATGAGTGAAAAAAAGATATTAGAAGAACGCTCCTTAATTCTCAATAGAAGGGCCTTCTTAGGAAAATCAGCTTTAGGAATTGGCGGAGTAGCTTTAGGGTCGCTACTGGGAGTGAATTGTTTTAGAAAAGACGACAACGGATTACTTACACCAGATTCTGGCCCAGGAGGAATTAAAGGCGTATTAAACTCCTTACATCATCCAGCTAAAGTAAAACGGGTCATATATCTTTTTCAAAGTGGAGGCCCGTCACAACTAGAATTGTTTGACTATAAACCCACCCTTAACAAACGTAGAGGTGAAGATTTACCAGAATCGATTCGAAATGGTCAACGACTTACAGGTATGACCTCAGGTCAAGATAAATTTCCATTGGTTGGTTCACAATTTGGATTTAAACAACATGGAAAAAATGGCACATGGATTAGCGATTTACTACCACATACAGCCAAAATGGTCGATGATATTTGCATTGTAAAATCAATGTATACCGAAGCGATTAATCATGACCCCGCAGTTACGTTTTTTCAAACAGGTTCGCAGCAACCTGGCCGACCGAGTATTGGTTCGTGGTTAAGCTATGGCTTAGGCAGTGAAAATGAGAATTTACCAGGATTTACTGTTTTACTATCACGAGGTTCAGGAAGACCGAACGGACAACCATTATATACTCGTCTTTGGGGAAATGGATTTTTGCACTCTTTACATCAAGGTGTTCAATTTAGAGCGGCAAAAGACCCTGTTCTATATTTAAATGATCCTGAAGGCACGACAAAAAGAACCAAAAGAGCGATGCTAGATCAACTGGCTGAATTAAACGATCAGCATTTTCAAAACTCAGGCGACCCTGAAATACAAAGTAGAATTGCCCAATATGAAATGGCTTATCGTATGCAGACTTCAGTACCCGACGTCATGAATACTGAAAAAGAGCCTGACTATATTTACAAGATGTATGGTGCCGATGCCAAAATACCAGGCACCTTTGCAGCAAATTGTTTGTTAGCACGCCGATTGGCAGAGCAAAATGTAAGATTCATTCAGTTATATCATATGGGTTGGGATCAACATGACAATCTACCCAATGCAATTGAAAAACAAGCCAAAGATGTAGATCAAGCTTCCGCCGCACTAATTGCCGATTTGAAACAGCGAGGAATGCTAGAAGACACCTTAGTAGTATGGGGAGGCGAATTCGGCAGAACAAACTACTCACAGGGCCTATTAACAGATACCAATTACGGTAGAGATCATCACCCACGGTGTTTTACGATGTGGATGGCCGGTGGAGGAATTAAACCCGGAATTGTATATGGCGAAACAGATGAATTTGGCTATAATATTGTTCAAAACCCAGTACACGTTCATGATTTTCAAGCTACTATGCTGCATCAACTTGGTATAGATCACGAAAAACTGGTTTACAAATATCAAGGCAGGCGCTTTAGACTTACAGACGTTGAAGGTCATATTGTTAAAGATATCTTGACATGATGAAAAGAAGAGGATTTATAAAACAAAGTTCACTTGCCACTGCTGGTATTCTTACAAGTACTTCAGCAATGGGAATGCTTTCTACCTATAAAGATGCCATTATTGGCCATGGTGATTATCGTTACAAAATAGACCTGAATTGGGGTGCCTTGAATTCGGATAAGTTTCCTGTTAATGATTGCCATGAAATGGTACAAGACTCAAAAGGTAGAATTTTGTTGCTAACCAATCACACGAAAAATAATGTAATTGTTTACGATAAAAGTGGTAATCTCATTGAGGTTTGGGGAACGGATTTTCCGGGAGCACATGGCTTAACTTTAAACGTAGAAAACGGGGAGGACTTTTTATATATTTCTGACAATCAAAGACATGAAGTTATAAAAACCACTATCGACGGTAAAGTTGTTCAGATTTTTAAATACCCTGAATCCTCAGGAAAGTATACTACCAAAGACACTTATGTTCCTACAGAAACTACCGTTCACACCAACGGAGATGTTTATGTTGCTGACGGCTATGGCGAACAATATATTATGCATTACAATGCCAAAGGTGAATTACTAAATGTATTTGGCGGCAAAGGTGAGGATGATCATTTATTCCAAAATGCTCATGGCATTTGTATTGATACTAGAGAAGACAAAACTCCAACTTTATTAATAACAGCCCGACAACAAAACAAATTAAAACGATTTAGTATGTCTGGTGAATTCATTGAAAGTTATGACCTGCCCGGTGCATTTATTTGCAGACCGGTAATTCATAAAGAAAATGTTTATCTAGCTACCATTTGGTCAGGAGATCGCTCTGAGGGCTCAGGTTTCATATCTATTCTTGACAAAAACAACAAACTAATCTCAGCACCAGGCGGTTGTGAGCCCGAATACAGCGACGGAAAATTAAAAAAAATGTATCAAACTTTAAAGGTATTTAGGCACCCTCATGACGTTTGCGTTGACGAGGATGAAAACCTTTATGTAGCCCAATGGAATTCAAGAAAGACTTACCCAATTAAATTGGTTCGTACATGAGATATAGTTGCCTCTTTCTAATATTTGCTGGTTTATTTTTTTCTTGTAAATCGGAAAATATAGTTTACCTATCTTCTGATGAAGTTCATATGTCTGCTCCTATTATTCACAGCGATAATTTGTTCTTTGCTGATTCTGCAGTCGTTACTATGAACTTTTCAATGCCGGAAACAATCATCAAATACACGACCAATACTTCTGAGGTAACACATACCTCAACCGACTATAACACACCAATTATACTAAAAAAATCAGCCACAATTCAAGCCAAAAATTTTCATCCAGATTATATTTCTGGTGAAACGGCCATTCTTAAACTTCGTAAAACAAATTCCAAATTAGCAGCAAGTGTAATCGCTGTTCAACCTGCGGCAAACCATCGTTACAGTGGCACTGGAGAAGCGACCCTCACTGATCTCAAAAAAGGAAGTCTTTCCTTTTCAAATGATGATAAATGGCTGGGCTTTCAAGAAGACAGCATTCGCATTTTGATAGATTTTCCCACTGCCAAAACTGTTTCAAAAGTAGTAGTAAGTACGATGGCTAATCACGGCGCATGGATATTTTTACCTCATAAAATTGAGGTTTATTCTGAAAATATAAAGATTGGATCTAAAGTAATAAAAGCACCTCAACAAGAAGATAATAACACCCTAGAGTTTATTGAGATACCAGTACTTAAAAACCTATATAAAAATATAAAAATTGAGATTATATCTTTAAGTGAGATTCCGAAATGGCATCAAGGTTCTGGTACTATACCTTGGTTTTTTACAGATGAAATTTTAGTTGAATGAATATATTTTTACAAGAAATACAAATAGGTCATTTTCATCCGCTTATCGTGCATTTACCCATCGGAATTATCATTCTTGGGTTTGCATTGGAATTATTCAATCGATTTTTTGCAAAAAAACCAAGTGATGAATTGGTAAAGTTCACTCTAGGGCTTGGCGCCATTACCGCGGTATTTTCACTAGGCACCGGATGGCTGTTGGGTGAGGAAGGTGGTTTTGATGAAGACTTACTTTTTTTACATCGTTGGATGGCAGTAGCTTTCACGATTACAACTATTTTATTGTTTTTTTTGAAAAGTACAACGTCTGAAATACTTAAAAATACCTATATACCCACTTTTATAGTCGCGATTGTTTTAATTTCTATTACGGGTCACTATGGAGGAAATATGACCCATGGGGAAGACTACCTTTTTCGCGAATCAAATAACACTATAAAATTGATTTCCGATATTGATGAAGCCCAGGTACACGCCGATATCATACAACCAATTTTAGAAGCTAAATGTGTAAGCTGTCATAATCAAAGTAAAATTAAAGGGGGACTCTTAATGACCTCGCCTCAAGATCTTTTAAAAGGAGGAGATACTGGTAGTCTCTTTGATTCCATTGAAAACAGACCTTTGTTGCTCCATCGCATACATCTACCCTTAGCAATTGAAGAGCATATGCCTCCGAAGGGAAAAGTGCAACTAACCGAAGCCGAGATTGCTTTAATAGAATGGTGGTTAGAAAATGAAAATTGTTTTGATTGCAAAACCAAAGATCTAAAAACCTCTAAAAATCTTGATAATATTTTAGCAAGCCTTGAGCAAGATAATTCTCCACGCGCTTTAATAGCTCAGAAAGTTGAAGCCGTACCAAATTCATGGCTTGAAACATTAAATTCTTCAAAAATTACTGTTAGTGCTTTATCTGAAGGTAATCCCCTATTAATAGCTCAGCTTTTTGGCGAACAAAAACAATTAGAAAAAAAGTTACATGCACTTGAAGACTATGCCGATAACATTGTTGAATTAAACCTAGGAAACTCGCAATTCAATGACACCATTGCAAATAAGATTGCTAAGTTCAAGCATTTGACCAAATTACAACTTCAAAATACGGCGATAACAGATAAATCTATTCGTGTTTTTAAAGAGTTGGAATTTTTAGAATCTCTAAATTTATATGGCACTTCGGTAACCAAGGCAGTTTTTGACGTTATAAAAAATAAAGCAAGTTTAAAGTCCATCTATCTTTATGACACACAGGTTTCAATTGCTGAAATAGAACAATTTCAAGCTGAGTTTCCAAAAATAAGAGTACAACATATACCCACAGATGCCTTCAAAGCGGTAGCACTTTCACCACCCACCATAATAGCTGCATCTACCTTTTTTAAAGATTCACTACAAATCACGATTGACAACACTTTCGAAGGTTCTAAAACATTTTACACGTTAGATGGAAGTGCACCAGATAGTACCTCTATAGCCTATAAAACCCCATTCAAAATTCATAAAACTTCAAAAATACAAGCTATTGTTTTAAAGTCTGGGTGGGACCCCAGTGAAATTAGCTCTGAAAACTTCATCAAAGTTGGTGTTGATTATGTTGACATTTCATTAAACAAACCGCCAAATGATAAATATAGAGGCCAAGAAGGATTAACTTTAATTGATTTAAAACGAGGTACGACCAATTTTGTAGATGGCAATTGGCTTGGTTATGAAGCTAATCATTTCAATGCTACTTTAACATTATCAAAACCTACTACCATATCTAAGGTTTCAGTCGGGGCGCTTTCAGCGCCGGCAAGCTACATTTTTTATCCTATTGGTATTACCGTTTACACTTCTGAAAATGGTACGCAATTTAAACGTGTTAAAACCCTAAAAATTCCAAAGGAAGAACCAAATATTGATGTTTCGTTAGCCTTTTTCGACCTCGAAATTCCACCTACAACAGCAAAATATCTTCGCGTTGAAATTAAAAGTCCGCTTAAAAACCCTGAATGGCATACCAATCCCGGAGAAAAAAGTTGGATATTCGTAGATGAAATTGTTTTAAATTAAAAACGTTTGCATGTCTAATCAAGCTTACCAGAAAATCATTCGCTACGTTTTATTGTGTGTACTGATTTCTTGTAAGCAAGACACCACTATTGCATCTAAGGAAGCACTACCTAATATTGTTTTAATATTCACTGACGACCAAGGTTATAATGATGTGGGAGTATTTGGAGCTAAAGATATAGCAACTCCTCATTTAGATCAAATGGCAGCAGACGGGCTCCGATTAACCAGCTATTATGCGGCGCAAGCGGTGTGCTCTGCTTCCCGTGCTGGAATTCTCACTGGTTGTTACCCTAACCGAATAGGTATTCATAATGCCCTGGGGCCAGATAATACGCATGGCATAAACGCTTCAGAAACTACTATTGCAGAAATGCTTAAAGCTAAAGGTTACAAAACGGCTATTTACGGGAAATGGCATTTGGGTCATCACCAAGAATTCTTGCCAACCCGCCATGGTTTTGATGAGTGGTTTGGCATACCCTACTCCAATGATATGTGGCCTTGTCATCCGCAGCAAGGGCCAATATTTAATTTTCCAGTTTTACCTCTGTATGAAAATGAAATAGTAATTGACACCTTGGTAGAGCAGTCTCAATTAACAACTCAGATTACCGAACGAAGCGTTGATTTCATTCATCGCAATAAGGATAATCCGTTTTTTCTATATGTTCCGCATCCGCAGCCACATGTGCCTTTATTTGTTTCTGATAAATTCAAAGGAAAATCCAAAAGAGGCTTGTACGGTGATGTAATCATGGAAATTGATTGGTCAGTTGGGGAAATCCTAAAGGCATTAAAATCTAACGGATTGGAAGAAAATACACTGGTTATTTTCACCTCAGATAATGGCCCATGGCTGTCTTATGGCAACCACTCCGGTAGTGCTTTTCCACTTCGAGAAGGTAAAGGCACTGGTTGGGAAGGTGGTCAACGTGAACCTTTTATCTTGAAATACCCTAAAAATATTAAAGGAGGACAAGTAGTAAAAACCCCTGTAATGGCTATCGATATTTTCCCAACCATAGCTGAGTTAACGGGGGCTGAACTTCCCATTAAAACCATTGATGGCAAAAGCGTTTGGCCACTTTTAACTGGAAAAACCACTGAGAGTCCACAAGAAGCTTACTTTTTTTACTACCGAGTCAATGAATTATTCGGTGTACGTTATGGGAAGTGGAAACTATATTTTCCGCATCGATATCGCACTATGGAAAGTCAAGAACCAGGCAAAGACGGATTGCCAGGAGAATATCGTATGATAGATTTGGAGGAAATTGAGCTTTATGACGTTGTAAATGATATCGAAGAACGCATAAATGTTGCCGACGACTACCCAGAAGTAGTCAGTGAAATTAAAATGTTAGCTAATAACATGCGTTCAAGATTAGGAGATTCACTTCTAGAATTAGAAGGAACAGAAACAAGACAACCCGGAAGCATAGAATGAGTAAACCCTTTAAATTCAAACAATTTTCGGTGCAACAAGATCGCAGTGCGATGAAAATAGGCACCGATGGTGTATTACTGGGAGCTTGGACTTCCATTGCAACCAAACCCAACTCCATTTTAGATATTGGTGCAGGCACAGGTATCTTGTCTTTGATGCTCGCCCAGCGGAGTATTGCTGACTCGATAGAAGCTCTTGAGATTGATGAAGAAGCATACGAAGAATGTGTAGAAAACTTTGAATCTTCCCCGTGGGCTGATCGTTTGTTTTGCTACCACGCAGGTTTAGATGAATTTATTGAAGAAATTGAAGAACCTTATGATTTAATTATATCGAACCCGCCATTTTATTCCGAAAATGTGTCTAGCGGTGATGAGGCAAGAGATAAGGCTCGACAAAATCAATCATTACCTTTTGATGAATTACTCGATGGAATTTCTAAATTATTAGCTCCTGATGGTGTTTTCTCAACTATCATTCCGTATAAGGAAGAAAATAATTTTGTAGGTTTAGCGCAGTCCCTTGGTTTATATTTGAATCGCGTTTTAAGAATTAGAGGTAATGCTAACTCCGAATTAAAAAGAAGTCTTTTAGAATTTAGTTTTAATCAAGCAACACTTTTTGAAGATGAACTAACTATCGAACTAGAACGGCATCAATACACTACCGAATATCAAGAACTTACTAAGGCATTTTATTTAAAAATGTAACATTTAACTATACTAATGTTATATTTTTATTATTTACCTTTGATAAAAACTTGTTTATATGCGACCTGATTTATTTGAAGCTCCCGATTACTATAATATTGACGATCTATTATCTGAAGAACATTTGTTAGTTCGAGATGCAGCACGCCAATGGGTAAAACGAGATATTTCACCTATCATTGAAGAGTATGCCCAAAAAGCAGAATTTCCAAAGCAAATCATTGGTGGACTTGCTGAAATTGGTGCATTTGGGCCTTACATACCAGAAGAATATGGTGGTGCGGGTTTAGACCAAATTAGCTACGGACTAATAATGCAAGAAATTGAACGAGGTGATAGTGGAGTTCGCTCTACGGCTTCGGTACAATCTTCATTAGTGATGTATCCTATTTTCACTTATGGAAATGAAGAACAGCGAAAAAAGTATTTACCCAAATTAGCTTCAGGTGAATGGATGGGTTCGTTTGGATTGACCGAACCTGATCATGGTTCGAACCCAGGTGGTATGACCACTAATTTCAAGGACGAAGGAGATCATTACCTACTCAATGGAGCAAAATTATGGATTTCTAACTCACCATTTTGTGACGTTGCCGTGGTTTGGGCAAAAAACGAAGAAGGACGTATTCACGGTCTTATTGTTGAACGTGGAATGGAAGGATTTTCAACCCCTGAAACACATAATAAATGGTCACTTCGTGCCTCAGCAACAGGTGAATTAATTTTTGATAATGTAAAAGTACCTAAAGAAAACCTTCTAACCGGAAAAAGTGGATTAGGAGCTCCACTTGGGTGTTTAGACTCGGCAAGATACGGTATTTCTTGGGGAGCGATTGGCGCAGCGATGGATTGTTATGACACAGCTTTGAGGTATGCAAAAGAACGTGTTCAATTTGGAAAACCAATTGCGGCTTTTCAATTGCAACAAAAGAAATTAGCGGAAATGATCACTGAAATTACAAAAGCTCAATTATTGGCTTTAAGGTTAGGTCAACTTAAAAACGAAGGGAAAGCAACAACGGCACAAATTTCGATGGCAAAAAGGAATAATGTCGAAATGGCTTTGAAGATTGCTCGAGAATCAAGACAGATTTTAGGAGGAATGGGTATTACTGGCGAATACAGCATCATGCGCCATATGATGAATTTAGAAAGTGTAATTACTTATGAAGGTACCCACGATATTCACTTATTAATTACGGGAATGGATATCACCGGTCATGCTGCTTTTAAATAAGGCTTAATCTAACCTCTAAAATATTCTAAGGTAACCTCATCAGGGTTGTCAATGTAAATTAAATGCAATTGATCTAACCTCACCTCAATTCGGTATTGGTCTCCGTTATTTAAGGTGATAATATCATCGGTGATTACATAGGCTCCTTCGGCATTTGCTAAAAACTCATGTTGCCCTGAGTTCTCTACAAATAATTGTTCGGCGTCAAAAGTAATTTTGTGGGTGTTAAAATCTGAGTTTTCACCAAATTCACAAAAGCAAGAAACATTGTATAAGGTCCAAGGGCCTTCAAAATCAAAAGTAAGGTTGTCATCATTGTCATTCGAACACGAGAAATTTATAATTGCCGTACAAACGATTAGTAGTATCTTTTTCATACTTTTTTCAATGTTATAGTTATTCTTCAAACGTGAAAAATAGTATTCAAGTATATCATTTCGGTTAAAGCTATACCTGATTTTTAGACTTTGGTAAGTGTAACTTTAATTGATTTACTAATTGGAGTTTTGCTACGATCAGCAAAATGGTTGTGAGGTACTAGCACATTGGTTTCAGGAAAATACGCAGCAATATCACCTCTAGGAATGTCATAAGGAATTATCTTAAACTGAAAAGCGGTTCGCACTATATCGTCATAGCTACTTGTTATATTAACAACATCAAACTTGCTTAACTGAACTGCTTTCATGTCTTCCGGATGCATGAATACTATTCTGCGGCCATTATAAATACCTCTGTAACGGTCATCTAATCCATAAATAGTGGTATTAAACTGATCATGTGATCTAATAGTCATTAACATGTACTCATCAGATTTTAAACGATGCTGGGGCACTTTATTAATGGTAATCTGTGCCTTACCATTGGGCAGTTTACTAAAATCTAATTCTCGTACATTATTAGGAAGGTAATATCCCGCTCCTTTTGAACGTTTTTCAGTGTCATTGAAGCCTTTTACTACTAGGTCGATTTTTTCACGAATAAGTTCATAGTTTTCACCCAACGACTTCCAATCCATAGAATGTTTACCTTCAAAAAAAACATGTGCCATTTCGGCTATAATATCAGGTTCACTTTTAATATACTCAGAAGCAGGTTGTAATAAACCTCTTGACTGTCGAACTTGCCCCATGCTATTTTCAACCGTAATATGACGCAGCTTCCCTTTTTTTAGGTCTTTTTCAGATCGGCCAAAGGTTGGTAATAACAGTGCTTTTTTACCGGTAACTAAATGTGTTCTATTTAATTTGGTACTTATTTGAATCGTTAAACTACAATTTTGAATTGCCTTCGCTGTATATTCAGTATCTGATGCTGCCATCAGAAAATTACCTCCGAGGCACATAAATACTTTTGCCTTATGTTCATACATGGCCTTCATGGCTTCGACTACATCATAACCTTCTTTAGCAGGTGGCACAAAACCTAAGTATTTTTCAATTCTTTGGTTTAATTCTTCATTTACAAAGTGCATAATTCCGACACTTCGGTCACCTTGCACATTACTGTGACCTCTTACTGGGCAAGTACCTGCATTTGGTTTACCTATTGCCCCTTTTAATAAAAGTAAGTTGATATACTCGCGAATATTCTCTACACCATTCTTGTGCTGTGTCAACCCCATTGCCCAGCATACTACAATTTTTGACTTTTTAGCTAAAAGAGCTACTACAACATCAATTTTTTCTTTTGATACACCACACTGAGCCAACAGGGCTTTTTCATCATGCGATTTTAAGTCTTGTATTAAAGTTTCATAGCCATCGACATATGATGCTATAAATTGGTGGTCAAAAACATCTTCACTATGAGCATCTAAAGCTGCTAATCGTATTAAAATTAATTTGATAAGTGCAATATCTTGGTTAATTCGTACCGGCAAATGAATATCTGCAATATCTTGTCCAGAACCTACCCATCCGCTCAGGTGTTGTGGGTTTTTAAAATTCACCAAGCCTGATTCTTTCAATGGATTGATGCTAATGACCTTCCCCCCATTTTGCTTACATTTTTCTAAGGCTGATAACATTCTTGGGTGATTGGTACCGGGATTTTGACCAGCAACAATAACCACTTCAGCCTCATACAAATCTTCTAATTTGATAGAGCCTTTTCCTATTCCTAGTGTTTCACCTAATGCAACACCACTAGACTCATGACACATATTTGAACAATCAGGCATATTGTTAGTACCCAATGCCCTAGCAAACATACCGTATAAAAATGCAGCTTCATTACTTGAGCGACCAGAGGTATAAAAAATAGCCTCATCAGGCGATTCAAGTTTTCTAAATTCTTCAGCCATTAATAGATTGGCTTCTTCCCAAGTGATGGGCTCATAATGAATGCTGCCTTCACGCAATACTAAGGGTTCTACTATACGACCGAATTTATTGAGTTCATATTCTGTGAGCATTGATAGATCTTCTACCGAATGCTTTTTAAAAAAATCAGCACCGATATGAGAGGTGGTAGCTTCATCTGCTAGTGCTTTGGCTCCATTCTCACAATATTCAGCCATCTTAGAAGGCTTTTCTGGATCTGGCCATGCACAACTCGGGCAACTAAAACCTTCTGGCTGGTTCATTTCAAGTAATGCCTTCATAGACCGCACTACACCCATTTCTTTGAAACCATGACGCAAGGCCTCTTTAACCCCCAGAGCACCGGCAGCAACCTGCAATGGTTCTTTTACTTTGATATCAAGAAACTCTTGATTACCTCTTATGGAAACATTTCTTTTGAAATTTGAAGACATAGACTGCTGATTGTTGGTTAAAAATAGTTTTAATTGTGCTAAAACAGGTGACCATTTAAATTAAAAATGCACTGCAAATGGCTTAAAAACAAAAAAAGTCACATTCACAACAACTTTCTCTTGCTACACATCATTTCTTTTCTCAAACCCTAATCACACTATATATTTGAAGTATAATTAAGAAATAAAATTTTTCATTTTCATATAGTGTTCTCGTAAAGGAGCTTCGATCGAAAGACGGAGCTCTTTTTAGTTTTAGTCTATTTATTCAGTATGAGATTCTATTTCATTAGATGCACTATTCTTTCTCAAAAACCCTAATTCTTTAGTAGTTGTTTTCATATCTGCATACCTTGGGTCAGCTATGTAGTCTTCTTTTCGCATTTTAACTACTTCAATACTTAAAAACCCAAACTCACTTACAACTTTACCATAAAACCGATAAATGCCACGACCCCTAAACTGATATTTTACAGCAACTGGAGGAAATAGTACGGTATCAAAAACGGCACCTTGCTGATCAACCAAGGTTGCGAAATGCATTCGCTTACCTGTGTGTGTACTGGTATTTTTAACGGTAACCATATAGCCATAAATATCAATATGTTTTCCTAGATAACGTTCTAAATCTTTACTACCAGTACTATTTTTAGGTCGCTCTACCAATAATTCAAAGGGACTACACAAACAAAAACCTAAAAGTTCTAATTGTGTAAATGCCATTTCTAAATCAGTAGTATTCAATTTCGGAATTTGAAAATGCTGATGCCGTGGCTTAAAGAGTTTGGGATGGTCAATCTTAATATTCTTATTTAGAAATAAGTGCGCTTTCCATAACAATTCATGTTTATTCGTTCTTGTAAATCGAAATGCATCTATTCGAA
Source organism: Maribacter algarum (ex Lu et al. 2025) (nom. illeg.) (assembly GCA_947495915.1). Taxonomy (GTDB): domain Bacteria; phylum Bacteroidota; class Bacteroidia; order Flavobacteriales; family Flavobacteriaceae; genus Maribacter_C. The sequence goes on along the minus strand of CANMAW010000009.1, from coordinate 13,231 downwards.
TAAGAATACTCACCTGCTCGATAGAAATAATAACCCGATCAAGAAAATCTTCCAAAGAAATAAAAACACCATGTTGCGTCCGTTCTTTTAAAATACGCTCAATCACTCTGGCTTCTAATTCTTTCAAATACATAAAGCCTAAATACAGTTGTTTTACATAAATACAATTTGCCGCAAAACTTTTATTGATGCATGGCGCATGTATGGTGGCACCGAGCATACGTGCCTCATGAATATAAAATTCAGAACGGTAAAAACCACCCCCGTTATTAAGAACAGCTACCATATACTCGAGCGGAAAATAGGCTCTTAGAAAAAGCGTCTGATAACTTTCAACCGCATATGATGCCGAATGACCTTTCGCAAAAGCGTACCCCGCAAAACTCGCCACTTGATTCCATATTTCAGAAATAAGCGTTTCTTCATACCCTTTTTGACGACAGTTTTCAATAAATTTTTGCTCTACTCTTTGAAATTCTTCTCGTGAGCGAAATTTACCACTCATACCTCTACGTAACACATCAGCTTCACCCAAATCTAAGCCCGCAAAATGATGTGCAACTTTAATCACATCTTCTTGATAGACCATTACCCCATAGGTATCAGGCATAATATCTAACATTACCGGATGCGCTTTCTCTTCGGTTCTACCGGGGTTTCGATGACGCAGAATATACTCACGCATCATTCCGCTTTTTGCTACCCCTGGTCGAATAATTGAACTTGCAGCTACTAAACCCAAATAATTATCGACTTGTAACTTTTTAAGTAGCATACGCATAGCCGGAGATTCTACATAAAAACACCCCATGCACTGCGCTGTTTTTATTAGGTCATTTATTTTAGGATCTTTCTTAAATCTTTTGATATCGTGAATATCCCATTGTTCAAATTCATCGGGGCGCGATTCTTCTAAAATATCAATGGCTTCTTTGATTTTTGCCAGTCCGCGTTGGCCCAAAATATCAAATTTGTACAAACCCACATCTTCAGCAATAACCATATCGTATTGTGTGGTTGCATAGCCCTTAGGAGGCAAATGTGTTGCCGAAAACCAATGCAAGGGTTTTTCACTAATCAAAATTCCACCAGCATGAATACTCAAATAATTAGGCATGCCTTCTAGCAGCTGCGTATATTTCACCACCAACCTAGAAATACCATCTAATCTAGAAGCTTGAAAATTACCATCGCACAAATTATCAATTTCATCTTTTGGTAGTCCGAACACTTTACCTAATTCACGTATCATGCCCCGCCATTTAAAAGTCACATAGGTACCCAGTAAGGCAACATTATCAAACCGATCAAAAATATATTTGGTCATAATCGGCCGATCACGATGTGAAAAATCAATATCAAAATCTGGCGGGTTTGCACGATACAAATTCATGAACCGCTCAAAATATAGATCGAGTTCCATCGGGTCAACGTCAGTAATACGTAAGAGGTACGCAACAATACTATTCGCACCACTACCGCGACCTACATAAAAGAATTTTTGCTTTCGTGCGTAGGAAACAATGTCCCAATTGATTAAAAAATAGGAAACAAAACCCATCTTTTTAATAAGACCAAGTTCTTTTGCCAAGCGTTCTTCAACAGCTTCGTTCATTTCAGGATAACGATAAGGCAAACCTTCTTGACACAACTTTTCAATTAAAATCTCATCTTCTTCTTGGCTTGCTAAATAGTGCCTTAAATTTTGTGGTTTTCTTCCTTCGGAAAAATCAAAATGAATGGTACAAGAATTCATTAATCGTTCTGTATTCTCTAGAATGAAAGGATACTCTGCATAAACTTTAACTAGGTTTTCTACCGGAAACATTTTTGCTTCCTCACTTGCTTGTTCAGTAGTAGGCAGCTTGCTCAATAAAGTATTATTGTCGATGGCGCGTAGTAATCGATGGGCATTAAAATCGCGCTTATTTCGAAAAGTTACCGGCTGTTGTACCACCAGTTTATCGGTATAGGCCACTAATCTTGAAAACGGAAGTCGTCGCAAATCGACAATTGAAACACCAATATATTCATGACTTTTAAAAGTGGTCATTTCATACTGTAATACTGCTTCAAAAGGATAAATGACATACGAATTCTTAAAATCAGGAGCGATTTCAGGAATTTCTTTTTCTTCATGTAAATGTTCAGAAAGAAAATTATTTAACTCAAGGTAGCCTTCATTGTTTTTCGCAATACCTACAAAACATTGTTCAACACCATTTCTAAAATCTATACCCAGTAATGGAGTGATACCAAATTCAGCAGCTTTACGCACAAAATTGAGTCCGGCAGAGGTGTTGTTAATATCGGTAAGCACCAACTGCCCTACATGATTCTCTTGCGCCAACTTTAACAGTTCAATTTCTGAAAAAGTGCCGTAGCGAAGACTATAATAAGTGTGACAGTTTAAATACAAAATAGTTATTGATTGCTAATTGTTAATTGATAGCACATGTTACAGACAATGAATACCTATCAACCAACAACTATATATTATTGTTTTCGATGCGCAAGTACTATTGGCGGCTGCCCATTGAATGGGTTTTGCATTCTACCAATAGTTTTTGACCCCATACCAGCCGCTCTTAATACACTTTTATCTCCGTAGCGCTTTCGTATGCTGTCCATCGCATTGTATAGGTTTAGCGTTTCTTCGGTATCTTCAAAAAGGTTGATTTGATAGTTACCTGACACCAAATAACTAAATCGAACACCCACCAATCGCACCAACAGCCGCCTATTATATAAGGTTTTAAAAAGATCTAAGATTTTAGGAATTAAAATATGATCAGCACTCGTATATGGAATTCGAAGTTGTTTCGAATACGTATTGAAATCAGAATATCGAATTTTAACTGCAATACAAGCAGTAAGTTTTTCACCCCTACGCAATTGATACGCCAAGTTTTCAGTCATAGCGATTAAAATGCCGCGTAGCTTTACAACATCAATAGTATCACGCTCAAAAGTTCGTTCTGTAGAAATAGATTTTCGTTCGCAAAATGGTATTACGGGTGTATTATCGATACCATTGGCGCGTTTCCAAATCATTCGACCATTCGCACCCAGTACACGTTGCATTACATCTATTGGCATTTCTTGTACAGTTTGTACTTTTCGCAAACCTAAATTTCGAAGCGTTTGATAGGTTTTATCACCTACCATCGGAATCTTTTTAATCGAAAGTGGTGCTAAAAAAGGCTTTTCTAAACCTTTGTCTACTTTGATTTTATTGTTCGGTTTTGCCTCGCCTGTGGCCACTTTAGAAACTACCTTATTACACGAAAGACCAAATGAAATAGGCAACCCTGTTTCTTTAATAATACGGTCTCGCATTTCTGACGCATATTTATACGACCCGAAGAAACGATCCATACCCGTAAGATCTGCATAAAATTCATCAATACTTGATTTTTCAAAAATGGGCACATGTTCTTTAATGATTTCAGTAACCATATCAGAATGCTTACTATAAGTACCAGCATTACCCCGAATAACAAAAGCCTCAGGACATAACTCACGGGCCATTTTCATAGGCATACCTGAATGCACACCGAAACCTCGTGTTTCATAACTACACGCTGCTACTACACCACGATCACCTGTACCACCAACTAACAATGGTTTGTTTTGAAGTTCTCTATTGAGCAAGCGCTCTACAGAAACATAAAAGGTATCAAGGTCAATATGAAGTATGGTTTTATGCATTAGCTATCCTTAAAAAAAGGGACTGCTAATATATGGAATATTTCCATTTATTTGGATATATTCCATGTTTAAAATGTTAAAAAAAGTCTGTGCAATACAACACAGACTTTCATCTTAAAATTTTCTTATTCAAATCACCCTCCGAATTGATAGGTTACTGTAAGTCGAATAACACTGTTCTTATTTTTTAATCCGTTACGAACATCATTAGACAAATTTGTCACCCCAATACTTGCTGATAAATCAACATTTAACGCTTCAAAAAATTGAGCCCCTGCGCCAAAATTGATTCCCATATCTAAAGCTTTAAGATCATCATTTGTTTTAGAACCAATATTCAATTTTGTATTATCTCGTTTTGCTGACAGTAAAAACCCAAGAGAGCCACCACCCAAACCATATAATCTAATATCACCATCTAAATCAATAAAATAAAACTTCATATTCAAAGGCATTTCTAAATATGTGAAGTTGAAGGTTACCAAGTTATTTAAATCAAAACTTGATTTTTTCTGTGTGAATAACATCCCTGGCTCAAAAGATAGCTGATCATTAAAATCAATTTCGTAGCCAGCGCCTACATGAAAACTAAAACCCGCATTACCAAACTCAGCAGTTAAGTTATCATCATTGTCTTTAATTAAAAGGCTTGAAATTCCGAGTCCGCCTTTAGCGCCAAACTGCGCTGTAGCATTGTAACTCACAAAAACCACAGTCATTAATACAAGTACTTTTGTCAAATTTTTCATAATAGTTTGTTTGATTAATTCTCTATTAAATTGATACTCGCAAGATATTTTGAAAAGCAATTTTATGAAATCGCAGCATGGGCGTATTTTTTTCTACTAGTTTACAGGTATGTTTAAGCAGGCATTTCATGTATATACATTGAAAAACCCCATATCAATAATTGATACAGGGTTCTTCAACTAAACCAACTTAATACTTATTTCAAGTGCATCTTAAGAATTAAAAACAACTTATAAACCAAAGCGATAGTTTGCAGAAAGCATAATTGCACCATTGGTTAGTGATACCACAGATTGCTCTGCATCGGTATTTAAAAGTCCGAATTCAAATGCTAAGCCAACATCAATACTTTCATTAATACCATAGCCAACCCCCATAATTAAACCAAAATCTAAGGCCTTAAAATCATCACCAATCTTATTACCAATATCTAGTTTTGTGCCTTCAAAATTTGCCGCCATTAAAAGCCCGGTATACATACCTGCTCTTGCATATAAAATACCCTCTGCACCTACTTCTAGAAAGTCAAAACGGGCAGTTACTGGTAATTCTAAATAATACAAATTAAAATTACCCCGTGTATTTGCCCCACCCTTTTTGAAAAAAGAAACTCCTGATTGCAGCCAAAACTGATCAGCAATTTCAAAATCGATTGTACCCCCAAGATGGGCAGAAAAAACACGCCCAAATGAAGTGTTCGAATTACTTGACGTTAATAGGTTAGAAATACCCACACCAGATCTTACTCCGAAATATTGTGCAGAAGAAGAGATACTAAAAAACCCAAAAACAATTACCGTTACTACAGTTACTAAACTTTTCATAATCTTAATTTTTAGTTGAATATTACAGTACCAAAGTATAGAAAAGCAACACCCAAAGTAATCCCTTAATAACTGTATTTTTAACTACAGGATTTCTGTAATTACATCTACTGGATTTCCTGTAGAACATTACCTATACTTAACCACCATATTGAAAGCAGAAATCTTCATAAAAAACTTACTTAAAATTCTCTTTTAACCTAAATTTTGACTCCTATTTTCATTTAAAAAAAAGAAAAACAAATACATGAATTTTATAAAGAATATTTTCTCTTTTAATTATGATGTAGGGGTTTTTATTGTTAAAGCCTACTCAAAAAATTAAGAATGTATTACAGCGTTTAAAACCCTATATAATAGAAATACCATGATAATTGTATTTTTTTCTACTGGTTTTCCAGTATATTAATATCGCGGTACACACTGTGCACAACACTTGTAGTATATTGTTGTAGCCAAACCACATTAAACACGTATAAATGAAGACATTTTTCGTAGTTATAGCAACAATTTTATTTCCATACCTAGTTATTTCTCAATCAGGCAATCATGATAAAATAGATAGTCTCGAATTAGAACTAAAAAAGGTTCAACATGATACGAACAAGGTTAATATTTTATGTGAACTTACACGTTATTATGGCAAAATTGATTCCACCAAAACCTTTCAAAATGCCTTCGAAGCTTTAGCGTTAAGTGAAAAAATTGACTATCAAAAGGGTATTGCTTATTCCTTAATTTCTATAGGCAGTGGATATATGGATTATTTTGAAATAGATAAAGCTGAAGAATATCTAAAAAAAGGCATTGATAAAACCAATCTTTTAGTAGCTAAAGATTCAAGTAAAGCAAACTTAAAACTATGGTTAAAAGGCAATTATTTTTTAGCAATTAATCACAGTTACAAAAATGAAATTGATGCACAAATTGCCTTAACTGATATGGTAATTCCTGTTGCTGAAAGTATTGAAGATTATGAGTTTCTTGGCAATTTATATACCAATAATGCGATCATGCAAATGAATTTAGGGAGGCGTGAAGATGCCTATGCTAGTTTTACTAAAAGCGGTGCCTTTAATAGAAAAGTTGGTAACTCGGAAAAAATTATTTTCGACAGATTAACATTTTCATCATTGCTCTATCAGATGGACTCTGTACATCGCATGCCCATAGTTTTAGAAGAAGCAAAAAGACTTTTAGATAAAGACCCGCAAGCACTTGATTGGCATTTATATCATACAGAAGTAGGCATGTACCATGCCGGAATGGGAAATTACGAAAAGGCGATTCTTGCCCTTGACAAAGCCAAAGCTATTGTTACAAAGAATAAAATGTATCAAGAGCTGTATTTGCTGCTTCAAAAATATGCTTTCATCAATGAACGAAGAGGTGATTTTAAAACTGCCGGATCATATATGACCGAATTTTTAAACACTGCCATTCAAAATAAAAACGGAATTAACACTTTTCAAGGGTATTATAAAAGATCACAATATCAAGCTGCGGGCGGAGAGTACAAGGGGGCTTACAACGATCTCTTTGCAGCCTTAAACATCTATGATTCTCTTGAAACCGTCGAGACTATAAAAAATGCCAAAGAATTAGAATTGAAATATGAATCTTTAGAAAAAGAAAAACAAATTCTTGCCTTACAAGTGACCAATGAAGAAAAAAAATCACAGGCTTATTTATTGGGAATTTTAGCAAGCCTTCTTGCACTACTGCTTTTTTTCGGCTACTATGTATATTCACAAAGAATGCGTAAAGCCAGAAAAAAGGAACGTCTTCAAGAGGCAGAGGTTCAGCTTTTAAAACAAGAACAGCAGAATAAAATATTCTCAGCTATGATTGAAGGCCAAGAAAAAGAACGCAAACGACTAGCCATTGACTTACATGATGGTTTGGGAGGACGTTTGTCAGGCATCAGTATGAATTTATCTAAACTAGATAAAGATGAACCCAAAGAATATCCGAAGAAACAATTACAAAAAGTCATGAAAGATTTAGATGACTCACTCACCGAATTACGTTCAATTGCTCGAAATATGATGCCAGAAACCTTGGTAAAATTCGGACTACAAGCGGCTTTAAAAGATTATTGCAGCAGCATGACAACTAGTGACACGAAAGTAACTCTACAGGTTTATGGAGCCGACAAAGACATTGACATTAATCAACAAGTCACCATTTACAGGGTCATTCAAGAATTAATTAACAACGCCGTAAAACATGCAAAAGCTACAGAAATTTTAGTTCAATTTATGAGAGAAGGAGATAAAGTTGATATTACTGTTGAAGATAATGGTGTCGGATTTAATAAAAGCGAAAAGCACAGCACAACAAATTCGGGCATGGGCTTATCAAATTTAGAGACCAGAGTTGCTTATTTAAAAGGAAATATCGAATTTGACAGCGAAGAAAATGAAGGCACAACCGTTAACGTACACCTCAACATCAATGCAGCATAAACCAATTAGCGTACTTATTGTAGATGATCACCCAATGGTTATTGAAGGCTTAAAAACCTTGTTGAGTGACAACCCTAGGGTAGCCGTAAAAACACATTTTACCAATGGAAAAGACACCCTTGAATTTCTAGAAAAACAAATAGTTGATGTCATTCTATTAGATGTAAATTTACCTGACATTAATGGGGTTGAAATGGTTAAACTTATTCTAAATAAAAGGGCTACTATCAAAATTTTAGGCCTGAGCACCTATAGCGAACCCAGCATTATCAATCAGATGATTAAAAATGGTGTAAAGGGGTATTTACTGAAAAATGCCACAGCTGATGAATTGGTTAACGCCATTTCTCAAGTAGATCAAGGTAATTTTTACTTTGGCACTGAAGTACAAAAGATACTTGCAGATTCAGTAAGTCAAGAAAGTAAAGACATACCCAAATTAACTAGAAGAGAAACACATATTCTACGTCTTATCGCCGATGGAAAAACCACGAACACCATCGCCGAAGAATTGTTTATTAGCCCATTGACCGTTGAAACTCATCGTAGAAATTTAATGCAAAAGATGGAGGTTTCAAATGCTGCCTCGTTGATTAAAATAGCAGTTGAAAAAAAACTCATTTAAACTGTTCCTCATTCTCAAGTAGGTATTTCTACTAGTTTACAGGTATTTTTAATCAAGTTTTCATGGCTTATACTGAGATTGAATATCTTTAAGCAAAGTTCCACCATGCCTTTAACCTTTATACATCGCTACGCAATCATATGCATTGCTTTATTTACAATATCTTCGTTGTTTGCCCAAGAAAGTTCGTATCAAGCCATTGATAGTTTAGAAAAAAAACTTGACTCTACTAAAAGTGATGCTCAAAAAGCCTACACTAAAATTGAAATAGCTCGGGCCGCCTCAGGACTTGATTCTATAAAGGCTTATACCAATGTAAAAGAAGCCCTCTCCTTTTTTGAAAAAACTACCGATTCATTTGGTTTAGCTCGCTCGTATGCCACCTACGGCTATGTTGCTTTTGATTATGCTGAAATGGGTATTGCAGAGCGATATTACACTATAGCCAAGCGCATGTTTGAATCTCAAATGAAAACAGATTCATCAAAAGTATTAATTGATACTTGGGCAAATGCCGCACTGAATTTAGCGGCTAGCATTGGTAATCAAGGTAGAAATGATGAAGAATTGAACTATTTAACAGCCTTGGCCCCCATTGTAAAAAAACATCAAAACTATAAAGTCTTAGCCCTAATCAATTCGAACTTAGCCATTACCTTTTTTAACAATGGTGACCTGAATAAAGCATATTACTATTTTAAAGGAAATGAAAAAAACTATGAAAGAACGCAAGCTTTTTCTCAGTTCGCCACTGATCGATTAATATTTTCAAGTAGCCTGATGGGAATGGACTCTCTAAATGCAGCGAAAGATGAGCTAGACCTTGCTAAAACTATCTTAGATAAAACTCCCGATTCACCCCGTTGGCATTTGTACCACCAACAGTTGGGCGAGTATTATTCAAAAAAAGACAATTTCAAAGCTGCCCTGGCAGAGTATGACATGTCAACAAGTCTGATCAACGAAAAAAAATACTACGGAGCTTTACCACAGCAGTATTTGAAATATGTTGAACTCTATCATCGTACAGGCAACACAAAAAAAGAGAAAGAGTACATGCTTAAGTTCTATGAAAGTACCACTGGAACAAATGAGTCTGACGCCCTCTATGCCTTAAAGGAACTTGCCACTTACGAATACCGTGATAATAACTATAAGCAAGGTATGCAATATGCTATAAAATACTTTATCGTAAATGATAGTGTACGAAGAGAAGAAATTGTTCAAGAAACAGCCCGATTAGAACAATTGTATCAAAAGGAAAAGAAAGACCGTGAAATTGCTGAATTACAATTAAAAAATGATAAAACCGATTTAGACTTAGAGCGTAAAAAATCACAAAACTATTTACTATTTATACTTTTAGGTTCATTGCTTTTTGTATTTGTCTCTAGTTATTTAACCTATCGCAATCGACAAAAAAAAGCCTTATTGAAACAAAAAGAGCAAGAACGGCAAATTCAATTGCTTACCACCGAAAAAGAACGAAACCTTTTTGGTGTTATGATGGAAGGAGTCGAACAAGAACGCAAACGACTTGCCGCAGACTTACATGATGGTTTAGGTGGACGATTATCAGGAATCAGCATAAAACTTTCTAAAATTTTTGAAAAAGACAAGGTTAAAAAATCAGCCCCTGAACTTAAACATGTACTACAAAACATTGATGACTCGTTACAAGAACTAAGAGGAGTAGCACGAAACCTCATGCCCGAGACGTTATTGAAATATGGGTTGAAGGCCGCTCTTGAAGATTACTGTAGTACCTTAAAAGACAAAGACACCAATATTGTGCTTCAATATTACAGCACTGGTGCTATCAAAGAACAAAGCATCAAACTCACGGTATATCGAATTATACAAGAATTGATCAATAATGCGGTCAAACATGCGAATGCAACAGAGATACTTGTACAATTTATGCATGATCATGAAAAAATCGATATCACTGTTGAAGACGATGGGCGCGGATATGACACAGGCAACTTACCTAAAGAAAATGGTCAGGGCTTGATCAATTTAAAAAACAGAGTGAACTTTTTAAACGGAGAAATGGATGTTCAATCAGTAATTAATGAAGGAACGTCGGTAACCATACAAATTAAAAAACAATGAATAAAGAAAGAATAAAAGTAGTTGTGGTTGATGATCACCCTTTAGTATTAGAAGGCCTACGTTCTTCTTTAGGTGAAGACAACACCATTCAAATAGTAAACTGCTTTGAAAATGCTTCTGATCTATTTGCATTTTTAAAACGATCTTCTGTGAACGTAGTTGTTTTAGATGTAAACCTTCCTGATATGAATGGCGTCGAAATTTGCCAAAAAATCACTCAAAAGTATTCGCATATTAAGGTTGTAGGGTTAAGCACTTACAATGACCCTAGCATTATTAAGCAAATGGTAAAAAATGGTGCTAAAGGTTATTTACTTAAAAATGTTACTTCAAAAGAACTGGTTGCTGCTATACATCAAATTCATATTGGTCAATCTTATTTCAGCGGAGAAATTCAAAAGATTTTGGCAGATTCTATATTTGATAATAATGAAGTACCCAAATTAACCCGAAGAGAAAAAGAAATTTTAAGTCTTGTTGCCGAAGGAATTACCACCCCTCAAATTGCCAAAAAATTAGTAATTAGTCCGTTAACGGTTGAAACACACCGTAGAAATTTAATTCAAAAAATGGGTGTTACAAATGCAGCTCAGTTAGTAAAAATGGCTATTGAAAAAGGATTGATTTAAAACAATTACAGCTCTCTAACTTTTATGTTTTTAAAAGAAACTTGATCACCATGATCTTGCAATAAAAGTAATCCGCTCTGTTGGCGGCCAAAATTATCCCAATTTTCGTACTTACTTTTCTCAACAAGGGCTTTAAAAATTTGATCTAAGCGATTGAACTCAACCACTTTAATTTGGTTTAACCAATGTTCGACATGACCGTCTTTTACAACAATTCGAGCATTGTTCCACACTCCTACCCCTTTAAAGTTTTTACCTCTAGAGCTCTCAGTATTTTCAGCACGGATCAAATCATATAAAGAACCAACGGTACGGTTACCATTCTTCCCTTTTTTTGCATCAGGATGTTTTTCGTCATCTAGAATTTGAAATTCTAATCCGATAGCAGAGCCTTCACCTTTATTCAAATCAACATCTACAAAGTATTTAATACCACTATTCGCACCTTCACTAATTTTAAAATCCACACTTAATTCAAAACTGCTAAAAGAATCTTTAGTTACAATATCACCACCATTCTGCGATTCTGCTCCGCCAGAAGCCATAACGGTCAAGATACCGTCTTTCATCACCCATCCTTTTTCTGGAAAATGATTCTGTTTAGCACCTCGCCATCCATTACTTGTTTTTCCATCCCAAAGCAATCGCCACCCTTTTCTCAATTCATTCTCGGTAAGTGAGTTTTTAAGATAACTAATTTCTGGAACCTCAGCATCCACCTTATTTCTAAAGTTTTCTAGGTCAGTTGTTTTAATCTTGATGTTTTTCCATCGAACGGTCTTACCCTCTAAACTTTTCTTACCAATACTATGTACTTGAAATGCGATAAAACCTTTCGCGGTGGTATCATCAACTAAATTGGCACATTGAACACCATTTACCCATGTACGAATATGAGCGCCAATAGCTTCTATTCTATAATGATTCCAACCCCCAGGCACAAAAGCATTTTGACCTTTCATATTTCTCGACAATGGATATAACCAACCGTTTCTACCTTCGTCAAAAATACCACCTGCCCATTTTCGGCTACTCGTTTCAATTTCACATTGATAGCCATGTACTTTTCCATCTTTATAATCTGGCAAACTTAAGCTTCTAAATTGTACTCCAGAATTCAAACCATTTTCTACAAATACATCAAACTCCAAAATAAAATCACCGTATTCCTTCTTAGTTGCCATGAAACTGTTTGGCGTGCCAATTTTAGAAATTCCTACAAGCGCTTCATTTTCTATTTTATAGGTGGCATCACCATTTAATTGTTTAAAATTCTTGAGGTCTTTTCCATTAAATAAGACTTCCCAATCATCTTGCGCTACCGTTTGAGCGATTGGATTTATTAAAAAAATAATTAAAAGCAATGTGAATTTATTCATGAAAATACCTTTTTATGGTTGGGTTAAAACGTTTTTATTTGTACAACTATAATTTGAATGTTAGAGTCTTAGAATATCCAAATTATAAAATAATTATAAGTCTGACTATTTCTGAATTCTTCCAATTTAACTTAAACCCTTTTGCTGCTATTAATTTGGTGAATTTGTGCAAACATCTCAAGGTCTATATTCATTCATAGTACCTGATTATTATTCAACTTATGTGTAACTCTCAGTAGATTCTTCACCATAACATGGTTACGAAAGCTATCGAAAACCTTTCAAACTACATTATAAACTAACCAAGCTAACCTTTAGATGGTGTTATTCGCCAGTTATTGCCATGCCAACCATAAACTTCAAATTTGTTAACGTAATAAGAAATTGACAAACCTCATCGCTTCTACGCCAAAAATTCTATAAAAAAGACAATTGAAATTTAGTTAAAATTAAAATTTATCAATTTTTAACAAGAAAATAACATATATTTGGATAACCAAATTGGTTATCCAATTTGGTTATCCAATTAACAACGCAAAAACTAACGCCAATTTTAATCAGAAAAAGTTAATTACTTTTTAGTGGTAATCATTTAGCACTAACAACATAAAACTAACAAACAACATCATGTACATTTCGTAAAGCCCAACAACTATGAAAGTAAAAGGATTAAGATGGTGGATAATTGCTTTGATATTTTTAGCAACTGTTATCAATTATATAGATAGAA
>CANMAW010000008.1 GCA_947495915.1 Maribacter algarum (ex Lu et al. 2025) (nom. illeg.) | reverse complement strand
GGTCCACAAGGCCCTCCGGGAGCAGATGGTGCTGATGGAGCAACAGGAGCAACAGGTCCACAAGGTCCTCCGGGAGCAGATGGTGCCGATGGTGACCCAGCTACAGATGATCAAGATTTAACGCTTGTTGGAAACAACCTAAGTTTGACTGGAGATCCAACACCAACAGCTATAGATTTAGGCCCATATTTAGACAATACGGATGACCAATTTGACGATGAGGTTGAATTAAGAACCCCAATTGATGTAGATGAAGGTGGAGAATCGTCTCCAACTTTAGAGACCAATGTGCAAGAAGTTATTCAGGCAATTGCCCCAATAACTTCGAAGGCGGCACGTATTTTTTATCCACCTTCGATTGCAATTGACGCATCTACAACTGGTGACAATAGAACAGTTGATTTATATCAGGAATACATAGATCAGTTTGGTACACCTACAGCTGGTAGTACAGGTGCCCCCGCGGCATTACCAACCTATGGCAGAACAGAATTGTATTATTATGTTACCTATGCAGATCCGACAGTATTTGATACATCACCTGCAGAATTTACGATAAATGCCAATGGTGTATTAACCTATGATATTATTGCCACACCTACTGATTATAACTCGTTAATCAATGTTGTTTTCGTAGTGAAATAAAACCTAAACCGATCCCAAATCGAATTGAAATTTAAAACTACATACAAAAAGTTGATCCTCAGTCTTGTTTTTACAATGCTGGGGATTACCGTATCTACCGCCCAGTACTTGCTTCAAGCGCCTCATAGCGGTGATGAATCTAACTATCGGTGGTACGAAGCACAAGATACTAGTACTGTTTTAGGGACTGACTTTTTTCTTGAAGTAACCGAACAGGGAGTGTATTTTGCAACTTATGATGGTACGATATGCGGTAAAAATGCATCGAGTTATTTCATTGTAACCAATTGCAACTCTCCTTATAACGAAGTTTCTTTAAATGTTCAAGATAATATTAATCCAGCAACAGGTGCGACAATTAGTTGGAGCCCTCCTGTGTCTGGTGATCAAACCAATCCAACGGTTATTGCAACACAAACGGTTACCAAGTATACAGCTACAATAACTAAAGCTGGTAATGATAGTCAATTACCAAGTTTTACGGTAGTTTGTATTGTTGAAGCAGCTACTCTGGTTGATGATTTGGTAACAACAGATGAAGACGTTTCTGTAGTAGTAGATATTTATGACAATGATTCCGACTTACCATCAACGGGTACTTTAACCACTACTAACCCTATTAATGGTACCGTAACCGTTGACGACAATGGTACTGCCAATGACCCATTAGACGATATTGTTACTTATATTCCAAATCCAGATTATAACGGTCCTGATTCTTTTGAATATACGGTTTGTAATACGTTTGGTGATTGCAGTACAGCAACGGTGAATATTGACGTATTACCTATTGTTGATGCCATTGATGACGCCATCGCTACAACTGAAGATACACCTGTCGATATTAATATATTGGCAAATGATAATGACTTACCTTCAATAGGTACCTTGACTACTACAAACCCTACAAATGGTACTATTATAGTTAATGATGGGGGAACAACTGATCCTTCAGATGACACGGTAACCTATACACCAAATACGGGGTATGTGGGTGTAGATACCTTTACATACACAATTTGTGATGATGCAGGTAATTGCAGCACAGCAACAGTAACTATTGTTATAACCGATGCTATTGATTTAGACGCTGATAATGACGGTATACTTGATAGTATTGAAGATTTAGACGCCGACAATGATGGCGACCCAAGTACAAACCCTACAGATACTGATGGTGATTTGGTTCCAGATTATCTAGATATTGATAGTGATAATGATGGTATACCTGATAATGTAGAAGCTCAAACAACAGATGGTTATATACCACCTAGTGGAGAAGACTTGAATGATAATGGTCTGGATGATGCTTATGAAGCCAATGGAAACTTAGGAATTTTTCCTGTAGATACTGACGGGGATTTATTTGCCGATTATTTAGATGAGGATAGTGATAATGATAATATCCCAGATAATATTGAAGCACATGATGCTGATCACGATGGTATTCCTGAAGTGACCTTTATCGGTTCTGATAAAGACAATGATGGTCTTGATGATGCTTACGAGGGTACAACTCAGATCGATTTAGATGTGAATGATGAAATAGATGATCCATTTAATAATCTACCTAATACAGATGGTGATAATGAATCTGACTATAGAGATATTGATGATGACGGTGATGGTTTAAATACGGTTGATGAAGATACCAATGGCGATGGTGACTATACCAATGATGATGAAAATGGTGATGGCAGTCCTGATTATTTAGATTTACCTGCGTTTGAAGACATTGAAGTGTTTAACGTAATCACACCAAACGGAGATGGCGTTCACGACGAATTAACCATCACCGGATTAGAGAATTATCCTGTAAATAGCCTACGTATTTATAACAGATGGGGAGTTTTAGTTTATAGTACGAATGCGTATAACACCCAAGGAAATGTTTTCAATGGTACCTCCGAAGGGCGTGTTACTGTACAAGCAGATAATAAGCTTCCTGTAGGAACCTATTTCTACATTCTTGATTATGAAGATGCTACGGGTAATTCACAATCCTTACAGGGTTACTTATACTTAAATAGATAGAACATGAAGTTTTATATGAAACATATGGTATTTGAAAAAAAGATTCTCTTAGGAGTATTGTTTACTATGTTTAGCGGTATGTTCTTAATGGCACAACAAGATGCCCAGTATACGCAATATATGTATAACACCATGAGCGTAAATCCTGGGTACGCGGGGTCTCGAGGGCACTTGAGTATTTCTGCTTTACACCGTTCACAATGGGTCGGTTTAGATGGAGCACCGACCACTCAAACATTTAATGTGCATTCACCTATTGGATATAGAGGTGTAGGGTTAGGACTATCAGTTGTAAATGATAAAATCGGACCAACATCAGAAACCAATTTTGATATTGATTTTTCATACACTATTTGGACCTCTTCAGAGGGGCGTCTAAGTTTTGGATTAAAGGCAGGAGCTAATTTATTAGATGTTAGATTTTCTGAATTAAACCAGTATACTTCCGATCCTAATTTAGCTACTGATATTGATAATCGATTCTCCCCAAATTTCGGAGCAGGTGTTTATTATCATGACAATCATTTTTATGTAGGGCTCTCTGTACCACGATTTTTAGAAACATCGCATTTCGATGAATCTTCATTGTCTACCGCTAAAGAACAAATGAATATTTACTTAATTACTGGTTATGTTTGGGAATTGAATAAGTTTTTGAAATTCAAACCAACCTTGCTAACAAAAGTCGTTCAAGGTGCACCTTTACAAGTTGATGTTTCTGCCAATTTTCTTATGAATGATAAGTTTGTATTAGGAGCAGCTTATCGTTGGGATGCTGCACTAAGTGCTATGGCTGGTTTTTATATAAATGAAGGATTTTTCGCAGGTATTGCCTACGATCGAGAAGTTACTGAATTGGGTAACGCCGCATTTAATAACGGCTCTTTTGAGGTTATTTTACGATATGACTTTATTTCAACAAAAGGCAATTTGAAATCACCAAGATTCTTTTAAGCCAATTTTTAAATGTATAACCGCCCTAACTAAACTAATGTTTCAAATCCTATTTAAACATATAGCCCAGTTTCAAATGAGAATAATTAAACCTGTTCTCATTTTTGTTTTTTTAACATATACATTTGTTTCGTATAGTCAGGCGCCTATAAATGATGATTTTACAAATCCGATTGATGTTACGAGCCTTATAAACGCTTGTTCAGCCGACGCTCAGTTTTCTACGCTAAATGCTACACCTGATTTAAATGCTGGTTCTTGTTGGGCATTTGGACCAAACGCTAATGTTTGGTTCCGTTTTACTGCAACTGCAACTGGTACCATTCAAGTTAATTTAGACCGGGGTGGAATTAAGGGAGATTTAAGGTTTGCGAATATGGCTCTTTGGGAGTTAGATGGTATTACAGAGTTAGCTTGTGGAACGCACAAGAATGTAGATGATGACATTTCATTATATTATAGTGGTTTAACAGCTGGATCAACTTACCTCATTTCGGTAGATAGAAATTATACAACAACTGATGATACTTTTTCTTTGTGCTTAAGTGATCAAGCTACAAATGACTATTTTGAAGGAGCACTGAACATTGATTCTTTTATGAATGGATGTTCGGCTAACGAAGCCTTTTCTACATTAGGAGGTTCTGCAGATAGAAATGGTGGGTCGTGTTGGCCTGATGTTGTAGGCCCTGGTCCGTATCGAAATGTATGGTTTGAAATAACCGCTCCTGCTACCGGAACTATCGAAGTGAAATTAGACTCAGGCGATTCTAAGGGTACCATAAGAACTGCTATGCTTGCATTATGGGCAGCCGATGGAACGACAGAAATTGCGTGCAATAGTTATAGAATTGGGTATGATTACGATGACGTTTCTCTTTTAGCAACTGGGTTAACTGCTGGTGATAGATATTACGTGACTGTTGATAATACATATGTACAAACAACGGATACCTTTACACTATGCTTAAGTGATCAGCCTACCAATGATTATTATGAAGGAGCCACTGATGTAACCGCTCTAATCGGAAGTTGTTCAGTTGATGAAGCGTTTTCAACATTAGGTAATACTTTTGATAGAGGTACGGGGTCTTGTTGGCCTGAAATCGTTACACATAATACATGGTTCAGTTTTGTTGCGCCAAGTACTGGAAGAATTCAAATTGATTTGGATAGAGGAGGAGCACAAGGTACATTGCGTCATGCCTATATGGCGTTATGGAGCCCAGACGGAAATACAGAATTAGCCTGTACATCGTACTCAGATCCTGAAGATGATTTACGAATACGTCATTGGAATTTAACACCCGGAACTACATATTACTTTACAGTTGATAACCGGTACGTTACTACTACTGAAACTTTCGCCTTGTGTCTTGATGCCTTAATTGGTACTGATACAGATGAAGATGGAGTAGAGGATGCGATCGACCTAGACGATGATAATGACGGTATTTACGATACAGTTGAAGGTTGTGAAGATACTGATATCTCAGGTACGGTTGGTGTTGGTAATGCTATAACAAATACAACTTATGCGATAATGGGTACCGATATTACCTATTCTTTTTCTAAAACCCCAACGACTAACATATATGCATATGATACAGGGTTAAACGGTTTGGGAATTCGTATTGAAGGACAAGCTGGTGATATTGGAAATATAACCTCAAGCTATAGCACTCCTATTGAAAATGTATTTTTTAAATTGACAGATTTCGATAACCAGACTCAAATGACTGTTGAAGTTTATGATGAAAACAACATACTTTATGATTTAGAAAATGAAGGTCTTGTTTTTCTGGGTTCAGAGATTACTCAAACTGGCAATTCTTTTTCAGCTAGCTCCGCAAACTCGAACGGAGATGACCCCTCCGATGACGTTACAGGGGCTATATACTTTTATTTTGAGCAACCCGTCAGTAATATTGTATTAAACTTTAATCATATTTCAAATTCTTCTACTCGATTTATTCAACCCACATATTGTCTTACAGATTTTGATGTAGATGGATTAAAAAATCATCAGGATTTAGATAGTGATGGTGATGGAATTCCTGATAATGTGGAAGGTCAAACAACTCTGGGATACATCGTTCCAAACTCTGATAATGCTAATACATATCGGTCGAATCAAGGAGTCAATTCTGCCTATTTAGGAGGCATTGCTCCTACGAATTCTGATGCCGTTGATTATCCTGATTTCCTCGATTTAGATGCGGACAATCAAGGTGATAACGATACTGTTGAAGCAGGTTTAAGTTTAAGTGCTAATGATATAGACAATGACGGTCTAGATGATGCAATTGATGTAAATACTTCTGGTTACGCTGATCCAGGTGGTACCATTGATCATCCTTTAAGTGCACCAGTAGTTTTACCTGATGAGGATAGTGACGCGAATACAAGTGGTGATGTTGATTTCAGAGATAATATAGATGATAGTGCTGATTCAGATGGAGACGGAATACCCGATGATATAGATTTAGATGATGATAATGACGGTATTCCTGATATTCATGAACAAGGTACTTTATTTGAATGCGAAGAGACTTTTTTACTTGATGGCCCGCATACGGTGAACAACCAAACCACAGCCAATGTGAATACGACAGCTTCAGGTATCACCTATGACTATTCAACTACGAATGGGGTTTTGTTAGATACTTCGGTTAATCCAGCATTTACAAATGCTATGGGTGGTAGTCATCCGAACGAATTTCTTGGTGCTAACCAAACATATATTCGCGTTGGAATTTTAACCGACAGAAACGCAGGTCAACAAGCGGTATTTACGGTAAACTTTCCTAATCCTGTTAAAAACCCTACCATACTTTTTAGTTCATTAAAAGACAATGCCGGTTCAAGTTTACCTAGCACATATGCGATTTATTATGATTTAATAACCCCCGGGGCGACTCTAGATCGTTTATCTGGTGACTCTGACTTTTTTGCCACAGGCAATAGAGTAGGAGCTACAATGCTAAATTCAGGAGTTAATGGTACAGGTGTTGTGAAATTCAATGGTATTTTCACTGAATTAACTTTTCTCGTAGGTCATGTAACTAACAGCAATAATGATGGAATTATAAATACCTCTATCAATTTAGGGTATTATGATTGTGTTGATACAGGCTATTCGATAGCTTTAGATACTGATAATGATGGTATTCACAACCTTTTTGATCTTGATAGTGACAATGATGGTATTTATGATGTGATTGAAGCTGGTCATGGCCAAGCCCAATCAAATGGTAGATTAACAGGTACTGTCGGTACTGATGGATTGCCCGACGCTGTACGTTTATCACCAGACTATTCTTCGATAGATTATGATATTGCTGAAAGTAGCAATGATAGTGATATCATTCCTGATTTTTTAGATTTAGATAGTGATGGTGATGGTATACCTGATAACGTAGAGGCGCAAACTACTTTAGGGTATATACATTCGAATAATGATAATGCGAGTACTTATTTGGCGAATAATGGGGTGAATTCTGCTTATTTAGGAGGAGTAGCGCCTACCAATACTGATGGTACTGATGTACCCGATTATTTAGATCTTAATTCTGATAATGAAGGAGGTAGTGATACTACCGAGGCACGTATAGTTCTGGATGGGGTGGATGTTGATAATGATGGTCTTGATGACGAAACAGATGCCAATACTTCAGGGTATTTAGATCCAGGTGGTACTATTGATAATCCGTTAACAGCTCCTTTACAATTATCAGATATTGATGGTGATGCAAATTCAGGGGGCGATGTTGATTTCAGAGACGCTACAGATGATAGTCCTGATAACGACAATGACGGCATAGTTGATTCTGTTGATTTAGATGATGATAATGATGGTATACTTGATACCGAGGAGGGCTGTGGTAATTTCATAATAAACGGTTCTTTTGAGCATGATAATTTCACAGATGCAACCGCGTATCCTAATGGATTTACTAGCGCTAATGGAACATTCATTGGTGCCACATATAACACCAATACCTTAACAGCATGGAATTATACTCAAAACCTAGATGGTTGGTTAAATAGCGGTTCTTTTGGTAGCGGCACTTTTGCGCCAGCTGTAGACGGTTCACAATATATTGATATTGTAGGTAATAATAATGTTACCGGCGGGGTATCGAATGAGCTAACACAAGATGTAACCCTCGTGCAAGGAGAAAGCTATACATTCTCGTTTTATTGGGGAGAAGATATTGGGCACCAAAGCGGTGAGACAGTGGCAATAGAATTTGATATAATTGACTCAAATAATGTAGCCATTTTAGATGAAACTTTGACCACGATCGCAACTGGTGAAGTAGGTGGTTTTGTAGGTCCTAAAAATTGGTTTTATGAAGAACGCACGTTTATAGCAACCACAGATCAAATAACCGTGCGGTTTTCGGCTCAAACTTTTGCTAATGAAGCTTCTGGTGCAGTTTTAGACCTTGTAAGTCTTAGATATAGTGCATCAACTGTATGTGCAGATACAGATAATGATGGAGTACCAGATGCTTTTGATTTAGATAGTGATAATGATGGAATTTATGATGCTGTTGAAAGCGGTCATAATCAAGCATATACGAATGGGCAAGTTGATGGTTTAGTAGGGGCTGACGGTATACCTGATGCTGTTCAAGACAACCCAGATGCGAGAAGTGTAAATTATAGTGTTGCAGAGAGCGGTGATGATTCAGATACCATTCCAAACTTTTTAGATTTAGATGCTGACGGTGATGGGATTCCGGATAATGTAGAGGCGCAAACAACAATCGGATATGTTGCACCAAATGGAACTGTGAATTCGGATGGAGTCGATACGGCGTATACTTCAGGATTGATACCAACAAATACTGATGGTTCAGACAATCCTGATTATTTAGACCTTGATTCTGATAATGAAGGTGATAATGACACATTAGAAACACAAATAAACTTGTTAAATATAGACTCTGATAATGATGGTTTAGATGATGCTATCGATGCAACAGCAGATTACACAGATGTCGGAGGAACTATTGATAATCCGCTTTCAGGAGCCATAATTCTCTTAGATACTGATAAAGATGCTACTACTGGTGGTGATGTCGATTTTAGAGATACTCAAGACGACAGATTAGATACCGATTCTGACGGAATTGTTGATGCTATTGATTTAGATGATGACAATGATGGTATTCTAGATGCGGAAGAATTACATGTAATAATTGGTAATACTCAACCAGATTGTACAGGTGAAACCATACTAGACTTTAGTGCCGTACCAATTTTAGAATCAGGTACAGCATTGCAACAAGGTGCAGTATATCGTTTTTCAAATGTAACTGCAGGTACTGATGTATTATTAACGATTGTAGAAACTTTTAATGCGTCTGTTGCTGATATTGATAATAATACTTCGGTAGTTCATGCCTTCAGACCACGTACTGCTTTTGATATTTCAAACGTTGGTAAAGAAGGGTATATCGAATACCGTATGCAATTTGTAACTTCAGGAGGAGTAGCGCCTGTAATGGTTCCTATGTTTTTCATGAACATTAATGATACTGATGGTAATGTGGACTATAGTGAAGAAATATACGTAGAAAACCCGTCTAGTTATATTGTTTCGAATCCTACTGAATTATCGGTTTCATATGAATATCCTTGGGTAGTTGCCACTGGTGGTGTTCAAGAATACCCTGGTGCAGATAATACTTTTCCACAAATCAATTTTGGTATTAACTATGAAAATAAAACTGAAATTCGTTTTAGAATGGGTATTACTACAATTGTACCTGCGGTAGCAAATTCAGGTCGTGAGCATAATATTGATTTTAGATGTACAACGAATTACATCAACCCCGAAATTTATGTGCTTGATAGTGATAAAGACGGAGTGCCAAATCCTATTGATTTAGATGTTGATAATGATGGAATTTTTGACGTTGTAGAAGCAGGCCATAATGTTAATCCTAACTTAGGACGCCTTACAGGAACAGTTGGTGCAGATGGTGTGCCAGATGCAGTTCAAAATGATCCTAATTCAGGAAATGTAAACTATACAATTGCAGAAAGTATAGAAGATAGTGATACCATTCCGAACTACGTAGATTTAGACGCTGACGGCGATGGTATTCCTGATAATGTAGAAGCGCAAACAACCATTGGTTATATAGCTCCAAACAATCTTGTTGATAGTAATGGAATCGACACTGCGTATTCATTAGGTATCGAACCGGTAAATACTGATTCCGCAGATGCTCCTGACTATTTAGATATTGATGCAGATAATGATGGTGAAAGTGATACCCTAGAAGCCGTTATTATCCTTTCAGGAAATGATCTCGATTTAGACGGGCTTGATGATGCTACCGATCAAAATACTACCGGTTACCCTGATGTCGGGGGTACCATTGACAATCCGTTAGTAGCACCTGTAATTTTACCAGATATTGATGCTGATGCTACCACCGGAGGAGATGTTGATTTTAGAGATATACCTGATGCCATTGTTATAGATCTTGATGCTGATGATGATGGTATCTTAGATAGTTTTGAAGATTTAAATGACGATGGTGACAATGATCCTGCGACGAATCCTACAAATTCAGACAATGATATTTATCCTGACTATTTAGATATCGATAGTGATAATGATGGTATACCAGATAATGTTGAAGCTCAAACCACAGCTGGCTATATACCACCTAGTTTGATTGATGCTAATGATAACGGACTGGATGATGCGTATGAAAATGGAACGGAAATAGGTTTAATTCCTATTAATACCGACAATACAGATTTACCTGATTACTTAGATGAAGATAGTGATAACGATGGTATTTTAGATAATGTAGAGGGTAACGACCATAATGCTGATGGGATTGCTGATGTGATATTAATAGGGTCGGATAAAGATAATGATGGTTTAGATGATAATTTTGAAGGTGTTGAACAAATCGATATTGATGTTAATGATGAAATTGATAGTCCTATTGACGACTTGCCGAATACCGATGGTGATAATGAATCAGATTACCGAGATTTAGATGATGATAATGATGGTATTCAAACTATAGATGAAGACACCAATGGTGATATGAATTATACAAATGACGATTGGGATGCTGATGGAACTCCAGATTATTTAGATGAAGATCAACCAGTAGAAGTTGAAGATGTAGAAGTGTTTAATGTGGTCACCCCAAATGGAGATGGCGCTCATGACTTTTTAGTAATTACTGGATTAGACATTAGAACAGATAATAGCATAAAAATATTCAACCGTTGGGGAATTCAAGTATTTACTACAGAAGCATATGATACAACTAACAATCGATTTGAAGGTTTTTCGCAAGCAAATACTACATATAAAGAAGGTGAATTGCTGCCAACAGGAACTTATTTTTATATTTTAAATTATGTAGATGTTGATGGCGGCAGTAAAATGTTGAGTGGCCATATATATTTGAATTAGAAAGTTTTTTATGAGTAATTATCGAATTAAAATAAAAAATAGAGACTTTTTACTACAAACGGTTGGTATACTTTCGTTGATAATTTTGGCATTCTTAATTAGCAGCTGTGAAAGTGATTTGCCGATACCGTTTACCGAAGAGGAGATAGTAAATACTGGCCTTCTTTATTCTTCAGATGAAAATGGCCATAATGAACTTTTTAAACTAGAAAACGATAGTGAAATATTAATAATGAGTGACCCCAATTATGATTATTGGTGGCCTAAAGTATCTCCTGATAAATCTAAATTGTTAGTCTATCGCTCACCAGTCAATCCTGATAAAAACCATGATGCTTACCAAGAAGCCGAATTGGTATTGGCTGATATAGATGGATCAAATGCCCAAGTAATTATTCAAAAAGGTAAGCACGAATGGTCAGGTCAAGGTGTAGCGCGTTGGAATAAAGACGGGAGTAGAATATTAATGATCGCAGAACAAAATACAGCGGAAGGGAAGCAGTGGCGAATGGTTACTACAGATAATGAAGGCAATAATCCGAAAAATTTATCAGAATGGTGGATTATTGATCCTAACTTTTCAATTGATAATACTACTGTAGTCTTTATGGCTTTTCCTAATAATGAGCTATCATTTGACCTTGCTGAACTTGAGTTGCATCAAGCAGATTATGACACTGTAAATAATAGTATAAGCAATATCAGGCGACTCACAGATAACCATACTAGAGATCATGACCCTTCGTTTTCTCCTGATGGAAAAAAAATTGTGTTCTCTGCTGGAAATGTTGCCTATACCAATGTAAATCTTAGTCTTTTTAATACGGAAACTGAAACCGAACAGCCGTTACTTGATGATTCAGGGGCAAATGGAGGAAGTATGTGTTGGTCTTTAGATGGTTCAGAAATATTTTTTCATAGCTTGAATTTATCAGAGCATCCGTTTCAGATTAAAAAAATAAATGTAAAGACCCAAGAAGTAACCACCCTTTTATTGGCTTCACCTGATGACTTCGGCTATTTCCATCCAGAGGTTTACTAGTAATTTCTAGATTTACCAGTACTGCAACCCCATACGTCATATTACGTATTTTTAATATGCGATAATTCTTCAGCCTTTTAATATCATTAATTTTATAGTGTATAATAAAAAATGTGCTGTCTGCTGTGAATAGCCGAAAGATGTTATTTTTGTAGAAGCTTTCGTTAAAACAGACACGCTATAAAAAGAAAAGTATTGAAAGAAGAACAGGTAATTTTGGTAAATGAAAATGATGAGCAGATTGGTGTAATGGAGAAAATAGAGGCACATGAAAAAGCAGTGCTTCACAGAGCTTTTTCAGTTTTCATTATGAATAAGCAAGGGGAAACTATGTTACAGCAAAGGGCGGCTCATAAATATCACTCACCCTTATTATGGACTAACACTTGTTGTAGTCATCAACGTGTTGGAGAAAGTAATGTCGAAGCAGGTAAAAGAAGACTTCAAGAAGAAATGGGTTTTCAAACTGACCTTGACGAGATTGTTTCTTTTATTTATAAGGCTCCTTTTGATAACGGATTAACTGAACATGAATTAGATCATGTTATGATTGGGCATTACAACGAAGCTCCAATTATAAATAAAGATGAGGTTGCTGATTGGAAATGGATGAAACCTGCTGAAATTAAAAATGATATCGCTAATAATCCTGATATTTATACAGCTTGGTTTAAGATCATCTTTGAAAAATTTTATGAACATTTGATAAAAAACAAGGCCTAACATGAAGGTGAAAGTTAGCAGAAAAGCACATTTTAATGCAGCCCATCGTTTATTTCGATCTGATTGGAGCGATGAAAAGAATAACGCTGTTTTCGGACTATGTAGTAATCCGAATTTTCACGGGCATAATTACGATCTTATTGTTAGTGTATATGGAGAAATAGATCAAGAAACCGGGTTCGTAATTGATTTGAAAATTCTTAAAGATCTTATTAATTCAGAAATCGAGATGGCTTTTGATCATAAAAATTTAAACGTTGAAGTTCCTGAATTTAAAAATCTAAATCCGACGGCTGAAAATATAGCCGTTGTGATATTTAATAAGTTAAGGCCTCATATTGCTATGGATAAAGATTTAGAGGTTGTTTTGTACGAAACTTCTCGCAATTTCGTTACTTATTCGGGGTAGTTGTAAACGATAAAGCTACATTTATAATTATTACTAGAGTTTCTTGTTCTCGAATTTTAAATCATAAAATATTTCAACATCAATGTATCCACTTAAATTTAAACCTATACTTAAAGAGCGTCTATGGGGCGGTACGAAACTAAAAACGGTTTTAGGTAAGCCAATTGAAAACGATATTACTGGCGAAAGTTGGGAACTTTCTACTGTTAAAGGTGACGTTTCAATAATTGCAAACGGTGAATTAGAAGGTAGGTCATTGCAAGATCTGATTAATGAAAATGCAACCTCTTTATTGGGTGAAAGTGTTGTCAATCGCTTTGGTACAGATTTTCCTATTCTTATCAAATTTATAGATGCTAAGAAAGATCTATCGATTCAATTACACCCCAATGATGCATTAGCCAAAGAACGCCATAATTCATTTGGAAAAACAGAAATGTGGTATGTTATGGATGCTGATGAAGATGCTAATCTTATTGTAGGTTTTAATAAAGATGTAACTAAAGAAGAGTACGCCGAGAGTATAGAAAACAATACCTTACTAGATCTATTAAACTATGAACCGGTTAAAGAAGGTGATACTTTTTTCATAAATACAGGAAAGATTCATGCCATTGGTGCAGGGGTCTTACTAGCAGAAATTCAACAAACTTCAGATATTACTTATCGGGTATTTGATTTTAACCGGAAAGATAAAAACGGAAACCTCAGAGAATTACATACTGAGCAGGCATTAGACGCTATCGATTATACTAAAAAGAACGATTTTAAGGTCGACTATAGTGCTGTAGACAATGCGGTTAATACTATGGTTGACTGCCCGTATTTTAATACGAACTATTTAAATCTTTCAGAAGATTTAGCGCAAGATGTTTCTGCTCGAGATTCGTTTACTATTTATATGTGTGTAGGAGGATCTTTAGAAATTCAAAATGAGTTTGGCTCTGCTACAATTCAGAAAGGGGAAACCATTTTGGTTGCAGCGAATTGTAAAAACATTATTTTGAAGACTAAAGGAGCAAAAATATTAGAAGTTACCATCTGATTTTCAAAAGATATATTTACAAGCATTCTAAAAAGACTATTTTTGTAAAAAAAAGTACGAATGGCAAATATTAGAGATTTAAAAAAAGACATCAATTACGTTTTAGGAGATATTATTGAGGCTGTATATATTGTTGATGCAGCCAATAACAAAACTGATTCTAAAGAAGGTGCTAAAATTATAGACAGTGCAATTGAAACCTTTGACGATTTAATAGCTAAGGTAAATCAACGAAATGTTGAAAATAGACCTGCTCATTTAAATAGTGTTCGCAATGAACTTCAAACTAAAGGTGCGGCATTGATTGAAGAGTTGAATAAACTTGGATAAAAAAGAAGAAGTTAAAAACAAAAACCTGCAATTTGCAGGTTTTTTTGTGGCTATTTTTTCAAATTTTCTAAATGTTGTTTTAGTTTTCTACCGTATTTAGAGTCAGCAACTTCAGGGCTTAGCGAACTATTAATAGAATCTAAATATTTTATATTAGCATTAGCGATTTCACTTACTGCTATATAAGGGGCAATGTATGAGTCTTTATTATTGATAGCAAAATTGATAGCATACAAATAGCCACGTTTGGTATTTTTATCACTTAAACGCTGAAGCGAATCAAATTGAATAGAATCTAGAGGGGTTTCTACATTTACACTCTGTTGTAAAAACTCAAGATTTCTTTTATTAATATTAGACATTTGTTTACGATACTCCTTAAGTTTTTCATGAGATTTTGAACCGGAAATTTCTGCGTTAGTATCGAAGGTATTCCATGCCGTATTTACAGTAATATTACCAGGTTCAGCAAAAAACGTTATACGATCATTGATGTCATTATTGTCTTTTTTATTTAAATACAAGTAAAATATTTCAGGACTTTCTAATTCCGTTTGAAAGTGAAAACTACCGTCTCCATTAATTTGAATAGAATCAACAACAACTAATGTCGAATCTGGTATATGCTGAAGGTATAAAGTGCCTTTTTTGAGGCCTTTTATATTTCCAGATACTGTCATCGTTTTTTCCGTAATACCGTCTCCACATGAGATTATAAATATCAGCACGGCTGCTAAGTAAAGTACCTTTTTCATGAAATTATTTTAGTGCGGCAAATATCAACAAATTTTTTGAATCAAAAAGCTACCTATTGGTTGTGATTTGCTAAAATTGCGAGGCGACTTCCATCAAATAGGCACAGAATAATGCCCCTCCGGTACCAACTACGTAACCAAATACTGCTAATAAAACTCCCACAGAAGCTAAAGAAGAGTGAAATTCAGCAGCAACCACGGGTGCAGATGCTGCCCCTCCGACATTGGCTTGACTTCCTACAGCCAAAAAGAAGTACGGCGCTTTGATTAGTTTGGCGACCAGAATTAATAAGCCTGCGTGTATGGAAATCCAAATGAAACCTAACACAATTAAACCCGGTGTTTCAAAAGCTCTGGTAAGATCCATTTTAATTCCAATAGTGGCCACTAGAATATAAATAAACATGCCTCCTATTTTACTTGCACCAGCACCTTCATAGTTCTTGGCTTTGGTGAAAGAAAATAAAATTCCAACGGTAGTGGCTAGTATAACCATCCAAAAAAAGCCTGAACCTAGAAAAGATAGAAAGTTGGTTTTATCAGCAACAGCTTCGATGTTTGTAGCTAGATAAGTGCTAATTCTATTTCCAAAGAAATGAGAAATACCAACCCCTGTAAAAGCTAATCCTAACATAATTAAATAGTCTTTAACCGTGGGTACACGAGTAATTCGTTCAGTAAATTCAGTAACCTTTACTTTAAGCTTTTCAATGGCAGAAGTATCAGCTTTTAGCCATTTATCAATACGTTTCGTTTTACCTACTCCGAATAAAATAATCGCCATCCATACATTGGCAACTACGATATCAACCAGTACCATTTTACTATATTCATCGCCATTGTATTTGAATATTTCAAGCATGGCTGCCTGATTAGCACCTCCGCCAATCCAACTTCCAGCAATAGTAGAAAGCCCCCTCCAAACGGCATCAAAATCGTTACCTCCAACTGTTTCCGGAGAAAACATAGAAACAATTAATATGGCTAATGGGCCGCCAATTATTATTCCTGCACTACCGGTTAAAAACATTATTAAGGCTTTAGAGCCAAGATTTGCAATAGCTTTTAAATCTATGCTTAAAGTCATAAGAATAAGGGCTGCAGGCAGTAAATAACGACTTGCAACATAATATAATTTTGAAGAATGTTTAGTGGTATTACCAAGTTCATCAATAGTATGCCATTCTTCAGCAATAACACCAAAAGAAGCTAACAGACTTGGCAATAAATAGCACATTAACACAGCAGGAACAATAGAATAGAATTTTTTCCAAAAACCTTTTTCAATTGATGAAGTATAAAAAATAAAGCCTAAACTAAGGGCAAGTAATCCGAAAACTACGGTATCATCAGTAATTAAAGGTTCTGGTAAGAATTTTTCGGTCATAGGTATTAATGTTGCTATAACCTCAAATATACTCAAATTAGATATTGCTTTATAAAGTGAGCTACACCATCTTCGGTGTTCTTTAACGTAGTTTGATCAGCAATCTCTTTGACTTCAACTCTTGCATTTTCAACGGCAACACCCATTCCGCAATGCTTCAGCATTTCCATATCATTATAATTATCTCCGAAAGCAATTATATCATCTAAACTTTCATTGTTACGAAGTATACTTTTTATTGCAGACAATTTTGATACCGTTTTTGGTGCAACTTCAATCAGTGTATCATTAGAACGATATATATGCATGAAATCTTGTAACTCTTTTTCAAGTTTTGGAAAAATGATATCAGCTGATGATTTCGTGCACATCAACATTATTTTATGGGCACTTACACCGCGTTTACTCCAATTATCTAAAGTTGATGTGGTAGGTTGGTAAACAGGGTGGTTGTTCGTATTTCTAATCTCTTTTTGTACCCGTTCGGTTGTTTCTTCAACGTACCATTCGCGATTAAAATACAAACCTAGTTTTATCTTATGTTCTTCTGATAATTCATATAATCTCTGAACAGCTTTAATAGCAATTACCTCGGAGAAAATTTCTTTTTTTTGATCTAGAACCAGAGCCCCATTATAACAAATTAGGGGTTGGTTCAAAATACCGAGCCGCTCTTGTAAATAAGTCATTGATTGCGGCATACGCGCAGAAACTAATATGACTCGAATGTGATCTTTAATACGCGAAACTTCGGTAATAGTAAAATCGGAAACATCACTTTTTGTGGAAAGTAACGTGCCATCTAAGTCTGAACATAATATTTTAAAACCCATATGGTAAAGGTAGGTTTAATCTAAATATTCAACCAATAGGTAAATTTTAAATTGATAGAGCGATATTTTGGTGTAAACTGATTCACATAATAATTGTCATTATAAACAATGAACAAATCTGACAGTGGGGCAAACCGCCATTGCAACCGCGAATTAATACCAAAGTTATCTTGTTGGTTGCTGTATTGCATAAGGGTGGTCCAGAACAGAGATTTGCTGAAGGTGAATTCAAATCTTGGGCTTATTAGCCATAGGTCTGCACTTGAATATGGTTGAGGTAGGCTAAGTTTGTCATAGTTAAGGGCTAAACTTATAAGGGCCTTAGGTTGCAGCCTTAGATTAAATTTACCCATGAAAGAGAATCGCTCTCCATTAAAAAAATGACCAACTGAAGCTTCTGTTTCTAAGGCAAAAACATTAGCTCTATTTGATTGATATGTTGCTGTAACTGAATTGAAATGGTATTCTTGAAAAGCAGGTAACTCAATAGCACCATCTGTGTTGGTAGGGTCAAAAGAGCTTGTGAGATATATGTAAGAATTTGTAAAACCTAAACTACCAGTTGACTGATTTTGAAAATTCACATTTAAACTCAGGTTTAAGTCTCTATCTGAATTTTTGAAATCTAAACCAGGTCGCCACGTAAGGATAGGAAATACTTCAAAACTATAACTATTGATCGTTTCACTTGTTGGCCAAAAAACTATCTCTGCTGAGGAGGCTGTTTTAAAAATATCAGTTCGAGGAATAAAGCCCAAATCAGATTGAAATTCTTCACCCACGTATGCTATATCTTGAAAGAAATTAAAACGCCGTGAATTGCGACCTAAAAAAGCACCAGAAGAAAAATTACCTTCATTATCATCTGGTTGAAAAGATTTATGTAAATAGAATTTACCGTACCATACATTATCGTTGCTAGCGAGGTTATAATCCATACCTAATACGCGGTTGTAATCATCGCTTCGGTCTAAAAAGTCATGGTCACCAAAAGCTTGTCGGTTTACAAAAAACATACTCACATTAGAACGTGAAAAGACCTTTTTCTGTAAGGCGAGCATCATATTATTATTTGATGCTATTTCATTTTCTTCATCTTTATCAGTTTGAATATTTAAAAAGCCTAATCGCCAATCTTCATTTAATTTGCCGCTTAATCGAATACCACCAATGATGCGATTTTCAATGTTGTTGTCTGCAGTATCCGTTGCGATACCAATACGTCTCGAGAAAAACGGGTTAGCGTCACGAGATCCTCCAAAACTGCCAAATAAGTCACTATTGTCAACAAAAAATTGACGTCTTTCAGGTAACCCTACTTCGAAACGGGTGAGGTTAGTAATAATGTCATCAACCTCAACATTTGAAAAATCGGGGTTTATGGTAATGTCCAAATTCATTCCGTTACCAATTGAAACTTTTGCATCTCCACCAACTTTCAATTTTGAATTTCCCTTTTGATCTTCAAAGTTTCGTTCAGATTGCGTGTTGATATAAGGAATTAGAGCAATTGGAGTTCGTGACTTTCCAAGTGGTTTTTCGAAGTACATGTCACCCATAAAAGCAAGACTAATTACAAGTTGATTTTGTGGTACATTAAACCATACACTTCGTTCGTTTGTTTGTTGATCAAAACGATAACATTGAAAACGCCACTTTGTTTCTCCTTCTTTAAACTTAAAAGAAGTTAACGGAATTGCTAATTCAGCAGTGTAGTAGGTATCATATCGGTGTGATTCTCCTTTCCATTTTACATCCCAAGCAGTATTGAAACCGCGAAGATCTAAGCCACCACCAGAAATTAAAACTTCGCGTTGTACGCCATATGGATTGATACCAAACATAAAGGCATTTGTACCGTCATTAAAAGTATCAAACACTAGATTTACATTGTCATTACCACTTGCTCTAAAGTCTCGTTTTAGTGAGGGTATAACCCAATCACCACCAACTGACTTAACAGTTATGCCGATGTATAAAGTTTTATTATCATACACCATTTTAATGTTCGTTTGGTTTTGGGCTAGAATACTATCTGAAGGAAAGTATTGTTGAAAATTGTTCGGGCCATCAGCATTCTTCCAAAATGATTCTTCAAGAACACCATCTAACTCAACGGTTTCATTAATAAGTTGTACGGTAAATTGTTTATCAGTTTGAGCGAATAGGGTATACGATAAACACCATAGGCAGAGGCCTAGTAAATATTTGAGCATTAAAAAAGAGTTAGTTCTCGCTAATTTACAAGTTTAATTGGAAATGCTAACGTTAAAGTTTTTGCCTACTCTTTCTTTTTAAAACGTTTCGATTTCTTTTTATTCGGATTGGTAAACAGTCGTTTCAAAAACCCATCTTTTTTAACCGGTTCACAATTCAATTGATCTAAAACATAAGGACTGGGAGTTTCAAATTTGGCCTTAGTTATCGCATCAAAACTGCGATCTTTATTCAATTGTTGATACCACAAAGCAAATAGGGGCAATGCAGCATTTGCACCCTGCCCAACAGCAGTACTTTTAAACCCTATTTCATGATTATCTAATCCTACCCAAGTTACATGAACCATTTTAGGAGTCAACGCTACGAACCAAGCATCTTTGTTATTCTGAGTGGTTCCGGTTTTTCCGGCAATATCATTGTTAAGTTTGTAGGTTGATCTGATTCTTTTCGCTGTGCCGGTGTTGATGGTAGATTTCATCATTTCTACCATTATTTGTCTGGTTTGCTTCGAAAATGCACTATTTTTCGCTCTTTTTGGTTCAAAATGAGATAAAACCGAGTCTTTTTGATTCGTGATGGTTTCTATTAAATAAGGTAATACTGCTTTACCATCATTCACGTAACTGGCATAAACTCCGGCAAGCTCATTGAGATAAATTTCACCTGTACCTAAGGCCAAAGATGGTTGATGAGGTAGTTCAGAAAAGACACCCATTTTCTTCGCTTGGGTGATAACATTTTCAATTCCTGTAGCCTCCATAACTTTAACGGCAACGGTATTCACCGATTTACTTAATGATTCTTCCATAGCATAATTTAAATATGCTTCGTCTTTATCACCAGAGTTACTGGGCGACCAACCTTTTAAATTTTCATACTCCACCTCACGAGCAGAGAAATAAGCACATGGGGGTATACCTGTTTCTAAAGCTGCTGTATAAACTATAGGTTTAAAGGTAGAACCTACTTGTCTTCTACTTTGAGCAACATGGTCAAATTTGAAATGTTTAAAGTTGACTCCTCCGATCCAAGTGTGTACGGCACCAGTTTTAGAATCAATGGCTAATGAACCGGTGTTCAAGAACTTCATGTAATGTTGAATACTATCAATTACACTGGCTGAAACCCTATTATCGCCTTTCCAATCCATCAGATTCATCGTTCGTTGCTGACTTAAAGAGTCTCTAGCTTCTTGATGTGTTAATCCGTTTGAGATTAGTTTTTTATAATGTTCTGAATTTCGAATTGCTTTTTCTATAATTTTTCCATTGGTTTTCCAAGGGCCCCTTTCTCCATAGCTTTTTTCGAAGGTTTTTTGCAGCGAAGCCATATGTTTCTGCATGGCTTCTTCAGCCAATACTTGCATTTTATAGTTCAGGGTGGTATAGATTTTTAATCCGGAAGTATAAATATTATATGAATTTCCTTTCTCTTTTTCTGAGCTTACCCACTTGATTAATTTCTTGCGTACTTCTTCTCTAAAATATGGAGCAACACCATCAGAATAATCAAATTTTCTATAATCTAAAGTTAGGGGAGTAGCTACTAAACTGTCTTTTTTCGCTATCGCTAAGACTTCATTATTGGCCATCGACTGAAGCACCAAGTTTCTACGAGCTAAGCTGTTATCAGGAAAAACTCTGGGATTATATCCATAGGTAGCTTTTAACATTCCTATTAGTACGGCAGCTTCTTCCACTTTTAAATCACTAGTCTTTTTATTAAAAAACTTTAAAGCAGCACTT
Organism: Maribacter algarum (ex Lu et al. 2025) (nom. illeg.); assembly: GCA_947495915.1. Taxonomy (GTDB): domain Bacteria; phylum Bacteroidota; class Bacteroidia; order Flavobacteriales; family Flavobacteriaceae; genus Maribacter_C. The sequence goes on along the minus strand of CANMAW010000008.1, from coordinate 125,007 downwards.
TCAATTCCGAAAGTGTTATCTCCGAAGGAAACCGTATTTAAATAATGTGCAAGAATTTCATCTTTAGAAAAAACAGTCTCAAGTCTTGAAGCCATGAACATTTCTTTAATCTTGTCAACAGCTATATGGGTATTTTTTCGTTCGTTACGCGGATAAAGGTTTTTTGCTAATTGTTGTGAAATTGTACTTCCACCACCAGAAGATTGATCTTGCATCAACAAAGTTTTTACCGCTACTCGCATTAAGCTTTGATAATCAACTCCTGAATGATTGTAAAAACGTTCGTCTTCTATAGATACTAGGGCATCTAATACATGTTGTGGTATATTCTCAAATGCAATGGGCTGCCTATCGTACAAGTAATACTTGCCAATTAGAACACTATCTCTAGAATAAACTTCAGAAGCTTGCTGATATTGAAAGTCAGCAAGTTCTTTCTTAGTTGGTAACTTACCCCAAGCACCAATATAGATACTTGCTATAAATAAAAGTAAACAGCCAATAATGACGGCAAAACTTATGAGTAATAGTTTTAAAAATTTTGGTATTTTTCGCTTCTTCATGCGTAGGTTTATATAAGGTGCAATATCATACTTTAAAAATAAATCAAATAAACAGTTAACATTAGATTAAAGTACATTACCTACTTTTGAAAAAAAATGTTTATGACGAAGTTTATAGCAGTTATATTATTAGTCACTTGTCAGTTTGCTTTTAGTAATGATATGGTTTGGTCAAAAACTGGCCATCGAACAACAGGTGAAATCGCTGAACAGCATTTATCTCGAAAAGCGCGTAAAGCAATTGACAAATTGTTATCTGGTGAAAGTTTAGCTACTGTATCTACTTTTGCTGATGAAATCAAAGCAGATAAACAGTTTCGTAAATTTAGCGCTTGGCATTATTTGAATTTTCCTTCGGACAAAGAATACATTGATGTAGAACCCAGTAAGTATGGAGATTTAATTATTGGCATTGAAAAATGTGTTTCAATTATTAAGGATAAAGAAAGTAGCAAGACAGATAAGATCTTTTATTTGAAAATGCTTGTTCATTTGGTGGGTGATTTACATCAGCCAATGCATGTAGGTCGTTTAGAAGATAAAGGTGGAAATGATATTCAAGTACAGTGGTTTAAAGAAGGTAGCAATTTACATAGAGTGTGGGATTCTAATATGATCGATGATTATGGGTTAAGCTATACTGAGCTTACAGCTTCATTACCTCGATTAACAAAAAAGCAAAAGAAAAGTATTCAACAAGGTACTATTTATGATTGGGTAGAAGAATCTCAAGATGTTGCGAATAAGATTTACAGTTCTGTAGCTACAGGAGATAAACTTCGTTATAGGTATAGTTATGATTGGTGGGGAACTGTTGAAGTTCAATTGCAAAAAGGAGGATTGAGGCTAGCAAAAATATTAAACGACTTATATAAATAGTATTTTACCCCATAAATCAATATTTCATCGAAAAAGAATACCTTGGCATAAGATTTGAAGTTATAATAGGGAAGTTACGATGTGAGTACATTAGCATAACTGCCCGAATGCTAAAGATAGTATCTAACTCTAAGATAGGGTTTTAAAAAAGCGGTCCTTTTGAAATGACCGCTTTTTTATGCCTTTAAGTTTCGTTTGATTTAATAAACCACTCTAAACGTAAGATTGATTCTTTCTTTAATAATTTTTTTGGTTTTTGGTATTTGATGTAACCAATGGTGCTGTGTCTTGCCCTGCATTAATAGCAAACTACCATGTTCTAGTAGTAATTTATGTTTCAGTTCTTTTTGAGTGCGATGTTTTAGATGAAAATAACGTTCTTGACCCAATGTAATCGATGCAATTGCCGGATTTTCACCCAATTCCTTTTCATTGTCTGCATGCCATCCATTACTATCATTACCATCTCGATAAAGATTTAGTAGGCATGTATTAAAATGTATTGCAACTTTAGTTTCAAGTAATGTTTTGATAGCTAATAACTCTGAAGTAAACGATTGGGGCATCATGGTTATACCTGAATATCCATAGGGTTTACCCTTTTCCCCAAAGAGGGCTGTTAGCCTAGGTTGAGCATATACTTTACCAAAAATTTGAATATCATCTTGTTGCCATGGAATGGTATTTTTAAATACTTCAAAATACGTATCGGCCTTATCGGTCGATATAAAATTAGGATAATACGATATATCGCTATCAATAAGATTTAAATTATAAGATTCAGAAAACAAAGAATTCATTAAGTAATGACATTTTTCAATTGATTTCTATATTCTGAGGGATTTTGACCCGTAAAAGCCTTAAACGATTTGTTAAAATGAGAAAAGTTATTGAATCCGCTTTCAAAACAAATATCAGTAATACTTAAATTTTGCTCAGCCAATAATTTTGAAGCATGTACGAGTCGATACTCATTTACAAATTTGGTAAAGGTCTTGTTAGTGATTTTTTTGAAATACCTACAAAATGATGGTACGGTCATACTTACCATACCTGCAATTTCTTCAAGTGTAATTTCTTCTTTAAAATTATTTTTTACATGATTAAAAACAACATTGATTCTATCATTGTCTTTAACTTCAGTTTCTAAAGAGAAGCCGTCACCATTTAATATGGTAAACTCTTTAGATTTTCCTAAGGTATTTAGAATATTTAATATTGAAAGTAGTCTTTGAAAATCATCTTGATATTCAAGCACCTCCATTTTATCACCAATTTTTAATTTTGTGTTACCAGTAAATGCTATTCCACCCTTGGCCATTTCAAAGAGCTGTTGAATATTTCTCATTTCAGGAATATCAAAGAAATTGGCACCTAGAAAATCTTGTTTCATTTGCACCACCACTTCACAATCATTACCCGTTAATATATCGGTAAAACCGCAATGAGGTAGGTTACTACCTATTAACATAAGGTCACCATTCGAATAATAAGAGATATGGCTACCAATTTGCCTTTTTCCAGACCCTCCTTTCACATAAACCAATTCAATTTCGGGGTGGTAATGCCACACCGTGTCTTTATTGTTTTTTGAAGAATCAAATTTTTGATATAAATAAGAATGCCCAAACCCTGGTTCAATAATTTCAAACGAGGGTTTTTGTTTAGTAATTGTTGTATTCATAATATAAAGTTACTTCTGTCATAACGTACAATTATCTACAAAATTACCCTAAATATGTGATATATTACCTTTATGTGTAAAATTACCTGTCAGCATGGTTAAAATAGAATATAAATCGGCAAAATCTGGTGTAGTGAGTGCCTTATTCCTGATATACCTTTGTTTCGAACAAAAGTATTAACCTATGCTGTCGCAAGGCAGTTTTAAAAACAAGTAATTATGAAAAATGTATTTAAATTAACAGCAGTTATTGCATTATTCTTAACAACTTCAATTAATGCATCAGAAACAAAGTTAGGATTGACGCCAAATGCAACAAAAAGTCTAACCTTCTCTTTAGATACTAATAATCAAGAAACAGCTATTCGCTTGGTTGACGCTGACGGAAATGTGATATTTTCTGAAGATGTTACCAATAAAGAAATGTACTTGAAGCGATTTGACTTGAGTAAACTTGAAAAAGGAATGTTCTACTTAGAGGTAGAGAATGACCTTAAAGAAATTGTTTACAATATTGAGTTAGGAGATTTTAACGTAGCAATTAAAGATCGTCATGAAAACGCTAAGCCGGTTTTTAGAAAATCAGGTAAAATGGTTTATTTAAACCTTTTGAATCTTGAGAAAAAAGCAGTTAAAATTACTATCACTGATAGCGCAAATCGAGTTGTTTTTGAAGAAACAGTAAAAGACGAAGCCCTTGTTGGAAAAGTTTTCAATTTTGATGGAGCTTATGATGACACTTATCAAGTAGTAGTAGCAGATAGTAACGATACTTATTTTGAAAATATCGTTGTAAAATAAAGTTGGTTTAAGTTGAGTAAAAACTCCCATGATCTTAATGATTTTGGGAGTTTTTTTATTTATAAATAGGTATAAGCCCAATAGATCAATACAAACTGCAGAGGTATTCTTAAAATTAAAACCCATTGAGGTAGTCCCATGGCAGCACTCTTTACAAAAAGCATATGAAAATGCACCGTTAAAAAAATAAGGAGCATTGCAATAATACCATAAATTGAAACATCTTTGGTAGCCGGAATACAAATTGAAACTCCTAAGATAATCTCTGCGACGCCACTTAAAAGCACCAGTAATTTGTGGTTTGGCATATATTTAGGTATGATACGCTGATACATTCTGGGTTTAACAAAATGCATTATACCTGCAATAAAATAAAGCCCACCCATTACATAAAGATGCCAAGGGTACTGCATTATTTATTTGAATTTATCCAATTATTGATTTTATCTTCTAATAATGCTAAAGGCACACAACCAGTTTCTAAGATTTGATGGTGAAATTCTTTAATGTCAAAAGCATCACCCATGCTTGTTTCTGCTTTAATTCTAAGCTCACGTATTTTTAATTGCCCTATTTTATAAGATAAGGCTTGCCCTGGGTTGGCCATATATCTTTCTATTTCTGAGGTAATACTAGCTTCAGATTCCGCTTCGTTATCTAAAGAATATTGAATTGCTTGCTCTCTTGTCCATCCTTTTGAATGAAGACCAGTGTCAACAACCAAACGAATTGCGCGATGCATTTCAGCCCCCAACATTCCAAAATACTGATAAGGGTCATCATATAAACCTAATTCCTCACCTAGTGATTCTGTGTATAAGGCCCAACCTTCACCATATGCACTATACCATAATGTTTTTCTGAATTTTGGTAACTCTTCGTTTTCTTGAGTTAAAGATATTTGAAAATGATGGCCAGGTATTGCCTCATGTAGAAAAAGGTCTTCATCAGAATAGACATTATATTTTGTCACATCAGGTATCGGAACATAAAAAATACCAGGTCTTGTGCCATCAACCGAACCAGGATTATATTCTGCACTTGCTGAAGCTTCACGAAATGCTTCGGTGCGTCGCACTTCGAAAGGTGTCTTTGGTTGTTTCCCAAAAAGCTTGTCTACTTGGGGTTTCATCTTTGCATGAATAGCATTGAAATTATCAATAACCTGTTGCGGATCAGTAAAAGGCATCAATTCTTTTTTGTTTCGAACTTCATTAAAAAATGCCTTTAAATCACCCTTAAAACCTACTTTTTCTTTTACTTTTTCCATTTCTGAGGAAATTCTGGCGACTTCATCAAGTCCTAGTTGATGAATTTCAGCAGCCGTCATAGAAGTAGTGGTATACAACTTTATTTGATGTGCGTAATACTTTTTTCCATCAGGAATTCCCTCAATACCGCTAGTTTCACGACCAGCAGCCATATAATCAGAATTCATAAAATCATGTAATGCTTTGTAACTAGGCACAATTTTATCGATGATGATTTGTGAATATGCTTTCGTTAAAGCTGCTTTTTCTTCGTCATTGAAGTTCTCAGGAAAGTTTTTTACCGGACTATAAAACAAATTGTCTTCTAGTTTAGGCGTTACGACACTCGCTAATTGCGGAATTACTTTTTTTATCAATGATTTGGGTAATACATTGCCTACCTCAATACCTTCCTCCATTTTTGTCTTTGCCGAATTCAACCAAGCTGAATAATCTTCAAGTCGCGAAAGCCAATTGTGGTAATCTTGAACCGTTTCAAAAGGCTGCGCACTAGCGCCACTAGCAAGTTGACCTATCATAAGGTTCATTGACCACATTTGATCAATAGGGGTATAGCTTCCAAAAGCTAGTGTTTCAAGGTTTATATCACACTCCCAATTCAAAATTGCAATGGTCATTTTCTCACTATCAGTAAGAGTAGCATCTTGATATTCTGAAAGTTGTGACTTATACTTTGTGTAATAAGCTTTGTATTGATCTTCGAATTCCGGAGTTAAAAAATTCGGTAATGTGTCATTAAATCTATTGTCACCTGCAAAGGTAGCACTGAGCGGATTCAGCTGAAGACCTTCTTCATAATAGGCATCAAAAACTTCCGAAATCGGAGTAATATTCTCGGTTTTTTGGTCTTTTTTTTCGTTTTTACATGCAATTACGCCCAGACTTAACAAGATCACTAAAATATGCTTTTTCATCATTTTGAGTTTAGTTTAAATATTTTTTAAAGCGCTCTTTTTTATATGCCGGCACTGAGGGGTTGTCCATGAAAAGTTGCAATAATTCTTTTGGTTTTTCCTTCATAAACATCAATTGGTAAAATTGTTGGGTGGTTAATTCGTTTTCAGATTCGGATTGAAGAATCATTTGATCACCTGTTTTAACCTCTCCTTCCTCTAAAATACGAACATAAGTACCGGGTCGATTATGTTCAATAAACTGTTTGAGAACTTGTTGTGTGCCAAAGCGGACACCTAATTTATAACAAGGCTCACGAGGTTGTGAAACTTGTACTAAAGCTTTTCCTAATTTATAAATGTTGCCTACTCTTAGTGTAGATTCATCAAGTGCTGATATGGTTAAATTTTCTCCAAACATACCCCAGTCCCAATCTAAATCAGGATAAAGCTGTTTCCAATATTCATAGTTGTCAGCGGCAAATAAATAGCACGCTTTATTTACACCACCGTGATGAACCCTATCAATCACGGTATCATTTTTTACATCGTTTTTAGTTAGGTATAAGGCCTGTGAAACTGGTTTTTTAAAGATTCCAGTTTGTTCTTCTTTTCCGTTCCAAATAAACGTTGTGGGCTCCCCAATATTTGTTGATATTACCTTCATTTATTAAAAATAGGTAAACCATAACCAAAAGCGAAAAGATTTTAGCGTTTGTAAATAATATAGACTAATTACAATTATTAAATTTTTGGTTCATGTATTAGTTCATAGGTGAATTCTACATTAGTTTTAATTAGAACATAGTGTATTTAAAATTATTAAATATCTAAAATCAGCTAGCTGATTTTACAATGGTTATTTCTGATAATAAGGTGTACGCTTCATTAAATAATTTAGAGCGGTTATGTAATTGTTGCGTGTAGATGCCATAAAGGGCACACGCTTTACGTCAATAATTTTGTTTCCATTTTTATCATAAATTCTAAAAAGAACCTTGGTATTAAATTCATCTGTAGAAGTGCTATAGTCACTAGAATATGACTTTACTTTTTTCTTTTTGGTGTCAACTTTTGTAGTGGTAGACCCTGATGAAGTAGACGTAGTGCTTCGGTAATCAACTGTGATTTTGCCAGTAACCAGTATTCCGGCACCCACAATTTTTGCAATTTCGGTCATTTCGAAACTTCTCATGTCTTGTGCTTCATGGATACCAGCTGCCCTTAGTCTTTTTAGGGTAAGTTCAGCATCTTGATAGGTAATAGTATTTCTTTCGGGTTTGCGCATGAGGTTGTTATAATAATATTCTTGAGCCTCTAAACCTTCTTCAGGAGCCGCAGTTCCATCAAAAACAAATTCAAATGGCAGAACAGCACCTTGGTTGGTTTTCATAGGTGGATATTCAAAATCATTTCTTTTAATAGTTTTAGTTACCGACTGGTTGAAAAGCTGTTCGCGGCCACTTTTGAATGTTATTTTAGCGATCTCATTTTTTTTAACTACATTCTCTAATTCTTCTCCTTCATAACTATAGGTAATGGTGTTTGGCTCTATTTTTTTTACATGAACTGATATAACTTCTCCATTTTGCAAAAGAATTTGGTCGGTAGCGTTTTGCGCGCTTAAAGAGAGGAACATTCCCAAAAATATGGGAACGAGAAGTTTAGAATATTTCATTACAATAATAGTTTAATGTTCTACGCTAAATTATTAATCTACCTAAAAAAATAAAATACCTGATTTCCAGTATTTTTTAATTTGTAATCGGGGTAGCTCTTATCGTTTTCACTTGTCATTGTACATGCCAAGAAGTATTAAAGGCAGTATATTTAGATGACTATAGTTCAATTTGCAATCTTATAAATAGCTGTTTTGTTGTACTAGTTTTTCTTCAAGTACAATGATTTTAATGGTAGATTCACCTATATTTTCAAGGTCGTGAATAATTTCTTGTTGTTGACATTCGAAATAAAGGTTATCTCCTTTTTTTAATCGAATCAGTACAATTCTACCATTGGTATTTCGAGAGACCATGAGGCCATCTGAAAAGCTAGTTGCACTATAATTTTGAGTATGCCTTCTAAAAGGCGTTGTTTCTGAAGGTTTTAATTGAATTTCCCAGAGTTTTATGGAATTATTTTCAAACAAGGGTTTGCCAAGATTAGAACTAAATTGATCATTTTTCACTTCATTCAGTTTATCTTTTTTCCAAGTATCAAAGTTACCTTTAGGGTTTATTTCTGTTAATGTCATAATCGTGTAAAAATTAAAATTCAATTAATAATGGGAGGTTGAATTTCAGCAACTATATTGTTTTAATATAGAGACCTCTTTCACATTTAAGGCGGCAAATTTGCGAAACGTTGATATATTTTGAAGGAAATACCTTATAATTTATGAAAGATTTCACATTTGTATTGATCGAAGCCGCTTGAGTTTAAAAATGGAATAAAAAACCTGATGTTAAGAAAATGGTTTAGGGTAATTTAAACTATGATATGGAGGACTAAAAAAACCGCCTTAATTTCTTAAGGCGGCTACTATAGCTATAGTTAATGGTGTCTTGCCTTCAAACAAGAATTGAAAATTACAGGAAATAGTATTACTAAACCATACCAGAAAACCAGTAGATTTTAAGTTTGGCGAATAAAAAAAGCCGCTACCTGATAATGTAGCGGCTTTAGTAAATATGTAAGCTATTTATTTTACCATTTCGTAACTACGTTTGATAAAGGCAGTTAACTCTTCACCTTTTAATAGTCCCTTAGAAAGTCGAGCCAAATCGAGCGACTGATTGATTAATCGTTCTTTCTTTTTAGCCGTTTTAGTATTTAAAATCTCATTGACTAACTCATGATTAGTATTCACAATGAGGTTGTACATTTCTGGCATGTTACCCATACCGAACATTCCGCCACCGCCAGTTTGTTGCATCTCTTTCATACGACGCATAAATTCTGGTTCTGTAATAATGAACGGTGACGCAGAGCTATCCATTGCCTCTAGTTGAACCGTATAACTTTTATTTGTTATTGTTTCTTCTAATTCAGCCTTAAGTTTTTCTTTTTCTTCATCAGATAACTTCGAAATTGCCGTTTCTTCCTTTTTAATAAGATTGTCAAGGTGATCTGCATCAACACGAGCAAAAGATACTTTTTCTTTAGAAGTCTCTAATTTCTGCATCAAATGGCCGATAATCGGAGAATCCATCATTAAAACCTCGTATCCTTTCGTTTTTGCTGCCTCAATATAACTATGCTGAGCATCTTTATCGGAAGCATAAAGAATAACTAGTTTGTCATCTTTATCGGTTTGTGTGTCTTTGATTTTTTCTTGTAACTCTTCAAATGTATAGAAGTTACCATCTACGGTAGGGTACAAGGCAAATTTGTCAGCTTTTTCAAAAAACTTGTCTTCAGAAAGCATTCCGTACTCGATAACGATTTTAATATCGTTCCACTTGGCTTCGAAATCTTCACGATTGTTCTTAAATAATGAACTTAATTTATCAGCAACCTTTCTAGTGATATAAGAAGAAATCTTTTTAACCGCTCCATCTGCTTGTAAATATGAACGTGATACGTTCAATGGAATATCTGGTGAATCAATAACACCGCGTAGCATAGTCAAAAATTCAGGAACAATACCCTCTACATTATCAGTAACAAAAACTTGGTTTTGATACAGTTGAATACGGTCTTTTTGAACGTTTAAATCTTGTGTTAACTTCGGAAAGTAAAGTATTCCCGTCAGGTTAAAAGGATAATCTACATTCAAATGAATATGGAATAGAGGCTCTTCAAATTGCATTGGATACAATTCTCTATAGAAACCTTTATAATCAGCATCTTCTAAATCAGCGGGTTGTTTTGTCCAAGCCGGATTAGGATTGTTAACGATATTGTCTACTTCTTTAGTTGGCGCTGGGTCTTCTTCTTTCGCACCTTCTGGCTTTGGTAATGTTTCTGTACGCATTCCGAATTTAATCGGAATTGGCATAAATTTATTGTACTTACTTAAAAGCTCGTTAATACGGCTTTCTTCTAAGAATTCTGTTGAGTCATCAGCAATATGCAAAATGATTTCGGTACCGCGATCTTCTTTCTTACCTTTCTTTAAGGTGAAATTTGGTGAACCATCACAAGACCAATGTGCTGCTGGTTCATCTTTATAACTTTTTGTTATAATCTCAACGGTATCTGCTACCATGAAGGCAGAATAGAATCCTAAACCAAAATGACCGATAATACCGGTGTCTTTCGCTCCGTCTTCATATTTGTTTAAAAACTCTTCGGCTCCAGAAAAAGCAACTTGGTTAATATAATTTTTAACCTCTTCTTCAGTCATACCTAAACCTTGGTCAATGATATGAAGTTTCTTTCCTTCTTTGTCAACCTTGATTTCAATTCTTGGGTTGCCATATTCTACTTTTGCCTCCCCAATTGATGTTAAATGCTTCAGCTTCAAAGTCGCATCGGTAGCATTTGAAATTAATTCTCGAAGAAAAATTTCATGATCGCTATATAAAAATTTCTTAATCAGCGGAAATATGTTTTCTACTGATACATTAATCTTGCCTTTTGCCATAAAAGAATTGTTTTGCTCTTCAAAACTTCAGTAATGAAGATATTTTTTGTTTGTACTATTTAGGCAATTGCTAGTCAAAAAAAATACCATATTCATAACAACTGACAAACTGACACAAACTACGATTGGGATATTTTGTTTAATATTTTTGGTAAATAGTTAAACATTATGTATTTTTAACCAAGCAATCGGGCTAAAATTGCTATGAAAAAGAAATTTGATTATTGCAATCTTATTTTTTAGTTAGGTTGTTAAAAACGTGTTTTCGCCTCCGAAAGCACGTTTTGTCGTTTATGCAGAACTTAAATAAATTCTTTTAAGGGGGCATTTTGACGAAATAGATAGCATTCACTACCTTGCGCCTATAGGCGAAACAAACAAAAACAACGAAAAATGTTCAACTCGAAAATAACAGGCCTTGGGTATTATGTGCCTGAGAACGTAGTCACTAACGATGAATTGTCTAAAGTGATGGATACCAGTGACGAATGGATTCAAGAGCGAACCGGTATTAAAGAGCGCCGCCATGTTACTAAAGATGATGGAAATTCAACAACCTCAATGGGGGTTAAAGCGGCAAAAATAGCAATTGAGCGTGCGGGTATAAGTAAAGATGATATCGATTTTATCATTTTTGCGACGCTTAGTCCGGATTATTATTTTCCTGGACCGGGAGTTTTAGTACAACGTGATTTGGGAATAAAAACCGTTGGGGCATTAGATGTTAGAAACCAATGTTCAGGTTTTGTGTATGCAGTTTCTGTTGCTGATCAGTATATAAAAAGTGGAATGTATAAGAATATATTGGTCATTGGTTCTGAAATACATTCGAAAGGATTAGATATGACCACTAGAGGTAGGGGAGTTTCTGTTATTTTTGGAGATGGTGCAGGCGCAGCAATTTTAAGTAGAGAAACAGATACTTCAAAAGGTATACTGTCTACCCATCTACATTCAGAAGGAGAGCATGCCGAAGAATTGTCTTTAATTGCACCTGGAATGGGTAGCCGTTGGGTGAATGAAATTATAGCAGATAATAACCCTGATGATGTTTCATACTTACCGCATATGAATGGGCAATTTGTATTTAAAAATGCCGTAGTGCGTTTTAGTGAGGTGATTTTAGAAGGTTTGGCGGCTAATAATTTACCACCAACAGCGATAGATATGTTAATTCCGCATCAAGCGAATCTTCGAATTTCTCAATTTATTCAAAATAAGTTTAAGCTTACTGATGATCAGGTATATAATAATATTATGAATTATGGTAATACTACTGCAGCGTCAATACCTATTGCTTTAACAGAAGCATGGGAGCAAAATAAAATAAAGTCAGGAGATTTGGTTGTATTAGCTGCGTTTGGTAGTGGATTTACATGGGGTAGTGCTATAATTCGTTGGTAGTGAATTTTACATCCTGTAATTAAAAACACAAAACCCCGACCAATTTGGTCGGGGTTTCTGTTATCGATTCGGCTATACTAAACACTAACCATTAACTATAAACATATAGCTTCATCAACAACTAAATCTATATTTTTTAATGACGCCTTAATAATAGACGGTATTATTCTCAATTCGTTACACCTGTTAAGGTAACTTTAACATCAATATGAAAACAAATAAAAAAACACTTGTCTTCGGCGCATCTTTAAAAAGCAGTCGTTATAGTAATATTGCCACGAAAAGGCTATTGGACCATAACATTGAAACTGAAGCTTTTGGTTTAAAACCAGGTAAAATAAAGGGATGCGAAATCAAGACCAATTTACAAGATTTTCAAAACATACACACTATAACTTTATATATAGGAGCAGCTCGCCAGCCTGAATATTACGATGCTTTCTTACAAATCGCTCCTAAAAGAGTAATATTTAATCCGGGAACGGAAAACCCCGACTTATATAAAATACTTAAAAACAATGGAATAGAGGTGGAGGTAGCTTGTACATTAGTTTTGCTTTCTACGAACCAATACAATTTGTAAGTATTTGAAATGACAGAATTTATTCACATAACTTTAACACTTCATGTTAATTCTAATCGATGAAATATGCTTTTTATCGATGGGTTGAACTATGCAATAGCGGTATGTTTTCTGCGAATTAACCACAATCCTATAAAAGTAAAAAGTCCGTTTAAGGGTAATAACTCGTATCCAATAATATATCCACCTAGAAACTTAGCGGGTATACTGGCGATACCATAGACTGTAAGTACTGACAGCAGAGCGACAATCCACACGAAGTGATCTTTCACCTGGTATTTTGTGAAAATTCCGAATGCGAAAAGACCCAATAGCGGCCCGTAAGTATAGCCAGCAACTTGTAATAGCCCATCAATAACGTTCGTATCTAGAATATATTTAAAGGCAATGACCACAATAATCAGCATAATACTCATGCCAACATGAGTAAATTTTCGAATTAATTTTTGATCCCCTATGGGTTTCTTTTCAATATTTAAAAAATCAACACAAAACGATGTAGTTAATGAAGTTAAGGCACTATCTGCACTGCTGTAAGCAGCTGCAATTAGGCCCAACATAAAAGTTATGGCGACTACAATGCCTAAATCGCTGTTTAATGCAATCTCTGGAAACAATAAATCAGACTTGGGTTTGCCATCCATTAGCGGTAAAGCGATTCCATTTTTCTCAGCATATATAAATAAGAGTGCTCCTAAAAGCATAAAAACAAAGGTAACAACTACTAACACTACACTAAAACTGACCATGTTTTTTTGTGCATCTTTAAGGGTCTTACAGGTCAGGTTTTTTTGCATCATATCTTGGTCAAGACCAGTCATACAAATAGTAATAAACATGCCACCTAAGAACGATTTAATTAAATGATTTTTTTCTAAAAAATCATCGATGAATATTGTTTGGCTATAAGCTGAAAATTCTTCTGAGGCTATAAAGTCAGCAAAGGTCCAATCCATTTTATCTAGAATAAAATAAATTGATAAGCTTACTGACACAAGCATAAAGAGCGTTTGCAGCGTGTCCGTCCAAACAATAGTTTTGATACCTCCTCTAAAGGTATAAATCCATATTAATAAAATGGAAATAATTACGGTGATCTTAAAGTCAATATTAAGCTCGTCAAAAACAAATTGTTGTAAAACTATCGCTACTAAAAAGAGACGAAATGCAGCCCCTAAAACTCTCGATACAAAAAATGAAACAGCACCAACTTTGTAACTGACAAACCCAAAACGATCATCTAAATATTGATAAATTGATGTCACATTTTGCTTGTAATAAATAGGTAGCAATACATAGGCCGTAATTAAGTATCCTAAGAAATATCCTAAAACAACTTGCATATAACTGAACTGAGAAGCTTCTACCCAACCGGGTACTGAAATGAATGTGACTCCTGATAAAGAGGCGCCTACCATTCCAAAAGCAACTAAGTACCAGGGTGATTCTTTTCCTGCTTTAAAAAAATCAACATTTGAATCATTCTTACCGGTAAAATATGATATCAATAAAAGAAGTAAAAAATAACTGCCAATAAGTAACAGAATATGAGTTGGTGTCATGTAGAAATGATTTCAAAGCAAATTACAAAAAGTAAAAATAGTGTGTACCTTTGTGTCTATGGATTTTTCATCAAAACTCTTAGAGAATGCAGTCTACGAAATGTCGCAGTTACCTGGTATTGGTAAGCGCACTGCACTTCGTTTAGTATTGCATTTATTGAAACAACCTGAAGCTCAAACTGAAAAATTAGCACATTCATTAACCACTTTGCGAACTACAATTAAGTTCTGTAAAAGTTGCCACAATATTTCAGATGTTATGCTTTGCGAAATTTGTGCAAATCCGAAACGAGATAGTTCTTTGGTGTGTGTAGTGGAAGATATTAGAGATGTTATGGCCATTGAAAACACCAGTCAGTTTAAAGGCTTGTATCATGTTTTAGGAGGGAAGATATCTCCAATGGAAGGGGTAGGGCCACAAGATTTAACTATAAATTCTTTAGTTCAGAAAGCCAAAGAAGGAGTAATAAAGGAACTTATTTTTGCGTTAAGTTCTACCATGGAAGGGGATACTACGAACTTCTATATTTATAAACAAATTGAAGGTTTAGAAATTAAAACATCAACAATTGCACGAGGAATTGCGGTTGGTGATGAATTAGAATATGCAGATGAAGTTACATTAGGGCGTAGTATTTTGAATAGAATTCCTTTTGAAGGTTCATTAAAAGCAAATTAGCCTCATCTTAAAATTGTATTAAATTTAACAACAACCTTATATTTTTAGTATTTTTGCAAAAAATATACGTAAAACAGCAGTTAGAATAGCAATATGTCAAAATTTGAACTGAAATTACCGCGAATGGGAGAAAGTGTTGCAGAAGCGACACTAACTACTTGGCTTAAAGAAATAGGCGATACTATTGAGTTAGATGAGCCGGTTTTTGAAATAGCAACAGACAAAGTAGATTCTGAAGTGCCTAGTGAGGTGGAAGGTGTTTTGCTAGAGAAAAAGTTTCAAGTTGATGATGTAATTAAAGTTGGCGAAACTGTAGCTGTAATTGAAATTAAAGGTGCCGCACCAGTTGCAGCTTTAGATGAAAAACCTGCTGCCGAAGCTATAGCGGCTATTGAAGAGAATATTTCCATTGCAAAAGAAACGAGTTCTAGTTCGGTTCAAGATTATAGCAGTACAGAGCGTTTTTACTCGCCTTTGGTTAAAAATATTGCCAAACAAGAAGGTATTTCAGTTGCAACTCTAGATACTATAAAGGGTACTGGTAAAGAAGGTAGGGTAACTAAAAATGATATTTTGTCATTCGTTGCAAATGGCAAGGTTACAGATAATAATGCCGTTGTCGCTACTGATACAAATGCAAAAGAAGCCGCGGTTGCACAGACTACAGAGGCACCGCAGAAGAATCAAGAAAATATTGCGCAAACTTCGCAAGCAACAACAGTTCAAGTTTCGGGCAACGATGAGGTCATTGAAATGTCTCGAATGGGTAAACTTATTGCCAAGCATATGGTGGCTAGTGTTTCTACATCTGCGCATGTTCAAAGTTTTATTGAAGTTGATGTAACCAATGTGGTAAACTGGCGGAATAAAATGAAGAGCACTTTTGAGAAAACAGAAGGCGAGAAGTTGACCTTTACGCCAATCTTTATGGAAGCTGTTGCAAAGGCATTGAAGAAATATCCGATGATGAATATTTCTGTGAATGGCGATACGGTAATAAAGAAAAAAAATATTAACATTGGTATGGCCGCAGCTTTACCTGATGGAAATTTGATCGTTCCTGTAATCAAAAATGCTGATCAATTGAATTTAGTAGGTATGGCTAAGGTGGTCAATGATTTAGCTACGCGTTCTCGTGAAAATAAATTAAAACCAGATGAGATTCAAGATGGTACGTACACCGTTACTAATGTTGGCACCTTTGGTAGTGTTTTTGGTACTCCAATTATAAATCAGCCGCAAGTGGGAATTTTGGCACTTGGTGCGATTCGAAAAATACCTTCTGTAATAGAAACTGAAGAAGGCGACTTTATAGCAATTCGAAGTAAAATGTACATTTCACATAGTTACGATCATCGTGTGGTAAATGGAGCCCTTGGTAGCATGTTTGCCAAGGCCGTTGCTGACTATTTAGAGGCTTGGGATCTCAATAGAGAAGTGTAATCATTTTTTTTTCTTGAATATAATATAAAAGACAACCCTTTTTTACGAATACTTTTTCGTAAATCTTAAAAAAAGGTAACTTCTAATGTTAATTCTTGTATTAACAATATGCTAACAGTTATGCGCTGTTTTAAGAATTAACTTGTCTTTTTTTATATACCATGCCAAAACCAACGTTTCGGCTTTCTTTTACCAGAAGAAGGCTATCATTATTCGTATTAATTATTTTACCAATTTTCTGCTACCCGCAAAAGGAAGACACAAAGGGCCGATTAAAGCTTTTTGTAGATTGTAATTGTGAGAAAAGTTACGTTCGACAAGAAATAGATTTTGTTAGTCATGTACGTGACCAAGCGCAGGCCAACGTGCAGCTATTTATATATGATATAGCCAATGGTAGTGGTGGACGTACTTATAAGTTAGATTTTAAAGGAATTGGAGAATATCAAGATGTTGTGGAAAAAGGTAGTTATGATTCTAATGCGAATATGACTGCTGATGACATTAGAAAAGGACTTGTAAAAGCTATTAAGAAAGGGTTGCTACGCTTTTTAATCGATTCAGATCTGGCTGGTTCTATTGACTACAGGGTTAGTAATTCTGGTTTGGCTAAGCAGCAGGATATAGATTTCGATGACCCGTGGAATAATTGGATATTTGAGGTATATGGTGAGGCGGAAATGAAAAGAGAATCTAGCCGAAAAAGATTTGAATACGAGGTTGGATTTGAAAGTGATCGCGTCACTGAAAAAATTCGAATACGAACAGATTTTCAATTAAATCAGGCCACAAGCGAGTTTGTTCAAGAAGAGGAGACTTTTACCAGTAAAAGATTTCGCTATTCTCTAGATGGTAGTGTGGTACGAAGTTTGTCTGATCATTGGTCTGCAGGTATGTTTGTGGGTGGTCGGCACAATACATTTACTAATCTCGATTTTAGGTATTACTTTGATCCGGCTATTGAGTATAATATTTTTCCTTATAATGAAGTGTTGCGACATGAAATTGTGTTTGCTTACCGTATTGGGTATTTTCATAATGACTATATAGAGTCTACCATTTTTAATAAAACTAGTGAAGGTATCTTTAATCACTCTTTAGATGTGCAATTTCGGTTTAGACAGCCATGGGGTAACTTATATTCGCGATTAAGAGCTTCCAGTTTTCTTAATGATTTTGCAAAAAACAGAACTCAATTTTTTGGTAATGTTTCTGTACGTGTATTTAAAGGATTGGCTGCTCGTTTTTCAGGAAGAATGGAGCTGATTCAAGATCAAATAAACTTACCTGCTGGAAGTGCGTCTATCGAAGATGTTTTATTACAGCAAAAACAAATTGCTACCGATTTTGAGGTTGGTTTTAGTGTAGGCTTGAGCTATACCTTTGGTTCTGCATTCAATAATGTGATCAATACACGATTATAGTTTGTGTTATAACTCTTTTATGGTAATAATGTAGTTCGTTTTCTTAATTAAACCTAGCATCTATATATCTTTGCATAAAACTATTGTATAGATGGATTTAAAACTTACCAGACCTATTTGTTTCTTTGATTTAGAAACTACAGGAACCAATGTGGCTAAAGATCGAATTGTAGAAATTGCCGTATTAAAAGTTTTTCCGAACGGAAATAAGGAAAGTAAAACTTGGTTAGTAAATCCAGAGGTTGAAATTCCTGCTGAAGTGGTTGCTATTCACGGTATTTCCAACGAAAAAGTGGCCAATGAGCCTACATTCAAAGAATTATCTAAAGAAATATATAACTTAATAAAAGATAGTGATTTAGGTGGTTTTAATTCTGATCGTTTTGATATTCCTTTATTGGCAGAAGAAATGCTTCGGGCAGATGTAGATTTCGATATGAAAAATACAGTTTCGATTGATGTTCAGACGATTTTTCATAAAATGGAAAAGCGAACTTTAGGGGCTGCGTATAAATTTTATTGTAATAAAGATTTGACTGATGCGCATAGTGCAGCGGCAGATACTAATGCTACTTACGAGGTGCTTTTAGCGCAATTAGATCGCTATTCAGATTTAGAAAATAACGTAAAGAAACTTGCGGAATTTTCCTCTCATAAACGCACTGTTGATTTCGCCGGCTTTATTGTTTGGGATGATGATGATGATGAGAGTTTTGCTTTTGGTAAACACAAAGGCAAAAAAGTAAATGATGTTCTTGAAAAAGAACCAGGATATTTCAGTTGGATTTTGAATTCTGATTTTCCATTATTCACTAAAAAAGTATTAACTCAAATCAAACTCAATAAATTAAATAATAAGCTTGGCTAAATGAAAAACCTAATATTCCCCCTATTAGTTGCTTTTCAGGTGCATGCGCAAGAGGTGTTATTTGAAGGTCATGTTTATGATCATAAAACCAAAGCCCCAATTCCGTATGTCAATCTGAGTTTTCTAAATACCTTAAAAGGCACCTCTACCGATGAAGAAGGTCATTTTTTTATGGATTTGCCCCAACCATATTTAGAAAGAAAAGTTCATATTTCTTCTTTAGGGTATAAAGACACGATTGTGGTTGCTAAGCAAATTTTTGAAGCCAAACGTTTCGAAATGGTTGAAGAATCATTTGAATTAGATGAAGTGGTGGTGAGTGAGTCACTCGGAGATTCGTATGTACTGAATCCGATTGCTAGTAATAGTATAACTAGTGGTTTTTCATCTTCAGTAACACCATGGGTTCTGGCTTTATATTTTCCTAATATCGGAGCTCAGAAAAAGTATTTAGAAAAGGTTACTGTATTCTTAAATAAGACAGAAAAATTTAAAAGAACGCAATCAAAATTTAGAATTCGCATTTATGATGTTGACTCAAAAACAAAAAAACCAAATAAAGACCTCTTAAGAAAAAGTTTTGTTTTAGAGCATGATGTTGAAAAAGACTTTGTTTCTCTTGATTTGAATTCTTTGAATATTGAAATTCCAAGTGATGGTATTTACGTTGGCCTTGAGTGGTTGTTTATACCCAGTAATTGGTATATGCAAACCGAGGTGCATCCTATTGATAATAAAAATGTAATTGAAGACCGATTCGCGCCAACCTTTGCAGGTATGTATACCAGAAACCAAAATTATAAAGTTATGATTTATGGTATGGGTGAATGGACAGATTTTAAAGTGAAATCACGAAATAATGACAGAAACTTTATACCGGCGATTTCGTTAAAACTAAAAAAAGAATAAAAACGTTTAACGTAGGCATTGATACTAAATCGATTTTTGAATAGTAAAAGGTTATCACATGAAAATAATCTGTATAGGAAGAAATTATACGGCCCATATTGAAGAACTGGCCAATGAACGACCAGTAGAACCGGTGGTTTTTATTAAACCTGATTCCTCGGTATTACCAAAAGAGCAAGACTTCTATATACCAGAGTTTTCTAATGATGTGCATTATGAAGTTGAAGTTTTGGTTAAAATTAAAAAGGTTGGTAAACATATTGATTCGAAATTCGCACCTAATTATTATGATGAATTGGGATTAGGAATTGATTTTACTGCTCGAGATTTGCAATCAAAACTTAAAGAAAAAGGATTGCCTTGGGAAAAAGCAAAGGGATTTGATGGCGCGACAGTTATCGGAGAATGGGTGAATAAAACGGAGTTTAATGATATTAATAACATTAATTTTCAATTAACTAAGAACGAAGAAGTCGTTCAAAAAGGAAACACAAGTTTTATGTTATGGAAGATTGATGAGCTGATTTCTTATGTTTCAACATTTTTCACACTTAAAAAAGGAGATGTTATTTTTACAGGAACTCCTGCTGGTGTTGGTAAAATTGTGCCAAATGATTATCTTACCGGTGTTCTAGAAGATCAACAACTATTTACGGTTAAAATTAAGTAATGATATACAGTTTAGATAAAATAAATGAAATGGCTGAAGGTGATGAAGATTTCATCAACTCTGTAATATCAGTCTTTTTAGAAGAAGTACCGGTAGATTTAGAAGGTTTAGAAAAAGCCCTAGCAGCCGGTGATTACGAGTTGGTATATCAGTTAGCGCATAAAATTAAGCCGAATGTAGATCTGTTAGGAATGGAGCAAACGCGTGCAGCAGCTTTAGAAATTGAAACATTAGGTAAGAGTGAAGCCAACATGTCTGAAATACAAAGTGTGTTTCCAAATCTTAAAAAAGATATAGAGCAGGTGGTGGCAGAATTAAAGAACGACTTCAACCTTTAATCCTTTATTTCATGCTTGCTGAAATAATCACCATTGGCGATGAAATTCTTATTGGACAAATTGTGGATACCAATTCTGCTTTTATTGCCAAAGAATTAAATAAGATTGGAGTATCGGTTTATCAAATAACTTCGATACAAGATGATCGAACACATATTCTAAATGCACTTTCCGAAGCAAAACAACGGGCAAATATAATTATAGTTACTGGAGGACTAGGGCCAACGAAAGACGATATAACCAAGCATACCTTTTGTGAGTATTTTGATGATACCTTAGTTCGCAATAAAGAAGTACTTGAGCATGTAGAGGCACTTTTTGCCAAATACATTACCACAACCCAGATTTCTGATATCAATAGAGATCAGGCTTTAATTCCTTCAAAAGCAACTGCTTTGCATAATGAATTTGGTACGGCGCCAGGTATGTGGTTTTATGAAGAGGACATTGTATATGTGTCGCTTCCAGGAGTGCCTTTTGAAATGAAAAATTTAATAACCGCTCACGTAATTCCTAAAATAGCAGCTACATTTGAGCGTCCACATATAGTTCATAAAACCCTCGTAACTTACGGTTTGGGAGAAAGTGCAATAGCTGAAAAAATAGAAGATTGGGAAAATAGTTTACCCAACTTTATTAAGTTGGCATATTTGCCAAATTTGGGAAAAGTACGATTACGACTTACAGCAAAAGGAGCAGATAAAGAAGTGCTGCTGAAAGCGGTAGATGCTGAAATGGAAAAATTATATCCGTTGATAGGTGATATCGTCTATGGTATTGAAGATGATGAGAGCATTGAAGAAGTAGTAGCTAAACTTTTTACACAAAAAGGACTAACCTTAGCAACCGCTGAGAGTTGTACCGGAGGTAAAATAGCCCAAAAGATTACTGCTTTGGCTGGAGCATCTTCCTATTTTAAAGGTAGTGTGGTCAGTTACGCTACAGAGGCTAAAATTAATGTTTTGCACGTTTCTGAATCCGTTATTGAAAAACACTCCGTAGTAAGTGAAGCAGTTGCCAAAGCTATGGCTGAAAATGTAAAAAAAATATTGAAAACAGATTTTGCAATAGCTACAACAGGAAACGCCGGGCCAACAAAAGGTGATTCAAATGCAGAGGTGGGTACGGTGTATATTGCTATTGCTACTCCTAATGGGGTTTATGCCGATAAATTCATGATGGGAAAACACCGCAATCGTATCGTTCAAAAGTCTGTGAACAAGGCTTTTGAGTTGCTGCAAAAAGAAATTTTAAAATTCTGAATAAGAATTTTGTAGGTACGATAAAAAAGATATAAATTTGCAGCCTGTAAAAAAATCAGCGTAATGTCAAAAGTTTGTGAAATTACTGGAAAGAAAGCGATGTTCGGTAACAATGTTTCTTTCTCTATCAATAAAACAAGAAGAAGGTTTAACGTAAATCTTTCTAAGAAGCGTTTTTACATTCCTGAAGAAGATCGTTGGGTAACTTTAAAAGTTTCTGCGAAGGGATTAAAAATTATCAACAAAAAAGGAATTTCAGCAGTGTTGAAAGAGGCGAAAGCTCAAGGAGTGTTGAAATAGTCTTCAAAATATTAAGGTTACAATGGCAAAAAAAGGAAACAGAATTCAGGTTATTTTAGAATGTACAGAGCACAAAGAGTCTGGGCAACCAGGTACTTCACGGTACATTACTACTAAAAATAAGAAGAACACGCCAGAAAGGATGGAAATCAAAAAATTCAATCCTATTTTGAAGCGCATGACCGTTCATAAAGAAATTAAATAATTTCTGCACTCGCAGAAATGAAGCTAAAGCATATTAATCATGGCAAAGAAGACCGTAGCAAGTTTACAAACAAGTTCTAAAAGATTGACCAAGGCTATTAAAATGGTAAAATCTCCAAAAAGTGGAGCCTATACTTTTGTTGAGTCTGTAATGGCGCCAGAAGCTGTAAATGAGTGGATCGCCAAGAAATAATTAACTATAGATCAATATAGTACAAAAGCCTCTTTCGTTTGAAAGAGGCTTTTTTCGTTGCAATACAATGATCTATAAGAAAAAATAGCTGCAAGTTCTCTATCTTTGAACAAAGCGTTTAAGACTATTATGAGTTTATTTAAAAATATATTTTCATCAAAGAAAAAGGAAACTTTAGATAAAGGTTTAGAGAAAAGTAAAACAAGCTTTTTTGCTAAAATGACAAAAGCTGTTGCAGGCAAGTCAAAGGTTGATGATGATGTTTTAGATAATTTGGAGGAAGTGTTGGTTTCCTCAGATGTGGGTGTAGAGACTACCTTAAAAATTATTGATCGTATTGAAGCGCGAGTTTCGAAAGATAAATATGTTGGTACCGATGAGTTGAATGTGATTTTGCGTGAAGAAATTGCTGGTTTGCTTTCTGAAACTCATGTGGGTGAAGCGGTTGAGTTTTCTATTCCTAATGATAAAAAACCCTATGTGATAATGGTAGTTGGGGTAAATGGTGTTGGTAAAACAACCACCATAGGTAAATTAGCCTATCAATTTAAAAAACAAGGACATAAAGTGGTCTTAGGTGCTGCCGACACCTTTAGAGCTGCTGCAATTGATCAACTGCAAGTATGGGCAGATCGAGTAGATATTCCAATTGTTAAGCAAAGTATGGGCAGTGATCCGGCATCAGTAGCTTTTGATACCTTGAGTTCGGCAATTACTCAAGATGCTGATGTTGTTATTATTGATACCGCAGGGAGATTACACAATAAAGTGAATTTAATGAATGAGCTCTCTAAAATTAAACGTGTTATGCAAAAGGTTGTTGACCATACACCACATGATGTGTTGTTAGTATTAGATGGTTCTACAGGTCAAAATGCATTTGAACAAGCCAAGCAGTTTACAAAGGCTACAGAAGTTACATCGTTGGCGGTTACTAAATTGGATGGAACTGCTAAAGGTGGGGTAGTAATCGGAATTTCAGATCAGTTTCAAATTCCTGTAAAATATATTGGCGTAGGTGAGGGCATTGAAGATTTACAGGTTTTTAATAAACATGAATTCGTTGATTCTTTTTTTAAGGTCTAGATAAATGAAAGTGCTTGATAGTCCTAGAACATTGAGAATTTCAATGATTTTGGTACTCTTTTATTCTTTATTGCAACTGGTATATCTTATTTTTTCTTTTGTTACGAGTTACCTTAATTTAACACAAAGTACGTTGTTGCCAGAGGCTTTAGTTGATTATGTAGCTTTTCCTCTGTATTTTCTTGTGCCTTTTTTTCTCACTATTTTTATAGCAGCTGCTAGAGCAATTTTAACTAATAGGTATCATAAAACAGTAGTTTTTTTACTTGTTGTTGTTTCTTTATTGTATTTTCTTTTTGGTAGCAGGTTGTATAGCTTCATTATGTATCATAACCCATATGGAAGCTAGTAAACTTCAAATAGTTTTTGCATTTTTTTAAAATTCGAACATCATATGAATAAACAGGGTGTTATTCTATTTTTTCTGTTCATTATCCAGTTTGGAAGTGCACAATTAAGGCATCCAAAAGTGAGTCCGGCAGCTACAATTGAACAAGAAGTTGGACTTTCTAAAATCACCATTTCTTATTCAAGACCAGCAGTTCGAGGTCGTGAGATTTTTGGTGAATTGGTACCATACGGTAGAATATGGCGGGTAGGGGCCAATGAGTCAACAAAAGTAACTGTTGATGCCGATGTAGTAATTAAAGACAATACTCTAGAGAAAGGTACCTATGCTTTATATGCCTTTCCAAGTAAAGAGCAGTGGCAAATTATCTTTCATAAGAATATCTCGCATTGGGGTGATGGGCGAAAAAAATACAACCCTGAAGAAGATGTATTTCGTATTCAAGTAATACCTCAAAGAGAAGCCAAGTTTCATGAAAATTTATCGATCTATTTTGATAAGTTGACACATGATAGCACCAATTTGATAATTCATTGGGCCAACACCAGTGTAACAATACCCATACAAGTGAAGACTGGCAAAATCATGGAAAAACTAATCCAAGAAAAATTGCAAAATGATGTTACCGCACAAACCTATTATGAAGTGGCACGTTATTATGTTGAAGAACAAATCAAACACCAATTAGCGATTGAGTATTTGAAAAAAGCAATTGAATTAGCAGGTGATACCTATTATTTTTACAGGGTTAAATCGCTTGCGGAGGCAGCTTTAGGTCATTACGAATTAGCTATAATTGCTGCTAAAAAATCGTTGGAATTAGCTCAAAAAGAAGACAAAGATGAATTTGTACGCATGAATCAAAAGAACATTTCCATGTGGACACGATTGCTTAAAGAAAAAAACGAATAGGATGAAAAGAATATTTCTACTGATTTGCTTCATAATCGCTATTTCTTGTAAACAAAATAGTACGCAACAACAAAATGAAGTGGTGTTGTGGCAACCCTATAACGATTCTATAGAGGTTTTAGCAAATCAAGATCATGAGGTGGCGCGCATGCGGTACAAGCTAATTCAATCAAAAGTCTTGAATAAGAACGAAGTGTTTCTCCCGCTACATGCAGAAGTCTCGAAGTTTGATGAAACTACCTATGAGCGTATTAAGCCATTGGTTTTAGAACGGAGTATTTTTGATATTAAATATGAGATTGAACAAGGTAATTTGAGCTATGAAGAACTCACCTTATTTTTCTTATATCGAATTTATAAATATGAAATAGACAACACGTCTACCTTAAATACGGTAATTGCACTAAATAAAGAGGTCGTAGATCAAGCAAGAGCTTTAGATGATTTAGTTGCAAAGGGGCTGGCCCCTCGATGGAAACATCCTATTTATGGCATGCCAATTTTATTGAAAGACAATATCAATACATCAGGCATGAATACTACAGCGGGTTCTATAGCATTACTAGACAATGCGGTTGATGATTCTTTTATTGTAGAGCGACTCAAAGCAAACGGCGCTTTAATTTTGGGAAAAGTAAATTTAAGTGAGTGGGCATATTTTTTATGCAGTGGTTGTCCGGTTGGATATAGTGCAGTTGGGGGGCAAACCCTCAACCCCTACGGAAGACGTATTTTTGAAACTGGTGGTTCTAGTTCAGGCAGTGGTACGGCGATGGCGGCGAGTTATGCGGTTGCCGCAGTAGGTACTGAAACATCAGGTTCAATTTTATCGCCGAGTAGTCAAAATTCGGTAGTCGGCTTAAAACCAACGATCGGATTATTAAGTAGAACAGGAATAGTGCCAATATCGAGCACCTTAGATACGCCAGGACCTATGACGCGCAATGTAATGGATAATGCCATTTTATTATCGGCCATGATGGGTAAAGATTCGGTAGATTCAAAATCTGTTGCAAACGAGTATCCCGGTATTCTATCTGCGGGGTTGCACCCCACGCCTTGTACAGAGCTGCGATTAGGTGCGATTCAATCGCTTTTAGATAGTGACTCCATCTATAAAAAATCCGTAGAAAAGTTAAAAGAACTTGGGGCTGAGGTGATTACGTTTACCCCTCCTGAAGTTGCTATGGATGGTTTTCTCAGTATTTTAAATATTGATATGCGTAATGATCTTCCCCAATATTTGAAGGCGCATGTAAAAAATTCTGAAGAGGTGACTATTAGATCAGTAGCAGATGCGGTTGAGTTCAATAGCAAAGATTCTGTAACTCGTATTCCCTACGGACAAGCATTGTTTGAAGGGATACTTGCAGATTCAACTACTGAAAAAGGTTTCGAAGAAATAAAATCTAGATTAGAGCAAAATGGCCGTACCTTTTTTGATACCGCAATGAATACATATCAGCTAGATGCTATTTTATCAATCAATAATTACCATGCGGGTTACGCCGCTGTGGCAAAATATCCGGCATTAACGGTACCTATGGGTTACAAAACATCTGGTGAACCTGTCAGTCTAACCTTTATTGGTAAGCCCTTTACTGAGGCTGAATTACTGCGTATGGGTGCTGCTTTTGAGAAAGTAACACAGGTTAGAACAATCCCCGAAAATTATAAGAATTAAACTATTTTACCATTAAATCGTTTAGTTTTGACCATAATTCTTCGTCAAAAGAAGACAGTGCAAAGTTGACATCTGAAGCTACATTTCCCATTCTAATAACAACTAATTTTTCGCTAGGGACAATGTAAATTTTTTGATCATTTTTACCTAAGGCAGCTATTGTTTCTGTTGGGGCAGTCGGTATCAATGCGCCATCAAATTCAAATTGCGAGGATGGTAAATGATAGCTTGATTTGCCATTGAGCCACCATAAATAGCCGTAGGCTTCATTAATATCTTGCGAAGTGTTTACCGAAGCTTCTAAAAATTCTTTAGAAATCAGTTGTTGGTCTTCCCATTGGCCGTCAGCTTGAATAAACAAACCAAAACGAGCCATACTGCGGGTGTTACTCCAATAAACACTCAAGTCGTTGTTGGCAATCCAGCTTCCGTTCATGCCAATTTTATGCTTTAATTTGGCCTCAAAGTATGTAGACCAATCTTGTTCGCTAGCTGCAGCTACCACATCTTGTAATTTTACGTATACATTATGATACGCCCAACGTTCTCCTGCATCTGCTACATATTGAAGGTTTGATGGCGATACATTATCTCCTAAACTATCATCTAAACCAGAGTTCATTGACAATAGATTTTTATTGGTAATTAAGTTTTCTTTTTCTATTGGCGCAGAAGTCCATCCTTCTCCTAGATAATCTGAAACTTTAGCATTAATGTCTAATAGGTCTTCATCAACGGCGATTCCCGTTACGGTTGTGGTAAGGGTTTTGCCAGCGCTAGCCCAGTACCAGGGTGTTGATGCTGAATGCCCGTTCATATAACTTTCAACCACTATTTTACCATTTTTTAAAATGATAAAACCTTTGGTTCCTTTTTCCTCTAAAAAATCAAGTAATGGTTCAAGTTCTGCTTCATTCCATTCCAATTCGGTTAATGAAATGGTTTCCCATTCATCTGAATTTAGCGGTGGAAAATAAGTCACGTTTTCTTCCATTTCTTCCTCGGGGTCATTTTCTTTGATTTCTTGCTCAGGGGTAACTTCATCTATAGGTAAGTCATCAGAGGCAGAATCAGTAGAACAGTTCGTAAAAATCAATAGAAAAGGAAAAAGTAGTATTACGTTTAGCGTTTTCATAAATCTACTATTTAGTGGTTGAATGGTTGTTAGACTACAAATATGGGTATAGGTTTAACGATAAAAACAAAGAATTCTTGTGAAAATACAATGGTTCGTATGGCTTGTTGTATTTTTGCAAACCAGAAAAAAGCTATGCGAACAAAAACGCTTAAAAAGAATAAGATCAACGTAGTAACCCTAGGTTGTTCTAAAAATGTTTACGATTCAGAAGTACTGATGGGGCAATTGCGTGCCAACGAAAAAGAAGTAGTTCATGAAGAAGAAGGTAATGTTGTGGTGATAAATACCTGCGGATTTATTGCCAATGCAAAAGAGGAGAGTGTAAACACCATTCTTGAATATGTTCAGAAAAAGGAAGCTGGTGAGGTAGATAAGGTATTTGTTACCGGATGCCTAAGCGAACGCTACAAACCAGATTTACAAAAAGAGATTCCTGACGTAGATGAATACTTCGGTACCAGTGAATTACCGAATTTGCTAAAGGCTTTGGGGGCAGACTACAAGCATGAATTGATAGGAGAGCGTTTGATCACCACTCCTAAAAACTATGCTTATTTAAAAATTGCAGAAGGTTGTGATCGACCTTGTTCGTTTTGTGCAATTCCGATCATGCGCGGTAAACATCGCAGTAAAAAAATAGAAGATTTGGTTACTGAGGCTGAAAAATTGGCTGCCAAAGGGGTAAAAGAACTTATACTAATTGCTCAAGATTTAACCTATTACGGACTAGATTTATACAAAAAAAGGAATTTAGCAGAGCTTTTAGAAGCTTTGGTAAAGGTTGAAGGTATAGAATGGATTCGCTTGCATTATGCTTTTCCAACTGGTTTTCCGATGGATGTGCTTGAGGTTATGAAGCGCGAGCCTAAAGTGTGTAACTATTTAGATATTCCATTACAACATATTGCTGATGCTATTCTCAAGAGTATGCGCCGTGGTACTACACAAGCAAAAACGACAAAATTATTGACAGCGTTTCGTGCTGCGGTACCTGAAATGACAATTCGTACAACATTAATAGTGGGTTACCCAGGGGAAACTGAAGCAGACTTTCAAACCTTAAAACAATGGGTTGAAGAAATGCGATTTGAACGTTTGGGATGTTTCACCTATAGCCACGAGGAAAATACACATGCCTATACTTTAGAAGATGATGTTCCTGAAGAAGTGAAACAACAGCGTGCTAATGAGATAATGGAAATACAGTCGCAAATTTCATGGGAGTTAAACCAACAGAAAATAGGACAAGAATTTCGTTGCATCATTGATCGTAAAGAAGGTAATCATTTTGTTGGAAGAACAGAATTCGATTCACCCGATGTTGATAACGAAGTGCTAATTGATGCTACTAAATTTTATCTTAAACAAGGCGAATTCGCAACTATTAAAATAACCGAAGCCGCTGATTTTGATTTATACGGAGAGCCTGTCTAATACGAGCTTATTATAAAAGGTTTGTGGTGTAGCATTTTGACGAAGATGTAGTTCCAATATAATTGCTATTTTAGTGCATGTACCAAACCATGCTGCCTTCATGATTTATATTGTTGCTTTACTTCTTGCGCTTGCGCTTATAATATTCGGTATTGTTCGCTTAAAAATCCACCCCTTTTTTGTACTCCTCGTAGCTTCAATGCTCTACGGATTTATTACAGGAATGGAGGTTTCTCAAATTATTGCAGCCGTAAACGATGGTTTTGGCTCGCTTATGGGTAAAATCGGACTCATTATTTTTTTCGGAGTGGTGTTAGGTACGGTGTTGGAAAAGTCAGGAGGCGCTATGGTTATTGCTACACGACTCATCAATTTGATTGGCGAAAAATCTATTCACTTAGCCATGATGTTGACGGGTTTTTTATTGTCGATTCCTGTTTTTGTGGATAGTGCTTTTATCATCATGAATTCGCTAAACAAAGCCTTATCACAAAAAGCAAAAGTGGCGTATGCGGGATCAACAGCAGCCTTGGCCTTAGGTCTCATGGCAACACATGTTATGGTTCCGCCCACACCAGGGCCAATTGCTGCAGCTGGTATTCTTGGTGCCGAACTCGGTAATGTAATTCTGTGGGGCGTTTGTATAAGTGCATTGGCTTTAATTCCTTGTTTTATTTTTGCAAAAAAGGTTGCTTCTAAAATTCATGTTCCGATTCATATTGAAAAAGTGGAAGCAAGTGCACATCAGCCTAAATTGCGAATAGCACTATTGGCCATTGTAGTTCCTATCGTATTAATTATTGCAAAATCGATTTTTGATTACCCGGAATTGGAGTTAAAGTCCAGAAATATATATCCTGTTGTCGAATTTCTAGGTACGCCGGTTATTGCACTTTTTGTCGGGGTATTGCTGTCTTTGCTATTACCTAGTACATTAGATGATAAAGTTTATGGTGCTTCCGGTTGGTTTGGTGATGCGGTACGTATTGCTGCACCGATTATTTTAATAACGGGTGCTGGTGGTATTTTCGGAGCAATGCTGCAAAAATCTGGAATGGCAGAATTCATTGCTGAATATTTTGAAGGAATGTCTATCGGACTGTTATTACCTTTTTTGTTGGCTGCGTGTTTGAAAACTGCACAAGGATCATCAACAGTGGCTTTAATAACCGCAGCTTCTATAGTGGCTCCGATGATGACGGGATTGGGTTTAGACGAACCATTTATGAAAACCATGACGGTTTTAGCCATTGGTGCAGGTTCAACTGTTGTCTCTCATGCCAATGACAGCTTCTTTTGGGTAGTTACGCAACTCACAGGTATGAATGTGAAACAAGGCAATCAAATACAAACAGTTGGTACTCTAATTTTCGGAGTATCCGCCATTTGTATTATTTATTGCTTTGCTACAATTTTAGGCTAGTAGCCTTATCCAACTCTTGTTTGAAAAGATTGCATATTTATCGAAAAACTGAAAATTTCAATAATTTGTTTTGCAATTCCTGTCCAACCAAAATTACGTCGTGAAAACCGTGCTCCGGCAACAGAAAGTTCATTATGTAAATTAGGGTAAAGTAGCGGTAATGCTAACATGGTGCCAAATTCTACTGCGCGATGAGGGTCAGAATATAAGGCATGTGTGCCAAATTTAATCAGTTCAAATAATCCCCCGTTGGTGGTAATGATAGAAGGAGTTCCGCAGGCCATGGCTTCAATAGATACCATGCCAAAAGGTTCATATCTTGAAGGCATTGCAAATACTTGTGCAGATCGATACATATTGGCTAAGTCATCATCTTCTACAAATCCACTCCAAACGATTTTGTCTTCAACACCTAATTTTTTTGCTTCGTCTTTTAAAATTTTAATTCCCGAAAGGTCTTGTTTTGAATTGTCAGTACCAATGGCTGCTACTAAGCGCGCATCAGGTACTAGAGAAAACAAGGTGGGTAAGGCTTGAATTAGTAAATCATAACCTTTGTTATGCGCCATTCGACCGAGTGTCAAAATATCTTTACTCTGCATTCCGTATTTATCTCGTAAGCGTTTCACTTCACCACTAGGAACAGGGAAAAAGCGATTCTCATCAATTCCTGGAGGAATCATTTTACAACGTCTTTCGAGCAAATCATAATGTTGTTGAAGAAGTTCTACTTGAGGTAGTGTGGTTGCAATGACATGATTACACATCTGATACACAAAATATTCTTTGCGAATGCGTTCTTCAAAGCGATAGGTTTTCTCCATCTCTTTTTCTTCCATATCAGTACCCATACTATAGCGTTTCCACCAACCTAAAGAGTGCGGAGTGTGCACGTGAGGCACCCCTAATTCTTCAGCGATTTTTTGCCCAGCCCAACCAGCATCCCAGTAATGGGAATAAATAATATCATAACGTTTGCCTTGTTTTTTAATAGCGGAAAGCGTGTTGGTTACAAATTGGTTTAGATGATCGTGCATATCTTCTTTACGAATGAATTTTTTGCCACCAAATGGAACTCTCCAAACACTATAGTTTTCATTGACTAGGTCATATTCAGGTTGATCTTCGAATTGCCTTGTGAGAAGGTCAACGCGTTTTCCTAACCTACTGAATCTATCTGCTAACTCTAATACATACACAACTTGCCCGCCAGTATCAGGTTTTCCTAATTCGGGTTCAGCACCTACATATCCGTGTACAGATATCATTAAAATTGAGTCCATTTTATTTTATTTTTAAATAGTGACAAGTAGAAATGTATTCGGCAGCAGACCATGCTTGGTAAATTTTACCCATTGGTCGACCAGTTTGGCCATGTGCCCATTCATTAAATTCCCACTCTTGATTAATTCCTAAATGATTTAATTTGGCTAGTTTGTACAGTTCTTTTCTGGCAACTGACGCCAACCCTAGTTTATGAACAAAACGCACCCAAGCGCTACCAACAAAGGGCCAAATACCTCCATTGTGATAGTGATTAGGTAGGTTTAAAAGGTTTACGGCGTAATAAGGTCTCCAATCAGGATCTCCTGGAGAAACCACTGGATATACATTAGCCACAGGGTAAGGTTCGTTGACACCTACGCCCCACATAAATCTAAAAGCAGATTGGGCTTTTTCTGTGTCTAGTACATCAAATAAATATGCCAAAACATTACCGTACACATCACAACGCCAACTAAAATCAAATGGCGTAACTTGTGCGATGAGATAACTGGCATCACCTAGCGAGAATTGCTGATCAGCAAAAGCGAAAGGGGAAGCGCGATCGGTTTGTGTGCTTGGCCAGAAACTTGAAATAATAGCTTTTTTAATGACTTGAGACCACCGTAAATAAGCGCCTGCATCATCGTGCTCACCAATTTCTTCTAATAGTCTACCAAAGCATACATTGGCTCTGTACCAAAGAATTTCATCATATAAAACATTATAACTACGACCAAACAAATCTGTCCAGTCTCCCGCTTCAGGTATTTCTAATAAAGCATCATTATTACCATCTTGTGCACTTAACCAATTCATTACTTTTTTTAAAGCGGGA
Organism: Maribacter algarum (ex Lu et al. 2025) (nom. illeg.); assembly: GCA_947495915.1. Taxonomy (GTDB): domain Bacteria; phylum Bacteroidota; class Bacteroidia; order Flavobacteriales; family Flavobacteriaceae; genus Maribacter_C. The sequence continues at coordinate 92,362 of CANMAW010000008.1, read as the reverse complement.
AGGTGCTTGCGTAATAATTCATGTTCGTTGGTTGCATTCACGTATTCGTAAAATGCAATAATAAACCATAAACCACTGTCAATAGAACAGATGCCGCCAACTCCTGAATAGTCAGGTACATTGGTGTCGATGCTAACGTTTGAGGGAATTTGACCGTTCAGAGTGATATTGCTAATTAGGGTTTCTAAAGTCTGACGTTGACAGTTTCTAATGGCTTCGTCACCAATTAGCGGAATAGTGCCAATAACAGTTATAGCCCCATCTCTACCCCAAACACTTCTGTAATTTTCATCGGTACCTGTACTTGAATTATGCGTCAATGAACAGGCGGAAAACCCTAATCGGGTAATATTCAGTTTAACCGCTTCAACAGCTTTGTCATACCCTTCAATAATGAATTTAAGTTCATCGTCTGTGACCGGCTTATTTTCTTGCTCGTCTAAATGCTGTATGATTTTTTCATCTTGAATTTCATTGTGATCATAGTTTTCAAAAATCTCTTGAGGTATGACCTTATAATGATGAAGTCCCTCTAAAACACCTTTACTTTGAATGTTCTTTGATAAATAGACATCTAAATCAGTCACTGATTTAAATAGTTCTTCTTGTGCATTAGCCACAACAATACCTTTAATTTTAGGAATATTAAACATGGCGCTATCATTACCACTATCGCCAGCAACTATGGTCTGTTCGGCTTTTATATCTAATTCAGCAAGAAGCCATTGTAAGGCATTCCCTTTGTTGGCATACTTCGGAAGAATATCAAGAAATTTATTGCCTGAATACACTACGTTTACATCAAGGTCAGATGTGATAAGGGTTTTTTCGATTTTCTTCAGATCTCTAGAAGATGCATTTTCAAAAAAATAACTCTTTTTAAAATCGTGTTGAAAACGTTTCGGTTGTGAACTTATAGGTAATGGTAATGACTCAATTTTTTCTTTTACCAAATCAAGATTCCAACCTTCTTCTAAAATTTGAGAAAACTCTTTTAATAATTTTTTAGCTTTTACATCGTATATATTCGTGCCAACTCCACTAATAATATATTGTGGCTCAGGAAGAATTTGGCGTTTTACAAGTTGCAATACATCATCAAGAAGGCGACCTGTGTTATAACATAAGATAACGGCTTCGGCGTCTTCAATCTGACTCCATGCAGAAGGAAAATTGGTTTTACGTGTTTCTAATTCTATAAGGGTATTATCAATATCAAAAGAAAGGAGTTGAATGCTCATAATAATGGTAAAAATTGAATACTAAATAGCATCTTGAAAATTGAATCAAAACCAGTTTATTTTTATGAAAAATAACAGTTAAGAATTGTAATAATGCTCTTGTTAATATCTTAAAGATAGGAATACATTTGTAGGAAAAAGAGAAGCAACCGTGTTAATACCTATGTATTGAGGTATACATAATTTAAGGATGTTTTAATTTTTGAATTGATAATATAAAAGCTATAAAAAATGCTTAAAACAATCTGATTTTGATGAATTTCATGTCTTTTTTGAAAATAATTAGAAAAAAATGTCACTTTTTTGCAAAAAGTGGTTTGTAGATTTACGCTAAATATTTGCCAAATCGTAGCCATTAGTATACCAAAATTTTACGTTTAGATCTAATTAGGAATACCACGTTTGCGTTATTGCGGCAATATCATTCTTAGCCTTTGCAATGATAGTTGAAACTTGATCAGGAAACTGGTTTACACCTGATGCAGAAATTTGGTTTGAAGGAATGCCAATAAACTCAAAATTTGTTTTAATCAGCGGTGAGAAATATTCTTTTGAATCGGTATCTGAATAGGTATTACCACTTACCATGAGCACCAAAGCTTCTGTGTTTTTACAGAGACCTTTAAAGCCATCATTTTCGGAAAACGTGAATGTTTTATCAGATGCAACAATACTATCAACCCATGCTTTTACGGTAGCCGGAAGCGAAAAGTTATACATTGGTGATGCTATCACTATGTAATCTGCTGCTAAAACTTGATCTATGAATAGATCATGTTGCCTTAGTCTTTCCTTTTCTTCATGGGTAAATTCTGTTGGGTTTCCACTTAGAATTAGATTTAAATTATCGGCTAAAAGCAAATCTGGAGGAGTTGCCACTAAATCTAAAAATGTAATGTTGGTCTTTTGACTGACGAGCTCTAAAAACTCATCAACCAAAACTTTAGTATAAGAATCATGGCGTGGTGTATAACTAACGATCAGTGTATTTTTCATTTGGATTTTTTTTCGATTTGAAGTAAAACTATATGTTTTTCAAATCGTTTAAAACCCGTTAATTGCGCTGTTTTAATAGATGCTATTGTTTAAATCGGGATTGTCTCGATTGGCAGCTTCCCAACCCACTAAAGTTACTTTTTTAGTAGTGCCCCATTTGTAATTACCTAAAAGTCCGGTGGCTTTTATGACTCTGTGACAGGGAATCAAACAGGCCACTGGGTTTTTGCCAATGGCTGTACCTACAGCCCTAACCGCTTTTGGTTTTTTAATTTCGGTAGCAATATCGCTGTAGGTTGCTACTGATCCCAAAGGTATTCGTAAAAGGGTTTCCCATACTTTTAATTGAAAGGGAGTTCCTTTCAAATGAAACTTTATCTTTTTCAAATTGGTCCAGTCTTGAGAATAGATCAACATGGTATTTTTTTGAATTTTATCGATTTGGTTCGTTAGAAGTGCTTTCGGGTATATGGTTTTTAAATCTTCGAGCGCATTATAGTGAACATCAGCAAAGGCCATAAAACAAACTCCTTTTGATGTGGTGGCTATCAATATTTTTCCAAAAATGGTATCAAAATAACTATAGTTAATATTTAAGTGTTCTCCTTGATTTTTGTACTCACCAGGGGTCATACCTTCGATCGACATGAACAAATCATGCAAACGACCCGTGCCGGATAGTCCGGTTTCGAAAGCTGCATCGAATAAGGTAGATTGATTTTCGCTTAAAACCTGTTTCGCGTGATTAACACTGATGTATTGAAGAAATTTTTTCGGACTCACCCCAGCCCAATTCGTGAACAAGCGTTGAAAATGAAACGGACTCAAATTAACAGCTGCCGCAATTTCATCAAGCGTGGGTTGTTGCTTAAAATTCTGCTGAATAAAGTTGATGGCCTCAGCTATTCTATTATAATTCAGTACTTCTTGTTCGCTCATTGGTATCAATTTCTTTGAAGCGTAAATATAATGGCACGAATGTTCTGCTTAAACCCGAAAATTGCGGACTTCAATTTACCAAGGTGAAGGTCATGGGTTGTCGGTTCACAGTTTCCAAAGTTTATAAGCAGTTCGCATGCAATGACCACAAGGCCGGTACTTATTGGCAATAGCCTCTTTTTCAGAAGCGAAAAAAACTCGATTTTGCCGTTTCATTCGCTTGCCAGATTTGCAATTTAGCGTTCCATAAATTTTTAGATTTCGATTTCCACCGATGGATAGGTTTCCGTCTTTAATCATTTTTAGAAGCACTTTATCATCTACGTCACTATGCCTTATCATTCGTCATAGACTCTTAAAATGTTTACTTTTCATACCTAGCAATTTCTATAACCGTAGTAACGGCAGGGGTAAAGTATAATTTTTTAATAGCTAGATAGTCTTCGTTTTTAAAAAAGGAGTCTATATTATCTTTATTTTGAAAGCGAATCGTAAAAACTCTATTTATGGGCTCAGTAGTTTCTGATTGAAGCATTTCGGCAACTTTAAAATCGTAACCGAAACTTCCACCGTAGGCCTGTAAGATGGGAAACATTTCTGCCCTATACCTATCATATAATTGGTTGTCTGTAACTTGTAATGCGACTAAAATCTCTGTTGCCATATGTTTGTATAATTAGAATAAAATAAGCTTCAGCAAATTACAATCTATGGAAATGTTTTACCATTTTTATACCGTTTTTTTATTCTTGAATAGTGAAACACAATAATTTTACAACCTCGCAATTTCTAAAAATAATTCGCATAATTCTTTTGGTTGGCTAAAAAAGGGGGAATGACTAGTATTCATTTTAAACACTTTTTCACAGGGAGATTCTAAGTACATTTTTTGTTGAATAAAGGGGGTCACGGCTTTGTCGTCAGTACATTCAATATAAAACCTTCGTACACTGCCATAATTTGCATTACTGAGATTTAAGGTTGCAACTGCTGATTCTACGGGTTCATGACTTAAAAGTAACTTCGCTAACGCCGTTATATTATCCTCGCAATCATGATAAAGTCCTTCTTTGTAAATGGATGTTTGTAGCGTATGTGATTTGGTTGCCGGGTGCTGGGTGACATATGGTTTTAAAAGTGCCTTAGTATCTTGAGCAGAGTAAAAGGCTTGTGATTTTCCGTTTGGAACTAAATAGGCGGCTAAATAAATTAGTTTTTCAATTTTTTCAGAACGGTACTCGGCGGCTTGCGAAATCAATATTCCGTTTTTGCTATGACCCACTAGTATAACTTGGTCTTGTATAGTATCGATAATGGCAACAATTTTTTCAACTGTTTTGGCAAAAGTTACTTCTTGAATTGGCGTTTTATCACGGCCCATACCAGGTAGATCAATAGCGAGTACGGTGTGCCCTCGACCTTCTAAAATAGGTTTTACTTTATGCCAATTCCACGCGCTATGCCATGAACCATGTATGAGTATAAATGTTTTCATTTTTTCGAATTTTACTATTGTACGTCAAAGATTATTATTGACGCCATATTTAAAAACCCGAATATTGCTTAGTTAAACCAATGCTTAGCACTTTTTTAATGCCGCATATACACCTAGCTATGTTTTATGCTTGTTTTACGGCCAGGTTTTTTACCTTTTGTAGTCTTGTTTTTTTGTAAATGATACCAATGAATAATGCAAAAGATAATGCCTGAAATAATAAGTGGTCCAGAATTGATGAAAAATCCGTAAACCACGTAGAAAGCACTTGAGATTAGGTGCCAAACTCGAAAGTTCACCATTTCTTTTTTGGTAGCGGCATAGAAACCTGCCACAATCGCAATATAACCGATAGTCTCTATTATTATCTTCATTGTTCCATTAAATTTAGTACCCGTTGTTTATAATCTAATGATGCTATTTTGTTTTCAATTTCAGTAAGCTCTTGCATAAAATTTGGGCTTTCAGCAAAAAGCTCTTTTATAACTTCTACCTGAGTAAGCCAAAGCGATTCTAAATAATCCATCTCAGTCTTTGCTTTATCTGATAGCCTTAAAATTTGTTTTCTTTTATCTTTTTTATCCGCAACACTAATGATATAACCGTTTTTTTTCATTTTACTGGTTATCTTAATGACTGCCGGATGCGAAAACTGTAACTTCTCAGCGATTTCAGTAATGGTTAGTTCTTCATAATCTTTTAAAATTCGAAAGACTAAATTCCAGTTTGGTTCAATAGCAACATTCATTGATTTATAAAGGTCTCTTGTACTATATAATAAGGAATCACTAAGCCTTTTTAATCTACTCGGCAAACCTTCTAAATGCAATTGAACTAAATAATCTTCTTTCATATATGTAACTGGTTACGCAAATATATAAAAATAACGTAACTGGTTACGTATAATTGTAAAATTTTTATATTTAGTACGAGTAGGGTAGTGGAAAATATACTGTAATTAAGAGATGTAAGTATCTTTAAATGGTTTAAAATAAATGAAATAAACCTGATAATGGAAAACAAAAAACGACTTAAGTTACTACTCAAGCCGTTTTAGCCAATTTAATATGTAGGTCGTTTACTTCGCTAATTTTTCAAATAACATTTCAGCAACTAGTTCTGACGATGCAGGATTCTGACCTGTAATTAATAGTCCATCTTCAACGGCATACGGGGCCCAATCATCACCTTTTGAATAAATTCCTCCGGCTTCCTGTAACATGTCTTCTACTAAAAAGGGAACGATACTAGTTAACTGAACGGCGTCTTCTTCACTGTTGGTGAATCCGGTTACTTTTTTACCTTGTACTAAAGGAGTTCCGTCGTTATTTTTGGTATTCTTAAAGACTGCTGGCGCGTGACATACTGCACTTACAGGTTTGTTGTTCGTGTAAAAAGCTTCAATTATTGCGATAGAATTTTTGTCTTCAGCTAAATCCCATAAAGGTCCGTGACCACCAGGATAAAATACGGCATCAAAATCTGCTTGATTTACAGCACTAAGTTTTACCGTGTTTGCTAATACATCTTGTGTATTTCTATCTTGGTAAAATCTTTTGGTTGCTTTAGTTTGAAAATCGGGTAATTCACTTTTTGGATCAATCGGAGGCTGTCCTCCCTTAGGAGATGCAATAGTAATTTTCGCTCCCTTTTCAAGCAATAAGTAATAAGGTGCAGCGAATTCTTCAATCCATAAACCTGTTTTTTCTCCAGTATCACCTAGTTCGTCATGACTAGTGACTACAAATAGAATGTTCTTCATAGTGGTATTTTTTGCGGTGTTCATTGTTACACTTTCGTTATCGGTACCTTTTTTCTTTGCTGACTCAGCGCAAGAAGAAAATAGAATGATACCTGATATCAATAATGATAGTTTTTTCATTGTATTCTAATTTAGACTACAAAATTATAGGATAGTGGAGCAGAAAAAATTGATCTATGATAAGAAAGCTTACGAAGTAATTTCTTTTCGAATTCTGCTTAGGCTTTCTGTAGTAATACCTAAGTAGGAAGCAATATGGTAATTCTTTACACTTTGCTCAATGTTGGGATAGGTTTTTATGAAGGAGTAATATCGATCTTTGGCAGGCTGAGATAGATTAGATAAAATTCTCTTTTGAAAAGCAGCAAAGCCTTTCTCCATTTTTTTTCTAAAAAAAGTCTCTAAGGATGGAATTTCAGCATACAAAACTTCCATCTCCTTTCTTGAGATTTTGTATACTTGGGCATCTTGAATACATTCGATTTGAAGTAACGCTTTAGACGTACTAAAAAAAGCGGTATAATCACTAATCCACCAATCCTTAATAGCAAACTGAATGGTGTGCTCTTTTCCTGAAACATCATTAAAATAAGTTCTTAAGCAACCAGAACGCACATAGTATTGATCATGTACCACTTCATTTTCATGTAAAAGAATAGTGCCTTTTTTTAAATCTAAAAGTTCAAATGTAGCAGCAATTCGTTCAACCTCATTGGGTTGTAAATCGAGATTTTGGAATACTTCCGCTATAAATTTTTTATCAATAGACATGAGTACCCCAAGATAGTATTTTTTAGTTTTTTGAAATTGTTTCATCATTTCTAACGGAGATTTATGTAGCATTTGTGCAACTTCTTCAAAATCGGAAGAGACATTGTTCACTCCGTTTCTGATGCCTTCATAAATTCGGGCAATGACGGTTCCTAAATATTCTCCTAAATCTTGTTTTCTATTTCAGTACCTAAGGTATTGTAGGCTACTTCACTTACAGTAGTTTTCAATTTAAATCTCGTAATTCTATAATCGTTTCTGATGTTTGGCTCTTTATGCTTTAAGTAGCAACACTTGAAGTAAAGAATTTAACATTTCAGACTTTGCAAAATCATCGGCTTAATGATATTCGATATACATTTGGTGAGCCACATCATTAAGACTATAATTTCCCATTTCACTCAAATGAAGTACTAGTGTTTCAATAGGGTAATTAAAAAACCTGTTTAGTTTTAAGTTTTTAGAAAGATAATTTGATTTATCCTCAAAAAACTATTAAAAACGATACACTTACTCACAGCATTTCGCAAACTATCAGTAAAGTATTTACGCTCACATTTATATGCGTTATAGTATTCTGTAAGTAGTTTTAAATTTTTAATATATCAATTCATCTTAAAAATAAGATGTTATCAAATGACAAAAGAATCGATTACCAATTTATAAATTTTTATTTTTAAAAAGATTTATATAAACCATGTCATACGATTTATTCAAGGAAAGTATTAGAAAAGATGTAGCTGTTTCTGAGCAGCAGTTAGATGCTATTTGCAATTATTTTGAACCAACTAAGGTCAGTAAAAATAATATGTTGCTGGTTCAAGGTCAGGTTTGCAAGTTTGAAGGTTTTGTAAAAAATGGTTGTTTTCGCGTCTTTACCATTGACAAAAAGGGCAATGAAAACACCTTGTATTTTGCAGCCAAAGGGTGGTGGCTAATGGACTTAGATAGTTTTATGAATCATGCTCCATCAGTATTAAATATAGAAGCTTTAGAAGATAGTGAAGTATTACTCATAGGTAAAACTCAAAAAGAACATTTATATGAAGAAGTACCAGTAGTAGAGCGACTCTTTCGTATAATGAGCCAAAAAGCGATTATTGCTTGGCAAAGAAGATTGGTGCGTAATCATTGCTTAACAGCAAAAGAACGTTACCTGCATTTTGTAGAAACTTACCCCAGTATAGTCGCAAAGTTAAACGATCGACAAATTTCAAGTTACTTGGGTATTACTCATGAATTTTTAAGTAAAATTAAGCGGAAACCGTTATCAGAAAAGTAGTTGTGATAATTAGTGAACTAGTTCAATTTTTATAAATGGCATCTGGCAATTTTGATATTGAAAACTAAAAATATGAGTAAAATTAATTGCTCATGTCAGCAATCAAAATCACTCTGACTGCTAACTTTTTTAATGCTTAATTATACAGGATACACCCCAAATTATGTAGCATTATTAAAGGGGGAATTTCAAAAAGAAGAATTTTTTTGTTTTTAATTGAAATGGAGTAAGGATTTTTTAAAGTGGATGATGATACAGGTATTGTGGCCGCGCTCTATTTTGATAAATGATGCTCGCACCAAACTCTCTGTGCAGACACGAATTTAAATACGCAAATTAAATGAGTTGGAAGCTGTAGTAGCATTTGGTACTCGTGATGATAACAACATTCAAATCTGCAAATTTGATGCAGATGGAAGACTCATTCCTTCAGACGTATCAGATACAACCTACCCAATTTATTATAGTATGGCATCGCAAAAAAAAGATGAAAATGACAGCGCTGTTCCTTTAATACATAAAGATCATTAAAGATTAGTTATAAAAGCAGGTCGGAATTTAGATGACGTTTTGGTGATGGACTACTAAAGCAAATCGGGAAAATTGGTTCCCTAAAGTTTTCAAATGTTTATACTGCGCAGACGCAAGGCATTCGCAATTACCGAAACAGAGCTAAAACTCATGGCCAATGCAGCAATCATCGGAGATAGTAATAATCCGAAAATTGGAAAAAGTACTCCAGCAGCTATGGGGATTCCCAAAGTATTGTAAATTAAAGCGAAGAAAAGGTTTTGCTTAATATTTTTCATCACAGCTTCACTGAGGTTATAGGCTTTCAATATTCCGTTTAAATTTCCTTTAAGTAAAGTAATCATGGCACTTTCAATGGCGACATCAGTTCCTGTACCCATGGCGATACCCACATCACTTTGTGCTAATGCTGGGGCGTCATTGATGCCATCACCGGCCATAGCAACTCGTCTTCCTGTATGCTGTAGTCGCACGATTTCTTGAAGCTTATCTTCAGGTAGCAATCCGGCTTTCAATGATTTCAGATTCAAAGCAGTAGCGACCGCTTGCGCCGTCTCTTTATTGTCACCAGTTAACATAATGACTTCAACGCCTTTGTCGTGAAGAGCTTTGATAACTGGTGCGCTACTTTTTTTGATCTGATCTGAAATAACGACATATCCTACTAACACGGTGTCAATTGCTATATATGAAACTGTTTTTCCTTGCTTTTGGTAGGATTGTACTATGGCCAAGGCTTCTGAAGGTGTTTCAATATTTTCTTGTTGCAACATTTTAGCGTTCCCTACAATTACCTTTTGGTCTGCTATTTGAGCAGCTACACCTTTACCAGGAATGGTATTAAAAGCTGTAGTTTCTAATAGTTGAGTGTTTTGCGCTTTTCCATAGGAAACTGTAGCATCTGCTAATGGATGCTCGCTGTTGCTATTTATAGAGACAAGATATTGCAGTACTTCTGCTTCGGTATAGTCATTTATAAATGTTCCTATTTTTTCTACGGATGGTTTTCCTTCGGTGAGGGTCCCAGTTTTATCTACTATTAGGGTATTAATTTTTGCCATGGTTTCTAAAGCCTCGGCATTCTTAATCAATACTCCATTTTGAGAACCCTTACCAACACCAACCATAACCGACATGGGGGTTGCTAAACCTAAAGCACACGGACATGCAATGATTAAAACTGCAATTGCATTTACAAAGGCGTACACATAAACAGGTTCAGGGCCCCATAAAGTCCAAATTACAAAGGTCAAAACAGCGATTAGTACTACGATAGGCACAAAATAGCCAGAAACCTTATCGGCTAACTTCTGTATGGGTGCACGGCTTCTACTAGCATTGTTTACCATCTGTATTATCTGTGATAGTAAGGTGTCACTACCTACCTTTTTCGTAACCATCATGAAGGTTTGATTACCATTTATAGTACCACTATTCACGTAATCTCCAACCGTTTTATTTACAGGAATGGGTTCTCCACTAATCATCGATTCATCAATGATCGAATTGCCTTTAGTGATATGTCCGTCTACGGGAATTTTTTCTCCGGGTCTTACTTTTAAAATATCACCTATTTGAATGTCATTAATAGGTACTTCAATTGCTTTACCACTTACAATTTTAGTAGCTTTATTTGGCGCTAATTGCAGCAATTCTTTGACAGCAGAATTCGTTTTTCTGTGGGCTCTAGCCTCTAATAATTGACCTAGCAGGACTAAAGTTAAAATCACGGTTGCCGCCTCAAAATACACATGTACTGTACCTGATTCTGATTTGAATTGGTGTGGAAAAAAGTCAGGAAACAGCATTGCGAACACACTAAACCACCAGGCCACACCAGCACCAATTCCAATTAATGTAAACATGTTTAAATTCCATGTTTTAATGCTTCTATAGGCGCGCTCAAAGAACATCCATGTGGCATAAAAAACAACAGGAATTGATAGCGCAAATTGAATATAATTCCATTGTTGCTGCGCCATGATTTCAAATAACGGATTATTTGTTTGCATCTCGCTCATGGCAATCAAGAAGATTGGTACTGTAAATGCGGTTGCAATTCTAAACTTTATCAGAAGCTTTCTATATGTTTTTTCTTCGGAAGAAAGCTCTGGTTGCATCGAAACAAGGTCCATTCCGCAAATCGGACAATCGCCAGCAGCTTCTAGAATTACTTCTGGGTGCATGGGGCAGGTATATTGTTTGGTAGAAGCTTGAGAGAGGTTTTGTTCTTCAACTAAATCCATTCCACATACCGGGCAATCGCCCATTTCATCGTAGATTTTATCTCCCTCACAATGCATTGGGCAATAGAATGTTCCTGTGCCCTTAGCCTTGTTTGCGGCCATAGGTTTAATTGCTGTTAACTGCGAATTTACCTTTTGCTCATGTATACTATATCTGCTTCCATCAGTTCCTAGCGCTTTTGTAAACGTAGCCATCGGAATATGATGCTCCATTTCGATTACTGCTTCAGTGCTCTTCAAATCAACAGTAACCTTAGAAACACCCTGTATCTCAGACAGTGTTTTTTCTACATGACTTCGGCAGCCGTTGCAACTCATGCCTTCTACATAATAGGTATGTTTCATATTTTTTTTAATAATAATGCAAAGATTGGTAGACCGCTTGAAACGATATAGGAATTAAACTTTTATTTAACACCATATTAGAAGAAAAGCTGATGTCGTTTCAATAGATTTTAAAGCATTTCTTGCATATGCTTTCTAATATCGTCTTCCGAATAAATTTGTGCAATCATTTCCACGTAAAGGGCTGTGAATTTTCTGTTGTCAATTAAATCTCCAAAAAGACTTTTTAAGCGAAGAAAGGCCAATGGATCATCGTTCGTTTGTCGCGCAGCTTCGTGAAGTTCTTTTTGCATCACATCAATAATTTCAATGGGTTCGCCTTTTTCATTGCTACATTTATCGCTATAAAAGCACCAAGCGGCTATCACCAAGGTTGCGAACTTGAAACTACCACCACGGTCTAAATTATCTTTTAAAGTTGGAATTAGAAACTTCGGAAGCTTTGCTGAACTCTCAGAACAGATTCGACTCACACTATCTTTTATATTTGGGTTGGCAAAACGTTCTTCTAAACTGTCTTTATAGCTTTTTAAATCAATTCCTGCAACAGGATCTAATATAGGACTCACCTCACTATCCATAAACTGTCTTAAATAGGTTGCAAACGTACTATCCTCCATACATGCATTAATAGTGCTGTGACCGTGAAGTGCACCTAAAATACCTAAAACCGAATGCCCTGCGTTTAGCAAGCGAAGTTTCATTTTTTCATAAGGTTTTACATCAGGTACAAATTGTACGCCTACTTTTTCATATTCAGGTCTACCATTTGAAAATTGGTCTTCAATAATCCACTGTATGAAAGGTTCGCAGGTTACAGGCCATTGATCTAAGAGGTCGAAATTTTCTTCTAAATAAGCAATGTCTGAAGCAGATGTAACCGGAGTAATACGATCTACCATGCTGTTCGGAAAACGAACTTCTTGCTCAATCCAACGAGCTAAATCTGGGTCCAGTTTTTTTGCAAAAGTGAGCAGCATTGTTCGGGCAACATCACCGTTATGTTGAATGTTATCGCATGACATTACTGTAAATGCTGGTAACTTATGATCTCTACGTTTTTTTAATGCCGCGGTTAAATAACCGTATACCGTTTTAGGATCGTTTGGGTTTTTCAATTCATGTTGAACATCAGGATTCGAGAAATCAAATGCACCTGTTGATGGATTAAAATTATAGCCACCTTCTGTAATGGTAAGCGAAACAATCTTAGTATCTTGATGTGCCATTTTATCAATGGCAGCTAACGGATTATCGATCGCCAAATTAAAATCAAGAATAGCGCCTATAATGTGGGGTTCTACTTTGCCATTTGGGTGTTTTATTATTAGGGTATATAGTCCATCTTGTTCTTGTAAAACATCATTTATTTTTTGATCCCCCTTTCGCAAACCCATACCGCAAATACCCCAATCTTTTGCAGGAAATTGTTCTTGAAGTTGATGGGTGTAATAGGCTTGGTGCGCCCTATGAAAACCACCTACACCAATATGAACTATTCCCGAATTTATGGTTTCACGACCATATTGAGGAACAGATATATAATCACCGATTCGTTTTAAGTTATTTTGATTAAGGGTTGTTTTATCTTTCATTTTAACAGTTATGTTGATTTGCTACGCCTTAAAGCTACATAGGCAGTTATGAAATAAATAAGGGTGCAGATAAATGCGTATTGATAAAAAGTTTCTCGGTTGGCCACATATTCATTTTCATCTTTACTACCGAAAAGTACGATGCCGGCTAAAAATAGGGTGACGCCAAGTGCAGCGTAAGCAACTAATTTTATAATTTTAGTAAGCCCTGAAGTATCTTTTAAGGGTTGTTCTTCTAACGATGCTTTATATTCTTGATATTTTAAAATGTTTTCATGGCGTTCTTTTTCTTGTTCTTCTTCTTGCGTATATTTTTGTTTGGCGCCATATTTTGCGGCCAATAAGGTATACAGTAGTATGGTGAAAATCCATGTTGGAATGAATAGATAATAAAAGGAAATTACATTCAAAGCATTTAATCCAAAACCAAAAACCAGACCTAATCCCCAAGATGCGACTGCGGGAGTACTAAAAGTTAATTGTCGATAAGAAGACCAATAACGGGTATAACCTATACGTGGAAAAATTTGGTGCTCAGCAAATACAATAGCACCTACCGGAACCACCAATAACCCGGCATAAGTTAATAAGGGAAGCATTTGAGAAAATACAAAAGGAAAACAAGCTATAATAACGGTAACCAAGCCAACTATTATAGTTGTTTTTTTACGAGAATGCTTGTTAAAAATGGCCTGTGCTGCCAAACCCGCACGATATAAGTTGGTAATAGCAGTGGTCCATCCTGCGACGATTACGATCACAAAACCTGACCAACCTAATGCATAATAAGCCACATCACCAGGATCTAAAGCGACGATTGATTTTCCGAGAATTACGGCAGCACCTGCGCCCATAATACCAGCTGCTATCCAAGCGACGTAATGACCAAACATCATTCCCGTGCTGGTTGCTAGTCCGTAAGATTTCTTTTTAGCGAATCGTAACAACGCCATATCAATGAGTCCGAAATGTGTTATCGTATTAGCAGCCCATGCAAAACCAATGACTTCCACGAGTCCAATACCAGCTTCACCATCACTATTAATTCCTGTCCATATTGACTGATTTCCTAGACTTATAAAATCATTCCAACCGCTAGGTAAAGTTTTGGCTAATACATCTAAAGATAAAGCAGGTAAAAGCACCATAGCACCACTAGTAAACATCACAAAAAGCCAAGGTGCGCAAATGCCTGAAAATTCTGCAACAGCATTAAATCCGTATAGAGCAATTGATACTACGAAAATACCGACTGCTAGAACAATCAAAATGAACCAAAAATTGGTGGGATACCAATTGAGTTGTGCGGGAATATCAAAGGCAAAACGTACAGCTGTAGATGAAACTGTGATCATGGCGGCTGAAATCACCGAAAAGATGACGACATTGGCCCAATTGTATAGTTTGGTCATTGAATCACCGGCAATTTTATTAAGGTAGGTGTAAAGACTTAATCGTGTATCAACGGCAATAGGGGAGGTGATAAACGTCCAACTCAAAACAGCCAAAACATTACCGATCAAGAGTCCCAGTAAGATATCCATGGTTTTTGCACCTAAGGCAACGAAGGTTGCTCCGATAACAAATTCTGTTGCAGCAACATGCTCGGCAGCATATAAACCAGCAAAATGTGTCCAATCATGAAGTTTTTGTTTGGCAACAGGGAGTTGCTCGTCATTTAAATTTTCAAATTGCTTAAAATCAGAATTGGTTTGCATGTACGAATGATTTTAGGTGGTGATCTTCATTTTTAATGCTACAACTTAACTTGTGAGAATCAAAAAACTACTAAAGAATTTACTAAATAGCTACAGGTAGTAAATTAGTAAAATAATCGGAATAGAAAACGGTATCAAGCAAGAAAGAGCAAAGCCTAGGTTGAAAGTTCGTATTCTAAATTGAAGCGTGTTTTTTGGTTTGCACCTATTTTCAATTGCAGCGCCTGCACTATAAAAGACATTGGCTATGCTCATAAAAATCAAATAACCCACACCTTGAAAAAGAAGGGTAAAAAGGGTTATTTCGACATCTGGAGCAGGGGGGATTACATACCTCACCACTAAACTATAGCATACAAAGGCTATCATACCACTTAAAATTAAACCTATGTTGTATTTAGTTCTTTTTTCACTCCACCATTTTTTTCTTTCTTCTTCGGAAGTAGCCTGATTAAAATCTGTTGACATGGTTGAAATAGCTTAACTAGAGTTACTAATATAGTCCTTATTTATTCAACCTGATGCTGACAATTACAGCGATATAGTTTAAGATGAATGTTTGGCGAATTTCTTTATTTTCAGTCTAGTTAAATTTTCTTTTAAGAATTTTAGTTCTTGTAAAAGTTATTGAAAATAATAAAATACTTACCCATGCAATGGTTGTTGAAACTCCCTTTAAAATTGTGAAAATGCTTGACATGTGGATTAAAACATTTGGAGTGCTGCTCGTATGAGTTATCATGTACAGCACACAAAAATTTTCTAAATAATCAAATATCATCGCTATAAATGGTATCATTAATAAGATTGATTTTGAGCGAATTAAAAGCTCGGAAATATTTATTAATCGAAATAGTAAACTGCTTAAAAATAAAGCAAGAAAAAAGGGATATAAAATATCTAAAAAACTGAGTTGTGGAAAAATGTAAAAGTTTATAGTTTCTTCATTTAGATTAGATAAGATTGTTCTTGCTTCTATAATTGAATATCCAAAAGGACGGATATCAAAAACTTTATCTCCGATTTGACTATTAATTTTTGGTAAAGAGAAACTAATCATAAACCAGAAAATAGTGTGGCTAATGAGAAACAAAAAGAGCAAGTTTTTGGGGGTGCTTGTGCGTTTTAAGAGATGGTTTATATTTTTCATTTTGATGCGTATTGAATTTAAAATCAAAATTCTGCATCAATTATTTAAAACTCGTTAACAAATGATAAGATTTAAGATCGAGACCTCAATCTACTTAATGAAATTGTTGTAATGCCAAGATAGGAAGCAATATCAGCATGTGGAATGCTGTTTTCAATATTTGGAAATTTCTTTCTGAGGTTTTGTAATCTTATTTTAGCAGGTGAAGAAGCTAAGGCGATTTCTTTCTGAACTTTTTCTAATAATTCGTTTCTTAAAACAGTATTTCCAAATCGTCTAATTTCGAGATCATCTACCATTAGTTTTTCGAAAGCCGCCGCGTTCATGTTAGCTACTGTTAATTCCGTCAGCGCCTTAAGATTGATTAATGATTTGCCATTTTTAACCCTTGTTATGTAAGGCGAAATTATAGCGTTGGACATAAAAAATGACAAAGTAATTTCTTCACCCTCTGGATTGAACAAAAAACTTTTACAAATACCATCAATTACAAAATATTCATAAGAATTACTTTGACCAACTGCTGTTAAATCTGATCCTTTAGTGATGGTTGAAAATTGAACCAAAGGTTCAAGCTTTTGCATAGCGGCTTCTGAAATCGGAGAAACGGCGTTAATGATGGGGCGAATTTTATCTTTAGAATTCAACTATTATTTTCTTTATAACTTGAATATAACCCAAACCAATGTGTTTATA
This sequence comes from Maribacter algarum (ex Lu et al. 2025) (nom. illeg.), assembly GCA_947495915.1. Taxonomy (GTDB): domain Bacteria; phylum Bacteroidota; class Bacteroidia; order Flavobacteriales; family Flavobacteriaceae; genus Maribacter_C. Next base: position 75,595 of record CANMAW010000008.1, on the reverse strand, counting down.
ATTGTATAGTAATAACCGAGCGAAGTTTACTTCCTAATCAAATACAAATTTTTAACTGCAAGAATTACTATAACCTTCTTGTTTATTTATGGGTTATATCAATAAAAATTAGATTTCAATATCAAGTTAAACATCAGTTTACCATAAAAATAGCATTGGCGAAAAACAACTTTCCATTCTCCCAGAAACCTCTAAATAAAGGGTTGTCGACCATATAAACAACACTTCCTTGCCCGTAATTTTCAACACCAAACACTAAACTTTTAGCAATTTTATCTTGGGCGAAATTACCAGCAAAACCTGAAACAGGTTTGTTTTGATTTTCCTTAAGATAAACTACATTTCCTTTGTCTAAATACTCATAAGAATCATTACCTAGTTTCATGGTAAAGTATGATGAGTTATAACCATAAGCTAAAGGATGAGTCGCATCTACTTCCGTTTTGAAAATAGCCCCAGTAATGGCATTTTGAATACGTTCGCGTTCTGATCCCGCAAAAGGGCGCACTGATTTGGTGCTATCTTTTTCTTGTTTTTTATTTTTAATCGAAAAACCGTCTTCTACGGCTAAAGATTGTATGGCTTTTCCCATGGCTATTAATTTGCCTCCAGATTTTACCCAAGTTTTTAACTCTTTTAGTTTTTCTTTGGTCATGAAACTTCGGTACCCCCATCCGTCTGGTAATATTAAAATATCATAAGCTGAAAAATCAACACGATTCATATAATGGGTATCAACTACTGTTATTGGGTACTGTAATTGTTGCTCAAAAAAGTGCCAGATTTCACCAAATCGTAAGGTAGAAGTTGGTTCGCCAGCAAGTACAGCAACCTTTACATCATTCATCATTTGTACATAACCAGACCCAAAATCTTTACCACTATCTACAAATCCAGTTTGTACTACGGTAAGTTCTTGTTTGTGTTTTTTGGTGATTTCTGTAAAAGATACAATGAAATTTTCATGGTTTTTATTATCTGCTTGTGTAATGATTAGGCTACCACGTTGATGCGTTTTTCCATTTAAAGTAAATGGCTCATGCGCATATCGAACGCGAATTTTATGTTGTATTAAATCAGCAAGAAAACGAGCGTCGTTCATGCTATTCCAGTCAGCAACGTATGCATAATTTGATTTATTAATTAAGGTGCTTTTTGAAGGGTTATTATTTGATTTATTGCTGTTTGAGTTTATTGATGATTCTGAAGCAATGGCGTTTAATCCGTATGCATATGGTAATGACCAAGCCGTAATATCATAAGTGAGGGAGTCACTTAATTTGGCCTTAGGTTCGAAAAGTACTTTTACCAGAGTACCTTTTACTTGATTGGTATGAATTACCAAACTTTTATCTGTAGTGCGCATATTACGAGTACCTCCGTAATCATAAGAAAACCCTTTTGCATTGCCTGATGTTCCCCAACCATACTTAATTTCATGTTGATCTAATAGGTCGGTAAGCGCATCAATATTGTCACTTTTGCCATTTAAAACATAACTTTTGTATTTGAATTTCTTTTGAGCATAAAACTTTTTGAATTCGTCATTTAGCTTTTGAGCATTTTTTGAGGCTACTTCAATTGTTGAAAGTCCTGTTGTATAATGATGAGAAATTCTATCATTTAGTGTTAGGGTATCACCAACTCTAGTTTTAATGGCCAAGCCTGCACGACCGCTACCTCCTTGCTCATAGGTCATTCCAATACTTCCATTATAGGTAGGGTAGGTGTCGCCATAGCTAGGATATAGCAAATCGAATACTTCTTTAGTGAAATAAAACCATCCGTTAGCATCAAAATATTTTGCGTGGTTTTTTCCGATAGTTACCTGAAAATCACGCTGAAAATCTGTAATTACCTCGTGAAAGGGTTCAGCAGCAGGTGCAAAGTAGTATGGACTATCAACTCCTTGCTCATGAAAATCTACATGAACATGTGGTAACCATTGATTATATACCTTTAATCGTTGTTGACTTTCTTTTTGTGTAAGCCACGCCCAGTCTCTATTTAAATCGAACATATAGTGATTGGGTCGACCATTTAACCATCCTTCATGGTGTTCTTTACTATTAGGGTCGTTGTTGAAAGGGGTATTTTTATTTTGATTATACCAATTCACATACCGATCACGGCCATCTGGGTTAATACAAGGGTCAATTAATACTACCGTGTTTTCTAAATAATCTGCTTTTGCAGTTAATAAATCATAAATGGTTTGCATTGAAGCCTCTGTACTAACACTTTCATTACCATGTACATTGTAACTTAACCAAACAATAGCTTTTTTTGCATCACTATCACCAGTTGTATGTTTCATATGAGCCGCTTGAATCGCATCTAAATTTTGCATATTTGAAGCAGAACTTATAACCGCTAGTAATAAAGGTCGGCGTTCGTAAGTAGTGCCATATTGTTGTAATTGCATTCGGTCTTCAGCGACTGAAGCTAGGTGCTGATAATAATCAACAACCTTATGGTGTGGCGTAAATTGAGTACCCAATTCATAACCTAAAAAAGCAGAGGGTGATTGTAGTTCTTGAGCAAAATTGGTAAAGCAAGTTAAAATTAAGGTGACTAGTAGTAGTTTTTTCATCGAATTTCAGTTCTGTTTTGAGCGAAGGGTAAGGTATGAAAACTCATTGAAATGGTACAAGTTTATTCCTCATTATACCGCCTTTTTTAGATGAAGTGTTGGTCTTATTAACGTAATTTTAGCAAATGCACATTTTTAGTAGTTTTATATTTACAGCATTTCTATTCAATGGTGCGATGATGACGCTGTAAAATGCAATTATGTGGTTTTCTTTGGATGTTGGATTTATTTGAATTTTAATTTTTACTATGGATATTGACTGTTTACCCTTCAAGAACACGGGTTATTTTTCAACTTTAATATGTGATTACTTAGACCAATCGGAAGCTTTAAAGCCATTCTATAACCGTTTTCCTTCGTTAAATAATTTTGAAGCACAGATCAAAGAAAAAGCAGAGAGTTTTCCGCAATTGCATCGTGATGTATTGTATGATTCCATTCAAAAGCAATATGCTGATACCAGTGTATCAAAGAAAACACAAGATCATATTAAACAACTCAAAGAACCTATAACTTTTACAGTGGTTACAGGTCATCAGTTGAATTTATTTACAGGTCCTTTGTATTTTTTATACAAAATAGTATCAACCATAAATCTGACCCAAACACTCAAAAAGAAGTACCCGAAATATAACTTTGTGCCTATTTATTGGATGGCGACAGAAGACCATGACTTTGATGAAATTAATTATTTTAATTTCAGAGGAAAGAAACTGCAATGGAACAAAAATGCATCAGGTGCCGTAGGTCATTTAGATACGGAAGGATTACAAGAAGTTTTTACTGCTTTCGCTAATGAACTGGGAAGAACAACAAATGCAACAGTGCTAAAAGAACTTTTTAGTAAAGCATATCTTAATCATGAAACACTTACCGATGCGACTCGTTTTTTAGCTAACGAATTATTCGGCGATACAGGCTTGGTAATTGTTGATGGTGATGATGCTGATTTAAAACAACTGTTAATACCCTACGCAAAACGCGATATTTTTGAGCAGGTTTCCTATGAAAAGGTATCTGCTGCTGCTGCTGATTTAGGTTCCGTTTCAAAAGATTATAACATTCAGGTGAATCCGCGGGAAATTAATTATTTCTATTTAGTGAAAGGTATACGAGAACGTATAGTGGCTGTTGATAATGGATATGGTTTATCAGATACGCCGAAATTTTGGAGCAAGAGTGATTTACAAAAAGAACTTGAAGAATTTCCTGAACGTTTTTCACCTAACGTAATAGCTCGCCCGTTATATCAAGAAGTGATACTTCCAAACTTATGTTATATCGGTGGAGGCGGTGAAATAGCATACTGGCTAGAACTTAAAAGTATGTTTAAAAATATGCAAGTACCTTTTCCGATATTACTATTACGAAACTCTGTATTGGCAATTACAACAAAACAAAGCGAAAAGTTGCAAAAAATGGAGGTGTCGGTTCAAGATCTATTTCTGAAACAACACAGTTTTATAAATAAAAAAATTCGTAATATTTCAAACATCGATATTGATTTTACACCACAAAAAAAGCTATTAGAAACACAGTTTGAAAGTATGTATGCCCTTGCTGAGCAAACCGATGCTTCATTTTTAGGAGCTGTAAAAGCTCAAGAAATAAAACAAAAGCAAGGTTTAGATCATTTAGAAAAACGGTTGCTCAAGGCGCAAAAGCGAAAATTAAAAGATCATGTAGTGCGAATGACTGAAATTCAAAACCAGCTTTTTCCTGGGCAGTCATTACAAGAGCGTAATCAGAATTTCTCAGAATTATACTTAGAATTAGGAGAAAATTTAATACCTACCTTATTAAAAGCATTGCAACCGTTGCAGTTAGAATTTGCAATTCTTAAATATTAAGGCACTAACAAAGTCCCCTGCCAATTGGCATCTACTTTGGTAAATTGAATCTTTAAATGTTGTTTTCGATTCAATTTTAGGTACTGCATAGAACTTGTAGTAACGTAGATAATACTAAAATGATGATGATCAGTTAAATATGAAATAGATTGAGCATTCTTAATTTCACTTCCTGGTGCTTTATCTGTGGTATAATCTTTTTGAGCATTTGGCCCTATACCACTCCAATAAGACTGTATTACTTCGGGATCTGTAATAATTTTTGCTTTGCCATTTATGGTAGCCTGTAGCATTTCTTCAGCGTGATAAAACAATAGGCTAACCTGGTTATTTTTTACTAGTTGCTTTATTTTATTTGAACGAGAATCTGTGAAAATTCGAAAAACGAATTTATCAGAAACTTCACGTAGCACTACAGTACGTAGTTGCGGCTCATTATGCAATCCGGTTGTGCCCAAAACAGCGTATCGAAACGGATGACCGTGAGTATTTACCCCAGCTTTTAAATGGCCAACCAACTCATTAAAATATATATTGCTCATATAGGTAAGATAGCTTTTTGAAAGCTCTTAAAACCAGTTGTTCTAATTTCTTTGAAAAATAGCACAAAAAAATTCAAAAATTAGGTAGGGTATTTTACAGTGCTGTTGTTATATATAAAAATTGCTGTGATTGTTAATTATTGAGTTAGTTTAATTAATAATCAGTTTAATGTGTTTAGGTTGGTTTTTGATTTTGATGAAAAGCTCGGGGTGGTTCCCGAGCTTTTACTTTTTAGTATTCTACTTCAATTTTCTTCTCGGTAATTTGATATCCTGCGAAAACACCAATGACTCCATCTTCAGTAAAATTATTGGGTGCAATAGCATATTCAACAAAAGGGTTTCCTTCTGATTCTGCGTTGGTGGCCGTAGTTCTTAGATTTTGGAATAAGCTTTCTTCAACGTTAGCTACCTGAAGTATAATGCTATTGTCTATAACAGTGGCATCAGTACCAAAATAACTATATGTGGTACCGCTCAAGATAGCGCCATCTTCAAGATTATCTGTTAAAAATTCATCAGTATCAAAATACAAGGGATACGTATAAGTCTCTGGTTCAAAATTATCATATTGCACTGTATTACTTGCTATTCCGCCTAAAACATAATAATTATCAGCGCCTTTAATATCTTCAAAGCTAAGCGTTATTTCGGCTTCTGTTCCGCCGTACATGTCGTCTCTGTAAGTGATACGCTCGTTAATAGTTTCCACCTTTTTTGGTATAGTACACGAAGTGCTAAATGTTTTGGCATCTACGGTGACCTCTAAAAAATAAGTTTGCTCTGATAAAATTTCCAATGAGCTCGACGGTGTTAAATAGGTATCTAAGGAATCAGAATAAAATAATTGAGCAGTGTTTCCTAAATCATCTGAAAGCGACACCAAAGCATTTTTAATTAAAAACAAGTTACGATTAGCTTCATGATCAGAAATACTTAAAGGGGTACCTATGGCCGGTAAGGCTCGCGATACATTCACCCGCAAAACGGTGTCTTGAGGAGAAATATAACTTGAAATAAAAATTTGTTCTTCTGTATTTAATAGTTCTTTAGCATCAACTACCTTCTGACACCCAGTGAAGAGTACCATTAATCCGACGAAAAGTAAGAGTGTTTTTTTCATAACTTAAAATTTGAAGGTATAGTTAAATGAGGGTATAAGCATCAGTACTGAGGTTTTGGTAAGTTCTTGTTCAACTGTTGCATTTGGGTCGTTGTAGTTATAATACGAATCACCTAGCGTATAAATAAACGGATTCTGTCTTGCATAGCTGTTGTAAAGTGAAAAGCCCCAGGTACGTTCTCGCCCTTTTTTTAATTTTTTATGTAATTGAACACCCAAATCTAATCGGTGACTTGTTTCTGCTCTAAAATTGTTTCGTTGCGTAGTAAAATCTTCGGTAGTACCACCGTAATAGTTGCCGTAATTATCAATTGGAAAACCATCGGGTAGTGATAAACGTTGCAAATTAGGTAGGGTGTAGTTGTTACCTGAAGAAAGTACCCATGTCGCTGAAAGTGTTATGCGATCATGAGGTTTGTAAATACCAACCAATGAGATATCATGTCTACGATCATAGCGGTCGAAAAATTTCTTACCCAAATTCAGTTCATCAAACTGTCGTTCAGACCAAGAAAGTGTATAGCCTAACCACCCAGTAAGTTTACCGGTTTGCTTTCGTAATAATAACTCTGCTCCGTAAGCCCAGCCTTTGCCTGAGGTGATATTGTCTTCCCAAGTAATAGTTTGGCCATTTTCAATATCTTCAAATGCTAAAAAGGAGGCTCCTTCTTTGTAAGCAATAACATCATCCATGGTTTTATAGTATCCTTCGAGGCTCACAGAATAATCGCTATTAAAAAAATCTTTGGCTAATCCTATAGCATATTGTTGTGAAGTTTGTGGTTTTACCTGATCAGTCGACGAAACCCATAAATCTGTCGGTAAACCAATACCCGAACTAGATAGTAAATGAATGTACTGATTCATTTTAGTATAAGATGCTTTTAGGGCAAAGTCTGGTTTCACATTGTAAGATAATGCCAGTCTTGGTTCAGGATTGATGTATTGCTTGTCTTTGTATTTAAAATAGCTCAATCGAAAACCGGGAGAAATTTTAAGTTTATCGGTCAATTTCCAATCATCTTCAGCATAAATACCACCTTCAAAAGAGTTGAGTTCTTGCTTTAGATTTACATCGCCGATATAATCATCTTTTATTAATACCCGTTGCGGTGTAAAATTGTGTTGGGTGGCTAAAGCCCCAAACCGAATACGATGCTTTGTATTTGGAAAATAATCAAAATCAGTTTTTACACTGTAGTCATTAATACCAGAACTTGTATTAAAAAAATATTCTTCAATAGTGTTATCTGGTAAAGTCTCTTTAAAATCACCAGTTACCTTAAATTCATAATTACTAAAAATGAGCGAAGTATTAGAAAATAATTTGTTATTGAATTGATGATTCCACCGAAGCGATGAGGTAATGTTTCCCCATCCTAAACGTACTCGGTCTTCATAATTATCTGTTTTATCGTTGCCGTAAAATTTATCTTTACCGTAATAATTACTCCAATAAATTTTGTCTTTTTCACTAAAAATATGATGAACCTTGAAATTCAAATCAGCGAAAAAATATCCTCCAGCAGCATCACCATCAGTTTCTGACAGAATAAATGGGCGGGCAAGTATATCTGCGTAGGTACGTCGACCACTAACAATAAAGGAGGTTTTTCCTTTATTAATGGGCCCTTCCAATAAGAGCGATGAAGAAATTAGTCCGACATTAATTTTACCAGAAAGTTTTTCTTTATTTCCGTCTTTCATGTCAATTTTAATCACAGAAGATAGTCGACCACCATATCGAGCAGGGAATCCTCCTTTGAAGGCTTCTACCGATTTAATAGCATCTCCATTAAACACGGAAAGAAAACCAAACAAGTGATTTGAATTGTAAACAACGGCATCATCAAGAACAATTAGATTTTGATCCGGTGTTCCGCCACGTACAAAGAATCCTGAAGTACCTTCTGATCCTCCTTGAATACCTGGTAACAGTTGTAGTGTTTTTAAAACGTCTTTTTCACCAAGAAGGGCTGGCACGTCTTGAACAATTGATGGTTTTATTTTTACCGTACTCATTTGAGTCACCTTACTCTGCTTCACTTTTTCATCGGCAGTGACGACGACCTCTTCAAGTGATTCTGTAGCCGACTCTAAATCAATGGCCCAAGAGGAATCCTTGTTTAATTCAATAGACTTTATTTGGGTGGCATAACCAATGTACGAAATGTACACCTCGTGTTTGCCCTCAGGTAGGGTTAATGAAAAGAAGCCATAATCGTTAGTTATGGTGCCTAATTTTAATTCAGGTACATATACTGATACTCCTAAAAGATTTTCGCCGCTGCCGCTTTCGGTAATATATCCACTAATCGTATATGAGGTAGCCTGAAGGTGAGGTTTTAAAATAGAATCAGATTTGTTATTAGAAAAACCATAAAATAAATGGCATAGAAAAAATAGGGTGAAATAGTTTTTGTTCGTCAAACTGGTTAGGTTTTTGATTAATGAAATTGATGTTTGATTAAAATGGTTTTACTGAACTTGAACTACGATTTTTTTAATTCAAAAGATGAAATTGGTTGGTTTTATATTAGCGCAAGAAAAACTTATTTACTACATGTTGTTGTTAATAAAATGATAAATGTGAGTATTGGCTTACAGAGAAAAAACAGAATTTAAAATTGAAAATAAGACCTATTAAAAAGCTGATGACCTAGTTAAAATGGCAAGGATGATAGCGATATGATAAGACTAAAATGAAATGGGTTTAAGTGCCATTTTTAATGTTGATTAACGTATGTGATTTTAACAAACTTTAACGTACTTCATTGTAATGAGCCAGATATTTCTCGACCAAACGAACATATGAAATTGATTGTTTCATAATTGTTAGTTTGGTTGAAATGTTCCGGCTGGTTACCGGAAAATGTTTAAAAGCTCAGAACGACTGTTCTGAGTTTTTTTTTAGAATTCTTTCAAAAATAACACTTGTTAAAAACATGTTACAAATATGTTTAGATAAGGCTTTCTCAAATTGGGTAAATTCCTATTTTTGCCCATGCAAAACAAAGTCCTAATTCTAGACTTCGGTTCACAGTATACCCAACTCATAGGTAGACGCGTAAGAGAACTGAATATTTTTTCCGAAATAAAACCATTTAATAATCCCCCAAAAGACCTTTCTGAGTATAAGGCGGTCATACTATCGGGTTCTCCGTATTCGGTAAGAGCTGAAGATGCTCCACACCCTGATTTGTCTGAGATAAGAGGCAAAAAACCACTTTTAGGGGTTTGTTACGGTGCTCAGTACCTAGCACATTTCAATGGTGGAAATGTAGAGAAATCGAATACTCGTGAGTACGGTAGAGCTAATCTGTCAAAGGTTGAGACAGATCATTCTTTTTTAAAGGATGTGCATATTGGTAGTCAAGTTTGGATGAGTCATGCTGATACGATTAAAAAGCTTCCGGAAAATGCACAATTATTAGCTAGTACTCACGATGTTGAAAATGCGGCATTTAAATTTGAAGGCGAAGAAACATACGGCATACAATTTCATCCTGAAGTATATCATTCTACCGATGGAAAACAACTGCTTGAAAATTTCTTGGTTGATATTGCAGGAATAGCACAAACTTGGACGCCTGATGCATTCGTAGAAACTACGGTGTCAGAACTTCAAGAAAAAATTGGCGATGAAAAAGTGATTTTAGGATTGTCAGGCGGAGTAGATTCTTCAGTTGCTGCAGTTTTATTGCATAAGGCGATTGGTAAAAACCTGCATTGCATTTTTGTAAATAATGGACTGTTACGTAAAAATGAATTTGACGGCGTATTACAGCAATACGAAGGCATGGGCTTGAATGTTAAGGGTGTCGATGCTTCGGCACGCTTTTTGGATGAATTAGCAGGAGAGAGCGATCCTGAGAAAAAAAGAAAAATTATTGGTCGTGTTTTTGTAGAAGTGTTTGATGATGAATCTCATCTAGTAGAAAATGCGAAATGGTTGGCGCAGGGTACCATTTATCCTGATGTAATTGAATCGGTATCGGCAACTGGTGGGCCTTCAGCCACGATAAAAAGCCATCATAATGTAGGTGGGTTACCTGATTTCATGAAGCTGAAAGTTGTAGAGCCTTTGAAAATGCTTTTTAAAGATGAAGTGCGTAGGGTAGGAGCTAGTATGGGCTTAGATAAAGAGTTGTTAGGAAGACATCCTTTTCCGGGTCCGGGTTTAGCCATTCGAATTCTTGGTGATATTACGCCCGAAAAGGTAACTATTCTACAAGAAGTTGATCATATTTTTATTAACGGATTGCGAGAATGGGGCTTGTACGATAAAGTATGGCAAGCCGGAGCTATGTTGTTGCCAGTGAATAGTGTAGGAGTAATGGGTGATGAGCGAACATATGAAAAATGTGTAGCTTTACGAGCCGTTGAAAGTACCGACGGTATGACTGCTGATTGGGTTAATTTACCATATGAGTTTTTACAAAAAACATCAAATGATATAATAAATAAAGTCCCAGGTGTGAATCGTGTCGTATATGATATAAGCTCTAAACCTCCGGCAACTATTGAATGGGAGTAACAAGCCCAATGCTGTATAGGCCTGGTTCATTGTATTTCACTCAATCAATGAATTAATAAAGAATAACGAATTACCAAAGAACACATGAATCATTTATTAAAAAATACCCTCGTACTGTTAGTGTTTGTTTTCTTCGGATGCAATGCAATGGCTCAAAAGTTTACCACGCATGCTGTTAAAAAGGGAGAAACCTTAAGCAGTATTGCTCGTCAATACAAAGTAAATACAGAGACTATTCTAAAGTATAATAAAGAAATTAGAAAAGATCAGGTATTAAATGCAAATACAATTTTGGTAATTCCGGCAGACGGAAAAACTGTTCAAACAACAAGTACTCCAACAAATCCTAGAACGCCGGCAGCAAAAGATCCAAAAGCAGCGCAAGAAGAACCTATTGGTTTTACTTCACATAAGGTGCGTAAAAAAGAAACGCTTTATGGCATTGCAAAGCGATATCATATTACTGAAGAAGATATTAAACGCTATAATAGAGCTTTGTATTCTGCACAATTGAAGAAGAAAATGGTATTAAAAATACCGAAGTACCGCCGAGTAAAACCAGAGGATACTATAACTATAAATGAAGATGATTTTGAAACATATACGGTAGCTTCAAAAGAAACCCGTTGGAGTATCGCTCATAAATACGGTATTACCATTGACAGTATGGTGGCATTGAATCCTGATTTGGCGAAAAATTCTAGTTATTTAGCTGAAGGTCAAGAGTTGAAAATGCCCAAAATAGCAGGTAGTAGTATACCGAATCAGGTACAAGAATTGTTTATTTCGTATACCGTACCAGCAAAAATGAATTTTTATAGACTAGAACAAGAGTTTGGTGTAAAATCTGATGAGATTGTACGCTTGAACCCAGAAATTACCGAACGTGGTGGACTTAAAGAAGGAATGGTTATACGTATTCCTGAGAAGAAAGTGGTTACTGGCGAAGTAAATACAGATAACTATATTTTTTATGAAGTAAAACCAAAACAAACGGAGTTTTCACTAACTAGAAAATTAGGAATTAAATATAAAGAATTGCTAGCACTGAATCCTGATTTAAAAGATGGCTTAAAAGCCGGTATGGTTTTAAAACTACCTAAAAACCAAACAGGTGATTTTGAAGTGCGAAATGCATTGGTTTTAGATAAAATAAATCTACTAGACAGTTTGAATGTTGAAAATCACCCTAAAATGCTGTTTTTATTACCTTTTCGTTCTGATCGAATGGATGTTAATAACAAAGCGAATACTGCAAAAATGATTGACAGTAGAACTGATGCTAAAATTAGCTTGGGTTTGTATTCAGGCGCTTTAATTGCATTAGATTCCATTGCGGAATTAGGTATTTCGGTTGACGTGAAGACACTTGATAATCAATTGAGTTTATTAAAAACAAAAGAATTGTTATTACGGGAAAACTTAGGGAGCTATGATGCTATTGTTGGTCCTTTAGATGTGCCTTCGTTACGAGAAGTTGCTGTTCGATCATCTACTGTTCAAGTACCTGTTATCGCACCAATACCAGCAGATACAGATTTAAGTATGAGTAATGTATTTTTCTCTTATACTTCAGACAATGTATTAAAAGAGCGAATGTTAAATTTCTTAAAGAAAAAAGTTACTGATCAAAATTTAATAATTATCGCCGATAGCACCAATGCTGATGTAAAAGACTCTATTTTAAGCAGATTTCCGGAGGCGAAAGTGGTAGAAGTTATTGAAGAAGAAAAAAATATTGGAATTAATAGAGAAAAGGTTGCTGAAATTATGTCTGATGAGGTTGATAACTGGGTTATTGTTGAAACCGATAATTTTAGACTAGCATCAAGTGTTTCTTCCATATTAAATTCTTTCCATGATACTCCTCTTGATCCAGAAGTGAGTAATGATAAAGTACAGGTTCGCATGTTTACAACATTCAAAGGGAAGGCCTTTGAGAGTGATGTAATTTCTAGTACTCATTTGTCTAATTTAAATTTCACCTATCCTTCTGTATACCGAGAATCTGGTAATGATAGTTTTACGGATAGGTATCGAAAAAAGTTTCAAAGTGACCCTGATCGTTTTGCTGTTCGCGGTTTTGATTTAACCTATGATTTGCTTCTTAAGTTAGCTTATAAAAAGAATCTTATTGAAGTGTCTAAAATAATAGGAGAAACAGAATATACGGGTAGTAAATTTTCTTATGAAAAAGATTTTGCATCTGGATACTATAATCAAGCTTCTTACATCATGGCATTTAAAGATTTAAGAATTGTAGAAGTAAATGAGTAATAATGACGTCAAAAGTTACATACACTGGTGAATTAAGAACCTCATGTGTACACCTACGCTCTGGTAATGAATTCATAACTGATGCACCAATTGATAATAACGGTTTAGGTGAGGCATTTTCACCCACAGATACTGTCGCCACAGGTTTAGCAAGTTGCATTTTAACTATGATGGGTATAAAGGCTAACGGTCTAGAGGTGAACTTAAAAGGCACCGTTGCCGAGGTCACCAAACATATGGCATCAGAACCGAGAAGGATTTCTAAAATTGAAATTGTATTAAGTCTACCGGAGGCTGTTTCTGAAAAGCATCGTAAAATTTTGATTCATACGGCGAATACTTGCCCTGTGCATTATAGTTTACACCCAGATATTGAAAAAGTAATCACATTTAATTGGGTACTTTAAAGTATATACTTGTAAAGATGATTTTTTTGCTAATAAGCTTTCAAGCTGTGGCACAAGAAGAAACTGTTGAATGGAATTCGAATCAACGGCTTTCTTGGAGTGATTTTAAAGGAAATTTTCCAGAAAATGCAAGGGCTGCAGCGACTACTGCAAGTGGTATTTCTTATCGATTTTCAACCTCAGGAACCAAAGATAAAATTGAAATTGATTTTACCGTTCTAACTCACTTTTACCCTAATAAATCATGGTATCAAGTTGATTTGTGTGATGATGTTATGCTAAGTCATGAGCAGTTACATTTTGATATATCTGAACTCTTCTCTAGAAAATTACGAAAGCAACTAGCGGAAGCTCGCTTTACTCACGACAATGTAAAAGCCAAAGTACGTGCTATGTATCGAAAGAACAATCAAGAATTAAATGAGTTTCAAAATCAATATGATAGGGAATCCAATTTTTCTCGCAATCGAGAACAGCAAGTACTTTGGAATATTAAAATTGCAGAAGCTCTAGAATCGAAATGACGCTCCTAAGCTTAGAAAAGCTACGCCATAACCACCTTCTGCAAAACCTGCGAAATTTTCAGAAAAAAACCATCGTGCACCAATGAATCCGGTTGCACCGGGGCTGCTTCCAAAGTTGCTAGCTCCACGTCCACTATAAATTCGGTACGATGCCATAACACCGCCATAAAGGTCAAGGTTTTCGATTTCAAAACCATTGTAATGATACGCTCCGCGAACTCCTATCACATTATATGACCAGCTGTAGTCTACGAAACTATTGTTGTACTTGAAAGTTTTACGCCCGAAGTATCCGCCTAGACTGACGACCCCTGGTCCTGGAACATCCCAAACACCTCTTTCGAAGCTAACGCTAATAACAGGACTTTGAGTTGAGGTGGTATAACCTCCATAATAACCACCGAGACCTATACCTGCATTAATTACATTGGTGCCTACATTAAATTCTTGGCTCAAGGCAATGGCCGATATAAAAATGGAAACGATAATAAGAATTGACTTTTTCATTGATGTTTGACTTAATTTTGGTAGTTATTCGTCAGTGCAGTTTTCTTTGATAAAAATTAAATCTTCTCTTTGTTCAGTGGTTATGTATTCAGAACAACTGCCGTTAAGTATTTGATCAATAGTTGCAATGGTCTCAGCACAACTATCACCGTAATTATCATTTATGCGATTGATTAAATTCGCGCATTCAACAGCGTCAACGGTATCTTTAACGTCATCAGCAAGGGAACAACTCAAAAAGAAAACACTGATCACTAGGCAAACAATTAATTGATTTTTCATTTTAGATTTATTTAATTGGGATGTTAGACGTATTAATTATTCATTAAGTTCATAGGTGATATCAATAAATTCACCATCTGAAATATTGAATACAGTTTCTGTATCTTCGGAAGTACCTATGAAATTAAATTTACCAGAAATACGTTGTTTTTCCTTGTCCAGGGCTGTGACTTCAAAATAGATTTCGGTAAGCGCATCTGTATCGTAACCATCTATTTCATCTTTGGTGTTTAAATCTTCTCCATAGATAGCGAAAATGCCAGGTTCATAGCCAAGTAGGCTAAACGGATTTGCAGTTTCAAATGTAGAACCAACTTTAAGATCATTAAAATCAAAACCAGCAACATATATGTTAATAAATTTCGTTGTGTTTGCACTCAGTTGTAAATCAACAGCGAAAATATTAAGTAGATAGCCATTATCAAGCATATTTACTGAAGACACTAAATAAGGCCCAATGATTGATCTTGTGGCGTTAAATTCTTGTGTATTTACAATGGCCGTGAGATTGCCTAATACTTCTTCTTCTTCTTCTTCTTGTACAGGGTCAGCTTCTTCTTCTTCTTCTTCTTTCTGATCGTTATTATCATTAGTATCGACTTCCTCTTGGGGGTCAATATCTGGATTAAGTGCATCTACAGTATTTTCAATGGCACTTTTTGTACAAGCACTTAGCATAATTAGAATTATGGTAAATGCTAGTAATACTTTTCTTTTATTCATATTGTTGGAAGGCGTTTAAAGAAAATGAATACTATGCTCGAAATGTACTTATAACCACTCTTAATTCATATCGAGAATTATTCAACGGGTAGAATTCTTATACGAACGTATCCTTTTTGAAAATAAACGTTTTCGACATGTTGCGATAAATGAAAACAGAATGAAATCTTATTCTTTGGCTTTTGTAGTCCAGTAAAAAATTAGAATAAATTCATAATAAATTTTAAAGTTGATTATTATTTTAATAATGATGAATTTTAGTCTAGTTTAAATGCTATATTTGGGTTGAAAGCCATCTAAATAACCCAATACTTGTTGCGCGGTACTTTATTGTTTTTCATTTGTTTTTTTGCAACTACCCAATGTATTTTCCCCCAAATCACGGTACAAGATTCTTTGCTTCAAGAATTAAGGCAATACCCTACGCAAGATTCACTTCGTGTAAAGCTTTTATTGAATACAACTGCTAGTTTAACTTACACCAACCCTAAAGCTGCAATACCTCATGTTCAAGAGGCTATTAACATTACTGAAAAAATTAGGTGGAAGAAAGGGGAGGGACTAGCAAATGTTGCGAAGGGAAATCTCTATTACGTTATGGCTGACAACCTAAATGCCCTTGCTGCATACCAGAAAGCACTTGCAATATCTAAAAGTTTGAAAAATGCAGAGATGGAGGCATCCGTACTTAGTAATTTGGGTAATATTCATGCCGATCTCAAGGAGTATGACCAGGCAATTTCGAAATATTCACTGCTTCTAAATCAATCTAAAAAACTAGAAAACAAATCGAATCAGATAAAGGCTTTGACCAATATTGCGATAATCTACAATGATACGGGTCGTCAAACAGATGGTATCGCGTATTTGGAAAAAGCACTTTTATTAGCTAAGGAAGAAAAGAATGCTTTCTTTGAAGCTGCTATTACGAATAACTTAGGCCTCGCTTACAAAGGGTTGAGGGAATATGAGAAATCTTTAGAATATTATCGCAAATCAATTGAAATAGCTATAAAAATAGATAACAATTATATAGAAGCTTCTGCGTTAAATAGTATTGGTAAGGTTAGTGTTTTACTCGGTGATTATGAACAAGCCGGTATACATGGAAAACAAGCATTAGCTTTATCACAAAAAATTGGAACCATTGAATGGGAGGCTGACTCTTGGAAAGTACTCAGCACGGTTTATGAACATGAAGGAAATGCTAATGCCGCACTTGATGCGTACAAAAAATATATCATTTTTAGAGATAGTGTAATAGGCGAGGAGAAAAAAGCAGATATCGCACGAAAAGAGATGCAGTATGAATTGGAGCAACAAGAGGAAGCTTCTCAATTGGCATTAGAAAAACAGACTAGAGCTAAAAACACTTATTTTTTCTCCGGAATTACAATCATAATAGCAGCTGTTTTAGCCTATTTTTTGTACAAGCGTAAAAGAGATCGTTTAGAGCGAAATAGCATTGAAGAATTTAAAGCTAAAGTTACCGAAACAGAATTGAAAGCCTTGCGTTCTCAAATGAATCCACATTTCATATTTAATGCGCTGAATTCAATCAGTGATTATATGGAAAAACATAATGTGGAACAGGCCAATGATTATTTAATGAAGTTTGCAAAATTGACTAGGGCAATATTAGAAAATTCAGAGAAAAAATGGATTAGCCTTCAAGAAGATTTAGAATTAATGGAGTTGTATATTGAAATAGAAAATTTACGTCTTCAAAACAAATTACATTACCAAATTGAAGTTGATGAAGCTATTGATGTTGAAAATACGATGGTTCCTCCATTAATGCTGCAACCATTTATTGAAAACAGCATCTGGCACGGAATTGCCCCCAAAAAAGGCCAAGGCAACCTCGTTGTTCAAATAATAAAAGACAACGATATGATTTGCTGTGCTATTGATGACGATGGTGTTGGACGTAAAAAAAGTGGTAGTACCCCACAAAAAAACGATTCCTTAGGAATTAAAATCACTAAGAATCGTTTGGAAATATTAAACCAATTCAGAAAATTAAAAGGAAGCATTAAAATGCTAGACAAGGTCGAAGGACTACGTGTTGAGCTTAAACTTCCCCTAGAACTTCGTTTTTAAATATATTATGCTTAAAGCAATACTAGTAGATGACGAGCAACATTGTATAGATCGATTAACTAAGTTATTAGGTTCTTATACTGATCTAATTAGTATTGAGGTGACTTGTGATACGGTGCCAAAAGCAAAAGATGCAATTATAGAGCTACAACCAGACGTTATTTTTTTAGATGTTCAAATTTATGAGATGACAGGTTTTGATCTTTTAGCTCAATTGTCAGACATTAATTTTGAAGTAGTATTTATTACGGGTTTCGATCGCTACGCTGTAAACGCTTTTCGACATTCAGCTTTAGATTATCTTTTAAAACCAGTGGATGCAGACGACCTAGATAGCACCGTTAAAAAATTAGTAGAAAAGGCCACCCAAAAAGAAACTTCTAAAAAACTGGAAACCCTTTTTCATAATTTTGAGAGTAAAGTAAATAACAATAGAAAATTAGCTATACCATCATTATATGGTCATAGCTTTGTAAAGGTTGATGATATTATTCGTTGCCATTCACAAGGAAATTATACTGATATTTTTTTGGTTTCAAATCGCAAAATAACAGCAACCAAGACACTAAAGTACTTTGAAGAAATTCTTGATGGGTCTCAGTTTTTCAGAGTTCATAAATCACATTACATCAATATGAATTTTGTTGAGAAATATTTTAAAGGAAAAAGCAGTTATGTTGAAATGATCGACGGTGTCTCAGTTGAAATTGCATCACGAAGAAAAGAAGAGTTTTTGAAAAGGTTTAAACTATAAAAACCTTTCTAGTTACAGAAAGGTTTTTATAATTGATTACCCTACAGAATTAAATATCACATATGGTAATACCTTCTTTTAAAGCAGCAATAGGGTCTTCCCAAGTTGGGATAAACTCTTGAGCTACATATCCTTTAAAACCAGTTTCAAGAATGGCTTTCATTATAGCAGGGTAAAATAATTCTTGTGTATCATTAATTTCATTTCTACCAGGGTTTCCGCCCGTGTGATAATGGCCGATATATTGGTGGTGATCTTGAATGTTTCTAATGATGTCACCTTCCATGATTTGCATATGATAGATGTCATATAACAACTTGAAGTTTTCTGAACCTATTGCTTTACAAAGATCTACACCCCATTGGGTATGATCGCACATATAATCAGGATGATTAACTTTAGAATTTAACAATTCCATTTGTAATACCACTCCATGTTTTTCAGCAGCGGGCATAATTTTCTTTAATCCTTCAGCACAGTTCTTTAATCCTTCAGCATCATCCATTCCATTTCTATTTCCACTAAAGCAAATAAGGTTGGTATACCCTGCTTCTGCAACCAAAGGAATAACTCTTAAATAGTCGGCAATTAGTTCGTCATGTAATTTTGGATCGTTCCAACCCTCAAGAATACCTTTTCCGGCACCCCAGCACATGCTGGCATGAATATTATATTTTTTCATTAAAGGCCAATCTTCTGGCCCAGTTAGATCCATTGCCTTAACACCAAGATCGTTTAGGTTTTTTAAAAATTCCTCCATCGGAATTTTGTCATAACACCAACGACAAGCACTGTGGTTAATATTACCTTTTAATTCGCTGATCTCTTCTTGATTAGTAACAGGCATAGCGGCGCTAGTTTTGCAGGCCAACAGGCCTACTGATGCTGCAGCTGATGTACCTATAAAGTTTCTTCTTTTCATTGTAAACAGTTTGGATAATTCTATTGCAATATAAGAAATGCAACCTTGAGACTTGTTAAATTGTCAAATTGAGTTAGTTTTAGACCCATTTGACTTCATAATTTTATAAAATCATATGCAATTAGGTCCTGATCGACAAAAACTTATTGAACTAGCTCATTATAAAATGCCCTTTGGGAAATTTAAAGGTAGGTATTTAGTTGATTTGCCAGAGCCCTATTTAGTATGGTTTCATCAAAAAGGATTTCCTGACGGAAAACTAGGAATACTGTTAAAATCAATGCATGAAATCAAAGTAAACGGCTTAGAATCGTTGATTCGTCAAATTCAAAAAGATTTCCCCTTACATAGGTAACTATTTGCTACAACTATTTGTATCTTTGTATCCCGTAACAAAGAAACCCAGCAATGTCACAGACAAAGTACATTTTCGTTACGGGAGGCGTAACATCTTCTCTAGGAAAAGGAATCATCGCAGCTTCACTTGCAAAGCTCTTACAAGCAAGAGGTTATAAAACAACAATACAAAAATTAGACCCTTACATTAATGTAGATCCGGGTACGCTAAACCCTTACGAGCACGGAGAATGCTATGTTACTGATGATGGTGCTGAAACCGATCTAGATTTAGGACACTATGAGCGTTTTTTAAACGTAAAAACCTCACAGGCTAATAATGTAACTACAGGTCGTATTTACCAAAGTGTTATTGAAAAAGAACGTCGCGGCGAATTTTTAGGTAAAACGGTACAGGTCGTACCTCATATCACAAACGAAATTAAAGAACGTGTTCAATTATTGGGTAATAGCGGTGAGTATGATATCGTTATTACCGAAATTGGCGGTACGGTAGGGGATATTGAATCATTGCCTTATATAGAAGCAGTGAGACAATTACTTTGGGAACTTGGTGATAATAATGGTATTGTCATTCATTTAACTTTGGTTCCTTTTTTATCAGCTGCAGGTGAATTAAAGACAAAACCTACACAACACTCTGTTAAAACACTTATGGAAAGTGGAATCAAAGCTGATATTTTGGTTTGCAGAACTGAACATCAAATCTCTGATGAAATTAAAGAAAAGTTAGCATTGTTCTGTAACGTGAAACGCGAAGCAGTGATACAATCTATTGATGCATCAACAATTTACGATGTGCCAATGTTAATGCAACAAGAAGGGCTTGATACTGTTACGTTGAAGAAATTAGCACTAACAGATGATGAAGCCCCTGATTTAACGCAGTGGACTCAGTTTTTGAAACAACATAAGAATCCAAAGAACAAAGTAGTTATTGGCCTAATCGGAAAATATGTAGAACTTCAAGATTCATATAAATCTATTTTAGAATCATTCATTCATGCGGGTGCAACAAATGAAGTTGAGGTAAGTGTACGATCGATTCATTCAGAACATATCGATGCCAACAATATAGGAATTACCTTAAACGGATTAGACGGAATTTTAGTGGCGCCAGGTTTTGGAGAACGTGGTATCGAAGGTAAAATTAAAGCCGTTCAATACGCAAGAGAGAATAAAATTCCGTTTTTGGGTATTTGCTTAGGTATGCAAATGGCAGTAATCGAATATTCAAGAAATGTTTTAGGTCTACCTGAGGCCAATTCAACTGAGATGAATAAGAACACTCCTAACCCAGTTATTAATTTAATGGAAGAACAAAAGACCATTACAAATATGGGAGGAACCATGAGATTAGGTGCTTGGGATTGTGAATTAACATCGGGTAGTTTGGCTTATGAAGCCTACGGAAATGTTTCAAATATCTCTGAGAGACACCGCCACCGTTACGAATTTAATAACGATTTTAAGGCGCAACTAGAAAAAGCAGGATTAAAGGCAACAGGAATTAATACAGAAACTGGGCTGGTAGAAATCGTTGAAATTGAAAATCACCCTTGGTTTATGGGAGTTCAATATCACCCTGAATATAAAAGTACTGTAGCAGAACCGCACCCATTATTTGTAGGTTTTGTGAAGGCTGCATTGCGTCATAAGGAAGAACAAACTAGTGCCACTTTGACATAAACTGTACAATTGGGCATATATTTGCATGTTCTGAACCACAACAGAACTAAAAACAAACAACTACCAAAGCACTATATTTAGATGGAAGAAAAGAAAATAGACATCAATTCTATTATAGGTTTCGCACTTATTTTTGCGATCCTCATTTTCATGTTCTGGAAAAATAAGCCAACACCAGAAGAAATTGAAGCTGAGAAGGCAAAACAAGAACAAGTTGAAGCAAACCAAAAAGCAAGTGAAGCACGTACACAAGAAAATAAAGTTGCAGCTAACACACCAATTAATTTGCAAGATTCTACCACTGTTGCAAATTATAAAAATACGATTGGGGCCTTCGGTTATAATTCGCCTTCAGAGGGCACAACGGTCTTAGAAAATGAGTTGTTATTTTTAGAGATTAGTAATAAAGGAGGGCAAATTGTTGAGGCTAAAATGAAAAATTTTCGTGCCTATGATTCCGTTTCTATTTATCTGATTAAAGAAGGTAATGCCCAATTTGGTTTAAATTTCACCACAACCGATAATAGAGTTTTAAATACTAAAGATCTATATTTCGAGCCATCGTTAACTAAGAGTGGTGAAAATCAGGTGCTTTCAATGAAGGCTAAAACGGGTTCTAATAATTATTTAGAATTTCGATACGAAATGAAACCAAAAGAGTATTTGGTAGATTTTACTGTGCGTTCACAAGGTTTAAATGGTGTTTTAAATAGTAGTCAACCAGTTAACCTAGAGTGGAAACTTAAAGGAATTCGACACAACAAAAGTATTACCTATGAAAATAGATATACCCGTCTAACCTATAACCATGAAGATGGTGATATTGACAAGTTATCAGAAGGTAGTGATGATGAAGATACCGGTACTGATGTAAAATGGTTGTCGTACCGTCAACATTTTTTTAGTTCTATTTTAGCGAATAAAAATACATTTGAAACTGCAGAATTATCCTCTGTAAACTTAGTAGAAGAAGAAAGTAAAACCGCAGGTTTTACCAAAGAATATACCTCAATTGTGCCTTTGAAAATTGAAGGTGGTGAGCTGTCACAAAACATGCATTGGTATTATGGGCCTACAGATGCTGCTGTTTTATCGCAATATGATGAGTTGGGTCTTGAAGATAACATTCCTTTTGGTTGGGGTATTTTTGGTTGGATCAACCGATATATATTCACACCTTTCTATACCTTTTTAGCTAGCACCTTTAGCTCATTCTTGAGTCCTGGTTGGGCATATGGTATCGCCGTTGTTGTAATGACAATTTTAGTGCGATTGGCGATGTCACCGGTAACCTACAAATCATATTTATCTCAGGCCAAGATGAAGGTGTTAAAACCAGAAATTACAGAATTAGGCGAGAAGTATAAAGACAACGGCATGAAGAAGCAGCAAGAAACAATGAAGCTGTACGGTAAAGCAGGCGTTAGTCCTATGAGTGGTTGTATACCGGCATTTATACAAATGCCAATTTTCTACGCACTTTTTATGTTTTTCCCAACCTCATTTGCTTTAAGACAAAAGTCTTTTTTATGGGCAGATGACTTATCTTCATTTGATGCTATTTATCAATTTCCTGAAGGATTCTCAATTCCTTTTTACGGAGATCATATTAGTCTTTTTCCAATTTTAGCCTCGATAGCCATCTTTTTCTATATGATGATGACGACAGGTCAAAATATGCCAACGCAGCCCGGTATGCCGAACATGAAATTTATCATGTATTTAATGCCGTTTATGATGTTGTTTTTCTTCAATAACTATGCGAGTGGATTGAGTTTGTACTATTTTGTTTCGAATTTGATTACCATCGGAATTATGTTAGTAATTAAAAATTTCATTCTCGACAACGACAAAATACACGCGCAAATTCAAGAGAATAAAAAGAAACCAAAAAAGGAAAATAAATTTCAAAAGAAAATGAGGGAAATGATGGAGCAGGCGGAGGAACAAAAAAAATCTGGAAAGCGTTAATTCCAAACTTCAGAATACCTAAGTTTTCACTAAAAACAAAAAGCCTCGACATTCTTGTCGAGGCTTTTAGCATTAAGTAGGTTTAGTTTGGTAAGATTTGGGAGTTCAAAGATGCGTCATAAGTGTACTAAAAAAAAAACTTAGTTGTAAAGACAACTTTTTTGTATGCTAAGGTGTATTATTTTGATGTATGAAAATGTGCTGATTTATAGCCATCGATGAAATGCACTAAATCTTAACATTAACCTTTCATATGGACTACTTTATTGCTAGGTAATTTCTTATAAAATAAAAAAGACCGCATTGCAACGGTCTTTAATTAAATGATTTTAAAGTAATATTTATCTTAATTTGTAGTATCTGGTATTAGCACGGTATCTAATACATGAATAACTCCGTTTACCGCTTGCACGTCAACAAGGTCTATTCCGATACCATCATTGTTTGAGCCGTCAACCACGTTTGCGATATTACCGTCGGTACCAGGTAATATAATTTGAAAAGTATCTCCCTCTAAAGTAGCAGGTGTAATTGTGGTACCATCTTGTACTAAATCTTCAGAGCGAATATTAGCACCTCCAATTACGTGATGTTGCAGAACAGGAATTAATCCGTCTTCATCAGGAATAGCTGCTAAAGCTGCAAAAGCATCATTAGTAGGAGCAAAGACGGTAAAGGGATCACTACCAGATCCTCCTTGAGCTGAGAGTACACTAACAAAGTCTACACTTGGCGTAAGAGTGGTTAGCGCATCAACTAAGGTGGTAAAATTAGGGTTCGCCACAGCAAACGTAACCACCGTCGGTAAGTCAATTACTTGGTCAACTGCATGAATGATTCCGTTAGTGGCAACAATGTCGGCAATAGCTACAGCGCTAGTTCCGTTAAGGCTAACACCATCATCGGTATTTACATATAAACTTAAAGTGTCACCATCATTATTTGTAGCAGCTGTGCGGGCATAGCTATTTGATAAAGCGCCTGCAGCTAAAGCACTTCCTACAATAACATGATTTGAAAGCACCTGATTGATATCGTTGTTATTCGGATTTGTAAAGGCATCAAAACCACTGTTAACCGGTGCAAACACTGTGAAAGAGTCATCGGTTGATGTTAGTAAGTCTGTAAAAGTGGTATTGCCATCAGCGGTTAAAGCATCAACCAAAGCTGTAAGATTAGCATTATTTAACGCATGATCTACGATGTTTGGTAGTCCGATTACTTGGTCTACGATATGTACTACACCATTTGTTGCTACAATATCAGCGGTTGAAACGGTAGATCCGTTTACTTTTACCCCTTCTGAAGTATCAATATATAAGCTTAGCGCTCTTTGATCAACTCCAGCGGTAGAAGACGAGCTGATGTAACCAGTGCTCAATGCAGTTGATAGGTTACTACCTGCAACAACATGATTTAACAGTACTTGAGTAAGTGCTTCTACAGGTACATCTTCTAATGAGGCATAACCATTATTACTTAAGAACGCTGCGAAAGCGTCATTGGTAGGGGCGAACACCGTAAAAGGCCCATCACCTTGAATAGTGGCTACTAAATCAGCGCGCTGTAATGCAGCAACCAAACTTGATAAATCTTCTGTGGCTATAGCGGTTTCGGCAATATCCATTGCATTTGTAGGATCTTCTGGTTGAATGATTGGGCCGCCATTATCGTCATCACTACACGACGCAAGAAAAAGTGTAACAAGTAAAATAGTGGCCATTGATTTAAGGTTGAATCTTCTTTTCATAAAATTAGCTTTATTTAAAAATGTTGATTATTAAACTAGATCATATTCTTTTTCAACTACAATAGCGTTAGGCAAAACACTAAATTATAGTTATGTGAAAGTAGTAAATATTATATTTTGTTTAATTTTTTTTTAAAAAAGTTTAACAAAACTATTTTTAACTCCTGATCTACTACGAAGGCTGCTTGTTATTGTATTTTGTATTTTTGTATCCCAATTTTAGAATGAAATGAAAAAAGTAGTAGTAGGTCTTTCAGGTGGTGTCGATTCAAGTGTAGCGGCATATTTACTGAAAGAACAAGGGTATGAGGTGATAGGTCTTTTTATGAAGAATTGGCATGATGATTCAGTGACTATTTCTTCTGAATGTCCGTGGCTTGAAGATTCTAACGATGCATTAATAGTAGCAGAAAAGTTGGGCATACCTTTCCAAACGGTAGATTTAAGTGTAGAATACAAAGAACGAATTGTTGATTACATGTTTAAAGAATATGAGATGGGTCGAACGCCAAACCCCGATGTTCTTTGTAATCGTGAAATTAAGTTCGATGTCTTTTTAAAAATAGCGTTGCAGTTGGGTGCAGATTTTGTAGCAACAGGCCACTATTGTAGAAAAGGTACCATTTTGAATGCTGATGGTTCAGAAACTTATCAATTACTTTCAGGGGCTGATATGAATAAAGATCAAAGTTATTTTCTTTGTCAATTATCTCAAGAGCAATTGGCTAAAACCCTTTTTCCTATTGGTGAATTACAGAAACCAGAAGTACGTGAAATAGCGGCATTGAATGACCTTATTACAGCAGATAAAAAAGATTCACAAGGCTTATGTTTTATAGGTAAAGTTAGATTACCCGAATTTCTTCAACAGAAATTAAAGCCTAAGAAAGGTGTTATTGTTGAAGTTCCTGCAAGTACTCCACAACTGAATATGCCTGAGGTGCAATTTGCTACTAAAGAAGCTGAATTGGCATATTCTTCGAAGAAACCGGCGTACAAAATCGATGACGGTAGAATAGTCGGTGAACATCAAGGTGCACATTATTTTACCAAAGGGCAACGTAAAGGTTTAGATGTTGGTGGAACCAAAGAACCATTATTTGTTATTGACACTGATGTGGAAGAAAATGTAATTTATACTGGACAGGGAAAAAATCACCCAGGATTATATCGAAATACATTGTACGTATCTGACGAAGAATTACATTGGGTAAGGTCTGATTTAGCATTGTCGATTGATCAAAACATGAACGTTCTAGCGAGAATAAGATACCGTCAGGTTTTAGAAAAAGCAACATTGTATAAAGTAGATGGAGGTCTTTATGTTGATTTTGAAAACAAGCAATCTGCAATAACTGAAGGTCAGTTTGTGGCGTGGTATGTTGATGATGAGTTGATAGGGTCAGGAGTTATTTCATAACTATATTTTTGTAACGCTAAAAACTTATGCAAAACAGAGTCACTGAACTTTTTAAGATCAAATACCCAATTGTGCAAGGAGGTATGGTGTGGGCTAGTGGCTGGCGTTTAGCGAGTGCAGTTTCAAATGCCGGAGGTTTGGGTGTAATCGGAGCCGGAAGCATGTACCCTGAAGTATTGCGAGAACACATTACCAAATGTCAAGCAGCTACCAAGCAACCATTTGGCGTTAATGTACCGATGTTATATCCTGATTTGGAAGAAATCATGAATATCATTGTGGAGTTGAGTGTTAAGATTGTTTTTACATCCGCAGGAAACCCAAAAACTTGGACTTCCTTCTTAAAGAATAATGGAATTACCGTTGTTCATGTAGTAAGCAGTATTAAGTTTGGACTAAAAGCTCAAGATGCTGGGGTAGATGCCATAGTTGCAGAAGGTTTTGAGGCAGGAGGACATAATGGTCGTGATGAGACCACCACAATGACCTTAATTCCGTCAGTTAAGGAAAAGGTAAAAATACCAATAATTGCTGCGGGTGGTATTGCTACAGGTAGAGGTATGCTGGCTGCTATGATATTAGGGGCAGATGGGGTTCAAATAGGTACACGTTTTGTAGCCAGTGTTGAGGCTTCTTCGCATGAGGCATTTAAAGCCCAAGTTATAAATGCGGAGGAAGGAGCAACACAATTAACTTTAA
Source organism: Maribacter algarum (ex Lu et al. 2025) (nom. illeg.) (assembly GCA_947495915.1). Classification (GTDB taxonomy): domain Bacteria; phylum Bacteroidota; class Bacteroidia; order Flavobacteriales; family Flavobacteriaceae; genus Maribacter_C. The sequence continues at coordinate 48,565 of CANMAW010000008.1, read as the reverse complement.
AAGAATTGGCCCCAGTTCGTTTAATTAAAAACAAATTTTATAATGATATTCAAGACGCGTATGCAAAGTCTGCGAGTGTTGACGAATTGAAAAATTTGCTGGGTCGTGCAAGAGCTAAGCGTGGAATGTTTGAAGGTGATATGGATGAAGGTGAACTAGAAATTGGTCAAATATCAAGTATTATTCATGATATTCAGCCAGCTGCCCAAATAGTAGATAATTTGATGTCAGAATTTCACGTCGCGAAATCTGAAGTGCTCAATTATTAGTGAGACGTACTTATTGCCTGCCCTTTTAAGGTAGACAAATACGCGATCAAATCTCGTAGTTCACGCTTGGAAATTAGTTTACCCATTGCTGGCATTGCCGAAATACTATGCTCACGACTTTTGATTCTAGACATAGCAATTTCCATAGGTTCGGCATCAGAGGTTCGTATAATAAGTTCGTGTTCGTTTTCTTTTTCAAGAACCCCATTAACCACTTGCCCATCTTTTAATGTTACGGAAATTGTGCCGTAACCAGGTGCCAACCGTTTACTAGGTAGAATCAATGCTTCTAGCAACTCTTCTTTTGAGAGAACTGTGCCTATATGGTCGAGTGCGGGGCCTACCTGACCGCCAGAACCACCCACGGCATGACAACGAACACATTGTCCTATGGGGTTTTGATTAAATACTTTGCGCCCTACCCAAGGTTTACCGCCTGATAGTGTTGCTATGTAAGGTTCAATGCCATTTCCTTCTTTCTTAAGATTTTCCAGTGATGCGATCAATTTTTCTGATCCAGACGCTTCGGCGGCTTCCATTAAATCAAGAATAACACTATCATCAAGTTGCCCTTTTATACCTTTTACGATCAATTTTTCTAAGGCTGTGTCACTGCGATCAGCAGGTAATTCTCCCAGTACTGATAGAATTTTTTGTTGTTCACCAGTTGATCCATTTCTAAAAATAGGGTCAATTATAGCGTTTAGTTCTTCTTTTGAAAGTTCAAGTTTAGGGAGTAAACCAATGGCTGTTTCGCGAACTTGCTGTGATTTATCTCGCATACCTAAGCTCATGGCAACAGAAATATTTTCATAGTTCAAATTACCTAAAGCTGTAAGCATAGCAGAGCGAACTGCCGGAACTTTGTTTTTCGCCATTTCGGCAAGTAATTCTTTACTAAAATCGTTAATGTTAAGATTCGCCAATGTTTTGGATACTCCAATTAATATTTCTGAATCAGGTTCTGAAAGAAAAAGTGGAATATCTTTTTTAAGTTCTTCTTTTAATTTTGACGTTTCTCTAGTTATTTCTCCTCTTAAACGACCGTCAACACGATCTAAAACAGAAGGGGAACCCCAAGTGCCTAAAGCTGCTAATGCTTCACCCCGAAGCACGGTAGAAACTGTTGGTTTTTTAGCGAATTCTAATAAGTAATTCATTTCTTTTTCACCGCCAACTCGTAAGGCTGCATTTATGCTTCTACGTAATAAAGCCTCTGAAGTAAATCGGTCTTCCTCTAAAAGTTGTGCTAATGCTGGTAAAGCTACTTCAATCGACCAATCATCATTGATTGCTCTGGCAGCTTCAGTTACAATATATTCGTCAGAATCATTTAAAAATTGGGCAACTAAGGGACTTTGCATACGTCTTAAAATTAAGACCGCAGCAATTCGTAAACTTCTATCTTCACTTGTTACCAAATCAAGTAATGGCTCTTCTTTTCCGATACGTGATAGGGCTAATACTGCTGCATGTCTTAAATAAACATCTTGATCAGCATTTTTTGAAATCATATTTAAAAGTGGTTGAATGGCAGTTTCATGTTGTATTCTACCAAGTGCTTGTGCTGCATAAAATTTAATACGATCATTCTCATGTTGTAAAAGATCAATGTATTCGTCAGCATTATTTTTATATCTCACATCACCCAAAACCTTTAATGCTTGAGCAATTATTTCAGGGTCAGAATCATGTAGTAAAGCGATGAGGGGTTCCGCTTTATCTAAATCGTCATTTGCTATTTGACCAATACCCCATATAGCATGAATTTTTGCAAATTGATTATTACTCTCCTCTAGTACAGATTTAAATTTTCGATAGCCCCAAAAGCTACTTTTCGCCAATTCAAACTGTGCCTTTTGTCTTATGCGCATATCAGAATAACTCAGCAATTTTGCTAACTCGTCATTTGATTGTGCGCTATAATCAAGGGTCATTAATCGTTCGGTTTCTTCACGCTCTTTTTCGAGATTATCCTTATCTGCAGTTACGTCTAGTTTCCAAACGCGGCCATAATTTTTCGTCCCCCAACCAGTAATCCAGTCGGCTAAATACATGGCGCCATCAGGTCCGAATTTGATACCAGTTGGTAAAACCCCGCTAAGCATGTCAATTTCAGATTTTAATTCAAATGAAGCTCCTTTTGGTTTTAAATCAAATGACCAGATGTGCGATCTGCTGGGGTCACCAACAAATTCGACAAGAAAAAATCGATTTAACCATTCTTTACCAAGAGCGGTGCCTGGGTTGTAAACCATACCCGTTGGACCGTTGTGAAAATTTTGAATGGGAGGAATAATGTAGGCGGCCTGACCTTCCCAACGTGGCAAATACAATTTTTCATCCATCCATACTTTGTACGAATTGTTTTTAGGATCGGTATATTTTCCGAATTGCCAATTGATGCGCCAACCTGAATCAGAACCTTCAACTATATGAACCAAGCGTTCACTTTCACCAGCATGATCACCGTCATTATCAGAGGAAATCATATTGCCATAGGCGTCAAATACAAACTCATGTGTATTTCGATGCCCCCTCGAAAAAACTTCTAAATCACTACCATCTGGATTGCTACGCACAATTACTCCTTGATTTGGATAATGAAGTTTTTCACCTTCTTGGGTGATACCACTAAAGCCAATATCGCCAGCACCCCAATATATTTTTCCATCTGGCCCTTGAATTGCGCCTGACATACCGTGGGCCCCAAAACCAATATGGATGTTAAATCCGTTAGCAAGCGACTTTTTTTCATCTAGAACTCCATCATCATTTGTGTCTTTTAATCGCCACATGTCAGGTCCGGCAGTTACAAATATATCTTCATCACGTACCAAAAGCCCCATTGATACATCCGTAACTTCGTCATTGAAATCTTCTAGTATACGTTTGGAAACATCTGCCAAACCATCGTTATTAGTGTCTTCTAAGCGCCAAATTTCTTCCTTTTCTACCGTTAAATCTTTCCAGTCATGGCTGCCATCTCCGTTTAAATCTGGAAACCAATCATTTTCATCGCTTAGCTCAGGAGCAAAAGTTTTGCGTAAAAAGGCCCTGCGATCTTCTACAGATTGTAGAGATATTGAAGGTGTCATCCAATCTTGATAACCTCGTATATCAAACTCAGAATTTTTTTGACGGTTAGTTCTAGTGAGGTAAATTCTTCCTTTAGAATCAATATCCATTGCGACTGGATCAGGAGCCAGAGAATCAGATGCCCATAGGTTAAGTTTTAAACCATCAGCCATTTTTGCTACAATATTTTCGCGTGCTTCTTTAGCTCTTTCTAGTCCAATGATAGAGTCTTCGTATACCGTAAGTGGAATTTCTATAGGTTTATTTGATTTTGAATTACAGGAAATTAAGAAAATAGAAAATACAATAAACAATACAACGGTACCGCTTTTAAAAAGGTGGTTCATAGAATGTTTTTTTTTGCTTTAGGCGTCTAATATTTTTTCTGCTCGATCGAGTTCATCATTGTGTACATAAACCTCAGTTTGATCAAGCATCGAGGATGCGAACCCAGCCAAGCGTGCAGATTCTGATTCATTTTTAACTACGGCTATAATATCAATATCCTTCAATCGACTTACTATGCTTTGTGCTTCTGCGGTATTACCGATAAATATTCGTGTATAATTAGAATCCATACCTAAATGTTTTGCAAAGTTATATCAGTCTAATTTACGAATTAGTTAGGCACAAAAAAGGGTCGGTGAAAATTTGATCAAAAAAAGGCGTTACCGTTATAATTATACAAGTAACAAATAGTTAAACTTTATAAAATTAATTACTTGAGATACAACTTGATTTTCTACGCGAATCAATTAGGTAGACGATTTTCCAGGTGCCATTATCATGAAACAACTGAAATGAGTTAACACCACAGTGAATAAACTTACCATCAAGCCAAAACTCGTAAGGTGTCCAAACATGAGCCATGTTGCCATCAATCTGTGTTTTATATGAACTAATGCGCTCATCCCACTTGTCAGAAACGGGTCGCCCACTACCAATTACTTCTATAAAACTTGAAACATCATCAGTTTTAATCTGGTCATTACCTTCTTTGTCTTGATAAGTGGTTTGCAATATCAATCTTTCAGAAATGGTATTTTTAAGCGCTACGGTGTCTGCTTCATGAAAAGCTTTAAAAAATGCCACAATGACGTTTTGAACATCTTCCTTTTGGGAGTTTTGAGAAAAAGTAGTCATGCAAGAAAGTAAACCAAGAATCAGTATGATGTTTTTCATGATTTTGTGTTTTTTGATCTTCAGCAATTATCGATTGTCTTCTAGCTTAATAAGATTTGAATGACCTTTTGCGATTAACCGTGTTTTATCAGCATTCCAAATTTTACAGGAGGTATTTATGATACGATCGCCGTTTTTAACAATTGATGTTATGGCAATAACGGTGTCTCCCACTTTGGCTGATGCAAAATAGTCTACAGCCAAATTTACTGTGGTGTATAAACTTGGTTTTCCTAAGGAATACACCGCCGCTCCAACAGCATCATCAATTATAGCGGCTGTAGTACCACCATGTAAAATACCCATAGGGTTGGTCATGTCTTCTCGAATAACATAAGAAAACTCCAGTTCACCTTCTTCAGCATTTATTAAAACAGGGTTTAACCATCTCATTAAAGGAGAAATAGATGAAGAAGAGTCTTTTCCAACTTGCGATTTAAAAAGAGCTAATATTTTATTCATTAAATTGTGATTAACTGTTGTATGTCGAAGCTTGATCGTTGTTGGTAAAAGTAGTTTTTTTCTTTTGATGAGTTCAGTATATTTACGATAAAGATCACCTTATCAAACTCATAAATATGACAAAATTTCTATTGACAGCAACTGTATTTTTATTTTTAATTTTCAATTCATTCGCTCAAGACGCTAAAAAATTAGAAGGAACTTGGAACCTAACAATTGATGAAAATGGTAAAGAAGAACCCTCTTGGTTAGAAATTAAACATTCAGGAACAAGTACGCTCATCGGTAGATTTTGTTATAAGTTTGGTAGTGCAAGGCCTATCTCTGAAGTGAAAATGGTTAATGATATTTTTAGTTTTACGATTCCGGCCCAGTGGGAGCCAAAAGGAATTGACATGCAAATAATCGGTAAGTTAGAAGGTGAGCATTTAAAGGGCACCTTAATCTATACAGACGGAAGCGTATTTCATTGGAAGGCGGAAAGAACGCCAAAATTGGCATATAATGAAAGCCCAAAATGGGGAAAGAAAATAGTGCTTTTTAATGGCAAAGATTTATCAGGTTGGTCTGCTATGGGAGAAAATCAATGGGTTGTAGAAGACGGCGTGTTGAAGAGTCCGAAATCAGGATCGAATTTGGTAACCGATGAAAAATTTACAGATTTTAAACTTCATATAGAATTCAAATATCCAAAAGATAGTAATAGTGGGATATATCTTCGTGGTCGCTATGAAGTACAAGTTGCAGATAATGCTGGATTAGAACCTTCAAACATACTGTTTGGGGGAATTTATGGTTTATTAACCCCCAATGAAATGGTTGCCCGACCTGCAGGAGAATGGCAAGAATATGATATTACATTAATTGGAAGACGTGTTACAATTGTAGCTAATGGTAAGACTATTATAGATAATCAAAACATACCAGGTATGACCGGAGGTGCTTTAGATAATAATGAATCGACACCTGGGCCATTACTTATTCAAGGCGATCACGGCCCTGTTGAATTGCGAAATATTGTGATAACTCCGATCGCAAATTAAATTCATTTAACCGCTAAAATGCGGTGATATAGGCTTGGTTGAAAAAGAACTAAAATGTAATGAGCTGTTGGGAAGTTTTTGAACCTGAAATTAATTATAGAAACTTCTCTTTTTAGGTAATCAAAATACAATATTTGTAGATATTATCTGTTTGGTAATAAGTGAGTTAGTGAACATATAGCTCTTGTAACCAAATTTTTGAAAACCTACTTCCCATGAAATTATTTAATAGAATATTTGCATGTTTAATCACTGCACTATTGTTAGGCTCTTGTAGTGCTACCAATCAATTGACAATGAGTGCGGTAGAACCAGCTCCAGTGAGTTTAGCTTCTGATGTTTTATATGTTGGTATCATCAACCGAAGTTTGCCTGCTGAAGGTAATAGTGGTATTGATACTATCGATAAAATTTTATCAGCTGAAGGAAAGAATTTAGACAAGCATGGTGCAGAAGCCGCATTAGCATCTGTTAAATCAGAATTAGAGCGTTTAAATCGGTTCGATCAGGTTACCATATTAGAAGATATACCAGAAATTAGAAAAGGCTTAGGAGTTTTACCTGCAACTTTAACCTGGGATCAAGTTGATGCTATTTGTGAAAAATATAATGTTGATGTTTTATTTTCCTTAGCTTATTATGATACTGATACCAAAGCTTCTGCACAAGCAACAGAAATGGAAATTCCGAATGCCTTCGGTGTGAAAGTTAAGGTGCCAGCGGTAGCTTTGACCTTAAGAACCAACATTCAAAATGGTTGGAGAATATATGACCCTGCTACTAAACAAGTTTTAGATGAATATAGTTTTAATAATAACTTGGTGTCAAGCGGTCAGGGTATTAATCCTATAAAAGCTGTTAAAACAATTATGAACCGTAAAGAGGAAGTTGTTGAAACAAGTAGTCATATTGGAGATTACTATGCAAAAAGAATTACACCACAATCAAGAAGGGTGACTCGAAATTATTTTGTTAAGGGTACCGATAAGTTTGAAGTTGCCATGAGAAGAGCACAAAGTGGTCAGTGGAATAGTGCAGCAGAGTTGTGGGAGGAAGAAGTCTCTAATGAAGATGCTAAAATTGCTGGTCGAGCCTGTTATAATATGGCAATAATCAATGAAATTAACGGTGATCTAAACAAAGCTTTAGAATGGGCACAACGTTCATATGCAGATTACGAAATTAAAGAAGCACTTCGATATATCAATATTTTAAAGTACCGTATTTCTCAACAACGTGTTTTAAACCACCAGTTGGCAAGATAATTAGCGGACAAACTAAGACAAAAAATGCTGGGTTCTACCCAGCATTTTTTGTTTCATTAGAATTTAATTTTTGATTTATTTTGGTCGCTAAGCTTAATTACTATTTTTAATCAATTGAATGTAAAATGCTATAGAATCATAAAAATCACTAATTGCAATGCGTTCATTTAGGCCGTGAAACGATTTTTGATTGTTCTTATTTAATTGAATAGGAGAGAAGCGATAAATGTGATCTGAAATTTCATTATAATGTCTGGCATCAGTTCCCCCAACTACTAAGTAAGGACTTACTAATACATTGGGGAAAAGTTGTAGAATAGTGGTGTTGATGATTTTAAACTGATCTGCTTCTGGACTTGAATGTTTAGAAGGTTCAGACACAAAACCACCTTTTTCAATCGTAATTCGTTCATCATTGATTACATTTTTTACATGGTTGATTACATCTTCGGTAGTGGTTTCAGGTAATATTCTAAAATTAACCGTCGCTGAAGCTGTTAAGGGTATAATATTATCTTTTACGCCACTATTAAAAATTGTTGGAGATGTCGTAGTTCGAATTTGTGCATTACCTGACGCTGTAGATTCATAAACACTTAATAATACAGGACTTAAAATAGATTTATTAGCAAAAACCATTTTGTTCATGAATGGCATTTCCGGACCAATATATTCCATAAACTCTTTCAGTGGTTCCGTAATTTTTGTTGGTAGCGGATTTTTTTTGAGCTTAGTTATAGCATTTGCCATGACATCAATAGAGGTTTCTTTACCAGGCATTGACGAGTGGCCACCCTCAATACGCACTCCTAGATTTAACGATAGATATCCTTTTTCGGCAACACCTATCAAAGCGACCTTTTCGGTCATTCCGGGTACAAGACCTTGTGTTACTACTCCTCCTTCATCTAAAACAAATTCAGCCTTAACGCCCTGTTCTTGTAGATATTTTGCCATGGTTACTGCACCATTGCGGCCTCCGATTTCTTCATCATGACCAAACGCAAAATACATACTTCGTTTTGGTTTGTAATTGTTTTTTAATAATTGTTCGACGGCTTCCATAATTCCCACAACTCCCACTTTATCATCAATGGTACCACGACCCCAAATTGTATCTTCTTGAATAACACCTTCAAATGGAGCAACTTTCCACTCAGAAAGATTTTTTTCTATTACTGGCACCACATCTAAATGGGCTAACAGAATTATTGGTTTTAAGTTCGCATCAGAACCTTTCCAGTGATATAAATGACTGAAAGAATTAAATGTTTTATGTTCAAGAAGTGAATCTGCAAGTGGATAAGAGCTAGTCAGAAACGTATTAAAATTTTGAAATTGAATTGAATCAAATTCAGTTAATTTTTCAGGAGAAACCGTTTTTATTTTCAGGGCATCAGCAAAATGTAATAAAGCCGTAGAGCTTGGTTTAACAGGAGTGACAGCTGCAACTGAAAGCTGTTTAGAATCAAAATTGAATGTATTAAACAGTAAATAAGCAATAAACAAAACAAGCGTTATAACTACTACTAAGAAAACTTTTTTAAGATTACCCATACGACAAAATTGAATTTAGACTTTTTTATTTAGCTAGTATGTTAAGCAAAATAGCCAAAAACTTCTAGTGTCGGAATTTTATTTTTTATAATAATCCTCTAGCTTTAATTTCTAAATACTTATTAATCGTATTTATCGTCAGGTCTTCTGGTTTAGTCAGTATGGTCTGCATACCATACTTGCGCAATTCGTTTACGATAAGCTTCTTTTCATAAATGAATTTTTCGGCAATAGTTTGTTCAAATATTTCTTGAGATGTGGTAGCAGGTTTTGAGGCAAATTTAGTCAGTTCTGTATTTTCAAAAAATACGACGACTAATAAATGTTGTTTTGATATTGCTTGAAGGTATGGTAATTGACGATGCAAAGCATCAAGAGTTTCAAAATTTGTGTACAGTAATAATAGACTTCTGTGATTCAGATTACGTTTAATGTCAATATAAAGTCGGCTATAGTCACTTTCAACAAAGTTCGTTCTCATGTTGTAAAGCGTTTCAAGAATTAAATTCATTTGAGCGCTTCGCCGTTCTGCAACTACACGATTCTCTACATCGTTACTGAAAGCGAACATACCTGCTTTATCTTGTTTTTTAATGGCAATACCACTAATTACTAGGGTTGCGTTAATGGCATAATCCAACAAGCTAAGTCCTTTAAACGGCATTTTCATCACTCGTCCTTTATCAATAATACTATAGATAGGTTGTGATTTTTCGTCTTGAAACTGGTTGATCATCAATTGGTTTTTCTTGGCTGTAGCCTTCCAGTTGATATTTCGAATGTCATCACCTTGAACGTATTCTTTGATTTGTTCAAACTCCATCGTATGACCAATACGACGTATTTTTTTTAGACCAAATTCAATCAAACGGTTTGAAAAAGCCATTAATTCATATTTCTGCAACTGAAGAAAAGAAGGGTATACCGGTATTTCTTGTTCACTATTGAAAGTGAATCGCCTTGCTACTAATTTTAATGGAGAAGTTGCAAATACATTTAAATTTCCAAATGCGTATTCACCACGCTCTAAAGGTCTTAATTCATAGTTAAAAACTTTTTCTTCGCCTTTTGCTAATTGACTGTTTATTTCAAAATCTCTCTTTTGAAACTGATGTGGAATTTCATCTAAAACTTTTAGTCCAACATTAAACAAATACGAGTTTTGCAATCGAATGGTGATAGGGTTCTGATCTCCGTTTGAAAATTTATCTGGTAAGATACGTTCCCCTTCGATAGCTCCTTTAGAGATAAAAACCAATACAAAATCTACTAGAACAGCGATTACTGCCATATAGAAAAACAATTGCACCACACCCAGTAAATTTGGAAATAGGTATGACAACATAAATCCAATTACTAAAATGGCGAATACGATGAAGAATCGTTTTTCTAAGTATTTATTTCTTAAGAGTCGTTTCAAATTTTTAGTTCAAATGGTTGTTGGTTTTTTGTCTATCGTGGTATTTCGATACCTTCAATGATTTGCTGTACTACCTTTTCGGCAGTAAAACCTTCCATTTCTCGTTCAGGAGTCAATATAATACGATGCGCCAATATTGGAGATGCCACTTTTTTAATGTCATCAGGCGTTACAAAATCTCTTCCCGTTATTGCAGCTAACGCTTTTGAAGCTTCCATAAGTGCTATAGAAGCTCTAGGTGAAGCTCCTAAATAAAGATTAGCGTTGGTACGTGTATTGTCAACGATAGCGGCAATATATTTAATTAAATTATCCTCTATAATAATTTCCCGTATTGTTGCCTGATATTCAGCTATTTCTTTAGCATTTAAAATGGGGTTTATTAGTGCTTCTAAGTTTTTACTTTTCTGATGATGTTTACTTTCTAATATTTGCACTTCTTCTTCTAGGCTCGGGTAGTCTACTTTAATTTTAAATAAAAATCGATCAAGTTGCGCTTCTGGTAAACGATAGGTACCTTCTTGTTCTACGGGGTTCTGCGTTGCAAATACTAAAAACGGAGGTGCCATATCATATTCAGTACCATCAATCGTAATTTGTCTTTCAGCCATTGCCTCAAAAAGAGCAGCTTGTGTTTTTGCTGGGGCACGGTTTATTTCATCAATAAGAATTATGTTAGAGAATATAGGTCCCTTTTTAAATTCAAATTCTGATGTCTTTACATTGAAAATTGCTGTACCAAGAATATCGCTGGGCATTAAATCTGGTGTGAATTGAATACGACTGAAATCTACATTAAGGGTTTTGGCTAGCAACTTTGCCGTTACTGTTTTGGCAACACCAGGTACTCCTTCAATCAGAGAATGACCATCTGCTAGTATAGATATAATTAATAGCTCAATCATATCTTTTTGGCCAATAATCACTTTACCAAGTTCCGATTTAATCTGACTGACAGCCTCGCTAAGTTTTGACAGGTCAATTCTTGAATTAAATTGTAAGGGATTTTCTTCAGAACCAACCATGCCAGTTGAGTCGGCATTTGTCGCATTCTCATTTAGAGAATTAGCTTCTGGTTTGTTCAAGTCTTCAGGGTTATGCTGTGGAATGTTTTCTTGATCTTGATTTTTATCTTCCATATTATCGTTTAAAGGCTGTTATTTTTTTATTCAAGGCTATCATTTCGTTTTCAGTATGATGTTGTTTGTTTTTAAGGTGTTTTATGAAATCAATTAACTCGGTTGTATCGCTCAATGAAGCACCTGATTTTGCCGCTAAATCTTTAGCAGTTTTGGCATTAATTGTTGTAGTGTCTAAATGATATTTACTTCGGATGTACTCCAGAAAATAGTTTAATTTTTTGCTAATTAAATTGCTATAGTCTTTATGCTGATAATATAAATTGCCTACGGTTTGTGCAAATTCAATAGAAGAGTTTTGCAGAGGTTCAATTACTGGAATGCTGCGTTGTTGTCTTTTAGTTCTAAATATGTAAAACAAAAGTAGGGCTACCAATGTGACATAATAAGCCCATTTTAAAGGGAGTTGAGTAAGAACAAAACGCAGTGGTGATTTAATGACAACACGACCAGATTTTTTATAATTATCCCAATACAGCGTTTTTTTATTTTTTAAATAGGCAAAGTTTTGAGCCACATAGTCTTCATTGTTTTCCAACATATAAAAGTTAGTGAAGGCTAGGGGAGTGCAGTTCAAATAGAAATGCCCATTTCCAAATTTCACTTTTATAAAATTTGGTAGTTTTCGTACACGATCTAAATCTTCATTTACCTCAAAAAGCTTTTCTTCTAAAAAGGTTATATGACCTAAAATGGTTGTGTTTAAAGTATCAACACTACTGAAATGTCGATTGTACATTCCCTTTGTATATAAGAAGTCTTTGTTTTTAAACTTTGAATTGGTCATGCTCAAGCGAATCGTATCTTCTTGAACATTGTAATTAGCTTCAACACTAACATTTAAGGTGTCAGACAAGTAATATCCGAAATAGCTTGACGCCATAAAAACATCATTTCCTTGAGATACATATGAAAGCAATTGATCATATTCTTGCTCATCCAAATCAACGCCATTGTTGATCATTAGATAATTAGATTGCTCTAAGGTGTCTCTGGTTACAAAGCTTTCGTATAAACTGGCATTTACATCTACTATCTCTTGATTTGGGAACAGGTTTGGCAATTCACTATGCAAAACATAGCAGCCAAAAGGTATCTTGTCAGTAGCCGTGTATGACGGTTTCCAGTTGATTGGTTTTGGGCGCGTAATTTCAGTGGTGATGATTCCTAAAAGGACCACCACAAAAATTCCTATGATTATTTTAGTTCTTTTATCCAATTCTAGCTAATGCTTTGTTGTAATGCTGTAAAACGATCTTGTGCAGCGTTAAATATTATTTGATCAATGTCTTGTTCACCATACCAAATGTAGTCGTAGAGGTATGAAACTTCTTGAAATTTAGGTCGTAAGGTGTCACTTGATAGTTCTTGCTGATAATCAAGATTTGTTTTTTCATATTGCCAATCAATAAAGTTTTTCATTGAAAGGTTTTTAAGAACCAATAAGTAATGATATCGTATTGCTAATCGGTAATTATTTTGCGAAACTGCATCTTTGATTAAGGCATTAAGATCAAGGTTTTCAATATGCTCTTCTGATAAATTAATATCAATTAATGGCGTTGCTTTTTTAGAAAAAACGGCACCTAAGTTTTCATTTACTAAAAACTTAACCAATAAATATATGGCTAAACAACCAAATACGGTATAGATGAAATATTCTATAAATTTTAGTGTGCCGGGAGGAATATCAACACCAAACATGTCACCGAACAAATTTCTGAACCAACGTAAAAACCGGCCCATGATATTTTGTGCTTCACCTTCGGCACTGCTATAATTAAACTCCTCATCAACATATTTTGTATTTAGTTTTTCTTCATAAGAGCGTGGTTCAAGAGTACTTGAAATATCCTCTGAAATGCTAACGGAATCTATCGTTTGCTGAGAAAACCCACTAAATGAGGCTAAGAATAACAATATGAATATATAAGACTTTATCACTCTGCTAAAACTCCGATTTGTTCAATTTTACTTCTGGTATTGGTGTTGTATGTTTTTTCATGTAACGCACTATATAAAATGCAGTTTACAAATTGCGATAAACATTGATAATAAACGAATGCGATCAATAGGGAGCATAAACCAATTGTCCAAACAATTGTAGGTATTATTGACGATGAAATATCGATGTCAGTATCAATAACATGAAAGGTGTAAAAACTAATAATACCTCCCGGAATCATTAAAACTAACATTAATAAAAGTACATTCAGAATCCACATAATAAAATTAACCCCTACAGATTTCCAAAAGCTTTTCGTAACCAATCTCCAGCCTTCGCCAAAAGACTCTGTCACTCCTTTATTTTCTGTAAGCATACAGTAAAAAGAAACTCCGACCCAAGCAGTAACAAAAAATTGAAGAATATATTGGGCGAATATGCCAACAAACGGAATTATCAGAAGAATAAAGTTGACGATGAACATTCCTAAATATAGAACGCCAAGCAATAATACAAAAACAATGATATTTCCTAAACGTTCTTTAATAAAGCTCCAAACATCTTTTTTCTCAAAATTGGGGCCTTCCTCGTTTTCATATTTCACCATGTAGGCACCTGCCATGCTATAATTTAAAACAGCTACTATGATAAATATAATCAGATACAAGATTCCTCCAGCAATGAAGTAAACCATATAATCATCAATATCAGTACCCATATTATTTCCAAACCCAGAAGTGTTCTCATAGGTTACCATACCTACAAAACCCGTAACTAATAAATAGCTTACGACAAGTAAACCCACTAAAAAAATACCATTATAACTTAAAAAGATATTGGTGAATTTTTTAAGATTTTGTTTTAAAAACTCAAAATAAGTGGTGATAATATCACCAAAATCTCGATTTATTTTAAGTTCTATATACCGATTCGGAGGTTTGATTTGCATGTTGTTGGTTTAGTATAATAGGGTAAAGGATATAGTAATAAATAATTAAAAATAGGGAGCCCCCTATAATTAGAAACGCTAACCAGTTGGGCATATTTGAATAGCGGGTAATAAAACCTTCAATTAGGCCTGCGATAATAAAAAACGGAATAGTACTTACCACTACTTTTAACCCGTCTTTAGCACCTTTCATGAATGATGTTTTACGTGAAAATGTTTTTGGAAAAAGAAAACTATTGCCCATAATCAAGCCGGCACAACCCGCTATGACAATGACCGAAATTTCAATAGTACCATGTAACCAAATTTGTCTATTTGCTTCTAAGAACACTCCTTTGGTATAGAAGAAGGTGACAAATGTGCCAAGCATTACCCCGTTTATAAACAACACGTAAACGGTACCAACGCTGAAAAGAGCACCAAGAGCAAAAGCCAAGAAACCTACCCGTATATTATTGATGGTAATACCTAAAAAAGAACCTATTTCACTTCCGCCTTTATAAATTGCAGTGGGGTCGCCTTCAGCAATGTTATTTAGGGTCTCGTTGACATAGGCATCACCTAAAATTAAACGGGCGAAAGTGGAATCATGAATAGCTGAAATGCTGCCAATGGCAACAGCAACCATAAAGATTAAAAAAGTTATTCCTAAGGTTTTATGGTATTGCTTAAAAAACATGGGAAACTCTGTTTTCCAAAAGCTAACAATGCGGTTACGACTTTCCTTTTTGTTTTTATAAATTTTTTGATGTGCTTGAGAAGCCAAAGAGTTCAAGTACAATAAAGTCTTACTTTTTTCGTAATACGTTTGTGCATAGGCCAAATCATTGGTAAGTTGAATATAGCCATTAGCTAATTCATCGGGATCAATGTTTGAGTTGAAACTAATAGCTTTTTCGAATGCTATCCATTTTTCTTTATTTTGCTTTACAAAAGCAGCCTCTCGCATAAATTTTCTTACTTAGAAATTAAAATTAGTACTTAATGAACAATCTTCAAATCAATACAACGCAAAATGTTAACTTAACGTATACCATAGTTGGTATTGGAGAACGAATTTTAGCGTTTTTTATTGACGCTTTTATAATCTATTTGTACGCTTATCTCGTCAGTTTAATCGGAGATGCCATTGATTTTGTTTTTGATGACCGTTGGACTACTATAGGCTTAGTAAGTCTTATTTTTCTTCCTGCAATGTGTTATAGTTTATTGATGCACAGCCTGTTTAATGGTAGAACTGTTGGTAAAATGATTTTGAAAATTAGGGTGGTTCGATTAGATGGAAGCCCTGTACATTGGTCAAACTATTTAGTGCGTTGGATGCTACGTTTGGTAGATATTTGGATTACATCACCAGCAATGGGTGCTGTAAGTATTTTAGCTATTTTATTTTCTGATAGGGGACAAAGAGTTGGCGATGCCGCTGCCGGAACGGTGGTCATAACAAATAAAAATAAAACCAAGGTTTCACATACTATTTTAGAGGAAGTTGATGAAAATTACGAACCCAACTTTACATCGGTTACCTTGTTGAATGATCAAGATGTACGATTAATAAAAGACACGTATTTAATTGCTAAAAAAAGCAATGATTTTAAAACACTTAAAGTACTTCGTGATAAGATTGAAAGTGTAATAGGTACAAAATCAGAACTCTACGATAAACAATATATTGATATGGTTTTGAAAGATTATAACTTCTACACTCAAAAAGTTTAAAACTGTTCTTGTTATTAGGGATATTAATTGATTTTGTGGAGATAACTTCAACGTGCAACTGTTATTTTTGTATTACAAAATCAATGACCTTACTACATGTTTTATTTAGCCATTGACGTTTTAGGAACCATTGCATTCGCTATATCTGGTGTATTAGTGGCTATGGATAAAAAACTAGACATGTTTGGTGTATTTATTATTGCATTTGTCACTGCTATTGGTGGTGGTACTTTAAGAGATGTACTAATTGGAAATACCCCGGTAGTTTGGATGCGCGATTATACCTACTTAATAGTAGTTCTTTGCAGTGTTGTTTTAGCGGTCATTTTCGTAAATCAACTAAAATACTTAAGAAAGACACTCTTTCTTTTTGATACTATAGGTATCGGTTTGTTTACTATGGTAGGCATCGAGAAGGGGCTGGCTGCAGAATTAACACCCGTTATGTGTATTGCTCTGGGTACGATGACTGCAAGTTTTGGTGGTGTTATTAGAGATATTTTATGTAATGAAATTCCTGTAATCTTTCGAAAAGAGATTTACGCCACAGCATGTATTTTAGGCGGAGCAAGTTACTTTTTACTTCAAAAGTTACCTTTTCAAGCAACTTACGCGTATGTAGGTGCAATACTAGTTATTATTGTGATACGTGTGCTAGCTGTGAAATTTAAAATTTCACTTCCGAATATTTACCGATAATTGGTAATCATTCCAAAACCTCTGCCTTTTCAATGTAGACATTTTTAGCAGGCCAGTCTCCTTTACCTACACGTACTTTATTGATTTTATCTACAACATCCATACCTTGAATAACTTTACCAAAGGGAGTAAAATCTCCATCTAAATGATAGGACCCAGGATTGGTGACTACTATGAAAAACTCGTAGGGTGAAGCTAATTTATGTGGGTTGTCACTTTCACTACTAGGCATTGAAATAGTACCTCTATGGTGTTTGTACCCTTTTCTGGTATCGGGCGGTAATAAGTAACGACCTATTTTACGTCTTCTATCTGCGGTAGCCTTATCATCTGCATTTCCACCTTGAATAATAAAATTCTCAACCACCCTATGAAATTGAGTGCCATCAAAATAACCAGCTCTCGTTAAAAAAATAAAGTTAGCCTTGTGATACGGTACATTATCATAAAGTTGAATCGTAAAGCTACCCATGCTGGTGGTTAATTTTACTTTGTCAACTTTAAGATCTTGCTGATACTCAAAGAAAAATTCGATGGCGTTTTCTTCAGTTAGCTTAAATTCTTCTTCGGGTTCTGAGATGATACTTTCAACAGTATTGGAATCGAGCACGGTAATTGTTGGTTCAGTAGTAGATTTTGGTACAGGAGGATTATCTTTACATCCTCCTAAGAATAATAATATTATTATTATTGTAACTAAAGGTATAGGTTTCACCAGCATGAACTTTTCTTTATTTTCTCAACAGATTCCAAAAATAAAAAATCTACCCTTATTAGGGGTAGAAGCGCATTTTAAAATGGCCCCCGAAGGGCGAGTTGAAGAATTAAGGGCTTTAAAAGAAGATAGGTCTAAAGCAAAAAAAGCAGGAGTGATGGCCTTATTTTACCCTAAATCAGGGTACACTCATTTGTTGCTTATACTTCGTAAAACTTATAAAGGGGTACATTCTAATCAAATCGCTTTTCCTGGTGGTAAAGTAGAACTAGATGATGTTGACCTGAAGGCTACAGCATTACGTGAAACACATGAAGAAGTTGGAGTGCATCCAAAACGAGTTGAGGTTATTAAACAGCTGAGCGAAGTTTATATTCCGCCAAGTAATTTTGAAGTGCAACCATTCATTGGTTTGTATGCAGAACCAGAACCTTTTGTAATTCAGCCTTCTGAAGTTGAGGCCTTGGTAGAAGTATCGTTGATTGATTTTATGAATGATGCCAATGTGAATGAACAAATTTTATCAACATCTTATGCTAAAAACATAGCTGTACCAGCCTTTAAATTAAATGGTTACACGGTTTGGGGGGCTACTGCTATGATGCTAAACGAGGTTAAAGAGCTATTGAAACAAGTTTTATAACGCACATTTTGTAAATTGCACACATTACCACTCAAGAAAAACTATGGGTTTATTTAAAGAAAATCCTTTTGGGCATATTTTATTTTTAAAAAAATGGCTCATTCGTATTTTGGGAATTATGACCCATCAACGCTACAAACGCTTCAATAAACTAGAGATTGAGGGCTCTGAGATTATTCGAAACTTACCCGAAAAAAATGTGCTTTTTGTAAGTAATCATCAGACCTATTTTGCTGATGTTGTGGCTATGTTTCACGTTTTTAATGCTAGTTTAAAAGGTAGAGAAGATTCTATAAAGGGTATTCAATATTTATGGAATCCGAAATTGAATGTATATTATATCGCTGCTGCTGAAACGATGAAGAAAAGTACGTTTACCAAAATATTGGCGTATGCTGGTTCAATTAGTGTTGAAAGAACTTGGCGTTCTGAAGGTAAAGATATAAATCGACAGGTGAAGATGACTGATATTTCAAAGATAGGTCGTGCACTTGAAGACGGTTGGGTAATTACATTTCCGCAGGGAACAACAACCCCTTGGAAACCCTTAAGAAAGGGTACAGCTCACATCATTAAAAAGTATAAGCCAGTCGTTGTTCCGGTAGTAATAGACGGGTTTCGTCGCTCTTTTGATAAAAAGGGATTACGGGTTAAGAAAAAAGGAATTCTGCAATCAATGGTGATTAAAGAGCCGTTAGAAATTGATTATGAGAATGAATCTTTTGACGCTATTATTGAAAAACTTGAATACGCTATTGAGCAACACCCTTCTTTCTTGAAGGTAATCTCAAAAAAAGACCTTTTAGCATACGAAGAAGAAAATCAAGCCAGAAGATATAGCGCTAAAAACAACTAGATTTCTAGCTTTTTTAGTTCAGCGTAATTTCTATTGAGTTTACGTAGTAGCAGGCCGTACAGTAAAAAGTATATAGCACCTAAAACTGCAGTAAATACAACTCCTCCAATTAATAGGGTCCACATAACAGCGGTTCTAATTTTATCAATATTAATGGTTTTTGCCTTTGCAGTTGCTTCTTGAAAAGAAAGAATGAAATCATCGTTGAAATAGATAAAAAAGGCTAAAACCACAAACATTGACAAACACATCGATAATGAAAATAGTACGTAATATTTTACAGTTTTTCGAGTCTTGATTATTCTACGCATTAAATTCTTAGCGCTATCTAAAGCAGAAATTTCTTTGTAATTTCTATAAAATTGGAAAATAAAATAAGCAACCCCAGCATAGTAAAAGATTGAAAAACCTAAAAAATAGGAGGTAACACCAGCTTCCTCATAAAAATCTAACCCATCTTGCATTGAAGGAATTAAGTACAGCAAATGCGGTAAAACGATTTCTAAAATACTGATGATTAATATCCATTTCACGATAGAAGAAGACTTCTTCCAAATCATGGTATAGATTTCATTGTAAGACAATTTAGGAAGATGTTCTTCTTTCTTTTGCCAGTCTTTTTTAAGTAATTCTAATTCGTCCATCATAATCCTACGGATTCAATATGGTTCGTAATTTATTTTTTATTCGATTCATCTTCACGCGAGCATTCACTTCTGAAATACCAAGTGTTTCAGAGATTTCTCGATAGTCTTTGTCTTCTAAATACAGAAAAACTAACGCTTTGTCAATGTCTCCTAGCTGCTTTACTGCCTTATACATTAACTTTAATTGTTCTTCTTCCGTTGGATCATACTCTTCAGCCTTAATTTTAAATATGACCGACTCGTAATCTTGTGTATTAATTCGCTTTTTTGATTTACGATATAAAGTTATCGCGGTATTTAATGCTACGCGATACATCCAAGTACTAAACTTACTATCACCACGAAATTTGGGATAAGCTTTCCATAATTGAATGGTTATTTCTTGAAATAAATCATTGTGCGAATCTCTGTCATTGGTATACAACGTACATACCTTGTGAACAATATTTTGATTGTTCTCAAGTTCCGTAACAAATTGATGTTCCAGTTCTTTATTCACGTATTCGGTTGGAGGTATGAACTATTGGTATTCAGTTTATACTTTATGTTACACTTATTCGAGATAAAAATTAAGGTTTTATATCACTATCTTTTAATTGTGAGTATAAAACCTTGATATGTAATTTGTTAGTATTACTTTCTGTAATCTAAAGCGGGTGGCCGATCTCCTAATAGGGGCGTGTAAATAAAGTCAACACCACGTCTTTCTATAAATTCTTGCTTCGCTTTTGCTACTAAATCTTTGTTTTTGAATAAATCAATGGCTGTTAGAGTAAGGGTTTTAGCAGCGACCATCATTCCTTTTTTGCCAATACTTGTACCACCAGCGGCAACAGCTTGCCAACTATGAGCAGAAGTACCAGGTACCCAAGTTGCTGTACCAAAACCTACCGTTGGAACTACAAAACTAACATCTCCAACATCTGTAGATCCATATGCTTTAGCAGTTTCCTTATAAGGTTGAATGTTTTTAGCAATTGCTAAATTGGCTTTTTCTTGGCCTAAACTCTTAGCTATTTTGTTTGCGAATAGTTTTTCTTCCTCAGAATATTCAATACCACCAACTTGTGACAAATTTTTATGTACTAGTTTTTGTAAGGTTAAATTAGGTAATAACTCATGTACACCATTGACTATTTCATAGTCCATTGTAGTTTCTGTTCCTAAAGCAGCTCCTTCTGCTGCTTTAACAATACGGTCAAAAATACTTTTTACTACATCACGACGATTATGTCTAGCATAATAGTAAACTTCGGCAAAATCAGGTACTACATTAGGTGCTTTGCCACCATCAGTTATTACATAATGAATTCTCGTTTCTTGTGGTATGTGTTCACGCATTAGGTTCACCATGTTGTTCATAGCTTCAATACCATCTAAAGAAGAGCGCCCTTTTTCCGGGGCTCCGGCAGCATGTGCTGATACTCCATAAAAGCGGAATTTTGCAGAAATATTAGATAATGCGGCTGCAGCGCTAGCTGCATTTTGAGACCCTGGGTGCCAATGCAATGCTACATCAACATCGTCAAATAAACCGGCACGTGACATATAAACTTTGGCTCCTCCACCTTCCTCAGCAGGCGTACCGTAAAAACGAATAGTACCTTTAGTATTATTAGCTGCCATCCAATCTTTAACTGCAATAGCAGCTGCAGTAGATGCCGTACCAAATAGGTGATGACCACAAGCATGACCTGCAATCTTACCTGCAGATTTTTTTTCGGCCACCGCTTCTTGTGAAAGTCCGGGTAGGGCATCGTATTCTCCTAAAATTGCGATTACAGGAGAACCATTACCATATTCTGCAATAAATGCTGTGGGAATTTCGGCTACACCCGTTTTTATAGAAAACCCTGCTTCACTTAACGTAGTTTGAAGTAAGGCTGCACTTTTCTCCTCTTGGTACCCCATTTCAGCTAAATCCCAAATTTCTTGAGCAATAGTGCCATAAACCTCAGATTGACTATCTAATTTTTTTAAAACATCGGTGGTTTTCTTCTGTGCGCTTAGTGATGTTAACCAAAACATTACGCAAATAATCAAGCTTATTTTGTTTTTCATAATCAATTATAATGTTGGTAGTTATCTTTTGTTAAAGATAGTCAATCAATGTGTCATTTTTTATATTGTTTATAACAGCTGGTAGATGGTAGCTTGATAAGGCATCAATTCAAAGTGCTTTAATCGACCCGTTTTATAAATGTCGTCGTTAGAGATGATAAGCTCTACTTTAGTGAAGTCTAAATGTTCAAAAGCTACAACAGTTTTTTTAGTTGAAAAACTTAAAAGTACCAAGTATCGTTCATGATTTAAAGTTCTAGTATATGCATAAACCTGCTCATTTTCGGCGAGTTCTAAGTTATATGAACCGTAAATTAGTGTTTTATGGTTTTTTCGAATTTGCACCATTTTTCTAAAGAAGTTGAGTACTGATGTTTTATCTTCTTCTTGAGATGCTGCGTTAATACCTTCTTTGAAATTTTCATTAACCTTAAGCCAAGGCTTTGCAGTTGTGAATCCAGAATTTGCTGAAGTATCCCATTGCATAGGAGTTCGCGCATTGTCACGACTGGCATGCTTTTCATTTTGAAGAAAGGCAATTAAATCACCACCATTTTGTTTTTCTAGTTTATAACGATTTAAGGTATTAATGTCTTTATATTCTGAAATGTGTTCAAATTTTATGTTGGTCATTCCAATTTCTTCACCGTAGTAAAAGAAAGGAGTACCTCTCATTGATAG
Source organism: Maribacter algarum (ex Lu et al. 2025) (nom. illeg.) (assembly GCA_947495915.1). Taxonomy (GTDB): domain Bacteria; phylum Bacteroidota; class Bacteroidia; order Flavobacteriales; family Flavobacteriaceae; genus Maribacter_C. The sequence goes on along the minus strand of CANMAW010000008.1, from coordinate 26,235 downwards.
TAAAAAAGTTTGAAGCATAGTAGCTGAGTTATACCAGTGAGTTCTAGAGTCGTTTCCCCATCGACTTACGGTACGTGGAAAATCATGATTATTCAGAAACATACTTCCCCATCCTTTTTCAGAAAAAACTTCATCCCACTTAGAATGAATTTTCTTAAACTCTGATAATTTCCATGGTTCTTTTGCCATTTCGAACGTTTCACCTTCTGTTCTATCTAAGTTCATTAAATCGAAATGAAAAAACATATTTAATTCTTTTCGTTCTTCATCAACAAATTCTAACGCACGGTTTACATCAACGCCCGGTGCTTCACCTACTGTCATGATATCGTATTTTGATAAAACCTCTCGATTCATTTCTTGCAAATATTCATGAAGTTTTGGTCCGTTAGAGTAAAAAGGAATGAATTCTCCATTATAAGATTCTGGCAATTCAGGATAATTTATATCTTTTGAGATAAAAGAAATTACATCCATTCGAAACCCATCAACACCTTTTTTAAACCAAAATTCCATTAAATTATAAACTTCTTTACGAACTTTTGGGTTTTCCCATTTTAGATCTGGTTGCTTCACTGAAAAGCAATGTAAATAATAAGAATCAGTGGTTTCGTCATATTTCCAAGCATTACTTTCTTCATCAAAAAAGCTCCATCTTTTTGGAGGAGTTCCTTTTTCAGAAGGCCACCAATGGTAGTAATCTCGATACGGATTGTTTCTCGACTTCTTAGATTCTTGAAACCAGTAGTGTTCGTCACTGCTATGATTTACTACCAAATCCATAACCAATTTTAGGTCTCTTTCTTTCAAACCGGCAAGTAATTCATCAAAATCGGCCATGGTGCCAAATTCACTCATAATATTACGGTAATCACTTATGTCATAACCATTATCATCATTTGGTGATTGATACACCGGATTTAGCCAAATAATATCAACGCCTAAGCTTTTAATATAATCTAAACGCCGAATAATTCCTTGAAGATCTCCAACCCCATTACCAGTGGTGTCTTGAAAACTTCTTGGGTAAATTTGGTAGACTATTCCTTCTTTCCACCATTCCCGTTGTAATGTATGTTGCATATTATTTACAATTTTGAAAACTAAATATATACTTAAAGATTTATATAAACTATATGCGAGATTACTAAGGCTTTACTACATCGTTTTCGCTTAGCAACTTTCAAATAAAAAATCCGTTAAAAGAAAAATTGGAGATATTATAATGGTAGAAAATTACTTTCGAGGATGATATTGATGCAAGACTTTTGCTAGGTGAGAGCGATCAACATGTACGTAAACTTCTGTAGTAGTTATACTTTCATGGCCCAGCATTTGTTGAATAGCTCTTAAGTCGGCACCGTTTTCTAATAAGTGGGTAGCAAAAGAATGCCTAAAAGTATGTGGGCTTATCTTTTTGTTCAGACCTATTGTTTCTGCTAATTGGCGAATAATTGTAAAAATCATTGCCCGGGTTAGTTGCTTACCTCTTCGATTTAAAAAAACAATATCTTCGGCGTCTTTTTGAACAGTTTGGTGAACCCTAATTTGACTAAGATATATGTTGATATATTTCTTATTTATTTCACTAATAGGTACAAATCGTTGTTTGTTTCCTTTACCAGTTACACTGATGAAATCTTCCTCAAAATAAAGGTCTGAAATTTTTAAGCTTACGAGTTCGGTAACCCTGAGTCCGCAGCCATATAAGGTTTCTAGCATGGCTCTATTACGCTCACCTTCAGGCTTAGATAAATCAATAGCACCAATTAATTCATTAATTTCAATTTCTGAAAGCGTATCAGGCAGTTTTCTTCCAATTTTTGGAGATTCAATTAAATCCATAGGGTTGTCTGCTCGATAATCTTCAAAAACGAGGTAATTAAAGAAGCTTTTAAGACCAGAAATAATTCTTGCCTGCGACCTGGGGTTAACTTTTTTCGCTACACTATAAACAAACTGTTGAATTGTTTCTTTTTGAATTTGAATAGGACCTACACTTAAATCACTATCTTCAAGAAATAGAATTAGTTTTTCAATATCAATTAAATAGCTGTTTATTGAATTTTCTGCTAGCCCGCGTTCAATTTTTAAATAATTTGTAAAGTCTGTACGGGCTTGATTCCAATTCATTTTTTAAAGATAAACAATCCGATTATTTTAATTCGAATGGCACCATAAATGAACGTGAAAAATTGGTTTTGAAGTGAAATACCTTTCATGGCACGCATGTTGATTACTAAAGTTTTTTATCTTTGAATTAAACACTAGAACATTACTATTATGAAAAAAGTATTTTTTACGATTGCCTTGTCTTTTCTTTTTATTTCGGGAATTCAGGCACAAGATGATTTTAAGTTTGGAGTAACGGGAGGATTAGTTAACTCGAGCCTTAATAGTAAAGTAGGAATTGGACCTTTTAGCCTTGATACAGGTAAATTGGCAAGTGGAACTGGTTTTTACTTGGGGGCTGCTGCTTCCTTAGATTTTGGAGAAAAATTTGGTCTACAACCAGAACTAGTCTATGTTAAAGCTGGTGACTTGGAATTTATTCAATTGCCAATTATGGTTAAATATTATGTTATTCCAGATTTGTACGCGCAGGCAGGTCCACAAATAAGTGTTTCTACCAGTGCAGGAGAATTAAATGATATTATTTCATTAATACCGGGTGCAGAAGATTTTGTTGGTGTAAAGACATTAGGTATTGATCTAGGTTTTGGAGCGGGTTATGAGATTTTAGATAATCTTTCATTACAAGCCAGATATTCGCTAGAATTAACTAGTCGTACAGATGGGGTACTTGATTTTATAGGCCAAGCAAGAGTTTATAATTTCAACTTGGGGGTAATATTTTATTTCTAAAAAGCAGTGAATGACCTATCATAACCCAATATTTTTTTAAACCCAAATACTATGAAAAAAATTATACTTTTTATATCGGTCGCTTTTTTTAGCTTACAAGGGGTAAAAGCACAAGTAATTCAAGGTACTAGTAATACCAATAACGGAATATCAACAGGTGATATAAGATTTGGCGCGAAAGCAGGTTTCGCACTTTCTACTTTTTTAGGAAGAGATTATATCGAGATCACCCCTAAGCCTGGTTTTTATATTGGTGGAGTGGCTGAAATACCGGCATTTTTTGATAAGTTTTATTTGCAACCTGAAGTTATGATTCAGTATCAAGGTGCAGGTATTGGTGGTGATGAAGATTTAAATTTACTTTATTTACACTTACCCATTGTAGGTAAATATCATATTACTGAAGAAATAGCTGTTGAGTTTGGTCCTCAAATAGGAGTCTTATTAGGTGATAATTGGGATGAAGACTTAAATACTGTAAATACAAAAAGGTTAAATTTTGGGTTAAATTTCGGAGGTGGTTACCGTCTAGATGAGAGTTTTTATTTTAACCTTAGATTAAGTCCTGGTTTTACTAATGTTATTGAAAGTACGAATACTAAAAACTTTGCTTTTCAAGTAGGAGCCAATTATTTCTTTTGATATTAAACATATACATTATTATAAAAGCCGCATTTTAGCGGTTTTTTTTATGTTTTTATCTTATAAAACCTACAGTATATGACATTTTAAAGACGGTTAGGTGTGTTTGACAACAAAAATTATTGGTTCAATAACTTAGGGTTTAGTTTTACAATTAAGAAATCATAACCCAACCCAATCATGAAAAAGTACGTAATTACCCTTGTTTTAATATTTTCTGCAATCGCTGTTAATGCTCAACGTAATGTGGATAGAACAAATTTCAGAGCAGGAGTGAACGGAGGATTAGTTTTAGGTGATTTTTCTGATGCTTACAGTTTAAACTTAGGATTAGACCTTTATCATCATTGGGGTGTTGCAAAAGCTCTAGATATCGGTATAACCACCGGTTTTTTTAATGCTTTTGGTGAAAAAGAAACTGTAACTGCTAGTGGTATTGCCATTGAAACAGAATTTGATAACATACAGTTTTTACCCGTTGGGGCTTCTTTTCGCGTATACCCTGGTAAAAATGTCGGATTTAAATTCGGTGGAGACATTGGTTATGCGGTCGGATTAAATGAAGGTAATGATGGTGCTGTATATTTTAGACCTTCTTTAGGTATTGATTTAAGACAAGGTACTTCTGAACTTAATGTCTCTTATTTTGCCGTTAACGATGACCTTACTTTTTCATCTGTGCTTTTGGGATATTTAATACTTTTTTAATTTCCTATTTAGAAAGTTCTCAAAACTCTGTAATGTTGTTTTAAGAGTAACATTCACTTTTTATAGCGATATAATTATTAGTATTTTTATAGGATGAAAATTCTAATATTGAACGGGCCAAATTTGAACCTACTAGGTAAACGTGAACCTGAAGTTTATGGTAGTCAGACTTTTGATGATTATTTCGCTAAATTACAATCTAAGTTTAAAGACGTTCAACTAGAGTACTATCAGTCGAATATAGAAGGTGAAATTATCGAAAAACTGCAAGAGTTTGGCTTTTCATATGACGGAATTGTTTTAAATGCAGCCGCTTACACACATACATCAGTTGGTATTGGTGATGCCGTAAAAGCCATCAAAACCCCTGTTGTAGAAGTGCATATTTCGAATACTCATAAACGAGAAGAATTTCGACATGTTTCGTATATTTCTCCGGCAGCAAAAGGTGTAATTCTTGGTTTTGGCTTACAAAGTTATGAATTGGCCATCATGAGCTTTTTAGAGGTTAGCGCTTAATCGACATTCTATTTTAACATCTTTTAGTATTATACTTTCGTATATAAGTGAAAGATAGCTTGTTATGAACTTCAGTAAAATTTCATTTTTCGCAATTTTGTTTATTGGTCTTATTTCTTGCAGTAACGATGCTAGTAGATTCGAAACAGATACGGAAGTTATGGATGATGAAATGCAAGATATTGTTGATGAAGCTGACGAAGAAGAACCTATGGAAGGTGATGTTAGTTTTTCAATAGTTTCTGCATTTCCTAGTATTGATTTTACACAACCCTTAGACTTGCAAGTATCAAATGATAACAATTCAAAAATTTTTGTTGCAGAAAAGAGAGGGGTTATAAGAGTTTTTGAAAATGATTCGACGGTAGCACTAGTAGAAACATTTCTTGATTTGGGTAATATTGCTTCTACTAGTGAACAAGGATTGTTAGGTTTTGCATTTCATCCTGAATTTGAATCTAATGGATATTTTTATGTGCATTATACGCCAATCTCAGATTTAGCAGTGGTGTCACGCTTTTCGGTTTTAGCTGAGAATGAAAATATTGCTGATACCAATAGTGAATTAGTACTTCTTGAAATTCCGCAACCACAAACCAATCATAATGGAGGACAGATAGCCTTTGGTTCTGATGGCTATTTATATGTAGCTGTAGGGGATGGAGGAGGTGGAGGAGACCCTGATGGAAATGCTCAAAATAGATCAAATTTATTAGGTAATATTTTGCGAATTGATGTTGACAATACGCAGGGAGAATTGAACTACGCCATTCCCGCAGATAATCCTTTTGTTGCTGATGAAAATATTAGAGCAGAAATTTATGCATACGGACTACGAAATCCATGGCGTATGAGTTTTGATGTTCAAACTGATCAATTATGGGTTGGCGATGTTGGTCAAAATGAACTTGAAGAAATTGATGTAATTGAAAATGGAGGTAACTACGGATGGAACCTTTTTGAAGGAACTGCCTGTTTTACAGGTTCTTGTGATCAAAGCAATTTAATTGCACCCGTATTTGAATACTCTAGAGAAAATGGAGATCGTTCTATTACAGGAGGCTATGTGTATAGAGGTCAAGATAGTCCTTCACTTTTTAGTAAATACATTTATGCTGATTTTGCCAGTGGTCGTATTTGGGCATTAAGCCAAGATGGATCTACAAATGAATTACTGGTCGAAACTGGACTTAATATTTCTTCCTTTGGTACCGATCAAACGAATGAGTTGTTTGTTCTCGACTTTGACGGAAAAATATATAAGCTAATAGAAAGCGAATAATTAAACTTTAATAGGTGCTAAGAATTATGAAGTTTTCGGTGAACTGGCTAGTGGTTTCAGGTATTGCTCTTCCACATAAAACGTTGCAAAAGGCAATAAAGATGCAATAAGTAAAATCATGCCTTTTTTAAATGACCATTTATTTTGATACCAAAAAAGTACTGCTAAAATAATATAGGCTATAAATAAAACCCCATGGGCATACCCAACATATTTGTTGGGCATGGGCAAGTCTGCTAAATATTTTAAAGGCATAGTTATCGCAAACAGAGCAATATAAGAGATGCCTTCTAAAATTGATGTTATTCGAAACAGGTTTAGCATGGAGTTATTTTTCAAATAAATAATTCGTAAAACTAGAATTTCGTTCATTAGTTTCAAATATCTGCATATCACAATCAGCAGCATATAATTGAAACTAAAACAAGTCAGCTATATCGCTTTTCAAAAAGCCCTTAGCTTGAATTATAAATGAATCACTTCATCATACGCATCTGCGACAGCTTCCATCACCGCTTCACTCATCGTTGGATGTGGATGTACTGCTTTTAGCACTTCGTGGCCAGTAGTTTCTAATTTACGGCCCAAAACAGCTTCAGCGATCATATCAGTAACACCAGCACCAATCATGTGGCAACCTAACCATTCACCATATTTGGCATCAAAAATTACTTTAACAAATCCATCAGAAGCACCTGAAGCCTTTGCTTTTCCACTTGCTGAAAAAGGAAATTTACCAACTTTAATATCGTGACCAGCCTCCTTAGCTTGCTTCTCTGTTAGTCCGACAGAAGCGATTTCTGGAGTACAATACGTACAGCCTGGTATATTGCCATAATCTAGTGCTTCCACATGCATACCTGCAATTTTTTCCACACAAAGTATACCTTCAGCAGAAGCAACATGTGCTAATGCCTGACCAGGAGTAACATCGCCAATTGCGTAATAACCCGGAATATTGGTTTGGTAGAAATCATTTACTAGAATTTTATCACGATCAGTTGCAATACCCACATCTTCTAATCCGATGTTTTCGATATTTGTTTTAATACCAACTGCCGACAGAACGATGTCTGCTTCTAATATTTCTTCTCCTTTAGATGTTTTTACTGTGGCTTTTACTCCTTCTCCAGTAGTGTCAACACCAGTAACTTCAGCAGAAGTCATTATTTTTACACCTGCCTTTTTAAAGCTACGTTCTAATTGTTTAGATATATCTTCATCTTCCACAGGTACAATTCTTGGTAAGTACTCTACAACCGTTACTTCAGTACCCATAGAGTTATAAAAGTGAGCAAATTCAATACCAATAGCTCCACTACCAACCACAATCATTTTCTTAGGTTGTTTTGGTAAAGTCATTGCTTCACGGTATCCGATGATTTTCTTACCATCTTGTGGTAAACTTGGTAGCTCTCTACTACGAGCACCTGTGGCAATGACAATATGATTGGCCGCATACTCCGTTTCCTTACCTTCTGCATTTTTCACAGAAACCTTCTTACCGGTTTTTAATGTGCCAAAACCATTAAGAACTTCGATCTTATTTTTCTTCATTAAAAATTGAACACCTTTGCTCATTCCATCAGCAACACTTCTGCTACGTTTTACGACAGCGTCAAAATCTTTATCGAATCCTTCAACCGTTAAACCATAATCACTCGCATGTTTCAAATAATCAAAAACTTGAGCAGATTTTAGAAGTGCTTTAGTTGGTATACAGCCCCAATTCAAACAAACTCCTCCAAGATTTTCTTTTTCTACAATAGCAGTTTTTAAACCCAATTGTGAAGCTCTAATAGCCGTAACGTAACCTCCAGGGCCACTTCCTAAAACAATAACATCGAAATTGCTCATATTTTATTTTTTAAGTTCAGCTTTGATTGTGTTCAATAGCGAGTGCAAAAGTACAAAAATGTATGGGCATAAACCAAGTACCAAAATTCAAATTAATGTTATAAAAATCTAAAGCCTAGCAGGTGTTAGTTTTCACGACTATCTGAACTTTTTCCAAATTTTTCGTTATTGAATTCAGCTGATTTTCCTTTTGCAATAGAAGGAGAAACCCACTTAGAACCCTTAATCATAGTGCCAATAAAGACTATTTGCCCTACGTGATTCGCATAATGAGCGAGTTGTCTATTAATCGCGGCACAAATAGTATGATCTTCGTTTCTAATTTTTATTATACTATTAAAATTAGAAGAATTAATGGTTTTAAGGGCTGTAAAAAGACAATGCCAACCTTCTTCCCAAGCACTTATAACTTCTTCTTTGTTAAAGTAATTATTTTGAAATTCTTGCTCTCGATTCCGCCATTTTTTTTCACCGTCTTCCAGTAGAAAATTGGTCCAACGGCTTAACATATTACCGTTCAAATGTTTTACAATAATTGCAATGCTATTTGTTGTGTGGTGATATTGCCAAAAAAAGTCCTTTGAATCTAGTTGTTCAAATGTTTTGTCTCCTAACGTTTTGTACCGATTGAATTCAAAAATTACACTCTTTAAATAATCTTCTATGTTGTTCATGAAAAGAAAATTACACTTTTCATTGTAAATAACAGCTAAATAAAAACTTCACACAAAAAAAATCCAACAGCAACTGTTGGATTTTTCAACCAAATATTCCGAAGTATTTCGAAACTCTTTTTCATATGCTTTATTTCGATGGTACAAATTTTAAAGCTGCACCATTAATACAATGCCTTTCTCCTGTTGGCTGAGGCCCATCGTTGAAAACGTGACCTAAATGCCCGCCACAGGTGCTACAATGTTCTTCAGTTCGTGCGTACCCAATTTTGTAATCTGTATCGAAAGCAACATTACCTTCAATTTCTTTATAAAAACTAGGCCAACCAGTACCAGAATCAAACTTTGTTTCACTTTTAAAAAGCGCTGTATCACAACCAGCACACACATAAACACCTTCTTTTTTGTTATCAAGCAACTCACTCGTGAAAGGATTTTCTGTAGCCTCTTCTCTTAAGATGTAGTATTGCATATCTGTCAAATATGCTTTCCATTCATCTTCTGTTTTAGTGACTTTATATTCGGTTTTTTTACTGGTATTTGTTGTTGTGTTTTTTTCTTTTTTTGCTTGTGCGTTTCCTTGACAACTAAGAAATAAGAAACACAGCGCAATAGCAATACTTTTCATCATTTTAATTTTTTTAATTCGTCGAGAATAAATTTACTTCCTATCAAATTTAATGCATGAAACTGAAAAATCCTGAGTTCAGTCGAAAACAGGATTTTTTTGTTTAATGAAATGCTATTAATTAATTCAACTTTACCCGTTGTATGTCTTTTTCATCAACACCTAACTTAGAAAGTACTTCACTCATGTCGCTATGGTCAACATTTGATTTACTTGCACTATCTGCTGGTAGCACAGCAATTCTAAAAATTTGATTATCTGTATCACCAGATTGTAAGGTTTCTAGATCAAAATTGGCATCTAAAAATATATTGACATCTAAAAAGGTATGGTCATAATTGTATTGTAATAAACCTTGGTCAAGAAAAATAGTTTGAGGTAGCAAACGCCATATGTCTACAGCTTCACCATTACTATCTTCAGTTTGATCAAATAATATATATACTAAAACCACGTCAGTTTCGAAAACTTCAATGCTTTGAGGGAATTCGTAAAAAATTGAATAATCATCTTGGGCAGTAAAATCTCCTTCTATATCAATCACCTGTCCTAAAATATTAATACCATCTTGTCCGTCAACACCATCAATACCATCTCTACCGTCTAATCCGTCGAATCCATCACGACCATCTAATCCGTTTACGGAGCAAGAAGTCGCTAAAAGTGTTGTAAATGCAAGAATTGCAATAGTTATTTTTTTCATAATTATAATTTTTAATAAAGAGGTTTTTTAAAAGTTGAATAATTAAGTTCAAAAAGCGTTCCGTTTTTATCAGTTTATAAAAATTTTGGTCATATATTGAGGAATGTATAATTCGATCGAATAAAATTACTACAGATTTATACTTCCATAACCACGTATACAAAGTTGATTACTTTTGTATTAAAATAACAGCGAATGGCCAACGTACAAACACATAGTTTATTTACAGAGTTTGATATCAATCTATTTAAATCGGGAAAACATTATCGACTTTATGAAAAGCTTGGGTCGCATCCTATAACTCTTAATGGAGTAGCAGGAACATATTTTGCTGTTTGGGCACCAACTGCCAGGACAGTTTCGGTGGTCGGAAATTTTAATAATTGGCAAGATGGAGACCATCAATTGAATGTGCGTTGGGATTCTAGTGGAATTTGGGAAGGATTTATTCCAAATATAGGTAAAGGGGAAATTTACAAGTATAAAATATATTCAAATAATCACGGAGCAGTAACTGAAAAGGCAGATCCATTTGCTCGGTATTGTGAACATCCGCCAAATACTGCATCCATAATTTGGGATGCAACATACCAATGGAATGATAAAAGCTGGATGGGGTATCGCAAAGACAAAAATGGTCTTGATAAACCTTACGCTGTTTACGAAGTACATTTAGGTTCGTGGAAACGAAAAAACGACAATGAATTTTTATCATACGAAGATTTATCAAATGATTTAGTTGCTTATGTTAAAGAAATGGGCTTTACACATGTTGAGTTTATGCCAATAATGGAGTATCCATACGATCCTTCATGGGGTTATCAACTTACGGGTTATTTTGCCCCAACTTCGCGTTTCGGTGAGCCAGAAGGGTTTAAATTGCTTGTTGATAAATTACATCAAAATGATATCGGAGTCATTTTAGATTGGGTGCCTTCTCATTTTCCGGAAGATGCGCATGGTTTAGGTTTTTTTGATGGTTCTCATCTATACGAACATCCTGATAGAAGAAAAGGCTATCACCCCGATTGGAAAAGTTTAATTTTTAATTATGGAAGAAATGAAGTACGTGCATTTTTAATTAGCAATGCTTTGTTTTGGTTAGATCAATTTCATGTTGATGCTTTGCGAGTAGATGCCGTTGCTTCAATGATATATTTAGATTATTCAAGGGAAGAGGGTGAATGGGAACCAAATATGTATGGAAATAATGAAAATTTAGAATCCCTTTCATTTATACGAGAATTAAACGAAGCGGTGTACGGTAGTTTTGAAGGTGTACAGACTATAGCAGAAGAATCTACAGCTTTTTCGGGTGTTTCTAAACCTGTTAATTTAGGAGGTTTAGGTTTTGGTATGAAATGGATGATGGGGTGGATGCATGATACCTTAGAATATTTCAAAAAAGACCCTATCAATAGAAAGTATCATCAAAATGATTTAACCTTTAGTATGACCTATGCGTTTACAGAGAATTTCATGCTTCCATTTTCACATGATGAAGTAGTATACGGTAAACAATCTTTGGTGTATCGAATGCCTGGTGATGAATGGCAACAATTTGCAAATTTAAGGGTGCTTTTTGGGTATATGTATACGCATCCTGGTGCCAACTTAATTTTTATGGGTGGTGAATTTGGCCAGACATCAGAATGGAATTTTCAACAAAGTTTAGATTGGCACTTATTAGAATACGGGGTGCATTCGGGGGTACAACAATTGGTGAAAGATTTAAATGCATTTTATAAAAAATACCCTGCTTTGTACGAAAAGCAATTTAGCCCTGAAGGTTTTCAATGGATTGATTATGGTGATCATGAAAATTCTGTGCTAACCTACATAAGAAAAGGCCATGATGAAAAAAATGACATTTATATTGCGTTGAATTTAACACCTGTAGCCAGAGAAAATTATCGCATCGGAATTCCTAAAAAATCGGGGGTTGTGAAAGAACTTTTCAATAGTGACGCGAAGAAATATGGTGGTTCTGGTATTGATACTAACATATCAAAACTAAGTGCAAAAGAATGGCACGGGCGTAAAAAATCCATAACAATGACCATTCCACCTTTGAGTATGGTAATTTTTAAATGAAAAAAGTAAAGATACCGTAATACTTGATAGTTTCATCTTATATAATTTCGATTTTAGACACAGAAACCTTTGCTTTGTGTTTAGCTTAAAAGAAGCCTACAATGATTACAAACACTGAATTAGAATATAAAGGGAACTTATACCCAAATCAAATCGTTGATTTTTTACAAGATGTTGACAAACTTTATTTTACCTCTGAAAATGGTGTTGTTTTACAAATAACGGTATTAAGAAATAGCATGCTTCGTTTTAGGTATGCAACAAATTATGATTTTGAGCCTGATTTTTCATATGCTATAAGTAAGGTTGGTTTAAGAGGATATGATACGCTAGAAGTTTCAGAAACCGATACTGAATATTTGGTTAAAACGATACGTATGAGTGTTTTGGTTGATAAAAAAACCATGCGCGTTCAAATATCAGACCCAGAAGGTAATATTATTAATGAGGATGAAATAGGTTTTCATTGGGAAGAAAATTATGAATTTGGCGGCAATACTGTAAAAATGAGTAAAATAGCTCATACTGGTGAGAGCTATTATGGTCTTGGAGATAAAGCCACACATTCAAATTTAAAAGGTAAAAGATTACAAAATTGGGTTACTGATTCGTATGCCTATGGCAAAGATCGCGACCCTTTATACAAGGCAATTCCATTTTATATAGGTCTAAACAATGGAAAAGCTTATGGAATATTTTTTGATAATACCTTCAAAACACATTTTGACTTTGCGCATGAACGCCGTACAACGGCTAGTTTTTGGGCCGATGGTGGTGAAATGAATTATTATTTCATCTATGGTCCTGAAGTTTCTAAAGTAGTTCGGTTGTATACAGACCTTACCGGAAAACCAGAATTACCGCCATTATGGGCTTTAGGTTTTCAACAATCGAAATGGAGCTATTTTCCAGAGAGTAATGTAAAAGAAATAACGAAAAAGTTTCGAGATCTAAATATTCCATGTGATGCCATTTATCTTGACATTGATTATATGGATGGATTTCGATGTTTTACATGGGACAAATCACGTTTTCCTGATCCGAAACGAATGATATCAGAGCTTGAAGACGATGGATTTAAAACCGTTGTAATGATAGATCCGGGTATTAAAATTGATCGTGATTATTGGGTATATCAAGAAGCCATGGAAAATGATTATTTCTGTAAACGTGGAGATGGCCCATATATGCATGGTAAAGTATGGCCAGGTGATTGTCATTTTCCCGATTTTACAAATCCCGAAGTACGGGCCTGGTGGGCTGAATTGTACAAAGAATTTATGGCGGAAATGGGAGTTCATGCCGTATGGAATGATATGAATGAACCAGCCGTCATGGAAGTGCCATCGAAAACAGCACCTTTAGATACACGTCATAATAATGACGGAAACCCAAGTACGCATCGTAAGTCACACAATATTTATGGTATGCAAATGGTTCGCGCAACTTATAATGGTGTGAAAAAGCATAGTTATCCAAAGCGTCCATTTGTTATAACAAGAGCAGCATATTCAGGAACGCAGCGTTATGCCTGTACTTGGACAGGCGATAATGTTGCCACATGGGAGCATTTATGGTTAGCCAATGTGCAAATGCAGCGAATGAGTATGAGTGGTTACTCTTTTGTTGGTTCAGATATTGGTGGCTTTGCAGAGCAACCTAACGGAGAACTTTTTGCTAGATGGATACAACTTGGTATTTTTCATCCATTCTGTAGAGTGCATTCTAGTGGTGATCACGGCGATCAAGAGCCATGGTCTTTTGATACTGATGTTACCGATGTAGTTCGAAAATTTATTGAACTTCGTTATCAATTGTTGCCTTATTTATATACCATGTTCTATGATTATTCTCAAAATGGTGTAGCAATGCTAAAACCATTAGTGATGTTTGATCAAGAAGATCCGCAGACACATTTTAGAACTGATGAATTTATCTTCGGTGATCAGATATTAGTTTGCCCAGTACAAGAGCCTAATGCACTGGGTAGAAGAATGTATATACCAAGAGGAAAATGGTATAACTTCTGGACAGACAATGTTGTGGTTGGTGGTAAGGAGCAATGGGTTGATGCAGATATTGAAAGCGTTCCATTATTTGTAAAAGAAGGAGCCATGATACCTAAATACCCGGTTCAGCAATACGTTGGTGAAAAAACAATTGATCAACTGATATTAGACGTATATTATAAAGAGGGTATAGAAAACAGTACCGTGTATGAAGACGGTCAAGATGGGTATGATTATACCAAAGGTCGATACAGTTTAAGAAAGTTTAAGCTTGTTGGTAAACCAGATCAATTAACCATTCAGCAATATAAAGATGGAACCTTTACAACAGACTATGATACTTTTGAATTAAAGTTTCACGGTCTTCCATTCAAGATTACTGGCATAGAGATTGATAATGAAAAAGTAAGTTTGACTGATGTCAAGCTAACAAAGAACTTGTCAATTGAAATAAGCAAAAATTTTAGTGTTCTACGTCTTATAGGCAAGTAAAATTTTGTAAATTTCATCTTTGCAAACACTAATTATAATGAAAAAAATACTACTTGTACTGATTGTTTTTCTTGGCGTTACCGCGTGCAAGACAAACCCATTTACCGGAAAAAAAATGCTTAATTTCTATGGAAACAAGCAAATATTCCCCATGGCATTTGCTCAATATGATCAATTCTTGGGTGAAAATGCTGTAGTTGAAAACACCGCAGAATCTAGAATGATCACCAAGGTTGGGCAACGTATTTCTTCTGCGGCAGAACGTTGGTTATCTGCTAATGGTTATGAAGGGTATTTGAAAGATTACCAATGGGAATATAATTTGGTAAACGATGAAACTGTAAATGCTTGGTGTATGCCAGGTGGTAAAATTGTTTTTTATACTGGTATTTTGCCAATTACCCAAACGGAAACTGGTGTTGCTGTTGTAATGGGGCACGAGGTTGCTCATGCTTTGGCTGATCACGGTGCTCAGAGAATGAGTGCCGGAACATTACAGCAACTGGGTGCTGTAGCTGGTAATGTGGCCATTCAAGACCCTCAAAAAAGAAATATGTTTAATCAAGCATATGGCTTAGGTTCAACATTGGGTATCATGCTTCCATTTAGTAGAGGTCATGAAACTGAGGCAGATCGTATTGGTCTTCAGATTATGGCGATAGCAGGTTACAATCCAGATGAAGCTGCAGAACTATGGAAACGTATGAAAGCTAATAGTGGTGGTGAAGCTCCACCAGAATTTATGAGTACGCACCCTTCAAACGACACTCGAATTCAAAATTTAACAGAGTGGGCTCCTTTAGCAAGACAAGAAGCTGCTAAATTCGGAGTACTAAAGTTTGAATAAAAAATACGCTTTATATATTGTATATTTAATGCCGTTCATCTATTGATGAACGGTTTTTTTTATGATAAATATCTATGCCCAAAACAATAGCACAAAAAGGAAGTAAAAAACTATTAAACGCTTGGGCATTCTATGACTGGGCTAATTCTGTTTATACTTTAACGATAGCCTCATCAATTTTCCCCATATTTTATTCCGCGCTTTTCGCTACAGAAGATGAATTGGTAAATGCTTTTGGCTTCGATATGAAGCCTACAGTATTAATTGAAATAGTTACTGCTTTTACTTTTTTAGTAGTAGCAATTTCTTCACCAATTCTTTCAGGTATTGCAGATTATGTTGGGAATAAGAAGGTCTTTATGAAGTTCTTTTGCTATCTAGGTAGTGTTGGCTGCATTGGGCTATATTGGTTTGATTTAGATGTTATTCATACCAGTTTGATTTTTTATTTTATGGGCTTGTTGGGCTATTGGGGTAGTTTGGTTTTTTATAATTCATACCTACCAGATATTGCATTCGAAGAACAGCAAGATCGTATAAGCGCCAAAGGCTTTTCGCTGGGTTATTTTGGAAGTGTACTTCTTTTAATCTTGAATTTGGCAATGGTGATGTATCCAGAATGGTTTGGTTTTGATATTGGTACCACTGACGAATCACATAATTTGGCCAAGTTTGAGGCTATGAAAATATCGTTTATAACGGTAGGATTGTGGTGGATGATATTTAGCCAATATACCTTTGCTATATTACCGAAAGGGGTGTCTTCAGGTCATAAGGTTACGAAAGATGTTCTTTTAAACGGTTTCAAAGAATTAAAGGGTGTATGGGGCCAATTACAAGAAAACCTAGGATTAAAGCGATATTTAGAAGCCTTTTTTGTTTTCAGTATGGCAGTGCAAACTATCATGCTGATTGCTGTTTACTTTGGAGAAAAAGAAATAGCATGGGCAGATAATGATGAAAAGACCCAAGGGTTAATTGTAAGTATTTTAGTAATTCAATTGGTAGCAATTTTAGGCGCGGTATTAACTTCAAGAGCTTCTGATAAATTTGGAAATATTAAGACATTAATAGTGGTGAATGCAATTTGGATGTGTCTATGCTTCTATGCTTATTTTATGAAAACACCTACTGAATTCTACATTGCAGCTGGGTTTGTTGGCTTAGTAATGGGAGGGGTGCAAGCATTAGCCAGATCTACGTACTCAAAGTTTCTTCCTGAAACAGAAGATTCTACCTCATACTTCAGTTTTTATGATGTTGCTGAAAAAATTGGTATCGTTATCGGGATGATTATTTTTGCTATTGTAGATTCATATTACAACATGCGTTATGCCATTTTGTTTCTATTCGTGTTTTTTTTGATTGGAATTGTACTGTTGTTACGAGTGCCGAAAGAAGAAACCAACAGTTCTACCTCATAATAAATTGGTTTCGAGTGTGATCAAATTATAAAAGTTAGTTGTAATAACTACGTAATTAGTGTAAAATCTATTAATACGGATGCTTTAACGATTATATTACACCCTCAGGTAATTTTTTTAGACTTTTTCAAATTATAGTATTTATTTGCACTTTTTCAAAGTCTGATTCGATAAAGTATGCTGAACAAAAGCATAAAGTTGGTAATCGAGAATAAGCTGATTATAGTTTTTGCTGTAATTCTAGTTTTAATTTTGGGTGCCATAGTATCACCATTTAATTATAAGTTTTCGTTTTTGCCAAATTATGCAGTGGCAACAGATGCTATTCCTAATCTTGGTGAAAATCAACAAATTGTATTTACCGAATGGCAAGGTCAATCACCTCAAGATATTGAAAATCAAATCACTTATCCGCTAACCTCAAAGCTGATGGGTATCTCTAAAGTAAAAACTGTTCGAAGTAGTTCGATGTTTGGTTATTCGATGATTTACATCATATTCGAAGATAATGTTGATTTTTATTGGGCACGAAGCAGAATTTTAGAAAAGTTAAGTACAATTTCCTCTTATTTTTTTCCAAAGGGCGTTCATCCTGAATTAGGTCCTGATGCAACGGCATTGGGGCAAGTGTTTTGGTATACCTTAGAAGGAAGAAATGACAACGGAGAAGTAACTGGAGGATGGAGTTTGCAAGAATTAAGGTCTATTCAAGATTTCTATGTTAAAAATGGTTTGAGTAGTACAGAAGGAGTATCTGAAGTAGCATCTGTTGGTGGTTTTGTTAAAGAATATCAAATTGATGTTATACCCGAACAAATGCGCCAATATGGTATCTCTTTAGAGCAAGTGGTTAAAGCTATTAAGTCAAGTAATAGTGATGTAGGTGCACAAACTATTGAAATCAATAAAGCGGAGTATTTCGTTAGAGGTTTAGGCTATATTAATTCAATTGAAGATATAGAGAGTACAAGTGTTGTTTCTAATGATTTTACTCCTATTTATATTAGAGATATCGCAAAAGTAAGATGGGGGCCAGCACCACGAAGAGGAATTTTAGATAAAGGTGGTGCCGAAGTGGTTGGAGGGGTCGTGACTGCTTCTTATAGCGAGAATCCTATGCGAGTAGTAGCTAACATTAAAAGTAAAATTAATGAGATTTCTGCAGGGTTACCTGAAAAAGTTTTAAGCGATGGAAGTATTTCTAAATTAAAAATCATTCCTTTTTATGATCGTGCGAACTTGGTGCAAGGTACTTTAAAAACGCTCCATAAAGCACTTTGGTTAGAAATATTAATAACGGTGTTGGTAATGTTAGTAATGCTTCGAAATTTGAAGGTAGCATTATTAATATCAGCATTATTACCGGTAACTGTAATGGCAGTATTTGTAATAATGAAACTGTTTGGTGTTGAAGCGAATATCGTCGCATTATCAGGAATTGCTATAGCGATAGGTACTGTTGTAGATATGGCCATTATTCTTTCTGAGAATATTGTTAGGGTTCGTAATAATAATCCAACCCGGCCATTGAGTATTAGTATTTTAGAGGCAAGCAAGGAAGTTTCAGGAGCTATAATAACAGGTGGTTTAACGACCGTTATAAGTTTTATACCTGTTTTTAGTTTAACTGGAGTAGCTGGAAAATTATTTGCCCCTTTGGCTTTTACAAAATCAGTTGCTTTACTGGTGGCGCTGCTGATCACAGTTTTTGTAATTCCCCCAATTGCAGCTTTAGTTCTAAATAAAAACTACTTCAAACGCAATTACTATTTATTTGAAATAACAATTTGTTTGTTGGGAGGTATCTCTCTGTATTATGGCAATTTATTAGGACTTATTGCTTTAACTTTTGGAATTTTAGCAGCGTTAAAATATTACCATAAAATAAGCGATAAAAACTACCAAAATACATCTATTGTTTTTGCTGTTATTTTGATTACCACCTGTTTAGCAAAATACTGGCGACCCTTGGCCTATGAAATCGGTTGGATTGGTAATTTTTTGTTTGTGGTCTTGATGATTATTATAGTTTTAGCCCCAATTTATTTTTTAAATAAATACTATGAGAGTGTTTTAAATTGGATTCTTAGTCATAAAAAAATCGCCGTATTAATTCCCGTAGTATTGATTTGTTCAGGAGTCGTTATCGCTTTGAATACGCAAAAAGAATTTATGCCTCGTTTAGATGAAGGTGAGTTTCTACTGATGCCTACCTCATTACCACATGCAGGTGTTCAAGAAAATAATAAGGTTTTAAAAAAATTAGATATAGCAGTCGCTTCCATTCCTGAGGTGGCTTATGTGGTCGGAAAAGCGGGTAGAACATCATCATCATTAGATCCTGCACCCTTATCGATGTATGAGAATTTAATTCATTATAAATCAGAATACATTCTAGATAATAACGGTAACCCAATGAAGTTCAGGGTAAATTATAATGGTGAATTTGAAACGAAAGGCGGAAAGTTTATCTCATCAGGAATTTCCGTAACAAAAAATGACTTAGTGCCCGACACTTTTGGTGAATATTATAGAAACTGGCGAAAACATATTAGAAGTGCCGATGATATTTGGAAAGAAATAATAAAGGTTACAGAATTACCGGGTGTAACAGTAGCACCTAAACTTCAACCCATTGAAACTAGGTTAGTGATGCTACAAACGGGAATGAGAAGTTCTTTGGGTATTAAAATAAAAGGTCAAAACCAAAATGAAGTTGAACGATTTGGGTTGGAAATAGAGAAGATTCTTAAATCTACAGATGGAATTTCACCAGCATCAGTATATGCAGATAGGGTAAGTGGTAAGCCCTACTTATTATTCGATATTCATCGAAATAAAATTGCAAAGTATGGCCTGTCTATTGAAAAAATTCAAAGTTTAATAGAAATTGCTGTTGGAGGAAAGGTCATTTCTGAAGTAATTGATGGAAGAGAACGCTATGGAATTCGAGTTCGGTACCCTAGAGAACTCAGAAGTTCTCCGGAAGAATTGGCTGCAATTTATGTTGATTTACCAAATGGCGCAACTATTCCTATCAATGAATTGGTAAGTATTAATTATGAAAAAGGTCCTCAACAAATTAAAAGCGAAGACGGTTACTTAACCTCATATGTAATTTTCGATAAGCTAAATGAAGTTTCAGAGGTAACGGCTGTTTTTAATATTGAACAAGAAATTCAGAGAAGGATTAAATCAAATGAGTTAAAAGTACCTACCGGGGTTAACTATGAAGTAAGTGGCACCTATAAAGATCATTTAGAGGCAGAAAAGACGCTTAGGTTTGTAATACCCCTTTGTTTGTTTTTGATAATAATTATACTTTATTTACAATTTAAATCAATTGTTACTGCATTAACGGTTTTTTCAAGTATTGCAGTTGCCTTTGCTGGTGGTTTTATATTATTGTGGTTGTTTGGTCAATCATGGTTCTTAAATATAAATTTTGGTTCATTAAACCTTCGAGAAGTATTTAATGTTCAAACAGTAAATTTAAGTGTCGCTGTCTGGGTTGGTTTTATAGCTCTGTTTGGTATAGCTACTGATGATGGAGTTGTTATGGCTACTTATCTAAATCAATCATTCAACAAAGTACAACCAGCAAATATCGAAGACATAAGAAATAAGGTAGTCGCGGCAGGGAAAAAAAGATTACGCCCTTGTTTGATGACAACGGCAACAACTATATTAGCCTTATTGCCCATATTAACTGCTACTGGCAAAGGAGCAAGTATAATGATACCCATGGCCATACCTTGTTTGGGTGGGATGCTAATGGTTCTAATTACCTTGTTTGTAGTGCCATTATTGTATTGCTGGCGAGAAGAAACGGTTTATAATAAAAATAGGTGATAAAGTATGTTACGTAAAATTGGTGTGTATTTTACTATTTTATTGGTAGGTCTTTTTTTAGGCTACATATTTTTTGGTGACTTAGAATCAGGTGCTACTAGTCATCAAAATATGGAAATAAATCATACGGATAAGTGGACTTGCTCTATGCATCCTAAAGTGATTCATGAAAGAGAAGGTAAATGCCCTGTCTGTGCTATGGATTTGGTTTTAGTACAAGATATTTCTTCAGAACTAAATGATTCTCAATTTGAAATGAGTGTTGAAGCCTTGGCTTTGGCAAATACTGAAACGCTAGTAATTAGTTCAGTTAATAGCCATAAGAATGAATTGATTCGTTTATCTGGAAAAATATACTCTAATAAGAAAACTGATGCTGTTCAAACATCTTTGTTTGATGGAAGGATAGAAAAACTGTATGCGAATACCATTGGGGCTAAAATCTATAAGGGACAAAAAATAGGCTTTATTTATGCTCCAGATTTGTATTTAGCGCAAGACAAATTATTGGGGTCAATTTCTTATCGAGAAACCCATAAAAATCTATATGACGCAGCAAGAAATACTGCTGGGCTATGGAAAATGACTGATGCTCAAATTGATACTATGTTAGCACAAGGAAAACCTATTGTAAACTTCCCCATATATTCTGAGGTTTCTGGTACTATTGTGAATGTTTCTGCTAACGAGGGTGATTTTTATAAAGAAGGAGACCCCTTATTCAGAACCTCTGATTTAAGAAGTGTTTGGGCAGTATTTGATGCGTATGAAAACCAATTAGATAATATTGAGGTTGGACAAGAGGTAAATGTTTATGTAAAGGGTTCTTCAACAAATAAGATCAGTGCTAAAGTAAATTTTATTGAACCAATTATGGACGAAACAAAACGTACAGTAGCAGTGCGTGTTGTATTAAAGAATAATAATGGTATACTTAAACCAGGAATGTTCGCAGAGGCCACATTAACCTCTAAAGCCAATTCATCTACAGCAGTTATGATTCCCAAAAAAGCGGTTTTATGGACCGGTAAAAGATCGGTGGTTTATTTAAAACCGTTAAAAGATAAACCTGTTTTTGAGTTTAAAGAGATTGAGTTAGGCAAACAAATTGGTGATTATTATGAGGTGCTCGATGGTTTAGCTATAGGAGATGAAGTGGTGGTAGAAGGTACTTTTACTATAGACGCGGCAGCAGAATTAGCAGGTAAAAAATCTATGATGTCAGCCACTAATGAAAACGAAAAGCTTTCAGATAAAATGGATGCTATGGAAATGAAATTACCGATTAATGTGAATGTTACACTAAAAGAAAATTTTGAACTATTTTTAGAAGCTTATATGAAATTGAAAAATTCGTTGATCGAGTCTAACCATAAATTAAGCTCAGAAAACGCCATTGAATTTCATGACCAATTAAAAAGCAATTCTTTATTAGGGGAAAAATCTATGCTAGAAATAAAAGAAATTGAAAAGGCACTTATTCTAATTTCTCAATCTAAAAATATTGAAATTCAACGAAAGTCATTTCATAATCTTTCGGAAATTATGATGGTTTTAACCGCAGAATTAAAGAATATCAATACCACGATATATGTTCAGCATTGTGATTGCTTTGATGACAATTCTGGCGGCACTTGGCTTAGCTATAGTAAGGAAATATTAAATCCTTTTTATGGAAAAAAAATGCTCACTTGTGGTAAAATTCAACAAGTGCTTAATTGAAATTGGTCAAAGTATTGATAGTGTAATTATGTAGTAAGTCTTTGAATAGCAGTAGTTTTTAGTAGTGAATAAGTTTTAGTAAGATTATACATTTTAACGAATTTAGAGGCAGAACAACGAGAACCAATTAATAGTGTGACAGAATCGTATTCCTTTGTGTATTCTACCATAACCACACTAAATGAATACAAAATTACTCCAACAAAACCCCAAAACATATTTAGCTTTAGCAATATCATTTCTGTTAATGAGCGCAATACCATTTTTCGCTGGTTCAGGTTTAGATAATGCAAAACCAATGGGTAGTTATTTGAATAATAACTTTCCGGCAAGTTTACCACAAGGTTTGCCGTATGAGCCCGTGTTTCCAAATTTATCATTCGACTCACCTTTGACATTTAATGAATTGCCTACAGGTAATAAAATTATTGTCGGTCAAAGAGATGGTAGAATATATTGGTTTGATAAAACTCCCTCAGTAACAAATAAAAATTTAGTAATTGACCTTTCAGAAAAGGTAGGAGTTGTTTGGGATGGAGGCTTTCTTGGGTTAACATTACACCCGAATTATGGTTCACCGGGTAATAATTACGTTTATGTTTATTACACTACAGAAGATCAAAACAGTAACGATTTTCCAAATAATTATACGACCCAAAGTTGTAATAGTGAAGAATATTGGGGTAATTTTCTAATACTTGCTAGATATGAAATGAACCCGACTACCTTAACGATGCAACCATCATCGGAACAAGTTATGCTAAAACTAAGAATGTATGGTACAACCCATAGGGGAGGAGGTTTGCTGTTTGGTGATGATGGATTTTTATATTTAACTACAGGCGATCAAACAGCTTTTAAAAAATCGCAAGACATTCATAATAATCTAGACGGAGGTGTACTTCGATTTGATGTTGATCAAGATAGCAACAAAAGCCATCCGCCAGTAAGAACTATGCCAGATGATCATGGCTATTTTGATGAAATTACTGGGGTTGGATATTACATACCAAATGACAATCCTTTTTTAAGTCCCACTGGCGAAAATTTCGAAGAATATTATAGTATGGGGCATAGAAACCCACACCGAATGACAAAAGACCGTAACACAGGTGAGTTATATGTTGGTGAAATTGGTGGTGGACGCCATGAAGAAATTAACATAATCAAAAAGGGTAAGAATTTTGGTTGGCCACTTTATGAGGGGCTTTATTATAGTACTTTCTGTGTTGATAAATTATACAATGATATGCCACATGAGCGACCTTTGGTGTCCTTTCCAAGAGCAGAGGCAAACGCCATCATCGGGGGGTTTGTATATCGTGGTAACGAAGTGCCAGAATTACATGGAAAATATATTTGTGCAGATTACGGTAACGGTGAAGAAATTTTCACAGTCAATATAAATACTGGTTCTTATGAGCAATACGGAAATTTTACGTCTACCAATATAATTTCTTTCGGAGAAGATAAACAAGGAGAATTATATATATTAAAACAGGGTAGTTCTTCGTTATTCAAGCTTACTTCAAAAAATTCTGGCTTCGGAAATACACCCAGATTTCTCTCTCAAACAGGAGCATTTTCAAACCTCTCAAATTTAACTCCAACCGATGGGCTAGTACCTTATGATTTGGTGGAATCTTTTTGGTCAGACGGAGCGTTAAAAAAACGCTGGATGGCCATACCAAACAATAATGATGGTAGCCATGACACGGCTGCTGAAAAGATCAACTATTCAGAAGATGGGGACTGGGATTTTCCAATTGGAACGGTTTTAGTCAAACATTTCGAATTGCCAATAAATGAAAATAATCCTACAGTTACAAAACGCTTAGAAACACGTTTTTCAATTAAAGCCGATGACGGTAACTTTTATTTTGTCACCTATAAATGGAATGATCAACAAACCGACGCTGAGCTATTAACAGGTGGTTTAGATGAAGATATAAATATTGTAAAAACTGATGGTAGTACCGAAGTTCAAACTTGGAGCTATCCTAGTAACATTGATTGTATTACTTGTCACAACCCAGCTACAGGAGGTACACTCGGTACGCGAGCACGCTATTTGAATAAAGATTATACCTATGAAGAAACGGGTCGCACCGCAAATCAATTGGTAACTTTAAGTCATTTGGGTATATTGGATCAAGCGATATCTGACGCTGATACAAATACCATATTGACTTCTAAATCAATTAATGATGTAACTGCAACTATAGACGAAAAAGCAAGATCATATATGGATCTAAATTGTGCTTATTGCCATCAACCTGGAACGGGTAACCGTGGTGATTTTGATTTGAGATTGAATCTTGATATAGTTCAAACAGGATTATTGACCGCTTCTCCATATTTACCGTTGGGAATTCCTAACGAAAAAATTGTAGATGCAGGTAACCCTGAAACATCGATTTTGTATCATCGGGTGAATAGTACAGATCCTGCAATACGAATGCCTCCAATTGCAAAAAATAAGCTTGACCAAAATGCCGTGCAATTAATTGATGATTGGATAAGTCAGTTAGATCCCGAGCCTTGTACTGACCGAATCATTATGGAAACTTTTACAAATGTACCAGGTACGACATTGGCAGAGTTACGGGCTAATGCAAATTTTCCTAACAACCCAAGTGAAACTAATGAATTAGATGAATTTCGAATTCCAATAAACGTGGATGATGATTATGGGGTTCGGGTAAAAGGGCTATTAAAAGCACCGGAAACAGGTACTTATTATTTTTGGGTAACGGGGGATGATAATGTGGAGTTAAGTTTAAGTACAACGGATAGCGAAAATAACAAAGTAAGAATCGCATACCATGATAATTGGTCGTATGATGGAGAATGGAATAAATTCGCTACACAAAAGTCTGCTGGAATTGATTTAGTTGCAGGTCAAAATTATTACATTGAAGCGTTGATGAATGAACGTGGTGGTGGTGATAACTTATCTGTTGGCTGGAGAAAACCAAGTAATGGAAATGGTACGGAGCCCTTTCAGGTAATTCCATGTACTGCTTTTGACTTTTTTAATGGCCCGCCAGTAGTAAATGTTTCAGATGTGGCGGTTACTCCAGAATCGTTGACTTTAATCGAAGGGGTAACCCAGCAGTTAACCGCTACGGTGAGTCCTTCAAACGCTGATGATACTTCCGTTATGTGGGTTTCAAGTGATACATCAGTAGCTACAGTGAATTCAAGTGGATTGGTTACGACGATTTCACAAGGAACCGCTACAATAACCGTAATAACAAATGATGGTAGTTATGAGGCTTCTACAGATATAACTGTTGAGGTTGCAACAATTGCAGTCACGGGAATTAGTGTTGATATAAGCACTTTAACTTTAGCGGTTGGTGCTACCCAACAGCTTACAGCCACCATTACACCTTCTGATGCCACCGATGTATCAGTGACTTGGTCTTCTAGTGATGAAAATATTGCTACAGTTGACTCAACCGGATTAGTTACGGGAATATCTGAAGGTAATGCAAGCATTACCGTTACAAGTAATGATGGTAATTATGCCGCAAATTCTACGGTTGATGTTGACGATGGTTGTGCGCTAACCAATGTGGCGTTATCAGGTACAGCGAGTCAATCAAGTACTTATGGTAATGGACTTGCCTCTTTGGCAATTGATGGAATTACAAATGGTAGTTCGCCATGGAGTGCAGACTTGCAACATACCACAAATGAAATTAACCCTTGGTGGCAATTAGACTTAGGTGCAGAATATAGTATAGAACAAGTGAGCATTTTTAATAGGAGTGATGCCTTACAGTCTCGCTTGAATAACTTCTACGTTTTTGTTTCTAGTTCACCTTTTGCTAGTGGAGTTAGTTTACAAGAATTGCAAAACGATGCTAGCATTGATCAGTATTTCTTTGTAGGTGAAGCAGCATTACAAG
>CANMAW010000007.1 GCA_947495915.1 Maribacter algarum (ex Lu et al. 2025) (nom. illeg.) | reverse complement strand
ACTGCTACACCAAGTGGGAGAGTAGGTAGCCGCCTTCTTCGAAAGTCCTTTACAGAAATGTAAAGGACTTTTTTTTTTGGAAATTTTGACTAATGGGATTTTGCTATATTTGGAAAAAGCCAATCAATGTTTCAAAGAAATACCATTTATTTAGTTTTTATAGCCAGTTTAACCTTAGCTGGCTGCCAACGAAAGAATCTCTCAGCAAATAAAAAGCCAAATGTAGTTTTTATTTTGGTTGACGATTTAGGATTACATGATTTGGGTGTAACAGGTAGTAACTTCTATGAAACACCGAATATTGATCAATTAGCCAATGAAGGTATGATCTTTACTCAAGGATATGCCGCAAGTCGTGTGTGTAGTCCTTCTCGGGCTAGTATTATGACGGGTAAATTTACAGCACGACACGGAATTACAGATTGGATAGGAGCTAAATCGGGAGAGAAATGGCGTGAACATGAACGTCATGATAAACTATTACCTGCCGAATACGTTCGTCAGTTACCCCAAAAAGATCTAGTAATTGCAGAAGTGTTAAAAGCAAAGGGATATAAAACTTTTTTCGCTGGTAAATGGCATTTAGGTGGTGAGGGTTCCTATCCTGAAGAACATGGTTTTGATATTAACGTTGGCGGTTGGGATAAAGGTAGCCCAATTGGTGGTTATTTCGCACCATGGAAAAATCCTAAACTGAACAATATTGATTATGGTGAGAATTTATCTATTCGTTTAGCTAAAGAAACTTCTTCTTTTATCAAGAAGAACAAAGATTCTAGTTTCTTTGCATTTTTATCTTTTTATGCGGTACATGGCCCTATTCAAACTGATATGCATAAATGGAAAAAATATCAGGAAAAAGCAAAAGAAAATGGAATTGCTGAAAAAGGTTATGTTATGGAAAAGGTTTTGCCGATACGCCATGAGCAAGATAACCCGATATATGCGGGATTAGTGGAAAGTATGGATGAAGCTGTGGGACTTGTTTTGCAAGCGTTAAAAACTGCTAATATTGATCGAGAAACTATAGTGATTTTTACTTCTGATAATGGAGGTGTAGCTTCAGGTGATTCTTTTTCAACTTCAAATCTTCCATTGCGGGGTGGTAAGGGTTACCAATGGGAAGGCGGTATTCGCGAACCTTTTTTTATTAAAGTTCCATGGTTAAATCATAAAGGTGTAGAACACAATTTTCCAGTGATAGGAACTGACTTTTATCCAACCATTTTAGACTTGTTAAATATTGATTTACTGCCAAATCAACATATAGATGGTGTTAGTTTAAATCCAATACTTGAAGGTAAGTCCTTAAGTGTTCAACGGCCATTATTTTGGCATTATCCGCACTATGGAAATCAAGGAGGTAGTCCGTCTTCGATAATACGAAAAGGTAATTGGAAGTTAATTCATTACTGGGAAGATAGTAGTGATGAATTGTATAATCTAAGTATTGATATCGAAGAGAAAAATAATCTTGCCATTGAATTTCCTGATAAATTAATTACAATGCGCTCTGAATTACTGCAATGGTTGGCAGGGGTAAACGCAAACAGACCAGAGATTGATTCTTTATATGACCCAATGTTAGCTGCGGAAAGACATGAGGAAATACTTACTCAGAAATTACCGCAGCTAGAAATGGATAGATTACAAATTCTTTCTGATGAATTTATAGGAGATGACAATTGGTGGGGTAGTCATTTGACCAAAGATTAATTTTTTTTAAACTCGTGGTAAATCACCTTCTGCTTTAAGGGGTAAAAATGATTCACCCATTAAAAACGTATCAATATGATGAGCAGCTTGCCTGCCTTCTGAAATAGCCCATACAATTAATGACTGACCTCTTCTTTGATCTCCAGCTACAAAAACACCTGGTACGTTGGTCATATAATTATTTTCAGAGGCCTTAATATTTGTTCTAGCATCTGATTCTAAGCCTAGTTGTTCTGCAATGGTCATTTCAGATCCAGTAAAGCCCATAGCTAAAAGTGCTAATTCACATTTCCACTCTTTCTCTGTGCCCTCAACTTCCTTTAGTATTGGTCGTTGGCCTGGTTGCTTAATCCACTCAACCTCTGCTGTAATTAAACCTTTTAAGTTGCCATTTTTATCTCCTATAAATTCTTTAGTCGAGATACTAAAAAACCGTTCTGCACCTTCTTGATGCGATGAACTGGTTCTAAGACGCATTGGCCAAAATGGCCAAGGTTGTCCTTCAGGCCGCTCAACGGTTCCCATAGGCATAATCTCAAAATTAGAAACCGAAGTTGCGCCTTGTCTTAATGATGTGCCTATGCAATCTGAGCCAGTATCACCACCCCCAATTACAATTACATCTTTATCAGTGGCTAGAATTTCTTTGTCAAATTTCTTCACTCCATCAACACGACGGTTATTTTGCGGTAAAAAGTCCATTGCTTGAACAACACCGTTTAAGTCAGCACCTTTAATCGGTAAATTTCTTCTTACGGTTGCACCACCACAAAGTACTACTGCATCAAAATCATTTTTTAAGTCATCGGCTTTAATGTCTTTACCGACATGTACATTACATTTAAAAACAATGCCTTCTTGTTCTAAAACCTTAAGCCTACGGTCAATAACGTTCTTCTCCATTTTAAAATCAGGAATTCCGTAACGCAAAAGTCCACCTGGTTTTTCATCTCTCTCAAAAACTGTAACGTTATGGCCTGCTCGATTTAATTGTTGAGCAGTCGCTAAACCTGCCGGTCCTGAACCTACTACGGCGACTTTTTTATCAGTTCTAGTTGCTGGAGGTTGGGCAACAATCCATCCTTTTTCAAAAGCAGTTTCTACAATATTTTTCTCAATATTTTCAATTGAAACAGGATCTTCATTAATACCTAAAACACAGGCCTCTTCGCAGGGCGCAGGGCAAAGTCTACCTGTAAACTCAGGGAAGTTATTGGTGGAATGCAATATTCCAGCAGCTTTCTCCCATTTGCCACGATATACAGCATCATTAAAATCGGGTATTAAGTTTCCTAAGGGGCAACCGCTATGACAAAACGGAATACCGCAATCCATACAGCGTGCACCCTGATCTTTTAATTCTTTTTCCTTCATAGGAAGGGTGAATTCTTTGTAGTTCTTTATCCGTTTTTCGACTGGTGCGTATGCTTCTACTTTTCTATCGAATTCCAAAAATCCTGTTATCTTACCCATGCTTCGATTTATATGGTTTGTAATTTTTCTTCTTCTAATCGCAATAGTGCTTGACGGTATTCTTCAGGAAATACTTTTACAAAATGAGATAAGCTTTCTTCCCATTTCTCCAAGATACGTTGCGCTAAAGGACTTAATGTTGAGTTATAGTGACTTTCTATGAGGTCTTTCAATTGTTTAATATCTTGATCTTCTTCTACAGCCAATAAGTTTAATCCCTCTTTGCTGCAGTTCTTTTCGAATGTTTTGTTCTTGTCATAAACATAAGCAATGCCACCACTCATTCCGGCACCGAAATTTCTTCCAACTTCTCCTAAAATAACGGCAATACCACCAGTCATATATTCACAACCATGATCTCCGATACCTTCAACAACACATTTGGCACCTGAATTTCTAACACAAAAACGCTCACCGGCTTTTCCATTGATATAAGCTCTACCTGCAGTAGCACCATATAAGGTAACATTGCCAGTAATAACATTCTCTTCAGGTATAATAGTAGACTTGTCTGGTACTTTAATAACGAGTTTGGCGCCTGACAATCCTTTTCCTAAGTAATCATTCGTATTTCCGTTGACGGTCATGGTTAAACCTCTAGTGGCAAAAGCACCGAAACTCTGACCAGCAGAACCTGTAAAGTTCAATTTTAACGTATTTATTGGTAAGCCTTGTGCACCATATATTTTAGAAATCTCATTACTGATTATGGCTCCGACTGCACGATCAGTATTACGTATTGGAAAATCTAACACTGCTTTTTCTTTTCTGAATAAAGACGGGTTAGCTTTTTTGATAATTTCAAATTCGATGGATTTATCAACATCATGAATTTGTTTTTGCGTATTGTAGAATTTAGTCCCGGTTGGAACATCAACTTGGTGCAGTATTGGTGTCAAATCAATGCCATTTGCTTTATAATGATCAATTGCTTTTTTACGATCAAGTTTTTGAACTTGGCCTACCATTTCATTTACAGTTCTAAAGCCTAATTGAGCCATGATCTCGCGAAGCTCTTGCGCTACAAAGTACATGTAGTTTACAACGTGCTCTGGTTTTCCTTTGAACTTTTTTCGAAGTTCTGGATTTTGAGTTGCGATACCTACTGGACAAGTATTTAAGTGACAAACACGCATCATGATACAGCCAGATGCTACTAGAGGAGCGGTTGCAAAACCAAACTCTTCAGCACCTAGTAAGCAAGCTACCGCTACATCACGACCAGTTTTTAACTGACCATCACATTCTAAAACAATTCGATTTCTCAAATCGTTCATTACCAAGGTTTGTTGTGCTTCTGCAACACCTAATTCCCAAGGAAGACCAGCATGCTTTAATGAAGTCAATGGTGATGCACCAGTTCCGCCATCAAAGCCTGAAACTAGCACGACATCAGCCTTCGCTTTGGCAACACCCGCAGCAACAGTACCAACTCCTATTTCAGAAACTAATTTCACATTTATTCTAGCTTCTCTATTTGCAGATTTTAAATCAAAAATCAGTTGTGATAAATCTTCAATAGAATAAATATCGTGATGTGGTGGCGGAGAAATTAGGCCTACGTAAGGCGTTGAGTTTCTCGTTTTTGCAATAGCTGGGTTTACTTTAGGTCCGGGTAATTGCCCACCTTCACCTGGTTTGGCACCTTGTGCCATTTTTATTTGAATTTCTTTAGCATTGGTCAAATAATCTGACGTTACGCCAAATCGACCTGATGCCACTTGTTTGATGGCACTATTACGCCAATCTCCGGTTGCATTTTTGTAGAAGCGTTCAGCATCTTCACCACCTTCACCAGAATTACTTTTTCCACCAATTCTGTTCATGGCAATAGCAAGATTTTCGTGTGCTTCTTTGCTAATAGAACCATAAGACATTGCTCCTGTTTTGAAACGTTTTACAATTTCCGTCCAAGGTTCAACTTCGTCTAAAGGAATGGGGTCGTAGTTTGAAAATTCGAACAAACCACGAATAGTCATTAGATTTTTTGATTGTTCGTTAACCATTTCAGAAAACTCTTTATAACTGTCCGTTTCGTTATTTCGAACAGCCTTTTGAAGTTTTGCTACAGAAAGTGGATTGAACATATGCTTTTCACCATCTCTTCTCCAACGGTATTCACCACCCATTTCTAAATCTAGGTTTGCGGCTACTTCTTTCTTTGCAAATGCTTTGGCATGGCGTTTGGCAATCTCTTTTTCTATTTGATAAAGTCCAATACCTTGAATTCTTGTAGGTGTATTTGGGAAGTATTTACTAACAACTTTGGTGTTAATTCCGATACATTCAAACAATTGAGAACCACGATATGAGTTTAGTGTTGAAATTCCAATTTTGTTCATCACTTTTAAAATTCCCTTACCGACAGCTTTGTTGTAGTTTTTGATTGCTTCATCAAAGGTATAATCGGTAATATCGAGTTCTTCAATTTGTTCTCCTATAATTTCATTTACTAAGTAAGGGTTTACTGCACTTGCACCAAAACCAAATAACAAGGCAAAGTGATGAACTTCACGTGGTTCAGCTGATTCAATAATGATGCTAAGTTTTGATCTTTTACGTAATTTTTGCAATCCACTATTGACATAGGCACATGCTAACAAGGCTGGTATTGGTGCTTGATCTACATTCACATTTCTATCAGAAAGAATAATAATATTAGCTCCTTCATCTACCGCTTTTGACGCCTGTTTTAAAATATCTTCTAATGCATCTTCTAAACCATTATGCCCGCGTTCAATATCATACAACATGGAAATGGAAACTACTTTGTAGTCAGGGCTTACATCATAGTTTTTAATTTTATCTAAATCTTCTTTTGAGATAACCGGATTTTGAATTTTCAATTTTCTACAATGTAATTCTGAAAATTCAAAAAGGTTTTGGTCACTACCAAGTGTTAAACTAATATCGGTAATTAGCTCTTCTCGAATACCATCTAATGGAGGGTTTGTAACCTGCGCAAACAATTGTTTGAAATAGTTGTAGATTAATTGTGGTCGTTCAGACAATACTGCAATGGGCGTGTCAGATCCCATAGATCCGATTGGTTCTTTTGCGGTTTTACCCATCGGAAGAATAATTGTATTGATGTCTTCTAAGGTGTAGCCAAAAGCGGACTTTCTTTTCTCTAATGTTGATTCTCCTAAAAATAATGGACAATCATTATACGGAATGTCTTTTAAGTGAACTAAATTATTATCTAACCATTTTTTATATGGATTTCTTTTTGCAATTTCTTCTTTGATCTCTTCGTCATTAACGATACGACCTTCTTCCATGTTAACCAAAAACATTTTTCCCGGTTCTAATCTACCATGGTGATCAACATTTTCTGGTTCGATGTCAACTACACCTACTTCTGAGGACATAATAACATAGTCGTCTTTAGTAACGGTGTAACGTGATGGTCGTAACCCATTACGGTCTAATACTGCTCCAATATAATTACCATCAGTAAATGGTACAGAGGCCGGTCCGTCCCAAGGTTCCATCATACAAGAATGATACTCATAGAATGCACGTTTGGCTTCTGACATTTCGGTATTCTTTTCCCATGCTTCAGGCACAAGAATCATCATTACTTCTGGTAAAGAACGACCTGTCATTAATAGTAATTCAACTACCATATCCATAGTTGCTGAATCAGACTTTCCAGGTAATATTACCGGAATTATATTTTTTATCTCATCGCCAAACCAGTCACTTTTTAAAAGCTCTTCTCGTGAACGCATTCTTGAAACATTGCCACGAAGTGTATTAATTTCTCCATTATGGCACATGTATCGGAATGGTTGTGCTAAATCCCAAGTAGGGAAGGTGTTGGTAGAGAATCTTTGGTGTACCAAAGAAAGTCGAGTTACCACGCGAGGATCCATTAAATCTTTGTAGTACAAGCTAATGTCTTTAGGCATTAACAAGCCTTTAAATATTATGATCTTAGTCGATAAACTAGGAACATAAAAAAACTGACTCTCTGAAAGTTTTGAGTTTATAATAGTATGCTCTGTAACCTTTCTTGCGGTAAATAGTTTTAAATTAAAATCAAATTCTTCTTGATTGTTGTCTGCTTTGCCAACAAAAATCTGCTTTACGAAGGGTTCAGTTTCCATAGCAATTCTGCCTGGCACTGATCTGTTAACAGGTGCATCGCGCCACCCTAGCATTTGTAACCCCTGCTTTTTTATATTTTCTTCAAAAACACGAATACAAAAATCTCGTTGATTTTCTTTTTGAGGTAGAAATACATTACTAACAGCATAATGACCTGGTTCAGGTAAATCAAAATTACATTCTGCCACGAAAAAGTCATGTGGTATGTCAATTAAAATTCCAGCACCATCTCCTGTCTTTCCATCAGCACTTACTGCACCACGATGTTCTAACTTGTCAAGAATTTCAAGGGCTTTATGTATAATATCGTTAGACTTTTTTCCCTTTAGGCTACAAATAAAACCTGCACCACAGTTGTCATGTTCGAATTCTGGTAGGTATAACCCTTGTTTCTTCAACTTCATAAATTATCGGATTTATTCAAAAATAACCCATTTATTGAATAATTTTTAACGATTTATTTAAAATGAAATAAAATATTCAACGTTGTTAAATAATCATTAAAATATATGCAATTAGCTATTTTTGATAGCTCTAAATTATCAATCTGATAAATTTAGGGTAAAAGTTAATATGTAGATGAAAGAATTAGGGGGTAAATTTTGAAACATAGTTATTTATAACAAATAACCCCTAAAATTTTAATAGGGAAACAAATAAAAAGTACAATTGAACAAAAACACCCCTGTAATAAGGGGTGTTTTAAATGATGTAATTTAATATTTACGACATTAGTCTTTTAATACACTACGCGAGATTACTATTTTTTGAATTTCAGAAGTGCCTTCATAGATTTGAGTAATTTTAGCATCGCGCATTAAACGTTCAACGTGATAATCTTTGACGAAACCATTACCACCATGAATTTGAACGGCTTCAACTGAAGTTTCCATTGCAACTTGCGATGCATAAAGTTTAGCCATTGCTCCAGAAAGATCATAATTGTTTCCTTGGTCTTTATCCCAAGCTGCTTTATAAACCAGATGTCTTGCCGCCTGAATTTGTGTATGCATGTCGGCTAACTTAAAAGCTATTGCTTGATGGTTGCTTATTTCTGTTCCGAACGCTTTACGTTCTTTAGAGTACTTTAATGCTAATTCATAAGCGCCTGCGGCAATACCTAAAGCTTGTGCTGCAATACCAATTCTACCGCCTGAGAGTGTTTTCATGGCAAATTTGAAACCGAAGCCATCTTCACCAATTCTATTTTCTTTTGGTACTTTAACATCATTAAATAATAAGGTATGTGTGTCACTACCGCGAATACCTAATTTATTTTCTTTAGGCCCTATATCAAAACCAGGAGTGCCTTTTTCTACAATTAGGGCATTGATACCCTTATGGCCTTTTGATTTGTCAGTTTGAGCGATGACTAAATATACTTCTGCAGTACCACCATTAGTAATCCAATTTTTTGTACCGTTTATAAGGTAATGATCGCCTTTATCTATTGCCGTAGTTTTTTGTGAGGTAGCATCGCTTCCTGCTTCAGGTTCTGAGAGACAAAAAGCACCTATTATTTCGCCAGAAGCTAGGCGTTTTAAATATTTCTGTTTTTGTTCTTCTGTACCGTAAGTTTCTAATCCATAACATACTAATGAATTATTTACGGATACCACAACAGACGATGAAGCATCAACTTTTGATAATTCTTCCATTGCAATTACGTACGACATAGTATCCATGCCACTGCCATTGTATTGGGAGTCAACCATCATTCCTAAAAAACCTAATTCACCTAGTTTTTTAATTTGCTCGGCGGGAAATCGTTGTTCATCATCTCGTTCAATTACTCCAGGTAATAATTCGTTTTGGGCAAAATCTCTTGCCGCTTGTTGAATCATAAGTTGTTCTTCTGATAGTGAAAAATCCATAGAAAAAATTTAAATTATCTTTTTGTAAAGATACGAGTATGTTATAAAATAGAAGGCTAAGAAGTATCGATTTAAAATTTGTGCAGGTTATTTTTAAACTAAGAAAACCTTTCAATACAACTCCAAATTTTTATATTTGTTCCCTGTCATTTTTTATTTTTTGATTTAAACATAAGTAATATGAATCAGCAGTAACCCCGAAAGGGGAAAAATTAGTTTTGAATAACAACAGAATGATTACTGATTACATAACTTTTTAAATCAATTTAATGAAAGAATTACTTAAAGTATACGAAAATAAGCAGCCTGAAATCGTTTTTAATTGGAAAGATTCAGAGACTGAGGCTGAAGGTTGGACTGTTATAAACTCTTTGCGTGGCGGTGCTGCTGGAGGCGGAACAAGAATGAGGGAAGGCTTAGATATGAATGAAGTGCTTTCACTTGCCAAAACAATGGAAGTGAAGTTTACGGTTTCTGGTCCGCCAATTGGGGGTGCAAAATCTGGTATTAACTTCAACCCTAATGACCCAAGAAAAAAAGGAGTACTTGAACGCTGGTATCATGCGGTTTCGCCATTGTTGAAAAGTTATTATGGTACTGGAGGTGATTTGAATGTTGATGAAATTCATGAGGTTATTCCTATAACAGAAGACGCAGGAGTATGGCATCCACAAGAAGGAGTTTTTAATGGCCATTTCAAACCGACTGAGGCCGATAAAATTAATCGTATTGGTCAATTAAGAATGGGGGTTATAAAAGCTATTGAAACTGATAAGTTTTCTCCAGGTATTGGTCGAAAATATACGATTGCCGATATGATAACTGGTTACGGTGTAGCAGAAGCTGTTCGTCACTATTATGACATTTATGGTGGTAATGTTGTTGGTAAAAAAGCAATTGTTCAAGGTTTTGGAAATGTAGGAAGTGCTGCGGCATACTATTTAGCACAAATGGGAGCTAAAGTAGTTGGAATAATAGATAGAGCGGGCGGAGTAATTAATGAAGATGGTTTTTCATTTGAAGAGATTCAAAACTTTTTTCTAAATAAAAAAGGGAATAGTTTAATTGCAGATGCAAATCAATTAATTCCTTTTCAGGAAATTAATGAGCGCATTTGGAATTTAGAAGCAGAAATATTTGCTCCTTGTGCGGCTTCTAGGCTAATAACTAAAGAGCAAATAACTGAGTTAATTAATACCGGATTAGAGGTCATAACTTGTGGTGCAAATGTGCCATTTGCCGATAAGGAGATTTTCTTTGGTCCGATCATGGAATATACAGATGGTCGCGTAAGTCTAATTCCCGATTTTGTTAGTAATTGTGGAATGGCGCGTGTATTTGCATATTTTATGGAAAAAAGAGTAGGAATTAACGATGAATTAATATTTAAAGACACATCAGATACAATAAGAAAAGCAATTTTAAATATCTTTAAACAAAATCCCTCCAAAACAAATATTTGTCAAACAGGATTTGAAATTGCATTAAAACAACTAATTTAAACCAACAGATTTATGGAAGCAGCAATTATCCTTGTATTCGTTTTAGGTTATCTAGCGATAACTTTAGAACACAATTTAAAAATAGATAAACTAATACCTGCATTAGTCATGATGGCTATTTGCTGGGCTTTGATTGCCTTAGGTATCGACGGTTTTGGCACATGGTTCGATTCGGGTGCTCATGCACTGGTTGATAATTTTGCGGGTATGGGTCACGAGGATAAGTTGCACCTCATGGAGGAAACCCTCTTGCATCATTTAGGTAAAACAGCTGAAATTCTCGTTTTTCTTCTTGGGGCTATGACGATCGTAGAAATAATTGATTATTTCGACGGTTTTGCTACAATTAAAAGTTTCGTAAAGACCAAAAGTAAAAGCAAAATCTTATGGATATTCTGTATTCTAGCTTTTGTATTATCAGCTATTATTGATAACCTAACTGCTACTATTGTTTTGATATCAATTTTGCAAAAAATTGTTAAGGAGCGTGACGTTCGTATTTGGTATGCTGGGCTAATAATAATTGCAGCAAACGCAGGTGGTGCATGGTCACCAATTGGTGATGTTACTACAACAATGCTTTGGATTGGAAATAAAGTGAGTACAGTGAAGTTAATTAGTTTCTTATTGATTCCTTCTTTATTATGTATGTTAGTTCCAGCATTTATAGCATCTTTTTTACCTGCATTTAAAGGGCAGTTATCAGAAACTGAAGCAGAAGAAAAAAAGGTTAATAAGTATAGTGCTCGTATGCTGTATCTAGGGCTTGGGGCTATAGTCTTTGTTCCAATTTTCAAAACTGTAACACATCTTCCACCATACGTAGGAATGATGCTTTCTTTAGGTATTGTAGCAACTTTTGCAGAAATTTATAGTAGAAGTAAATTTAATATAAGTAGTGTTCATGATGAAGATGGTGAGCATATGTCGGCTCATCATAATCCTGTTCATAGTTCATTGTCTAAAATAGAATTACCTAGTATTTTGTTCTTTTTAGGAATTTTAATGGCAGTTGCTGCATTGGAATCTTTAGGTCAACTTTTCGGATTCGCTTCATGGCTTCAAGACTCAACACCGATGATGGGCACAGAAATGGCGGGTACTAGAGTTTCTGATTTGGTAGTGTTATTATTGGGTGTAGGTTCTGCGGTAATAGATAATGTACCATTGGTTGCTGCAAGTTTAGGTATGTTTTCAGAAGGCTTAGATAATCAACTTTGGCATTTTATTGCTTATTCAGCAGGTACTGGTGGTAGTATGCTTATTATTGGTTCTGCTGCCGGTGTGGTTGCAATGGGTATGGAAAAGATTGATTTCTTCTGGTATTTAAAGAAAATTTCATGGTTAGCTTTTCTAGGTTTTATCGCTGGTGCTATTTGCTTTATAGTAATGCGTCAATTTGTTTAAATCTGCATACTTTAATCGATAAACTACCGTTATAAGGGCAACTGTTAACCTCAAATAATTTTATGTTATTATTTCAAGACCTAGCGCAAGACTCTGAATTAGGAGATGTGTTATCCGAAGAAAAAACACTTTCTGTTATCGACCTTATATTTAATGGAGGTACCGGTAGTGTGGTAATTATTACCGTATTGTTTATAATGCTTTTCGTGGCTTTGTATATTTATTTTGAGCGAATTTTTGCAATAAAAGCAGCATCAAAAATAGATAGCAACTTTATGAATCAAATTCGAGATCACGTGACTGGGGGTAAACTTGATGCCGCCAAAATGTTGTGCGCTCAAACTGACTCACCTGTGGCTAGATTGAC
This sequence comes from Maribacter algarum (ex Lu et al. 2025) (nom. illeg.), assembly GCA_947495915.1. Taxonomy (GTDB): domain Bacteria; phylum Bacteroidota; class Bacteroidia; order Flavobacteriales; family Flavobacteriaceae; genus Maribacter_C. The sequence goes on along the minus strand of CANMAW010000007.1, from coordinate 194,993 downwards.
TGAAAAAGGTATTTCAAGAATTGGAAAACCTCTAGATGATATCAATACTGCTATTGAAAATGCCGGAACACTTGAAGTGTACAAATTAGAGAAAAATGTTAGTGTATTAGCTACTGTAGCTGGTGCTGCCCCTATGATTGGTTTTCTTGGAACTGTAATTGGCATGATTTTAGCTTTTCATGAAATGGCTACTAGCGGAGGTCAAGCAGAAATGGGCTCTTTAGCATCAGGTATATATACGGCGATGACTACAACAGTAGCAGGATTAATTGTTGGAATTATTGCTTATATCGGATACAATCATTTAGTGAATCGAACAGATAAAGTGGTTCATAAAATGGAGGCCAATGCGGTCGAGTTCTTAGATTTATTGAACGAACCTCTGTAAGTTGTAGTTATGAAGTTGAAAGGAAGAAATAAGGTGAGTCCTGATTTTAGCATGTCTTCAATGACAGATATTGTTTTCTTGTTATTGATATTTTTCATGTTAACTGCAAACTCGCCGAACGCTTTAGATTTGCTTTTGCCAAAAGCGAAAGGGAAATCAACCAACACACAAAATGTTTCTGTAAGTATTGATAAGAATCTTCAATACTTTGTGAACAACGAGAGAATTAACGGAGAATACATAGAAATTGAATTAAAAAAGGCACTAGAAGGGCAAGATAAACCCACAATTATTCTAAGAGCGGAGGAGAACGTGGCTATTAAAGAAGCCGTAAACGTTATGGATATTGCAAATAGAAACAATTATAAAGTTATTTTGGCCGTGCGACCCAATTAACGCATGTCATTTTTAGATACGAGACACAAAAAGAAATCCTTTACACTCACAACACTGTTGTTGAGTGTATTGCTTCTTATTCTTTTTTATATAGGACTAACCTATATGGACCCACCAGAAGAAAACGGAATATCTGTTAATTTCGGTACCACAGATTTTGGAAAAGGACAAGTTCAGCCCAAAGAAAAAATTCGATCAGAACCTTTAAATACTCCACCAGTAGAACCTGCTAAACAAGAGGAGGTTTTAGAAGAAACAGTTCAAGAACAGGCTGTTGAGGAAGTGGCGGAAAAGGCAGAAGCAGAAGAAGCACCGTCAGAAAAAGTACTTACCAAAGAAAGTGAAGAGGCTATAAAAATTCGGCAAGCTAAAGAAGCAAAAAAGAAAGCTGAAGATGCGGCCAAAGCAGAGCAACGTCGCAAAGAAGAAGCTATTAAAAGAGAAAAAGCTAAGGCTGCTAAAATAGCTCAACAAAAACGAGAAGCAGAAGAACGAGCAAGAAAAGAGCAAGAAGCGAAAAAGAAAAAGCTTGATGAATTAATGGGCGGACTCAACAAATCAGATGGTAATGCTACAGGTTCTGAGGGAGATGATGATCGAGCGGGTGATAAAGGTCAGCCAGATGGAGACCCATATTCAAAAGTGTATTATGGAGATCCAGGAAGTGGTTCAGGAGGTTCAGGAGGATATCTTAGTGGAAGATCTTTAAAAAGCAGTGGTAAAGTAGCTCAAGATTGTAATGAAGCAGGTAAAGTAGTAGTCAAAATAATAGTTGATCGAAACGGTAAAGTTGTTCGAGCCATACCCGGTGTAAAAGGTACCACAAATAATAGCCCTTGTTTACTTGAACCAGCTCGTAAAACTGCAATGATGCACCGTTGGAATCCTGATTCTAAGGCGCCAAGTGAACACGAGGGTAGAGTTGTTATTGTTTTTAAATTAGGAGAGTGACCTATAAAGAAACTTTAGATTGGATGTTTGCTCAACTTCCGATGTATCAATCACAAGGTAAATCTGCACTTAATGCCAAGCTTAATAAAATCATTGCATTTTCAGAGCATTTAGGAAATCTGCATAAAAATTTTAAAAGTATACATGTTGCCGGTACCAATGGTAAAGGCTCTAGTAGTCATATGCTAGCTTCAATTCTTCAAGAAGCGGGTTATAAGGTTGGACTATACACTTCACCGCATTTAAAAGACTTTCGTGAGCGTATTCGAATTAATGGTAAAACCGTAAGCAAACAGTTTGTTGTTGATTTTATTCATGAAAATAATTCTTTTATTGAAGAATATACACCGTCTTTTTTTGAAATGACGGTAGCTATGGCTTTTGCGAATTTTAGTGAAGAAAAAGTTGATATCGCCATAATTGAAGTTGGTCTTGGAGGTCGTTTTGATTCTACCAATATCATTACCCCAGAGGTGTCTTTGATTACTAATATTGGTCTCGATCATACAGATATATTGGGTGATACTCTGGAGAAAATTGCATTTGAAAAAGCTGGAATTATTAAAAAAAATATTCCAATTATTGTTAGTGAGCGCCAAGAAGAAACCACAGCGGTGTTTACCAAAATTGCTCAGGAAAAAAGTGCGAAGCTAGTTTTTGCTAGTGATGACAACTACCCAAGTTTTGAAACTACGTTATTCGGAAATTATCAGGAAAAAAACATTAAAGGTGTTCAAGCTGTTTTAAAACATTTGAATGACTTTGTAATTGAGGAAAAACACATCGAAGCAGGATTTGCAAAGGTGGTAGAAAATACCGGTCTACTGGGTAGATGGCAAATTTTAAGTAAGCACCCGAAAACTGTTTGTGATACAGCGCATAACAAAGAAGGCTTAATTTTGGTGTTGAACCAAATAACTAAAGAAGAATTTAAACACCTTCATATAGTTTTGGGTTTTGTAAAAGATAAAGATTTGGAGTCGGTTTTACCCTTATTTCCTACCGAAGCGACCTATTATTTTTGTAAGCCAGCTATTCAAAGAGGTCTAGAAGCTAAAAGTTTACAAAAAAAAGCTTTGAAATATAGTTTGACAGGAAAGAGTTATGATTCTGTAAAGAAAGCGCAACAAGCTGCAAATCAAGCTTCTTTGAAAGATGATTTTATTTTTATAGGAGGCAGTAATTTTGTGGTCGCGGAAGTAGTGTAATTTTTCTCATTTTTTCTTTTGGAGTATGCAAAACTATTCTATATTTGCAATCCCTTTTAGGGCTCTTAGCTCAGTTGGTTCAGAGCACCTGCCTTACAAGCAGGGGGTCACTGGTTCGAATCCAGTAGGGCCCACAGTTTAAAAACCCCGTTTCACGACGGGGTTTTTGTTTTTATTGCTTTGCAAATTCATCACTTTCTTTAAACTTTAGCCAAATTTAGGTAGATGATTGTGACTAATTATAAGTCCTTTTCAGAATTGTTGGCGTCTAAATAATTGGTAATAGAAGAAGGGTTTGCAATTTTATAGTATTTTGATTCAACTATAAGAATGGGTTCGCTAACCAATTGCGGATTTTTTTCTAAAACCTTTAACCATTCAGAATCATCAAATTTCACTTCGTCGTTACCAAATAATTGAATGAAATTAGGGTGTTTGGTATCAATTAATTGTGAGATGGTTGTTTGAAGACCTTCTGCAACTTCTACCCATTGTGTAGCTGTTAATGTATCTTTTGCTGTATCGATCGTAAATATTGATTTTTCCGATGTAGTAGCATATGCTCTAGCTTGATTGCCTGTAGAATTTTGAGAATTGTAAATAAGAATAATATGATTGTTTGATGTTGCTATTAGGCCCATAATTTTGTTTTACTTCTAAATTAATGGCGATTAGGAATTATTGTTAATGCGATTCGTTTGATTGCTAACGCATATGATATAACCACTTGTATCACCCTTGTGTGTTTGTTATATTGAAATAGTAGGTGGGTACTAAAAATAGTACGTTGAAAAATTTAGTAATGAATAACCTGATAATTTTAATTTTAATGAGCACATCAATAACTGCACAACATACAATTCCTGAAAGTATAAAAGAAGAAGCCAAAATTGCACTCTCGTACTACCCTGAATTGGAACATACGGTGATACAGTTTAGATTTAAAAAGAAGATAAAAAAATCAACCATGCAGGCACAACCCGTGTTTAAAAGCTTATTCTCAAAAAAGAAAAGTTACCTAATTCTTATCAGTGAGCAGTTTGTAATCGGAAATACCAAGTATGAAACCAAAAATATTCCGAAAGATGTTTTAATAGGTTGGTTGGGTCATGAACTAGGTCATGTGATGGATTATGAAAATAAAAGTGCTTTAGGATTAATTTGGTTTGGGATTAAATATGTATTCTCAAAAAACCACATCAAAAAGGCAGAACGCACTGCAGATACTTATGCGGTATATAGTGGTATGGAAGATTATATTTTGAAAACCAAGAATTTTATTCTAAAGCAGGCTGGCATACCTGAAAAATATCGAAAACGCATTAAAACTCTATATCTATCACCAGAAGAGATTATGGAAATGGTTAAAGAGCGTGACCTTCACAAAGTATTGTAAGTGTTATGATGTTTTAGAAACAAATTCTTGCCAAGTTTTAAACTTTTCTTGCCCCATCACACGCTCCATTTTAACTTGACCGCCTTTTTTCTTGTTTGCTGCACTCCACTCATGAAAAACACTTTGGTCAACCACGTGTACTTTAACACCTTGTAGTGCTTTTGAGCGAGCTACCTTATAATTCTTATTAGCTGCTTTTAAGAATTCATCCAAAGCCATAGCTATTTTTTCTTTGGCTACACCGGTATTACTGCCCAAGTACCACGTATGGTAAAAGCCGTCATCGTATTTTTTTGCACACAACGTGTATTCGGGTACTTGAATGTCAAATTTCTCTTCAATTTGAGAAATGGCCTTGTCTAATTTGTTTACAGATAGTTGTGAGCCAACTGTATTAAGAAAGAATTTAGTTCTGCCAGTAATTTTTATTTCTGCTTTGTCAATATTGGTGAATTCTATAGTGTCACCTATTATATATCGCCAGGCTCCGGAAACCGTACTCATGACTAAAACATAGTCTTGATTTAATTCAACTTCAGCTAAGGTTAGGGCTTTTGCATTTTGTTTTATAGAACCGTCTTCATTAATAATTTCTGCGTTGAATGGAACGAATTCGAAATAAATTCCGTTGTCTGTTATTAGTTTCATGGCGTCAGTTTGGGGTCTGTTTTGAAATGCAATAAAACCTTCAGAGGCTAAATAAGTGTCAATCACAGTTATGGGTTTTCCTAAAAGGGCATTAAAAGATTTTTCATATGGGCTGAACGCGACTCCGCCTGAGGTATATACTTGTAAGTTAGGCCAAATGTCATGAATATTCTCTAATTGATGAGCGGCTATCACTTCTTCAAGCATGAGTTCTATCCAAGAGGGAATTCCGCTAAGTGCACCGATATCCCAATTTGGGGCTTCTTCTACAATTTTTTTCACACGTTCATCCCAATCATCAATTTCAGCAATCTCTTGACCGGGTTTGTAATATCCTCGAAACCATGAAGGAATATTGCTAGCACTTATTCCACTAATTTCACCTTCTACATGATTAGGTTTCTCTGTTAAATCTGTAGAACTTCCCAACATTAGTATTCCTTTTTCAAAAAATTCCGATGGAAGATCAAAATTATTTAAAGCTAACACTTGTTGAATTCCAGCACGTTGAATTGCTTTGATCATATCGTGTGTCACAGGAATTCGTTTGCTTGTTTTTCCTGTGGTACCAGAACTTAAAGCATAGTGGTCTGCGCTGCCAGGCCATGTAACATCGTTTGCTTCATTTTTATATTGTTGTTGCCACCATTTTGAATGTATGGTATCATAGTCGAAGTATGGAATTTGTGAAGCAAATGCTTTTTCGGTGTTTGGGGCGTTTAAAATTTCTTCAAATTTATAAGTGCGACCAAATTTTGTATTCGCTGCTTTTTCTAATAATTCAGTAAGTACGGTTTGTTGTTCTTCAACTGGTTTAGCTGTTGTATTGATGATATCGGCCGTTTGAATTAAACCTTTGATTAATGATCCTAAAATGGGCATATTTTTTATTAAAATTTACAAATAAAAAAGAGCGGATAGTAGTATCCGCTCCAATAGTTTTATAGTCTAGGCATTGACCACTTGATCTTCATGTTTACCTTCTCTAATTTCTTCTATCATTTTATTGATAAATGCTGGTAAATCATCTGGATTTCTACTAGTTACCAATCCTTGATCAACAACAACTTCTTGGTCGACCCAATTGGCACCTGCGTTGATTACATCATCTTTAATACTATGATATGATGTTACTTTTCGGTTTTTAATGACCTCTGCACTTATTAAAAGCCAAGGCGCATGACAGATTGCAGCAACAGGTTTTCCGCTTATAAAAAACTGGCGAATAAATTGTAATGCATCTTCATTAGTTCGTAATAAATCTGGATTAGCTACTCCGCCTGGTAGAACCAAAGCGTTGTAATCACTTTCATTACTATTACTTACTAAATAATCGACTTCAATTGGTTCATCCCAGTTTTCGCCTTTCCAACTTTTAATGGAGCCGTTTTTTACAGAGATGACATCAACTCGAGCCCCTTCATTTTTAAGGGCCTTCAATGGTTCGAAAAGTTCTGATTTTTCGAATCCGTCTGTAGCCAAAATAGCTACTCTTTTGTTCTCTAACTTCATGTGTGATGTTTATAAGATTAATGAGAATTACGATAACTCTCTGATGCAAATCTACATGGCAAGTGAAAAAGGCTTTTGCTGAAATGCAATAATTGTGAATGCATATCGTAATTAACGCTCATTTCATTGTAAGCATTTAGCAGGTAAGATTTGATTTCAACCAATTAATGTACAATGAATTAGGTATTGAACATACTACGCTGTTAAAGTGACAATAATTTTAGGTAGCACTAAGCAAAGTAAATTCTGTTTTAAAAACGAAGAGTTTTATATTGTTTATTAGAGCAGTCTTTACCCTTCACCAATTACGACATCGATTTTTTCCTGTAATTCTTGTATATCGCCGGCACGAATCTGGGTATTCCATAAATAAACCCTTTTTAAAGCCGGCATATTATGTAATGAAGGAACGCAGGCTTTAGTTACTTGTGTACCATATAGGTTTAGCGCTTCTAAATGTTTTAAAGAACTTACAGCTAACACCCCTTTGTCTGAAATTGCAGTACCTTCTAACTGAAGTCTTGTCAGATTTTCAAACTTCGAAACAAAAGAAAGTTGTTGATCACTAATATTAGTTTTTGCAAAGGATAACCAAGTGATATGTTTAGCAGCAGGCTCAAGGCTTTGTAATTGTTTATCGGTAAGTTCTGATCCTATAAATTTTACATCTATTAAAGGATTTTGACCACCAAGTAGGTTTACTTTAAATCCGTTATTTTCAAGTGCAGTGATTTGAATACTATCTAAAGGAGGTATTGAAACGGTTTCGTAGTATGCTTTCGGATTAGTGTCTAAGTTATAAGTTCTTAAAAGGGTGGGTTTCAAGTCGTCAGCTATTTCAGTTTCAGCAATTGTAGCTGATGCAGATGCTCCTTGACTAATCCACCATTCTACGATTTTTATTTCATCGTAAGTTAATGGGTCACCTACTGGAGGCATGAATTTTATATTTTTCTGAGGCAGTGTAATTCGCTCAAAGAGTTCGCTTTCTGAAATATCACCCGAAGCAAAGGCTGGGCCGCCGTCGCCACCTATCAACATAGAGTCTATTGAAGCCATGTTGAGACCTCCACGTTGCACTTTGTTATCATGACAAGCCATGCATTTTTGTTCAAAAATAGGTTGCACTAAATCTGTGTAAACCACAACGGAATCAGTACGAGATAAATCTGTTGTTAAATCTTTTTGATCTAACATCATGTTTTTTACGGACTCGGGTGCGTATTCAAATAAGTACTCTTCTCCGTGCGTCAGGTTTCCTCCCAAATGTCCTTCCGTTGATAATAATACTATTAGGCTAATGTTAGCAATTTGATGTATTGTATTTGAATATTTTTCTGAATTTTTCTTTATCCACCAACCTGCGAAAGAGAGAACAACTATGGCAATACCTATCCAACGATGTAAAAAGAGGTCATCTTCGAAATACAAGCCAGTTTCGCCCAAGTACCACCCGCAGAATGCTGCGAATGCTCCTCCAATACCACCTAAGAGCCAAGCATATGCAATAAGGTTGCTTGGTTTGTCCGACTTGCGTATGCGCTGGTACCACTCCATCAGCACTCCTAGTATTAAAAAACCAATAGGTAAGTGTACAAAAAGAGGATGGAAACGACCAACGAAATTGGTAAAATCAAATGCTAATATGGTATTCATTACGAGGTTTGTTTAGTCACTATTTAATCATTCAAGTATTCATTATCCTCACGTGTTTATTATACGTAGATAATATAAAGCAAATTAGGTTTTAAGAAATGATTTAAATGATACAAATGGAAGAATAACTAATTGAAATGTTTTCAATATACTTTAAGATAACTACAAATGGCGATTTGTCAACTAGATATTTTATGAACAAATAGCATTACACCCTAGCAATAACCAGTGGTAAATAGCTGAAATTGTTGTTGTTAATAGGTTTTTGATAAGTGTGATGAGCTTGTGCTAAAGTTTGAGTGTCTTTTGAATTAATATTAACTGTAAGAAATAGTGTTGATGCAAAAATAAAGTGCTTTATTTAGTGGTAAGAGTGGTTATTATCAAAATGGTATTTTAAACTGTGTTTTTACTTAATTCCTAATTGAATTTATAAGGTCATCGTTCTTTCAAATTTAAGTTTTTTGAAATCGAAATAAGTTTTAACTTCGTAGTCTTCATGGGATATTAGCTCAGTTGGTTTAGAGCGCTGCCTTGACAGGGCAGAGGTCACTGGTTCGAATCCAGTATATCCCACTTTTAATTGTTTAGTCAATATATACTTCTGTTATTAAAGAGTGAAAGTGGGTAATATGCGCTACAATTTTATCTCTTCTCAAAACTTTTTTTTCTTTTTTTCGTAACTAATGTGACTTTTTGAAAAATGTGGTGTCTTAATAATTGAGACACACAAATAACATTGATTTAAAATGACTGATATTACTTTTTCTGATTCTCTATTTGTAACCGGAGTCATCTTTTTTTTAATAGCTTTAGTAGTGATATTACCTACTACACTATTTGATTTTTATTTAAAGAAGAAGTTAATTGTACAAAAAGTTAAACAAAAACGAAAAAATTGACAGTTATAGCTATGCAAACACTAACCTTAACTGTTTAGTAGCTGACCACGATTAAACGAGGTAATTTTGATTAGAAATTCTGTTGGGAGGTTTAATTATCTTTTCAAAATTTGGTTCCCCCGAGTTGTTTAATTCGGTCAGTAGAAGCCCCTAAAGGGGCTTTTTTCGTTTTTGAACAATGTTGGTGATTGTATTAAAACAACTAACATATATTTTCACACATTTATTGAATCTTTTCAGTACATTTCTGAACTGATTTTATTGATAGCAGTTAAATTTAATTTTTGAAAAGTGACTATTCTCAAAAATTGGTGTCAAAAGAATTGTAATCTCAACTGAATTTTAAAATTGGAAACGGAATTGGCTTCTGAAAAAATGACTGATGAAGAGCTCGTTCGTAACATTGTCAAGAACAATAATATGATGTTGTTTGCGATACTTTACGATCGATATTCACAGGTAATTTATAACAAATGTTATGGTTTTGCTAAGTCACCAGCAGAAGCAGAAGATTTGACGCAAGATGTTTTTTTGATGCTATTTGTTAAGTTGGGAAGTTTTCAAGGACGTTCTAAATTTTCGAGTTGGGTTTACTCGTTTACATACAATTTTTGTGTCAATTATGTAAACAGAAATAAGGGTCGGAAAATAAGTGATAAATCTGATTCTATCGCCGATGACCCTAATAAGCTTGGTGAGCAAATTGACGATGATAGCATTTTAGAAATGCGTTCAGTTAAATTAAAAAAAGCATTAGATTTAATTGACCCCGAAGACAAATCAATATTATTGTTAAAATATCAAGATGATGTAACGATTAAAGAACTTGCTGTACTTATGGAAATAGGTGAGAGCGCAGTTAAAATGAGATTAAAACGAGCCAAAGCTCGCATTGCAGAACTTTATAATAAAATTCCATAATGTCAGAGAAAAAACAAAATCCCTTTAAGGAGTTGGATATCTCTATTCAAGATGTTCCGCCTCATATGAAAAAGAAGGTAATGGATGACATAGCCGCAGCCAAATTGGTTATGGAAATGGCTTCTTTGTTTACCTGTAATTATAAAGCAGCGATTGAAGGAATGATGAAAACAAGTAAGGATAGCAACAATAAATCTAAATAATTAAACAAGATATGGAAACGGTGAATCAGTGGAAAGACCTCAGTTTTAATACTATTTCTACCATTTTAATGGATATAGCATCAGCTTTTCCTAAGATAGTAGGAGCTCTGGTAGTATTACTTGTAGGGTGGGTTATTAGCAAAGTTTTGAGATTAGTGCTTAAAAAGGTTTTGAAAGTAGCACAGGTTTCAAAAGTTTCAGATAAAATTAATGATGCTAAGTTATTTGGAGATAGTGATTTTAAGATTGATATTGAAAAAGTATTACTGAGTTTTGTAAAATGGTTGCTTTTATTGGTGTTTATTATCGCCGCGGCCGATATCGCAGAAATGACGGTAATATCTACGGAAATAGCAAATCTGCTACGTTATCTGCCTATCTTATTAAGTGCCATGGTGATTTTCATGGTTGGTCTTTTTGCAGCAAAATTGATCAAAAACATGCTTGTAAGAGTTTTCGATTCAATGGGTTTCGGAGGTTCAAAATTGGTAAGCGGTATTGTGTTTTATATCCTATTGATATTCGTTACAATTACAGCGTTAAATCAAGCGGGAATTGATACTTCAATTATCACTAGTAATTTTACGATAATTCTAGGTTCATTCTTATTAGCATTTTCTATTGCATTTGGTTTGGGGTCGAGAGAGGTGGTGGCTAGCTTGTTGAAAACATTTTATGCAAGAAAAAGTTATGCTGTTGGAGATGTAATTAAATTCAGTGATGTTGAAGGTACTATAGAAGCTATTGACAGTATTTTTGTGACTATTAAAACCGCTAAGGGCAAAATAGTTGTGCCTATTAAAGAAATAGTTGAAAGTAGAGTTGAAATTCGTTGATGAGATGAATTGGTTTGGTTGAGGTAGGTGTGGTTTAGACCACACCTATTTTTTTCATACATCTAGAACACTAAGTTTGGTGTTTGTTTACAGTATATCAAGAAGTCTTTCTAAGGCCATACCTCGAGAACCCTTTATAAGTATTTTATCCTGATTTTTCAACGGTTTTTTTCTAAGTGACTCCAAAAGGTCGTCATAAGTTTTGAAGGTGTTCAAAGAAGTATTTGTATTCGCAAAATTTTCACCCACTAAATACACTTGATTGAAATTGAATGTAGCTGCAAGATTTGCTATTTCTTCATGTTCATTTGCCGCCGATTCTCCAAGTTCAAACATATCTCCAAGAAAGGCCGTTTTGTTTGATCCTTTTAAAGTTTTGAAATTTTCTAAAGCTGCCTTCATGCTAGTTGGGTTGGCATTGTAAGCATCTAGAATAATTTCATAACCATTTCTTTCAAGAATTTGAGAACGATTGTTTTCAGGAATGTAAGATTCAATAGCATCTTTAATTTTTTCAAGAGAAATATTAAAATATTTTCCCATGAGAACTGCTGCAGCGCTATTGGTGAAATTGTAGCTTCCAATTAATTGCGATCGAATTTCGACACCTTCAACTTGTAAATGAACATAGGGGTTAGCTTCTATAAACTTAATGCTGTAAAACTCATTTTTAGTTTCGCTAAATCCGAACTTATTAATGTAACTACTTAGTTTGGTTAATTGAATAGGATCGTCAGCATTCATGAATACTGGCTTGTTTTCTGAAGTTAGGTAGCTATACATTTCACTCTTGCCTTTAATAACTCCTTCAACACCACCAAAACCTTCTAAATGAGCTTTGCCAAAATTGGTAATATAGCCAAAATCGGGGGCGGCAATTTTGCATAAAAATTCGATCTCTTTCAAGTGATTGGCACCCATTTCGACAACTGCAATTTCAGTGTCTGGTAAAATAGAGAGTAAGGTTAGCGGCACACCAATATGGTTGTTTAAATTGCCGATAGTCGCAATGGTGTTATATCGCTTTGACAGTACAGCATTTATAAGTTCTTTGGAGGTGGTTTTACCGTTACTACCGGTTAGTGCAATAATTTTTGCATTGCAATAATTTCTATGAAATGTAGCAAGTTTTTGCAAGGTTTGTAACACGTTTTCAACAAGTACATAATTCTCAGAGATGGCAAATTCAGCTTCATCGACTACAGCATAACGCGCACCTTTTTCCAAGGCATCTTTCGCATATTTGTTACCATTAAAATTATCGCCTTTAAGGCTGAAAAAAATACAATCTTTAGTAATTTTTCGAGTGTCGGTGCTAACCTTCGGAAAGGTTAAAAAAATCTTGTGTAATTCAGCAATAGTCATAAAAACAAAAATATAAAAAAAGCCCTGACAATGAAGTCAAGGCTTTTTAATCTTTCTCTAGCAATAAATTATCTTGCTTTTTTACCTCTCGGAGTTTTATTCTTAGTCTTAGACTTTGAACCAACTCTTGACATTGCACATCTAAATCCGATGTAATCAGTTGCCATATATTGTGGTAAGTATCTTCTTTGTGCTGGGTCTAACCAGTAAGCTCTATCTCTCCAAGATCCTCCTTTAAATACACGAACTTCGTCGTTAATTAAAGTAGTTCTGTTGTTTGATTCATCATATTGACGAGTTACTTTACCAGTTGAGTCACGCTCTACTTTGTGCTTTGGAGAATCATACATTTTTCTTTGATTTTCCTCATCTTCTTCATCATTGAATTGATCAAAGAATCTGGAAGAACCTGCATCACCATCTCTGTAGGCTCTATTATCAGATGAATCGAAGTTTGTTCTTAAATACGTTTCTTCTTCATCAACAGGCACCATTTTAATTTCACCTGGTAAGTTTACAGCAACCACTTTACCATTTGGCAAGGTGTCATATACTACTGAATCTCTTAAGATGTTCACTTTACCATCTTCACCAATAGCAGATTTCATATATATATTACCACGGTAGTAGTTAAAGTCACTTACTTCATCATCAACAATTGGTCGGTATACATCAGCAACCCATTCCGCAACGTTACCAGCCATATCATATAATCCAAGATCGTTTGGCTTGTATGACATTACTTGTGCAGTAATATCGGCACCATCATCTGACCATCCAGCGATTCCGCCGTAGTCACCTTTTCCTTGTTTAAAGTTTGCAAGTTGATCACCTCTACCTACACGTTGGCCATTTCTTGTGTAATCACCTTCCCATGGGTACTTCTTTCTACCTCGGTAGTTGTTGTACTCACGAGTACCTTGATTCGCCTGAGCAGCATACTCCCATTCCGTTTCAGTTGGAAGTCTATATTCTGGAGTAATTACACCACTACTTCTTTTAGCATATGTATTGGTACTGTCTTTTTTCTGTTTTCCTTGTAAAGAATCGATTTGTCCGTTATAAACAGATTCTGGTCTGTTCAAATAAGCTTCAGTACTGAAAGTGCCTTCAACTTCTCCTGAGGCTGCTTGATATTTAGCGTCTTCAGATAAATATCCTTCTCTTTCTAATAAAACTTCATTTACACGGTCAGTTCTCCATTCAGCAAATTGTGTTGCTTGAATCCAGTTTACACCAACAACAGGATATTCTGCATACGCTGGGTGACGTAAATAGTTATTTGTCATTGTTTCATTAAAGCCTAATCGGTTTCTCCAAACCAAAGTATCTGGTAAAGCTCCTTTGTAAATATTAGTATATTTTGGATTCTCAGGAGGATAAACACTCTTCAAATAATCTAAATATTCTAAGTACATGACATTGGTAACCTCAGTTTCATCCATATAAAAAGACTGAACATGTTGTGCAGTTGGGGTGTTGTTCCAATCGTGCATAACGTCATCTTGTACTTTACCTTTTGTAAATGTACCACCTTCAATAAATACAAGACCAGGAGACGTTTCTTGCTCCTTAAAATCGGTATTGTATTGGAAGCCACCTTCTTTGGCGTTAATTTTCCAACCTGTAGCTCTTGAAACATTTTTAGAAGAACCGGAAGACTTCTTACAGCTGGTAACCGTAAAACCTCCCGCTATAACTGCACAAGAAAGTACAACTTTGATAAACTGTTTTTTCATAATTAGGACTTGAGATTCAAATAAGTTAACTGTTCTTCAAAACAGTCGGTAATTTGGATTTTGATTAATTAAGCATCACTTTCGGCATATAAAACGATGATTTGGATATAATATTTCATTCATCGAAGAAATATTTTCCAAATCGAATTCTCTAGTTTAAACCTAAAGCAATGGTATTCAAAAATCATAACGCAATAAAGTATTAGATAGTATGAATGACACCATAATTGTGTTTTAAGATTAGACATTACTTATAGGTATAATTAGCATGCCTTTTTTTAGTAATTAGTTCTGTAATTCTGTTTTTTGCAAGGTTCTATCTTGTAAATGGTAGTTTAAAAATAATGACCATTTGATATAAGATATCTCCGAAATAGCCGTTTACGTGTCATACGGCCCCAATGTTTTAAGTTTTTGGGTTGTGTTTTTGAATAATAAAAGCCAATTAAACTTAGCTAGAAGAAATGAAAAAAATAATTGTACTAGTCCTGCTTGCTTTCGTGGGAAAAATATCTGCCCAAAGTAATGAACGCGTTATTACCACTGCTGTTCCCTTTCTAACGATTGCAGCTGATGCAAGATCAGCAGGTATGGGTGATATGGGTGTTGCAACCTCAACTGATGCCTTTTCGCAACAATGGAACCCAGCTAAATTTGCCTTTGCTGAACGAAAGATGGGAATTGGAGTGAGTTACACGCCATATTTAGAAAGTATAATTACAGATATTTCACTTTTAAACGCTAGCTTTTTTACTAAGATTGATGATCAAAGTGCATTTGCGTTAAGTCTTCGCTACTTTACTTTGGGTGAAATTGAATTGAGACAGTTTGCTAATGACCCAGGTACTTTAGCAAAACCAAATGAATTATCATTTGATGGGTCTTATTCATTAAAATTAAGTCCTACGTTTTCAATGTCGGTTGCGGGTCGTTTTATAAGATCAAATTTAAAGTTGCCTCAAAACGGAGATGTAGATTCGCAAGCTGCAAGCTCATTTGCTGTAGATGTTTCTGGTTTTTATCGCTCTAGAGAAAAAGCATACAATAGTTTTGATGGTCGATGGAGAGGTGGTTTCAATTTTTCAAACCTTGGTGGAAAAATTCAATATGATGAAGGTGGGCAAGAGAATTTTTTGCCTACAAATTTAAGTGCTGGTGTTGGGTTTGATTTTATTTTAGATCAAGATAATGTTATTGGGTTGACTACAGAGTTTAATAAATTGTTAGTGCCAACCCCACAAGATTTTAATGGTGATGGTAGTATTGACGCCTTAGATAATGATGAATACCAACAGATCGGTTTTTTCAATGGAATTTTTAAATCATTTGGAGATGCCCCTGACGGATTTGGAGAGGAGTTAAAAGAATTTACATGGGCATTAGGAGCAGAATATACGTATCAAGATTCTTTTATGTTACGTACCGGCTATTTCAATGAAAGTGAAGAGAAAGGGTCAAGAAAATATTTTACCCTCGGGGCTGGATTTGCATTTAAGTCAGCTCAAATTGATTTGTCATATTTGTTTTCAACCTCGCAGGTTAGAAATCCATTAGAAAATACCTTGCGTTTTTCGCTTACTTTTAACTTAGGTGAAGAATATTTTAATGATTAAAATAATTCGCAAATGAAAATATAAACCTGCTTTTTGCAGGTTTTGTTGTTTTTGGTCTTTTTTTAACCCATTAGTTTGTATTGAAAAAGAGTGTTTTTAGAATAATCGTTTTACTACTCAATTTAGGTTTTTTGTCTTTGGTAATTTATCTATTCTATTTTGATGGTCGAAATATTCCGGAGGCGAAGCGAGTTGTAAATGCAGAGCAATTGTCAATGACATTAGTTCTTGAATCTGTAATTAAAGCAGCGATTCGATTGATATCTTTTGTGTTGCTCATTTTCACCATGATTCATTTTATTAAAAAAAAGAAAAAGATCACCTTGATTCATAGTGTTATTCTTGTTCTAATTCTATTAAGTACATTCGCTGATATATATTTTCCGAAATGAAAAAACAAAAAATTAGTTTTGATCTTACCATTTTTGATGATTTGCATGAGCTATCTGCCGAACATCAAAAATTAATGTTGTCTGCAATAGATGCCCGAATCAATGCCTATGCGCCCTATTCTAGCTTTCAAGTGGGTGCTGCAATTCAATTAGCAAATGGTGAAATTGTAACTGGTAGTAATCAAGAAAATGCATCGTATCCATCGGGTTTGTGCGCAGAGCGTGTCGCAATCTTTTATGCTGGCGCAAAATTTCCAAATGTGCCAATACAGGCTATTGCTATTTCTGCAACATCTTTAAATCATGTAGTTGATAAGCCGGCAGCACCTTGTGGTAATTGTAGACAAGCAATCTCTGAATATGAAATAAAACAAGAACAACCAATAGCAATATTAATGATGGGTGAAACAGGTCAAATCTTGAAATGTAACGCTCTTGCAGATATTCTACCATTAGCATTTAATAGTTCGTTTTTAGATTAATTGTTAATTTTTTAAAGGGTGATTAATGATTGAATCTTACAAATTTTAACAGCTTTGTGAAACAACGAAATTTTGTTAAAGCTTTTTCTTCAAATTTTTTCCCCTATTAATTTAATATGTATTTTTGTTTTCCGTTTTTTCGGAATTTCTACAAAAATCAAGTTAATGGAAAAAATCACCAAAGAGGTATACCTAAAATGGTATGAGGATATGTTATTCTGGAGAAAGTTCGAGGATAAATTAGCCGCCGTTTATATTCAACAAAAAGTTAGAGGTTTTTTACACTTATATAACGGTCAAGAAGCCGTTTTAGCTGGAGCATTACATGCGATGGATTTAACCAAAGATCGTATGATAACAGCCTATAGAAATCACGTTCAACCAATTGGTATGGGTGTTGATCCAAAGCAAGTAATGGCGGAGTTATATGGTAAAGTCACCGGAACTTCGAAAGGAATGGGAGGTTCGATGCATATTTTTTCTAAAGAACATCGCTTTCATGGAGGGCATGGTATCGTTGGTGGCCAAATTCCTTTAGGTGCTGGTATGGCATTTGGAGATAAATACGCCGGAAGAGATAATGTAACGCTATGTTATATGGGTGATGGAGCTGTTAGACAGGGTGCTTTTCACGAGGCACTTAATTTGGCAATGCTTTGGCAATTACCTGTGGTTTTTATTTGTGAAAATAATGGTTACGCTATGGGAACTTCTGTAGCACGAACATCTTACACTACTGATATTTGGAAACTAGGGTTAGGCTACGAAATGCCTTGCGGACCAGTAGATGCTATGAACCCTGTGACTGTAGCAGAAGAAATGAGTAAAGCCATTGAGAGAGCTAGAAGTGGTGGAGGACCAACTTTCTTGGAAATGAAAACATATAGATATAGAGGTCATTCTATGTCTGATGCCCAGCACTATAGAACAAAGGAGGAAGTAGAAGAGTATAAGAAAATTGATCCTATTACTCAAGTTTTAGACGTAATCAAAGAAAAAGAATACGCTACCGAGGAAGAAATTAAAGCGATAGATAAAAGGGTGAAAGCTCGTGTGTTAGAATGCGAGAAATTTGCCGAAGAATCAGAATATCCACCAGTTCAACAATTATATGATATGGTGTATGAGCAAGAAGATTTTCCATTTGTAGAACATAAATAAGAAATTAGATGGCAATAGTAGTAAACATGCCCCGATTAAGCGACACCATGGAAGAAGGTACAGTTGCCGCTTGGTTGAAAAAAGTAGGAGATAGGGTAGAAGAGGGAGACATTTTAGCAGAAATAGAAACCGATAAGGCTACTATGGAATTTGAGTCTTTTAACGAAGGTACCTTATTGCATATAGGTGTGGCTGAGGGTGATACCGCTCCTGTTGATGTTTTATTAGCGGTAATAGGTGAAGAAGGTGAGGATATTTCGGCTATTTTAAATGGAAGTAGTAATGGCGCTGATTCTCCTGCAGAAGAAGTACCTGCTGCCAAAACTGATGAGGCTGAAGCACCTGCCAATACTGGTGAAGCGACTGAGATACCTGAAGGTGTTGAGGTTATAAAAATGCCGCGTTTGAGTGATACCATGGAAGAGGGTACTGTAGCTGCATGGCTAAAAAATGTTGGTGACACTGTTGAAGAAGGAGATATTCTGGCCGAAATAGAAACCGATAAAGCAACTATGGAGTTTGAATCTTTTTATTCAGGCACCTTGTTATATATTGGAATTAAAGAAGGTGAATCTTCACCTGTTGATGAAGTTTTAGCGGTAATAGGTCCTAAGGGTACTGATGTTGATGCTGTTTTAAATGGCAGCGCATCTACATCTGTTAGTTCTAAATCAGATGATAAAGTTGCTGCTCAACCAGCTGAAACTAAAACAGAATCAGTAAAAGAAAATACCCCATCACAAAGTGGTAAGCGCATTTTTGCTTCACCATTAGCAAAGAAAATAGCGAAGGAAAAAGGTATTAATCTGGCAGATGTAAGTGGGTCAGGTGATCACGGTAGAATTGTTAAAAAAGACGTAGAGAATTTTACTCCTTCAGCATCTACATCAGCACCAGCCGCTGCTCAGTCATCAACAGTTTCAGGCAGTGCAGTTGCCCCAGTAATAAATTTACCTGTAGGCCAAGAAGGTACTGAAGAGGTTAAGAACTCGCAGATGCGTAAAGTTATCGCAAAACGCCTTTCAGAATCTAAATTTACTGCTCCTCATTATTATTTAAATATTGAGGTAGATATGAGTGAAGCAATGGCTTCACGTAAAAGAATTAACGACTTGCCTGATACTAAAGTGTCATTTAACGACATGGTGGTAAAGGCTTGTGCAATGGCTTTAAAAAAACATCCACAGGTCAATACAACATGGGGTAATGATGCAATGACTTATCATCAGCACGTTCATATTGGTGTTGCTGTTGCAGTACCTGATGGATTGGTTGTTCCGGTATTAAAATTTGCAGACCAAATGAGTTTAACTCAAATTGGAGGTTCCGTAAAAGATTTAGCGGGTAGAGCAAGAAATAAAAAGTTGACTCCAGCTGAAATGGAGGGTAGTACCTTTACGGTTTCTAACTTGGGTATGTTTGGTATTGTAGAGTTCACTTCTATAATTAATCAGCCAAACTCAGCAATACTTTCTGTTGGTGCAATTGTTCAAAAACCAGTTGTTCGCAATGGTGAAATCGTTGTAGGTAATACTATGAAAGTAACCTTAGCTTGTGATCATAGAACTGTTGATGGTGCTACTGGTGCCCAGTTCTTGTTAACGTTAAGAGCTTATTTAGAAAACCCAGTAACTATGTTGGCATAGTTAAAGATATTATAATTTATAGATGAAGCATCCGTCAAACAACGGATGCTTTTTTTATCTTTAAAAAGTTCAAAACCAAGACCTATGAAGTATGTTATAATTTGCCTGTTAATTTTGATCATTAGTTGTAAAATTATGCCTGAGCCTTCTACGAATGCGCAAATGGAAAGTATTATGGGCTTTTTAGCATCAGATGAGTTAAAAGGAAGAGAGGCGGGCACTGAAGGAATTGCCGCTGCAGCGACTTTTATTGAAGATAGTTTTAAGAAAAATAAGATTGATCCTTATTTTGATTCTTACCGTGATACCCTTTCTAATTTTGATGAGGTCGCCTATAATGTCGTTGGTTTTATTGAAGGGAAAGACAAGAAGCTTAAAAATGAATATGTAATAATCGGTGCACACTATGATCATATTGGAGTAACTCAGTCTAATTCAGAAGATACCATTGCGAATGGAGCCAATGATAATGCTTCTGGTACAGCAACGGTTTTAGAGTTGGCTCGATACTTTGGAGGAGCTAAATCAAACAAACGTAGTATAATTTTTGCCTTATTTAGTGCTGAAGAAAAAGGACTATTAGGATCGAAACATCTAGCTGAAAAACTTAAAAATGCTGATTTAAATCTGTATGCCATGTTAAATTTTGAGATGGTTGGAGTTCCTTTAGTTGATAAAGACTATTTAATGTATTTAACGGGTTATGAATTGTCAAATTTAGCCGATGTAAGTAATTCATATTCTGAAGAAAAAGTAGCTGGGTTTTTACCGAAGGCCAAAGAGTTTAACCTATTTCAACGATCAGATAATTATCCTTTTCATGAAGCATTTGCAGTACCATCGCAAACGTATTCTACTTTTGACTTTACTAATTTTGATCACTATCATAAAGTTGGTGATGAAAATAGTTTGATGAATTTTAATCACATGGCAATGATTGTTAATAAGTTGATTCCTGTGATGGAAGGTATTGTTAATGCTTCAGAACAAGAAATAAAATATAACTAATGGCAAACGTAATTATCACTGGTGCAAGTAGAGGTATTGGTTTTGAACTTGCGCAACTAATGGCAAATGAAGGTCATCAGGTTTTGGCTTTATCTCGTAACGTTGATCCAATTGCAAAGCTATCGCATAAAAACATTGAATTTTTTCCATTTGATCTATCCATATCCTCTGATTTAAAAACCTTGAAAGATTATTTAGATAATTGGGCTTCCGTTGATATATTAATAAATAATGCAGGCAGATTGTTGAATAAACCTTTTATTGAAACTTCGGCATCTGAGTTTGAAGAGGTATATAGGGTGAATGTTTTTGGAGTAGCATCGGTAACAAAGGTAGTTTTACCAAAAATGTCAAAAGAAGGTCACGTGGTTACCATCAGTTCTATGGGAGGTGTTCAGGGAAGCATGAAGTTTCCTGGTTTGTCGGCTTATAGTTCAAGTAAAGCTGCTGTCATAACCTTAACTGAATTATGGGCAGAAGAGTTTAAAGAGTCTGGTCCTTCATTCAATGTATTGGCTTTAGGTGCAGTTCAAACTGAAATGTTAGAAGAAGCATTTCCTGGGTATCAAGCCCCAGTTACAGCACTTGAAATGGCAAGTTATATTAAAGAATTTGCGCTAACTGGTCACAAAATGTATAATGGAAAATTGTTACAAGTGTCAAATTCTACACCATAATTTTTGAATGATAATTATTTAATAAAGTATACTTTTTGAATAGTGTCTAGCTTTGAAAATTCCTCAAGGTATTTCTTTCTGTCTGAATATAACAAATTTAATTTACGAACAGAATTAGCCTCATAGTCTGAATAGATTTCAGAAACCACAGCTAAGCCGTTAGTTACTTTGCCAAAAGAAGGAAAACCCGTTACTTCATTATAATTTAGGGTGTCTAATCTGGTATTATCTGCTAAATTAAAGTAGAGTTCTGATCCTCTGGTTTCTTTCGTTGAACGTGCATAACTAAGGGTGCCTTTAGTATTACTTAAAATCACTTTCTCGTCAGGAATTTTATACTTGCTCCAAGCTTTGATTTTTACGGTATCACTACTTCCGAATTGCGCAACAAAATTTGGAATGACTCTATAGAAAACAGCATTTTCAAAAAACTTGTATTTCACTTGTTGGTAAAATCTATCTACCGCCTTGGGGCTCCATTCGCGTTCTACTTCGACATCGAATGCGCCTTTAGAGGTTTCGAACCGAACTGTAAAATTGTTGGGCGCAATTTCACGTGTCCATTTTGATTTTAGAATTTTTTGATTACACCCTATTAAAAGAAATACGGTAAGTACGAAACTAATTTTTTTCATAACAATGAGCATTCAGTGAATTGACGACGTCTAAAAGTACTATTTTTGTATACGATGGATATGATCTTAAAAAAATATCTACCGGAACGTGCTGTTAATTCGTGTTTAGAATTGATTAAAGACACGGGTGTTCATTTAAAAATAGTAAATGAAAGGGTCACTAGACATGGTGATTACAGAAGAATGCCAGATGGCAGACACCTTATAACTGTAAATGCAACACTAAACCAATATCGATTCTTAATAACCTTAATTCATGAAATTGCACATTTAGTTGCTTTCGAAAAATTTGGAAGAAGAATTAAGCCCCATGGAAAAGAATGGAAACAAACTTTTCAATATTTGATGCTACCATTTTTAAGACCTGAGGTTTTTCCATCGAAATTGTTGCCACTATTGGCAAAACATTTTAGAAATCCGAAAGCGAGTAGTAGTACAGACGCACAATTGTCAATTGCATTGAAGCAATTTGACACACAACAATCAGAAAATTCTTACGTTTTTGAATTACCTCTTGGTAGTGTTTTTCGCATTCATAACGGTAAGCTATTTAAAAAAGGAAATAAACGGGTTAAGCGATACGAATGTATTGAATTGAATACTGGAAGAATGTTCTTGTTTCAACCCAATGCTGAAGTAGAAATGATAAAAAATTAAAATATGAATAAAAATTATTATGCAGTGTTAATGGCCGGTGGTGTAGGTTCAAGATTTTGGCCTATTAGCACTTCAGATTACCCCAAGCAGTTTCATGACATGCTTGGCACAGGCGATACCCTAATTCAAAAAACGTTTAAAAGGCTCAATAAATTTGTGCCAACAGAAAATATTCTAATACTTACGAATGAACGTTATAACGATCTTGTATTAGAACAATTGCCTATGGTAAAACAAGAGCAAGTTGTTTTAGAACCGGCAATGAGAAATACTGCACCATGTATTTTGTATGCCGCATTGAAAATTCAAAAAATGAATCCGAATGGGGTAATGATTGTGGCACCAAGTGATCATTGGATAGAAGATGAAGATGCATTTGCCAAAGATGTAACCACTTGTTTTACAAAATGTGAGAACGAAGAGGTACTTTGCACCTTAGGTATTAAACCCTCCTTTCCAAATACAGGTTTTGGTTATATTGAATTTGATAAGAACAGTGGTGAAGGTGTCAAAAAAGTAAATCAATTTAGGGAAAAACCTGATTACGAAACGGCTAAAGACTTTTTAGCACAAGGTAATTTCTTATGGAATGCGGGTATTTTTATGTGGAGCGTAAAAACAATTGTTAAGGCTTTTCAGAATTTTCAAAAAGAACAGTTTGAATTGTTTGATGCCGGAATGTCATGTTATAATACTTCTGATGAGTCTGCATTTATTAAAGAGAACTATCCAAAAGCCGAGAATATTTCTATAGATTATGCTATTTTAGAAAATTCTAAATCTATTTTTGTGCTTCCGGCAACCTTTGATTGGAATGATTTAGGTACTTGGGGGTCGTTGTACGACAAGATGAATGATGGGTCAGCAGATAATGCGGTCGTTGGCGCGCAGCTTTTGGCAGAAGACGCCTCTGGTAACATGATTCGTTCTCCAAAAGGAAAGGTTGTTGTTGTAGATGGATTAAATGATTATATTATAGTTGATAAAGAGGAGGTTTTGCTAATCTATCCAAAGTCAAAAGAACAAGATATAAAACAAGTGCTAAATAAGGTAAAAGATACCTTTGGCGATCAATTTGCATAATATATGAGCGAAGACTTAGGTCAAGACAATATTACACCAACCGATGACGAGCCAATAGAAAGTAAACAAGAAGTAAAAAAAGACTTTCAGGGTTTATTGGGTAGTACTAAAAAGTTTCTTTCTGAACTTTTAGACATTCGAAAGAATACAGATCAAGAAGCTACGAAAGAAGCTATTATTGCCGATATACCTTTCAAAGGACATACGTCTTGGATTCTAATCTGCTCTATATTTATTGCTTCGGTTGGTTTGAATGCGAATTCAACGGCTGTTGTCATCGGGGCTATGTTAATATCTCCGCTAATGGGCCCAATCTTAGGTATGGGTATGTCGTTGGCGATTAATGATATTGATACACTAAGACGATCTTTAAAAAATTTAACCGTTATGGTTGTTTTAAGTGTCTTAACAGCCTATCTGTTTTTTGCCGTATTTCCTTTACAAGAAGAATCTTCAGAATTATTAGCCCGTACCAAACCTGATATACGTGATGTTTTAATTGCTTTTTTCGGTGGATTGGCTTTGGTAATTGCCAGAGCTAAAAAGGGAACAATCGCAAGTGTTATTTTTGGGGTCGCTATTGCAACCGCTTTAATGCCGCCATTATGTACGGTAGGTTTTGGCTTAGCAATTGGTCGTTGGGATTATGCTGGTGGTGCCTTATTACTTTTCGGAATAAATACAATTTTCATAGGCTTAGCCACCTTCTTAGTACTTAAAATTTTACGTTTTCCAATGGTTCGTTATGCGAATTCGAAGAGAAGACGATTAATTGCACGTTTAGTTTCGTTAACCGCACTAGCAGTGATGATTCCTGCCGGCTGGATATTCTGGGGCGTATATCAAGAATTTAAGTTTAAAAGTGACGCTAATTCTTTTATCGAAGAAAATATTACGCCGTACAAGTTTACAAAAGATGGCAGGTTTTTAAAAGATTTGTCTGTTTTGAATTATAACCGAGATGAAGAGTCAACCATAGAATTAATTTTTATGGGAAATGAAGGCGTTCCTGATGGAGTTATTGCTACATGGCAAGCTAATATGAGCAATTATGATGACCTTGAAAATTGTGATTTAAAAATTATTCAAGGTTCTCAAGGTGAACAGGGCAATCAACTCAAATATGTAGAAGAATTGTACCAATCTCAAAAAAATGCTTTAGTAGATAAAGATGCAAGAATTCTATTTTTAGAATCAGAGCTGAAAAGACTCAATAAGCTTAATGCGAAACAGATTCCTTTTCAAGATATTAGTAAAGAAGCACAAGCAAGTTACGAAAATCTAGAATATTTGGCATTTTCAAATGCGATTCGAACGGATTTTAAAAAGCAGGATACGGTGTCAGTTTTTGAAGCAAAATGGAAGCGAGATGCGCGAAGAGTTGAAATTGTAAAAGATGCAAAAAAGCTGCATCGGTGGTTACAAGTTCGCCTAAAAGATAGTACGATATTGTTGACTGAAATTATTCAAGACTAAACTATTTATTGTTCTCGAAGAGTTGCATGGTGAAATCTAAAAGCTCTGTACCTCCGGTTTTTCCATGGCCTGGTACTACAATTTTTAAATCAGGATTTTCAGTCTTAATCTTTTTAATAGTTTTCGACCACGCAATTACATTCGCGTCCTCTAGGTTTCCCTTGCCTGCATTTACAGATTTGACCAAGCAGCCACCAAACAAGACGTGGTCACTAGGTATGTGACCTACCACATTATCAACAGTGTGACCTTCACCGTAAAAAGTAGTATATACTTTTTCTTCTCCAATAGTAAACACTATTTGTTGTTCAAATTCATTATGAGGAATTACCGTTTGTTTTTTTTCTCTTAATAGTTGAAGTGTGGTGTCGCTAGCATACGACGGAATACCTTTTTTGTGAAAAGGTTCTATACCTCCAATACAATCAATGTGAAAATGAGTAGCTACAACAGCCTTAATCGTATCAACCTTTATTTTTTGCAACCATTGAATTAGTTTTTCTGAGGCGGCGTTCGTAGTGGGTGTATCAAAAATAATAGCTTCTTTATTATTAATATAGACCATACCGTTGCAGGCAACGTTGCCAAAATCGTTGGTTTTTAAATAGGAAATGTGAACAAAAGTGTTTTCGCTGATTTGTTCAATTTTTAAAACATCATCATCTAAAATGATATTTGTTTGCTGCGCTGTTATAGAACTGTAATAGAAAACAAAAGCACCAATTAAGACTAGAATTTTTTTCATATTAAGAGATTAACCAAATGAAGTAAGGTTTTAGTTTCTTTCTTCAATATACATTTGACGAACTTTTTTAAATAGTTCTGAAGAATAAACAAAATCGGTAACGGCTTTGTTGTCGGTTTTAAAGATTTCATTTTTGGTGCCTTCCCACTCTTTGAGCCCATCTTTTAAGAAAAGGATTTTTTCACCAATTTCCATCACCGAATTCATATCGTGGGTATTAATTACTGTAGTGATATCATACTCTTCCGTAATTTCTTTAATGAGATTATCAATCACTATAGCAGTTCTTGGATCTAAGCCTGAGTTAGGTTCGTCACAAAACAAATATTGAGGATTCATTACAATGGCACGAGCTATTGCAACTCTTTTTTGCATACCTCCAGATATTTCAGAAGGATACTTATGATGCGCATCAACAAGGTTGACTCTTTTTAACACGATATCAACGCGGTCTTCCATTTCAGACTTCGCTAATTTTGTAAACATTTCTAATGGAAACATCACGTTGCCAGCTACCGTCATGCCATCGAATAGTGCGCTTCCTTGAAAAACCATACCCATATCTTGCCGTAGATCACGTTGTTCTTGACTTGTCAAATCGGCATATTTTTGACCGTCATATATAATACTACCTTCTTCCGGAGAAAATAATCCTAATAAACATTTTAAAAAAACAGTTTTACCTGATCCGCTTTGCCCAATAATAAGATTCGTTTTTCCCGTTTCAAAAACTGTTGATACACCTTTTAAAATATGGGCTTCGCCAAACGATTTATGTATGCTATCTACTTCTATCATTAGGTTAGTAACAATTGGGTTAATATATAATTTGCTATAATAATGACCACACTTGTCCAAACAAAAGAGGTGGTACTTGCTTTACCAACTTCTAATGCACCACCTTTCATGTAAAAGCCGTGAAATGACGGAATTGTGGCAAGTAAAAATGCGAAAACAAGTGTTTTGATAAAGGAATACGTGACATGAAAAGGAATGAAGTCTAATTTTAACCCTTCAATAAAATCTGCACTTGTACTAAAGCCGCCAAAAACCCCGGCGAACCAACCTCCAAAAATACCCACATACATTGCAATTGCTATAATGAACGGATAAAGTAGTAATGCTATGATTTTTGGAAATACCAGATAGTTTAACGCATTAATACCCATAACCTCGAGCGCATCTATTTGCTCTGTAACGCGCATGGTACCTATGCTTGAAGTGATGAAAGACCCTACTTTACCTGCCATGATAATTGAACAGAAGGTAGGGGCGAACTCTAAAATTATCGATTGTCTGGTAGCAAAACCAACTAAGTTTTTTGGAATTAAATCGTTGGTAATATTCATAGCTGTTTGAATAGCAACAACGGCTCCAATAAAAAAGGATATGAATATGAGAATGCCTAAAGAACCATAGATGAGTTCATCGATTTCTTTAAGAATTAAGGTTTTCATGATTCGCCATTTTGTGGGCTTTCTGAAAACTTCAATAACCATTATCGCATAGCTACCAATATCAGATAGGTATTTCATTTAACTGAATTATACTTCGTATCGTAAAAATAATAATAAAGGAATTGATTTAACCTCGATTTAATCTTTAAAGGGGTATTTTATTTATTTTTGCGCTAGAATAAACTGCTATGTATACGAACTTTTGCAAAGTGATCTTTGCTTTTTTCTTTATCCTCTTCTTTATACCCGATTCATACGGTCAGAAAAAATCGAAAATAGATTCAGAAGAGCATTTAAAAACCACTCCTAAACTTGTTGTTGGTATTGTTGTAGATCAAATGCGCTACGATTATTTAACACGGTTTTGGAACCAATTTGAAGAAGGCGGATTTAAAAGATTGGTTAACGACGGATTCAATTGTAAAAATAATCACTACAACTATGCGCCAACGAGTACGGGGCCGGGGCATGCTTCCATTTACACAGGTACAACTCCGGCCACACATGGTATTATTGGTAATAATTGGTATGATAAAATTACCAATGCTGATGTCTACTGTGCTGAAGATAGCGGGTATAATTCTGTTGGAACTGCCACTGATTCTGGTAAAATGGCACCTACGCGATTGACGGTTACTACCATTACAGATCAATTACGATTACATACCCAAATGCGCGGTAAAACTATTGCAGTTGCCCTTAAAGATAGAGGTGCGATTTTACCTGGTGGCCACACGGCCAATGCTGCTTATTGGTTTCATGGGGCTGATGAAGGCAATTGGATTTCTAGTACGTATTACATGAGTGAACTTCCAAAATGGGTAACTAGTTTTAATGCATCAAATACTGCTGAAACGTATAAAAAAACATGGAATACGAGTAAAGTTATCAATTCTTATATGGAGAGTGGTAGCGATAATAATGCCTATGAGGGTTTGTTTGATACAGAAACAGCACCAATTTTTCCTCATAGTCCTGCCAGCTTACTAAGTAAATCTAAAGATTATGATATCATAAAAATCACTCCCTTTGGTAATAGCCTAACAGCTGATTTTGCTCTAGCAGCATTGGATGGTGAAAAACTAGGAAAAGATGAAGTCACTGACTTTTTAGCAATTAGTTTTTCAAGTACTGACTATGTTGGGCATATGTTTGGTGTAAATTCTAAAGAAATTGAAGACACCTACATACAACTAGATGCCGATATTGCCAGAATTTTAAGTGCTTTAGATAAAAAGGTGGGTAAAAATAATTACACCATTTTTTTAACTGCAGATCATGGTGCCATAAACGTACCTGCCTATTTAAATGATCAAAAGATTCCTGCAGGTTATGTTGATTTCAGTGCGGTAAAATCAAAATTTGCAGAGTTTTTAAAGTATAAATTTGGAACTGAAGAAATTGTCAAAAACTTTTCAAATTATCAAGTTTTTTTAGACCATAAAGTAATTCAAAATCTTGATATTGATTTATCTCAAGCTCAAAAGATCATCGCAAGAGAATTGTTGAGTTATGATGCTTTTGATCATGCTTACACCGCTGATCAAATGTGGCAGAACAATTATACTGAGGGTATACCTTATATTCTACAAAAAGGATATAATCAAAAACGATCTGGTGATGTTTTGCTAGTTTTAAAGCCAGGTTTTATTACTTATTCGAAAACGGGTTCAACTCATGGTTCTCCGCAAATTTATGATACTCATGTTCCTCTTTTATTTTATGGGAAAGGAATTAAACCAGGAAGTACTTTTGAAAGAACTGAAATACCTGATGTTGCACCTACCATAGCTGCACTTTTAGGAATAGCATTTCCAAATGGAACAACTGGTTCACCCATTACCAAGGTATTAGAATAACAAAAATATGAACCGGCAACCTATTGGATTATTTGATTCTGGTATTGGAGGCACCTCCATTTGGAAAGAAATTACCAGATTGTTGCCCAATGAAAATACAATTTTCTTAGCAGATAGTAAAAATGCTCCTTACGGTGAAAAGTCTGAAGAGCAAATTCTACAATTAAGTATAAAAAATACAGAATTGCTGCTCAAAAATCAATGTAAGATTATTGTTGTGGCATGCAATACAGCAACTACAAACAGTATTTCATATTTGAGAGCCAATTATGATATTCCGTTTATTGGAATTGAGCCTGCCATAAAACCTGCTGCATTACAATCGAAGTCAAAAAAAGTTGGAGTGTTGGCTACCAAAGGAACTTTATCAAGTAGCCTTTTTCATAGTACATCTGAGAACCATGCTGCTGGCATTCAAATTTTAGAGCAAGAAGGCACGGGATTAGTGCCTTTAATTGAACAAGGTGAAATACAGAATCATAAGACTAGAGAATTATTGTTGAAATATCTAAATCCTATGCTTGAAGAAGGTATAGATCATTTAGTTTTAGGTTGTACACATTATCCATATTTAATTCCGGTGTTACGACAAATAATTCCTGAGAACATAAAAATCATTGATTCAGGTGAAGCTGTAGCGCGTCAAACAAAGGCTATTTTAAATGCTTACGGTATTGAGAATCATGCTGAAGAAAATGTAGAACACCTTTTTTACACGAATGCTAATGTAGCTATTTTACAATCCTTTTTGGTAGACGTAACTAGCAATACCAAAATTGAGTATTTAGATTTTTAAATCTAATCTATACTGCTTGTGGAAATACACCGTGTTAATTACTTTCTTACGTAAGTTAAATAAGTGAAATCGTAAATGTGTTTGTCATCTCTTGGATGATATTTTTCAGCAATAAGTTCCCAATCGTTTAAATCTATTTCAGGAAAAAAAGTATCAGCTTCAAATGCTTTGTGCACCCGAGTTAATTCAATTCGATTTGCAAATTTTTCACTTTGTCGATAAATTTCGCCTCCTCCAATAACAAAAGAAGTTTCGTCATTTTCAACAAGTTTTATGGCTGCTTCAATGGAATGTACTACAATACAAGATTCAAAATCAACTTGATAATCTTTATCTCGGGTAATTATAATATGTGTTCGGTTGGGTAAAGGTTTTGGTAGACTTTCAAAAGTCTTTCTGCCCATAATAATTTTATGACCAGAGGTTAATTGTTTAAATCGTTTGAAATCATCAGGTAAATGCCAAAGTAAGTCGTTGTTCTTTCCTAAGGCATTGTTTTTTGAAGCTGCCGCTATAAGGGTGATTGTGTTCAATGGTTTATGGTGTTTGGTTTGTAATTGTCAAAACAAAAAACAGACCATTTTGCAAAAGCTGGTAAGGCATGGTCTTACTTTTAAAATTTTGGCAGGTAAACTTACTATTTTTATTGGTTAACTTTAATCTCTTAAAGATAGTAAAACCCTTTGATGATTTAGAATGGAAAATATACGTAATAAATTTCCTGTATTACGGCAGTCAATTTATGTGAATACTCCAGTTTTCGGACCGCTATATGATGATTTGTATGATTGGAAACAAGAATTTGAATTAGACTTTTTATTGAAAGGAAGTCGAATGCGTAACAAATCACTAGAAACTATTTCTGATTGTAGAACGATTGTTGGTCGTTATTTTAATTGTAAAAGAGAAAATATTGCGTTGTTAAATAATTTTTCTACGGGTTTAAATATGCTTTTAGAAGGCATTGATAAAAAGAGAAAAGTATTATTACTTGAAAATGACTACCCTTCGGTTGATTGGCCGTTCTATAAAAGAGGGTTTGATATTTCATACGCTAAGATTGATGCCAACCTAGAATTGAATATTAAAAATGCTATTGTTGAAGAGAAAGTTTCCATTTTAGCTTTGAGTATTGTTCAATGGCAAAATGGAATTTTAGTTGATCTTGAATTCTTAACGCAATTAAAAAAAGAACATCCAAATTTGCTAATAATTGCTGATGGCACACAATTTTTGGGCACCACTAATTTTAGTTTTTCTGATTCTGCAATAGACGTTTTAGGTGTTAGTGCCTACAAATGGCTATTAGCTGGTTATGGCAGCGGTTTTATGTTGTTTAAAGATGATGTTGAAAGACAATGTAAACTGCAAACTATTGGGTTTAATTCAGCAGATGGAATGCCTGAAAAAAAAGAATTAATTCGTTTTGCTAAACGATTTGAACCCGGCCACCTTGCACCAATGAATTTTGGGAGTCTGAAATTTTCATTAGAATTTTTTGAAGGTATCGGAAAAGATAAAATAGCTGCTCAAAATGAGAAATTAGGTAAAATTGCTAAGGTTGAGTTTTCAAAACTAGGCTTACTTCAAGACATGGTAGTTGCTAGAAATGCCCATAGTACTATTTTCAATATTAAAGGTGATCAAGGTAAATTTGACTATTTAACTGAAAATGACGTGATCTGTACTCAACGTGGAGATGGAATTAGGCTCGGCTTCCACTTTTATAATACTGAAAAAGACCTAAATGCTATTCTGAAATTGTTGAAAACCAGGCTTTAGTAATTCATTACTTGAGAAATAAATCAGATTTTTTAATTAAGGTTACTATTTTTTTGGCAAAAAATTACGAAAATCATAAAAATGACTTTAGTCATTGTAAATGAGGACGTTATTGCTTTAGATTTGCAGTGAATTTAATATGCAAGAGGTAAAATTAATTTAAAAAAGAAAATATTATGGCAATAGCAAAACAGTATTTAAAAACAAAACCAGTTTGTAAAGTAACTTTTACTGTACCAGCTGAAGAAGCAAAAAAAGTAACTGTTGTTGGAGATTTTAACAATTGGAAAGCCAACAAAGCAAGTACTTTAAAAAAGTTGAAAAATGGAACTTTTAAAGGCACTTTTGATTTACCTAAAGAAAATGCTTACGAATTTAAATACATTATCGATGGTGATTATGTAAATGAAAGTCAAGCAGATCGTTACCAATGGAACGACTTTGCCGGTTCTGAAAATGCAGTTCTTGAATTGTAGTATTTGAACTTTAGAAAAAAGAAAGCCAGAGTGACTTAGTCATTCTGGCTTTTTATTTTGAGCTAGTATAGGTAAAAGCGGTTATTTTTCAATGCTTACGCCTTTCCAAAATGCTACTCTACCTTTAATTCCTTTGGCAAGTTCACTAACTTCAGGGTAGAACCATGCGGCATCAGGGTTTTGTTGTCCATCTACTTCTATGGTATAGTAATGTGCCTGACCTTTCCATGGGCATGTAGTGTGTGTTTCTGAATTTTTAAAATATTCATTTTTAATGCTTTCTGCAGGAAAATAGTGATTGTTTTCAACCATTACTGTGTCATCACTTTCTGCTATAATAGTATCGTTCCAAATTGCCTTCATAATTCTGTATTTTGATTGGCGTTTTATGCCCTTTATTTTTTCTTAAAAACGTAGTTTTTATATTGTTTTTTTGAATCTGTAAATTGTGTTTTTATAGCTAGGCCTGATTGTTGAGCTAGCCACGCTACGGTTTTGTCGTCATATTTTTGAGAAATTTCAGTGTGAATAGTTTCCCACGGACGAAAACTTACATTAAGATCTAGTTGATTAATTCGTACATGTTGTTCTTTTTTTGAAACCAAGAAACTTTTTGCCGTGCCTGTTTCGGGGTCGTAAACCTCCCAATGCAGAAAATGCTCTAAATTAAAATTGCCACCTAAATCAGTGTTAATTCTGGCTAAAACGTTTTTGTTGAATGCGGCGGTTATTCCGGTTTTATCATTATAGGCATCTAAAATAGTTTGCGGATTCTTTTTTTGGTCGAACCCAACAAAAAACAAATCATCTTCATGCATCAATTGTTGTACATTACTCAAGAATGAAATAGCTTGTTCATGTAGAAGATTTCCAATATTAGATCCTAAAAACAAGATTACTTTTTTGGTATCAGTAAGTTTAGCTATATCTGCTAAAACCTCAAAATAAGTACCTTGCTGCGTGCTTACTTGCACTGTCGGTAATTCTATTTGGAGAGAATTTTTCAATTGATCTAGGGCATTTTGGCTAATATCAATAGGTAGGTATTTAAACGGAATCTTTTTTTCTGATAAATAGTTTAGAAGAAGTTTTGTTTTTTTACCATCACCGGCACCTAATTCAATAAGGTTGAAATTTTCATTTTTTTCTGAAAACAATGAGATAATTTCTTCTTTATGGCGATCTAAAACATCAAATTCAGCATCAGTTAGATAATATTCTGGCATGTTCATGATGTCTTGAAAAAGTTTATCCCCTTTCTTATCATAAAAATATTTTGAGGACAGATGTTTAGGCTCTTCGGTGAGACCTTTGTAAACGTCTTGCTCAAATGCGGTTTTAAAATGCGTTTGGATTTCTTGTTGCATGTAATGTTCGTCGTTAAAAAGAATGAAACTATACCGTTGATTTTGAATTTATTTCGCCAATCGCAAACCAGTATATTGCCAGCGTAAATTGGTTTGAAAGAAGTTGCGGTATGTAGGTCTTGTATGATTTGTCGGCGTAGCAACAGACCCGCCGCGTAGCACTTTTTGATTAACCATAAATTTGCCGTTATACTCTCCTAATGCCCCTTCTGCTTTTTTATAATTTGGATATGGTAGGTAGGCGCTTTCGGTCCATTCCCATCGTTTTCCCCATGGAAAATATTTCTGAGAAGCTTCCCATTCAAATTCTGTCGGTAATCGACAATTTTTCCATTGGGCGAAGGCGAAGGCCTCAAAGTATGAAATATGTGTTACTGGAGCTTTTAAATTTATTTTTTGTAATCCCTGAAAAGAATAATAAAACCACTCTCCATCAATATTGTGCCAATATAAAGGTGAATTTATAGTATTGGCTTGAACCCAATCCCAGCCTTCCGCATGCCATAATTCAAATTGCTGATATCCTCCGGCATTAATAAAATCAACAAACTCTTGATTGGTTACCAACTTGTTGGATATTTGATATCCTTGTAAATACACTTTATGGTGGCCTAACTCATTGTCGTAACAAAAATCTTCGGTATGATGACCAATATCATAAATCCCTTCATCTAAGGCAATCCATTCATGCTCATGTTTTTCTATAGAATGCTCGTTAAATTCCTTAGAATATGTTGGAAGCAACGGGTTGTTGCCTAATATATATTTGATATCGGTAAGTAGTAATTCTTGATGTTGCTTTTCATGGTGTATGCCAATTTCTAATAATTCAAGAAGTTCTTGAGTTGTGTGTTCTGAGAAAAGAGTGTTCATTGCCTCAGTAACGTATTTCCGATATTCATACACACGTTTTACGGAAGGTCTAGACAGGTTGCCTCGATCTGCTCGAATGACTCGTTTGCCAACGGTTTCATAGTAGCTGTTAAAAACGAAGGAGAAATCATCATCAAAAACAGCATAATCTTTCATATATACTTTTAAAATGAATTCTTCAAAAAACCAAGTAGTATGACCTAAATGCCATTTCGGGGGTGAAACATCAATAATGGGTTGAACCACATAATCTTCAATTTCTAGTGGTTTGCAAATATCTTCAGTATGCTTTCGAGTATCTAGGAAGAAATCTAAAAGCGATTCTATCTTAATCATAGTAATGGTTATTCTTTAAAAATATGCTGTTAGTTAATTCATGTTTGATCTACAAGACAACTTTATGGCATTAAATTATTAAATAAATCAATCAAGAGAATTCTGTCCAGTTTTTAAACATCACATGAAGGTTTCAAATCCGTATATTTTTGGATTTAGAAACCATTAGACAAAGCGGTTGAAATAACTTTGGGATTAACTAACTTGATCATTGAAAAATAACACCTAAGTGATATTTAATAATAGTCGTGAAATGAAACTACCAATTACCAAGTTAATTAAAAAAAAATAATTGCTAAATGGCTACAACGCCCTTAATATGTGGGTGTGGGTTATAATCAACTAAAGTAAAATCGTCAAAAGTAAAATCGAAAATATCTTTTATTTCTGAATTTAGAATCATTTTCGGCAACGCACGCGGCTCACGACTTAATTGTAATTCCACCTGTTCCATGTGATTATTATAGATATGGGCATCACCAAAAGTATGTATGAAGTCACCAGCTTCATAGCCACAAACTTGAGCCATCATCATCGTAAACAATGCATAAGAAGCAATATTAAAAGGTACGCCTAAAAAGATATCAGCACTACGTTGATAGAGTTGACAAGAAAGTTTTCCGTCTGCTACGTAAAATTGAAAAAATGCATGGCAAGGTGGTAAAGCTGCTTTGCCATTGGCAACGTTTTCTGCAAACGATTTTGAAGTGTCGGGTAAAACACTGGGGTTCCACGCAGATACAAGCATACGTCTGCTATTGGGGTTATTTTTCAATGAATGAATAACTTCTTTAATTTGATCAATTTCATCGCTATTCCAGTTGCGCCATTGATGACCATAAACCGGGCCAAGATCTCCATTTTCATCAGCCCATTCATTCCAAATACGAACACCATTTTCTTGAAGGTATTTGATATTGGTATCACCTTTTAAAAACCAAAGTAATTCGTAAATAATAGATTTTAGATGTAACTTTTTGGTGGTTACCATTGGAAAGCCTTTGCTTAAATCAAAACGCATTTGATACCCAAAAACACTAACAGTACCGGTGCCGGTACGGTCTCCTTTTTGGTTTCCTGTGGCTAAAACATGCTTAAGAAGATCGTGATACTGTTGCATTATTGTTGGTTTAAACGTGCACTAAATTAGAAATTTGTTGGCCTAAAAAAGGAGATTTTACGCTAATTTATTAAAAGGTTATCAACGAAGGTTTACCCTAAAATCATTCCGGCAATAGTGGCAGAAAGTAGGGAGGCTAATGAACCTCCTAAAACGGCTTTCATACCAAACTTTGAAAGGGTTTTTCGTTGGCCTGGAGCTAATGAACCTATGCCTCCAATTTGAATGCCAATAGATGCAAAGTTGGCAAAGCCACATAACATATATGTAGCCATAACAATAGATTTATTGTATGCTAGATGGGTAGTATTTGCAGCATTCTTTAAATCTGCTAGTTGTATATATCCTATGAATTCACTTGCGGCTAATTTGACCCCTAAAAGCTGTCCCATGAGCATCATATCTTCTTTCGCCACTCCTATTAACCACATCAATGGTGCGAAGACGGTGCCAAGAATTGCTTCTAGAGATAGTTTGTCATACTGTGTGTTTGAGGCCAGCCAGGTATTCAAATTAGTGACTTCACCTGTCCATCCGAAAATTCCGTTTAACATTGCGATGAAAGCAACAAAAACCAAAAGCATCGCCCCGACATTCACTGCTAATCGTAAACCTTCGGTTGTTCCGTTTGATATAGCGTCTAAAATATTAGCGCCTATTTTTTCAGTAGATACCGTAACATCGGTATTTATAGGTTCCGTTTGCGGACATAGAATTTTTGAGATTATAATTGCACCTGGGGCTGCCATTACAGAAGCTGCCAATAAATGTTTTGCAAATTGAAGCCGCAATGCTGGATTATCACCTCCAAGAAAGCCAATGTATGCTGCCAGAACAGCTCCGGCGACGGTGGCCATGCCGCCTACCATTACCAAAAGAATTTCAGATTTATTCATCTTTTCTAAGTAGGCTTTAATAAGCAACGGTGCCTCCGTTTGACCTAGAAAAATGTTGCCAGCTACAGAAAGACTTTCAGCCCCCGAAATACCAAGAGATTTAGAAAGTAACCAGGCTAGCCCTTTAACCACTTTTTGAATTACTCCTAAATAGAATAATAATGAAGTTAAGGCAGAGAAGAAAATTATTGTTGGTAGTACCTGAAAGGCAAATATGAATCCATAAGAATTTACATCAATAATACCAGAAAAGAGAAATTCACTTCCTGCTCGAGTAAAGTCCAATATACTCACAAAAATTTTCCCAACATTTTCAAAAGCCCGTTGAACAAAAGGAACTTTTAAAACTCCGATAGCAATAAAAATTTGAATCACCAGTCCAAATCCTACTGTTTTCCAATTGATTGCCCTTCTGTTGCTACTAAATAAAAAGGCGATAAATAATAAAGATAACATGCCAAAAAGACCTCGAATTATACTTGATATCGAAACATCTTGGTTGGAAATTATTGTACTGTTTGATGACTTAAGAGTAACAAAATCAGGGTGTGCTTCAGAGAGAAAAGTAAAAATCGAATTTTGATTTTTTAATTTCAATACGATGTTGGATTGTTCGGTGATTTGATAATAGACATCTACCACAATAGGTGCCTTTTGTTTAAAAACGATAAGATTTTTGTTTTTCAACCAAAAACCGTTGGTTGATACACCATTTAAAATAGCAGTGTAGCTGCCATCGTTGTTTAAGCTAAGAAACTCAGCACCTTTGTTCACTTCAACTTCAGCAGCAATACTATCTTTATAAACAGCTAAATCTTCGTAAATGATATTCTCATTAAGCTGCCATGATCTAGCTAAATTTAAGTCAGCGGTCTTTTGGGGAACAAAAATTACATTTGAGGTAGAATCAGCAGAAATTAAGTTTTGTCCAAATGATGAAAAACAAATGAATAGCGCAAGTACTAAAATCCAAAGTTTGATTTTCATATATACTTGCGTGTTGATAGATTAATTACGTTTTGAAATTTCGTCTCTCAACTTGGCTGCTTTTTCATAATCTTCACTGGCAACAGCACGTTCGAGCTCTTTATTTAATTCGTCAATTGTGAGTTCAGTATAGCCATCAGTGGCACCTTGCTCAATTTCAACCGTTTCACCTTCTTGCAGAATTTCGTCAACCATTATACTGTCGTCACCATCTTCTTTATCTTTATCTTTTGAAGAGAATTTCAAGAAAATACCCGCTTTATCTAAAATGGTTTTGTAGGTAAAAATAGGTGCATTAAAACGTAGTGCTAAGGCTATGGCATCACTAGTTCGGGCGTCTATTATTTCTTCTATTTTATCACGTTCACAAATAATACTTGAATAGAAAACGCCATCAACTAACTTGTGAATAATTACTTGTTTTATTACAATTTCAAAACGGTCAGAAAAATTCTTGAATAGATCATGTGTCAGCGGTCTAGGTGGTTTTATCTCTTTTTCTAATGCAATGGCAATTGATTGTGCTTCAAACGCACCTATTACAATCGGTAATTTTCTATCGCCGTCAACCTCATTCAAAATAAGAGCATAAGCGCCATTTTGAGTCTGGCTATAAGAAATTCCTTTTATTTTTAATCGTACTAAACTCATAGAAGTTTTAAACTAAGAAAGGCTGTTCAAACAAAAAGGGTTGACCAATTAGTTTGAACAGCCCTTTTACAATAGGGCAAATTAACAAAAATTAAGCGTTTTGAGCTTTAAATTCTTTTAATTTTTCGATAAGCTGCGGTATAACTTCGAAGGCATCACCAACAATACCATAGTCAGCTGCTTTAAAGAAGGGGGCTTCAGGGTCTGTGTTGATTACCACCTTAACTTTTGAAGAGCTTACCCCTGCTAAATGTTGTATTGCACCTGAAATACCGATAGCAATATATAAGTTGCTTGCCACAGGTTTACCAGTTTGACCAACATGTTCGCCATGGGGTCTCCAGCCTAAATCAGAGACAGGTTTTGAGCAGGCAGTAGCTGCACCTAAAACATCGGCTAATTCTTCAATCATCCCCCAATTTTCAGGGCCTTTAAGACCTCTTCCTCCTGAAACAACAATATCTGCATCGGCAATGGTTGCTTTTCCAACTACTTTGTCAACTTCAACCGATTTTGTAGAAAAATCTGCATCACTTATTGCTGGGTTAAAAGCCTCCACTGAAGCCGTAGTTGTATTTTCATGAGCACCAAAAGCATTGTTTGATACGCCTACCACTTTGATGTCGGTATTGATTTGCGTTTGGGCAAACCCTTTATTACTAAAAGCGGAGCGTTTAACCGTAAAGGGACTTGTGCTCTCAGGTGCAGCGACCACATTGGGTACATAGCCTGCCTTTAATTTGCCAGCGACAATCGGAGCAAGAAACTTGGTGTCTGTGCTCGAGCTTAAAATAATCGCTGATGCTCCCTCACTGGTGGCGGCTTCACTAATTGCGTTTGCAAAAGCTTTTGCGTTGAAAGTGTTTAAATTTTCGTTTGAAACATTTAATACTTTAGAAACCCCGTAATTACCTAAACTTTCATTTTCATCTGCATTAATTGAAATTGCAGTCACTGAAGTGCCAAGTTCGTCGGCTACAGCTTTTGCATAAGAAGCAACTTCAAAAGCATTTTTCTTGAATTTTCCGTTTTCAGATTCTGTATATACTAATACTGACATAATTTTCTTTTTTTAAATTGCTTTTGCTTCGTTATGAAGAAGGTTTACTAAATCATCAACATTATCAACTAGTTTAACAGCACCTTTTGCAGCTGGTTTTTCAAACTTAGTATCGGCAGTAGCTGCAGATGCATTAATTGGTTCGATTACAGTTAATGCCTTTTTGCGGGCCATCATGATACCACGCATGTTAGGTATTCTTAGGTCGCTTTCTTCAACTAAACCTTTTTGACCGCCAATAACCAATGGTAGTGAGGTTGTTAGTTTTTCTTTTCCTCCATCAATTTCTCGCATGGCAGTAGCATTGGTGCCATCAATTTCTAATCCTATGCAGGTATTAACAAAATTCATATCTAAAAGTGTTGCTAATATACCTGGTACCATGCCGCCATTATAATCAATAGATTCGCGGCCTGCGATTACTAAATCATAGTTTCCGTTCTTAACAACTTCGGCTAATTGCTCAGCAACAAAAAAACCATCTGTAGGTTCTGCATTAACGCGAAAGGCCTCATCTGCACCAATAGCTAATGCTTTTCTAATTGTAGGTTCAGTAGTAGGGCCACCAACGGTTGCGACATGAACACTAGCGCCTTGTTTTTCTTTGAACCACATAGCTCTGGTGAGTCCAAATTCGTCGTTAGGGTTGATTACAAATTGTACTCCATTAGAGTCAAATTTTGTATCACCATCTGTAAAATTTATTTTGGAAGTAGTATCCGGTACGTTACTTATACAAACTAATATTTTCATTATAATAAGGTCTTTAAAATGACGGGGCTAAGATAGGTATTAATTTCCTAATTTACTATGCATGCATAGTAAATTTTATAACTTTTTTTGATTTCAACGAAGGTTTTTTTGATATATATTTTCATATTTTTGCATGCATTTTTAGCATAAATAAGAAACCATACAATATGAAGACACTACAATTCAGAGAAGCTGTTTGCGAGGCGATGTCAGAAGAAATGAGAAGAGATGAATCCATTTATTTAATGGGTGAAGAAGTTGCCGAGTATAACGGCGCTTATAAGGCTTCAAAAGGAATGTTAGATGAGTTTGGTGAAAAGCGCGTTATTGATACGCCTATTTCTGAATTAGGTTTTGCAGGTATTGGTGTTGGCTCAACAATGACTGGTAATCGACCAATAATTGAGTTTATGACCTTTAATTTTGCCCTTGTTGGTATTGATCAGATTATAAACAATGCGGCTAAAATTCGCCAAATGTCAGGTGGACAATTTCCTTGTCCTATAGTTTTTAGAGGGCCTACGGCTTCTGCAGGTCAATTGGCAGCAACACACTCTCAAGCTTTTGAGAGCTGGTATGCAAATTGTCCTGGTTTGAAAGTGGTTGTGCCTTCAAATCCTGCTGATGCTAAAGGTTTATTGAAGTCTGCGATTCGCGATGATGATCCAGTAATTTTTATGGAGTCTGAGCAAATGTATGGTGATAAAGGTGAAGTTCCTGAAGGAGAATATACCATTCCCTTGGGCGTCGCTGATATTAGAAGATCGGGTAATGATGTTACTATAGTTTCTTTTGGAAAAATCATTAAAGAAGCTGATAAAGCGGCAGATGAATTAGAAAAGGAAGGAATAAGCTGTGAAATCATCGATTTGAGAACAGTAAAACCAATGGATTATGACGCTATTTTAAATTCTGTAAAGAAAACAAACCGTTTAGTAATCTTAGAGGAAGCATGGCCGTTTGGTAACGTAGCTACTGAAATAACGTTTCATGTTCAAAAACATGCATTTGATTTCTTAGATGCTCCCATTGAAAAAATCAATACCGCTGATACGCCAGCACCTTACTCACCAGTTTTGCTTGAAGAATGGCTGCCAAACCATAAAGATGTGGTTAATGCTGTTAAGAAAGTGTTATATAAGTAAAAAACAAATTTTGTAACGATACCTTTGCTTCGTCGACTAAAAGTTGGCGAAGCATTTTTATTGGTATACTATTTGATAAAGTTCGGTCGAGAACATTAATCTTCAAATGAAACATTTTCTTTTTTTATTCCTATTTCTTTTTGTTAATGTGGTCAGCGCACAATCTAAAGTTAGTGGCCTGGTTGTTGACGAAATGGGTGAGCCTGTAGCATTCGCAAATGTAATTTTCAAAAACTCTAATGAAGGTACTATTACCAATGATAATGGTCGATTTTATATGGAGTCTGAAGAGACGTATGAAACGCTATTGATTTCTTTTATCGGTTATACTGATAAAGAAATAGTATTGACCTCTAAGGTAATGTACGACTTAGAAATTATAATGGTTGAAAGCACAGAGCAGCTTGATGAAGTTGTGCTAATATCTGGCAAGCAATCGAAAAAGAATAATCCAGCAGTCGATATTTTACGAAAAATTTGGGCAAAGAAGCGTGTTAATGGCTTGCGAAAGTTTGATCAATATGCTTTTGATAAATATGAGAAAGTTGAATTCGACTTGAATACAATTGATAGTGTTCTAATGAAAAGAAAAATTTTCAAAGGGTTAGAATTTATCTTTCAAGATTTAGATACCTCAAGAATTACCGGTAAAACCTATTTGCCAATATTCTTAAATGAAACTTTTTCAGAAGTCTATGGTGATAATAAGCTGAAAGAAGAAAAGGAGAATATAATAGGCAATAAAAACTCTGGTTTTGATAATAATCAAGCAATAATAGCTTTTGTAGCAGATCTTTATCAAGAGTATGATATTTATGATAATTATCTAAAGTTTTTTGACAAGAGTTTTACGAGTCCGCTTTCACGAACTGGGGTTGACACCTATAATTATGCTTTAAGAGATAGTGCTTTCATTGACAATAAATGGTGTTATAATATTGTCTATTATCCAAGACGTAAAAATGAGTTAACTTTTAAAGGCGATTTTTGGGTTAATGATTCTACCTATGCGATAAAGAATATTAATTTGGAGGTAACCAAAAGTGCTAACATTAACTGGGTTAAAGAAATTTATATTGAGCAAGAATTTGATGTAGTTAATGATTCTATTTTTTTGTTAAAACGAGATTACATGCTCAGTGATTTTAGTTTTCAGAAAAAAGAAGAATCGCGAGGTGTTTATGGAAAACGAACTACCGTTTACGATAACTATAAGTTTGACGAAGAAAAGCCTAAAGAATTTTATAAAACAGATAAGAATCCCTTTGATCCTGCATTGGTCGTAAAAAGTGATGATTTTTGGGCTGCTAACCGATTAGAAAACTTAAATAAAGATGAAGCTGGAATATACAAGCTACTAGATACTTTAAAAACCGTTCCTAAATTTAAATCATACTATAATCTCGTTAGTATTTTAGGCTCAGGGTATGTTGAAATTGATAAATGGAATGTAGATCTAGGTTCGGTATATGATTTCTTCGGATACAATGATGCTGAAGGAGCTCGAGTTAGAATAGGAGCAAGAACTTACTTTGGAGAAAATGATTTATGGCGTTTGGAAGGTTATACTGCCTACGGATTTGCTGATCGTAAATTTAAAACAGGAATTTCAGGTAAAGCAATATTAGATCGAAAAAGTAGACTTATTATATCAGGAGGGAATAGGCGTGATATAGAGCAATTGGGGGTGAGTTTAACGGCTACAAATGATGTTTTAGGAAGAAGTATTGCCTCTTCTTCATTATTAACTGTTGGGGCAAATAATAGACTAACGAATATTAATTTGAGCGCCTTGAGTTTAGAGATAGAACCACGTACTAATTTTAGAATTGGAGTTGGGGGTACTTTTCGAACGCTAAGTTCAGCGTTACCTAATGATTTTAGTCTTGATTATGTGAATGCTGATTCGCCCACGGGAGTTTCTTCTGAAATTCGACAACTTGACTTGAATGCTCTGATTATTTACACACCAGGTAAACGTACCATTGGCTACGGTGTTGAGCGCAGAGATATTAATGATAATTATAGCACACTTTTATTAAAATACACCCGAGGTATTGAAGGGGCAATGAATAGCGATTTTAGCTATGATCGTTTACAATTTTCGTACAGTCAACCTTGGCAAGTAGGCGGTTTTGGTCGCTTATTTAGTACCTTAGAAATTGGTAAAACTTTTGGTGAGGTTCCTTTAGGGTTGTTAAGTGTGGTGCCTGGTAACCAAACATTTTTTTCAAACTATGGCACATTTCCAAATTTAGATTTTTATGAATTTGTAACCGATACCTATGCATCATTGCATTTAGAGCATAATTTTAATGGGCGATTGTTTTCAAGAGTTCCGTTTTTAAGAAAACTAAATTTGAGAGAAATAATAGCTTTACGAGGTGTATGGGGAGAATTATCTGATGAAAACAAAGCATTGAGTGCACCAGCCTCAATAACAACTCTGCTACAAGCGCCATCTGATAAAATTTATTATGAATACTCTGTGGGAGTAGGAAATATTTTTAAGATACTTCGCGTTGATTTTAATTTTCGAGGAAATTACTTAGATAGCCCAAATGCGAGACCATTTAGCATTACAGGTACTTTCGGATTTAACTTCTAATTTAATATCGCTTTAGCTAGATATTGATTTTATCATCAAGTTTTTTAAATGCATAATTATGTTCATGATTTAACCAAGTTTTAATATATATACTAAGTTCATAACTGAACCGTTAGCTTATATTTGCATCTCTAAACAAACACTAATATGAGTAAAGAAATTACCCCAGATACCGATATAACTTTTGA
This sequence comes from Maribacter algarum (ex Lu et al. 2025) (nom. illeg.), assembly GCA_947495915.1. Taxonomy (GTDB): domain Bacteria; phylum Bacteroidota; class Bacteroidia; order Flavobacteriales; family Flavobacteriaceae; genus Maribacter_C. The sequence continues at coordinate 150,943 of CANMAW010000007.1, read as the reverse complement.
TGTATTAATTGAAATTCCAAAAGGAAGCAGAAATAAGTACGAATATGACTTTACCTTAAATAAGATAAGGTTTGATCGCATGTTATTTTCATCAATGATGTATCCTGGTGATTATGGTTTTGTACCCGAAACTTTAGCTTTAGATCAAGACCCTTTAGATGTTTTAGTGTTAGGTACTGAGCCAACGTATCCTATGGTTGTAATGGAGGTGAGGCCAATTGGAGTATTTCATATGACAGACGAGAAAGGACCTGATGAAAAAATAATTTGTGTTCCTATTAGTGATCCTGTATGGAATAAGAAATTTGACCTAAGTGATATTAATCCGCATCGACTTAAAGAAATCAAGCATTTCTTCAAAGTATATAAAGATTTAGAACAAAAGAAAGTTGATACAGGTGGTTGGGGTAATGCCAAAGAAGCTATCAAAATTTATCATGAATGTGTAGAGCGTTATGATGAAAGTGAACATAAAAAGAAGCGAACCTTTACGATATAGATAATTTATACTATAAAAAAAGCCACTTTTAGCAATAAAAGTGGCTTTTTTTTTTCTATTTGATTTTAGTACATTAGTTGCCATTAAGAAACTAAAACAACTAAACGAATGAAGTTAATTATTCAATTATTACCAGTATTTGGTGTAGTAGCTCTGCTTTTCGTGTTTGTAAAAAACATGTGGGTATCTAAACAAGAAGTAGGCGATGCTAAAATGGCGCGAATAGCAAAAAATATTGCAGATGGTGCAATGTCATTTTTAAAAGCCGAATATAAGATACTCAGCATTTTTGTAATCGCTGTAGCGGTTTTATTATTTTTTAAAGGCAGCAATGAAGTTGGTTCAAACGGAATGGTCGCAGTTTCATTTGTAGTAGGTGCTATTTGCTCGGCTTTAGCAGGATTTATTGGTATGAAAGTAGCCACAAAGGCTAATGTGAGAACCACACAAGCTGCTAAAACTTCTTTAGGTAAAGCCTTAGAAGTTGCTTTTGCAGGTGGAGCCGTAATGGGGCTTGGGGTTGTAGGCCTCGGCGTTTTAGGCTTAAGCGGTTTATTTATAGTTTATCAATCAATGTGGCCTGGGGCAGAAAACTTAGGACTTGTTTTAAATGTTTTATCAGGTTTTTCTTTAGGAGCTTCCTCTATTGCACTATTTGCACGTGTTGGTGGTGGTATTTACACAAAAGCAGCTGATGTAGGCGCTGATTTAGTAGGTAAGGTTGAGGCAGGTATTCCTGAAGATCACCCGTTGAACCCTGCTACAATTGCTGATAATGTTGGAGATAACGTTGGAGATGTTGCGGGTATGGGAGCTGATTTATTTGAGTCTTATGTTGGTTCAATTATCGGTACTATGGTTTTAGGTGCATTTATTATTACCCCTGATTTTGCAGGTTTAGGTGCAGTATACCTTCCGTTGGTTTTAGCTGCTGTGGGAATATTAATGTCAATTATTGGAACCTTCTTCGTGAAAGTGAAAGATGGTGGAAACCCTCAAACAGCATTGAATATAGGAGAGTTTGGTTCTGCAGGATTAATGGTGGTGGCCTCTTATTTTATTATTCATGCTTTGATTCCTGAAACGGTAGAAGGTTTGCCACAAGGTGCTATGGGTATATTTATCGCCACAATTGCTGGTTTGGTGGCAGGTCTTGGTGTTGGAAAAATAACCGAATATTATACAGGTACCGGTACAAAACCGGTAAATTCAATTGTAGCTCAATCTGAAACTGGTGCGGCTACGAATATTATTGCTGGTTTAGGAGTTGGTATGATGTCAACGATGATTCCGATTATTTTAATTGCTGCTGCAATTTTAGTATCGCATCATTTTGCAGGTTTATATGGAATTGCAATTGCAGCAGTTGGAATGTTAGCGAATACTGGTATTCAGTTAGCAGTTGACGCATACGGTCCAATTTCAGATAATGCCGGTGGTATTGCTGAAATGGCAGAATTAGATCCTGAGGTTCGTGAAAGAACAGATAAATTAGATGCGGTAGGAAATACAACAGCAGCTATTGGAAAAGGATTCGCAATTGCTTCAGCTGCATTAACGGCTTTGGCCTTGTTTTCTGCATTTATGAAGGTGGCCAATGTGAGCTCTATTGATGTGTCTCAGCCTAAAATTATGGCAGGTTTATTAGTAGGTGGTATGTTGCCGTTTGTTTTTTCAGCACTTTCTATGAACGCAGTAGGTCGAGCGGCAATGGCAATGATTGAAGAAGTAAGAAGACAGTTTAGAGATATTCCACAATTGAAAGCAGCGTTAGAAGTGATGCGCGCCGTTGATTCTGATATGTCTAAAGCTACACCTGAACAACGTGCAACATTTGATGCCGCCGATGGTTTGGCAGAATATGACAAGTGTGTTGATATTTCAACCAAAGCATCTATTAAAGAAATGGTGCTACCTGGCTTATTGGCAATCATTGTGCCGGTAGCAGTTGGTTTTATAGGTGGAGCTGAAATGCTTGGAGGATTATTAGCCGGGGTAACTACATGTGGTGTACTAATGGCCATTTTTCAATCAAATGCAGGTGGTGCTTGGGATAATGCTAAGAAAATGATAGAATCTGATGGCCGTAAAGGTACCGATGCGCACAAAGCAGCTGTAGTTGGTGATACCGTTGGTGACCCTTTTAAAGATACTTCAGGTCCTTCATTAAATATTTTATTAAAATTAATGTCTGTTGTTGCCTTAGTAATCGCACCTAGTATTGCAATGGACTCAGCAACTGGTTTAGCAGAAGTCAATGAAGAAATGGCTAAGACCATTACCATGAATGTTGAAAATAATGACACGGCTGAAGCTACAGTAAACTATACCACGGTAGTAAATGGAGAAAAGATTTCTGAACAGAAAGTTTTTAAAGGAACTAAAGCTGAGGTGAAAGCACAGTTAGAGCGTTTTGAAAACGCGACAGTTACTTCATCTGAAGATGAAACAGAAATAACCATTGAAAAAGTTGATATAAGAAAATAGCAAAATGGATACTTAAAAAAGAGAACCATCAACTTTTAGTTGATGGTTTTTTTATTGCTTTCGTTTCCAATTGAATAGATGAGTCGTTCTTTTTTATGCCTGTACGTTGCTCTACTTTTATGTCATAGCCACGATAGTTCTCGGCACTTTTCCATTCTAAAAGCATATATATAAAAGCCAAAACAAATACTATTGCAATTGCAAAGAATAATCCTCTTTGTTGGTTTAAGTCTTTTTCAAGGTTTTTTTTAATTTTCATAAGTCATTTATTTAAATAAAAAACCATTCCTCGGAACGCGGAATGGTTTTATGAATTCAATGATTATGCCACGCTTATTTTAATTTGAAGGTGATAGGAATACTAAAGGGTACTCTTACAGCATTTCCGCGTTGCTTACCAGGAGTCATTTTTGGTAGCTTGCTAATGATTCTAGCCGCTTCTTTTTCAAGATTTTTATCTGGCCCTCTCATTCTTACATTGCCAATGCTACCATCTTTTTGAATAGTAAACATTACACTTACTCGGCCCTGCACACCCATTTCTTGAGCGATCTCGGGGTAGCGAAAGGTTTTGCTGATATGGTTTAACATCATGGTATTGAAGCATTCTCGCTTATCATTAGAATTTTCACAGCCAGGAAAAACAGGTACATGTTCAATAACGCTAAAAGGTACATCGATTTCTTCTGGTATTTCTTCAACATCAACTGAGCCTACTTCAATAATCTCAGTATTTTGATCAGGCTCAACCGCTTCAATAATTGTCTCTTTTACTTCCGTTTCATCAGGTACAATTTCGATAACAGGAGGAGTGACAATAGGTTTTGGCGGAGGGGGAAGTTCTACCGTGAATAAATCTACAGGTTCCTCAAGTTCGTCAAAAACGGTTTGACTTAAGTCTACGTTGGGGGTTTCATAAAACGACTTCCACTCTAAAGCTACATAAGTTAGTGCAAGTACCATGGTTAATCCTGCTATAAAAAACAGGCCGCTGTTACGAGTTAGATCTTTTTTTGGATTCTTTTTTACTTTCATCATTTAAGGTTTTTTGTCCGCCATCAGGCGAACATGGTTTAACATTCATTCAAGTCTACTATTTGGTATCCGTTGCCGAAATAGTTCGTTTTTAGGCCTGCTTGTTGTTACTTCTAAGCTATACTTAAATGACTTGCTAAAAAATGTGCTTTTAGGGAAATGCCCATTACAATGAGTGAATAGCCTAAATGCATAAGTATGGGTGAATGAGGTTTATAGAAAATTCAATGGAATTGGAGCGGAACTTCCGAAGAAATAGCTTTCTATTGCCGTCAAGATGTGTATTTTTATGATATGGGATGGTTGGGCAAAAAAGACAGACTGCAGCTAATAGCTTTTCAAGCTTATGGCACTGATACCCATTTTTATACTCGTGGTCGTGCTTTAGAAGATGAAAGCATTGATTTGTCAGAAAAAGGATTCTTAAATCTACTTACCAATACATGGAAGCGTTTTGAAACTGACGAAGTGAAAAATGCGGATATTCGATTAACGCTTTCTGATGGCCGTACGCTAAAAGGCAAGACCGATAAGAACGGGTATTATAAAATTGATACCGCCATTGAAAATTTAGAAGACTTAGCAAATGAAGAAGGTTGGTTAACCTATGAATTATCGTATGCTAGCTCTGATTTGCGTAGAGAAATTTTAAATCAAAATCGATTTCCAGGTGAAATGCTTATTCCTTCAGCGACTGCTAAATTTGGTGTCGCTAGTGATATTGATGATACTATTTTGCATACAGGAGTGGTATCTTCTTTTAAATGGAGGGTGATTTTAAATACCTTTTTTAAAGCTGCTGAAAAACGTAAGGCATTAGAGGGTGCTGCTGATTTTTATCACTTATTACATCGCGGAAAATCTGCAAAAGAGGCGAACCCAATATTTTATGTCAGTCATAGTCCGTGGAATTTATACCGTTATCTTGACATGTTTCTTACCAATAATAACTTTCCAAAAGGACCTATTTTATTGCGTAGTTTCTCTGATTTTAGAAATCGAAATAGGGGTGAAAAACCACAAAAGCAAAAAGAGATTGTGAATCTTTTAAAAACTTACCCAAATCTTCCTTTTATACTCATTGGTGATAGTGGTGAGCATGATGCTGATATTTATATGGAGATTACCGATGCATTTCCGAATAGAATATTAGCTATTTACCTACGAAGTGTTTCTCATAAAAGAAAAATGAAACGCATATACGCCCTAATCAAAAATTATAAATCTACACCGATTTTAGTCGTTGAGAAAAGTGAAGATGCCATCGAACATGCAAAAATGCATGGTTTTATTTGAGAAAATCTAAACTGCTATTTTCTTCAATTTCATAAGGAGTTTTATCCTTCTCAAATATGCGTGCTGTGAGTCCAATTCCCTTTAAATCACATTTTTTTTCTTTTACGCTAATCCAGCTACCTTCACGCAAACCAATAACAGGTATATCATTAAATTTATGAAATTCTTTAATTCGGGTTTCGCGAGTTTCGCCCTTATGTTTCGAATTCGGGTCAGGGTCTAAATAATGCGGATTAATATTAAAAGGCACAATACTTAAAGTATCAAAGCTTGGTGGGTAAACAATTGGCATATCGTTGCTGGTTTTGATGCTAGGGCCAGCAATATTGCTTCCGGCGCTTGTACCTAAATAGGGTGTGCCTGAAGCAATAGCGTTTTGTAAGGGTTCAATTATTTGTTGTTTGTATAACTCTGAAACAAGAACAAAAGAATTGCCTCCACCAGTAAAAATTCCTTTTGCATTTTGAATGGCCTCAACCTTATTTTCAAAGCAATGAATTCCTACGAGTCTTTTGCCTATTTTTTGAAAAGCTGTGGCAGCTATTTCTAGGTATTGGTCATAGGTAATACCACTAGGTCTTGCATAAGGTATAAATAGTACTTCGTCGGTGTTTTGAAATAACTCCAGTAATTCTGCAAAAATATATTCTAAATAGGTACTTCCGTAAATGGTAGATGTGCTGGCAAGAATACAATTGTTCATGCTAGAATAGTCCGTTGATTTCAGCATCAATTTTGTTGATAATTGTGCCCAAGTCTTCAGGGTTATCTACAAAATCAAGATCATCAACATCGATAACTAATAGATTTCCTTTTTCGTAACCGTGAATCCAAGCTTCATAACGCTCATTTAATCGACTTAAGTAATCAATTGAAATGGTGTTTTCATATTCACGACCTCTCTTATGAATTTGCTTTACTAAATTTGGTATTGAACTACGTAAATAAATTAATAAATCAGGTGGTTGTACCAAACTCTCCATTAATTCAAACAGACTTGAATAGTTGTTGAAATCGCGGTTGGTCATCAAACCCATGGCGTGCAAGTTGGGAGCGAAAATATAGGCATCTTCATAGATTGTACGATCTTGAATTATGCTCTTTCCAGATTCACGAATTTTAAGAATTTGTCGGTAACGATGATTTAGAAAATAGATTTGCAGATTAAAACTCCAACGTTCCATTTGGGTGTAAAAATCATCTAAATATGGGTTGTCAACTACATCTTCAAAATGTGCCTCCCATTTGTAATGCTTTGACAATAATTTGGTTAGAGTAGTCTTTCCGGCTCCAATGTTTCCTGCAACGGCAATATGCATGTGAATGTATAAATTATGGTTAGCTTTTGGCTAAAGTGAACGTCTGACAAGATACAAAGTATATCTAGTTTGCGAAAAAATAGTTGTTGAAATACGAATTGAATTATATGAATAGCTTTATGTAGTAGTTATGGAGATTAGTTAAATGTAAATAGGGTGTAAAAAAGGACGGTTACGTTCATTTTGAAATCTTTTAATAATACCTTTTACAACAAAACTATTTTCATATTTTTGTAAAAAAACAAGGAGGAAGGATTTGACTGATTGCAACCTCGGTAAAAAAATGCTAAAAAGCGGTGTAAACTTCTTGTAGCCTTTTCGTCAAATCTTCCTGAAAAATAGAACGAATGGCATATTTATTTACTTCAGAATCAGTTAGTGAAGGGCACCCAGATAAGGTAGCAGACCAAATTAGTGACGCGTTATTAGATAGTTTTTTAGCTTTTGACCCCGAAAGTAAAGTGGCCTGCGAAACTCTAGTTACTACGGGTCAGGTAGTTTTGGCGGGTGAAGTAAAAAGTGAGACCTATTTAGATGTTCAAAACATAGCTCGACAAGTAATAAACAAGATAGGGTATACCAAAGGTGAATATCAATTTAGTGGTGATTCATGTGGGGTGATCTCTTTAATTCATGAGCAATCGCAAGATATAAATCAAGGGGTTGATAGAGGGTCTAAAGAAGAACAAGGTGCTGGTGATCAAGGTATGATGTTTGGTTATGCCACTAAAGAGACGAGTAATTATATGCCTCTAGCGCTTGATATCTCGCATAAAATATTACAAGTTTTAGCAGATCTCAGACGTAAAGGAAAAGAAATTGATTATTTAAGACCTGATGCGAAATCTCAAGTTACCATTGAGTATTCTGATGACAATATTCCGCAGCGAATTGATACCATTGTAGTATCTACCCAACACGACGCTTTTCATAAGAGCGATGAGAAAATGCTGGCAAAAATTAAAAAAGATATTGTTGAAATTTTGATTCCATTGGTAAAGAAAAAATTACCCAAAAAGATTCAAAATCTTTTTGATGATCAAATTAAATATCACATAAATCCTACAGGAAAATTTGTAATTGGAGGCCCTCACGGTGATACTGGTTTGACTGGGCGAAAGATTATAGTTGATACCTATGGCGGAAAAGGCGCTCATGGTGGTGGTGCATTTAGTGGTAAAGACCCTAGTAAAGTAGACCGAAGTGCAGCTTATGCGGCACGTCATGCTGCTAAAAATTTGGTAGCGGCTGGTGTAGCTGATGAAATTTTGGTTCAAGTCAGTTATGCTATTGGAGTCGTTGAGCCAACATCAATATTTGTTGATACTTATGGCACTTCAAATGTCGAATTAACCGATGGTGAAATAGCTAGAAAGGTTGAAAAAATATTCGATATGCGACCTTTTGCCATTGAGAAACGATTAAAACTTAGAAGTCCTATCTATTTAGAAACCGCTGCTTATGGTCATATGGGTAAAGAGTCTAAGATTGTAACTAAGGTATTTGAATCACCTTATAATGGCCGTGTAGAGAAGGAAGTTGAACTATTTACATGGGAAAAGTTAGATCAAGTTGATGCCATCAAAAAAGAATTCAACCTATAACTTATTTAATTGTATTAATTGAAAAAGAGCCTAACATCAATTTAGATTGTTAGGCTTTTTTGATACTGCTATTTCTTTAGTAGTTTTAGGCAAATTTATACATAGATTATGCAAAAGTTTTCAATTATATTTTTAGGATTTCTATTTGGTGTTTTAGTGGTATCGTGTGGAAAGACTACGCATACTGAAACATCGGAGATATCTAAAACTTATGTTTCTGATAATTATACCAAACAAGAAGTTGATATTGAAATGCGTGACGGCAATAAATTGCATACCACTATTTATTCTCCAAAAGATACTTCTCAAGAGTACCCAATAATTATGCAACGTACGCCTTATAGTTCAAGGCCGTATGGTGCAGGAAAGTTTAAAGAAAAAATAGGTCCGAATATACATTTAATGCAAGAGGGAAATATTATTGTTTATCAAGATGTTAGAGGTAGATGGTTGAGTGAGGGACATTATGAAAATATGCGAGCATATATTCCGAATAAATCTACAGATAAAGATGTCGATGAAAGTTCAGATACCTATGATACTATAGAATGGTTGGTAAATAATGTAGCTAATAATAATGGCAATGTTGGCATTTGGGGAATATCATATCCAGGGTATTATTCGACTTACGCCACGGTCGACGCGCACCCGGCATTAAAAGCGGCATCTCCTCAAGCTAGTATTGGTGATTTTTTCTTTGATGACTTTCATCATAATGGTGCTTATTTATTGAGTTATTTTAGAGCAACTTCGTTGTTTGGTACACCAAGGCCTAATGGAGATATGCCTATTGACACAGCTTGGTATAAATTACCCAACCTGCCAACTGAAGATCAATATCAGTTCTTTTTAGATAAAGGACCTCTTAAAAATTTAGATTCATTTTTTGAATATGATATTAATGATGAAGTTTCAATAGCACCAGATGGCATGACAGATGATTTCTTTTGGAATGAACTAAAAGAACACCCAAATTATGATGAACTGTGGCAAAGCAGAGGCCTAATTCAACACTTAAAAAATGTAAAATCACATGTAGCTACTATGGTTGTCGGCGGTTGGTTTGATGCAGAGGATTTATACGGGCCATTAGAAACATACAAGAATATTGAAAAATATAATATAGACAATTACAATACTATGGTTTTTGGCCCTTGGGATCATGGTCGTTGGTCAAAAAGAGATGGGCGAACGGTGGTAGGTAATTACTATTTCGGTGATGAAATATCAGAATTTTTTCAAGAAAATATAGAAACTAAATTCTTTAATCATTTTTTAAAAGGAAGTGGCGATAAAGACAGTGGGCTGCCAGAAGCTTATGTGTTTGATACAGGTAGAAAAGAATGGAAAAAATATGACTCATGGCCACCAAAAGGAGTGAAAAAGAAAGATCTGTTTTTATCAGAAAATGAAACCTTAACGAATGAATTGATAAGCACAGTAGGTATTGATTTTGTTAGTAATTTTAAGAAACCTGTGCCTTATTCTGAAGATATTAAATCTGTGTTTACCCCTAGAAAATACATGACTGATGATCAACGATTTGCTGCTCGTAGATCAGATGTGTTGGTTTTTGAAACTGAAGTTTTAGAAGAAGATTTAACCTTGTCAGGTGATATTTTGGCAAAGCTCAAAGTTGCGACGACAGGAGATGCGGCAGACTGGATTGTTAAGGTTATTGATGTGCATCCTGCAGACATAGAAACTAATGAAGAAATGCAGGGTCATTTAAAAATGAGTAATTATCATTTGATGGTGCGAAGTGAAGTTATGAGAGGGCGATTCCGTAATAATTTTGCGGTTCCAGAACCTTTTGTTCCTAATAAAAAAACTGAAGTAAATATTAAACTTCAAGATGTATTTCACACGATTAAAAAAGGTCATAAACTACAAATTCAAGTGCAGAGTACTTGGTTTCCACTTATTGATTTGAATCCGCAAACTTATGTGGATAATATTTTTAAAGCTAATGCTGAAGACTTCAAAACGCAAACGCATACCGTATTTACAGACTCTAGCATAGAATTCTCTGTGCTAGAGTAGTGGTAAATAGTTATTGGTTCTTTTCATAATAGTGGAGCACATGCGCTGGTATATCCATTTCTTGTGGTAGGCCTTGGTCAGGAATAGGGTAGGTAGCTATTTGTTTTAAAGGTACAAGGCCTGCCCAAACATCTAAATCGTAGTCTTCAGGTTCATCACCTACGCCTACATCTCTTACTTTTGCAGATGCTGTTTCTATAGTTATTTCTGCAACAATTGTTCGTTCTAGTTCATCTTTGTGCATAGGCCTTATACCGTTCCATCGACCTTTCATCATATGCTCCATAAAACAATATAATGCATCTTCTTTCTCACGGGGTTCAGTAATATTTTTTATTCCTCCGAATAAGGTTACTGACCTGTAGTTAACCGAATGGTGTAAACCTGACCGAGCTAGCACCAAAGCATCTAAATGCATCACGGTCATACTTGCTGTTTCAGCTGCTAATAAAGCGCGTAACATTCGATTGTTTTGTGAACCATGCAAGTAAATCTTATCTTCTTTTCTGCCATAGGCCATAGGTAATGCAATGGCTTGATTTTCGTAGATATAGGATACGTAACCAATGAAACTAGCGTCAAGAATGGTATTGATTTTTTCAACATCGTAAGTAGCCCTGTTATGACCACGTTTTACACGGTTCAATTTAGATTTTGTATATTCTTTCATGTGTATTTATCTTTTATTTGGAGGTATATTTTTATAGAATTCCGTATTTATCTTCGCCTTTTTAAGATCTTTTGGTTTAAATATTTTTTCGTTAGAAGCAGGGTGGTTTACAATTTCGTTTTTTGGTCGAATAGGACGCGGAACAAAATTTCCAGAACAACTAGGGCAAACATTTTCAAAGATTTCTAAAGCACAAGTGCTACAATAAGTGCATTCAAAAGAGCAGATCATGGCTTCTGTTGAGTTGTTGGGTAGTGCCTTGTTGCAATGTTCGCAGTTGGGTCGTATTGATAACATAAGTTGTTGTTTTCTATGACGTTAGTCAATTTCTTGGTAAAAATACTACATTTGTGGACTGTTGTAATAATCCAGTTTTGATATAAACGATAGTCCAGATGTTTCCATATAAAACAAGTATTCAGTTTGATAGACAAAGCAACAAGCCTTTGTATTTGCAGTTAGCAAACCAGATTATACAATTGATAAAAAACCAAGTATTAGCATCAAATACCAAATTACCTGGTAGCAGAACTTTAGCTGAAATATTACACGTACATCGTAAAACTATAGTAGCTTGTTATGAAGAGTTAGCATTACAAGGTTGGGTAGAGAGCATTCCAAAAAAGGGAACTTTTGTACATCATAATTTACCAGTGTTAAGTCAAAAGCAACTCCAGTCTAATACGTATAAACAGCTAAAGAAAACCGCCGGTTTTGATTTTTACACCAATCAGCACCTACTGAGTAAGACATTTGAAAAGCAAAAGAGTTTTATGTATTTGAATGATGGTTTGTCTGATGAACGATTAACACCAATGGTTTCTATTGGTCGTATCTATCGTGGTATCTCAGCAAAGAAAAAAATAATAGATCATTTAACTTATGGCACAACGTATGGCAATGACGAGTTGAGATCAACCCTAGTGTCTTATTTAAATATTTCAAGAGGTTTAAATATTACCAAAGAAAATGTTTTGATTACGCGAGGTAGTCAAATGGGTATTTGGTTATCATCTCAATTATTACTTAGAAAAGATGATATTGTTGTTGTGGGTACAACCAATTATATCAGTGCAGATATTACTTTTATAACCCAAAATGCTAGCTTGTATCGCGTAGAAGTCGATGAAAACGGACTGTTAACTACAGAGCTCGAAAAGCTATGCCAAAAAAAGAAGATAAAGGCAGTTTATGTTACTTCGCATCATCATCATCCAACTACAGTTACCCTTTCTGCTGAAAGGAGAATACACTTATTAAATCTTTCAAAGCAGTATAATTTTGCGGTTATAGAAGATGATTACGATTATGATTTTAATTACAATCATGCGCCTATTTTACCGTTAGCAAGTCACGACATAAACGGTAATGTGGTATATATAGGTTCAGTTTGTAAAACCGTAGCGCCGGTATTTAGAATAGGCTACCTCATCGCCTCAAAAGCTTTCGTCGATGAAGCTTCAAAATTAAGAGGTATCGTAGACCGACAAGGTGACGCACTTCTTGAGTTGACATTTGCTGAATTTATTAGATCGGGCGATTTAGACCGTCATATTCGTAAAGTATTAAAGATATATAAACAGCGTCGTGATTTATTCTGCAAACTATTAAAGAAGGAATTCGGCGATATGTTGCATTTTGAAAAACCAAAAGGTGGTATGGCAGTTTGGGTGAAGCTGAATATGAGGTATTCTTGGGCAATGGTTGCAGAGGTTGCTAAGAATTACCATTTAGAAATCGGAAACTGGCAACGATATGATTTTGCAAAGCGGCAACATAATTCAATACGAATTGGCTTTGCCACTTATAATGAAGTAGAGCTATATGAATTAATTTATAGGCTGAAGCAAACGATGGAACATATTAAAAAAATATCAATCAAAATAACTTCATAAAAGAAATTGTTTTTATCAAGCTCTGAAAGGTGTCATTAGATAAAAAAAGAAATTTCTTAAGTGATAGGTTTAGAGAATTGGTTTTTCACAATTTATAATTTTATGTGAAACATTAGGTTTTTAAATCTTTCTGACTTTAATTTGTGCTATACAAAGTTCAAACACGTATTGAATAGTTATCAAGAAAGGCGGAGGGATTAGACCCTATGAAGCCTTAGCAACCCTTTGTTCTTTACAGAGAAGGTGCTAAATTCTATCCTATAATAAAGGACAGATAACGCAACGAATTACTTACAAAAGTAATCTTTAGCTTTCTTATAACTTTTTGATTTTACCTTGAAACGATGTCTGTTACAAGGGTTTGGATTTTTTAATCATTTTAAAAAATTAATAAATCGAAAATCATGAGCACTAAAAAATTAGCAACAAACGCATTACACGCAGGTCACGACACCACTCAAACAGGGGGTACTAGAGCTGTTCCTATTTATCAAACATCATCGTATGTTTTTAACGATACAGAACACGCAGCAAACTTATTTTCTTTAGCAGAATTAGGATTTATTTATACGCGATTAAATAACCCTACAAATCAAATACTTCAAGAACGTTTGGCTGCCGTGGAAGGCGGAGTTGGTGCGGTGGTTTTTGCCTCAGGTACTGCTGCAATTTCAACAGGTTTATTAACGCTTCTTAAAGCAGGTGATCATATTGTGGCCTCAAGTAGTTTGTATGGCGGTACTTTTAATTTACTTAACGTAACCCTGCCACGGCTAGGTATTACTACAACGTTTGTAGATGCTTCAGAACCTGAAAATTTTGGTAAAGCTGTGCAAGAGAATACTAGAGCCATTTTTGTAGAATCTTTAGGTAATCCGAAACTCGATGTTTTAGATTTAAGAGCTATTTCAAAAGAGGCAAAAGCTGCTAAGGTGCCTTTTATTGTAGACAATACGGTAGCTACACCAGGTTTACTTAATCCGATCGAGCATGGCGCAAACTTAGTAATTCATTCTCTTACCAAATATATCGGAGGTCAAGGTACATCTTTGGGTGGCGCAATAATTGACGCTGGTACTTTCGATTGGACTAACGGAAAATTTCCGGAGTTTACAGAGCCTTCAGCAGGCTACCATGGTTTGGTTTATAGTGAAGCCTTAGGTGCTGCTGCTTTTACCTTCAAACTTATTTTAGAGGGATTAAGAGATTTCGGTGGAGCGTTAAGTCCGTTTAACGCTTTTCAAATTATTCAAGGTTTAGAAACACTTCCTGTTAGAATTAAACAACATAGTGCAAATGCTCTTGAATTAGCTACTTGGTTAGAGGGTAGAGATGAGGTGGCTTGGGTTAATTACCCTGGATTAAAAAGTAATAAGTACCATGAGCTAGCCAAAGAATACTTGCCAAAAGGGCAAAGTGGCTTAGTGACATTCGGAGTTAAAGGTGGTTTCGAAGCGGCCAAAAAATTAACAGATGCCACTGAGGTGTTTTCATTATTGGCCAATATTGGTGATACAAAATCATTAATTATTCACCCGGCAAGTACTACACATCAACAGTTGTCAGAAGAACAGCAAGCTGCTGCAGGAGTTTCACAAGATTTAATTCGATTGTCTGTTGGTCTTGAAGATATTGCTGACCTTAAAACAGATTTAGAAAACGCTTTTTCTGCAATTAAAAATTCAGTAGAGGCCTAATTTAACTTCAAATTTCACAGGTCTAAAGGGCCTGTGAAATTTTATTTACATAACCATGCTCCATCATCTTAAAATAAAAGATTTTACAACCCTAAGTGGTGTAACTCAAAATATTGAATTGTCATATGAGGTATTTGGCAAAAAGCTGCATGATGCACCTATAGTTTTAGTTAATCATGCCTTAACAGGTAATTCTGATGTTACAGGAAAAACTGGCTGGTGGTCTGCATTGATCGGTGATGGAAAATGCATAGACACTAGAAAGTATACCATTTTATCGTTCAATATACCTGGTAATGGATACGATAAGTTTGTAATCGATAATTATAAAGACTTTGTAGCCGGTGATATAGCGCATATTTTTTTAGAAGGACTGCGCCAACTTGAAATCGATAACCTATATGCCATAATAGGCGGATCATTAGGCGGTGGAATTGCTTGGGAAATGGCTGCGATAAATCCAAAATTAACCGAACATTTGATTCCTGTTGCTTCTGATTGGAAATCTACCGATTGGTTAATTGCTAATTGTCAAATTCAAGAGCAATTTTTAGTGAATTCTAAGCAACCGGTGCACGATGCTAGAATGCATGCCATGCTTTGTTATCGAACACCTGAATCTTTTAAAGAACGATTTAAACGCAGTACTAATGAAGAACTACAAGTTTTTAATGTAGAGAGTTGGTTAATGCATCATGGTGAAAAATTACAAGAAAGATTTCAACTTTCAGCTTATAAACTAATGAATCAATTGTTGAAAACCATTGATGTAACTAGAGATGGCCAAAAGAATTTCACCAATTTACAAAATAGCAAAACTAATATTCATATTATTGGTGTAGACTCTGATTTGTTTTTTACGGCAAAAGAGAATAAAGATACATTTAAGCAAATTGCACAAGCTAATAGTAATGTTACTTATGGCGAAATTCAGTCGTTGCACGGGCATGATGCTTTTCTAATTGAATTTGAACAATTAGAAAAATTATTGAACGGAATTTTCAACAAAAACGGGAAATCAAAAAAAGTTACAGTTTTAAAGTTTGGCGGAAAGTCGTTGAGTAATGGTGAAGGGTTAGGGCGAGTATTAGAAATTATTACTAATAAGGTAAATCAAGAAGCTAATATCGCAGTGGTTTTATCAGCTAGAGAAAAAGCGACAGACCAATTAGAATTGATGCTTGAAAAGGCAGCCAAGGGTCAAAACTATATTAAAGATTTTGAAGCCTTTGAAAAATATCAAAAACACACTTTTAGTAATGTAAACCTTTCTTTAGAATTCAAAAGTCTTGCAAAACTATTTGAAGGTATTTCATTGTTAGGTGATTATAGTCCTAAAATTAAAGATGAGGTCTTAGCTTATGGCGAAATAATTTCGGCCAAATTAGTTACTAAGCTTTTAATAGGTAAAGGAATTAATGCAAAGTTCATTGATGCAAGAACCTTATTAAAAACGAATAATAATTTTGGAGATGCTACAATTTTAGAAGCTATATCTAAAGAGAATTTACTACTTAAATTTGCAGAACTACCAACAGGTTCTGTTCCAATTTTTACAGGGTTTATTGCTTCTAATGCCGATGGTGAAACAACAACCCTAGGTAGAAATGGTAGTAATTATTCAGCCGCATTACTTGCTAATTATTTGAATGCTGAAGAGTTGCAAAATTATACTCATGTTGATGGTATTTTTACTGCGAATCCTGATTTTGTGGTAGAGGCAAAACGACTATCAAATTTATCGTACGCTGAGGCTAATGAGTTGGCAAATTTTGGAGCTAAGATTTTGCATGCTAAAACAATTATTCCATTGATTGAAAAAAATATTCCTTTAAGAATATTGAACACTTTTAATGATGATAACGAGGGTACCTTAATTAGTGCAAAATCAAGTAAGGAAGGCATCAAGTCATTGTCTAATATTGATGATGTTTCTTTAGTGAACCTTGAAGGTAGAGGTCTGCTGGGTAAAGTGGGTATTGATGCCAGAATTTTTAAAACCTTAGAAGCAAATAACATCAATGTTAGTATTATTTCTCAAGGCTCTTCAGAAAGAGGTATCGGGCTTGTTGTGAGTGCTACGAACGCTCAAAAAGCTAAACGGGCTTTAGAATTAGAATTTTCAAGTGATGTGAAGTCAAAAGACATCAATATGATTACGGTTATTGATGATGTATCAGTTGTTTCCATTGTGGGTCAAGATTTAAGCACATTTCACAAACCATATAATGCTTTGATAAAAAATCAAATCATTCCACTTTTATTCAATAACACCGTTTCTGGTAAGAATGTAAGTTTAGTTCTTAAAAAATCAGATTTGCACAAGGCGCTAAATGTAATGCATGGCCAAATTTTTGGTATTAGCAAACGTGTAAACTTGGCGGTTTTCGGCCATGGTAACGTAGGAGGAACACTAATCGAACAAATATTAAAGTCTTCAGAAACTATTGCTAGTCGCAAAGGAATTGATTTGAAAGTGTTTGCAGTAGCAAATTCAAGAAAACTTTTGATCAATAAAAAAGGTATTCCAAAATCATGGAAATCATCTTTAGATAAAAAGGGAGTTGATTATGAGTTAAAAGATGTTTTTGATTTTGCAAAAGAAAATCATCTTGAAAATCTAATTGTTGTTGATAATACCGCAAGTGAAGACTTTGTGGCGAATTATTTTGATTTTGTTGAAAACGGATTTGATATTGTTTCCTCAAATAAAATTGCAAATACCTTGGGGTTTGATTATTACCAATTATTACGAGAGGAGTTAGATAAAAATCAAAAAAGGTATTTATATGAAACCAATGTGGGTGCTGGTTTACCCTTAATTGATACGATTAAATTATTGCATTTGTCTGGTGAGAATATTACCAGAATAAAGGGTGTTTTTTCAGGTTCATTGAGTTATATATTTAACACATTTTCAGAAGTGAATGCACCTTTTTCTCAAATTTTAAAAGATGCCATGCACCAAGGTTTTACAGAACCAGATCCACGAGAAGATTTGTCAGGGAATGATGTGGGTAGAAAGCTATTAATCTTAGCTCGTGAGCTTGATCTAAGTAATGAGTTTTCTGATGTTAAAATACAGAACCTCATTCCTAATCAATTGCAAAAGGGTGAAACCGACTATTTCTTAAAGAATTTAGGAATGTTAGATGATACCTTCAACGAAATAAAAAAGAACCAAAAAGAAGGACATGTTTTGCGCTATGTTGGTGATCTTCATGGTAACCTGCAAGAAGAAAAAGGACTGTTAGATGTAAAACTCATCTCCGTTCCAAAAGAGAGTGCACTAGGCCAAGTAAAAGGTTCAGACTCAATAATAGAAATTTATACAGAATCTTACGGAGAAAATCCCTTGGTTATACAAGGTGCAGGGGCTGGGGCCGCTGTTACTGCAAGAGGTGTTTTCGGAGATATATTAAGAATTGCAGAAAAAGGATAATGAAGAATAAATTTGAAACCAACGCAATACGCACTCAACTTGAACGTACGCAAAATTTGGAACATTCTGTTCCGTTATATTTAACTTCTAGTTTTGTATTTGATGATGCAGAAGATATGCGAGCATCTTTTGCTGAAGAAAAACAGAGAAATATCTATTCAAGATACTCTAACCCTAATTCTTCAGAATTTGTGGAAAAGGTATGCCAAATGGAAGGAGCAGAGGCAGGTTTTGCTTTTGCTTCAGGTATGGCTGCTGTTTTTTCAACTTTAGCGGCACTATTAGATAGTGGCGATCATGTGTTATCAGCTCGAAGTATTTTTGGCTCAACGCATTCTTTGTTTAATAACTTCTTTCCGAAATGGAATATTACGCATAGTTATTTCAAAATAAATGAACTAGAGGCTATAGACCGTTTAATAACACCTAAAACCAAAATCATCTATGCAGAATCACCAACGAATCCGGGGGTTGATGTTCTAGATTTAGAAAGACTAGGGAAAATTGCAAAAAAGCATGGGCTCATATTGGTAATTGATAATTGTTTTGCGTCTCCTTATTTACAACAGCCCATCAAGTATGGGGCAGACTTAGTCATACATTCAGGTACAAAACTTATGGATGGTCAGGGTCGAGTTCTTGCAGGTATTACTGTAGGTGACAAAGATTTAATTGATAAAGTTTACCGATTTTCAAGAATAACCGGTCCGGCTCTGTCACCTTTTAACGCATGGGTGTTATCAAAAAGTCTCGAAACTTTAGCGTTACGAGTAGACCGACATTGTGAGAATGCTTTGAAATTGGCCGAATATTTAGAAGCGCATGAAAAAGTGAATTGGGTGAGATACCCTTTTTTAAAATCGCATCCTAACTATGAAATTGCCAAAAAGCAGATGAAGGCTGGTGGTTGTGTGGTAGCCTTTGAGGTTAAAGGTGGACTAAAAGCCGGTCAAGATTTTTTTGATGGAATTAAACTGTTATCATTATCTGCAAATTTAGGAGATTCTCGTAGCATTGTAACGCATCCTGCATCTACCACACATAGTAAGTTATCATCCGAAGAAAGAGCAGAAACTGGTATTACCGATGGTATGGTTCGCGTTTCTGTTGGCCTAGAGCATATTGATGATATTATTAGAGATATTGAACAGGCTTTAAATTAGTGCGTTTAATAGCTATAGAGTCAATCTGCGTTAAAGAATTCTTGCTAGCTTTAATTTTATATGGCATTTTCTTTTTTTATGGCTGGGTCGGTATTGTTTACTAGTTAAGTATTTGTTATTTATGGCAGAATTGCTAAAAAGCAATACATACATTTTGTAAATTGTAAGTACCTCTCTTGTAGTGAATAAAGGGATACCAATTTTCGATTAAAATCTAAAAGTACTATAGCTATGAAGAAAGAAGACTTAGATCAAGGTATTTTTGACTTGTATGATGATTATGCGCATAATAGGGTAAGTAGAAGACTGTTTTTAGATAAGTTATCTACCTATGCGGTTGGCGGGCTTACCGTTTCTTCCTTGTTGGGTTTTGTATCTCCTGATTATGTAAAGAAGATTCAGATTTCTCAAGATGATTCAAGATTAAAAACCGAGTATATCACTTATGATTCTCCAAAGGGGGGGTGGTTCAATAAAAGGATTATTGTCAAGACCAATCGAAGTGAAAGAGAAACTTCCAGGTATTATTGTAGTTCATGAAAATAGAGGCTTAAATCCGCATATTGAAGATGTAGGGCGACGTTCAGGTTTGGCTGGCTTTATTTCTTTAGCGCCAGATGCGTTAACGCCGCTTGGCGGATATCCAGGAACCGATGATGAAGGTAGAGAAATGCAGCGTAAAAGAGATCGAAATAAAATGCTAGAAGATTTTATTGCCGCATTTGAATATCTAAAAGTGCACCCAGAATGTTCGGGAAAAGTTGGGGTGGTTGGCTTTTGTTTCGGTGGTTGGATTTCAAATATGATGGCGATTAAAGTAGCTGATTTGGCTGCTGCGGTTCCATTTTATGGTGGTCAGCCCACAGAAGGTATTGCTGATATTAATGCTCCGTTGCTATTGCATTTCGGGGGCCTAGATAAAAGGGTAAATGCAGGTTGGCCTGCTTACGAAACTGCATTAAATGAGCATAATAAAGAGTATGAAGCCTTTATTTATGATGGAGCCAATCATGGTTTTCATAATGACACTACGCCAAGGTACGATCGTGAAGATGCAGAACTAGCCTGGAAACGTACCATCAATTTTTTTAAAGATAAATTGAGTTAATTCGAGGAATATATCTGAACATAGAATTATTTGGAAGGATTTTCATTTTTAAAAGCTCCGCTTTCTCCTAAGCTATTTTACTTATCTTAGCGAAATGCTCTCTAAAAAGACTAAATACGGATTAAAAGCTTTGAGTTTTTTAGCCTCACAAAAGGATAAAAAACCCGTACAAATTGCTGAAATAGCAAGTCATGAGAATATATCTCAAAAGTTTTTAGAAAGTATTTTGTTATCGCTTCGTAAAACCGGATTTCTTGGTTCTAAAAAGGGCAAAGGGGGCGGTTACTATCTTCTGAAGAATGCAGACGAAATTTTGATGACCGACGTCATGCGGGTTTTAGAAGGGCCAATTGCCATGGTACCTTGTGTAAGTTTAAACTTTTATGAAAAGTGTGATGATTGCCCTGATGAAAACACCTGTGCAGTTAATAAATTAATGCTGAAAGTAAGAGATGCAAATCTTTCGGTGTATCGCCATAATACCTTGGCCGACCTAATCATAACTTAGATTAATTTTGTATTTAAAACATTAGTTAATTCATAATATTTTCTGCTATACATTATTAATCTACTAATTCTATAGGATAAATGTTAAATCTTGCCAAAAAATTAGAATGTAACAATAATTTTAGCTTACATTTGTTTACTCTATTAAATCAATAGGGTAATTAGATTACTTATAAATTCAATATGATAGTTGACCAAATAGTTTTAAAGAAGCAAGAATCTAAAGGTAAGTTCGAGGAAGATAAGAAATCGGAAAAGCCAATTAGAAGTGTCGCCAAGGCAGTAAGCTGGCGCGTTATAGGCACTTTAGATACCTTGTTGATTTCTTATTTATTAACAGGAGAGGTTGCCATTGCGGCTTCAATTGCTTCCATTGATTTTGTAACAAAAATGTTTCTTTATTTCTTTCATGAGCGTTTATGGAATAAAATTAATTGGGGTAAGTAAAAAAGAAATTATGGCTTTTACACAAGAACAAATAGCGAAATTAAATATTCAGTTTAAAGGAATTCCACCCGGAGAAATCATTTCTTGGGCTGTTAAAAATGCGGTGAATCCGGTGGTAACTACCAATTTTAGGCCTTATGAAGTTGCAATATTAAATGCGGTGGTTGAAGTAAAAAATGATATTCCAGTGATTTGGTGCGATACAGGTTACAATACACCTAATACGTATAAACATGCTGAAGAATTAATTGAGCGTCTAAATTTGAATATTGATTTATACGTTCCTAAACAAACTGCATCGCATCGTGATGCTGTTATGGGTATTCCTAATATTGACGATCCTAAACATACGGTTTTTACCGAGCAGGTGAAATTAGAGCCATTTAAGAGAGCGATGAAAGCGCATCAACCCGATGTATGGTTTACCAATCTGCGAAAGGGGCAGACAGCACATCGTGATTCTTTAGATATTTTAAGCCTAAGCAAAGACGGTGTTCTTAAGGTTAGTCCGTTTTACCATTGGAATGATACCTTGTTGGATGCTTATTTGAAAGATAGAAATTTGCCGAACGAACATAAATATTTCGACCCAACCAAGGTGTTAGAAAACCGAGAATGTGGTCTACACACCTAAATCAAAAAAGATGAGTAATAGTACAGCACATATAAATGCTTTAGAAAATGAAGCAATCTATATTTTTAGAGAAGTAGCGGCCCAATTTGAAAAGCCCGTTTTACTTTTTTCAGGAGGAAAAGATTCCATCACCTTGGTGCGCTTGGCACAAAAGGCATTTTGGCCAGCAAAGATTCCTTTTCCTTTAATGCACATTGATACGGGTCATAATTTTCCTGAAACCATAGAATTTAGAGATCGATTGGTGGAAGAATTAGGTTTAGAGCTTATCGTAAGAAATGTTCAAGATTCTATTGATCAAGGTAAAGTAAAGGAAGAGTCTGGTAAATATTCAAGTCGAAACGCCTTGCAAACTACTACTTTACTAGATGCCATCGAAGAATTTAAATTTGACGCCTGTATCGGAGGTGCACGTAGAGACGAAGAAAAAGCAAGAGCAAAAGAGCGTATTTTTTCAGTACGTGATGACTTTGGTCAATGGGATGAAAGAAACCAACGTCCGGAATTGTTTGATATGTTAAACGGCCAAATTGAGTTGGGACAAAATGTACGCGTTTTTCCTATTTCGAACTGGACAGAATTAGACGTATGGTCTTATATAGAAAAAGAGAAAATTGAAATTCCTTCAATTTATTTTGCACACAAACGAAAAGTATTTTTAAGAGATGGTTTAATCTGGTCTCATTCTGATTATGTTTTTCAAGAAGAAGATGAAGAAGTGCTTGAGCGTATGGTTCGATTCAGAACTGTAGGCGATATGAGCTGTACCGCAGCAGTATTTTCAGAAGCAGCTGACATCGAATCTGTAGTTCAGGAGATTAGAGATTCTAC
The DNA here is from genome assembly GCA_947495915.1 of Maribacter algarum (ex Lu et al. 2025) (nom. illeg.). Classification (GTDB taxonomy): domain Bacteria; phylum Bacteroidota; class Bacteroidia; order Flavobacteriales; family Flavobacteriaceae; genus Maribacter_C. The sequence goes on along the minus strand of CANMAW010000007.1, from coordinate 128,266 downwards.
AATTTCAGAAAGAGGAGCCCGAATTGATGACAAGCGCTCAGAAGCAGCAATGGAAAAAAGAAAACAACAAGGATATTTTTAATAGGTACGAATAGTTTTTATGGAAAAAAAATTCCAAAGAAAAAAACACTAAGAACCAAAAACAAAAAGAAATTGGAAGTACTAAAAATAGCAACAGCAGGAAGCGTAGATGACGGTAAAAGTACCTTGATAGGACGCTTACTTTACGATACAAAATCATTGACTTCAGATAAGTTAGAGGCCATTGAAAAAACCAGTAAAAAGAATGGGTACGACTACCTTGATTTTTCACTTGCAACTGACGGATTGGTCGCCGAGCGTGAGCAAGGTATTACCATTGATGTAGCGCACATCTATTTTTCAACGGCTACGAAGAGTTATATTATTGCAGATACCCCAGGGCATGTGGAGTACACCCGAAACATGGTTACTGGGGCATCGACTTCTCAGGCAGCGATCATTTTGATTGATGCTCGTAAAGGTGTCATCGAACAAACAAATAGACACTTTTTTATTAATAACCTACTGCGAATTAAAGAAGTTGTTGTAGCAATTAATAAGATGGATTTGGTTGATTTCTCTGAAGATAGATACAACGAGATTAAAGCAGATTTTGAGGAGTTGATGGCAAAACGTGATTATCAAGACCAAAAAATTACATTTATTCCTGTTAGTGCTTTGAAAGGTGATAACGTAGTTCATAAATCTGAAAATACACCTTGGTATAAAGGTGAAACTTTATTAGAGCATTTAGAAGAATTAGATTTAGCCGCGGTTTCAAATGCGGGAACACCAAGATTTCCCGTACAATATGTTATACGGCCTAAAACAGAAGAGTTTCATGACTTTAGAGGTTTTGCTGGTAAGGTATATGGGGGTGAATTGAGTGTTGGTGACGAGGTGGTGGCTTTACCTTCACAAACGAGGTCAAAAATCAAAGAAATCTATTTCTATGATAAAAAATATCAAACGGCATCAAGAAGATCTTCGGTAACTATTACACTTGAAGATGAAATCAATATCAGCCGAGGTGATATGTTAGTAAAAGCTAACGATTTACCGACTATTGAAAAACAATTTACCGCAACCGTTTCTTGGATGGATACTGATAATATGGTTCCTGGTAAGAAGTATGTTGTACAGCATGGCGTGAATAAAGTATTGGCTAAGGTAGACACTATTCATCATAAAATTAATCCTGATTATTCAGGTATTGATGATACCGTTCAAAGTTTAGGAATGAATGATATAGCACAGGTAACATTTAAGTTAAACAAGTCTATCTTTTACGATAAATTCAAAGAGCATCGTACAAATGGTTCTTTCATACTTATTGACACACAAACCAATAGTACAGTAGGTGCTGGTTTTATTGGCTAACTAGTGTTGATTACATAAGATGCCGTTTTACAAAATGGCATCAATAATTACAATAAAACCTATAAAATCGATAGGAAAAATAGATTAATAAATGCGTGTCTAGAATGATATTCTAGCGTCTTGAATCTTAGAAAAATGCAAAGTTTTAGAACAGAAATAGAAAACCCAATAGTAGAAAAAGATATTCTTGAATTAGAGCGTAAAATACGTCAGTTCAAAGGGGGTGAACTAGATGAAGAAAAGTTTAGAAGTCTTCGTTTGGTACGTGGGGTTTACGGTCAGCGCCAGCCAGGTGTGCAGATGATTCGTATTAAACTGCCATACGGTAAGGTAACTTCGAAACAATTGCATCGAATTTCAAAGGTTTCTGATGAGTACTCTATTGGTCGCTTGCATATCACAACGCGTCAAGACATTCAAATTCATTATGTTGATTTAGACAGAACTCCTGAATTGTGGGCAGAACTTGAAAAAGATGATGTAACATTAAGAGAGGCTTGTGGTAATGCCGTACGAAATGTTACAGCAAGTGAAACCGCTGGTGTTGATGTTGATGAGCCTTTTGATGTTTCACCGTATGCCGATGCATTATTTAAGTATTTTTTGAGAAATCCAATTGGTCAAGAATTAGGTAGAAAGTTTAAGGTTTCCTTTTCAGCGAGTGATGCTGATACCGGATTATCTTATATGCATGATTTAGGTTTCATCGCGAAAATTCAAGATGGTGTTATTGGTTTTAAAGTAATGTTAGGTGGTGGTTTAGGTTCACAGCCAAGACATGCAGATGTTCTTTTTGAATTCTTAGCTGCTGATAAAATTATTCCTTTAATGGATGGTGTGATTCGTGTTTTTGATCGCTATGGTGAAAGAAAGAGTAGAGCTAAAGCGCGTATGAAATTCTTATTAAAAGATTTCGGATTAGAAGGATTTAAGGCACTTCTAGAGGAAGAGCAAAAAGCGGTGCCTTATGAAAGCTATCCTATTAATGCAGAAAGCTATCCTAAAGTTAATGTGTCTGAAAACACTCCGCCACAAATTGAAATAAAAGATTCAGTTGCTTTTGAAACTTGGAAATCAACCAACATTGTTCCACAAAAACAAGAGGGTTTTGTAGCCATCGGCATTAAAGTTTTGTTAGGTGATTTTTATACTGACAAAGCTCGTTTGTTAGCTGATTTGGTAGAGAATTATGCAGCTGGTGAGATTCGATTATCATTACGGCAAAACATATTGATACCCTATGTTCGTGAAGAATTTATTCCATTTTTCTATACTGAGTTAGAAAAACTTGGTTTTGTAGAGGCTGGTTATAATAAAGCTTTAGATATTACTGCTTGCCCCGGTACAGACACCTGTAATTTAGGAATTGCTAGTAGTACCGGAATTGCCGAAGAATTAGAAAGAGTTATTAAATCAGAATACCCGCAGTATATCAGTAATGCTGATGTGGTAATCAAGATTAGTGGTTGTATGAATGCTTGTGGGCAACACAACATGGCGAATATTGGTTTTCAAGGAATGAGTATTCGAACTAAGGATAAATTGGTTGCGCCAGCACTTCAAGTGTTATTAGGTGGAGGTAATATTGGAAATGGTGAAGGTCGTTTTGCTGATAAAGTAGTAAAAGTGCCAAGTAGAAGAGGTCCTGAGGCATTACGATTAATTTTAAATGATTTTGATGCCAATGGAAATGGGCAAACATATGCTGACTATTATGCGGAAAAAGGGGAGCATTATTTTTATGATTTTCTAAAACCACTAACAGAAATTGACAATCTTACTCCTCAAGATTTCATTGACTGGGGTACAGATAAAAAATATGAAAAGGCGATTGGCGTCGGTGAATGTGCTGGTGTAGTAATTGATCTTATTGCTACACTCCTTTTAGAAAGTGAAGAGAAAATAGCCAATGCTAAAGAGGCTTTGATTGCTGAAAAATGGTCGGCGAGTATTTACCATTCTTATTCTTCAATGGTTAATACTGCTAAAGCAATGTTGACTTCTGAAAAAGTGAGGGTAAATACTCATCACAGTATTATTAAAGATTTTGAAGAGAAATTTGTGAAGTCTGGTAGAATTAATGTTCCAGGGGGTTTTGATAAAATGACTCTTGAAATTAATAAGAATGCGCCAACAAAAGAATTTGCTGAGACTTATTTGAATAGTGCTTTGCAATTTTTAGATCAGGTTGAATTATTTCGAAAAGCAGAATTACAAAATGTATAAGCAAGCAAAACTTTCGGTAGTGGGTGCAGGCCCGGGCGACGTAGATCAAATTACATTGAAAGCCATAAAGGTATTGGCGAGTGCAGATGTAGTTTTGTATGATGCGCTAGTAAATACAGCATTGTTGGAATATGCTTCAAAGGCAGAACAAATTTTCGTCGGAAAGCGCCGAGGATGCTATGCCTATCAACAAGAACAAATCAATGAATTGATTGTTAGTCGTGCCAAAAGTCACGGTCATGTAGTTCGTTTAAAAGGAGGAGATCCGTTTGTTTTTGGTAGAGGGTCAGAAGAAATGGAATATGCAGCAGCACAAGGACTAGAAGTAGCAATGGTACCAGGAATTTCATCTTGTTTATCAGTGCCTGCAGCTCAGAACATTCCAGTGACTAAAAGAGGTTTTTCTGAGAGCTTTTGGGTCATCACAGGTACTACTAAAAATCACAAACTATCTAATGATGTGCAATTGGCTGCCAAGTCAAATGCTACAGTGGTTATTTTAATGGGAATGTCAAAACTCTCACAAATAGTATCCTTATTTAAATCAGAAGGCAAATCGAATTCTTCCATTGCTATCATACAAAACGGCACGCGTGAAAATGAGAAAATTGGTGTGGGAACGATTGCAACCATTGAGCAAGAAGTTAAAGAAAAAGAACTATCAAATCCTGCGATAATAATAATAGGAGAGGTAGTAAAGAATAGGCAAACGATAGCTGAATTAACAGCTATGTCAGCCGAAGTAGATGTATAAAACAACGCCATTTCTAATAGTATTAGAAAGAAATATAAAGTAAGAATGATACAAACAGATATTATAATAATTGGTGCAGGGCCAACCGGATTATTCACCGTATTTGAAGCGGGATTATTAAAATTAAAATGTCACTTGATTGATGCGCTAGCACAACCAGGTGGGCAGTGTTCAGAAATCTATCCTAAAAAACCAATTTATGATATTCCTGCTTTTACAGAAATATTGGCGGGTGATTTGGTAGATAATCTAATGGATCAAATAAAACCATTTGAACCAGGGTTTACCCTTGGTGAGCGTGCACAGACACTTGATAAGCAAGAAGACGGTTCATTTATTGTTACGACCAATAAAGGTACACAACATCAAGCACCGGTGGTGGTTATTGCTGGTGGTCTTGGTTCATTTGAGCCTAGAAAACCACCCATTGAAAATATCCAAGATTTTGAAGACAAAGGGGTGGCGTATATGATTAAAGATCCTGAAGTTTATCGAGATAAAAAAGTAGTGATTGCTGGTGGAGGAGATTCTGCTCTAGATTGGGCTATTTTCTTGGCAGATGTTGCATCTGAAGTGTCTTTGGTACACCGTAGAAACGAATTTAGAGGGGCTTTAGATTCTGTAGAAAAAGCATCAGAGCTAGCAAAAGCAGGAAAGATCAAACTGTTTACTGAGGCTGAGGTGAAGAAAATTTACGGCGATGAGCATGTTGAAGCCGTAGTGATCAAGCATAATGATGCTAGCAAAGGTGAAACCTATTTAGAGGTTGACAACTTTATTCCTCTCTTCGGGCTTTCGCCTAAACTCGGTCCGATCGGTGATTGGGGACTAGAAATTCAAAAAAATGCAATCAAGGTAAATAATGCCAAAGATTATCAAACCAATATTCCAGGTGTTTTTGCAATTGGAGATGTGAATACCTATGAAGGAAAATTAAAACTAATTCTTTCTGGTTTTCATGAAGCAGCGGTAATGTGTCAGTATGCATATCAATTGATAAACCCTGGTAAGCGTTTTGTAATGAAGTATACTACCGTAGGTGGTGTAGAAGGGTTTGACGGTACTAAAAAAGAAGCCAAAAAAGAAGTAGTGCAAAGTATTGCCTAATGATTTTTTGAATTTTAATTAGCTAGAGCCTCTAACATTAGCATTTGTCAGAGGCTTTTTTAATTTAGGAACATAAAAACAATTGGTTTACTTGCATTTGTTAGTACTGTGCCTTTACTTTGTGCTCAGTTCATTAATACATTGAAATAGTTATCAAGAAAGGTGGAGGGATTAGACCCAATGAAGCCTTAGCAACCCTTAAATGAACCTGATACTCGTCGGGCTTTAAGAAGGTGCTACATTCTATCTTAATCCTGATTCTCAGGTACTGTTGAGGTTTCTCTACAGTAAATTAAGACAGATAACCAAAAGCAAAGACTTCACGTCTACACTTTTCCTTACTTGATAATTCATATAGCCAACGCACAGTTGGGCATTTTTTTATGGCAAAAATTGAAGATATATTACAGGAAAGAATACTAGTTCTAGACGGAGCTATGGGCACCATGCTACAACGGTATAAGTTTCAAGAAGAAGATTTTCGTGGTGAACGATTCGCCAACTGGGAACATCCGCTTCAAGGAAATAACGACTTACTCACATTAACGCAACCTGAGGCAATCGCAGAAGTGCATCGTAAATATTTTGCTGCAGGGGCTGATATTGTAGAAACAAATACCTTTTCGAGTACTACCATTGCCATGGCTGATTATTACATGGAAGACTTGGTGTACGAATTGAACTATGAATCTGCCAGAATAGCAAAAATGGTAGCTGATGAATTTACGGCTAAAGAGCCTAACAAACCGAGATTTGTTGCCGGTAGTATTGGTCCAACCAATAAAACAGCTAGTATGTCTCCTGACGTGAATGATCCGGGCTTTCGTGCGGTTTCTTTTGATGAATTGCGTATTGCATATAAACAACAAGTTGAAGCGCTACTTGATGGCGGTTCCGATATTTTATTGGTAGAAACAATTTTTGATACTTTGAATGCGAAAGCGGCTTTATTTGCTATAGAAGAGGTGAAAGAAGAACGCAACATTGCAGTGCCTATTATGGTGAGCGGTACCATTACTGACGCTTCTGGTAGAACATTATCAGGCCAGACGGCAGAAGCTTTTTTAATATCAATATCACATATTCCAATCTTATCAGTCGGGTTTAATTGTGCTTTAGGGGCAAATCAATTGGTACCGCATTTAGAAGTCTTAGCAAGTAGAACATCACAAGCGGTTTCTGCGCATCCAAATGCTGGTTTGCCTAATGCTTTCGGAGAATATGATGAATCACCCGAACAAATGGCAGCACAAATTAAAGAATATGTTGAAAAAAGTTTGGTGAATATTGTTGGAGGTTGTTGTGGAACGACCCCAGAACATATTACAGCTATAGCGGAGTTGGTGAAAGAATACAAACCGCGATCGTTATTTGTAGGTAGGTAATAATTTTTCGATGACTAGCTTAAAAGTTATGGCTTATAATAAATGTGATTTTTTGACACCAATAAGAGGCTTGTTTAAAATGATAATTGGTTTACGATATGAATTGGTAAAAGAATTCATATTTGTTGAAAATTGGGCGTATATGGCAGATATAGAAGTTATATCGAGAGAAAAAGAAGGCTTTCAAAAACGATTAAACGGATTCATAAATTATAAAAAGCTATGAGTCACACTTTAGAACAAAGAACAGTGAAAAACGAACAACGCTTTTTAAAACTTAGCGGACTAGAACCCCTCGTGGTTACTCCTGAAACGAATTTTATCAATGTTGGTGAGCGCACCAATGTTGCTGGGTCGAAGAAGTTTCTAAGACTGATAAAAGAAGAAAAATTTGAAGAGGCATTAGACGTAGCACGACATCAGGTTGAAGGTGGGGCTCAGATCATTGATATTAATATGGATGATGGTCTTATTGATGGTAAAGAAGCCATGGTAAAGTTCTTGAATTTGGTCATTGCAGAACCTGATATTGCCCGTGTTCCTATTATGATTGATAGCTCAAAATGGGATATCATTGAAGCAGGCTTACAGGTTGTTCAGGGTAAATGTGTGGTGAATTCTATTAGCCTCAAAGAAGGGGAGGAAGAATTTGTTCGTCATGCTAAATTGATCAAAAGATACGGCGCTGCTGTAATTGTAATGGCTTTTGATGAAGTGGGTCAAGCAGATAATTATGAACGACGAATAGAAATAGCAAAACGTTCGTATGACGTTTTGGTACATAAAGTTGGTTTTCCTCCGGAGGATATCATTTTCGATTTAAATATTTTCCCTGTCGCAACAGGTATGGATGAGCACCGACTAAATGCGCTCGATTTTATTAATGCGACCAAATGGGTAAGAGAAAATTTACCGCATTGTAGTGTTAGTGGAGGGGTAAGTAACGTGTCTTTTTCTTTTCGAGGAAATAATCCCGTACGAGAAGCTATGCATTCCGTTTTTCTATATCATGCCATTAAAGCCGGAATGAATATGGGTATTGTAAACCCTACCATGTTAGAGGTTTATGATGATATTCCGAAAGATTTATTAGAGCATGTAGAAGATGTGATGCTCAACCGTCGAGATGATGCTACTGAACGGCTGTTAGATTTTGCAGAATCTGTTGTAGGTAAGGCAAAAGAAAGTAAAGTTGATTTGTCATGGCGTGAAGAACCACTACAAAATAGAATTACCAGAGCTTTAGTCAAAGGTATTGATCAGTACATCGTTGATGATGTTGAAGAGGCAAGACAAGCGGCAGATAAACCTATTGAAGTTATTGAAGGTAACCTGATGACGGGTATGAATGTTGTTGGCGATCTTTTCGGAAGCGGAAAAATGTTTTTACCTCAGGTGGTCAAGTCTGCTCGAGTAATGAAAAAAGCAGTAGCCTATTTGTTGCCATATATTGAAGAAGAGAAATTACAAAATCCGCAAGAGGGTGATGCTAAAGGTGCTGGAAAAATTTTGATGGCTACCGTAAAAGGTGATGTACATGATATTGGTAAGAATATAGTCAGTGTAGTTTTAGCTTGTAATAATTATGAAATTGTCGATTTAGGAGTGATGGTTCCACCAGAAAAAATAATTGCGTCTGCCATTGAACACAATGTTGATGTAATTGGTTTAAGTGGACTTATAACTCCCTCGCTTGATGAAATGGTACATTTGGCGAAAGAAATGCAACGTAAAAACTTTTCTGTTCCTTTATTGATTGGTGGGGCTACAACCAGTAAGGCTCACACCGCGGTAAAAATAGATCCGGAATATCAACAAGCTGTAGTGCACGTGAATGATGCTTCTAGGGCAGTAACAGTGGTTGGTGATTTATTACAGCAAGAAACATCAGATGCCTACAAGCAAGCAATAAAAGATGATTATAATGTATTTCGAGATAAATTCTTGAAGCGTTCGGTAAAAAAGGAATATAAATCCATAGAAAAGGCCAGAGACAATAATTTTAAAATTGACTGGAAAACCTCTGTTATTACAAAACCAAATCAACTTGGAATTCAAGTGATTGAAGAGCTGGAATTAGAGAAGCTGATTCCATTTATAGATTGGACACCTTTTTTTAGAAGTTGGGAATTACATGGAAAATATCCTGATATACTCTCCGATGACGTGGTGGGGGAGCAAGCGACTGATCTTTTTGCTGATGCTCAAGAAATGCTCTCAAAAATTGTAAGCGAACAGCAATTAGAGGCCAAAGCAGTTTTCGGATTGTTTCCGGCGAATACGATCAATACTGATGACATAGAAGTTGAAGCTGACGAAAAGTTTGTATTCAGAACCTTACGACAACAGTTGCAACGAAGAGCAGGAGTTGCAGATTACGCCTTGGCTGATTTTATAGCTCCAAAATCCTCTGGTAAACAAGATTATATTGGATGTTTTTGTGTGTCTACAGGTTTTGGTACAGCAGCTTTGGCAGCAGCGTATGAAAAAGACCTAGACGATTACAATTCCATTATGGTGAAAGCACTAGCAGATCGTTTGGCTGAGGCTTTCGCTGAATATTTGCACAAGAAGGTGAGAACCGTTCATTGGGGTTATGCTGCTAATGAAGAACTAAGCAATGAAGATTTGATAAAAGAGTCATACAAGGGTATTCGACCGGCACCAGGTTATCCTGCTTGTCCTGATCATTTAGAAAAGAAAACCATTTGGAAACTTTTGCAAGTTGAAGAGCAAATAGGGGTGAAGCTTACAGAGAGTTTGGCGATGTGGCCAGCTGCTTCAGTGAGTGGGTATTATTTTGGAAATGCCGAAGCCCGTTATTTCGGATTGGGAAAAATAAAAGAAGATCAAGTAGTTGATTTTGCAGATAGAAAAGGCATATCAATAGAAGAAGCCACAAAATGGTTGGCTCCAAATATAGCAGAAGATTAAAAGAATTTAGAAAATAGTATTCATGAAGGTTACCGATCATATTAAAGAAGCCAAAGGCAAAACATTGTTTTCATTTGAAATTATTCCACCAGTAAAAGGGCGTAATATTCAAGAATTATACAATAATATAGATCCGTTAATGGAGTTCAAACCTCCGTTTATTGATGTGACTACTTCTCGTGAAGAATACGTATATATTGATCGGTCAGGTCTTTTAGATAAGAAATTAACCAGAATGCGGCCAGGTACCGTAGGTATTTGTGCCTCTATTAAACATAAATATAATGTTGATACAGTGCCTCATGTTTTATGTGGAGGTTTTACGAAAGAAGAAACAGAATATTTGTTGGTTGATTGTCATTATTTAGGAATTCAAAATGTTATGGCTTTACGTGGTGATGCCATGCGCGAACAAAAGTATTTTGAACCTACAAAAGGGGGGCACCCTTATGCTATTGATTTGGTATCGCAAATACAAAACCTAAATTGCGGTAAGTATTTACATGAAGTAATTGAAACAGATGAATGTGCTGATTTCTGTATTGGGGTAGCTGGTTATCCTGAAAAGCATTTAGAAGCACCATCGTTAAAAACAGATTTAAAGCGGTTAAAAGAAAAAGTAGACGCCGGAGCCGATTATGTGGTTACGCAGATGTTTTTTAATAATCAGAAGTATTTTGAATTTGTTGAAGAAGCTAAAAAAATGGGAATAAATGTTCCGATAATTCCGGGTATTAAACCATTGGCTGTTAAGCGACACTTGCAATTATTACCGCAGGTTTTTCGAATTGACATTCCACAAGACCTCATTGAAGAAGTTGAGAAATGCGAGAATAACAAGGCAGTTCGGCAAGTTGGTGTTGAATGGGCTATTCAGCAGTCGAAAGAGTTAAAAGCCGCTGGAGTGCCTTTACTACATTATTATTCAATGGGAAAATCAGATAATATACATGCGATAGCGAAAGAGCTCTTCTAATTCAATTAAGAGTAGCTCGTTGTGAACTTAATTTTAAAGGTAGAAGGAACACCCTAGAAAAGTGATGAGGTAATGCATTGTTTTTTCTACTTTTGCTCTCCATGAACATTAGGATATTCCTACTACTTTTTTTAAGTTTTGCTCTGTGCACAGCACAAGACGATGATAATAGTATCAATTATACGTTTGATGCGAGCGGCTATTATGGGTCGATCATTTTGCATAATCCTGATATTACCCATTTGATTCAAGAACATCCTCAAGGATTTATTCTTGGTTATAATAGAAAAACTTATGGTAAGGAAGAATGGCAACAATGGTATAATTACCCCGATTTAGGAGCCTCATTTATTTTTCATAAATCTAATAACCCCACCTTAGGTGATAATTTGGGTTTATATGCACATTTCAATTTCTATTTTTTAAAGCGTAACGTGCAGTTGAGAATTGGTCAGGGCCTTTCTTATGCCACCAATCCGTATGATAAAGTAGAGAATTTTAGAAACAATGCCTACGGGTCACGTTTGTTAAGTTCTACTTTTTTAATGTTGAACTATCACAAAGAAAATATTTTTAAGGGTTTAGGTTTTAAAGCGGGCTTGTCAGTCATTCACTATTCAAATGCAAATGTAAAGGCACCTAATACCTCAACCAATACCTTGGCCTTTAATGCTGGTTTAACCTATACCTTATTAGAAGATGAGCCAGAGTTTATAAAACGAACGAAAGAAAAAATTACTGAACCAATTCGTTACAATGTAGCTTTTCGAACTGGTATTAATGAAAGCGATGTTATTGGGTCTGGGCAATTTCCCTTTTATATATTTTCAGGTTATGCCGATAAAAGACTGGGTAGAAAAAGTGCGCTTCAATTCGGAGCTGATGTTTTTTTTAGTAATTTTTTAAAGGATTTAATTCGGTTTCAGTCGATTTCATTCCCAGAGAATAATGTAGCTGCTGATACTGATTTTAAAAGAGCAGGACTGTTTATTGGTCATGAGCTATTTATTAACAAACTCAGCATTACCAGTCAATTGGGATATTATGTGTATTATCCTTTTGATTTTGAAGGAAGGGTGTATAATCGAATGGGTTTGAAACGATATTTCGAAGATCAGTGGTTTGCAGAAATTTCACTGAAGTCTCATGGGGCAGCTGCCGAAGCCGTAGAATTCGGTATTGGTATTCGACTTTAATTTAACAACATAGTGATAAAACTAAAGTACATAACGGTTGTATTGGTTATCTGGAGTATGATGGGCTGTTCTTCAGAATCAGCTCCAGATTGTTTTCAACGTGCGGGAGACCTGGTACGTGATGAGGTCGAAGTAGCAGATTTTACAAAAATTACCGTTTTTGAAAATGTCAATTTGATCTTGAAAGACGGTGAAGAAACCAAAGTTGAAGTAGAAACTGGAGCGTATCTTCGTAATGATGTTAGCGTTTCGGTTGAAGATGGTCGTTTGATTTTAGAAAATGCCAACAGCTGCAATTTTGTTCGTGATTATGGTTTAACAACAGTTTATGTAACTGCACCTGATATTTCTGAAATTAGAAGTAGTACCGGGCTTCGTGTTGCTAGTGATGGTGTTTTATCTTATGATAGTCTTCGATTGATTTCTGAAAGTTTTATTAGCTCGGAAAGTGAAACTACTGATGGCGAATTTGATCTTGATGTAGATTGCAATGGACTGAATATTCTAGTGAACGGAATCACCTATTTTAAACTTCGTGGCGCTACCGATTTCTTAGGTGTTGCAATAGCTGCTGGTGATTCAAGAATTGAAGCGGAAGATTTGAATGCAGAGTTTGTTGACATTGATCATCGTGGTTCGAATGATATTTTGGTAAAACCTATTGACGGAATCAAAGGTGATATTCGCGGTACTGGTGATGTTGTTAGTTTTACAAGGCCGTTAATTATTGAAGTTGAAGAACTTTATAAAGGAAAGTTAATATTTAAAGATTAAGGTGTTTTACTAATTACAGAAAATAATCACGTTCACGTTGAATCCTATTCAAAAGTTTATTAAAAATCTTTTTGCTAAAAAACGCATCGTTGGTGATTATGCCCATCTCGAGGGATTTATTAAGGCTGATACCATGCTTAATGATTTGGTGGTTTATAAAAAAGTGCCAGGTATAAGTATTACCGTTCTAAAAGAAGGTAAACTATGCTATCAAAAGGGAATAGGTTATGCTGATTTAGAAAAAAAAACCTCGATTAATACAGGTAAGACATTATTTCGAGTAGCAAGTGTCTCAAAACCTATTGCGGCAACGGCACTGGCGCATATGGTTAAAAAAGGAAGCATAGATTTAGATGCTTCATTTTACAAATATGTACCATACTATCCAAAGAAAAAATGGGATTTTACCATACGACAATTGGCAAATCATACTGCTGGTATAAGAGGGTATAAAGGCATTGAATACGGTCTTAATAGGCCTTATTCCATAAAAGAAAGTATAGCTATTTTTAAAGACGACGATTTACTTTTTGAACCTGGTACCGATTATATGTATAATAGTTATGGTTGGGTATTAATATCACTAGCTATACAAGAAGTCAGTGGAGAGCCTTTTGAAGATTATGTAAAGCAATATGTATTACAACCTTTAGGTCTTACCCATACTGTTTCTCCAAATAGGCTAGTAATTCAAGAGGCATATGATGCTCAATTTCAAAATGAGTATGCATCTTTTTACTCTAAAAAATCAAAAGGTTTTCGCAAGGCGATTTCTGTAAATAATTTTTATAAACTCGCCGGTGGCGGATATTTATCGACTTCTGAAGATATTGCTAATTTCGGACAAGCTGTGTTGAACGGTAAATTATCAGAACTAGGTTTAACCAAACAGTTTTTAACTTCAGAAATTATTGCAGAAAAGAAAACATATTACGGGCTTGGTTGGCAAGTGTCCAAAGACCAAAAAGGAAGATTGTTCTATGGTCATATCGGTAATGGAGTAGGGGGGTATGCTAACTTTTTTGTATATCCCCATGAGCAAATGGTCTTCGCAATTTTAATAAATTGTACCAACCCAAATGTTCAAATAGAATTAGATGAGGTAATTAGCGTCTTTTTAAATACATTCGGTGGTAAAAACATTAATCGAAACTTAAATCTAAATCACCGGGCATAATGTTGGTTCTTTTCAAATTATAAACTAGAGGTTTGTCGTATGAATCAAAATATACTCCCCAATATTGTAAATAGGCCGATTTATAATTAATAGGCACAATCTTTTCATTCTTATTGAATAGTTCTTTGGTAACAGTATCTTCAAATACTGGTATATGTATTTCACTCGGTAACAAGCCCATTAAAGTAGAAAGATACTTATGGTGTTTTAAAACTGCTTTGGCTATATCATCAATTTCGTCAATAATACTATTCTGGCTTATTGAATTTATAACAATTGAGGTGTCTTTAAAATAAAGCGATAGTTCTTCGATGTCCGCTATTCCATAAAGAGTTTGATTAAGAGTAAAAAATGCATTTTTGAACCGAAGGAGCATTTTATTTAATCCTGATTGTTGATAGGTTAGGTCAGATCTAACATTTAACAGCGCCATAACTTCATGAAGTACGAATTGAGCATCTACTTCAATTACTAGGTTTATTAAATTATTGTCAGATTTTGAAATAACCACCGAGGTATCAGTTAGAAATATCTGTTCTAATTGTAACTCAAAGGTTGAAATAATATCAAGTTCACTTTGGTCGAGTTGGAAATTTGAGCGATTTGTCATTATTTAATGTAAGATAAAGTATATATAATATATAAGAACTAAATTATATAATTAATTATTATTACTTCAACAAATTATAAATTTTTTTTTATATATGTATAAAATAACTTATTTTTATAAGAAATTCGGAATTATGCTAAAGCGTCTTAATGATTTTCTTAAATTTAGAAATATCAGTTTTAACAAGTTTGAAATTTCTATTGGGGTAAGTCATGGTAGTATATCAAATGCATATAAGCATAATAAGAATATTGGTTCTAACGTAATTCAAAAAGTATTGGAAGAATATCCCGAGTTGAGTGCAGAGTGGCTATTACGCGGTACTGGCTCTATGGTACTAAAAACATCTACTGAAGTTTTAGGTCAAAATATAAATAGTAGTAGTGGAGAATGGAATGAACTATTAGTTGCCCAAACCCAACAATTTTTTGGATTGGAATCTAAAACGGAGTTACAGATGTTTTTATCAAATAACACCGTTGATAAAAACATCGAAACCCCTCTTGCAGCACTTATTCTTAAAACATGGGAGCAGAAATACGGTCAAGAATTAAAGAGCTTGAGTCGTCAAGTGATGACCCTATTTACTGCTAAATTAGATCATGAAGCAAATCAGATAAAACAAATTGAGGTAAAAACAGAAGTAGTTTAAGATATTCTTCTAATTCCGGCCACACTGTTCAGCTTAAACGTGATCAAATCAATTAAAAACTTTATACTCTCTTCGTTTCTGGTGGAGTTAAATTCCGTTAGAAAATCAATGGTATCTACAGAAGCTTTGTGATATTCTACTGCGTGCAATTCTACATCCACAATTTGTGAATAAAAGCTATTAAAATAAATGATCATGTTGTCAAACCATTTTTTTTCTTTGGTTAAGGTTCGTAATCGTTGCATGTCAGTAGTTAACTTATCAATACCTCCAAAGGCATCAATCTTATGCATCAATTTTGATTGAAGTGTTGTTTTCATACTAGTTGAGTTTGTTAGTTATTTCTTAATCAATTACACGAACTCGTATACGTAAATTAGATATTCAAATGTTGATATAAGTTGGTAAATATTTTAAAAACATTTTAGAAATCTTTTAAAGGTTTCTCTACCTATTAAAAGATACGCTATATTACAACAGCAGTAGTCATGGAAGAATTCTATGCCCTATCAATTTTTTGAAATTTAAATTGATAAACAATGTGAGACGTATTTCAGGGTATTGAGAATAAAACTACAACGGTTTAGTATACTTAATAGAATACTGTTTAGTAATTGATCATATACCAATATAATTATTATATGAAGTTAATGTTCTGAAATTGTTAAAAAAATGATAGAAATCATAAAAACTGATGGTGTTTGTAAGATTATTAAATTTTTTTTGTAAAAAGATAATTGTGATTCTACAGCGACTTAATGATTTTTTATAATCTAAGAACATTAGTTTTAATAAGTTTGAGATTTCTATCGGTGTAAATCATATGGTTGGTTTCGAACCTCGGTAAAAACAGACCATTGACCGCTCTGGCAATTACTGAAAGAGGTATAGGTGCAATTGCCATGTTATTTTTAATAGCTGCTTCTAAAAATAAATCTACCGCTATTTTAGAATTTAATGATGCGTTGGACAAGAAAACAACTTATAGGTTAGTGCCGACGAGTTCGGTAAACGGTTTAGGCTTTGCCTTAAAGTTTTAATACTAAAAAAAAATATTATAAATAGGTTTTTTAAATTTAATTCTTACTTTAGCGACAAGTTTAAGTGTATTATGACGAAGCAATATTTTTATAACAGATTCTTTTTCTACTTCTTTTTTTTAAGAAGCTAGGGCTGTTGTAGTATATTCAAGTTAAATATAATATAAAAGTCCTGCGAAAAGCAGGACTTTTTTTGTGATGAAATTTAAAATGAAATTTAAAATAGCAATACAAGGTATTCAAGGTTCAAATCACCATCAAGTAGCTAAAGACTATTATGGAGATGCTATTGAACTTGTTGAATGTTTGTCATTTGATAGTTTGGTTGATAAGCTTTTAAATGGGGAAGCAGATAAGGGCGTTATGGCAATTGAAAATTCAATTGCAGGTTCAATTATACCAAATTACAATCTAATTTATCATAATAAATTGCACATTATTGGAGAGTATTATTTAAATATTCATCATAATTTAATGGTATTAGCAGGTCAAAACATTTCAGATATTAAGGAGGTGCGCTCACACCCAATGGCCTTGTTGCAATGCAAAGAATTTTTTAAAGATTATCCTGAAATCAAATTGGTTGAAGATGTTGATACGGCAGAGACCGCCCAACGAATTCAAAAGCAACAATTGAAACATGTTGCAGCAATTGCGCCTAATGTTGCTGCAGAATTATATGGGTTGAACATCGTAGCAAAAGACATTCAGACAATCAAGAATAATGCTACCCGATTTATCATTGTAAAAACAAAAAATAAGGAGTTACCTAAAGCACAAATTAATAAAGCATCAATTCGTTTTTTAACCGATCATAAACGAGGTAGTTTGGCAGCTATGCTTAATGTTATGAGCGATTGCAATTTGAACTTAACAAAAATTCAAAGTCTGCCAGTAATTGAGAGCCCATGGAAATATGCCTTTTTTGTTGATATAACATTTGATGGTTATTCTAATTTTGAAAAGGCAAAATCATTGTTGAACATCATGTCTGAAGACTTTAAAGTATTAGGTGAATATAAAAATGCCCGAGTATGATACAAACTGCTGATAGACTTAAAACGGTAAAAGAATATTACTTTTCTAAAAAGTTAAGAGAAGTTCGCGAACTATTAGCGAAAGGCAGGCCTATTATTAATATGGGTATTGGTAGTCCTGATTTGGCGCCATCTGAAAATGTTATTAAAGCAATTCAAAATGCCGTTAATGACAAAGGGGCTCATCAATATCAAAGCTATCAAGGTTTACCTGAATTACGAGAGGCCATAGCCGCATTTTATACTGCAAAATTTGAAGTGCAATTAGATAGTGCTTCTGAAATTTTACCGCTTATGGGTTCGAAAGAAGGCATTATGCATATTAGCATGGCTTTTTTAAATGCTGGTGATGAAGTTTTAATACCGAATCCTGGGTATCCGACATATACTTCGGTCAGTAAATTAGTTGGTGCGGTACCTCATTATTATGATTTGACAGAGGATAAAGGGTGGTTTCCTGATTTAGAATATCTAGAACAAGAAGATTTGTCTAAAGTTAAATTGATGTGGTTAAGTTATCCGCACATGCCGACAGGGGCTACAGCTTCTACAACACAGTTTGAAAAACTCATTGATTTTGCTAAGCGTAATGAAATTCTATTGATCAATGATAACCCGTATAGCTTTGTTTTAAATACAAACCCTAGAAGTATTTTAAATATTGATGGGGCTAAAGAAATAGCTCTAGAGTTAAATTCGCTAAGTAAAACTTTTAATATGGCAGGTTGGCGTGTAGGTATGGTTTTAGGAAATGAAAGTCATATTAATTCGATTTTAAAAGTGAAAAGTAATATGGACTCTGGTATGTTTTACGGAATACAAAAAGGTGCAATCGCAGCATTAGAAAGTTCGCAAAAATGGTTTGATAACTTAAATGAAGTATATGCCTCACGAAAAGAATTGATGTTGAAATTGGTAAAAAAATTAGGCTGTACTTATGATTCTTCATCCGTTGGTATGTTTGTATGGGCCAAGTTGCCGTATGGTGTACCATCAGCGGAAAAATTTATAGACGATATCTTATATGACAAAGATATTTTTATCACTCCGGGTACCATTTTTGGTAGTAATGGTGAGGGTTACATTCGTTTTTCACTCTGTGTTAATGAAGCCAAAATTCAAGAAGCAATAGATAGATTTTAGTATGAACGTATTTATAGTCGGTATTGGGTTAATTGGAGGTTCATTCGCAAGAGATATTAAGCGTATTTCTGCTGAATCTAAGATTTATGGTATTGATGCCAACGCAAAACATTTAGATGAAGCTTTAGCTTTAAATCTGATAGATGCTCAAGCAACGTATGAAGACTTGAATATTGCAGATATGGTAATAGTTGCAATTCCGGTTGATGTTTTAGTAGCAGAGCTTCCATTAATTCTTGATGCAGTAAATGATAATTGTGTTGTCTTTGATGGTGGGTCAACTAAAAAATTGATTTGTCAGCAGTTAGAAGATCATCCGAAAAGAAGAAATTATTTAGCATGTCATCCCATTGCAGGTACTGAATTTTCTGGACCTTCGGCTGCAATAGAAGGTTTGTATGAAGGTAAAACAAATATTATTTGTGAAGTTGAAAAGACAGCCTTTAAATTACAGGAAAAAGCATTAGAACTTTTTCAAAAAATGGGGATGCGCATTCGTTATATGAATCCTGAGGCGCACGATAAGCACATCGCTTATGTATCTCATTTGTCACACATCAGCTCTTTTATGTTAGGAAAGACGGTAATTGAGAAAGAGAAGAATGAACGCGATATTTTTGACATGGCTGGTTCTGGTTTTGAAAGTACTGTTCGCTTGGCAAAAAGTTCGCCAGCTATGTGGGCGCCCATTTTTAAACAGAACAAAGCAAATGTGGTTGAAACCCTAGAAGAGTATATTCAAAATTTAGAAGCCTTTAAGCAAATGTTGGTAAATGATGATTTTGAAGGTATTTACAATGAAATGAACGAGACAAATAACATAAAGGAAATATTGAACGGAATACCTTTGAATAAAAAATAGACTAAGGTATTATAGACCAGTATATAATAAGCAGAAATTATATTAGTACAAATAACAATTAACGATTTTAATATTTATAAATAAGAGAAGTCAATATTGGTGAAAATTTGAACCTTTACCCTTCACCCTTAAAAGCTTCGCCCAAAAACAAAGTAATGGAGAATACAAAAGAAATGAGAACATGGTTGGATGATATGGGTTTAGATCATCCACTAGTAATAGCAGGGCCATGTAGTGCAGAAACCGAGGATCAAGTTATGCGAATTGCGCATGAATTGAAAGATACAGATGTGAATTACTATCGCGCCGGAATCTGGAAACCAAGAACGCGCCCAGGAAATTTTGAGGGTGTAGGAGCGTTGGGTCTCAAATGGCTCCAAAAAGTAAAAGCTGAAACGGGATTGAAAACAGCCACAGAGGTAGCTAATCGAGCACATGTAGAATTAGCACTTGAGCACGATATTGATTTATTATGGATTGGAGCTCGGTCAACAGTGAGTCCGTTTATTATGCAAGAACTAGCCGATGCATTGGCAGGTACTGATAAGATTGTTTTGGTAAAAAATCCGGTAAATCCTGATTTGGCCTTATGGTTAGGTGGTATTGAGCGTTTACATACTGCCGGAATTAAAAAATTGGGCGCAATTCATAGAGGTTTTTCAACTTATGAAAAGTCAAAATATAGAAATATACCAGAATGGCAATTGGCAATTGAGTTTCAGAACAAATTTCCTGATTTGCCGTTAATCAATGATCCTTCACATATTACAGGTAAGCGTGATATGATTTTTGATGTTTCACAAACCGCATTAGACTTGAACTTTGATGGTTTAATGATTGAAACGCATTTTGACCCTGATAATGCATGGAGTGATGCTGCACAGCAAGTAACGCCAGAGCGTTTAGTGCAAATCATGACGGATTTAAAAATTAGAAAAGAATCTGATCCTGAAGCAGAATACAATAGTCAGTTGAGTAATTTAAGAGCTCAAATTGATGTTATTGATAACCAAATTATTGAAACTTTAGGAAAGCGTATGAAGATTTCAGACGGCATTGGTAAATTGAAGAAAACACGTAACGTAGCTGTTTTACAATCAAACCGATGGAATGAAATCTTAGGAAAAATGATTTTAGAAGGAGAAACAAAAGGACTTAGTGAAGAATTTGTACTTCGTATGTTCAAAGCAATTCACCAAGAATCAATCAATCACCAAGAGAAAATTGTGAAGGCTTAGGCTTTATTTTAATAAATTAAAAATCCGCTACTTCATTAAGAATAGCGGATTTTTTTTGCGTTATGAGTTGCTAAAGGTTATTCTTTTTTGAAAATATAACGGGTGATAAATAGGCCTTGTCCATCATCACTCCCAGCATTAGCTTCAACGCCGCTGGCTACAAAAACTAATTCCCATCCGTCTTTAAGCATATCGGTTAATTTTGAAGAAATAACCGCATCATTGGCTGCGATATTTTGAAATCGAATTCCTCCAATATTATAAAAATTTAGAAGTTTTGTTTCTTCAAAGTTTTTCACACGAATGTCACCGCGTTTTGATTTGTTTCGTGAATTATCTTCTTCAGTTTGTGTTGTCGTATACGAATCAAAATCTTTTTCTTCTTGCGCATCAATGATTCGAGAACGACCTAAACCACTGGGTACTATTGATTCTACACTTGTGATTACTTTAATTTGTTGCGCATTGGCGTCTAATGTTGCTGCTATAAAAAGACTAGCAATAAGTATTATTTTTTTCATGATGTTATGTTTTATTATGTACTAAAAGACAATGGATTATACCATAGGTTGCATGAAGCTACCAGTTTTATAGAATTTCTTAAAATCAAAACAATGCATTTATTACATAATGAAACAAAAAGTCATGTCTTAAATGAAGTGTGCTTGTGTAATTTATCACCAATTAGACCAATGTTGCGAGGCTGGTTTAAAGTAAAAAGTTGTTATTTTGTCACTATGAGTAGATTTCAGCAGAATATATGGTAGGTACGGTTTATAAATCGACAGGAAGTTGGTATACCGTAAAAACCGATGAGGGCATTTTTTACGAATGCCGTATCAAAGGTAAATTTCGTATTCAAGGTATAAAAAGTACCAACCCTATCGCGGTAGGAGATCGAGTTCAATTCAAGATTGAACAACTTGGTGATGACACGGTAGGTACAATTTATGATATTGAAGAACGTAGTAATTATATTATTCGAAAATCAGTAAACCTTTCAAAACAAACACATATTATTGCGGCGAATCTAGATCAGGTATTCTTAATTATAACGCTCAACAACCCAAAGACATATCCTGTTTTTATTGATCGTTTTTTAGCTACTGCAGAGGCTTATGATATTCCTGTGGTATTGCTGTTTAATAAAATAGACACCTATGACAATGACGAGCTGTTAGAAGTGAAATATTTAGCAGCACTGTATAGAAATATTGGGTATACCTGTATTGGTATTTCAGCAGCTACTGGTAAGAATGTTGATCAGGTTAAGGCTTTAATGCTTCAAACAACTAGTATGTTTGCAGGTCATTCTGGGGCAGGTAAATCAACTTTAGTAAATGCTTTAGAACCAAACTTAGAATTAAAAACGGCAGAAATATCAGAACAACATCTTCAGGGGCAACATACTACCACGTTTGCCGAGATGTTTGATCTTAGTTTTGAAGCGCGAATTATTGACACTCCCGGAATTAAAGGATTTGGAATTGTTGATATGGAAAAAGAGGAGATTGGTGACTATTTTCGTGAATTTTTCGAATTGAAGAGATTATGTAAATTTAATAATTGTCTTCATTTAGATGAGCCTAAATGTGCCGTAAAAGATGCTTTAGATGCAGGTGAAGTAGCATGGAGTCGCTATAAGAGTTATGTACAGATGATTACTGGTGAAGAAGAGAGTTATAGAACCGATACCTACGGAGATAAAAAATGAGAGCTGTAATTCAAAGGGTTTTAAGAGCAAGTGTTACGGTTGACCAGAAAACTGTTGCAGCCATCGACCAGGGCTTATTAGTTCTTTTGGGTATAGAAAACGCTGACGATCTTCAAGACATAGAATGGCTTTCTAGAAAAATCACGAATCTTCGTGTTTTTAATGATGTTGCTGGTGTAATGAACGCCTCATTAATTGACATTGATGCCGATGCCATTGTGGTGAGTCAATTTACCTTGCATGCGACTACAAAAAAAGGAAATCGACCCTCTTATATAAAAGCAGCGAAACCTGATGTTGCAATTCCGCTTTACGAGAAATTTGTAGAGCAATTAGAAAAAGACTTACATAAAAAAGTAGGTACTGGAGTATTTGGTGCAGATATGAAAGTTGATTTACTAAATGATGGTCCGGTGACTATAATAATCGATACTAAAAATAAGGAGTAATGAATATAGAGAATGCTCAGAAAAGCGTTGATGATTGGATAAAGCAACATGGAGTTCGTTATTTTAATGAACTCACAAACATGGCTCAACTTACAGAAGAAGTAGGTGAAGTGGCTCGTATTATTGCACGGCGATATGGCGAGCAAAGTGAAAAAGAATCTGATAAAAACAAAGATTTAGGAGAAGAATTAGCCGACGTACTTTTTGTAGTATTGTGTTTGGCGAATCAAACCGGAATTGATCTTCAAAAAGCATTTGATCAAAAATTAGATTTAAAAACGAAGCGCGATCATGACCGGCATCACAATAACAAAAAGCTGAAATAGTGTTATCTTTGCCCCTTAATTTCGGAGGCATTTGAAGATTGTTTTTATTTGATCTTCCGTCGTATAGAAACCCGCTAAAGAGTACTATAAATTGAAACTAAGCTTATCTAGCCCATCGAACAATCTATTGCAGTCAGAAATTCAAATTACTGGCTCTAAAAGTGAATCAAACCGCTCTTTATTATTACAGGCGCTTTATCCTAACATTTCAATTAGCAACCTTTCAAATTCTGACGATGCTCAGGTGATGCAAAAAGGTTTGCAAATTTCTGAAGGCATTGTTGATATTCATCATGCAGGTACCGCGATGCGCTTTTTAACCGGGTATTTTGCGTCTCAAGAAGGAAAAGAAGTGACTTTAACTGGGTCGCAAAGAATGACAGAACGGCCGATTAAGGTGTTGGTTGATGCTTTGAGAAGTTTAGGAGCAGAAATTAGCTATGAACAAAATGAAGGCTATCCTCCAATTCGTATAACGGGCAAAAAACTTAAAAAAAACAACGTAAGTCTTCCTGCAGATATCAGTAGTCAATATATATCTTCTTTATTGCTTATAGCACCGAGTTTAGAAAATGGACTAGAACTGAATTTGGTAGGTAAAATAACTTCAGTGCCTTATATTAAAATGACGCTGGCCTTACTAGAAGAAATCGGTGTGACATCTTCATTTGATGGAAATACCATTAAAGTCGAGGCGAAAAATTCAATAGAGAACACAAATTTGGTAGTAGAATCAGATTGGAGTTCTGCATCTTATTTTTATAGTATTGTTGCGCTTTCTGAAATCGGAACAGAAATAACCTTAGCTGCTTATAAATCAACAAGCCTACAGGGTGATAGTATTATGGCTCAGTTGTATACCGATTTTGGTGTAGAAACTGTATTTGATCAAAACAAAATAACTTTAAAGAAAATAGGTGATTGCAGTCAAACATCAGTCAATTATGATTTAGCGAATGCTCCAGATGTGGCACAAACGATTGCAGTTACCTGTTTTGGTTTGGGTGTTGGTTGTCATTTAACCGGGCTGCATACGTTAAAAATAAAAGAGACCGACCGCTTAGAGGCACTCCATACAGAACTTTCTAAATTAGGAGCAGATATTTCAGTAACTGAAAAAGATCTTACTTTGAATGGGTCAACAGAAATAAAATCAGATATCGCAATTGACACCTATAATGATCATAGAATGGCAATGGCTTTTGCTCCTTTAGCCCTTAAAACATCGTTGTTTATTAATGATGCAGAGGTGGTTTCAAAGTCATATCCTGATTACTGGAACGACCTAAAACAATTGCAATTTTCGGTAAAAGAATTATAATTCTTATTTAATTCCCGTTTTACTTGACATCCCCTATGCTGGGGTTGTATATTTGCAGCCGCTTAAAATTGCTAATTAAAACACCTTAAATGAAATTATCGAACTTCAATTTTGAACTTCCAGATAACTTACTGGCAGAGTATCCTTCTGAGAATAGAGATGAATCTAAGTTAATGGTCATCCATAGAGAAACAGGTAAAATTGAACACAGAATGTTCAAAGATATGATTGATTACTTTGATGAAGGAGATATCATGGTGATTAATAATACGAAAGTATTTCCTGCTAGATTGTACGGAAACAAAGAGAAAACAGGAGCTCGTATTGAAGTTTTTCTGCTTCGTGAACTGAATGAAGAACAACGACTTTGGGATGTTTTGGTAGATCCTGCTCGTAAAATAAGAATAGGCAACAAGCTATATTTTGGTGAAGACGAAACATTAGTAGCAGAGGTAATTGACAATACTACCTCTAGAGGTAGAACACTTCGTTTTTTATATGATGGTTCTTATACAGATTTTAGAAGAAAACTGAAAGAACTTGGTGAAACTCCACTTCCAAAATATATAAAAAGAGGGGTAGAGCCAGAAGATGAAGATCGATATCAAACTATATATGCAAAACATGAAGGTGCGGTAGCTGCTCCAACAGCCGGATTGCATTTCTCAAGACACCTGTTAAAAAGATTAGAAATTAAAGGAGTTGATTTTGCTGAATTAACCTTACATGTTGGTTTGGGTACTTTTAACCCCGTTGAGGTAGAAGATCTTTCGAAACATAAAATGGATAGTGAAGAGCTAATTATTGATGAAAGAGCTACTGAAATTGTGAATAACGCTAAGGCAAATAAACGTAGAATTTGTGCCGTGGGAACGACAGCAATGAGAGGTTTAGAAAGTGCTGTATCGTCACAACAAACCTTAAATACATTTGATGGTTGGACGAATAAGTTTATTTTCCCTCCGTATGAATTTAGTATTGCGAATGCGATGGTAACTAACTTTCACCTGCCAAAATCTACTTTATTGATGATGGTTTCTGCATTTATGGGCCACGATTTAATGAAAAAATCTTATAAAGAAGCTATACTAGAGAGCTATAAGTTTTATTCGTATGGTGATGCGATGTTAATTATTTAATAAGACTCCTGTCAAACAGGATTTTCAATAACTTTACTCATAATGCCCCTCTTTAAGTTTCAATTTGCCTAAAGAGGGTTTTTTTATACACAGCAAGTGGATATTAAAAAAAAAGACATACGCGCTTTGACTCGAGAGCAGCTCCGAAATTTCTTTGTGGAAAACGGAGATAAAGCCTTTCGTGGTAATCAAGTTTATGAATGGTTGTGGCAGAAGTCTGCGCATTCTTTTGACTTGATGACCAATATTTCAAAAGAAACACGTGAAATGCTTGAGGCAAATTTTGTAATCAACCATATCAAGGTAGATGTCATGCAGCGTAGTTCAGATGGAACCATCAAAAATGCTGTTCGATTGCATGATGATTTAGTGGTAGAGTCGGTCCTTATTCCTACTAAAACAAGAACAACGGCCTGTGTTTCTAGTCAGGTGGGGTGTAGCTTAGATTGTCGATTTTGTGCTACGGCTCGTCTGAAGCGTATGCGTAATTTGAATCCTGATGAGATTTATGATCAAGTTGTGGCCATTGATAATGAAAGCAGATTGTACTTTGATAAGCCCCTAAGTAATATTGTTTTTATGGGTATGGGTGAGCCTTTAATGAATTTTAATAATGTTTTAAAGGCCATTGATAAAATTACCTCTCCGGAAGGGCTAGGAATGTCACCAAAGCGAATAATAGTATCAACTTCAGGAGTGCCTAAAATGATTAAAAAACTCGCCGATGCTGATGTAAAGTTCAAATTAGCAGTTTCATTACATTCTGCTATTGATGAGATTCGAACTAAAATTATGCCATTCAATGCCAAGTTTACACTAGCTGATTTAAGAGAGTCTTTAGAGTACTGGTATGGTAAAACTAAAAGCAGAATTACCTATGAGTATGTGGTGTGGAAGGGTATCAATGACACCCAGAAAGATGTTGATGCATTGGTAGCGTTTTGTCGTTTTGCGCCTTCAAAAGTTAATTTGATTGAATATAACCCGATTGACAATGGAGAATTTCAACAGGCCTCTGAAAAAGCGATCGATATGTACGTAAATACTTTAGAACGTAATAATATAGTGGTTACGGTTAGAAGATCAAGAGGTAAAGATATTGATGCAGCTTGTGGTCAATTGGCCAATAAGTCATAAAAACCTGACCAAAGGTAGTTTAGCTTGAATTCGTTGAAGGTATTTCTAAGTTCTTAACTTCCTTTTTCATAATTTTATCTGTCCTAACCAATTCAAACCAAAAAAGCAGTTGTTCTTTTGAAAGTAGTATCTCAAATAAAAGATCCGATTCGTCCTGAGATGGAACTCTTTGAGTCAAAATTTAGAGAAGCTATGTCATCTAAGGTGGCATTGTTGAACCGAATTACGCATTATATCGTAAATCGAAAGGGCAAACAAATGCGACCTATGTTTGTTTTTCTAACTGCGAAACTTCTTAATGATGGGGTTGTAAATGATCGAACTTATAGAGGCGCATCAGTAATTGAATTGATTCATACTGCTACCTTGGTACATGACGATGTGGTTGATGAAAGCAATAAGCGCAGAGGTTTTTTTTCTATAAATGCCTTATGGAAAAATAAAATTGCTGTTCTAGTAGGCGATTATTTATTATCAAAAGGTTTGTTGTTATCCATTGATAATAATGATTTTGATTTACTTCGCATAATTTCTGTGGCAGTTAGAGAAATGAGTGAGGGAGAACTTTTGCAAATAGAAAAAGCAAGGCGTTTAGATATTACTGAAGAAGTATATTACGATATTATACGGCAAAAGACAGCGACTTTAATTGCTGCTTGCTGTTCTTTGGGAGCATGTTCGGTAAAGCCTGAGTCAAAAGATGTGGAAACCTTTAGAAAATTTGGAGAATTATGTGGTATGGCCTTTCAAATTAAAGATGATCTTTTTGACTACGGCAGTACAGCTATTGGTAAACCTACGGGAATTGATATTAAGGAGCAAAAAATGACTTTACCGCTAATACATGTCATTAATATATCTTCTAAAGCGGAGAAAAAATGGTTAATCAATTCGGTTAAAAATCACAACAAAGACAAAAAAAGAGTTAAAGAAGTCATTGATTTTGTAAAAAGAAAGGGCGGTTTAGAATATGCCGTACAAAAAATGATGGCTTATAAAACCGAAGCTCTTGCACTACTCAATACTTATCCATCCTCTGAATATAAAGATGCTTTAGAATTAATGGTTAATTACGTAGTTAATCGTAAAAAATAATTTTTTTTAATTCTTCAGGCAACCATTTTAAAACAGAACGCGTCTATCTTTATATAAGACAACCAAAACCGTTTTGAAGATTATATCATTTTATACTAATGAGAAACAGCTGATTAAAAAGTCGGCCAAAGGAAATAGAGAAGCTCAACAGCGCCTTTATGATAAATTTGCACCTAAAATGCTAGGTGTATGTCGTCAGTATATAAAAGATATTCATTTTGCAGAAGATGTAATGATTAATGGGTTTGTCAAAGTTTTTTCGAATTTAAGCTCATTCAAATTCGAAGGCAGTTTTGAGGGGTGGATTCGCAAAATAATGGTACGAGAAAGTATTTCCTATTTAAGAAAGAAACAGTTTGTAGTTTATGATGATGAGGTTTTTCAAGTAAAGCAAAATAATCACATTGAATTTACTTCAACAAAGTTCGATGTTGAGCATATTCAAATTTTGATCGATGAATTGCCTGAAGGATATAAAGCAGTATTCGTACTTTTTGCGGTAGAAGGTTATAAACATCATGAAATAGCCGCTATGCTAAATATATCTGAAAGTACATCAAAGACACAACTTTTTAAAGCTCGAAAAGAATTACAAGCTAGATTAAAGAATCAAAATATAATTGGGTATGGAACCGAATAAATTTGAAAAATATATAAAATCAGAATTTAAACAGCGCGAGATTCAGCCTACAAAAGCGGCATGGTCTAAATTATCTAACCAATTAGATGAGATAGGTAATAAGGAAAAGAGGAGTTATAAATGGTACGCTGTAGCAGCAGGTATAATTGGTCTTTTAGTAGTTTCGGCAATAATGTTGAGTAGAGATTCTAATTTTACAGAAACATCAATACCTGTGGTGAACTCTTCAAGAACCGATGAACATTTTAATGATGTTTCTAAAGAATTGGAGGAACAAACAGAGCAGAAAGAAATGGTATCGACACCTACAACACCTACCACACCTGCTATGAACATTGTAGTTAAACAGAAAGAGCTAGAAAGTAGGTCAGTGGCACTTTCTAGTTCAAAACTCGAAGTTATGACAGCAGAGATATCAAAAGATCAAGTTGACCTAGCTGATAGTAGTAAAACAGATGAAGAAATTATTTATTCTAAGGTGTTAGAGCTTGTTGCTCAAGTAGATCAACTTGAGCAAACAAATGAAGATCTTACCGATTTAGAAGTTGATTCTTTATTGCGAAAAGCACAGCAAGAAATATTGGCCGAAAAACTATTCAATACCGATAACTCTGTTGATGCTTTAGCGTTACTTTCTGAGGTCGAAGAAGAATTAGATAAAACATTTAGAGATCAAATCTTTGAATCTTTAAAAACAGGCTTTTTAAAAGTACGTACAGCCGTTGCGGACCGCAACAATTAATATTCATCAATCATTAGTTTTGACTTCATGCACTCCTTCAGTTAGAGGGGGTGTATGTGAGTTGAATAAATCACAATCACAATCACAATCACAATCAAAATGAAAACAATTACACAGCTATTAGTATTCTTATTAGTTTCTTTTTTTATTCAGAATCTAGAAGCACAAGACAAGAAGTATGAGAAAAAGGTTGAAGCCTTAGAGCAAGTTAAAAATGAGGTGATAAAAAGAGAGAAAGAAGCGTTAAAAGTCAAAATTGAAGACATTAATATACAGTTGAAAAATGATGAAATCAGTGCTTCTCAAGCTCAAGAATTAAAGGAAAATGCGGCAAAAAAGCACGCTCTAAATATTGAAAATAGTATTGCAATAATTGAAAATAAGATCGCTCTTTTAAACCGCAACAAAGGTGAAAATTATGCTATGACCAACGATTTGTTAATTGAAGAAGATGGTATGTTTAACATAGATGTAAATGGTGAACGTGTACTTTCTTTTAATTCGAATGATTGGAAAAAAGAGGTGAAATATGATCGTCGAACTTATATTGATCCGGTTATTGCATTCGGAATTAATAATGCCATTATTGATGGCCAATCTCTAGAAGATTCTCCATATAAACTAGGGGGTAGTAGATTCGTAGAGCTTGGCTGGGCTTGGCGAACCAGGGTGTTCAAAAATTCTAATGCCCTAAGATTTAGTTACGGAGTTTCATTTCAGTTTAATGGGTTAAAACCAAAAAATAATCAATATTTCGTAGTTAATAATGACGAAACAGAATTGCAAGAATTTGATGTGGAACTAGACAAATCTAAGTTTAGAATGGATAATTTAGTTTTTCCAATTCACTTCGAATTTGGACCATCAAAATTCAGCAAAACAAATGATAGAATTCGTTATTCAATACATAACCAATTTCGATTTGGTATTGGAGGATACGGTGGATTTAACATCGGCACAAGGCAAAAATTGAAATATGACCGTAATGGTGAAAATGTAAAGGACAAGCTAAAGCGTGGATATAACACCTCTAATTTTATTTATGGTTTAAGTGCTTATGTCGGTTTTGACGGAGTGCAGTTATATGCCAAGTATGATTTGAATCCAATATTTAAAGATGCTCTTGTGGAGCAAAGAAACGTTTCTTTAGGTCTACGTTTTGATTTAGATTAGTCTTGTAAGGTTTTAGGTCGTGAAAACAGTAGTATTAATTACAGGTGGCAAAGGTCATTTTCAAAATTGCTAGTAGGTTTTATAGGGTTTCATTTTAACTGTATATTTACACACACAGATACTTATATTTGTGACTACAATTCGAAACTGCTTTGATCTCAAAATCAACTATAGACCAAGTTTATGAAACTGCCCGATTAGAGGAGGTAATTGGTGATTTTGTGCAATTGAAAAAGTCAGGCTCAAACTTTAAAGGTTTGAGTCCGTTTTCCGATGAACGCACCCCTAGTTTTATGGTTTCTCCGGTGAAACAAATTTGGAAAGATTTCAGTAGCGGAAAAGGTGGGAACGTTGTAGCATTTTTAATGGAACATGAACATTTTACCTACCCAGAAGCTATAAAATATCTGGCTAAAAAATACAATATTGACATTGAAGAAACCGAGCGTACTGATGAGCAAAAGCAAGAAGCCAATGAAAGAGAAAGTATGTATCTCGTTACAGAATATGCGCAAGACTATTTTTCTAATATTTTGTGGGAAAGTGAGTTGGGTAAAGCCATTGGTTTAAGCTATTTTAAAGAACGTGGTTTTACTGATGAAACCATTAAAAAATTTAAACTCGGCTATTGTTTAGATCAATGGGATGGGTTTACTATAGCAGCTTTAGAAAAGGGGTATAAGTTAGACTATCTGGCTAAAACGGGGTTAACAATTGTAAAAGAAGATAAAGCGACAACTACAAATACTAAAAAATTTGACCGCTTCAAGGCTCGTGTAATGTTTCCTATACATTCTATGAGTGGTAGGGTTCTAGGTTTTGGTGGACGTATTTTAACCAATGATAAAAAAGCGGCTAAGTATTTAAATTCTCCAGAAAGTGATATTTACCACAAGAGCAAAGTTTTATATGGTATCTATTTTGCCAAACAGACAATAGCTAAAGAAGATAATTGTTACCTGGTAGAAGGTTATACCGATGTTATTCAATTTTCCCAAAGAGGTATTGAAAATGTAGTTGCCTCAAGCGGAACCGCATTAACACCTGAACAGATTCGGTTAATAAATAGATTAACAAAAAATATCACAGTGTTGTTTGATGGTGATGCTGCGGGATTAAGAGCTTCGCTTCGCGGTATTGATTTAATTTTAGAGCAAGGTATGAATGTAAAGGTCTGTACTTTTCCAGAAGGAGAAGATCCAGACAGTTTTGCTAAAAATAATGAGTTAGAATCTGTACAAGATTATTTAAAAGATAATTCCAAAGATTTTATTCAGTTTAAGGCAAATCTATTGGCAGTTGAAGCGGCAGATGATCCCATAAAAAGGGCAGACACCGTTCGTGATATTGTAAATAGTATAGCGAAGATTCCCGATGCCATTAAGCGTGAAATTTATGTGCAAGAATGTGCGCAAATCATGAAGGTTTCAGAATCGGTACTTTTTAGTACCCTTGCTCAAATTGGAAAAAAGAAACAATCTGATGCTTCGAAAGAAGTCAAGCAAGAACAGAAGGCATTTCAAGTTGTAAAAAATGAAGTTGCTACTGCAAAAGTAGATGTGCAGTATGAGCTTGAAAGAAAGATTATTGAAATGTTGTTGTTGTACGGAAAGGAAGAGCAAGAGTTTGAAGATTTGGTTTTAAAAGAGAATGAGCAAGGTGATTTAATTTTAGAGCCCGAATCTTTAGAAGTAAAGGTGTATGAAAAAATTTATTTAGATCTTCAAGAAGACGAAATTGAACTTACTAATACACAGTTTAAGAATATTTATCAGAAGTTGATTGGTGAACTAAACGAAAAAGAAGATTTTGCAGTTAATACCTTTTTGTCTGATTTAGATCAAGAGATGGTTTCTGAAATTTCTTCTATATTAATGGAGGAGGAAAAATATGTTTTACATGATTGGACTCGTAAAGACATATATCCAAAAGATAAGAAAACAACTATTGCACAGTTAGTGAGTGAAACGATACTTACCTTAAGATGTTTTTTGATAAAAAAGAGAATGTTAGATCTGCAAAAGCGAACAGAAGAATCAACTACAGATAATCGGGAGACTCTAGAAGAAATTATGAATTATTTGCAATTGAATAATTTGCTTAATAAAAAGCTCAATAGAGTGCTTTCTTAGTTGTAATAAAAATGGTAAAAAAAAAGCCCGATGATTCGGGCTTTTTTTTGAGACTTTTATAACCTTGAACTAGTACAATTCTAGTGCTTTGGCTTGTTGCAGTAAATCTACCATGTTGTCTACGTTTAATTTTTTCATTAAACGCGCTTTGTAGGTACTAACTGTCTTTTCATTAAGATTAAGGCCTTGCGCAACATCTTTGTTACGTTTGCCGCTAGCTAATAATTTTAAGACCTCTACTTCACGAGTTGAGAGTTTTCGGAAGAAACGTCTTGGTTTTTGAGTACCTTCATCGAAAGCTAATCGTTGCGCAAGTTCATTTGTGATGAACATATTACCTTCACTTACTTTTCGAACCGCTGTAATGATGTAATCAATATCAGAAGCTTTTGAAAGATAACCGAAAGCACCTGCTCTGATTGTGCTGAGTGCATAGACATCTTCCGATTGCCCGCTGTACATCAGTACTTTAACGTCAGGATACTCTTTTTTCATTTTTCTTAGAGTGGCTATTCCATTGATTTCAGGGATATCCATCTCTAACATTACCACGTCTGGTGTTGCGTTTTCTAGTTTCTCAAATAATTCAGCTGTTGTTGACACAGCATCAATTACCTCAAAACCTGAAGCAGAATCCAGCACATGTTGAACACCCATTCTAATAATAGGATGGTTGTCTGCAATTAGAACTTTAATCATTTTGATTATTTTTTGGGACAATAAACCTTTGGTCAGGTCTGTCGATAATTACTGACACGCAATGTAAGGCTAAATTATCTTATTTGTTAACAAATGTTGAATTTTTTTCTGTAATAACGGCATTTTTGTGAATTTATTCGACTAGATAGCAATATTTTACGTCTAAATGCTAAAATAGAGTAGTCGGAATCTCACATACAGGTATAGGAATCATCTTATGCCTATTTGCAGTATTGTACGAATTATAGATGCGAAATACTTCTTTTTCGCGCCCTTCAAAATCACTCATTGTCTTCCCGCTGGCTTTCATTTGCATAGCCCATTCAAGTTCTGGGTAGGTTGCTCCAATTTGATCTTCGTCTGTTCGATCATCACCCCAGAGACCATCTGTAGGTGCAGCCTTTATTATTTCTTGGTTGATGCCTAAAAATTCGGCTATTTC
The DNA here is from genome assembly GCA_947495915.1 of Maribacter algarum (ex Lu et al. 2025) (nom. illeg.). Classification (GTDB taxonomy): domain Bacteria; phylum Bacteroidota; class Bacteroidia; order Flavobacteriales; family Flavobacteriaceae; genus Maribacter_C. The sequence continues at coordinate 94,745 of CANMAW010000007.1, read as the reverse complement.
ATACACCTGACTTTTAAGTAAATCTGCTATAGGACTTAAATCTACACCTCCATCTCCATATTTTGTAAAAAAACCGACTCCGAAGTCCTCTACTTTATTACCAGTTCCTGCAACTAAATATCCATTTAAAGCAGCAAAATAATATAATGTCGTCATTCGCAAACGTGCTCTAGTGTTAGCTAGAGACATAAATCGTTCTTCTTCGTTTGCTACTGGTGGTAACTGGTTTACTAAAGTGTCAAATACGGGTGTCAATTGTACTTCTTGACTTTGAACCGTGTCAAATTTGGTTTTTAACCACGCTATATGCCTTGAAGCTCTAGATACTTGACTTTCGGCTTGATGAATGGGCATTTCTAGGCATAAAAGGTTCAATCCGGTTTTAGCACAAAGTGTTGATGTTACGGCGGAGTCAATTCCTCCTGAAATACCGATAGTAAATCCTTTAATATTTGCATTGACTGCGTAATCTTTTAACCAATTAACGATATGAGCAACTACTTTTTCTGTTTGCATATGCAGCTAGTTTATTTAAACGTTTAACTTTGCGCTTAAAAATAAAACGAACCCTTCTAAAAATAAAATGTACAGGAAATTACTTTTCAATAGAAGACCGATTTTTACCATATTCATAGTTTCATTGCTTTTTTTAGCTTGTAATGATGGAGATAAGGTAGAAGAAGAGATCTCAAAAATTAATATGGATGTTCAAATTTCTCGATTTGATAGAGAATTTGCTAATGCCAAGATTAAAGATCTTGATGATTTAAAAAATAAATATCCGTATTTGTTTCCTGAGCAATACCCAGATAGTATTTGGGAGGTAAAGCTAAAAGATAGCATTCAAATTGAGTTGTTTCGAGAAGTGGGTAAAACCTTTCCTGAATTTGATTCCGAAAAGGATGATTTAAAAAGTGTTTTTCAACATATAAAATACTATTTCCCAAAATTCAAGGTTCCGCGTGTCATAACCTTAACATCTGAAGTTGATTACAATAATAATGTAATCTTGGCTGATAGTTTAATGCTTATTGGTTTAGATACGTATTTAGGATCTGAGCATTATTTTTATCAAGATATTCAACAATATATTGCCGCCGGTTTAGATAGGAAATACATCGCTACTGACGTTGTAAATAGTTTTACCCGTAAGGTAGTGCCACGTATGAATGATAGAACGTTCTTGTCTGAAATGATATATTATGGAAAATTACTTTATCTGCAGGATAAACTATTGCCAAATAAAGATGAAGCTGTTCGTATAAAATACACTAAAGATCAAATGGAGTGGGCGCAAGCGAATGAAGAACCTATTTGGCGAAATTTTGTTGAAAATGAATACCTATATAGTACCGATAATGATTTAAGGTTGCGCTTTTTAGAGCCGGCACCTTTTTCAAAATTCGGATTAGAGTTAGATAATGAGTCCCCAGGTCGGTTGGGGCAATATATTGGCTGGCAAATTGTTCGATCTTTTATGGAGAATAATGAGGTGACCTTACAACAAATGTTGTCAGTGCCTGCAGAGGAGCTTTTCAAAAAATCAAGGTATAAGCCACAAAATTAGTGGGAATACAATTTTATCAAAAAAATGCCAAATCTTTAATAAATTAGAAGGGTAGAAATAATATAATATGGCAGAATTACATTCATCAGAGATTACTTTAACTGTTGGTTTAGACGAAAATAGAGTTCCCGAAACTCTGAATTGGTCCGCTCAAGATGGCGGTGTCGATAATGAAGAGGCAAAAGCAATGTTATTATCTGTTTGGGATAGTAAGAATAAAGAATCATTAAAGATTGATTTGTGGACGAAAGATATGCCAGTTGATGAAATGAAAATCTTTTTTCATCAAACTTTAGTGTCGTTATCAGAAACCTTTATGAAGGCAACTCAAGATGAAAAAATGACTGCAACAATGAAGGACTTTTGTGATTATTTCGCTGAGAAGTTAGATTTGAAGTAAGCTCAAGCTTTTCACCTCGACCAAAAACAGACTTTTAAATTAACGTCTAAAAATGGTATGAGTACTTCCAAAAAACTTGTGTTTGTTTATAATGCTAACTCTGATATGGGTAGCAAAATTTTTGATGCCGCTCACAAAATATTAAATCCAAAAACGTATCAGTGTAACCTTTGTGATATTACCTATGGAGCTTTTTCTGAAAAATCAGTTTGGAAGAGTTTTAGAAAAAACACCGATTTAGAAATGGTTTTTTTGCACAAAGACGAATTTAGTGAAGCTTATAATCCGGCCTTAATCGCAGGGATTAGTTTTCCTGTAGTATTAGAAGAAACAAGAAGTGATTTGAAAGTTTTAATTAAGACAGATGAGCTCAACGATATTAAACAACCCGTAGAATTAATTGATTTGATTACACAGCGTTTTCTTTAAAAAAAGATTGGTTGATGTTTTGAATGAATTCAAGAAGGTTTTCACGTCCTAGTGATTTTGAAGATGATGTTACAAAGTGCTGTGGCGCTTCTTCCCATATATCATCAACAAGTATTTGCAAATAGGTCTCAACATTCTTGGTAATAACATTAGGTTTAAGCTTGTCTGCTTTTGTAAAAATTATGCAAAATGGAATTTGATTCTCACCCATCCATTGCATGAATTCCATGTCAATTTTTTGTGGCTCGTGTCGAATGTCTACTAGCACAAATGAGCAAAGTAATTGCTTACGCTGTTGAAAATAATTTGTAATATATTTTTGAAAGGTATTTTTATCTTTCTTAGATACCCTAGCATAACCATATCCGGGTAAATCGACTAAAAACCAATTTTCATTGATCTTGAAGTGATTAATTAGCTGTGTTTTGCCTGGTCGACCTGATGTCTTAGCAAGGTTTTTACGATCAAGCAACATGTTAATTAAAGACGATTTTCCAACGTTTGATCTTCCAATAAAAGCATACTCAGGTATAGGTTCAGATGGGCATTTAGTAACATCTGAATTACTCATTACGAAATGTGCTGACTTAATTTTCATTCGTAATTATTAAGGTGTGTACGTTATAATCGATTTTGGTTAAGCGGTTTTAGCTATTTTGACCGCCGAGAAATTCTCTACTTATAAGCCATTGATCTAAAACCTCATTAAATTGTACCGGGTGCTCCATCATTGGAGCATGACCACATTTCTTAATCCAGAATAAATCTGAATCAGGTAGTAGTTCATGAAATAAGTCGGCTACATCTGGTGGTGTCACATTGTCATTTTCGCCCCAAATTATACAGGTTGGAGTTTTCATTTTAGGTAAATCTTTAGCCATATTATGACGTATGGCACTTTTTGCAATTGCTAAAGTTTTGACAATTTTACTTCTGTCATTTACGGTTGCAAAAACTTCATCAACAATTTCTTTAGTGGCAACTGCGGGGTCATAAAATACATTTTCAGCTTTTTCTTTGATGAACTCATAATCTCCTCTTCTAGGGTAGCCATCACCCATGGCGCTCTCATATAGGCCAGAGCTACCTGTAATAACTAGAGCTTTTACCATTTCTGGATACATTTTCGTATGAAGTAAGCCGATGTGTCCACCTAATGAGTTTCCTAGTAAAATAACGTTTTCCAGTTTTTTAAACTCGATGAACTTCTTAACGTACTTGGCAAATTGCTTTACGTTAGTCTTTAACATGGGCATGTCATAAATAGGAAGTTCAGGAATCAGAATTTTATATCCCTTTTCAGGAAAAAAATTTGTAACTCCTTGAAAATTGCTTAACCCTCCCATTAGTCCGTGTAAGATAATTATTGGAGAGCCTTCACCTACTTCAATATACTTGAATTTACCTTCTGTTTTTAGTTTTTCTTCCATTAAGAATGCTTCTGTCAATGTTGGCAAATATAGGCATTTCCACCTTATGAATGTCTTTCAAATTAACCTTGAAAAATGCTGTTGAATTTGAAATATAACCAAATAATGATACACTTCAAATATGCACAAATTAGTGCTAGGTGGGAAAAAATACTCAAAAAAGCATAAATTTATTAACAAAGTGGGTGAAAGTGGGTGAGTGTGGTAATAAATTCTATATATTTGAGTTCTATATCTATATCCGAAGTTTTTGATGATCAATATAATAGGTACATATGACTGTAAAGCTGATGCCAAAGGTAGGGTAACTATACCTTCTGGTCTCAAAAATCAGTTAACACCTATGATGAGCGCTGGTTTTGTAATCAAGCATTCTACGTTTCGTGATTGTCTGCAATTACACCCGAGAAAAGAGTATGATGAAACGATGGAGAAGATAAAAAGCAAAGGGCGTTTCAATAGAAAATATGTGAAAATGCTTCGCCAGTTTGTTTCAGGGGCGCAGCCAGTTTCTATAGATGATAGTGGTCGACTGCAAATACCGAAAGATTTAGTGGCTTTTGCCGGTATTCAGAAAGAGGTTGTTTTGACTGCTATTATTGATGTCATAGAGATATGGGATAAAGATCGATATAACGCGGATATGGCTGATGGGGCCGATGAGTATCCTGATTTGTTGGAAGAGGTATTAGATGATAGAAGTGATTTAGGCAAAGTAGAAGGGAATACATCTAGTGATGAGTTATCATAATCCCGTATTGTTGATGGAGTCTGTAGACGGACTTAGCATTAAAGAGCATGGAGTTTATGTGGATGTAACCTTTGGTGGAGGAGGCCACTCAAAAGAGATATTGAAAAGACTAGGTGATAAAGGTAGGTTGATTGCCTTTGATCAAGATGAAGATGCTTTGGGTAATGAATTGAAAGATGATCGATTCACTCTGATAAATGAGAATTTCAGATATATAAGGCAATTTTTAAAGTTCTATGGCATTCGGAAAGTTGACGGAATCTTAGCAGATTTTGGCGTTTCATCACATCAATTTGATAAAGCAGAACGTGGTTTTTCAACACGTTTTGACGCAGATTTAGATATGCGCATGAGTCAAAAGAATACTATTTCAGGATTTGAGGTTATAAATAAATATGATTTTGAAACCTTAAGAGATGTATTGTTTAAGTATGGTGATTTGAGAAATGCTAATGCTTTGGCTAAATCAATAGTTAGCGCTAGAGAAGAGGCGGTAATAAAGACTACGGCTCAGCTTAAATCAGTTTTGCAACGTTTTTTGCCTAAGCCAAAAGAGCACAAAATACTAGCTCAGATATACCAAGCAGTGCGCATTGAAGTGAATCAAGAGATCGTTGCCTTAGAAGAGTTTTTGCAGCAAACTCCTGAATTGTTGCATAAAGGAGGTCGATTAAGTGCAATAAGTTATCATTCACTTGAAGATCGTTTGGTGAAGCGATTTATAAGAGAAGGTAAGTTTGAGGGAGAGGCAGAAAAAGACTTTTACGGTAACGTTGATGTTCCTTTAAAAAAGGTTGGGGGTTTGATAACTCCTTCATCTGAAGAAATTAAAATTAATAATCGAGCACGTAGCGCGAAATTGAGAATAGCAGAGCGATTGTAATATTCTATAATCGCTTTTTTTGAATAAAAGTATAAATATTGAAAATGGTTAAAAAGGGAATTTTAGATCTGTTGAAGGGAAAATTTTTGGTGAGTGGAGACGCTCCTAAAAATTGGCTATTCATCATTTTTGTGTCCTTCTTGGCAACGGTAATGATTGGTAGTTCACATAGTGCTGATAAAAAAGTACATCAAATTGCGGCATTAAATGAAGAGGTAAAAGAATTGCGAAGTGAATTTGTTGATGTGCGCTCTGATGTGCAAAAGTTGAAATTAGAATCAAAAATTACTGAGGTGCTTTCTGTGAAGGAGTTGTACCCTTCAGAAGTTCCTCCAAAGAAAATAAAGGTGGTTTCAAAAAATAATATAGAAACAAAGAAATAAAGTGGCAGTAAGCGATAAAAATATATTGACTCGTTTGTATTTAGTGGCAGGTTGCCTCTTTGTATTTGCTTGCGCTGTTTTGTTTAAACTGGTAAGTATTCAGATGGTTCATGGTGATAAATACCGTGATTTAGCTGAAGAGCGAACCTCTAAAATGTTTACCATTGCGCCAAACCGTGGAAATTTAATTTCTGATGACGGTAGTCTACTAGCAACCTCGGTTTCTAGATATACCATTCGATTTGACGCTGTAACCGTAAAAGATGAAGATTTTGAAGCTTTGGTAAAACCATTGTCAGAAAAATTACATGGTCTTCTTGGAAAATCGTCTTCACATTACCAACAGGTTCTAAGAAAAGCTAAAGAGAATAAAAATCGCTACGCCTTAATTGCTAGAAACTTAGACTATAGTGATTACATGGAGGTTAAAAAATTTCCATTGTTTAATAAAGGTCCGTACAAGGGAGGATTAATCATTGAGCAAAAAACGGTTCGTGAGCACCCACTTGGTAAGATTGCTGAACGTAGTGTAGGATATGAAAATGTTGATGAGAATGGATATTACAGTGGTGTTGGCCTAGAACGAGCTTTTGGAGAATACTTAAGAGGGGTTGAAGGAAAGCGCTTAAAGCAGAAAATTGCAAAAGGACAATGGAAGCCTATCGGTTGGGATAATATTGTTGAGCCCAAAGATGGTTATGATTTAATCTCAACGATTGATATAAACATGCAAGATATTGCGCATCATGCCTTACTAGGTCAGTTAGAAAAGTACAAAGCCGATCATGGAACCGTGATTGTTATGGAAACCAAGACGGGTGAAGTAAAGGCTATTTCTAATTTGGGTAGAACTAAAGAAGGAAAATATTATGAGCGTTTAAATTATGCGATTGGAGAATCTCATGAGCCAGGCTCTGTATTTAAACTGATGAGTTTGGTAGCGGCACTTGAAGATAAAGTAATTGATACAAGCTCAGTAATTGATACTGAAAAAGGCCGATGGAGAATTTATGACCGAACAGTTAGAGATTCTAAGCATGGTGGTTACGGAAAAATATCGGTAGGTAAGGCTTTTGAAGTTTCTTCGAATACTGCTTTTGCTAAAATCATTCACAATGGTTATAAAGAGAAGCCATCACGTTTTGTAAATCGTTTAGCAAGTATGAACCTGCACGAAAAAATAGGGTTGCCAATTAAAGGTGAAGGCGCGCCTGTCATCCGTTTTCCTGGTGATAAGGGGTGGTCTGGTATTTCTTTGGCTTGGATGTCGCATGGGTATGAGGTTTCTATGACACCGTTACAAACCTTAACTTTTTATAATGCCATTGCAAATGATGGTGTCATGGTGAAACCTCGAATGATTAAAGAGGTAAAGGAGTGGGATAAAACCATTCAAAAATTTGATAGAGAATTCATCAATCCGTCGATTTGTTCTAAAAGAACAGCCTATAAAGTTCAAGCCTTAATGAAAAATGTAGTGGAGAGTAAAACTGGTACTGGTCATGGGCTGTATTCTAAAAATTTCTCAATGGCCGGTAAAACTGGTACTGCTCAGAAAAATTATGTTAGTAAAGATCCGGATAAATTAAAGTATATCTCAACTTTCTCAGGCTACTTTCCTGCCGATGATCCAAAGTATTCATGCATCGTGGTTATTCATGAGCCTGATAAAAGTGTAGGGTATTATGGTGCTGATGTATCTGGTCCGGTTTTTAAATCGGTTGCTCAAAAGGTGTATGCTAATTCTCCATTAATTGACGAAGTAGATATGTTTCAAGATGACTATGAAAACTTAGATCAATCGTATCAAAAGTATTATGTAGAAGCGCAAAAAAAATACAACAAGGTGCCTAATGTTAAGGGTATGTGTGGTATGGATGCAGTTTCTATTCTTGAAAACCTCGGCTTGCAGGTTGAAGTTATTGGTAATGGAAAAGTAAAAAAACAGTCTGTTTCTCATGGTGCAGATTTAAATAAAACCAAAAAGATTGTATTAGAGCTTTCATGAAATTGCTGAAAGACATATTATATGGAGTTAGTCTGCGAGCAGTAAGCGGGTCAACTAATGTTATGGTAAATACGGTTCAGTTTGATTCAAGAAAGGTTGAAATGGACGATGTGTTTATCGCAATACGTGGCACCATTACTGACGGACATAAATACATTGAAAAGGCCATCAATTTAGGCGCTAAGGCAATTGTTTGTGAAGAATTGCCAAAGCAGTTGATAAATGAAATCACCTATGTTGAGGTAGATAATGGCAATAGAGCGTTGGCTATTGTAGCTGCTAATTTTTATGATAATCCTTCTAAGAATTTAAAGTTGGTTGGTATTACGGGTACAAATGGTAAAACAACGGTAAGTAGCCTATTGTATCAATTATTTAAAAAGGCTGGTTATAAAGTGGGGCTCATTTCTACTATAAAAATAATGGTAGATGATACGGAATATGTTACTACGCATACCACTCCAGACTCTTTGTCAATAAACAGGCATTTGAGCTTAATGAATGAGGTAGGTGTCGAGTTTTGTTTTATGGAGGCAAGCTCACACGGTATACATCAAAAACGCACAGAAGGTTTGGTGTTTGAAGGTGCTATTTTTACGAATCTCTCACATGATCATTTAGATTACCATAAAACGTTCGCAGAATACCGTGATACCAAAAAGTTCTTATTTGATAATTTGAGCAAAACGGCATTTGCGCTGACCAACATTGATGACAAAAATGGAGAGGTTATGTTGCAAAATACCAAGGCAAGAAAAGCAACTTATGCTTTAAAAAGCTACGCTGATTACCGTGCTCAAATTTTGGAAAATCAATTTGACGGCCAGCTTCTTAAAATAAATGAGAATGAGCTTTGGTCAAAATTAATAGGTCATTTCAATGCCTATAATATGCTAGCTATTTATGCGACCGCAGATTTATTAGGACTTGAAAGTTTAGAAATACTGCGCTTATTAAGCGAATTGGAAAACGTTGATGGGCGATTCCAATATTTTATATCGAAAGAGAAAATTACTGCTATAGTTGATTATGCCCATACGCCGGATGCGCTAAAAAATGTGCTTGAAACTATCAACACATTGAGAACTGGAAATGAAAACGTCATCACCGTTGTGGGGTGTGGTGGCGATAGAGACAGATCTAAGCGCCCGGTTATGGGTCATATCGCATCAGCAATGAGTAACAAAGCCATCTTTACATCTGATAATCCACGTACAGAAGACCCCTCAGTAATAATAGAAGAAATGGAAGGTGGGGTTGAACCACAAAATGTTAAAAAAATAGTGTCTATTGAGAATAGAAAACAAGCCATAAAAACCGCTTGTCAACTAGCTGCTGCTAACGATATTATTCTAGTTGCTGGCAAAGGGCATGAGACCTATCAAGAAACCGATGGAGAACGAATAGATTTTGATGATTTCAAAACCGTAAAAGAACTTTTAATAAGCTTAGATAAATAGTGCGATAACAGAATGCTATACTACCTATTTGAATATTTAGAAAATCAATACCAAGTGCCAGGGGCAGGGTTGTTTCAGTTCAGTACTTTTCGTGCTGCAATGGCAATTTTGTTTTCATTAATTATTGCAACGGCATATGGTAAGCGTATTATTCTTTTTCTTCAAAGAAAACAGGTTGGTGAAACAATTCGTGATTTGGGTCTTGATGGTCAACAGCAAAAAGCAGGTACACCTACAATGGGTGGTGTTATTATAATTCTCGCCACATTAATTCCAGTGTTATTATTTGCGCGTTTAGATAATATCTACATCATTCTGCTGATTTTTACAACCGTTTGGATGGGCGTTATCGGGTTTGCAGATGACTACATAAAGGTTTTTAAGAAGAATAAGGAAGGGTTAAAAGGTCGCTTTAAAGTGATAGGTCAGGTGGTATTAGGTTTGATTGTTGGTGCGGTACTATATTTTCACCCTGAAGTTACCATGCGAGATCATAACCGTACTATTATTACGGAGCAGTTTACGGTAGAAGAAATTAGAGGTCAAGAAGTGAAGTCAACCATGACAACCGTTCCTTTTTTTAAAAATAATGAGTTTGACTACGCCAACTTTATTAGTTGGGCTGGCGAGAATTCAAAAGAGTATGCTTGGTTGGTATTTATTCCAATTATCATATTAATAGTTACAGCGGTTTCAAATGGTGCAAATTTAACTGATGGTATTGACGGTCTGGCAGCGGGGTCTTCCGCAATAATTGTATTCACGCTAGGCATTTTTGCGCTGGTGTCGGGTAATATAATTTTCTCTGATTATCTAGACATAATGTACATTCCTAGGGCAGGTGAACTGTTGATTTTTATAACAGCTTTCGTAGGGGCTTTAGTAGGTTTTCTATGGTATAATGCTTTTCCAGCTCAAGTTTTTATGGGTGATACTGGTAGTTTAACAATTGGTGGTGTCATTGCAGTTATTGCAATTATAGTACGTAAAGAACTATTGATTCCGGTGTTGTGCGGAATATTCTTTGCCGAGTCACTGTCGGTGATGTTGCAAGTGGGGTATTTTAAGTATACCAAGAAGAAATTAGGTGAAGGAAAACGAATTTTTTTAATGTCTCCTTTACATCACCATTATCAGAAAAAAGGATATCACGAAAGTAAAATCGTAACAAGGTTTTGGATTGTTGGAATCATTCTGGCAATTATATCTATTGTGACCTTAAAAGTACGCTAGAATGAAGTTTTTGGTAGTGCTTGGCGGAGGAGAAAGTGGTGTGGGAACCGCTATTTTAGGAAAAAAGAAAGGATATGAAGTATTCGTATCTGATAAAGGGAAAATTAAAGAAAAATATAAAAAAGTTCTTGAACATTTTGAAATTGACTGGGAAGAAGAAAAGCATACTGAAGTTAGAATTCTAAAAGCAGATGTGGTGATGAAAAGTCCGGGTATACCTGATTCAGTGCCATTAGTAAAGAAATTGGTGACATTAGAAATACCGGTAATTTCTGAAATCGAATTTGCTTCCAATTATACCAATGCAACTATTGTAGGTATAACTGGTAGCAATGGTAAGACCACAACAACCATGCTTACGAACCATATTTTTAAAGAAGGAAATCTTCATGTGGGAATGGCAGGTAATATTGGCGATAGTTATGCTAAAATGGTTGCCGAAAATGATTTTGATTTCTATGTTCTAGAAATCAGCAGTTTTCAGCTTGATGGTATTGTTTCGTTCAAACCGCATATTGCAATTTTAACGAACATTACTCCTGATCATTTAGACCGCTATGATTATCAATTCGAAAATTATATCGCTTCTAAATTTTTAATAGCAAAAAACCAAACTTCTGAAGACTATCTAATTTATGATGCTGATGATGATGTTATTGTGAATTGGTTAAAAGACCACCCTGTTCAATCAAAATTGATTCCATTTTCACTCAAAAAAGAGTTGAAAGTGGGGGCAAGTTTAAAGAATGATACTATTGAAATAATGACTCAAAACGACACTATATATATGAAAACAAACGCCTTATCTCTCGAAGGAAAACATAACTTAAAAAATACAATGGCTGCCGCAGCTGCTGCCAAACTAGTGGGTATACGAAAGCAAACTATTCGTGAAAGTATCATGAATTTTCAAGGTGCGCCTCATCGTTTAGAAAAAGTGTTGAAGATTGGGTATGTACAATATATCAATGACTCTAAAGCAACAAATGTAAATGCTACTTACTATGCATTAGATAGTATGAGTTCACCTACGGTATGGATTGTAGGTGGTGTTGATAAAGGTAATGATTACCGTGAGCTGATGCCCTTAGTGCGCGAAAAGGTTAAGGCAATTATTTGTTTAGGAATGGATAATTCAAAAATTAAAGACGCCTTTGGTAATGTCGTTGATTTAATGGTGGAAACTTTTGCAATGGAAGAAGCGATTAAAGTAGCATACAAAATTGCTGAACGCGGAGATACTGTATTATTATCGCCGGCCTGTGCAAGTTTTGATTTGTTTGAAAATTATGAAGATCGTGGAAACCAGTTTAAAGAAGCAATTAAAAATTTATAGTGTTAGAAATTTTCAAAAATATTAACGGAGATAAAGCTCTTTGGGCAGTGGTAGCACTGTTGGGGTTATTTTCCTTTTTGCCAGTATATAGCGCAAGTAGCAATCTTGTATATGTAGTAGGTAATGGCACGCCTATTGGACATTTGGTAAAACATGCGGTGTTTTTGATTTTTGGTTTTGGAATTATTTATGGTATGCATCGTATTCCAACACATTTCTTCAAGGGCTTGTCAATGATTGCAATGCCCGTTGTGATTGTATTGTTAGTAATTACCTTGTTTCAAGGGAGTTCTGTTGATGGTACAAATGCCAGTAGATGGATTCGATTGCCCTTTGTGAAATTTCAAACCTCTACATTGGCTGCTGTAGTTTTAATGATTTACGTGGCGCGATATCTCACTAAAATTAAGGATGAGTCAATTACATTTAAAGACAGTATTTTACCACTTTGGCTTCCAATATTTTTAGTCATCGGACTTATTTTGCCCGCGAATTTTTCAACTGCTGCAATTATGTTTGCAATGGTTTTAATGCTGTGTTTTATTGGCGGATATCCATTTAAATATTTATTAGGTATTGTCGGTACCGGACTTTTAGCATTAACCATTTTTATATTGGTAGCTAAGGCTTTTCCTGATGCATTTGCAAACCGTGTAGATACCTGGGAAAATCGTTATGCCAACTTTGTTAACGGAGAAGATACTGAAGCTGACTATCAAATTGAAAGGGCAAAAATAGCTATTGCAACTGGTGGAATTGTTGGAAAAGGTGCGGGTAAAAGTGTGCAAAAGAATTTTCTTCCACAAAGCTCATCTGATTTTATCTATGCCATAATTGTAGAGGAATACGGATTAGTAGGTGGTGTGGTGCTGATGTTGTTTTTTCTATTCTTATTATTTCGAATTGTGGTAATTGCCAATGGTAGTGCAACGGTTTTCGGAAAATTATTAGCACTTGCTGTAGGACTACCTATTATTTTTCAAGCCTTGATCAATATGGCGGTAGCGGTAGAATTGTTTCCGGTTACTGGTCAAAACTTGCCACTAATAAGTAGTGGGGGTACCTCTGCATGGATGACTTGTTTAGCAATTGGAATTGTGTTAAGTGTTAGTAATAAAGAGCATAAGAAAAGTAAACATTCCCCCGATATAGATGAAACTAATCCATTAGAAATATTGAGTGGGCAATTATAGATTTATACTTTCTGGTGGTGGAACAGGCGGACATATATATCCAGCGATAGCTATTGCGAATGAGTTAAAAAAAAGATATCCAGATGCCAGGTTCTTATTTGTAGGAGCAGAAGGGCGTATGGAAATGGAGAAAGTACCCATGGCTGGGTATAAAATTATCGGACTTCAGATTGCGGGTTTTCAAAGAAAACTTTCAACAAAAAATCTGTCGTTTCCTTTTAAACTGTTGAAAAGTTTGAATAAAGCAAAAAAAATAGTGTCTGAATTTAATCCTGATGTGGTCATTGGCACTGGGGGGTTTGCTAGTGGACCTGTTTTGAGAGTGGCTTCAAACAAAGGTATACCATGTGTGCTTCAAGAACAGAATTCGTACGCTGGTGTGACCAATAAATTGCTTAAAAGTAAGGTTGCCAAAATTTGTGTGGCCTATGATGGAATGGATGCTTTTTTTCCATCAGAAAAAATAATTAAAACAGGCAACCCAGTTAGAGGAAATCTAACCGAAATCAATTGTACAAAAAATGATTCTTTAGGTTTTTATAGACTGAACCTGAGAATGCCAACGGTTCTAATTTTAGGAGGCAGCCTTGGCTCAAGAAGAATAAATCAATTGGTGGAAGCCAAGCTTGGTTTTTTTGCGAAATATGATATACAAGTAATATGGCAATGTGGAAAGTTATATTACGAGGAATATAAGAAGTATCAATCTGATACCGTGAAGGTTGAAGATTTTATGCATCGAATGGATTTTGCCTATACAGCAGCTGATTTCATTATTTCAAGAGCAGGTGCTGGTTCTGTATCAGAGTTAAGCATTGTAGGGAAACCAACAATTTTTATTCCATCACCTAATGTGGCAGAAGATCATCAAACAAAAAATGCACAAGCATTAGTTGAAAAAGAGGCTGCTATTTTAATTAAGGAAAAAGACTTAGATGCCGAATTTGAAAAGGTATTTGAAGCCTTGTTTTTATCAGAAACCGATCAGCAGAAATTAGGACAGAATTTTAGCAAAATGGCTTTGCCAAAGGCAACGGAGCATATTGTCGATGAAATTGAAAAGTTATTAAACCTTGAGTGAAGTTGGTCGCGCCTTCCATTCCCCAAGGGAAGGTTGCTTCTGACTTGATTAATTATAGTATTGAAAATTGAAAATGAATCTAAAAAATATACATAGCGTTTATTTTATCGGCATAGGGGGCATTGGTATGTCTGCTTTAGCACGATATTTTAGATTTATTAATAAAAAAGTCGCAGGATACGATAAAACGGAAACTCCACTAACTAAAGATTTAACAGCGCTTGAAATAGATATTCATTATAGTGATGATATAAGTCTAATTGATGAAAAATTTCTCAATGCTGAGAATACTTTAATCATTTATACGCCTGCAGTACCAACCACTCATTCAGAATATCAGTACTTTTTAGAACATCATTTTGCTATTAAAAAGAGATCAGAGGTTTTAGGTTTAATTACTCAAGATACTTTTTGCTTTGCTGTTGCGGGTACACATGGTAAAACGACCACCTCAAGTATTTTGGCTCATTTGTTAAAAGAGTCAGGTACGCCGCTTACTGCTTTTTTAGGAGGAATTTCTGAAGATTTCGATAGTAATTTTTTGTTGGAAGGAATAGAATATTCGGTTGTTGAGGCTGATGAGTTTGATCGGTCATTTTTAAGGTTGACACCAAACGTAGCTTGTGTGACTTCAATGGATGCAGATCATTTAGATATTTATGGTGATAGTGATGCATTACAGCAATCATTTCACGATTTCGCAGACCGTTTGAAACCCGGTGGAAAGTTGTTTGTCCGCAACGGATTGCCAATGCAGGGTATTACTTATGGCATTGAGGACGATTCGAATTTTTGTATTCGAAACTTGAAAATAGAACATGGTACCTACATATTCGATTTGGAGACTCCTGATAAGTTAATTAAGGGAGTTAAATTCAACAAACCTGGCCGGCATAATTTGCTCAATGGTTTAGTGGCTTTTGCAATGGCGGTGGAATCTAATTCCCCAATTCACCGCCTTGTTAAAGCACTTGAGACTTTTAAAGGAGTACAGCGACGATTTTCGTATAAAATAAAAACTGATGATTTTGTTTTTATCGATGATTATGCACATCATCCAACAGAAATTAACGCAGTTTACGATGCAATAACAGAAATGCATCCAAATAAGAAAGTGCTGGCTGTTTTTCAACCACATCTTTTTTCAAGAACTAAAGATTTTGCAGATGAATTTGCTTCAAGCTTATCAAAATTTGATAAGATTTTGTTATTAGATATTTATCCGGCAAGAGAAAAACCTATGAAGGGCATAACTTCTGAATGGTTATTGTCTAAAATAAATAATCCGAATAAAAAAATTATTGATAAACAAGATTTAATTGCTGAAATAAAACAACAGCAATCAGATGTCTTAGTCACCATGGGTGCAGGTGATATCGGATTAGAAGTAAATAAAATTTATAAAGAGCTTACATATGAAAATTAATTGGAACTATATCAAGATGTGCGCGCTGTTGGTAGTAGTAACAGGGCTTTTTGCTTTCTCAAATAAAAGGAGTGACGCAAAGAAAGTGGAAGGGATTAACATCGAATTCGTTGGAGATCAGAACCTTTACATTACCGAAGCCATGGTTAATAAATTGTTAATACAAAATTATGGAAGTCTCACTAATGTGCCTAAAGAAAATTTAGTTTTGAATAAGATCGAAAAGGTCATTGAAGCCAATAAAATGGTGAAAAAAGCTCAAGTGTATCTTTCAATTGATGGAGAACTTGAAGCAAGAGTTGTGCAGCGAAAGCCAATCGGAAGAATAGAAGGTAGTGATAAATTTTATTTAGACGATGAGGGTAAGCGCATGCCTTTTTCAATGAACCATTCAGCCAGAGTTCCAATAATTACCGGCAAAGTTACAGGTAAGAGTCTCGAAGATGTGTATGAAATACTTAGGTATATCAATGCAGATCAATTTCTTCGAAAAAATGTTATTGGAATTCATATTGAAGAAACGAATAAGTACCAATTAAAGTTTCGTTTAGAGCAGTTTGTGGTGCATTTAGGAGATATAGATAGTTTGGAAGAGAAGTTTAACAATTTTAAAGCTTTTTACACCAAAGCGAACAAAGACAAAACTTTAGACAATTATAATATAGTAAGCTTAGAATTCAACAATCAAGTAGTGTGCACCAAAATTTAATCAGTATGGAACAAGGTAAATATTCAGTAGGTCTAGACATCGGAACCACCAAAATCGTTGCCATAATTGGTAAGGAAAATGAATACGGTAAAATAGAAATTTTAGGAATTGGTAAATCTAAAAGTTTAGGTGTTCATAGAGGTGTTGTCAATAATATTACACAAACAATAAAATCAATACAACAAGCGGTAGAAGAAGCCGAAGCCAATTCAGGCTTAAAGATTGGATCTGTTGTTGTTGGAATAGCCGGACAACACATTCGTAGCCTACACCATAGCGATTATATTACTCGTGTTGATTCTGAAGAAGTGATTAATGAAGATGACTTAGATAAGCTATGTAATCAGGTTTATAAATTGGTGATGTTGCCCGGTGAGGAAATTATTCATGTGTTACCTCAAGAATATAAGGTAGATGGTCAGGCAGAAATAAAAGAGCCAATTGGCATGTACGGTGGTCGATTAGAAGCTAATTTTCATGTAGTTGTTGGGCAGGTTTCGTCGATAAAAAATGTTGGAAGATGTATAAAAAGTGCTGGGCTTGATCTAGGTAATATCACTTTAGAACCTTTAGCTTCGTCTGATGCCGTGTTGAGTCAAGAGGAAAAAGAAGCTGGTGTAGCTTTAATCGATATAGGTGGTGGTACTACTGATTTAGCAATCTTTAAAGATGGTATTATTCGTCATACAGCAGTGATACCTTTTGGGGGTGGTGTGATTACCGAAGATATTAAAGAGGGTTGTTCTATCATTGAAAAGCAAGCAGAATTGCTAAAAATGAAATTTGGTTCTGCTTGGCCTGGTGAGAATAAAGACAACGAGATTGTTTCGATTCGAGGGTTAAGAGGGCGCGAGCCAAAAGAAATTACGTTGAAAAATCTTTCAAAGATTATTCATGCCCGTGTCGTTGAGATCATAGAACAAGTTTATGTTGAAATAAAAAATTACGGCCACGAAGAACAAAAAAAGAAATTAATAGCAGGTATTGTCTTAACAGGGGGTGGAAGTCAATTAAAACACTTAAAACAATTAGTAGAGTATATCACAGGTATGGATACTCGAATAGGATACCCAAATGAACATTTGGCCGGCGATTCAGATGAAGCTGTTGCGAGTCCGTTGTATGCAACTGCGGTTGGTTTGTTGATGAATGCTGTTAGAAATGGAGGAAAAGGGCAATCGGATGATGATATTGAATTGGAGTCGTTTGAGCAAGAGCAGGAAGCGGAAGCTGTACTTGCAGGTCATGAAGAGGTAAAAACCGCAGTAAAAGTTCAAAAAGAAAGAAAAACTGTTTTTGACAAGTGGTCTGAAAAATTAAAGGAGTTTCTAGACAACGCAGAATAAGTATAACCAGAGTAATAGCAGATAAAGTAAACCAGTAATAATAATACAATATGAGCAACACAGAATTTGAAGGTATTGCCTTCGATCTTCCAAAAAATCAAAGTAACGTAATAAAAGTCATCGGTGTCGGTGGGGGTGGTAGTAATGCCATCAACCATATGTTTCAAGCCGGAATCAATGGTGTCGATTTTGTAATCTTGAATACTGATTCTCAAGCATTGACAAATAGTTCGGTACCTAATAAAATTCAATTAGGCGTATCTCTAACAGAAGGGTTGGGTGCTGGTGCAAACCCTGAAGTTGGTGAACAAGCTGCAATTGAAAGTACAGAAGAGATAAAAGGCATGTTAGATGTTACCACAAAAATGGTTTTCATAACTGCTGGAATGGGAGGGGGAACAGGAACTGGTGCTGCTCCCGTAATTGCAAAAATGGCAAAAGAAATGGATATTTTAACGGTAGGAATCGTTACTATGCCTTTTCAATTTGAAGGAAAAATGCGTTGCCAACAAGCTCAATTGGGAATCGAACGCCTTCGTAATAATGTTGATTCTCTTATTGTAATTAACAATAATAAACTTCGTGAAGTTTATGGAAACCTTGGTTTTAAAGCAGGTTTTTCTAAAGCTGATGAAGTATTAGCTACTGCAGCTAGAGGTATTGCAGAGGTGATTACACATCACTACACACAAAACATTGACCTTAGAGATGCGAAAACTGTACTTTCTAATAGTGGAACAGCAATTATGGGTTCTGCCATAGCAACAGGTTCTTCAAGAGCCAATGAGGCTATTATGAAAGCTTTAGATTCGCCTCTTTTGAATGATAACAAAATTACAGGTGCTAAAAACGTATTGTTGCTGATCGTTTCTGGTTCTCAAGAAATTACTATCGATGAAATAGGTGAGATTAATGATCATATTCAAACTGAGGCTGGTCACGGTGCAAATATTATAATGGGTGTTGGTGAAGATGAAGAATTAGGTGAATCTATTGCAGTAACTGTAATTGCAACGGGTTTTGATGTTGATCAACAAGATGATATTGTAAATAGTGAAGCAAAAAAAATTATTCACACACTTGAAGAAGGTCAAAAGGCAGTTCATGATTTAACTCCTAAGGCAACAAAGAACATTGTACATCAATTGATTGATGATGAAGATGCTGGTGAAGCACCAGTTTTTAAACATTCTTTATCAGAAGATATTGAAGAATTAGATTTAATTCCTACTACTAATTACATTAAGAATTTTAATGTTTTTTATGAAGAGGTAATTGCAGAAAACGTTTCTGAAGATGATTTCATCATAATCGAAAACAGTGAAACTGTTGCTAATTTTGAAGTTGTCGATCCAGAAGTGGTGATTGGTAATGAAGTTGAAAAAGATCAAATAGAAATGAGTTTTGAACTTCCATTAGTGACAGAAAATGAAGAAGAGGAAGATAATGTAATCACCTTTACATTAGACGAAGAGGTTGCTGAATTAGATGTAAACGAACATATTGAAGTGGTTCCTGTTTTAGAATATAATAAAGAAGGCGAAACACGATATAGTTTAGATGATTACATGGAATTGGAAAACCAATTAACAGGTGCAAAATCAAAGGCAGAAGAATTTGAACCTAAAATTATTGAAGACGAGCTAATTTTTGAGCGTAAAACGGTAGTAAAAGAAACTGCAAGTGAACCTCAAAAAGAATTAGATCCTATTGAAAGTCCTTTAGAAGAATTGCTTAAAGAAAGAGCAGATGAGCGAAGAAAAAAATTGAAAGATTTCAATTATAAGTTTCAAAATAACTTGAATAACATTCAAGAAATTGAAAGTGAGCCTGCGTATAAGCGTCAAGGTATCGATTTGTCTGATATTCCTGAGAAAAAAAATAAAGTTTCACGAACAACTTTAGGGCAAGATAGCAATGATGAAATTCAATTGCGATCAAATAACTCTTTTCTACATGACAATGTAGACTAACTCAACATAGTTTATAGAGGCGGTAGATGTCTCCATACTTAAAACCCGAAAATAACCCTATTTTCGGGTTTATTTTTTATATTCGCAGTCCTAAAAATGAAATTATTATGGGTTTACAGCAACAGGTAATGGAACAAATGAAAGTCGCTATGAAAGCGAAAGATAAGGTTGCTTTAGAGTCTTTAAGGGCTATTAAATCTGCGTTATTATTAGCGCAAACTGAAACGGGTTCTTCAGAGGCAATTAGTGAAGACGCCGAAATTCAATTGGTTCAGAAATTGGTAAAACAGCGAAAAGATAGTGCAGCAATTTTTATTGATCAAGGACGTAAAGATTTAGCCGAACCAGAATTAGCACAAGTGGCTATTATAGAGCAATTTTTACCCGAGCAGCTTAGTGAGGAAGAAATTGAAAAAGTGGTTCTAGCAACCATCAATGACACTGGTGCTTCAGGTATGAAGGATATGGGTAAAGTAATGGGTATGGTTTCAAAAAAACTAGCTGGTCAAGCAGACGGAAAAACAATTTCTACAATTGTTAAAAGTAAATTGGTATAGGCCAATAGAAACTTTTACATTTGCCGATACATAATAATGGCCTCGTGGCGCAACTGAATAGCGCATCAGATTTCGGCTCTGAGGGTTGGGGGTTTGAATCCCTCCGGGGTCACAATAAAAAGGTCTTGCTATTAAGCAAGATCTTTTTTATTTAACTACTATGTAATTAGCACCTTAGTACTAAATATTGTTTTCTATAATATGAGTTACAATGCGTTTCGCGTGAATTCGTGAATTTTCAATAAACCATTTATGAGTTTCCATACCACCACAAATAACGCCTGCTAAATAAAGTCCATTAATATTGCTTTGCATCGATACATCGTCGTAGAAAGGATGTTTTTTAGCATCATTTGACAATGTTACACCAAGGCTTTCTAAAAATTTAAAATTTGGTTTATATCCCGTTAAGGCTAGAACAAAATCATTGGCCAGTGAAATTTCACCTTCAGGCGTATTAATAATTATACTATCTGGTTTGATTTCTTTTACAGTGCTGTTATAATAGGCCTTAATACTGCCTTCTTCAATTCGGTTAATAATATCAGGTCGTACCCAATATTTAACGCGTTGCCCTACCTCAGGTCCTCTAATAATTAAAGTGACGTCTGAACCTTTACGGTAACTTTCTAAAGCCGCATCAATTGCAGAATTACTCGCACCAATAACGGCTAATTTCTGACTTGCAAAATAATGCGGATTATCATAATAGTGTGATACTTTGGGTAAGTCTTCACCCGGTATATCTAAGGTGTTTGGCAAATCGTAAAAGCCCGTAGCTAAAGTCACGTTGGTAGTACGGTAAGTTGATTTCGAGGTTTTAATCTCAAACAACTCGTCTGTTTTGGTGATAGATTCTACCTCTTCGAAAAGTTGAATATTTAGCTTGTTAGAAGTAACTATTCTGCGATAATATTCTAAGGCTTCATCTCGTTTTGGTTTGGCCTCAATACTGATAAAAGGAATTTCGTCAATCTCGAGTTTTTCTGATGAAGAAAAAAATTGCATGTTTGACGGATAGTTAAAAAGCGAGTTTACGATAGGTCCTTTTTCTATTATCAAATAAGACAGGCCTTTTTTTTGAGCTTCTAATCCAACAGCGATACCAATAGGCCCGCCCCCAACAATAATGAGGTCATATAATTTCATTACCCGGCTAAAACTTTTAAATCATGAATAGTTTGTGTTGGATTGGCGCTTTTGAAAACAAAACTTCCTGCTACTAAAACATCTGCACCAGCTTCAGTAAGTGATTTTGCATTTAAAGAAGTTACTCCACCATCGATCTCAATTAAGGTAGTGGCTTTTTTCTTTACTATTAATTCCTTTAAAGCACGTACCTTTTCATAGGTATTCTCAATAAATGATTGACCGCCAAAACCTGGGTTCACACTCATTAAACATACTACATCAATATCTTGTATAATGTCTTCAAGAAGATTAATGTTGGTATGTGGGTTTAATGCAACTCCAGCTTGCATGCCTTCAGCTTTAATGGCCTGTAAGGTTCTATGAAGATGCGTACAAGCTTCGTAATGCACTGATAGTATATTGGCCCCTAATTCAGCAAAAGTCTTAATATAGCGATCAGGGTCAACTATCATTAAATGCACATCTAAAGGTTTGGTAGCATGTTTAGCTATAGCTTTAACCACTGGCATTCCGTATGAAATATTTGGTACGAAAACACCGTCCATTACATCAATATGATGCCAATTTGCTTCACTTTGGTTCACCATTTCTACATCACTCTGTAGATTTCCGAAATCAGCTGCTAGAAGGGAGGGTGCAATTTTTGTACTCATAGTGTAAAATCTTTAGTATTGAATACAAAAGTAAGGAATTGCCGTATTAGTAATGAGAATTGTTCCGATAGCTCTTGAAAATGTTGTTAGTTTTCTCTGAAGGCCTTTTTTCCGAATTTGTAACCAATTCGAATATGCAGGTTTACATGTATATCTGTAGTTGAATCTTCAGAAGTGAACAATTCATAAATATCAACGCCTAGTCCGGCTCCTAGTTCGTAGTTTATTCTAAAGTTTATGTTTCGACGTATGCCCCAACTAGGAGAGATAAAAATACCACCATCAATTCCTTTTGTTTTTTGAGGAGATAGGGCGCCAAATTCAGGGTAAAAACGAATTGATACCGTGGCATAATTACTACTATTATAAAAGTATTCCTACTATTTTCTTGCCTCTTAGGAGAGTTATAATACCATCGTGGTTCGATGGATAGCATAGGAATAAAAATTGGATATACAGCTGTATCACTCGTAAAATTCCCATTTTCAGTATTGTGCGAAATACTGTTAAGACCACTAATTAGGGGAGATTCGTACCGGATTTCAGTGCGAAATGACCAATTCGGGGCAATTTTAGATTCGATGTGTATCCACGCTCCTAAAAAGCCTACTTGAATCCGTTGATGCATTCGTCAACGACTTGTGCTTTCGTAGGTAAAAAAAATATAAAAGAGGGTAACGAGACAATAGACTTTTTTCAATTTCGGTTGAGGGTTGGTTCTAGCCTTTATACGCAAGAAAAATTTACTTCGTATGCGTTAATTTTTCAATTGTCTTAACCCTTCATACGTCACGATGCTGACAGCATTTGCTAGATTTAAACTACGAATTTGCTCACTGTACAGTGGTATTTTATAAACCCTTTCAGCGTTATTGGCTAGAATTTCAGCGGAAATACCAACGGATTCTTTTCCGAAAACTAAAAATAATTCATCTTGGTAATTTATTGACCAATGGTTTTGTTTGCCATGAGATGAAAGAAATGCCATTTGTTTATCATGGTGCATTTCGAAAAATGCTTCAGCGTTTTCGTAAATACGAATTTTTAAGTGTTTCCAATAATCTAAGCCTGCTCTTTTTAATCGCTTATCATTTAATTCAAATCCGAATGGTTTTACCAAATGTAAAGTTGAGTCACTTGCCAAGGCCAGTCTTCCAATATTACCGGTATTGTTAGGTATTTCGGGTTCAAGAAGTACAATGTTAAAGCTCATTATTTTTTTATCGAATATAAATAGAATTGCTCTACTTTTTCACGTGCCCAGGGGGTTCTACGTAAAAACTTTAAAGAAGATTTTATTGATGGATTACTTTTAAAACAATTGATGTTAATATGATTGGCTAATTCTTCCCAGGTGTGATTTTGAGTTAGATACTCTAGAATATCAACTAGTTTAATGCCATGTAAAGGATTGTTTGGTTGTTTTTGTTGACTATGCATAATAAACTCTAAAATGATGTTTGGTAAATATTAACATGTTTCTGTCTAAATTCTTTACAATAGCGGTAATTACATTAAATGAAAAAACTCCGGTAATCAGCCGGAGTTTATTCATCAATCAAAAAACGAACAGTCATGATAAACTGTTGTTACTTTCAAAATTACAATTTATATGCCAAATTTCCAATTTAAGGAGACTTTAACAAGGCAATTGTATTAAATTCTATGCTATACTGTACTATCCGAGATAAGTTTTCAAGATTTTGCTTCTAGAAGTGTGCTTTAATCTACGAATAGCTTTCTCTTTAATCTGTCGTACTCTTTCTCGTGTCAGGTCAAAAGTCTCACCAATTTCCTCTAAAGTCATTGAATGTTGGCCGGCTAAACCGAAATATAACCGAATAACATCTGCTTCTCTAGGAGTTAATGTTTCTAAAGCACGCTCAATTTCTGTACGTAAAGATTCGTGTAACAATTCTCTATCAGGATTTGGCGATTCACCACTACGAAGTACATCGTATAAGTTAGAATCTTCACCAGCGATTAAAGGAGCATCCATAGATACGTGTCGCCCTGAATTTTTCAAAGATTGTTTTACGTCTTCAACAGTCATGTCTAATTCTTTTGCAATTTCTTCAGCAGAAGGCATACGTTCGTGTGCTTGCTCTAAAAAGGCAAAAGTTTTATTAATCTTGTTAATTGAACCAATTTTGTTCAATGGTAAACGAACAATACGCGATTGTTCAGCTAATGCTTGTAAGATAGATTGACGAATCCACCATACGGCATATGAGATAAATTTGAAACCACGGGTTTCATCAAAACGTTGTGCCGCTTTAATCAATCCTAAGTTTCCTTCATTGATTAAATCTGGCAGAGTAAGGCCTTGGTTTTGGTACTGCTTAGCAACTGATACTACGAAACGAAGGTTGGCTTTTGTTAGTTTTTCAAGAGCGATCTGGTCGCCTGCCTTGATGCGTTGAGCCAATTCTACTTCTTCGTCTGCCGTGATCAAGTCTACTTTTCCAATTTCTTGTAAGTACTTGTCCAAAGATGCGGTCTCTCTATTAGTGACCTGTTTTGTAATCTTAAGCTGTCTCATTTTTGGGGATTAAATTCATAAATCAATAGACTGCATATACTTATACGTACAAATCTTAGAAATGTTACAAAAGAGTAAAAAAAAGTTTGTTTATCGGTTAAAGTGCATAAAAAATTACCTCTAACGGTTAGGTGGGCTTCCTTTTTGTCAAAAAAAATTCTTTTCGTGACATTCATTTTCGGCATGACAATTGATTTTGTAATACACCATCTCTAATGAACTTGCTTTTAAAATGTAAATATTTATTAACCATTTTAACCAAACCAATTTCATATGAGAAACAAAATCACATTAGTTGTCGTATTTTTTTATTTATTCTTTCAGCAAATCTGTAATGCTCAAAATGAAAATTTTGGTATTCAAATGCGCCAACCTTATAAACTAGAAGCTAAAAATTGTAAGCAATGTAAATTGGCTTTTGGTTCAATGGCCAAAGAGATTAAATTTTCTATTATTAGGGAAAACTCACAGCTGTTTTTTCAAGTAAATGATAAAGAGTGGTTTAATCAACTTTTTAAAAATGAAAATGATGGCATAGCTATAGATATTGTCAATCGCTATAGATATGACTGTGGCACTGTGGTTAATGAATATGATCAGTTACGAGGTTTACTGCTGAAACCTGTATATGCTAATCAATTAAAAAGTGGATTAAGGGCTGCACGATTACAAGGTTATAAGGTTTTGGTGGGAACTATACCGGAAGAATTACGAACTGCCGAGTTAGAATTTAACATTTTGTTTATTGGAAATAAAACTTTGTGCAGATACCAAACGATATATAATTTACAAGCATACCCTTGGGATTTATTAGATATGGGAATGTATCTTGATACTATTAGTTATGCCAATAATAAAATAGGTGAGCCAATTGATGGGTTTAAAATGAAGAACAAGATCTTGAGGTTTCAAATTCCCTTTCAGAAAAATAAAGCGACCTATGAAAAAGCGGATATGAAATCACTTTATGATTCTTTGAAACTAACTGATTTTAATATAAAGTCTATTTCAATAAAAGCATACGCTTCAGTAGAGGGTAGTGCTGAGCGAAATGCGCAACTTCAAAATCAACGAGCAAATAGTATTGTAGAAGCTTTGCAGAGCTATCAAAAGCCTACCATAAAAACAACCGTTTCTACTGCTGAGAATTGGGTGGAGTTTTATAATGATATTGAGGGTACTGAATTTGAAAGTTTAAAGGAATTGACTAAAAGTGAAGTAAAAACAAGTTTGAATGCCTCTATAGTTGAATATATGGAGCCAATTTTAAGGCATCATCGTAAGGCCGTTGTGGAATTAGATTTGATTAAAAAAGATTACTATGAATCAGTAAAAAATGATGAACTAGTGCAGGCATTTAATCTTTCAATTAAGGCTCAAGATGATGTAGAAGCTTCTAGGTTGCAAAACAGCTTGTTTAATCGTTTAAAATATTTTGAAGTTTCACCTACTATTTTAGATGCGTTAGAAATACCTGAACAATTAAATTACGTCAGATATTTGAATAATAGAAGTGCATATCGCTATCAATTGGATGAAAGTCGAATTCTGATTTCTATGAATGAATTAGAACAACTTCAAAAGCTTGACCCTGATAATAAGCGAGTTAATTATAATTTAGTGGCCATGAAATTTAAAATGTGGCGCTTTAAAATGTTAGCGATTGATCGAGCAGAATTTCTGAAGGAAATCAAAGATCTAGAGCGTTTTGGCGTTGAAGAAAATTTAATTCAACGTATGCTCATAAACTTTCATATTATTAAATGTGAACGTGATTTACAAAACAAAGATTATGAAAGTAAAGACGAATCTGTTGAATATATTTATGATAGTTATAAGTTTATTAAACTTTCAGATTTAGACTATTTTAGTCTTGCACAATTTCTATCATACTATGCAAATACTGAATGGGCTGCAGAACTTCTGAGTGATAAAGTTCAGGCTATAGATGTAGATGAAAATCTTTTGTTTTATTATCTCAATCTAACTTTGGTAAATACTACCTTAACAAAAACAGATGCTTATAGAACCATTATGTTAAATGCAAGTATAATGAATCAGAAGCGTTATTGTCGTCTTTTTGATGCTGTGGAAAAGGGAGGGGTAACCTTTCAGCTTCTAGAGGATATATATTTAAGAAAGGGGTACTGCGAGTTATGCCAATAAAAAATAGGTATAAAAAAAGCTCCAATGTTTTCATTGGAGCTTCTTTATTATATTAGAAATATTAGTCTCTTCTTGGCTTTCGATCTCTGTTATCTCTGCCACGACGATCATCTCTTCTATTGTTGTCACGTGGTGGTCTTTCAACAAAACCTTCTGGTTTTGGTAAAAGAGCTTTACGTGAAACTTTCTCTTTACGAGTTCGTTTGTCTAATCCGAAATACTTGACATCAAAAACATCTCCCATGTTTACAACATCAGAAACATTTTCAGTACGTTCCCATGCTAATTCTGAAACGTGAAGTAATACTTCATTTCCAGGTGCATCTTGATACTCAACTACAGCTCCGAAGTCTAGCATTTTAATAACCTTAACTTCGTAAACGCTACCTACTTCAGGTTTAAACATTAAAGAATCAATTTTTGCTAATACAGCATCAATTCCACCTTGATCAGTTCCTAAAATTTCAACAATACCTTCTTCTGTAACAGGGTCTTCGTTAATTACGATAGTAGTACCAGTTTCTTTTTGAAGTTCTTGTATCACTTTTCCACCAGGGCCGATAAGTGCACCAATAAATTCATTTGGAATAGTACGGGTGATCATCTTCGGAGAATGTGGTTTTACGTCTGCATTTGGAGCAGCGATTGTATCGGTCAATTTCTCAAGAATATGTAAACGACCTTCTCTTGCTTGATTTAATGCATTTACCAAAATCTCATAAGACAAACCTTTAACTTTAATATCCATCTGACAAGCAGTAATACCATCAGTAGTACCTGTAACTTTAAAGTCCATATCACCCAAGTGATCTTCATCACCTAAAATATCAGAAAGTACAGCATATTTGCCTGAATCTGCATCAGAAATTAATCCCATTGCAATACCTGAGACTGGTTTTTTTAATTGTACCCCAGCATCCATCATAGCCATTGTACCTGAACAAACTGTTGCCATAGAAGAAGAGCCATTTGATTCTAATACTTCAGAAACAACTCTTACCGTATATGGGCAATCATCAGGTACCATTCCTTTTAATGCTCGTTGTGCAAGGTTACCATGACCTACTTCTCTACGAGATGTGCCACGAATAGGTCTTGCCTCACCTGTTGAAAACGGAGGAAAGTTATAATGTAAATAGAAACGCTCTTCACCTTCGTAAGATGGCATGTCAATCTGGTTAGAATCTCTTGATGTTCCTAGTGTAACGGTAGCTAAGGCCTGTGTTTCACCTCTAGTGAAAATTGCTGATCCATGAGTAGAAGGTAAGTAGTCAACTTCACACCAAATTGGGCGAATTTCATTAGTCTTACGACCATCTAATCGTAAGCCTTCATTAAGTGTTAAATCACGAACTGCAGCTTTTTCCGCTTTGTAGAAATATTTAGAAATTAATCCGCCATATTCTTCTTGTTCTTCTTCTGAAAAACTAGCAATTATTTCATCCTTGATTTCACCAAATGCGGCACTTCTTTCGTGTTTAGCAGAACCAGCTTTTGCAACAGCATAAACTTTATCGTAAGCAAGGTCGTGTATTTTTTTTGCTAAATCTTCATCAGCTCTTTCAGGGTCATACGCTCTTACTTCTTTTTTACCAAAAGCTTCTGCCAATTTAAGTTGAGCAGCACATTGAACTTTAATCGCCTCATGCGCAAATTTGATCGCTTCTGTCATTTCTTCCTCAGAAATCTCATCCATTTCACCTTCAACCATCATTACAGAATCGGCGGAAGCACCGATCATCATATCGATATCAGATTCTGCTAATTGTGCTCTTGTTGGGTTAATGATAAACTCACCATTTACACGGCCAACTCTCGCTTCAGAAATAGCGCATTCAAATGGAAAATCTGAAAGCTGAATAGCTGCTGAAGCGGCTAAACCTGCCATTGCATCGGGCATGACATCATCATCATGAGACATTAACTGAATCATCACCTGAGTTTCTGAATGATAATCTTTAGGAAATAGTGGTCGTAAGACACGATCAACTAAACGCATTGTTAAAACTTCACCGTCACTTGGTCTTGCTTCTCTTTTGAAAAACCCACCAGGGTAACGACCAGCTGCAGCGAATTTCTCACGGTAGTCTACTGTTAATGGAAGAAAGTCAACATCACTTTGTTTGTAGTTAGAAACTACCGTACACAATAGCATACATTTTCCTGATTGAACAACAACAGAGCCATGTGCTTGTTTTGCTAACTTTCCGGTTTCGATAGAAATTTCTCTACCATCACCGAGGTCAATAACCTCTCTAAATACTTTTGGAATCATAAAATTGATTTTTACCTTGATTAGTTTTAATCAAGATGTTGTTAAACAATGGTCACTCCGCCAATGATGTGTCTCTATGGTCAGAGTTGTTGTTGTGTTGTTCGACCAATGAAAAACTGTGTGCAGCTTTTTGAATTCTCTGTTACCACAATTAGGTAATAACAGTTTTTAAATGTATAAATTCAATCTGAATTACTTCAAAATTGAAATAAAAAATAGGGGCTGAAAATTTTCAACCCCTGCAAATATTATTTTCTAATATTTAATTCTTTGATAAGCTCACGATATTTAACAATATCTTTCTTTATCATATAATCAAGTAAGCTTCTTCGCTTACCTACTAGTTTTACCAAAGATCGCTCGGTATTGAAATCTTTATGGTTTTTTTTCAAATGACCAGTCAAATGATTGATACGGTGTGTGAACAATGCGATTTGACCTTCAGTAGAACCTGTGTTCTCTGCTTTTCCGCCGTGTTTTTTGAAAATCTCGGCTTTTACTTCTTTAGTTAAGTACATGCTAATATTATTGTAAATGATTATTATGTATTTGATTGATTTTCAATCAAGCTGCAAATATAAGATTATTTTCATGAAATATACTATTTGATGATGGGTTAAATACTTATGAAAGTAATCGATCGTTAATGAATTATAATTGTGTGGTTTTATGGCTTTTATAAAATTTGGAACTTATTCACGAAAAATAAAATCTTTTTCTGCACGAGAAGTTGGGTTAGACTCTACCCACAATCACCTGATCTTTGATATTCGTCAAAAAGTATTTCATATCTGGTTTTTACCTCTGTTTCCTGTTGAAAAAACTTGGAAAGTAGCAGATAAAACTACGGGAAAAGAAATTTTAGAGACAACACCTAAAATGCGATCAGCAATTGACCTTAAATTGCTAAAACAAAAAAGTCCGATATGGAGTTATACCGGATTGTTGATAATAGCACTCCCAATTTTGTTTGTTTTGGGAGTTGTAATTTATGGAGCCATTAGTGATGGTATTGATGGGGTTAATAAAAGTATCGCAAAAAACGATCGTATTAGTTTAAAAGAGGAATTGGTAAATTCACCTCAGTTAGATGACCATTATACTTTTAAAACCCTTACTCTTGATTTGGTAACAGATCATAACGGACATATTGTAAAATATGAAGCTAATGCTGCACCATACTCGGTAAATTATGCTGTAGTTTATATGTCAAAAGATTCCATTGGTTTTGAAATTATTGAAAAAGCAAAAGGTATCAGTTATGCTTATGGTTTGAAGAAAGAATTTCGACTATCAAAAAAAGAAGTGTTATTAGCTGCCAAAGGTTATCAAGAACTAAAAGTACACCAATATGAAAATAAGCCCGGCGCTAGAACAAAAGATGTGGTTGGTGTTTTTAAAATAAAACGAGAGTAAAGCAAAAATTTCAATTTGGTATTAGAAGGGTCAGTTTTGTGTTTTTGCTTTTCGTTTTTCTTTGAAATATGCTTTGTTTGCTACATAAAGGGTTTTATTTACTTCGCAAAAAGTGACTGATTTTTCTTTGTTTGTTAAGAGTGTTTTTTTCTTTATTTCTATTTCTTTGGATATAGCAACCTGATCTTGTATCCTTTTAATTTCATCGGAAGTATAAGTGAATTCTGCATATAAGTTTTCTTTACCGGGTCTTTTAAAATAGATTTCGGCCGCCTTATCCCAAACCACATAATCATCACCAAGAATGTTCATTAGTTGTACCATAGGAATCGGGTCAACTGCAGAAAACATACTGCCACCAAAAATAGAGCCCACATAGTTTCTATTTTTATAGCTAATCGGTATTTTAATGGAAATGAAAAATAAATCTTCAGAAGCTTTTATGATTCTACCTGTGCTTCTACGATACATGGGTGAAAGGTTAAAACCTAATTTAAAAAGTTTGTGTTGTGGAATAAATTTTTTACCCACTTTGGCAATACTTTGGTAGAACGACATTAGAAGAAGGTTGTTAGTAATAGTTCGTAAAAATGAGGTTTAAATCTTTATACGAAGTTGTTAGTAAAATGTAATTTAACCAAATATAGATGAAGCATCAGAAAATATAAATATTCTCTAATGCTTCATATATTAATTCTCGACTTTGGATAATTAAAGAAAATCTTCCTTAAAATAAGCTAAAGTTTAATCTAAAATGCGAACAGGTTTGTTTTGAATTAAGTCAATATACAAGTTGATCTTTTGTTTTAGTTGACTTCTGTGCACTATAAAATCCAGAAATCCGTGTTCTTTCAAAAACTCTGAAGTTTGAAAACCTTCAGGAAGGTCTTTACCTGTAAAATCTTTTACAATTCTTGGGCCTGCAAATCCTATTAAGGCACCGGGTTCAGATATATTAATATCACCTAACATGGCGTAAGAAGCTGTAGTACCTCCGGTTGTTGGGTCGGTACATAAAGAAATATAAGGTAAACCTGCTTCTGCTAATTGCGCTAATTTTGCTGATGTTTTAGCAAGTTGCATTAGCGATAACGCAGCTTCCATCATACGTGCACCTCCTGATTTTGAAATCATTATAAAAGGAACTTTCTTTTTAATAGCGTAATCAATACCTCGTGCTATTTTTTCACCAACAACACTTCCCATTGATCCACCAATAAAATTGAAATCCATACACGAAATAACAACATCTTTACCTAGTGATTTTCCGAACCCGGTACGCACCGCATCTTTCAAACCTGTTTTTTTCTGTGCTGCTTCTAAACGTTCTTTGTATTTCTTAGTGTCTTCGAATTTTAACGGGTCTTTCGAAGTTAATTTTGCATCAAGCTCAGTAAATTTATTGTCATCAAAAAGTATTTCAAAATATTCTTTACTGCCAATTCGAACGTGATAATCATCTTCAGGACTTACATAAAAATTCTTAGCTAGATCTTCAGATTCGACAATTTTTCCGGTGGGAGATTTATACCATAGTCCCTTAGGAGTGTCTTTTTTTTCTTCCGTTGCTGTTTGAATTCCTTTTTCCTTTCTTTTAAACCATGCCGTCATATCACTCATTTTAGAATTAGGTGTTTGTTTTAAAGCGTATTAACATTATTTAAGTCTTCAAAAGCTTTTTTCAAACGCTCTACAAAAGACTTTTCTCCTTCTCTCAACCATACTCTTGGATCATATTTTTTCTTGTTTGGTTCATCAGCACCTTCTGGATTTCCAATTTGAGATTGTAAGTAATCCGTATTGGCTTGTACGTAATCACGAACTCCAGCAAGAAAGGCATATTGTAAATCAGTATCGATATTCATTTTTATTACGCCGTAACTAATTCCTTCTCGAATTTCTTCAACGGTCGATCCTGATCCTCCATGAAAAACAAAATCAATATGATTGTGCTCTACACCATATTTTTCTGAAATATACTCTTGAGAATTTTTAAGAATTTTCGGCGTTAACTTTACATTTCCTGGCTTGTAAACACCGTGAACATTTCCAAAAGCAGCAGCAATGGTGAATCTCGGACTCACTTTTGATAGCTCTTCATATGCATATGCCACTTCTTCTGGTTGCGTATAAAGTTTAGAATCATCTACATCAGAATTGTCAACCCCATCTTCTTCACCACCTGTAATTCCCAGTTCTATTTCTAAGGTCATATCCATTTTGGCCATGCGCTCTAAATACCCTTTACAAATCTCAATGTTTTCTTCTAGAGTTTCTTCAGAAAGGTCAATCATGTGAGAACTGAACAAAGATTTTCCAGTTTCTGCATAGTGTTTTTCACTTGCTTCTAAAAGGCCGTCAATCCACGGTAATAATTTTTTAGCACAGTGATCAGTATGTAAAATAACAGTAGCGCCGTAAGCTTCTGCTAATTCATGAACATGTTTAGCTCCTGCTATTGCTCCTTTTATTGCTGAATTTTGACCTTCATTTGAAAGACCTTTTCCGCCATTAAACTGAGCTCCTCCATTTGAAAATTGTATGATAACAGGCGCGTTTAACGATGCAGCTGTTTCTAAAACACCATTAATAGTATTTGAGCCGATAACATTCACGGCTGGTAGTGCAAATCCTTTTTCTTTGGCGTAGTTGAAAATTGCTTGAACTTCGTCACCTGTGGCAACCCCTGGTTTTATATTATGACTCATAATTTTTTAATCTATTTATTTAGTTGTTCTGAATTGGGCAAAAGTAATAAATTTAAACAAGTTGAAGTCGGGGTCTAAAATCAAAAAATCATTAAAAAAGTGATGTACCTAACATATCTATAGGTTATATTTTTTTAGAAACATAGAATATTAAAAAAACATTTGACCTTTTAAAATAAGAAGTCGGGTGATTAAAAAGGATAATTTATACCTATCTGCAGAACGGAATTGGCGAAATTATAATCTCTAAACCATCTTTTATTGGTTTCTTCTGCGGGATTGTATGTTTTGAAACCCACATCGCCCCTTAGTACAAAGTAAGTGAAGTCATATCTTATGCCAAAACCAGAACCTAAGGCTATATCTTTTAATGACTCTACACCAGAAAAAGTAGCTTCTGGGTCATCAACATTATCGAATACATTCCAAATATTTCCGGCATCAGCGAAAAGTGCACCTTTAAAATTACCAACGATAGGAAATCGATACTCTAAGTTTAAAGCAATTTTTAAGTTAGCTTCATTAAAATCGTTAATGGCATTGGTTCTTCCCGGACCCAATGAATAGGGTCTCCAGCCACGGTTGTCATTTGATCCTCCTGCAAAATAACTACGAACAAAGGGTATGTTGTCAGAATTACCATATGGCACGGCAATACCAAAGAATGTTCTAAGGGCGAGCACATTTGCTCTTGAAAGATCCCAATATTTTACATAATCAAATTCTGTTTTTACGTATTGCGAGTAGGGTACATCAAAAACTAATAAATCACCATCTCTTTCATCAAAAGAAAAAAGGTAAGATAACGCAGAAAGAAAATTTCCTGCACTTTCTACCTTAAATCGAAATTGATAAAAATTGTTGTCTGTCGGTCCTCTTCTATTGTTTTTATTAAAAGTGTAATTACTTGCAAAAATTAAATTATTCTCTGTTAAACGAATTCTTCTTTCGTTAATGCTTCTTACAGCATCAATAGTTTCTTGATCTGTGTTGATATTGCCGTTTAAGATGGCATCTGTAAATCCGGTGGTGCCCTTTGGTGTGCTTAATTCTAGGGTGCCGTTATTATCAGCATCTTCATAAAATTCACTTAAAGATGCTTCGTTTTCAAAATTATCGGCAATATCGTCTAAGTTTTCATAGGTGTTTTGATAAACTTCAAAGAATCGTTCTGCGTTGGTGTTGCGAACAAATTGAATGTTAAGTAGTTCAAGCGTATTTTTTTTGAAATCGGAAGGTGACCAGTTGTATCCTAAAATCGTATTAAAGGTTTGTTTGTCAAGACCGATATTTCGTTGAGAACTAAAGCCAAGGCTAATCTGAGTTCTGGGTAGCATGTAATTTGGAATGAACTTTTTGGTGTTTAAAACTGGAAACCAAATTCTTGGAAAGTCTAAAGTTAATTCGGTACCAACTTCTAATAAATTAAAAAACCTAGAATCAGTTTCTCGAATGTTATCATCGCTTGATGAGCCAATATTTAATCGACCTGACCAACTCAAATTTTCAGCACCCCCAAAAAGGTTTCGAGCTTGAAGCGCAGGTCTAAACGCTAGTCCTACAGTTTGTATGCTTGAATGGTTTACTTCTAAATTGGTGCTAAATGAGTATTTAGGTCGTTCAGATAGGTAAATGTTTGCGGTTAGATTTGTTCGTGTAGAATCTTCTTCAAAAGTGATTGAAGGGTATCTAAATACATTTAAACTTGAAATTTGCCGTAAAGTTCGAGTTCTATCAATATCTCGATAAACACTATCTTTTTTAAAAAAAACAGCATCGGTTAAAGTTTCTGACTTAAATCGAAGTTTGTTGCGATAAAATATAGTATAGTCTCCAAAGCGTTCAAAAACCATGTCACTATCAGGGTAATCAGTATAAATGTTGAGTTTGTCAAATTTGAAGACTTTGTATTCTGATGTGGTAACAGAGTTTTCCGTTCGTTTTTTTAGATTGTCAATATTCAATTGAATATCCATCTTTCTATCATTACCTAGCGTAGTGGTGTCTCTTATAATATCGTATTTAATGGCGCTTTCTTGAAAATTATAAACACCTCTATTTCTGAAAATAGCTGTTAAACGTTCTCTTTCATTGTCAAAATTTTCTAAATCAAATTGCTCGCCTGCCTTAACGTATGACTCATTTTTAATTAACCCATAAATAGAATCAATCGCCACTGCAGCAATTTTGTGTGATACCGAATCTAACATGTAAGGGTCACCTAATTTAATTTTATAATTGACGCCGACGCGTTGTTTTCTTGAAAGACTATCGATGGTGTAAGTGGTACTGTTGTTAAAATAGCCTTTTGTTTTGTAAAAAGCCTGTAATCTTTCTAATGTTCTGCGTGTTTGAGCAGTATCTAAAATTGAAGGAGCCTCTCCAATATTTTTAAGCCATTCACTATAGCCTTTTACCAAAAAAGATTCACCAAGCCTATGCACTTGTTTTTCTGATAAAAAGTTAATTAATCGTTGTTTACGTTTTGGTTTTCGATTAAGCCAATCTTGATAGGAAGAATCAGGATTTACCTTAGCCAAATTATATAGATTTAACCGCAAATTATAGCCCAATAGATTGCTATTTGGTTTTTGAATAATAAGACTTTCAATAAGCTCGTTATTAATGGTTGCACTATCAACTTGAATAACGTTTTTTGAAATTAGCATTTCATTATCGTCCACTCTTTTTAGCGAGTTGCATGCAGTAAGTACTACGACTACCAATAATAAGCTTATTTTAGCATAACTTTTTTTATTGGGCAAAATAATCCTCATAGAAATCAAAAATACATTAAAAAACACATTACTTGTATGGTTGGTAAGAGCCAATTAAAACGAATACGAAGCTTACAGCAAAAAAAATACCGAAATGAATTAGGCTTATTTTTTGTTGAGGGAAAAAAGACGGTGCATGAACTTTTAAATGCAAAGGTGATGCCATTTGAAATTTATACGACCAGCTTAGATGATTTTGTTTTAAAAGATGAAAAATATTTTCAAATTACACCGCAAGAATTAAAACAAATAAGTCAACTTAAAAACCCCAATGGGGTGTTAGGGGTATTTTATATGCCTAAACTTCAAAAGGTTATTGAAGAAGATTGGGTTTTGGTTTTAGACGATGTTCGCGACCCAGGTAATTTAGGTACTATTATTCGTCTTTGTGATTGGTTCGGAATTAAAAGCTTGGTTTGTTCAGAACAAACAGTAGATTGTTACAACCCGAAAGTGCTGCAAGCGACAATGGGTTCAATTGCTAGAGTTGCCATTCATTATACGAATATCGAAGAATATTTAAATAATACCTCGTTACCAGTTTTTGGAGCTTTTATGAACGGTGCGCCTGTTTATAATATGAAAATACCGAAAGCTGGTGTTTTGGTTATGGGTAATGAAGGTAATGGCATTTCACATGAAATAGAAAAATGTGTTCATGAAAAGATATCAATTCCCCAGTATGGAAATCAAACAACCGAAAGTTTGAATGTCGCCACAGCAACCGCGATTTTGCTTAATGAAGTTCGTAGAAATTAACTGCTATTCAAAAGTTAGATTAATAAAAATACCACGAGACCGCATTCCTTCAATGTTACTCGTCCACGGACTGTTAGGATCGTTATCAGGTACCAGTTCATCGGTTAAAGCAAAAATGCCACGTATCGAAGGAGTGAATTTAAAATATTCAAGATAAAAATCAATGCCAAATCCTAATTCATAGCTATAGACCCATTTTGTCATACGAAAAGTACCAGAGGCATTATCATCTAAGCTATCTTCATTACTTCCTAAATTTAAAGAAGCCGATCCGCCACCAACTATGAAAGGTTTCCAGTTGCCTATTCTTCTGGTGTTGATTTTTAAAAGTAATGGAAAATTGATATAAGTTGATTTTACTTCACGTATGGCATCTCTTTCTTCAATAAACCCTGGAAATCCTAATGTTCTTGCAGTATAAGCTAAACCTGGCTCTATACGAATATCTAAAAACTCATTCATGCGCATTTCGCCAATAAGTCCGACATCAAAACCAGTAGATTTTAAAACTTGAATATCCGTGTTTTTGTCACCTAAATTATCTTTGTAGTTGAATTTGAATCCAAAGCGATTTAGTCCCAAATAATACCCATAATTTAAAAACTTTTTGTCTTTGTTTTCAATATTAAGTACGGGCTTTTCATTGAATTGAGCCATTATTGATTGACTGCAAAAAAGTATGGTTATAAAAAATAAAAGGAGCTTTTGCATTAATTAAAATTATAACGATTTCATTGTCAATATACTACTGATAAAAATCTAATTTTTATTGCTTTAAATAGCTTTGGTTGCTATGTAAATTGAGGCAACCCCAAACGTTTGAGGTTTGTTCTCTACCTCTATAAACCCGATTTTACGTAAAATATTGTTGAAGTTTTCACCATGTGGAAAAACGGCTGCAGATTCTGATAAGTAGGTGTATGCTGAGCGGTCTTTTGAAAATAACCGACCCACCAAGGGTAGTATGTAATTACAATGAAAACGATAGCCTTGTTTAAAAGGAGTTTTTGTAGGTACAGAGGTTTCTAATACTACAAAAGTACCTGTGGGCTTCAGAACTCGGTGAATTTCGGCGAGGCCTTTTTCTAAGGTTTCGAAATTTCGAACACCAAATGCAACAGTAACTGCATCGAAAGTGTTTTCGTTAAACGGAAGGTTTTCGCTATCGCCAACGATCATTTCAATAATATTGGCTAAATTTTTATTTTGAACTTTTTCTTTGCCAACCTCTAGCATACCTGGTGAGATATCTAAACCAACAATTCTTTCGGCGCCAGTTTCAATCATATTGATGGCTAAATCTCCTGTGCCAGTTGCAATATCAAGAATAGCCTTTGGCTTTTTTTCTTTTAGAATGGCTACAACGCGCTTACGCCATTTAATATCAATACCAAAAGAAATAACACGATTTAAACCGTCATAGTTCTTAGATATCGTGTCAAACATTTGTGTTACTTGTTCCTTTTTTCCAAGTTCAGAATGTTTGTAGGGTGTGACTTTTTTGGCCATTTAAAGCAAATTTTTGGCAAAGATACGATATAAGGTGTGATGAGGGTAGGTGTAATGTATACAATAAAGTAGTTGAGGCTTAGTTTAATACTTATGTTAATACTGTGGTGACATGCTAAAAAAAACGTAATTTTACCGCGCAAAAAATTTGCAAACTTTTCTATAATGAGCTGCAAAATAGCTGAGGTGCCCCTTGAGGCACTTTTTTCTGAATTGAAGTGGGAGTTAAAATCTGCTTCTGAACAACATAGTACTATTCAATGAAAATTATAATAGCTGGTGCTGGTGAGGTAGGTTTTCATTTAGCAAAATTACTTTCGTATGAATCGCAAGATATTACCTTGATTGACTGTGATAAAGAAAGTTTAAATTATGCTGATAATCATCTTGATATTCGTGTCTTAAAAGGTGATGCTACTTCTATTTCAGTATTAAAGGATGCTGAGGTGCAGTACTCTAACCTTGTAATTGGAGTAACTGCTTCCGAAACTACCAATATAACTTTGTGTATGCTTGCTAAGCAATTAGGCTGCGAGCGAACTATTGCTAGAATTTCAAATACAGAATTCATCGATTGTAAAGAGAAAATTAGATTTGATGAGTTAGGTATTGATGAGTTAATTTCACCAGAAGAATTGGCCGCAACAGAGATTCAACTACTTTTGAACAAGTCTGCCTTTAATGATACTTTTGAGTTTGAGGAAGGTGAATTAATAATGGTTGGGGTTTCACTTCCGAAATCTGCCCCCTTTGTTGGTAAAATGGTGAAAGAGGCAGCAACTATTTTTCCCGAATTGCATTTTATGCCAATTGCCTTAAAGCGAATGGGAACTCAGTATACTGTAATTCCTAGAGGTGATACCGTATTTAAGGAGGGTGATCAGGTTTACTTTATTACGGTAAAAGAAGGAGTTGATGAGTTGTATAAATTAACCGGTAAGAAAAAAGAGGAAATTAGAAATGTCATGATATTGGGTGGCAGTAAAGTTGGGTTTAAGGCGGCTCGAGATTTATGTTCAAAGAAGTTTAATGTCAAGCTTATTGAAAAAAATAAGGAAAAAGCATTTGACTTAGCTGATGATTTGCCCACGGCATTAGTGATTAATGGTGATGGAAGAAATGTAGAGCTTTTAGAGGAGGAAAATCTAGAATCTATGGATGCTTTTATTGCAGTAACAGGTAATTCTGAAACCAACATCATGTCATGCTTAGTAGCGAAGTCTAAGCATATTAAGAAAACCATTGCTTTGGTTGAAAATATGGACTATTTTCAACTGTCACATTCTATTGGAATTGATACTTTGATAAATAAAAAGTTATTAGCAGCGAATAATATATTTAGACATATTCGTAAAGGTGATGTTGTCGCCTCAATGCGTTTGAACAATTTGAGCGCAGAAATATTAGAATTTGTTGTTAAATCAGGCTCGAAGGTTACCCAAAGTGCGATTCGTGATTTAAGTTTTCCTAAAGAGGCTACCATTGGTGGTGTTGTTCGTGATGGTCACGGCGTAATTGCTTTAGGTGGTTATCAAATTATGGCAGGAGATCGAGTTGTGGTTTGTTGTCTTCCTGAAGCTATCGGTAAAATAGAAAGATTGTTCTTGTAACATGCGACTAAATTCTAGAATCATTCTTCATATCATGGGCGTTTTACTTTTAGTAAACGGCGGATTTATGTTGATGGCTGCTTTAACAAGTCTTATTTACGCCGATGGTGTGACCTTAGATATTACCTTAGCTTCTATTACTACAATGGTTTCGGGGTTATTGTTGTTTTTTGGTACCCGTAATCATAAAAAAGAAGTTCAGCGAAAAGAAGGGTATATCATAGTAACATTAGGTTGGATTGTGATGTCTCTATCAGGCATGCTACCATATTTGTTTTCAGGAGCTATACCAGGAGTTACCAATGCTTTCTTCGAAACAATTTCAGGGTATACAACCACCGGAGCTTCTATTGTTGATGATATCGAAGCCTTGCCAGAGGGTATTTTGATATGGCGTAGTTTAACGCATTGGATTGGTGGTATGGGTATCATCGTACTTGCTATTGCCATTTTACCTTTGCTTGGAATAGGGGGAATGCAACTTTTTTCTGCCGAAGCACCCGGCCCTAGTGCTGATAAACTTCATCCACGAATAACTGATACTGCAAAACGCCTTTGGCTAATTTATGTTGGTTATACTGCTGCAGAAACCTTATTGCTGAGTATCGCCGGAATGTCGTTTTTTGATGCTCTAAATCATGCATTAGCAACATTATCTACAGGAGGATTTTCAACAAAAAATCTGAGCGTTGCCTATTGGAATGATTCACCACTTATTCAGTATATCATTACTTTTTTTATGTTTTTAGCGGGAAGTAATTTCGTACTGAGCTACTTCGCTTTTAAAGGAAAGGTTCAAAAAGTTTTTCAAGACGAAGAATTTAGAGTGTATTTGGCTTTTGTGTTGGCGTTTACCATAGTTGCAGCCTTTTTTGTGTATAACCGAGCGAATGTACCTGTAAGCGAATATCATCCTATGGTTTTAGGAGAGGGTGAAAGTTCGTTTCGACATGCCCTTTTTCAGGTTGTTGCCGTAATAACTACTACAGGTTTTGTTACTGCTGATTTTACGAGTTGGACTCCATTCTTGACCATCTTTTTCTTCGGATTGTTTTTCTTAGGAGGTTCTGCAGGTTCTACGGCCGGCGGTATTAAGGTAATGCGACATTTGCTTATTATTAAAAATGGAATATTAGAATTTAAGCGAACTCTTCATCCAAATGCTATCATTCCTGTACGTTATAAAGATAAAACCGTAAAGCAAGACATTGTGTATAATATCATTGGCTTCTTCGTGCTCTACATGTTACTTTTTATTATAGGGGCTTTGGTATTAGGTGTGTTAGGTTTAGACTTTCAATCAGCTATTGGTGGTGCAGCTTCTTCTTTGGGTAATGTGGGCCCAGCTTTGGGTAGTTTGAATCCGGTTAGTAATTTTAATGGCTTGCCAGATGCGGGTAAATGGTGGTGCGGCTTTTTAATGCTTGCTGGTCGATTAGAACTTTTTACAGTTTTAATTCTTTTGACGCCTTATTTCTGGAAGAGGACTTAATAAAAAAACAAAGCAAGTTATTTGAAGATTTTATTTGAGAAGACACTAAATAAAAAATGCCCCGAAAACACTTTGTTTTCGGGGCAATATTATTTGTTGCGATTTAAAAATTAGCTAAGAGCTGTTTTTATTCTAGATACAGCTTCTTTTATTTCATCTTCAGAGGCTGCATATGAAATTCGAATGCAATTACCATTTCCGAATGCGTCGCCAGTAACCGTTGCTACATTAGCATGTTCTAATAAATACATTGCAAAATCAGAAGCATTGTTAATGGTGGTACCTTTGTAAGTTTTGCCAAAATGTGCTGTAACGTCAGGAAAAACGTAGAAAGCACCTTCTGGTTCGTTGCATTTGAAGCCTTCTATATTATTTAGTAAGTCTAAAATTAGGGTTCTTCTCCCCTTAAACTTATCAATCATGAATTGAACACGATCTGGTGACTCTACCAAGGCAGTAATTACTGCGCGTTGCGCGATACAATTGGCGCCGCTAGTAACTTGACCTTGTAATTTGTTGCATGCACGAGCAATGTATGTTGGAGCACCAATATAACCTATTCTCCAACCTGTCATCGCAAAAGCTTTTGCAACTCCGTTTACAGTTACCGTACGGTCATACATATCTTCAAAGGCTGCCATTGATGCATGAGCTGTTACTCCGTAATTAATATGCTCATAAATTTCATCACTAACTACAACAATTTGCGGATACTTTTGCAAGACATCTGCTAGCGCTCTTAATTCTTCTTTACTATATATAGAGCCACTAGGATTGCAAGGTGAGCTATACCACAACATTTTCGTTTTTGGAGTAATTGCCGCTTCTAGCTGCTCCGGCGTCATTTTAAAATCAGTATCGATAGAGGTTGCTACTTCAACGGGTACACCGCCAGCAAGTTTTACAATATCACTGTAACTAACCCAATATGGGCAAGGTAAAACAACTTCATCACCATCATTTAAAACAACTTGTGCGACATTATAAAGGGCTTGCTTAGCACCTGTAGAAACAACAAGTTGTGAATGATTGTAGCTTAAGTCGTTATCTCTCTTAAACTTAGTGATAATCGCATCTTTTAAATCCACATATCCATCTACGGGTGTATATGAGTTATAATCATCATTCACTGCCTGTATAGCGGCTTGTTTAATGTACTCTGGTGTGTTAAAATCAGGTTCACCCAAACTTAAGCCAATAATATCTTTTCCTGCAGCGCGCAGTTCACGTGCTTTAGCTGCCATTTCTAAGGTTGCAGAAGGAGTTACACTATTAATTCTATCAGATAATTGCGTGTTCATAAGCGGTTCTCTTTAATATTAATTCTGAAACTTCAGAATTATGCTAGTTTTAATATGCTTCGCAAAATTAAAACATTTCATAATCTTTAATAGAAGAAAAAGTAATTGATTATTAACTATTTGAACGCACTTTGTGAATAGTTGTATAAATAAAATGCTTCATTATGAATAGGTTCATAATGAAGCATTTTTATTAGATGATAACAATGCTATTTTTAAACTTGAAGTGCAGGTTGTTTGCCAAGTTCTTTTAAATGCATAAAATGCGATAAAATAGCCTTTCTAGTGGTTTTGTACTCATTGTAAGGTAAGTTGAATTCCATAGCTGTTTCCTTGACAATTTTAGAAATTTTGGTATAGTGAACATGACTAATGTTAGGAAAAATATGATGCTCTACCTGATGATTCAAACCTCCTGTAAACCAGTTTACTATTTTGTTTTTGGTTCCAAAATTAACAGTGGTAAATAATTGGTGAATTGCCCAAGTGTTTTTCATGGTGCCACTTTCGTCTGGTAATGGGGTATCTGCCTCATCAACAATATGTGCTAATTGAAAAGTCACACTTAGTATAACACCAGCAACATAATGCATAATAAAGAAACCAAGCAGCACTTTCCACCAGGCTATATCTACAAAAACTAAAGGAAGAATGATCCAAATAGTGACGTACAATAATTTTGTTATGACTAAAGTGCTCCAATTTAAAGCTGGGGAAGGTAGTTTTCCATAAGATAATTTACGCTTCATGTAGCGATACATTTGCTGAAAATCAGTGGTAATAGCCCAGTTAAAGGTTAATAATCCGTAAAGGAAAACAGAATATATATGTTGAAATTTATGATGCTTTTTCCATTCAGCATGTTTGGAAAAACGCAGAATTCGACCTGCCTCCATATCTTCATCATGCTCATGAATGTTGGTATATGTATGATGCAAAACATTGTGCTGAACCTGCCAATTATAAACATTGCCGGCTAAAATATAAATACTACTACCCATTAATTTATTAACCCACTTCTTATTCGAGTAAGAGCCATGATTGCCATCGTGCATTACATTCATGCCTACACCGGCCATACCTACACCCATAAGAATGGTTAGTAGTAAGTTAGCCCAAACAGGAAGGCCTAAAGTAAGGATTAAAAAGTATG
Organism: Maribacter algarum (ex Lu et al. 2025) (nom. illeg.); assembly: GCA_947495915.1. GTDB lineage: Bacteria > Bacteroidota > Bacteroidia > Flavobacteriales > Flavobacteriaceae > Maribacter_C. The sequence continues at coordinate 51,067 of CANMAW010000007.1, read as the reverse complement.
GCGTTAAAAACAAAGCAAACATGATAAAAGTTTTGAGATGTAGGCGCCAGTTGCCAGTTTTTTTAAGTTGATTTTCTTTAAAATAATCGTTCACTCTTTTATTCAAGGTCTTGAAGAATTGAGCAGAATCTTTTCTTGAAAATCGAACAGTATGCTGTTTCATAGTAAGCGTAATTTTTTACAAAGATAAATTAATGACGGGGCATTTCTTCTGAATACTTTCCTAAAAAAAGAAAAAAATCATGCCTGTGAATATACTATTTTTGTTGAAATTTTTATTTGAATGGGCATAGATATTGTGTTAAAGTATTTTCCAGAATTAGATGAAACACAAATAGAGCAGTTTAAACGTTTAAATGTTCTATATCAAGATTGGAATTTGAAGATTAATGTTGTTTCAAGAAAAGATATTGACGAGTTGTATCTAAGACATGTTTTACATTCATTAGGTATTGCGAAAGTTCAAAAATTTGCCCCTGGTAGTAAAGTGCTCGATGTCGGAACTGGAGGTGGGTTTCCAGGAATTCCGCTTGCCATATTATTTCCAGAAACAAGCTTTACTTTGGTTGACTCTATTGGAAAAAAAATCAAGGTGGTTGAAGAAGTGGTGCAGGGTTTAGGTATAACTAATGTGACAGCAATCAATTCACGCGTAGAAGAGATCAATGACCAATATGATTTTATAGTGAGCAGGGCGGTGGCTGCTATGCCTACATTTACCCATTGGGTGAAAGGAAAAATTAAAAAAGAATCGATTCACGAACGACGAAACGGTATATTATACCTTAAAGGTGGCGATCTTACTGAAGAATTAAAAGATTACCGTACTGTTCAATTGTTTGAGTTACTCAGTTTTTTCGAAGAAACGTTTTTTGAGACAAAAAAGGTGGTTTATTTACCGCAAAAATTCAAAGGCTAAAATTAAATACTCAACATTCTAAAATACGTATTACGACACTTTCTTGCGTAAATATTCAGGTGTGCCCATAAATGAATTTTCCAGCACATGAAATGCATATGTATTTGATGATATCTTTCTGTTGTATTCATATAATGAATTTTTTTTATTTGGTAATAATACGATGTGTTACTTTTAATTTACAATTAGTTAACGTTAAATTTACATTAAAATTATAACGAGTAATGTTTTTCTAGCTGAAATTAGTGTTTAACCCGTTGAAAGTGTTTGATTTATCAGGTATTCGCAAAAAAAAATAGGCGTCAATTTCATTTGACGCCTATTTAAATGGAAGTTTGGTAAATTATTTGCTCCATGGAGGAACAACTCCGTTTGACCTTGCATAGGCAATTAATTGCCCTTTGTGTTCGCCATTGTGTTCCATCATTGCTAACAGTCCGCCTAGTTTATTCATCTTTGCGAATCCGAAGTCCACTTCTTCATTAAGTGACGCTGTTTCAACCAAGATTATTTTTTCTAAAACAAAGGCATTAGATTTTTTGACAGCTGCAATAATATTGTCTTTTCCAGTTATTTTGCTCAATCCCATCATATCGACATCTTCTGGTGGAGGGAAGCCCATTTTAGAGGCTAAAAAGTAGTTTGCAGCAGCAACATGCAGTAGTGCTTCGCCTACAGAGCTTACGCCTTCTGATGGTCGCCAGTCATATTGTTCTTCTGAAAAAGCCTCGGCCAGTTGAATGACTTGACCTTGGTTGCCTTGTAAGACACCCTGAATTGTTTGCTGTGCAATATTATCTTGGGCATTTATACTGAGTAAAGCGCAAAAGCATAGCAGTGTTAATAGTAGTTTTGTTTTCATAGTGTTGTTTGTTAAATTGATTTTAAAGAAATTGATTCTCCTTCAAATTTAGTAAAATAAAAAACGCCTGTATTTAGTCAGGCGTTCTTTAACGTTTTCAACATCAAAAAAGCTGATGTTGTTTGATATTTTATTTATTATCCTAAAAATGGATATCGATAGTCAACCGGAGTTACAAAGGTCTCTTTGATTAAGCGTGGTGATACCCAGCGTAACAGATTCTGAGCAGAACCTGCCTTGTCATTGGTACCTGATGCTCTAGCTCCTCCAAATGGTTGTTGACCAACGACAGCACCAGTAGGTTTGTCATTTATGTAGAAGTTACCTGCGCAATTTTGTAAAGCTTTTGTTGCTTCATCAATAGCATATCGATCTGTTGATAATACCGCACCTGTTAAAGCATATTCTGAAGTTTCGTCTACTAATTTAAGTGTCTTACTCCAGTCTTTATCATCATAAACATAAATTGTAACTACAGGTCCGAACAGCTCAGTTTCCATAGTGGTATATTTTGGGTCTGTTGTAACAATTACTGTAGGTTCAATAAAATAACCTTTTGATTTATCGTAATTACCACCAACCAAAATTTCTGCTTTTTTATCTTTTTTTGCTTGATCAATATAGCTCGCTAATTTATCAAAAGAACCTTCATGAATTACAGCAGTGATGAAATTCGACATATCTTCTGGTGATCCAGGAGGGTTGAACGATTCTACATCTTGTTTCACGATATCTAGAATGCGTTTTGATTTTGATTTTGGTAGATAAACTCTTGATGCGGCGCTACACTTTTGCCCTTGAAATTCAAATGCCCCTCTAACAATTGCAGTGGCTACTTGGTTTACATTTGCTGTTTTGTGAGCAATAATAAAGTCTTTACCACCTGTTTCACCAACAATTTTTGGATAGGTTTTGTAGGTGTGAATATTGTTGCCTATTTGTTTCCAAAGTTCTTTGAATACGTGGGTTGAACCAGTAAAATGAATTCCGGCAAAATCTGCATGATCTAAAATTGTTTTTGTAATCATCACAGGGTCACCATAAATTACATTGATAACGCCATCAGGTAGGCCAGCCTCTTTGAATACGTCTACAATTACTTTTGCTGAAAATATTTGACTATCACTTGGTTTCCAAACTACAACATTACCCATCATCGCGGCACTTGCTGGTAAATTACCTGCAATAGCAGTGAAGTTAAAAGGTGTTATGGCATATACAAACCCTTCTAATGGCCTGTATTCAACCCTATTCCAAATACCTTCAGCTGAATCTGGTTGTTCTGCATAAATTTGCGACATATATTCTACATTGAAACGTAGAAAATCAATAAACTCACAAGCGGCATCAATTTCTGCTTGATGTATGGTTTTTGATTGAGCAATCATGGTGGCAGCATTAATTTTAGCTCTATAAGGTCCAGCAATTAATTCTGCTGCTTTTAAGAATATTGCAGCACGTTGCTCCCAAGTTAAATTGGCCCATTCTTCACGAGCTTTTAATGAGGAATCAATGGCTTCTGTTACATGAGATTTATTAGCGATGTGATAGGTTCCAACCTTATGTTTATGGTCATGCGGCGGTGACATTGGTTTTGTCTTTCCCGATTTTACTTTTTTCTTTCCAATATACATAGGAACTTCTACAGAGCTATTGTAATACGCTTTGTATTGTTTGAGAACGGCTTCACGCTCTGGTGATCCTGGAGCATAGCTTTTTATAGGTTCGTTAAAAGCAGTTGGTACTTGAAAAAATCCTTTACCCATATCTTGTTATTTTTGATAAATTTAATGGTACAAAGGTACATAAAGCTTGTTGATTTTGTAACAGATATCGAAGTACAGACTTAAAAAAATAACAAAAACTAGTTTACTTTTGTTTGAAACATTTGCTGCCCTTCTAGATAACCAATCATTAGATCACCAGAATCAATTTTGGCAACACCTTGGGCGGGGGTTCCTGATAATAGAATATCGCCAGAATTTAATGTCATGATTGCGGATACGTAATGAATCAGCTTAGCAAGATTGGTTATCATCAATCGACTGTTGCCAATTTGTCTAACTTCTCCATTTACTTCTAATTTAAAATTGATATTGGTAACATCAGGAAAATCTGAAATAGGTAAGAATTTAGAAATTGGAGTAGCACCATCAAATCCTTTTGCCAAGGCCCACGGACCTTTATTTGGTTCTCTACTTTGTTTTAAAACATCTTTTGCGGTTAAATCATTGGCAAGTGCAATAGCATCGACATAATTCAAGGCTTCTGCTTCAGAAACTTTTTTGCACGTTTTGCCTATTCTGAATGCTAGTTCAACCTCATACCAAACATCATTAGAAAATTCTGGTAACACTAAATCAGCATCATTTTCTAAAAGCGAAGAGTCTGGCTTAGTAAATATCAGAGGAACTACTTCCTCGCTTGGCATATCTTTTAAATCGTTGACGTAGTTTTTGCCAATTCCAATAATTTTCATGTTAAGATCTTTTTAATTTTAAAGATCGAAAATACTCTTTATGTATTAATTGATATGGGTTAATACATTTTTGAAATGGTTTGTTATACATTAAACAGTGTATACAAAATATGATAGCCAAAAGTTCAAGACTATTGAGTGTGTAAAAATGCAGCTGAATGGTATTTGCCTAGTTTAAGGCAAATGGGGCGCTAAATTTAAAAGTAGGAATGTAAACTCTAAATTTCTCTGTTGAAGTAAAGTTGACCATGCTATAATGACCCTTCATAGCACCAATAGGGGAGGTTAAAAGACAGCCTGAGTTGTAGGTATGAGATTCACCTGGTTTAATAACGGGCTTTTTGCCAATCACACCTTCGCCATCTAAAACTTCCATTTCATTAAGGGCGTCGTAAATTTCCCAATGTCTTGCGGTTAATTGCACAGAATCTTTGCTCTGGTTTTCAATGGTAATTGTATAACCAAAGGCAAAATGCATTTTGTAGTTTTTAAAGAAAGTACCTTCAAAACTAGTATTAACTGAAACTTTAATGCCCTTTGTTACCTGTGTAATCATAAATTTATCTTTCTAATATGTGTAAACACTTCCAGCTAAAAGGAATGTCAAAGTGATTGTGGCTAAAATAAAGAAAATTGTATTTAGAAATACAAATTTCACAATTGTTTTGAATATTCCTTGTTTGTAGTATCTCAACATCGCAAAAAATAAGTAGATGGAAAATATTAAAAGAAAAAACCAACTACTTGTAGTGTCAAAAATCGAGTCTACTAAAAAGCTAATTATGAGCAAGATAAACAACAAAGATTGATTGTGAAAGCTAAAGATCAAATGTTCGGTATACGTGTATTTTTTTCGGATGTATATCACCCATAGGAAGATTGCAAACACTGGTAAAAAGAAAAATATGGTAAAAGGAAGCTTAGATATAATACTGCTTAGAAAACTACCAGGTTGTTTTTTGAATCGTGCAAAGCTTTTTGCAGCATTAAATGCAAATTCATTTTCTTTGGTGTTGGTGATCTTGTATTTGTCAGGAATGTCATCGAAATAAAAGATGTCTTCTTTGTCCATAAGCAAGTTGAAGAACTCTCGCTTTGCGCCAACTCTAGGTAGTAATGATTTTTGTTTAATTTTTTCAAAATGACCAATTGGATCTGCCATTTTTAGCGAATCTTTGCGTTTAATTTTTTCTATAAAATTTAATGTATCGATAACGTTGTTGAGCTTATCGAGATCTTTTTTTGATTCATTAGAAATGATTTCGCTAGTGTTGACCCCTGAAAAATTGAAGGATCTTAAATTCTCTTCATCAAAGACACTTCTATTCTGCCCTTCGCCATAACGATCATAATGACTAAAATCTGAAGAAAAGTTTAGCATTAAGAAGTAAATTATTGATAAACTGAGTAAGAATCGAAAAGGATTGGTGTAACTAATTCGCTTACCTTTTACATAGTCTAAGGTTATTTTGCCAGGCTTGGTTAAAAGGGCCGTTAGCGTTTTAAGTAGCTTAGAGTCATATGAAATTAAACTTGCAAAAAATTCATCAAAAAAATCTTTAAAAGACAATTTTTTGGTACTGTTTTCTTGAGAGCAATTCGGGCAGTATTTGTCACTGATGTCTAAGGGGTGGCCACAATTTAAGCACGCAGTACCACGGTATTGAAGTCGGTGTCGTTTTTTTTGGTAGGCGGTAATTTTTTTGTTTTTCTCCATCTTTAAAGTACGATGGAATAAAGATACGTCAATTACTGATTTCTCGTGAATTAGCAGAGCCTATTCCAATGATGCTATCATATTGATCTCCAAAATCGCGGTAATATACTAGAATTAAATAATTGTTTTCTGTAAAGTGAAAATTACCAGCAATGGTATTGAGGTCTACTAGGCCATCTTCCCTTTTAATTACATATTTATAGTTGTAAAAGCCCTGTTTCATTTTAATTACAGCTTCCATCATACCGTTGTTTTCGTTGTAAAACATTTTGTTTTCTTCCGTCAGGGTATAATTATTATATTTTCCGTAGACATAAACGTCGTCAAGGGCCAATTCTTCAGCATAGGGCAAACTAAAGTGTATAAAGGTGTATTCCGCTTCGCGGGAAGAGTCAGAACCTTGTAAGGTTCGAATTACAAAATCTCCATTAACATCAGGAAAATAAGTGTAAGGTCGGTTAAACCGATAACGGTCACTAAATAAATAATGGTGATAAATATCTTGAAGTTCAATATGTGAAATAACACTGGTGGGGGCTCTTAAGTCTTTGGTGTCAAAGTTTAAATACTCATTACCGCCGTAGAAACTAGTTTCTTGGTCGTATTTATATACCAATTCATTACCAAGGGTGAATTGTGGAACAACATCATAAATTGCTGTTGGCCAATGGTAATTTTGTAAAATTGCAACTTTAACCTCTTTTTTAGGGTTTACAAGACGCGTGTTATTGGCGTTTATGCTGAATTGAACTACTTGTTTTTCGTTTAAATATTTAAAATCACGTGATCGTTTTACTTCGCCAGCAACTTGAACAGAGTTTTTGTATATAACAAACCTTCTTGAAAATTGAAGTTCATAATTGCTGTTGTAAACTTCCAAGACAAAATTACCGCTTACTTTAACTCGAACATTTTCATTAGGTAAGGTTAGTCTGTAATTTGAATAAGGTTGTAGCGTTGTGTAGCTATTTTCATAATCTATAATACGTTGATTATCTACACCACTTAAGTATTGTGATTTTAGTAATTGTGACGTTGACCAGTCATAATCACAATGAATAATTTTGTAATAATAGTCTTGTTCGTTGGCTAAAATATCGTCAAACTCTAAAGTTATGGTTTCTCCTATCTGAGCAATCGGAAATTGATCATCAGTTGGGCCTTTGAAAACTATAGATTTTATGTTTTCTGGAGGATTCACTTCCTCCTGAACTTGAGCGAACAAGGCAGGGGTAAAGAGAAGTAGAATAATCTGTTTAAGATTTAAGGGCATTTAACTGTTAGATTTTAAGCAAAGGTAAACAAAAAGCGTACCTAAAAAATTATGCTCGTTGTATTGCCTAATTTTATGGGCAATAATTATGAAAACAAACGTTTTAGTCTTAAATTCGCACCAAATTTTGATAACAAAAGGTCTACGTTATATGTCCAAAGACATCCGAATCAAAAAAGGTATGAATATCAACCTCGTTGGTGCTGCCGAACAAACTACCTCAATTGCCGTATTAAGTAATGTTTATGCTTTAAATCTAAATGATTTTCATGGCATAACTCCAAAAATGTTGGTGAAACAGGGGGCTGAAGTAAAAGCAGGTGAAGCTCTGTTTTACAATAAGAACAACGAGAATATGCTATTTGTTTCTCCGGTAAGTGGTGAAATAATTGAAATTGTACGGGGGGCAAGAAGAAGAATTTTAACAATTAAAATCTTAGCAGATAAGACACAAACTACTTTAGAGCATTCTAAAATTGATGTTGCATCGTCTTCTGCTCAAGAAATCAAAGCACAATTATTAAAGTCCGGTTGTTGGCCTTTTGTTAAGCAAAGACCTTATGACGTAATTGCTGACCCTAATACAACACCTAAGTCAATTTTTATTTCGGGGTATGTAACCGCACCGTTAGCAGCTGACTTAGATTATATTTTACAAGGCAAAGAAGCAGAGTTGCAAGCAGCTGTTACAGTGCTTGCAAAGTTAACTCCGGGTAAAGTTCATGTTTCTGTAGGTGTATCAAACAATTCTCCATTAGCTGGTTTAAGCGGTGTAGAATTGCATAAAGTTTCTGGCCCGCATCCCGCAGGACTAGTAGGTACACAGATTAATAAAATTGATCCTATTAATAAGGGAGAATTAGTGTGGACAATTACACCACAAGATTTGGTGATACTTGGTGAATACATATTGACTGGTAAATATAATGCAGAGCGTGTGGTGGCCTTAGTTGGTTCATCGGTAAAAGCGCCAAAATACTACAAGACTAAAATAGGAACAGAAGTTTCAACTTTTTTATATGCTAGTGGTGTTAATGGCGATAATTTTAGAGTTATTAATGGTGATGTATTGACAGGTGTTAAAAGTAGTCAAGATGGTTATTTAGGTTATTATAATAATACGGTAACTGCTATTCCTGAAGGAGATGATTATGATTTATTCGGATGGAATAAACCGATATTCAATAAAATATCTTCTACTAGAGCATTAACTTTTTCGTGGTTAACGCCGAATAAGAAATTTGATCTAAACACGAATACTAATGGTGAGCATAGAGCCTTTGTGCTTACGGGGCAGTACGAGAAAGTATTTCCGTTAGATATTTATCCAATGCAGTTACTAAAAGCTTGTATGGTTAAAGATTTAGATGAAATGGAACAATTAGGTTTGTATGAAGTAGCGCCTGAAGATTTTTCATTGACTGAATTTATTTGCATTTCTAAACAGCCGCACCAACAAATTATTCGTGATGGCTTAGATTTATTACAAAAAGAAATAGGATAAGAGATGAGTTTAAAAAGCACAATGCATGAGTTGAAGATGAAGTATAAGGGCAAGAAAATGGCTCCAGCCATTAATGCCTTTCACACTTTTTTATTCACTCCCGATGAAACTACGCACTCTGGTTCTCACGTACGTGGCGCTGATGATTTAAAGCGTACGATGAATACCGTAATTATGGCATTAGTGCCGGTGTTATTGTTTTCAATGTTCAATGCTGGTTATCAGCACTTTTCAGCATTAAATGGTTTTCCTGAGAATTTCTCTTTGATGGAACATTTTTTAACTTGGGATAATTTCTGGATTGGTATTATAAAGGTATTGCCATTACTAGCAGTTTCTTATGGTGTCGGACTTTTAGTTGAGTTTATATTCGCCGTAATTAAAGGACATGAAGTAGAAGAGGGGTATTTGGTAACCGGAATTTTGGTGCCGTTAATTGTACCGATTGACACCCCGCTGTGGATGTTAGCCGTAGCAGTTGTCTTCGGGGTAGTAATAGGTAAAGAAGTTTTTGGAGGTACAGGAATGAATATTCTTAATCCTGCATTAACTATTCGTGCCTTTTTATTCTTCGCTTACCCCACGTGGATGAGTGGTGATAAAGTATGGGTTTATGAAGCTCGTGAGCGTTCAGAAGCAATTCTTGCTGGGGCAACCGATGTTGATGCTATTTCAGGTGAAACTATTTTAGGATTTTTAGCACAGAATAAAGAAGCAGCAATGTCTGCAAAATATAGCGTTTCAGATATGTTCTACGGATTTATTCCTGGTTCTGTTGGAGAAACACCAACCTTGTTGATTTTATTAGGAGGTCTCTTTTTAATCTTTAGTAAAATAGCTAGTTGGAGAATCATGCTTAGTGCTGTATTGGGTTCTTTGGTGATGGGTCTTATTTTCAATGGTGTTGTTGATCAAGGATGGATTACTGAAACAAGTAAATTCTACGGATTAATGAGTTTCGATTTCTGGAAACATCTTATTGTTGGTGGACTCGCTTTTGGTATCGTTTACATGGCTACAGACCCTGTAACAGGTTCTCAAACTAATAGAGGAAAATGGATTTATGGTTTCCTTATCGGGTTTATTTCAGTCATGATTCGTGTATTTAATCCGGCCTACCCAGAAGGAGTGTTCTTAGCAATTCTATTAATGAATGTATTTGCTCCAACAATAGATCATTATGTAATACGAGGAAACGTAAAACGAAGAATGAAAAGATTACAAAATGTTGTTATTCATCCGAAAGACTCAGATGCTCATGCAGCAGAACTTAAAGCAGAAACAGTTTAGTTATGGCAGTTAATACAGATAAAAACAGTTATACCGTTATTTTCGCTGCTGTTATGGTGGTGATTGTAGGTTCTATACTTGCGTTTTTGGCCTCAGCTTTGAGACCAAATATTCAAGAAAACGAGCGTTTTGAAAAACAACAGAACATTCTTTATGCTATGGGTGTAAATGAGAATGGAGATGATGCTGGCACCGTTAACTTTATACCCACAGATGAAGTAGAAGCTGAGTTTGCAAGTTATATTAAAGAACAGCTGGTTATTGAAGGTGGTAAAACAACTGCAGATAAAGAAGCCTATTTAATTGACTTGAAAAAACAATTGGCAGCAAAAAAGAAAGGTCAGCCATACAAATTGCCTTTGTTTATCGGTGAGAAGGATAATAAAAAGTTCTATATCATACCCATGTATGGTAAAGGTCTTTGGGATGCTATTTGGGGCTTCGTGGCGTTAGATGATACCATGACCGTTCAAGGTGTATATTTTGATCATAAAGCGGAAACCCCAGGGTTAGGAGCCAACATTAAAATGCGCTACTTTATGGATGATTTCAGCGGTGAAACTATTCTTAACGGAACACAATACGCAGGTATTTCAGTTGCGAAAGGAAATAATGATCCTTTGAATAAAGAAAAAGACGATAATGAAGTAGATGCCTTAGCTGGTGCTACAATTACTGGTAACGGTGTCTCTGCAATGATCAAAGAGAGCGTAAACCTTTACAAACCTTATTTAGAAACGATTAGAGTAAAATAATATGGCACTACTTTCAAAAAAAGATACGAGTCTAATTTTAGATCCTCTTGCAGATAACAATCCAATTACCATTCAGGTTTTAGGTATCTGTTCTGCACTTGCAATTACAGCAGAATTAAAAGCCTCATTAGTAATGGCGGTATCTGTAATTTTCGTTTTAGGTGTGGGTAATGTAGTTATCTCTTTGATGCGAAACATTATACCTTCTAAAATTCGAATTATTGTACAACTTATTGTTGTTGCAACTTTAGTAATTATTGTAGATCAAGTGCTCAAAGCATTTGCCTATGAGTTAAGTAAAACGCTAGCAGTATTTGTTGGTTTAATAATTACCAACTGTATTATCATGGGGCGTTTTGAAGCTTTTGCCCTAGCAAACGGACCTTGGAAATCTTTCTTAGATGGAATTGGAAATGCATTAGGATATGGTGTTATTTTATTAATTGTAGGGTTCTTTAGAGAGCTTTTAGGATCTGGTACCTTATTCGGAATTCCTGTTTTAGGAGATCCAATTGCAAAAACAGGATTGTACGCTACTGGTTATGAAAACAACGGATTTATGATTATTCCACCAGCTGCATTAATTGTTGTGGGTATTATAATTTGGGTACAGCGCTCTAGAAATCCAGCATTGGTTGAAGAGCATTAAAAATTAAATTAGAAATAAGACGTAGAAAAGGTTCACATTGTGAACCACTATTGACAACTTAGTTATAGATTATGTTAGAACATGTAGAGTTATTTTTTAAATCCATTTTCATAGACAACATGGTATTTGCTGTCTTCTTGGGAATGTGTTCTTATTTAGCAGTTTCTAAAAAAGTAGCAACAGCTGTTGGTTTAGGAGCGGCGGTTATCTTCGTATTGGCTGTGACAGTACCTTTAAACTGGTTACTTGATAAATATTTGTTACAAGACGGAGCGCTAGTTTGGTTAGGTGAAGAATATGCAGATTACAATTTAAGTTTCCTTTCGTTTATTCTGTTTATCGCTACCATTGCAACCATGGTACAATTAGTAGAAATTGTAGTAGAGAAATTTTCACCTTCACTATATAACTCTTTAGGTATCTTTTTACCGCTTATTGCGGTAAACTGTGCTATTTTAGGTGGTTCTTTATTTATGCAAGCAAGAGAGATTGAGACCTTAGGTTTGGCTTTTAACTATGGCGTAAGTTCTGGTATTGGTTGGTTTTTGGCAATTTTGGCCATCGCTGCTATTCGTGAAAAGATTAGATATTCAAATGTACCTGCACCATTAAGAGGTTTAGGAATTACCTTTATTATCACCGGTTTAATGGGTATTGGTTTTCAAAGTTTTGGAGGAATGCTTACCGGAGGTGATGAAGCACCTGCCGAGAAAGATACTACAGTAAAGAACATTGAAGAAAAAGAAACTATTAAGAAAGAAATTGACGAAAACGAAATTTCTTATAACGAAGCTATAAAAAAGAATTAAATATGATCTTAGCAGCAAGCACTGGTGGTACTATAATGATTACGGTTATTGCCTTTCTAATACTTTTAATGGTATTGGTTGCCCTTCTTTTATTTACTAAAGAAAAATTATCTCCGTCTGGTCCGGTGACTATTACCATCAATGGAGAAAAGAAAATTGAAGTAGGTTCAGGTAGTTCGTTATTAACCACTTTAGGAAACCAAAAAGTATTCTTACCATCAGCATGTGGTGGTGGAGGTACATGTATTCAATGTGAATGTCATGTTTTATCTGGTGGTGGTGAGGCGCTTCCAACAGAAACACCTCATTTCTCTAAGAAAGAATTAAACCATGGTGCGCGATTAGCATGTCAGGTTAAGGTAAAACAGGATATGGAAATTACCATTCCTGAAGAGGTTTTCGGTATTAAGAAATGGCCTGCAAAAGTTGTACGTAACTACAATGTAGCTTCTTTTATTAAAGAATTTGTGGTTGAAATTCCTGAAGACATGGGTTATAAAGCCGGTGGATATATTCAGATTGAGATTCCTGAATGTGAAGTGAAATTCTCAGATATGGATATTACAGCTCACCCTGAAGAGCACGAAACTCCAGATAAATTTCAGGCGGAATGGGACAAGTTTAATCTTTGGCCATTGGTTATGAAAAACCCTGAAACCGTAGAAAGAGCATACTCAATGGCTTCTTTTCCTGCAGAAGGACGTGAGATTATGTTAAATGTACGTATTGCTACCCCGCCATGGGATCGTGCTAAAAATGGATGGATGGATGTTAACCCTGGAGTTGCATCATCTTACATTTTCAATTTGAAAAAAGGTGATGATGTGGTGATTTCTGGTCCTTATGGTGAATTCTTCATTAACGAATCAGACTCAGAAATGCTTTACGTAGGTGGTGGTGCTGGAATGGCGCCAATGCGTTCTCACTTGTATCACTTATTCAAAACATTAAAAACTGATCGTAAGGTTACGTATTGGTATGGTGGTCGGTCAAAACGAGAATTGTTTTATTTAGATCATTTTGAGCAGTTAGAAAAAGAATTTCCAAATTTCAAATTCTACTTAGCCCTTTCTGAACCTGCAGAAGAAGATAACTGGCAAGTAAAAGAGAATATAGATGCACCTGGTGATGGTTTTGTTGGTTTCATTCACAATTGTGTTATTGATAATTATTTAAATCATCATGAGTCACCTGAAGATATAGAATTGTATTTCTGTGGACCACCATTAATGAACAAAGCAGTTCAGAAAATGGGTGAGGACTTCGGAATTCCTGATGAGCATATTAGATTCGATGATTTCGGTGGATAATTATTAGCTCTGAAATTGAATTGAGTAATGTTTGTCAATACAGATATAAATTTAAAACCGATAGCTTGCTATCGGTTTTTTTAATTCCTCTTTTTTTAAATGCAACCACTTACAGAACAAGAACTTCATAATTTAGCCATGAATATTGTTGGCAAACAACTCGAGGCTGATGGCTATGAGTTTTTATCGATTAATAGTGAATTGAAAAAGAATCCACAATTTGTCTGCCAGAAGGATAAAAAGATGCATTTCGTGGTGGTAAAAGCAATTGAATATCCTGGTGACCCGAAAGATATTGAATTCTATAAAGCAGATCTGAATAAGATGAAAGATCATGCTTTGAAATTTGAGGCGGAAACGTTTTATGCTGGGGTCGGATTGGTAAATGCTGCTGATTATAATCTACCGGTATACCTTAATGAAGAATATATAGTAGATTATGATGGATTGATACAAATTTAATGCGATGGCGATTATGAAAAATTTTATATCACTGTGCTGTGTTGCGTTATTGATATTTTCTTGTACTGAAGAAAAGACACCTATTTATAAAAATCAGAACGCTGGTGCGGCACTTGGAACTTCATATCATTTAATATACTTATCCAACGAAAAGCTTGATTTTCAAAAGGAAATAGACTCCGTTTTCGCTGTAGTGAACCAGTCGTTATCAACATATATCCCCGATTCTGATATTTCAAAAATAAATAAAGGTGATACTACAGTGGTGGTAGACCATATGTTTCAGGAGGTGTTTCAATTATCAAAAGAAATTCATAAGCGTACAGGGGGCTATTTTGATCCTACGGTTGGTAGCTTAGTAAATGCTTGGGGTTTTGGTCCTGGTGAACCCATGGAATTAGATAGTGTTAGTGTTGATAGCCTAATGCAATTTGTAGGATTTCAAAAAGTTGCCATAACATCTGAAAATAAGATTAGAAAGAAGTACTTAGATGTTACCTTCGATTTCAATGCCATCGCTAAAGGATACGCAATTGATAGGCTTGCAAAATTGATGGATAAAAAAGGAATCAAGAATTATCTTTTAGAAGTAGGGGGTGAGTTGGTTTCTAAAGGAAAAAATATACAGAACGATAAACTTTGGACTATAGGCATAGATGACCCTCAAGCAGAAGAAGGCCGTGAGTTAAAACTAGTGATAACACTTAAAGATAAAGCATTGGCGTCTTCAGGAAACTATAGAAAATTTAGAATTGATGCTACAACCGGTGAAAAATTTGTACATACCATAAATCCCCAAACAGGTTACACCAAAAATGGTAGGGTATTGGCGACGAATGTTTTAGCTGCTAATTGTGCCACCGCAGATGCCTATGCTACCGCATTTATGGCCATGAATTTAGAAGATTCTATAGATCTATTGAATAAACAGAAGGATCTTGAGGCCTATATCATATATCTAGATAACGATGGAGTAACCAAAGAATTCATGTCCGCCGGCTTTCAAGCCGAACATTGACGTTCTAGTTAAATGGTATTAATTGCTAATCCAATCGAAAATAGTGCTGTTTATTGACGGGGCGTTTTCGTAACTAAGGTTAGGATCAATTGTAGATCCGTCAACAGATACATTTGAATATGGTGCATGATCAACCATCAATACCGTATGGTCATAACCATCTAACGAAAGCCCAGTTATTATTGCCCCAGAATCATTTTTAAATTGTAGTGCTGAAGTTCCATCTGCTGTTGAAATTGCAGTCAGGTTTGTAAATGTTGGCTGTACTTGGTTACCATCTCCCTCAAGTACGCTAGAGTAAAATTGATGATGCTCTACATAGGTATTTGTAATAGAACCATTCCAACCTTCTGTCCAATCTATTGCATCATCATTATTGTTTTTAAGATATATATTGGTAATTGAGGCTGAACCTCCCAAAAAATTTACACCATCTGCTAAACAGCTCATAATGGCTATATTACTAAGTGTTGTACCACTCCCTACACCGAATAAGCTTAGTCCGCTAAATTGTGTGTCTATATCAACTTGGGCGCCAGCATATTTTAGAATTAAATATTCAATAGAGCCTGAGTTATCTGAAATATTATTGCCTCCGTATTCAATAGCACCTATTTCTGCAATTGTATTAGCGCCCTTGGTGGTTAAAGCGTTTCCTGCAATTATTAGTCCGCCCCAGTCACCATTGTTTTTTGAGGCTGAAGTCATTATTACGGGGTTTTCTGCAGTACCTTCTATTTGAATTTTACTGCCTTTTTGAACCACAATATAAGTGTCGGTATCATCGCTGTCTTCAACATCGGCAATAATTTTTGTTCCTTCAGGAATGGTAAATATGGCTCCATTTGAAATGCTTAGCTTATTGTGTAAATAATAATCCATTGAAGCATCTAAACTTGTGTCTTCAATGATTTGACCTGTTAAAACAGTGGAGGTTATTACTGTTTTATCATCAACCCAATCAAATAGATTTTCTGCAACTGTTGCTGTTGAAATATATGGAAGTTGAGGGTTAACTTCTTCATTGTTTATGATAACGTTGGAGTAGTTTCCTCCGTCAGGAAATAGAATAGAAGATTCAAAGCCAAGTAAAGAAAGATGATCAATCGTTGTACCGCTTTGATCTTTGAATTGAAATGCGGTACCACCATTTTGACTTATAGCCGTTATATTTTCTAGCTGTGGATTGTTGTTAACACCATCAGCTTCTACAATTGATGAGAATTCGGAAATCGTATTATGAACCAACACATTGGTTAAAGAGCCGGCCCAGCCTTCGGTCCAATCAATGGCATCATCTATGTTATTTTCAAGAAATAGGTTGTTAAGTGAAACAGTTCCACCGAATAGTTCTATACCATCATCGTTTCCATTAATGATTGCAACATTGTTTATAACCGTCTTGCTGCCAACTGCATAAAGTGACAAACCATTAAACTCAGATTCAGGATTAATTTTAGCGCCTGAACCAAGAATGATTAAATGCTCAATTGTGCCCGAGTTATCATTATCATCATTACCACCATAAATTATATTACCTACTTCTGCAACAGCATTTGAACCGCTAGTAGTTGTAGCATTTCCGGCTACGATAAGTCCACCCCAATCACCAGCATTGCTATTTGTAGATTTGAAAATCACTGGGTTTGATGAAGTTCCATTAATATTAATCTTTGCATTCTTTTGTACTACAATGTAAGTGCTAGTAAATTCTCCTTCTTCAATATTTGCAATAATCTTTGTTCCTGCTGGTATAGTGAATGTAGCTCCATTTGAAATGCTAAGTTTTCCTTTTAGATAATAGGTGGTTTCAGAACTTAACTCCAAATTTGAAGTTATTTCACCTGATAAAGTCGTTGCCTTTACATGTTTTAAAGTACCTACCCAGTCAAAAATCGTTTTATCAATATTTATTTCAGAAATATAAGGAAGCAACGGATTACTAATATTTCCATCGATTAAAATATTTTCTGCTAACGCATTGTTTCGTAATTCAATAGAAGCTCCAAAACCTATAAGTGATAATTCTGAAAATAGAGCTCCAGCGTTTTTATTAAATTGCATTGCGGTGCCTTGTTGCTCTGCTAATGCTGTGAAATTTACAATGTTTGGTTCTAAATTTTCACCAAAACCAGACAAAATAGTTTCATAGTTTAAGGTGTTATGAACTAGGGTGTTGGTTTGAGTACCATTCCATCCTTTATCCCATGAAAAAGAAGTATTGCTATGATCTTCAAAATACAAATTAGAAGCAGATACAGAACCCCCAAAATACTTTAAACCGTTATTTTGATTATTTATAAAAGCGATATTATTTATAGTGGTGCCTGAACCAACAGCGTAAAGGGCCAAGGCGGCATGATCAATAGAGTTATTGGTAGCTGCGCCAGCATTTTTCAGAATTAGATACTGAATGTTTCCTGAATTGTCGTTGTCAGTGTTTCCTGCAAATTTGTAATTATTAAAATCAGCTAGAGACTCTTCTCCATCGGTCGATGTAGCTTTTCCAGCAATTTTAAGGCCACCCCAATAAGCGCTTGTATCAGTACTTGACATAACAACTGGGTTGTCAGAAGAACCTTGAATTACAATATCGCCATCTTGCTTTACGAATATATAATTGTCAGGCCCTGAATCTGAGATGATTAAAGTGCCCTCAGGTATTATTAAAGTTGCATTAGACTCTACAATTAATGCCCCAGTAAGGCTGTAAGTTATAGTAGCATCTAAAGTGACTTCACCAGTAATCGATCCGTTTAAAATATTATTACTTGTTTCTTCACATGAATTACTGCATGAACCGCCACAGTCAACCCCTATTTCGTCTCCGTTCTTAATATTATCAGAACAAGTATCTGTCTGTTCGGGGTCGTCAGGTATTACAGGAGTTCTATCTTTTGAACATGAATTGAACATTACACTTAGTGTAATTGTTGCGATAATTAATGTATAATATTTAAACTTCATGGTGATGTAAAATAGTCGGTTATAAGTAGTAAGGTTTATCATGTAACATCATTCATTTTAGGTATGATGCTTTAGTGTTGCTTATTGAAATATTAATTTTCCACTGAGGTGCTCTTCCTTATCTAAAATTATTTCATAGGTGTAATTTCCATCAGGCTGATTACCTCTGTTGAATTCAACCTGGTTGATTCCTATGGTGATTTCTCCATCGCTGGAATATACCAAAGCTCCCATGATATTATATATATTCAATTTATAGGAAGTTGACTTGTGGCTTTCAAACGTAATTGTTGATATGCTAGTAACTGGATTTGGATGTACGAGGTTTAGAGTTTTCTTTGAGGCAATACTTTTAGAAGAAGCTGCTAAATCATTACTAAATCTCAACTTTGTAAGTTCTAAAGCAAAATGTGAAGGATCATTTTCCCAATTCAAGGGTTCAAAGATGATCATTGAAATATTTTCTAAATTACTCTGATTACCTTCAAAAGCATTAAAATCTAAAACATAGATGTCTTCTGAATCTTTTAAAGTTACTTTTGCTTTTAACTGTTGTTCAAAAGAAATGTTAGGATTGACAAGAATTATATCCATATCTCTAATTTTATTTGCCTTGGCAGAAAAAGCAAAGCCGTTGTATGCAGAGATATCTTTTATTCCGAATTTTGCTTCTATTGATCGGTATAGAACAAATTTTTCGTTAATGGTACCCCTTACTTTTGCTCCTCTTTCAATGTATAAATCATCTGGATTTTCACTTTGAAAATCTCTATACGTTGCGAAAGTTGAAATAGTTTCTTTAGATTCATCAACATCAGTGCCCCAAACTCCATCAGCAAAAAAGATATTATCTGCAACGGCATTTTCGCTGTTGTTTATGGTAAAGCCCATGGTGTAAACACCTTGAGTATCATAAATAATTTGATCTTCTATGGCGCCTGAAAGTATGAACTCATCATAAAATGTACGGTCACTTGTTGTTTCAGATTCTGATAAAATACCTCGCACATCTATTTTTTCTACCCCGTTAGGGTTTACTACGTTGATATATAATTTATGGTTTCTGTAATCAAAACTTCTTACAAACACCGTGGGTGCTTCACCCACATCATAATTGATTTCTTGATCAGAAAGTGCCT
The DNA here is from genome assembly GCA_947495915.1 of Maribacter algarum (ex Lu et al. 2025) (nom. illeg.). Classification (GTDB taxonomy): domain Bacteria; phylum Bacteroidota; class Bacteroidia; order Flavobacteriales; family Flavobacteriaceae; genus Maribacter_C. The sequence continues at coordinate 31,914 of CANMAW010000007.1, read as the reverse complement.
TGATATTTTGTAGCAAATCACCAACTAAAGTTTTTAAATTAAGGGTGTTATCGGCCCAAACTTGAAAATTGTAATAAGTATCATTGTATGGATATTCTGAGATATTCCAGTGATTTTCTATTTGAATTTGATCTTGACTATCAAAATAAAAGGAGAACGTACAGCTATATTCTACCTGATCTTCATTGTATCTTAGTTTTGATATTAATAACTCATGATCTTCAAACATTGGAGTTTTCCAGATGTTTACCACCGATGTTCCTGTTACACGATCACAAACCGCTTTGGTATGTTCGTAAACACCGTCTTCTGAAACGGTTGATAGAATAGCACCTTTACGCGTTTCACCATCAAAATAATCAACCGATAAGGTTTCAACGGCATTAGTGACACCAATTAAATCATTAGGAGTACTATTAAAGGGAACCGTATTTTCAATGGCTTGCTTGGGCATTAAATCAATTAATGCAAAATTGTTGTTTTTCGATTTTCTATAGATATCATGGTCTTTAGGAAGCTTGTGTAGATTTCTTGCAGCTACATTAACTTTGATATCATTGGTGTTGGTTTTGTATCGATTGTAGTATCGTTTGGCTATTTTATCTGCCAATCGGTTATTACTTTCTAAACCTCCATTATTTCCACCACTAGTAGCTGTTGTTGTGCAATCTGTGAAACCTGCACAATCATCATCATCACAATCATAAAGTCCGTCTAAATCATCGTCGATGCCGTTATTACATATTTCTGGTGTTGCAAGTGCTTTTCTATAGTCTTCTATTTCACCTAGTTTTTCTACATACCCTGAAATGTCTGCAGCAACTAAAGGCTCTTCAGAAATCATTATTCTAAAGTTGATAAGTGTTGTTACATAATCAACAGGTACATCAACTAATTTTACAACGCTGGTAGCCCCGTTTATAGGTGTAGAGTCAGCCACTGTATCATCAATAATACCATCTGAATCCCAATCAATACCGATCAAATAATGAGCTGTAGTTGAAAAGTTAGAGTTCATGTTCAAGGTTATTACGGCCTGACCATCGACTACTGATTTTGCAATGAATACCCCATCGTCAGTATCGCCAGTAGCATCAGAATTCGACAAGTCAGTGTCATCAACAGATACTGTACTACCCAACCAAACCATGGCATATTCTGGTATTTCATCATCATTAATATCTTGATGGTAACTTAACAGGCCTCCTGGTGGAATGTTTATATTGTCTCCAAAATCATATCCAAATACGGCGGGTATACTTGTTGGACATGAAAATCCATCATTTTTTGAAAGTCCGTCTATTGATTGAGAAACCACTCGCGATTCTCTAGAAGTAATATCAACACGAATAATTTTTCCTGAGGCATTGTTAGAGAGATATAAATATCCATCTGAGCCTGTCCATTGAGCTCCGTAGCCAGAGGAAGGTAATCCATTACCGATTAATGTTCCTATTGTTGACTTTGTATTTGAGCTTGTATCAAATTTGTACAAAGTGTTATTATGAACCGAATAAAAATTGCCATCCTTATTGTAGGCGATATCCCAACCGATAAGACCTTGACCGTTATATCGTGCTACTTCTACAGGTGTACCACTGACATCAATAACAACCATATCATTACCATCAACGCCATACCATAAGCTGTTTTCATCAATGTCACCGCGATATACTTTTTTGTTGAAATCAATATTTCGATAGATTACGGTACCATTAGCATCGAGCATTATAAACTTTTTTCCGGAGGCTCCGTATACAAGTCCTGTGTTGATATCGTAGCCTAATCCGTTTGCGTAATCAGAGGCTATGGCAATGGGGTCATAATCTCCTGTATTTGCATTTAACCGACCATACATGTTAGGTTGATTCTTACCTCTTTTTTGATACACCTGATAAAAGGCTGGTTCACAAGGAAAAGGTAATTCTTCGTAAGCATCAATGATTTCAACCGTTGCTTGTAAAGTACCTTCTTTCAATTCATTATTTGATAAGGTAAAGGCATTTTGATAGCTGGCAGGTTGTACACTACTATTTATTAGCAAATCATACGCAAGCCGAACTGATTCACCAGGTTCTAAATTTATAGTACCCCATGTTAGTTGTCCTGTATCATTTTCAATAGGATTTAGAGTAAAGTCGGAATAGCCATTTTGATCAAAAGCAAGGGTGTCTTGAACAAATGTAAAACCTGTTGGCAGCGTATCAATAGCGTTAAATGATTTATTGATGTTGGTGTTATTATTTAGAAAAACTTGATATGTAACAAATCCGTTTTCTGTAGAAGTTGTTGTTGAGGTAATACTACCATCTATTTTACAGGCATTACTAGCCGTACAATCATCATCTTCGCAATCGATAAGTCCATCACCATCATCATCTATTCCGTTATCACAAATTTCTGGGAATGTCGGGGGTTGAGCAAGTGAACAGCCTATACCATCATTACTACCATTAGGTTCTGTAGTAGCAGCAAAGGCAAAGTTTGTAACTTCTCCTGCATTATTAAAATTAGCTTTATAAACATTACCAGAAGCATTATTAAAAAAATAAACACTGCCTTCAACATCGGTCCATACGGCGCCAAAACCATTTCCACCAACTATTTCACTACTATAGTTTGCAATTGGAGTTACAGTCTTATTAATATGATCAAATTCATGAATAACCCCTTTGCTCATACCATAGAATTTGTTGGTAAGAGAATTGTAAGCAATATCTGCGCAGTTGCCCAAAGTACCGTCACCACTAAGTTCGATAATTACATCTTGTACGGCGACTAAACCTAGAGGATTTGATACGTCAACAGTATTCATGATGAAGGTTCCTTTTTGGTCTTTGAAAGAGTACCAATTGCCCTCTGTATCAAAATCACCAGAATAACTTAAAGCGGAAAACCCGGTTACAGGGCCGAGATTAGTAGATTGACCAAGATTGTTTATTCGCACCATACTATTACCGCTCATACCATAGATATAACCGTCTTCGACATTGAAACCAGCACCGTTGTATGATTGCTGAGCAATACCGACAAATTCGTAATTACCTGTTGCGGGGTCTAATTTTCTAAGGTCTCTACCGTCAACAACTTGAAATAGATCACTGGTACAATTAAAGGTGTCTTGGGCTAGAATTCGTTCGCTGCTTATAAAGAAAATTGTCAAAAAACAGCAATATAAGATGCCTGTTTTATTGAAATAACTCTTAGGGAAAGTAACTATGCGCATTGATTTGGTGTTTAGCGTTGCATAGTACTAACTAAAAAGTAAGAAAAATATTACATATAAATTAGGTATTTTAACAAATTACATATTGCTGAAGTATTGTCAATAAATATAATAAAGTTGTTTAGTTGCTTTAAAATGAGTAACCTATTAAGTTGTAACTCGAAATTATACTTTTCTTACAACTGGTAGAATTTCGTCGGGGGAAAGCCGGTATTTGTCAATATTTTCGGGGGCGATGGTTTTTTGATATAAGATTTCTTCTACCTCAAAACCAATACTTCTAAGTTTATCAAAGTAATCTCGACCGTAAACACGAACATGATCGTACTGACCAAAAATTTTGGTTCGTTCTTTTTTATCGGTAATACTGTCGTCTTCGTATGTGGTGGCTCTTGTGAGGTCTTGAGGAATTTGAAAAACACCCCAACCACCTGGTTTTAATATTCTAAAAAGTTCGTGCATCGCAGTAGTATCATCAGGAATGTGTTCTAAAACATGATTACAAAAAATAACATCAAATGAAGCATCTTCAAAAGGAAGATTACAAATATCCGCTTTTACATCTGCTAACGGAGATTCTAAGTCCGTTGTGATATATTCTAAATTTTTAAGTTTTCTGAATCTTTTATAAAAGGCTTGTTCAGGTGCAAAATGTAATACTTTCAGTTGCTCTGTAAAAAAAACAGTTTCATTTTTTAAATAAAGCCATAGTAGTCGGTGTCTTTCTAAGGATAGGGTATAAGGGGCTAAAACATTATCTCTCGGGTTTTCATACCCATAAGGCAAGAAATTCTTATAACCCTTTCCATCAATTGGGTCGATGTACGTATTTCCGCGCATAGTAAATGCTAAAAGCGGTCGCACTAAATAACTTAGTTTGATTAGTAGTGGTCTCGGTATGGCGTTAAGAAAAAATTTAAAAATGTTCTTCATAGTAGGAGAACGCTATAGCTGTAATTTTTTCTGGCGAAATTCATCTTCAACATCAGTTTTAATACCCAATGCTTCATCGATATATTGAAAAGTTGATAGTAATTCAGGTTTTCCGTCTATAAGTGCTACATTGTGTTCAAAATGTGCGCTCGGTTGTCCATCTGCGGTTAAAATAGTCCAACCATCTTTCAACTGCTTAATACGTCGTGTTCCTAAATTAGTCATCGGCTCTATAGCCACAACCATTCCATCTACGAATTTTTTTCCTCTTCCTCGGCGACCGTAATTAGGCATTTCGGGGTCTTCATGCATTTTTCGTCCTAACCCATGACCAACCAATTCACGTACAACACCGTAACCATGATCTTCAGTAAATTTTTGAATAGCATAACCGACATCACCAACGCGATTACCTTTTTTAAATTCACGAATTCCAACGTATAGTGACTCTTTAGTTACTTCGAGTAATTTTTTGGTTTCTGCATTGACTTCTCCAACCTGAAAAGTATAGGCATGATCACCGTAAAATTCATTCTTAAGCGCACCACAATCGATAGAAATAATATCACCCTCAACTAGAGGTTTGTCATTAGGAATACCATGTACCACTTGGGCATTCGGACTCATACAAAGGGAGTTTGGAAAATCATAAAGACCTAAAAATCCGGGTACAGCTCCATGATCACGAATGAAAGTTTCCGCCAAAGCATCTAACTGTAAAGTAGTTACACCTGGTTGTACTTCTTTGGCTAACATACCTAAGGTTTTAGATACTATTAGCGCACTTTCGCGCATCAATTCAATCTCTTCTGCAGTTTTTACAATAATCATAGTTTGCAAAGGTACTTTATTTCTCAGAAACCTTTATATTAAAGCGTGTTGTGTCATTTCTTTCGGTTGTTTAATGCCCATCAATTTTAAAATAGTCGGGGCCACATCGCCAAGAACACCACTTTCAATATTTTTCAATTCATTGTCTATTAGAATTACTGGCACCGGATTGGTAGTATGTGCTGTATGCGGACTACCATCAGGGTTCATCATTGTTTCGCAATTACCATGATCTGCTATCAATATGGTCGTATAGCCGTTTTCTAATCCCGTTGTAATAACATCTTTGGCGCAAGTATCAACAGCTTCACAGGCCTTAATAGCTGCGCTCATTACTCCCGTATGCCCAACCATATCACCATTGGCAAAATTAAGGCAGACAAAATCAACTTCTCCTTTTTGTAGTTCTGGAACCAATGCTTCTGTTAATTCGAAGGCGCTCATTTCAGGTTTTAAATCGTAGGTTGCTACTTTTGGTGAATTTTTAAGAATTCTTGATTCTCCTTTGAACGGAGTTTCTCGACCACCAGAAAAGAAAAAAGTTACATGTGGGTATTTTTCCGTTTCAGCAATTCGAATTTGTTTTTTATTACTTTTTTCTAACACTTCACCAAGTGTTTTTGTAATATTGTCTTTGTTGAAAATAACCTTAACACCCTTAAAATCATCGCTATAATTTGTAATAGTTACATAATATAGATCAAGTGTTTTAGTATTATATTCCGCAAAGTCATTTTGATACAACATTTCCGTTAGTTCTCTTCCTCTATCGGTTCTAAAGTTGAAAAAGATAACCACATCGTTTTTTTTTATGGTTGCCACTGGGTCAGAATTTCTATCAGTAACAATGAGCGGCTTTATAAACTCATCAGTAATATCTACATCATAGTTTTCTTGAATTGATTGCGTTATATTTGATGTTTTAGTTCCTTCACCATTGACAAGAGCATGATAGGCAAGCTGCACTCTTTCCCAACGTTTATCTCTGTCCATTGCATAATATCGGCCAGTGACTGTTGCAAGTTTTGTGTTTGTTCCTTCTGTATACTTTAGAATATCCTCAACATAGCCCTTTCCTGATTTTGGGTCTACATCTCTTCCATCGGTAAATGCATGTATATATGAGTTTTGAACACCAGCATTATTCGCAGCATCAATAAATCCTTTTAAATGGTTCGTATGTGCATGTACACCACCGTTACTTAGTAAACCTAAGAAATGAACACTTTTTTGATGTTTTTTGGCATAGGCTAATGCATCGATGAGTTCTTTTTCATCTTTTAAGGTATCATTTTTCAGGGCTAGATTGATTTTAGCTAAATCTTGATATACTATTCTTCCAGCACCTAGGTTCATGTGACCCACCTCACTATTGCCCATCTGGCCAGGGGGTAAACCAACATGCTCACCATCTGTTCTTAAGGTAGCGTTTGGATATTTATGGTATAAGGAGTCAATAAATGGAGTTTGAGCATTGTCAATTGCCGACACTTTCGGATCGGGTGATTTTCCCCATCCATCTAAAATCATCAATATTACTTTCTTATTCATGGTACATGATTTATTGAACTATAAAAGTAGTACGAATTGCCATCTAGTACTAGAAAATATGATATGATTTTATAAAATTCACTAGACCTATGTAAATTGTTAAGGAATTAACTTAAAACTCAATGACTTGTTAAAGTTTAGTTATTATACTGTTAATGATGAAACATAAAGCGATAATCATCGTCTATATTTATATAGACATAATTTATTCATCAATCTAAATTCACTCATCATGAAAAAAACGATTTTAACATTAGCAGCTTGTCTGCTTATGGTTTCTGGCGTGTTGGCAGAAACCAAAACAATGAACTTCAACGAAAATGCAACAGAACATGTTGTCAAGGCTGAAATTAGTGCTTTTTGTAAGGCTATTGTTCAAGGTGATTTATCTACAGTAAAAAAGTTGATTGAACTAGGGGAGGACGTAAACAAAAAATCATTGGGTATGACACCTGCTATTTTTGCTGCACGATATAACAAAGTAGAGATTTTGAAATTGTTAATTGCTAATGATGCAAATTTGAATATCAAATGCAACAAGGGCTGGACTATTGTAAAGCATGCTAAGCTTTCAAATGCTACTGATGTACTAGATGTTCTTCAAGAAAATAGTTAAATATGTTAGAGAGTTATTCATCATCAATTACCAAAAAAAACGCTTACCATCTGGTAAGCGTTTTTTTTATTCAATTTCAGTTCAAATAGTGTTCAAGTAAAAGAGCTGATTGTTTGTGATTTAAAAGTCCCAACCATTAAGTGCGCGGCTAGATAGGGCATATGCTGCCATTAAAAGCATGATTGCGCAAAATACAGAATAAGCCTTAAGCAATACTACGATCGCTAAAGGTCTACAATTTTCAAATGCCTTAGTGTAAAGATTGCTAAAGTGTACAAGTGTTCCCATTATAGATTTATTTAACTGATTAATTAAAGCTATAAGGGTTAAATTTTAAACGGGGTAAAGATACTGGGAATGGCAAATATACAAAAAAACACAGGGCTCAGCGTGCATTTTGTCGAATTTAACGCTACAGTTGACCCCGGTATTTAGCAATTGATTCTTTTATCTTTTCAATTCTATTTTCAGGGTCAGGATGCGTGCTTTGAAACTCAGGAACTCGATTTGGACCAGCGGCTGCTTTTAATATTTGCATCACTTTGATCATTTCATTAGGGTTATAACCTGATTGAATCATAAATAAAACACCTAAATCATCACTTTCAAGTTCGTCACCACGGCCATTTTTTAAAAGAGTATTTTGGCCAATTCCTCCAACAACATTTCCTATATCTCCGGCGCCAACTGTTGCTCCCATAGTTGCTGTTCTCCAAAATTCACTTGAGGCAATACGTTCGGCAGAATGCCTTCCGATTACATGGCCAATCTCATGCCCCAATACACCAGCTAACTGTTCTTCATTGAGTTGTTTAAATAAGGCGTAGGTAATAAAGCATTGACCACCTGGCAGTGCGAAGGCATTAATTGTTTGGTCATCTGCCAAAAGGTGAAAATCAAATTGATAAGGGGTTTCTCGAGCGATACTATTTTGCACCAACTTAAAGCCCACCTGATCAACATATTTTTGCAATCGCTCATCTGGGTATAGACCTCCGTGTTGTTGTGCCATTTGCGGAGCACTTTCTAAACCAATAGCAATTTCTTGCTCTGGGTTCATTGTAATATGCTGTGATCTACCGGTATATGGGTTTTCTTCAGTATTGCTGCATTTTCGAATAAATGCAAATGCAACAATAGCCAAGCCAATAAATATTCTAATTTTCCAACTTCCTCTGTTCATGGTATGTAGTGTTCTAAGCGGAAAGTAAGGTACAAAAAAGGCTTAAATTAGTTATAAAAGTTCTTTGTTTATGTCCAAAATATTGTTCTGTACATAAGTTTGAATAAAACCTTTTGTAAAATATTCGCTACCTTCAAAGGTCTCTTGTTGTAATAATTGCATTATATTTTTGCTTCTAAAAGCGGTCAGCATTGGCACTGAAATAGGGGCAAAGCTATAATGCCATGGCTCATACTTGAATCCTTTTCTTTTAGGTTCATCAGTATACACTAGATGGTAATCAAAAACTTTGGCATTCTCATCCATCCATTTTTTAAAATCTTCATATGGTCCGCCAGCTTCAAACTTTGAAGGTACCAAAACATCACCTTCAACCTTACGATAGCCATCAACAATATCAATATCAGTACCCCAATGATGCCTGCTGGTTCCTGGAATAGTAGAGTATTCTATGATTTTGTCAATTGCCGGTAAAGGTTCCATGCCTTCATCTTCAGTGTATCGAATGAATTTACGTTCGAATATACCTTCTTGACGTTCAAAATTTCTATAACTTGAAACGATTTTTAGATCAATGCCATCGCTATAGGCCGCTTTTTTCATTTCAACAAAAGCGTCATGAGCTTCAGCTCTTAAATTAATTCCTTTACCGTAGAGTTCGATATCTTCTTTTCCCATAAGTTCTAAGATGGAATATTCTTTATCTTTTTGAAAAATTATGGTTGGAGTCAAAGCTAGTCCTAAGCCTACGGAGCTACTTTTTTTAATGAACGATCTGCGTTTCATGTGATAGTAATTTTAGCTATTTCATTACAAAAACGTTGCCAAAGTCAATGTATTATACATTCTGTATTTTAAAAGTAAATAATTAGTAGTTGACAATCTATAAAATTTTGATCTTTTATATCAAGCTACCTACTAGGCTTCATCTTAAATTAGATTAAGTTGTTTATAATTTGGTTACTATGGTTTTTTTTGAAGATCAAAAATAACTGTAAAATAAAAATACAACCCTACCGTATTTTTAATTAAGTTGAATAACAAAGCGAACATTTGGTGCTGCTTCAAATATATTGGAACAGATTTATTTTTTAGAACTACTTTGTTGTATTTTTTGTGATGAGTTTTCAGTTCATTTTTGAGATGTATAGACTACAGTAATCTCTTAAAACAATTTAGATATTGAATAATTGAACTTACCTGTAAAATATTTTAATTAGGAGGTGTAGTTAAATAGAGAAAACCTTGAAAATCTAACCCGATATCTTTGAGGGAAAGTATGTAAAAATAAACGCCTGATGGAAGTCCTTTTTCTTTAGCTATCACAAAATTATTTGTAGTTGCGACTCCTGTAAATTCCGTATTCGTATAATTTTCCATATCAAATACTTTTAGTCCGTAGCGGTCAAATATTTGAATCGAATTATTTGGAGATAAACTAATTTCTTCAATTTCTAAAGCATCGTTTACGCCGTCGCCATTGGGCGTAACGATATAGTTTCCGGTACTAATTAAATCATTGGCTTCACCCATATTATCAGCAAAGGTTACGATTTCATAATCGTCAGGAATGAATGTGGCTGAAGTAACGAAGCCTTGACTTAGGTCACCAACTGCTAAAGCACCGCTTAAACTAACCCATTGATTAGTTGATTTTCGCCAACCTACAATACCCAATCGCGAAACATCATCAACAAGTGCACCGACAATACTGCGGTCATTCCATGTAATTTGTATCGTAGAAGGCACAGAACCTTCAATTTTCCAAAATTCTCGAGTACTTATTTCCCCTATGCCAGCAACTTTTTGACTCGTGTCAAAATTTTGACTAAAAGAGTTTGTACTATTCGGATTTTCAAAGAAATACGCGCATTTAGCAAATGCGTTTACTTCGTTAGATTGTAAAATTAAAGGCCTTAAAAAAGTGGCATCACCTACTGGAAAAGTAAAACTCTGTTTGTTAGATATGGCAGCATAACCATCTACCTTGGTGAAGTCAGTACTACTGTTATAGGTAGCATCGTTTAAGAAGTTAAGATAGGTGTCTGACAGGGGGCGCAAGGTGAAAAAATTACCTGTTATAAAATTGGTATTGTTAATTGAATTTAATGTGGTATTCAGTCGAACATTATCAGGATTGGCAATTTCGAGATCAAAAAAGGTAGCTGGAAAAACCCCTGAAACAGATAAAGGTAAATCACCATAGAAGCCTGCCAAACCTAAATTTTCATCGAAAGACCCGTCGTTGATCAAATCAATATGAAAACCTACTTGACCTTCTTCATGAATTTGTATGTTACCCACATTGTATAGGGCAGTTTGAGCACTTATTATTCCCGTAAATAAAAATACTAAGCTAGATAGATATTTTGTCATCCTTATGGGTTTATAATCGTATAGTTCCATATTGCATCAACACCAATAAAGTCCCCAGAACCAACATCCCATTGGTATATTTGAACTGAAAATCCTGTCGCTGTTCTACCTGTTATTTGAATCATAAATGGCGCTGTATTACTTTGCTCAACACTAAGATTAATAATAGCTCCTGCGGGAAGTCCTCCTGCGACATTCTCCGTATATGCTCCTGTTGTGCCCGGTGTTGTAACTCTACCTTTTGCAATGATAATATTTGCGCTTAAATCAGCAATCGCTTGTTGAACTGTTGCCTCATTGGTGCCATCTCCATCTACATCTATAGTGGGATTTAAAACTACTTCCGAGGCATCTTGATCATCATTATTGACCCACGAATATGTGCCGGAACCATCAGTTGATAAAACTTGTCCGTTTGTTCCACCTGTTGGAAGACCTCCTGCGGCTGCCCATTCTGTTCCATTGATAGTATTGGTAAGGACTTGGCCAATTGCTGTGGCTGGGCCATTTCTAGCAATTATATTTCCATTATCAATTCTAAGATTTCCATTTATATGAAGTTTTTCTGTTGGATTAATTTCACCAATTCCTACATTTTGAGCGGCGTTAATTCTAATCGTCTCAATACCTCCAGTTGAAAATCCTAATTGATCTTCAAATGCTCGAAACATACCAGTATCAGTATCTCCATTGGTAAAAAAACCAAATCCAGGTGTAAGAGCAGACCCTGCTGAGGATGCAAATCCATTACTTGCGGTAATCTGCCCATCCACGTCAAGTTTACTACGAATTGATGCGGGCGCTGGGTTGGTTCCAAAGTTACCGATACCAATTTGGCCTCCAGTTCCATTAAAAATTAAATCTTGACCATTTAAATCATAGGTTCTATTTTCCCCTGTAGTTTGAGTTAGGTTCGTATTACTTAGATTTTCTCCTCCTGTAGCAGCTGCCAATTTAGAAATGGCCTCTTCTACTGTTGTTTCAGGAATTAAATCACCATCTATATCAACTGCGGTTACTAGATCTACTTCTGCTGCATTTTGGTCATCTGAATTTGTAGCGTTGAGTGCAATGATTGCATCTTCTACGGTTAGCTCATTCGTTGAATCACCGTCTATATCTATAGCTGTTGCAAGATTTACTTCAGTGGCATCTTGATCATCAGCACCACCACCTCCAGCTGCAGCCCATTCCACTGTAGTTCCATTGGATGTTAACACTTCACCAGGTGCCCCCAAACCATCGCCATTCACTTCTACACCCCCGTAAATAACAATGTCTTTGTTGTTTCTAACGGTAAAAGCTTTATCAGTGGTAAGTGGTCTGGTTGCAAAATCTTGTATATTAGTTTGTAGAAAATGAAAGTCTCCCGTTGCAAATCCACCTGTACGTTGATAAATTAAAGCACCTTTTGATATAGCACCGAAACTACCACTTTCTGTTTCTGGAGAAAACAGAATACCTGTACTGGCATTGGCAGCACCAGGTGATGGTGTATGAATTAACAATGGATATGATACATCACTGCCAAGACTGGTAGATTCTGCAATGATTACTTTACTAACATCGTCAGAAGCGGGAAAGCCATCAAGACCTATTTGTAATTGACCGTATCCAAGTCTAGCACTTTGAATCCACTCAAAACTAGGGTCATTGACTGGGTTTATCGCATTTACAGGTTCACCGGTTGTCTCATCAGCAATAAAGACAGAATTTGGTGTTCCAAGGTGTGAGGCCAGTGGTGCCCACTCAACAACGCCTGCATCTGTCGTAATTAACATTTGATCTGCGGCAGGAGTTAAAGCAGCGGCCGGAGCAATTTTTTCTGGGGTTACATTAGCGTCTAGAATTTTAACAGTCGTAATGGCATCATCGGCAACCGTGTATTCATCACCTGCTACTCCTGTACCAGAAATTGTTGTTGCATCAAATAAAGCAGCACCTCCACTAGGAGGTAAATCTGCCCAAACTGTAGCTCCACCCGTAGTTGTTAACACTTGTCCATCAGTTGCAGAAGGTGCTACTTTTTCAGGGGTCACATTAGCATCTAGAATTTTCACGGTAGAAATACCATCATCAGCAACGGTGTATTCATCACCCGCTACTCCTGTGCCAGAAATTGTATTGATATCAAAAAGTGCTGAACCACCACTTGGTGGTAAATCTGCCCACACTGGTACACCACCAGTAGTAGTCAAAACTTGCCCGTCAGTCGCTGAAGGTTCAATTTTAAAGGGATCAGCATTGGTTCCAACTCCGGTAATTGTGGTTTGATCGGCTTCTTCCGTAGATCCACCTCCTGGTGCTGCATTTGCCCAAACAACACCTGTAGCATCGGTTGTCAAAATTTGTCCTGCCGTTCCTGGTTCAATTTTAAAAGGATCTGCATTTGTTCCTATACCAGTAATTGTTATCTGATCTGCCTCTTCAGTAGTTCCTGCTGCTCCACCGGCAGCAGCAATTATATATGGTGTTGCTGCTGTACCATCTCCTGTTACCGTTACATTGGTTCCTGCAGTTACGATGGTTTCAGAACCGTCAGCTACGGCACCTGTTGGCAGTGTAATGGTATTACTACCAGAAATTGTGATATCATTACCGCTTATTGCTAAACTTTGTATTTCGTTGGTTGCATTCGTGTCACCATCAGCATTTATAGCATCGGTATTATTTTGAATGGCATTAATTAAGGGCAGTTCATCATAAAACGCTCCATTATCTGTGCCAATCTGTAAGGCATTATTGGCATCTGTACTGACGACATTGGCTGCGGTGATATAGCCTTCATCATTTGTAAAAGCACTTAAGCCAATATTAGCATTGTCTAAGGCAAATGTGCCTACAGAGTTTTCAGAAAGTTTTTCTTCAGTAACAGAGTTATCTTGCAGTTTTCCTGGCCCGATTGAACCGTCTTGTATATCAACTCCGTTTACGCCACCATCTACAATTTGTTCTGACCGAATACTGTTTGGTGCTACTTCTAAATTGTCACCATTTGCTGTAGTAGTTATAACAATGGTACTTTGAGGGTTTACTATGGGGTCAGCAGTGATATTAACGTTTCCACCTGTACCGCCGCTTCCGATATTAACCCACTGTGTACCATCAAAATAGTGCACCGCTTGAACATCGGTATTATAACATAGCGCCCCTTGACTTGGTACAATAGCATTCATTTGGGCCGTGGTGACCCGAGTAATAACCAAAACTTTATCGGTGCTTTCTAATTCTAAAACTGATGCAGGATCAATATTTTGTGGGTTTTCTCCAATCTTTACTTGTGCAGTTAACCAACTTCCTGTAAGAACTATTATAAGCAGGAGAATATTTGTTTTTTTCATAAGAAATAGGGGTATGATGACAAACTAATCAACAAAAATATGATTATCCCGATAAATCACTCATCTTTCCAGTTAAAAAGACATTTTAAATAGGTGAAAAGCGTTCGGAAAATTTACAAAAGTTTGCTATCGTTAATTCCATTATTAGAGTTATAATACTATGTACGTAATACAAATTAACAAAAGTTTAGAATCTGCTTTTTTTTTTAGACCCAAACTTATATTTTCTTTATAACCATTTAAATAGAAAATACCCTACACGTATCAAAACTATTTAGTGAATAAAAGATGAAATGCTCATGAAAATTATAAATATTTTTGTAGGTTAAGTCTATATTACACAGTAAACATATCTAAATGAAACAGTTTCTTACACTTGCTATTACCTTGTTTGTATCTTTAAGTTTATGGTCGCAAGACGACGAAAGAACTATTTTAAGAGGTAAAGTATTATATAATAATGTAAGTGTACCTAATGAAAATGTGATCAATGCCACCTCTGAAATGGCTACTATTACCAATTCGAAAGGGGAATATCAAATTCGAGTTAAAGAAGGTGATGAATTGGTTTTTTCTGCATTGCAATATCAAATTCAAATAATAACGATTACCAATGAAATTTTAGAAAGAAATAGGTTGGTGGTTGAGGTTGAAGAAAAAGTTACCGAGTTAGAAGAGGTCGTTGTAACACCAGAAGACCAAGAGCGGTTTGTAGAAATGCAAAGTGGTATTTTACAAGAGGAGTTTGAATATGAAATTGATCGAAGTTCAGAGGTAGAAAATATAGGACTCTCAAGAGCTGAAAGAGGTTTGGTTAAAGACGGGCTTAACTTTGTCGGACTATTCAAGGCCTTAATGAAAGCAACTAAATCAGATAAACCTGAAGAGCGTAAGCCTTTGAAAGTTAGCGAGGTTATGAGACAAGTTTATGATGATGAATTTTTTGTGGTAGATTTAAAATTACCTCAAGATAAAATAAATGAATTCTTGTTTTATTGTGATGCTAAAATGCCTACGCAGTCTTTACTTAAAAAGGAAAATGAATTTGAACTGATCGATTTCTTAGTTACTCATAGTCAAACATTTCTTCAAGAAATTAATGAGCAAAAATAGCCTAATCTTAATAGGTTTTTTGTTGTTGTTCTCTTCTGTTGGGGCGCAAACAATTCATAATAAAAAGCTGAATGGTAAAGTTTACAGTGCTGATGGAGACGTTGCAGCAACTAATGTTCTAAATGTAACTGCTAATAAAGGTACAATAACTGATTCGGAAGGTTTTTTCGCTATCACTGTACATGCCAATGATACCTTAGTTTTTTCTGCTGTGCAATTTAAAAAGAAAGAAGTTGTGGTCACTCAAGAGCTAATTAATCAAGGTTTTTTAAATGTTCAACTAGAAGATGCTTTAACTGAATTAGATGAGGTGGTAGTAACTCCTTATAATTTAACAGGTGATATTACCAAAGACCTTGATTTAATAAGTATTGATCCGGTAGTAACTACTTCAACTTTAGGGTTGCCAAATGCATATGTAAAGCCAATTTCTAAAGCGGAGCGCGAATTGTATGCTGCAACGGCCAATCCTGTTATGAGTTTTGATCCGTTAATTAATGCAATTTCTGGTAGAACTAAAATGTTGAAAAAAAGGGTAGCTAGAAATAAAATTTACTCAAGAACTGAACGTGTGAAAGCTTTCTACCCTGATTCTTTGTTTCGTGTAGACTTAAAAATACCAGAAGATAAAATAGATGATCTATTGTATTTCTGTGAAATTGATACTGTATTTCAATTGGCCGTTGATTCGCATGATCGTTTAAAAATATGGGAATATATACGTCAAAAGAGTATTGATTATAGAAAGAATAACAATCTAGAATAGTCATTTAATGATGGCACATGATTTGATAATTGTAGAAAGATAAAATGAGAGTTATAATGAACAAGTTACTTTTACTTTTGATAGTGCCATTATTCGCTTTTACAACACATAAGTTTTATGTGAGTGTCACCAATGTCTCTTATTCAGAAAAAGATAAGGCGCTGCAAATTACAAGTAGAATATTTATTGATGATTTAGATGCCGTGTTAAAAGAGCGCTATAACGTTGATTCAAAATTAGCAACAGCTGAAGAATCAAAACTTGCAGATTCATATCTAGAAAAGTATTTGAGAAAAAAATTTCAATTACAAATAAATGGTGAAAGTGTGGCGTATACTATCATAGGTCGAAAATATGATACTGATGTCTGTATTTTTTACTTAGAAGCTGCAAACCTTAATTTTTCTACAATTAGCTCTATTCAAATTCAAAATGAAGTGCTTACAGATTTATACGATGAGCAACAGAATGTCGTACATTTTAAGGTAAAAGATCACAAAAAAAGCTTTGTTCTCGTGAAGTCAGATACTAAAGGAATGTTAAATTTATAACATTTCATTAAGGTTTCTTAAAAAAAAATTAATTTCCCAAGATTAATAATTAAAAGAGAAGATGATAAAAATTAAGTATTGTTTTGCATCGGTATTGTTCTTGTTTGGGGCCATGTTAATTGCCCAAGAGCAAGGCGCCGCTGAAAGAGAGCCCGGACACACAAATCAAAATAAGTTTAAGCAGTTGTATGAAGAGTTTGCTACTCCTAATTCATATCGTTCAGCTTCTGGTGCACCTGGTCATGAATATTACCAACAGCAGGCAGATTACGTCATGGATATTGAATTAGACGATGCCAATAAAAAGATTTACGGAGAAGAAACCATTACATACTTTAATAATTCGCCTGATGATCTAGAATTTTTATGGGTGCAATTAGATCAAAATATTAGAGCTAAAGATTCTAAGGCTAAACTTAAGAATGGAAGTGCAATTCGTAAGGAAGAATCTGTAAAAAACTTTGCTAAAAAGTATATTAGTCCGGCTTTTGATGGCGGTTTTAATATTGAGCATGTTAAAGATGCCGCAGGTAAGCCATTACCTCATACTTTTAGTTTTACAATGATGCGAATTGATTTGCCACAGCCTCTTAAAAGTAAAGAGCAAATCTCATTTAGTATCAAATGGAATTATAATATTCCGAACCATACTATTGACAGAGCACGTTCAGGTTACGAAGAATTTACCGATGGAAATCGAGCATATGTAATAGCTCAGTTTTTTCCAAGAATGGCCGTTTATAATGATGTAGAAGGATGGCAAAACCACCAATTTTGGGGTAATGGAGAATTTGCGTTGAACTTTGGTGACTACGAAGTGAATATTACCGTACCAGCGGACCATATTTTAGATGCAACTGGGGTATTGCAAAATCGTAAAGACGTTTTTTCTAAGGATATGATGAAGCGTTACGAGCAAGCCAAAAAGTCATACGATAAGCCAGTTGTAATTGTTACCCAAGCGGAAGCTGAGGAAGCAGCAAAAGGATTTGCTAAGAAAAAGAAGACCTGGAAGTTTAAAGCTAAGAATGTTAGAGATTATGGTTTTGCTACTTCAAGACGATTCATTTGGGACATGCAAGCTGTAAAAATGGGATCTAAAGACGTGATGGCAGTTTCGCTTTATCCAAAAGAAGGAAATCCGCTTTGGGAAGAGTATTCTACCAAGGCTGTGGCATTGACACTTAAATCGTATTCTAAACATACTTTTGATTATCCTTATCCAAAAGCCATTTCTGTACATGCAAAAAGTCAAGGTATGGAATACCCAATGATTTGTTGGAATTATGGAAGACCAAATGAAGATGGCACCTATTCTGATCGCGTTAAATACGGAATGATTAGTGTTATTATTCACGAAGTAGGGCATAATTATTTTCCGATGATTGTAAATTCTGATGAACGCCAATGGGGTTGGATGGATGAAGGTTTAGATACATTCATGCAATATATAGCAGAGCAAGAATTTGGGGAAACCTATCCTGAAGCCATTGCTCCAAACACGGCATATCCATCTAGAAGAGGGGCGCCATCTAAGATTGTACCCTACATGAGTGGTGATCAGAGTACCATTTCGCCAATTATGTCAAATCCTGAAAATGTTTACAAATTAGGTCCGAATGCCTATGGCAAACCAGCAACAGCCTTGAATATTCTAAGAGAAACTGTTATGGGTAGAGAGTTGTTTGATCATGCATTCAAAACCTACGCACAACGTTGGAAGTTTAAGCATCCTTCACCAGAAGATTTTTTCCGAACTATGGAAGATGCTTCTGCTGTGGACTTAGATTACTATTGGAGAGGTTGGTTCTATACCACTGATTATGTAGATATAGGAGTTAAAAACATCAAAAAGTATCAAGTTGCTAAGAAACCTGGTATGGGTGATTTAATGGGTAAAGTGATTATGGTTGAGGCTGATGGCGAACAATTTGACGCTACTCTTGAGGGAATGAATCCGTCAGAAACTTCGCAAACCTTGAAAGAATACATGATGGATAATATGACGGAAGAAGAACGAAGCATGGTAAAAGAGCCGAAATATTTTTATGAAGTTACGTATGATAAGCCAGGTGGAATTCCCATGCCTTTAATTGTAGAATATACGTATGCTGATGGTTCTACCGAGAATATTACATATCCAGCTGAATTATGGAGAAAGAATGATAAAGAGGTTACCATTGTACTTTCAACGCAAAAAGAATTGAAAAGTGTTATTGTAGATCCGAAAGCAGAAACTGCTGATATTGATACGACCAACAATTCTTGGCCTTCGAATCAACAGAAGTCAGAGTTTGATCAAATGAAAGAAAAAGTAAAAGGGTAACAAGGTTTAGCCTTTGTAAATAAAAGCCCTGTATAAAACAGGGCTTTTTTTAGCATTTCTAGTTCGTAAACTTCATTATATTTGTAACATGTTTGTATCTCATTTCTTATTCATTAGCGGAGCTGAAATTTTCTTTATCATGTTTATTGTGGTAATGGTTTTTGGTGCTGATAAAATACCAGGAATAGCCAAAGGCTTAGGTAAAGGAATGCGGCAGCTGAAAGATGCCACCGAAGATATTAAACAAGAAATTCAAAAAAGTGCTGATAAGCAAGGTATCGATACTAGTTTCGTAACTGATATCAAAAAAGATATCGACGAGGTAAAGCAAAATATGACTTCAGGGCTGACCAAAGAAATTGGTGAGGTCAAAGACAGTGTAGAAGATATCACTGGCGTTATTAAAAGAAAATAACATGTTGAAAAGCTTGCTTGAATGGGATAGAGATACCTTCGTCTATCTCAATAATCTGGGCATTGAAGAATATGATCTGTTCTGGACAACAGTTACCAACTTTCCAACTTGGATTCCCTTATTTATTTTGTTTATAGTTCTTATTTTTAAGAAATACCCTAAAAAAGAAGCGGTATATGTGCTTTTAACTATTGTGGCGATGATACTTTTTGTTAGTTCATTTACTGATATCGTAAAAAACTACGTTGCAAGACTTCGACCAAACAATACAGAAGAAATAAATACCATTATACGAATTCTTAAAAGTCCGAATACCTATAGTTTCTTCTCTGGTCATGCGGCCAGTTCGTTTTCAATTACTACCATATTTGTGTTATTTCTTAGAAAACGGTTTAAATGGGTGTGGCTCTGCTATATCTGGCCTTTTTTATTTGCAGCTAGTCGTATTTTTGTGGGGGTACATTATCCTGTAGATATAATTGTGGGCACTTTTGTAGGGGTCACTTCGGCTATACTATTTCACAAGGCATATGCTCGACTTATAGTACCCTACTTAGGGTTAAACCATCTCGAATAGGTAATAATACAGTTTCTATACGAGGGTCTTCTTTTAATTTTTGGTTATAATCAAGTAATACCGCTGTAGCACGGTCTTTGCGATCAAGTGGTTCAACAACTTTACCTGACCATAACACATTGTCAGAGAGAATTAAGCTACCTGGTTTGGTTTTTTTAATAACCGCTTCAAAGTAAGCATCGTACATTTTTTTTTCTGCGTCGATAAAGACTAAATCAAAACAAACATCTAAATCGGGTATGATGTTGAGGGCGTCACCAGTGTGTTGAATGATTTGTTTACCATGAGAGGTTTTGTCAAAATATTTACGCTGAATATCGATTAGTTCTTCATTCACATCAATAGTATGCAATTCACCTTCTTTAGCTAATCCTTCAGCAAGACAAATAGCAGAATACCCTGTATACGTACCAATCTCAAGAATATATTTTGGGTATATTATCTTAGAAAGCATGCTTAATACCCTTCCTTGAAAATGACCGGTAATCATTCTAGGTTGAATTACCTTTAAATGAGTTTCACGAGTTAATTCTTGTAACACCGTTGGTTCATTTTCAGAGTGGTCTCGAATGTAATTTTCTAAGGCTTCTGACAAAAAGTGCATCGCTTTATTTTTCTGTAAATATATACTACTTTAGAGTATTGACAATTATGAAATCAAAGCATGGGTGAATATAAAGTACGACAGGCATCATTCGAAGATCTTAAAGTGTTACTAGCCTTTGAACAAGGCGTTATAGAGGCAGAACGCCCTATGGATCCGACCTTGGCACCAGACCCGATTTCTTATTATGATTTATCTGAATTGATAGCTTCTGAAAATGCAGAAGTTGTAGTTGTAGAATATCATGATAATGTGGTGGCTTCAGGTTATGCGAAAATTAAAAATGCGTTACCTTATTTGAACCATGAATACTATTCGTATTTGGGTTTTATGTACACCAAACCTGAGTTTCGAGGAAAAGGTTTGAATAAACTGATTGTAGATGAGCTTTTAAAATGGTCTGCCTCTAAAGGACTTGACGAAGTAAGACTTACGGTTTATGATGACAACCCGGCGGCCATACGTGCGTACGAAAAAGTAGGTTTTAAAAAACATCTCATTGAAATGCGAATTAAATAGTCGCATAGCTCGTTTTCATATTCAAGTCGTAAATTTGAAAAAAAGTTGTCATGTTATTTCAGAATACCTTAGAATTTGCCAAAAATTTAGATGCGGATGATGCACTTCGTAAATATCGCGATGCATTTCATTTTCCGAAGGTAGATGGCAAACAAGTGATATATTTTACAGGAAACTCTCTAGGTCTTCAACCAAAAAGCTCCCAAGTATTTGTAAATGAAATAATGACCGATTGGAAAGAATTAGCAGTTGAAGGTCACTTTCATAGTAAGAAACCTTGGTGGGATTATCATGAGCGATTGGCAGCGCCGCTATCAAAGGTTGTTGGTGCAAAGATGAATGAGGTATCTGTGATGAATACCTTGACGGTGAATTTGCATTTTCTGATGGTATCATTCTATCGACCTACAGATAAGCGTTATAAGATTATTTGTGAGGAAAAAGCGTTTCCTTCTGATCAATATATGTTTCAAAGTCAGGTGAAATTTCATGGTTTTGAACCTTCAGATGCGATAGTAGAGATTAAAAAAAGAGATGGAGAGAATTATTGGCGCACAGAAGATATTGTAAAAAAGATAGAAGAAATAGGTGATGAATTAGCGCTTGTTTTAATTGGAGGTGTCAATTATTATTCAGGGCAAGTTTTTGATATGGAAACCATAACGGCAGCAGGAAAAGCTGCAGGGGCCTTTGTGGGATGGGATTTAGCGCATGCAGCAGGAAATATCGAATTGAAATTACATGATTGGAATGTAGATTTCGCTGCATGGTGCAGTTATAAATATATGAATAGTGGACCCGGAAATGCCTCAGGTGTGTTTGTAAATGAAAGACATTTAAACAATAAAAAAATTCCAAGATTTGAAGGATGGTGGGGTACAAAAAAAGAAACTCGGTTTTTGATGAAACCAGAGTTTGAACCCATTGACACAGCTGATGCATGGCAAATTAGCAATCCGCCGGTATTGTCTTTGGCGCCCTATTTAGCGTCGCTTGAAATGTTCGAAGAGGTTGGTATGGATGCGTTAATTGCTAAAAGAAATAAAATCGTTGCCTACCTAGAGTTTGTTTTAAAGTCTATTGATGAAGAAGTAGAACAAAGCACGTTCGAAATCATCACCCCTGAGGATAGAGGTTGCCAGTTATCCGTATTTCTGCATGGTCAAGGGCGACCAATTTTTGATTACCTTATGAAAAGAGGAGTGATAACTGATTGGCGTGAACCTAATGTGATACGGTTGGCACCAGCTCCATTTTATTGTTCTTATGAAGATATGTACCGATTTGGTCAAATTTTGAAAGAAGGCATTTTAGCAAACCAATAGTAAAATAAAAGCTATGATTTTAGAGCACGTAGCCATTTGGACCCAACAGTTGGAAGCTTTAAAAAACTATTACATCACCTATTTTGATGCGGTTGCTAATGACAAGTATACCAACCCTATAACTAATTTTGAAAGCTACTTTTTAACGTTTGAGTCTGGTGCGCGACTCGAAATTATGCAGAAAAATGACATTCCGAAAAATAAAAATGATGTTGAGATACAACAACATTTAGGAATTATTCATTTGGCCTTTGGTGTCAATTCTATGAAGGCTGTCGATGCTAAAGCAGTTGAGTTACAAAAGGCAGGTTTTAAAATTTTAAAAGGACCACGAAAAACAGGTGATGGCTATTATGAGTTTGAGACATTAGATTTAGATGGAAATCGCTTAGAGGTTACCACTAATTATCAATAGTTTTGAAGTATGAATTCTTTACAGTTGATACTCTCCAATTCGAGATATTTCGGACCGGCTTGGGTTTTTGCAAGCTTAAATATTCTTTTTGGTACCTGGGCTATTTATATTCCTACGGTTCAAGAAAAATTGGCTATTGATAAGTCACAATTGGGTGTTGCAATATTTTTTTTATCTCTTGGGGTTTTTACATTTTTTCCAATTGCATCTACCATTATTGATAGAATAGGGGTAGGTAAGGCCACGTGGTATGGTGTTCTTTGTAGTAGTGTTGCTGCTCTTTTACCTTTAATCGCTCCTAGTTTTTATACTTTAATGGCGGCCTTATTTGTTTTTGGTGCTACCAACGGTTTTACTGATATTGCCATGAATACCTTGGTAACAGAGGTAGAAAAAAAAGACAATGCCAAATTCATGTCCGCGGCGCATGGCTTTTTTAGTTTAGGGGGAGTTCTGGCAGGCCTAGGAAGTTTCTTAATAGGTCCTTTAGATAACCCAATTTTGCATATGAGTATAGCCGTTGCACTCGTGGTATTAGTGAATTTGATTTTTCATAAAAATTTCAAACATGTTGTTGCAGCGTCAATTGAAAAGGAAGGTTTTAGCTTTAGCATGTTTAAACCACTACTTCTACTTGGAATTATATCGTTTATAGCAATGGGTAGTGAAGGTGCCATTGTAGACTGGAGCGGGTTATACCTCAAGGAAATTAGTATCGCTCCCGAGGCCTTATGGGGTGCGGGATTTTTAGGATTTCAAATCACCATGACCTTAGGTCGGTTTTTAGGTGATAGTATTAGCTCAAAAATGGGATCAGTAAAAATGGTTGCCTTAGGTGCGCTATTGGTATTAATTGGTTATGTAGCTGTACTTTCTACTCTTACTTACATGGTGATATTTGGTTTTGCCTTAGTCGGATTGGGTTTTTCTGCAATGGTGCCCGAGTTTTTTAGAATAGGAGGCAATGTTAAGGGTGTTGAATCTTCGCAGGGGGTGTCTTTTATTGCAGGTTCAGGCTATGCCGGTTTTTTATGTGCACCACCTATTCTTGGTAAAATAGCCGATAGTTCGTCTTTAGTAACCTGTTTTTATATTTTATTAGTTTGTGCAAGTTTTATTTTATTTGCGACTTATGTACTTAAAAGAAAAGGACACTAATTCATATTTGAATTTACCTTAAAAACTTCATTTTCTAAGGTCATTGTTTGTATGAAATCTTCCATTTCTTTGGTAAGTAGTAATTGGTTTTGTGATTGCCAATAGTTAGCATCGTAAGCATGTTTAAGTTTGAAAAGATCTTTGGTAACATTGGTGTTTTTTGACACCGGAAAATCTTTAAAATTATCATAACTAGAGAAAATAAAACTCATATCGTATTTTTCGTTGAACGAGTGGTCTGCATCCGTTGCTTCAACAATTTCATGACTCTTTGCGGTGCGAATAAAATATTTGTTCTCTATTAAATTTTTTTCAAAAATTACTGAAAGTTCATACTCCAATGTTCGATAGCGTAACCATCGCTTTTCATTGAACTTAGGGTTATCATATTTATGATGAACATGAAATTCTTCGAATGCGTTATTTGAAGTGTTTATGATATAAAATCCAGATATAGGTGAAGCTGTGGTGTTGGGCTTGCCTTTAAACTCTAGTTTTATTTTTTCAGAATTTTCGAAAGTTTTCTCTGTTAAAACAAAGTTATCTCCACTAGCATTAAGTCGTACAAAACTAGAGAGTAGATCGAAAAGCGATGGGTACTTAAAATAAACTTTATTTCGATCAGTTATTTGACCTACTTTACGCATGTTTAAAATCTCAACTTCAAAATCTTTTTTATCTAATTTTAAATCTTTATGGTAGAGTAAAGTTTTGCGCTTCAACTTAGCATGTAAGTCTTGTATTCTTGATATTGTATCGTTATACTTCAAAATACTTCGTAGAAAAAACTTTTCTTTATAAGGTGTAATTCGATAGTTGTTTTTAATGGAGTCTCTAACCTTATCCCATAAAGATTTAGCATTGGTGACAACGACTTCATTCAATTCAAAAACGCTTTTATTTAAAAAGATAGTGTCTTTTAGTTGATAAAAAGTAGTTTCAAAATTGTCATAACCAACTCTATAAAAAATTACTGAATCTTGTTCAGAATTTAAATTATAACGCCCGTCTTCATTACTTAAGGTGTAATCAATACTGTTATAGATATTTACAAATTCAATGGGTTCTTTGGTTTCACTATCTAGTATAATACCTTCATGCTGATTTTGAGCGGTAAGTGTGGTAAATGAGAATACACAAAGCAAAACCAATTTTAAATTCATATCAATAATTCTTTAGATTACAACCAAACATAATACCCGTTATTTCACTTCAACACCAGTAAAATGAAGATTAAAATTACCTTCGCTCATTTTGTGCGCCATTGCTATTTTAAGTCCGTTTATCTCCTTGTAATCTTCAAAAGTGGTTATCATTGAAGGTTCAGTCTGATTGCTTTTTCGAAACACCCATTCTTGAATTAGTAAATCGTCTCCGAAGTAAAAATCATAGGCATCGCCTGGTGTATAACCACCTTTGTTGCCATAAACGATTGTTAGCTTTTGCATTGTTTTTTTACTAATTGGAGCTTCAGAAACTTTCGTATGGGTATGTGTAATATTCTCAGCATCCCAAACGAGTTGATAGGGGGCTAGTAACCAAAATTTATCATTAATAAACCCACCATTGGTTTTATAGGCAATACTGTCCATAGTTGCCCAATTATATGAAATAACACCTTCCGTTGAAGAGGCTGTAATATCATTAGTTTTAGGGTTCCATTGCCACGATCTTTCAAAATGTGTAGTGTCTCTATCAACGTTAAAAGTAAATTTAATTTCTTCTACATTTTTCCAATTTGCCAACCCATGGGCATTTGCCACTTTTTCTAAAATTGATTCTTCTTGAATTTCAATGGTGGCTATGGACTTAAACCCTACTAGAAGTAATGCAACAAGTGCTAAGGCAAGTATGTATTTTTTCATGGCTCTTTATTTTTATAAGATTTCAGCAAATATATAGGAATAAAATAAAGCGCTCTTAAAAAGAAACTCCCCCATTTAATAATAAATAGAGGAGTAGATTATTTACATTTCGAAATGTAATTCGAGTTTATTTGGTTTTAGTGATTGAAGTATTTAAATCGTCAATCGCTCCTTTAATTTGAATAATTGGAAATTCTGTTCGTCTATTCAATTCTAATTCCTCGTCTGTACAATCGCTTTTACCGGTACATCCATTAATGGTTTTTCGTTTTCCGAAACCTTGATAAGATAGAATACGATTTTTAGGAATTCCGTTAGCTATTAAATATTCGTAGGTTGATTTCGCTCTTCGTTCTGATAATTGATCATTATAGCTATTACTACCCACAGGATCAGTATGAGCCTCTAACCGAATAACCATTTCTGGGTAAGTTTCGGTCATAAGTTTAACTACTTTATTTAATTCTTTTGCTGCATCAGGGCGAATATCACTTTTATTAAAATCAAAATAAATTTTATTCAAATCTGCTAGTACTTTCAAATCGAGAACAGGTTCTAACATAATATTTTGTTGAATGTTTCGTGTATTTCTTAACGTGTTACTAGTGTTGAAATAAACGATTTTAGTAGGATGCGTTTTGCGAACAGCTTCAATCATATAGGTCTTCTTTCGATCTATAAATGTTTTGTAGTATCCATTTTTATCAGTAATTAGCTCCGCAATTTTATCATTCGTAACTTGATCAATTATAGTAATTTGTACGCTATCAAGAGGTTGTAAGTTTATAGCATCAGCAACACTACCTTCTACAGATAATGACGGAGTAAACTCAAATTTGTAAATATCATCACTACCAACACCACCATCGCGATTAGAGCTAATATAGCCAGTGCCACCAGTGTCATATTCAAAATAGGCAAAATCATCTGCCGAACTATTGATTGAATTACCCAAATTGATTACATCTACAATTTCATTTTCTTCATTTAAAACAGTAGAGAAAATATCTATTTGTCCGAAGCCTACATGACCGTCTGAAGAGAAAAATAGAACACCTTCTGCGTTCACAAACGGGAACATTTCATTACCCTCGGTATTAACAATGGGACCTGCGTTAATAGGTTTG
Organism: Maribacter algarum (ex Lu et al. 2025) (nom. illeg.); assembly: GCA_947495915.1. Classification (GTDB taxonomy): domain Bacteria; phylum Bacteroidota; class Bacteroidia; order Flavobacteriales; family Flavobacteriaceae; genus Maribacter_C. Next base: position 5,096 of record CANMAW010000007.1, on the reverse strand, counting down.
CCAATACCACCTCGATCATGAATTATCGAATAGTAAATATCGGTACCTCCATAACCTCCTTCACGATCAGAAGTGTAATACAAGCGTTTACGATCTTTGGTAACATATGGGTGACCCGTTGAATAATAATCACTATTAATTGTTAAGTTTCTGTTCACTTTCCATTCACCTTCTTCTTGAATAGCACTAAAAATTTTAAGATTTAGTTCTAAATCTAATCCTAATTTCTTTTTCTTTTTGTAATAATTATTTCGTGTAAAATAAACTACAGTATCGTTTTTATAGTCGGTTGTAAACACTAAAGAACTTTCATGAAATTCAGTATTTACGTTTCCTTTCAATTTAGTTGGGGTATCTGTATCATCATCTTCATTGACTACAAATAAATCTAACCAGGGTTCAGCGTTCCAACCGTAAAGTTTTGAATCTGATTGATCTTTTCTAGCGGAAGAAAAATATAGGTTGCCCTCTCGAGCAAAAACACCAAAATCACTTTCTTCAGAATTGAAATTAACGGGTTCAACATCATAACGTTGTCTACTATTGAAAACCACAGATGCAAGACTACCATCTTTCAAAAACTTTTTTACCCGCGAATCATTTTTATTGTATTTCTTATATTTTTTTAACCATTTAGCAGCACCTGCTTTATCTCCAATACTGTAAAGTGCCATACCATATTTAAAATACATGTCAGAAGAAATGTCAGCGCCATGTATTATATGTTGAAAGTGCGGAATAGCTTTTTTAACATCTCTAACTAATAAATAACATTCCGCCAATCGTTCATGAGCGTAGTCTGTTTTATAGTCATTCGAAATCATTTTTTCATATTCTACAATTGCTTTTGAATATGAAAATTGGTTAAAGTAGTAGTCGCCTTTTTGTTGCGACCCGAACTGAGCTAAGCTCATTTGTGAGACAAATAAAAGAACTAAAACAGTTACAGTTTGTTTAATTTTGATCATGGTACTTTTTCTTAATAAAAGTCTTATTAGGCGCAAAGTCATTTTTGTTTTAATGAGCTTTTAGATCTTTTTTATTTAGATTTTGTTACGCTTTTAATTATAAGACAAGTTAATGGCAATGTGTTTGTTAGCGGTATTTAAACGATGAATGTAGGGTAAAATTGGACTTTGGTTTCTTTTTTCGATTAAGCGCAATTTTTATAGGTTTTTGTGAAGCAAAAAAGAGTATCTCGTCGGTGATTTTTATCGATAAACGGTAATTTTTTAGCACTTTTAGTCTCCTAAAAAAGGAGAAGTTTTATTGAATTAGAAGTTGTATTCGTGCCATAACAATATTTTTATTTCTGAAATGCAAACATTACCAACTTCTTAAATAATTGATTAATTTTGGGGCTTACCAAGAAATTGAAAAATGAGTTCAAAAAAAGGAAAAATACAAGAAGCTATTGATGAAAAGATGTTAGAAGAACGTAAAGTTTTTCTATGGGGTATGGTAGATGATGACACGGCAAAACATGTGATAGACAGGCTGTTATATTTAGATATGCAGAATGACAAAGAAATTCAATTGTATATTAATAGTCCTGGGGGGTACGTGACCTCTGGTTTTGCTATGTACGATACCATTAAATCTTTGAAAAGTCCGGTTTCAACAATTTGTACAGGTTTGGCTGCTTCAATGGGGTCTATTCTACTATCAGTTGGAAAAAAAGGAAGACGTTTTATTCAACCTCATGCACAAGTAATGATTCACCAACCAAGTGGTGGTGCTAGAGGTCAAGCTTCAAATATTGAAATACAGGCGAAAGAAATTATTAAAACGAAGGAATTAAGTGCCAAAATATTAGCGGATAATTGTGGTCAAGATTACGACCGTGTTATGAAAGATTTCGATAGAGATTATTGGATGGGGGCTGAAGAGTCTGTTAAGTATGGTATTGTTGATGGTATTTTAGAGTAATCTTCTCATATACTAATCTAGAATTAGAATATAAAAAGCCCTTTTTCTTACGGAAAAGGGCTTTTTTAATGCGTTATATTTTTTTAGAAGAAACGTGGTGATTTTACGCCTCCTAATCGTTTGATTGGTAATTCATAAATTAGTATAATTTCATGAGTACCTCCTGTATACGGTCTAATTTCTGAAGTAGGTACGTCATAGGCGTAACCAGCTCTAAATGATTTTGAAATTTGATAATCCGCTAAGACCCCAAAACTATCAGCATCGTTAAAGCGATAAGAAGCACCAATCCAAAACTTACTAAAAAACAGAAAGTTTGCAGTAACATCATAGGTTGCAGGAGCACCGTTTGTGAATTTAACAATCGCAGTGGTTTTAAACTTGGTTTCTTCACTAAGGTCAAAAACAACACCACCGATGGTATAGTAACTGTTTCTTTCGATGGCAGCGAATTCCCCTTTGTTTAAATCTGTGTTTAAAAGTCTAGGGGAGGAGAAACCTATATACCACATACGGTTACTCACATAAATACCTGCACCTAAATTAGGGTTCCATTGCGAAAAACTTTCCGAGAAAAACGGATCATTAATATCTGGTGTATTCAAATCGTAATTGGTGAAGCCTGCATTTAATCCGAAAGACATGTTTACAGTTTGACTTAATGGCACTGTATAAGAAACATTTCCGTAAACATAATTGGTACTTTCGTCACCTAAATTATCATTTATATAAGTTAATCCCAGTCCAATTCTACTAAACTTCACCGGTGAATGAACCGATAAGGTACTGGTGGTAGGATTTCCTTCAATTCCTGCCCATTGGTTACGGTGTAAAGCAGTAACGTTTAAGGTTTGTCTGCTTCCGGCATAAGCAGGATTTACAGACATGGTATTATATACATACTGCGTAAACTGTGGTAACTGTTGTGCACTTGCTGAGGTAACTACAACAAAAACAATGGTGGTTAAGAGTCTTTTAATGTTTAACATTTGGGGTTGTTTTTATTTTGATCCTATGTAGATGTATCCGTTCACAGGTTCGAAATCGGTTCCTTTTAGATTGATCATGAAATAGTAGGTTCCGGTAGGAAGTATTCCAGCTGATCCCACAGAACTATTCGGTGCGAAACCGCCCCAATCATTCTGATAGTCTTCTGATTCATATACTTTCGCTCCCCATCGGTTGAATATCATCACATGATACACATAATTACAATTTTCTAATCCAGTGATCTCAAAATAATCATTGATGCCATCACCGTTTACAGTAATTGTTTTAGAGGTAACAATATCATTAGGGTCACATGGTAAACAATCTGCGTTGATGTTAATGGTAAAGTCTGCATAGAATTTACAATCACCTTCTTCTGAAGCATATGAAATTAAGTATTCATTTACTTCATAATTTGAAGGGTCAAATGAACCACCGTTTAATACTTCCCCATTTTCAAGAGTAAAGGTTCCGTTGGTGTCAAAACCAGTTGGTAAATAGTTGGTTAAATCAATAGCAGGGTCTTCGATACAAATATCAATTGCGATGAATTCTTTCTCTATTTGCATTACAATGATAACCTGTTCAAAAGTGGCAGTGTTTGCACATTGATCAGTTACATTCCATGTTCTGATAATCATGTAATCATCAGATTCAGAAGAGGTTTGAATTTCTTCATTAAAATCAACTACATAATCTCCACATCCACCGAAGAATACTAGCGTAGGCACTTCTGGTATTTCTTCACCGCACATTACAGTAACTTCTTCATCGTAAGGCTCTACCATAATTTCACGATCATCATCGTCATTGATCGTTCCGTTAGCGGTATTGGTTGCGTTTCCGTCAGTAAAACCAATTCCTAAGTTCGACTGAATATTGGAAAGCACTACGGTAAAGTTCTCTGTAGGTTCGATTACCAAGTCATCAATAATCGGTACCTGAATTTCAAAAGAATTTACAGTCGGTGTGAAGGTAATCGTACCAGCAGTTGTTGTAATATCGCTAGGATTTACAGCAGTTCCGTCAACGGTCGTATAATCAACTGTTACATTTTCAGAAATAGTTCCTGTTAAGGTTACATTGAAGATAGCGAAATCATCCGTTCCTTCAGTAACAACCACCTCAGTGTTCGTGAATGCAATTCCTGTTCCTGTAATAGCATCATCATCATTAATAGTTCCGTTTGCTGTGTTTGTTGTGTTTCCATTCACAAAACCAATACCTAAGTTCGATTGAATGTTCGAAAGAACTACGCTATAGTTTTCCGTTGGTTCAATCACCATATCATCAGTAATAGGCACAAGAATGTCAAACGAATTCTCGGTCGGTGTGAAAGTAATGGTACCTGATGTAGTTGTAATGTCACCAGGGTTTAAAGCTGTACCATCTACAGTGGTATAGTCAACAGTTACATTTTCAGAGATCGCACCTGTAAGTGTTACATTGAAAACGGCAAACTCATCAGTACCTTCAGTTACAACAACTTCAGTGTTCGTGAATGCAATTCCTGTTCCTGTAATAGCATCATCATCATTGATAGTACCATTCGCGGTATCAGGACCCACGATTCCAAGACCTAAGTTCGACTGTACATTAGAAAGTACTACAGTAAAGTTCTCTGTAGGCTCGATTATCGAGTCATCAATAATTGGCACTTGAATATCAAAAGAGTTTACTGTTGGCGTAAATGTGATTGTACCCGAAGTCGTAGTAATATCATTAGGATTTACAGCCGTACCATCTACAGTTGTATAATCAACAGTTACGTTTTCAGAAATAGTTCCTGTAAGCGTTACGGTATAGACCGCAAACGCATCCGTACCTTCTGTAACCACTACATTAGTATTATCAAAAGCAATACCATCACCAGCATTAGCATCATCATCATTGATAGTACCATTAGCAGTATCAGGACCCACAATTCCAAGACCTAAGTTCGACTGAATATTGGAAAGCACTATGGTAAAGTTCTCTGTAGGTTCGATTACCAAGTCATCAATAATTGGCACTTGAATATCAAAAGAGTTTACTGTTGGAGTGAAAGTAATCGTACCAGATGTTGTTGTAATATCCGTAGGATTTACAGCCGTACCATCAACAGTTGTATAATCAACCGTTACGTTTTCAGAAATCGCACCAGTTAAAGTTACGGTATAGACCGCAAACGCATCGGT
>CANMAW010000006.1 GCA_947495915.1 Maribacter algarum (ex Lu et al. 2025) (nom. illeg.) | reverse complement strand
TAGTGATAATCCGGAAACCATATCAGGAGTACCGTCAACACAAAACTCAAAAGGACCTCCTACGATTTCACCTGCTTCTACAGAGTTCTCTTGAGCATTCAGATTACTAGAGAACAAACCTACCAACAGGATTAAAGATATACCCCAATATCGCCATAAAAATGACATCTTTTGATTGGGGATTTTTAAAAGTAGTTTTCTTTCCATCTTTTTCATTTTATAGTTTATTTAACAAACTAAGTCTTATATCATTGGAATTTGATCACGAAAAAGTAAACTTTGATAGAAATTCTGTTAGGTTTTTGTGAGATTCTCGACTCTAATTTTTGTGTTCATGTAGTAAACCATAATAAACATGGCCATTACCCTAAGTTTTTGCACCGTTTATCATTTTTGAGATTCCTGTGATAATTGTGTGATACTTTTTAACTTCTTTCGTAACCAATTAATTATGAAACAGATACTTATAATTGAAGATGATCCTGAAATTGTAAAATTGTTGGAAATTCATCTTACCGATCTTATTTATACTACCTCCAAGGCAACTGATGGTGAGGTTGGCTTGCAAATGGCTTTAGAGCATGATTATGATCTAATTCTGTTAGATCTTACTTTACCCACGATGGATGGGGTAACGATTTGTAAAAGATTACGTGAAAAAAAGAACACCCCGGTTATAATGTTAACTGCTAAATCAGAAGAAATTGATCGCGTTTTAGGTTTAGAAATGGGAGCAGACGATTATATTACTAAGCCTTTTAGTATTCGGGAGTTATTAGCGCGCGTAAAAGCAGTAATGCGAAGAACAGCCGCTTCAAATATTCAGAATCAAAGTTCAACTGTAATATCTGCTGATGGACTGTTAATTGACATCGATAGACGAAGGGTTGTATTAGATGATAAAAAAGTGGAGTTGTCACCGAAAGAATTTGAACTTTTGGTCTTAATGGCATCGAACCCTGGTAGAAACTATACCCGAACGGAACTATTAGATATGATTTGGGGTTATAATTTTGAAGGCTATGAGCATACCGTTAACTCACATATTAATCGTTTAAGAGCCAAAATCGAATCTGATATGGCAAACCCTAATTACATTTTAACAACTTGGGGAGTTGGATATAAATTTAATGAAGACATAACTATATGAGCAAAACAGCTAAAACGTTGACACCTAAATTGGTAAAGAAGTTATGGTTAGCTTTTATACTTTTAGTTTTATTAATGGGTATATCGTATATCAGTATTACCAGTTATCTGGCTAATATGCATAACGAGGAAACAACTCAGCGCCTAAATGCGGATGTGGCGAAACATGTGATTGATGAAAAATTCACCAATGCATCTCCTTTTTTAGAAGATGGTTCTGTAAATAAGCCATTATTTGGTGATTTAATGCATGATATGATGGCGGTAAACCGCGGAATTGAAGTGTATTTATTAGACCAAAAAGGTTCCATTTTATACTCGGTTGTATTAGATCCGAACGATAAAGATGCAACTAAAAGTGTTTCTTTGGCTCCAATAAATTCCTTTATTGCTGACGATGGTAAAAACTTCATTTTAGGTGATGACCCAAGAGATGCCGAACAGCAAAAAATATTTTCAGCGGCACCTTATGCTATTGATGGTCATAATGGATTTGTATACATTGTTTTAGCGGGTAAAAAATTTCAAGAAGTTAGTAGTACGCTTCTAGGGCAATACGTTGCTAAACTCGGACTAGGTTCTTTCATATTAACGATGTTTTTTACTGTTTTAATAGGATTAATAGCCATTTGGTTTTTAACGAAAAACCTTCGTTTAATAACAGGAACTGTACGTAGGTTTAGCGATGGTGATTTGTCAGCGCGAATTGAAAATCCTGATGATTCAGACATTTCTATTTTTGCAAATTCTTTTAATGAAATGGCTGATACTATAGTTGATAATATGGATAAAATGCAATCGGTAGATTTACTTCGAAGAGAATTAATTGCCAATGTTTCTCACGATTTAAGAACACCACTAGCCATTTTAAAAGGGTATATTGAAACCCTACAAATGAAAAGAGATACACTATCGGAAGAAGAGAAACAAGAGTACCTTCAAATTACGCATAGTAATGTCGACAAACTTTCTAAGTTGATCAATCAGCTTTTTGAATATTCTAAGCTAGAAGCAGAACAAGTTGTTCCCGTTAAAGAACCTTTTTCTATTACAGAATTATCACATGATTTAATTGCTAAGTTTAAAGTTATAGCGCAACAGAAACAAATAGAGCTACAATTAGATAATCCTCAGCAAAATAGCATGGTCTTTGCTGATGTAAGCTTGGTCGAACGTGCATTACAGAATTTGATTGAAAACGCCATAAAGTATACCGAACCCAAAGGTAAAGTGACTTTGTCATTGCAGAAAATAGGCAAGAACATTGAAATCAATATCACCGATACTGGAACTGGTATTCCTGTAAATGAGCAACCATTTATATTTGATCGCTATAAACAGGTTGATGAAAGTGCTAAAAAACAAGGTTCAGGTTTAGGACTGGCGATTGTTAAAAAAATCATGGAGTTACATGACACTACTATAACGGTTTTGAGCAAGCCTAAAGAAGGTAGCTCATTTATTTTCAATTTACCTGCATATCAGCAGGTTTAGTGGAAGAAAATTGTTGTGAAAAAGAAAGCCCTAACATGATGTTAGGGCTTTTTTAATTATAATCCGCTTATAAAGCTTCCGTATAAATCTTTAAATTGATAGCCTTCGCTGAACCTATGTTTGCTTAATTTATTGTGAGCTACTAATCCCCATAGAAGCACCTCCTTTAAAAAGTAGACATCTTCCTTCGGAAATTCCGGTTGATATTCTTTTATTAATTGATTTAATTCTGGAATGCTGTCAAGCGTACGTTTGTATTCTTCATCAGTATAATCGTCTTCAAGTTCGAAACCTTCACCTTGAAAAAACCAATGCAACAAATTATCATATGGGGTTTCTTCATCTTTGCGCTGTAACTTATTTATTTTAGGAAAATAAGAATCAAACAAGGTTTTAACCGCATCATCAATTAATATAGAAGCTACCCCGTCAGCACCTTCTTGTTCTCCCTCATATACTAATTCTATTTTTCCGGTAATTGCTGGAATAACACCAACAAAATCACTTAATCGAATAGTAGTTTTATCTGCTCCACTTAGCAGAGCTCTACGTTCAGCAGTACTTAGCAAATTTTCAAATGCAGTAATACTGGTTCTTGCGCTAACACCACTTTTTGCATCAACATATTCGCTATCACGGGCTTCAAAACTTATTTGCTCTAATAAGTCTTTTGCAATATCAGGAATGTAAACGGCATCTTTTTGACGTTCGTCTAAAATAGATTCTTGTTCTGTGATTTTTCGAGCTATTTCAATATTTTCTGGATAGTGGGTTAAAATTTGTGAACCAATTCTATCTTTTAAAGGAGTAACTATACTCCCTCGATTGGTATAATCTTCAGGATTTGCAGTAAATACAAATTGTAAATCTAACGGAAGGCGCAATTTAAAACCACGGATTTGTATATCACCTTCTTCTAAAATATTAAACAAAGATACCTGAATACGCGCTTGTAAATCAGGAAGCTCGTTGATCACAAAAATACACCTGTTTGCTCTCGGAATCATTCCGAAGTGAATCACGCGATCATCAGCATAAGACAATTTCAAATTTGCTGCTTTTATTGGGTCAACATCACCAATTAAATCAGCTACCGTAACATCTGGCGTTGCCAGTTTCTCAAAAAAACGGTTTTCTCTTGGTAACCATGCAATAGGCGTTTTGTCTCCTTTCTCTTTAATCAATTCAATCGCATAACGCGACATGGGTGCTAAAGGATCATCATTTATTTCTGAGCCTTCAACTATAGGTATATATTCATCTAACAGATTCACCATCAAACGAGCCAAACGTGTTTTGGCTTGTCCTCTCAATCCTAATAAATTAATATTATGTCTTGACAAAATAGCACGCTCTAATTCTGGAATCACCGAGTTCTCATATCCCCAAACTCCTTCAAACGATTCTTGTCCGTTTTTTATACGTTCTCTAAGGTTTTCACGAAGTTCATCTTTAATACTCTTTGTTTGATATCCTGCTTTTTTTAACGCTCCTAATGTGGAGATTTCTTTATAATTCAATTTCATATTTTTTAATAAATTCGAAAATTCTCTTTTAACGAAATCGCTTTCGATTTCGTTGAGATTTCCAATGGTCTTATTTCAATCTTTTTCTTCTATTATTCTCGTAATCTTCAAAAATCATTTCACCCAAGCCTTTTAACCCTGTAAAGAATGCTTTTCCCTTATTTGCTTCTGTAAAATGACGAATAAACTGCATCAAATAAGGGTCTTCAGCAATCATAAAGGTCGTAATCGGAATGTGTAATTTTCGGGCTTGCCTTGCCATATTGTAGCATTTTTCAACAATAAAATCATCAAGGCCTACACTATTCTTATAATAGGTGCCATCTGGCATTCTAAGACAACTAGGCTTACCATCTGTTATCATAAATATTTGCTTGTTGGTATTTCGTTTTCTTCGCAGCATATCCATGGCTAATTGTAGTCCGGCAACGGTATTTGTATGATAAGGCCCAACTTTCAAATACGGCAAATCTTTTATAGGTATAGGCCAGGCATCATTACCAAAAACTAAAATATCAAGGGTGTCTTTGGGGTATCTTGTGGTAATCAATTCTGCCAAAGCCATGGCCACTTTTTTCGCAGGGGTAATACGATCTTCACCATATAAAATCATACTGTGACTAATATCAATCATTAGCACGGTACTCATTTGAGCTTTGTGTTGTGTATCTTCTACTACCAAGTCAGCTTCACTTAAATTAAAGTTGGCTATACCATGATTGATCTGAGCATTTTTAAGGCTTTCGGTCATTGAAATGTTTTCAAGTCCGTCACCGTAGCGATATTCTCGTATATCGCCAGTATGTTCATCACCTTGACCTGATTTTCCTGTTTTATGATTTCCGGTGCCGCTACGTTTTAATTTTCCAAAAATTTGATCTAATGCACGTTGCCGGATAATCCGCTCCATCTTTGCTGTTATAGTAATTGAACCATTTCCCTTTCCACCTTCATCTCCGTCACCATCTTCAGCAGGGTCGCCTCCACCCTCTTCAAATTCTTCTCGTATGTAGCCTTTGGCTTTTAGTTCTTCAATAAAATCATCAATGGTATAATCATCAGTAGTTAGTTCATATTCTTTGTCTAACTCATGCAGCCAATCAATGGCTTCGTCGAAATCACCAGAAGTATGTGTAATTAGTTCTTGAAATATCTCAAAAAGTTTTTCAAAGGGAGTTTGTTCCGGTGCTTCGTATTTTGAGAACCGAAAACCTTTTCTTGTATTCATAGCCATAGTATAAAAATACCGATTTTAAGAAAAGGCATCGCTCTCTTTAAAGAAAACTTAACGCTTTGTTTTACCTTCGTTACAAATGATTAGAAAACAATGTCTTGGTTTTTTGAATACTCCACCACTTTGGGAAAAATCACAATTCGGACTTGTACAATTTGATTTTCCAACACTTAATATAGATCACATTAAACCCAAAGCCATACCGCATAATATAAGGTTAGGGCATCAATTAGAATTTGTATTCAAACAATTGGTAGAAGCTTCAAAGGCTTATGATATCTTACTGCATAACTTGCCTATAAAGAACGATCACCGAACTATAGGAGAAATAGATTTTGTTCTGAAAGATAAGCTCACTAAACAACTACTACACATCGAATTAACCTATAAATTCTATATTATAAACCCTGAAATAACTGCTCCTATCCATCGATTGATGGGACCCAATAAACGGGATCGGTTTTTCACGAAGATGGAAAAAATAAGAAACGTACAAATTCCATTATTACACTCTACGGAAGGGAAAAAGGCTCTTGAGCAATTAGAAATTGATGTAGATGATATAGAACATCAAACCTGTTTTAAAGGTCAGCTTTTTAAACCATTTCAAAGTACAAATGCTTTCATTGGCCCCTTAAATAACAACTGTATTGAAGGCTATTGGTTGCGTTTCGCAGAATTCAATACTAAAGATTTTCAGAAGCATCAGTATTATATTCCCACGAAATCAGAATGGGTAATTACACCGCATTCAAATCTTGAATGGAAAACACATTTTGAAATCGCTATGGAGATTCAGCTACGACTAATTGAAGAAAACGCTCCCATGGTTTGGATGAAAAAATCAGAAAGTATCATAGAAAAATTTTTTGTCGTTTGGTGGTAAAATGGTTCATGCTACTTTTTTTAAAAAGGATATAAAGACATCCGTTATTGTTCGTTTATAAAACTATGCAACAACGGATGCTCATCAACAACTAAAAAATATGTCTAATTACTCAAACGTATAACTTGTTTTATTTACTTGGGTAACTCTAAAATAACCATGCGCATAATTATCAGGGTTGGTTTCGTTTACACAATTACCTTTAACCAATACTGGTGTTGAGGAAAAAAGATCAACACCTTCCATTTGTTCAATGAGTATTTCAATGTAATTTTTGTAGGCTGTTGAAATTGCATACATTTCAATAGCTACTGTTTCGCCTGGTTGAAAAGCTTCTATCTCATCAGTTTCTTCATCTTCTTCAATTTCTATCCACCAATCGATTTCATTGCCATTAATAAATTCATCATCTCCTACTTCTAATTCTGGCAATAGCTCATCCTCAAAATCATATCGAAATAAATAGTTATTTCCTTCTTCAGGAGGATCAGTGAATACTACATGGGCTTCAAGAATTTCATCATCAAAGCCGTCTTCAGTGCCTTGAAATAAATCCGTTATATCAGGCACTTCAATTAAGGTTTCTTTAGCCGTATATACTTCTGCACCATAAATGATTTCAAGGGAATAAGTTGCATCGATTATAGGAACAAACGCATCGGTGGTATAAGTCCCGTTATTTTGATCTATGAATATAAATTCGTCTCCGTTAGAATCATTGGTAACTTTAACGGAAGCCCCCGTAACAGGGGTATTGCTAGTAGTATCAAAGAATGGAGTTGACTTACGTAGTTCAATACTTTGATTGTTTCCATTCGTCCCTTTTTCCCAGTCTAGAGAAGCTTCAATAACTAACCTTTCTGAATCATTTTGCACTTCAACATCTATGACATCTTCACATGAAAAAAAGATGCTTGCAACAAGTACAATTGTATATTTTATATAGTTCTGCATGGTGTTAAAATTTAAAGTTATAAGTTATTGAAGGGACAATTCCGAAAATTGATAATCTAGTAGCTTCGTTAACCCCCGTGTCAATATTTTGACCAAAAGATATTTGAGCGGCATTTTTTCTTGCATAGGCATTATAAATACCAAGTACCCATTCGCCTTTTAGTCGTGCATTCGGTTTTTTGTTTGGTTTATAATTTACCGAAAGATCTAAGCGATGATACGCTGGCAATCGATCAGAATTTCTAGGCGCATAACTAGCAATTGATACATCTTCGTACGAATATTGACTATTTGGATATGTTACCGGTCTACCCGTTTGAAAAACGACATTGGCCGCAAAACTCCATTTATCATTTAATCGATAGGCTCCTGACACCGATATATCATGGGTTCGATCGTAAGAGGTATTGTACCAGTTACCATTATTTATACCTAATCCGCCGGCGCTTCCTCCGGGAGTACGTTGTTCTGATTTTGACAGTGTATAAGCGATCCATCCGGTAAAATTACCTTCATTTTTTCTCAGCAATAATTCGAGACCATATGCTCTAGATTCTCCAGACAAAATTTCTGTTTCAATGGTGTTTTGACCAATTAAATCTGATCCGTCGATATAATCAATTCTATTATCAGTATTCTTGAAATAGGCTTCTACTTCTAAAGAGTACATCTTTTCTTTAAAATTTCTAAAATACCCTACAGCATATTGATTTGATAGTTGCGGATCAATGAACTGTCCGCTGGGTGTCCATACATCTAAAGGTGTTGCCGAGGCGGTATTCGATAACAAATGAATGTATTGAGCCACTCTAGAAAAACCAGTTTTTATTGCAGAATTTTCATTTAACTGGTAGGCCAAAGAAATTCTAGGTTCTAAATTGTCAAAGGTTTTAATAGTTTCTCCCTTATCAAAATTGGTTTCTCCAACGGCGGTTCCTCTTTGATAAATATCAAGCGCATTATTATATATCACGGGCTGATTATTTGCATAATCATTCATTGCCTGGCCTCCCAATCGTGAAAATGCACTGTAGCGCAAGCCGTATTGCATTGATAACTTTTCGCTTAACTTATGTTCTGCATTTAAATAGATGCCGCTTTCAAAAGCTTTCTTTCGATCTAGAGATAGCGGGTTTACTGCAGATGTAGATGATGTTGGTTTAATTTGGCCAGGGTCGAAATCATAATATATTCCGCTTAGGCCAAAATCTAGTTTAAATTTATCACTTAAATAATATTTGAAATCATATTTCAAATTATAATTGGTGATGGAAGAAACCCAATCAAACTCTGCAAATGTTAAGCCTAAATCATAATCATATTTACTACCTATCAATGATAAGTTTGAAAAAAGTTTATCATTAAAAAGGTGATTCCATCTTAAATTACCGGTTGAATTTCCATAAGAGCTCTTAAAAGTTTCACCTAGTTTAAAAGAATCTCTACCAAAATATCCAGAAAGAAATAAGCGGTTGTTATCATTGATGGTATAATTTGTTTTTAGATTTAAATCATAAAAAGAGACACTATTATCGTTTCCAAACGCCTTAAGAAAAACGTCGGCATAAGAACGTCTTCCAGCAATTAAAAAAGAACCTTTTTCCTTAAAAAGAGGAGCTTCAAGGGTTAATCGACTTGAGATAATGCCTATACCACCGGTTGCAGCAAAATTCTTGCTATTACCATCTTTTTGGCGCACATCGAGCACGGAAGAAACACGCCCACCAAATCGAGCTGGTATTCCCCCTTTATACAATTTTACATCTTTTATGGCATCTGCATTAAAAACAGAAAAGAAGCCAAACATGTGTGAGGTATTATAAATAATGGCCTCGTCTAGTAAAACGAGGTTTTGATCTTGGGCACCTCCACGCACGTGAAAACCACCAGTTCCCTCTCCATTATTTGTTACTCCCGGTAACATTTGTAACGATTTGAGAATATCGACTTCGCCCATTACTACAGGCATTTGCTTTACGGTAGCAATATTCATTTTTACGGTACTCATTTCTGGCTTTTTCAATACTGCACGTTCGGGTTCATCTGCCGTCACAACCACTTCTTGCAATTGTGTGGAGAATTCTGATATTTCAAAGTTAATTTGTTGATTGTTAGAAAGGGTAACCTCCTGCTCTATTTCTGAATAACCCAAATACGAAATAATTACAGTATAGCTACCCTGTGGTGCAGTTAAGGAGTAAAATCCGTATTCATTGGTGATTACTCCTACTGTGGTTCCTTTTAACAAAACAGAGGCTCCGAAAAGTGTCTCCCCGTTACTTTTATCGGTAATAGTACCACTTAAGGTATAATCTTCTTGTGCATACATTATCGATGCAACTAAAAATAAGACAAAACACCAGCTACATCGAAGCCGTATTTTGAATACTGATTGATTCATTTTGTTTATCATTTTTGTTGTTGTTTTTTGATTTCCCTTTTATAGACATTCAAAAAAGATCAGGGTTGCATGTCGTATAAAAAAAGTAGTTCATGGTAAACGAATCACCCATACAATCGTTACAGAACTTGTAAATATTTAGCTGCAAATAGTTACTTGTTAAAATTTACTTGGTAAAGCGTAACAAATTAAATAATCGGTAGTCTTATGTATAATCAATCAAATCAATCAAAAGATGAAAGCTGCAGTTTATACTAAATATGGTTCACCGGAAGTCGTTCAATTGACCGAAGTTGAACGGCCTGCTCCTAAAGACAATGAAATATTAATTGAAATTTATGCCACTAGTGTTACATCTGGTGATGTAAGACTACGCGCTTCAGATTTTCCCGCTTTGTTCTGGCTTCCTGCTCGGCTAATTTTTGGTCTGTTTACACCCAAGAAGAAAATTCTTGGTCACGAACTATCTGGAGTTGTAGTTGGTATTGGAAAAAATGTATCGAAATTTAAGGTAGGTGATCAGGTGATTGGCACAACAACGATGTTAAAGACTGGTGCACATGCCGAGTATATTTGTCTTCCAGAAACTTCAAAGCATGGTGTTGTAACTTTTAAACCTGAACGGTTAAGTTTTAAAGAAGCTGCATGTCTTCCTATCGGAGGAATGACGGCCTTATTTCTTTTAGAAAAAGCCCGAATTAAAAAGGGTCAAAACATATTGGTTTATGGAGCATCTGGTAGTGTAGGAAGTTTTGCTGTTCAAATTGCCTCTTATTTCGGAGCTACAGTTACAACAGTTTGTAGCACTTCGAATTTAGGGATGATGACAGACCTCGGAGCTACTACTATCGTAGATTATAAAACCCAAAACTACACCGATACCACAGCAAAATATGACATTGTTTTCGACGCTGTTGGAAAAACTACCAAAGCTGATGTAAAAAAAGTTCTACATAAAAATGGTGCTTTTGTTAGCATTAAAATGCTTACCAAAGAAAAAACAGAACATCTTGAAGAGCTCTGTAACCTAGCTGATACTGGTCAAATATTACCATTTATTGATCGTACCTATGCACTACAAGAAATTGTGTCTGCTCATGCTTACGTTGATTCAGGGCGTAAACGAGGCAATATCTCGATAACAATTAAAAATTAAAGTTTTAGAATAATATCAACCCTAAAATTTGATTCACATTAAATTACTTTCAGTTTAAATATTTATAGATTTTAAATAAAGTTTTGATCTGTACGTTAATAGTAGACCCAAAAGGTATTCCTACTTAACCCAAATCGGACTTATGAAAAAAGTAATTGGCCTTCTACTACCCCTTGCAATGATTATCATTGGAATTCAGTTTATAAGAGATCACTTTGGTGATACAAGTAAAGAATTAAAGCAAAAATACGAACGGCTTAGTAATGAAGGAGCGACTACTACCGCTCAATTAGCAGATCAATACAAGGAAACTACCATTAAAATTGCAGGTATACCCATAAAACTATATGAAGTAGAATATACCTTTTTCGTTTTAGGAGATGAATTCTCCGGAAAAAAATCATTGAACGATCCGCCAACGCAGGCACAAATGGAAGTTACCTATCTTCCTTCCGATCCAGATATTAATGCAATTCAACCCCAAGAAGAACTCAGTAAAATGTTAGAACAATCTAACAGTAATACGTCTTTATATATTGGTTTGGCATTATTACTTGTGAGTTTAATCATTGGTATAGGTCGTGTCAAAGCCTTTAAACAGCCAAAAAAACCAGAAGCTATTATTGCAGATAAAACTAAACAATCTTCAATGGTTACCCCTAAAACTAAAGTGACAGCAGCAGCTCAAGCTAAAACAGTAATACTTCCAAAAACAAAACCCAAACCTGTAGTGGTGTCGAACAGTATTATTTCTGAATTGAAAAATGAAGCCCAAGTAAATAAAGACTTTAAACCTTCTGATCATAATAGGTTTATGCCAAAATAATCAATATTCAATAAAATTAATTCTACTTATAATGATCTCATTATTTTTAAAAGCTAAACACTGGATACTATTTCTTTTAATGTTCGGAATTCCTTTAATTTTCCAATTCGGAATGATGATCATGATGTTTAGTAATATTACTAAGACGGGGCAACCTGACCCTAGCTTTATGTTCGATATGATGGCGTACTTTCCTGTTATAATGTTGATTTACATGGGATTGTTATTTGGTTGGTTTTGGTCTATTGCCATTGGGTTGCAGCCAAAAGTTAAGAAGCCAATTACCATGAAGACTAAAAAGTTTAAAATATTCTTTTTTATTCCGGTAGTTTACATCACCTTATTGATGTTTTTTATGGCGAATATTTTTAGTGGTTTTGACCCTATGAGTACTGATCCAAATGGATTTATATTTCCTGGTATAATAGGTATTATACTCCCCATGCATCTTTTATCAATGTTCAGTATTTTTTATTGTATATATTTCTGCGCTAAGACCCTTAAAACAATTATTCTAGAACGAGAAGTTAGTTTTGGTGATTTTGCGGGCGAATTTTTTATGCTCTGGTTTTGGCCGATTGGTATTTGGATTCTACAACCCAAAATAAATGCTATAGTCAATGAACCAACCAAAAGTAATGGGGTTTTAGAAATATCATAACCCAACCGATTATAAAGTTTTTTATGCATTTACCATTAAACTTCTAAAGGTAAATAGTAGTTTGTATTCGCTTACTACAACTTTTTTCTACATTCGTGCAACCCTCTATTGATTTAATTGTCTTTAGAGTACAAATATGCAATGATTAGGTAAGCATCCAATTGAAAACCTTGGAAACCGATATACGTTTTACACATCAAATTCTTGTAGAAAAATGCAAGAATGGTGATAGCAGTTCACAGTATGAACTATATATGCTATATGTTGATGCTATGTTTAATATTGGTATGCGTATGCTGGGAAATAAAGAAGATGCTGAAGACATAGTTCAAGAAAGTTTTATTTCAGCTTTTAAAAACCTTGGCAGCTTTAATTATGAAAGTACGTTTGGCGCATGGCTTAAACGCATTGTGATTAATAGAAGTATCAATTACCTGAAGAAAAAACAAATTGCTGTTGTACCAATTGATAAGCATGAATTTCATTTAACAGATGAATATGTTGAAGAAACAAAATCAGTAGAAATTAAAAAAGTAAAAAAAGGAATTGAACAACTACCAACAGGATATAAGCAAATTATCAATTTGTATTTAATTGAAGGGTATGATCATGTAGAAATTGCTGAAGTATTAGATATAGCAGCATCAACTTCAAAATCACAATACCATAGAGCTAAGAAAAAATTACTAGAAATTATAAAAGAATTGTAATGGACAATTTTGAAAAACATATTCGAGAAAATGCAGCTGAGTTTGATGATCATAAAGCTGATCACTCTAAAATGTGGGCGAAAATTTCAAAAGATTTAATAAAAGAAGAACCTAAAGTGATTCCTTTTTGGAGGTCGCCTATGCTAAAGATTGCAGCAACGGTATTATTGCTTATCGGAATAGCAGGATTTATAGGCGTATCACTAAGAAACGATACCAATACAACGTTTGCATCAAAAGAACTGTTAGATATTGATATGCACTACAAAGGTCTTGTTTCTTATCAAGTAGAATTGGTAAAAAACAATCCGAATCTTTCAGAAGAAGATAAAATTGATTTTTTGTCTTTTATGGATGAGCTAGATGAAGAATATGAAGAGTTGCGATTAGAAATGCAAAAAAACCTAGACAATCAGTTGGTACTAGAAGCCATTGTTAGCAACTATAAAAAACGAATTGAACTAATTGAACAGTTGTTGAAACAGATAAATGATTCTAAAATACAAGATGATGAATATGGATACACTTTGTAAAAAAATACTATGGCTCGCCTGTGTGCTGGTTATAAGTACCTCCGTTAATGCGCAGGAAAAGGTGTCTAAAAAGATATCAAAGACCTATGCTATGACCAATGCAGGAGAACTTCAGTTAAATAATAAATATGGAAACGTCAATATCACTGGCTGGGATACCGATGAAATTCAAATAAAAGTTATTGTAAAGGTAAACCATAGAAAAAAGGAAACTGCTGATGATTTACTTAAACGTATAACCCCAGTTTTTAGAGACAGTGAAAATTTCGTCTCGGTTAGTTGTGAAATCGCCGAAAAGAGTGATAACTGGTTTACTAATTTCTTTGAAAAGGCCAATCCGTTTGATTACGACCGAAGTAATATTCAAATTGATTATGAGATTTTCTTGCCGAGAAAAGCAGAACTACAACTCATTAACACCTTTGGTGATATCATTATTGATGATTGGACAGGTAAATTGAAGGCCACTGTTGAACATGGAGATTTATTCATCAATGAAAATTTAAATAAAGCTACCATTGACATGAGTTTCGGTAAAATTCGAGCGCAAAACATCAGTTATGGTAGCATAGATCTTATGAATGGTGCTCTTGATCTTTCTGACGCTAAAACGTTAAGAATCAATAGTAGTGGTTCAGATTTAGATTTAAATAAAATTACTTCTTTAGAATTGTATTCTAATAAAGATGAGGCGGTTATAACAGAAGTTGGTAGCATTTACGGAAATTTAAAATTTACCACCATTGCCCTCGATCGATTAGTAAATTCTGTAGATATCACACTTAAAATAGCCGATTTCAGAATTGAAAAAATTATACCTGCAGATGCTGATATTGCCATTGAACAAGAATCTTCAGAGGTAAGTATAAATGTTTCGAGTTTTTCACATCGATTTAGCGCTACTTTAGAACAAGGCTTGGTTCGTCTTCCAAAGTCATATAAAAATGTTGATAGTAAGGTTATTGATAAGGGAAAACGCATTAGAGAAATAAATGCAGATTTCGGAAAAAGCCTAAACGGTAAGATAAAAATTGACGGAAAAAAAGGACTAATTCTCATAAAAGATATGTTTCCAACTTCGGGGAAGTAATCCGTTTAATTTTAAAAAAAAATTAAGAGATGTAACATTTCAAAAGGATTTTAGTCTACTATTTAAATCAATCAAATTATATGAATATGAACAATCAAAATTTTTTTACAGCACTGCTGCTAGTATGCATCAGCGTATTTAGTCATGCGCAAGAAGATGATGATGAATACTTAGTATTTAATGACCGAAACAACGTAGTACATGGCGTTTACCTTGGTTTAAATTTTGCACTTGGCGAAATTAATGACAAAGACTCTTACATGGGAGGGATTAAAGTTGCTTATGTCGCAAATCAAAAATTTGAAGTGGGATTTGCAGGAAACTTTCTCTATTCAGAACAAAATGCTTTCAATAGCCAAAATGGATTTAACGAAGATCTAATCGGAGGTTATGGTGGTTTACATTTAGAGCCTATATTTTTTAGTAAATCAGCGGTAAACCTTGCCTTTCCAATTCTTATAGGAGGTGGTGCAGTAGGGTATGTAAATAAAGATACTATAGACCGCGATGAAGATATAAATTTTACAGAAGACGATGTTGCTTTACTTTTTGTATTAGAACCTGGTATAAGTGCGCTATTTAATATCAATCGCTATTTACAGTTAGAAGCTGGGGTTAAATATCGTTTTTCAAACAAGATAGACCTCTTTGAAAGTCCCGTAAATCGTATCAATGGTTTTTCCGCAGGAATAGGAATAAAAGTAGGCGTCTTTAATATGGGGCGTAATAGGTATAAAAAGAATTTGTAAGATGGAACTATCAAAAGTTTTTAAACCAGCACATCAAAAAATTCAAACACGATATGTTTTTAATAAAAATCAACAGGTTTTTATTAAAAACAATAATTCGCCGAAAAACTCAGGTGATACAGCTATGGAATGGTTTCCAACCGATTTCTCTTGGCAACCCATTGCAATATATCCACCTCCGTTAGGTTCAAGCGAACAATAATAATTTAATTCATCAATCATTTAAAATCAATCAAAATGCAATCAATCAAAATAAAATCGAAATCATTAGCCATCGTATGTATTTTTATGCTATTAACCCTTTTCTCGTGTGACTATGACCACATTAGGGTTGATAAAGAAATTACTTCTTTAGAATATGCTATACCTGCTTATTCCGAAATTAAAATATCAAATGCTTTTGATGCATACATCACCTTTTCTGATACCGAAGAATCTATAATAATTGAAGCTAATGATAATCTTCATGATCGTATTTTAGTACAACGAGAAGATAATGCATTAACTATTAAACTTAAAAATTTCACTAGTGTAAAAGGTAATGCTACTTTAAAAGCATACATCACAACGAACAATATTCACAAGTTTGAGGCTAAAGGTGCTTCTAATATAACCTTTGAGAATGAATGGATTGTAAATGATGGCAGAATTGAACTTACAGGTGCTTCTGAACTTTATGGCGAAGTAAACGCTAATCATTTACGATTCGATCTACGTGGTGCTTCTGAACTCGATCTATTTGGCAGCGCAACGATCTTAGATGCAAATTTATCGGGTAGCAGTGACTTTCGAGATTATGATTTGACCGTTGCCCGTTTAGATATTGATATGACAGATGCTAGTGAAGCAGCTATGTCAGTTACTGAATCTATTGACATTGAGGCCAGAGGTGCTAGTGTTTTAAGTTTCAAAGGTGATGCCGTAATTACTCGAAAAGAACTTAGTGGCGCTTCAGAACTTAAGAATCGAAACTAAGCTTACTTATGACGTTTTCGCAATTCGGACTCAATATCTTTTAAGGTGAAGCCTTTAGCTTGAAGCAATATAAGGTAGTGAAACAATAAATCTGCGCTCTCGTATAAGAAGAGATCGTCGTTATCATCTTTAGCTTCAATAACCGTTTCAACCGCTTCCTCACCGACTTTTTGAGCAATCTTATTGATTCCCTTTTCGAACAATGAAGCCACATACGAAGAGCTGCCATCTGCTGCAGTTCTTCGTTGGTTTATCACTTGTTCTAATTGCGAAAAGAATCCGAAATTAGGTTCATTATTTTCATTCCAACAGGTGTCACTTCCGGTGTGGCAAGTAGGCCCGACTGGATTTACCATAATCAATAAAGAATCTTTATCACAGTCATTCTTGATTTCGACAAGATTTAAGAAATTGCCACTCTCCTCACCTTTCGTCCACAATCTTTTTTTTGAGCGACTATAGAAAGTTACTTTTTTAGTTTCTTGTGTTTTTTGAAAAGCCTCTTCATTCATATAACCCAGCATCAAAACATTTTTGGTGCTTGCATCTTGAACTATCGCAGGTACTAATCCGTCTGAATTTTTTTTAAAGTCTATTGTCATTTTTTCTAATTCATTCTCAAAAGATAAATGGGGAAGCCCAATTCTTTTTCTTTATTGAAAATCTTTAAACCAAATTTTTGATATAAGCGAACATGATCTTCAGATGCTGTATCTACAATAACAGGCAGCTCATTATCTTTAAAATCTTTAAACACCTGCATAATTAGTTTGGCTGCCGTCACCGTTCCTTTATACTCATTTTTAACTGCAAATATCATTGGTCTAATATAATTGCCCTCTGGATAATTGCGTTGTACAATTTTCTGTCTTTGTAAAATTTTGCCAACTCTTTCAATGCCTATACAGCGTGTAGCCAAGCGTAAGGTCGAGAATAGCTTTGCAAAACTAAAGGTATCACGTTGTGCATATGTGATTAATAAACAACTTGCCCGATTATCAGACAAGAATATTTCACCTGTACGCATGGCTTTATCAAATAAATATTCCATCAATATCTGCATGCGTTCTACACGTTTAGAATCTTGTTTTACTACAAGATTAATAGAGTTATCTTCTTTTAAAGGCTCAAAAGCCTCTATTAAGATAGCTACTACTAATTTTTTATCATTCTTTGTTGCTCGTATCAATAGTTGGTCTTTAATTTAGATACGTACGGGTATACCGTTGTTTTTTAATTCTTTTTTTAACTCTACTATTTCGATTTCTTTAAAATGAAAAACACTTGCAGCCAAGGCGGCGTCTGCTTTTCCTTCTATAAAGGTATCTATGAAGTGTTGCATATTGCCAGCACCACCAGAGGCAATAATAGGAATATTTAATTCGACTGACAATCTTGCCAGGGCAGAATTTGCAAATCCGTCTTTTGTTCCATCATTATCCATTGAGGTAAATAGTATTTCACCTGCACCTCGTTGTTCCACTTCTTTTGCCCAGTCAAACAATCGTAGTTCTGTCGGTACTTTTCCTCCTACCAAATGTACAATCCATTCTCCATCAATCTGTTTCGCATCAATAGCAACTACAATACATTGAGAGCCAAATTTTGCAACCAAGTCATTTATAAGTTGCGGATTCTTTACTGCAGAGGAATTAATCGATACTTTATCCGCTCCATTTTGCAACAACAAATCGACATCTTCGACAGAAGAAATTCCGCCACCCACTGTAAACGGAATATTCACTTTCTCTGCAACGTGATATACCAAATCGGCTAATGTTTTTCGTTTTTGCTCTGTAGCTGAAATATCTAGAAAAACCAGTTCATCAGCACCTGCTTGACTATATAATTCAGCAAGTTCTACAGGATCACCAGCGTCTCTTAAGTCTACAAAGTTAACCCCCTTTACCGTTCGGCCATCTTTAATATCTAAACAAGGAATAATTCGTTTTGAAAGCACTATTTTTTATTTTTAATATTTAAGTCGATACTGTCATAAAAACCAAGATCAGTATTTTTCAATTGTTTTACCCAAAAAGCAATCTGCCCAGTATGGTACGAATAATGTTCAACTGCGTGAAGTACTACACCAACACCTGAAAATGAAAAGCCTTGTACTGATCTTATTTTAATTAGATCATCAACGCTCGCATCAAATATTACACGTTTGGCTTCATCTACAGTGTTTTCAAGTGTCTCAAAAAGTTCAGATTTTGTTTTTCCGCCACGATGATTAAACTCAGAATCTCTATCGCGTTCGTCTTCCTTTTCTCCTAAAGAAGATAGTATGTATTGTGTAATATTTCCTTTAAGGTGAAGTAGTAAATTCGCAATACTATTTAAAGACTCATTCGGCTTTAACCACACCTCTTCCTCAGAAATTTCCAACAAACTTTTTCGTATCATTCGAGTGCTCTCATCCATTCTAAAAAGGGCATTTTTCACTAGTTCTTCAACAAGTAATTTTTCATTATCCATTGGATACAATATAATTTTCTAATTGCTTTAGTGAAATTTTATTTTCATAAATCGCCTTTCCAATAATGGTACCCTCACAACCCATTTCTGCCAACTGCGGCAGCTCATCAAATTTAGATATGCCACCAGAAGCGATAAGTTTTAATTCAGGGGTTTGCTTTAGTATTTTTTCGTACAATGCAAATGAAGGTCCCTGTAACATGCCGTCTTTACTGATGTCTGTACAAATAACGTATGCAATACCATTTTCATGATACGTCTTTATAAAGGGAAGCAATTCTTCTTTTGATTCTTCTTGCCAACCTGAAACCGCCACTTTTTCATCTAAGGCATCAGCGCCGAGTATGATCTTATCGGCACCATATATATTTAACCAATTGGTAAATGTTTCTGCATCTTTAACAGCTATACTTCCTCCAGTAATTTGTTGCGCACCATTTTCAAAGGCAATACGTAAATCTTCATTAGATTTCAACCCACCACCAAAATCAATTTTTAATGTAGTTTGATTGGCTATATCATACAACACCTTGTGATTTACAATGTGCTTTGATTTGGCGCCATCTAAATCTACTAAATGCAAATGTTCAATTCCATGTGCTTCAAAAGCTTTGGCAACCTCCAAAGGATTTTGATTATACACTTTCTTGGTATTGTAATCGCCTTTAGAAAGTCGAACACATTGACCATCAATGAGGTCAATTGCAGGTATGATTCTCATACGTTTAATTTAATTTTTGTTTATCAATAGACATCCACAAAGCTGAATCACCTATTTTTTTGAACTCATATTTCTCATAAAATTCATGCGCATCCTTAGTTTTTAAAGCAAGAGTTTGCAAATTTTTGATAACCTCGTGTTCTAACATATACGTTACCAATTTTTTTCCCAGGCCCTGACCTTGATAGTTTTCTGCAATGATGACATCCATAAAATATCCGAAGAAAATATAGTCTGTTACTACTCGCGCAAACCCGATCTGCTCATGGTTATTATACATTCCAAAACAAAGGGAATTTTCAAGGGTTTTTACAGTTTGCTCTTTCGTACGCCCCATACCCCAATATGATTTTTCAATATTGAAATGAACAAAATCGATATCAATCAATTGCTTATCTGTTGAAAGTTTGAACTGATTTTTCATTATAAAGTCAAGAAATTTTTCAGCAATTGCTCACCAACCGAACTACTTTTTTCAGGGTGAAACTGAGTGCCGTAAAAGTTATTTTTTTGTAGGGCTGCACTAAATTTCATTTCATAAGTAGCAGTAGCAATAGTAGCAGTACAAATTGGCGCATAAAAACTATGCACCAAATAGATGTACTCTTTCTCACCGATGTTTTTAAATAAGCCAGCGCGCAAATCTGTAATCTGATTCCAGCCAATCTGTGGCACTTTTACTTGATTCGAAAACTTAACCACATCAACATCAAAGATACCCAAGCCTTTGGTATCGCCCTCTTCCGAAGAATTACACATTAATTGCATGCCCAAACAAATACCTAAAACAGGTTGTTTCAATTTAGGAATAAGTGTGTCTAACGTACTATCTTTAAGTTTTGACATGGCACTACTCGCTTCACCAACACCTGGGAATATAACTTTATCAGCAGATTTTATTTCTTCTACATCGTTACTTAAAACCGCTTCATAACCTAATCGCCGTATGGCAAATTTGATGCTTTGAATATTACCCGCGCCATAGTTTATAATTACAATCTTCATAATACCCCTTTTGTGCTTGGCAATACCATTTTTTCAAGGTCGCGCTTCACTGACATTTTTATCGATTTAGCAAAAGCTTTAAAAATGGCTTCAATTTTATGATGCTCATTTGTTCCTTCGGCCTTAATATTCAAATTTGCTTTTGCACCATCGGTAAACGATTTAAAAAAGTGATAAAACATTTCGGTGGGCATGTCACCAACTTTTTCTCGTTTAAAATCAGCATCCCAAACGAGCCAATTTCTTCCACCGAAATCAATAGCAACTTGTGCCAAACAATCGTCCATGGGTAAACAAAAACCGTAACGCTCAATTCCCAATTTATTTCCTAGTGCTTTATGAAACAATTCGCCTAATGCAATTGCTGTATCTTCGATAGTATGGTGCTCATCAACTTCTAAATCGCCATCTACATTAATGGTTAAATCCATTTGACCATGACGTGCCAGTTGATCAAGCATGTGATCGAAAAAAGCCAATCCAGTTTTTATATCACTCTTACCTGTACCATCTAGGTTTAGTTTAATGCGAATATCTGTTTCATTCGTTTTTCTATGAATTTCAGCAGTTCGAGCATCTAGTTTTAGAAACTCATAAATTTTTTGCCAATCGTTACTTTCCAAAGCAATTACAGCATCTAATTCATCGCGCTTCACTGTAATTTCGGCAGTACCTAAATTTGTCTCATCATTAATGAAAATTCCTTTCGCTCCTAAATTCTTCGCCAATTCAATATCAGTTAAACGGTCACCAATAACAAAAGAATTTTCAAGATCATAATCCTCAGAAAAGTATTCGGTAAGCAGTCCTGTTCCTGGTTTTCTTGTATTTGCATTTTCATGTGGAAATGTTCGATCTAAAAAGACCTTATCAAAAACAACACCTTCATTCTCAAATGATTTCAAGATAAAATTGTGAACAGGCCAAAATGATTCTTCTGGAAATACATCGGTACCTAACCCATCTTGGTTGGTAATCATTACCAACTCAAAATCAAGTTCTGCCGCGATTTTACTCAAATAGGTAAATGCTTTAGGATAGAAGATCATTTTGTCAAAAGCGTCGATTTGCTCATCAACGGTTTCTTTAATAATCGTACCATCTCTATCAATAAAAAGGACTTTCTTTTTACTCATTTGTTATTTCGTTTAAAGTCTTAATCAATTTTTCATTCTCGGAAGCTGTACCAATCGTCAATCGCAAGGTATTCTCACATAAAGGTTGGGTGCTTCTATTTCGAATTACAATTCCTTTTTTTAGAAGCTGTTGGTACCTTTTATCAGCGTCATCTACTTTTACTAAAACAAAGTTAGCGTCAGTTGGGTAAATAGTTTCGATAAACGATATCTGCCGTAATTCAATTATGAGCTGCTCTCTTTCATAGAGAATGTGCTTTACTTCGTCAGCTACAGTTTTGGTTGCCAATACACGCTCTAATGCTTTCAGTTGTGTTAAACCATTAACATTATATGGTGGTTTAATTTTGTTCAGTACTGCAATTATTTCTTTAGATGCCATGCATATTCCTAGACGTATACCCGCCATTCCGTACGCCTTAGAAAGCGTTTGCGTTACAATTAAATTCGGAAAATCGTGCAGTCTGGCCACCCAACTTTCGTTTGCAGCAAAGTCAATATACGCTTCGTCAATCACCACTAACCCGCTAAATTTCTTTAGCAGAGCCACGATGCTTTCCTCAGAAAAACTATTTCCGGTAGGATTGTTAGGTGAGCAAAGAAAGAGTATTTTACTGGTATCATCTGTCACATCTAGAATCTTCTGTACATCGGGTTGAAATGCTTTGGTTAATTGTATTTCTTTGTTTTCAATGGTATTAATTGCTGCCAATACTTTATACATGCCATAGGTTGGCGGTAACGAAATAACCTTATCAACGTGAGGCTCACAAAAGGCACGGAATAGCAAATCTAATACTTCATCACTTCCATTTCCTAAAAGGATGTTTTCAGCATGAATACCCTTTTGATCTGCAAGTACCGCTTTTAAACTGCGTTGTTGTGGATCAGGATATCGGTTTACCCCATTCTCAAACGGATTTTCATTAGCATCTAAAAAAATCATTTCTGAACCATCGGAAACATACTCATCTCTAGCTGATGAATAGGGTTTCAAAGCTTTTACGTTTTCTCTAATGCTATTTTGTAAATTAAAACTCATTCTATACTATCATTTGCCTTTTATAGGCTGGTGTTACTTCAAACTTTTTAACCTCAGACTCACCGCATTTTTATGAGCTTGCAAACCTTCTGCTTCTGCCATAAGCTCAATGGCCTTTCCTATATTTTGTATGCCTTCTTTGTTTATTTTTTGAAAGGTCATACTTTTCATGAAGGCATCTAAGTTAACGCCGCTATACTGCTTTGCATAACCATTTGTTGGCAAGGTATGATTAGTGCCTGACGCATAATCGCCGGCACTTTCAGGGGTGTAGTTGCCAACAAAAACAGAACCTGCATTCAAAGTGTTTTCTAAATAAAACGCTTCATTTTCAACGCAAACTATGAAGTGCTCTGGCCCATATTCATTGATCAAATCAATCGCAAT
The DNA here is from genome assembly GCA_947495915.1 of Maribacter algarum (ex Lu et al. 2025) (nom. illeg.). GTDB lineage: Bacteria > Bacteroidota > Bacteroidia > Flavobacteriales > Flavobacteriaceae > Maribacter_C. Next base: position 271,034 of record CANMAW010000006.1, on the reverse strand, counting down.
TTGATCATTTTCAACATAAATAAGTTTGCTATTTTCAATGGCCTTTTGAGCTATCTGTTTGCGGGGTAAATCTTGAAGTTGTTTCATCACTTCATCTTCTACTAACAGCATAAAGTCTTTTGAAGTTGAAACTAATATTACTTGACTGTCAATACCGTGTTCTGCTTGGCTTAGTAAATCTGAAGCAACAAAACTTGCATTAGCAGAATCGTCAGCTACAACTAACAATTCACTGGGCCCTGCGGGCATATCGATAGCCACTCCATGTTTTGTTGCTATTTGCTTCGCTACAGTTACATACTGATTACCAGGACCAAAAATTTTATAAACTTTAGGTATGGTTACTGTGCCAAAGGTCATCGCGGCGATGGCTTGAATTCCACCTACTTTGTAAATCTGCTTAATACCGCAAAGCGCAGCTGTATATAAAATTGCAGGATTAATTTCTGCATTCTCATCGGGGGGTGTACATAACACTATTTCAGAACAACCCGCAATAGTAGCCGGAACTGCCAGCATCAAAATTGTTGAAAATAGCGGTGCCGTTCCACCTGGAATATAAAGTCCTACTTTCTGAATCGGTCTTTTCTCTTGCCAACATAGCACGCCCGACATTGTTTCAACTTCTACTTTCGATGTAGCTTGAGCTTGGTGAAATTTTTCGATATTAGATTTGGCTAGCTGAATAGCTTCTTTTAAGTTTTTAGAAACCAAACTTGAAGCAGCTTGTATTTCTTCTGTCGAAACTGCAAGCTGATCTAATATAACTTTGTCAAATTTCTCGGTATATTTTCGAAGCGTATCATCTCCATGAGATTGTACTTCATTAAAAATTGCTTCCACCCCATTTTCAATATCGCTTACGGTTTGGGTTGGTCGCTTTAATAAAGCTTTCCAATCTTCTTTACTAGGTTTGTATATTTTTTTCATTATTCGGTATCAAAGTTTTTAAAGAAGTGTACGGCTAAGGGTTTATATCCTTGTTTTTCCCAAAACTTTCGTCCTTTTTCATTTTGCACATAACAGTTTACTTCTGTGCCTTCGCATCCGATTTCTTTGGCATATTGGAATAAATAGTCAATCATTAATTGGCCTACCCCAGCACTTCTGTACTTCTCTTTAATAAAAACATTATCGGGTTCAACATGTTTGCCAGCATATAGTTTGTTTAAAATCCATAGACCACAAATACCTATTAATTCTTCACCATCATAAACCCCAATGCATTCATAGCCGCCCATTTCAAGCATAGCCTTCAGACGTTTTTGAAGTAGTTTTAATTCTATGGCGCCGTTGTTCAACTCAACCACTAATGGAAGAATCGTTTCCATTTGGTTGTGGGGAATTAACGTGATTTTAAACGCTTTTGCCATCTTAAATTTTATAGCACCATTTTTTCAATTGGGCATACTAATATTCCTTCAGCTCCTGCGAGTTTAAGCTCGTCAATTACTTCCCAGAATTTATCTTTATTGATTACCGTATGTACAGAACTCCAACCTTCTTCTGCTAAAGGCAAAACCGTTGGACTGCGCATTCCTGGTAACAAGCTCAAAACTTGATCAAGTTTTTCATTCGGAGCGTTCAACAACACATATTTTGATTGCCTAGCTTTTAATACCGATTGAATTCTAAACTGTAACTTCTTAAGTAATGTATTGCGTTCTTCAGAAATTTGCGGAGAAACGGCCAACACCGCTTCACTGGTTAGCATCACTTCAACTTCCTTTAAATTGTTTTTAAATAAAGTACTACCGCTAGATACAATGTCGCAAATGGCATCTGCTAAACCAATATTAGGTGCAATTTCTACCGAACCACTAATGATATGCAGATCTGCTTGTACCCCCTTTTCTTTGAGATAATTGTTCACCGTATTTGGGTATGAAGTTGCAATTCGTTTTCCTTGAAAATCATTTATAGAGTCATACTTAATACCTTTAGGTATGGCTAAAGACACTTTACACTTTGAAAAACCTAGTTTTTCAACTACAGCAATATCAGTACCTTTTTCGATAAGTACATTTTCTCCAATGATAGCAATATCAACTACACCGTCTCTTAAGTATTGTGGTATATCTCCATTTCGTAAAAAGAAAACTTCCATGGGGAAATTTCTAGAGCTAGCTTTCAATTGATCTTTACCATTGTCAATTGAAATTCCACAATCTTTTAAAATTTTAAGAGAGTCTTCGTTTAGTCTTCCTGATTTTTGAATGGCAATTCTAATTTTAGTCATTTTGCAATTTTTGTGCTTGAGACAACCAACTTGATTTAAAAGTAAAACCCGTTTGATTGCTCAAACGGGTTTTAAATATTTTGTAATACTACAATACACCTTTACCTCGCTTGATAGCCAGTTAAAAGATGATGATGTGTATTTGTGTTTCTCATAATTATCGTAAAAATAAAACTTATTTTCTTTTCGCAAAAGAAAAGTTAAAAATCAAACAAAAAGATGATGATTTTCGAGTGCTAAAACATTTTAATTATTTCCAAGAATAAGGGGTAGCCCTTTATCACCCCCACCTACAACGATGACCTTTGAATTTTGTGATTCTGATAATTTCAAAGTAGCATCAATACCTTTATCTTGTAAGATTTTATCAGTTAATGAGGCACTTAAAATCTTGTTTGCATCAGCTTTTCCTTGTGCTTCAATGCGAACCTTTTCCGCTTCTTTTTCAGCAGTTACCAAACGAAATTCATATTCTAATGATTCTTGCTCTTGTTTTAGTTTTCTTTCAATTGCATCTTTAATTGTTGGCGGTAATTTTACGTCTTCAACTAATACTCGCTTAACATTTAAGAATTGCCCTTCTAATTCACGACGTACTTCTTCTAATATTTCTTGTTCAATAACATCACGTTTACTAGAATAGAGTTGTTCAGGTGTATATCGGCCAACGACACTTCTAGCTGCAGCATTTACTGCAGGATCTAGTAATTCTAATTCGTACTGCTCTCCTTTGGTTTTAATTAAGTTACCGAGGTTTTTATATTCAGGTTCGTACCAAATTGTACCATTAACTTTTACTTCTAATCCGTTGACCGAAAGAACATTCATTTCATCAGATATTGATTGCTGACGTACTTTATGAATTAGCATATCATTCCATGGGGCCACGATATGCCATCCTTCACCATATGTTTGATCAGTGACAACCCCACCTGCGGCTGGTTTAAACAAAACGCCACCTTCTCCTGGTCCGATTTTAACTATTGTTCTTGTTAAAAGAATTACCAGAAATATTAAGACAAAAATAACGGGTAATGCAATTTTGGGTAATTTATCCATTGTGTTTTAATTTATATTAATCCATTATATTTTCGAAGAAACCATTCTCCAGAAAGAGTGGCAATAATTAAAGCCAAAAGTGTTCGAAAATCTATCAAAGATACGACATTTTTAGTGCTTCTTTGAGTGGGCTTAAATTGTTCATTAATAAGCAGTTCTTGCAGAAGTTCATCATAAGAATCGGAAAAATATACTTTTCCTTTAGTATTTTTTGCAAGCTGAGAGAGTTTATTAACATTCGTGTTTAAAAATTGCTTTTCCACATCGAAATCAAGAATACTAAAGTTACCCGATTGTGAACGATTTTCGTCTTTAACTGTTACTGTGAAATTATATTCTAATGGAAGAAGATTACTTAAATCTACCTCGTAATATCCATTTTTCAAAAGCATTGGTATCTCTTGTTCAATGCTTGCATCTTTACTTTTAAGTTTGAGTAAAAGCGTTGCATTACTATCAAAAATAAAGGCTTCATCAAAATATGATGCTCTAATTTTTGCATCAGAACTACCCTCATAAATGGTTTGAAATTCAACATTAAGTCGACTTTTGTTTTTATTAGAAGCTAAATACAACATTAATTTTCCAATGAACTTATCAAAATTTTCAAAGTTTTGATTATTTCGGTAACTCTGCATCCTCCATTTCCAAATGTGTTCTCCAAAAAGTACTAGCTCCTTACCATTTTCATTGTCTAAAGCAAACATTAAAGGTTTGTTTTGATTTTGACCCAGAATTTGCATATTCAATAGTGTTTCGCCATTATCAACACCTATTTGACCTACATTACTTTCTAAGGGTGGAAAACTTTCAATATCAAAGTCAGAGATATCAAATTTAGTAAATGAGGGATTTAAAACTCCAAATATCTCTTGCGTCGGGTAACCATTTTCTACTCTATATTTTCTTTTAGTGTTATTAATAACATTCCAATTTGTATTTGCTCCTGTAATGGTTAAAACACTTGCCTTCTTTTGTTTTACAAAGTCAAAAATAGTTGCGAAAGATTGATTTGGTTGGTACATTATAAATACATCAATATCATCTAAAACCTTGGTACCCACCGTTGGCTTTAATATATTAACTGTTCGCTGCTCATTACTTTCAATTGATTTTTTTAGAGCACCGATATCTGGGTGTTCTATGCTAGAAATGATCGCAATATTGGTTTTTTCATCAATTACTTCAATAGCGGTTTTTTTTACATTATTGATGGTGTTTTTTTCATTGCTAAGGGGTGTAGCAGTTATAGCTATATCTTTAACTCCGACCGATTCAGCATCAAGAAGAATATTTATGGTTTTTGCATTGTCTGTACCACTTAATTTTATGTTTTTTCGATAAACACTTTTATTATTTAAATCAACTTGAAGAGTTGTTGTAATTGCAGCATCACCCACATAAGTTAGGTTGACTTCAAGAGGGAATTTATTTTTTAGAAACGCATAGCGGTTGCTGTTTACCTGGTCAATTCTAAGGTCTTCATATTGTGTGGTGTCACCTACAGATACTGGGTAAACAGGTAATTTTAATTGTTGGGAGTAAAAACCGTAATCTTGCCCAATGGTTTGGTTGCCATCTGAAATAAGTACAACTGCACCTGGCACATTACGATATACATCATTAAGTGATGATAAGGCTTTAGTAATATTCGTATGCTTTTTGCGAAAAGATAAAGAATCTGATTCTGATAAATTCGAAGCAAAAGAATAGGTTTTAATATCAAACTTATCAGCTAATTTGCTATTATTAGATAAAGCTTTTAACACCGTAACAATAGACTCTTTTGAATTAAAAACTGATGAAGAATTGTCTACCACTAAAGCTAGTTTGGCTTTTTCAATAGCATAACTATTTTTTGAAAATTTAGGATTGATTATTAATATCAAAATGCCAAAGTATGCTATAAAACGTAGAAAAGAGAGAAAAACATAAAGTTTACCTCCCTTTTTAGATTTAAAATAATACTGAAACAAGACTAAAAGCAATGCTGCAATAGCAGCAAGAATAATGAGCAATACTGTGATTGTTTGCATATACTTTGGTTGCAATAAAACCAATGCCCAAACCAAACTGGGCTATTGAAATCTCTTCAACTTGTTTAGGTTAACATTCCACCATCTACGTTCAATACTTGACCGGTAACATAATTTGATAAATCAGAAGCGAAGAACAAACATGCATTCGCAATATCTTCAGGTGCTCCACCTCTTTTTAATGGAATTCCGTCACGCCAACCTTGAACTACTTTATCGTCTAATTTTGCGGTCATTTCAGTTTCAATAAAACCTGGAGCAATAGCATTACAACGAATATTTCTAGAGCCTAATTCTAAAGCAATAGACTTGGTAAAACCTATCATTCCGGCTTTTGATGCTGCGTAGTTTGCTTGGCCAGCATTACCTTTTACCCCAACGACACTACTCATGTTAATAATGGAACCACTACGTTGTTTTAACATTGTACGTTGTACAGCTTTGGTCATATTAAAAACTGACTTTAAGTTGATTTCGATCACTTTGTCAAAATCCTCTTCTTGCATACGCATTAGCAAGTTATCTTTTGTAATGCCTGCATTGTTAATAAGTACATCAATACCACCAAAATCTTCTAATACTTGCTTTACTAATTCTTCAGACTCAGAAAAACTAGCTGCGTTACTTTTGTACGCTTTTGCGGTAATTCCCTTTGCTGATAATTCTTTTTCTAAGGCCAAAGCAGGTGCCTCACTTGAACTATAAGTGAATGCTACATTCGCGCCATGATCAGCAAACACCTGAGCAATTCCAGTACCTATACCTCTACTAGCACCAGTAATAATTACATTTTTTCCTTCTAATAATTTCATAAATAATGTTGGTTCGTTGTTAAAGCTTTACTTAGGTGTCAAAAATACAACTTCTTCGTTAACTCTGTTACGATTTAATAGGAGCTGGCTTTTCGTAATTAAACAAATGATCTACTTCTAACTCTTGTACTTTACCGAATTTTTCTAATGCCTTTACATCAACATCTTTCTTGTTTCCGATAACCATTAAGTCATACGTTGCTCCATTGATATTATTATTGAAAAAAGCTTTTAAATCTTCCATTGTCATTTTTTGAATTGCCTCATACATTTCTTTTCTGTTGTCTTCGGTCATTCCTCTATCTTTCAAACGTTCGTATGACCAGAAAATATTTGTCTTGTTGATACGCTCTGCAGCTAATTGTTTTAGTGTAGCCTCTTTTGCTGTTCTGAAATTTTCTTCAGCTTCTGGCATATTGTTCATGAGTTCTAGCATAGCATCCATTGCTTGGTTCATTTTGTTAGCCTGCGTACCTACGTAGGCATAAATCAGATTTGGATCATCTGCTTTTCTTGCCATTGAGTAAGCAGCAAATGCTGAATATGCCAAAGACTTTGATTCTCTAATTTCTTGAAATACAATGGATGATAATCCGCTTCCAAAATAGGTGTTGAACAACGAAGTCGCTGCCATTTTGTTGGCATCAAAAGTATCTCCTTTTGCTAAGAAAAGCATTTCAGATTGTACCATGTCATAATCAACAAAATATACATTACTTGCCATCTCTTTGGATTCATAAACTTTTTTCTCTGGATAATCTTTTAAGGTTGCAGGAATGGAGTGCTTTGAATTTACTGCAGTGATACCCTCATTTTTATCTTTTCCATAGTAAAAGAATCGATGTTTATAGTTTCTAAGATCTTTAATTATATCAACTAATTCTTCGGGGTTCATGGCTTTTAACTCTTCAATCGTATAAATGTCGCGCAATCTTGAATTCTCACCATATTGACCGTAAGACATGAGTCCTTCCCACATAATACTTCCTTTATCAGCTTTCGTTTCTTCCCTCCCTTTTGCAATTTTGAGTACTAATTTGTCATAAGCTTCTTTGTTTGAAACTGCATTTGACCATAAGTTTTCAAGTAATTCTAAACCTTTATCAATATTTTGACGTAGCCCCGTAAGTGCGATATAAGATCGATCATTGTTTGAACTTACGGAATAGGAAACTCCCAATTTATAGAATTCCTTTTTTAAGGTCTCCGCAGACATTTCATCCGTACCCAAATACTCTAAATACTCAATTGCAAGTCCAAGTTTTTTATTGTGATCTTTACCCATATCAAAAATGATATAAAGTTCTGCCAAGTCATTTAAAGGGTTTTCAACAAAAGCTAATTCTAATCCGTTTTCTAAAGTATTTGAATTAATAGCTTCTTTGTAGTTGACATAACTAGGTTTTATTTTAGGAGTTTCCATAGCGCTAAAGTGCTCTAAAAATGGCGACTTTTTATCTCTATTTAATTCGATAGGCGTAATTCCCGGATTTTCCACTTTTACCAATCCAGAGTTTTCTCCTTGTCTCTTAAAAGCAGCGACATAATTATCACCATAAAATTTATTCGCAAAAGCTACAAGCTCATCCTTTTTAACTTCACTCATGGCATCAATAAATGCAACCCTACTTTCCCAATCTTGAAAATGAACAAAAGCACTTACATAAGCATTAGCGACCGCAGAGGCATTTCCAAAACGTCGTATTTCACTAAGTCGTAAATCATTGGTTACCGCTTCAATCATCCAATCATCAAATTCACCTTTTTTAATTTTCTCTATTTGCGATAATAATAGATCTTTAACTTCTTCTAAAGTTTGACCTGATTTAGGGTTACCATAAAGCGTATGAATACCATAATCATTAAAGAATTGGGTGTAAGAACCTGCCTGTTGAACCTTTTGTTGCTGGTTTAAATTGAGATCAATAAGTCCTGCTTCACTATTGGCTAAAATCATGTCAACTAAAGTGACCATTTTTTCTGCTTCAGATCCCATTTTATCTGTTCGAAACGCGATATTAATGGTTTCTGTTTCAGGCCCTGTTACTTCAATGTCAATAGCAGCGGTTATTGGCGCTTCAACGGGTCTTTCAGGATGCGTAACTTCTTTATATTTAAATTTTCCAAAAGCGGCATCTACTTTTTTTATAGCATCTTCAAAATCAATATCTCCAACAAGAATAATGGCCATGTTATTTGGAACATAATAAGTATCAAAATAATTGTGAATGGCTACCATAGAAGGATTTTTCAAATGCTCTGAAGTACCTATTGTGGTTTGTTGTCCGTATGGATGTGTTGGAAAAAGAGCTGCGTTTAAAGCTTCATCTAATTTCCAAAAATCAACGTCTTGGCCACGATTAAACTCTTCATAAACGGCTTCTAACTCTGTATGAAATAATCTCAAAACTAGTTGACTAAACCGTTCTGATTCTAAATGTAACCATTTATCAAGTTCGTTAGATGGTATTTTATTCGTATAAACGGTTTCCTCGTGCCAGGTCCAAGCATTCGTGCCCTCTGCACCTAAAGAGCCAACCATTTTATCATACTCATTGGCTATAGAAATTCTTGATGCAGCTAGAGATGCACTATCTATTTTTTTATAAATATTCTTTTTCTCGGCAGGGTCTGTTTCCTTTTTATGTTGTTCGTACAAATCTGAAATAAAAGCAAGTACCTTCTGTTCAGCCTCCCAATCTTGAGTACCTATTTCATCAGTACCTTTAAAGACCATATGTTCTAAGTAATGCGCTAAACCTGTATTATCTTGTGGGTCATAAACTGAGCCAGCTCTAACCGGAATAAAGGTTTGAATTTTTGGCTCATCGGTATTTTGACTTAAATAAACTTTTAACCCATTTTCTAGAGTATAAAGTCTTAAACCGGTTGGATCGTTGCTTACCGACTCATAAGAATATCCATTAGAGTCTGTTTTACTAGATGTAGTTACGGCGTTTTCATTGGTATTAGTTTTACATGAACTTAAGGCCAAGAGACATAAAACTGATAGAAGAATTAGTTTTTGCATGTTTCGAATATTTGTGAATGGTTAGGTGATAATTGATTAAAACAAAGACAAGTTATATGAATTGATGTGACATAAAAAAATCCATCACACTAAAGTTAAGTATGATGGACTTATAAATACGGTTTATTTGATAAAATTTAACACCATAATGGTATTAATTACCCCATAACTTCTTTTACTTTTTTACCAATTTCAGCAGGAGAATCTACAACATGAATACCATGCTCTCTCATAATCTTCTTTTTTGCTTGAGCTGTATCATCACTACCTCCAACAATTGCTCCAGCATGCCCCATTGTTCTACCAGCAGGCGCAGTTTCACCGGCAATAAAACCTATAACTGGTTTTTTGCTTCCACTTTGTTTGTACCATTTAGCTGCATCTGCTTCTAATTGACCTCCAATTTCACCAATCATAACTACACATTCGGTTTCTGGGTCATTGATTAATAATTCAACGGCCTCTTTTGTGGTTGTACCAATAATTGGGTCTCCTCCAATTCCAATAGCTGTTGTTATACCCATACCTTGACGAACAACTTGATCTGCTGCTTCATATGTTAAAGTACCTGATTTAGAAACAATACCTACATTTCCTTTTTTGAAAACAAAACCAGGCATTATACCTACTTTTGCTTCCCCTGGAGTGATAACTCCGGGGCAGTTAGGTCCTACCAATCTGCAGTCTTTATGTTTGATATAGTTTGACGCTTTCACCATGTCAGCTACTGGAATACCCTCTGTAATGGTTATGATAACCTTAATTCCTGCATCTGCAGCTTCCATAATTGCATCAGCTGCAAATGCTGGTGGTACAAAAATAATAGTGGTATCAGCTCCAACTTTGGCTACAGCCTCTGAAACGGTATTAAAAACTGGTCTTCCTAAATGCTCTTGGCCTCCTTTTCCAGGAGTAACACCTCCAACTACGTTAGTGCCATATTCGATCATTTGTTCTGCGTGGAATGTTCCTTCGCTACCGGTAAAACCTTGTACTATTATTTTGGAATCTTTATTTACTAAAACGCTCATTCTTGAAGTTATTCGTTAATGGGTTATTTGACTTTTATTCGTTTTGTCGCCTTGTGCAACAAAAATATAGGTTTGTTAATGATTTATAAAGCAATCACACTTTAATCTTCTAATTTTTTTAATATCGATGGAATTTTTTTAACGTAAGCCAATTGTTTCAGCTTTTCGCGAGATTCTTCTATTGGTGTGCCAAAATAACTTTTACCTCCGGCAACCGATTTTGTAACCCCAGTTTGTCCCATAATGACGGCCTTTTTTCCAATGGTAATTCCGCTATTGGTGCCAACTTGACCCCATAGGGTCACTTCATCTTCTATAACAACGCAACCGGCAATTCCGGTTTGTGAAGCTATCAAACATTTTTCCCCAATTACAGTGTCATGTCCGACATGAACTTGATTGTCTAATTTGCTTCCCTTTTTAATAGTCGTATCTCCAGTTACACCTTTGTCAATGGTACATAAAGCACCTAATTCTACATAATCTTCAAGTACGACCCTTCCTCCAGAAATTAATTTATCAAAACCTTCGGCTCTATTTTTATAATAAAAAGCGTCAGCGCCAAGAACAGACCCTGAATGTATGGTCACGTGGTTACCAATCACACAATTATCATAGATAGCAACATTAGCATGAATGATACAGTTTTCACCAATGGTTACATTATTACCAATAAAAGTGTTAGGCTGAATTATAGTTCCTTTTCCAATTTTAGCGGAAGTTGCTATACTTGAATTTGCCTTTTCAAAAGGTTTGAAAAATGTAGTCAACTTATTAAAATCTCTAAACGGATCATCTGAAATAAGTAATGCTTTTCCCTTCGGACATTCAACTTCTTTATTGATTAAAATGATAGAAGCTTTCGACTGCAATGCTTTATCATAATATTTTGGATGATCAACAAATACAATTTCTCCTTCTTGAATGACATGAATTTCATTCATTCCTAAAACAGGAAAATCATCAGAACCAATATAAGTGGCACTGATGATTTCAGAAATTTGTTTTAGTGTGTAAGCAATTGGAAACCTCACTTAGTACTTGTTTATATTATTCTTTAACTCGCTCCATATAGGCGCCTTTTTCTGTGTCTATTTTAATTTTATCACCTTCGTTAATAAACAACGGAACGTTAACTTCAGCACCTGTTTCAACTTTAGCAGGTTTGGTTGCGTTTGTGGCTGTATTACCTTTTACACCTGGTTCGGTATAACTTACCTCAAGAATAACGCTTGCAGGCATTTCTACTGAAAGCGGCATACTATCTTCAGTGTTAAACAACACTTTTACTACTTCACCCTCCTTTAATAGCCCTGGGGCGTCGAGTGAGTTTTCTTCTAACGTTATTTGATTATAGTCATCGGTATTCATAAAATGATACGTTTCACCTTCTGCATATAAAAATTGATAAGAACGGGTTTCAACGCGTACGTCTTCAATTTTATGACCTGCAGAAAAAGTATTGTCAATCACTTTTCCGGTGGTAACACTTTTAAGTTTTGTTCGTACAAATGCAGGGCCTTTACCTGGCTTCACATGTAAAAATTCAATAATTTTAAAAATATCGTGGTTGTATCGTATGCACAATCCTTTTCTTATGTCAGATGTTGACGCCATGTTGAATGCTTAATAATTAGTAAATGTCTATTAGTTATTGCTAAAATAACCCTTCATGATTCCACGTTGAGAATCTCTTATAAATTGCAAAATTTCATCTCTTTCAGGAGTAGCCTCCATTTCAGCTTCAAGAATCTGAACTGCCTGAGTATTGTTGTAATTTTTTTGATATAATATGCGATAGATATTTTGAATCTCTCTGATTTTCTCTGATTTAAAGCCTCTTCTTCGAAGTCCGACTGAATTAATGCCAACGTAAGATAAAGGCTCTCTAGCGGCCTTTACAAACGGTGGAACATCTTTTCGTACCAACGACCCACCTGTTACAAAAGCATGCTGACCTACTGAAACAAATTGATGTACAGCAACGAGACCGGCAAGAATAACATTGTCACCAATGGTAACATGCCCCGCCAATGTAGAATTGTTCGAAAAAATACAATTATTTCCTACCAAACAATCGTGTGCAACGTGGCAATAGGCCATTATTAAACAATTCTTGCCAATAACTGTTTTGTTTCTGTCAGAAGTACCTTTATGAATTGTGGCACATTCACGTATGGTGGTTCCGTTTCCGATAGATACAGTAGTATCTTCTCCTTTATATTTTAAATCTTGTGGTGGGGCTGAAATAACGGCTCCTGGAAAAATATTACAATTCTTGCCAATTCTGGCTCCTTCCATTATGGTTACGTTAGAACCAATCCAAGTGCCATCTCCAATGGTTACATTGTTGTGAATTGTAGTAAATGGTTCTACCACTACGTTTTTAGCAATTTTAGCTCCGGGATGTATATAGGCAAGGGGTTGGTTCATTCTAGCTATCTTTTACTTTAATAATTTGGGCCATAATTTCAGCTTCAGAAACCAACTTATCATTTGCATAGGCCTTCGCATGCATTTGACAAATTCCCCTTCTAATTGGAGTCATTAGATCTAATTTGAATACTAAAGTATCACCTGGTACTACTTGCTGTTTAAAACGTACATTATCCATTTTTAGCAAATAGGTTAAATAATTTTCAGGATCAGGTACTGTATTTAATACTAAAATACCCCCAGTTTGTGCCATTGCTTCAAGCTGTAAAACACCTGGCATTACTGGTGCTCCTGGAAAATGACCAACAAAAAAAGGTTCATTCATAGTGACATTTTTCATGCCTATCACATGCGTTTCAGAGAGCTCCAAAATTTTATCAACTAATAAGAATGGTGGTCTGTGTGGTAATTGCGACATTATTTGCGTAATATTCATCAAAGGTGGTTTATTTAAATCAACCTTTGGAACGTTATTACGCTTTTCTGTTTTTATAATTTTCGCTAACTTCTTGGCAAATTGCGTATTTACAAAATGGCCAGGTTTATTTGCTATTACTTTACCGCGTATTCTTGTTTTAGTCAATGCCAAATCTCCAATTACATCAAGAAGCTTATGCCTTGCTGCCTCGTTGGGCTGATGTAATGTGAGATTATCGAGAATTCCATTTGGTTTTACAGAAAGCTTCTTTTTATCAAATGCCTTTTCCAATTTTTTCATGGTTTGCTCATCGATTTCTTTATCGACATACACAATCGCATTATTTAAATCTCCACCTTTTATAAGTCCGTGTTCAAGAAGTGCTTCTAATTCATGTAAAAAACTAAAAGTACGTGCATCAGCGATTTCTGATTTAAAATCAGATAATTTTTCTAAAGTTGCATTTTGAGTTCCTAATACTTTGGTTCCAAAATCTACCATGGTAGTCACTTGATAGGTGTCTGATGGTATTACAGTAATTTCGCTACCTGTAGATTCATCACGATAAGAAATAACATCTTTTACAACGTATTCTAGGCGGTCTGCTTCTTGCTCTACCACACCAGCATCTTCTAAAGCTTTTACAAAAAACTTGGAAGAACCGTCCATTATTGGTGGTTCGGGAGCATCTAACTCAATTAAAATATTATCAATTTCTAAACCCACTAAAGCCGCCAAAACGTGTTCTGAGGTTTGAATTTTTACACCGTGCTTTTCAAGGTTGGTACCTCTTTGAGTGTTTACCACATAATTAGCATCTGCTTCTATGATTGGTTCTCCTTCAAGATCAACGCGCTTAAAGGCATATCCATGATTTTCTGAAGCAGGTACAAACTTCATGGTTACATTTTCTCCTGTATGCAAGCCTACTCCTTTGAGTACAACTTCTTTGGCTATAGTTCTTTGTTTTTTATCCGTTGTTATCACTGTTGATCTTTTTGTCCAGTTCGTTGATTTGATTTATGATTTTAGGGAAATTTTTAAAATGTACATATGATTTGTTGTAATCACCATAATTTAAGGCTGGTGATCCTTGCAAAATTTCGTTGTCCTTTATATTTCTGCCAATGCCTGATTGCGCTTGTATTCGCACATTATCACCAATGGTAATGTGGCCTACAATACCAACCTGACCACCAATCATGCATTTTTTTCCTATTTTGGTTGATCCTGCAACTCCTGTTTGCGCTGCAATTACAGTATGCTCACCTATTTCTACATTGTGAGCAATTTGTATTTGATTGTCTAATTTCACCCCTTTTCTTAGAATGGTAGAACCCATCGTAGCTCGATCTATGGTAGTACCTGCACCAACATCAACATCATCTTCTAAAATGACATTGCCGGTTTGCGGTATCTTACTAAAAGTACCATTTTTAGTTGGGGCGAAACCGAAACCATCGGCCCCAACAATAGCTCCACTTTGAATAACACAGTTGTTACCAATTATCGTTTCTGAATATATTTTAGCTCCAGAAAAAACAATAACATTATCACCAAGTTGCACATTTTCACCAATATAGGCATTGGGGTATATTTTAACATTTTTACCCATTACAACATTTTCAGCTACATAAGCAAATGCTCCGAGATACAAACCTTCACCGTAAACTGTAGATTCTGACAGAAAAACAGGATGTTCAATTCCAATTTTGGTATTCTTGACCTGATCATAATACTCTAATAATTTTGAAAATGACTCGTAAGCATCTTCAACTTTAATTAAAGTGGTTGCTAAATGTTGCTCGGGTGTAAAATCTTTATTTACAATGGTAATTGACGCCTTAGTTGTATAAATAAAGGGAGTGTATTTGGGGTTGGCTAAAAAAGTCAATGAACCCTTTTCGCCTTCTTCTATTTTGGCGAGTTTGTGTACGGCTATCTCTGGATTTCCTTCAACTTCACCTTCCAAAATACCCGCAATTTGACTTGCTGTAAAAACCATGAGCACAAAAGTAAGAAAAATACGTTAAACCAAAATGTATTTTAGGGACACAAAATTATACCTAACATTCGAATCATTCTTCATATTTAGGATAGCAAATGTAGTATTTGGTAACCTTTTTTGATAAACTCTTTAAATTGAGATGATCAGATGCCTTAGCAACATCAGAAATCTTTCCATTTTTTCGATGAATATTAATATTTTGTTTTTTAGAGTCATAAGCCACGTTAGAAATTTTGCCATGGAAAATAAAATAATTGGCTTCAAGTTTTGACACCTGATATTTTTCAATAAATTGGTCTAAATGCTTTTGTAAATCGGTTGTTTCAATTGGTTTGTTTTTTAATTTAATTTTTAAAAGTTGTCGATTTATAACCATTTTGCAAAGCCTAGAAAGAACAAAATCGTGATGGTTTTGCCAAGATTTTATAGCAGATAAAATATCTACATCATCAAGCTCTGCAAATCTATTTAGTACCTCAAGGTCAAAATTTTCCTTGTTTATACGGTTTGTCATAAAAAAGGTTAATGCTTGACTGCTAAATAATTTTTCACCAGCTCGTTCAAGTTCTTTTGCTCTTTGTAGTATTCTGATTAGCAATTGTTCTGCAACAATACCCGTTTTATGCAAGTATACTTGCCAATACATAAAACGACGTGCCATTAAAAACTTTTCAACCGAATAACTACCCTTTTCTTCTACCATCAATTCACCATTAATTACAGTTAACATGGTAAGAAGTCGTTCAGAATTTACATTGCCTTCAGCAACTCCGGTATAGAAACTATCACGTTTTAAATAATCTAGCCGATCCATATCTAATTGACTAGAAACTAATTGATTTAGAAATTTCTTAGGATGTTCGCCTTTGAAAATTGAAATGGCTTCCGTTAAACTTCCGTTAAACCTTTCATTCAATTCTTCCATAAAAAGCAAAGAAATATGCTCATGATGTACTCCTTCAACAATACTATTTTCCATAGCATGAGAAAAAGGACCATGACCAATGTCATGCAGCAAAATTGCGCACAACAAACCTTGCTCTTCCTTTCTTGTAATTTCAACTTCCTTAAAACGAAGTACTTGCACTGCTTTTTGCATAAGATACATGCTTCCTAATGCATGGTGAAAACGAGTATGATGCGCACCAGGATATACTAAATATGAAAGTCCCATTTGAGAAATTCTTCTTAGTCTTTGAAAATAAGGGTGGGCAATTAAGTCAAAAATGAGGCTATTCGGAATTCGAATAAATCCGTAAATTGGATCATTGAAGATTTTAAGCTTATTTGATTTTATCAAAACAGGTATTTTAACCGATCAAAGTTATGTAATCGAATTGAAACTTTGGCATATTCTATGTTACTACCTGTTTAGAAGTTTTGATCTATTATTCTAAATTAAACGATAGTACTACTAAATGAACAAGATAACCATTCTTTGGGTCGATGATGAAATTGATCTTTTAAAACCTCATATCATTTTTCTTGAAGCAAAAAATTACCAAGTAATTAAATGTAGAAGTGGTCAAGAAGCCCTTGAGGAATTAATAAATTCTCAGGTTGACATTGTTTTTTTAGATGAGAACATGCCAGGTATTTCAGGGCTGGAAACCTTGAATGAAATAAAGGTTATGAATGCTACATTACCAGTAGTTATGATAACGAAAAGTGAAGAGGAGTTTATTATGGAAGAGGCGATTGGTTCAAAAATTGCCGATTATCTGATTAAACCTGTAAACCCTAATCAAATATTACTTTCTTTAAAAAAGAATTTAGACCATTCTCGTTTAGTGTCTGAAAAGACCACATCGAATTACCAGCAAGAATTTCGCAAAATTGCAATGGATTTATCCATGGTTAATACTTATGCGGAATGGATTGAACTTTATAAAAAGTTGATTTATTGGGAAATGCGTTTAGAAGATATTGAAGATTCAGGGATGTTTGAAATTTTAGAATCGCAGAAAATTGAGGCCAATAATCAATTCGGTAAGTTTGTTGAAAAGAAGTACCAAGACTGGTTTTCTGATCACGATGCACCCGTGATGTCACATACCTTATTCAAAGAATGGATAAAACCAGAAATTAACGAAACTCCTACCCTATTAGTAGTAATAGACAATTTAAGATATGATCAGTGGTTTGCTTTTGAAGATACCGTAAATGCCTTCTATAAAAAGACTAAAGAAGACTCTTATTTTAGCATATTACCAACAGCTACCCAATATGCCAGGAATGCTATTTTTTCTGGTTTGACACCTTTAGATATGGAAAAGAAATATCCTGATTGGTGGAAAAACGATACAGATGAAGGTGGTAAAAATCTGTTTGAAGATAAGTTCTTAGAAGAACAGTTAAAGCGACTTGGGCTTGATTTAAAATGGGAATATCACAAAATATCTAGTCTTAAACAAGGTCGAAATTTATCTCAAAATTTCAGGTCTCAAAAAGACAATGATTTAACAGTAATAGTTTACAATTTTGTAGACATGCTGTCACATTCTAAAACCGAAATGGATGTAATAAAAGAGTTGGCATCAAATGATAAGGCGTATCGCTCGCTAACCCAAAGCTGGTTCAAAAACTCTCCGTTATTAGAAATTATTCAACAGGCACAAAATATGGGTATGAAATTAATTATAACCACCGATCATGGCACCATTAACGTGAAACACCCATCTAAGGTTATTGGTGATAAAGATACTAGCCTAAATTTACGTTATAAGACAGGAAGGAGTCTTACCTATGATTCTAAAGATGTTTTAGAGTCTAGAAATCCTAGAGATATACAATTACCCAGTATTACGATGAGTAGTTCTTTTATTTTTGCAAAGAATGATTTGTTTTTTGCCTACCCAAATAATTACAATCATTACGTAAGTTATTATCGAAATACCTATCAACATGGAGGTGTTTCTCTTGAAGAAATGATTATTCCATTTGTGGTTTTAGAGCCGAGATGATCAAAAGATATTAATATCATGCTATGAAATTTCTTATCAGCCTTTTAATTACCCTTAACACCGCTATAGTAGGTGCTCAGTCTACGGTAATTGTTAAAGATAATACTATTGACGTTGGTGTTTTTGTACCTGGTGTTAATGAAAATAAATATGCAGATGTTGAAGGTTCGCCTTATTTGACGGATGATTTTTTACCAGCAAAGGTTAACGATATGAAAAAGACCCAGTTGGTTCGTTTTAACCCCGTTGACCACGATATAGAAGTAAAAACAACTAAGGGTATTTTGCGAATTGACATTTCTAAGAAATATATAATTTCATTAGTAGATGGCTCTGAAAAAACGTATGAGACTGGTAATTATTTAGATGAAAATGGCATATTGATTCGCACCTATTTTGAACATGTTGATGGGTTAATTAATCATAAATTATATAAGCGAGAACGTAAAAAATTTGTTCCTAGAAAAAAAGTAGAGGGCTATGCTGACGCCAAACCTGCTACTTTTATACCATTAAATGATGCTTTTTATATATCAGATTTTAAATCGAACAAGCAAACTTTGCTAGAAATTCCTCGAAAGAAAAAAAAGTTCTATTCATTTTTTGGCAAATCTTCAAAAGATATGATGAAGTATATTAAAAAAGAACGGTTAGGTATTGCTACTGAAGCGGATTTGGTTAAAATTTTTAATTACTATTTTTCTACCCAGAAATAAATATATTTTACTTTTTTTATCAAAATTTTTATATGACATATCAAGAGGCTGACATTGCTAATGTTGCAAAAGAATTGATTGCAGAGGTTAATTCTAAAATTTTATGTTTCTACGGTGAAATGGGTGCGGGAAAAACTACGCTAATAAAAGCACTAGTAAATGAACTCGACGGTTCTGATACTGCTAGTAGCCCTACCTTTGGTATTGTGAATGAATATCATACGACGAGCGGTGAATTACTAGGTTTTCACTTTGATTTTTACCGTATAAATGATGAAAACGAAGCACTAGATTTAGGTTTTGAAGATTATTTAAATCAAAATGTTTGGGTATTCATCGAATGGCCTGAGAAAATTCCTTCGTTTGTTCCCGAGAATTGTACAAGCATATATATTGAATCATTAAATGAGTATACTCGAAAAATCTCCTTTTAATTTGCTTGTATTGTACGGAAACTTCTTTTTTTTTATTTGATTATAGAATTTTCGTCGAATAAACAATTTTACAGCAACGATGGAAGCTGATTTTTATTATGATTTTTTCGATGACTAACAAGAAAAACGATAAAATGAAGGTTTTATCCGTTGAAATGCAATAATTTAACAATAATTAGCAATAATTTAACCCTTGAATACTTACATTTGTTACATTATTGAGCCCTATTTCTAACTAAAAACTTATGAAAATGAAAGCAAAGAGAATCATTTTTGGCCTAATGGCCGCAGTAACCTTGTTAGCTGTTTCATGTGAACCAAATAACACAGCAGAGGAAGATGAATTATATGAAGTTGGAGTAGATAAAACTAAAATTCCTTCACAAGGGAAGTAATAGTACTACCAATAAATAGTTTTTATAAAAGAGCAATCAATAAATTGCTCTTTTTTTCGTTACAATAGTTCTATACGTATAGTTCCCAAGTCTGTTTGTAATGATGAAAAGTGAATCAAACCCAAAAGTAAAAGCGCAAAAACGGTTTTTGATAGAAACGTTTGCTATTTTTTTTATTATTATTTCTCCCTTTATTTTTAAATCTCATCAATATTTATCGGTAGACCCTGAGGCAACCATAAATTTATTTGGTTTCACAATTGATAGAAACGGATTTGCAGACCTTAATACATACGCTTGGTTTTTATTAGGCAAATTTGTTCCTTTTTATTTATTAACCATTTGGTTCTTTACATGTAAGCATTGGTGGTATCATATTATCCTCATTCCTGTTATGATGTATGCATTTCAGATTTTTGAAGTGCTTTATTCTGAAGATAATATAGTTGATACTGATAATATTTGGTGGTTAATACCAGTTTGTATGGTGGTGATTCCTTTTGTTTATCTCATTCGTGTTAAACTATACGATAAACATGTTCATGGTATTGATTTAGAAGCGATGGAAGCAGAATTGCATGCTTTAAAACAAAAAGAGAGTCAAACAAAAAAGGTCAAAGAGTTTGATGAATTACCTCAAAAGGTCGAATATCGATCTCTTTCTGAGTGGTTGAATCAAAAATTTTCAACCGGTAATATTGAGTTTATCTTCAGACAATTACAAAATAATGTTAGAAATTGGTTACACCTAAATTTTTAAAGTTTCAAATGGTATTTGCTAACTTCTAATACCTGAAAAAATTCATTTAAAAATTGTAATTTTGAGTATGGCATATATTGTCATTACTTGTACAAGAATTTATGGACCAACCTTCCTCGCCTTTTAGCAAACAGCAATTGCTACCACAAGAAGAAACTCTTGAAGTCTTAAGACAAAAAGGGGAACTTTTTATTGGAATACCTAATGAAAATCAATATCAAGAAAAGCGTATATGTTTAACACCTGATGCGGTAACAGCAATTACAGCAAATGGTCATCGTGTAATGATTGAAGCAGGTGCAGGTGAAAGTGCGTTTTATAGCGATTTAGAATATACCGAGGCAGGCGCTGAA
This sequence comes from Maribacter algarum (ex Lu et al. 2025) (nom. illeg.), assembly GCA_947495915.1. Taxonomy (GTDB): domain Bacteria; phylum Bacteroidota; class Bacteroidia; order Flavobacteriales; family Flavobacteriaceae; genus Maribacter_C. Next base: position 250,343 of record CANMAW010000006.1, on the reverse strand, counting down.
GTAACTAATGATACTAAAAAGGTTTTTTCTTGTCCTTTAATTTTGAAAGTAGAACCGCCTACATTTTCTGAAATAGAAATGATGAACCCGCAGAGTATTATTATATCTGCATTACAGATAAAAACACAAACAAAAAAATACTTTGAGGCACTTGCTAAAAAACGAATTACTGCGGTTGCATTTGAATATATTCGTGATGAAGATGGTAAGTTTCCTGTTGTACGTTCATTAAGTGAAATTGCCGGAATTTCTTCCGTTCTAATTGCCTCCGAAATTTTAGCAGCAACCAATGATGGTAATGGGCTCATGTTTGGCAATATTAGTGGTGTTCCTCCTATAGAAGTGGTTATTCTTGGGGCTGGTACAGTTGGTGAATTTGCCGCAAGATCTGCCATTGGGCTTGGGGCTAATATTCGGCTTTTTGATAATTCTATTACCAAACTTAGAAACATTCAAACCAACCTTCAGAAAACGATTTATACATCGACTATTCAACCTAAAAATCTAAAAAAAGCCTTAAGACGTTGTGATGTGGCTATTGGGGCAACTCGAGGAAAAGACCGTTCACCAGTGGTTGTGTCAAGTGATATGGTCAAAAACATGAAAAAAGGTGCGGTTATAATTGATGTGAGCATTGATATGGGAGGCTGTTTTGAAACTAGCCAAGTTACATCACACGAAAAACCAACTGTAGAAAAGCATGGTGTTATTCACTATGCCGTACCAAACATACCTTCGCGGTATCCAAAAACTGCTTCTATTTCTATAAGTAATATCTTTACGCCTTACCTATTGAAATTAGGTGAAGATGGCGGACTAGAAAATTCACTTCGGTTTGACAAAGGTCTTCGAAATGGGCTATATATGTATCACGGCATTTTAACCAGTAAATCTGTAGGCGAATGGTTCGATTTACAATATAGTGATATCAACTTTCTTATTTTTTAATTCCTTTTTATGTTTATAAAACGTTTAGGTTATTTTATGGTGGGACTTTCCATCGGAATTGTATTCTTAACCTTTTTTCTGAAAAAAAAATCAGATCAAACAGGAGTTTCTTTCTGCTATTTACCCAATTGTAGGGTACTTAAAGATTTACGATCTAAACCGATTCATTACACCGATGCTGTTTCAAAATTGATGGCAAACAACGAATTAGATACACTATCAATTACCAAATTATTAACACAAGGAAATATTGATTTTGGTGAAAGTGATACCAAATCAAAACCTTGTAAAACTTATGTTATTAATGGTGAAATTGATACTAAGTATATTCTCATGGAAGTAAAAAATTGCCCAGAAAAAGTAACCGTACTTCGCTGGCAATAGTCTAAATTTTTCGCCTTTTTTTCTCTTTTTTCAATAACGATAATTCTCGTGTAGTTTGGCCAGAAACAGAAGTGTTTTCTTCTGCTCTTCGTATTAAGTATGGCATCACATCACGTACCGGTCCGAAAGGTAAATACTTAGCGACGTTATATTTTTTATCTGATAAATTGAAAGAGATATGGTCACTCATTCCAAACAATTGGCCGAACCAAATTCTACTATCGTCATTGGCAATGTTTGCGTTGCTCATTAAACGCATTAAATGATATGAACTTTCTTCATTATGTGTTCCAGCAAATAAAGAAATAGTATCAACATGTTCAACCATATAACTAATGGCTGCATCAAAATTTGCGTCAGTAGCTTTCTTATTTTCACAGATAGGACTTTTATACCCTTTTTCTTGAGCGCGTTCATTTTCTCTTTCCATATAAGCGCCCCTTACGACTTTCATACCAATACGAAAACCCTCTTTTTTTGCCTTTTCATGTAGTTCTTTCAGGTAATCCATACGATCCCAACGGTACATTTGCAAGGTATTGAAAACGATAGCTCTTTTCTTATTATACTTACGCATTAGATCTTCAACAACTTGATCTGCCGCATCTTGCATCCAGCTTTCTTCTCCGTCAATTAATAAACTAACATCTAAATCATAGGCTTTCTGGCATACTTTATCAAACCTATTAATTACCCGCAGCCATTCTGCTTCTTCACTTGGTGTTAAAGGTGTTCCTTTTCCAACTTTTTCATATAAAGCGAAGCGGCCAAATCCTGTGGGCTTAAAAACTGCAAAGGGAATAGAATCTTTTTCCTTAACAAAATCAAGAATTTTTAAAATGGTTGCCAAAGCACTATCAAATGGATCATCACCTTCTTGTCCTTCCACCGAATAATCTAAAACGCTACAAACTCCTTTAGCATACATTTTATCAACAACTGGCAAACAATCTTCTTCACTTACACCTCCACAGAAATGATCAAATACAGTAGCTCGAATTAAGCCCTCCACCGGAAGGTGAGCTTTAATAGCAAAATTAGTCATGGCGGTACCAATACGTACCAAAGGTTCGTTCGCAATCATTTTAAACAAAAAGTAAGCACGTTCTAGTTCAGAATCCGTTTTAAGGGCGAAAGCCGTTGCAGTATTCTCAAAAATTGGGTCCATTTATAACTAATCTTATTTCAGTCAAAGATAAAAACACCAATTCTATTCTTCGGATAAATTTTTAGGTTATTTTGCGTCATATTTTCCGACAAACCCTTAAAAAAAGAGAAATATAGATTTATGGATTCTATCATCACCGCTACTTACGCCGTTCATTTTAAAGAAATCGCTTACCAAAGAATTAATGAACACTTAGGCGCAAAAAAATATTCGAAGGTTTTTATTTTGGTTGATGAGAATACAAAGGCAGATTGCCTTCCACTGTTTTTAAATCAAATGACTGGTAATATAAACTTTGAGGTCATTGAAATTGCTTCCGGAGAAATTCATAAAAACATTGCAACTTGTACTGCTGTTTGGGAAAGCCTGTCAGAAAAAGACGCTGATAGAAAAAGCTTATTAATAAACTTAGGTGGTGGTGTGGTTACTGATTTAGGTGGTTTTGTCGCTTCTACTTTTAAAAGAGGTATCGCTTTTATAAATATACCTACTACCCTATTAGCAATGGTTGATGCTTCAGTAGGAGGAAAAACCGGAGTAGACCTTGGGCCTTTAAAAAATCAAATCGGTGTTATTAATCAACCTGAAATGGTTTTAGTAATTCCTAATTTTCTAAAAACGTTAAATCAGCGTCAATTAAGAAGCGGATTTGCCGAAATGCTGAAACACGGACTTATTCAAAGTGCAAACTATTGGAATATCTTAAAACAAATTGAAGAGTACGAAGAGATCGATGATTTAATTTATGATTCGGTTGTGATAAAAAACAAGGTGGTTTTGGAAGATCCAACGGAGCAAAACCTCCGTAAGATATTGAATTATGGCCATACCTTAGGTCATGCAGTAGAGTCGTATTTTTTAGAAAGTGAAGATCATGAAACTCTTTTGCATGGAGAGGCGATAGCCGTTGGAATGGTTCTTGAAGCCTATCTTTCTCACCGATTAAAAGGAATGCCTAAAAAAGAACTCGAAGATATTAAAACCACTTTTTTAGCCCGATATCCGAAAGTAGCATTTACTAAAGAAGATATTAATGAGATTTTAAAACTCTTGAAATTTGATAAGAAAAATTCTCATGGTAAAATTAATTTTGTTTTACTTCAAAATATAGGAAATCCGTTGATTGATATTCAAATTCCACTTGAATTATATGAGGATGCATTTTCTTACTACAAAGATTAAAGACTTCATATACTAAATGTAGCGTTTTACAACACAATAAATTTTCACTTTAAAAAAAAGCATAGTTTAGGTTTGAATTAGTAACCCAAACCACACCTACAATTATGTTACGAAAACTTGTTGATTACAAAAAACTTGACCATGAACTTGCTGCGCTTTTAATTGAAACCTACCCTGACGGTTATGGTGATGATGATATCATTTCATTTAGAAACGCACATGGTGATATCATTGAAGCTGTTGAAGTTCAAACACCAGAAACACTTTATCTCATAAAAATTAGTAAAAGTTTAGCCAACTTCATATCTAATTTCGAAGAAACCATGGAAAAGGAATTAGAGGGCTCATCTGAACCAATTCTTGAAGAGGTTGATGCACAAGAAATAGAGGCAGAACTCGAAACTGATCAAGAATCAGATGAAGAGTACCCAGACTAGTACCTTAAAGATAGCGGTCTCGAATCACGTCGCGATGATGCCGCTGATGTCCACTAAGAATAAAACCTATAGCTCCAACGCTCATAGGTGATTCACTAGCTATACCTTTTCTTTTTAAAGCATTTGAATCAAAAGAACGAAATAAACTTAAGGTTGAATTTCTTACAGTTATATATTCATTTACAATTTCTGTAATAGATTTTTCATTTGCTCTTGAATAAGGTATAAATACATCTTGATCAAAACCCATCAGAGGAGTCTCATCTCCTCTTGAAAAACGTAATGCTCGATATTGAAAAATTCGTTCAGTATCGATAACATGTTGTAAGGCTTCCAATACTGTCCATTTACCTTCGGCATAGGAATATCTCAATTTTTCTTCTGGAATACTTTTTATGAACTTCGGAAAATTTTCCAATTGCTTTTCTAATTGAGGTATCAAATCTACATCACCAACCAGATCGACATAAGTTTTAAAATACGGATTATAATCACCAGACTTAATTTCTGTTGTTTTCATTAGGGTATGATATTAAAAAATCCTTAATGAATTACATTAAGGATTTAAAATTACGAATTACGATCTTAATATTTAAAGCTCATTGAAAATCATATGCATCAAACGCTTTTTATCATTGAAGCTTTCTTCCAGTGAAATCATTGTTTCTGTTCTACTGATGCCGTCAATATCATCAATTTTAAAAATGATATTCTTAGCATGCGTCGTATCTTTAGCACGAATTTTACAGAAAATATTGAATTTACCTGTCGTAATGTGAGCAATTGTTACATTTGGTATTTGCTCTAAACGCTCGATTACGAATTTCGTTTGGTGTGTTTTTTCTAAAAAGATACCAACGTATGCTATAAAGGCATATCCTAACTTTACATAATCAAGAGTTAGTGAAGAACCTTTAATGATACCTGACTCCTCCATTTTCTTTACACGTACATGAACAGTACCTGCAGAAATCAGAAGTTTTTTAGCTATATCTGTAAAAGGTGTTCTAGTGTTGTCAATCAACATGTCTAGAATCTGGTGGTCAATTTCGTCTAATTTTACTTTTGCCATGAAAAATTTTATTTAGTTGCAAAAATAATTATTTAAGAAATAATATGCATCAAATCTTTCTTTTTTTTAACAAAAACGTAAGGATCTAGTAAAATCAGCAAGAAATTTCTAATCATCAGCGATTAAAACCTTCCATATATTAGAATTTTTAAGCGCTTCTAAATCGGCATTTTTTGATGCATCGTAAACAGCATGGCCAAAAATTTCGTTTAAATTTTGAAAGTTATCGATGATCGGTTCGAACATGATTTTTCCATCTCGTAAAACTTCCTTATAGAGAATTCCGGTAACATCTTTAAGTTTTGGATTGATATTACGAGCATTATAAATTAAAACATCAAGGAATTGCTTACCGTTTTCTGGAATATCAAAATACGCTGACTGAGAAAAATCATTCAATTTTACTGTTGAAATACAATTTACCGCTGTAAGAATAGCATAAAAAATGTATTTTCTAGTCTCTTCACGGTCGTAGTCTTTTGGAAAGTGGCCAGATTCGAAAAGTATGGTTGGCGTATCTAGCATTTGAAAGGTATCGCCAATACAGTTTGCATTAAAGCCATCATCATAACGACCGACTTGACCAGGTATTTTCTTTTGTAGCATCTCATTCATAGCAACAATCAACTTCATACTTGTAGAACGTGCTTCTGATATACTACGCTCTTCATCATGTGAAGGAGCTAAAAAAGAAACGGTTGCAGGTTTTGATGTGTTACCTACATTGAAAATGGTTCGTTGATCATGAAGATTAAAACAATAATCTGGTTGAAATTCATCATAGATCTTTCTTAGAATTTTACTTTCAGGTTGCGTACGACTTTGTGCATCACGATTTAAATCTATCTTGTTGGCGTTAACACGGGTATACGCTAAAGCTCCATCAGGATTTAGAATTGGAATCATTTTTAAACTGCATTGTTCTAATATTTTATGCGCGCCTTTATTAACACTCATTAAATAATTGATAAAATCTAACAAAGCTTTGGTCGTTGTTGATTCATTACCATGCATTTGAGACCATAAAAACAATTTGGTCTTTCCCTCCCCTATTGAAACGCAATGTATAGGCCTATCTTCAACTGAATATCCAATTACTTCTGATGTAATTTTAGTTGAACTGTTTTCTAAAAATTCAATGATCTCTTTATTAGTGATATAACGACCTTGAACTGACAGTTCTTTATTTTGCAAAAATATTTTTTCTAAACTCATATACAACCATAAATATACCGACAAAATTCATCGATTTGAAAAAATACTGTTTTTGTCACAACAGAGAATTTTACGTTAAACTTCATCATCAATTTGGTTGTAAAATTGTGGTATTTCCGTAATTTGTGCGGTATATGAAACGATATTATTTTTTACTGATTTTAATGGTGCTAGTATTTTCATGCTATCACCCCGAACGCGTTTGCAAGGATTATAAAGTTGGGGAATTCAATTTTAATTACATGCTAAACGGTGAAGAAAAAAAGGGACGTTTTACTCGTGATAGTTTGTATAGTGTAGAATATTATGATAATAAAATTGATAGCGCTACGGTAAAATGGGTAAATGACTGCGAGTTTGTTTTACAAGATATCAAGACAAAAACTTCAGTACATATGAAAATATTGTCTACTACAGATAATTCCTATACATTTGAATATGGCCTTGTTGGAGACCCTAAAAAAGCTAAAGGCACTGCCATAAGAACCAATTAAACACGAAACCATGTTTGAAATTTTTACTAGTCCTGATGCTTGGATCGCACTTTTGACCCTTACATTTCTTGAAATAGTTCTTGGAATTGATAACATTATATTTATTTCTATTGCTGCTGGTAAATTACCTGAAAATCATCGCAAAAAAGCTACTAATATTGGGTTAGTACTTGCTATGGTAATGCGTATTGTGCTGTTATTTGGTATCACATGGCTCACTGCCGCAAGTAAGCCTTTTTGGGTTTTTGACCAGGGATGGATTGCAGGAGGTATTAGTATTCAAGCACTTATTTTATTTGCTGGAGGACTCTTCTTATTATACAAGAGTACTAAAGAAATTCATGAAAAGGTTGAAGACCGTGGGCATGATGAACGTGAAGTTACCAATTCTAGAAGTAACTCTTTAAATAAAGCAATAGTTCAAATTATGGTTATCAATATTGTGTTCTCGTTTGATTCTATACTTACGGCTATTGGTATGACCAATGGTATTTCGCCAAACCCAAATGACGCATTAATTTTGATGATAGTAGCTGTTGTTATTTCTGTAATTATAATGATGTTGTTTGCTAACCCTGTTGGTGAGTTTGTCAATAAGCACCCTTCTATTCAAATACTAGGTTTATCGTTTTTAATATTGATTGGCTTCATGCTTATCGCAGAAGCTTCACATATAGGTCATTTAGTTGTATTTGGCCAAGAGGTCGGTACGATACCAAAAGGATACTTATATTTTGCAATTGCGTTTTCACTTATGGTAGAATTTTTCGATTTACGTATGACCAAAAATCGGAAATTGAAAAATGAACATAATTCTACAGAGTAGTTCTTACAATAGCAAACTAAATCATTGATATGAGCATGCAATAATTCAGTTTGAAAAATGAAGGAACTCTTCGACTATATTAACAAGATTAGCCCCCTGTCTGCAGAGACATTTACTGCCTTACAAACTACTTTTCAACCTTTAGAGCTAGCTAAAGGTGATTTTTTTATTCAAAGCGGAGTCTGCGCACAGCAAATAGGCTTTTTAAAATCTGGAGTGGTAAGAGCTTTTTTCTTAAATCAGGATGGAAAAGAATATACTAAACAATTTTTTGTAGGACCGTGCCTAGTTGGTGCTTATTCTTCTTTACTGACCAAACAACCTACTAAAATTGCTCAGCAAGCATTAACCGATTGCGTATTGCTGGTAGCCAATTACAAACAGCTAGAAAAGAATTACGACAACTATCATGATCTAGAAAGGTTAGGTAGAAAAATAGCAGAAAAATATTTTTTAGAAAAAGAACAGAAAGAAATTGAAATGGGTCTTTTAGATGCTGATAAGAGATATATAATAATGAAAGAAAAATTTCCCGCTATAGAATCTATAGTACCTCAATATTATGTCGCATCTTATTTAGGAATAACACCCACACAACTAAGTCGAATACGAAAAAAACTAAAAATAATATAGTTACATTAACATATGTAAATGTATCTATATTATAAGTTATCCAAATTTGCGATCAATAATTTTATTTTCATATGAATCGCATCATTTATTTTTTATCCATTGCAATCTATGCTGTCTTTTTAGGTAGTCAAATTACTGAAGGTTGCTTATTAATTCCTTTCTGGAAAACTTTATCCACTTCTGAGTTCTATGAATACTACGCTCAAAACGGCCTAACTATAGCAAAATTTTATTCTATATTGACAGTTATCGCTTCGATGATTCCTCTTAGTATTTGCCTATATTGTAGTTTTGTCAGATCAAGAGCATTGAAATTCGCCATTTTATCCACGGTGTTCTCTCTCGTAGTAATTGCCTTATTTTATGGTTATTTTAAAGATGTTAATATACAGTTTTATACGAGTGCTTATAGTGCTATTGAACTAAAAACTGTTTTAAAAACTTGGGGGTATTGGCATTGGTCGAGAGTTATTTTTATAATGATATCTTTAATCATGCTTGAACTTTGTTTTGATGTGCTAATGAATGAACAGAAAAGTATCTAGTCTGAAATCTATAATTCTTAATTACTATTAAAATGAAATTTCTATATCTGCTTATTGCCTTACTATTCAGTTTCACAATCAGTGGTCAAACTATCATTGGCCATTGGGAAACTTACGATGATGTTACCCAAGAAAGAAAGGCTAATATTGAAATTTATAAAACTGATGGTATATATTTTGCCAGAATTGTTGAGAGCTATGTTAGTGATAATAATGCTAAATGCAAAAATTGTGAGGGTGAAAGAAAAAATCAACCTATTAGTGGCTTAGTAATTATTGAAAACCTTGTTAAAGATGGTGATGAATATAATGGAGGCACCATCCTAGATCCTGAAAATGGCAAAGTATACAAATGTTATTTAGAGCTAGTTGAAAAAAACAAATTAAAGGTTAGAGGGTATATTGGTGTTTCTCTTTTTGGCAGAACTCAGTATTGGCTACGTAAAGAATAATACTCAAACTATTTTTGGTAGTGAACTTGTATTTCAGGAATCATAATGGATGATACATGCAATTATTTTGTGCTGAATAATAAATGTGATATTTAAACACTAAAGCGTTTACAATTGCGTTGAATTAAGCACTCTAACCGTTAACAATTCGCATGAAAATTTCAACTGCTCCCCTATTTATCTTTTTCTTGTCATTAGTGTCTTTAATTTCTTGTAGTAAAGACGAAACCCCTAATCAAGTTGGCGAAGAACCTGAAAAACAAATAGAGCTTTTAGAGTTTTACTCCACTACCTCACCAAATGACTTAAGCACTGACGTTGGTTTGTTACCAATTCCAGAGCTTCAATGGAGTTTGTTTAATGGTAAAAGTGATGAGATTGTAAAATATGATATTCGCTTAGGAACTTCAGAGTCTAATCTTGAAACCATTGCAATTGATCATACGGAAAAATCGATTCCCATTGATTTTTTATTAGAACCAGAAACAACTTATTACTGGCAAGTGGTTTTAGAAAATCGCGATGGTAATGATACTTTTAGTCCTATATATGAATTTACCACGGGGCTAATTGCGATTAAAGATCCTGTAATTGATCAAATAACACGTGAATTGCTTACAAAATCGGAAGGTGATTATACGAGAGCTGAATTAGAGAGTATTCTACGTTTTCCGACTAATGATGAAACTATTCAATACTATGAAGCGATGGATCCTTATGAGTCTCCGAAGACCTTATCGGGACTAGAATATTTTACAAATCTAGAATTTTTGAATTTATATGGAAGAGGATTTCGTGTTCCATTAACCGACATTACGGCATTAGCCCAATTGAAGAAAATTAAATATCTAAATCTCGCTAATAATCAAATTCGTGAAGTGGAATCACTAGCTGGTTTAACTGAGTTAACCTATTTACACCTCGGATGGAATATTGGAATTCATGATATTTCACCGCTCGCTAATTTGAAAAATTTAAAAACCTTAGACTTAACATATACTTATGGTCTAAAAGATCTAACGCCTTTAGCTTCACTTCCTCAATTAGATTCGCTTTTAATGACGACCGCAAGATATGTGGAAAATGCAAGTGTTATTGGCACATTAACAAATCTTAAAAAGTTAAGATTTACATCAAATGATAATATAACCGATTTCACATTTTTAAAAAATCTTACTGAAATGAGAGATTTGACCTTATACTCTAATGATAGTATTGATGATATTTCATTTTTAGCTCAAATGCCAAAACTCACAAGTTTAAACATTGCTAAAAATAAAGTTACTGATATTTCTATATTGGAAGGGCTAACAGAATTGGAATATTTAGATCTTAGCAATCTGAAAGTAAAAGATTTTTCTGTTTTAACAAACTTAACCAAATTGAAAGAAGTGTGGTTTATGGATGACCACATCGACGAAAGTTATATTAGTGTTCAAGAACTTAGGGAAGCTCTGCCCAACACCAGTATTAGAGTAAATAACAAATCATACGCCATAGAAACAGTAAACCCATGGCATTAATGTAATCGTTTAATAGCAATGTTTTCTATGATAAAACAAGAATTTAAACCCACTAATTGGGGCGGCTAAATGAAGCTTCTGGGTTGTCGGCTTTCTGTTTTTTGAACAAGCGTTGTTGTTGCTTAACGGTCATAGTACTGCCATCGTGGCTCCAACCTGGAGGGCCAAAAATATACATAAGTTTATGAGATAATTTTGGAGACTTTTTAGTATCTGCCCAAATATCTTTAAACTCATGAGTCAAAATAACCAATGGATTATAAGACTGTGGTGCATGAATAACTCCGAATTTCACCTCTAAATCATCATCAAGCTCTTTCCAAGTTCCAAATATCTTATCAAAAATGTTTAAAAACCCACCGTGATTTTTATCCAAATACTCTACATTTTGTGCATGATGTACTTGGTGCATAGTATGGGTATTGAATATTTTTTCAACCCATCCCATTTTTGGAACATATTGAGAATGTAATTGAAATTGCCAAAAAGATTCAATTGCTAGTGCAAATATTACGACCTCTACTGGAAAACCAATAGCTGGCATCCACATATAAAAGAAAGGCTTGTAAAGTAAGGTGAACCAACCGTTTCTAATTGCAGTACCTAAATTAAAATGATCAGAAGAATGATGTACTATATGTGCCGCCCATAATAGTCGAATTTCATGATTTGCTCTATGAAACCAATAATAAGTGAAATCGTCAGCGAACTGCGCTAAAACAAAAATATACCATTCATAACCAAAAGAGTTATATCCCATTATATTTCTTCGTGCCCCAGTGGCTACATCAACAATTGGGTTAAACAATTCATAAGTAAAATTAAATACAACAATAAGTACAGTTACCTTGACTAATGGTCCTAGAATTGCAGAGCCAATACCCATAGCACCACTTGCAAAAAAATCTTTCCAAACGTAAAGGTCTTTGTCGCCATGGGTATGACTATAGGTGATTTCAAGTAATATAAATGCAATAAAGGCCGGTACGCCGTAAATTAGGGGGTTTGTTAAATCCATTTAAAATATTAAATTTTGCCAAAGATAGGTAATATCCATTCGTTCAAGACAATTGTCTACTGATTCAGCATATAAATACATAAACAATTTTTATACTGCTTTAAATTATTATTCTTTTTGTTTGCGTAATAAGGCGTTTTGTTCTTCTAATAAGCCTTCAATTTTTGAAAGAAGCTCTATATTTTTAGGCGTTTCAACCTTTTCATTACTAACATCTTCAGCTTGGGTTCTGAAGCGATTCATACCTTTTATAACAATGAAAATTGTAAAGGCTACAATTAGAAAATCTAAAAAGACGTTAAAAAGATCGCCATAACCAATAGCCACCTCTTCAACATTATCACTAGCAGCACGAAGAACAATTTTCATATCCGAAAAATCATTGCCACCTGTTAAAATAGACAAAGGTGGCATAATTACTTTTTTTACTAAAGTATTGACAACGGCATTAAAAGAAGCCCCAATAATTACACCTATTGCCATATCGACCATGTTTCCTTTAATGGCAAAATTTTTGAATTCAGTCAGAAAACCAGCCATTTTTAAAACAATTTGGTTTGTGATTCATCATCCTCTTCTGCCCTCTTTTCCTTAAGGCTATTTTTGGGTTTTTCAGTACGAAGTTTATCTTTTGGTAAGGGGTCTACTAAGAGTTCTTTAGTAATTACGTTTTCTTCATCAACTACTTCAATCTCATTAGTAGCTATAGGTTCAGGCTTTTCATAAGGCAAAGAATCCATTGCATTTATCTCCAACACTTTGTCTTTGGTCAATTGATTACCCATGGCAGAAATACCTTTAACCGAAATGAACTCTTCTAAATTCACTTCTAAATTATCTTGTCGATCTTGACCTCTTTTTTTTGCAAAAACAACCTCGGCCATCGGACGATAATCTGTGAAGATTTTTTCTAAATATGATTTTGGGTGATCGGTAATAATCGATTCAACTTTATCAGGATGTTCTATTAAGAAACGCTTCACATAAAACAGTTCTTTTTCGCCTTCCCAATAAATCGCAGATAGGGGTTTTGCAGGATCCCACTTTTCTAGTACAATCATATCATCATTAAAGCGTAATGTTAATTCTGGAATTACAGTTTTAATAACACCTTTTTGGTCAATAATCAATAGTCGGTCTTCACTGGTAAATTCACCTAAATAATCACCACGTTCATCAATATTTAAACGTTGTACCGTATCATCAAACCATAGTTTTCTAGGTTTTAAAGTAGAAAGCCCTTTTTCTTTAAGTTCAATACGTTTGACTGAATATTTGGTAACTAAGTTACCTTTTGAAGCTCTACCTTTAATGATGACATCTGAAAAATCAAGATCCCATTTCAATTTCTTTACGCTACCAACTTGACGCAGTAGCACTGTAATTACTTCGGCCTCTCCATTCGGATTAGCCGAAAAATACAATACTTCAGTTGCAGCTTTTCCTGTTCCTAAATCATATAAACGATCTCTGGTGATACTCGTTACATTAAAACGTTTGATATAACTAGGGCCGCCCCTGCCGTCTTTATAAATTAAGTTATAGGTAGTACGTTTGTCTTTTTTCTTAAACACGGCTACATGTATGATACTCTTACCTACAAAGGTTTTTGAATCTACTTTAGTAACCATCATTTGACCACCTTTGGTAAATACAATAATATCGTCAATATCAGCACAATCAGTGACGTATTCATCTCTTCGTAGCGAAGTACCTACAAAACCTTCTTCACGGTTGACATAAAGTTTGGTATTTCTTATCACCACTTTTGTCGCTTCGATGTCATCAAAAATTCGAATTTCAGATTTACGTTCTCTTCCTTCTCCGTAGGTATCTTTTAACCTTTTAAAGTAGGTGATAGCGTAGTCTATTATGTGGGCTAAATGATGTTTTACTTCTGCAATTTTTTCTTCAAGATTATCTAAGTGTAACTGCGCTTTGTCTAAATCAAATTTTGAAATTTTCTTGATTTTAATTTCAGTTAAGCGTAAAATATCTTCTTCGGTAACTGGTCTTCGAAGATGTTTTGTATGGGGTTTTAGACCTCTATCAATTGCTGCGATAACGCCTTCCCAGGTCTCTTCTTCTTCAATGTCACGGTAAATTCTATTCTCTATAAAAATACGTTCTAAAGATGCGGCATGCCATTGGGCTTCTAATTCTGCAAGTTGAATTTCTAATTCTTGACGAAGTAATTCAACGGTGGCATCTGTAGAACGTTTCAGCATTTCAGTAACACCAATAAACAACGGCTTATTATCTTCAATGATACAACCTAATGGAGAAATTGATGTTTCACAAGAGGTAAAGGCATATAAGGCATCTATGGTTTTATCTGGAGATAAACCCGATGGAAGATGAACTAATATCTCTACATCTTTTGCCGTGTTATCTTCTATTTTCTTGACTTTAATCTTGCCTTTATCATTTGCCTTTAAAATAGAATCAATTAGTGAAGAGGTGTTTGTGCCATACGGTATTTCACTTATGACTAAGGTGTTTTTGTCTCTTTGAGCGATTTTAGCTCGCACTCTAATTTTTCCTCCACGTAGTCCGTCATTATAATTAGAAACATCTATAATTCCCGAAGTTGGAAAATCAGGATATATCTTAAAGCGTTTTCCTTCTAGATGTTTAATAGATGCATCTATAAGTTCTATGAAGTTGTGTGGTAGTACCTTTGTAGAGAGTCCAACTGCAATTCCTTCTGCTCCTTGCGCTAAAAGCAACGGAAACATTACGGGTAGGTTTACAGGTTCTTTTTTACGCCCATCATACGACTGTTGCCATTCGGTGATTTTAGGGCTAAAAACAACATCTAAAGCAAATTTTGAAAGGCGGGCTTCAATGTATCTTGAGGCCGCTGCTCGGTCACCTGTTAATATATTACCCCAGTTACCTTGGGTATCTATGAGTAAATCTTTCTGACCCATCTGTACCATGGCGTCGGCTATACTAGCATCACCATGTGGATGATACTGCATCGTATGACCAACTACATTGGCAACTTTGTTATATCGACCATCATCTAACTCTTTCAAAGCATGCATGATACGGCGCTGTACTGGTTTGAATCCGTCTTCTATGGCTGGTACCGCACGTTCTAAAATAACATATGAGGCATAGTCTAAAAACCACTCCTTATACATGCCTGTAACTTTCGTTAAAGCATCGTCTTCTTCTTCAATCGCATGGTCTAGAGAATTTTCATTGTCATCACCAGTAGTAGTAGCATCTTGATTTTCGTTCAAGTCTGGTGCTTCACTAGATGGGCTCTTGTCATCTGCAGATAAACCCTCTTCTCCGGGCATATTCAAATCTTCATCATTCTCTTCCATAAAGGATACTTCCCTATTATTTGGTTGTTACTTTGTTGGTTACTCTTGTATTTCTTCGACTAAATCAATCTCTACTTTGAGATTTTGAATTATAAATTTTTGACGATCAGGTGTATTTTTACCCATATAGAAGCTTAGTAATTCTTCTATTGACATGGCCTTATCTAGCATAACCGGCTCAAGACGAATATCATCACCAATAAAATGAACAAATTCATCTGGTGAAATTTCTCCTAAACCTTTAAATCGTGTGATTTCAGGTTTGCCTGTTAGTTTTTGAATAGCATCTCTGCGCTCTTCATCACTGTAGCAATAAATGGTTTCCTTTTTATTTCGAACTCGAAATAAAGGGGTTTGCAAAATATACAAATGATCTTGTTTTATTAATTCTGGAAAGAATTGTAAAAAGAAAGTAATCAAAAGTAAACGAATGTGCATACCATCAACATCAGCATCTGTTGCGATAACAATATTATTGTATCGCAAGTCTTCCATAGAATCTTCAATATTCAAAGCAGCTTGCAACAGGTTAAATTCTTCATTTTCATACACGATCTTTTTCGATAACCCGTATGAATTTAGAGGCTTACCTTTCAAACTAAAAACAGCCTGTGTATTTACATCACGTGATTTTGTAATAGAACCTGAAGCCGAATCTCCCTCAGTAATAAAGAGTGTACTTTCTAGATTTCTATCTTTTTTGGTATCCCCTAAATGAATACGACAATCACGTAATTTCTTATTGTGTAAATTTGCTTTCTTCGCCCTGTCTTTGGCTAGCTTACGAATACCTGACAATTCTTTTCGCTCTCTTTCTGCTTGTAATATTTTTCGTTGTAAAGCCTCTCTGGTATCTGGATTCTTGTGCAAATAATTGTCAAGATATTTACCCACAAAATCATTGATGTATGTTCGTACAGTTGGTAGATCTCCACCCATATCTGTAGAACCCAGTTTTGTCTTCGTTTGACTTTCGAAAACGGGCTCCATAACTTTTATGGAAATAGCTGAAATAATAGATTTTCGAATATCGGAAGGATCATAGTTTTTACCATAAAATTCTCTAATGGTTTTTACTAATGCTTCACGAAATGCTGTTTGATGTGTACCACCTTGTGTGGTATTTTGACCGTTTACAAACGAATGATACTCTTCACTATATTGTGTTTTACTATGCGTTATTGCGATTTCAATATCATCACCCTTCAAATGAATTACCGGATACAAAAAGTCTTCGGTATTATTATTATCTTCTAAAAGATCTTTAAGTCCGTTTTCAGAATGATATTTTTCTCCATTAAAATCAATAGTTAATCCTGGGTTCAAATACACGTAGTTTTTCAACATACGTTCTACAAATTCTACACGGTACTTGAATTTTTTAAATATGGTTTCGTCAGGTCTAAAAGTTACCTTGGTACCTTTTCGTTGCGAAGATTCTATTGGGCCTTCTTCCTTTAGTAAATTTCCTTGACTAAACTCAGCTACCTTAATTTGATTATCACGAGAAGACTGAACTTCAAAAAAACTAGATAAAGCATTCACTGCTTTGGTACCTACGCCGTTCAACCCAACAGATTTCTTAAACGCACGGGAGTCATATTTACCTCCTGTATTCATTTTAGATACAACATCTACAACTTTACCGAGAGGAATACCACGACCGTAATCCCGTACCTTAACCAAGCCATCTTTAATTCGAATTTCAATCGTCTTACCCGCCCCCATAACGAATTCGTCGATACAGTTATCGATAACTTCTTTCAGAAGAATGTACACCCCATCATCAGCTGAAGAACCGTCACCTAGTTTACCAATATACATACCAGGTCGCATGCGAATATGCTCTTTCCAATCGAGCGAACGAATGTTGTCTTCGGTATACTGGGTGTTTTCTGCCATGTTATGGGAATATTAAGCTAGGTTCGCTAAGATAATACGAGTTTAAAAAAAATAAAACAACCTTGCTATAAAGTAATTAACAAAGAATACATAAGTATTGTTGATATATTACTTGGCATAAACCTTCGTAATTAACTGGTTTGTTTCTTTCTAGATACTAAAGTTACCCCTGTTATCACGACTAGCATACCAAAGATTTGTAGAAAAGTAATTCGCTCATTTAAAAAGAAGAATGCTAAAATTATTGTAGAAATTGGACCTAAACTTCCAAAAATCGAAAAGGTTGAAGCGCCTAATCTTCGAATAGCTTCAGATACCAAAAATGATGGAATAAGGGTAGAGAAAATGGCCATTGCGGCGCCTAATAAATAGACTTCCTTCGGATAATTAAATAAGTTAAAATCAGCTGTTAGAACATAATGCAAAATCACAAAAAATGTAGATACTATCATGGCGTAAGAAGTAAATCGTAGTACTCCAAACTTCGGAATTAACCACCCGCTACCAACTAAATAGGAAGCATAGGTAAAAGCACTAAGAAAAATCAAAAAAGCCCCCCAGTAAACGTTGTCTCCACCAATTCCAATTTCATCCCAAAAAGTAATAAGAACACCAATGTAGGTAATTAAGATCGCCAACAATTGATTTTGTCTTAACTTTTTATTGAAAAAAAGCCAAGAGAGCATCACTACAATGGTGGGATAAATAAATAATATGATACGCTCTAAACCAGCCTTTATATATTGCAGACCCATAAAGTCAAAAAGGCTTGCTAAATAGTACCCTAAAAACCCAAATATAATTAACCACAAGAAATCTTTCGAATTTGGCTTTTGCACTACATTCGGTTTATTGAAAATTGCAATAGCCAAATAGAAAGGTAACGCAAATAGCATTCGAAATAAAAGCAGCGCTATATGGTCGACGTGGTATGTATATGCCAACTTTACCATTACTGCCTTTGCAGAAAAAAGAACAACACCGGTAATCGCAAAAAATATAGCTACTTCTCTACTTGATAATCGTTTAAACATATATCAAAAGTAGAATGCACTCTTGATTATATTTTAATGAGCTTCAATTTAATACGAAGTTCATTGCCAAAAAAATGTTATACGTTAAAACGAAAATGCATAACATCGCCGTCTTTAACAATATAATCTTTACCTTCCACTCTCATTTTACCCGCTTCTTTCACCTTAGCTTCACTACCGAAAGAAATGTAATCATCATAAGCTATTACTTCAGCTCTAATGAATCCTTTCTCAAAATCAGTATGAATCACACCTGCAGCTTGGGGTGCGGTTGCACCTACCGGTATAGTCCAAGCGCGAACTTCTTTTTCACCAGCGGTGAAATACGTTTCAAGATTTAAGAGTTTGTATGCTCCTCGAATTAACTTAGCAGAACCTGGTTCTTTGAGTCCTAAATCTTCTAAAAACATTTGGCGTTCTTCATAGGTTTCTAACTCTGTAATGTCTGCCTCTGTACCGACAGCCAAAACAATAACTTCAGCGTTTTCATGTGCTACGGCTGCTTTTACTTTATCAACATATGCGTTACCAGAAGCAGCGGCATCTTCATCTACATTACACACATATAGTGCTGGTTTATCTGTAATAAATTGTAATGGATTCACATATTCTATACGATCTTCAGAAGAAAGATCTACAGCCCTAACAGATTTGCCCGCTTCTAAACCGGTTTTAATTGCTAAAAGTACTGCTTCTTCTTTTTGTGCTTCTTTATTTCCGGTTTTTGCTGCTCTTTTTACTTTGTCTAGTTTTTTTTCTACAGTTTCTAAATCTTTCAACTGCAGTTCCATATCAATGGTTTCTTTATCCCTAATTGGGTCAACTGAGCCGTCAACATGAACGATATTATCATTATCAAAGCAACGTAAAACATGTAAAATGGCATCAGTTTCTCTAATATTTCCTAAAAATTGATTCCCTAAGCCTTCTCCTTTACTTGCCCCTTTTACCAAGCCAGCAATATCAACAATTTCTACTGTAGCAGGTAACACTTTTTCAGGGTTTACCAAACCTTCAAGTTTTTGAAGCCGTTCATCAGGCACATTAACAATTCCAATATTTGGCTCAATGGTACAAAACGGAAAATTGGCACTTTGCGCTTTTGCATTTGATAAACAATTAAAAAGGGTTGATTTTCCAACATTGGGTAAACCTACGATACCTGCTTTCATAATAATTACATCTAATAAGTCAACAAATTAGGGCTTTCCCCATTGTTTTATTTAATTCGGATGCAAATATAGTTCTTACCTTCGAAAAGAAGATATCATTTCATTTTCAAAATATGTAAATATTGATAAAATATGAATCAAAATAAAATAGTCTAAACAGAAAAAGGATAGTTCAATTATTGATTTCGTAAATATTTAACCAAAACATTAAAAAATACACACGATTTAACATTGTTTTAATAAATTTTAATACATTGCCATAATCTCCTCAATAAAATTTATGAGCGAAACCTTAGAAACATCTATATGGCAATTATTTGTAGAAGGTGATCTTAACGCTTTTTCTACAATATTTAAAACCCATTACGAGGCGCTTCATAATTACGGATTAAAAATTTCAGGAAACCCAACGTTAACAGAAGATTGTTTACAGAACTTCTTTGTTTATTTGCATGATAATCGAAAAAATTTGAGTGCTGTGACTCAAATTAAATCTTATTTATTTGTTTCGTTTCGAAGATCATTATTTAAGCTTCTTAAAAAAGAACGAAAATTTACTACTTATGAAACTGTATTTGAAAATTCTAAAGACTTTGAGTTTTCAGCAGAAGAGCTTATGGTAGAACAAGAGTTTTCAAGAATTAAAATAAAAACCTTAGTACAACTTCTTAATGAATTATCTACACGTCAGCGAGAAGTAATTTATCTAAAGTATTATAGTTCAATGTCAACAAGAGAAATTTCAGAAGTAATGAATATTTCTTATCAGAGTGTTCAAAACACACTACAGAAGGCATTTACCAAACTTCGCACGCAAGTTGAAACCCAAGCAATCAAGCGGGTTTTTAAAATAAATTAAATTTTCTTCAAAAAAATAGGGTATAACTTCTAATTAGAAGTCTCTTTATAAACAGTTACATCAAGTTATGAGTAAAAAAGACCAATCTCTACTAGAGATTTTACTAAATGATTCTTCTTTTCAAAACTGGGCTAAGTGCAGTAATCAAAATGATATTGATTATTGGGACGGATGGATTAGCAAAAACCCAAGTAAAATAGAAACGGTTTATACCGCTAAATCTATTATTACAGGTATAGGTTTTAAAAAGACTTCGTTGCCAGCAGGTAAGATAAACATGGAACTTGATGCCGTACTTGGTCAAATCAATAAAAAAAATAATACCTCAGTAATATCTTTAAAAACCAAAAGAAAAACGCGTATTTCTACTTATGTAAGTATCGCAGCTGCTCTGTTAATTTTTGCAATGGTTGGAGGCATATGGTTGAATACTTCTTCGGAAGTGGTTCGTAAAACAGGTTTCGGAGAGATTATAGATTTGAAATTACCTGATGGCACTTCTGTAGTTTTAAATGGTAATTCAGAAATTAAATATGATAAAAATAATTCAAGAGCGATCGAGTTACAAGGGGAAGCGTATTTTAAAGTAAAGCCTATTCCGTCAACTAAAGCAAAATTTTGGGTAAAAACTCAAGACCTTAAAGTAGAAGTTTACGGTACGCAATTTCATGTCAATACTAGAGAGGCCAAAACCGATGTGCTTTTAGACGAAGGTTCAATTCATTTAGTTTTAAATAATGGTGCAACCAAAGAAATGATTCCTGGCGAAATGGTATCGTTTTCTAAAGAAAAAAATGTAGTTACTCATCAAAAGGTTACTCCTGAACTCCCCTATTCACTATGGCGTGAGGGTACTTACGTATTCAACAATACTTCTTTAAAAGAGGTAATGAAAAATGTAGAATTATCATACGGTTTAGAAGTTGAATTTATAGATGAAGAATTACAATCATTGCAATTAACTGGGGGTATACCCAATCAAAATCTAAAAATTTGTTTGTCAGCAATTGAAAAATCGACGGGAACACGAATTGTCAAAAAGGGCAATAGACTCATACTTTTTAAAAACTCAAATAACTAAATCTGAACATTATGAAGGTAAAACGAATTTTAAATATGTTGCTAGTGGCATTCCTATTTGTAGGAATGAGCACCTATGCAGCTGAAATTAAGGATGCTTCAAAAGTATCTAAAACGGTGGCTCTAGCCGATTTTCTTAGCGATATTAGCAAAGAACACGAAGTATATTTTACGTACAATCCTGTTGTTATATCAGGTGCTAATTTAAATCCTGAAGAATATCGCTATAACAATTTAGGTGAAATCATTAACAAATTAGAGAGCAAAACTAACTTTGACTATGAATATTTAGGTAATAAATATTATGTAGTACATCCTAAAAAAGTAAAAAGAGTTGTTGTTAATAAAGTAAATGCCTCTAAAAGTTTAGGTTTTGCAACGGTAACAGATCTATCAGTTCTACAAAATTCAGTTACGGGTAAAGTAACCGATGAGAATGGTATGGCATTAGCAGGTGTAAATATTGTGGAAAAGGGTACCACAAATGGAACATCTACTGATTTTGATGGAAATTTCACCATGACAGTTGATAGCAATGCTACCCTTGTTTTTAGTTATATTGGTTTTGGAACCAAAGAAGAAAAAATAGCAGGCCGATCTACCGTAAATGTAAAACTTTCAGAAGGTGTGCAATTAGAAGAGTTTATTGTTGTAGGTTCAAGAACCGCTCCTCGAAGTAATACAGATACTCCCCTACCTGTTGATGTGGTTGGTGTAAAAGAATTAACTTCAACTGGTCAGGCGACTTTTGATAAAGCTTTACAATATCGAATTCCATCTTTTAACACGGTTCAAACACCGGTAAATGATGCGACATCATTATTAGATCCTTATGAAATCAGAAATATGGGGCCTTCAAGAACTTTAATCTTGATAAACGGAAAGCGTAAAAACTTAAGTGCACTTTTGTATACACAAACTTCTCCAGGTCGTGGTGAAACAGGAGCTGATATTTCTGCAATACCAACTGATGCGATTAAAAGAGTTGAAATATTAAGAGATGGAGCATCTGCACAGTATGGTTCTGATGCGATTGCCGGTGTAATGAATATTATTCTTAAAGATTCTCCAAATGATGGTTCTGTGACTTTACGTACTGGAATTACTTCTGAAGGTGATGGTGAAATGTTTGGGGTTGCCGTAAATAACGGTTCTACTATTGCAGATGACAAAGGTTTTGTAAACTATACGATTGATATGTCTAAAGTTAATTTGGCAAATCGACCTGGTACTGTGAATGCTGCTGGTGAAGCAGGAGATTTCGGAGCCGATATAGCAGATGTTCAAGAATTTTTGTCACGAAGACCAGATGCAGGAAATATCAATGGTTCCCCCGAAACTGCTGCAGCTAAATTTTCTGTAAATATGGGATACGACATTAGCGAAAATTCACAGCTATATGGTAATGCAGCCTATGTATACAAGTCTGTAAACAGTTTTGCAAACTATAGAACTCCTTACTGGAGAACGGTTGAAGATTTTCCATATTTAGCAGATTTCTTTCCAGGTAACAACCCAAATAATGCAGGTGGTTATGATGGATATGTTCCCACTTTCGAAGGTTTGCTAACAGATTATAACGCAACAATAGGATTCAAATCTACAATTAATGATTGGAACGTTGATGCTAGTTTTACTACTGGTGGAAACTTACAAACTTATAAAGTAAACCAGACACACAATAGAAATGTAGTTTTTTCACCTTCAACATGGGTTGATGCAAATAGTAATGGGGTTGTTGATGATGGAGAGGTTTCTGAAGGTTCTGAATTATATGGTGCTAATAGTCAACAATCATTTGATCCGGGCGGAACTCGTTTTTCTCATAATGTGGGTAACATTGATATCTCAAGATTACTCTCTGATAAAGTGAGTATTGGTGTTGGTGCTGAGTTTAGAACTGAAACATTCGAAATTATTGAAGGTGAGTTAGCGTCTTATGACGGTGGTGGTGCCGATTCTTTTGCAGGTGCTTCACCTCAGAATTCTGGTAAATTTAACCGTTACAACATTGGTGGTTATTTAAGTTTAGATTATGACGTTTCTGATGCCTTTTTATTAAGCGGTACTATAAGAACCGAAACCTATTCTGATTTTGGTAATGCTTTCGTTTATAAATTTAGTACGCGTTACAAAGTTAATGATGCGCTAACATTAAGAGGATCTATTTCTTCAGGCTTCAGAGCTCCAACATTGCACCAGATATATACTCAAAAGGCTCAGTATAGTTTTATACCAGGTCAAGGTATTCAAGTTGGTGGTTTAATTAACAATGTTTCTACACAAGCTAAATTATTAGGAATTCCTCAACTAGATGCTGAAACATCAACCAACTTTACAATCGGTGTTGGTGGTAAAATTTCTAACAAATTCAGTTATACCTTAGATTACTATAACATTGCTGTAAAAGATAGAATCGTATTAGGAAATGAGATCGGGCCAAGCGGAGATGCAACAAACCCTTTAGATGTTCTATTAACTAATAACAACTTAAGTGATGTTAGTTTCTTTTCAAATGCTATTGATACTAAAACCTCAGGGGTTGATGTTGTATTAGCTTATAAAGGAATTGAACTTGGCGCTGGTAGTCTAGATTTAAACTTATCGGGTAACTACACGATTCAAAATGAGTTAGACGGACCAGTGAATAACATTGACTTAGTAGCAAATTCTGGTCAATCTGTAGTTAATCAAACACAAGAGGCATTATTCTTCACTTCAAGACCAAAAACTAAGTGGATATTAGGAGCGAATTATGAAATAAATAAGTTCGGTTTCTCATTAAATAACACCTATTTTGGTAAGACTAGCTTTTATCAGCAAGGTTTAAGTACCGATGCAAACGGCATTTTTAATATTAGTACAGAATTTACACCTAAAGTTGTAACTGATTTAGGTATTAATTACAGTGCTTCTGATAAGTTAACTCTAGCATTAAACATTAACAATTTATTGAATGTATTACCAGAATGGAGTTTTGTATCAGAAAATGCTGCCGGAGATGCAATTCTTGCAGATCCTGCTCAGGTTCAAAATCAATCGAATTTAATTACGTTCAACCAAAGATATTCGCAAATGACCTATGATGGGTATCACTTTAGCCAATTAGGAACCATGTTTAACCTATCGTTGAATTATAAATTTTAAGTCTGAATTAGTCGTTTTGACTTTAGGCTGTCTATTCTTTAGACAGCCTTTTTTTTGCATAAATTTGAAATATGATAACATTGCAAGGAATTGTTTTTGATGCAAAATCTTCTTTTTTGAAAGGTCCTAGTTTAGCACCTCCATTAATTAGAAAAGCTTATCATAGTGCATCAGCAAATTATTTTGCTGAAAATGGTATTGAAATTTCTCCAAAAATTTGGTTAGATAAAGGTGATTATGAAATAGCAGACTATTTTGAAATTGAAAAAATTACAAGTACTAATCTAAATTTTGATTACCCACTAATCACATTAGGTGGCGATCACTCCATCACTTACCCTATACTTAAAGCACTTTATAAAAAACATGGCGCGGTAGATATTTTGCATATAGATGCTCATGCTGATTTATATAATGATTTTGAAGGAGATCCATATTCACATGCTTGCCCATTTGCACGAATAATGGAAAATAAATTTGCGAGTCGTTTGGTGCAAATCGGTATTCGAACATTATCACAACATCAAAAAGAACAGGCAGAATTATTTGGAGTAGAAATTATTCAAATGAAAGATTTTAACATTCACAAATTACCAGAATTAAAAAATCCGTTGTATTTGTCTTTAGATATAGATGCCTTAGACCCGGCTTATGCTCCTGGTGTTTCTCATCATGAACCCGGTGGTTTATCAACTAGAGATATTATTACAATCATTCAAAATATAAAGGTGCCAATTCTCGCGGCTGATATTGTAGAATATAATCCGACTAGAGATATAAACGGCATGACTGCCATGGTAAGTGCAAAACTTTTGAAAGAAATAGCTGTAAAAATGTTGTAATAAAAAAGACCCCAGTGAATACTAGGGTCTTTAAATTTTATTAAATAAACTATTAATCTTCCGGATGCATGAAGGCTTGTTTTCCTAAAAGAACTTCTTCACTTTCTACATGATCTTCATCAGGTACACAACAGTCTACAGGACATACTGCTGCACATTGCGGTTCTTCATGAAAGCCCATGCATTCCGTACATTTATCAGGAGAAATATAATAAATTTCATCACTGATTGGTTCTTGAACTTCATCAGCATTTACTGCTTTACCATCAGGTAAAACGACATCGCCTTTTAAAGAGGTACCATCGCTATAACGCCATTCATCTGCTCCTTCGTAAATTGCCGTGTTTGGACATTCTGGTTCACAGGCCCCACAATTTATACATTCATCTGTTATTATTATTGCCATAATTTTCTTTATCTAATGCTTACTTTTGCGCAAAGGTAAACGGTAACGCAATTTTCTACAAATATATGAACGACCTTCGCAAAACATTTATTGCTTTTGTTAAACTTGGCAACTTTCTTCGCGAATATTGTGATATTAAGCCAGTAAATAACAAATGGACGCAAACATTTACAGACGCCATTCGAATTGCTGAGCATCATAATGGTTGGTTTACAGAAGATAACATTCTTTTCGCTCTTAATGGTTGGGCGCAACTACTCTCTGAAAATAAACTGTTGAACTGGCTTGAACCCTATGATTTTAGAAAGAATAAACAGAAATCAGTTGCGATCATAATGGCGGGTAATATTCCCCTAGTAGGATTTCATGATTTTCTATCAGTGTTAATTTCTGGTAATAGTGTAATTGCTAAACTTTCTAGTAATGATAAGATTTTACTTCCATTACTTGTTAAGTTTTTAGTTGATGTAGAGCCAACCCTAAAAGACTGCATTACAATTACCGAAGAAAAACTCGAAAATTTTGATGCGGTTATAGCCACAGGTAGTAATAATACTGCGCGTTATTTTGAACATTATTTTGGCAAAAAACCACATATAATACGAAAAAACAGAAACTCGGTTGCCATACTTACTGGTTCCGAAAGCTCGGAAGAATTAACTGCTTTAGGCGCCGATATTTTTAGGTATTATGGATTAGGTTGTCGTAGTGTTTCTAAGCTATTTATACCCAAAGGTTATGATTTTGATCAGTTCTTTAAAGCCATTTACGAATTTAATGCAATCATAAACAAAGCGAAATATGCCAATAATTATGATTATAACAAGGCGGTTTATCTTATGAGTGAGTTTAAAATACTAGAAAATGGGTTTTTAATGCTCAAAGAAGATAACAGCTACGCATCTCCTATTGCGTCGGTATTTTTTGAGTTCTATGAAACCTATGATTCGCTTTTAAAAAAGATAAATGAAGACCAAGACAAAATTCAATGTGTGGTATCAAATGATAGGCAAAGCAATCATATTCCCTTCGGTAAAACTCAAAGCCCAGAATTAGAGGATTACGCTGATGGCATTAACACCATTGACTTTTTGATAAAAACAGTTACTATTTAGAACAAAAAACATTACAATTGTTCACTATAATTTTAAGACCTTTGTTCGCTTAATGAATCACACTCAAGACCTTAAACTCAATTAAACATGAAAAAACATAATTTTAGCGCCGGACCATGTATTTTACCTCAAGAAGTATTACTTAAAGCCTCAGAGGCCGTTATGGACTTTAACGGATCTGGTTTGTCTTTAATTGAAATATCGCATCGTAGTAAAGACTTTGTTGAAGTAATGGAAACTGCTCGTTCTTTAGCTCTAGAACTTTTAGGCCTTGAAGGTAAAGGGTATAAAGCATTGTTTTTACAAGGTGGCGCAAGTATGGAATTTTTAATGGTTGCCTATAACCTACTAGAAAACAAAGCTGGGTATTTGAATACAGGTACTTGGAGTGATAAATCAATTAAAGAAGCTAAATATTTTGGAGAGGTCGTTGAAGTGGGCTCTTCAAAAGACGAGAATTTTAAATACATTCCTAAAGGATATACTATACCTACAGGTTTAGATTATCTTCATTTAACTTCTAATAATACCATTTTTGGTACTCAAATCAAGAAATTTCCAACGGTTGATGCACCCTTGGTATGTGATATGAGTTCTGATATTTTTTCTAGACAACTTGATTTTTCTCAATTTGATTTAATTTATGCAGGAGCTCAGAAAAATATGGGCCCGGCAGGAACTACTTTGGTTGTTGTCAAAGAAGATGTTTTAGGAAAAGTTTCACGCCAAATTCCTTCAATGTTAGATTATAAAGTTCATATCTCAAAAGATAGTATGTTTAATACACCAGCTGTTTTTCCGGTGTATGTTTCAATGCTTACCCTACAGTGGTTAAAAGACTTAGGTGGTATTGCTGCTATTGAGGAAATTAACGAAAAGAAAGCTAGACTACTTTATTCAGAAATTGATTTGAGTCCTGTGTTTGATGGCTATGCGAATAAAGAAGATCGTTCTAATATGAATGCAACTTTTAATCTTGCTGATGACAGGTTAAAAGATAATTTTGATGCTATGTTAAAAGAAGCTGGTATTAATGGCTTAAACGGGCATCGCTCTGTTGGTGGTTATAGAGCTTCAATGTATAATGCTTTATCTTTAGAAAGTGTTGGTGTTTTGGTTGACGTTATGAGTGAAATGGAAAGAAAAGGATAAAAAATGAAAATTTTAGCAAACGACGGAATTTCAGCATTAGGTGTTCAAGAATTACAAAAGGCAGGTTTTGAAGTTCTCACAACTAAAGTAGCCCAAGAACAGTTAATAAATTTCATTAATGAAAATAACATTGTTGGCATTTTAGTGCGAAGTGCAACTAAGATTAGAAAAGATATAATAGATGGTTGCAAAAGCTTAAAACTCATTGGTCGTGGGGGTGTCGGTATGGATAATATTGATGTAGCCTACGCTAAAGAAAAAGGTTTACATGTTATAAATACTCCAGCTGCTTCTTCAGAATCTGTAGCTGAACTTGTATTTGCACACCTTTTTGGTGGCGTTCGTTTTCTTTATGATGCCAATCGAAATATGCCGCTTGATGGAGATAGTAAATTTAAAGACTTAAAAAAATCATACGCCAAAGGAACCGAATTAAGAGGTAAAACATTGGGGATTATTGGTTTTGGAAGAATTGGCCAAGCAACAGCAAAAATCGCTTTAGGTGTTGGTATGCGGGTTATTTATTCAGATCCATTTATGGAAAAGGCAACGATAAAAGTGCCATTTTTTGATGGTCAATCTGTTAGTTTTGAATTTAATTCAATTGCAAAAAATACCCTTTTAGAACAATCTGATTTTGTAACAGTTCACGTGCCAGCACAGCAGCAATATGTTATTGGTAAAGAAGAATTCGCTAACATGAAAAATGGCGCAGCAATTATCAATGCAGCTCGTGGTGGTGTTGTTGATGAAGTTGCTTTAATTGAAGCATTAGAAAATGGAAAACTATCTTTTGCTGGTCTTGATGTTTTTGAATCAGAACCTAATCCTGAGATAAAAATACTAATGCACCCAAATATTTCATTAACTCCACACATTGGGGCAGCAACGGGTGAAGCTCAAGACAGAATTGGCATAGAACTTGCTAATCAAATCATAGCGTTGTTGAAATAATTTCAACGGGTACATTAAAACGCATTTAAAGCTTTTTTGTACATTACGCATTCATTTAAAACACTAATTAAAAATGTCAGGATTATTAGATTTACTAAGTAGCCCAATGGGTAAACAATTAATAAGCGGAGTTGCTGGTCAAACAGGTCAGTCTACCGATCAAACTGGAAGCGTATTGAGCATGGCACTACCAGTATTAATGGGAGCCATGAAAAAAAATGCCGCAACACCAGAAGGAGCTCAAGGGTTAATGAATGCCTTGTCAAGTGGTAAACATGATGGTGGAATCTTAGATAACCTTAGCGGTTTATTTGGTGGTGGTGTTGATCAATCAGTAATGGATGATGGCGCAGGAATTCTTGGTCACGTACTAGGTAGCAAACAACCTCAGGTAGAAAATGCATTGAGTTCAAAATCAGGTATGGATACGGGTACTATTAGCACTATTCTTAAAGTTGCCGCTCCTCTATTAATGGGATATTTGGGTAAACAAACAAAACAAAATAATGTAACCGATTCTAATGGAATTGGTGACCTTTTAGGAGGATTGATGGGTGGAGGCCAAGCTGGTAACCAACAACAATCATTAATTGAATCCTTTCTTGATTCAGATGGAGATGGAAGTATTTTAGATGATGTTGCTTCAATGGCATTAGGTGGAAAAAAAGGTGGAATTGGCGGATTATTAGGTGGCCTTTTCGGTAAATAAGAACTGAAGCTTAATTCTTTATTAAACCGTTGGCAGTTAGGTCAGCGGTTTTTTTGTATCTTAAAACTGTTATGAAAAAGTTTGCACTTATAATTGGTTCACTAGTTACCCTTGCTTTTGTCGTAAGTTGTGGTAATACAAAAAACGTAGTAGAAACCAATGATATGACCTCTGAAGAAAAAGCTGTTTTTCAACAATCAGAAGGCGACACTATACATATTGCTAATGAAGCTGTAGACTATGAAATTATTATTATTGAACCTGGTTTTAACACCTGGTTACAAAGTATTGCAAGACCTCAAGGGTTTTATTCACAAGCTTTTTTAGAAAATCGCAATTTAATAATGGTAAACGCATGGAATAATCGTGTTTTACAACCTTCGCAATTCGATCCAAATCTTTATGAACTTCAAATTGATTATCGGCAAGGTATTGATTACGGCTATGAGGTAAATTACAAACTGTATAACTACTTTATATATTTTCAACGTAAATATCAACAACGATTGGGCCCTTTTTACCCTCGAATTTAAAACAGCATTGTATCTTTGCTACTTATTTAAAGGTATGCAACAGTTTAAAAATCGTTGGCAAATAGAAAAGAATTGGCAACTAATTTTTCCATTAATAGGCATAATAGGATTGGTTTTCAGTTCTTTCAGATTAACAAAGTTAATTTTTGCAGATGCTAACATCATTTTATTAACTAGTTTATCCTTATTCTTTACTTTCTTATTGATTAAGATTTGTTTGTTCATTTTTAAAAAATTAGAAAACAAATGGATGGTTGATTACCGTTGGGAAATGATTCGAATATTTATAGTTTTTGCTATAACAGGTAGTTCTAGTGTTTTTGTAGGGCGCCCAATAATTAAGCTTTTAGGTATCAATCAAGAAAACCTTCCTGCTATAGTATACTGGGTACTGTTTATTTTGATCAGCCTGTTCTTCTATCAGCTATTGCTGGTTTTCTTCGGTTGGCTGTTTGGTCAGTTTCAATTCTTTTGGAATTTTGAAAAGAAAATGCTTAGGCGTTTTGGTTTAGGTTTTTTATTTGATAAAAAGAGTTAAGGTTTCTTTAACAAAATATGATATTGCATTGCTTATTTTTACAACTTCTATGAAAAGAAGTCTTGCACCCTTTTTGTCTTTTGTCTTCCTCACTTTAATGTTTTTTAAAGTGTCTTCTTTTCATGTATATACCCATGAAGACAACGGCTCTGATGAAATTGAAAATTGTGAATTATGTGAATTAGCGGTTGAAAATTCAAAATCAGAAACTCTTTTTACACCTTTTCAGGTAGTTGAGTTACCAATGGTTATTCGGGCAGGTGAGAAACAATTTGCTTTATATAGTCAGATTATAATTTCTTCTTTAATACGCTTTCAACTTCTCAGTAGACCTCCTCCGTATTTAGCCTAGTTTTTATCTAAAAAATTACGGTCAAGTTATAAAATTGACCATTATTGGCGTAATACAAGTACAATGAATTATCGTTTATTATTACTATTTGCATTTTGCATTGGTAATTTTAGTTTAGCACAAGAATGTAACTCTATTCTGTTAGGAGAAATTGTAGATTTTCATGACAACACCCCTCTTTCGGGTGCCTATATTAGCGTTACTGGAAAATCATTAGCAACAAATTCTAATGATGAAGGAAAATTTAGATTTCAAGATTTATGTGATGGTGTTTTAGAACTTGAAATTTCACACCCTGAATGTAAAACTCAGTTTATTACCATTACACTTAAAGGAGATTCTTTTGAAAAAATCAGACTTGAACATCATTTGGAAGAATTAGATGAAGTCGATGTTATTAGTACTAAGCCAAATATTACTCTTTCTGCTCAAGAAGAGAAACTTTCGCAATCAGAATTAGAAAAAAATAGTGGGCGTAGTTTAGGCGATGCATTAAAAAGTATAACAGGTGTATCTTCTTTAAATACAGGAGCGAATATCGTTAAACCCATCATTCAAGGTTTAAACGGAAGTAGAATTTTAATTCTCAACAATAATGTTCGTATGCAAGATATGGAATGGGGTGAAGAACACGCACCTAATGTCGATATCAATTCAAACCAAGACATTAGAATTATAAAAGGAGCAGCAGCTCTAGAATATAGCGGAGATGCTATCGGAGGTGTTATTATTATGAATCCTCTTCCTATAGCTAGAACAGACTCTCTTTTTGGAAAAACCCAACTTAACTTATTTTCAAATGGTAGGGGCGGCAACCTTACTTCAAGCCTTATTAAATCTTATAAGTCTGGTTTATTCATAAAAGGTCAGGGTTCTTATAAAAAACTAGGCGATATGGAATCACCTGATTACATATTGTCTAATACTGGAATTCAAGAATTAGGAGTATCATTAACGATTGGTAAAAGAGATTTCATTCAAGGTTGGGAAGCTTACTACTCTTACTTTGATTCTGAAATTGGAATACTAAGAGCCTCGCATATTGGTAATGTTGACGATTTAATTCAATCTATTAATAGTGGTCAACCCAATATTATAAATGATTTCAGTTTTAACATTAATCGGCCGAATCAAGAAGTTACACACCACCTAGGTAAACTTAGTTATTATCGCAGATTTGAAGGACTTGGGAAATGGATGATACAATATGATTTTCAAAACAACAGGAGGTTTGAATATGACATTCGAGTTGGTAGTGATGCGAATAAAGCATCGCTTGATTTAAAACTGGCAACACATTCTTTCGCTACTAACATTAAACTAGATGCCAAAGAAAATTTGGAGGTAAAAATTGGACTAGTTGGTAGGTATCAAACCAATTTTGCAAATCCAGAGACGGGAGTAAGAAGATTAATTCCTGATTATGACAAATACGATTTAGGCATATTTACCACCGCTACGTACGCTATTAATGATGACTTCACTTTTGATGGTGGTTTTCGATATGATTTTAATCGAATGAATGCTCAGAAATTTTATCGAACCTCAAGATGGGAAGAAAGAGGCTATGATATCGATTTTAATGATATAATTGTTGAAGATCTTGGAACTCAACTATTAGTCAATCCAATATTTGACTATCATAATGTATCAGCAACAGCCGGTTTCAAATACAATATTGGTAACGAAAATCTTTTACGATTTAATTACTCTTTAGCCCAACGAGCACCAAACCCATCTGAACTATTTAGTGACGGATTACATCATTCTGCCGCACGTATTGAACTTGGTGAGCTTCGCATTAAAAGCGAGTCGTCATCAAAAATATCATTGTCTTTAGAAAAGAATTCTACTTCATGGGGCTATACTGTGGCTCCATATTTAAACAATGTCAACGATTTTATAATACTTGAGCCAACAACAGTAGAATTTACGATACGAGGTGCATTTCCCGTTTGGTCATATAGACAAACAAATGCTCAATTACTAGGTATTGATATGTCAATTTACAATCAATGGACTACAAATATTAGAACTGATCATAAATTTTCATGGGTACGCGGTGAAGATAAGAGTTCAAAAACACCACTAATTAATATTCCATCAGCGAATATAAGTAACTCAATATCATACCATAAAACAGCTTGGAACAATTTAACAATTGGTCTAGAAAGTCAATATGTTTTTGAACAGAAAAGATTTCCTGAAAACATTTTTGTCTTTTCTCCGCAAGAACAGCAAAA
This sequence comes from Maribacter algarum (ex Lu et al. 2025) (nom. illeg.), assembly GCA_947495915.1. GTDB lineage: Bacteria > Bacteroidota > Bacteroidia > Flavobacteriales > Flavobacteriaceae > Maribacter_C. The sequence goes on along the minus strand of CANMAW010000006.1, from coordinate 217,070 downwards.
TGTTGAATTAGATATAAATACTCCCCCAGATGCCTACCATTTAATTGCTTTCGATGTTGAAAGTACATTTTCTATTAGCAAGAAAAATGATTTTAAAGTTGGCTTAAGAGCAACAAACCTATTGAATACTTCATATCGAGATTACCTAAATCGTCAGCGATATTTTGCAGACGACCTTGGCCGTACTATTAGCGCACGAATTATATATAAATATTAACTATTAATCTAAATTAAAACTAAAATGAAAACAATTTCGAACTTTTTTGGCAGTCCTAAAATCAACAAATCAATTTTAATTTTAGGCTTTGGTCTAATTGCCTTGTCTTGTTCTGATGATGATGACGCACCAGTTGCTGTTGACGAAGAAGAAGTAATTACAACGATGACCATTACACTAACGGGTTCTGGTAATACAATAACATTACAATCTCAAGACTTAGATGGTGACGGACCAAATAATCCTGAAATTACAGTGTCTGATAATTTACTAGCAAATACAACCTATTCTGGTAGTATTGAATTATTGAATGAGGCCGAATCTCCAGCAGAAGATATTACAGAAGAAATTGAAGAAGAAGATGAAGAACATCAATTTTTCTTTACTACAGGAGGAGCTATAAGCGGAGTTACTTATTCAGATGAAGACAGTGATGGTAACCCAGTTGGGCTTTCTTTTGAATTAACTACTGGTGATGCTGGTGAAGGAACTCTTTTGGTTACTTTAAGACATGAGCCTACAAAACCAAATGACGGTTCGTTAGCAGACGCCGGTGGAGAAACTGATATCGCACAATCTTTTGATATTACAGTACAATAAATTAATCTTTAACCTTCGGTTTTGCACTACTAAAACCGAAGGTTAACTGTTTTAAAAAACCCTTTGGCATTTCTTTATCTCCTTCATACCCTAATTCTATCTCTCCACCTTCTTCAGGAATGTAATTCGTTTTGAAGATATAATCCCATAGACTTAAACTAATTCCAAAATTAACTCCCCTACTTCGGTCTTCAGGTAAAGAATAGGCATGATGATATAAATGCATTACAGGATTATTAAAAACATATTTTAATGGCCCCCAAGTTATTTTAACGTTAGAATGATTTAAATGACCAATAGCAATAGCTATAAAATGTACAATATAAGCTTGTTCAGGTTCAAAGCCCCCTAAAATCATTACTGCAAGAGTTTTCAAAGGTTTGTATAATATATTTTCCATCCAATGATAGCGTAAATGCGCAGCAAAGCCCATTTCTTTTACCGAATGATGTACCTGATGAAAACGCCACAAAAACTCGTAACGATGCAGTAGTGTATGGGTGAACCACTGAACAAAATCCAATAGTACAAAGAATACTACTAATTGAAGCCAAACCGGAAATTGTTCAAGTTTCAAAATAGCAAGTGTAGTTGCAGAAATACCAATATCGCTGAAAAGGAGGCCAAGAATTTTATAAACACCACTAATAATAATGGCAAAAACAAAAAAATTGAAAAACATATAAAAGGCATCTAACCAAAAATCTTTTCGAAAAACAGATTGGTTTTTGCGCCACGGAAATATGATTTCAAAGCCCCAAACAATCAACGAAATTAGTACTAATCCCCAAAAGTAATTCGTATACCAGGGTACTTCAAAAAGTATAGATTTCCATGTCCAACTTAAAGTTCCTAAAAAAGAATTTTTAAAAGTTTCTAAATAGTCCATATTGCCTTATTCAGTTAATTCATACCATTTTTCTACCTGAAGTTTAATGCGTCTCCCCTTTTTAGTTGATGGGTAATTTTTTACTAAATAATCTATAATAATTTCTTCATTGTCACCTAATGGCCATAAATTTTGGGTTTCTTGCATCCAATCAATAGTGGCATGCCATGCTTGCTTACTCATTCTATTTTGAATAACCAATTGGGAAGAATGACAAGTTGTGCAATTGGCAATGGTTTCTTGCATTCCTGGGGCTTCTATAAAACCTGTTGCTAAATGAATTCCATTCGCTACTTCACTTTGACCTATTTCTTCTTCAGGAATGGCAATAAATTTTGAATCTTTTTTTTCGAAAAAATACAAACCAACTATTGAAATAATAACAATTAGAACACATAAAACAATTAACACCCTATAAGTGCCTATAATTCCTTTAGTTATTCTTTCGTTCTCCATTTTATGAGGGTTTATTTTTTGACAATGCTATTAAAACTTCAATAGCTTTGTTAGCATCTTTTTCAGCAACAAAAATATGGTCATGAAAGTAGCCGGAAACTACATTGCAGCTTATTTTTTCAGTAGCTAAAGCCGAAGAGAAAGTTGCTGTTAGCCCAACGGCTTCTAATGAAGAATGTATCTTAAGAGTTATCCAAGAGGATACAAAATTATATGCCAGTTGTAAATCGTCTGCTTTATTCTTTTCAAGAACCAAGGTTACCCCTTCTTTTTCTTTAAATTCAAAAAGGGTGTCATTACGGTTTATTTTGCCTATATTTTTTAAACTTACAAATACATACGAACCTTTATTTAACACAGGGTTCATTTCGGCAATAAGTCGACTTAAATTGGTTTCACCTGTCATTCTTCAAGTAATTTTTATAGCTATGCGATGACACGCATTATTTAGATAACCTTTTGGGTTCCAACCGGGCACAAGCATAGGTTGCGAATTACCTTGGCTATCAGTAGCACGCGCCCATACCTCGTAATACCCAACCTTCGGAAAAGTGATATTGGCATTGAAATGCTGCCAGGCTAACCGATTTACTGGTTTATCTATATTGCAAGTGGTCCAAGTTGATCCGAAATCAATGGAATACTCCATTTTATGAACTTCTAGTTCTCCCGCCCATGCGTGGCCTCTAATTTTCAATGATCTCTCTATGGGTAACATTGCCCCTGACATCGGATATGTTATTAGTGACTTTACCGGCATTGATTCAATAATACACATGTCTTCATCAGTAACCTTTTCTCCTGGTGCTACAGATTTACAAGGTACTCGATACGAACTACCACCCATTTTTGGTCCGTCATGAATTTTATTACGAACACTAATGCGATTTATCCATTTTCCAGAAACTGATGCAGGCCACCCTCCAGCAACCAAACGTAAAGGGTAACCATGAGCCAATGGAATATCTTCTCCGTTCATTTGAAAAGCCAACAAGGTTTCATCTTGTAATGCTTTAGCCATTGGGGCACCTCTCGAGATCGGTTCTTTCTTCGGATTTCTACTTAAATGTTGATCAGCGGCGTGATAGCCAACATAAACGGCATCATCTGAAAAACCAACTTCTTTGAGCACATCTTTTAACCGAACACCTGTCCAATTGGCACAAGAAACTGCACCAATAGTCCATTGATTACCTTTGGCAGGAGGATCAAATTCACTTCGTCCATTACCTCCGCATTCTAAAGTTAATTGATAGGTATATTGCTTAAACTTGGTTTTTAAATCTTGTAATGAAAATGTAATGGGTATTTTAACCGATTCTCCATCAATTGTTAGTGTCCATTTTTTAGTATCAATCTGCTCCGGTATAATTCCGTTATTACGAATAAACATAAATTTATTAGGTGTCACTTGGTCATCTAATAAATGAGCTTTTGCTTCAATATTCCATGGTTTATTATTTAAAACAGACATTCTTTTATCCTTATTAAACAAAGTAAAAGGATCAGGTTGTTGAAAGACCAAAGGGGTATAGCCAAAAGGAATGTTATTACCAAATACAAATTCAATGCCTGTCAATGCTGCCATCGATACCACGGCACCTTTAGTTATAAATTTACGTCTGTTCATGTATGATATTCAGAAATTGGCAACCATAAACTTACAATCTTAAAAAAAGTTAGTTGGTAACCTTTGTTACAATACGTGAAAAATACAATTTTTACTTTTGATTTATGAAATCAAAACTATTTAAACTGCTAATAGTTTGTGTGCTTTGCATCTCTATTGTAATAGCAGTTGTATTAGTTATTGAGGCTTAAAAATTGAGTTATGAAAAAAAATATGGGCGGTATTGATCGCATTATTAGAATTGTAGTAGCAGCTATTGTAGGCTTAATGTTTTTCTTAAACATTATTGAAGGAACTTTGGCTTATGTCTTATTAGGTTTAGCAGGAGTTTTTCTGATAACAAGTTTTATAAGTTTTTGTCCCCTTTATGCTATAGTCGGATTGAATACTTGTAAAGTGGATAAATAAAGGACTAGCTTACATTTATCACTTTTGACGTTTTCGCTTTGAAAACATGAGTATACAACCACATAATTGTAAACATTGGTATGACATCTAAACCGGGTAGTATTTCCTCTATAAAGGTTATTGCACCAGCCACTTGACCTGTTTTACCTTTATACATTCGTGTCATTAGCCATGCAGCAATTGGTGCCCAAACGATATCTCCGAAATCACCTATTAGGGGAATTACGAAAGAAAGCATACCAATGGCGTCGAAAAGTAGGCCTAGAAAAAGTGATTTATATTTCGAATTTTTAGTTTTTGACATTTGTTCATTTTAGTGTTCAATTAAAATAATCAAATCTAATGCCAAAAAATCACCAACAACTCCAATGCTGGTGTGCGAATGATGTAAAAATGAAAAAGATTACGACAAATCAGAACCGATTAGTTTCAAAAACTCATTTCGTGTTTCGATTTTTTCAAATTGACCGCGAAATCCTGAAGTCGTAGTCACAGAATTCTGTTTTTGCACACCACGCATCATCATACACATGTGTGAAGCTTCGATTACCACAGCAACACCTTTAGGTTTTAAAGTATTGTTGATACATTCTAAAATGTCATGTGTTAAACGTTCTTGAACTTGTAAGCGCCGAGCAAAAACATCAACAATACGAGGTAATTTACTTAAGCCAACAATATGTCCATTTGGAATATAAGCTATGTGCGCTTTTCCAAAAAACGGAAGCATGTGATGCTCGCATAATGAATATAATTCAATGCTCTTTACAATTACCATGTCGTCATAATCTTCTTTAAACATGGCACCTTTGAGTATTTCTGCTGCATCTTGCTGATAACCTTGTGTTAAAAATAACATGGCTTTTGCTGCACGTTCTGGAGTCTTTACTAAACCTTCGCGATTTACATCTTCACCAATTTCATCAATGATTGAAGAAAAACGTTCTTTGACTTCATCAGTTATTTCTAAATTATACTCTTCTAAATTGCGGTATGGAGACATCTATGTTATTTTGTTTATTCTTTTTGTTTTAAAACTAAACAAATTTAATTAAAATTTGGTGAAACAAATGTAGTAATTGTAATTTTGAATATAACCAATTAAACTATCGTATTGTCTAATATCTCCTTACAATAAAATCGATATCACTTGCAATTTTGCCATGTCAGGCCTAATGTTTACTTTCAACCTATAAAATTTAAAAGATGATTAAAGCCTCTAATATTGAAAAGTATTATGGTGAACTTCAAGTACTCAAAGGAGTTGATTTACACATTAAAAAAAGTGAAATTGTTTCTATTGTAGGAGCTTCAGGAGCTGGAAAAACTACTTTGCTCCAAATTTTAGGAACTTTAGATGTAGCCACAAACAAAACTCAAAGCGACCTCATAATAAACGACATTTCAGTGACCAATTTATCTGATAAAGCATTGGCTAAATTTAGAAATGAACATATTGGCTTTATATTTCAGTTTCATCAATTGCTTCCCGAGTTTACGGCTTTGGAAAATGTATGTATTCCTGCATTCATAAAGAAAACAGCACGAAAAGATGCTGAAAAAAGAGCCAAAGAATTACTCGACTTTTTAGGCCTTTCGCATCGGTATAATCATAAACCAAATGAGCTTTCTGGTGGTGAACAACAACGCGTAGCAGTTGCACGAGCCCTTATTAATAATCCCGCAATCATTTTTGCCGATGAACCCAGTGGTAATTTAGATTCAGAAAGTGCCGACACCTTACATCAGTTATTTTTTGACTTAAGAGATAAATTCGGTCAAACCTTTGTCATTGTAACACATAATGATCAATTGGCTGATCTTGCGGATCGTAAACTAGTTATGGTAGACGGGCTAATAACATCCATAGCGAAAACAGCAGTACTATAAAAAACCGTATGCTTCGAATACTTTGGGAATTCATTAAAAACCCTATTTACCAAGAAGATACTAATCTTAATCTAAACTATAGAACGACAGTATTCTTTAAACTTTTATTAATAGGTCTTGCAGCGGGTATACTTTTACTCACTTTTACCAGTATTGTTCAAGAGGTTTTACAGTTAGATACTGGTACTCATGCAATCGAGGAAATGTGGGATAACCATTCTCTATTAGGGGTTGTTTTTTTAGGAGTTGTTATTGGGCCACTTTTTGAAGAATTGATTTTCAGAGCGCCGCTCGTTCTTTTTAAAAATCACGCAAATTTCAACATTATATTTTATCTGTTTGCGCTAGTATTTGGATATATACATCTTTCAAATTTCGAATTCAGCACAACTACGGTTTTGCTCTCACCTCTTTTAGTTGCTCCGCAGATAGCCATTGGTTTGATTTTTGGTTTCATACGAGTACGATTCGGATTAATTTGGGCCATGTTACTTCATGCCACTTATAATTTTGTATTATTTCTACCTTTCATTTTTGCCAAAATTTTAAATATTCCGATAGAATGAATCGTGAAGAACTTAAAGATTTCTTAGAAGCAAAGGTTATACAGTATAATAATCCGAAGTTTTTAGAAACTGATCCTATTCAGATTCCACATCAATTTAATACAAAAGAAGATATTGAAATAAGTGGATTTTTAACGGCAACTATAGCCTGGGGAAATAGAAAAAGTATAATTACCAACGCGCATCGTATGATGGAAATGCTTGATCATGACCCATATAACTTTATCATGAATTATGAAAATAAAGATTTGCAGCAATTGCAATCTTTTGTTCATCGCACTTTTAATCATGTTGACTTCCTTTTTTTTATAAAAGCATTGCAAAACATTTATAAAAATCATGGAGGTTTAGAAAAAGTGTTTTTCGATAATAGTGACTCCACTTCGATACAACCGGCAATTGCCGCGTTCAAAAAAGTGTTTTTTGAAATAGCGCACCCAGCTCGAACAACCAAGCACGTTAGTGATCCACTTAAAGGATCAGCGGCGAAACGTATTAATATGTTTCTACGGTGGATGGTTCGTGACGGTTCGACGAATGTAGATTTTGGACTTTGGAAATCTATTAGTCCAGCGATACTTTCATGTCCGTTAGATGTTCATTCTGGAAATGTTGCTCGCAAACTTAAACTTTTAAAACGGAAACAAAATGATGCGAAAGCCCTTGCTGAATTGGACAAAAGTTTGAGGAAATTAGACCCCTTAGATCCTGTTAAGTACGACTTTGCTTTATTCGGATTAGGAGTTTTTGAAAAATTTTAAACGCAACAAGGGCACCTTTAGTTCCCCCGAAAAAGAATACCCTCGTATTGTTCAAATCAAAATTTTAAAATTTACTATAGAGCAGAAAGATGTTTTAAAACCTCTTGAGGTAATAGTACTTTGTCAACGACATGTATAACTCCTTGAAGAATTTCTTCATCAGCAATAATTACTTTTGAAGCGCTTTCTGTTTTATCTAAAAGGTATACGCCATTTACATCTGTCTGCACCTTTATTTTTTCGCCTTGATAGGTTGATAGAATTTCACCTGTTGTAAAATCAGTAGTAGTCACTTTCCTGTTTTCAACACAGTGATAAGACAAAATATCCTTTAGAACTTCTTGTCCTGCTTCGCTATTAAAACTTTCCAGAGTATCATAACCTAATGCATTGAATAAATCTTCAAATGCTTGATCTGTAGGAAGAAAGAAGGTGAATTCTTTGTTTGACAGTGCTTCTAAATCCATGCTATTTTGAACTAATCTGAAAAGTTCTAAGGAAGTTTTTAAATTTTCATCAGAGATCATAACTTGCTCAAATGCTGAACTTACAGTTCCTGCTAATGCATTAAGAATAGATTCAGGTACCAATATGCGATCTACTATATGAATCATACCATTTTGGGCAGTGATATTTTTGACAATAATGTTAGCTTGAAATGATGTACCATCAATAATTGAAAACTGATCTCCTCTATCTAGTAATGCTAAAGTGTTTTCTCCCGATAACGTAATTAATGGACCTTCTGTAAAATCAGAAGAAGTTAAAAGTCCGGGTACGACATGGTATAACAACACTTCTCGCAACCAAGCTATTTCTTCTTCTGAGTCAAAATCTTCAATACTTGTAAATTCTTCTCCTAAAAATGCTAACAGCGTAGTCAACGAATCATCAGAAGGTGCAAAAACGGTAAATGGCCCTTGCTCACCTAAGGTTTCAAGAAGATCGGTTAGAACCAACGCTTCTTCTAAAAAGGTAAATTCATCAGTTTCTTCAATAAGTTCTTTAATCGGTTTAGAATCAGTTGCCGATGGCAAGTCTAAAACCTCAGCAACTTCTTCTGGCACCAATATTTTGTCAATAATATGAAGCGTACCGTTTGTTGCTAAATGATCAACGGCTAAAAAGTTAGCGTTAATTGGTGATGCATCTCGTATTGCGAAGACATCATCTGAAGCAATAATTTCTATGGTTGTATTGTCATACAATGTAGTCAGTTCACCCGCAACAAAATCACGCGATAATAAATTGGCTTGGGTGACATGAAAAGTTAATATTCTACGAAGCAGTTCCACTTCTAAAAAACCATTAAAGTCTTCAAAACTGTTAAATTCATCTCCAAGCAAATCAAACAGCTCTTCTATTGCCTCATTACTTGGCGCAAATACAGTGTTGGGGCCATCTTCACTAAAAGTCTCTTCTAAACCAGCTTTAATAATTGCTTCTGATAATAAGCTAAGTTCATCGTTAGCATTAATTACCTCATTTAAGTTCAATAATACGACCGTTTCTTCTGTTGGTCCTTCTACGGTAGGCTCATCTGTAGTAGTTTCATCTTCTATTTCATTGACGGTTTGATTATCGGCAACAATATCATCATTTGTCGTACAAGCCATAAACAATAGGCTCATAAGCAACATTACAAGAAGCTGGCTTTTTAAAAATTTCATTTTCATTTGGTTGATTTTTAATGTCTCGTTATTCTGCCGAAAATTAAGATTTAATCATACTAGACTGTTGAAGACATTTTTAATTATATGTAAGCACAACTTTATTAAATATCCTAGAATGTAAAGTGATTGTTTTGAGACTATTTGAAATCTCAAGTGCTATGATTTTGGTATGTCAACGAAAATGACTGACTAATACTTTAAATAAGGGGTTCAAGAAAGAATGGGGCCTATTTTTTGTTATAATTTCAAAAGCTAGTTTAAATGCCTACTTGTTATTTAAATGTAAAAAACATTGGAATTAATTGTTATTGATTTCTAGAAAATACTTCATTCTAAACGTAATAAGAATCCTTGTAATAATTTTATTTTCAGACACTTGAATATTCTATTAAGAATAATTCCATTTAGTAACCATATCATAAACTAAAAGTCCATTTAACTTAAGAAAACAAAATATTTGGTTAAAACTAGCGTAAACATCACCCTCTAATTTTACATCAGAATTTATAACCTAAAAACACATTTAAAAATGAAAAAGATTACAAATTTACTACTTGCTGCAGGCTTAGTTTCTTTCACAGCTTGTGATCGTTTAGATGATTTCATCAGCGATGGCGGTGGAGAAGGAGATGATGCAATAGGAGTGGTTCTTAAAAACCATTCTGAAATTCCAGCTTACTTTAAGATGGATCCTGCATTTAGTAATGTAGAAGTTTACACCTTATTAAGTTCTGGTGATGTTTTACCAGATTCTCCAAACTTTGTTTACGGTTCTTTAGCTGATGGCGCTGGACTATTAAAAGAAGCTGACGGTAGCTTTACACTTATTAATAACCTTGAGGGAGATTATTCAATCGCAAGAATAGCCTTTGATGAATCTTTCAAACCAGTAAAAGGTGAGTATATACTTAATGCTGAGGCTACGGCTTACACTGCACAGTGTTCAGGTTCTATGATTACACCTGAAGAGCATGGTTTTGGTCCTGCTTATTTATCAGGTGGTGAATGGGGTGGATCTTCAAAAGGAGTTTTCATTACTGATCCTTATGCTAGTGCTGCTAATGCATCTGTTGCTACTATGTTACCAGCATTAGGTAGTTGGTCTACAGAAAATGCGGTTGCGATTGGTAAAGACGCTTACCCAGGAAAAACGGTAATCTTTATTGGTGATGACCATTCCGATAATGAAGTTCCTTCTGGCCAGTTAGGTATGTATGTTGCTGATCAAGGTGATCTTAATAACGGAAAACTATATACTTTAAAAGTTTCTGATTCTACGGTAACTTACGAAATGGATATGGCCGAAGGTGAAACTTATGCTGCTGAATTTGTAGAAATGGAAGAAAGAGATATCGACCTTTTAGATGCTGAGGCAAAGGAAAAAGGAGCTATGGGTTTCTCTAGATTAGAAGATATTGACTGGAGAAGAGGTATTGCTGCTAACCAAAGAGAGGTGTATTTAGCTGTTACTGGAAGACAGAAAGATGGTTTGATTGGTAAAGGAACTGTTTATGGTAGAGTTTACAAAGTAGTTTTAGATGAAGAAGACCCAACAAAAGCTACTATTTCTTGTATTCTTGATGGTGATATTTTAGATGGAAAAGCTAAGGAATTTCATAGCCCTGATAATATCGTTGTAACAGAGAAATACGCATACATTCAAGAAGATCCGAACGGATACCCTGATACTGCAGACAAAGACCATTATGCTCAACTTTATCAGTACAATTTAAACACGGGAGAATTGAAAACAGTTTTAGAATGTGATCAAGAGGCTGCTGCTGCTAACGGCATTGGTTCTGCAGATAGAAACTGGGAGATTACAGGTATGATTGATGTTTCTGAAACTATTGGTGTTGATGATTCTTTTATTATGATTACTCAAAACCATGGATGGTTACCTGCTGATGGTTCTGGTTTTACTGATCCTTTAGCAAATGCTAGTCCTGATGCTAACAAAGAAGGAAGCCAGTTATTTTTACTTAAAGGTTTATCTAACTAATTGTTTTTGAATGATCAAGCATTTAAAAAAACAAATAAAAAAAGGGGTTTATGTTTACATAAGCCTCTTTGTTTTATCTATTATGTCATGTAATCAGATAAAAAAAGATGTGGAAATTGAACAACAGAATATTGGTCAATTAATTCAAGAGAATTTTAAAGTTAAACTATCACATTGTCAAACGTCGCTCGACAAATTATTAAAAAGTAATACTAAGGAAGATCTACAAAAAAACTATTTGGAGGCAAGAAAAATATTCAAACAGATGGAACCTGTTATGGCGTTCGTTCATGCTGAAAATTATAAGTTTCTAAATGCTCCTAATATTCTAAAGGTCGAAGAGGAAGATGCAACGAATATTAAAATTATGGAACCAAAGAGTTTCCAAGTTTTAGAAGAATCAATATTTGTTGACGAAACGCCTGACTTTAAAAAAATAAAAGAAACTACCTCATTAATTTACAATCGACTTCAACTTCTAGAAAAAAATACGAATCTCAATCATTTTAAAAAACGTCATGTGTTTTGGCTACTAAGAGATGCAGTTTTAAGAGTGTCGCAAACAGGTATTACAGGTTTCGATTCTCCGGTTTTAGAACAGTCGCTTATCGAAGCTCAAACTGTTTATAAAACCATTGATGAGCTTTTTACGCTAACCGAGCAGAACTTTTCAAATATACAATTATACAAAGCCTGGAAAGGGGAGATAAACGCAAGTATTTCAACCTTAAAACAAGGTGATTTTAACTCTTTTAATCGATATCAATTTGTCAAAAACCATACACAGAAACAAATGGCAATGTTTAATGATGTTGTTTCCGATTGGAAAATAGAGTTTCCGTTTACCCTTGCTATAAATAATGATGCCAAGTCATTATTCTCCAATGATACCTTTAATCCTTTATACTTTACAGATTATAAGAATAAAAAAGTTTCAGAAGGCATTATCAATTTAGGTAAAGACCTTTTTAATGATGCTAAACTGTCAAAAAATAAAAGTATCAGTTGTGCTACTTGCCATTCTAAAGAAAAAGCATTTACTGACGGACTAGCAAAATCTAACGGTCAATCAAGAAATAGCCCTACCCTTACCTATGCCTCTTTGCAACAGAGTTACTTTTATGACAATCGTTCTGGTAGTCTTGAAGGTCAAATTATTTCTGTAGTAAATAATGAATCTGAATTTCATACAGATTTAGAGACCCTTTTACAGGCTGTGAACAATGATGAAGGTTATAAAATTAGATTTGACAGTTTGTATGACGGAACTATCGATGATTACAAAATTCGAAACGCCATCGCCAGTTACATTCGCAGTCAAAATGAATTCAATTCTAAATTTGACAACAATATTAATGGATTAGAAAACACGCTTACCATTGGTGAAATAAACGGATTCAATCTGTTTATGGGAAAAGGGAAGTGCGCTACCTGTCATTTTGCTCCCGTTTTTAACGGAACAGTGCCTACTTTGTATAAAGACACCGAAATTGAGTTACTTGGTATTCCTACAGCAAACGATACCGTAAATGCTATTGTTGATTCAGATCTTGGTCGTTTCAATGTTTTTGGCACGGAAGAGAGAAAATTTTTCTTCAAAACACCAACGGTCAGAAATAGTGAATTAACCGCCCCCTATATGCATAATGGTGTTTATAAAACCTTAGAAGAGGTAGTTGATTTTTATAACAGAGGTGGTGGTGCTGGAATTGGTATCGATCTAGAATATCAAACCTTGCCATCGGATGAATTGAATCTTTCAGCACAAGAACAAAAAGATTTGGTTTTATTCTTGAAATCATTAACAGACAGTTCCTTAAAAAAGTCTTCGGTTTCAATATAAATCCGAAGAAAAAACAGTCTATTAAAAAGCCCTTTGCATAAAATTACAAAGGGCTTTATTTATAAATTAAATCAAAGGTTAATTTAAAAGTGTTTGACAATGCCCATAGTTCCAAGATTTAGAGCGATAGTTTTACCGTCTTCTTTGATAGATTGATATATCGCTTCAACTATAATCATATCGCGTTTTCCCATTTCACCAGGTGCGTAATTAGTACTACCCGTTTGTATATGCAGTGCGAAATCATCCATCTGTAACATTTGTTGACTTTGATGCGGAAATTTTATTTCAGTTCCATCAGATGTTTTTCCGGCCAACGGACCATAATTATGACACGGATTCAATTCTGCCCACCCTTTACTAAAATTCACGAATAAGCGATTTGAATTTGCATTGTGGCTCGTAAATAAATTACCCACTACCCCATTCGGAAATTGCATTTGCGCAGTTATAGTTTCATCAGTATCCTTAAAATATTCTGGCATAGTACTAAACTCTTGTGCTGCGACTGAAATAGGGTTCGTACCTGTACCATAAATATTACTTTGAATAGCATATACGCCCATGTTCATCAAAGCACCACCACCGGAAAGCGCATGATGCAATCGCCATTGATCAGGGTTTCCTCTAGAAATGTATCCCGCGTCTGAAGAAACATAATGAACATCACCAAAGGTTTTCTCACGAACCAGTCTTTTGATCTCATTGGTATAGGGATCTGATTGCATTCGATATCCAACACTTAATTTCACCCCAGCCGTTTCACAAGCTTGAATAATAGTATCACACTCTGCGACACTAACTGCCATTGGCTTTTCACAAATTACATGCTTACCCGCTTTTGCCGCTCGAATACAAAATTCAGCATGCATACTATTAGGTAAAACCACATATACGATATCAATATCATCGTTTTTTGCAATCTCATCAAAATTGTCATAGTTGTATACATTCGCTTTAGGAATATCATATTGTTCCATCCATATTTTTTCTTTGGATGGGGTTCCTGTTACGATTCCTGCCAAATAACAATGTTTAGCATTCACTAATCCTGGCGCTAATTGCCCCGTACTGTAACTGCCTAAACCAACCAAGGCAATACCTAGTTTATTATCCTTTTTAGAAGTATTTTTTCCAATAGCATAGGGCATATTTGATAGTAATGCTGTTCCGGCTATTCCGTGACCCAATTTCTTACTAAAAACTCTTCGGTTAATTTGTGACATCTGGTTGTTTTTTGATTACTATTTAAAACTACAAATTATTATGAAAAAGAGGAAGTATACTTTTAACATTGCCAAGTATAAATAGGTTTGCTATTCTCAATGCTTTTACTACTTTTAGAATATGACTAATTCAAATAAAACTATGCGACAAATTACTTTTTTAGTATTACTTTCTTTGCTCAGTATTCCGTGTTTATTCTCTCAAAAAAGATCATTACCGGTTGATACGGTTGTAACTACTCAACATAGCGTTACCATTAATGGTACACCTATTAATTACACTGCCAAAATAGGAACGCAACCTGTTTGGGATGAAATGGGTGAACCAATTGCATCGCTACATTACACCTACTATACCAGAAACAATGTAAAAGATAGGGCTTCGCGTCCATTATTAATTTCATTCAATGGTGGGCCTGGTTCAGGCTCTGTCTGGATGCATTTGGCATATACTGGTCCTCGCATTCTAAAAATTGATGATGAAGGTTACCCAATACAACCTTACGGGGTAAAGGAAAATCCGTTTTCAGTATTAGATGTAACTGATATCGTTTATGTCAATCCCGCAAATACAGGTTATAGCCGAACCATACCTGAATCAGGTAAAGAAGTTGACCGTGAAAAGTTCTTCGGAATCAATGCAGATATCAAATATTTAGCAGAATGGTTGAATACCTTTGTAACGCGTAATAACCGTTGGCGTTCACCTAAATATATCGTCGGAGAAAGTTATGGAGGCACACGTGTAATGGGCTTATCATTAGCACTTCAAAACCAACAATGGATGTATCTTAACGGAGTAATCATGGTTTCTCCTGCAGATTATAAATTGTACAACACAGGTGGAGCGGTTGAGAATTCAATAAGTCTTCCCTACTTTACCGCTGCTGCTTGGCATCACAAAGCATTACCGGCTGACTTACAAACTAAAGATTTATTAGAAATTTTACCTGAATCTGAAGCCTATGCGGTGAATACCGTAATTCCTGCTTTAGCTAAAGGTGGATTTATTGGTGAAACTGAAAAGAATGCAGTTGCCGAAAAAATGGCCTACTATTCCGGGTTATCGAAACAAGAAATTTTAGATCATAATTTAGCTGTACCCGTACAATACTTCTGGAAAAACTTATTGAAAGATCGAGGCTACACCACCGGTCGCTTAGATAGTCGTTATTTGGGTATTGACCGTCAGCAGTTTGGCGACAGTCCTGATTATAGTGCAGAGCTTACATCATGGCTCCATAGTTTTACACCTGCTATTAATTACTATTTACAGGAAGAATTAAAGTTCAAAACCGACATAAAATACAACATGTTTGGCCCAGTTCACCCATGGAATAATGATGATGATAATACTCGTGATAATTTACGACAGGCTATGGCGCAAAATCCATATTTAAATGTGTTGGTACAATCAGGTTATTATGATGGTGCTACCACTTATTTTCAAGCAAAGTATACCATGTGGCAAACCGACCCTAGTGGAAAAATGAAAGATCGTTTTGACTTCAAAGGGTATCGTTCAGGGCATATGATGTATTTAAGAAGAGAAGATCTTAAAAATGCAAATAATGATATTCGTGAATTTATAAAAAGAACTTTGGCTAATGGTAAAAGTGCGAAGTATTAAAGATGCATAAAATAGTTAAAGAAATACTCTGGTTAGTTGTAGCAACAGTATTAGGCATCTCGCTATGTTATACTTTTGATTATCACATCTTTTCAGAAGAATCAGAACTTACATTCAGCTTTATGACTCCTATTTTATAATAGAAAGCTTTGCGCAATGGTTGCTCATCATCACTGCGGTTATTTTCATTAGCTCTTTGATAAAATCATTAATTGAAGGTTTTACTTCACTAGTAAGTCTGGGTATGCTCATCTTATCCGGACTTACCTTTATAGTACTCTTAACGCGTTTAAACGGATTGTTTCGTAGTGTACTTAACGGTATAAATGATACTTTTTCAACCACAACGGAAGACGTAAAAACACAAGAGCAAATGGTACAAGTATCGACTTCCATTACTACTGCTGCTACAATTTTTCAAGTTATTCTGGTCCTTATTTTGCCTTTCGCCACTTATAAATATCTAACCCATCAAAAAAAGGTACTGTAACAAAACTTCTTTTTTTGCTACCCATATTAAAAGATGAAGATATGGGATATGCAGGTCAACCGATGAAAGTAGTTAAGGCCAATAGGGCCTTATTACAAAAGCGAAATACATTTAAAGAAGTTAGAGCACTTTATCAAGATGCAGCGGGTAGAACGGAATTAGAATTTAAAAAAGTATCTCCAGAAAAACTCGCTCAAATAAAGAATGAAATACGTAGAACAGCAAAAGTTGCCGCTTGGAAAGAAACTGGTATATATTTAGTTTGTACTGCTGTTGTACTTTATGGATTGTATTGGTTATTCTTTAATTAATTAGTTATGACTGATTTTGACGCAATTAATGTTGTAAAAAGTAATCGTTCTTTACTTCAAAGAAGAAAATTTAAGGATGTAAAAAATCTTTTTATTAAATCTTCAGGTAAGACAGTTCTAGAATTTAAAAAGATATCCACTGAAGAATTAGAAACAATTAAAGCAAGTATCAGAAAACAAGCCAAAAAAGATAGGCAAAGTGAAATAGCGATCTATGGTTTATCTTTTTTAATTATTGTTATTTTCTTGCTTTTTTTTATACTTTCTTAAACTAATAAAGTAATAAACACAAATAAAAGTTGTAACCAATTCATGAAAATAAAAGTTGGCGTAATTCAAGAGAGTCCGGCATTCTTTGATAAAGAACAAACACTCCAAAAACTAGAATCTTTAGTACAGACCTATGCCCGAAAGGGTTGTGAGTTATTGGTTTTTCCAGAATCATTCATTCCTGGTTACCCACGGGGTTTTGATTTCGGAGCAAAAATTGGAAGTAGAACCGATAAAGGAAGACAACTATATGCAGAGTATCGTTCAAAAAGTATTGATTTAGAAAGTGAAGACAGACAAAGACTTGAAAATATTTCCAAAGAAAACGATGTATTTCTGGTAATAGGCGCAACAGAAAAAAACAATATAAATAGTAGTCTTCATTGTGCTATGATTTATCTCTCGCCTACACATGGGTTATTAGGCGTACACCGTAAAATTAAACCCACGGGTACCGAACGCTTAATTTGGGCTGAAGCAGCAGGTGAATCTTTAGTAACCTTTCAAACAAGAATTGGTAAACTAGGTGGACTTATTTGCTGGGAGAATTATATGCCGCTTGCGCGAATGAGCATGTATGAGAAAGGTGTTGAAATTTATATTGCGCCTACAGCCGACTCGCGCGAAGAATGGACAACCACTATGAAACACATTGCCTTAGAAGGCAGATGTTTTGTTCTTGGTTGTAATCAATACTATACTAAATCAATGTATCCGGAAAAATATGCACGTCTTGTTCAAGAGGAACAAGAACATTTATGTGAAGGTGGAAGTATGATTGTTTCTCCTCTTGGCAAAGTAATTGCTGGGCCTTTATTTGGTGAAGCGGGAGTATTAATAGCTGATTTAGATCTAGAGGACGTAACAAAAAGTAAACTTGACTTTGATGTCGTTGGCCACTATGCCAGAAACGACATTTTTGAATTGAACATCAATGGTCAACCAGAAATTAAAAAAACTTAAAGAATTAAAAGATGAGCACAAACCTAATTCCTACTATTAGTGATACAGATTTAAGTGATCTACAGGCTGCCAAACGAAAAATGGAAGAAATTGGTTGGGCCATGAAAGGACTTAATCGCATAGGCGGTATATTAGAAACGGGTATTGACAAACTACCAAAAAAACAACAAAAATGGTTACAACAAGTAGCGCATAAAGTACTTCATGCTGTTGTTAAAACGAATTTAAAAACCATGAAGTCTGGTAAATCTAATACCACATCGTCGAACAATACTTATAAGGCCTTAGTAACCTCGTCAGGTATAATTGGTGGTGCTTTTGGGGCTACAGCATTTGCAGTAGATTTAACTCTAGCGACCAAATTAATGATGCGTTCCATTATGGATATTGCACGAAGTGAAGGTGAAAATTTACAAGAATTAGATACCCAATTAGCTTGCCTTCAAGTATTAGCTTTAGGTGGCAAATCAAAACATGATGATACTTTAGATACTGGATATTATGCAACACGAATAGCCCTAAGTTCAGCGGTAAAAAATGCCACTTCATATGCTGCAAAACATGGTATGGGTAGCATACTTCAAGGCAGTAATAATGCATTTGTAAAACTTATTGGGGCAATTGCCTCTCGCTTTAGTATTCAAGTTTCAGAAAAATTTGCAGCTCAAGCTATTCCAATAATCGGTGCAGCAGGTGGTGCTTCCATTAATTTGGCATTTATTAACCATTTTCAGAATATGGCACGAGCTCATTTTAGTATTCGTAGGTTAGAACGACAATATGGCGAGAATTTGATTCGCGAGCATTATGAAGCTATAAAACTTTAGTAATCAGGCGACCAATGGTCTTAGTTTTTAGTCCCTTATTTTTTGCTTATTTTTAAAGCAAACTGAAAACTTACTCATGACTAAAAAAATTACATTACTCACTTTAATTATCTGTATTGCAGCTACGCAAGGTATTATTGCTCAAGAATTTTTATACGGTGATCCTTTACCTGATGCACCAGAACTATCAGCACGAGGTAAATACCAAGTTGGTGTTCAAACTTTAAATTTTGTCAATAAAGATCAGATTGATATTCTTAACTCGAAAGAGGGAAAAGACCCTTTATACGATCGCCCACTCACTGTTGAAGTTTGGTACCCTGCTGCGTTACCTCAAGATTTAAAAGTTACCACAAGTTACCATGAAGTTATGGGTACTCGTGGTGATTCACTTCGACCCTTGATACCTTTTACTTTTAAAGGGCGCGCTGTTCGTGATGCTGTTCCTTTTTCATCTGATGCCGCATTCCCCTTGGTTGTCGTATCTCATGGTTATGTGGGTTCACGATATCTGATGACCTATTTAACTGAAAATTTGGCCTCAAAAGGATATATTGTCGTAGCAATTGATCATACGGAATCAACATTCAAAGATGCTAATGCTTTTCAAAGTACACTTTTAAATCGGGCCTTAGATATTCGTTTTGTTATAAATCGAATGGAAGCACTAGGGAGCCAATCAAGTTCAAATGTTTTAAAGGGCTTAATTGATGCTAACAATACGGCAATAGTAGGTTTTTCTATGGGAGGATTTGGTGTTTTAAATGTGGCAGGTGCTGGTTATAGCGATGCTTTCGCGGCATTTACTGTTGGAATGACAGGGGGTAGTAAAGCATTGAGCATTCATTCGGCTAGTAACCCAGAGTATCAAAAATTAGATGATCCACGTATCAAGGCTGTGGTAGCTTTCGCCCCTTGGGGAATGGAACGCGGTGTTTGGGATGCTGAAGGATTAAAAGGCTTAAAAAAGCCCACCTTGTTTATTGCAGGAAGTCAAGACGATATTTCTGGTTATGAAAAGGGAATAAAAGCTATTTATGAAGGTGCTGTAAATTCTGATCGCTATTTGCTTACTTATATAGACGCTAGACATAATGTAGCACCAAATCCTCCACCAGCAGAATCATTTAGGCCTAGTTTACATATTGATGAATATTACCGTTATGCTGATGGCACTTGGGATCAGCGCAAAATAAACAATGTCAATCAACATTTTTTAACGGCGTTCATTGGCATTCATTTAAAACAAAAAGAATATCAAAAATATTTAGACCTGCAATCGAATTCAAATGAAAAAGACTGGGAAGGTTTTAAACCACGATCCTCTACTGGAATGGAACTTTTACATGCATCTCCGATAAAATAGATTTTATTACATTATTTGAAATATATCATAAAAATCCTATATGCGGCCGCAATCATTCTTGAAAACACTTAAAATAATTCATTTGGCACTGTGTGTCGGATTATTATTATTTGCTACGATATCTTTTCTGCAATTTGACAATACTTTAATTGCTGATTCAGAAAGTAACCTGATGTTATATTTAGTTCCTTCAGTAGCTGTTGCAGGGTATTTTGGTAGCACCTATCTTTTTGAAAAACATATTCAAAAAATTGATAAAAATGATACGTTGGTTAAAAAATTACAACGTTATCAATCAGCTTTGGTATTGCAATATGCCATAATAGAAGGTCCTGCTATCTTAGCTTTAATGGCGTATTACACCTCAGGAAATGCATTGTTCTTAGCTATAGCAGCTTGTATGATCATTTTCTTATATAGTAAAAAACCATCATTTCAAAAATTGACTGAGGCATTACCCTTGAGTATTGAAGAACAAAAAGAATTTGACAAGTTAAAACATTGAATGATTATTCTTTGTAATACTATTGACTATCTAAATCTAGAAATATTGGTTATGAAAAAAATTAAACTGCTCTTTATGATTGGAATATTAACAAACTTAGTTGGTATGAATTCTGCTAAAGCACAAAAAAATGAAGATTGGCCCAACCTTAAAAAATTTCAAGAAGCGAATGCACAATTAGAAGAACCATTAGCCGATGAAGATCGTGTTGTATTTATGGGTAATTCGATAACCATAGGTTGGCTTAATGCACGCCCTGAGTTTTTTAAAGACAAACCATGGATTAATAGAGGGATCAGTGGGCAAACTACACCACAAATGCTAATTCGTTTTCGTCAAGATGTAATAGAGTTAAAACCTAAAGTGGTGGTTATCTTAGCAGGAACCAATGATATCGCAGGTAATACAGGGCCTTCAACCTTAGAAATGATTGCTAATAACATCAAAGGAATGGCAGAAATTGCGCATGCCAATGGCATTAAAGTTATTCTATCATCTACCTTACCAGCCTATGACTATCCTTGGAAGCCCGGACTTGAACCTGCTCCGAAAATCATTGCATTAAATAAAATGCTAAAAGAATATTGTGATAGGAAAGGCCATATTTACTTGGATTATTTTACTGCAATGGTTGATGAACGTAATGGACTTCCCAAGAAGTATGCTCATGATGAAGTACACCCAACTAAAGAAGGATATGTGGTTATGGAACCTTTAGTGGAAGCCGCAATTGCAAAGGCTCTGTCTGCGAAATAAGGTTATAATTATTTTATTAATGCCATAGGTTGTAGTTCTTCCTACGGCATTTTTATTTTTAGCAAAAGCAATTTATTAGTATACAGGTTCTATCCGAAAATATTTCTTTTATCTTCGATAAACAAAAGCAGCTACATGTCTGAAGAAACTTCTAAAAACTCTTACGATACCATTATCATAGGCTCTGGTGCTGGAGGCCTAGCCGCTGCTATTTGTTTGTCACGTGCTGGGCAAAAAGTTTTGGTGCTGGAGCAACATGATGTACCTGGCGGATGGTGTCATAGTTTCTATTTAAACGGACATCGATTTACCCCTGGGGTGCATTATGTAGGACTTTGTGCCGAAGGAGAAGCTACTAATGATCTGTATCGAGGATTGGGTATCGCCAATGATTTGACGTTTTTTAGAATGAATCCTGATGCCTACGAACATGTACATATTGGAGAACATCGGTTTGATTTTCCTGCAGATCCAGAAGCATTGGCAAATCGATTATCAGAACGATTTCCAAAAGAAAAAAAACAGATTAAAAAATATTTGGGTTTAATTCGTAAGGTGAGCGAAGAATTATATTCCCTCCCCTATTTTAAAGGCTTTTGGCAGAAATTGACTATTCCGTATAAAACAAGACATTTTGGAAAATATGGACTTTTTACCTTAAGAAAAGTAATCAATTGGCATATCAAAGATCCTTTACTAAAAAACATACTAAATATTCAATGTGGTGATCATGGGGTACAACCAAAAAAAGCAGCTTTCGTTTTGCATTCTGCATTGATGTTTCATTACTTCTATGGGGGCTACTACCCTATGGGTGGTGGTGGCGCTTTGATCAAAGCCATGACCAATGCTTTGAAAAAACATCAAGGTGAAATACGAACAAGCCATGCTGTTGAAAAGATATTAATTGAAGAAGGCGTTACTAAGAAAGCAGTTGGGGTGCTTCTTGAAAATGGTGAACAACTTTATGCAAACCAAATTATTTCAAACGCTGATGTTGGTATTACTTATAACGATTTAATTGGAAAAGAATACTTAAGTGCGAAGCTTCAAAAGAAGCTGAATAAAACAGTTTATTCTTGTACTTCCATTATGCTGTTTTTAACCGTCGATATGGATGTGCGTAAAGCAGGATTAGACTCTGGTAATATTTGGATGATGCCCGATAAAGACCAAGATCAATATTACGATGAAGCCATGCAGTCTGACTTGACATCTAAAGCACCGTTCGAAGGCATGTTTATAAGTTGTACAACCTTAAAAGACCCCGCTAGCTTTGATGGCAAAAATCATTGTTTAGAGGTTATTAGTTTTATTGATTACAAAGCTTTTGAGAAGTACAAAGATGAAGACACGCAGCGATCTGAGGCATATTTAGCATTCAAAAACCACCTGATGCAAAAGATGTTAAAGGGGCTTGAGAAAGCTGTACCAGGTATTAGCGATCATATTGTGCATAAAGAATTAGGTACTCCATTAACCAATGAGTACTACATCAACACCACCGAAGGCAATGTATATGGTACCGAAAAAAGTTTAAAACATATTGGTCCGTTTGCTTATAATTCTAAAAGTGAAATTGAAAACTTGTATTTATGTGGGGCTAGTATTTTGTCTCATGGTGTAGCGGGTGCAAGTCATTCTGGTGTTGCTACGGCTGCGGAAATTTTAGGTTGTCACCCCGATACCTTAAAAGAACCACAGCCAGACCAACACTTGCAGATTTTTGAAGCAGAAGATGATTCTGATTACCCTGAATGGATGTTAAAGAAAATGGAAGTGAAAAAATCACGCCTACTATCTAAGTCGATTTCTTAAGATAAGAGAATAATAGTTTTGTCTAAAGAGAAGTTAGCTAGTTTTATCTTCAAACTACTATGCTACAATATTGGTTAAAGTTCCGATTCCTTCTATAGAAATTAGGGTTTTATCACCAATTTGTAAAGTAAACTCTTTAGAAGGAATTATACCCGTTCCAGTCATTAGAAAACAGCCATTTGGAAATGAATTTTCACGAAACAAATAATCCACCAAATCTTGCAGCTTTCTCTTCATTTTTTTCAGCTGAATTTCCTCAGAAAAAACGGTTTTGCTTTTTCTTAAAATATCTAAACGAATACCTGTTTTTACAGGTAAAAGTTTGTCTAACACATAAATACAAGGGCCTAAAGCAGCACAACCATCATAGGTTTTGGCTTGCGGTAAATATAAAGGGTTTTCACCTTCAATACTGCGAGAACTCATATCATTGCCTATGGTATAGCCTTCTATGGTTCCTTGTGAGCTTAGTAATAGAGTTAATTCCGGCTCTGGAACATTCCATTTTGAATCTTTTCGAATACGCACCGTACCATTATGAGCAACGGTACGCAAAGCACTGGCCTTGAAAAACAACTCTGGTCTTTCGGCATCGTAAACCTGATCATAAAAGGAAGCAGATCCAGCTTTTCTTGACTCCTCCTTACGAGCATCCTTACTTTTCAAGTACGTTACCCCTGCCGCCCATATTTCTTGAGTCCCCATGGGAACTTCTAGACTTTCTAAGTCAACATCATCAATTTCAATTGCTCCAATCAAATCATTTAGCAGTTTTCTATGCAAGTTGGTACGATTTAAAAACATATCCCAATTAGAAACTTCTAAGGTAAAAAACTGATTGTTTTGAACCACTATTGCTCCATTTTTAACCTTATCAACTCTCATAGAAACCGATGAATTATGACATCAAGATACTAAAGTTAATTTTCTAATGCTGTGCACATTAGTCTTCAATCGAATAAATATGTCGTTCATCTATATCATATAATTTTCTTGAAACATATATCGTTAGTGAAAATTCATACTATTAATTAAAAACCTATTTATGGAAAACCCACAGATGTCTCACACCCCAGTCGTAAGTCAATTATCTGATGACGTTCGCGTTACTTTCTACAAAAAAACATATGCCCACTTAGCTGGTGCAGTATTATTATTTATTCTAGTAGAAACCCTCTTTTTTCAAGTTGATGCAATCGTAAACTTTGCGTTGTCGCTTACTGGAGGAATCAGTTGGTTACTTTTATTAGGAGGTTTTATGTTAGTTACTAACTACGCCGAAAAGATGGCATTGAAAAGTGACAATACTAATATGCATTATGCCGGACTAGTACTATATGTCGTAGCAGAAGCATTCATTTTCATTCCATTAATTTTTATAGCTATGATGATGGCAGAAGATGGTGCATTCTCTATATTAAATCAGGCTGCTGTTTTGACTTTATCATTATTTACCGGACTTTCAGCCGTAGTTTTCATTACGAAAAAAGACTTTTCTTTTATGAAATCTGCTTTGACTATTGCAGGATTTATCGCAATGGGTTTAATCGTTGCCGGAACTTTATTTGGTTTCAATCTCGGACTATGGTTTAGTGCAGGAATGGTAATTTTAGCCTCTGGCTCGATCTTATACCAGACCTCAAATATGATTCATAAGTATAAAGAGAATCAATATGTAGCTGCTTCTTTAGGTTTATTTGCCTCATTAATGCTACTGTTTTGGTATATCTTAAGTATTCTTTCGAATGACTAGTATATTGCGCTATAAAAATTATAAGTCCTGATCATTCATCAGGACTTTTTTATTTATAAAATTTAGTACTTTCATAGTCTTCAATTCAAATAGAGCTATGAAAACGATACTTCCAGTTGTACTTTTATTATTTGTATTCTCCTGTAAAACAACAAAACCTACTGCGGCAGATGATATTGCTGCGATTCGTAATATTTTAACAGAGGAACGCAAAGCTTGGTCAGAAAATGATATCGACGCCTTTATGAAAGGGTACTTACAATCTGATGAACTGCTTTTTTTTAGTGGCGGAAAAATCACTAAAGGATACAATACTACATTAGCTAACTACAAACGAAATTACCCAACTAAAGAACATACTGGTGAATTAAAATTTGAAATTGCCAACATCACCAAAATCAGCGATGATGCCTATTGGGTTATGGGAAGCTATTTTCTCACCCGTGAAGTTGGTGATGCCAATGGAACTTTTATGATAATTTTCAAAAGAATCAACGGCGAGTGGAAAATTATAGGCGATTCCTCGTGCTAAACTTAATAGCTCGTTTCATCTAAAATTACTTTTCCTTTAAAAGTGCGGTATACAAAATAGGTATAGCCAAGCACTAACGGGCCACCAATAGCAACCATACGCATCATAATTTTCAATGTTTTGGTAGATGCTGCTGCATTATAAATATCAATGCTATAATTAGGTGAAACCGTTGAAAATAGTAAAGTAGGGTACAATTCAATAGCCACTAATATTAATAAAAAGCTTATAGTCAATGCAGAGAAGAAAAAAGCCCAACGATAACTTTTTTTACTCGCCAATCGTGTTACATTAGCAATACTTAAAAATGTAGCCACCGGTACGATAAACAATTCCGGAGAACTTTTAAATGCATCGGATAGATGTGGAATATAGAGTAAGGTATAAATGGTGGTAATACTAAAGCAGATGATAAAGAAAATGATTCCTCTTTTCAGTAATAGTGTTAACTTCTCATATAACTTTCCTTCTGTTTTCAATAGCAAATAAATAGCTCCATGTGCCATAAAAAGAGACAAGGTAGTTAACCCAGTCAACAAAGAATACGGATTTAAAAATTCGAAAAAACCAGCGCCCTGATATTGAAAATCAGCTCCAATAGCAATACCTTGTAATACATTCCCTAATACTACTCCGAGTAAAAAAGCGAGCATAATACTACTTATACTATAACCAATATCCCAGGTTTTACGCCACCATTTCATTTCTTCTTTGCCTCTAAACTCTATAGAAATAGCCCTAAAAATAATAAACACCAAAAACAACATAAACGGAGTATACAATGATGAAAACAAGGTGGCATACATTACCGGAAATCCTGCAAAAAGAGCTCCACCTCCAATAACTAGCCAAACTTCATTTCCATCCCAAACAGGGCCCACGGCATTCAAGGCAATTCGTCTGCTTAATTCTTTATTAAAAAACAAGTGCCATGCTCCTGCTCCAAAGTCGAATCCGTCAAGAATTGCATAGCCTGAAAATAAACCTCCTATTACCAAAAACCACCAGGTGGGATAATCTAATCCTAAAAATGTTTCCATACTCTTTTAGTTTCCTATTACAACATCAGTTATCTCTCGTGTTAAGCGTCGGTCATCATCATCATCTTCATCATATGGCCCATGTTTGATTTTTTTATTTAAAAGGTATACAAATAGTAAAAACAGAATGGCATACACTACCATGAATAGAATCAATGAAAACAAAATTTGATTAGCGGATACCGCTTGCGAAAAAGCATCTGAAGTTCGAAGCAATCCATAAACTACCCATGGTTGTCTCCCCATTTCAGCTGCAAACCAACCTACTTGATTCGCTATTTGAGGTAGAAAGGCCGTGAACACGAAAACCCACAGCAACCATTTTCGTTTAAACAAGGCACCGCGCCACCATAGAAAACAAGCATAAAGCGATAGGGCGATCAAAAACATACCAATGCTGATCATAATATGATAAAATTGAAATACAGCATTCACCTGTGAAGGACGATCTTCTTCAGGAAAAGCATTCAGCCCTGTCACCGGTGTTTCGAAATCATAGTCAAGTAGAAAGGATAAGCCTCCAGGTATTTTCAATCCTGTTACTTCTTGTTTTTCTTTGTCAACCCATCCTAACAAATACATATCTGCAGGAGCAGATGCCTCAAAATGACCTTCCATGGCTGCAAGCTTTGCTGGTTGATTTTTAGCAACGCCTTCCGCTGAACTATGACCAGTTGCTAGTTGTGCCAATGAAAATAGGGTAGCGACAGCCAAAGTAATTTTAAACGCTTTTTTAGAAATTGCTACGTAGCGACCTTTGATAATATAATAGGCATGAACACTTAATATCAAAAATGCACCCGCCAAGAAAGCCCCCAACCAAACATGTAAAATACGATCTACACTTGAGGGATTAAATACCATAGCCCAAAAATCTGTAATTTCAGCTCTGGCATGCAACCCTTCACCAACGATATGATACCCTGCCGGAGTCTGTTGCCAACTGTTTGCTACTACAATCCAAATTGCAGAAAACATGGAGCCTAAAAACACACCTATGGTTGAAACTAAGTGTACCCAAGGTTTTACTCGGTTCCAACCAAATAGTAGCACCCCTAAAAATCCGCTTTCTAATGCAAAAGCAAAAATGCCTTCTGCTGCTAATGCACTACCAAAAATATCGCCCACATATCTTGAATATACTGCCCAATTGGTTCCGAATTCAAATTCCATTACAATACCTGTAACTACACCAATACCAAAAGTAAGCGCGAAAATCTTGGTCCAGAATTTTGCAAGGGTGTGGTACTCTTGATTTTTGGTTATAATATAACGGCTTTCAAAGACTACCATTAGTAAGCCAATTCCGATACTTAAAGGTGGGTAAATGTAATGAAATGCAATTGTGAAAGCGAACTGAATACGGGCTAGAATTTCAACATCCATGATACGAAATTTTACTACTCAAAGATACGACACAAGGTCGATTTCATGAAGCCAAATAGTATGTTTCGTTGTCTGTTTTTGTTATAAAACAATCAAAATTTTCTATTGGGGTTAAAAGCAGAAATATTCATTGATGTTCGTTGTTCATTAATAAGCTCAGAAACTAATTTACCAGTTGCGGGACCTAAACTCCAACCCATCATCGCATGACCTGTAGCGAAAGTAAGATTGCTGATTGTATCTGATTTACCGATATAAGGGAGCCCGTCAGGTGTAACTGGTCGCATACCTGTTTTAGCAGCATTCATCTCATCAATATTGATTTTAAGATTGGGGTAAAAATTGGATGCTCCCTTGGCAATGGCTGCGACACGTTCTTTTCGAATGGTTGTATTGATACCAGAAAACTCCATGGTGCCAGCAAATCTTGTAAAACCATTCATGGGTGTAACCGCCATGCTTGATTCCATCAATATTGATGGCATTTGTATACCCGTAGAGCGTTCCACATTTATACGATACCCCTTTCCAGCTTGTAGTGGCAACTTCATCTCAAGTTTTTTAGCCAAAACACCGCTCCATGAACCGGCGGCTAAAACAACTTCATCGGGAGTGTAGTTATTTAAATTGGTTTTTATTTCACTTATCTTGCCCTTGGAAACAGAAATACCCAACACCTCTTCATTCGTCTTAATAGTAACATCGACAGACTTTAAATAAGCCAACATTTTCGGCATAAATTCCGTAGGTGTGGTATGGCCATCACATTCATAATGAATAGCGCCTTGGGCATCAATTTCAATATTTGGTTCTACTAATGAAAGTGCTTTTTTATCTAGCTGCTTAACTTCTAAACCTAAAAATTTTGCCTTTTCTGCAACTGCCATTTCATGGTCAAAAGACTTTTGTGTTTTATATAACATTAAAAGCCCTTTGCGTTCTAGCTGAAAATCACCCAAATCTCCCGAATCTTTAATGCCTTGATATAAATCGAAACTTAGCAGATTAATATCTTTAATAAAAGGAATTGCTTTGGCAACTTTTGCTGCTGTTGAAGATTTATGAAAATACCATGACCATTTAAAGAAATCAACATCCCAACGCGGTTTCATGTAAAACGGACTGGCAGAATTGAACATCCATTTGAGTCCTTGTGTAATTTTACCTGGTGACGCCATCGGAATAATATGACTTGGTGTTATGTAACCTGCATTCACAAAAGAAGCTCCCGAGGTAATATCAGATTTATCAATGACGGATACATTATGTCCTTCTTTATTCAAAAAATAAGCAGTGCATAAGCCTACAATTCCGCCACCAACAATTACAATATTTTTACTCATATTACTTGAAATCCGTGGGCGTAGGGGTCATCATCATCAATACTAATGGTATTATGCCCATATATTTTTGCCCAACCTTGAATGCTCGGCACTATGGCCTTCAATCCATTAATTTTAGTCTCTTCCTCTACCCTTCCGATAAATTTTGATCCTATAAAACTTTCATGAATAAAGGCTTCTCCAACTTTTAACTTTCCTTGTGCATGCCATTGCGCCATGCGTGCCGAAGTACCGGTACCACAGGGTGAACGATCAATAGCTTTGTCACCATAAAATACCGCATTTCTGGCCGTTGCTTCAGAAGAAATCGTGTCTCCCGTCCACAAAATATGACTGATATCTCGAATAGTAGCATCTTCAGGGTGTACAAATTGGTTACGATATTTTTCGTTTATTTTCTGGCGGATTTCTTGACTATATTGAACTAGCTGACTTGCCGTATAATCTTGTATGCCTTTAAAATTTTTCTGTGGATCAATAATGGCATAAAAATTTCCTCCGTAGGAAACATCAAAAACCAATTCCCCTAGTATTGAACTAGTTATTTTTAAGTTAGAAACAGCTAAATATGATTTGACATTCTTCAGTTTTACCCACGCTACTTTAGCGCCTTTTTGTAAATATTCAATTAGAACTAACCCAGCGGGCGTTTCCATACGTACTTTGCCTTTCATTTTGGGAATAATCAACCCTTCTTCAATGCCAATCGTAATGGCACCAATCGTTCCGTGTCCGCACATGGGCAGACACCCACTGGTTTCAATAAAAAGAATTCCGAAATCATTTTTTGGATTTTCTGGTGGATAAAAAATACTACCACTCATCATATCATGTCCTCGTGGCTCAAACATCAAGCCTTTGCGAATCCAATCGTATTCTTTGATAAAATGTTGACGTTTCTCGCTCATAGTGGTACCTTTTAAATCAGGTCCACCGGCGCTTATTACCCGAACTGGGTTACCACAAGTATGTGCATCAATACAGGTAAAAACAGATCGAGCCATACGCTTTTGTTTTATAGTGCTTTTTTTGTTTGTTTTCCGTCAACCGATCGTATGATATCAAGCGGATTTGCATTTCGCAATTCACGTGGCAGTAATTCATCAGGCCAGTTTTGATAGCTAAAAGGTCGTACCCATCTTTTAATTGATTGTGTACCTACTGCCGTAAAACGACTATCAGTCGAAGCTGGGTATGGTCCACCATGTTGCATTGCAGGGCAAACTTCAACTCCAGTAGGAACACCATTAAAAATGATACGCCCTACTCTATTTTGCAAAGCTGCAACTATCAAAGGATATTCTTTAATTTCATTGTTATCTGAAATTATAGTTCCTGTCAATTGACCTTCTAAATTAGCAACGATCGCCTCTAGTTCTTTAGCATTTTCACATTGCACGACCATAGAAAAAGGTCCGAATACTTCTTGATGTAATTGTGAATTTTCTTGAAATGTTTTCCCTTCTACTGTTACAACTGCTTGTCTTGCATAGTTTGGTGATACCTGTTTTTGATAGTCTGCAGCAACTTCAAGTCCGTTTTGAGCTACTGCATTTTTCTTATTTTTTTCGTATGCTCCAATAATATTTGGATGCAACATACAAGAAGGTTCAATTTTTACTATTTCTTCAGCCAACATTTCAATAAACTTATCAAACGATTCTCCTTTAATGCCCAAAAGAAGTCCTGGATTTGTACAAAACTGTCCCGATCCAACTGTAATAGAATTTGCATAGGTTATTGCCAATTCTTGACCTCGATCATTCAAAGCCTTAGGAAGCATAATCACAGGATTGATACTACCCATTTCTGCAAAAACCGGAATTGGTTCTGCTCGCTTTGCCGCCAAATCATAAAGAGCTCTACCTCCTTTAATACTACCCGTAAAACCTATTGCTTTAACTTGATTATGTTGTACCAATTGAACCCCAACTTCAATGCCTCCACTATTCAAATTTGAAAAGACTCCATTTGGCATTCCAGTTTTTTCGGCTGCATTAATAACTGCAGAGGCAACCATCTCACCCGTACCTGCATGCATTGGATGCGACTTTACGATAACAGGACAACCAGCAGCTAAAGCCGAAGCGGTATCACCACCAGCCGTAGAAAAGGCAAAAGGAAAATTACTTGCACCGAATACAACAACAGGTCCCAAGGGTACTAACATTTTTCTTAAGTCTGGTTTTGGTAAGGGAGTGCGATCTGGTTGAGCTGTATCAATTGTTGCATTCACCCACGAGCCTTCTTCTAGTAAATCAGCAAATGCTCGCAACTGACCAATTGTTCTACCTCGTTCACCTTTTGCACGACCTTCTGGCAAACCAGACTCTGAGCAATACATTTGTATAAGGCTATCATCTAAATCTAATATTTCATCAGCAATAGCACGTAAAAACTGGGCTTTTTCACTTCCAGATTTCTGATTATAAATTAAATAGGCATCAGTTGCTAAAAATACCGCCTCATTAATTTCTTCTGTAGTCGCTTCAATAAACTGCTGACCATTTTCGATATTAAGAAGAGGATTAAAGGTTTTGTAAGTTTTAGAACCACCACCTGCTAATCGATTTCCAATATAATTTTTTCCTGTAATCATAAATTTTTTAAACTTTTCAATTGTGCTATCAGACCAAATCTGCTACATCTCCTTATGAAAGAATTACGACGCTTTTAAGTAGATGCTTTATTCAAATAAGTCATTTATAAATCTAAGTAAATCTTCATAATAATCACCTTACTTTAGGGTGCTGATATAGAATAATCAAAAGTACAACTCAAAGTAGCAACAGAATTAAAAGACTAGATTTAATTGATAATTTGATTTAGGTCATTTTAAAATTTTAACCAAAGATTTATAATCTTTAGGAAGTACAGGTCTGTTTTTTAAGCCTTCATCTATTATTTTTTGAACCCTTAGACGTTCTTCTCCCTGTAGTGGTAATCGTGGTTCACGTACATATTCGGTACCTAAACCTGTATTAAATTCAGCTAGCTTAATATTTTGTACTAATTGCGGGCTAATATCTAATTCTAATAAAGGCATAAACCAACGGTATATTTTCAGTGCATCGGCTAAACGGCCTGCCTTTACCAAATTACAAATTGCCACTGTTTCAGCTGGAAAAGCACAAACTAGACCAGCCACCCACCCATCGGCACCTGCAGCAATACTCTCTAAGGCTAACGTATCAACCCCGCACAAAATATTTAAGCGATCACCAAATCGATTTCTAATTCGAGTTACATTTGATATATCTCTAGTAGATTCTTTAACAGCTCTAATATTTTCAAATGCCATTAACTCTTCTAACATATCTAAGGTTACTTCAATTTTATAATCTATTGGATTGTTATATATCATTATGGGTAAATCAGTAGAATTCGCTATGCTACTAAAATATTTTACCGTTTCAAAATCAGTAGATTTATATCGCATTGGTGGTAAAATCATTAATCCATTGGCTCCGAATTTTTTAGCATTTTTAGCAGCTTCAATCGCACCGGTTGTTGTTTGCGCAGCAATATTAATAACCACGGGAACTTTTGCGTTAACAATTCTGACTGTTTCTTTAATCAACACCTCTTTTTCATGATCGTCTAAGGTACTCGCCTCACCAAGAGTACCGCCAAGAATAATACCACTCACCCCAGCCTCGAGCTGTGCATTAATATTTAATTCAAACATATTCATATCTAAGGCGTCGTTCGCGGTAAATTTGGTAGTGACCGCTGGCATTACTCCTGTCCATTTTACATTCATGAAAATTGATTTTTTAAGTTTAAAGCAAAAATAAAAGCAATAGTAGCTCGGTGGTTAATTTCATATTATCCAAAAAAGCGCTTATATTATCCAAAACAGATATGCTTTATAAAGTTATTGCATAATATATGATCAATTATGAAGATTCAATCATTTCATGTTGCCCAGCATCCTAATGAAAATTTAACCGTTCAGGTTATAAATTCAATTGATTTCTATCAGCATTTGCATCAACACAAAGAATTGCAATTGAGTATTGTTGTCAAGGGTAAAGGAAAACTGTTGATTGGTGATAGCGTGCATTATTTCAAAGACAATGACATTTTCGTTATAGGAGCAAACAGTCCACATTTGTTTAAGAATGATCGCGATAAAAAAAATGTACAAATGATTTCTTTATTTTTCACCAAAGACACCTTAGGTCATGGTTTTTTTGACTTGCCAGATTTGGAAGAAATCAGACCTTTTTTTTTAATTGCTCAAAACGGATTTCAGTTATTATCAGATAAAAACAGTATCAAAAAACTAATGTTGCAATTGCCAGATTCATCAAAACTGTCTCGACTCGTTTTGTTTTTACAGTTGTTAAGCATTATATGTAAGGCAAAAAGAAAATCTTTAACAACTTTTGTGTATCCAAAGGAAACTAAACTAATTGTTGGCGAACGGTTGCAAGTTGTTTTTGACTATGCACTACACAATTTTCAAGGAGAAGTGAAATTAGATACAATTGCCAAATTAGCATTTATGACTCCGAATGCTTTTTGTAAATTCTTTAAGCAAAGAACAAATAAAACCTTTTTTCAATTTTTAATAGAATTACGTATCGAGCACGCCAGCCAATTACTGCTGAGCGAAAAGTATTATTCAATAGCACAAATAGCCGAATTGTCAGGATTTAAATCGATTTCAAATTTTAATAAAAAATTCAAAACCCATAAGGGTATTGTTGCCTCAAAATATCGCCAAAGCCTGTTTCAAAGGGTATAGTTAGCAACGATAATTTAAGGCAATTCATTTGCGTCTACTATTCCGAATTTATATACACAATTAGAAACATAAATGTTTCCTGGTTCAAGTGTAGTACTAGGAAAATCGGGTTGATTTGGTGAATCAGGATAGTGTTGCGTTTCTAAACTAAAAGAACCTCGAAATAAATGGGGTTTTCCATTTTTACCAATTATTTTTCCATTTAAAAAATTCCCGCCATAAAACTGTATCCCGGGTTCATCTGTGTAAACTTCTAACTTACGACCACTTGTAGGCTCGATCACTTTAGCGGCAAATGTCAATCCTTCATTATTTTGTGGTGAATCATTTAAAACAAAATTGTGATCATAACCCTTTGCTATTTTCAATTGTTCAAAATCTGATTCTAAATCACTTCCAATTGCTTTGATTTTTCTGAAATCTAAAGGAGTGCCTTGCACTTCTTTTAATTCTCCTGTTGGTATTAGGCCCGCATCTACAGGAGTGTATCGATCAGCGTTAATCATCAATAAATGATCATTAACATTGCCTACCCCTTCTCCTTTTAAATTAAAGAAAGAATGATGTGTAAGATTCACTACTGTGCTTTTATCAGTTTCTGCTCGATAAGATATCTTTAATTCATTACTGTCGGTTAAAACATAAGAAACATGAACCATTAAATTGCCTGGGTATCCTTCTTCCATATCAGGTGAAAGTCGAGAAAATTCTATTGATTGCGAAGTCTGATTTATAACCTTCCAAACTACGCTTTCGAACCCAAGATTGCCTCCATGTAGATGGTTTTCATTATTGTTTACTGCTAAATGATACTTAGTATCTCCTAAGGAAAATAAACCTTTTGCAATACGATTTCCATAGCGACCAATGACAGCGCCATAATACCCTTTAGGTTCGTTTACATATTCTTTTAAGGTTGCATGGCCTAAGACTACATCTTTAAATTTTCCATTTTTATCAGGAACGTAAAGCGATATTAATCGTTGGCCGTAGTTTGTGAAAGTTGCCTCAAGGCCATTTATATTTCGTAACACATAAAAATTTACGGAATCTTTGTCAATAACAGCTTTGAAATCATCAGGAGATATTTTTGATTTTAACGATAGCACAGTAGTTGTAGTAATTTTATTTTCAAGTTTAGTTTTTTCTTTACAAGCAGAAATTAAAAGTAATATTAGAAAGGTACCTATAAAATTCTTCATTTAACTACATTTTACCATTACAAGTTACTCAAAAAAGTCTAGTTCTAGGTCCGTTTTAACTTCCTTGAGAATTTAGTATTTTTGGTAGATTTTTAAATCATGAAAATTATATGAAAAAACTTATTTTACTTGCAGCAGTTTGTGCTGTTGGATGCAATTCTTCTCAAAAAACGGTTAAAGAAGTGGCTGAAAAACGGACTATTTCTGTTACAGAACTGGCAGAGACTATTACCGAAGAAGAACTAAAAGAGCATTTATATATTTATGCCTCTGATGAGTATGAAGGAAGAGAAACTGGAACTGAAGGCCAGAAAAAGGCCATAGCATATTTAAAAACCGCTTATGAGAAACTAGGAATTTCAGCTGCAAAAGATAATGGTGATTATTTTCAAAAAGTGCCGCTTGAGATTAGTAAAATTCCTTCAGGAAAAATAACAATCAATGATGTAGAGTATAGTTTGGGAGAACATATTCTGTCTTTCTCAAAAGCTATTGATACTTTAAATGGTTTTGTATATGCTGGTTATGGTATTGAAGATGAAAACTATTCTGATTACCAAAACATTGATGTTTCTGATCAATACGTTTTGATAAAGGCAGGCGAACCCATCGCTAGTGATAGTAACTATGTTATTTCTGGAACCCAAGAAAAATCAGTTTGGAGTAATGTATCGGAATCATTGAGCAAAAGAATTAAAATTGCAAAAGACAAAGGTGCTAAAGGAATTTTTTATTTTGACGAAAACAATTTTTCTCGTTTTAAAAGTCGGTTCGATTACAGAAAGAGTGCTGACAGCGGCAGCATGAGTATTCAAACTGATGAAAAACAGGTTTTTACCACTTTTTATATTGACAACTCACTTGCAATAGCCTTATTTAGCACTATAAATGAAGATTCAACTGCGAAAGAGATGTCTGCCAAAATTGTTATAGATGTAAAAAGTAGCGATAACGAAGTAAACTCAGAAAACGTAGTTGCCGTGCTCAAAGGTTCTGAAAAGCCCGATGAGTATGTGGTAATATCATCACATTTAGACCATATTGGTGTTACTGCTGAAGGTGAAATCAATAATGGAGCCGATGATGATGGTTCTGGTACAGTTGCCCTACTTGAGATTGCAGAAGCCTTTAAAGTAGCGGCCGAATCAGGTAATACGCCCAAAAGGTCTATAGTCTTTCTTCATGTTACCGGTGAAGAAAAAGGATTGCTTGGCTCTCAATATTATACCGATTATGATCCAATTTTCCCATTAGCGCAGACAGTTGCTAATTTGAATATTGATATGATTGGTAGAATTGATCCGAAACGTGAAGGAGATCGAAATTATATCTATTTAATTG
The DNA here is from genome assembly GCA_947495915.1 of Maribacter algarum (ex Lu et al. 2025) (nom. illeg.). Classification (GTDB taxonomy): domain Bacteria; phylum Bacteroidota; class Bacteroidia; order Flavobacteriales; family Flavobacteriaceae; genus Maribacter_C. The sequence goes on along the minus strand of CANMAW010000006.1, from coordinate 180,623 downwards.
GTTCAGATAAATTAAGTACTGAATTGCATGAAATATCAGAAGCGGTTAATGAGAAATTCATGAAGATTGAGCTTGACTACACTTATAATGATGAAAATGACCCAAATCGTTTTTATTACCGAAGTGATCATTACAATTTTGCTAAAAATAACATTCCTATCATTTTTTACTTTAATGGTACGCATGAAGATTATCATCGCCCAGGTGATACTCCAGACAAAATTAACTACGATTTACTACAAAATAGATCTAGATTAGTGTTTCATACCGCATGGGAGGTTGCCAACAGACAAGAACGCGTGGTTGTAGATAAACCAGTAAAAGAGTAAAAAACACCAACAATTAAGCAACAAAAAAAGCCTTATCATATTGATAAGGCTTTAATTTTGGGTGGAAGACCGGGTTCGAACCGGCGACTTCTGGTACCACAAACCAGCGCTCTAACCAGCTGAGCTACAACCACCATTTAATAGCGGATGCAAATGTAGATTTTTTATAGAATATTTCAAACTAAATTTAGCTTTCTTTAATTTTAAATTTTATCAGAAATATTCTTTAAATTACGTAGAGATTAATTACTTATAATTCCCCCTTAACATTTAAACCATCACATTGATAATAAAATTTCGAGTCATAGCGTCATTATCTTTGTTTATTCTACTGTTATTCAGTAGTTCTGCTGCTCTTGCAAACCAAGAAACTAAAGACAGTTTAATTATTCAGATAAAATTATTAAGGAAAGAGGGCACTACTGGTACACTAACTACCACCTATGTTGATTTACTTAATGAACTAGCTAAAAAATATCGTTATCGACTGCCAGATAGTATGAAGGTACTTTCAGAGGAGGCCGGTATTATCGCTGATAAAATTAATTATCCTATTGGAAAAACATTTGCCTTACTTCGAAAAGGAGATTATCATTCAGATTCAGGACATGAAAAAGAGGCATTTGATATCTATTACGCAATAAAAAAAGAAGCATGTGATTTAGACTCTCCTACCTTGCAAGTTGAAGTGCTCAAAAGTATCGCCATACAAGAGTTCTTTAGCCAAGACCTTAAAAAATCGATTCTTACATACTATGAAGCTATAGATTTGGCGAGTGAAAATCAATTGTATGAGCATGAAGCATCTCTTAGGCACAATCTTGGCTGGGTCTACTGGAATTATAAACTTCATAATGAAGCTCATATTGAATATGTAATAGCAGATAGCTTATGGGAGTATGTAAATAATGACAAACAAAAAAAAGCTATGACCATTTCGAATATAGCATTAAATGCTGTAGATGGCGGTTACTTAAAAATGGCGAATGAATACAATGAAAAAAGTATTGCTCTTTTAAAACAAGAAGATGAATCTCTATGGTTGTCTCGTGCTTACCGTGTGAAATCGAGGTATTTTATAAAATTAAATGATTTCGAAAAAGCACATTTTTGGATCAATATGTCAGATAGCCTATTGTCAAGTTTGTATAATCCAAGAGATCAAATGGAAATTGATCTTATTCATTCAAACATTTTAACTGAATTGAAAGATTTAGAAATGGCTAAAAGTTATTCTTTAAATACTTTAAAATTAGCGACGGACTTCAGTGACTCTCTTTATATGGTAAAATCATACAATTTGCTAGAGAAAATAGAAGAGCTCGCAGGCAACAATGATAGTGCCTATTCCTATTACAAAAAGAGTACCGCGCTAAAAAAGTATATTAAGAAAGATGATCAAGTTCAGAACATGGCGGTATTAAGAACCAAAATGAATTTTGATAAAGAAAAAGAAGCTTTAAGGCTTAAAAATTTAGAAGAGCATTCGAAACAACAAAAATACTTTCAATGGATCATAGCAGCACTGCTAATGACTCTTATAATTACCTTCATTGTTTATCAATCAAATAGGCGTGAGAAAAAACTAAATAAACAATTAGAGACGAAAACAAACACCTTAATTAGCAACGAAAAACATTTAACAAAAATAAATACCGATCAGAAAAAATTATTTTCAATAGTTGGTCATGACCTCAAGGGGCCCATTGCCTCGTTACGCGAATTACTTAAATTAATGAGTAATGAAGAAAACAAAGAAGTTTTATTAGAAAGTTTACTGCCAAAGTTAACCAGGTACACTGATTACGTTCATTATACTATCGATAATTTGCTTTCTTGGGGTCAAAAACAAATGACCGGAGAATACACTAGACCAAGCATTATTAATATTAAAGAAATAGCACAACGGGTTATTGAATTATTTTCTGAAGAAATTTTAAAGAAAAACTTAGCAGTTGTTGTAGATATCGATGAAAACATACGTGCATGGGCTGATAATAATGATATTGAAGTGGTGTTTAGAAACCTTATTCATAATGCTATTAAGTTCTCTTACAACGGTGGCGAAATAAGATTAAAGGCGGTTTCAAAAGAAAAATATATTGTTGTTGAATTTACAGATGTAGGTGTTGGTATGGATCAAGATTCGAAAACGGCAATTTTTGAATTAAACCAAAGTTTTACTACCACGGGTACGAACAAAGAAAAAGGAACAGGAATGGGGCTCATACTTTGTAAAGAGTTGCTAATTAGAAACCAAGGTAATATAGGGGTTCAAAGTATTCCAAAGAAAGGAAGTACTTTTTACGTGTATCTCCTAAAAGTACCAGAAAAAGAAACAACCTAATTGCTAAAAAGTATGATTATCACCTTCTTACATCTGTTTTAAACAATTTCACAACATTAATTAGAATATACTTTAAATTGATTTTAGTTTTAGCATTTAATGAATTCGTATAAATGCGAAAATCAAATAAAAAGATCAATTACACAACATTTGTAAAATTACTTAAAGAGCCATTTTTGCTCTTTACAGTGATGTTCTTGTTTATACCCTCAGTTTACGGTCAACAAAAAGTAAAAGATAGTTTACTTGATGAAATTTATGCAGTAAGATTGTCTTCAAGTTTTTCTGCTCATGATTTTGCTTATATCAATTCACTAAACAAATTGGCAAAAGAGTTGCGTTTTTATAAGCCTGATAGTTTATACTCAATATCTATAGAAGCTCTTGAAAACAGTAAAAAAGCTAAATATGATAAAGGGCAGATAGAAGCCTTAATCAATATTGGTGATTATTTTTCTGATCGAGGTAAGCATCAAAAAGGTATTCAAAACTTTTCTAAAGCCGCAACAATAGCAAAAGAGATTAATAATGAATCTTATATTTTAGACGCACATAATTCACTTGCAGGAGAATATGAATATCAAGGTAAATATGCAGAAGCTCTTGAAGAGTATTTAACGGCTATGGAAATTGCAGACTCCACTAGTAATGATAAAATGTCATCTATTTTAAATGAAAACATTGCATTACTTTATACCTCTCAGAAAGATTATCAACAGGCTTTACGACATTTTAAAACCGTAAAAAAAATCAACGAAAAAATTGATGAGGAGTTGTTTTCAGCTCATAGTCAAAGTAACGTAGCTTCACTTTATGCAGACATGAACAATATAGAGTACGCTATGTTTAATGTAAATAAAAGTATCACTACTTTTGAAAAATACCAAGTAATGGACTGGTTGGCCTATGCCTACGAAATAAAAGGTAAAATTTATCTGAATCAAGATAAATACAAATGGGCATTATTTTGGTATAATCAGAGTAAAGATCTTCATGCCAAAAATGTTGATGATGAACGAGCTGAAATAGATTTAATGAACGGACTTGCTGAAGCTCATTTAGGAATTGGCAATGACAGCCTTTCTCAAAAATTTGCACTTAAAGGTTTTAATTTGGCGCAACGCCTTAAAATTAAAAACGGAATTCAAAAAAATGCAAACACCCTTTATAAAATACACAAACAAAATGAGGATTATGTTGAGGCTTTAGCTTACCATGAACTTTATCAAGAATTATCTGACACCATAGCCAAGAACGAAAGCAAAAAGAATTTGGTTATGTTAAAAACCAAATTAAATCATGAACAGCAACGAGCTGATTTAATTGCTGCAAATGAAAAAGTATTAGCGAAACAAAAAAATTACATCTATGCCTCTATGGCCATATTATTGGTCTTATTAGCTATTACACTACTCATACGTAGAAATGAAAAAACTCAAAAATCTCTAAATAAAGAGCTTCACACCAAAAAAGAAGCCCTAGAAGAAAGAGAGCATGAGTTACGAGAAATTAACCATACTAAAGACAAATTATTTTCTATTATAGGCCATGACTTACGTGGCCCTATTGGTGCTTTTAAGGGGCTAATACAATTATTCAGAAGTGGAGAAATAACCGAGGAAGAGTTTCTAACTTTTATTCCTAAACTAGGTTCTGATATAGATCATATTTCGTTTACCTTGAACAATTTACTCTCTTGGGGTCAAACACAAATGAAAGGTACCATTACACAACCATCACTGGTATGTATTGATAATATTGTTGAAGACAATATTAATTTGCTATCAGAGATTGCAGACAAAAAATCAATTAAACTAGTCAATGAAATCAGTGAAAACACTTTGGCTTGGACTGACGCCGATCAAATTGATATTGTAGTAAGGAACCTTATGAGCAATGCACTTAAGTTTACCCCCAAACACGGAATTGTAACTGTAGGTGCTGCAGAAAAAGGTGATCTTTGGGTAATTTCTGTTCGCGATACTGGTATAGGTATTGATGAAGATACGCGTTCAAAACTTTTTGCTAGTGACACTAATGTAACCACATACGGCACCGAAAATGAAAAAGGAACAGGTCTCGGTTTAACGTTATGTAAAGAAATGGTTGAAAACAATAAAGGAACCATTTGGGTTGAAAGTGCCCTTAAAAAAGGAACATGCTTTTATTTTACGGTACCAAAAATGAACGAGCGATATGAACAAGCTAGCTAAATTAAGTCATCAATTCGATCTACAGCTGCAAAACGTTCTACATTAAAACCTTCTGCGTAATCAGTATTAATATACCGACCTAAATCTCTCGCCCTGTACGTTACGCTATCAATAAAATTTCGATTACTTATTGGTGTTTCAGGTTCGTTACTATTTGGATCAAAAAACTGTGAACTATAAGCTAAAATTGATGCTACTTTTACATCCATAAATCCCGAGACATCAACAACAAAATCAGGATTTAAATTCTTCCATTGTATATAGTGATATACTTTTTTAGGTCTCCAAGGTTCTTGAAGCTCTCCATTCAATTCTGTTTCAAATTTTATTAATCCACTTAAAAAACAAGAATTACTAACTAATTGACTTCCTTTTGGGTGATCAATATGGCGATCATCAATTGCGTTACATATCACAATTTCAGGTTTATATTTGCGTAACATTTTAATAATCTCAGTTTGATGAGCTTTATCGTTTACAAAAAAACCATCTGCAAATCCTAAATTTTCTCTAACCGACAACCCTAATATTTTAGCAGCTTTTGCAGCCTCAGTATCTCGTATTTCTGCAGACCCTCTTGTACCTAGTTCACCGCGAGTTAGATCAACAGCACCTACTTTTTTACCATGAGCAATTTCTTTTGCAATGGTAGCCCCTGCACCTAGTTCTATATCATCAGGGTGAGCGCCAAAAGCCAGTATATCTAATTTCATAGTTTTATTTTCCTTTTTTTAGTGGGTCGTAGAACGAACCGTTAACCTTACTTTTTCTAAGGCTTGATTTATATCTGATATCAGATCTTCAGGTTCTTCAATTCCTACTGAAAAACGAATCAACCCATCTTTTATACCCTGACGCTCTCTTTCTTCAGGCTGCATTAGTGAATGTGATGTTTTGGTAGGTGAAAGCATAGTACTTTCAACACCAGCCAAACTCATAGAGGGTTTTATTAATTGCAATGATTTTTGAAACAGAGAAGCATCAAAAGCCTCATTCAACTCAAACGATAGCATGCCACCAAAGCCGCGCATCTGCGATTTTGCTAATTCATGATCAGGATGTGACGGTAGTCCTGGGTAATAAACAGCTGCAATATCATCATGATCAAACAGAAACTCAGCCATTCGTTGTGCGTTTTTGTTTTGTTCTTTTACCCTAATTCCCATAGTTTTCATACTTCGTTCTAATAACCACACAGTTTGATCAGAAAGGCTACCTCCAAAATTTTTGGCCAAATGAAAAATACGATTAATATTTTCTCGAGTAGAAGCTACTGCACCTGCACAAATATCAGAATGACCTCCCATATATTTAGTTGCGCTGTGAATGATGATATCTATACCGAAATCAGCCGGGTTTTGATTCACCGGACTTGCGAAGGTATTATCAATCATTGAAATTAAACCATGACGTTTAGCAATCGCTACTACGGCGTTTAGATCAGTAATTTTAAGTAAAGGATTTGATGGGGTTTCTACATAAATCACCTTAGTATTCTTTTTAATTTTTGATTCAAAATCATCAGGTTTCAATCCGTTTGTAAATGAATACTCGATGCCGTATTTATCAAATTCCTCATTTACAAGATTGAAGGTACCTCCGTACAAAGCATTTTGTAATACAACATGATCTCCGGCTCTTAAAAAAGCCAACAATGTGGTGCTAACAGCTGCCATTCCACTACCGAAAATTAAACCGGCTTCTACATGTTCTAAGGCGGCAACCTTTTTACACAACGCTTCTTGATTTGGGGTATTGAAGTATCTTGGATATCTTTTTGTTTCAACGTCGTCAAAGGCATAAGAACTACTCATATAAAGCGGAGAAATAGCTCCTTTGAACTCCTTATCTTCAACTTCACCTACATGAGTGCAAATCGTATTTAGTCCTTTATTATTTTGCATTGTATCATAATTTTTTGATGGTTAAAGTTACTACAATTGAACCTTTTTCCAATTCCCTTTTCTAAACCAAATTATTGAAATAATTGCCAACAATACTTCGGCAGCAGTAATGGCAATGAAAACACCCATTGCTCCCAATTTGAAAGTTATTGCTGTCAAATAGGCTAATGGCAACTGAAACATCCAAAAAGCTACTAAGTTGATTTTTGTAGGAGTACCTGTATCTCCTGCACCATTAAAGGCTTGTGTAACTACCATGCCATAAGCATAAAACACATAACCAATCGCTATTATTTGCAGGCATAAACCACCGTTTTCTATAACTATAGGATTATCATTAAACCAACCTACAATATTATGGGAAAAAAAGAAATAAATAATTGAAACCACTCCCATAAAATAAGCATTGTATTTGCCTGTTTTCCAAACTGAAATTTCAGCGCGATCGGGTTGTTTTGCTCCTAAATTTTGCCCCACTAATGTCGCAGCGGCATTACTCATACCCCATGAAGGCATTAAGGTAAATAGCATTATTCTTATAGCAATAGTATAGCCGGCTAGCACTTCACTACCAAATTCGGCCATCATTCGCATTAAAAACACCCAGCTTGAAGTGCCTATTAGAAATTGCGCAATTCCACCAATCGAAACCTTAACCAGATTCAACATTACCTTAATGTTGACAATAATATCTTTTATCTTTATTTGAATAGCACTCCAACCAAAAAACAACACAAAAAGCTGAAAAATTACCGCCGTACCTCGACCAATATTTGTAGCTATGGCCGCTCCTGTTACACCATATTCAGGAATCGGACCCCATCCAAAAATAAAAATAGGGTCTAAAATTATATTTAAACCATTAGAAAGTACAAGTGTCCACATGGCTACAGACGCATTACCTGCCCCTCTAAATATGGCATTAATTAAGAATAAAAGCAGAATAGTAACATTACCTCCAATTAATAGTTGGGTATAACCATAACCTTCAGCAATTAACTCTGGTTCTGCACCCATCAGAGCCAGTATATCTTTCGCAAAAAGAAAACCGCAAATGCCAACAATTATTGACACGACCACACCTAATAGTATGGCCTGTACAGCGGCAGCTTTAGCTCCATCTATATCTTTTTCACCTATACGTCTAGCAACTAAGGCAGTAGCAGCCATACTTAAACCAATAGCAACGGCGTAGATTAAAGTAATAACAGATTCGGTTAAGCCTATTGTTGCAACTGCATTCACACTAACCTGTGAAACATAAGCAATGTCAACAATGGCAAAAATTGATTCCATCATCATTTCTAATATCATGGGTATTGATAGCATAAAAATTGCCTTGCGAATACTTCCAGATACAAATTCATTTTCCTTACCTGTTAAGGCTTGAATGAAATAGTTGAATACTTTTTTTATAGTAAGTTTATTTGAAGTCGTCATTTGTTAAGAATTAAGTGAAACGAAGAGAAAATAAATGCCACAGTTAATTGGAAGTGTCCAATTACTTAAAACGCATAAGCGCACCGGCATTTCTAAAAAATTAATTCTTATAACTTCATAATAGCATAAAGATGCAAAAAAATATAATAGGTTTGGCATCTGTACTTATAATTAATTTGATACTAAACCATTTTTACCTTCGTTTAAGTCAATATAAAGTATCCCCGAAATGAAAAAACATCTTAAAGTACTTTTTATCCTTATCGTTTTTGTTTGCTCTTTTAGTTGCTCAGATGACAGTGCAAATAACAAGGAGGACTTAGAAGTTATCGTTGATGAAAATGGTGATGAACTAACTGTAGATACTTCACAAAACAAAAGGGCCGTTGGTGATTCAGCAAATGATATGTTAGCAGACACCAACTTCAATGCTATTCATTTTGAAATATTCTATGTAGAAGGATTAAAACCAACAGAGAACACTATTGCAAATTTTGAAGATTTTGTTTCAGAGCTTTTAAATAAACCAAAAGACATTACCATTGAATTAACCCAAATTTCTAGCCCGGGAAAAACCGTATATACTATTGAAGAAATAAGATCTTTAGAAGATGATATTCGAACCCAATATAATAATGATCAAAGGGTTTCAGTTTTTGGAATTTTTATAAATGGTGAATACTCTGAAAATACTGAGAATGGTTCGGTATTAGGTGTTGCCTATAGAAATACTTCTTTTGTAATTTTTGAAGAAACAGTACAAGGTTTTAGCGGGCAGGCCCTAGCACCTAGTACCACAGTTCTAGAAACTACGGTTTTAAACCATGAATTTGGGCATTTACTTGGCTTAGTTAATGCGGGGACAACACCACAAAGCGATCACCAAGATGTTGCGCATGGTAGACATTGTACTACAGAAGATTGTTTAATGTATTGGACGGCAGAAACTGGTGAAGGACTTCTAAATTCACTCAGTGGCGGAACTATACCTACGCTTGACACTTTTTGTTTACAAGATTTACAGGCAAATGGAGGAAAATAATTAAAACTACTTTGTTAGATAATTTTCACGATATCTCCAATAGCTAATTGCCCCCAAAATAAATGCACCAAGAGCAATATACCATACGTAATCAGGGGTAATAGCAGCAGCACCGCTTTGCCCATAACTGTGTAAACCTACGAGATAATAATTAACCCCAAAATAAGTCATCATAATACTTGCATAGGCTATTACACTTAAAAAATTGAAAGTCCATTTACCTCTTAAACCTGGTACTAGTCTTGTGTGAATAACAAAGGCATAAACCATTATAGAAATAAGTGCCCAGGTTTCTTTTGGGTCCCATCCCCAATAACGCCCCCAACTTTCATTAGCCCATTGGCCGCCAAGAAAGTTACCAATAGTCAACATTACTAATCCTACCGTTAAAACTATTTCGTTAATTATGGTAAGTTCTTTAAGGTTGATATCCATTCTTTTTTTATTCTTTTTTGTAGTCAAAATCATCAATAACAAACTTACAAAGCCAAGAATCATACCTACAGTAAGAGGTCCATAGCTTCCAACAATTACAGCAACATGAATCATTAACCAATAACTGTCTAAAACGGGCACTAAATTTCCAATAGAAGGGTCTACCCAATTTTGATGAGCGATAAATAAAAGCATTGAGGAAACAAACGCGGCAGCGGCTAAGGTCATGGTGCTCTTTCTAGCAAATAACATACCCATACCCATAGTTGCCCAAGCAACATATAATATACTTTCATAAGCATTACTCCATGGTGCATGACCAGAGATATACCACCTCAATATTAAACCAGCAGAATGCCATAGAAAAAGTACAATTATGGTGCCTTTCAACACATATGCGGCAACTTTCCAAATCTGTCTTTCTTTAAAGATTTCAAAAATCAATACAAAAAAGAGCATTACGCCTACTAAAGCATAAAATCGATACAGTCTATTGAAAATACTGAGTTTGTTATAAATAACCTCCGTTTCAATTTTCTCTTTAGACGGCAAAACCTCGTTACCATAATTCTCTTGGTTCTTTTTAAATGCACTAAGTAGCTTATCAGCTTCGGTATAATCATCTGAAGCTATTGATTTTCTCAAAGACATTAAATAGTAGGGTACCGCATTTTTAATGAAATTACCATATAAAGAATCTGATACCGGAAACTGTCCCCCCCTATATTCTAGAGCAGATATCCATTTGTTATTATCATCTTCTAGCAATGGAAAAATCTTGACTATATCACCACTTAACGCCTGATTTAAAAGTGATAAACGTACATGAGCATCTTTTAAATCTTGTTGAAATTTATTGGGGGTTAAGGCGGTAGTTGCGTCATCTATAAATGGGGCAAGTTTGTATTGCCCTTTTTCATCAAAAAAATCGGTAGCCTTTATAAACTCTTGTCCCTTTGGAATTCCTAAAACGTTACGAATGCTATCATTTTGACCCTTTTTATCAACAGCTATAAACTCAGTATTATACCACGCTGGAGCATTTAGCATCATGGATAGAAAAACCTGATCAGAATTCATATTCTGAAATTTATCTTTCAAGCTTAATTTTCTTAGTAATTCTGAAGAGAAAGTATTAATGGGTTTCATACGACCACCATCATCTTGAATAACTAATTTTCCAAAAGATTCTGCATGCTCTTCAGATACAGTTGTAGATGCAATTAATGAATCAATCTGAGACTGGGTGGGTTTTTGATTATGATCATGGCCATCATCAACGCTATGTTCTTGAGATTGAACTGCCATTGATACTAGCAAAAAAGCTATGACAGTCAAGCTTTTTTTCTTCGCTCGAACCTTATCTAAACTATTCGTTAAATCTCTAAATCTAGTTTTCCCGAAGAACATAATACCCATTAATCCAGCGTATAACAAGAAGTAACCTAAATAAGTTATCCAAGTACCCCATTGATCATGATTAACCGAGAGTACTGTTCCCTTTTCATCAGGATGAAAACTCGATTGAAAAAAGCGGAAGCCTTTGTGATCTAAGATATTATTCATATAAATATCATAATCAAAAGGACGTTCATCTTCTACGGTAACTTTACTCATGAAAGAAGCATACCCTGTTTCAGTACCAGGATATTTTTTTGCGATAAAGTCGTTAAGCTTAACACTAAAAGGCAATTCATAAACTTTTGAACCAAAAGCCAATGAAAAATCTAAGCCACCAACATTGAATTTTTCAGAAAATTTAGAAACTCCTTTTCCTCCTAATAATTTTTTCTGTACTGTTTCACCATCTGAAGAAACTTCAACAATCAATGCTGATAAGCTTTGTTCTGTGATTTCGTTAGCTGGCAACTCAACTACTCCATAAGACCCTTTAACCATAGCTTCAGGAATAACAAATTGCATTCCGGCCATATTATATAAAGATCTTAAATGGAATTTTTGCAAGCTATCTTGCGCTACCTGGCCTTGAAACTGATCAGCCATTCTCATAAAACTTCCTGAAAAAGGAGTCTGTATTTGATAGGTAGAATCAGTAGTAAAAATGTTTATGGCCCCTTCTGTAGGTTTATTTAGGGCAAACAGTACATTATGTACATTATTGACCTTGTTATTCTCGAGATAATGTTCTTCACGTTGACCACTACCCGCTTCTACGATTTTCAAAAATTCGTTACCGTTGTCATTGGGAATTAAAGCTTCTTTTGCTCCAGCAAAAAAATCAACATATGAAATGGTAAACGGCTGTTCGTTAAATTCATATTTCCAGGGTAATGATGATTTGAGACCTTCAGTAGTAACAATAAGATCATCTTCAAGTGGTTTTCTTTGCGTAACCCCATCTATTTCGCCATCAACAAAAGCTGTTAAATAGGTTTTATCAGAATAAAAAATCTTTTCACTTTTGCCCTCCCTTATAGGCATCACACCCTCATAACTGATATATCTTGTAACAAAAGCACCAATGATGATTAAAACCCAAGAAAGATGTAAGGTGAGTACTGGCCATTTTTTCCAGGTGAAGAGGCGGTAACGAAACATGTTTCCGATGAAATTGATCACAAAAAAAACCATTATTATTTCAAACCATCTTGTATTGTATATCCAAATTCGAGCGGTTTCTGTACTATACTTACTCTCAACAAAAGTTCCAATACCCATGGCAACTCCGAAAACAATAAACAAAACAGCCATTAACCGAGTAGAGAAGAGAAATTTCTTAAGTGATGCTATCATCTGAAGATGCGTTGGTTTAGGTCTGCAAAAATACTACCTTTTTATCATTTTAAGTGCTGAGAATATCTGCAAAAACCCAACAAACAATGTTAATATTTATGTAAAATGAATGCTTTTAGAATTTTTAAACACCAACAAATTCAAATCATTAAATAAGAGTTAAGGTGTTTCATTCCATAAATTATATGTATAAATTTACAGCATGATTAAAGTATCATTAGTTGGCACTGGCGCCGTTTCAACCCAACTACAACATATTTTTAAAAAAACAGCACAAATTGAAGTTGTTGAGATCTTAGCTTCTCGTGAGCATTTTGACATTTCTTTAGCCAATGACATACCCGATGTTTATATAATTGCAGTAAGTGATGATGCTATCATAGATGTTTCAAAAAAAATTAAAAACTCCCGTAAACTAATCGTACATACTTCCGGCAGTGTTCCTTTAAACGCTTTACCCAAAGAAATTAGAAGAGGAGTTTTTTATCCTTTGCAAACATTCTCAAAAGATCGAAAAATTAGTTTTGAACAAATTCCTATTTGTATTGAAGCAGAGCATGAAAAAGATCTAGTATTATTGAATAAACTTGGGCATTTAATTTCTACTCAGGTATTAAAAATATCTTCAGAACAACGCAAGACTATACATTTGGCAGCAGTTTTTGTTAATAATTTCTCTAATCATATGTTTCATTTAGCCTCTGAAATTTGTACTAAAAATGATGTTCCTTTTGATATATTAAAACCGTTGATTCAAGAAACCGTAGCTAAAATTCAATTATTATCGCCGCTACAAGCTCAAACAGGACCAGCAAGAAGAAACGATACTCAAACTATTGAAAGACATCTAAATCAATTAAATAATAAAACACATGAATTGGTTTATGAAGTTGTAACTAACTCAATTAAAGAAACTTATGAAAAAAAGTTATAAAGAATATTTAAAGGATATTACTACTTTTATTTTTGATGTAGATGGTGTTTTTACCGATGGTAGCCTTTTAATTACTAGTGAAGGTGAAATGCTAAGGAAGATGAGTGTAAAAGATGGGTATGCTCTTAAAACAGCAATTCAAAAAGGATATCAAGTTTGCATCATTACCGGTGGTACTAATGAAGGCGTTAGACTTCGACTTAATGGTCTTGGCGTGAAAGATATATACTTAGGAGCTCACCATAAAATTGATCCATTAAATGAGTACTTGGGTAAAAATAAAATTGACCCAAAAAATGTACTATACATGGGTGATGATATGCCAGACATACCTCCTATGCAAGCTGTTGGTTTACCTACTTGCCCACAAGACGCTATTCCTGAAGTAAAAGCTATTGCAAAATATGTTTCTCATAAAAATGGCGGTAATGCCTGTGTACGTGATGTTATTGAACAAGTTCTAAAGGTAAGAGGCGATTGGCTAGGTAATTATAGTGCTGCAAATGATTAACCATGCTTAAAGATATACTTAAAGACCATAAAATAATTTTAGCATCTGGTTCGCCCCGTAGACAACAATATTTTAAAGAGTTAGGTATAGAATTCGAAATTCGCTTACAACCAGTAGAGGAAATATATCCCGCTCATTTGAAAGGAGCCGAAATTTCGAATTATCTATCAGAATTAAAGGCAAGTGCTCTTAACAAAGAACTACTTAAAAATGAAATTTTAGTTACTTCTGATACTGTAGTATGGTATAAAAACCAATCATTAGCTAAAGCCGCAAACGCGAAGGAAGCCTTTAGAATGCTAAAAACTCTTTCGAATGACTGGCATGAGGTTATTACTTCAGTTTCATTTACTACCGCTGGGTCTCAAAAAACTATTGCTAATACAACTAAAGTTAAATTCAAAGATTTGTCGAATGAAGAAATACATTTCTATATTAACAATTTCAATCCTTTTGACAAGGCTGGTGCCTATGGCATTCAAGATTGGATAGGACTTATAGGTATTGAAGAAATAAAAGGTTCGTATGCTAATGTTGTGGGGCTGCCTACTCATTTGATATACAAAACGTTAATAACACTGGTACAATAAATCGTATTAAGTAATTTTGTGAAAATTGTTGAGTTATGAAAAATAGAATTCGATTGAAAACAAGTATCACGAGTATTATTATGATTTTAGTATTTATAGTATCATGCAAAGAAAACCCAGAACATCAAAGTAGTTCATTAGCTCTTAACGATAATTCAGGCCTTGCTGAAACTATAAAAGAGCCCTTATCAGAAGAATTTAAAAAATACTGGTATAACGGTGAAGCTGAAATAACTTCATATGAACTACAGCAAGCCCAATATGGAGAATTACGTGAAGGTACATCTGTTTTAATATACGTTACCGAACCCTTTAATAAAATAAAACAAGTGAAGGCCGACAAGAGTAATCCTTCGAACATTCCTGTTTTAAAACTCAATAGCACAAAAAAATATTTAACCGGTATCTACCCCTACTCTATAATGAGTAGTAGTTTTTATCCAGTACAAAACAATCAGCATGCATTAAAAGTGTCATTTTCAGCGCAGGAATGGTGTGGTCATGTTTATGCTCAACTTAATAATAAAGAACAATTTGAGGTAACATCACATTCCTATTTTGAATCTACAGCAGATCAAAATCAGTTGTTAGACAAGGAAATTTTAGAAAATGAATTGTGGAATATGATCAGAATAAATCCAAAGAAACTGCCGTTAGGAGAAAAAATGCTTATCCCTTCATTAGAATACATTCGTTTATCACATCGAGAATTAAAAGCTTATGCTGCTAATTTAAGCCTGACCACTAAAGGTGATATCAGCACTTATACCATTGAATTTCCAGAATTAAAAAGAACGCTCAAAATCAATTTTAAAAATTCCTTTCCTTATGATATTGAAGGGTGGACCGAGTCTTTTACTAGTAATTATGGTAACAAAGAAAGTGCGTTAACATCAAAAGCAACTAAAATAAAATCAATCAAAAGTCCGTATTGGCAGAAAAACAGTAATCGTTTTTTACCTTTGCGTGATAGTTTAGGGCTATAGCTATGGAAGGATTCTTATCAAATTATCAATCTGAATTATTATGGACTTCCATAACAATTTTTATTGCCGTAATTCTAAAGTTTGGCTTGAGTCAAGCAGCAAGAAAAGTAGGTAAGATTGGTGAGTTTAACCAAGTGCGAACGAATCTGATAATAAAATATATATCTTTCGCTCTCACCTTTTTAACCATTGCAATTCTAACATTAATTTGGGGTGTAAACTTCAAAGATCTAGGGGTATTACTGTCTTCTATTTTTGCTGTAATTGGTGTTGCATTATTTGCGCAATGGTCTATTATCAGCAATGTAACAGCAGGAGTAATCATTTTCTTTTCCTATCCTTTTAAAATTGGTAACACTATTAGAATTATGGATAAGGAAATTAGTATTTCAGAAGATCTAAATGAGAATATATTTGTCATTGAAGACATAAGAGCTTTCCATCTTTTTTTACGCCGTAGAAATGGTGAAATATTAACATATCCTAATAGCCTGGTATTACAAAAGGGTGTAGGGGTAGTCTCTATTTATAATGATCAACTTAATGATCAGTTTGATCAGCTTGAAATGAATGATGAGGAAGAGAAAATTGAAAGCTTTTAGTTATGTTAAAGAAGTTTTAAATAAACCACGCCTCCCTGTTTATATCTCTATATTTGAGCGCCAACTACAACAAATATGAAGCGCAAACAAATTCTGATAGTAATATCTTTTCTTTTAACAGTTCAATTTTCTATTTCTCAAACTCCGAAAAGAGCGAGTACTTCGGAAATTTATCATGATGTTCAAAAATTAAATTTTTTAGGCAAAGCATTATACGTAGCGGCTCATCCTGATGACGAGAATACCCGTTTAATAGCTTACCTAGCCAACAACACAAAAGCAACCACTGCATATTTATCACTTACAAGGGGTGACGGTGGTCAAAATTTGATTGGAACAGAGTTGAGAGAATCTTTAGGCGTTTTACGAACGCAAGAGTTATTAGCAGCTAGACGAGTTGATGGTGGACAACAATTTTTTAGCCGTGCCAATGATTTTGGATATTCTAAGCACCCCAATGAAACTTTAGAAATTTGGAATAAAGAAGAGGTTTTGGGCGATGTTGTTCAAATAATCAGAAAATTCAAACCAGATGTGATAATCAATAGATTTGATCATAGATCACCAGGCACAACTCATGGACATCATACAACGTCAGCAATGCTAAGTGTTGAAGCCTTTGAATTAGTTAATGACCCGAATGCCTACCCAGAGCAGTTGAAAACTTTATCTACATGGCAACCTAAACGTCTTTTTTTTAACACATCTTGGTGGTTTTATGGAAGCCAAGAAAAATTCGATAAAGCTGATAAATCAAAGATGCTTCATATGGATGTAGGAGTCTACTACCCTACTTTAGGTGTTTCTAACAATGAAATAGCTTCTTGGGCTAGTAGTCAACATTTGTGCCAAGGCTTTGGTAGACTAACATCGAGAGGAAGTGAAAACGAATATATTGAACTTTTAAAAGGAGATTTACCTAATGATAGAAATAACATCTTTGATGGTGTTAATACTTCATGGTCCAGAGTAGATGGAGGTGATAAAATTGGTGAAATTTTATACCAGATAGAAAATGAATTTAATTTTGAAAACCCTGCCATTCATATTCCAAAGTTTATTGAAGCGCATCAACTAATTTCAGAATTAAAAGATGCACATTGGAAAGAATTAAAATCAAAAGAGATAGAAGATATTATTTTAGCGGTAATGGGCTTAAGTCTTGAAGCTTTTACCACCACAGCTAACTCAAATGCGGGTAATAGTTTAAAGGTGAATATAGAAGTACTGAACAGAAGTGAGGTAGAAATAAATCTTAAATCAGTAGGTATTTCACCTGTTAAAAGTGCATCAATTAATCCTTCGGTACTATTAGAGAATAACCTTAAAAAAACTTATGAGATTGAATTTGCCGTTCCTGAAAACACTGCAAATACAAGTCCTTATTGGTTGAACGAAAAAGGTACTTTGGGTATGTACAAGGTTGCAAACAAACAGTTGATTGGCAACCCCGAAACTCCTAGAGCATTTACTGCTAGTTTTAAGCTTGATTTTAACGGATATTTAATTGACATTAAAAAACCAGTTGTTTATAAATATGCTCGAAATGACAAAGGTGAACGATACCAGCCATTCGAAATATTACCCGAAGCTACTGCTAGCTTCGATGATAAAGTGTTAATTTTTGCTGATGGTCAGCCCAAGCAAATACCAATAACAATCAAAGCTCATAGCGATAATGTTGAAGGTACATTACAGTTTTGCCATTCAGAAGGTTGGGTTGTTGATCAGGATACTAAACCATTCAAAATTGCGAAAAAAGGTGATGAACAAGTCGTGCTTTTTACGCTCACCCCGCCAGCAGAAGAAAATGAAAGTTACATTTCACCTATAATATCTATAAATGGGAAAAAAATATCTAAAGAGTTAGTTAGCATTGCTTACGATCATGTGCCAACACAAAGTATTTTACTTCCTGCTGAAGCTAAGGTCGTTCGATTAAATATTGAAAAATCAGGTGAAAATATTGGTTATATTATGGGAGCCGGTGACGATGTTCCAACAAGTTTAACTCAGATAGGTTACCATGTAGTTCTTATTGATCCAAATGATATTCAAACGGGTAGTCTCGACGCCTTTGACGCTGTGGTAGTCGGTATTAGAGCATACAATGTTGTTAATGAGCTAAAATTCAAACAACGATACCTTTTAGAATATGTTAAAAATGGAGGTAATTTAATTGTACAATATAATACCTCAGGAAGGTGGGATAAACAGTTTGAAAATATTGCTCCATACCCGTTAAAACTTTCTAGAGATCGGGTTACAGATGAAAATTCAGAAGTGAAAATAATTTCGAATAATCATGCTTTAGTAAACTTTCCAAATAGCATTAATCAGGATGATTTTGATGGTTGGGTTCAAGAAAGAGGCCTATATTTTCCAAATGAATGGGATGATAATTTTATCCCTATTTTAGCAATGAAAGATAAAGGAGAATCAACCAAAAAAGGGAGTTTACTTATTGCTAAATATGGAAAAGGAAACTATATATATACTGGCTTAAGTTTTTTTAGAGAATTACCGGCAGGTGTACCAGGGGCCTATAAACTATTTGCGAACATGCTTTCTGTTGGAAAAGATCAAGTACAAACATCATCAAAAGTAAAGGGATAATTATGCAAGATAAAATTGTTTGGAAAAAAGAATATTCCTTGGTTTTGATACTGAATATTATATACTTAATCATTTTTTCTTTTATAATGTCATCTTTCACTTAATATGGAAACTATTGATTGGATAGTACTTGCAGGAACCCTCCTATTTATTGTTACCTATGGTGTTTGGAAAACAAAAGGAAGTAAGAATGTAGAAGATTATGTTGGTGGAGGTAGAGATTCTAAGTGGTGGACCATCGGTTTATCAGTAATGGCCACACAAGCTAGTGCAATAACTTTTCTTTCTACCCCAGGTCAGGCCTTTCATGACGGAATGGGCTTTGTACAATTCTATTTTGGGCTGCCCTTAGCAATGATTGTAATATGTATGGTATTTATTCCTATTTACCATAAACTTAAAGTATATACAGCCTATGAGTTCTTAGAAAATCGATTCGATCTTAAAACAAGAACATTAACGGCTATTTTATTTCTAATTCAACGAGGCTTAGGGGCAGGTATTACCATTTTTGCTCCGGCAATTATTCTATCAGCTATTCTCGGGTGGGATTTACGAATATTAAATATTATTATAGGAGTTTTGGTAATTATATATACCGTTTCGGGTGGCACTAAAGCAGTTAGTGTAACACAGAAACAACAAATGATTATTATCATGACGGGTATGTTCATGGCATTTTTCTATATAATCGGATACTTACCAGATGATATCTCATTTAGCAAAGCATTAAAAATTGCCGGAGCAAGTGATAAATTAGAAATATTAAATTTTGATTTCAATGTAAAAAGCAGGTATACTTTTTGGAGTGGAATTACCGGTGGTTTTTTCTTAATGCTTGCATACTTTGGCACCGACCAAAGTCAAGTGCAACGCTATTTATCGGGTAAATCTATAAGAGAAAGTCAACTCGGACTAATATTTAACGGTATACTTAAAATTCCCATGCAGTTTTTTATTTTACTAGTTGGTGTAATGGTGTTTGTTTTTTACCAATACAATGCATCTCCTTTAAATTTTAATCCCGCTGCCACTTCTAAAGTAATGAATTCAGAATTTGCCGAAGACTATAGCTTACTTGAAGAAGCACATCGAGAATTAGAAATTGAAAAGAAAATGGCTCAGAATCAATATTCTTCAGCTATTGAATTAAAAGAATTTACTGCTATTGAGCAGGCAAAAGAAGAAATAATAAGTGTAAATCGAAGAGATAGCACCAACAGAGTTGCTGCAAAAGCACTTATTAAAAAGGCCGATAGTAGTGCAGAAACTAATGACAAAGATTTTGTATTTATTCATTTTATTCTAACCAATTTACCAACAGGGTTGATTGGGCTTTTATTAGCGGTCATATTATCTGCGGCAATGTCATCAACTGCTTCAGAATTAAATGCTTTGGGTACTATAACTGCTCTAGATTTATATAAGCGAAACAGAATTGGTGATTTCTCTGAAAAGCACTATGTCAATGCTTCTAAACTATTTACTTTAGTTTGGGGCATTATTGCTATCGCTATTTCTTGTATTGCTAATCTTTTCGACAACCTGATTCAATTGGTAAATATCATTGGAAGTATTTTTTACGGTAATGTTCTGGGTGTATTTTTAATTGCCTTCTTTTTTAAATTCGTTAAAGGTAATGCCGTGTTTATTGCTGCGATATTAACTCAAATCATCATTTTCATTATTTATTATTATATGATTTATGCTCCCCCATCAGGCGAAGAAAAACTTGGTTTTTTATGGCTTACCTTTATAGGAGCTGCACTGGTAATAATAATGGCCTTTATCTTTGAATATTTTGATCGCTTTCAAACATATGCATCAAAAAATAGTCAATCATAAATTTATTCTTTTACTAAAAAAGGATGGTTTAATTACCTTTTTATAAAATTACTTAACAGATATTTAAGAATTCTATATATTTACAAAGGCCATAAGTGAACTTTCACTACTACCGTCGATTTAATTATGGATAAAAAATATACGATTAAGGATATCGCAGAGTTAGCAGGTGTCTCTAAAGGAACAGTCGATAGAGTTTTACACCGAAGAGGTAAGGTTTCTCCAAAAGCCTTAGCTGATGTAGAAAAAGTTCTTAAAGAAATTGATTATCAACCCAACCCCATTGCTAGAAATCTTAAAAACAATAAGGTTTATCAAATTAGTGTTTTGATGCCGAACCCAAAATTTGATGCCTATTGGGAACCAGCATTTAGAGGTATTCAAGTTGCAGCCAAAGAATTTAAACCTTTTGGCGTAGTAGTTAACAAGTTTTTTTACAACCCATTTGACCCGATTTCTTTTTTAGAAAAATCTCAAGAAGCATTGCCAAAACAACCTGACGCTTTGTTAATGGCACCATTATTTCAAAAAGAGGCTCTTGATATATACAACGAATGTCAAGAAAAAGATATTCTTGTAGCTCTATTTAACAATGCAATAGATGCATTCAATCATGAACATTTTATTGGGCAAGATTTATATCAAAGTGGCAGAGTTGCAGCAAGCCTAATCGATAAATTAGTTGATGAATCAGCTCGAATTGCAATTTTACATCTTGATGAAGAGGCAAACATGAAGTTTAGAGAAAATGGGTTTAAATCATACTTTGATGACAAAAGTAATGCAGCCCCTATCAAAACCTTTAGTTTAAAGACTTCAGACAAAGAAATGTTTCAGAAAGAGTCCGTATCACTATTAAAAAGTAACCCTGAAATTACGGCGGTATTCATTACAAATTCTAAAACACATGTTTTTATAAAGGCCATTGGTTCACTTAAAAAAGATTTGACTCTTGTAGGTTACGACTTATTAGATGAAAATGTTGATTTACTTAAAACTGGGTGTATTGATTTCTTAATTCATCAAAAACCAAAAAGACAAGCGTATTTAGGTGTTGGTTATCTCGCAGAGCATTTTCTATTTGGTAAAACTGTGCCAGATCAAAACTTGCTTCCTATTGATGTTATAACCGCAGAAAATGCCGTTTACTATCAAGAAAAGTAACCTTTTATTTGGGAATATATATATCTAATTAATTAGACGTGTTGTTCAATATTACTTGCTTCGTGTTGGTGAGATAGCTTCTACCAATAGTATATCTAATTCCATTGATTTCTACACTATTACCTTCAACAACATCAACTTTATCTAAGGCAATAGTATAAGACCTATGAATACGTAAAAACTTATCAGAAGGTAATTCATCAGTGAAACTACTCAAGGTTCTATGTACTATAAACTTTGCAGAAGTAGTAACTATTCTAATGTAATCTTTTAGGCTTTCTACTACAATGATTTCATCGAGATATATTTTTTGCAATCTTTTTTTATCAACCTTTACAAATATTTTAGCCTTTTCTACCCGTTTTGATTTAGTATTAACCGCAGCTTGTTTTAATCCTAATATTCTGGTTACAGATTTTAAAAATCTTGGAAACGGTATAGGTTTTACCAGATAGTCAATTGCCTGTAAATCAAAGCTCTTTAAAGCATACTCATCATGAGCAGTTGTAATTACAACAAAAGGAATTACCTGTAAACTTTGTAAAAAACTTAATCCATCTAATAAGGGCATGTCAATATCTAAAAATATAATATCAACATCATTATTTTGCAAATATGTTGAAGCATCAATAGCATTTAGAAATGTCGCTACTAATTCGAGGGAATCAATCTTTGCAACGTAATTTTTTAATACATTACCTGCTAACGGTTCGTCATCAATAATAATCACTTTCATTTTTATCATACACGTAATTTAAGACCTACATTAAACATACCATCTTTTTCGAAAATAGATAATTTGTAATCATTTTTACCGTAACCTAATTCAAGACGTTTTTTAATGTTAGATAAACCTATACCTCCTTCTTTTGAGATCTTTTTATTTTTATGTCCTTTTTTAGGAATGGTGTTAACCGCTGAAAAATACATGAAATCTTCTACTATTTTAAGATCTATGTTAATTTGAGTTTTGTTAATATTTTTGCTTGCTCCATGCTTAAAACAATTCTCTACAATGGGTATTAAAAGCATCGGCGCGATGGTATGGCCATCTAAATCACCTTCAATTTTAAAGCTAACTTTTAATGAATCATTAAATCGAATGCGTTCTAAATCAATATAGTTTTGAATGCACTCAATCTCTTTACGAAGGTTCTGTTTTCTCTTTTTAGTTCCATATAGTAAATACCTCATTAGCTCAGAAAGTTTCAACACTACCTCAGGGGCTTTATCTGACTTTTCTAGAGTTAATGAATAGATATTATTTAAGGTGTTGAAAAAGAAATGAGGTGACACTTGAGAACGTAAAAAACGCAATTCGGTGGTTAGTTGTCGTTTTTCTAAATCATGAAGTTTACTATTTTCCCTTAACCTGTCAACTGTTATTTTAATAGCAGTTACAAAACTAATTACGTAAAACTCACCGAGCATTGTTTGAATAGCATAGTCAAATGTTAAATGATTTATCTCAGGTGCAATTTCAGGCATAACTACAGGGCTCACTAAGTAGTACGTTAAATTGTATTTCACTAACAACATAAGCACTAAGGCAGCAATAATATACACCACATATAGTACATATTTTCTAGTATAGATGTATCTAGGCATTAAGTAATACACATTAAAATACGCTAAAGCCATATGAATAGGAAAACCTATTAAATTGGTTTTCAAAGAATAGGAAAAATCATTATGAATACTACTCCAGCGAAGCGTATTGAAGAGAAAATAGATTACCCAAAATAAAATGTGGTATTTATAACTAACTCTATAATCTTTTGGTGTGTCTACCCTTAAAAGGTGATCTAATTTAGTATTGGAAATCATTATATATATCTATAATACGACATCTAGCGATAACCCGTAGTTGTTGGTCTAAAATTATTCGCCTTTGAAGATAAAATAAAAAACTTTAGCAACCCTTAGATTTCAAAATAGACCTCAATTTACGATCGATAATCTATATGACTCTAACCAAAGTAATGATTTTCAAGTGGATTTTAATAGTGCTATCAACTCTAAGTTTTGTATCAACTTTCACTTTTGCTCAAAATCTTCCTAAATCGTACACCGCCTATAAAACTATAGACAGTTTGAGGATTGATGGAAAGCCTAATGAAAAATCTTGGCAACAATCTAGGTGGTCAGACAACTTTATTGACATTGAAGGAGAAAAAATACCACAATTTCAAACACGAATGAAAATGCTATGGAGTGATGAATACTTTTACATTTTTGCTGAGTTGCAAGAACCGCATGTTTGGGCTAATTTAAAGCAACACGATACAATTATATTTTACAATAATGATTTTGAGGTTTTCATTGATCCAGATGGTGATACCCATAATTACTATGAATACGAAATGAATGCTCTTAATACCGTTTGGGATTTATTTCTTTCAAAACCCTATCGAAATAATGGAACTATACTAAATAATTGGGATTTTAAAGGCTTAAAATCTGCAGTTTCCGTTCAAGGTTCTTTAAATAATTCGAGTGATGAAGATCAATCATGGTCTGTAGAAATTGCAATACCATGGTCTTTTAATTCTGACTCTCATGGTAGGGTTAAACCACCCACCAATGAATATTGGCGAATTAATTTTTCTAGATTACAATGGCAACATGATATAATTAACCAGAAATATTATAGAAAAAAAGATTCAGTCACTGGCCAGTTTTTAAAAGAAAACAACTGGGTATGGTCACCACAAGAAGTTATCAATATGCATGAACCAGAGCACTGGGGCTTTGTGTATTTTTCAACAAAAACTTTAACAACAGATAATACCTTTATGATCCCCCAAGACGAACATATTAAAAACTATTTCTACAAACTATTAAGAGAATACCGTAAAAATAACAATGAAGATATAATTCAACAATCAATATTGATTTTGGATAAACAAGTAGATGTCAAATTTGCTAAACATCCGTTTGGCTGGGCAATTTGGACAGTTAGTCCGTTTACTAATAAAAAACTAATTCTACATGATGACGGAAAATTTGAAACAATCGATTAAAAGAAGTAGTTCTATATTAAATTATCTTATTCTCGTTTTTTGTGGTATCGTTCTTATCGCCTGTAATTCAAACAATAAGCAAGTTAAGGTTATTAAAAAACAACATTCAGTTTTAGAAAAACCATTTAAATTTTGGGTATGGTCATCCGCAAATGCCGAAAGTTCTGACCAAGATTTTGATGAAGAATTTAAACAGTATAGTATGCATGGTATTGACGCAGTCTTAGTTAATACTGAGGCGGATGCAAATTTATTGGCTAGACTAGTACCTTTTGCAAAAAAATATGATTTAGAAATTCATGGATGGATGTTTACCATCAATAGACCTAATGACCAAATAGCTCAACAAAACCCAGATTGGTATGCGGTAAGTCGTGACGGAAAGTCATGTTATGACCAACCACCATATGTAGGTTACTATAAATGGTTGTGTCCAACACGAAAAGAATCGCGAAATCATATTCTAAGTTTGGTAGAAGGCTTGGCAAAAATTGATGGTGTTACCAGTGTTCATTTAGATTATATTCGATATTCAGATATATTTCTTCCTATCGGACTTTTACCTAAATATAATCTAGAACAGAATCATGAATTACCAGAGTTTGATTTTTGTTATTGTGATGTTTGTTTAACAGAATTCAGCGAAATACATCATAAAAACCCCAAAAACTTTACTAATCCTGCTATAGATATGGAGTGGAAGAACTTCCGATTAAATAAGGTTAAAGCTATTGTTGATGACGCTTATGAAATTGCACATGCGAACAACAAAGACCTAACAGCAGCTGTTTTTCCTTATCCAGAAATGGCTGATCATATGGTACGACAACGATGGGATAAGTGGAATGTTGATGCAGTTTTACCGATGATTTATCATAATTTTTATAATGAAGAAATTGATTGGATTGGGTATGCTACCAAGCAAGGTTTTGAAGATTTAAAAGGAAAAAAAACTGCGCTACATACCGGTGTTTTTGTGCCTTCAATGAGTGCAAAGGAATTACATACAGCAATTCAATTGGCAAAAGATAATGGAGCTTCAGGAGTTTCCTTTTTTGATGGTAATGCCATCACACCTGAACAATGGAAAGTAATAAGCAATTTCCATAAATAATTCCAACATTTAGGAATTTGAAATTTCAGTCCTATTTTCTAAAAATAAAATTAGTTATATGGTATTATTGATTTAAAAAAAGCAATGATTTATGGTATTAATTAAGCTTTTTTTATTTCCAATTTTAAACCCAATAAAAACATAGTCGTTAGGCTTTTCACAATAGTCGTTGGTCGAATTTTATCTAGAAACCAACCTAATTTTGCAATTTTTACTTTCAATCAAAGAATTAACTACAAAAAACCAAACTCGTATGAACAAAAAAATCAATTGTTTTTTGACATTCTTGGCACTCCTATTTCTACAAAGTGTAGTAGCCCAAGAAATAATGGTTACGGGTGTCGTAACTGATACCAACGGCTCTCCCCTTCCTGGGGTTAATGTTGTCGAAAAAGGAACATCTAATGGTACCTCTACTGATTTTGATGGCAACTATACCATTAGTTTACCTAACAGTGCAACAATAGTTTTTTCCTCTTTAGGATATGCTACAAAAGAAGCTAGTGTAAATGGAAGCTCATTAAACATATCACTTGATGAAGATGCAAGTCAACTTGATGAAGTGGTGGTGACCGCTTTAGGTATCAAAAAGGAAACCAAAGCCTTAGGGTATTCGATAACTGAAGTTGGTGGTGAGGAAATCGCTACAGTTAAAACGCCAAATGCCATTAACTCTTTACAAGGTAAAATTGCAGGTGTTAATATTACACAAAATGCCACTGGTGCTGGTGGTTCAAGTAGAGTTATTATACGTGGTAATAGTACCCTTACCGGAAACAATCAGCCACTTTATGTTGTTGATGGTATACCAATTGGTAACGACAATAATGGTGCAGCTAGCCTTTGGGGTGGTAGTGATGGAGGTGATGGTGTCTCAAGTATTAACCCTGATGAAATTCAATCTATTTCGGTTTTAAAAGGTGGTTCTGCAACTGCACTATATGGCTCAAGGGGTGGTAACGGGGTTATCTTAATTACAACCAAAAATGGAAGTGAGTCTGAAGGTTTCGGAGTTGAAATTACAAGTACTGTACAATTCAATAAGGTTGACACCTCAATTCAAGATTTTCAAACAGAGTACGGCCAAGGTTTAAGAAATACTAAACCTGCGAATCAAGAGGCCGCTTTAGATGCTGGCTTATCATCTTGGGGGCCGAGGTTAGATGGTACCGATGTAGTTCAATGGGATGGTGTTGCTAGACCCTATTCATATGTAGGTAGTAATCTTGATCATTACTATAGAACTGGTACCACATTCATAAATACCGTTGCGCTTTCAAATGGTTCTGAAAAAGGAAGTTACCGTTTTTCAGTTTCTGATTTTGACAATGATGATATTGTTCCAAACTCTGGATTAAACAGAAAAACATTTGCATTGAATGCTAGTGCAATACTGGCCGAAAAGCTGACAACACAAGTAAATGTAAAGTATTCCGTAGAGAAGGTTTTAAATAGACCTCGATTATCTGATGCGCCAGGTAATGCTAACTTTACAGTGGGTCTTTTATCTCCAAATGTAGATGTTAGATTTATGGATCCTGGTGTGAATGATGATTTAACTGAACGAGGTTATTCAAACAACGTATTCTCTCAGAACCCGTATTTTGCAGCCTATAATTTTAGAAACGAAGACGAAAGAAATAGAATAATAGCCTCAACTTCGTTGCGATATGATTTTACTGATTGGTTATATTTAACTGCGCGTGTTGGTGTTGACCATTATACACGAAAGTCTACCGATGTTACTCCTTTCGGAACCGCTTTTCAACCGCTTGGTAGCATGGGTGAAACAGAAAGAAGATATACCCAAATAGATTCTGATATTATTTTAGGCTTCGATAAAGACATCACTGAAAAGTTTGCAGTTAATGCGTTTGTAGGTGGTAATAGTAACCAAATTCAATTCGAACAATTGAATTTAGGTGGAAGCAACTTTATCGTACCCGGACTTGAAGATATTGCCAACTTACAAAACCAAAACAGAAGTAGAGACTTCAATGAGCGCGAAATAGGGTCTGTTTACGGTTCACTAGAACTTTCATATGACCGATTTGCCTATATTACACTTACTGGTAGAAATGATTGGTTTTCTACATTATCTTTTCCAGGAAAAACTACACCTAACAATGACTTCTACCCATCGGTTAATGCTAGTTTAATACTATCTGAAGCTTTTGAAATGCCAACGGCTATCAACTTTTTGAAACTACGTGGAGGGTATGCCGAAACAGCAGGTGGCGCCCAAGATGCTTACCAGCTTGCTCTAAACTATGAGATTTTTGGTCAAGGACATTTAGCACAACCATTAGGAAGAATTTCTGGTAGTACTGTACCTAATGCCAATTTGGTTCCGTGGAATAAAAGCGAAGTTGAAATTGGTTTAGATGCCCGTTTCTTTAACAATAGACTCTCACTTGATTTTGCCCTGTATTCAAATGAAACAACCAATGATATCGTAAATGTTACCACTTCAGTTGCTTCAGGATTTTCAGCAGCATCTGCAAATTTGGGTAAAATTGAAAATAAAGGTGTTGAAGTTTTACTGTCTGGATCTCCTATTAGAACAAATGACTTTAACTGGACCACCTCTGTGAATTTTGCATTCAACGAAGGTACCGTAACCGCTACCAACGAAAATGACGCAGCAATTGGTCTTGATGAACCAAGATCTAGAAACGTTAGAATTCAACATATCGTAGGAGAACGCTATGGTACTATATTTGGTACTTCGTTTGTTAGAGATAACGACGGTAATATTGTTTATGATATTGATGATCAAGGGGTGCCTGTTGCACGTCAAGGTGAACGCAAAATACTTGGTGACGGTGTTCCTCCAATTACCGTTGGTTTTACAAATTCTTTTAGATATAAAAATCTAAATATGAATTTCTTAATTGATGGCAAGTTCGGAGGTCAATTGTTTTCAGGAACAAATACTATCGCATACGGCAATGGCTTACATAAGGCAACCTTGGAAGGTAGAGAATCAGGTTTAACCGTAAGCGGTATTGATGGCGCATCTTTCGATGCTGAAACTGGTTCAGGTACAGCTTTTACTACCACCGTTGCCCCTGAAGATTTATCAACCTACTACGGTCGAGTTAATGATATTGCAGAGTTCTTCGTTGAAGATTCTGATTATATAAGATTTAGACAAATAAGTATTGGTTATAGCTTACCTTCTAAAATTTTAGAAAGAACTTTCTTAAACAATGTAACCTTTAATCTAATAGGTCAAAACTTATTTTTTATTAGTCGTTCTATTGACAATATTGATCCAGAGAGTGCTTACAATGCTGGTAATTCTCAAGGACTTGAATATTTTGGGGTTCCAACCACAAAAGGATATGGGTTAAGTGTAAATGTTAAGTTTTAAAAAAAAATTATGAAAAAATCGATTTTTATAGTACTGTTTGCACTCCTGATAAGTGCATGTGACAAGGGGTTTGAAGACTTAAATGTAAACCCCACTAAGCCAACACAGGTTAGTGTTGCCAACAAGTTAACTGCAGCACAGTTATTTGCTTCAAGTGAACGTTACGATAATTGGCGCGCTGGGCTTATTTATCAATCAACCATGATGCAGCATTTTGCAACAACCGCAGGTTACTGGTCAGGTGATAAATATACGTGGAATAGAGGTTATGCTTCTTCTTTAATGGATAGATATTATGAAAACGCCGTTAAGAGCTTAGAAGATATGTTAGTTCAGCTAGATGAAGAAGAATCTCCTGAAGAAATGAAAGCAATTACTAGAATAATGCGGGTTTTTGTTTATTCAAGATTAACTGATTTATATGGCGACATACCATACAGCGAAGCTGGTAAAGCGGTTTTAGAAGGCATTCTAACTCCAAAGTATGATGCACAAAGTGATATTTACGCAGATATGCTTAAAGAACTAGAAGAGTCGGCTGCAGCCTTAAGCTCTGGTGTTTCAGGCTTTGGTGATGCTGATATCATTTTTAATGGCGATCAAGGTAAATGGAAAAGATTAGGGAATAGCTTAATGTTACGTCTTGGGTTACGATTGATTAAAGTAGATCCAACAGCTGCGCAAGAATGGGCTACAAAAGCAATTGCTGGTGGTGTTATGACTAGCAATGAAGATATCTTTTATGTTCCTCATACTATTGGACCTGAAGGCGTAAACCAAAATGGAAATGGAGAAGTATTTCAAGCAGATGGTAACCCTAGGCTTAGTAAAACTTTTGTTGATTTCATGCAGGCTGGTAACGATCCAAGACTACCGATTTTAGGTTCAAGAAGAGGTGATGGAAGCACTGCAATTGCAGACTTACAAGGTTTTCCAAACGGATTAGATTCACAAATGTTGATGGATTTAACAGGTGAAGAAGATACAGATGCATATGCTGAACCTAGCGCTATTATAAAAGGATTAGACGCCCCTATGATTTTTCAGACCTATGCAGAAGTAGAATATATGCTAGCTGAAGCAAATGTAAGATGGGGCATTGGTGGTGATGCTGAAACTCATTACAATAATGGTGTTACTGCAGCAATGAAGACCCTTTCTCTTTATGGAGAAGCTGCAGTAATAGATGATGCAGCAATTTCAGATTACCTAGCAGCCAACCCGTTTGACCCAGCTAATGCTTTAGAGCAGATAAACACACAATATTGGGCAGTTACTTTTTTGAATGAATATGAATCTTTCGCTAATTGGAGAAGAACTGGTTTTCCGGTCTTAACCCCAGTAAACTATCCTGGCAATGTTACTGGAGGTACTATTCCAAGACGTCTTTCTTATTCAGAAAGCGAGCAAACAAACAATCCTGCAAATTATCAAGAAGCTATTGATCGTCAAGGTTCTGATGAATTAACTACACGTGTTTGGTGGGATGTTAATTAAAAAATCATTCTGGTTTAGAATGAGTTATTGTTAGTTTGAGTTAATTTTAATTTGATAAAGGAGAGGACACTCTCCTTTATTTTTGTTGTAAACTTTCTATACTTATCTTGTTACAATGAATCAATCTACAAACAAATACTTTGAAGTTTTCAGTTACTGTCTCATGTGCTTATTAATTTGTAATTCATGTGAGAATGCAACCAATCCTCAAAAAAACATAAAACAATTTACCTTATTGCCTTCTTCAAAAACAGGTGTAACTTTTAATAATGTAATCAAAGATCAAGAAAGTGCTAATATTTTACTCTACGCAAATTTTTATGGTGGTGCTGGGGTTGGTATTGGTGATTTTAATAAAGATGGTTTACAAGACCTCTATTTTGCCGGTAATATGGTTGCCGATCGGTTATATATAAATCAAGGTAATTTTGTATTTAAGGATGTAACCATAGAGGCTGGAATATTAGATGATGGTGGTTGGTCTACGGGAGTTACTATAGCTGATATAAATAATGACGGATTTGATGACATTTATGTTAGTAGAGAATTGCATGATCATAAACCTGAGTGGAGACGTAACCTTTTGTATCTAAACAATGGTGATGGTAGTTTTACAGAAAGTGCAGAGAAATTAGGTGTTGCCAATACCGATCGAACTAGACATGCTACCTTTTTAGATTATAATAAAGATGGTTATTTAGATCTCTTTTTGCTTACTCAACCTCCTAACCCGGGTAGTCTTTCTGCGCTTATTGGTTCTGACTTATCAAAACCAGAATATTCCATACGTATGTTTGAAAATGATGGGACAATCTTTAATGACGTTACCGTGAAAACAGGTTTAGAAAAAACAGGCTTCCCTAATGGAGTTTCTGCTAGTGATATCAATAATGACGGATGGACGGATATTTATGTGGCTAACGATTTTGACGCCCCTGACTTCTTATTTATCAATAATCAAAACGGAACATTTACTAATGTTATCGATACCGCCTTAAAACAAACTTCGTACTATAGCATGGGGGTTGATATTGCTGATATTAACAATGATGCCTTACTTGACATTTTTGTTGTAGACATGGTTGCTGAAGATAATTTTCGCCTGAAATCAAATATGAGCGGAATGAATATTGAGTCTTTTTGGAATGTAGTTAATAACGGTGGTGGCTATCAGTATATGTACAATTCACTACAGCTCAATAATGGCGATGAAACCTTTAGCAATATTGCTCAACTTACGGGTATGGATGCAACCGATTGGAGCTGGTCAAATCTTATTGCAGACTTTGATAACGACGGTCAAAAAGACACCTATATAACCAACGGTTTGTATCGTGATATACGAAACACCGATGCCGATACAAAGGTTGCAGAATACATTAATAATTCACGATTTGAATGGATTAAAAACAATCCTGATGCAGGTGAATTAAAAAGCATTTGGCAGGTAGTTGATTTAGACAAGGCCATTGCCATGGTGCCCTCGCAACCTTTAAAAAACTATGCTTTCAAGAACTTAGGTAATTTAAAGTTTATAAATACAGCCGAAGATTGGGGAGTTGCCCAAGAATCGTTCTCAAATGGTTCTGCTTATGCTGATTTAGATAATGATGGAGATTTAGACCTGGTTGTTAATAATCTTAATGAAGAAGCGTTTGTCTACCGAAATAATGCAGAATCACTGAAGAACACCAATTATCTTAGACTACAATTAACTGATCAAAAGCATCAACCCGTACTAGGAACAAGAGTACTTTTATATGCAAATAATAGCGTACAAATTCAAGAAACTACCAATGTTAGAGGAATTTATTCAACTAGTGAACCCATCGTACATTTTGGCCTTGGTGCTTTAGCTGAAATTGATAGTGTGGTTATTGAATGGCCAAATAATAAAATTACTACTAAAACTGATCTCAAAGTCAACTCCCTAATAAAAGTTGACATGAATGAAGCACCAAAAAGTAAGAATGAAACTGGTAATATCTCTTCAAAGTTTTTTGCAGAGCAGCAACTGATTGGACTTAATTATATACATCAAGAAAATGCGTTTGATGATTTTGAAAAGCAAGTATTACTGCCTCATAAACTTTCTCAATTAGGGCCAGCACTATCGGTCGGAGATATCAATAATGATGGATTAGAAGATGTTTATATAGGTGGGGCCGCTGGTTTTGCTCCAAAAATGTTTATACAGCATAAAGATGGTTCTTTTAAAGAAAATAACTCCACCTTTTGGATATCACAAAATGACTATGAAGATGTTGATGCCATTTTTGCAGATATTAATTTAGATGGTCATCAAGATCTGTATGTCGTTAGTGGCGGCAATGTCTATGCAAAAAATGACCCCCATTATATCGATCGCTTATATCTTAATGATGGATTAGGAAACTTTACCAGGGGGGCAATATTGAATATTGAACGTACGAGCGGTTCTAAAGTTGTTGCTTCGGATTATGACAACGATGGTGACATAGATTTATTTGTAGCGGGTAGACATGAGCCGCATAAATATCCTAGTCCTACTAATAGTAGCTTATTAAAAAATGAAAAAGGTCAACTGATAAATGTTTCAAAAAAGCTAGCTCCTGAATTCGAAAATCTAGGTATGGTGACTGATGCTGTTTGGTCTGATTATGATACTGATGGAGATCTCGATTTAATTGTTGTTGGTGAATGGATGCCAATAACCATTTTTAACAATGATAAAGGTAAACTCACTAAAAATGAAATTGAAGATTTTAAAAATTCTAAGGGTTGGTGGTTCAGCATTGAAAAAGCAGATTTTGATAATGATGGTGATGATGATTTAATAGTAGGCAATCTAGGGTTAAATCATAAGTATAAGACATCAACAGACAAGCCCTTTGATATTTATTATGATGATTTTGATAATAACGGTAGTGGTGATATTGTACTTGGTTATTACAATAATGGAAAACACTATCCGCTAAGAGGTTTTTCATGTTCATCAGAGCAAATACCAGGCTTAAAAGATAACTTTAAAAAATATGATGTTTTTGCTTCACTTGAGCTACAAGAGGTGTATGGTGAAGCAAATTTAAGTAAAGCCTTAACCTATAAATCAGATACGTTTGAATCAATTTATATTGAAAACTTAGGTAAAGGTAAGTTTAAGTCAAAGCCACTACCCTATTACACACAATTCTCTAATATCAACGATTATATTATTGATGATTTTAATCAAGACGGAAACTTAGATATTCTAGGCGCAGGAAATATGTACGAATTTGAAATTGAAACACCACGAAATGATGCTAGTAAAGGGTTTTTACTTTTAGGAGATGGCTCGGGAAATTTTGAAACTTCAAGAACTATCAACTCCGGATTTAATGCCCCTGCTAATGTGAGGCAATTGAAGAAACTTTCATCAAGCTTAGGCGAATTTATATTAATAGCCAATAACAATACCTCACTACAAATCTTTAAAAAAAAGTAGTTAAAAAAACAAAAACCCAATCGTTATGATTGGGTTTTGATATTAATGTAAAGACAATATTACATTCCGCCCCATTCTTTTAGTGAGTCCGTGTTCATTTTAATATAATCGTCATTACCAGCTTCCTTAGCTCCTGCTAAAGACTTTTTAGCAGCAGCAATAGCTGCTTTTTTGTCACCTGCCTTTGCTTTAATTAGAGATTGTTGACGAAGCTGCCAAAATGCAGGCTTTTCAGTCATTGACATCGCTTTGTCCATCCACTCATTCGCTTTATTAATATCTTTGCCTTCACTTGCATAATAAACTGCTGCAGCATAATAATCTCCGGCTCCAGGTCCTGATAAGATTCGTTTAATGTCACCTTCAACCGTAGCATCAGTTGGCACTTCAAAGTTTACAGCTACATACTGCGTTTCCCATAGAAATCCGATATTAGCTGAACTACTTTTTAAATCATCGATAGTAATGGTAAAAGTTTCAACGGCCATTTCTTTTGGTAATGGAATTACTGGCGCTGTTACCTTTGCTACTACCTTGTTATCATCCCAGTTGCTTGGTGTACCACCGCCTTGCGTATCTGTGTAGAAAAAAACTTCCCAAGATGTTGCTCCAGGTTTTGAGAAAACTGAATACGTGCCAGCTTTTACTTCTGAACCGCCTATTTTCACATCAGTACTAAAAGTAATAAGGGTATATCCGTTCGCTCCTGTACGCCATAATTTATCAAAGGGTACTAAATTTCCGAATACTTCTCTACCTCTCATAGAAGGTCTAGAATACTCAAGAGTGACATCGGTTAGCCCCACTGTCTGCATCAATTTTGAAGCAGGACTTGGTGCTGGTGTTTTAATTTGAGCTTCAATAGTTATTGAAGCCAAAACCATAAATAAGAATACTGTAA
Organism: Maribacter algarum (ex Lu et al. 2025) (nom. illeg.); assembly: GCA_947495915.1. GTDB lineage: Bacteria > Bacteroidota > Bacteroidia > Flavobacteriales > Flavobacteriaceae > Maribacter_C. The sequence goes on along the minus strand of CANMAW010000006.1, from coordinate 145,537 downwards.
TTTTTTTCATTTTGAATTGGTTTATTGTGTATCACAAAGCTATGCATAAACCAATATTACGTTTGTTAAGAAAGTCTTAAATATCAATACTATAAAGCATTGCTAATACTTAAAAAATGGCACTGAAACTACTTTAGAAGGAAAGTAGAATGTTAAGTAATAAACAGAATTTTGTAAAGTGGCAATGTCAAGGCTATGCCGCTCAATATTACTACCTAAAGTATAAAAAACTTGCCGACCAGTAATATCATAAACTGCTCTACCAATAATTTCTTCTTCAGAGTTAAGTTCGTATTCTAATAAATCAAAGCCCTGACGTTGAAACAATAATAAACCTTCATTAACAGGTTCGGGCTCGGGTTCGGGTTCGGGCTCGGGTTCAATTTGTTGCATTTCATCAGAGAATACAAAAAGTTGAGATTCGAGCGTTATATTAGGGCTCATTCTACTAAAATATTCTGAAGAGAGCATATAACGACCTGCTTCAATAAAAGCTATACTTTCAATTTGTGCCAAGCCGACATCTAAATTTGTTTTAATTAAAGACTCGTTGAAAATATTTGCTTTAGTTACGGCTGATATGCGTACCGTAAACGGAGTCAGAACTTCAGTATACCCCGCTATAAACAAGACATCAGAATCAGTATTATATGTTGCACCTGTAACTAAACCATCAATATCAAAACTACCTCTTGCCACTAATTCATAATCTCCCGCCATTTTAGGAACTGCATAAGCAACCGTACCTAAGCTTTGCCATTGCTTGGTAAGAATTATTAATTCATTATCTAACACAAAAAGCGCCTCTGCATCCCAGTCACTATTACCATTATTTTCAAAACTTGTTTGATCTTGATACCTAAAATTAATTATTTCAGCAGATATCGTATTTGAAGAATTATAGTCCTCCTTTGCTATTTTGTAAATGCGTAAATTAGTACGAACTCCTACATTATTACCAATATCTCCTATATAAATATGCATGTCGTCTTGAGTAATATCTTCCCAATCTATATTCTCTGCATTTTCTATATTGATAGTTCGTGTCACTTCTAATGAAGTGGTATCAATTTCATAGAGTTGTGGTAGATCACCCGAATCATTATGGGTGATTAACTTATTATTATAGAAAATTAATCCAGACGTTTCTGATACGGTTTCAGGTAGGGTACCTTTGATCGCTATATCTTCTTGAGAAAAAATAGAAATACTAGAAAAAAACAAAACTAAAACAACTGCATATAATTTCATGCCCATAAAACTATTGCCAAATTACAAAATTGTATGCTCATCTCTAAAATATAATGAATAACGGTGGATGATATTTTATCTGGGACTCTAACCATAATATCATTTTTTGTTTAATATATTCTATCAAATATTAAACAAAATGTGATTATATTTGACAAACTGTATTTTATGAAATTATATCAACTGCAGGCAAAACAAGCATTACCTATTTCAAAAGAAGAAGCATGGGATTTTTTATCAAACCCAAATAACTTGAAGGTAATAACTCCAGATCATATGGGCTTTCACATTCTTGATGAAATAAATAGACCTATGTTTTCTGGTCAAATAATACCCTATATAGTTTCACCTTTACCGGGTTTCAAAACTAAATGGGTAACTGAAATCACTCATGTATCTAAAGGACGTTATTTTGTAGATGAACAACGTTTTGGCCCCTATTCTTTATGGCACCATAAACATTTCATAAAACCTACTGAGACCGGAGTTATTATGGAAGATATTATAGATTATAAAATTCCTTTCGGACTCTTAGGCCAAATATTACATCCGGTACTTATTAAAAGAAAGCTCAATCAAATTTTTAAATATCGAGAACAAAAACTACAAGAATTGTTTGGGTCTATTCCCGAAATTCCTAGTGAACTACATTTTAAATCTTTTTAAAAAATGAAAAAGAACATACTTTTAATTGGAGGGTCTAATGGTATTGGGCTAGCTATGGCAGAACAGCTGCATGAAAAATATCATCTTTATGTTGCATCACGAACGCAAGAAAACCTAGAAAATATAGATCACACCTATATTTCTTTTGATGCTACTTCTGATGTGTTAGATATGACCGCATTACCTGATGAAATACATGGCTTTGCATACTGCCCTGGCAGTATCAACCTAAAGCCATTTAAAATGATGAGTATTGATACCTTTCAACAAGACATGGAACTTAACTTTTTTAGCCTAGTTAGAGTGATGAAAGAGGTGCTTCCAAAATTAGCCAGCAGGGCTTCTATAATTTTTTTTAGCACTGTTGCGGTGAAAACAGGTATGCCATTTCATACTAGCGTTTCTGCAGCCAAAGGTGCAATAGAAGGTTTTGCCAAATCACTTGCAGCAGAGTATGCACCTAATTTACGCGTAAATGTTATAGCACCGTCTTTGGTTGACACACCCTTAGCTAAACGCCTCTTAAGTAATGATCGTAAGCGCGAATTAATGTCGGAAAGACATCCCCTTAAACGGATAGGTGTAGTTTCTGATATTGCCAATATTGCTGTATTTTTATTAAGCGACCAAAGTACTTGGATAACCGGTCAAACTATTGGAGTTGACGGTGGGTTGTCTACATTAAATCTTAATTAAAAAAAGTCTAAATATGCGTTCTAAAGTTTCAGTATTTTGGTTTCGAAGAGATTTACGTTTAGATGATAATGTAGGTTTATTGGAAGCTTTGATGAGTAATCATACCGTTCTTCCCATATTTATTTTTGACAAAAACATTCTTGACAAACTACCCAAAAATGATGCAAGGGTAAGTTTTATTTTTGAAAACTTACAAGCTATGCGTAATGAACTGCAAGAAAAATATGCTAGTTCAATCGCTCTATATTATGACTCACCTGAAGAGGTTTTTAAAACTCTAGTATCTGAATATGATATTCAACAGGTATTTTGCAATCATGATTATGAACCCTACGCCCTCAAAAGAGATCAAAAAATTAAAGACTTTCTTTCACATAAAAGCATTTTCTTTTCAAGTTTTAAAGATCAAGTAGTTTTTGAGAAATCTGAAATTGTTAAAGACGATGGTAAACCCTATGTAGTTTACACACCATATAAAAATAAATGGAAGTCGCACTTCTCAGCCAGTAAACATTTAACGTACCATGATACCCGTAAACACCTTAAAAACATAATTCAAATTTCTCAACTTCCAACTATAAGCTTGTCAGAAATGGGTTTTGAAAAATCACTCATTGAGGTTGCAGACTTTATCGTCACCCCTACTTTGATTGGTAATTATGAAGCCACACGTAATTTTCCAGCCATACAACCCGGAACATCAAGATTGGGGCCACACTTGCGATTTGGTACCGTATCAGTTCGTATGATATTAAATAAGGTCATCACAGAAAAAAATGAAGTCTTTTGGAACGAATTGATATGGCGTGAATTCTTTATGCAAATTCTATGGCATTTTCCACATACTACAAACCAGAGTTTCAGACCTAAATATGATCGAATAGAATGGAGAAATAATGAAGATGAATTTAAAAAATGGACGCAAGGTAAAACTGGGTATCCTTTAGTAGATGCGGGTATGCGACAGCTAAATACTACGGGATATATGCATAATCGCGTTCGAATGTTGGTTGCAAGTTTTCTTTGCAAACATTTGCTGATTGACTGGCGTTGGGGAGAAGCATATTTCGCTGAAAAACTACTCGATTACGATCTTAGCGCAAATGTCGGAAACTGGCAATGGGCAGCTGGTAGCGGAGTCGATGCGGCCCCATATTTTCGTATTTTCAACCCTACAACTCAAATTAACAAGTTTGACAAACAAAAAGATTATATCAACACTTGGTTACCTGATTTACAAGAATTATCATACCCACAGCCCATTGTTGATCATAAATTTGCAAGAGAACGTTGCTTAAAAGTATATAAACAAGCGGTTGCATAAGTAGATTTTATTATATTTAAAGATATTGTAGTTTGACCAACAATGTCCAATAATAAAACAATTCCAACCAGCACTCCTGTAACTAATTTTTTAGCTACAATAACGAATAAAACAAGACGTGAAGATAGTCTTGTTTTATTGCAAATCATGCAAGAAATTACAGGTCATTCACCCGTTTTATGGGGTACTAGTCTTATTGGCTTTGATAGTTACCATTATCAATATGATACTGGTAGAGAGGGTGATATGCTAGTATCAGGTTTTTCACCAAGAAAACAAAATTTAGCACTTTATAATACGGGATTTGTTCGATACCCTGAACTCATGCAAAAATTAGGAAAGTTTAAAACAGGAAAGTCTTGTTTATACATCAATAAGTTATCTGATGTTAATCTCGATATTCTTAAAACCCTAATTGAGACTTCGTATAACCATATGAAAATGAAATATAATAACTAACTCAATACGCCTAATATGAAAAAATGTACACTCGTCATTTTGCTGATGTTTACCTTCTCGATATCAGCGCAAAAAATGACAAAAAATAAGAAAGCGGCTATTGCTTCCGTTGAAAAGCACAAAGAAAAATTGATAAAGATTAGTGATTCTATTTGGGCAGCGGCAGAGATTGCTTTTCAAGAATCAAAGTCTTCTGAAATTTTGGCTCAATATGCAGAAAAAAATGGCATGAAGGTTGAACGTGGGGTGGCAAATATACCTACCGCATTTACTGCAACTTATGGTTCTGGTAAGCCCGTTATTAGTATTTTGGGGGAGTTTGATGCACTACCTGGTATTTCTCAAAAAGCTTCACCAATTAAAGAGGCTTACGAAGAAGGTGCTGCCGGTCATGGTTGCGGACATAATATGTTTGGCACATCAAGTTTAGGTGCAGCAATTGCTATTAAAGAGTTGATGGAAGCCGGAAAACTAGAAGGTACTATAAAGTTTCTAGGTACACCAGCTGAAGAAAAGTATTTTGCTAAAGTTTGGATGGTTGAAGCTGGTTTATGGAATGATGTTGATGTGAATTTAAGTTGGCACCCAGGCCCAGAAATTGAAGCCGATGTACAAAGTGGTTTATCATTAATTGATTTTATTGTTGAATTTGAGGGCCAAGCAGCTCATGCTTCGGCTGATCCATGGAATGGTCGTTCTGCATCTGACGCTCTAGAACTTTACACCACCGGAATTAACTATTACAGAGAGCACATTCTACCATCATCACGTATTCATTATCACATTCAAGATGGTGGTCAAGTGGTAAACGTTGTACCTGATTATGCAAAACTTTGGGTAAGAGTACGAGATCCTAAAAGATCACTCATGTTACCTACCTATGAACGTGTTAAAGAAATGGCTGAAGGTGCAGCCATTATGGCTGATGTTGATTATAAAATATCTTTAGTGTCAGGAATTTATGAGGTGTTGGTCAATCGAACTGGAGGGGCAATTATGCAAAAAAACCTAGAAATATTGGGTCCGATAACGTATACTGAAGAGGAAGAAATATTTGGTAAAGCGATTCAAAAAGCAACCGAAAAACCAGAATTAGGAATGGATGCGACCATAAAGCCACTTCGCGAAACATTAGATACCCCTGGTGGAGGTTCTACTGATGTTGGTGATGTAAGTTGGAATGTACCTAACATCAATTTAAGTGTTACCGTAGCACCGAAAGGTACTCCATGGCACTCTTGGGCTGTCGTTGCCTGCGGTGGCATGTCTATAGGCCATAAGGGGATGATCTATGCAACTAAAGCGCTTTCGATGACTGCAATTGATTTATTTGAAAATCCAAAATTAGTAGACGAAGTAAAAGAAGAATTTATTATGCGAAAAGGTGACGAAGTTTACAAAGCGATGATTGATGGCCCACCACCTATTGGAGCAAATTAAAATCATAACCGCACGAGAAACATGGCCACTTCGTCATCAAGTGATGTGGCCCAATATGCCCTTTGATTATGTGAAACTAATTAATGATGCTGAAGGAATTCATTATGGCCTTCTCGTTAACGATAATCTAGTAAGTGTAGTGTCACTTTTTATTGATAAAAATAAAAAGGCCCAATTTCGTAAACTGGCAACCTTGCCAAAGTATCAGGGTAAAGGATTTGCATCGAAACTAATTCATAAAATATTCGAATATTCTAAAGAAAACAACATAGCAGCAATATGGTGTAATGCCCGAAAAGATAAACTATCTTTTTATCAGAAATTTGGCATGATTGCAACTAAAAAAGAATATACTAAAGAGAATGTTGAATTTGTAATTTTAGAAAAAAAACTAAAAATTTAATAACCTAATTACCAAGGTAATATTGGTTTCTATGATCATTCTAACACACCTAGGTACTATATCGCTCTCTCTAGTTAAGCGGATGTATAATTTGGTATGATTTTTTATAAAAATTAAGAACCAACTTAAATGATATCAGCCTTAACCCAGTGGGCAGTTGATCTTAACAACATACAGATAATGTACGTGTATAAGAAAAGGAATATTTCTTCAAAAAACTTATGAGGCAATAATTAGGAAATGGAAAGACTTTAAATACCCTTTATTGGGTATGGAGTGCTAAAGTTTTGTGCGGTATTTTTATTTTTAAAACTACAGCACATGAAAATAAAACGCTCCTCTTTTCTTTTTCTTCTTTTATTATCATACCCTATTGCCGCACAACAATACAAAGACTTCAAACAATATTATGAAAATGGCCAATTGGCCATAGATGGCGAGTTAGTTTCAAAATTTAAATATATTACCCCTGAAGATGATGACGATTGGCTTAAAACTGGCACCTGGACCATATATTACGAAGATGGTAGTAAGGCCCTACAAGGCGCCTATTTACGTGGTGAAAAAGTAGAGGAATGGACCGCCTATTATAACAATGGCGAAGTGTATTTACAAGGTAAATATGAGCAATATTATGTTGATGCCTCTGAAATGCTGTTTAATACTGATGATAGATTTGTACGAAGTGTTGGCACTTGGATTTCCTATTGGGATGATGGGCAAGTAGCTAGTTTATATACCTTTAAAGATAACGGGGCTATTAATACTAGGGTAGTTAATACGAAGTATGAAGATAAATACAGCTATAAAAGTGGTGCCTATGGAAAAGGGCAAATGGCGATTTCAATTCAATTTAGTTGGAACTGGCAACAACAACCCTTCATAGAAATTGAAAACTCAATACTTCAAATGGGGTCATTTTACAGGTATGGTGATTGGACAGAGTATTATGAAACAGGAGAATTATCCGCTGAAGGATCTTATAACTGGAAAACCAACAAAAGCGATGGTGACTGGAAATTATATTATAAAAATGGCAAATTAAAAACAGAGAAAACGTTTAAAGACGGAAAAATAAATGGTATTGTTAAACATTATCGCGAAGATGGCACAGTATCTTCCGAAGGAGCATATAAAGATGGAAAATGTAATGGCTTTTATAAAACTTGGAACAAAGAAGGTGTATTAACTCAAAACAGTCAATGTTTAGGCGATGGAAAAGTTATTCGAAAATACTTGCATCCATCAGGAACAGTCCGTTCGAAAGGAAAAGAAATATATACAGCAGCGAAGGAATATGTTAAAGATAGTTTATGGACATTCTATGGAGAAAATGAAAAAATTGAATTGGTCGAAATTCATTCCATGGGTAAACACTTAGGGTACTGGAATCAATTCTTAGATGACGGCACGCAAATTTTAAAAAATGGTAATGGGGAATACAGATTATATACAGATGGAATTTTAACCATGTCGTCTGAACATTCCAACGGCTCAAGAAACGGTATTACTACTTGGTACTACACTAATGGGCAAATTAAGCAAAGTGCCTTATACAAGTATGATGAAAACTCTAAACCCTATGGCCTTCGATGGGAAATTCTATCTTCATTCCACAAAGATGGTACACCTAGAAACAAGGGCACCTTAAAAGATGGCAGTGGAACTTGGGTCTCTTATGATGACGAAGGAAACATTACAAAACTCACCAAATTTGAAAATGGTATTCAGGTAGAATAAGTAAGTTTCCTTCGTGTAGAATGAAAAACATATCTCTCGCCAGCAAGAAAAATATCAAATTGGTGACAAACTTTATATTCTTTCAATCTTAGCGCCTATAGCTCTTAAACGTTCATCAATATTTTCATAACCTCTATCAATCTGCTCAATATTATGAATAATTGATGTTCCTTTGGCAGAAAGAGCAGCAATCAATAAAGACACCCCGGCGCGAATATCTGGTGATGTCATTGTGGTTGCCTTCAATGTAGATTTAAAATCATGACCAATAACCGTCGCACGATGCGGATCACATAGAATAATTTTTGCTCCCATGTCTAGTAATTTGTCAACAAAAAACAAACGACTTTCAAACATCTTCTGATGAATTACCACTTCTCCCCTAGCTTGAGTGGCCATTACTAAAATTATACTTAATAAATCAGGCGTCATACCAGGCCAAGGCGCATCTGCTATGGTTAGAATAGAGCCATCAATATAATTTTGTATTTCATACCCGTCTTTATGAGCAGGTATATAAATATCATCGTCTTTTCGTTCTAACTGAATTCCTAGCTTTCTAAAAACCGCTGGTATTTGACCTAAATCATCCCAGCTTACGTTTTTAATAGTAAGCTCACTTCTGGTCATTGCAGCTAAACCGACCCAGCTTCCTATTTCAATCATATCAGGAAGCATACGATGTTCAGTTCCTCCTAAAGAATCAACTCCTTGAATGATTAACATGTTTGAACCAACACCTGCAATTTTAGCACCCATACGGTTTAACATCTTACAAAGCTGCTGTAAATAAGGCTCACAAGCAGCATTATATATGGTAGTTTCGCCTTCCGCTAAAACCGCAGCCATTACAATATTTGCTGTTCCGGTAACTGAGGCTTCATCAAGAAGCATATAAGTTCCTTTCAGTTTATCTGCTTCAACACCGTAGAAATACTCCTCTTTATTATAACGAAACTTAGCCCCTAACTTGATAAAACCTTCAAAATGGGTATCTAATCGTCTACGACCAATTTTATCTCCCCCTGGTTTCGGAATATAACCTTTACCAAAGCGCGCCAAAAGCGGACCAACTAACATTATAGAACCGCGAAGGCCACGACCGTCTTGCTTAAACTGGTCAGATTGCAAATAATCTAGATTAATATCGTCTGCTTTGAACGTATAAGTTCCTTTTTCCTTTTTACTTACTTTAACTCCTAAATCTTTTAATAAAGCGATCAACTTATTAACATCGACGATGTCAGGAATATTGCTAATTAAAACTTCTTCTGGAGTTAAAAGTACAGCGCAAAGTATTTGTAATGCTTCGTTTTTCGCACCTTGTGGTGTAATTTCACCTGAGAGTTGGTGACCACCTTCAATTTTAAATGTACCCATGAAATAGGGAGCGTATTAATATCGCTTTTTACCGCGATTGTTATTGTTTCGGTTGTTTTTCTTTGAGTTATTTCGTGGATTTTTAGCAACTCTGTTTTTCAAGAATTGTCCACTATCGGTTAAGGTAGTTTCCTCATTTAAATTAATTTGCCCATCAGACAATTCATATAAATGCTTGAAAATGGCTTTATCATCAACGGTGTCTTTGTTCCAGTTTAAATAACACTTCTTCATGTGATTCGCGATAGCATATTCTAAACCATCGCGCATATCGCCTTTTTCCCATTTAACAGCAACATCAACCATACGCTTGATATTGTTACCATAGAATCGATATTTAGGATGATTTTGCGGATATTCTAAAGGGTCTGGTCGTTTTTGCAGTACTTCTTTTGAAGTAATTGGAAACGGCGAATCAACATCTAATTTAAAATCAGACATAATAAATAACTGATCCCATAATTTATGCTGAAAATCAGGCACATCTCTTAGGTGAGGCTGCAAATTACCCATGACATCAATAATTGATTTGGCAATCTTATTTCGTTCTTCACGATCTTCAATTGCAACTGCATGATCTACCATTTTTTGGAAATGACGACCATATTCAGGAATAATCAAATGTGGACGCTCTGTATTATATTCTATATTTTCGACTAAATTCAAATTGAAAAGTTTTATTTAATAAATGGGAAGTACTCTAATAACGAAGGCAAATTAACAAAATTATACTACAAATACTACTTTAGCCTATAATGATATGACGCCTTCTATTTGACCAACTGCTTTATATTTTTCGATAACCGCATCTGGGTTATCTAAATTTACTGTTACAGAAACACTGGTATAGGTTCCTTTCTTTGATTTTTTAGAAACAATTACAGCGCCTGTATTATCAAAAACTTTATTTATTTCAGCTATTTTAGTGTCGTCGGTTGGCACTATAAATTTATAAAGATAATCAGATGGCCACTTACTTGTATCTGCCAATTGTTCTTTTAAACGGGCATAGAATTCATCTGACTTTTGCGTATCCATAAGTATTTTTTTTTACAAAGATAATGGTTCATTTTGCTATTTTCTAATCGTTGTTCTTTCTGTACTTTTGCTATAAGTTTATTCTCGATACGCAATTGAAAAAAATAGTAATTACAGGAGGCCCAAGTACAGGCAAAACATCAGTCATTAATTTGCTAGAAAATAGCGGATATTTATGTTTACATGAAGTTATTCGCGATATGACCGCTAAAGAACAAGAAACTGATCAAGAAATCACCTTCAAATCGAACCCTATAGTTTCAGTTGATGACCCAATGGCGTTTAATCAAAGAATTTTAGATGCTCGAGTCACACAATACCAACTAGCTGAAACGAAACAAGATGCTATACTGTTTTTTGATCGCGGTATACCCGATGTGTTAGCATACATGGATTGTTTTGAGCAACAATACCCGCAATCATTTATTGATGCTTGTACTAATCACTTGTACGATCATGTTTTTTTGATGCCACCTTGGAAAGAAATTCATGTTTCTGATAGTCAGCGTTTTGAAAGTTATGAAGAGGCGCTATTAATTGACAAATGCTTGAATAACACCTATGCTCAATTAGGATATGAGGTGATTATTGTTCCTAAAGACACCATTCAAAAAAGAGTTGAGTTTATTTTAAATACCATTAAAGAATTAATTTGATGCATGCTCCAATAGAAATCTTGGAGCAACATTGGGGCTTTTCTTCCTTCAAAGGCTCTCAAGAAAAAATAATAAATGCCATTATTAATAAGCAATATGTTCTTGCATTAATGCCTACCGGTGGTGGCAAATCAATTTGCTATCAAGTACCTGCATTAGCTCAAGATGGTATATGCATTGTTGTTTCACCCCTTATTGCTTTAATTCATAATCAAGTAGACAATTTAAAAAACAAAGGAATTAAAGCTGTGGCATTAACTGGCGGAATTCCTTTTAACGAAGTCATTGACCTACTTGATAATTGCATGTTTGGTAATTATAAGTTTCTATACCTTTCTCCTGAACGTTTGCAACAAGACATTGTGCAAGAGCGAATTCAGAAAATGAAGGTCAGCTTAATAGCCATCGATGAGGCCCATTGTATTTCGCAATGGGGGCATGATTTCAGACCTGCATATCTAGCGTGTGCAAACTTAAAAGAAGTACTACCCAACACCCCTATAATTGCTTTAACCGCAACTGCCACACAGCAAGTAGCCACTGATATCGTAACATTACTGAATTTTAACAAACCTTTGATTGTTAAAGATTCGTTTGTTAGAAAAAATATCGTATTTAAAATTTTCAAAGAAGAAGATAAAAGGTACCGATTAAAACAACTTTTTCAATCAAATAATCAAAGTGCTATTGTCTATGTTAGAACACGCAGGCTAACCCAAGAAGTTGCACAGTTTCTAAATGCCAATAGAACATCTGCAACCTTTTACCATGGTGGTATACCGAAAAAAGAAAAGAAAGCCAAACTCAATCTTTGGTTAGAAAATAAGGTGCAAGTTATGGTTGCTACCAATGCGTTCGGTATGGGCATTGACAAGCCAGACGTAGGCTTAGTTGTTCATTATCAAATACCTGATTGTATTGAGAATTATTACCAAGAAGCCGGTAGAGCTGGCCGAAATGGGGAGGCAGCCCAAGCTGTTTTAATAACAAATACGAATGATGTTCATTTAGCAAAAGAACAATTTTTGAGTGTTTTACCTGATACGCAATTTTTGAAACGTGTTTACAACAAACTCAATAACTATTTTCAAATTGCCTATGGCGAAGGAGAACAGACTACCTTTCAGTTAAATTTTAACCAGTTTTGTAGCACCTATAGCTTGAACCCGCTACTTAGCTTTAACAGTTTGCAGATTTTAGATCAAAATTCGGTGATTGCCTTAAGTGAGTCATTTTACAAAAAATCTACGGTTCAATTTATAAGTACCAAATCTCAATTGTTTGATTATTTTGAAAAAAATCAAACAATTGCACCGTTAGTTCAAACTATTTTAAGAACATATGGTGGTATTTTTGACTTCGAGACAAAAATAGACATCTCTTTATTAGCAAAGAAAACAAGTACTTCTGAGCATGGGGTTACCCGAGTTCTTGACCAACTTAAAAAAGATGGTTTAATTGAGTATGTGGCACAACATAGTGATTTAGAAATCACCTTTTTAGTTCCTCGAGAAGATGAAATTACCATCAATGCTTTTGCAAAAAAGGTAAAAGAACGACAGCAAATTAAAGTTTATAATTTAGAACAAATGCTTCAATATATAGAAACTGACATTTGTAGAAGTCGACAATTACTAAGGTATTTTGAAGAAACTGTCAAAGAAGATTGTGGCGTTTGCGATATTTGTATACTAAATAATAAGGGTATAGAAAAGGATACCCCAGCGATCACAAGTGAAATACTAGTCTTATTAAAAGCCCAACCATGTACATCTAGGCAATTAATAGCTACTTTAAATTATAGCCAAAATGCAACTCTTGAAGCCATTCAAGAAATGCTAGAAGAAGGCATCTTAAAAATTAATTCTAAAAACCAATACGAAATTGAATAAGAAAGAAAAGCTAAGAATAGTCTTTATGGGTACTCCTGATTTTGCAGTAGCCACTTTAGCTACTCTTGTATCACACGATTACAATATTGTAGGAGTTATTACCGCCCCCGATAGACCTGCTGGTAGGGGAAGAAAATTGCAGCAGTCTGCCGTAAAACAATACGCAATTTCGCAGAATTTAAACGTTTTACAACCAACAAATTTGAAAAGTGAAGATTTTATAAATGAGCTAAAATCATTGAAGGCGAACTTACAAATTGTAGTGGCCTTTAGAATGCTTCCAAAGGTTGTATGGAGTATGCCAAAATTTGGGACTTTCAACTTACACGCATCTTTACTGCCGCAATATCGCGGCGCAGCACCAATTAATTGGGCAATTATGAATGGAGAAACAGAAACGGGAGTAACCACGTTTTTCATTGACGATAAAATTGATACAGGAGAAATCATCTTACAAGCCAAAACAACCATTCAAGCTGATGAAAACGCTGGAGCTCTGCATGATAAACTCATGAACTTAGGTAGAGCCTTGGTACTCCAAACAGTTGGTTTGATTGAATCAAATGAAGTAAAAACCACTAAGCAGGATATGGCTGCTAGTTTAAAATCAGCTTATAAAATTCACAAAGAAACCTGTGAAATCAATTGGGAAGCTCCTATCGATCAAATCTATAATCATATACGAGGTCTTAGCCCTTACCCCGCTTCTTGGACAACCTTGAATGATGATGAAAATGAAATTTTTTTAAAAATTTATAATGCCAAGAAAGAATTAGATGCAACGCATCAGCTACAACCAGGCACTGTAATAAAGTCAAAAAATGAATTAAAGATAGCAGTCACTGGAGGCTTTATTAATTTGCTAGAAATTCAACTTCCGGGTAAAAGAAAGATGAAAACCAAAGATGTACTCAACGGCCTAAAGATGTCAAAAACTGCTTATGTCTCGTAAAGTCCGATAGCCATTGACCTGACAGAATCGTAAAAAACATCCTACTTTATCAACAAACTCATTGAGTTATCAACAAAAACACTGATTTCCCCCCTATTTACTTGCGTTCAACGCAAATCCGTATAAATTTGTGATAGGTTAAAAATTATTATAACAATTAATTTATTCATTATGAACAAAACAGAATTAATCGATGCAATGGCAGCTGATGCTGGCATCACAAAAGCCGCAGCTAAAAAGTCTTTAGAATCTTTCTTAGGAAATGTAGAAGGATCTTTGAAAAAAGGTGGACGTGTATCTTTAGTTGGATTCGGATCTTGGTCAGTTTCAAGAAGAAATGCAAGAGAAGGTAGAAACCCATCAACTGGAAAAACTATCCAAATTGCAGCTAAAAATGTTGTTAAGTTTAAAGCTGGTGCTGATTTAGGCAAAGCGGTAAACTAGTTCATACGAACACAATACTTGAAAAGCATTTATCCTTTGATAAATGCTTTTTTTGTTTTTAACGTTTTTGGTGTTTAAGGTATTTATATTAAATTAGAGTACCTAAGATAAAAAATATGGTTGGTTTGAAACCAAAAAAGGGTGAACTTCTAATTGCTGAACCTACGCTTACAGGTGATGTGTCATTTAATCGTTCTGTCGTACTCTTAGCAGAACACAATGAAGAAGGTTCTATTGGCTTCATACTTAACAAGCCCTTAGAATATACTATAAGTGATTTAGTATCGGAAATTGAAATTCCGCTTCAAGTATTTAATGGTGGGCCAGTTGAACAAGACAATCTTTACTTTATACATAAAGTACCTCATTTAATTGATAATAGTATTGAAATTTCTAATGGTATCTATTGGGGAGGTGACTTCGATAAAATCATTGATTTAATTAATAAGCAAAGTATTTCAGAAGATGATATTCGGTTCTTTCTTGGATATTCAGGGTGGGCTTCATTACAATTGGATGAAGAACTATTGGCCAAATCATGGATTATAGTAAAAAATAAGTACGAAAGTGAAATCATACAGAAATCACCAGAAGAATTTTGGAAAGAAAAAATGATGGAACTAGGAGGCGATTATTTATTATGGTCAAATGCCCCTGAGAACCCAAGTCTGAATTAAGGTTAATTTTTTGTTTCAACTCAACCTAATCTCGCAACAGCATTAAGCTTTCCTATAAGGTCTTTAGCTACCTCAGTTTTAAATTCCTTTTTACGATACTTTGTAATTGACTGAATACCTATAATACTATTGGTAATAAATAATTCATCGGCTTTTTGAAGATCAAAAGGTGAAATTGCAGTTTCTTCGATTTCGTAAGTTTCTATTTTTTTTAATGTTGTAATTATTTTTTTTCTTGCTATCCCATTAATACAGCCAGATTCTAGGGGTGGAGTTTTTATCTTTGATCCATTAACCATAAATAAATTGCCGTTAAGAACTTCAACAACCTGTTTATTAGCATTTAGAAGTATACAATTATCATAATCATTCTCTTGTGCAAAAATACTACCTACTACATTAATAATTTTGTTATTGGTTTTTAAAGTAGACATCAGGTCTGCATTGACATAAAAATCTTTAAACAGCTCTACCTCATTGGGTGTTTCATTAAAAGTGTAAAACAAAGATTTCATCACTTTTGATTCAATACAAAATGAAATATTATTCGTTTCAGGTTTGTACAATCCACCATTATTTCGAAAAACTGTGAGTCTTATACGTATTGCAGAATCGGCAAGTTGATTCGCCGCTATGGTTTTTAAAATTTCTTGTTCTAAAAATTCCATAGTGAAATTCATAGGAATTTCCATACGTAGTATCCGCATAGAAGACATCAATCTTAAATAATGATCTTCCCAAAATATAATCGTGTTATTAATTACTCTAAAGGTTTCAAAAAGAGAATCACCATAACGTAGGCCTCTATTTTCATGATTTAGAAAAAGAGAGTCGTCTTTCAGTAATTCACCATTAAAATTCACCATGTATTCCATAAAAAAAGCCTTGAAAAATCAAGGCTCAAAGATAGTATTAAAAGTACTTTTGATCATCATGTCGAACCTAGAACTTGTTTCAAGCTTGATACCTGATTAGTCCAAAGCATTTTTGCTTCATCAATTTCATCTTCTTCAGCGAAATCTGTAATGAATAAAGAAACATCAGAAGTTATTTCATCTACAATTATCTTCATTTCGAAAAATGATCCATCATCTTCATCATCTTCCCAAGCAAATTTTACAAATTCATCACTTTTACGTTTTAAAAGTTTAGCCTCTTCCTCTGCACCATCCCATATAAAGGTAAACTTCTCACCGCGCGAATTAACATTATCAGCAAACCATTCTGAAAGCCCAGAAGGCGTTGCTAAGTATTGATACAACATATGCGGAGAAGATTGTATCACAAATTCAATTTGAAATTTTATTTTATCACTCATTCTAGTTAATGTATATAATGGCAATATATATATTTATAGAAGATAAAAAAATTATACTATCGAATATTTTTATTCGATTGAAAAGTTGACCAAGCAATTATTTAATTTTATATTTGCAGCCGCTTAAAACAATATGGCGAGGTAGCTCAGCTGGTTAGAGCGTCGGATTCATAACCCGGAGGCCGTGGGTTCAAGTCCCACTCTCGCTACAACAAAACCCTTTCATTCACTTGAAAGGGTTTTATTTTTTCTAATTGCCACTATTCTCATTTCAGTCGAAATTTGCAACCTCATAAAGGCATCTTTTCTTTTTGAAAAATCTAAAAAGTGTGCATATCTTTATTTTTATGACAAATAATGACCTTACGCACAAGAATCTTATATGTTTAATTTTAATCATATTTACTTCGGGTATCTCAGCACAAAGCATAACTTATAAAAACAATCAACCTTTTTCATCATATTGGCATGTTGATGAAGTTATCAATTGGTCTTCAGAAAAAGATAAACATGCCCAATTCAATATTAGTTATATACCACTGGCATCACGTTCTCTAAATGATAAAAAGAGAAATTTAGATAGTATTCCGAAAATTGTGTCATTAATCGCCCCCCACCCCACTTCCAACTATCCATCACAAGGTTTTAAAACAATTAAACAATATGCTTTTCCATATTGGCAATATATCGACTATTTTGTTCAATGGGGAGGAGCAGCTAATGAAGGTATTATTGTACCACCAAATGCCACATGGACAGATGCAGCCCATAAAAATGGAGTACCATCATTTGGCACTATTTTTTTTCCTCCAAATGTTTATGGGGGCAAAGAAGAATGGGTATATCAGTTTTTAAAACAGAATGAAGAGGGAGATTTTCTGGTTGCTGATAAGTTAATTGAAATAGCAAATACGTATAATTTCGATGGATGGTTTATAAACCAAGAGACCCATAATTTAGAAAAAGATGCAGCAGATCTCATGTTGAAATTTATCACATATTTTAAAAGAAACTCTAGTTTAAAATTGGTGTGGTATGATGCGATGATAGCTGATGGTCGAGTGATTTGGCAAGATGAATTGAACCATCATAATCAAATGTTTTTTCAACAGGATGAACAACGTATGTCTGATTTGTTTTTTATTAATTTCAGATATTCAGCAACCAATTTAGAAGACTCAAACAAACTAGCACGAAAGCTAGGCAGAAGCCCATGGGACTTATATGCAGGAATTGATGTTCAAAGCAAAAGTTTTAAAACACCAGTGCCATGGGAAACCTTATTTGAAAAAAGTAAACCAAAAAATACTTCTGTAGGTTTGTATTGGCCGAATTCAACGTTTGACATTTCAGAGACTAAACAACCTGAAGATGTTTACAAAAATGAGCAGCAATTTTGGATTGGAGGAGCTACCTATAATACACGATTTGGTGAAAAAACTTGGCAAGGATTTGCCAATTATTTTAGTCCACGTACTGTTATAAATTCACTTCCATTCAAATCAAATTTCAACTACGGCTTAGGTAGGTTTTACAACGAGAAAGGAAAAAGAGTTTCAGAACAACAATGGCACAATTTAAGCATTCAAGATATATTACCTACCTATCAAAATCAATTAGATTCTACTAAAGTTAAAACTTCTTTTAATTTTTCTGAAAGTTATGAAGGCGGTAGTTCGTTTCAAATACAAAGCGCTGTTGACACTCTAGTTCCTTTATACAAAACAGCCATAAGTTTAGAAAGAAAAATTTTTATCGAAGTTGTTACTAAAAATGAATCATCTTTAAAATTAGAATTTTATTACAAGCTTTCTACTGGAAAAATTATCACCAAACCTTTGTCAAAATCTAAGAAATGGAATAAAGACAAAATTTCAATAACTAAAAATAAAGGTTTCAAAATAGTAGAATTGGGCGTTAAATGTATAGGAAACGGCACAGCATTTCTTGGAGAATTACTATTGTATAACTCCCGAGAAAAAGAACTACCAGAACCCAACTTTACAGTTGAATCCTTCAGGAATGAAACAAATGCTGAATTGTATGTTCATTTTGAACCTGACGTTAAGGCCCCAGCACACACCATATATTTAATGTCACAGAATAAATCTAAAATTTGGTTGGGTAAGACTTTTTCTGAAGATTATTATATTTCTCAGGTACCCATTAACAATAACGGTACTATTTCATTGATCATTGAGCCAATGGCTCACGACGGTTCAAGAGGCAAGGCCAAATTTCAGAAGATTAATGTAAAATAAAATTGATAAAACTATTTATACTTGGCTTTAAGCATTTCTGCGGCTTTTGTGTAACCTCCTTCGGTACCATCAATAAAATGAGCATGTTTGTGTTTTCTATCTACAACATAACAACTCATAATAGAGGAATGCGTTATGTGCAATCCGTAAACAACTTTTTGTTTCAATTCTAATGTATTAAGATAAGATTTCAATGCTTCTATTTGTTCATCAGTACCCGCAATTATCGTATTTATTAAACCGTCTATCATAACGGTTTCTGACATTTCTTTAGTCTTACGCAAATACAATTTACCTTCCTTCGAGTACTTAAAATATAATTTACCCAGGTATGTTCCGAAAATCTTTTTAACTAAATATCGCAAACTATATCGGCCAATTGAAGCAAACATTTCTCTTTTGACTTTTTCAAAAGTTGCATCTAATCTAAGTTTTGGAGTTGAAATAGGTTGCCGTTCATCTAAATTTCCAAAAATCTCTGTAAGCTTTGAAAATACCTCAAAGTATATTTGCCTTTGTTGTTGCTCATTCAAACAATGAACCAACAAACAGAGTATTGATCGATCTGTTGTTGGGGGAGCAATTTTATCCCAACGACATTCCATACCTTGCAAATCAGGAATTTTCGTAGGTTTTTGTTCACTACTGGCCGTACGAAATGTTTTTTTTATTAGTTCTTCTGCGAATTTTAAACCAGAACCAACTACAACCGGTATTTGTAAAAAATTATTTAATTTTAATCGAGCTAACTGTAAATTACAACCTTCATTATACACGTCTATGACCTCCATATAGCCTACCACTAAATCTAAATTCCATTGCAGTTTTACATGTTCTTTTTGCTGTTTTAAAACCTTAATTAATCGATTTTTGTAAGAATGCGGAATTAAAAACGTAGCTCCATCTCCTCCAAAAAAATAAGGTACTTTATCTTTCTCTTCTTCCTTTAAGCAATTGAGAACTGCCACAATACAACCGGTCGCAGCAAGGTTTACTTCATTGTGTTGATTATTTGAAATGGCAAGTGTTGAATCTTTTACATCAGCGACCAAAACAAACCAGTCACTGGGTAAAGGAGCAAAATATGAATCACTAGCGAATAAGGCCTCAAGACCAACCTTATGCAGCGGCAATTTGGCGTAAAAACTATGATTGGCTATTTTTTTAGAATCCATTAATATAAAATCACTAACCTATTATTGCTAAAAAATCATCCTCAGAAATTATTTGAACATTTAGCGATTCTGCTTTTGTTCGTTTACTTGGACCCATTTTGTCGCCAGCTACTAAAAATGTTGTTTTCGAAGAAACTGAAGAACCTACTTTACCTCCATTATCTTCAATTAATTTTTTTAGTTCATTTCTACTTACTTTTTCAAAAACTCCACTGACTACAAATGTTTGGCCTTTTAATTTCTCCGTTTGGTTTTCTAGCTTTTCTGCTGAAATTGCGAATTGAACTCCAACGCTTTTCAATCTGTTTATGATCAATCTATTATTTTCATTCTGAAAAAACTCAATTACACTTTGTGCAATTCGCTCTCCGATCTCATCTACCGCCGTTAATTCTTCTTCTGAAGCTCGCATTAGCGCATCTATATTTTTATAAGCCTTAGCTAGTTTTTTAGCTACAGTTTCACCAACAAATCGAATACCTAAAGCAAATAAAACGCGCTCAAAAGGAATCTTTACTGAGGCAGCTACACCAGTAATCAAATTCTCTGCCGATTTTTCTGCCATTCGCTCTAAAGGCATGACTTGTTCTTTTGTAAGCTCGTACAAATCAGCATAGTTTGTAATTAACCCTTCTTGAAACAGCAAGGTTACGGTTTCACTACCCATTCCCTCAATATCCATGGCCTTTCTCGAAATATAATGCTGTATACGACCCGTAATTTGTACCGGGCATCCGTAGTAGTTGGTGCAATAGTGCTTAGCATCACCTTCTGTACGCTGCAAAGGTGTATTACATTCAGGACAATGTTCAATATACTGAGTTGGTACTGATTCTTGTGGACGCTTGCTAAAATCAACTCCTATAATTTTAGGGATAATCTCGCCACCCTTTTCAACATAAACAGTGTCTTTTTCTCGTATATCATATTTCGCAATTTGATCAGCATTATGAAGTGAAGCCCTTTTCACAGTTGTACCAGCCAATAAAACTGGTTCAAGATTTGCTACGGGAGTTATCGCGCCAGTTCTACCAACCTGATATGTAATTTCATTAAGTATAGTCGATACTTGTTCTGCTTTAAATTTATAGGCCATGGCCCATCTTGGTGATTTGGAAGTATGTCCTAATTCATCTTGTTGCTGTAAACTATTTACCTTAATCACTACACCGTCAGTTTCGTATGGTAGTTCATGTCTATGAACATCCCAATACTCAACAAAATTCATAACTTCATCGGTAGATTTGCAAAGCTTTGCTATAGTTGGTACTTTAAACCCCCATTCTCGAGCTTTTTCTAACATTTGCCATTGGGTATCTATACCTGTATTTTCTCCCACTATTCCATAAAGCAAACAGTCTAATGGCCTTTGAGCTACCAAAGCACTATCTTGTAATTTTAAACTTCCTGAAGCTGTATTTCTAGGATTCATATATGGTTCTTCTCCATTTGCAACCCGTTCTGCATTCATTTTAGCAAACCCTTCAAAAGGCAGAACAATTTCGCCACGAATATCAAATTTAGGCGGGTAATCTCCTTTTAACTGCAATGGTACTGAATTGATCGTTTTTATATTGGTAGTTACATCATCACCTTGAAAACCATCACCCCTTGTAACCGCCTTTATCAATTGTCCATTTTCATAGGTTAAATTGATAGAGGCCCCATCATATTTTAATTCACAGGTAAATTCAACTTCAGTGTCTCCTAAACCTTTCTGAATTCTTTTTTCCCAATCTTCTAAATCTTCTTTGGAGTAAGAATTATCTAAAGAATACATTCGCTGTGCATGTACAACAGTTTGAAAATTTTTAGTGATCATTCCCCCTACTCTTAAGGTGGGAGAGGATGCATCATAAAACTCAGGGTACTCATCTTCAAGCCTTTGCAATTCTTTTAGCTTCATATCAAAATCATAATCTGAAATGGATGGATTATCTAATACATAATAGTTATGATTATGTTCTCGAAGTTCATTTCTTAATTTTTCAATTTGATTTTCAACACTCATGTATTTGTAATGTTTTAACGACTCTTATTAATTATATCAAAACAGTTATTGAAGCATTAATTATGGTAACCATTCTAATATTTATTATTTAAAATTTTAAACCATAATATCTTTTACAGCGGTACCAGTAACCTTAATTTTTCCTCCAAAAGGCAATGCTGCAGCTTGGTAAATGGTTCTTGCAGGCCTTTTATCCTTAGGAAAAAGAGACATGAAAATTTTATTTACCGCTGAAAGATGCTTTAAATCATCAAAAGCAATATCAATAAATACCACATCTTTTTTTTCAAATCCTGAAGCAGTAATGGCCGCAAAGAAATTAGCAAATGCCAATTCAGTTTCACTTTCTATAGTTCCTTCTACATATTTGCCTTCGCTATTAACCGAAAGCTGACCGCTAACAAAACACATATTATTAACCACAACGGCATGACTTATTGGGTTACTCCAATTTGGTAAACCATCACCTTTACTAATAAATTTTTTATGCGACATTATTTTTTACCTCTTAGCATTCGATAATTATTAAACATATCTTTTCTAAGTTCAATTTCAGAAAAATTATTATTTCTTAAAAGCTGTGCTGTTTCTTTTGCTAAATATTGATTAATTTCAAAAAACAATAAACCATTTTTCTCTAAGTTTTTAGATGCAATTGCAACAATTTTCTCATAAAACTTTAGTGGATTTTGATCAGAAACAAAAAGTGCTAAATCTGGCTCACGTTCTAAAACATTCTTATGCATTTCTTTTTTTTCTAATTCGCGAACGTAAGGCGGGTTAGATACAATAATATCATAAGTAGTACCGAAATCTTCTATCTCAAGAATGTTTTTGTTTATTAAAGTAACGGCTACATCATTTATCGAGGCGTTATGTTTAGCAACTTCTAAAGCCTCATGTGAAACATCTAAACCATAAACTTCTGCTTGATTCAAATTTTTCGATAGTGAAATTGCTATACATCCGCTTCCGGTACCTATGTCAAGAATTTTAAGTTTTTTTGAATTTAAAGAACTGCCTACCTTGCTGTTTTCGAGTATCCAACGAACCAATTCCTCAGTCTCAGGTCGTGGTATCAGCACATTTTTATCGACTTTTAAATTGAGATCCATAAAATGAGACTTTCCAATAATATATTGAATAGGCTCAAATAATTTTAGTTTACTTAGACTTTCAAAAAGTACAGATTCTTGTTCTTTAGAAATTACCAAATTAGGTTCTATGGCTAATGTAAATCGCTCTAGTTGCAACTTATCTTCAATCAGAATATAAAAAAAACTATCTACTTCTTCTTTAGCATATTGGTTATCAAGTTCAACATGAAAGATGTTTTTTATTTCCCTTAAAAGCATCGTGAAATAGTTTTATTCGGCTGCATTAATTCGCAGAAAAAAGTCGATTTTTGCGCTGTGAAGATACATAGAAAATACATGTTGCGCTGTATTGAGATAGCTAAAAACGGACTAGGCACTACAGCTCCGAATCCTTCTGTTGGCGCAGTTATAGTTTTCAATGATACCATAATTGGAGAGGGTTACACTAGTGCATACGGTGGCTTTCATGCAGAAGTAAATGCGATAAATTCTGTTACCAACAAGTCATTACTAAAAGATGCAACATTGTATGTTACCCTTGAGCCCTGCTCACATTTTGGAAAAACACCACCATGTGCTGATTTAATTATTTCGATAGGAATTAAAAAAGTTGTTGTTGGACTTTCAGATCCGCATGAAAAAGTTGCTGGTCGTGGAATCAATAAATTAAGACAAGCAGGTTGTGATGTAACCGTAGGTGTTTTAGAAAATGAATGTAGAACTCATCACAAACGCTTCTTAACAGTTCATGAAAAGAAAAGACCTTACATTATTTTGAAATGGGCCGAAACTTTAGATGGTTTTATTGCCCCAGAAAACCATAAAAGAAATAATGACAAGCAACCATATTGGATATCAAATGTATACGCTCGCCAAATGGTGCATCAGTGGCGCGCTGAAGAACAAGCGATTTTAGTTGGTACCAATACCGTTTTAGAAGATAACCCAAAGTTAGATGTAAGGCTTTGGACAGGTAAAAACCCGCTTCGAGTAGTCATTGATAAAAATTTAAAAATTCATGGCGATTACCATGTTTTAGATGGAAGCATTTCAACACTCGTTTTAACTTCTGTAACAGACCGCACAAAGTATTTAGAAAACCTGCGTTATTCCGTTCTTGATTTTTCTGCTGAACTTCCGCAACAAATTTGTAACATATTACATAAAGAACATATTTCAAGTATAATAGTTGAAGGTGGAGCTCATACCCTTAAAAGTTTTATTGATGCAAAGCTATGGGATGAAGCTAGGGTATTTACAGGCTCTTCAAGCTTTAATGAAGGAATACCTGCTCCTAAGTTTTCAGGTAAATTAAAAACATCTAAAAAAATAGATACAGACACCTTAAACGTATATTATCATGATTAAAAATATCATTTTCGATTTTGGAGATATCTTTATAAATCTAGATAAGGAAATCATTTTTAAAGAAATTGCACGATTTGGAGGCACTTCAGCATTAAGTCCTGAACTGTTAAGTCTCAATCATCAATATGAAGTGGGCGCAATTAGTTCTGAAAAGTTTATCAGCGAACTTTCATTAGTTTACCCTCAAGCAAAAACAAATGAAATTATAGATATTTGGAATGGTATGTTGTTAGATTTTCCGGAATATCGATTAAATTTTTTAGAAAACTTAGTACAAGAGAAAGAATATCGGCTATTCTTACTCAGCAATACCAACGCACTCCACATAGAAGAAGTAGCCAGTAAAATGGGCGAAAAAAGTTACAACCGGTTCAAAAATTGTTTTGAAAAATTTTACTTATCACATGAAATTGGGCTTCGAAAACCTACAGCAGCTATTTACAATTATGTGCTTCAAAACAACAATTTGAAAGCAGAAGAAACATTTTTTATTGATGATACTAAAGAAAATACAGATGCCGCTTTAGACCTAGGTATTCAGTGTTGGAATTTAAAAGTCGGTCAAGAAGACATTGTACAGCTTAACGCTAAATTATAGATGCTATACCTAGCTTTAAGTATATTATTCTCAAGTTTAATATTTGTTATTTTTAAACTCTTCTCAGTTTATAAAGTTCAAACACATTATGCAATTATTATAAACTATTTAGTTGCAAGTAGTGTAGGTTTTGGTTTTTATGACGATACTATATCACTTGACACCTTACCGCAAAAAAAATGGTTCTGGGGTGCATTTGCTCTTGGTTTACTGTTTATAATTGTATTTAACCTTATGGCAAAAACTTCACAACAACTAGGGGTTTCAGTTGCATCTGTGGCTACTAAAATGTCATTGGTGATACCTGTATTATTTGGAGTCATCGTTTATCAAGAACATCTTGGTATTGTGAAAATTATAGGAATTTTACTCGCTCTAATCGCTGTGTATTTCGCTTCGATTAAAAAGAAAACTATAGTGACAAAACAATCTTTGCTTGTGCTTCCTGCAGCTGTCTTTATTGGATCTGGTGCTATTGACATGAGTCTATCGTATTTCCAAAAAGAAGTTGTGGCATCAGATGAACTATCCTTATTTTCTGCGTTTGTTTTTGCATCTGCAGCATTTATCGGACTCCTAACAATCTTAACACAAGCTTTTAAAAAGAAAATCAAAATAGATACAAAAAATATATTAGGCGGTATTGCCTTAGGCATACCAAACTATTTTTCAATATATTTTTTATTACGTGCATTACAAAACAATACATTAACCAATGCTACTATATTTACCATAAATAATGTTTCAATTGTAATGTGCTCTACATTACTAGGTATTTTATTTTTTAAAGAGCATATAAGTCAAAAAAATTGGATTGGCATTGCAATTGCTGTTATAAGTATTGTAATGGTTGCTTTATAATAAATGACAAAACTTACAGGCACATACCGTACGGTTTCAAAACCTTCTGAAGAGATACTTTTCAAAGAAAAAAAAAGTAAGTTTTTTGCTCAGGCCATTCCTATTTCTAATGAAATTGAGGTAAAGCCTATCATTGAAAGTCTTAAAAAGAAACATTATAATGCAGGCCATGTTTGTTATGCTTGGCAATTAGGCCCAGAAAACATTAGATATCGTACGAACGATGATGGTGAACCCAATAATTCTGCAGGTTTACCCATTTACGGTCAAATACAGGCCTATGAAATCACTAATGTTTTGATAACTGTTACTAGAGTATTTGGCGGAACCAAGCTTGGTGTTGGTGGACTCATTTCAGCCTATCGTACAGCTGCTCAAATGGCTTTAGAAGCAGCAGTTATAAAAGCAAAGATTATTACTTTAAAATTTAAACTTGTTTTTGGTTATGAAGACATGGACAAGGTGATGCGTATTATTAAACAACAGCAATTTAAAATACTTAAACAAGAATTAGAGTTACGTTGTCAACTTGTAATTTCTGTAAGAAAGAGTGAAGCAGAAACAATTAACAAATACTTTGAAAGTCTACATAAAGTGAAAATTAACGCTATAGAAAACTAACAAATAATACAAATTCCTTTTTCTTAAGAATGTGAATCTATAGTTTCAAGCAAATATTTTGGACAACGAATTGGTCTGTTTTTTTTCATATCCATAAAGACCAATACTACATTTGCTTCGGCCAAAAGGTCGCGATCTTCGTTGAAAATTTCAAAATCAAATTCTATTTTAACCCCAGGCTTTTTTTTAAGTATGGTGCGTATGGTAATTAGATCGTCGTACTTAATCGATTTTTTGTAAGATATCTGTAAGGAAATAACGGGAAGCATAACTCCATTTTCCTCCATTTGTTTGTAAGAAATTCCCATAGAACGTAACCACTCTACCCTACCCAACTCTAAGTATTGCGCATAATTGCCGTGATATACCACACCCATCTGATCAGTTTCACTGTAACGTACTCGAAAAGAAAATTCGTTAAACTTCATGGCGGTTTAATAAAAAAAAATTACATTTAGAAGATTCCCAATAATGGGTTGCGAACATGGGAAAAAAAAAGCTTAAATTCAATACTATTTCATTTTTTTTTTAGGTTTTTTGTTCACATATTTGCCCTTATAGAAAAAACAGTCTGCCTCGACTTAGTTTTTACCTACAAGACGAAACACTAACCAAAAAAGAAGAGAAGTTTAAGCATGGGTGTAACTGCTAATTCCGTATGGAACAATTGTTTGGCGTTTATCAAAGATAATATCCAACCGCAGGCATTCAAAACTTGGTTTGAACCTATCAAACCGATTAAACTTTCTGAGAATGCTTTAAGCATTCAAGTACCAAGTAAATTTTTCTATGAGTGGCTTGAAGAACATTACGTTAAACTTCTTAAAGTTGCACTTACAAAAGAACTAGGTGAATCTGCAAAATTGGTGTACATCATCCGTATGGAAAATACCTACGGAAATAAAGAACCATTTACAGAAAAGATACCTAGCTCTAATAGAGGAAATTTGGTTCCACAAGAAATGGATGTACCTATAAAATCAAAAAATCCTGAATTACGTAATCCTTTTGTTATTCCTGGTATTCGTAATATCAAAATAGAATCTCAGTTAAATCCGAATTATAATTTTGACAATTTCTTAGAAGGAGACTCCAACCGCTTAGCACGCTCTGCAGGTATGGCTGTAGCAAATAAGCCCGGAGGAACTTCATTCAACCCACTTTTAGTTTTTGGTGGTGTTGGTTTAGGAAAAACGCATTTAGCTCATGCTATTGGGGTTGAGATAAAAGACAAATATCCTGAAAGAACTGTACTTTATATTTCTGCGGAAAAATTTACGCAACAATATATTGAATCAGTTAAAAAGAATACTAGAAATGATTTTATACATTTTTACCAGTTAATTGATGTATTAATCATTGATGATGTTCAATTCTTATCGGGTAAATCAGGCACTCAAGATGTATTCTTTCATATATTCAATCACCTGCACCAAAACGGTAAGCAAGTTATCTTGACTTCTGACAAGGCTCCTGTAGATATGCAAGACATTGAGCAACGATTACTTTCTCGTTTCAAATGGGGATTATCTGCAGAGTTACAGAATCCTGATTATGAAACAAGAATATCAATATTAAAAAACAAATTATATCGTGATGGCGTAGAAATGCCAGATGATATTATTGAATATGTTGCGAAACATATTAAAACAAATATTCGTGAATTAGAAGGAGCTATAATTTCTCTAATTGCGCAGTCTTCATTTAATAAAAAGGAAGTTACCTTAGCGTTGGCTCAACAAGTTGTAGAGAAGTTTGTTAAAAACACCAAACGTGAAGTATCAATCGATTACATTCAAAAGGTGGTATCTGATTATTTCGAAATGGATGTTGCAACCCTACAATCGAAAACCAGAAAAAGACATATTGTTCAAGCGCGACAATTGGCAATGTTTTTTGCCAAAAAATTTACTAAAGCTTCATTGGCAAGTATAGGTTCTCAAATCGGAAAGCGAGATCATGCAACCGTATTGCATGCGTGTAAAACAGTTGATAACTTAGCGGAAACTGACAAACAGTTTAGAAAGTATATTGAAGATCTCACCAAAAAATTCTCTTAGAATAAAATGGTTACTAAGGTTTTGATGGTCTGCTTAGGTAATATTTGTAGATCTCCATTAGCTGAAGGCATTTTAAAAGAAAAAGTTAAATCAAATCAAGTTTTTGTTGATTCTGCTGGCACCGGTGGTTTTCATATAGGAAAACAACCAGATTACAGAAGTATTGCTGTTGCAAAAAAGTACAATATTGACATAAGCAATCAGCGTTGCCGTCAATTCTCAACTAAAGATTTTGATGCTTTTGATTTTATTTTCGTGATGGACAAGAGCAACTACACCAATGTAATTGCCAAAGCAAGAAATACTGATGACATCAGCAAAGTACAATTACTATTAAGTAATGACCGAACTATTACTGAAGAAGTACCAGACCCCTACTACGATGAAGATGACGGATTTGAAATAGTCTATCACCTAATAAATAATGCCTGCGATAAAATTGCTATACAATTAAATGCAATACACAATTCATAAATGGCTGTAGAAAATTCAAATTTTGGTAAATTATATTTAATACCTACTACGCTAGGAGACAACGAACCTCTAGAAGTGCTTCCGATCGCCATAAAGAGAGCAATTGAAAACATCGATTACTATATCGTTGAAAATGAAAAAACCGCTCGTAGTGCTATAAAGAAAATTAGTTCAAGTAAATCTCAACCAAAACTTCAAATCGAAGTATTAAATAAGTACACAGAACCACAAGAAATACCAGGGTTTCTCGATCCATGTCTATCTGGAAACAATATGGGTATTCTTTCAGAAGCTGGTTGCCCAGGAATAGCTGACCCGGGTGCTGAAGTAGTTAAAATTGCCCACAGAAAAGGTATTAAAGTAGTTCCACTAGTAGGTCCATCTTCTATTCTTCTTGCGCTTATGGCAAGTGGAATGAATGGTCAAAATTTCGCCTTTAATGGATACCTACCCATTGACAATTCAGAAAGAAAGAAAGCCTTAAAGAAAATGGAGCGGATTTCAAATGATCAAGGTCAATCACAGCTGTTTATTGAAACACCATACCGAAACGATAGGTTGTTAGCTGAAATGCTGAAGTCTCTATCAAATCAAACCCTACTTTGTATTGCTTGTGATATTACGTTAGCAACAGAATATATAGCAACAAAATCAATTGCAGAATGGAAGAAGTCACCTATTGAACTGCATAAGAGACCCTCAATTTTCATCATACAGGCGTAAAAAAGTAAACCCTGACAAAACTGCCAGGGTCTACCCATCTTCATATATACATAGTATTATTAAATCTTCGGATTTCTTTTTGCAGAAATCTTAGAAACATCATATCCAGAAAACTTTCTGATGTAAGCCGCAATATCAGTTCCATAGGCATCTTTAACATCATAGCGCCCGTTCGAACGCAAATACTTTTTCACATTACCAGCACCTGCCAAATGCGCAGCAGCTAACATACCAGACTCCGTTACTTGTACGCCTTTTATCCACAGACCATCAAATCTTTTAATATCGCGTCTTAGAATCCACTTATTCCGCGCAATATTAGTTTGAAACACTTTTTCTTGTAATTGAGGATCATTCAAAAAACTTGTAGCATCATAAACTCCTAGTAATTGTAAAGTTCCAATACCAAATTGGTATTTTCCTAAATAACCCAAAGTATTTATTGTAAAATAATTCCCTTGAGATTCTTTAAAAGCCAAAGCTTCTTTAAAACCATTATAGGTGCTACCTAAAAATGGAGGAGCTACAATAGCGGTACTAAAAACAGTTTTATTTTGAGGAAACAAAACTGGCGTAGGTTTAGTTACTTTAAGAGCTTCAGGCACTTCTACCTCAGTAGGCATAAATGCATAACTCAATAAAATAAAGGCAACGATTAGAGGACTTGTATATCGCATCCACTTTCTCATACATTGTCGTTTCTTAAGACTTAAGGCTAAAATAGCGCCAGCTTAAATTTCAATAGACAAAGGTAGCTTAGTTTCTAAAACTCAAATGACAAGGCTTTGTTAAAAGTCTTTAAATTTAGTTAACAGGTCTTAAAAACAAGCCCATCTACCTATCTCTTGATTTTTTGGGAATTAATCCATCGGATATATTGCACCTTATTTTGGTTATGCTGCGCTGCAGTTTTGGCAAATTTATGATAACCAAAATCTTCAACATTTGCTACCATATAGATATATTCATGCTTTTCTGAGCTTAAAACAGCATCTATAGCTGATATATCTGGCATCGTAATCGGTCCCGGCGGCACACCTCTATATTTATATGTATTATAAGGCGAATCAAGTTCTAAGTCTTTATATAGCACTCTTTTAATAATAAGATCAAAGTTATTCTGATGCTTTTTTAATGCATATATCACTGTTGGGTCTGCCTGAAGTAACATTCCTTTTCGAATTCTATTAAGATATAATCCTGCAACACGAGGCCGTTCATCAACTTTAGCAGTTTCTTTATGAACAATAGCAGCTAGAGAAATAACTTCATTGGGTTCTAGGTTTAAAGCTTTTGCTTTTGAAAGACGTTCATCATTCCAAAATCTGCGATATTCTTTAAGCATTCGGTCTCTAAATTTTATAGCTGAAGTATTCCAAAAAAACTCATAGCTATTAGGTATATACATTGCCAACTTAGTATCTATATTGAAACCATTTTCTTTTAGAAAATCAACATCAGTAAATGCTTTTAATAAAGCAATGCTATCAGGCTCAATTTGTGACGCAATGCGACCAGCCAAATCTTCTACCCTTTCTTGATTATTAAATGCCACTTTAACTGGCGTATTTCCCACTCGAAGGCGATTAATAATCTCATTATTATTCATGCCCTTTGAAATGATATATTTACCGGCTTTAACATTGGCTGCATATCCCTTTTGTTCGGCAGCTCGTTCAAATGTCTTTGAGTCAATAAGTAGAGGGTTTAGTGATTCTTGAACATCACGAAATGAATCTGTTGATCGAATAAATAGTGTTGCCTCCCTATTATTAAATGCAGTATTGGGATTAAAGAATGCACCATATACCATATAGGCGAAAATTGCTCCTATGATTAGTCCAATAACTACAATACCTAGTAAAATTTTCTTTATATACATTTATGATAGTATTTTTTGGAATAAAATTTCATTTTTATAAACTCCGTTAAAAAAGATCCAATCTTTTTTAACTCCTACCCTTTCGAAACCTAATTTTTCAAATAAATAAACACTTACCTCATTATCTTCCGCAACATTTGCATAAAGCTGTTTTAAGTCTAAATATTTTAAGACATAATTACAAAGTAATTCAATAGCCTCAGAAGCAAAACCCTTATTTCTTAAATCGTCCTTGTGCACCACTATACCTAGCCCTGCTCTTTTATTTTTGGGATCAAAATCGAATACATCTATTAAACCTACAACTTCTTCGTTATTAGCGTCGCAAATACACATACGAAGTTGCTTTACATCATAAATATCACGATGTGCATTTTGCAGGTATAATTGTAAAACATCTTTAGAAAACGGAGTAATTGTACCGCTAACTTCCCACAGGCTAGTATCGTTTTCAAGCGGGTAAAGAAAGTCTAAATCTTTAGGCTCAATTGCTCGTAAAAAAATGCGATGACCTTTCAGTTCTAACATTCAATTTCACCTTTAAAGACAAATATAGCAGGCCCAACCAAATGCACCTTCTTATATCCATTGTTATCTTCAAAACGCACGTTCAAATCTCCCCCTTTAGCATGAATGGTTATTTCATTACTTGTAGTTTTCTTTGAATGATACATGGCTAACGCAACCGCTGTAACCCCAGTACCACAAGACAAGGTCTCACCCTCTACCCCTCTTTCATAGGTACGAACTGCAAAAGAATTAGACGATGACTGTTCTACAAAATTAATATTACTACCTGCAGCACCATATAACCCGTATCGTAATTTCTCGCCCTCAACATCAACATTCATATCCTTAAGGTTTTCAACTAATTGTACGTGGTGGGGAGACCCAGTATCTAAGTAAAAAGAATTGGGTTTTTCAAACACTTCTAAAACATCATTCATTTGAAGGCTAACAATGTCATCTTTAATACTAGCTAAATGCACCCCATCAACAGCATTAAATGATGCAGAATTAGAAATAACACCCAATTGCCGGGCAAAAGCCACTAAACACCTTCCCCCATTTCCGCACATTGTACTTGGGTTACCATCAGAATTGTAATACACCATTTTGAAGTCATGTTTTTCATCATCTTCTAAAAGTATTAAACCATCTGCTCCGATTCCAAATCTTCGATCACACAAGAATGAAATCAATTTTACATCTTCCTTTGGAAAAAGTAAATTACGATTATCAAGCATTACAAAATCGTTGCCAGTACCTTGATATTTATAAAAATTTAACTTCATAGATTCCACTTGAAAGGCAAAGATAGAACATTTCTTAAGGATTTTTTAGCAGTTAAAAACTAGTTAAAAGCAAACTCTTAAAACCATAAAATTTATAATTTTGAGGTATAACTTTAATATTTACAAACAATTATGAAGAAATTCGGAAGCCTTTTATTAGTCTCAATTTTTGCTGGAGCAATAACCTTAGGTGCTTATAAGCTGTTTTTTGAAGATTCGACCATTACAATTTTAGACTCAAATAATACAGACTCTGTTTTTAATACAAGCTATACGCCCACCTCTGCCAATGGATCAGGAATCAATGAAATTGATTTCACTGTGGCCGCAGAAAACACCGTAAATGCAGTTGTTCACATTAAAAGTGTCACTAAAGGAAGAACAGGAAGTAGCCCTTGGGATTTCTTTTATGGATCTGGTAACGGAGGAAGTCAAAGAGCACAAGTAGGCTCTGGTTCAGGTGTTATTATTTCATCTGATGGCTACATTGTAACCAATAATCATGTAATTGCTAAATCTGATCAGTTACAAGTTACCTTAAATAACAACAAGTCGTACGATGCAGAATTGATAGGTTCAGACCCGAATACCGATATCGCTTTACTGAAAATTGAAACAGAAAGAAAATTGCCGTATTTAGCATTTGGAGATTCTGACAATACAAAAATTGGTGAATGGGTACTTGCAGTGGGTAACCCTTTCAACCTAACATCAACTGTAACTGCAGGCATCGTAAGTGCTAAGGCAAGAAATCTTGGTAGAAACCAATCATTTATTCAAACCGATGCAGCTGTAAACCCTGGTAATAGCGGTGGAGCTCTAGTCAACACTAACGGGGATTTAGTAGGTATAAATACTGCAATTTCTTCGCAAACTGGTTCATATGTTGGATATTCTTTCGCAGTACCAAGTAATATTGCACGTAAAATTGTGGAAGACATTATGGAATATGGTTCTATTCAAAAAGGTATTTTAGGTATAAATGCCATTAACATGAATAGTCCCTATGCCATCAAAGAAGGGCTCAATGAAATTGAAGGAGTTTATGTTTCAGGTGTTGAAGAAGGCTCTGGTGCGGCTGATGCTGAAATACAAGAAGGTGATGTAATTAAACAAATTGATAAAATTACGGTTAGAAAGTTTCCAGATTTAACTGGCTATCTATCAACTAAAAGACCAGAGGATGTTGTAGAAGTAACAATTGATAGAGATGGTGAGCAATTTGTAGTTCCAGTTACATTAAAAGAAAGACAAACATTGGTTGTACCAATTATGGGCTTAGAAGTTAAAAACCTAAGTAAAGATGATATGAAGAAATTTGACACCAAGAAGGGTGTTAAAATTGTTGGTGTACCAGAAACCTACAGAGGCTATGGCTTAAACGGTAAAGTATTATTATCTGTAGATGATGAAGAAATTGGCAATATTCAAGATGCAAAAAATCTTTTTGGTCAGATTTCGAAATATGGCAAAACTAGTATCACTATGATTGATGAAAATGGTGAAAGAGAAAGGCTTATATTTCAATAAACATAAGATATTCTTAAGAAACACCTCTATTGAGGTGTTTTTTTTGCGAATAACCAAAGTAAAGCTGTTTTAAATTTATATTTTTGCAAAAAATTATAAATAACACACCATTATATGCCTAATTCAAAATCCTACGAAAAAGAACTTGCTTTTCAAGCCGATAGAAGAAAAGCAACTACCGAATTTATCAAAATCACTAGTGATTTATGGTATGACAAGTCTATCGAAATTGTACTTTTTAAAAATCAAATTATTGACAAAACGGTTAGTGATATTATTCAGTTGCATGAATACGCTGGCGAGTTTGTTCAAAAACCGATTTCTATTTTTGACTCTGTTGAAATTTTAAGAGCAATTAACGATATAAAACTCCCCCCTTCCAAACTAGATATTGGTAAGTTGACCTATGAGTACCACTCTGATGATAATAATTCTAATAATGTTAAAGCATTTGTTCTTACCAAACTAAAAGAAGCAAGCAAATCAGAAAGCATTAAACCGAAGGATGTTGTTTTATACGGCTTCGGAAGAATCGGTAGACTTTTGGCAAGAGAATTAATGTCAAAAACTGGTAAAGGAAATCAATTAAGGCTACGGGCTATTGTTACACGCGGACAAAGCAACCCTGATATTTTAGAGAAAAGAGCAAATTTATTACGGACGGATTCTGTGCATGGAAAATTCATGGGAACTGTTGATACGAATCCTGAAAAAAATGCACTTATCATAAATGGAACTACGGTACACGTTATAAATGCTGCTCAACCAGAAGATATAGACTATACAAAATATGGAATTTCAGATGCTTTAGTGATTGACAATACTGGCGCATTTCGTGATAAAACGGCATTGAGCAGACATTTAAAAGCAAAAGGTGCTTCAAGAGTATTATTAACTGCACCAGGCAAAGAAGTGCCCAACATTGTGCATGGTGTCAATCAAAATGATTACCACCCTGATAAAACCAAGATTTTTTCAGCAGCTTCATGCACCACAAATGCGATCACTCCAATTTTGAAAGTCATAGATGATTCACTCGGCATTCAAAAAGGTCATCTAGAAACTATTCATGCCTACACTAATGATCAGAATTTAGTTGATAACATGCATGGAAAATACCGAAGAGGTCGTGCTGCTGCTTTAAATATGGTAATTACTGAAACCGGGGCCGGAGAAGCTGTTGCAAAAGCACTACCAGCATTAAAAGGAAAGCTTACGTCGAATGCAATTAGAGTTCCAGTACCTAATGGTTCTTTAGCTATTCTAAATCTAGAAATTAAGAATAAAACTTCAATTGACGGCATCAACACTATTTTGAAAAAGTATGCTCTTGAAGGTGACTTGGTAGAACAAATAAAATATTCGTTAAGTAAAGAAATGGTATCTTCCGATATCGTTGGTACTTCAGCCCCATCAATATATGATAGCAAAGCAACTATCGTAGATAAAAATGGTAAGAATATTATACTTTATATATGGTATGATAACGAGTACGGGTATTCTCATCAAGTTATTCGGTTAGCAAAATACATTGCAAAAGTTAGAAGATTTACGTATTATTAAAAAGCGAAAATAGGTACCCTTTAAACATCCAATATGGGTTCTTAAAACGTACCTTTAAAAACGTATTTATCATTTTTTTTTCTTAATTGAGATTATTGAATTACTTTAGTTCCCTCTAAATCAATTTTTAAACTCAAGAACCACTTACATGAAAGGTTTTAGAATACTGCTGGCAGTGTCATTTTGTTTGCTTTTTGCTGTTTCAAACGCTCAAGAAACACCCGAATTATCTTTGGATAAAGGCTCTATAAATAGTCAATTTGAATTTATTTATAAAAAGTCTGGAAACTATAGATCTGATGGTAAAAAGTATGAAGTAGTTCGTACGTTGTCATTAGATAAACTTCGCCAGAATGTTCTAGATAGTCTCAAAGGTTTTAATGCTAGAACCGCTGAATTAAAAGCGACAATTTCAACACACGAAGCTACAATTGCATCTATTAACAAGAAACTTGAAGAAACCACTAATAATCTAGAAGGTGTGACTGAAGAAAAAGATAGTATGTCTTTTCTAGGTATTTTAGTTTCGAAAGTCACCTACAACTCCATTTTGTGGTCTATAATTGCAGGCTTACTTGGCTTGATGCTTTTTTTCATGTATAAGTTTAGAAGAAGCAATATTCTGACACAAGAAGCGAAAACCTCGCTTTCTGAAGTTGAAGTTGAATATGAAGACCATAGAAGAAGGGCCCTCGAAAGAGAACAAAAGATTAGTAGGCAACTTCAAGACGAAATTAACAAGTACAAAAAATCAAAATAAAATAAAGCTCCTTTTTTGGAGCTTTTTTTAGCCCTATAAACATGCACATAGTTAAGGCCGAAGTAGAACACCTCACTTTAATAGCTCCTTTATTTGATCAATATCGCGTTTTTTATAAGCAAAAATCTGATTTATTAGCTGCTAAGCACTTTATTCAAAACAGAATTTTAAACAAAGAATCTGAAATATTTTTGGCTTTTATAAATAATGATGCTGTTGGTTTTGTACAACTATATCGTTCTTTTTCTTCTGTTTCACTTCAACCTATTTTTATTTTAAATGATTTGTTTGTTTCTAAAAATCACAGAAATAAAGGCGTTGGCGAAGCATTATTAAACCATTCGAAAGCCTATTGTAAAGATTTAAATTTTAAAGGCCTAGCCCTAGAAACTGCAATTGATAATCCTGCGCAAAAATTATATGAACGCTTAGGTTGGAAAAAAGATACAGCCTGTTTTCACTATTTTTGGTCTCACCACTAATTACAAGCATCAAATTTCTATGAGAATTGATATAATCACAGTACTACCTGAGTTGATTAAAAGTCCTTTTGAAGCCTCTATTCTAAAAAGAGCAATAGAAAAGGGCCTGGTAGAAATACATTTTCACAATATTCGCGATTACACTAATAAGAGTTACAACCAAGTAGATGACTATCAGTTTGGTGGTGGTGCTGGTATGGTATTAATGATTGAGCCTATTGACAAATGCATCTCTCAGCTAAAAGAAGAAAGAACCTATGATGATATTATCTATTTAACACCCGATGGAGAAACATTAAATCAAAAAATAGCAAACGGAATTTCTTTGCAAAAAAATCTAATACTACTCTGTGGTCATTACAAGGGAGTTGACCAACGTGTACGCGATATGTTTATAACCCGAGAGATTTCAGTGGGTGATTATGTGTTATCAGGTGGGGAATTAGGTGCTGCAATACTCTGTGATGCTGTTATACGCTTAATTCCTGGTGTTTTAAATAATGAAACTTCTGCTTTAACCGACACATTTCAAGATAATTTATTAGCTCCACCAGTATATACCAGGCCAGCAGAATATAAGGGCATGAAAGTACCAGAAATTCTACTAAGTGGTAATTTTCCAAAAATTGAAGAATGGCGCGAAAATGAGGCGCATAAAAGAACTTTAGAGCGCAGACCAGACTTGCTTAATTAAAACTGGCCTATAATTATTTTAAAAAAAACATTGTAGGTTTTAATTTATAAACTACTTTTGCAATCTGTTAAATTAACCTCTGACGAAAATCGTGAATGTTAGTTTGAATTTCATTGAAAAATAAAAATAATGGAAGCATTAATTCAATATGTAGAAAACGAATTTGTAACTAAAAAAGAATTTCCAAATTTCTCATCTGGTGACACAATTACTGTTTATTACGAAATTAAGGAAGGTGAAAAAACACGTACACAGTTTTTTAAAGGTGTAGTAATTCAAAGAAGAGGCTCTGGAGCTACTGAAACTTTCACCATTAGAAAAATGTCAGGTACCGTTGGTGTTGAACGTATCTTTCCGGTAAACATGCCGGCACTTCAGAAAGTTGAAGTAAACAAACGAGGTAAAGTTCGTAGATCACGTATTTATTATTTTAGAGGTCTTACTGGTAAGAAAGCTAGAATTAAAGAAGTACGTAAGTAAGCGTATATACTAACTCAATATAGCTAAGCCCTTTTTTTGATTTTCAAAAAAGGGGCTTTTTTGTTCACAATTGTTGACAACTAATGTTGATATATCGTTGATTATTAGAATGTTAAAATTATTTATGAATACCATTTTTTTTGTAAATTAGAATGTGAAAGAAAATTACTATCAAGATTGATAGTAATAGAAAGTCACTATAAAGCTTACGTTCTTTATATTGTGGTTTAATTATTAATGAATACAGTTGTGAATAAAATCACTTTTGAGATTTAGTATAATGAGCATTCGTTTTATTTGGCTGTCGCTAATTAAAAAAATGTGAATGATCGTATAAACTAGGAACTTTGGTTCTGTTAGATACCTTCATAAAGACCTCAAAAAAGAAATAAGTTGTGTTGCTTGGGTTGATACTGAAGAACATAACTATTTCAAACGTTGAAAAAGTGACGCAATGGCAATCAATGGTTGCCGTTTTATTGAAAAATAAAACAACATGATTGTAAACTTTTTCTAAAAACCCATATCAATGTACTTGTACAATGATATGGGTTTTGTTATTCTACAACTGCCATACGCATCTACAAAAGATTAGTGCGCAACCTCACTAATTTACAGCTATAGTCGTATATTTGCCTCGCTTAAAACAAAACATCACTTCAATGGCTAAAATCTTATATACCAAGACTGACGAAGCTCCTGCGTTAGCAACCCAATCTTTTCTACCAATTATTAAGGCATTTACCAAAACATCAGGAATAACTTTTGAAACAAAAGATATTTCATTGGCTACTAGAATTATAGCAACTTTTCCTGATTTTCTTAAAGAAGATCAAAGGGCATCTAATGACTTACAAGAATTGGGTGAAATGGCTAAAAACCCTGAAGCAAATATTATTAAATTACCTAATATTAGTGCCTCAATTCCTCAATTAAAAGAAGCGATTTCAGAATTACAAGATAAGGGCTTTGCGGTACCAAATTATCCAGATGAGCCTTCTAATGATGCCGACAAAGAAGTAAAATCAAGATACGACAAAATAAAAGGCAGCGCGGTAAACCCTGTTTTAAGAGAAGGAAACTCCGATCGAAGAGCCCCTCGTGCTATAAAAAATTATGCGAAGAAAAACCCTCATACAATGGGGGCTTGGGTGGCCGACTCTAAAACACATGTTGCAACCATGGGTGAGGGTGATTTTCAATTCAATGAAAAATCTTTGACCCTATCAGAGGCGACTGATGTTAAAATAGTTTTAGTTGCAAATGATGGTTCAACATCAACGCTAAAAGAAAAAGTTTCTTTACTTGAAGGTGAAATTATTGATGCCACCGTAATGCGAAAAAAAGCACTGATAGCTTTTTTAAAAC
Source organism: Maribacter algarum (ex Lu et al. 2025) (nom. illeg.) (assembly GCA_947495915.1). Lineage (GTDB taxonomy): Bacteria > Bacteroidota > Bacteroidia > Flavobacteriales > Flavobacteriaceae > Maribacter_C. The sequence continues at coordinate 105,898 of CANMAW010000006.1, read as the reverse complement.
AGCAAGTGACTGATGCAAAAGAACAAGGGGTTTTGTTTTCATTACATATGAAAGCAACGATGATGAAGGTATCTGACCCTATTATTTTTGGTCACGCAGTAAAAGTATATTTCGAAGATGTATTTGCTAAACACGGTGATACATTTGAATCTTTAGGTATTAACCCAAACAACGGCTTAGAAAATTTACTGAACAAACTAGAAGAACTACCAGCTACAAAAAATGCTGAAATCAAAGCGGATATAAAAGCTGCTATAGCTAACGGTCCAGATTTAGCAATGGTTAATTCAGACAAGGGTATTACCAACCTTCATGTACCAAGCGATATTATTATTGATGCTTCAATGCCAGCAATGATTCGTAACTCTGGTCAAATGTGGAATGCCAATGGTGAATCTCAAGATACGAAAGCTGTTATTCCAGATAGCAGCTATGCAGGTATATATACCGCTACCATAAACTTTTGTAAAGAACATGGTGCTTTTGACCCAACAACTATGGGTACAGTGCCTAATGTTGGCCTTATGGCTCAAAAGGCTGAGGAGTATGGTTCTCACGATAAAACTTTTGAAATAGCAAATAGCGGTATCGTTCAAGTTGTTGATAGCAGTGGTACGGTATTAATTCAACACAATGTTGAAACAGGTGATATTTGGAGAATGTGCCAAGTAAAAGATGCCCCTATTAAAGACTGGGTAAAACTTGCTGTATCACGAGCCAAAGCCTCTCAAACACCTGCTGTATTTTGGTTAGATGAAAATCGTGCTCACGATGCAGAATTAATAAAAAAAGTAAATGTATACCTAAAAGAGTTAGATACCGAAGGATTAGATCTTCGTATTCTATCACCTATCAATGCGACTTTGTTCACCTTAGATAGAATTAAGGATGGTAAAGACACAATTTCTGTTTCTGGAAATGTGCTAAGAGATTATTTAACTGATCTTTTTCCAATTTTAGAAGTTGGTACTAGCGCAAAAATGTTATCTATTGTTCCTTTGATGAATGGCGGTGGTTTATTTGAAACTGGGGCTGGAGGTTCTGCACCAAAACATGTTGAACAATTCGTTGAAGAAGGTCACTTAAGATGGGATTCTCTTGGAGAGTTTCTAGCATTAGGAGTTTCTCTAGAGTTCTTTGGAGAGAAATATGATAATAAGAAAGCCAAAGTTCTTGGTGATGCTTTGGATGGTGCAACTGAAAAATTTCTTGATAATGACAAATCTCCATCTAGAAAAGTAAAAGAGCTTGATACACGAGGAAGTCATTTTTATCTAGCTTTTTATTGGGCCGAAGCTTTGGCTAATCAAGATGCCGATATTGAATTAAAGACACTATTTACAGAGGTTTACAATGACATTTCGAAGAATGAAACTCAAATTGTAAACGAACTCATTGAAGCACAAGGAAATTCACAAAATATTGGCGGATACTATATGCCTGATAGTGATTTAGTAGCTAAAGCAATGAGACCAAGTGCTACTTTAAATTCCATCTTAGAGAAAATCTAAAACTTAATTTTAATACATTTTATAAAAATCCTTCGCATTAAAATGTGAAGGATTTTTGTTTTTTAAAATAAATGTTAACTCTTAAAAAGTTCATAGATTTCTCTTTATTTTTATAGAAAATAGGTTGAATGAACCAACGTGCTATAATTCTTTTCTTTTTACTGCTAAATTTTACCATATATTCATATTCACAACAAAAATTCACTATCAGTGGCTCTATCACTGAAGCCTCAAGTAATGAAACCCTTATTGGTGTAACTATCGCAGTACCAGAATTACGCACTGGTGTAACCACCAATGAATACGGTTTTTACTCGCTTACCTTACCACAAGGTGAATATACCATTCAGGTTAGCTACCTAGGCTTTCAAAACATTAATCAGAAAATACTATTAACCGAGAACAAGAAAGTAAATTTTCAACTTATTGAGGAAGCAGAACAACTTGAAGAAGTCATTGTAACTGAAGATGTTGAAAAGATGGACATTAGAACTCCGCAGATGAGTGTTAATACCATGTCGGTTGAAACTATAAAAAAAATACCCGTTATTCTTGGTGAGGCAGATGTTATTAAATCTATATTATTACTTCCAGGTGTTACTAATGCTGGTGAAGGCGCTTCTGGATTTAATGTACGTGGTGGCGCAGTTGATCAAAACCTTATCCTTTTAGATGAAGCTATTATATTTAATTCTTCTCATCTATTCGGATTTTTCTCCGTTTTTAATCCAGACGCAATTAAAGATATTAAGTTGTACAAAGGTGGTATACCCGCCCGATATGGTGGTCGCGTTTCTTCGGTACTCGATATTTTCCAAAAAGAAGGTAATAGTAAGGAGTTAAAAATTAACGGAGGAATCGGCGCTGTCGCAAGTCGACTACTTATTGAAGGCCCTATAATAAAAGACAAGGCTGCATTTTTAATAGGTGGCCGTGGTTCATATGCGCATTTATTTTTACCGCTCTTTGATCAAGATAATACTGCATATTTCTATGATTTAAACACCAAACTAAATTATAATATTAACGATAAAAACAGTATTTATCTGTCTGGTTATTTCGGTCGTGATGTTTTTGGTATCAATGATAGTTTTGTAAATACCTACGGTAATTCCGTCGGTAACTTCAGATGGAATCATTTATTTTCAGATAAACTATTTTCCAATTTATCGCTCATATATTCAGATTATTACTACGGACTAAAATTAGATTTCGTAGGTTTTGATTGGCAATCTGGTATTCAAAATTTTAATGTTAAATATGATTTAAAGCATTATTTAAGCGATAAACTTCAAGTCAATTATGGAATCAATAATATTTATTACAGTTTTAACCCTGGAGAAATTGAACCAAGCAACGCTGAATCTGGAATTATAGAAGACCAACTCACTAAAAAATTTGCTAATGAGTTTGCAGCTTATATTGATATTGAGCATGATATAACAGAAAATTTAAGTTTGGGCTACGGATTACGTTTTAGCAATTTCATAAGGTTGGGGCAAGATGAATTGAATGTCTATGCCAATAACAACCCAGTGCTGTTCGATCCTTTTTTATTGATTTATCAAGAAGCAGAACCCATTGAAACCGTAAATACTAAAGGTGGTGGAAACTTAGCAACCTTCAATAATTTTGAACCTCGCGCCTCTTTGTCTTATACCTTCAACGATAATAGTTCTGTAAAAGCGAGTTATACTCGCCTTGCGCAATATCTTCATCTACTTTCCAATACAAGCTCCCCTACTCCTTTAGATGTATGGACGCCAAGTGGGCCATTTACAAAACCTCAATTATTAGATCAATATGCTTTAGGTTTTTTTAAGAATATTAAAGATGAAGAATTTTCGATAGAAACTGAGGTTTTTTATAAAGACATTCAAAATCGAATAGATTATATAGACGGTGCTAACTTAATTGCCAATGACGCTATCGAAACAGTAATACTAAATGGAGAAGCTAGGGCTTACGGACTAGAATTTTTACTTCGAAAAAATGAAGGAAGGTTTCAAGGTTGGCTTGCATACACCTTATCTAAATCTGAACAACGCACACCTGGAAGAGTTGCAACGGTCGACAATGGTAGGTCTAATTTAGAAACCGGTATCAATTTTGGACAATGGTATAATACACCCTATGATAAAACACACGACATTTCTTTATTTGGTAGCTATGACTTAAATGATAAATGGAACTTCAACACCAATTTTGTTTATCAAACTGGGCAGCCCACAAACTACCCCGTTGGTCAATTTGAGTTTCAACAATTAACCGTGCCTTACTACGGATTACGAAATACAGAACGTTTACCTGACTATCACCGCATTGATATTTCTGCAACTTTAACGCCGAAAAAGAATAAAAATAGAGATTTTAAAGCCGAATGGGTTTTTAGTATTTACAATGTATATTCAAGAAAAAATGCAGCTTCAATTAATTTTAGAAGTAATGATGACACCGGCGCGAATGAAGCGGTAAGAACTTCAATATTCGGAATAGTTCCGGCAGTTACCTATAACTTTAAATTTTAGTAGAAATGAAAAAGATATATAGTTTTTTTGCTGTTGCCATGCTTTGTTTAGCTTGTGAAGATGTGGTAGACGTGGCAGTGCCACAAACACCACCTCGCTTAGCTATTGATGCCCTCATTAGACTAAATGTAGAACAGAAAGCTACAACTGTACGTATTGAAGCCTCTTTAACCAGTTCTTTTTTTGATGATTTAGTACCAGCTGACCTTTCAGCCATTGCAATTATAAATCCCGATTATGAAGCTTCAGGGGCTGAAAGTCAGGCCGTACAATTTTTTGAAGTAGCCCCTGGTATTTATGAAGGCACTAAGAATACCGACTTTTTTACTGAAGGAGAATTGCAATTAGCAATCGAACACGAAGGTAACCGCTATCTTGCCATTACCAGCTTTGTACCCGCTTCGCCAATTATAAGTTTAGAACAAGGAGATGACACCCTTTTTTCGGGTGATGAAACTGAAGTTGAAGTGACATTTACTGATGATGCAGACCGAGATGATTTTTATTTAATAGACCTAGATTTTGGTGATTATTTGGTAACCGAAGATGAATTCTATAATGGTCAGACCTTCAAATTCTCTTATTTCTATGATTCAAATATTGAGGTAGGTAGAGAAATTGAAATCAGCTTATTAGGTGTTGATGAATCATTTTACAACTATATGAATCAGTTAATTGTTCAAGCTGGTGGAGATCAAGGTCCGTTTCAAACTCCATCAGCAACAGTTCGCGGAAATATTATAAATGTTACTAATATTGATAATATAAATACTTTTGATAATGTCGAAGATACTGGTAATTTTGCCTTAGGCTATTTTGCAGTTTGTCAAACTTTTACACAATCAATAGTAATTGAATAAAGAATGCATACCGATAAAGATCTATTAGTTAAAGGCTTAAAGTACATCGCCTATACCATCGGCTTGATGTTTGGAGCACCCATAATACTCTATCAAGCTTTTAGAAATCAAGACAATATACTTTTTTGGCCCGTAGTTATTGTCGGAGCAATACTTTCAATAGCCGCTATTGCTATGGGGTTTTATAGTATTAAAGTTATTATGGATGCACTATTTAATAATAAAAAACCTCAGAAGTAAAAGTTAGAAATTAAGCGGTATTTTATTATTTATTTTTTTTATCTACGTTGCCCCATTTATCATTTAAGGTTGCATAGTCGTAATCTAAGACAGACTTTTGACGTTCTAATTTATCTGCTGAAAAAGCGCGTTGCAAAATATCTTCTATGAGGTAGTCTTCATGAACCTCTTTAGGGTTAAACTCCTCTTTTAGACTAATCTTAAACATTTTTGCTGTGGTACTATACCAAAATGCCCGCCAACCACTTCGTAATTCCTTCACCAGATTAAATGCAGTTGTTCCAGTTTGTCGGTGAATGAGTTTCACTAATATTTGACCTTCTGTTCTGGTCAATTTTTTAAGTTCTTCAGAAAACTCTTCTTCAATATATTTTTGAATTTTTTTAGTATATTTTTTACGTTTCGACTTCCGCTTAATATTGACAATGCTATCATTGAGCTCTACAAGACGTTCAGCCGCAAGCTTTGCGTAAGGGTAAACTTTAAGTGTTTTTCTTCTTAAGATGTAATACTTTAATTTAGATTGGTAATCTGAAAATTTTAATTTACCAAAAAGATACACTTCATCAAGATCGATTGAACTTCTAAAAATAGAATCACCCTCAACAATAATCATTTTCTCCGCAATTGAATCTAAGGGTTGCTCTTCTACTTGTGTCCACCCATAGTAACAATTACAAAGAATTAGTATTATCAATATTTCTTTTCTCATTCTAATACCTAAAGCAAATCTCTTGCCAAAATTAACGATAAATACAAAGGCTTATTATTAAATAAGTGTGAATATTGTTAACTTCGTTGTTTAATACTATGTACATGGCTAGCAAAAAAATTCTTACCAAAAAATCGCTTGATTTTTTTGAAAAATATTTAAATAACGCTGCACCTACCGGATATGAATGGGAAGGTCAAAAAATTTGGATGAACTATCTCAAACCATATGTAGATACGTTCATTACTGACACTTATGGCTCAGCAGTTGGTGTAATCAATCCTGATGCTGATTTCAAAGTTGTTATAGAAGGGCATTCTGATGAAATCTCATGGTATGTTAATTATATCTCAGATAACGGTTTACTCTATGTAATTCGCAATGGAGGTAGTGATCATCAAATAGCTACTTCAAAATGGGTAAATATTCATACTAAAAACGGAATAGTTAAAGGAATCTTCGGTTGGCCCGCTATTCACACCCGTAATAAAGCAAAAGAAGAGCCACCAAAACCAAACAATATTTGCATTGATATAGGCGCTAAAGATAAAGAGGAAGTTGAAAAAATGGGGGTGCATGTGGGCTGTGTTATTACCTATCCTGATGAGTTTCAAATTCTAAATAAAGACAAGTTTGTATGTCGCGCAATTGATAATAGAGCTGGTGGATTTATGATTGCTGAAGTTGCGCGTTTACTCCACGAAAATAAAAAGAAGCTACCTTTTGGTTTATATATTACTAATTCTGTGCAGGAAGAAATCGGACTTCGAGGAGCTGAAATGATTACACAAACAATCAAGCCAGATGTTGCAATTATCACTGATGTTTGTCATGATACCACAACACCAATGATTGATCAAAAAGTACAAGGTCATACAGAAATTGGTGCTGGGCCCGTAATTTCTTATGCTCCGGCAGTTCAGAACAGACTAAGAGAGCGAATAATTGAAACCGCAGAAGCTAACAAAATACCATTTCAGCGTATGGCGGCTTCTCGTTCTACCGGAACCGATACTGATGCCTTCGCATATAGCAATGGAGGTGTCGCATCTGCTTTGATATCATTGCCTCTACGTTATATGCATACAACGGTTGAAACGGTACATCGTGACGATGTAGAAAATGTAATTCGTTTAATCTACGAAACCGTTCTTAATATTAAAAGTGGAGAAACATTCAGTTACTTCGATTAAATTTTAAGCCTCCAAAAACGGAGGCTTTTTTTATGGATGAATTGATTGACATATTAACCGAAGACGGAAACTTAACCGGCAAAACAGCCATGAAATCTGTAGCTCATAAAAAGGGTTGGTTTCATCAAACTATACATGTTTGGTTTTATAATGCTGAAGGGAAAATATTACTACAACAACGCGGTAAAAACAAAGCTGTATTTCCATTACTATGGGATGTTTCTGTAGCTGGACATATTGGTGCAGGAGAAGACATTAAACTTTCAGCCATACGTGAAACTCAAGAAGAAATTGGCTTGTCAATCTCTGAAAATAACTTGGAAAAAATTGGTGTTTTTAAATCAATACAACGGCACCACTCTACTTTAATAGATTGCGAATTTCACCATGTTTTTCTTTGTGAACTAACGGTGCCAATAGCTAAACTAATAAAACAAGAAACTGAAGTACAACAACTACAACTAGTAGCTTTACATGATTTTAAAAATGGAATAAATAATGTTTTAAAAAACCAATACGTACCGCATGACACCACATACTACCATGCTATTTTAAAAGCGATAACCCGCAGAATAATATAAAAGTTTGATTACATATTGTAAACACCTCCATTGATATCTAAAGTAGCTCCGGTTATAAAACCATCGTATTCAGAGGCTAAATACAATACAGCTCTAGCAACATCAGCTGCGTTACCTGCACGTTGAATAGGAATGCCTGCTGTAGTTTCTGCAGCCGATTCTTTTGTAGTATGTGTATTGTGAAATGAAGTGCCTAAAATAAGTCCGGGTGCTACCGCATTAACACGTGTACCTTGCGCACCTAGTTCTGTAGAAAGCGCCCTCGTAAAAGTTAAGATTGCTCCTTTACTCGTAGAGTAAACTAAAGAACCTGGGTGCCCACCTTTACGACCTGCTAAAGAAGCTAAATTGACAATACTACTAGATTCATTTTTTGCTAAATATGGAGCTGCAGCACGAGTAACAAACATCATTGAAGTAAGGTTAATATCCATAACCTTATGCCAAAAATCCGTTTCCATTTCACTTAACAAATTACGAGCAACTAGCGACCCAGCATTATTAATCAAAATGTTAAGTCCACCAAATTCAGCAACTGTTTTTTCAACCAAAGCATTTGCATCTGCCTCTTTGGTTAAATCACCACTTATTGCAATCGCTTTTTGACCTTTTTCATTTGCATATGCAACTAACTCGTTTGCTGTATCTGCGCTTGAGAAATAATGAATAGCTACGTTAGCGCCACTATCGACAAAGTGTCTTGTGATTGCTTCCCCAATTCCTTGAGCTCCAGCAGTAATAAGTATATTCTTGCCGGTTAATTTGTTGTTACTTGTCATGATTTTGGTTTATGTTTTAGTATGAATTGCAACCTACCACTTCAACACTATCAAAGTTTCGTATGTCAATTCTCTCAAATACAATGGTTAATGATACGAAAATCACTTTTTGCATATTACTATTTAACGTAGCCTTTTAATAAAATCAGCTGCATCACTTAAGCTATAAGTCTCCTGTGAGCCTTCCTTCATGTTCTTAACAACAAATGAATTGTTTTGAAGTTCTTGCTCACCAATTAAGACAACATAAGGTACGTCTCGATTATTAGCATATTTAAATTGTTTTTGAATTTTTGTATCCGTAGGATATATATCAACTTTAAGATTTGCCTTACGTAATTCTGTAGAAAGTTTTAAAGCTGCCAGCGCTTCTTTCTCTCCAAAATTCAAGCAAAGTACATCTAATGACTGTTCGATTTCTTCTGGAAATAACTTCAATTCTTCTAAAACCAAATAAATACGATCTAATCCGAATGAAATACCAACACCACTAACATCATTCAACCCAAAAATACTTGTTAAATCATCATAGCGGCCTCCCCCACCTATTGAACCCATCTGAACTTTTTCAGGGGCTGCAACTTCAAAAATTGCACCCGTATAATAATTTAATCCTCTCGCGAGAGTAACATCAATAGAGAGATTTGCCGACAATAAACCTACGTCTTCAATATATTCAACAATGAACCTAAGTTCTTCAACGCCTTTAGTTCCTATTTCTGAAGAAGATAATAAATATTGCAAGGCATCTAATTGTTCAGAGTTACTTCCAGTTAAAGAAAACAAGGGATTTGCTTTTTCAATAGATGCTTCAGAAATACCTTTTTCCAGCATTTCTTTTTTAACACCTTCTTCTCCAATTTTGTCTAATTTATCTAAAGCAACAGTAAAATTTATAAGGCTATTTTGAGCACCAATCACCTCTGCGATACCTGCAAGAATTTTTCTGTTATTCAATTTGATATTTACATTAGCTAATTTCAATTCTGTGAAAACCGCATCGTATAATTGTACCAATTCCACTTCCAGTAGTAAAGAGTTGGAACCCACTACATCTGCATCACATTGATAAAATTCTCTAAATCTACCTTTTTGAGGTCTGTCTGCACGCCAAACGGGTTGAATTTGATATCGTTTAAATGGAAATTGAATTTCATTTTGATGTTGAACTACATAACGTGCGAATGGCACTGTAAGGTCATACCTTAGAGCCTTTTCAGAAATCTTAGGTGTTAATGAGCTAGAGTTTTTAGAACTATAGGTAACATCATCAACTTTACTAATAAAGTCTCCAGAATTTAAAATTTTAAAAATTAATCGATCTCCTTCATCTCCGTACTTACCCATTAGGGTATCAGAATTTTCAAAGGAAGGCGTTTCAATAGGCTGAAAACCGAATCTTTGAAAATGTTTTTTGATGGTGTCAAAAATGTAATTTCTTTTACTTACTTCAGCAGGAGAAAAATCTCTTGTTCCTTTTGGTATACTAGGTTTTTGTGCCATTTATAATTTTAATGTCATCCTTTAAATCGGAGAGAAACTAAGTTCTGTATTAAAACAAAGATACTTATTTCAAGGTGTGTATTTATTACAATTAATATCGGTTTCGTTAACCTACTTTACTTCTATCATGGTTTCAAACCATTGAAAAAGTTCGCCTTTAGTAATTGCAGCGCCTTGTTCAATTAATTTAAATTTATCTACATTGCGATCTTCAGTGTACATTTTTGATGCGGTTAAGTATTCCACAAAATCAGATTGCCAATTTTTTTTGAACCAATTAAAACCTACGCTAGTAGTCAAGTCAATTTCAGGATTCATCACCTTAACCGATATCAATTTCATTTCTTTTTCAGCACAATGAAACAAATGCATATGCCGTTCTGAAACGTTCTCTAAAAAATCAACTTTTGAAAGAACGCCCTCCCAAATTAAATCACTAAAAACATCAATTTCATCTTCGGCAACTGCTGGTTTGTCTTCTTTGAGGGTTTTCCATTCTTCACCGGTTATCCTTTGTGTTGCTAAAAAATTTACAAACTCCGGTTTTAATTCTTCGAGTTGTTGTTGGGTAAGTCTTCGATATTTCATTTTGCAAAAATAAAAAAGGCTGTACGTTTTGTACAGCCTTTTTCATATTAATTATATCAAATTAATTAAAGATGTATCTGACACCAACTTGGGCTCTCCATCTTGATAAAATATTAGTGTTTGAAACAAAAGTATTTGTTAAACCAGGATTAAAGGTATATGTAGGAATATTAGCAGCGTCTACACTGACCCCTAAGACTTGATCAAATGCAGGTTGTTCTACTACTCCCCAATTAGAATTTAGTAGGTTTCCGATGTTTAACACGTCTACACTTACTTGAAACTTATTCTTATCATTGACTTTAATATCTTGAAGAACTTTAACATCCCAACTACTTCTCCACGGAGCAACTGCACCATATCTTTCTGCATACTCCCCTCTTCTTTCACTTAAATAATCATCTTGCTGAATAAAAGTTTCAAATGCTTCTGCTTGTCCAGCCCCACTAAAATTCATTTGACCTACTTCACTAGCAGTTGGTATATATAAAAGGTCATTGATACTAGACCCATCATTATTAATATCTCCTCCATAAATGTAATTAAATCGACCACCTTGAGCATACTCAAAGAAAGTAGAAACCGTAGTACCAGTTTTAAATGCTTTAGAAACTACACCGATAAAACGATGCGTGTCACCATATTTTGAGAATGAAAGCACATCAGCATTTGCATCGCCAACAACTGCATTTCCTGCAAAAGCATCACCTGTAATTTCAGCTTCAATAGAGTTTACTTCTTTTGAATTCAGGTAGTTATATGCCAACATACCGTATAATCCATTATCCCAAGTTTTTTGAGCCTTCAAAGATGCATTAAAAACACGACCTTGATCAGAGTTAGTAAAGACATAAGCATTTGTAGGCCCACCAAATATTTGAGACTTGTCGTCATTAGTATAAACAGGTCTGTTATCTATTCCACTTAAAGTGGCACTGGGTGAATTCAATCCCCAGTTTTGCACATGAGCAGCATTAAGGTCTTCAGAATAAGAAACATCAGCTGTTAAGATCACTCCATTTTTAAGTTTTTTGTCTAACCCAAGGTTAGTTCGCCAAACTTGTGGCCATTGATATTCTGGATCAACCAATTGGTAAAAGAAGAAGTCAACTCCTTGTACTTGGTTTCCTAGCCAAACAAAAGGAAAACGACCGGTAAACAAACCTGATCCTCCACGTAATTGTAAACTATTATCTCCTTTAACATCCCAATTAAATCCAACCCTTGGAGAAACTAGCCATTTTGTAGATGGTAATTGCTCTGAATCTAACAAAATAGGTTCGTCAGTATCAGGATTAAAATATTCGATAGATGGAATATAAGTACCCATATCTCCACCTTTACGTTCAATATTCTCAGCTATTTTCTGTTTCGTATCAAAATAAAGAGGGCGATCAAAACGCACACCATAGGTAAGTTTAAAATCATCAGTAGCATTCCATTCATCTTGAATATAAAATGACATCTGACCAACATTAGTTTCAGCTAATGACCAACCGCCTGGGTTGCCTGTTCCATTTGCTTCTAAACTATTACTTGAAGCAATAGCTGCATCAAAAGCACCTTGCAGTTGACCAGAACTAGCAAAATCAGGAAAATCAGTAATTGTTGTTGTTGGAAAAAATACACCTTGTGCACCATATGCACCCAAGTTAAAAGAATTATCGAATTGAAATTTCTCAAAAGAAAAGCCAATTGTATACGTATGGTTTCCTTTAAAAATATTCATATTATCAGTGATCTGTAGAACTTTTTGATCTAAACGGTTGTTGATAGAAAACGGTTCATGACCAGCAATAATATAATTTGAACTACCCGTAGCATCTAAAATCGTTAGTGTTGGAGCAGGAGTTGAAAACGGTGTTCTAAAATCATCAAAATGAGTGTAACCTACCTGTAGTTTGTTGGTAATATTATCTTGAAGTGTTGAGTTTAATTCAATCTGTACCGAATTGATATTATTGTTTATTTCATAACCTGAGTTTTGAAATTGTAATACAGAAGTGTTCGGACCACGAAAACCTAATGCCGATGGGTGTGCCGGTTTTCCTTTTGTAGAATTTAGAAAATTGTAAATAAGCGCAAGCCTGTTTTTATCATTAATATTCCAATCTATTTTAAAAATTCCTTTTGTTGATTCTTGATCGAAATTAAACCCTTCGTACGCACCTGGATTGTAAAATAAGTCATTACCCTGAGCATCTTGACCTATCACTACTTGTCGTAATAAATTGTCAACCAAAGCAAAATCAGTAGCAGAAACTCTACTTTCATTCGCCGCGCCTGTACCTCTATTAGGTACAAAACCATTCGTACCCAATTCTGTTAAATCATCTTTTTCAAAGTTTACGAAAAAGAATAGTTTGTCTTTTATAATAGGTCCACCAATACTTAATCCGTATTGAGTTTGCTCTAATCCAGTTTTAAAAATGTCATCTCCATTAATCTTACCACCAGTTAAATCATCATTTCTAAAAAAACCGTAAACGGTACCTGAAAATTCATTTGTACCACTTTTAGTAACCGCATTAACAGACGCACCGGTAAAACCCGACTGCGTTACATCATAGGGTGCATTCGAAACTTGAATCTGATCGATGGCATCAAGTGAAACGGGTTGTGAACTTGTTTGCCCACCTGGTGTTGCAGCATCTAAACCAAAGGGGTTATTAAAAATAGCTCCATCTAAAGAAAAGTTATTGTATTGATCATTTCTCCCTCCGAAAGAACCATTACTACTTGAAGAAGGTTCTAGTCTGGTAAAATCACTTTGAGATCTAGAAATTGTAGGTAATCTTGTTAATTCTCTTCTACCAACACTGGTTTCTGACCCTGTTCGATCACTACCAAATGTACCTCCTCGATCAGAAACAACTACAACTTCATCTAGCGCTTGGCTTTCGGTAAGCAGGCTAACATTTAAATTGAAGGTTTTTCCTAAAGAAAGAAAAACATCATTTTGCTTTTGTTCTTTAAATCCGATATAGGAAACAGTTACTTCATATGGGCCACCCACTCGAAGATTCAATAGATTAAATCGACCATCTTCATTTGTTATGGCGCCATATTTTGTACCTGTAGGTGTGTGAATAGCGACAACATTTGCCCCTAATAATGGTTCATTTTGATCATCAGTTACTGCACCTCTAATATTTGAGGTAGTAACCTGGGCATAAGTAGAAACGGCTCCGATCAAAAGCGCAACTACTAACAATAGATTTTTTTTCATAATACGTGTTCCTTGAGTTTTGAGTTCGTTTTTTTAAACGTCGCAATTTACTGATAAAAAAGTGCTATGCGCGCATAACTTTTGAAAGATTTTAAGAATTTATTAATACGTATTTAACAGGGGTTAAATCTATGATTTTAGTCAAAAAAAAAGCCGTTTACTACACATTTGGCAGAAACGGCTTTTAGTAATTTTAGTAGCTACTACTTGTTCTCAGCAACTACTTCAAAAGGAAATTCTACGATTACATCTCTATGCAAACGTATTTGTGCATTTGCAGTACCAGTTCTTTTAACTGTACCTCCATTTATGCTGATATATTTCTTATCAATTTCGTGACCATCTTTTGCTAAGGCAGCTGCCAAATCAATAGTAGTAACAGAACCGAATAATTTATCACCAGCACCAGTTTTTGCTGTAATTTTTACTTCAAGACTTTTAAGAGCCTCTGCAGTTTTATTCGCAGCATCAACTATCTTTTTCTCTTTATGCGCCTTTTGCTTTAAGTTTTCAGCTAAAACTTTCTTTGCCGAAGGGGTAGCCATTGATGCTAGGCCTTGTGGAATAAGAAAATTTCTTCCGTAGCCATTCTTAACGTTAACCAAATCGTCTTTAAACCCTAGGTTTTCAACGTCCGCTTTTAATATAAGTTCCATGGTTCGTCTATTTTATTTTAATAAATCACCTACGTAAGGCATTAATGCAATATGACGAGCACGTTTAACCGCTTGCGCCACTTTTCTTTGGTACTTCAGAGAAGTTCCTGTTAATCTTCTAGGTAACAATTTACCTTGATCATTTACCAACATCATTAAGAAATCAGCATCTTTATAATCAATATACTTGATACCGTTTTTCTTGAAACGACAATATTTCTTTTTGGAGTTGGTTTCGATGTTTAATGGAGTTAGATACCTGATCTCTCCATCTTTTTTGCCTTTTGCTTGTTGTTCTATTGATGCCATAGTACTTACGCTTTAGATGTTTTTAATCTTGTTCTTCTTTTTTCTGCCCATGCAATTGCATGTTTATCAAGTTTTACCGTTAAAAAACGCATTACACGTTCGTCTCTAGCAAACTCTTGCTCATAAGGAGTTAGAATTTCACCAGAACCGGTAAATTCGAACAAGTGGTAAAAACCACTCTTCTTGTGTTGTATGGCATAGGCTAATTTTTTTAGCCCCCAATTTTCTTTGGCTACCATTTTGGCACCATTCTTAATTAAGAAATCTTCAAATTTCTTAACTGTTTCCTCTATCTGAGTTTCAGATAGAACGGGATTCAAAATGAAAACAGTTTCGTAATGATTCATATTATATTTGTTTTAAGGAGTGCAAAAATAAGAATATTTACTACATGCCACAAGAAAACAGAAAAATCTTCGTTATAGTAAGGAATCAATAATATTGAACCGAACCCAAATCTTAACCTATGGTCATTTACAATTTACACAGATTAACAAGCAATGTGAACAACTTTTGTTGCAGCACATCTGGTTTTTTCAGTAATTTGTCGATGATTTAACCCCACAAATCAACCCATTTATGAAATTACGTAGTATTATCGTAGACGATTCATCGATGCAGCGTATGGCGGTGGCCAAATTGGTCAACAACCATCCGAATTTAGCAATGGTGGCCGAATACAGCAACGCAATTGAGGCGAAGAATGGTATTAAAAACAACGAGATTGATTTAATCTTTTTAGATGTTGAAATGCCAATTATTACAGGATTCGACCTACTCGAGTCTTTAGAAAACAGTCCTCAGGTAATTTTGATTACCGGAAAACCTGATTATGCTTTAAAAGCTTTTGACTATGATGTGACAGATTACCTTCACAAGCCAATAACGATGGCTCGTTTTGATGCTTCTGTTAGACGCGCCGTAGCAAAATATGAGCAAGCAAACAGAGTACATGAAGACGAAGAGCACATCTTTGTTAAAAGTAATCTGAAGAAAAGAAAAGTTATTTTAAATGATATTAAATGGATAGAAGCACTTGGTGACTACATAAAATTGGTTACCGACGAAGCGAATATCGTAATTTTATCAACAATGAAATCTTTCGAAAAGCAATTGCCGGAAGACAAGTTTTTAAGAATTCACAAGTCCTACATTGTGAACCTTGAAAAGGTTGAGAAATTTAACAGTAAAAATGTTGAAGTTAGTGGAAGATCAATTCCATTGAGTAGAAATAAAAAGACCGAATTAGCCGAAGCGTTAAGCAACGTCTAAATTTCACACAACATATAATTTCATAAAAGAAAACCGATAATCATTTGATTGTCGGTTTCTTTTTTTTTAACACACTTCTTAAAAAGACAATTTAGTTTTTTATCACCAAAGCCTAGACTATTTTATATATGATCAACATTATATATTACTCGAACACTTCTATAAAAGGCACTAGCATTAAATGATCTTTCAATTCGCTTAATATTACTTTTGGTATTTTTTAAAGAACTTTTTAAATCAATTTTCACCAAAACATGTTTTAGATACTGGTTTCGAATTCTAGCCACAGGTGGAAATTCGGGTCCTAGAACATTTTCGCCAAAGGCATTTCTCAAACCTTTGGCAAACCATTCTGCGGCTTCATTTACCTTATTATACTCCTTGTGCTTGAAAGTTATCTTTATGATACGATTGGCCGGAGGGTATTTAAACTGTTCACGCTCATACAATTGCTCTTTAAACATTTCATCATAATCATTAGTAGAAACCTGCTTTAAAATTTGATGATACGGATTGTAACTTTGAATAATCACTTTTCCTCTTTTTTGCGTACGCCCTGCCCTTCCAGCTACCTGAGTCAACAATTGATAGCTTCGTTCATGGGCTCTGTAATCAGGAAAATTAAGTAAAGAATCGGCATTCATAATTCCTACCAAGTTGACATTTCTAAAATCTAATCCCTTTGTCAGCATTTGAGTTCCCACAAGAACATCTATTTCTTGTTGTTCAAAAGCCGTAATAATTCGCTCATAACCATGTTTACCCCGAGTGGTATCTAAATCCATTCGGCCCACCTTGGCATCAGGAAATAATTCATGTAGTTCTTTTTCTACCTGCTCTGTTCCAAAGCCCTTGGTATCTAAGGTCGTACTTCCACAAGCCTGACATGTTTCTTGAAGTGGAATATGATAACTACAGTAATGACAACGTAATTGTTTCTTATATTGATGGTAGGTTAAACTAACATCACAATTCGGACATTGTGGTGTATGCCCACAAGTTGTACACTCTAAAATGGGAGCATAACCCCTACGATTTTGAAATAAAATAACTTGTTCACCCTGTTCTAAGGTTTCTGTAATTTCTACTATTAGGCGTTCAGAAAAATGACCTTTCATTCGCCTTTTTCGCGATTGTTCTTTAATATCAACCAATTCAATATCAGGCATTAGAACATTACCGTATCGTCTGGTGATTTTAGCATAACCGTATTTGCCTGTTCGAGCATTATTAAAAGTTTCAATACTCGGGGTTGCTGACCCCAAGAGAATTTGAGAATTATGCAGCCGAGCTAACACAATTGCTGCATCACGAGCATGATATCTTGGTGCCGGATCAAACTGTTTGAAAGAACTTTCATGTTCTTCATCAACAATAATTAACCCTAAGTTCGAGAACGGCAAAAACAAAGAAGACCTTGCCCCAATAACAATTTGTGCCTTGCGTTTATTTGCAACTACATTATTCCATACTTCGACCCGTTCTTGTACGTTGTATTTAGAATGATACACTGATACCTTTTCGCCAAAATATTCTTGCAATCGGCCAATCAACTGAGTAGTTAAGGCAATTTCCGGAAGCAAATACAAAGCTTGTTTTCCTTCTGAAATACAATCTTCGATTAATTTGACATACACTTCTGTTTTGCCAGAAGAAGTTACCCCCTGAAGCAATGTCGTTTTATGCGCTTTGAATGATTCTTTTATATCTTGAAAAGCAGCCTCTTGATATTCATTTAAAGTTTTCAAATCAGCCACATCAGTACCGTCATACTGCACGCGATCTTTTTGAATGTAGTATTCTTCTAAAATACCTTTATCAATCAAAGCTTTAATTACTGCTTTTGAGGAACCACTAACACTTTCTAACTCGGTAACTTTAATTGGCTTTTTGTGGGTGGCTTCCAATTGAAAAAGAGATAAAATAACCTGACTTTGTTTGGGAGCTCTAGTTAGAGATTCTAAAAGTTTTTCAAGATTTTCTTCGGATTGATATACTGCATCTAATTTTACAAAGCGAACCAATTTCGGTTTGTATTGTTCATATATTTCCTCCTTTAGTAAAATAACATTCTTATCTAACAACCGATGTAAAATAGGAAGCACATGTTTTCGATCAACAATTGCCGCTGCTTCATGTACTTTCAAAACGGACTGGTGCTGCAATGCTTCAAAGATTAAAAACTCATCATCAATTAAAGAGTTTTCATCGATGTCTGCATGTTCATTTCGAAGAATAAGAGTTTCACTTTCCAACAAAAAAGCACTTGGTACCGCACTGCGAAAAACTTCTCCAACCGTACACATGTAATAATCAGCAATCCATTGCCAATGTTTTAATTGCCAATGATTGACTATTGGTGTCTCATCTAAAATTTGATGAATTTCTTTTGCTTCATATACTTGTGGAGAAACATCGTGCACCTCATGCACTAACCCAGTGTACAGCTTACTTCTACCAAAAGGCACAGCTACTCGCATGCCTGGTTTTAAAAAATTAGCTTCTTCATTAGATACACTATAAGTAAATAGTTTCTCTAAGGGAATTGGAAGAATAACATTGATGAACTTTTGCATAGTTCTGATTGTTTACTACCCTTCATGGCGAACCCAAGTTTGGGTTCGGTAGATAAACGCTAAATAGCCACGTACTTTAAGTTCGTCTGAATTATCAGGATTCAGCCATATTTTAAATCGAAAGGTCATGGCCTGTTCAGGATCAAAAAGCGTTTTCCCTTTCCATTCTCCATCTTCATTCTTTTTACCATTTTTTATTATAGTCATGCCTATTACTGGCTGATCTTTTAATTCTCCGTCACATTTAACACATAAAGCATTTTCTTTACCTTTTTCTAAGATAGAAACTACTTTACCAAACATCATTCCGTTCTTTTGGTAAATTTCAATAACACCTTTTGGCTTTCCAGTTCTATCATCAATGGTTTTCCATTTGCCAAACACACTCTGTGCTGCAATAGTATTCACTCCTAAAAAAATGACTGCAATAATTAAAAATTTAAGGTGCTTTTTCATTTACGTTTCAAATTTCTTCTAAGTCTGTTCAAAGATGCATTGAGTTCAAACCCAAGTAGCAAGATATTCGAATTTAACCAGATGTACACCATTAATATTAACAATCCTCCTAATGCCCCATATAATTCGTTATATCGCGCAAATTTTTCCACATAAACTCCAAAAGCATATGATGTTAACAAAAATAAAAGTGCTGTCATCATTGCTCCTGCAGAAAAAAAACGCGCTTCTCTACCTTCTCTTGTTCCGAAATAGTATAAAATGGCCGTAATGAAGTATGATAAAATCATAAAAAACAAAACTTTGGCAATTTGAACACCTCTTATTTCTCCTTCCTCTAAAACATATCCACCTGTTCTTGCCGCAAAATCTGTTAAATACCCAAGAACATAAAACTGAAAATATATATAGGCAACAAAACCAACTACAATTAATATAGAAAGTATCAAACCTACCATTAAAGCATAGGCATATTGTTTGAAAAAATTACGGGTTAGGCTAACATGATAAGAAGTTTCAAAACCACTAAAAATAGAATTCACTCCATTTGCCATTAAAAATATAGAAAGTAAAAATGCAGAAGACAACAATCCACCTTGGGGTTTTTGATCTTTAATTTGCTGAAATATTTCACCAAAGTATTCTCCTGTGGCTGTAGGTAAAAAGGATTCTAAGAACTGCGGAAACTCACTATCGAAATTTGTATTTTCTAGGTTGAAAATATCAATAATAAATGGCACCATGGTTACCATAAATATCAATAAAGGAAAAAGAGCTAAAAACAAACTGAACGCAATCGAACTGGCTCTTGTAGATAAAGCACCTTCTACTACCCCAACGATATACATTTCTATTAAGTCATACGCAGATAAGCCTTCAAAACCAGGAAGTTTGATTTTTTTTAATGCAGTAGCAACCCAGTTAATAATGGGAATTTTATCAATTCGCTCTTCAATTTCCGCTGACATTTATACAGCTTTAAGGCTTAGATCCATATTATAAACAGAATGTGTTAATGCACCTGATGAAATATAATCCACCCCACAATCTGCATAATTACGAATTGTTTTCTCATTAATACCTCCTGATGACTCTGTTAAACATTGATTACCAATTAAACGAACTGCAGTTCGAGTATCTTTATAATTAAAATTATCGATTAATATACGGTAAACCCCTTCTGACTCTAAAATCTCTTCTATTTCTTCTAAACTGCGGGCTTCTACTATAATTTTTAAATTACGGTTAGTTTCAGCTAAGTAAGCTTTTGTTTTATCAATCGCTTTGGTAATGCCTCCTGCAAAATCAATATGATTATCCTTTAACATGATCATATCGTACAAAGCAAAACGGTGGTTTTCTCCACCACCAATAGTTACTGCCCATTTTTCAACGGCTCGAATGCCCGGAGTAGTTTTTCGGGTATCGAGTATCTTAGTATTAGTACCTTCTAACAAATCAACAAATGATTTTGTTTTAGTGGCTATAGCACTCATACGCTGCATAGCATTTAGTACTAAACGTTCTGCCTTAAGAATGCTCTGCGAACTTCCCGTTACATAAAAAGCAATATCACCATACTTAACTCTAGCACCATCTTCAATTAAAGTGTCTATTTTCATCTCATTATCAACATATGCGAAAACTTGTTTGGCAAAATCAATTCCGGCTATTATACCATTATCTTTCACTAAAAGTTTAGCCTTACCCGTCGCTGATTTTGGAATACACGACAATGAACTATGATCACCATCGCCAACATCTTCACGAATGGCATTTGCTATAATAAGATCTATTTCGTTTTGGAATTGTTCTTTTGAAATCATGTACTTTTATTGCTTTCTGCTAAATTAAGAAAAACATAATCCAATTCGGAAATTCGTTTAATTTTACAACATGACCATCCGACTTATTGCCATTGGCAAAACTGACAATAGATCTTTGCAACAGCTCATTACTGAGTATCAGAATCGGCTGAAGCACTATGTTAAATTTGAATTAGAGATCATACCAGATATCAAAAACAGCAAAAACCTTACTGAATCTCAGCAAAAAGAAAAAGAAGGCGAGCTTATTTTAAAAAAAATAAATAATTCTGATGTTTTAATATTACTCGATGAAAATGGCAAACAATTTTCATCAGTAGATTTTGCAAACTACCTGCAAAAGAAAATGAACTCGGGCATTAAACAGCTTGTATTTGTTATTGGTGGACCATACGGATTTAGTAACACAATCTACCAACAAGCTCAAGGAAAAATCAGCTTATCTAAAATGACGTTCTCACATCAAATGGTTCGTTTATTTGTAATTGAACAGATATATCGTGGATTTACAATTCTAAAGAACGAGCCCTATCATCACCGATAAGATTGCTTTCAGCCTAATAAAGTACTCTAAACTTAATCGTATTTTCAATTTTCTTCAAAGCCTTAATTACATCTTTATTATACTCTTTATCTAAATCAGTAATTACATAACCAACTTCGTTGTCTGTTGAAAGATATTGACCAGAAATATTCATTTCATATTTTGCCAAAACCTCATTGATTTTAGCCATAATACCTGGTACGTTCTTGTGAATGTGTAAAAAACGATGTGCTTTTTGCTGCTTAGGAAGTCGAATATTTGGGAAATTAACAGCATCAACCGTACTACCAGCATTCACATATTCCATAATTTTATTAGGAACAAAATCAGCAATATTACGTTGAGCTTCTTCGGTGCTTCCGCCAACATGAGGAGTCAGTATAACATTATCTAAACCTTGCAATTCAGTAACAAAATCGCCATTACTCCTAGGTTCTTCAGGATATACATCAATGGCAGCCCCTCCAAGTTTACCCGATTTTAAGGCATTCGCCAAAGCAGTTATATCAACTACAAATCCTCGTGCCAAGTTAATCAACATGGCGCCCGTTTTCATTTGATTTATTTCACGCTCTCCAATAAAGTTATTATTGGCTTTATTATCGTCAATATGAAGTGTTACTACATCTGATACATTTAATAAATCTTCGAGGGTATTACATTTTATCGCATTACCCAAGGCTAATTTATCATCAACATCATAATAATACACCCGCATACCAATTGACTCTGCTAATACAGAAAGTTGTTTTCCGATATTACCATAACCAACAATTCCTAAATTTTTTCCACGTACCTCACGTGAGCCAATAGCTGTCTTTTGCCATTGCCCTTTATGAATTTCAGTACTTCTTGGAAAAACACTACGCATAAGCATTATGATTTCTCCTATCGCCAATTCAACAACAGATCTCGTATTACTATATGGCGCATTAAAAACTACAATACCCTTACTTCTGCAATGATCTAAATCTATTTGTGTGGTACCAATACAAAAAGCCCCCACAACCATAAGTTTGTTGGCTGCATCGATCACTTTTTGGGTAACCTGAGTTTTAGAACGAATACCTAAAACATGAACCCCTTTTATTTTTTCGATCAAATCTTCTTCTGAAAGACTGTGTTTAACCAACTCAACAGAAAAACCATCTTCAGAAAGGTTTTTAAATGCATCAGGGTGCACATTTTCTAATAATAATATTTTGATTCTATTCTTCGGATACGATATATTTCTAGGCAAATCGTTTACATAAAGAAACTCATCTAAATTAGGAGTTACGTGATCAGCATTATTTGCAGCCTTTTCTCGATGTACATTTTCTGTATATGCAAAAAACTTATCTGCAATACCCGCCTCACGCATTACGTAATCACTATAACCATCGCCAATAACTTGAACTTCTCCTTCTAAATCCATTTGCTTTAGGCATTCAATCTTTCCGTTGTGTTGCGACAGTGGATTTTCTTCATCAAAACCAACAATTTTTCCTTCTTCATCAAACTTAAAGGTATTGGCATAAACACGATCTGAAGGAATATTATACTCTTTTACTATAGGGTCAATAAACTCTTTAAATCCGCAGGAAATCACATAAATATCATCAGAAAATTTTTCAAAAAACTCTTTATTCGATGCAATAGATTTTGATATTTTCTGACGTAACTCTTTAACCAAACCCTCTAAATCAGACTTATTGGCATTCAATAATTTTATACGTCGCTCTAACGATTCAGTGAATGAAATATCACCATCAATACCAAGATTGGTGATTTTTTGAATCTCTGCAATTATTTCATCGCGATTTGATTTACCAGAAAGCGTCATTTCTGCCAAAACATCTAAAGCTTCAACTCGGGTTAGAGTACTATCAAAATCAAAAACGTATTTACGTGCCACGTCAATCATCATTATAATTGTTTATATAAAGGAATATCAAAAATAAAGATTTATTCGGATGGATTTGGTGGAATGTTATTAAAAGTTATCCCTGTAACACAATGATGATGTTTGCAGATAAAATTATAACGATTTAAGTATTTCTTCTTTTCTCAATGGCTATAAAAACGCACAAATCGCCTTTGAAAATTCATCAGTTTTATAGGTCGCGTTATGATCACCGGAAACTATTTTGATTTTACTTTTTGGAATAGCCGCTTGCAGCAACTCGGGGCTACCATTATCTTTATCCTTATCACCTGCGATTACCAATACCTTGGCTTTAATATATTGAAGTTGTGTTTTAGTGGTCACTGACTGGTACTTCTGTTGTAGATACAAACTTTTAAAATCGGCATTTATTGATTTTGCATACGCCACTGCCTCTTCGGTTTCGTTGGTGATTTTTCCGTTAAAAGCATCTCTAAACATTATTCTACGCTTCCAATTACGGTTAGTAAAATCAATACCCATACCACCCAAAACAGCTTTTTTAAGTCTTTTATCTTTGGTTAATAATTTGGCCAAAAGAATACTGCCCCGTGAATACGCTACAGCCCAGTACTTACTAATTTTCAATTCGGCCATCAAAAACATTAAATCTATAACTTCTGCATCATGAGAATATGCTTCATCATTTTGCGGTTTGTCTGAGTCACCATTTCCACGAAGATCTGGTATTATCACCCGAAAACCTTTAGCAATTAAGTCTTGTTTCAAAGCTGTATTTTCCCATGATTTTCGAGTATTAATAAAACCATGAATCAATAAAATAGGTTTTCCTTGTCCCTCATCCGTATATGCGATTTTGGTGTCATCAAAAGAGTTGAAGTATTTGGTTTGGGCATATGTTGAAATATTACAAACTAATGACAGTAATATAATTGTAAATGATTTCATTAGCTAAAATTTATAGTGCAGTGTAAATAATACCGGTAATAATAGCTAAACCAAAACTTATTAGGGTACCGATTAGAATGTATTCGGTTAATTTTCTACTATTACTTTCTTTTAAATCATTGAACCGAAATACTGATTTTGCTGTGATAAGTAACCCGATAGCTTCCCAATGATCAAGAATGATAAAAATCAGAACAAAAAGTCGTTCAATGATTCCTATATATTTTCCTGCATTTGGTAGAGACTTATGGTCCATCTCAAGTTTACCTGACATAGGCTCTAACAGCTTACCCATAATAATTGCTGCTGGAAAGCTCACAAATACAATGGCTGTTAATAAATACCAATCTAATGCTTGAAACAGGTAGGTTGTATGTTCCCATAAATTGGTAAAATATGCACAGCTATAGAGCACAATTATATGTAACAATTGATCAATGAAAAAAGGAATATTTTGATTCTTGAATCGTGGCCCTATATATAGTTTGGCTACATCAATAATATAATGTGAAATCATGATAATTAGGGCTATTTTCCAATAACTCAAATTCCATAATAAAATCATGGTAATTAATAAATGTAATACTACATGTGCATATAGGTATTTTGAAGCGGCTTTCTTTTTTTCTTTGTGTGCAACCCATTGTTGTGGCTGTAACAGAAAATCGCCTATTAAATGTGCTAATAGCAACTTTGTAAATACCATCATAGTTTTATTCGTTTTAAAGCTTTGGGGTAATAATTCAACAATTCTTGCACTAAGTCTAATCGCGCTCTTTTCTGGCGCTGACTAACCGCTGATTGTTGAATGTTTAGTTGTGATGCTATTTCTTGTTGCGTTAATTGAGGGTTGGCTAACACAATAGCTACAATTTCAGCTGATACTGATGTCCATTGATCCATAAAATCTAATGCCATTTTAAGTATTAGATTTAAACTTTCATCTTCTTGTGTATCACCAGTAGCAATAGCTAGATTTAATTTGTCTTCTTTAAGCGTCTCGAATATACGACCTGAGCGATGATAGGCTGTGCCATTCGATTCGCTTACAGTCTCTCCTTTGAAGGTTTCAGTACCAACACCAATTGCCATTCGAACATCTAAATTTTTAAACGAACGAATAATGGCTTTTATTTCTAGTGCAGCCCAAAGTGCTTTTTGAGGTTCAATTCTTATTTGAAATTCGTCTCCCCGGTATATCTCCCATTCTTGAGGTGAGTTACCCCATTTTGAAAATGTGGTTTTAAGTACAGAAAGCCATTCTGAGGCTTGGTGCATTTCTGAATTAATGATATCTCCTGTAATAATTGCAATCATACTTTATAAGCTAAAATGCTAATATATAAAAATATTAGCGATTTAGCTAATTATTATAGTTTATAAGTAAATGACCTAATAGTACAAACAGAATTATTTAAAACCACCTACGCACCAATGTACAATATTGTTTATACGATTTACCAAACAATTCAAGCAACGCTTCTTCTTCTGGTATGATCTGAAATTTATTCATATAACCAACAAAACCCGCAGCTATCAGAACATTAAAAGCATTACCCAACCAAATACCCCATGCTAAAAGAATTAGCAACATGGCTAAATACATTGGGTTTCGAGAATATTGATACAAGCCAGAAGTAACTAATTGAGAAGCTTTTGCAGGCGCCATGGGGTCTACCGTTGTCTTTAATTTAAAAAACTGAAAAAGAGCAACTAAGCCAATCATCAATGCAATAAACAACAATGCCGTAATCATATATCTTCTGCCAAAAAAATCAAAATATCCAAATGGCAACACTTTCGACAATACAAACATAAAACCACCAAAAATCAATAAGACAAAAACAGGCGGCACTTTCAATATCATAACACATTTTTTGAGTGATTAAAATTACTATTTTTGAATTCGTTTCTGTTCAAAATTTATAAAAATCAATCGAACCTCAATTCTTATGAAGCTGGTATTTGCAACTCACAATGAAAACAAATTCAATGAAGTAAAGGTATTAATGCCATCATATATTGAATTAGTATCATTAACAGATATTGGTTGCAACAACGAAATACCCGAGACAGGAAACACCCTAGAGGAAAATGCAAAAATCAAAGCAGATTTTGTAACACAAACTTACAATCTACCATGTTTTTCTGACGACACAGGCCTATTAGTTGATAGTCTTAATGGCGAACCTGGGGTTTATTCTGCTCGATATGCTGGCCCACAAAAAAATGCAGAAGACAACATGAACAAACTTCTACAAGAACTTGAAAAACATCAAAACCGAAACGCGAGATTTAAAACAGCAATCGCCCTGAATTTGAAACAGTCAACAATATTTTTTCTTGGTGAAGTTATGGGTGAAATTACTATCAAAAAAAATGGAGCCGCTGGTTTTGGATACGACCCAATTTTCAAACCTAATGGGTATAATAAAACTTTTGCTGAACTTTCATTAGAAATCAAAAACAGCATAGGTCATCGTGGATTAGCAATTCAAAAGCTTATAAAACATTTAAAATCTTTACCGTATGAGTAAAAAAAATAATAATACAGAAATGGTTGAAGTTTCGGTAGCTTCAGAAAGAGCCGAAGCTATAGGCGGTGTGTTAATTGCTTTTTTTGCAGCCTTAATGGCGATATCACAAATGGTAAATGGTGAGCTTGAAGAAGAGATGATGATTGCTCATAACAAAGTTGTTAATTATTCAAGTTGGTATCAATCAAAAAGCATTAAGGAAAGCTTGAAAGAAAGCGAATTAAATTATCTTGAAAATCTCATTAATACCGGGCTCATATCAGAAGAAAACAAACCTAAAATTGAGGCCACTATACAGGCAACCAAAGAAAAAATCGAAAAATACAATCTTGAAAAAACTGAAATACTAATAGGATCTTCTCATGTAGGAGAAGCGCAATGGACACAAGATTTAAATGGAGAACTAGGACAAATCATTGGTGTAAAAGAATGGGAAACCCTTGCTGATGAGTATGATATAGCCACCAAAAAATTTGATTTAGGCATGCTATTTTTTCAAATAAGTATTGTGTTAGGCGCGGTTTGTATCATAATTTATGATAATCCAAAACTACAGAAAGCTTTCATCACCATGATGATTATTTTCGGTGTAATAGGCATTCTCATGTCAACCTATGGTTATTCTCTTGCACCTTAGCAAAGTACATTCAGCTTTATTACTACATCTCAATAAATAGCAGTACCTTTGCCGCTTTAATTAACGCCGCTGGTATAGCATGTGTTGCGCCGAGTATAATAGGTTATAACGATAATCGCTCTATGCAACATACATATTTGCGATTAACGTAAAACATATTATGACAAAATTTAAAGCATTAGGGCTAGAACAGTCCTTATTAGATGCTGTGTCTGATTTAGGATTTGAATCTCCATCAGAAGTACAGGAAAAAGCAATTCCAATTTTATTAGAAAACGAAACTGATCTGGTAGCCTTAGCACAAACAGGTACCGGAAAAACAGCTGCTTTTGGTTTTCCGCTAATTCAAAAAATTGATAGTAATAGCAGAACTACACAAGGCCTTATTCTTTCGCCTACCCGTGAACTATGTTTACAAATTACAAACGAGTTAAAGTTATACTCTAAATACGAAAAGAATATCAGTACTGTTGCCATTTATGGTGGAGCAAGTATTACAGAACAAGCAAGACAAATTAAACGTGGAGCGCAAATTATTGTAGCTACACCTGGTCGAATGAAAGATATGATTAATCGACGTTTGGTTGATATTTCTAAAATAGACTATTGTGTTCTTGACGAAGCTGATGAAATGTTAAACATGGGCTTTTTTGAAGATATTAAAGATATTCTTTCAAACACTCCTGATGAGAAATCAACATGGTTATTTTCTGCAACCATGCCTAAAGAAGTTTCTCATATTGCTAAAAAATTCATGCATAATCCGCAAGAAATTACTGTGGGTACAAAAAATGCTGGGTCTTCTAATGTTCAACATGAATATTATGTTGTTGGCGGTAGAGATAGATACCCTGCATTAAAACGTTTGGCAGACACTAACCCTGACATATTTTCTGTAATATTTTGTCGTACCAAAAGAGATACTCAAAAAGTTGCGGAAAAACTGATTGAAGATGGTTATAGTGCGGGTGCTTTACACGGAGATTTAAGTCAGAACCAACGTGATTTGGTCATGAATTCTTTCCGTAAAAAACAAATTCAAATGTTAGTTGCAACTGATGTAGCTGCAAGAGGTATTGATGTTGATGACATCACACATGTTATTAACTATCAGTTACCTGATGAAATTGAAACGTATACACACCGAAGTGGCCGAACAGGTAGAGCAGGAAAATCGGGGGTTTCAATGGTGATTGTTACGCGAAGTGAAATGCGGAAAATAAAATCAATTGAAAATAAAATTCAACAGAAATTTATTTCAAAGAAAATTCCGACGGGCATTGAAATCTGTGAAATTCAGTTGTATCATTTAGCGAATAAAATCAAAGACACTGAAATTAATGATGATGTAGAAACATACCTTCCTGCTATTAATGATGTATTAAAAGATGTAGATCGTGAAGAACTAATTAAAAAAATAGTTTCTGTTGAGTTTACAAGGTTTTTTAACTATTACAACAAAGCCAAAGACCTCAATTCATCAGAATCAGGTGAAAGAGGTCGAGATAGAGGAAATCGTGGTGAAGTACCTACGTCTGGTTCTGTACGCTATTTTATTAATGTTGGAGAAAAAGATGGTTACGATTGGATGTCACTAAAAGATTTTGTTCGTGATACTGTAGGTCTTAATCAAGATGATGTTTTTAAAGTTGACGTAAAAGACAGTTTTTCTTTCTTTAATACTGATGCAGAGGTAACGGAAAAGATTTTGTCAACGTTTACAGATTTAAAAGTAGAAGGCAGATTTGTTAATGTTGAAGTGTCTAAAAATCCGGGTGGCGGTGGTGGCCGAAGAGACCGTAAACGAAGTAGTCGAGGTGGCGGTGGAAGAGATCGCGGATTTAGCCGAAGTGGTGGTCGTGATAGAAGCAAAAGACGCGATCGTAATCAAGGCAAAAGCGAAAATTCAGGAAACAGAAGAAATAAGAAACGAAAAAGTGACTTCTTTTAATCATATTCTTTCTTGTTAATTGTATATTAAAAAATACGCTTCGGCGTATTTTTTTGTTTTGTTTAGTACTTTTAGCAATTGAAACAGTTCGAATGAGAAAAATTATATACTTGGTCTTCATGGTGACTTGCTTCTTTGGGTTTGCCCAAGAAGAAAACCAAAATGCAGAAAACCTTCAGTTTGAAGCTATCGTATTAAATGCTCAAAACGATCGCCCGTTAGAAAGTGTTCATATCATCAATTTGAATCAGATTAAGGGTACCATAACGAATGAGAAGGGTGAATTTAAAATACAAGCAGCGGTAAATGATACGCTTTACTTTTCTTATATAGGGTTTAAAACTCAAAAAATTAGAGTTACTAATGATATGTTTAAGTTTAAAGACACTAAAATTTCTTTGACCGAACTTGCCTATGCTTTAGAAGAAGTCATCGTTAGACCGTATCAATTAACCGGTTATCTAGAAATAGATGTTAAAAATCTTCCTGTTAATAATGCCTATCAATACAGCATTTCTGGTTTATCAGTTGGTTACGAAGCGGGTAATAAAAACCCAAGTGCGGTAACAAAAGTACTTGGTGCCATACTCAACCCCGCAGATTTATTACGCAACCTTTTCGGAAAGAAACCAGCACAAATGCGTAAACTAAGACAAGTAAAAGAAGATGATGAAATTAGAAATCTTTTAGCTTCGAAATTCGACAGAGAAACATTAACAGAACTCTTACATTTAGAAAAAGTTGATATTGAAGATATTTTAAATAATTGTAGTTATTCAAAGTCATTTATAAAAACGGCAAATGATCTTCAAATACTAGACGCCATTAGTAGCTGCTATGAAGATTTCAAAGTTTTAAATCGCGACAAGAAGAATTAGTAAAATTTAAAAAACAGGGCTACTGCTGTATTTTCTGCTAATTACCTAATAGACCTATAAATTTTCGCTTGTTTTTATTGGATATAAAAATAGTTTAACATCATGTTAAATAAATTTTATAATCCCAGCTTCATTTTATAGATTTAAGAAAAAATCTTAAAAATGCGGAAGCCCCTCCTTATTCTTTTAGTTTTATTCTTTGTCGTTTCATGTAAAGAACAACAAAATTCTACGGTCAATAAAAACGTAGCAATTACATCAAAACCACAAGATGAAAACTATAAAAGAAAAACACCTTTTGTTTGGGAAGGCGCTAATATCTATTTTCTACTTACTGATCGATTTAATAACGGAAATACTGCCAATGATACCACTTTAAACCGAACTAATGAATCTGCCAAACTTAGGGGATTCATGGGAGGCGATATATCAGGAATTACAGATAAAATAAACGATGGTTATTTCAACAAACTCGGTGTTAATGCCATTTGGTTTACGCCGGTTGTAGAGCAAATTCATGGAGATACTGATGAAGGCACTGGCAACACCTATGGCTATCATGGGTATTGGACCAAAGACTGGACCGCTCTTGATCCTAATTTTGGCACTAAAGAAGAGCTTGAAATCATGATCAAAACTGCGCACAAAAATGGAATTCGCATATTAATGGATGTAGTTTTAAATCACACCGGCCCAGTGACAGAAGAAGATCCGGTATGGCCTTCAGATTGGGTACGTACGCAACCAGTATGCGGCTTCACTACCTATGAAAATACAACCAATTGTGCACTTGTCAATAATCTTCCAGACATTTTAACCGAATCGGAAGAAGCCGTTGTTTTACCTGATGCCTTGTTAGCGAAATGGAAAAATGAAGGTAGACTAACTACTGAATTAGATGAACTAGCCGTTTTCTTTGAACGTACTGGTTACAAAAGAACACCAAGAGCCTATATCATCAAATGGCTAACGGATTATGTAAAAGATATGGGTATCGACGGTTATCGCGTTGATACCGTAAAACATGCCGATGAAAAAGCATGGTTAGAATTGCGAAAAGAAGCTGCCATTGCTTTTGAAAATTGGAAAAAGAACCACCCCGATGAAGTTTTAGATGACAATGAATTTTACATGATGGGCGAGGTTTATAACTACGGTATTTCAGGAGGAAGACCTTTCGATTTTGGTGATAAAAAAGTTGACTATTTTAATCATGGCTTCAATAGCTTGATAAATTTTGACCTTAAACATGACGCCAAAAAAAATTACGAGGCAATTTTTAAAAAATATAGTGATCTGCTCCATGAAGAGTTTTCAGGTAAAGGTGTGGTAAATTATTTGACTTCACATGATGATGGAAATCCGTTTGACAAAGACCGATTGTTTCCATATAAATCCGCAAATATTTTATTACTTACTCCCGGCACATCACAAATTTACTACGGTGATGAAAGTGCCCGTGATTTAACCATT
Organism: Maribacter algarum (ex Lu et al. 2025) (nom. illeg.); assembly: GCA_947495915.1. Classification (GTDB taxonomy): domain Bacteria; phylum Bacteroidota; class Bacteroidia; order Flavobacteriales; family Flavobacteriaceae; genus Maribacter_C. The sequence goes on along the minus strand of CANMAW010000006.1, from coordinate 74,223 downwards.
GAAGGCACCCAAGGAGATGCCACCTTGCGATCGTTTATGAATTGGAACGCCATTGCTAATGATCATGAAACCAAAAACATTCTATCTCATTGGAGAAAGTTAGGACAGTTTAGAGATCATCATCCTGCAGTTGGTGCTGGTAAACATAAAAAACTTAATGATAAACCTTATGTGTTTAGTAGAACTTATCTTGAAGAAGATTATAAAGATAAAGTGGTGGTTGCTTTAGACTTACCCAAAGGAAAAAAATCAATACGAGTAAAAGGATTCTTCGGTGACGGAACAACCTTATATGATACTTACTCAGAAACTAAAGTAATAGTCCGTGATGGTAAGGTCGATCTTAACAATGATTTTTCTATAGCTTTATTTGAGTTAGCCGAACTTTAAACTAATTAACCTAATACTGTTCGGTTTGTTTACGAACCTTTAATCAGAGCTTTAAAAACGTGCCTCTCTCCTATTAAAATTTTATTTTTGATATTTTCCTTGATACCTTAAAAATACAAGATAAGTCAATAACAATCTCATTACTTCAATAATAAAAGAAAGCATTCTCTTAAGAATTAAGCGAATTTAGTTGATGTAACATTTAAAAAGCTGAAACTTTTATTTTTTTTGTTTAATTAGAAAATATGCCATTTTTAAATGACGAATAGTGATTGAAATACCCAAAACATCATCATAAAACTTTTTAGCTCTTTTAATACTAACAGCAAGAGTTTCTAAGTAATTCGAAAAATTGTTATTCACGAGTTCAATTCCATTTTCTTTTTTAAGCTTGCCATACCTGCCTCAAAATCAGGACCAACCATACTGTCCATACTCTTAAAAAGAGACATTATATTCATCGGAAATTTATTTTTACCAGAAAAACCCCAAGTAACCCTAGTTCCTCCAGAGTCAGAATTTTCTACATTAAAATAACAATCTGAAGTCGACTTAAACGGCTTAAAAAAACGCAATTCAGATTCAATGCGTTTACCAGGTATAATTTTTTTAATTTCTTGTTCACCTTCACCAACTTCCTTATTACCATTCCAATAACTTTGTGAACCTACCTCACCATCAACACCGGTAAATTTTTTTTCCATCTGAGGGTCTTTTTTTGACCAAGGTGACCACTCATCCATCCTTTTTAAAGAACGCAGATAAGTAAATACTTCATCTTTTGGTTTTAATATTTCTACAGACCGTGAAACATCATAAGTTTTCGGCGCAATTAGTGAAAGTAAAAAAATTAAAATTACAAGTGCTACGAGAATATAGATAAGTATATACATTTGTTTATCAATTGGTTACTCTTAAATTTAAAAAAAAATATTAAGAAAGCTTATGGTACCTTGTTAAAATATCATCGATGCTTTTAATACTTTTCTTAGTCCAATCTAAACGTTTTGCCAGTTTTTCTTCTTCGGTTAAACCCCAATCTTGACGTGATGCTTTTAATTTTGTGGTTAAGTGTTGAATTATAATAGCAGCCGAAACAGAAATATTTAAACTTTCGGTAAATCCTTGCATTCCAATTTTTAAAAAGCCATCAGCCTCCGTTAGTACTTCATTGCTCAAACCATCTCGCTCAGTACCAAAAAACAAAGCAATTTTATCATCTATTTTAAAATCTTGAAGCAAGCAGTCATCGCGGTGCGGTGAAGTAGCAATTATTTTATACCCATTATTTCGCAGAGTCTTTATACATTTTTTAGAATTTTCGTAGCGCAACACATCTACCCATTTTTCAGCGCCCATAGCAATATTTTTGTCTAATACCTGCCCATAACGATCTTCAACCAAATGAGCCTGCTGAACACCAAAAACTTCACAACTTCGAATGACTGCACTAGCATTATGCATTTGAAATACATCTTCAACGACAACAGTTATATAATTTGTTCGCTCTTCTAGAATTTCTAAAAAACGTTTTTTGCGTTCTTCTGAAATAAAATCTTCTAAATAACTTAAAAGTTGCTGATCTATCATCTGTTGAATATAGTAAAAATGGTTAATTTTAGTCAGATAATGAAAAAAGTAGTTGTTTTAACGGGAGCAGGAATAAGTGCTGAAAGTGGTATTAAAACGTTTAGAGATGCCAATGGATTATGGGAAGGCCATGATGTTATGGAGGTAGCCTCTCCAGAAGGTTTTATTAAAAACCCAGCATTGGTATTAGATTTTTACAATCAAAGAAGAAGACAACTATTTCGTGTTATACCCAATGTTGCGCATCAAGCCTTAGCGCAGCTAGAAGATATTTTTGATGTACATATTATAACTCAAAATGTAGACGATTTGCATGAACGAGGAGGAAGTTCAAAAATTTTACATTTACATGGTGAACTTTTAAAAGTAAAAAGTAGTGGCAATACTAACGATATTAAATTGTGGAAACACGACCTAAATATTGGAGATATTTGCTCAAATGGGCATCAACTACGACCTCATATTGTTTGGTTTGGTGAAGAAGTACCCTTATTAGAGAAAGCTATTCATATCACAGAGCAATCAGATATTCTAATCATCATAGGAACTTCAATGCAAGTATACCCCGCAGCAAGTCTTATTGATTTTGTTCCTCCAAAAACTCCTATATATTTTATTGATCCAAAACCAACCGTAAGCCCCCGTAATTACAAAAACTTAACAATTATTAAAAAAACAGCAGTAAATGGAGTTCCTGAGTTGGTCAATACTCTGATTAATAAAAATGCTTAGTTCTAAACAATGATGCCTACAATTAAACATTCTCATAATTAATGACCAAGAAAGAACTTTTAAAATCTTTAGATTATGTAAATCATTCAAGAGAAAAACGAATGATGATGGCTAAACTAGTTTCTGATAACCCTTCTTTGACACCTCTTCTTCTTGAAATTGCCGTAGAAGACAACACTCATGTTTCCTCTAAGGCCTGTTGGGTACTTGAATTTACTGCCAAAGAGAATCTTTCTTATATTTTTCCACATATAGATGTCTTTACTTCATTCATTGGAAAACTAAAACTAGATTCGTCGATAAGACCTATGGCCAAAATTTGCGAATACCTAATTATTAGATATTTTAAAAAGAAAGATGAAAACATTAAAAGGATTTTAAAAGAACATCATTTAGAATCAATAACTACCACTTGTTTTGACTGGCTTATAGAAGATCATAAAGTAGCTACACAAGCGTATTCAATGACTTGCTTATTGTTGCTTGGTTCTAAATTTGATTGGATTCACCCCGAATTAAAACTATTATTAGAACAAAATTATGCTAGCGGGAGTGCCGCATATAAAGCACGAGCAAGAATGACCTTAGCAAGATTAAAGTGATTTTTTAAACACTAATTTTTATTATTCCTATCAAAAAATAAACTTGACTTAGTAGTTCTTTTAATCTCACCCAGATATAATTATATTTACAACTTACTAAAAATTCAACAATCACATAAACAATGTCTTTAAACCAATTGAATGCCATTTCGCCCATTGATGGTCGCTATCGCAATAAAGTAAGTAATTGCGCTCCTTTTTTTTCAGAAGAAGCTTTAATAAAATATAGAGTTAGGGTTGAAATTGAATATTTCATTGCACTATGTGAAATTCCTCTACCGCAATTGAAAACTTTTGAAGTTTCAAAATTTAGTGTTTTACGAGAAATTTATGAAAATTTCGATAGCGCTGACGCTACAGAAATAAAAGATATTGAGAAAGTCACCAATCATGATGTTAAAGCTGTTGAATATTTTATTAAGAAAAAATTTGATGTTTTAGGCTTAACGTCATTTAAGGAGTTTATTCACTTTGGCTTAACATCACAAGACATCAACAACACAGCAATACCTTTATCGTTGAAAGAAGCAATGAATGAAGTTTATGTGCCATTATATGTAGAGGTCGTCGATAAATTAAAGGCGTTAGCAATAGAATGGTCTGACGTTGCTATGCTAGCGCGAACTCATGGCCAACCAGCATCTCCGACCCGATTAGGTAAAGAAATTGAAGTATTTATTGAACGACTTAAAGAGCAGTTTAATTTATTAAATGATATACCAAGTGCAGCAAAATTTGGTGGAGCAACGGGTAATTATAATGCTCATCAGGTGGCATACCCTAATATTGATTGGAGAGCATTCGGTCAAAAGTTTGTTCAAGAAAAGCTAGGACTACACCATTCTTTTCCTACCACACAAATTGAGCATTATGATCACATGGCTGCCCTTTTTGATACTTTAAAAAGAATCAATACGATAATCATTGACTTGAATCGCGATTTCTGGACCTACGTTTCGATGGATTATTTTAAACAAAAAATCAAAGCGGGAGAAGTTGGGTCATCTGCAATGCCTCACAAAGTAAATCCAATTGATTTTGAAAATTCTGAAGGTAATTTAGGACTTGCAAATGCTATTTTCGAACATCTTTCTGCAAAACTTCCAATTTCTAGATTGCAGCGTGATTTAACAGATAGTACGGTATTAAGAAATATTGGAGTGCCCTTTGCTCATACTGCGATTGCGTTTCAATCAACTTTAAAAGGATTAGGGAAATTACTTTTAAACAAAGAAAAATTTGAACAAGATTTAGAAAATAATTGGGCAGTAGTTGCCGAGGCTATTCAAACCATTTTAAGAAGAGAAGCCTACCCCAACCCATATGAGGCTCTAAAAGGACTAACCCGAACAAACACTAAAATTAATCAACAGTCTATTGCTGAATTCATTGACACATTAGTAGTTTCAGATGCAATTAAAAATGAGCTTAAAGCAATCAGCCCAGTAAGTTATACGGGTGTTTAAACGAATATTAGATAAAAAAAAGACCGCTGTATAGCGGTCTTTTTCATTTTAAGCAAATATATTTTCTATGCTTCTTTATGTATTTCAACAGAATGTGGGTAAGGAATTTCAATATTAGCGTTATCTAATGCTAATTTGCTTCCTTCAACAGTTGCAAAGAAGACATCCCAATAATCTTCAGGCTTACAAAAAGGTCTCACTGCCAAATCAACAGAGCTATCACCCAAATTAGCTACATTTACTGAAGGAGCTGGATCTTTTAAAACCTTAGGGTTCGAAGTAAGTACCTCTAATAATACATCTTTGGCTTTTTTGATATCTTCACCATAACCAATACCAACCATAGTGTCAACACGAATCTTACCTTCTGCAGTATAGTTTACGATATTTCCGTTACCCATAGCGCCATTAGGAATAATTGCTAATTTATTATCAGGAGTTGTCAATTTTGTTGTAAAAATTTCGATTTCTTTAACAACACCTGTTACACCTTGTGCTTCTACTAGATCACCAATTTTAAATGGTTTAAAAATAATAAGAAGAACTCCACCTGCGAAATTTGCCAAAGAACCTTGAAGTGCCAAGCCAATCGCTAAACCAGCAGCCGCGATTACAGCAGCAAAACTCGCTGTTGGCACACCTAAAATTCCTATAACAGTAATAATTAGAAAAACTTTGAGTGCCCATGTAACTAAATTCAGTAAAAACTTTTGCAATGCTTCGTCATAATCCTTTTTTAACATGACCTTTCTCAGCACTCCAACGAGTTTTTTAATAATAAAAGAACCAATAATATAAAGCAGAATAGCGCCCAATATTTTGGGGCCAAATTCAACAATAAAGTCTATTCCTTTGTTTAACCAGACTTGTGCATCTTCCATAATTTGTAATAGTGTTTTTAAGGGTTATTATTTAAAGTTTAAGACACCAAAATAATTAGAAGGTCACATTTTTTTTACTTTTTAACAATCTAATTATTGTTTTAATAACAAAAAACCCGTTTTAGAAGTTTCTAAAACGGGTTTAACTGAAGTTTTAATGATATTATCTATTAAATAAATTTTCTAATTGTCCAAAACCTTCTCCTTTATAATCTGATTTTTGTATCGCTTGTATTAACTGCATCATATTAGCAGGGTTCATGTCTTTACCTAATACCCGTACTAACAAAAAACCTTTTTCCTTATCATCACCAAATACAACAACCTCATCAATGGCATCAGCATCTCCTAAATATTTTATAGTAGCTTTACCATAGGGTGTATTAACACGCATTAGTTCACTAAAATCTTTATTCTTCAATATTGCTTTTACCTTGGTTTTCTCCTCTTGATAAGAAATAACATTTTCTGAAGTTTTCTTGAAGGCTAATACATTTAATTTCCGAAGCGACTCTAAAGCCTCCTTTTGTTTTTCAGTTAATTCTACTTTATCTAACTTAAGAATACTAGTAGGTACATCAAAAGAAAGAAAGTTAGGATTCTCCGCGCTGTCTACATAATACTCTTGTAAACTTTGTGTTGACGAACAGGCTGTTGCCAAGAATACCAAAAGCAGCATAATAACGTGATACAATTTTTTCATTATTGGTTAATTAAAAAGATTAAAACAATTTCGCTTAATGATTTCCAGAAGAGTCTGCATTCTTCAATTCTTTTGGCAAATTCATTTTATTTGTAATTGCTCCTATTTGGTTTAAATCAATATCTCCAGTCATTGACACTAAAATGGTTTCAAATTTACGACCATCAATATCTACATCTTTCATGCCAGATACAAACATTAAAAGCTCACGCACATGGTCTTTGTCTTTACCATTTTTAATGTAAAACTTTACATTTACATCTTTATCCTTTACCCTCATCAGTTCTTCCATAGACGAAGATTTCAAATATTTCTTTACGGTTGAAGACATATTTGAAGCTATATCTTTGTCTTCTGTAATAAACACTTTTATACCGTTAATGCCTTTAGCAACTTCAGCAAATTCTCTAGCTTCTTGATCGTCGGTTAAGCTTCCTATTTTAGAAACTAAATCAATCATTCCTTTATTAACTACGACGGTGCCAACATTATCCATTTTTTCATATTTATCAAAAATTGATTGTGAAAATCCGAATACTGGTAAAAGGGCAATTACTACTACTAAACTAAGTTTTCTCATGACTGTTTGTTTTGAACCCAATCCATTAAAATGATTAGTTATTGGGTGTGATTATTAATAATTTGATTGATGAAATTTTAATTGATTTCTTTGGCAACAAAGACCTATTAATTGCCTGCATTATTCAACTGCTCAGGCAGATTCATTTTCTTGGTAAGTGCCCCTATTTTATTAAGGTCAATATCACCAGTTAATGATAGTAAAACGGTTTCGATTTTTCTACCATTTACATCGATATCTACATTTTTCATACCTGTAATGAACATTAGCAATTCACTTACATGATCTTTGTCTTTACCATTACGGATATAAAACTTGACATTAGCATCTTTATCTTTTACGCGCATTAACTCTTCCATTGAAGACGATTTCAAATATTTTGAAACTGTAGCTTTCATATCTGCGGATACTTTAGCATCTTCAGTACTAAATACTTTTAAACCGGTTAAATTTTGAGCCATGTCCATATATTCTTGAGCTTCTGGGTCATCTACATCAACATCCATACGAACTAAAAGATCAAACATTGCTTTGCTCACCACTACGGCACTCACTTCATCTAAATCTTCGTATTTATCAAAGATGGACTGTGAGAATCCGGTGAAAGGCAATAGTGCCATTACAGTTATTATTAGGAACTTTTTCATGATTTTATATATTAAATATTAACTACTGTTTATTATAAATTTTTTGCTTTGTTTCTTCAAACTGATTGAGATATGCTACTTTCTCAGTACCCTTGCTAAAGTTTTCAGCTAAAAGATCTAAAGCTCTTTTTGTATCTTGATAAGCGATTCTTGCTTTTTCTTGTTCTATTTGATTTTCTCTATAAACATTACCAAAATAGATACCAAACAATAACAACCCAGCTGCGGCAACAGACAACCACTTATAATTAAACTTCTTTTTAGAGGTAACACTTGCCAATGTATCAAGTTTTAGTTGCTGCGTAAATTGCTCTTCTTTAGCAATCGAAAAATATTGAAACATGGGGGCATACTCTTCTAAATGTGGTGCTACTTTTTCCTCGGAAAAATAGGTCTTTAAAGCCTTTTCTTCTGCTACCGTGGTTTCGGCCTCTAGATATTTTTCTACTAATTTTTCAATTTTATCCAATTCCATAATTATGTTTTTGAACTAATTTTTCTCTTACTGTTTTTCTTGCTCGTGATAAAGCTACTCTCACCGCTGTTGGCTGCATATCAAGCATTTTTGCTATCTCACTAAGATCATATTCTTCTACGTCTCGAAGTTGTAATACCATTTTTTGCTGCTCAGGTAACTCCTCCATAATTCGTTCAACCCAATTAACACTATCTTTCGCTTCGATTTGCGTTTGTAGCTGGCTTCCTTTTTCTTCATAATTACTATGAACCAATTTCAAATTGCCAGCTTGTTTCGATTTCAATCGATCTAAGCAAAAATTCTTAGTCATAGTCATGGCAAATGCCTCTACATTATTGTAATTCTCCATCGCCTTTTTCTTTGACCATAATTTCAAAAGAATTTCTTGGGTGGCATCTTCAGCTTCCTCTGTAGAAACTAGCAATCGTTTTGCTAGCCTAAAGAGTTTATCCTTAAAAGGCATAACCACATTTAAAAATTCTGACTGTTGCATTAGTTGTTGGTTGTTGTTCTGCAAGCTGTTCTAAGCCGTTTATAAAAGGAAGACGAAGTATAACGATTTTTGTTACAAATAATTTTATTTTTGTTTTAATGTGCCTATTTTAGGTACTTATATTTTGTTTAAAAACATCTGATCTTAAAAGAATTTCCAGTTCACTGATACGAAATTCAAAGCTGGTAGGGTTTTTGAGAATTTAGTTGTTACTGATTATAGTTATTGACTCTTGTATATATTTATCAAGTTTCAATCAAAAAAAGAATTCCTTAATTTAGAATTCCTCATTTGAGGAAATTACCTTAAAAATTATTTATATGAAAAAGTTCCTTTTGTTGTTCCTCGCTGTGGGTTTGGTTGTGTTTACAAGTTGTTCAAGTGATGACCCAGTTGTACCAGAAATAACAGACCGTGATGATGATGGCGATGGTGACGGTGATGGTGACGACGTAAAATTGGTAGCTGACTACCCTGTTCAAGATTTTATGTGGGAAGCAATGAATGCCTTTTATTTTTGGCAAGCTGATGTAGCCGATTTAGCGGATACCAAAGATGATGTTGAAGATGAGTATGCTGAGTTTTTAGCTTCTGAAGCAGATCCTGCTGATTTTTTCTACAAAATCTGCTACATGCATGAAAATATTGTTGGAGAGGAAGCTGCTATTGACCGTTTTAGCTTTTTAAGCGATAATTATAAAGACTTGGTTCAAAGGTTTCAAGGTGTATCAAAAAGTGATGGTGTTGAATTTGGTTTAGGCCGATACGGTAATGAAAGAGATGTTTTTGGATTTGTTAGATATATTGTGCCTGGTTCTGATGCCGATGGTAAAGACATCAAACGCGGCGATATTTTTATAGGTGTTAATGGCACTGATTTAACTCTTGATAATTATATAGAATTACTATTTGGTGATTTGGATACTTATACTTTAAATTTTGCAACGCTTGAAAACAATACTATTTCAGCAAATGGTAGAGAATTGTCATTGACTAAAGAGGAAGGTTTCAGTGAAAATCCAATTTTGATTAAAAAAGTTATTGAAGAAGGTGGAATCAAAATTGGTTACCTGCTATATAATTCTTTTGTGGCTTCATTCGATGAGCAGTTAAATGATGCTTTTGGTGAGTTTAAAGCTGCTAACGTAGACGAGGTTATTTTAGATTTTAGATATAATGGAGGTGGCCGTGTTTCTTCTGCTATTCAAATTGCAAGTTCGATTTATGGTACCAAAACTGAAGAACTTTTCTTAAAAGCAAGATATAACGATAAGATTCAGTCAACATTCGACCCAGGTGATGGTGAAAGTAACTTTGTTGCTACTACTATTGATGGGTCGCCTATTAATTCATTAAACCTTACCAAAGTTCACGTTATTACATCAAGTTCTACGGCATCAGCTAGTGAATTAGTAATTAATGGTTTAGAACCATATGTTGATGTAGTGCAAATTGGTACTACTACTGTTGGTAAAAATGAATTCTCAATTACGTTTGTTGATGATAGAGAAAATAGTTTTTTCTATGATGAAGCTCGAGAATCAAATATTAATCCTGATAACCAATGGGCAATTCAACCGTTATTGGGAAGAAATGAAAATGCGGATGGATTTTCTGATTATACCTCTGGTTTAATTCCTGATAATGAACTTAGAGAAGACATAGCCAATTTAGGTGACCTTGGTGAACCTTCAGATCCATTATTAGCATTGGCTTTAGATGTGATCACTGGTGCTAGCTCAAAATCGAGCCTGAAGCAACCAATTTATCCTATAGATTTAGTTTCTAGTTCTGCTGTTATGAAAGCAACCAATAACATGATGCTGATGGACGGATTAGTTAAAGCCAATAAAACTTCAAATAAATAAGAAGAATCTAACGTTCAACATATATTATAGGTTACGTAACTGATTTTCTGAAGTATAAACAATGAAGAAACTGAAATATAGCTACATGATGGTATTGCTACTAATACTGTCATGTAATAAAAGTGATGATGGCATAGTTGCTCCTGATACGGTTGCACCAAATCCAGATGCTGGGGTTGAGGTTCAAGATTTTATGTGGAAGGCCATGAATTTTTGGTATTTCTGGCAAGATGAAGTTCCAAATTTAGCCGATGATAAGTTTCCGAATACAACGGATGGTTCAGCCGATTATACGGAGTTTTTATTATCAGAAGAAAATCCTGAACAATTTTTTGACAACCAATTACGGTTTTCTGATGATCGTTTTAGTTTTTATTCTGACAATTACACAGAACTCACCAATCAATTAGCAGGAATATCGCGAAGCAACGGATTAGAGTTTGGATTAATTCGGTTTCAAGATAGTGATGATGTTTTCGGATATGTGCAATATATTGTTCCGAATTCTGATGCTTCAACCAAAAATATTAGTCGAGGTGATATTTTTTCAGGAGTTAACGGTCAATCTTTAAACATAAATAATTTCAGAGATCTTTTGTTCGGTGACTCTAACACCTATACGTTAAATATGGCTGATCTTCAAGATGGTACTGTTACTGAAAATGGTGTTGAAGTAGTTTTGACTAAAGAAGATGGTTTTGCCGAAAACCCTGTTTTTCTAGACAAGGTTTTTGAAATTGGAGATAAAAAAATCGGGTACTTAATGTATAACGGTTTTACCAATGAATATGATGAGCAGCTCAACGATGCCTTTGCACGTTTCAGATCGAACGAAGTTACTGATTTGGTTTTAGATTTAAGGTACAACCCAGGTGGGTCTGTACGAACTTCTATTTATTTATCAAGTATGATATATGGTACGAATACCAATGATGTATTCTTAAATGCGCGATACAATGCGAAATATCAGACCATTTTAAATGAGAACAATACAGAAACTAGAAGGTTCTTTGCTGACAAGACCACCGCAGGAACAGCTATAAATACCTTAAACTTATCACAAGTTTATATTCTTACCACCGTGGCTTCTGCTTCTGCCAGTGAATTAGTTATTAATGGTCTAGAACCCTACATGGATGTGGTTCAAATTGGAGAAACTACTAGAGGAAAAAATGAGTTTTCGGTTACTATGGTCGATGACAGAGAAAGTAATTTCGGGCCATATGTATACAATCCTGAACGTGTTAATAAAATTCGAAAAGGTAACAATTGGGCCATTCAACCGCTAATTGGTCGAAATGAAAATGCAGATGGATTTTCTGACTATACGACAGGCTTAACACCCGATTTTGAACTTGAAGAAGATCTAGAAAATTTAGGTGTAATAGGTGATCAAAATGAACCTCTATTAGCAAAAGCGATTGAACAAATTACAGGTGCTGGTAAGAAAGATTTTACCGTTAAAATGGCGGCAAAACCAATTACCAACTCTAAAATGTATTCTCCATTAAAAGATAACATGTACATTTCAAAGTTACCTGATGCAATAGATTAAGAAAATGATCTAATATAGAAAAAGGCTCGAGCTACGCTCGAGCCTTTTATTTTATATTTCTAGTTAAAATATATTCCGCCAGGAATAATTCCCACCGCTACGGTGTTTAATTCTTCTTTAGAATTTAAATCAAAAACAGATAGACTTCCATTACTAGCAAAATCTTTAGCGTCGGTTGCATAAAATTTTCCTTCGTGAATTGTCATCGCATAGGTACCTATTCCTTCAAAGATTTTATCAGTAGGTAATTCAGTAGCCGAAGTACCAATAGCATAAATATCACCATTTAAACTATAATACAGACTAGTTCCATCATAGCTTAAATGATTTGGATGCTCGGTGGTTGCAAAATCTATGGTAACATCAACTTCATTTGATGCTGTATTTATTCTTGACAATGAACCAGCGGTTTCTTCGCCACTAAATGAAGGTTTACCCGAAGATAAAACCCATAAATTATTCGCTGCATCTAATTGTAGCGCAGCAGGCACATCACCAACAACAATTGTAGTACTCACTTCATTTGCATTCGTATCTATAACAGAAACTTTATTATTTTGCCCAAAACCACCTTGATGAGCAACATAAATATTATCGGCGTAATTAACTATTTCTTCTGGCCCAAAATCTACTGAAATAGTGCTTTCAACAGTATTGTCAGTTAAATCAATAATGGCCACAAAATCATCAGTTTCATCTGAGGTATCTCCCCAATTGGTAACATAGCCCTTACCATTCTCTGAAACAAAATATCTAGGATTGTTTAAACCCGTTGAAATAACAGCTATCTTTTCAAAAGTAAAGCGATCTACTACAGTAATGGTGTTTGAATTATTTGCCACCACGTAGGCATTGCTTTCTGTAAAACCTATTGATTGTACAATGTTTCCTAAGTCTTCATTGTTTACCTGATTGTAAATAGCTTGCTCTGCGGTTTCTAAGTCATTTGAAATAAATGAAACGGTTCCGGTTCCGTTGTTAAAAGGCCCTTCATTTGAGACTAAAATTCCGTCAGCATAATCGCCCATAGGCAAAACTGGGGTGTTATCATCATTCTCACAAGATGTGATTACTAGCCCTATTGCAAGTATTGATACTAATTGTTTAATGTTCATTTGTTAAAATTTAAAATTAAGGTTTAGATGTATATTTCTGTTTGGCATGGGTCTAAATGCCACATTTTGGTAATTTTCGTTGACTACATTATTTAGTTTTAATTCGGTTTCAATTTCAATATCATTCCACTTTGGCAAACTGTAGGTTACCCCTATATTTAATACCAAATAACCTTCAAGTCTTTGACTGTTATCAGTAGTTGTAAATACTTCACCGTTGTATAAACCCTGAATAAATGTGCCAAAACGAAAATATTTAAAACTAAGGTTTGAAGTCAATTTGTGTAATGGCACATATAATAACTGATTGTCACTTTCGTTGTCAATGGCTTTGGTAAATGCATACCCATTATTCCATCGCCAACTACTATTTTGGAAGTTTTGGTACAACCTTGTATTAAACTCAAAGCCGTATTGATGAACATTTTGTATGTTAATAGGAGTCCAATTACCTGATTCATTAGGGCGCCATTGAATTAAATCTTTCGTTGTAATGTAGAATCCGTTTAAGGAAATATTAAAAAGGTCACTAAAAGAAAATGATTGATCTATTCCTGCTTGAGCTGAAGATTCTGGAACAAGTTCAAAATTACCTGATGCTCCTGCTCCTTTCCAATACAAATCATTAAAAGTTGGAATCCTAAAATTCGTTGAAACATTTAAATTCACGGCATAATCTTCAACAGGAGCTGCCATTACGTTTAGTGCAAATACCAATGGACTTTTATAGTCATTCACCCAATCTTTACGAATTTCAATACCATACGAAAATGACTCTAAGACACTATGAGATAATAACAAAATTGTAGCCAAACGATTTCTTGTTTCTTTTTCAATTGATGAACCTTCAGCTCGTACGGTATTTGCCTCAAGTATACCGTTTAACTTCCATTTATTTGTACGATACAAATAGTCATAATTTATAAGGGTACTCTTAGATTTCCCAAAACTAAATTCACTACTTGCTTTATTTTGGTAATACCTGTATCGCTCCGTCAAATAAGCTACTTTAACCTTCTGAGTTGTTTTAGTTTTAACATGCGCCCATTCAACTAAAGAACGTGAATTTAAATCGCGATAGTTATCATTAGACGGTGCAGTTAACGTAGCAGAAAAATCACGATCACCTATAAACGTATTATGAAAGAGTTTTATGAAGTTTGCATTATTTAAACGCCAACCAAAAGCAATATCTAAGTTTTGATTCGAAAAGGCACCATTCTCATTTTTTCGTTCTGTTCCTAAATATTTATAGTCATTTGAAGAACTAAAATGACCTAGCCCTATATTTAAAGAGTAGTCACTCGAACCTATTGAAGATTTAAAAAACAGCGTGCTGGTATTAAAACTTCCGTATCCCAAGTTTAACTGGTTTTCATTTAATTTATCAAAAATCAAATTTTGATTTAAATGAATACTCCCCCCTATAGCCCCTGTACCATACTGTGTTGACCCTCCTCCACTTCGTATGGTAACACCATCTAAATTTTGAGGCATTAAACTATTAAAATCAGTTTGACCTGTTAGTTGTGAATTGATATTGATACCATTCCAAACTACAGCTGTCTGTTGGGCTGAAGTTCCTCGAAAAGAGGCTGATGATACCATGCCGTAACCATTTTGCTTAAAATAGATAGGACTTACAAACTGCAAATTATCGGTCAGCATTCCTTTATTACGCCGAACTATAGAATCACTTAGTTTCGTTAAGCTCAATCCATTAGAAAACTGCTGAAGCTTGCTATCAGAAAGTATAACTTCTTGTAATACAATTACAGAGTCTTGTTGTGCAACTACACCTTCTAAAACAAAAAGGGAGTATAAAATTAATAATATATATTTCGTCATACAAACGACCCTTTACCCGAAGGTCTATCGATTTTAGTTATGAATAATGGCAGGTCTCCTGACTTATTTAAAGTTATTTTGCCTTCCCATAATTAAATTACAGTGGCTTTCGTAGAAATAACCTCCTTTCAAAAAGGTGCCAGATATTCATCTGACATAAATTTACAGTTGCGGGAACAGTTCTAGAATTACACTAGATTCCCTTTTAATTTCACGATACTCTCATATCATGAAAACCAAAATTCATCGCGAAATTAAACAATTTGTTTAATCTTTTACTCTAAAGTTTAAATAATACTACTTTTGGCAAATGCAGCATAGTTTTCTTGTTCGATGTTTTTTAATGTTTTGTATTCTTTTTTCTTTGATTACTTGTAAAAAGGAAAAAAAGAATACGCTTGATAAGTCAAATCAAGTTAATCAAATAGCTATAACCTATGCTAAAGGGTTTACTATTGAGAATTTTGACAATGGAGTAACCATAATTGAGGTAAACAACCCATGGCCAAATGCCGATTCTAGTTTCAGATATGCACTGATTCCCAAAAACAAACAGGCACATATTACTTTAAATAAAGACGACTATAATGCAATTATCGCCGTACCTATAAACAAAATCGTAGTAACATCAACTACCCACATACCTGTCTTAGAAGCTTTAGGGGTTGAAAAAAATCTTATTGGCTTCCCTGATACTAAATATGTTTCCTCCGAAAGAACTAGAAAAAGAATTGATAAAGGCCAAATTAAAGACCTCGGTAAGAACAATGCGTTAAATTCAGAATTAACCATTGAATTGCAACCTGATTTAATTATTGGCTTTGGTATTAATGGACATAATAACGCTTATGACTTATTAGAACGGGCAAATATTCCTGTGGTATATAATGGTGACTGGACTGAAGAAACGCCATTAGGAAAAGCGGAGTGGATAAAGTTTTTTGCTCCATTTTTCGAAAAAGAATTACAAGCGGATGAAACTTTTAAACAAATTGAGCAATCTTATCTTGAAACTAAAAAATTGGCTCAAACTGCTATAGAAACGCCGACAGTTATGAGCGGCGCCATGTACAAAGATGTATGGTATTTACCAGGAGGCAATAGTTGGGCTGCTAATTTTCTTGCCGACGCCAATGCCAATTACCTATGGAAAGAAACTAGTGATACTGGTAGCCTATCGCTCAGTTGGGAAGCTGTTTTAGAACGCAGCAAAAATGCCGATTTCTGGGTGGGTACTTCTCAATTTACTTCTTACGATGAAATGAATGCTGCAAGCAAGCACTATTCTCAATTCACCGCTTTTCAATCTAAAAATGTGTTTTCATTTTCAAACTCAAAGGGTGCCACAGGTGGTCTGTTATATTATGAATTAGCGCCTCAACGACCAGATTTAGTATTAAAAGATTTGATTCATATTCTACACCCTAGGTTACTACCAGAGCATGATTTAGTTTTTTTTAAGCCCTTACTATAATTTGAAAGCAAAAATTCCATACAAATTTTTATTTACCATTTTGCTTCTAGTATTGGTAACAGCACTGTTATTGAATATTAGTTTTGGTTCAGTAAATATTCCTATTCAATATATTTTTGAATCAATATTTTATAGTACCGTTGAGAATGACTCTTGGCACTACATTCTGTGGAACTACCGACTACCTAAAGCGCTTACAGCCATAGTTGCAGGAGGAGGTTTGGCTTTAAGTGGATTACTCATGCAGACCTTATTTCGAAATCCGCTGGCGGGGCCATTTGTTCTCGGTATTAGCTCTGGGGCAAGTTTGGGAGTTGCCATTTTAATCATGGGGTCTTCATTATTTTCTGGCTTTTTCACCTACGGAATAGTCAATTCTTTTTCACTTGCATTAGCAGCAAGTTTCGGTAGTTTTCTTGTATTATTAGTGGTTTTAAGTGTAGCTTTTAAAATTAAAGATACCATGGCCTTATTAATTATTGGTTTAATGTTTGGTAGTATAACAGCAGCATTTGTAAGTGTTCTTTCTTATTTTACAAGTTCAGAAGAATTACAACGTTATATATTTTGGACCTTTGGAAGCTTAGGAGATGTTTCATGGTCTCAACTAAGCGTTTTGGTTGTTATTGTATTTATAGGGATTATACTTTGTATCGCATCTATTAAATCACTAAATGCTTTTCTCTTAGGAGAAAACTATGCGCAAAGTATGGGCGTACATATAAAAAAATCAAGATACCTAATCATAATCGCTACGGCATTAATTGCAGGAAGCATTACCGCATTTGCTGGCCCTATTGCGTTTGTAGGACTTGCAATTCCTCATATCACGAGACAATTCTTTAATACCACAAATCATTACGTTTTGGTTCCCGCAGTTTTTCTTTGTGGCGCTTTACTAATGCTAATTTGTGATTTAATTGCACAACTACCCAATTCGGCTAATGTATTACCTATCAATGTTATCACTAGCTTTATTGGTGCCCCGATCGTTATATGGTTGTTAATTCGTAAACAAAAGATGATTTTTTAATAATGAATATGTCATATGCGCCACTTGATATTCAAAACCTTGCCATAGGATACGGCAATAAAATTGTTGCTAAAAACATTAATTTCAAAACCAATTGTGGCGCCCTTGTTGGAATCGTTGGAACCAATGGAATTGGCAAATCAACATTACTCAAAACCTTAGCAAATCTTCAAGAGGCAAAAGAAGGCAACATATTGGTAAACGGTATTTCAATTAAAAAATATAACCCGATTAAACTTGCCCAAAAAATCAGTATCGTACTTACCGAATCGGTTGCTTTCAAAAATCTTACCGTATATGAATTGATTGGGTTAGGTAGACAACCCTATACCAATTGGATAGGTACTTTAACTGAAGTAGATAAGGCCAAAGTATCTGAAATTATTCAACTGTTGCAACTAGAAGAGCTAAAAGATAAAAATTGCTATATGCTCAGTGATGGTCAACTACAAAGAGCAATGATTGCCAGAGCTTTAGCACAAGACACCACTATTATTTTACTTGATGAACCTACCACCCATCTTGATTTACATCATAAGGTGCAAATATTAAAGCTTTTAAAAAGAATTACTGAAGAAACCAACAAAACAATTCTTTATACAAGTCATGAAATTGAAATGTCACTACAATTATGTAACCAATTGCTCTTATTAAAAGAAACAAATAGTTCATTTGGAAAACCTCAAGAACTAATTAACCAAGGGGTTTTCAACACCCTTTTTCCTAATGATATGGTAACTTTCAACCCCGACTCTAAAACTTTTAAAATCACAAAGTAAACTTATCGCCTATTTCATTTTGCGCGGCATTCTCGTATCTTTACCATCTACACGATAAAACAAGAATGAACGAATATTTAATATATCTTTTAGTTGGGTTAATTTGCTTAGCAATTGGCTATTTTCTAGGTAATTACATTCAAAATCTAAAAACGAAATCTACGCATAGTGCTTTGGAGGAGCGTCAGCAACAACTTCAAAGTAACATTTCGGTGGTTGAACAACGGCTTCGAGATACCGAAGAACATAAAATGCACCTACAAGCGGAAAAAGAGCAGCTTGGTAATCAGGTAGTTCGCTATCAAGCAGATATGGAGAATCTGCAACTTAAAAATCGTGAGCAACGTGAAGAAGTTGAAAAATTGCAAGAACGATTTACCAAAGAGTTTGAAAACTTAGCGAATAAAATTCTTGAAGAAAAAAGTTTAAAGTTTACCGAACGAAACGAAAAGAATATTAAAAGCATTCTAACTCCTCTCAATGAGAAAATTCAATTATTTGAAAAGAAAGTTGAAGAAAGTCAGAAAGAGAATATCAGCATTCATTCTGCTTTAAAGGAGCAACTGCTCAACCTTCAGTCTCAAAATTTAAAAATTACTCAAGAAGCTGAAAACTTAACAAAAGCATTAAAAGGTGATAGTAAAATGCAGGGCAACTGGGGAGAACTGGTACTCGAACGAGTATTAGAAAAGTCAGGTTTAGAAAAAGACAGAGAGTATCTAGTACAACAGAGTTTTACAAGAGAAGATGGCTCTCGTGTACTACCCGATGTTATCATTAATCTACCCGATGGTAAAAAAATGATAGTAGATTCAAAGGTCTCTTTGACCGATTACGAACGCTACGTAAATGCAGAAGAAGATGAAGAACAATCAAAATATTTGAAAGATCATATCAATTCGCTACGCAGACATGTAGATCAACTTTCTGCAAAGAAATATGAAGATTTGTATGAAATGGAGAGTCCTGATTTTGTATTGTTGTTCGTTCCTATTGAACCAGCATTTGCAATCGCAATCAACAATGACAACACCCTTTATAATAAGGCTTTTGAACAAAACATTATAATTGTAACTCCATCTACCCTTTTAGCTACTTTACGCACTATTGATAGCATGTGGAATAACGAAAAACAGCAACGAAACGCCATTGAAATTGCAAGACAAGCAGGTGCCTTATATGACAAATTTGAGGGGTTTGTTACTGATTTAACCAAGGTGGGTAAAAAGATGGACGATGCCAAAGATGAGTACAAAGGCGCCATGAACAAACTGGTTGAAGGTCGTGGCAATATTGTAACTAGTATTGAGAAGCTAAAAAAAATGGGCGCAAAAGCAAAAAAATCTATTCCAGAACCCATCTTGAAAAGAGCACTCGAAGATGATTATGAAGAACCTAAACTAAATTTATGAAAAAAGCACTAGGCATAGTATTACTAAGTATCGTTGCATTATTTATGGCATATTACGCCTTTATTTATTATGTAACTTTTAGCGAAGGAACCCGCTCAGGTGAGTTAATCAAAATAAGTAATAAAGGGGTAATAGTTAAAACTTGGGAAGGTGAAATCAGCCAAGGAATTTCTGGTGCGCAAATTTTTTCATTTTCTGTTTTAGACAAAGATGAAGATGTGATAAACAAAATGCAAGAATATCAAGGCCAGTATGTTAAAGTAAATTATGTGGAGCGTTACTCTACATTCTTCTGGTTAGGTGATACCAAATATTTTGTAACAAAAGTCACCCCAGAAAGATCACCACACTTTAGAAATTAATATGGATCAATTTAAGCCCGCTTCTGAATCAAGACTTTCGATAACTGAATTAATGCTTCCTTCGCATTCTAATTTTGGGGGGAAAGTTCATGGAGGTCACATTCTAAACCTAATGGATCAAATTGCTTTTGCTTGTGCCTCTAAACACTCTAGAAAATATTGTGTAACAGCCTCTGTTAACCGAGTCGATTTTCTTCATCCTGTAGAGGTTGGTGAGCTGCTTACCCTGAAAGCCTCCATTAACTATACTGGAAGAACTTCAATGGTTGTTGGTGTACGTGTAGAATCAGAAAATATCACTACAGGCAAGAAAAAACATTGTAATTCTTCTTATTTCACAATGGTCGCCAAAGACAATGAAGGTAACAGTGTTACCGTTCCCGGACTTTTAGTGGAAGATCAACAAGGGGTACGACGGTTTGCAAGAAGCAAAATTCGAAAAGAAGCGGCTTTTCAACGTGACACACAATTTGAAGCCCGAAATTTTGATGCAACATCTTACATTAGCACCTTAGCCAATGAAAATGTGCAAATTAAGCTGAAATAACCCCAGTTGCTGATTTATCAGCAAACCAAATCAAACGCTCTGATTTTGGTTCAACTAAACTTGCAGGATACGAAGCATAATCACCTGATTTAGTGTGTATTTCATTAAATTTTTCAGCCTTTCCAGCACCCGTAACTAAAAAGGTAACAGTATGAGCATTATTAATTACTTGACCTGTAATTGAAATACGACGTTGACCAGAATCTGGATGTGTTGCAACCACACAATTTTCAGAAACATTCCACAGGTTAATTTCTTGAGGAAATATAGAAGCCGTATGACCGTCATCTCCCATACCTAAAATGACCAAATCAAATTGTGGAATTCCATGAACTATCGGAAGATTCCTTTCTAAAATTTCCGCATATCTATTGGCCTCATATTCCGGATTGTTTTCTCCTTTTACGCGATGAACATTTTCTTTTGGAATATCAATCTTAGAAAGTAAATGAGTAACGGTCATTTTATAATTACTTTCATCATCAGTAGGTGCTACGCAACGTTCATCGCCCCAGTACAAATGAACCTTATTCCAATTAATCGCTGTTTTAAAGCTTGCTGCCAAGGTATCGAATACAATTTTTGGGGTACTACCTCCTGACAAAGCGATATTTACGTTTTCTTTAGAGGCTATAAAAGACACCAAATACTTCGAAAAATTTATCGCTACCTCTGCCTTGGTTTCATAAGATTGAATGGTCATTATACTTCTTTTAAATAGATTAACAAATCACACAAAAGCCCGGGTCATCTGCTAAATTTGCCCCAGGATTTCTCCACATTCCATAACCTTCAATTAATTCATCTGCATTTTCTGGGCCCCATACTCCCGCAGAATAGCCGTAGACCTTTGCATCAGAAGTTTTCCAGAACTCTAGAATAGGATCTACAAACGCCCATGCGGCTTCAACTTCATCGGCACGAGCATAAAGGGTTGCATCACCCTGCATTGCATCTAAAATTAAACGCTCATAGGCTTCCATAACATGAGTTTCAGTTAAGCTTGAATAGTAGAAATCTAAATTAGCGCGCTCTACATTAAAACCTTGCCCAGGCACTTTGACCCCAAATTTGATTAAAATTCCTTCATCTGGTTGTATACGAATAACCAATTTATTGTCTTTATTGGTCATACCTGAATCTTTAAAAATTTGGTGATGCGGTGATTTAAAATGTATAACTACCTCAGTTACTTTTGTAGGCATTCGCTTTGCCGTTCTCACATAAAATGGAACATCAGCCCAACGCCAATTATCTACATAAAACTTTAGTGCAGCATAGGTTTCTGTAACCGAATTTGGATCTACACCCTCTTCTTCACGATATCCTTTTACTTGCTCTCCATTAATTACAGAGTTTACATATTGTCCTCGAATTGTGTTTTTCCTTAAGGTTTGCTCATCCGTCATAATTCGAAGTGACTTTAAGGCCTTTAGTTTTTCATTTCTAATTTCTTCTGCATCAGCACTTAAAGGTGGTTCCATAACTATAAATGCCACAATTTGCAATAAATGACTTTGAAACATATCACGTAAAGCTCCAGAGGTGTCGTAATAACCAGCACGCTTTTCTACGCCACCACTTTCAGCATTGGTTATTTCAACATGATCGATATAATTTCTATTCCAAAGGGGTTCAAAAATACTATTCGCAAAACGAGTAACTAACAAATTTTGAACCGTTTCTTTACCTAAATAATGATCAATTCTAAAAATTTGAGATTCTTTAAAATAGCGCTGTAAAATTACATTTAGTTCTTTAGCTGTTTCTAAATCGTAGCCAAAAGGTTTTTCAACAATTAATCGGCGCCAACCCTCTGTTTCTTCGTCTAAATCTTGTTCATGCAAATTCTTTGAAATAGATTCATGAGCAGAAGGCGGTACAGATAGATAAAAAATATAATTGCTATCTGTCTTATACTCCTTATTTAAAGATTCAATTCTATCTTTTAACGGACCGTAATCTGAATCTTGGTCAGCCCCCAATTCGTGATAGAACAATTTATCAGCGAAATCAGTGATTATCTTCTCCGCTTCTTTCTTCGTTTCCGATTTAAGGTGCTTACTTTCTAAAACCACATTTTTACGAAATTCTTCATCAGACCAAGAGCTTCGACTTGCGCCTAACACCACAAAGTTTTTGGGCAAATGACCATCAACTGCCAAATTTAATATTGCAGGAATTAACTTTCGTGCGGTAAGGTCTCCAGAAGCTCCAAAAATGACTAACATCTGATTTTCTGTCTTGTTCATAGGTGTACTACTATTTGTAGGTTAAATGTATCGAAAAGAAAAAGTAATCACAACGACTTTACAGTAACTTTTCAAGTCCTTTCGTTATTTTAATTTATTTTTGACGTATTCAGAATGAATTTCTCTTTAAATACCTAAAAAGCAAAAATGGCAGGCACATATGATTTCGGATTAGTTGGTTTAGGCGTCATGGGGCGTAATTTTATACTCAACGTAGCAGACAATGGATTTTCAGCCTTTGGAAATGACCTTGACAGTGAAAAAGTAAATGCACTTATAAAAGAGGGCGGAAATACACAAAATGTTAATGCAACAACAGATGCTCAAATTTTTGTAGAAGCACTATCTAAACCTCGAAAAATCATGCTTTTAGTTCCTGCAGGAAAAATTGTTGATAGCGTAATTGATAGTTTATTACCATTACTTGACAAAGATGATATTATTATTGATGGAGGAAATTCTTTTTACACAGATACCGACCGTAGAGAAGCCTATTTAGCAGAAAAAGGAATTCATTTTTTTGGTGCTGGAGTTTCTGGTGGAGCAAAAGGTGCACGTCGTGGACCAAGTATTATGCCTGGAGGGAATCGGGAAGCCTACCAACATGTAAAACCCATTTTTGAAGCCGTTTCTGCAAAATACCAAGGAGAACCCTGTGTGACATACTTAGGTCCTAAATCGGCAGGTAATTATGTAAAAATGGTACATAATGGCATTGAATACGGACTCATGCAACTTACTTCTGAAATATATGATCTTTTAAAAAAAGGCGGTAATTTCAATAATGATGAGTTACATCAAACATATGCTACATGGAATAAAGGTAGATTACAGTCTTTCTTGGTAGAAATTACATCTGAAATATTTGAACAGAATGATGATTTAGCTGATGGTCAATTAGTAGATAAAATTTTAGATAAAGCAAAGCAAAAAGGAACTGGAAAATGGACAAGTCAAAATGCAATGGATTTGGGTATTCCCGTACCTTCTATAGATATTGCAGTTAGTATGCGTGAAATATCTGCACTCAAAGATGAACGCATAAAAGCAGACGCTTTGTATGACCGACCTACCATTAAACCAATGGACAAAGAACAACTTGAAGAATTAGCAGAAAAGGCTTTGTATTTTGCTTTTATAATCACCTATGCTCAAGGCCTACATCAATTGGCTGATGCTTCAAAAGAATATGGTTATGAATTACAAATCGCTGAAATCGCCAAAATATGGCGTGCCGGTTGTATCATACGTGCTGGCTTATTAGCAGACATTACGAAAGCTTTCAATGCTGATTCAGAACTACCGAATTTGCTACTATCTCCTTCTTTCATTGAAAAAGTGCAAAGTACTGTGCCGGCAGTTCGTGAATTGGTAGCTTATGCGGCCAAAAATGGAATTCCATCGCCAGGACTATCAAACTCACTAACCTATTTTGATGCCTATACTTCAAGCCGATTACCCCTAAATTTAATTCAAGCGCAACGCGATTACTTCGGTTCGCATACGTATGAGCGACTTGATCGTGATGGTATATTTCATACGGAATGGGAACATTAATAAAATGCCTAAAATAGCTTACAGGGTCTACGTCATTGAACTCTCAAAAAAGGTCTACACTGAAAACCGAAAGTTTCGAGAAGCAAACCCACAGTTCAATGGGGTTTTAGAATGTTTGTATGTAGGGATGACAAGTAAAACTCCTAAAGAGCGTTTTGAGCAACACAAAACAGGATACGTTAACAAAAAAGGTTACAAACTATCTGCAAACATTGTAGAGAAATACGGACTATATCTTCGTGGCAGCTTGTTTCAACACATTGACCCAGTTCTGACTCGAAAAGAAGCCCTAATCATTGAAGAAAATTTAGCTTTAGAGCTCCGTCGACAAGGTTACGCCGTATGGTTTAATTAAAAAAAAATCCCAAGTCTCCATATAAAGACTTGGGATTTTTAATTTTAAATATCTTTATCTATTTAGATAAGTACATCTTTCTTCGTGCGTACAAATTATAGAATTCATCATCTTTCAAACTATCAATAAATAAAATACTTTCACCTGTACTTTTCATTTCTGGTCCTAGATTCTTATTTACATTCGGAAATTTATTAAAAGAGAATACTGGCTGCTTAATAGCAAATCCTTCTAATTCTGGTTTGAAATCGAAATCTTTCACCTTCTTCTCGCCCAACATCACTTTCGTTGCATAATTTACATAAGGCTCTTTATATGCCTTTGCAATAAATGGAACAGTACGAGACGCTCTTGGGTTGGCTTCAATGATATACACTTTATCATCTTTAATAGCAAATTGAATATTAATCAATCCTACGGTGTTTAACGCCAATGCTATTTTCTTCGTGTGATCTTTAATTTGCTGCATTACAAATTCCCCTAAATTAAAAGGAGGTAACGTTGCATTTGAATCTCCTGAGTGAATTCCACAAGGTTCAATATGCTCCATAATTCCAATGATATATACATCTTTACCATCACAAATGGCATCAGCCTCAGCTTCAATGGCACCATCTAAATAATGGTCTAATAATAATTTATTATTCGGAATTTTGCGAAGTAAATCTACAACGTGTTCTTCTAACTCTTCTTTATTAATAACAATTTTCATTCCCTGTCCACCTAATACATAAGAAGGTCTTACCAATAAAGGAAAATCTAATTGATCTGCTAGCTCTAGCGCTTCATCAGCAGTTTCAGCTACTCCAAATTCCGGAAACGGAATATTATTTTCTTTTAGCATTTCTGAGAAACTACCTCTATCTTCTGCTAAATCGAGAGATTCGAAACTTGTACCTATAATTTTAATACCATACTTCGAGAGTTTCTCCGCTAATTTTAATGCTGTTTGACCACCTAACTGTACAATTACACCTTCTGGTTTTTCATGGCGAATTATATCATAAATATGTTCCCAAAAAACGGGTTCGAAATAAAGTTTATCAGCGGTATCAAAATCTGTTGAAACCGTTTCAGGGTTACAATTTATCATGATGGTTTCATAACCACATTCAGCAGCGGCCAAAACCCCATGAACACAACAATAATCGAATTCAATACCTTGCCCTATTCGGTTCGGGCCAGACCCTAATACCACAATTTTTTTCTTATCAGAGACTTCACTATCATTAGCCACGTAACGTACACCATCAGCTGTTTCAACTTCAGCTTCAAATGTTGAGTAATAATACGGTGTCATCGCCTTAAATTCAGCTGCACAGGTATCTACCAGTTTATAAACTCGATTGATATTAAGTTCTGTACGCTTGCTATGCACTTCACTTTCATAACAATCTAACATGTGTGCAATTTGACGATCGGCAAAGCCTTTTTGCTTTGCTTCAAGCAATAAATCTTTAGGCAAACTGGCTACTGTATACTTTGAAATTTCTTTTTCTAATTGAAATAATTCTTCATACTGTTTTAAGAACCACATATCAATTTTCGTAATCTCATGAATTCTACTTAAAGGTATGCCTAATTGAATGGCATCATAGATCACGAAAACACGATCCCAACTTGGTATGGTTAGTTTACTAATGATTTGCTCATAATTCTTATACCCTTTGCCATCAGCTCCTAATCCGTTTCGTTTTATTTCTAAAGACTGTGTTGCTTTGTGCAAGGCTTCCTGAAATGAACGCCCAATTCCCATTACTTCACCAACGGCCTTCATTTGAAGTCCTAATGTTCTGTCTGATCCTTCAAATTTATCAAAATTCCAACGTGGAATTTTCACAATCACATAATCTAAGGTAGGCTCAAAAAGCGCTGAAGTTGATTTTGTAATCTGGTTATCTAATTCATCTAGCGAATAACCAATTGCCAATTTAGTGGCCACTTTTGCAATTGGGTAACCCGTTGCTTTCGATGCTAATGCTGAAGAACGTGATACACGTGGATTAATTTCAATGGCAATAATTTCTTCATTCTCATCAGGACTTACCGCAAATTGCACATTACAACCACCTTCAAAATCACCAATACTTCGCATCATATGAATTGCCATATCACGCATTTTTTGATAGGTTTTATCAGAAAGCGTCATTGCCGGTGCAACTGTTATAGAATCTCCAGTATGAATACCCATTGGATCCATATTTTCGATAGCACAAATAATAACTACATTATCATTACAATCGCGAAGTAATTCTAACTCATATTCTTTCCAGCCCATCATGGCCTTATCAATCATCACTTCGTGAATTGGAGAAATCTCTAGACCACGACTTAAAAGTTCATCAAAATCTTTCGGATCATATACAATTGAAGCCCCTGCTCCACCTAAGGTATATGAAGCTCTTATAACTAACGGAAAACCAAATTCTTGAGCTATTTCTTTTCCTTTTAAAAATGAAGTTGCTGTTGCCTGCGGAGCCATGCCAACTCCTATTTCAAGCATTAACTCACGAAATTTTTCACGATCTTCAGTTATATTGATAGCGTCGATATCAACACCAATCATATCAACATCAAAATCTTTCCAAATTCCTTTTTCATCAGCCTCAATACACAAATTTAAAGCCGTTTGACCTCCCATTGTTGGTAACACAGCGTCAATTTGAGGGTGAGCTTTCAAAATTTCTACTATTGATTTAGTAGTTAAAGGTTTCAAGTAAACATGATCGGCCATTGAAGGGTCGGTCATAATGGTTGCAGGGTTGCTATTAATTAAAATGGTTTCAATACCATCTTCACGTAACGACCGTAATGATTGTGAACCAGCATAATCAAATTCACAGGCTTGACCAATTACAATTGGTCCTGAACCAATTAATAATACGGATTTTAAATCTTTTCTTTTCGGCATGTTCTAATTGCTGCTTTAGTTTTATAAAAATAGTGGTTAGGAATAATATGTCATAAAAAAAAGGTGCTACTTTCGAAAAAGTAACACCTTCAATATTTTAAAAATATGAAATCATTTATTTTTTGTGTCTTGGTAATGAAGATACAGTCAATTTTTTTCTTCCTTTAGCTCTTCTTCTGGCAAGAACTTTTCTTCCATTTACAGAAGCCATACGCTCTCTAAAACCGTGTTTGTTTCTTCTTTTTCTCTTTGAAGGTTGATATGTTCTCTTTTGACCTGGCATTGTAGTATCCTTTTCGTTATTGACTGTATTGCAGAACGGTCTGCAAAACTGGGCGCAAATATACGAAGAGTTTTGTCTTTGCCAAATACATTTGAAAAAATAATTTTTATTGTTTGCTTTCGCCCCTGAGTTTCGTTTTTAGTACTTTTGCCAAAGTTTGTTTTAAACAATATATCAATAGCATGAAACACCCTATATATTTGCTGCTTTTTCTATGTTTTCATAGTACTGTTTTTTCTCAAACCACTCTTGAATATAACCTAAAAATAGGAGATGTTTTTACAGTGGAGCAAAAGGCTCACCAATCTATTATTCAAGAAATTGATGGCGCTTCACATGAAATAACTAATGATTTAAGTGGAATATTAGAATTTCTTGTGGTGAAAGAAAACGAAAATTCATACGAAATAGCCTTTACTTTCAAAGATTTAAATCTGTTAATGAAATCGAGCATTCAAGGTGAAATCATGAATGTTCAGGCTAAAGATGTGACCAAAGGTGATATGCAATCTGAAATATTTAATAGTTTATTAGACACTCCTGTGCAACTCATTCTATCTAAAACAGGTGATATTCTTGAAGTGACTGGTGGCGATAGTTTGGTTACAAAAATGACTGACGCCTCAGGAATTGAAGATGACTTTTCTAAAAACATGATGAAACAAGGCCTAAAAAAAGAGTTCGGTTCTGAAGCCTTGTCTAATAGCTATAAACAACTCACGTATTTCTACAGCGATAGTCTAGTTAATATTGGTGATTCATGGAAAAATGAATACAATGGCAAACTAAGTGCAAAAAATACTTGGACGTTAAATGAAATTTCAGACAATGTACTTATTAGTGGTGAGGCAGATGTTATAATGAGTACTGATGAGTCGGGCACTAAAATGAATTTAAATGGAACTCAAAGCACTCAAATTATTGCAAACCCTGAAACAGGCTTTATAATTAATATGACCGTAACAGGAGAAGCTAAAGGCATTTCAACGATGTCTCAGCTAGGCGTATTAGAAATACCAACAACAATTAACTCTACCATAACCTACACTTTAATTACCAAATAATTATGTTCAATAAAATTTTCAAACTTATAATTGCCGGTCTTATCTTAGCCTATGCCGTATATCAGTTCTGGGAAGGCGAAATCGGTAACGGAATCTTCTTAATTCTTCTATCTTTAATCTTTGTTTTCCTTTATTTCAGAAATGAAATGATCTTATTAGCATTTCTTAGAATGCGAAAACAAGATTTAATCGGAACACAAAAATGGTTGATTAAAATCAGTAATCCTGAAACTGCGTTGACCACCAAGCAACAAGGATATTACAACTATTTACATGGAATTATTTTTTCACAAACCAATCTAACAAAAGCTGAAAAGTATTTTAAGAAAGCATTGAAGTTAGGCCTTACAATGGATTATGATCTTGCGATGGCAAAATTGAGTTTGGCAGGTATTTCAATGCAAAAACGTCGTAAACGAGAAGCAACAAAATTGCTGCAGGAAGCTAAAAAACTGGACAAAAACAATATGCTGACTGAGCAGATAAAAATGATGCAACAGCAAATGAAGAAGATATAATCTTCTAAAATTCAATCTATATCACAAAAAAGCAGACCATTCTAATACGAAATGGTCTGCTTTTTTTATGCTAATAAAGAGAAAATTACATCACTATTTTTTAGTCTCTTTGTAGAATCCTTTATTTGGAATTTCAATAGTATACTTCTTTCGTGATTGATTATTCAAGTGCGCCTCTCTCAACCAAGGATTGTGACGTTTTAAAATCTTATAATTAATCTCATACTCATTGGCAAAATCTGCAAAGTTTGCCACCGGCTCATCTACTTCAACTTTGAAAGTTGGAACCGCTGCATACAAATCTTCTTTTTGAATATTAAAACCATATTTTTCAGGGTGACTTAATATTTCTTTTATGGCCATGATGCGAAACACATAACGACCTGTTTCTTGACCTAATAATAAATCATAATAATCATTTACCTTTTGAATTCTAAGATACTTATCTACAGAACCACTACCCGTATTATAGGCTGCAGCTGCAAGCGTCCAACTACCATACTTCTTTTTATACTTATTCAAGTAACGACAGGCAACCTCAGTTGATTTTTCCAAATGATAACGCTCATCTACATTAGCATTAATTTCTAGGCCATATTCACGACCGGTAGCCTTCATAATTTGCCAAAACCCAGTGGCACCAGCATGAGAAACAACATTTTCCAATCCACTTTCTGCAACTGCTAAATACTTAAAATCATCAGGAATTCCGTTTTTTGCTAAAATTGGTTCAATTACAGGAAAATACTTATGGGCTCTTTTCATGAGCAACAAAGCATTTGATTGCCAATATGTATTTACCAAAAACTCTCGGTCTACACGTTCCATAATTTCAGGATCTTGCTGAGGAACTAATTCATTCGCAAAATTCAAATCTTCTGGAATATCAATAGGAGAAATTTGATACCCTTCAGCAACATTTTTATCAGTTGCTTGCTGAGCATCAGCACTATACTGCGAATCTTCATTTGTGGTTTGTACAGCAAAAATTAATGTGCTGATCACAAAAAAGACACCCAATATCATAAGGGAACTCTTTAAAAATTTCATAGCATTTTGATTTAACGGGTTACTCAAAGGTATTGAACTCTTTTAAAATGGAGTCTTAAATAGAACTCAATTATTCTAAAATAATTGTAGGTAAATTTTCATTAAACCACTTAGCTCTATGAATAATCATCGTATGCGTACCGTTTTTAACCGGAATACAATTTTTAATGTTTCCGATAGGAAAAACATTGTCTTTCTCCCCATGAATGTGCACCATGGCATCAGGTACGTGTGCAGATTTCCAATTAACAATTTGATCAATAGCCCAATCTAGGTAGTATTTATCACGAATAGAAAGGTATTCTTCATACAACTCTAAACGCTTACTAGTGCTATCACCAAAAGCATATTTTGCTAAAAGCTCCACATTATTTACCAAACCTGTAGGTAATAATTTATGTATTTTGGTATACTTGGCAAAAATCATGCGTTTCGGTAATTCTGACTCATGCTTAACGCTAGAAACCACCAATACTTTTCTTGTTTTAATATGGCGAGCCATTTCTTGTACCAACATGCCGCCGAATGAAACCCCTATTAGCACCGGATTATCATGAACCACTTTTTCACACATTATTTTTGCATAATCAGAAATAGTCATATTTTTTTCAGGAACAAACCACTCTAACAGATGCTGTTCAAATTGACCCTCAGGAAGCTGTATATGCTTGAATATGGAAGGATTTGCCGCCATGCCTGGCATTAGATAGACATGTATTTTCGAAGTACTCATAGTTCGTAAGCTTGGGTTTTTCTAGGTTTTGTGCTTTTTTTTCACTATTTTTACTTTCTGCTTTTTTTAAAAGCCCTAAACATTCTTTACAACAAAAGTATATAAAATTACGATTAAGAGAACGTCGTAATTTTTTTGTCTAAAGACCAACTTTAAAATTAAACTATATGAATGCAGTAGAAATTAAAGACAACAGTTTTTTGAGACAATTTGAAACTAGTGTTGAAGGACAATTAGCTAAAATTGAGTATTCATCTCAAGAGCGTAAAGTCTTTTTAACAAAATTAGTTATTCCAGAAGGAATCACTAAAACAGATTTCAAAGAGGATTTTATCAAATCCGTTTTACATCACATTCAAGATCAAAATCTTAGAGTTGTACCTACAAGCCCGCAGATTGCTGGTTTTCTAAGAAAAAACAGACAGTACAAAGAAATGTTACCTGTAGGAATTAGAATCTAACAGGTTTTTTTTGTGCAAAAATTTAACCTCCTTTTCAGGAGGTTTTTTTATGTCAAATTTCTACTTGGTTGGCAACAAAATTAAACCTCACTAAGCCATCTTCATCAATTTCAGTAAGTTCAATATGGTGAATAGTATTAACCAATTCAGGATTCCAAGGGGTCTTTACTTTTACATAGTTTTCGGTAAAGCCATGAATGTACCCCTCTTTATTCTCTCCTTCAAATAATACTTTTCTGTTAGCCCCTAATTGACTTTCATAAAAAGCACGGCGCTTTTTTACTGACAAGCCTCGAAGCATTTTACTTCGTTTACTTCGAACATTCTTCGGTACTACACCTTCCATAGTCGCAGCTTCTGTATTATCACGTTCAGAGTATGTAAATACATGTAAGTATGAAATGTCAAGTTCATTTAAAAAATGATAGGTTTCTAGAAAATGCGCGTCAGTTTCCCCAGGAAAACCTACGATAACATCAACCCCAATACAAGCATGCGCCATAACTTCTTTAATACGCTTAACGCGATCAACATATAAATGACTCATATACCTTCTACGCATTGCCTTTAAAATCGCATCACTTCCGCTCTGTAAAGGAATATGAAAGTGCGGCACGAAAGAATTGCTTTGCGCTACAAAATCAATCGTTTCATTCTTAAGAAGATTCGGTTCAATAGATGAAATTCGTAAGCGGTGTACACCATCCACTTGATCTAAAGCTTTAACTAGGGCTAAAAAAGTATGCTGATGTTTTTTGTTGCCGAATTCTCCTTTTCCATAGTCTCCAATATTAACTCCTGTTAAAACAATCTCCTTAATATTCTGAGCAGCAATTTCCGCAGCATTTTTCAAAACATTATCAAGAGTATCACTTCTAGAAATTCCTCGTGCCAACGGTATGGTACAATAGGTACACTTATAATCACAACCATCTTGAACTTTTAAAAATGCACGTGTTCGATCACCGATTGCATAACTGCCAACATAAAAATCAGCATCTTCTATTTCACACGAATGAATTTCTCCTCCACCCCTACTACGTTCTGGGTGTGCGAATAAATCGTTCACATATTCGGTAATATTAAACTTTTCTGTAGCTCCTAAAACCAAATCAACCCCATCGACCGCAACCAACTCTTCAGGTTTTAATTGCGCATAACAACCAATGGCAGCAACAAAAGCATCAGGGTTCACTTTTTGGGCCTGTTTTACTATGGACTTAAATCGCTTATCGGCATTTTCTGTTACTGAACATGTATTAATCACATACATATCTGCATTTTCAGAAAAATCTACACGCTCAAATCCTTCATTTTGAAAGCCTCTAGCAATCGTAGAAGTCTCTGAAAAATTGAGTTTACAACCTAATGTATAAAATGCGACTTTCTTTTTCATCATTCTTCTTGCGTCTTAATCTATTAATACGAATCGTAAAAATTGACTTCTAGTACTTTCTCCACTTCTTAGTAATTTCAAAAACATGTTCTAAAATTCGAGCTTCTACGTCATTAAATTCTACTTGACGACGGGCCATCATTACTTTGGCTACATCAAAAGCCTTCTTGGGCAAATAGCTAGAAAAACCAGTAGCACCACCCCAACTAAAACTTGGCACAAAATTTCTAGGAAAACCAGGAACGTAAATGTTACAATTTACACCAATTACAGTGCCTGTATTAAACATCGTGTTTATGGCTGTTTTACTATGATCACCCATCATTAGGCCACAAAACTGTAATCCGGTTTTATCAAAACTTTCGGTAGCGTAATTCCAGATACGTACTTTGGCATAATTATTTTTCAAGTTCGAATTATTCGAATCCGCACCAATATTACACCACTCTCCTAAAACAGCATTTCCTAAATAACCCTCATGCCCTTTACTCGAATAACCGAAAATGACCGAATTACTAACTTCACCGCAAACCTTTGAAAAAGGGCCTATGGTCGTCGCACCATACATCTTCCCTCCCATTTTCACTACGGCATTATCACACAAAGCAAAAGCACCACGAATTAAACTACCTTCCCAAATTTGGGCATTTTTTCCGATATAAATAGGTCCGTCAGTTGCGTTCAGAATACTAAATTCGACTTGTGCACCTTCCTCTAAAAATATATTATCGCCGTTGATTAAATTATTGGTTTTCGAAATAGGCTGACTTGTTCTTCCTTCAGTAATAAAATCAAAATCTGCTTGAATCGCTTCTTGATTTTTTGAAAAAATATCCCAAGTATTCTCAATACGAAGTACCTCGCCGTTATATTCTATTTGTTTAAACTTTGAGAAATCAATATCATCTTGTGAATCTTTCGAATAAAAAGCAATAACATCTTCGCCATAAAAAATAGCTTCATTGCCTTTAAGTTCTTTTACTAAGGCTACCAAGGCTGCATTGGGCGTAAAAGATGCATTAATGAGAATATTCTCTTCCATTTCTACCATCGGATACTTTTCTGATAAGTATTCTTCTGTTATAGTAGTGGTTGTATACCCTAAATATTTTTCCCATTTTTCGCGAATAGTCAAAATACCGATACGAATATCAGCCACAGGTCTTGTAAACGTAAACGGAAGCAAGGCTTCACGCACTGGGCCATCAAAAAGAATGTAGTTCATGAAATTAATTTGAAACAAAATTAATAAAAAACGCCTCCGATACTAAGTATCAGAGGCGTATGGTAAATATTATCTACAAGAAGTTGTCTATTTCTTTTCAGCCTCAGACTTAGGAGCTTCAGCAGCCTTCTCAGCAGCAGGAGCAGCTTTCTTCTTGAATTTATCGTACTTGCTTTTGAACTTATCAATTCTACCAGCAGTATCTAAGAACTTCGCCTTACCAGTATAAAACGGATGAGATGTTCTTGAAATTTCAAGTTTTACTAATGGATACTCAACACCATCAACTTCTAAAGTTTCTTTAGTGTCAGCAGTAGACTTCGTTAAAAACACTTCATCATTTGACATGTCTTTAAACGCAACTAATCTATAATTTTCAGGATGTATACCTTTTTTCATCTTTTAATAAAATTTTACGCACCCATTCCGACAGGCACTCATTTTAAGCCTGCAAATTTAGTTATTTTTATTTAATTCACAATTATTAATTACAAAAAGAAAATCAAAAAAAATAATAGTGAAACCTGTAACAAAATGCATTGTTTTGCAACTAAACAAGTAACAACCTCTAAAACAACATTCATATGGAAAGTAATCAACCAAATACAGGAAAAATAGCACTTAAATATGGGATCATTCTTGGCGTGATTGGTATCATTTTTAATCTTATGCTTTATTCTCAAGATCTTCACTATCAAGTGGATTTACAACGTATTCTTATCACCGTATTAATTGGCCTTGTACTTGTAGTATTCGGATCTATTTACGCGATGAAAGAGTTTAAAAAAGGTAATAACGGACTTATGTCAGTAAGTCAAGGTCTTAAACTGGGAGTAGGCTTATCACTTATCTCTGGAATTATTGGCGTACTTTTTAGTTTTGTTATGTCAGAGGTAATAGACCCTGATTTGCAAGAGAAAGCCATTAATTTTGCCGTTAGTTCTATGCGAGAGGCGGGAATGTCAGAAGACGATATAGCCAAAAGAATGGAAGGTCAAAAAGACCCTAATATTCCTATTCAAATCGGTGGATACATGATTTTTTCAATCATTCTCGGGTTTCTTGGGTCAATAATTCCGGCTCTTGCTTTAAAAAAGCAGGAGGATACCTTCTAAGTTCGTACTTTTGACAAGATAACCAGAAGTACAGCATGAACATATCGATAGTAATTCCTTTACTTAATGAAGAAGAATCACTAAAAGAACTACATGATTGGATTGTATCTGTAATGCAAGCCAATGCCTATGATTACGAAATTCTTTTCATTGATGATGGCAGCACCGATAACTCGTGGCACGTCATTTCTGAACTCGCTTCAGAAAACCAGTCTGTAAAAGGCATACGGTTTCAACGTAATTTTGGCAAATCTCAAGCCCTTCATGCGGGATTTAAAGCCGTACAAGGCGATGTAGTCATTACCATGGATGCTGACCTGCAAGATAACCCCGAAGAAATACCTGAACTTTATAACTTGATTCAAAAAGAAGGTTATGATTTGATTTCGGGCTGGAAGAAAAAAAGATACGATTCAGTGATCTTCAAAAACATGCCTTCAAAATTGTTTAACTGGGCAGCGCGAAGAACTTCGGGTGTAAAGTTGCATGATTTTAACTGTGGCCTTAAAGCTTACAATAAAAGAGTTGTAAAAGGAATTGAAGTTTCTGGAGAAATGCATCGCTATATTCCAGTATTATCAAAAAACGCTGGATTCTCAAAAATCGGTGAAAAAATAGTACAGCATCAAGCACGTAAATATGGTAATACTAAATTTGGAATGGAACGATTTATTAATGGTTTTTTAGACTTAATTACCATTTGGTTCGTTTCTAAATTTGGAAAGCGTCCCATGCATTTATTTGGTGCCTTAGGGGTCTTGATGTTTATTATTGGTTTTGGGTTTGCCATTTATTTAGGTATTGACAAATTATTTATCAATAAAACAGGTAGATTAATTACAGACAGACCACAGTTTTTCATTTCGCTAACCGCAATGATTATGGGCTCACAGCTCTTTCTAGCAGGGTTTTTAGGAGAAATGATTACCCGCACCAGAAAAAATGAAGCCCGATACTCTATCTCTGAAGAAATAAATGTTGCTTCTAAAGAACATCAATATTCTTCGTAAATTTGTGAAATAAAAATACTACGTAATATGCAAGATATTCTAAACACCGCCAAAGGATGGTTAACCGATTTTTTTGATACTGATGTAAAAACAGAAGTTCAAAAACTAATTGATACTGACCCTGATGAATTGAAAGACCGTTTTTACAAGAATATGGCTTTCGGTACTGGTGGAATGCGAGGAATGATGGGTGTAGGCACCAACCGTATTAATAAGTACACCTTGGGTAAAAGCACGCAAGGCTTAAGCAATTACTTGAAAAAATCGTACGCAAACGAAGAAATCAAAGTCGTAATCGCTTATGATTGTCGTCACAATAGCGACACGCTAGCAAGAACAGTAGCTGAAGTATTATCTGCTAACGGAATTAAAGTTTTTCTTTTTTCTGAATTAAGAACTACTCCTGAATTATCATTTGCAGTACGCCACTTGAATTGTCATGCTGGAATTGTATTGACGGCATCACATAATCCGCCAGAATATAATGGTTATAAAGTATATTGGACAGATGGAGGACAAATTGTGCCGCCACAAGACGGAGAAATAATTGCAGAAATCGATGCCTTATCTTTTGAGGATATTAATTTTTCTTCGGATGAAAGTCTGATAGAATTGATTGATAAGGAAGTAGACGAAGCATTTTTTACACAGTCTGTTGAAAACGGAAGCTTTAATGCTGCGGGAAAAGATGATTTTAAAATAGTTTTCACTTCGTTACATGGCACATCGATAACAGCTATTCCTGAAGTTTTAAAACGGGCTGGTTATAAAAATGTTACCATCATTGAAGAACAAGCAAAACCAGATGGAGCTTTCCCTACAGTGGTTTCACCAAACCCTGAAGAGTCTGAAGCACTTTCAATGGCGATTGTTAAAGCAGAAGAAATTGGGGCTGATATGGTAGTTGGCACCGACCCTGATAGTGACCGATTAGGTATTGCTGTACGTAATTTAGAAGGTAAAATGGAAATCGTAAACGGCAATCAAGCCATGGTATTGATGACCAAATTCCTTTTAGAAAAACAAAAAGAAGAAGGTTTCAAGGGCAATGAATTTATAGCTACTACCATTGTTTCAACTCCCATGATGGAGTCGATGGCAAAAGCATATGGTGTCGAATTTAAAACTGCATTAACAGGTTTTAAATGGATTGGTAAGATGATTAAAGATTTTCCTGAATCAACTTTTGTTGGTGGTGGTGAAGAAAGCTTTGGCTATATGGTCGGTGATTTTGTTCGCGATAAAGATGCGGTTACCTCTACCCTACTCGCCTGTGAAATTGCTGCGCAAGCAAAAGCCAACGGAAGCTCATTTTACAAAGATTTGATAGACTGCTACGTAAACTATGGTTTTTATAAAGAGCATTTAGTCTCATTGACCAAAAAAGGAATAAGTGGAGCAGAAGAGATTAAACAAATGCTTATAGATTTTAAAGAAAATCCGGTAAAATCGGTAGCAGGTTCGAAAGTAAAATGGATTGAAGATTATAATACATCTATTTCAACAAATGTAATTACAGGTGAAGAAAAAGCCATTGATATTCCGAAGTCTAATGTACTTATTTACGAAACTGAAGATGGTACACGTGTAGCAGCAAGACCAAGCGGAACAGAACCAAAAGTAAAATTCTATATCAGTACCAATACGACTTTAGCAAGTGCTGCAGATTTCACAATAGTGAATGCCAACTTAGATGCTAAAATCGCCACGATTTTAAAGGAACTCCAATTGAGTTAATGGAATATTTCAAAAAAATTCTTCGCTTTGCGAAACCTTACGCCAAATTTGGCTACCTGAATATCTTCTTTAATGTGCTTTATGCGCTTTTTAGCGCCTTATCTTTTGCCGCCTTAATTCCGATGCTTAATGTGCTTTTTGAAAAAGATAAGCCCATCACCAAGCTTCCGGAGTTCACAACAATAGGGAATGCTAAAGAATACATTATGGATTACCTAGGGTACCATGTAACTCAGTACGCTGGTGATGACAAAATGAAAGGCTTGGTTTTAGTAATCGGATTAATATTAGTCCTATTTCTTTTAAAAAACCTCTTTAATTATTTGGCGATGTATTTCATTACCTTTTTGAGAAACGGGGTATTGAAAGATATTCGCAATCAAATGTATCATAAAATTACAGAGCTACCTATATCGTATTATTCTGAAAAGAGAAAGGGTGATGTGATTGCAC
Source organism: Maribacter algarum (ex Lu et al. 2025) (nom. illeg.) (assembly GCA_947495915.1). Classification (GTDB taxonomy): domain Bacteria; phylum Bacteroidota; class Bacteroidia; order Flavobacteriales; family Flavobacteriaceae; genus Maribacter_C. The sequence goes on along the minus strand of CANMAW010000006.1, from coordinate 35,548 downwards.
GAATAACGTCTGACGTACTTGAAATTCAACACTCGTTTTTATCAGTACTTGAATTGATAGTTCGCGAACCGCTGACAATTCTATTTACCATTCTAATCATGTTTGGAATTAGCGGAAAACTAACACTGTTTGTTTTCATCTTTATCCCCATTGCTGGTGGAATTATTTCATGGATTGGTAAATCTTTGAAAAAACAATCGGATGATGTTCAAAGAGAGCAAGGTAATTTTTTATCGATTGTTGAAGAAACCTTAGGTGGACTTCGCGTGGTAAAAGCCTTTAATGCAGAGTCACGCTTTTACAAAACCTTCACCAATTCTACCAAAAGATTTTTCGACTTTAGTAATACACTCTTAAATCGCCAAAACTTAGCTTCACCAACAGGAGAATTTTTAGGAATTTTAGTCATTGGTGTATTATTATGGTTTGGTGGTCAAATGGTTATTGTAGAAGAAACACTAGATGCAGCATCATTCATTGCCTATATGGGATTAGCGTATAACATTCTTACGCCTGCAAAATCTATCAGTAAAGCATCTTACGGCGTTAAAAAAGGAAATGCAGCCGCGGAAAGAGTTCTAGAAATATTAGAAACTAAAAATCCAATTTCAGAAATTGATAATGCTATTGCTAAAACAGATTTTGAATCGGCTTTAACCATAGAAAATATTTCCTTCAAATATGAAGATGAATATGTGCTTACCGATTTCAGTTTAAAAGTCCCAAAAGGACATTCGGTGGCACTAGTAGGGCAGTCTGGTAGTGGTAAAAGTACGATTGCCAATTTGGTGACGCGCTTTTATGACGTGAATGCAGGAGAAATTAAAATCGATGGCACGAATATTAAAGACTTGACCAAACAGTCATTGCGTAACTTGACAGGTTTGGTAACCCAAGATTCCATTTTATTTAATGAATCAGTTAAAAACAACATTAGCTTAGGAAAGGAAAATGCAACGGATGAGGAAATCATTGAAGCTGCAAAAATTGCTAATGCTCATGAGTTTATTACGGAACTACCCAATGGTTATGACACCAATATTGGCGATAGCGGAAATAAACTTAGTGGTGGTCAAAAGCAGCGCTTATCTATCGCTAGAGCGGTTCTAAAAAACCCTCCAATCATGATATTAGATGAAGCAACTTCTGCCCTCGACACTGAAAGTGAACGTCTTGTTCAAGATGCTTTAGAGAAGATGATGCGCAACCGTACTTCCATCGTTATCGCACATCGCTTGTCAACCATTCAAAATGCCAATACCATTGTCGTATTGCAAAAAGGAAAGATTGTTGAACAAGGTTCTCATGAAGAACTATTGGCTAAAAATGGCACTTACAAGAAACTGGTCGCTATGCAGTCTTTAGGTTAGTTATAATATGTAGATTGAGCCTTTTTGATTCTACTTGCTTACAAATTTTAAGAGCTCATTAAACCATTTCATAACTTTAGAGTCTAACCCTTGAACTCAAAGAAACCACTATTGATAGCTGAGGCAGATTTAGTCGAGCAATTAAAGGACTCGAATACCCAAACACGGGCATTTGAAGTGTTAGTCAGCACCTACAAACAAAGACTGTATTGGCACATTAGAGGTATTGTACTGAATCATGATGATGCAGATGATATACTTCAAAATACCTTTATAAAAGTGTATAAAAATATTGGGGGATTCAAAGGAGAAAGTAAACTGTATTCGTGGATGTATCGTATCGCTACCAATGAATCTTTGAGTTTTTTAAAGAAAAATGCAAAAAACCAAGGCATTAGTGATGCGGAGCTTCAAGATCAAATGTTAGATAATTTAGAAGCTGATGTTTATTTTGAAGGTGACGAAATTCAATTGCAATTACAAAAAGCTATTGCAACATTACCAGAGAAACAGAAACTGATATTTAATATGAAGTACTTTCAAGAATTAAAGTATGAAGATATTTCGGAAATTTTAGAAACTTCGGTGGGTGGTTTAAAAGCTTCGTATCATTTGGCAACAAAAAAAATTGAAGCTTTTCTCAAAAACGATTAAACCTTTTAACTTACTGAACGTCAAAGAATAGTAATGAAAGAAATGAATAAAAATAATCCTTTTAAAACACCTGAAGATTACTTCGATGGTTTTGATGCGCGACTCAATGAAAAGTTGTTTGCTCAGAAAGCAAAACTACCGAAACAAGAGGGGTTTCAAATTCCTGAGGGTTATTTCGATTCAGTTCAAGATGAAATTATTAAAAAGGTTAGAACGAGTGAGACTAAAGTAATACGTTTAAATTCTTATAGAAAATACTATTATGCAGCAGCTTCTATCGCTGCGGCCATATTTTTAGTTATTGGTTTCAATGGGTATTTCACCGAAGATTTATCTTTTGAAACTTTGGCAGAGTCAGATATTGAAAGTTACTTTGAATTCAATGAATACGATTTAAGTGCTTATGAAATTGCCGAAGTTATACCAGTAAATGAACTAGAAATTAATGATATTTTATCGTATCGTTTTGAAGAAAAACATGTTGTAGATTACTTAGATGAAAATATAGAAGATTTTGATGAACTAAATCTTGAAGATTATGAATAAAACAAAAAAATTAGTTTTGCTAATCGCTTTTTGTGTTACCACAATTTTTTATGGGCAACGCAAACAAGAACACGAAAAAATAAAAACCCTAAAAATTGCTTTTGTAACAGAAAAGTTGAATCTATCTTCTTCAGAAGCAGAGTCCTTTTGGCCAATTTACAACGAATATCAAGAAAAAAGAGATGCGCTTCGCCATAAAGAACGCACTCAAATTAGAGCCAAAATAAAAGAAGCCGATGCACTTACTGAAAAAGAAGCAGACGCTTTATTAGTCAAGTATCTGCAATTTGAGGCCGAAGAAGAGATTTTGGATAAAGATTTTCTTGAAAAAATTAGTAAGGTTATATCTTCTAAAAAAACCCTGCTTTTACTAAGGTCGGAAGAAGAGTTTAAAAGACAACTAATAAAACAATACCGCCAAAAAAGAGGTGGTGGTGGCGGATTTAGATAGCATTCATCAAAAAGTAAGAGAAAAGAGGCACATAGGCCTCTTTTTTTATTTAAAACGTAATTTAGAAATTCTATGCTTGCCTGCGGCATATGCAATAGAGTCGTTCAAAAATTGAAGGGTATAAAATGGTTCCTTAGAAAGTTCTTTCCAAGATGCTCCTTGATTAAAGGAATATGCAATACCCGTAAAGCCAACAGCAACCATTGCTTTACCTTGGGTATTTGGTACAAATTGAATACAACTTTTATATCCTGGCATTACGCCATCAGCCATTAGTTTCCAAGTTCTTCCACCATCTTTGGTGAACGCTTTGTTTCTTTTGTTTCCTTGGGGATCCGTAAAATCTCCGCCTATGGCCACCCCTAAATCTTCATTTATAAAATCAATGGAATAAATACCTTGTGTTTCTTTTTCGGTAGTAATGGGTGTTTCATAAGAATGCCACGTTATTCCCTTATCTGGAGAATACAATATTCTTTTTGTCGTTGCAATCCAAGTATTATCTCCTATAGTTTTTATGTTTGTATTACTGGCCGCAAAAGCTCCTTCGCCTACAATTGCTTCTGGCAATTGTTCGCAGTTCAATTTATTCCACGTACTACCGCCATCTCTTGTTATGATAATTGATAAACAACCACCAACGGAGTCACCAACGGCAATTCCCTCTTGATCATTCCAAAAGGTCATGGCATCATAAAAAACACCTTCTCCTTCCTCCATATAAACTAAATCCATTCGACCTTGATTACCGGTTTTATAAAGCAAAGCCGGACTTCCAACAGAAATCATAAAAAAATCTTCATTGGTGTGTGCGATGGCTCTAAACTCTGGTATACTGGTGTGATACTTTTGTACCCCTTCCATTACTTTTCCAGAATTTAAATCAATATTGCCGAAAGTTCCATTATTGCCAGCATAACGCAAGGTATTACCAACAATATCAATAGCACGTATACTTATTGAATCCTCATAAATCGTCTCGATGGCGACCTTTGAAAACGTAGTATTAACCTTGGTTTTCGTACAGAAAGTTAAAATGAAACCCACAAGGATAAAATAAAAATATCTCATGTTATAAATTTTACCAAATGTAAACGGATTCCTAATGAATACCATACCTTTGCAGCCTTAATTTTCTGAGATGAAACTACATAGAAACTTAGTATTTGCGGTAATTGACGGACTCCATTTGATATTCAATGAAGGAGAGTATGCAGATAAGGTGGTGCAAAAAGTTTTGAAAATAGACAAACGTTGGGGTTCACGCGATCGTGGATTTATTGCCGAAACCACCTATGAAATGGTGCGGTACAAAAGGCTTTATACTGAAATTGCTGATGTTAAAGCCCCCTATCGAAGATCAGATTTATTTCGTATGTGGGCAGTTTGGGCCGTGTTGAAAGGAATTGAATTACCAGACTGGAAACAAATTGAACCTACGCCAGAACGACGTATTAAAGGAAAATTTGATGAGCTTTCTAAAATTAGAAAATTCAGAGAAGCCGTACCTGATTGGATTGATGAGTTGGGAGAAAACGCTTTGGGAGATAAACTTTGGACTGAAGAACTCGCCAAACTAAATGAACCAGCAGAAGTAATTTTAAGAACCAATACCCTTAAAACTACCAAAGAAAAACTTCGTAAAGCACTTTTAGAAGAAGGCATTGATGTAGAACCAATAAAGGGCTATTCGGTGGCTCTACGTTTACCAGAACGAGCCAATGTTTTTCAAACGGAGTCTTTCAAAAAAGGTTATTTTGAAGTTCAAGACGCTTCATCGCAATTGGTTGCTGAGTTATTAGATATCAAACCCGGCCAACGCGTAGTTGATACTTGTGCTGGCGCAGGGGGAAAATCATTGCATTTGGCTGCTTTGATGGAAAACAAAGGGCAACTGATTTCTATGGATATCTACGGAAGTAAATTGAAAGAATTGAAACGCCGTGCAAGACGTAATGGGGCTCATAATATTGAAACCCGAGAAATCACATCTACTAAAGTTTTCAAAAAACTATATGGTAGTGCAGACCGTGTATTGATTGACGCACCATGTACAGGACTCGGAGTTTTACGTAGAAATCCGGATTCTAAATGGAAAATGCAACCAGAGTTTTTAGATAAGATTGTGAAAACACAACACGAGATTATTCGTTCTTACAGTAAAATTGTAAAGCCTGGTGGTAAAATGGTGTATGCTACTTGTTCTATTCTTCCGCAAGAAAACAATGATCAAGTAACTTCATTCTTAGCCTCTGAAGAAGGAAAAGATTTCACCTTAACTAGTGAAAAGAAAATTTATGCCTCAAAAAGTGGATTTGATGGTTTTTACATCACCCTTTTAGAAAAGAAGTAATGAACAATCTGTTAACTTTTTGAACATAATAATCGAAAAGCAGTTCTTTAAAAATTCATTAAATCGTTAAATTTGCACTTTGTTAAACTTAACAACGCAGTCGATAGATGATTCATTTTTTCGGAGATGTAACTAGCAAAGTTTTTGCAGTTCAAACAAAGCAAGAATTTACACAAGAAAACATTCAAAAATTAACTTGGTTATTTGGTAACCAACCCAAACTCAGCGCGGCGTCATTAGACGCCTTTTTTATTGGCCCGCGTGCAGCAATGATTACTCCTTGGAGTACCAATGCCACTGAAATTACTCAGAATATGGGTGTGTCAGGTATTATCAGAATTGAAGAGTTCTCAAGTGTAGCTAAAGATTTTAAGGCTTTTGACCCTATGATTTCTCAAAAGTATTCACGTCTTGATCAAGACATTTATACGATTGATATTCAACCTGAAGCTATATTAGAAATTGATAATATTGCACAATACAATGCGCAAGAAGGCTTAGCACTTAATGACGAAGAAGTACAGTATTTGAATGATCTTTCTCAAAAAATTGGTCGCAAATTAACCGATTCTGAAGTCTTCGGTTTTAGTCAAGTAAACTCTGAACACTGTCGCCATAAAATTTTCAATGGAACTTTTGTGATTGATGGTCAAGAAATGCCAAGTTCGCTTTTTAAACTCATTAAAAAAACCTCGCAAGTACATCCGAACGATATCGTATCGGCTTATAAAGATAATGTGGCGTTTATTAAAGGGCCCAAAGTGGTTCAATTTGCACCAAAAACGGCTGATCAACCTGATTTTTATCAAGAAGAAGATTTTGAATCAGTCATTTCTTTAAAAGCCGAAACTCATAACTTTCCAACTACGGTAGAACCCTTCAATGGTGCTGCCACGGGTTCAGGTGGTGAAATTAGAGATCGACTTGCCGGAGGAAAAGGTTCACTGCCTCTTGCTGGTACTGCCGTTTACATGACTGCATATTCACGACTAGAAGATGATCGCAAATGGGAAAAAGGTATGCCTGAAAGAGATTGGTTATATCAAACCCCAATGGATATTCTTATCAAAGCCTCTAATGGAGCATCAGATTTCGGAAACAAATTTGGTCAACCCTTAATCGCAGGGTCTGTATTAACCTTTGAACATGCAGAAGATGGCAGACGTGTTGCTTATGACAAAGTGATCATGCAAGCTGGTGGTATTGGCTACGGAAAAGCAGAACAAGCACTAAAAGATACTCCGAAAGTAGGTGACAAAATTGTGATTCTTGGTGGTGATAATTACCGAATTGGTATGGGTGGTGCCGCGGTATCTAGTGCAGATACCGGTGAGTTTAGCTCGGCGATAGAATTAAACGCGGTACAACGCTCAAACCCTGAAATGCAAAAGAGAGCTGCTAATGCAGTTCGTGGTATGGTCGAAAGTGATGTCAATACCATTGTTTCAATTCATGATCACGGTGCAGGCGGACATTTAAACTGTTTATCAGAATTGGTAGAAGATACTGGCGGGAAAATAGATTTAGATAAGCTTCCCGTAGGTGACCCTACACTTTCTGCGAAAGAGATTATTGGCAATGAATCACAAGAGCGAATGGGGCTTGTGATAGGTAAACAAAATGCAGCACTATTAAAACGTATCGCTGAGCGAGAACGCTCGCCGATGTATGAAGTAGGTGATGTTACCGGTGATGATCGTTTCACTTTTGAATCTAATACTACCGGAGAAAAACCGATGGATGTAAATCTTTCTGATATTTTCGGAAGCTCTCCAAAAACTATACTTACCGATAGCAGTGTTGCAAGAACTTATGCCGACGGCGAATACGCTTTAGAATTCTTTCATGATTATTTAGATCAAGTTTTACAGTTAGAAGCTGTTGCCTGTAAAGACTGGCTCACCAATAAAGTAGATCGTTGTGTAGGCGGTAGGGTTGCAAAACAACAATGTGCCGGACCTTTACAATTACCTTTAAACAATGTTGGTGTAATGGCCTTAGATTTTAAAGGAAAAGAAGGAATCGCAACAAGTATTGGCCACTCTCCTATTTCAGGATTAATAGATCCTTCAGCAGGAAGTAAAAATAGTATTGCCGAAGCTTTGACAAACATCATTTGGGCTCCTTTAAAGGATGGACTACAATCGGTTTCATTATCTGCCAATTGGATGTGGCCTTGTAAAAATGAAGGGGAAGACGCGCGACTTTATGAAGCCGTACAAGCCATTTCTGACTTTGCAATTAATTTGGGAATCAACGTACCCACAGGGAAAGATTCACTTTCCATGAAACAAAAATATAAAGATGGTGATGTCATAAGTCCGGGTACGGTAATTATTTCTGCGGCAGGTAATTGCAACGATATAACCAATGTGGTAGAACCTGTGCTTCAAAAAAATGCAGGAAGCATCTACTATATCAACCTTTCAAAAGACAATTACAAGCTTGGCGGTTCTTCTTTCGGTCAAGTATTAAATGTAGTCGGTAACGAAGCACCGAGCATTCAAGATGAAAGCTTCTTTAAGTCGGCTTTTAATACGGTTCAAACTTTAATTAAAGAAGGTCAAATCGTTGCAGGTCATGATGTTGCCTCTGGCGGATTAATCACCTCATTATTAGAACTTTGCTTTGCCGACAAAGATTTAGGAGCAAACTTAGACATTTCTGATTTAGGAGAATCTGACACGATTAAAGTATTATTTGCCGAGAACTCCGGAATTATTTTTCAAGGGAAAGATGATGCTGTTGTCACCGAGCAATTATCAAAAAATAGTATTGCATTTACCAAGATGGGAACTGTAGTTTCTGAAGGCACTTTAACCATCAGAAATGGCAGTATGGAAATGGGACTTAATGTAGCTTCTTTACGAGATACCTGGTTCAAAACATCGTATCTATTAGACAACAAACAAAGTGCTAATAATTTAGCAAAAGACCGCTTTAACAATTACAAAGAACAACCGTTAGCCTATACATTTCCTGCTAATTTCACCGGAAAGATTCCAACTATTTCCGGCGAAACAAAAAGACCAAAAGCAGCTATTCTTAGGGAAAAGGGAAGTAATTCTGAACGAGAAATGGCCAATGCTATGTACTTAGCAGGTTTTGATGTCAAAGATGTTCATATGACGGATTTAATTTCCGGTAGAGAAAACTTAGAAGACATTCAATTTTTAGGTGCTGTGGGTGGCTTTTCAAATTCTGATGTTTTAGGTAGCGCAAAAGGATGGGCCGGTGCTATTAAGTATAATGAAAAGGCAAATGCAGTCATCAACAACTTTTTTGCCCGACCTGACACCTTATCGATTGGTATCTGTAATGGTTGTCAACTTTTCATGGAACTTGATTTAATCAATCCTGAGCATGAGAAACATGGTAAAATGACCTACAATGATTCGCACAAACATGAAAGCAATTTTACTTCTGTAAAAATTGAAAAAAATAATTCTGTTATGTTATCTAGTTTATCGGGTACTACTTTAGGGGTATGGATTTCCCACGGAGAGGGAAAATTTGATTTACCGCTTTCAGAAGATGCCTATGATATTGTTGCTAAATATGGCTATGAAGGTTATCCTTCAAATCCGAATGGTAGTGACTTTAACACCGCTATGCTTTGTGATAAGACCGGTAGACATTTGGTAACAATGCCACATATTGAGCGTTCTACATTCCCTTGGAACTGGGCTCACTACCCTGCTGATAGCGCCGATGAAGTATCACCTTGGTTACAAGCTTTCATCAATGCTAAAAACTGGATTACTAAGCAATAAAAGGTATAAGAACATAAGGGGCTAGCCCGACCAAGACTAACCCCTTAACAACCTAAACTACAAAGGTTTTCATATTATTATACGTAAGTTTTTTCTTACCTATGCATTAAACTAATTCTATAACACCTGAATCATCTATTTAGTATAGATTTACGATGAACTGCACAATTTTATTAAGGAATTCTAATTTTTAACTTAATAATCTTATGTTAATCTCAAATTCTTTTTCAAATCAAATTTTAATTTACCATTCCCTTTTCCTATTTTGCGCCAACAGTTACCAAATAGAAACTACCTATGCAGAATGTCACCAGATTATTTGATTTCCCCTATTATGCAAAGGAGAAATACAACCTTCCCAATGTTTTTGTAGATAAAGTAAATGGGAAATGGACACCAACATCCACCCAAGAATATATTGACAAAGCCAACACTATAAGCAGGGCCTTACTTAAAATGGGGGTACAAGCCAACGATAAAATTGCACTCATTTCAATGACTAATAGGTCAGAATGGAATATAATGGATATTGGTATTTTACAAACAGGAGCGCAAAACGTTCCCATTTATCCGACGATTTCTGAAGAAGATTACGCCTATGTACTCAATCATTCAGAATCTAAGTACTGTTTCGTTTCTTGCGCCGAGGTTTATGAAAAAGTTAAAGCCGTTAAAGATCAGGTACCTAGTTTAATCGAAGTCTATTCTTTTGATGAGCTTAGTCAATGTAAAAATTGGAGTGAAGTACTAGAACTTGGTGTTGACACTTCCAATCAAGATCAAGTTGAAGAACGAAAGAATGCAGTAAAACCTGCAGATCTTGCCACTTTAATTTATACGTCAGGTACAACAGGCCGACCAAAAGGCGTAATGCTATCACATCAAAATGTTGTTTTTAATGCTATGGCCAGCGGCGATCGATTAGATATTGACTACGGAAAAGCGAAATGCTTAAGCTTTCTACCTGTTTGTCATATTTATGAGCGTATGATGATTTATTTATATCAGTATGCCGGTGTTGCTATACATTACGCTGAATCTATGGAGAAAATCAGCGATAACTTAAAAGAAACAGCTCCGCATGTGATGACAGCGGTACCTCGTTTACTTGAAAAGGTATATGATAAAATCATAGCCAAAGGAGATGATTTAACCGGAATAAAAAAGAAACTATTCTTTTGGGCTGTTGAACTTGGGCTAAAATATGAACCCTACGGCCAAAATGGATGGTGGTACGAAACAAAACTTAAAATTGCTCGAAAACTAATATTTAGCAAATGGAAAGAAGGACTCGGAGGTAACCTAAGTTTAATTTCTTCTGGTAGCGCCGCACTTCAACCTAGACTATCTCGCATTTTTAATGCTGCTGAGTTTGGTGTTATGGAAGGTTACGGACTAACAGAAACATCACCCGTTCTATCTGTGAACGATATGAGAAATGGTGGGTTTAAAATTGGGACCGTTGGTAAGTTGCTCAGAGATACCGAAATTAAAATTGAAAGTGACGGAGAAATCTGTGCAAAAGGTCCTCAAGTCATGATGGGCTATTATAAAGATTCTGAAAAAACCGCCGAAGTTATGATTGACGGATATTTTCATACTGGTGACATCGGAGAAATTGACAGCGATGGTTTTCTCAAAATCACAGACCGCAAAAAAGAGATGTTTAAAACCTCTGGAGGTAAATATGTAGCACCCCAATTATTAGAGAATCGCTTGAAACAATCTCTTTTTATTGAACAACTAATGGTTGTTGGTGAAGGTGAAAAAATGCCTGCAGCAATTATACAACCCGACTTTGAATATTTATATAAGTGGGCGAAAGAGCATCGTATAAATGTGGGTGAAAAATCAGATATTATCTTAAATGAAAAGGTACTTGAACAATTTCAGCATGAAGTTAATTTAGCAAACGAAGCTTTTGCAAAATGGGAAAAAGTAAAGCAATTTCGTTTAACCCCTGATGTGTGGAGTATTAGTGAAGGTCACCTTACCCCTACTCTAAAACTACGCCGTAAAATCATTAAAGAAAAATATATAGATTTATACAATGACATTTATGGTCACTAATCTATAGGAATACAGTACATCAAGCCTGATGATTTTTAAATTCAATCAGGCTTTTTTTATACATTATAACCAGCAACTCTTCTAAGCTTATTATATAACATTTTATCTAATTTATTATGCATGCATAATAAATTTTTATATCTTTGGAAACCACAACCAAATTTATGAAAGATCAAACAATAGATTATACGCTTCGAGCAACTTGGCAAGCCGTTGCAAGAATGTATAATGAGCAAGCAAAAGAATTTGATTCGACAATGGCAGTTGGTTTTACCTTATTAAGTATTGACCCAAAAGGAGGCACCCCCTCTACAGCTTTAGGCCCAAAAATGGGAATGGAGGCTACCAGCTTGTCAAGAATACTAAAAAGTATGGACCAAAAAGGCCTTATACGACGTAAACCTAATCCTAAAGATGGGCGTGGTGTCTTAATTCACTTAACACCCTTTGGTTTAGAAAAAAGAAATCAATCAAAGGCGGTTGTACTTCAGTTCAATGATATTGTAAAAGCCAGTGTCTCCGAAGAAAAACTAAATAACTTTTTCGAAGTTATGCAGACGATAAACAGTTTGATAACTGAAAGAAAGATTCATCCTAACGAAACAACTAATTAATCAGTTATCTTATACATGAATAAACACATAAATAAAGTAGCAGTTATTGGTTCAGGTATTATGGGAAGTGGTATTGCATGCCATTTCGCAAATATTGGTGTTGAAGTATTACTACTTGACATTATACCCCGAGAACTTAACGACAAAGAAAAAGCAAAAGGCTTAACCTTAGAAGACAAAGTGGTTCGCAACCGATTGGTAAATGATTCTTTAACCGCAGCGTTAAAATCTAAACCCTCTCCGATATATAATCAAAAATTTGCACAACGCATTTCTACCGGTAATTTAGAAGACGATATCGCTAAAGTCTCAAAGGTAGATTGGATTATTGAGGTGGTTGTCGAGCGTTTAGATATTAAAAAAGTGGTCTTTGAAAAGCTTGAGAAGTACCGTACACCTGGCACCTTAATTACTTCGAATACGTCTGGTATTCCTATTAATTTTATGAGTGAAGGTCGAAGTGACGATTTTCAGAAACACTTCTGCGGAACGCACTTTTTTAACCCAGCACGATATTTAAAACTGTTCGAGATTATTCCAGGACCAAAAACTGCCCCCGAGGTTTTGGAATTCTTGAATGGTTATGGAGAGCAATTTTTAGGCAAGACCTCTGTAGTAGCTAAAGATACCCCTGCTTTTATTGGTAATAGAATTGGTATTTTCAGTATTCAAAGCCTTTTTCATATGGTTAAAGAAATAGGCATGACTGTTGAAGAAGTCGACAAACTTACCGGGCCTGTTATCGGCCGACCTAAATCAGCAACATTTAGAACTGTTGATGTAGTTGGTTTAGATACCCTAGTTCATGTGGCCAACGGAATTCATGCGAACTGCAAAGATGATGAACGTCATGATTTGTTTGAACTTCCAGAGTTCATTAATACCATGATGGAGAACAAATGGTTAGGGAGCAAAACAGGACAAGGGTTTTACAAAAAATCAAAAGATGCTAATGGTAAATCTGAAATTCTCACTTTAGATTTAGATACCATGGACTATCGCTCAAAAAAGAGCGCCAAGTTCGCAACCTTAGAACTTACTAAAACCATTGATAAAGTTGTTGATCGTTTTGCCGTTTTGGTTGATGGTAAAGATAAAGCTGGTGAATTTTACAGAAAAAGTTTTGCAGCGTTATTTGCCTATGTTTCTCACAGAATTCCTGAAATATCAGATGATCTCTACAAAATCGATGATGCGATGAAAGCTGGTTTTGGGTGGGAACATGGTCCCTTTCAAATTTGGGATGCCATTGGTGTTGAAAAAGGTTTGGAAATTATGAAAACTGAAGGAGCTGAACCGGCTTCTTGGGTTACTGATATGGTAGCTTCTGGCCAAAAATCGTTTTACGAAGTTAAAGAAGGTGCTACCTATTTTTATGACATTCCTAAAAAATCAACAGCGAAAATTCCTGGTCAAGATGCCTTTATTATTTTAGATAATATTCGTAAGTCAAAAGAAGTATTTAAAAATGCTGGTGTTGTAGTTGAAGATTTAGGTGATGGTATTTTAAATCTTGAATTTCAATCTAAAATGAACACCATTGGTGGTGATGTTTTAGCAGGCCTTAACAAAGCTATTGACATTGCTGAAAAAGATTTTCAAGGACTTGTTGTTGGTAACCAAGGGGCCAATTTCTCTGTCGGTGCTAACATAGGCATGATCTTTATGATGGCCGTTGAGCAAGAATACGATGAGCTGAACATGGCCATTAAAATGTTTCAAGACTCGATGATGCGTATGCGATATTCATCAATACCAACAATTGCCGCTCCGCATGGTATGGCTTTAGGTGGCGGTTGCGAAATTTCGCTTCATGCTGATAAGGTTGTAGCCGCAGCTGAAACTTATATGGGTCTTGTTGAATTCGGTGTTGGAGTAATTCCTGGTGGCGGAGGTTCTAAAGAAATGGCCTTACGCGCACAAGATACTTTTAGAAAAGGTGATGTTGAGCTGAATGTGCTTCAAGAATATTTCTTAACTATAGGTATGGCTAAAGTTTCTACATCAGCTTATGAAGCTTTTGATCTTGGCTTCTTACAAAAAGGAAAAGATATTGTTGTTGTAAATAAAGACCGACAAATAGCCACTGCTAAAGCACATGCCAAATTAATGGCTGAATCGGGTTATACAAAACCGCCTATGCGAAAAGATATTAAAGTACTTGGTAAACAGGCGCTGGGTATGTTCTTAGTAGGTACTGATTCTATGGAAGCAAGTCATTACATCAGCGAACATGATAGAAAAATTGCAAATAAATTAGCCTACGTTATGGCAGGTGGCGATTTATCAGAGCCAACACGTGTATCAGAGCAATATTTATTAGATATAGAGCGTGAAGCTTTCTTATCACTATGTACTGAAAAGAAAACTTTAGAACGAATTCAACACATGCTTAAAACTGGTAAACCTTTAAGAAATTAAGAAATGAAGACAGCATATATAGTAAAAGCCTATCGTACAGCGGTCGGCAAAGCACCAAAAGGAGTATTTCGTTTTAAAAGAACGGATGAACTGGCAGCAGAAACCATCGAATACATGATGAAAGAACTGCCAAATTTTGATAAAAAACGAATTGATGATGTCATTGTAGGTAATGCCATGCCTGAAGGTAGCCAAGGTTTAAATATGGCTCGTCTTATTTCATTAATGGGATTAGATATCGTTGACGTTCCTGGGGTGACGGTAAACCGTTTTTGTTCTTCTGGAATTGAAACTATCGGTATCGCCACGGCAAAAATTCAATCAGGAATGGCCGACTGCATTATTGCAGGTGGAGCTGAAAGTATGAGTTCTGTACCGATGACTGGTTTTAAAACAGAATTGAACTATGATTTAGTAAATCAAGGTCATGAAGATTATTACTGGGGAATGGGGAATACTGCTGAAGCCGTTGCACAAGAATTCAAGGTCTCTCGTGAAGACCAAGATGAGTTTGCTTACAACTCACATATGAAAGCATTAAAAGCTCAAGCTGAAGATCGTTTTCAAAGCCAAATCGCACCTATTGAAGTGGAACAAACTTATTTAGATGCCTCTGGAAAGAAAGCTGTTAAAAAATATACGGTTACCAAAGATGAAGGGCCTAGAAAAGGTACTTCTGTGGAAGTTTTAAATAAACTGCGCCCTGTTTTTGCTGCTGGTGGTAGTGTTACGGCGGGTAATTCTTCGCAAATGAGTGATGGTGCTGCTTTCGTACTCATCATGAGCGAAGAGATGGTAAAAGAATTAAACCTTGAGCCCATTGCACGTTTGGTCAACTATGCAGCGGCTGGTGTACCACCTAGAATTATGGGTATCGGTCCGGTTGCCGCTATTCCAAAAGCTTTGAAACAAGCCGGACTTAAACAAGATGACTTAGAATTGATTGAATTAAACGAAGCATTTGCCTCACAATCTCTTGCGGTAATTCGTGAATTAAATCTAAATGCCGATATCGTAAACGTAAATGGAGGAGCTATTGCATTAGGTCACCCATTAGGATGTACAGGTGCTAAACTATCGGTACAGCTTTTTGATGAAATGCGTAAGAGAGATATGCAAGGTAAATATGGTGCGGTAACAATGTGTGTAGGAACCGGACAAGGGGCTTGCGGAATTTTTGAATTTTTGAATTAGATAGATTAAAGCATATAACGAAATGAGTACAGAAATAGCTAAAAAAGAAATACTTAGAGGTGGACAGTTTCTTGTAAAAGAAACAAAATGTGAAGATGTTTTTACCCTAGAAGATTTGTCTGAAGAGCAAACCATGATGCGTGATAGCACCAAAGAGTTTGTTGATCGTGAATTATGGGCGCATTGGGAGCGTTTTGAAAATAAAGATTATGCCTTTACCGAAGAAACCATGCGAAAAGCGGGTGAATTAGGTCTTTTAGGCATTGCCGTACCTGAAGCGTATGGAGGAATGGGAATGGGTTTTGTTTCAACCATGCTTGTTTGTGATTATATTTCTGGTGCTACTGGCTCTTTCTCTACTGCCTTTGGAGCACATACCGGTATTGGTACCATGCCAATTACACTATATGGCAACGAAGAACAAAAACAAAAATATGTGCCTAAATTAGCTTCTGGTGAATGGTTTGGGGCTTATTGCCTTACAGAACCAGGTGCAGGTTCAGATGCAAACTCAGGAAAAACAAAAGCCGTTCTTTCAGATGATGGTAAACACTATAGTATTTCAGGTCAAAAAATGTGGATTTCCAATGCTGGCTTTTGTAATATGTTTATCGTATTTGCTAGAATAGAAGATGATAAAAACATTACAGGTTTTATTGTAGAAAACGATCCAAGTAACGGGATTACTTTAGGTGATGAAGAGAAAAAACTAGGAATTCACTCCTCCTCTACCCGTCAAGTATTTTTTAGCGATACTAAAGTTCCGATAGAGAATATGCTTTCTACTCGCGGTAATGGCTTTAAAATTGCAATGAACGCCCTAAACGTTGGTCGAATTAAACTGGCTGCTGCTTGTTTAGATGCTCAAAGACGTGTGGTTACTGAAGCTGTAAAATATGCCAACGAGCGTATTCAGTTCAAAACCCCAATCATGAATTTCGGGGCTATTAAATCGAAGATTGCGACTATGGCTACAAATGCCTATGTTGGTGAATCAGCGAGTTATAGAGCAGCAAAAAACATTGAAGATCGTATTGCTATTCGCGAAGCAGAAGGAAATTCTCATCAAGAAGCAGAATTGAAAGGTGTTGAAGAATATGCCATAGAATGTTCCATTTTAAAAGTTGCTGTTTCTGAAGACTGCCAGACGACTACTGATGAAGGTATTCAAATTTTTGGCGGAATGGGCTTCAGTGCCGATACGCCGATGGAATCAGCCTGGAGAGATTCGAGAATTGCCCGTATATATGAAGGCACCAATGAAATTAACCGAATGCTAGCCGTAGGTATGTTAGTAAAGAAAGCCATGAAAGGTCATGTTGATTTACTAGGCCCTGCAACGGCCGTAGGCGAAGAATTAATGGGAATTCCGTCTTTTGATGCTCCTGATTTTTCTGAACTTTTTGCAGAAGAAAAAGATTTGGTTGCCCGATTAAAAAAGGTCTTTTTAATGGTTGCTGGTTCTGCTGTTCAAAAGTTCGGACCAGAACTAGAAAAACACCAACAGCTTATGATGGCGGCTTCTGATATTTTAATTGAAGTTTATATGGCAGAAAGTACCATTTTAAGAACGGAGAAGAATGCGAAACGATTTGGGGAAGATGCTCAAACGACACAAATCGCCATGTCTCGTTTATACTTATATGAAGCTGTTGATAAAATCATTCAAAAAGGAAAAGAAGCCATTGTTTCTTTTGCTGAGGGTGATGAACAACGTATGATGTTAATGGGTCTTAAACGATTCACAAAATATACTAATAACCCTAATGTAGTAGCATTGCGCACTCAAATTGCCGACAAAGTAGCTGCAGATAATGGTTATACCTTTGACTAATTCAGATTTGAACTTTTGTTAAATCAGAAGTAAAGACCGCTCCTTTTTTGGGGCGGTTTTTTTTTGTTACCACGGCGGAAGGAATTAATTTTAGTTCATGACAAATGAATTGCTTAAAAAAGTATACGATCCGGAGTATTTCAAAAAAACGGGAAAGCAACTAATTGAAAAGTTAGGAGATCACATTGCCCAAGTTTACGAAAACCCACCAGGTACCGTAATTCCTTATAAAGAACCCAAAGATTCACTAGATTTTTGGAACGCATATTTAAAAAAGGGAAAATCTGAACATTTCTTTGAAGAAGTTCTAGCGCGATCAACTCATTTACATCACCCAAAATATATCGCTCACCAAGTCGGTCCTGCAGCTCCCATAACGGTACTTACATCAATGATAAGCGCTATTTTGAATAACGGTACTGCAGTTTATGAAATGGGAATGGTAACCAACCCCATGGAAAGAATTATCACCGAACTACTGGCTAAAAAAATTGGTTATGATAATCAATCTAGCGGTTTTTTAACTTCCGGAGGCACCCTAGCAAACTTAACAGCTTTGTTATCTGCAAGAAAAGCAAAAGTACGTGAAGATGTCTGGAATAAAGGCCATACCAAACCCTTGGGTATTATGGTCAGTGAAGAAGCTCATTATTGTATTGAACGTGCTGCAAAAATTATGGGATTGGGGGAAATGGGTATTATAAAAATTCCTGTGAATTCGGCATATACTATGGAAACCAAGCTCCTTGAAAAAATATATCAAGAAACAGTTCAAAAAGGTATCGAAGTTTTTGCTATTGTAGGTAGTGCCCCCTCAACAGCTACAGGAATTTTTGACCACTTAGACGCCATTGGTGATTTTGCCATTGAACACAATCTCTGGTTTCATGTTGATGCTGCCCATGGGGGTGCAACCCTTTTTTCTAAGAAGTACAGGCATTTATTAAATGGCATTTCCAAATCAAACTCGGTAGTTATCGACGGACATAAAATGATGATGATGCCAGGTATTACAACTGCCTTAGTCTATAAAGACAGTCGCCATTCCAATGCGACTTTCAGCCAGAAGGCAGATTATTTATTAGAAGATTCTGTTGATTCAGATTGGTATAATTCTGGGAAACGTACTTTTGAATGTACCAAAAATATGATGGCTTTGCATTGGTTCTCCTTATTGAAAACCTATGGAGAGGATATTTTTAATGTATATGTTACTTACCTCTTCGATTTGGGTATTGCTTTTGGCGCTATGATTGAAAATGATTCACAATTTGAGTTAGCTACCCAACCGAAAACCAATATTGTTTGTTTTAGATATTATGACTCACAAAAAGATTGTGACCGCTTAAATGAAATTAATATTCAAATACGTCGGGCATTGCTTGAAGATGGAGAATTTTACATTGTACAAACCAAACTCAGAGGTATTCATTACTTGCGTTGCACCATTATGAATCCGTTTACTACCGAATCCCATTTGAAAGCCTTACTGGTAAAAATAAAGGAGTTTATTAAAGAATTGAAATAATCATACCTTTAGCTCATACAAAACCCTTTTTAAGGGCGTTAATCGATTTTACTTATAATTAAAGGCAATATTCACTAACATTGCTAGGTATTCTTAATTCCCTCAATAAGAAACTAAATGAAAAAGTTATTTTCCTTTTTGGCGCTAGTCGTTGTGACTTCGTTGTATGCACAACCAAACACCAATGTTTATCTGTTTGATATTATTTACCACTACCCTGGGGTAAGTTTTGAAAACATGCAAGTGGTATCTGATCAAATTGGTTATGACAATCAGCCATCTTTTTTCGATAATAATACCATTCTTTTTGTTTCTACACGTAACGAACAAACTGATATTGCCAAGTATGATATCGACAGTAAAACAGCATCATGGTTAACAAATACTCCTTTTGGCAGTGAATACTCACCACTACGTGTACCCAATTCTGAAGATGTTTCAGCCATTCGTTTAGATAAAAGCGGATTACAACGTTTATATCGATATGACCATAAAACATGGCAATCAGAATTACTCATTGAAAACTTGAAAGTAGGCTATCACGTTTGGGATACAGAAGATCAACTCGTTACATCAGTATTGGTGAAAGACGGTATGAATTTAATGCTTAACTACTTGCCAGAAAAGAAACACAATACCATTTTTACGGGGGTTGGTCGCTCACTTCATAAGATACCCAACTCAAAAAAAATAGGGTTTATAAATACGATAAATGGAGCAAGTACCATTTCTTCTTATCATCCGATAACTGGCCAAATTACTAATTTGTTTCGCATGCCTTCTAAGGCACAAGATATTTCGTGGTTCGAAAAAACAACGATTCTAATTCCCAATGGAAAACAGATTATGTTGGCTTCTTTAGGAAAAGATAAATCTTTAAATCTATTACATGAATTTAAAGAAAAAGAGATTTATAATATTTCTCGTATGGCCGTTAGTCCTGATGGTAGGCATTTGGTGGTTGTTTCTGAAGAAAACCCTGAAATGATTGTTAATCGACAAGTGGAGACCTTTAATTCTAAAGACTTAAATGGTTTTTTAAGTTGCTTTTCTGATTCGGTTATGGTGAATAATTATCCGAATAAAACCTTATACGCAGGCCGTTCTAAGATGAAGGAGAACTATGGGCAACATATGTCAGAAAATTTTAACACCAAAGTTGAAGTAGTTAAAAGAATTGTTAAGGGTAATATTTTAATCGATGAAGAAATAGTAAAAGAAAATAATGACACTTTCCATCAGGCTGCAATTTATGAAGTAGAAAACGGCCAAATAACCAGCATGTCTTTTATTCATGAAAACACCCCGCAAATAAGTACTGAAGACGTTGTAGCAAAGCAATTAGAGGCGTACAATGCCCGAAACATTGATCAGTTTGTTACCTTTTTTGCCGATGATATTGAAATTTTAAACTACCCCGGTCGCTTGACTATTAAAGGTAAAGAAGCTTTAAGAAACACCTACAAAGGTCTTTTTACCCGTGCCACTGATTTAAATTGCATTATAAAAAACAGAATTGTAGTAGGTAACAAAGTTATTGATGAAGAGGTAGTTAGCGTAGGGAACACTACATTTACTGCAGTAGCTGTTTATGAAATTGAAAATGATTTAATCAAAAAGGTTACTTTTATTCGATAAGCGAATAGATTGAACTTAAAATCATATACCCTTCCTGTAATTATTATTTCTCAATTTGCTTGCACCTCATTATGGTTTGCAGGCAATGCTATTGTTGATGCTTTAATAATTAAAACTGGTCTTGGTCAAGAATTGATTGGTCATGTATTATCGGCCGTGCAATTTGGTTTTATTACCGGCACTTTCGTTTTCGCGCTTTTAATGATTGCTGATCGTTATTCACCTTCTCGTGTTTTTATGATATGTGCCTTTTTGGCTTCCCTTTGTAATTTATGCGTACTGACAGAAGAACTTTCACAATCAACTTTACTTGTTGCACGTTTTGGCACGGGCTTTTTTCTAGCAGGCATTTACCCAGTAGGTATGAAAATAGCTGCTGATTATTATGAAAAAGGTTTAGGTAAAGCCCTCGGATATCTTGTGGGAGCTTTGGTTCTCGGAGCCGCATTCCCGTATGTAATTAGTGGTTCCCCATGGGGAAATAATGCTGAGATCGTCATAAAATCAACCTCAGTTATTGCAGTTTTTGGGGGGCTTCTCTTATGGGTTCTCGTTCCTAACGGTCCGTATCGAAAGTCAAGCACTCAATTGCAATTGAGTACAGGTCTTAGGTTGTTTAAGAACGTAAAATTTCGAAACGCTGCCTTTGGTTATTTTGGTCATATGTGGGAGTTGTATGCTTTTTGGGCATTCACTCCATTAGCTATTCAAACCTTTAATGCCCTTCATGATGATCAGCTTTCCGTTTCGCTATATACCGGGTTAATTATCGCATTAGGTGGATTATCATGCGTACTCGGTGGGTACTGGTCTGAAAAAGCAGGAAGTACTACCGTTGCCCGTTCCGCATTATTCGTATCAGGAATTTTTTGCTTGCTATCGCCGCTACTCTTTCAGTTGCCCGCGGTATTTTTTATTGCAGGATGGTGTTTTTGGGGTATGGCAGTAACTGCAGATTCTCCGCAATTCTCAAATTTAGTAGCAGGTGCCATACCTCACGAATTAAAAGGTACTGGCCTAACTTTAGTAAACAGTATCGGTTTTGCCATAAGTATTGTTAGTATTCAATTACTTTCTTACCTCTCGGCAGGTATCAATGCATCTTATTTATTTTTACTTTTGGCGCTAGGACCTTTATGCGGAATCTTAAGTTTTCCGAAGAAATCGCATTAACTTTTCCGTAGGAATAAAACTCATAGAATAACCGTATTTTAGAAACTTAAAAAAAAGTTATGAAAAAAATTATACTGCTTGTTTTCTTATATACTTTAACCACATCACAAGCGCAAACCGACGAACGCATCTATGACATTATCGATGCTATTTCTTCAGAACGTATTGAAAAGGATGTTACCACTTTAGCCAATTTTGGTACCCGACATACCTTGAGTGATACTGTTTCTACAACGAGAGGAATTGGTGCCGCACGACGATGGATTAAAAATGAATTTGATAGAATTAGTGCCGAATGTGACAACTGCCTTAGTGTATCATTTCAACGCGATTTGGTAAAAAAAGGCACTAACGCTCGAATCGTCAAAGACGTTTATGTGGTAAATGTTGTTGCGGTTCAGAAGGGCGCAAAATACCCCAACCGTTACATTATAATGAGTGGAGATATTGATTCTCGCGTTAGTGACCCGAATAACTTTACTGATGATTCGCCAGGTGCCAATGATAATGCCAGTGGTATGGCAGGTACTATTGAGGCGGCAAGAGTACTTTCAAAATATAAATTTGATAGTAGCATTATTTATTTAGGATTATCAGGTGAAGAACAAGGCCTTTTTGGTGGCCAAGGTTTGGTAAAACAAATGAAAGCAGAAGGCTGGGATATTATAGGCATATTCAATAATGATATGATAGGCAATATTTCAGGTGTTGATGGTGTCATTAGCAACCGTGATTTTAGAATTTTTTCAGAACCTGTACCTGCGACGGAAACAGAAGACCAACGTAAGGCAAGACGTTTTTATGGTGGTGAGGTAGACGGTATTTCAAGACAACTTGCTCGCTATGTGCATAAAAACACCAAGACCTATATGCCAGAAATGAACCCAATGATGATTTATCGATTAGATCGTTTTGGCCGCGGTGGTCATCATCGCCCTTTTAATGATGCCGGTTACGCAGGTATTCGTATTATGGAAGCGCATGAAAATTACACTCAACAACATCAAGATATCAGAACAGAAAACGGTATCAATTATGGTGATGTTTTAGCACATGTAAATTTTGAGTATGCCAAAAAACTAACAGCTGTGAATGCTCTGAATATGGCTTCTCTAGCATGGGCGCCTCCTACCCCAACGAAAGTAGAAATCGGCGGAATTGTAGAACCTTCTGCTAAATTTAAATGGACAAAAGTACCTGGCGCTGTGGGCTATAAAATATACTGGCGTGATACTACTTCACCCACTTGGGATTATAGTAGGTACGTAGGCGATATCAATGAATTTACTTTGAATGGCATTGTTATTGACAATTATTTCTTTGGAATTGCAGCAGTAGGAAAAAACGGTTTTGAAAGTCCGGTTGTATTTCCAAATGCCATATTTAGATAATTATAGAAGAATTTAAGGTATGAATAGATTACCACTTACCCTTTTGATATGTACTTTTACTTTGTTGTTAAATGCGCAACATTTTACCGAACAAGATACGCTACGCGGCAGCATCACTTCTGAACGATCATGGTGGGAATTAAATTACTATCACCTTGATATTGAAGTAAAGCCTGATGAGCGATATATTTCTGGCAGCAATACCATTCGCTACCAAGTGTTGAAGTCAAAAAAGGTGATGCAGGTAGATTTACAACCTCCTTTAAAAATTGAAAAAATCACACAAAACGGCAAAGCGCTGAAATTTACCTCTAAAGGAAATGCGCACTTTGTAAAACTCAAAAAAAAGCAACGTATTGGAGCTTTTAATGAGATTGTGGTACATTATTCGGGGCATCCCAAAGAAGCGATTAAAGCCCCATGGGATGGCGGATTCTCATGGAAAAAAGATCGCAATGGCAAACACTTTGTAGCAACCTCTTGCCAAGGCTTAGGTGCTAGTGTCTGGTGGCCCAATAAAGATCATATGTACGATGAAGTTGATAGTATGGCCATTAGCGTAAAAGTACCCAAGGGATTAATGAATATCTCCAACGGCAGACTACGCAAAGTTGATGACGCAACGAATACCTATCATTGGTTTGTGAGCAACCCGATTAACAACTACGGGGTGAACGTCAATATTGGCGATTATGTTCATTTCGGGGAAAAATATCAAGGAGAAAAAGGCCAATTAGATATGGACTATTATGTACTTCGTGACGATTTAGAAAAAGCGAAGGTTCATTTTAAAGATGCCCCACTCATGATGGAAGCTTTTGAACATTGGTTTGGCCCCTACCCTTTTTATGAAGATAGTTTTAAATTGGTACAAGTGCCCTATTTAGGCATGGAGCATCAAAGTTCAGTCACCTATGGTAATCAATGGAAAAAAGGATACTTAGGCACGGACTTGTCTGGAACCGGCTGGGGGCTCAAATTTGATTTTATCATCATTCACGAGGCCGGTCATGAGTGGTTTGCGAACAATATTACCTACAAAGATGCCGCAGATATGTGGGTGCATGAGGGGTTTACTTCCTATTCAGAAAACCTTTTCTTAGATTATCACTACGGAAAAAAAGCATCAGCTGCCTATGTGATTGGACTACGCAAGAACATCGCTAACGATATACCGGTCATTGGTGTATATGGGGTCAATAAAGAAGGTAGTAAAGATATGTATTACAAGGGTTCAAACTTGTTACATACCATTCGACAGCTCATTGATGATGACGAAAAATGGCGACAAATTTTACGTGGACTCAACGAAGCTTTTTATCATCAAACCGTAACTACAGAAGCTATAGAAAATTACATATCAGAAAAATCAGGTCTTGATTTGCAACTTGTTTTTGATCAATACTTACGAACGGCAAATATTCCGGTACTGGAGTATGCTATTGAAAATTCTGAAATTAAATACCGATATACCGAAGTGGTATCCGGTTTTGCTATGCCTTTAACTGTGGTTATCAATGGTGAGAAACAATGGATAACTCCCACAACAAAATGGCAAACCATTACAACGAAAAATTCTAATATGGGGCTGTTGGTTGATGAAGATTTCTATATTGTATCCAAAGAAATTCAATAAATTATCACTCGTAATCACTTAAAGCGTTTGTAAGAAATCCGCATTAATTTTTGGTTAATCCTCTTAATAAACTATTTTTAGGTAACCATTAACAATCATAGATGTCGGTTATATATGTAGAACCT
The DNA here is from genome assembly GCA_947495915.1 of Maribacter algarum (ex Lu et al. 2025) (nom. illeg.). Classification (GTDB taxonomy): domain Bacteria; phylum Bacteroidota; class Bacteroidia; order Flavobacteriales; family Flavobacteriaceae; genus Maribacter_C. The sequence goes on along the minus strand of CANMAW010000006.1, from coordinate 10,777 downwards.
CTTTATCACCAAAATGAAGCTCAAATTTCATTTCGTTTTAAGTATAATTTTGAGATAAAAGAATATATTAAGCAACTTGGAGATCTAAGCTGGAGTCGAACAAATAGCGTGTTTTATTTGAAAAATACACCGAAAAATAAGATTCGGGTGTATCAGCATTTAAAAGACACTAAGTGGCATGTTGATTATTCGGCGTTTAAAAACGCAGTAATTGTTGAAAAACCCCAGCTTTCGGCAGACCGACATGTGGTATTTAATGATTTCAAGAAATTTTTGGTAGGCAAAAGATACAGCACTAGTACTGTTAATGTATATTCAGGCTTTGTATATGATTTTTTAATTTATTTGGGTGCAACAGCGCTTAAAGATCTTAACGATAAGCACGTTCGTTTATTTATTGAAGAAGTTGTTGTGACAAAGGAATATTCGATAAGCACACATCGGCAATTGATCAGTGCATTGAAGCAGTTTTTTCTGTTCTATCCTGAAACTAGCATTTCCGAATTGCCCTTAATGCGACCCAAGAAAAGTAAAAAACTGCCTGCTGTATTATCACAAGAAGAAGTAATTGATTTAATTCGCTGCACTAAAAATCTAAAACATCGTGCTATTTTAGGCTTATTGTATTCCGCTGGTTTACGCATTGGTGAGTTAACTTCACTTCAATTAAGAAATATTCATATCGATCGAAGACAGGTGTACATCGAAAATGGCAAGGGTCGCAAAGATCGTTATGTGGTGCTCGCAGAGAGCATTTTACCGATGTTGAACAACTATTTTAATACGTATAAGCCAACGACTTATTTTGTGGAAGGTGGTATTGGAACGCCATATTCAGAAAGTAGTATTCGTAAATTTTTGCAGCGCTCTTGTAAGGCTGCTGGAATTACTAAACGCGTTACACCGCATACATTGCGTCATTCATATGCTACTCATTTATTAGAAAATGGCATTGGATTACGGCACATACAAGAGTTATTAGGTCATTCAAAACCGGAAACTACGATGATTTATACTCATGTAGCAAAAAAAGATTTATTAGATATAACGAGTCCTTTAGACTTGATAGTAAACCAATTAACAAAAACGACAAAACGGGAACAAAATGTCCTGTTATCCCGAAATTTATAGGGGATAAATGGGAATATAGTTCTCGATATAACACGTTAGCCCTCATTAAAAACAACAATGAAAAATAGTAGACCAATTCAAACTGATTCACAAAATCTTGGAGATATTGGAGAAACTACAGTTCAGTTAATATTAAAGAAGTTTAAATGGACAGCTGATATTATCAAAAGTGATTTTGGAGAAGATATAGACTGTAATGTATTTATTGACAATTCTAGAACTAATTATCATTTAAGGTGTCAAGTAAAATCGACTACAAAAGATAGTGAATATATAAAATTACTTAAAAACGGGAATTATAGCGTCTCAATAAGTTCTAGTACTTTAAAAGCTTGGTTGACATCATACTTCCCCGTATTCCTAATTATTTACGAAGAAGATTCTGACCTATGTTTTTGGTGTAATCCGATTGAGCAAGTTCTTAAAAACCCTTCTAAACTAGAAAAGGAAAGTCCATCAATTCAAGTACCTAATAAGAATATATTTAATTCTTCATCTAAAGAAACAATTCTAGAAGAAGTCAAAAAATTCTATCGTAAAATTCAAAGATTAGAGGAATCTATAATAGAATGCAAAGTAGTTCCAATTCTAATGCCTAACTACCGAATCATTCCATTTCATCATTATTCAAATTTCATATATAATGATTTAGCATTATCACCGGAAATTTCAGGTGATTATGTGGAACTTTTACCAAGTTGGATGTCGGTTTTGAAGCGAATAGACCCAACTAGTGTTTTGACTTCAATTAAGCTAAAATCAAAGAATACAGAAATAGATGATTTTTTAGAAAATCTGAAAGCAAAAATAAACTCCTTTGATTATACTTTAAAAAAGAATGAATGGATTTCATTTATAATCAGTCCGATAAAAATACAGTCAAATAATTCATCTTGGTCAAATGAAATAACATATTGGAATTCCTATTCCAAATTAGATAATAGACTTATAGATGATTTTGAATATTGCTTCGAAATCCCTGATAATTTTTTAAGTCAAGTTACTAGACGTTCTAGTAGTTGGGAATATATGCATCACGCTAATAAGTTTAAAGATATAGCATTGCAATTATTTGGTTCTTTTGAGACTACACCAACTATAAAGAAAATAGACCAAATTCACGATAATAACATTAAAGGCCAATTGATTTTATGGAATTGTGAAAAGAAAGAAATACCTCAATTGCAAGAAATGCTTGCTAAGTATGAGTTATCAATAGAAATTATTGAAGATGACAAAACCAAAGTTTTATTAGCTATTACGACTCTTATGTTCAATCCATTTCTTGGTTTATATAGTGTTCCAATGGATTGGGATAGTTTTGAGAATGGAAATGTAAGGAATAAATTAATTCAAAATAAATTATTTGATTTAATACCTGGCTCAGAATTTAAAGGAGAAACACCTGACTTTTTAGCTGACATTCTGAATAAATATTCTAATAAAAAATATGAAAACGTTTTAATAACCGAATCGGATTACATAGCTGGGTTTCCTTTAATGCTAGAAGAAAGGCAGATTATTGTTTCAAGGTATCAAATGATAGCTGATGAGAAAATTCAAGAAATTCAAGATAAACTAGACAAAACAAAGAAGCTAAATCTAAAAAATTATCATATTGAATTTGGGCTCAAAGACGATTCTATATGGGAAACTCCAATTTATGAATTAAGCATATTTTGGACTCCCAAAATACTAAAGTCTTCTAAAGAATCTTACATTGATAATGAAGAAGATATTTTAAAAATATTCAATCACATACTTCCTACTAATGAATTGGAATCTATGCAATTAAAAAACACATATGACATTCTTCATATAGCAGGATTAATTGGGTTTGAAAATAACGAGGGCTAACAATGTATATAAAAAATAGGGCGATTATTGCTAAATCGAAAGTTTGTATTTATTTGCAAAGTCCGCCACATTTTTAATTTGTATTTTAGAAAAAAAATAAAAATAAAACAAAAAATATGGCTCAGTATAAATCCGAAAGTAAAAGCTTATCAACTGCCCTACTTTTCATATACTAAACGTTATGCCCAATTAAGAGAGAATGAATAGACTAACTAGAATAACAGCAATTCTGATTCAATTACAATCTAAAAAGATTGTTACTGCAAGTGAAATAGCTGAAAGATTTGAAATTAGCTTAAGAACTGTTTACAGAGACATTAAAACACTTCAAGATGCTGGAGTTCCGGTAGGTTCTGAAAACGGAGTTGGATATTTTATGGTGAATGGCTATTCATTACCACCAATAATGATTACTCAAGAAGAAGCAAATGCTCTAATTGTTTCGGAAAAATTAATTCTAAACCAAGGAGACACTTCCTTGATTAAAGATTTCAATTCCTTACTAATAAAAATAAAATCGACTCTTAGAGCTTTTGAAAAAGAAGGAATTTCAAAACTTGAGAATAGAATAGAGCCTTCAACGAAAAACGAAAAAAACAAAAGTAATTGGTTGTCTTCAATACAAAAATCGATTACCAATTCAAATGTTCTTAAAATCAATTACTTCTCAATTTACAAGGATGAACATACAACTCGTGAAATTGAACCTCTTGCCATTTATTTCACCGAGAGTTCTTGGGTTTTAGTTGCATTCTGTCGCTTACGAAACAACCTACGTGAATTTAGATTAGATAGAATTTCTACACTCTTCATTACTTCTGAAACATTTGATTATCAACAAGATTTCTCATTAAATGATTATTTCAAGAAATTTATTGAAGTATAGTTGACATAGGGTTGTCACTCCTCCCATTTACATTTGTCTCATAAACTTAAATATATCAAATGAAGCATTTATTAATTGGTATTATAGCTATCGTATTGTTTAGCTGTAATACCCAGAACAAAACAAGTATGAGCGAACAAAGTAAAAAAGTAGGAACAATTGAATTGGTTATTTTTGATACCTATCCTCAATATTCCAAAGCAGAAGTCATAGCAGCAGCAAAAGCAGTGAATCCTGTTGCAGAAAAATTTGATGGCTACATTGGAAGAAAGCTAGCTGTAGACAAAAACGGTAAATGGACTGATATTGTTTATTGGACTGACCTAAAATCAGCTGAACATGCTGCACAAGAAATTTTGAAAAGTGAAACTTGTCAAAAATTCTTTGGAATGATAAATCAAGAAACTATGCAATTTATGCATCTTGAACCTGTAATGGATTCCAAATAAAAAGGTATGACTAGAAATGACATAATTAATAGGGTTCAGGAAAAATTTGATGGTCTTGTCCTAAATAAAAATTGGGGAGAAGTCGGACTATTTTATAATCCAGAAAATAAACTAAGTAAGGGAATCTATCTATTAACATTCAAGGAAAAAGATGGTTTAAATGATAAAGCATCAAATACAGATAGAAATGGCGTATTTAGGTTAAACCTTGGAATATCAAAAGATAGCTTTTTTAGATTATTTGGAGAAAGACCCAAAAGACCAAAGGCAGGCCAAATAATTGATATGCCGTATGATTTTTCTGAACTTAATAAAATAATGCCTCATCCGATTTATGGTTGGATGAGTTGGATTTGTATTTTAAATCCAACAAGGGAAACTTTTGATAAATTATTCCCGCTAATCGAAGAAGGATATTCTTTAGCGCTAAAGAAATATGAAAAGAAAACAAAAGGGCATAACAACGTATATAAAAAATAGCGGTTTTTAGACTATTTATGAACTTTCTTTATTAGCTTTAGGGTCTATGAATTTTAAGAAAGGTTAAAGCTATAAAAGCCGCTACTTTTCATATACTCGACCGTTCTATGCAATAATAAAAAACACTCTTTGAAACAATTAACATTCATACTCATAATAGCAATCTTTCTTGGTTGTAAGCAAAATTCTAAATCTGAATTTATCGCTCTGGGTTCGGATAAAATCTCTATCCGAGAGCGAAAAGAATTAAATCAAAATATACTCAATTATGTAAAATATAATTCTGATGTTCTAGCTTTAACGAATGTGACAGTATTTGACGGAAAGGGAAATCCAGCTAAAGAAAATCAAACATTGATTGTTGAAAATGGTCATTTTCAAGCAATTGGACAAAGTTCGAAAATTGACATACCAAAAGGAGCGACTACAATAAATTTAAAAGGAAAAACAATTATCCCGGGAATTGTAGGAGTTCACAATCATCTACATATTCCAAGATTTCCATTTGTTGGAGAAACAGCCTCAAAACTTTACTTGGCATCGGGAGTAACAACTATTCAAACTTGTGGTTCAGCATCACCAGAACAAGGAGTAGAATTGTCAAAAAAAATTGAGCAAGGTAAATTCATTGGCCCCAATATAATAACAAGTGGTCCATATTTTACAGGAAAAGGAGGTAATCCAAATATGATTATCCCACGTGACGAAAAACACATAAAGGATACAATTCAATATTGGACAAAAAAAGGGGTTCGATGGTTTAAAGTTTATCGCCATACAACACCAAGCGACTTGGAAATAATCATCCAAGAGGCACATAAACGGAATGCGAAAGTAACAGGACATTTGTGTTCAATCACATTTGAGCAAGCAACAAATTTTGGAATTGACGGAATAGAACACGGACTGAATAGCACAAGTGATTTTAGAAAGAATAAGACATTCGGTATTTGTGATGGCTCAAGAGAATATATAGATGAGTTGAATATTGATAGTGAGAAAGTAAAACGGCTTCAACAGTTAATGATTGACAACAACGTTTTTTTGACTTCAACATTGGCAATTTATGAGTCAAGTGTTCCAAATAGAGCCTTTGCAGATGAACGTACATTAGAAGTAATGTCATCATTTTTAAAATCTCAATATAGTGAGAGAAGAAATAATTTCGATAGCCAAAAATCGAGTGATAACTTAAGGGAAAGAAGATTAAAACGAATCATGGAATTTGAATATCAATTTTTCAAAATGGGTGGAACTTTAACAGCAGGAGTTGATGCAGGCAGACACGTTCTTCCAGGTTTTGGAGACCAAAGAAATTTTGAATTACTAAAAGAAGCAGGATTCACGAACGAGGAAGCAATCAAAATTATGACGAGTAATGGAGCGAAAGTTCTTTCCAACTCTGAAGTTGGGGTAATTGAGAACGGAAAAAAAGCAGATTTTGTAGTAATTAATGGAGATATTAAAAAAAATATTCGCAATGTTGAGTTAGTTTTCAAAGATGGTTATGGGTATGACCCAAAATTAATTTTAAAGGATATGAATGGAAAATTTGGAGAATAATAACTGCATAGAACATTGTATAAAAATAATAGCGGCTTAATCCCTAAAACGAAAATGAAATATATAAACCAAGAGATAATAATAAACCGAATAATAAGTGCGTAAAACCCGCTACTATTCTTATACGTTACCGTTAGGGGCAAGCTAAACAAACACCCGTAAATGAAAGTAACTTTTTTAGGACACGGACTTGATACAGGCGACAAAAACAATGTCGGAAAGCAACTCGTCTCGTCTTTAGAAAGTAAAAAATATAAGACTTTCAATGGTTTTGTAGCTTTTGCATCTATTTCAGGTGTTAAAAAACTTGAACGTTATCTTAAAAAAGCAAAAATCAACTATGACCATATTAGGTTCTATATTGGAGTTGATAACAGAGGTACATCAAAAGAAGCTTTAGAATCCTTGCTAAATCAAAATATTGAAACCTACATTTATTATGATGAAAGGAATTATGTTACCTACCACCCAAAACTATACCTATTTGAAGGACCTACATTTAGTAGAGTAATAATTGGTTCTTCAAACCTAACTAGTTCAGGAATAAAAACAAATCTGGAGGCTTCTGTACAGCTAGATTTTCGTTCAAAAACTGGAAAACAAGGCATAAAATTTATTAATGAAATTAAAGATTATTATGCTAATCTATTGGATTTATCGTCTTCAAAGCTTCGACTACTTACCAAAGAACTTTTAAAAGAACTGATAAAACAAAATTTACTATTCAATCAGTTTGGAGAGCAAGGAAAGGTTAACGAACCGAAAAATAATGACGGAGAAAATCAAAGTGACCAACAGAATAATATAGAAATTACAGATTATGATATAGAGACAGGTTTTGAACAAGAAGACTTATCGACTAGCGAAAGAGATTATAAAAAGAGTTTTAGTAAGAATGATTATGAAAAATTCGACACGCTAATCGAGAGATATATTATTTATAAAAAAAACGAAAAGCCCTCTGGTATGGTAAGTAAACATACTGAAGATAGAGAGCTGTTTTTATGGTATCAAAAAATGAACACTCTTTATAATCAAGGAGAGAGTTATTTACCATTCGAAATTTTTGAAAGACTATTAGATGTTGATTTTCCATTTGGAGGAATTGGTAGAGAACGAAAACGACTAATAAAATGGAATAAAGATTTTCAAAAAGTTGTTGAATATAAAAAGAAAGTTGATCCTAAAAGTGAATATACTTATGTTCCGCAATTTAAAAACAAACAGAACAAATATTACGAAGTTGGTAGATGGTGTGCTTGGCAAAAGCAAAGAAGAAAAGGGAACAAAAACTATGGTGCTGATTGGACTCAGTATGAAGAAGATAAAATGAACTCTATAAATTACGTTTGGGATGCCACAATGCTCGGAAGCAGACCAAAAGATGACAAATGGAGTGACAGCTTGGTTGAGTTAGAGAATTATTATAATAAAAAGAAAAATTTCAAAACAGTTCCTTCACAAAAAACCTACATTGGACATTGGTTAAGCGACCAAATGTCTTTAAAGACAAAACAAGACAGAGAAGATAGAGATGATTTAATAAGTTCTATTAGAATTGAATTATTGGGAGAATTACTCTCTGAAAATGGTGTTGAATGGGAATGGCGAAAACAAAAGGAACGCGAAGGAATAGAAAGTAAAATTGAGAGTTGGCAAATTGTAGAGAAACTAAAAAGTGAAGGAAAAATAAAGGTGTTTAGAGAAAAGAATCCAAAGATTCTCAAAAAATACAGAGATGATATTGCACAATTAAGAAGCCACACGAAAAGGTGGAATAATGAGCAAAACGAATGGAAATTTGAGATTGTAGATAAAGTCGGATTTCCATACGATAGGGAATAAAGCCAGCCCCTAACAATGTATAAAAAAAATAGGGCAAAAAGTGCTTAATCAAAAGGTCTGTGTGTATTTGCCAAGTCGCCAAATTTTTAAATTTGGTATATTAAACAAGAAAAGATAAATAACAAAATTTAAAAATTCGGCTTTAGCTTAATCCGAAAAGTATTGCATACAACTGCCCTACTTTTCTTATACTAGACCGTTACCAATAATATTGAAGAAATTAGCTAACATCAAATCAAATAGTGAAAACTACAAACTATTAGGGGACATAATTAGTCCATTTATTGATGAACTTTCCAAAGACAAGATTAAAAATCAGCAGAAAATTTTAGAAACATGCCATCTCGGAAAATTCCTAATTTTCTTCAATGGCGAATTAGAAATTTCCGAACTGTCGGAAAAACCAGATTTTATTCTGACTGATGGGCAAAATATGATTGGACTAGAGCATCAAATAATAGTCGATTTTGGACCAAAAGAAAGGGAAGGATTTTATAAGAATATTTTCGATAAAGCGGAATTGGATTTAAAAGCTGACGAAACAATACCAAATTTTTTAGCCAATTGCTACATTAAACCATATGCTAATTTTAAAATTAATCAAAAAGAGGAATTGATTGAAATTGTAAAAATCGTCATCAAGGAATATGTGTTTACTGATGAACTAATGGACAATCCAATAATTGACAGGATTTTCAAATCACCTCATTCCCAAAAGAGTATTAATGCAAATTTAGGCGGTTGGTGGCGCAAAGACATTACAGCTGAAATTATTGAGAAGGCAATTAAGAAAAAGGAGGACAAATTAGCGCATTATAGAAAAAACGGAATAATTGAGCAATGGCTTTTGCTAGTAATCGGGAGTAATGGAGAAAGTTCATACGATATGGATGAAAAACTCAATTTTAATAGCGAAACGGATTTTGATAAAGTATATGTATTGGAGGATTTCAACAACAATTTATTCGAGTTGAAGTAAAATACTATTGGTAACAATGGCTATAATTAATACGGGTTTTGGTAATTAAAGCTGTGTTTTAGGTATATTTAGAGTGTCCACCGAATCTTTTGGATTTGGTTTTTTAAATAGAAAAATAAAAACAAACAAAAAGATTCGGCTAATCGCTTAAACGGAAACAAAAGGGCACTTTTATTCCCGTACTAATCATAGCCGAGACCGTTGGCGGTAATGTAAAAAAAGCTACCCGATTTTGTTCAAGTAGCTTATCATTTATTCACAGTTAACTCACTTTTGTTGAAAAAACTTCTATTGGTAGTCTAACTTTTTTCTGATTGGCCAAATAATCATTTTCTTCATCTCGATACCCTAATGCTAAAATAACTACACTTTTGAGTTTTTTTTCTTTCAATCCTAATAATTCATCAAATTTATCTGCATCAAAGCCTTCCATTGGAGTAGAATCAATTTTTAATGTTGCCGCCGCAATTAATGCAGTTCCTAAACCAATGTAAGCTTGTTTTGCTGACCAAATAAAATTTTCTTGATCAGTCTTAGATAATAAATAATCGCTAATTGTTTTCTTAAAACCCATTAAATCTTTAACTGGAGTTTTTCTTTCCTTTGCAACAAATTCAATATAATTATTGATAATCTCTTGATTAATAGAATCAAGTGCGGCAAAAACTAAAAGATGTGAAGATTCAGCTATTTGAGAATTAAATGAACCTTCGCCTAATTCTTTTTTTAATAATTGATTATCAATTACAAAAAGTCTGTACGTTTGCATTCCAATGGAAGACGCGGATAAATTTATTGCTTCTATTATTTTTTTTAAATCATCATTAGCTACTTTTTTATTGCTAAATTTTTTTGTAGCATATCGCCATTTTAAATCGCCTATTAATTTCATTATTATTTCATTTTAAAATTATTATTCAAAAGTAATCTGGAAAGGTTACTTTTTGTAACTTACTTCCAAAAAATAACAGTAACATTTGAGTAACTAAGTAACTTATTATGAAAACAGAAATAGAACCAATAAAAGAATGTAGCCATACTATTTTAGCAATTCACGATGTAATGGATATTCTAAATGGTAAATGGAAAATATCCATTATCGCCTGCCTTTGCTATAAAAAAATGCGTTATTCTGAATTATTACGAGAGGTAAAAGGAATATCAGGCAGAATGTTAAGTCGAGAATTAAAAGAATTGGAAATGAATCAACTCATTATAAGAAACGTATTAGATACTCAACCTGTAACTGTTGAATACGAAATAACAGAATACGGCTCAACACTTAAAAATTTGACTAATACTATTGCTGAATGGGGTATAAAACATAGAAAAAGGATAATTGGTAAATAGACATAAACACTACCGCCAACAATGTATAACCGCAATTACGGCGGATTCGACTACGTCAGAATCCACTCGGAATTGCTAACGTCTGTGCTAAACCGAAAATTAAGGCATATTAACCCGTAACTGACGGTTATACGAGACCGTTACCCACAAGCTGAAAACCTGCATCGTCCTGAAATAGGTTGACTAAAAAAACAAACATTTTTAGTAATCTATGGAAAAACAAGACAAACACTCCTG
>CANMAW010000005.1 GCA_947495915.1 Maribacter algarum (ex Lu et al. 2025) (nom. illeg.) | reverse complement strand
ACTGCTACACCAAGTGGGAGAGTAGGTAGCCGCCTTCTTCGAAAGTCCTTTACAGAAATGTAAAGGACTTTTTTTTTGGGAAATTTTACCATTCTAGGTAGTCTATTCTAACGTGATTCCGTTTGTTGGTCTCTATAGTTCTTTTTGATTTTAATGGTCTTTCTAGTAAAGTTTCGAAATAAAGTCTATTTTACGTATCAGATTGAATTCTTCAGTATATATACCATAAGCTTGGTGTTATTTTTAATCATTAATTCGATTAGTCATGATCTCGCAAGTACAATCATTATACTATAATGGAAATGTGCTACTAGAAATACCCAATTTCCTCATTTGTTGTATTCAAAAAAACATACGTACGGTATTAAGAAGCTTTAAGAAGTATCTTGCATTAGTATTTATTTGAAATGAGAAAACGTAATCTATTTTTTGCCATTATTGTGGTATTTGCTTCTTGCACACAAAGGAAAGAACAAAAACGCATAGAACTCCGAGATCAGACGGTATTGCCTTTTGAGATTTTGATGCTAAATGACATGAGTGCTTTCAAAGATCCTCCTAGTAATTGGTCGATTGTTAAATCGGTTAATGTGGACAGAACCAAGAAGAAAAATGTGGAACCTATTGAAGGTACAGGAGTTTTATTGAATAAACCTAATGATCAAAGTAAAGGAAATTTATATTCCGTTTTTGAACATGGCGATATAGAGTTTGAATGTGACGTTTTATTACCAGTTGGGTCTAATTCTGGCATATATTTTCAAGGTAGATATGAAGTTCAACTATTAGATAGCTGGGGCGTACAAAAAATGACCTACGGTGATATGGGTGGTATTTATCAACGTTGGGATAAATCGAAAGAAAAAGTAAATCAAGGTTATGAAGGTAGCGCTCCAGTTGTTAATGCTTCTAAAGCTCCGGGGTTGTGGCAACAACTTAAGGTAGTATTTCATGCCCCTCAGTTTGATGACGCTGGTAACAAAATTAAAAATGCTTGGTTTGAAAAGGTATACTTGAACGGTACATTGATACAAAAAAATGTTTCGTTATCTGGGCCAACTAGAGGTGGTATTGCAACAGAAGTTTCTATGGCGCCAATGATGATACAAGGTGATCACGGACCAGTAGCATTTAGAAATATAAGATACAAAAAATACTCAGCTCAAAAAGTGGTCTTACGTGATTTGCAAATGACGGAATATCATAATACGAACCCTAAATTCCCAAATTTAGATAGTTTGAAAGCTATTAGGTATTTTGAAACTGACAGTATTTCTTCCATGATGGCAACTGGCGAACGGCCTCAAAAACTACTTTTTTATTCTGGTGTTATGGACGTGCCAGCATCTGGTGAATATTTATTTGATTTTAAAATCAACAGGGCAGGAGGAGCCTTGGTGATTGAATCTGATACTGTTATTTCAATGAATGGTAATTACAACCTAGATTCTTTGAATGTAGGTAAAATAAGTATGGAAAAAGGACAAGTGCCTTTTCAATTAATATATAATAAACATGTACCGTGGCAAAGAGGTTTTGGACTATATGTTGAAGGACCTGGAGTGCAAAAACACGAGTTGCATGCTAAGAATTCGTTAGTAATGCCTAAAAATGAGGTAGATTCAGATTATGTAATTAGGCCAACTAATGAAACAGTTTTTCAACGTAGTTTTTGGATTCATAATGGAGAAAAGAGAACACATTGCATTTCGGTTGGACACCCAAAAGGAATTAACTATGTATATGATCTTGAAACCGGTTCTTTATTACAAGCATGGGAAGGTGATTTTATGAGTACAAAAAAAATGTGGCAAGGTAGAGGTGAAAAACAACTCGGAGAACCATTAGGATTTGTTGTTACAATGCATGGCGACTTAGAGTTTGCGTATTTAGAGAATACCAATTCAAATTGGCCAGAAAATCATGAATCTGAAAACCTTAAACAGTTAGGGTATTCCTTTGATTTAGATAGAAATCCAGTTTTTACCTATAAAATTGAGGAGACTTTAATTGCTAATAAAATAGTGCCTATACAAGAAGAAAGGGGTCTGAATAGGGAGATTCATGTTGAAAATAAGAAAACAATAACGTTTAAAATTGCTGAAGGCGAATCGATTAGACCACTTCAAGATGGTTTATATATTGTCAACGACGAAAGTTTTTATATAGCTTTTAAAGCTACTGAATTATTAAGACCTGAAATTAAAAGAAATAATGGTTATGATCAATTATTGCTAGAGATTCAACCAGGGTCACAAAAAATCAACTACAGCATAATTTGGTAATACGACAAAAAGAATGAAAAGTATTTATATAAGTTTAATAGTATTGTTGGCTTTTAGCAGTGGTTCATTTGCACAAGAACTTTCTAAACAGGCACTTAAAGAATCTAAATACTATAGTATAGTTAATGTTCCTATACCAGATAGTGTAAAATTGGAAGTTGGTGGGTTGGTACTTACTGACGCGGATGAATTAGGAGTTTCAACCAGAAGAGGCGAGGTATGGCTGATAAAAGAACCCTATGGTAACACCCCAAATTACAATAGATTTGCCTTTGGTTTACATGAACCGCTAGGTTTAAATTATAAGGATAGCAGTTTCTATTTATCGCAACGGGGCGAACTAACTAAACTTACAGATGTAGACAACGACGATAGAGCAGATTTATATCAAACCATATATTCTTGGCCTTTATCTGGTAATTATCATGACTATTCTTACGGGCCGAAATTCAAGAAAAATGGAAACATGCTCGTTACGCTAAACCTTTCTTGGATAGGACATGGAGCTAGTCTTTCAAAATGGCGTGGATGGCTTCTTGAAATCACTCCAAATGGTGAAATGACACCGATTGCAACAGGTCTTCGTTCACCTTCAGGTTTTGAGCTTAATGAAAATGATGAAATATTTTACACAGAAAATCAAGGAGATTGGGTAGGGTCAGGCCGCATGACACACTTAGAAAAAGGTGATTTTGCAGGTAACCCAGAAGGTTTAGTGTGGTCTGGAGAAACTAACTCTCCTTTAGATTTAAAAATGGAAGATGTTGAAGAGCAATCTGGTATGAGTTTATACGAGTATTCAAAAAAGATTCCTGCACTTAAAGCACCTGCCATATGGTTTCCGCATACGATATTGGGTATTTCTACCTCAGATTTAATATATGACACAACTGGAGGAAAATTTGGTCCGTTTGAAGGTCAACTTTTTGTTGGTGATCAAGGGCATAGCAAGATAATGCGTGTTTATATGGAAAAAGTAAATGGCGTTTATCAAGGGGCAGCATTTAATTTTGTAGAAGGATTTTCATCAGGAATATTAAGAATGATATGGGGTAGCGATAATAGCATGTTTGTCGGTATGACTAGTAGAGGATGGCGTTCAACAGGATCTGCAGAATATGGGCTTCAACGTTTGGTATGGAATGGCAAAACTCCCTTTGAAATAAAAACCATGAAAGCCCAAGAAGATGGTTTTATTTTAGAATTTACAAAACCAATAAATAGGAAACTAGGAAAAGAAACATCGACCTATCAAATAACTAGTTTTAATTATAAATATCATAATACCTATGGTAGCCCGATTGTAGATCAGCAAAAGGCCATCATTCAGAAAGTAGAACTATCCGAAGACATGCGTTCTGCCAGGCTTACCGTTGACGGAATGCGTTTAGGGTTTATTCATCAATTAAAAATTCCGGATTTAATCGCAACTACAGGCGAAAAGTTGCTTCACAATACTGGTTATTATACCTTAAATGAAGTGCCAGGTGGAGTTTTAAAATCACGGCCGATTATTGATGAAAAAAACACCAAAGGTATTGTTCAACCTAAACGAACGAATGAAATGCCTATAGCATGGCAAAATGGTGCCGATCAAAAAATAGGGGTGGCTACCAAACCCGGTCTTAAATATGATGTGGATCAAATCATTGTTGCTAAAAATTCTAAAATAGAGCTGACTTTTACCAATAATGATGATATGCTTCATAATTTGGTTTTAACTCAAATGGGTAAGGCTTCAGTAGATAAAGTAGGTGATATGGGTTTAAGGCTTGGTCTCGATGGTGCTGATTTAAATTATGTGCCAGATACCGATTTAGTGTTAATTCATACGGGTATTGTTGAACCTGGTACTAAAGAAACAATTTACTTTCAAGCGCCAAGTATACCTGGTGAATATTGGATTGTTTGTACATTTCCGGGTCATGCAGCTTCTATGAGAACTAAGTTCATTGTTGAATAAAAATTTTATTGCGACTATGTATCTTTGTGGATAATGAAAGATACTCGAATTGACCCAAGGGAGGAATTTTTGAATACCATAAGCCATATCATTGGCGCCATTTTCGGAATTGTTGGTCTCTTCCTTTTACTTTCAAAAAATTCACATAAAACGGATGATGCTACATCGAGCATAGTTGTTTACAGTGCTACTTTTATCTCCATGTTTTTAGTTTCGGCGATTTATCATGCTGTAACTACAATTAAAACCAAACGAGTACTTAGAATAGTTGATCATATTAATATCTATTTTTTAATTGCAGGTACATACACTCCGATTTGTTTGATAACACTTATTCATGGAAAAGGTTGGGAAATATTTTATATCGTTTGGGGAATTACCGCAGTCGGAAGCATTCTCAAACTACTATTCACGGGTCGATTTGAGATAGTATCTTTAGTATTATATTTAGCTATGGGGTGGTTAGTGGTATACGATTTTGATAACTTATTAGACTATACCCCAGAAAAGGGCATTCAATTACTGCTTCTTGGAGGTGCATTTTATACCCTTGGAATTGTGTTTTATGCAATTGATCGAATTCCTTACAATCACTTTATTTGGCATTTATTCGTATTAGCTGGTGCTGTAAGCCACTGGTTGATGATTTATTTTTATGTTATTTAGTTACCAATAATGTCTTGATACTCTGTAAAAAAGGTTTCCAGTTGGCTCATGTTTTTATTTAAAAAGACCATTGTCTCTTGCCAAGTATTTTTATTATGAATGGAAACATTTTCAATTTCAACATAAATTCTTGAAACTTCCTTTTGATTTTTAAGAAAGATTTCATCTGCAAACATAGCTTCCGAAAGAAATTCATCAAGTAAAATTGATCGTAGTGATACTAGTTTTTCCCAAAGGTTGATTCTCGATTCTAAATCTGTAGTTTCAATATCTAATGATACCATT
This sequence comes from Maribacter algarum (ex Lu et al. 2025) (nom. illeg.), assembly GCA_947495915.1. GTDB lineage: Bacteria > Bacteroidota > Bacteroidia > Flavobacteriales > Flavobacteriaceae > Maribacter_C. The sequence goes on along the minus strand of CANMAW010000005.1, from coordinate 310,626 downwards.
GCCCTGTGCAAATCGAAATGAAACTTCAATGAAAGGCCTTTAATGCCCGTATTGTATAGTATCCATTTTCTGGGAAATGATTTTCCGAATGAGGTCCAGAAGTCTTGGCGTAGTTTTTTTGATTCTTCTCGACTAAACATTTAGAGAAAATAGGCAATTACGATTCCAAAAATAATGACCAGCAATTTTAATAAATTAAATTTGTGTCCTTCCGAACTTTCAAATAAGATGACTGTTGAAATATGAAAAAAGACGCCAATTACTAGGGCAGTGATCGCCGCATAAACTTGTGAAGTCATATCAAATAAGGTAGAAGTTATACTTCCTAAGGGGGTCATTATGGCAAAAAGAGCTATAAATAGTACTGCCTTATTAAATTTTATTTTAGACTCTAGCAGAAATATACTTAAGATAATAGCAATTGGAATCTTATGAATAAGAACACCGAAAATCATATGATCGTTACTTTCAATAGGAAATCCTTCTAAAAATGAATGAATTGACAAACTCAAAAATAACAACCAAGGAAAATCTGAATTATCAGCATCTAAATGTACATGACCGTGTTCAGCCCCTTTAGAGAAAAACTCTAAGAAAATCTGCAGTAAAATACCCAGCATAATAAAAACACCGATACGTTTAGGATCAGCATATTCATAAACAGAAGGTAGCATTTCAAAAACAGTTAGCGCAAGTAAAAAAGCTCCACTGAAAGCCAAAAGAAGCCTAAAGTTTTCTTTGTTCTTAGGCTTTGTAATAAGAATAAAAACAAAGCTTAAGAGAACACCTAATATTGGTAATAGATAGGTCATTATAATTATTATGTGATTCTAGAATATCTATTTTTAGTAGTCGGTCTAGAATTCTAAAACTTAAAGTACGTGTAAAAATATGGGTTATTAAGCCCCTTCGAATATTGGCGGGTAAAAATAGGCTATTTTTGCATTTAAATGACTAATAGTGATGAGCAATAATTTTAAAATGGTTGCCAAAACCTTGTTTGGTTTCGAAGAAATTTTAGCCAAAGAGATTAGAAACCTAGGTGGTGGCAATGTTGTAGAAGGGGTTAGAAGTGTTTCTTTTGAGGGTGACACTGGCTTTATGTATAAAGCCAATTTATGTTTGCGTACCGCTATTAAAATTATAAAACCTATTCATTCTTTTCGATTACGAACAGAGCAAGAATTATATAATAATATTTATCGAATGGATTGGGCTTCATATCTTTCAGTAGATACCACCTTCTCTATTGATGCCACCGTAAAGTCAGATAATTTTTCGCACTCATTATACGTATCACAAAAGGTAAAAGATGCAATTGTAGATAAGTTTAGAGATACGGAGGGTAAAAGACCAAGTGTAGATGTTAAACACCCTGATTTACGAATAAACATTCACATTCAGCGAGATCAATGTAATGTTTCGCTTGATAGCTCAGGACGATCTTTGCATCAGCGGGGGTATCGCATAGCTACAAATATTGCACCGATTAATGAGGTGCTTGCTGCAGGGCTGTTATTACTTAGTGGTTGGGATGGTCAATGTGATTTTTTAGATCCAATGTGTGGTAGTGGTACGATGTTAACAGAGGCAGCAATGATTGCTTGTAATATACCGGTCAACATTAATAGAAAGGAATTTGCTTTTGAAAAATGGGACGATTTTGACGAAGAGCTTTTCGAGAAAATAGTAGATAGTTCTTTAAAGAAGACACGTGAGTTTCATCATAAAATCATGGGCTATGATAAGGCGCCTTCGGCGGTAAGAAAGGCTCAAGAAAATGTAGAAAGTGCGAATCTTTCAGATTATATTACTATCGAACGTAAGAACTTCTTTGATACTGAAAAGTTTACAGAAAACCATGTACATATGGTTTTTAACCCGCCATATGGTGAGCGACTAGATCGATCTGACCTGAATTCTGATTTTAATGTTGAGGAGTTTTATGCGGATATTGGCGATACTTTAAAACAAAAATATCCGGGTACAGATGCTTGGTTTATAACATCTAATTTAGAGGCATTAAAATTCGTTGGTTTACGTCCTTCAAGAAAAATAAAAGTTTTTAATAGTCATTTAGAATCTAGATTAGCGAAGTATGTAATGTATGAAGGAAGTAAAAAAGCAAAGTTCCAAAAGTAAGAAAAGAACTAGTTAGCTTCATTCTTTGACTTTGCCTTTGGCTTTTCAACCTTTTTTTTTGCTTTTTTATAAAAAGGTAGAAAATAGGAAATTGAAAAATTGTAGCCTACACCAAATCGACTGTCATCGGTTACTTTATTAAACCCTGGAATGAACAAATTGTTGAAATTGTCAGGATTATTATTAGCTACTAATATGCCCATACGAATACTACCTCCTAAATAAATATTTGCAAATAGTTCAGCTTTAACCCCGAGTACAAACTCTAACCAATGCGCACTTAAACCAGTAAACTCTTGAGTTCCAAGAGCACCTTCGGCAAAACTGTTAGGGGTCCAGTAGCGATTGGTATTAAAAATTTGATAATCATTAATAGTTTGACTAAACGTACTAAACGCATATCGACCACCAACATAAATGAGATTTTGTTCACCATACCAATTTGCATAAGTATTGTAATCAACACCTATTTTGATATAACTACCTGAAGCGGTAAAATTGTATAAATCTTCTTGTCGGGTTCTTTTTTCATTTCCAATTTCTGCAGCAGCAAAATACTTTTGACTTAAGCGATAGTCTCCTACAAATTCTAGACCTGTATATTCTTCTTCAAAAAAGGAAATGGTTGGTCTACTTAAGTCAACCCCAATTCGAAGACCATAGGGCTGTTTATGTATAACCGTGTCTTTTTGTTTTGTGTCTATGGGTTTGCTTTGTGCATTTCCAATTTGTAAGCAACAAATCAATACGATACTAATGATAAATCTTAACATGTGCTGTTACTTCTTCTTCAGTTTGAACCAATGACTTTACTATTTCTATTTGTTGAATCCAATTTTCATTAGCAGGGGTGAACGTTGTTTCGAGATCGTCATAATTTACAATAAACCCACATGCTCTTGATTTGAATATTTCTTTTGTAGTATAATTGAATTGAACGGTATCTATTTTTCCAATTTCTTCACCTGATTCATCATCTTCTGACCCTATAATAAATGAAAACGAAGTAATGTCTTCGGTAGTTTTTAAAGGAATTGCGATAGAGTCTAAGGTACTTAATCTGTCGGTAAAAGTATCTACGGGGTTTTCGTTACCGATGCCAATAACCCGTAAATTAGGAACCACTTTAAATTCTGTTCGATTTTCAATATCAAAAAATCGAATAATTAATAAAGGGGTGTCAGCATCAACACAAATATCATCTTTTTCACAACCTAAGAAGAGACCAAGGCACCAAACAAGCAGAAAACTAAATACTATTTTATTCATGGCTATAACTTTTCTAGAAGTACAATATTTTCAACATGAAAAGTTTGTGGAAACATATCTACTGGTTGTACTTTGGTCACTTTGTAAAAGTCTTTCATTAGCGCAAGGTCTCTAGCTTGCGTAGCACTATTACAGCTTACATAAACGATTTTTTGTGGTGCAATATTTAAAATTTGCTGCACCACATCTTTATGCATGCCATCACGAGGAGGGTCAGTAATAATCGTATCAGGTACACCATGAGCAGCTATAAACTCTTCGTTAAAAACATTCTTCATATCGCCAACAAAGAATTCAACATTATCAATATTATTATTTTCTGCATTGGCTTTTGCATCACGAATAGCGTCAGGAACTGATTCTATACCAATAACTTTTTTCGCTTTTTTAGATACAAATTGGGCAATAGTACCTGTGCCAGTATATAAGTCATATACCAATTCTTCACCAGTTAAGCCTGCAAATTCTCTGGTAATTTTATATAACTCAAAGGCTTGTTCAGAATTTGTTTGATAAAATGATTTGGCTGTAATCTTAAATTGAAGCCCTTCCATTTCTTCGAAAATATGATCTCTACCAGAATAACAAATCACGTCTTGATCATAAATTGTATCATTTTGTTTGGCATTAACAACATATAATAATGCTGTAATTTCAGGAAAAGTGCTGCCCAAGTGATTCAGAAGTAATTCTCTTTTTGCTTGATCATCTTCATAAAACTGAACCAATACCATGATTTCACCAATTGAAGAAGTGCGAATCATTAGAGTTCGTAATAGGCCATGCTGATTTCTTGGGTTAAAAAAAGACAAGTCATTTTTAGAAGCAAAGTCTTTAGCCGCTAGTCTAATCGCATTTGAAGGATCTGCTTGCAGATGACATTTCTCAATATCTAATATTTTATCCCACATTCCTGGAATATGAAAACCCAATGCATTTTTATCTTCAAAAACAATATCAGACTGCAATTCTTCAAGGGTAAGCCATCGACTGTCAGAGAAAGAAAACTCCATTTTATTACGGTAAAAATACTGCTTTTCAGAACCTAATATTGGTGATACTTCTGGAAGGTCTAAATGTCCGATACGCGTAAGATTATTTTCAACCTCTTTTTGTTTGTAAAACAGTTGATGCTCATAACCCATGTGTTGCCATTTGCAGCCGCCACAGGTTCCGAAATGTTGACATTCAGGACTTACACGCTTTTCTGAAAACGAGTGAAAATGAATCGCTGAACCTTCAAAATAGCTCTTACGTTTCTTAGTAGTTTGAATATCTACAACATCACCAGGTACGGTGTTGGTCATGAAAATAACTCTACCATCTGGTGCCTTACCAATAGTTTTACCTTTTGCCCCGGCATCAATCACTTCAACATTCTCGAAAACTTGACGTCTTTTCTTTTTCCGCATGGCGCAAAAATAGGAATTGGATTTATTTATTAAGCTAACTTTAAAAGGAATAACACTATTTTAAGTAAAATTTGAACCTTTTTGCTTTTAGTGTGTCTTGACAGTGACAACGTAATATGAATAACACCGGTAAAATACTAGACGGACTATTGGTTTTACAATTTCGTAGTGGATCAAAAAAGGCATTAGAAGCCTTGGTGCAACGGTATCATTCAAGGTTATGTCAACATGCTTATTGGTATACCAATGACATCGAGGCCTCTAAAGATATAGTTCAAGATAGTTGGGGTGTTGTAATTAAAAAGGTGTACAGCTTAAAAGAACCTAATAGCTTTGGTAGTTGGATATTTCGAATAGTTACAAGAAAATCATTGGATTACGTTACGAAACTCAAAAAGAATAGAATTCTAATGCAGCAAGTTCAAGCAGAAGAAATTTTTAATGAAGACAAAAGGGAGCAGTGGGCGTACGTGTTACAACTAAGGAAGGCAATAAAGACTTTGTCTATAGAGCACCAATTGGTAATTCGTCTTTTTTATACCGAAGATTATAGCCTACGAGAAATCGCAGAGATTCTCGAAATATCAATTGGAACTGTGAAATCAAGACTTTTTCATGGTCGAGAAAAATTAAAATCAATTTTATTAAAATTTAACGATGGGTAAGAAAGAAAAGATAGATGATTTAATTAAGGAAGCTTTAAATAGTGAAGATGCAAAGTTTTATGAAGAACTTGAAGAACAAACCTTATTAGAAAAACTGGGCTCGGTTCATAAGGGAAAAACAGGCTGGTTAGCCTCTGTAATGACGGTAATGCATGTTGTTATTTTCATAGTTTTTGTATACTGTGCAATTCAATTTTTTAATACCGAAATTACAAACGAGTTAATAAAATGGGCTTGCGCAGGTTTTCTTTGCATGATTTTTATGGCTATGATGAAACTCTATATTTGGATGCAAATGGATAAAAATGATATGCTTAGAGCGTTGAAACGTCTTGAATTGCAAGTAGCAGTATTACTAGAAAAAAAATAAAAAGAAAGAGCCTTTTGTTTCCAAAAGACCCTTTCACAGATACAAACAATTGACTAATAAAAAATTTAGTTACTATCTGAATTAAATTTTCCTAAAATACGTTCCATTTGTTTACCTGCAGCAGCTCTGCCTCCTAGTCCGAATGACAGGGCAATAGTAATGGCTACGGTGCCTAATGTAATTCCGAAGGCCATATTGATAATGTCATCGCCAATACCCATAGTTTTAAGACCCATCGCTAGAAATATAGCTAGTACACAAACCCGAATAATTGATGCGACGAATTTGTTATTTCCGTTTTTCGAAATGCTTTCATGAGCAAGGGTACCAATCCAATTTCCTATAATCAGTATTATTAATCCGAATAAAATATTACCTGAAACACCAACAATTTCATTTAATACTTCAGTTAATTTTGTGAATTCTAACTTTTCAATTGCGGTCATTATTCCGAAAAGCACTATAAAGAAGAAGGCAATATTTCCGATAATTTTAGAGATATTGGTTTTCGAAGAAATTCCCGCCAATTTCATTTTATCAAGAATATTATTCAGTTTTAAGCTTTCTAATAAATCGGTGATTAGGCTAGCAATAAATTTACCCCCTATTACAAATAGTATAAGTATAATGACTGCAACAATAATTCGAGGGATAGCGTTGAAAAATTGCGAAAGCATTTCAGTAGCAGGTTCTGAAATAGCTTCCATGTTTAGAATATTCAACGCTGTAATTAAAAGTGGTATGAAAATAAAAATGAACACCACTTTTTTTAAGATACTTACTAGATCAATATTTTCAGGCAGTTTAAACTTCGGCACCAAATTCTGAATAGTATCGCCAGAAAGCCCTACCAATTCAGAAACAATAGTGGCAAGCATATACCCAATATAACCCACTAAACCAGCACCTACAATATTCGGCACATAGGTTAGAAAACTACTTAATAAGTTTTTAACAGGGTCTAGAACGCTAGTCATCCCCAGCTTTGAAAGCGCCAACATAAAGACAAAAATCATTATTAAAAAATAAGCAAGTTTTGCTACAAATTTTGACAAGGGCATTTTACCTGAACTCAATTTGTTATCAACACCGGTTCTTTTCATCAACTTAGTTATCATTCGCTTAATAAAGCCAGCTATAAGCCAACCAATAACAAGAATTGCAATGGCGGCAATAGTGTTAGGTAAATATCCTCCTATGGATTCTGTAAGGTCATTTAGAACATTCTCAACAGTATTCATTTTTTATAGTATTTAGTGTTAGTGTATTTATTAAGACCCCGTTGAGATTTAAAAGTCACTTTCAAAATGTGATATTCTGTTTATTTAGGCTACTTGTCTAATAAAATGCAAGGAGGAAAGATTTTTTCTTTATTTTTGTGTCACTTAATAGTTAGGGATGATTTCTCTCCCACGCTGAATTTTCGACCCGATACTTCAGGGTTCGAAAGGAAAAAGGTGTAGAAGGAATTACTGAAGTTTTATTTAAAGTAATTTTTATCATGTCAGTTTTACAAAAAATCACATCTGAAGATGCTATCGCATTGGAAGATAAGCACGGTGCGCACAATTATCACCCATTGCCTGTTGTTCTTCAAAAAGGAGAGGGCGTATTTGTTTGGGATGTAGAAGGAAAAAAGTATTACGATTTTCTTTCAGCGTATTCAGCCGTAAACCAAGGTCATTGTCATCCAAAAATAGTAAAGGCAATGGTTGAACAAGCGCAGACGTTAACCTTAACTTCTCGTGCTTTTTACAATAATGTTTTAGGGAAATTTGAAAAGTACGCTACAGAAACTTTTAATTTTGACAAGCTGTTGCCAATGAATACAGGGGCAGAAGCTGTGGAGACGGCGTTGAAATTATGTAGAAAATGGGCTTACGAAAAGAAAGGTATTGCTGAAAATCAGGCGAAAATTGTGGTCTGTGAGAATAATTTTCATGGCAGAACCACTACTATTATTTCTTTTTCTAATGATCCGGTAGCGCGTAAAAATTTTGGTCCGTATACTGATGGATTTATAAAAATTGAGTATGATAATCTAGAGGCTTTAAAAATAGTGTTGGAAAACAATTCTGATATAGCTGGTTTTTTAGTAGAGCCTATTCAGGGTGAAGCAGGGGTTTATGTACCTTCGGAGGGTTATTTAGCAGGCGCAAAAGCCTTGTGTGAAGAATTTGGTGTATTGTTTATTGCTGATGAAGTTCAAACAGGTATTGCGAGAACGGGAAGACTTTTAGCGACCTGTGGTAATTGTAGTTGTGCAGATAAGCATTGTAGCGGTACCCCTGAAGTAAAGCCTGATATTTTAATTCTAGGAAAGGCGTTATCAGGAGGGGCTTATCCGGTTTCTGCTGTGTTGGCGAATGATCCTATTATGGGAGTTATAAAACCAGGTAATCACGGTAGTACTTTTGGCGGTAACCCTATTGCAGGTGCTGTTGGTATGGCTGCTTTAGAAGTTGTTAAAGAGGAAAATTTGGCTCAAAAAGCATTTGATTTAGGTGAATTATTTAGGGCTGAGTTGAGCAAATTTATTGCCGATTGTAACATTGTAAATGCTGTTAGAGGTAAAGGTCTTTTAAATGCTATTTTAATTAATGACACCGAAGAAAGTTCTACGGCTTGGGATATTTGTATGGCACTTAAAGAAAACGGATTGCTTGCAAAACCAACGCATGGTAATATTATACGATTTGCACCGCCCTTGGTCATGAATAAAGAACAATTGTTAGATTGTGTTGCCATTATTATAAAAACACTAAAGCAATTTGAAAAGTAAAAAAAAGCCGAGATTAAATCTCGGCTTTTTTATTTCAAAAAAGATTCTTATTTATAGTCCATACTACCTAAATCAGAACTGATAAGTGCTATTATAAACCCGAAATAAAGAATCCATAGTATTAACATGATTGCCGCAATGACTAAACCAATATAAGATAATATTTTACCAGTTTTCACATTGTCAATACCAGTTAAGTACATTTCTGGGTTTTCAGAATAGGCACGCTCTGCTTTTTTTGCATTTGACAAACCAATGAAACTAAAAATAGCTCCAAAAGGTCCGCAACAAATAAACGATGTAACTATAGAAATAATGCCAAAAGTCAAGGCGTTACTTGCACCAGGTAGTGGTTGATGATTCATTAAGTTTCTTTTTTTATTGATCTTGCATTTCTTGTAATTGCTCCATGTACTGTTCCATCATTTCTTCATACATTCCGGTAGATTTAAGATAGAAATACGCTATCACTGTAAGTATACTTAATACTAGGCCAATAATTGCTATGACTTTAGCGGTTTTAAGTTGGCTGAAATTGATATAATTTTCTGGGTTTTCTTTATACACTTTTTCATCTTTGTTTGTCAAGAATAAAGCAATTCCAGACAGTACTAGCCCTCCAAAACCTGAAGTGCAGCAACATCCTATAAATGATAGTATGCCAAGTACTAGTGCTATTGTAACGTTCGGTAATTTTTGTTGTTCCATAAAAGTGAAGTTTAGTTTTCTGATTAAAGAAATTTTAAAATATAGTTGGTTAAAATTAATATTACACTAGCAATTGATAGTATAATAATGATGCTGTTAATATTTTTAATTTTTATAAATACATCGGTAAAAATAAATACAAATAAAGGAATAATAGTATATATGGCTGGCCACATATCCCAAGCTGCTGCAAATTCTCCTTGAAATAAAAAAGCAACAGATCGTTGCAAGCCACATCCTGGGCAATCAACTCCCCATACGCTTTTTGATAAGCAAGGCATCATATATTCCTCTAAATTCATAGTATTTAGTAATATATCAAGAAAAGATTAATACCCCGAAAAATACCATTATTTTTATGTAATTAAAATAATTTCATGGCTGTTTTTCAAATAAATGATTTCGTAGAGACCATTGATGATACCATTAAAGGTGCTGTAAAAGAAATAGATGGTTCATCAGTTACAATAGAAACTAATGATGGTTTTATAATGCAATTTAATGTCTCTGAGTTGGTGAAAATTTCAGATGGCATTGTTGTAAGCAATTATGAAGTGGCGCAAGTGAAGTCGGAAAAAGAAATTACAAAGAAAAAAAACAGACAGATTGTAAAGCCTAAAGAAAGAAATGCTCCTAAAATGGAAGTTGATCTACACATTCATCAACTCACTAAATCAGAAAGGGGTATGAGTAGTCATGATAAATTAAATTTACAGATTGATACCGCTAAACGTCAATTAGAATTTGCAATACGTAATCGCATTCAAAAAGTTGTTTTTATACATGGCGTTGGTGCCGGTGTTCTTAAGGAAGAATTGAAATATCTTTTTGGGCGTTACGATGATATTAAATCTTATGATGCAGATTATCAAAAATACGGTCTAGGAGCAACCGAGGTCTATATTTATCAAAAAAAATAAAATCATTCTTCTATAGGTATTATGGTTACTACGGTACCAAAATTGTTGATAGAAAGATCGGTTATTCTTTCATTTTCAGAAGTGACAAAAGAAATACCACTTAGTTCAATTGTGTGTTCATAACTCAATGAATCATCACTTAAAACAGTGGTGATAAAAACGCTGCCGCCTTCAGCCGTGACTTCGTCAATGACTGTAGGGCTGGTGATAGGAATAGAAGAACAAAAATAATTGCTGCTTACAGTATCAGAAAAAGATCGGTAAGTTACTCTAGCAGTGTCAGTAGTAGCAAGGTCATATTCTAAAGATCCATCTGTGGCTTCATTAGTGATTGCGCCAAAAGGTAATTCAAGTATTAATGCTTCTTTACTGTTCAATTTAAATAGTAGATTATTTGATTCAGTTGAAACCGGATCACAAGTTTGAATAGTTGTACTGTCAAAATCAATAGTTTCAATTTGCAAATCTCCATCATCGCAAGCAACAAATAATATGCATAAGATGAGGTATAATTTTTTTTTCATTAGTTAAGATTTTATTTTTTAGAATTCAAAACCAGATTAAATAACAAAATAAGGAAGATGAAGCCTGACAAACAAACTGTGTTTAAATATATAATTACACGAATTTAAATGGAATTATTTACAAGTTTAAGTAGTTTTGATAATAATTAACTTATATAAATTAGTTAACTTTGTTAACTAATTTTTTTTGTACTCGTAATTATATGGAAAATATTTATCTAGATAACGCAGCAACTACACCTATTAGAGAAAGTGTTATTGAAAAAATGCAAGCGGCTTTAGCGGTTTATGGTAACCCTTCTTCAACTCATAGTTTTGGTAGAACAGCAAAAACAGCTATTGAAAGTGCGCGAAAGGTTATTGCTAAAACCTTAAATGCGCATCCATCGGAAATAATTTTCACTTCAGGGGGTACAGAGGCTGATAACATGATTTTAAGATGCGCAGTTAGAGATTTAGGAGTGCAAACAATAATTACTTCTAAAATAGAGCACCATGCGGTAACGCATACGGTAGAAGAACTAGAATCAAAGCAAAACATTCAATTATTATTTGTTGATCTTGATGCTAACGGATCTCCTATACTTGAACATTTACAAGAACTTTTGAAAAAAGATAACAGCAAGAAACTTGTAAGTTTAATGCATGTAAATAATGAAATAGGAAATATTCTTGATGTTGATACGGTAGGTAATATTTGTAAAGAAAATGATGCGTTTTTTCATTCAGATACGGTACAATCAATAGGCCATTATGATTGGGATGTACAAAAAACACCGATTGATTTTATGGCGGCGGCCGCTCATAAATTTCACGGACCAAAGGGAATTGGTTTTGCATATATTCGAAAAGACTCAGGATTGGGTTGTATGATTTCAGGTGGAGCACAAGAACGAGGACTCCGTGCCGGTACAGAGTCGTTACATAATATTGTAGGTTTAGAAGAAGCATTTAATTGTGCTTATCAAAATTTAGAAGAAGAAAAAGCATACGTTAAAGGATTAAAAAAGTATTTTATTGAAGAAATTCAACGAGAAATTCCTGAAGTTAAATTTAATGGTTTGTCAGGTGATATAAATAAAAGCACCTATACGCTCGTAAATTTGTTGTTGCCTGTTGATGCACAAAAAGCCTTAATGCTTTTATTTCATTTAGATATGAAGGGTATAGCTTGTTCGCAAGGTAGTGCGTGCCAATCGGGTAGTGGTAAAGGTTCACATGTGTTGACCGAAATATTATCTGATCAAGAAATGCAAAAACCTTCTTTACGATTGTCTTTTTCAAAATATAACACTAAGAAAGAGCTTGATGCGACAATTGCTATTTTAAAAGAGTTTGTAGCTAGCTAGAACAGGGTAATTAGCCTTTTCCTTTTTTACGTTCTTTTCTTTTCTCACGATCATACGGAAATTTACGTGATGCTAACTTCATCATTCGATCAATTAAATCGTCTGTGTTTTTACCAGATTTTTTATTGATTTCTTTTTCATATTTCCAAAGCAATTTTCCGGTAAGCCCATCACTGATTTTGATACCTATTCTACCATAGTTGGCATCTCCTAAGAAATAATCTAAAAAACTGAAATCGTCAGGTATGCCTTTAGAAAGCAAGATATTAAGGTCAAGCGATCCGCTAATTATCCCATCTACCTGTAATATTTCGCTTAATTCTTTTATGGTATAGACATCTATATTCTGATAAGTAATTTGATTTTTGGCTAAAATCGCATTGGTGTTTTTCGTATTCTGAAATTCAACAGAAAACTTTTTTTTCTTCTTTCGTTTAGAAAAATATAATTCTAAAGCATTTTGAACTGCATAGCCTTCTTTTTCTTCTCGAGCTAACAAGTCATCTTTTGTAATATCATCTTTCAGATCTAAATTTGTCAAAAACGGAATTATTGCAAGCACCTTATGTTCATTGCTTAAGTTATCAAATTTGTCACTTTCATAAATATTTTTTTGGCCAAATAAGGCAATACTTGAAAGTAAGAAAATGTATAGAGCAATTCTTTTCATAAAAAATTATTTAACTAAAAACGGGCATTAATTTTAAGATTCAACACACGACTAGTCATGAAATTTGGAACAGCAAATTCTAGTTTACTGTCGGCATCTCGAACCCAGGTATTCGTAATAGAGTTTTGGTTATTAAACAAATTAAAAACTTCAATACCTGCATTTAGTTCTTTAAATTTATACAACCAATGGTTTTTGCGGTACTTTTTGTTTTCATCTACAAAAGTATAGGAAATTCCGAGATCTGCTCGCCTATAATCTCTTAATCTATTCTGAAAAATATAAGGATCAGCATAACTTGGAGAACCGCCGGGTACCCCTGTGTTGTATATCAAATTAAGAAACATTTTTACTTTGGGTATATTCGGAATATAATCTTGATACAAAACCGCAAATTTTAATCTTTGGTCGGTGGGTCGAGGAATATACCCTCTATTTTCACGATTCTCCTCAGTTTGTAAATATCCAATACTTACCCATGATTCTGTACCTGGTACAAATGCGCCATTCATTCTAATTTCTGCGCCATAGACGTACGCTTTTGAATTATTGTTGGCCACATACCTTATTCGAACATCTTCAATGGTATAGGTATTTACATTCTGTAGGTTTTTATAATATGCTTCACTTATCAGCGTGAAAGGTCTGTTCCATAATTGAAAACTATATTCGTTTCCTAAAACAAAATGGGTGGCTTTTTGAGCTTTTACTTTTGAATTTATATGACCTGTTTCTCCTCTTAATTCACGATAAAAAGGAGGTTGATGGTATATGCCTGTTGAAAACCGAAATAGCATATCTCTTTTCCAGTTTGGTTTTATCGCAACTTGGGCTCTTGGGCTAATTACCGTTTGACTATTTTCTTGAATGTCTACACCGCTAAGGCTCCAATGATGCATTCTAAATCCGATATTATAATAAAAATGATGGTCATTAATATCTTTTCGGTCACTTAACTGGGTGTATGCACTAATGCGATTTGTTTTTACAAAATTGATGGCTGAAAGTGACTCAAAAGCTTCTAAAGGTCCGTTGAAAGGTTCTTCAGGTTCATTGTTGGTAAATTCAGTTAATGGAGGTCTGACTGAAAACCCTGCAGAATCTATAAATTCAGATTCACGTAATTGATCTCTAATATCTTCATGAGTGTACTTTACTCCCCATTCTAATAGTTTATCAGCTTTTGAGTGATATCCCTTATGTTCTAAATTAAAGATGATTGCATCTAAATTATTACGAGCTCGGTTCAACTGCGAGCCTATGCCTTTTGAAGAGCTAACTTCTCCGAGGGTTTCACTTTCTAAATTTGAATCTATTTCACCTAATTCATAGCTGGCGATCACATCTGATCTTTCTTCTTCAACGGTATGGTATAAAGATGTAATTAGCTTTATTGTCGTGTGATCATCTACTTGATAATTGGCCTTTACGGCTGCTAATTCTGTGTTGTATTTATTATTTTCTTCGCCTTGATAATTTATTAGTAGCGCTTGTGGTTGATCAATTGTTCCGAAATTGGTACGGCGATTTAGAGGTTCATTTTGGTAGTCATTAATAGCAATGTTTCCTAAAAAATTGAGACTAAACTTTTTTGAAAAGCTGTAGGTTAAATAGCTTTGCGCATCAAAAAAAGTAGGATTGAAATTTGAATTAGTTTGTTGACTATTTACTAATAATGCATTATTTCGATACCGAATACCTGATACGCTTTTAAAATTACTTTTTTTAGACACCGTTGAAACTGCCGCGCTAGCACCTAGTAAACTGGCTTCAAGTTGCGTTTCAAAGCTAACTGGGTTTTTATAAGTTATATCTAGTACAGATGATAGTTTATCTCCGTATTTAGCTTGAAATCCACCAGGTGAAAATTTTACGTTTTGAACTAAATTACTGTTAATAAAGCTTAACCCTTCTTGTTGGGCCGAACGAATTAAAAAAGGTCTATAAACTTCTATTTCATTTACATAGACTAAGTTTTCATCGTAATTGCCTCCTCTTACGGCATACTGCGTGCTTAATTCATTATTAGAAGAAACGCCTGGTAAGAGTTTAAGAACGTTTTCTACGCCGGCATTAGCTCCAGGTAGTTTTCTTATAACATCTTTTGATATCGTAGTTATTCCATCTAGTCTTTTCGCTCCAGTAGGAGATACCGTAACCCCATCTACCTGAGTAATATTTATTTTTAACACGGGGTTAAATTCATACATTTCGTTGGTGGAGAGCACCAACTTTTCAATGACCACATCTTTATGGCCGAGATGTGAAAATGTGATTGTGGTTTCAGTTTCAGCGGTTATTTCTAATATATAAAAGCCATTAAAATCAGTAGTAGTGCCATTTTGGTTTGAGGAAATATTGACATGTTTTAGCGGATTTTTTTCTTCATCTAAAACAACCCCAGTTAGGAATGCAGTTTGTGCAAATAGCAAAGTGAATGGACACCAAACTAGCATAAGAAGGGAAAACTTCAGAATTTTCAAACCGTTTTATTTTCTGTAGAACGTACGCTTAAAGGTAGTAGAATTTCCAACATTATCGGTAACAACAAGCTCTAGGTCATATTGTTTCTCACTAAAAGTTTTGTCAGCGAAATTGTAGGTTAGAGTATTTTTCTTCGATTCATATTCCATAAGAATCCACTGTCCGTTTATTTTCGCAGAATAAGTATCTATACCACTTAGGTTGTCAGAAATATGTATTCGCAGATATTTATAATTATTTAACCATTGTTTTTCTTTGAAATTCAAGGCTCTCACTTTTGGTGCTATGGTGTCTTTAGCTAAAGTATAGGTGCCTAAATTTCTCGTTTTAGTAGTGAAGGTGTTCCCCCTTTTGTACGTTGAAGTGTAATTGGGCTTTAACTTTTTATCTAGCCTAGCAATAAACATTTTTTTACGGTCGTCATTACTATAATTTGAAGCATCAAATGTGATTGTGAATTTACGATGAGCAGGAACTCTACTGTTATGAATAGTTACCGTATCCTTACCTTTTTGCAAATCGATATAAAAATCTTTATAAAAAGTATTCTCTGGAAAGTAAACCTTAGCAGCGCCTAAATCATAGTTGTTAGGCTTTTTTGCAATCACATAATGGTCAGTTTTTAAAATTTCTTTATTGATCTTCACTGGCTCTTTAACCCCTTCTACAGGAATAACTATTTTGGTTAAATTTCCTTCCAAATCTTTTAACAACAATTCTACGGAATACGACATACCTTCCTTAATGGTAATCTTACCGTCGTTCTTTAAAACGTTATAGATTTTCAATCGGTTTCCAGGTGTCAAAAAACACTGTTGAATTTTCTGTCTGTATTTTCCATAATGGTCATAATCAACCAAAGTGTTGATATATCGAGTCTCACCAAAAGAAAAAGTTTCAAAGTCATATTCGGTGTAAATCTCACCGTTAACTAATAGTTGAACGCTATATATGCCGTTTTTGTTAGCAGCCATATCTTGCCGGTCGAAACCTATAAACCCGAAACCAATAGTACCCAAAGCGTTTACTTTTTCAGCTAAGAAAGATCCATCTTTTTGTTTTGAAAAAGCCAATTCTGATTTGTTCTTACTTTGGTTTACTTGAGCATCATTTGACAAGGGGTAAGCAAAAACTTTATTTAGTACCGGGTTAGTGGCGTCTCTAACTTCGAATCCATAAAGCAATGGGTTGGTTGGTTTTTCAGATACGCTGCTTCTAATTTCAAAGTGAAGATGTGGCCCAGCAGATCCTCCTGTATTTCCGCTGTAGGCAATTATATCTCCTTTTTTAACTTTAACTTCTCCGTAATCAGGAAAAACTTGTATTTCATATGCTTTTTTCTGATACTGAATGTTTTTTACATACTGCTCAATTTCAGGCCCGAATTTTTGAAGATGGCCATAAACAGAAGTATACCCATTTGGGTGCGCTATGTACAAAACTTTACCATACCCATAAAGAGAGACTTTTATTCTGGTTATAGTGCCATCACCAATAGCGTATATGGGTAAGCCTTGTCGTTGCTGTGTTTTGATGTCAATGCCTGCATGAAAATGATTTGATCGTAATTCACCAAAAGTACCTGCTAAAATTAATGGAATATCTAATGGTGATCTAAAGACGTCTTTCGGGTAGTTTTCTTGTGCAAAAGTTATAAACGAAGTGCACAAGAATAGTATAGTTAATAGTTTATGATTCATTGTCTAGGTTACTTGTTCAATTGGGGCTTGAGGTCGTAATAGGCCAAAATTAAATGATAATCAACATGTAATTCTATTACATATTTAAAATGCAAAATTAAACAGTTGGTTGCAATTAACGACGTTCAGGCCCAAAAAATAGCTGTTTTAATCATACAGTATCATGTATTTAACGATTTTTAACCTATTAAAGTATTACTTCAAGAATAATTGAAAAAAGTATTGCTAAGTCTTAAGATGAATGTTAACTTTGTGTAAACGCATTGAGTTTTTTTGCATGAGTGAATTAGTCCAAATAGTCGATTCTTTGGAGAATAAGATTAGTAAGCTGTTACACAAGTTAGAGTTGTTACAGCAAGCTAATGCTAGTTTGGAAAATGAATTAATTGCTGTTCGTAATAATCATGACAGCACCCTAAGAACAATGTCTGAATGGGAAGAAAAATATAATTCATTGAAGCTTGCAAACTCTATGCTGGGTAGTAATACAAATAAAACAGAAGCTAAGCTAAAAATAAACACATTGATTAGAGAGTTGGACCATTGTATAGCCCAACTTTCAGAATAAATGTTAGATTAAATGTCAGAAAAGCTCAAAATAAAACTTTCTATCGCCGATAGAGTTTATCCGTTAACCATCGACCCTGCACAAGAAGAGGGGCTTAGAAAAGCGGCTAAAAATATTGAACAATTGGCTAAAAAGTTTGAATCAAATTATGCGGTTCGTGATAAGCAAGATGTATTGGCCATGTGCGCTCTGCAGTTCGCTTCAAAAATTGAGCAAAAAGGCATTGATCAATCAGAAAGTTCCACTGAATCTATTGAGCGTTTAAAGGCTTTGGATGCATTGGTGAATTCGAAACTTAGTATAAAATAAGTTCTTTAAAATAATTAAAGTTACTGCCCACATTGGTAATAATTTTTGACAAACTCAACATTCATTTGTTTAAAAAGGGTGAGTTTAGATTGTAAAAGCGGGCCTTGCTAGTACAAGGATTTTTGATCAGTCTGTTAGCCCTAAACCTGTTTAATAGGAGTTTGTACAAAACTTCTCCAATGTGGGCTTTTTTTTATAATTAATATTCAAAACATGGATAATATAACAAGTGTAATAGTCGGTATCGTAGGTCTTATAGTAGGCTTCGTAATTGCTAAATTTATGGAAAAAGGGAAAGCCTCTAAAACCATTTCTAATTCAAAGCGTGAAGCAGAGACTATTTTGAAAACTGCAAAAGTTGATGGTGAAAACATTAAAAAAGATAAAATATTTCAAGCTAAAGAAAAGTTCTTAGAGCTTAAGGCTGAGCACGAAAAAGTGATTATCAGCAAAGACAAAAAAATGGCGGAAGCCGAAAAAAGAACCCGAGATAAAGAATCTCAGATAAGCAGTGAATTAGCTAAAAGTAAAAATCTAAATAAACAGCTTGAAGCAAAGCTTAAAGATGTTGAGAAAAAGAACGATTTCTTAGATAAGAAACAATCAGAAGTGGCTAAAATGCATAAAAGCCAAATTCAACAGCTAGAAGTTATTTCAGGACTTTCAGCTGATGAAGCCAAAGGTCAGTTAATGGAGTCTCTTAAAGAAACTGCGAAGTCAGATGCCATGAACTATTTACAGACGACTATGGAAGAGGCTAAACTTACGGCACAGCAAGAAGCTAGAAAAATTGTAATTAATACGATTCAGAGAATTGGTACTGAAGAAGCTGTTGAGAATTGTGTATCTGTTTTTAATTTAGAATCTGATGATGTAAAAGGCCGAATTATTGGTCGTGAAGGACGAAATATTAGAGCGCTTGAATCAGCAACAGGCGTTGAGATTATTGTTGATGATACACCAGATGCAATAATACTTTCTTGTTTTGATTCGGTACGTAG
Organism: Maribacter algarum (ex Lu et al. 2025) (nom. illeg.); assembly: GCA_947495915.1. Taxonomy (GTDB): domain Bacteria; phylum Bacteroidota; class Bacteroidia; order Flavobacteriales; family Flavobacteriaceae; genus Maribacter_C. The sequence goes on along the minus strand of CANMAW010000005.1, from coordinate 291,753 downwards.
AGAGATTGCGCGTTTGTCGCTTCATAAATTGGTTACTGACGGTAGAATTCACCCAGCTCGTATTGAAGAAGTGGTGCGTAAAACTGAGAAGCAAATTGAAACCGAAATCGTTGAAATTGGTAAGCGTACTATTATTGATCTAGGTATTCATGGCTTACATCCTGAATTGATTAAAGCAGTAGGTCGAATGAAGTATAGGTCATCGTACGGACAAAATCTTTTACAGCACTCTAGAGAAGTTGCGAAATTATGTGGGGTTATGGCTGCTGAAATGGGCTTAAATGCTAAAGTGGCTAAGCGAGCTGGTTTACTTCACGACATTGGTAAAGTACCAAATACGGAAGCAGAGGTGGAAACGCCTCATGCTATTTTAGGTATGCAGTGGGCGGAGAAATATGGAGAAAAACCAGATGTTTGCAATGCCATAGGAGCACACCATGATGAAATTGAAATGAAAACCTTAATCTCGCCTATAGTGCAGGTGTGTGATGCTATTAGCGGAGCAAGACCTGGCGCACGTAGACAGGTGATGGATTCTTATATTCAACGTTTAAAAGACCTTGAAGAAATTGCTTTCAAATTTGGAGGTGTTCAAAAGGCCTACGCTATTCAGGCTGGTAGAGAGTTGCGTGTTATCGTTGAAAGTGAAAAGGTAAGTGATGAAAAAGCGGCAGAATTATCGTTTGAGATATCACAAAAAATTCAGACCGATATGACTTATCCGGGTCAGGTGAAAGTTACTGTAATTCGTGAAACTAGAGCAGTTAATGTTGCTAAATAGGTAACTTAGATAATAAAGTAAAAAAGAGCCTATATAGGCTCTTTTTTTATTTTTCCACTTTGTATTTTGTTCTTGCTAGCCAAGTTTGAAGTAGTTCTAATTCAAGAGAGTTAAGTCTGTTTTTTCTTCCTTTTGGCATTTTCTTTTTTACGAAAACTTGTTCATTGATAGCTCTTGCGAGTGAATCCATGTTGAGAAGGGTGAAAACATCTTGTTTCTTTTTCGTAGCATGGCAAAAGTTACATCGGTTAACTAAAATGTTAAAGGCCTTTAACTTTACAGTATCTGTTGTTAAGGTATTTTGACTACTGCATGTAGTTGTGGCAATAACGGTAATTATAATTGAAACTAATCCGTGTTTTAACAGCATGCACTATTCCTCTTCATTAGAAATTGGTTCTTCAGGTTCTTTATTTAGGTTATTCTCCATGATATTTAACTTCTTAAGCTTAGCTTTCCAGGTTTCTAAAGACTTCTTATGACCTTCAACACGGTTAACCACATCTTTTACCATTGGATTGTCTTCAGAGGCATTTGAGAAAAATTGCAGATTATTTTCTAGTTGAAGAATATCATTCTTAATCTCATCAATTTTTTTTCTGATAAAGCTTCGTTCATTCGAAATAGCACGAACATTGTCTTCCTTGGCTAATTCTTGTATTTTATCACCATACTTCAATAATTCTGATTCTTGGGTACTGATGTCAAGTTTCTTAAATATTCCATCAATAATCTTATTGAATTTTTGATTGATGCTTTTTTTGTTAAAAGGAACTCTTCCTAGGGTTTTCCATTCAGAGATGAATGCTTTAGTAGCCTTAATATCATCGGTTTTTTTACCTGACAATTCAAAACCTCTTAGTCGCTCTAAGCAGGCTTCTTTCTTGACTAGGTTTTCAGTTTCGGCGACTTGAGCTTTATTTTTTAATGCATGTAACCGATCAAAATAATGGTTGCAAGCAGTTTTAAACTCTTTCCAAATCTTATCAGAATATTTTCTAGGAACATGGCCTATACGCTTCCATTCGCTTTGAATACGTTTCATTTCTTGGGTCGTTGAGTCCCAATCTTCACTATCTTTCAATGAAACCGCTAATTCTAAAAGTCCACGTTTCTTGTCTAGATTTACTTGCTGTTCTTTTTTAAGATTCTTGTAATAAGCATTTTTGTTTCTATTAAATTTTCGTAGGGCATCTTTAAATTCAGCCCAAGTCTTTTCATTTACTTTTTGCGGAACTTTACCTGCTTTGAAAAAATCATTGCGAAATTCTTCAATCTGTTTTATTTGTTGTTGTAAGGTTTTATGATTATCAGAAACTTCGTTAGCAATAACTTCAATTTTAGCGATAATCTCTTTTTTATGCTCAAGATTTTGTTCGTAAAGTTTGTCTTGCTCCTTATAATAATCTTGCCTTCTTTGATGAAGTACTTTCGTTGCATTGCTGAAAAGCTCCCAAATTTGATCGCGATGTTCTTTTCCAACCGGACCAATTTCCTCTTTCCAAATTTTATGTAATACTTGTAACTGTCTAAATGCGGAAGTCAAATCTGGTTCATTCGCCAATGCTTCAGCTCGAACTACTAATTTTTGTTTTTCTTCTAAATTATGTTTGAAATCTAAATCTCGTAGTTCTCTATTTAAATGTAAAAAATCGTAGAAAATTTCAATGTGATGATGATATGTTTTCCATACGTTGTTGTAATTAGCTCTTGGTATTGGTCCTGCATTTCGCCATCTATCTTGAACATCTTTAAAGTTTTTATAGGTAGTATTGATGTCTTCCTCAACATTTACCAAGCCCTTTAATTCTTCAATAATTTCTAAACGATTTTTAAGGTTTTCATGCAGTCCTTTTTCTAAATTTTTATAGTACTGATTCCTTTTTTCACGATACTCATTATACACTTCATTAAATTGTCTTTTGGTTACAGAATTGTAACGAAAATCTATTTCGTTACCGCCGTTAGCAATAAACTCTTCTTTTTTTGTGTCAATGAATTCTTGAAACTTTAAATCAAACTCTGATTTAATACCGTCTACATGCTTTTTTATAGCTTGTACTTTTTCGTTCTTAACTAGTTTTTGAAGTTCACCAGTGAGGTTTTCAATAGACATTTGATGATAATCTAACAACGGAATCACATGACGATTCTCGTTGTCATTATCTTCTGCATCTTCGGCATTACTTTCATTTATTTCTTCAAGAACATCTGCCTCTTTTTCTTTTTCTTGATCTTTTAAATTTTTAGGTTTTACCGCGATGTTTTTTGACGTTTCGTTAACGACAGTTTCTGCTGAAATAGTTTCCTTTTCTGGCACAACGGAGTCTTCAGATGCTATGATTTCTGAAGCTGCTGTTTTTTGTTCAAGCTCTTGTTGTTTCTCCTCTGACATTCGTATTTTTATTGATTGAGCAGTATGATTGCTATTGTAAGATAGTAACAACCAAGGTAACGGCAAAACGAAATGCCAACATCTTTGATAAACGTAACTAAGTGCTATTTAAATGTTATCGAACACAAATATTTATTCTAAATGTAGAGTAGTGGGGTTCAACTGCTAGCGGTGTTCGTCCATATTTCCCAAGATTTTTCTGCTTGAAATTGTAGCATTTGATTTCCATTGCAAATTGATGCTCCTTGCGATTCTCCTTCTAATAAAAATGCAGTTTTAGCAGGATTGTAAATTAAGTCAAACAGTAAGTGATTTGGAGTTAGTAAGTGGTAAGGAATTTGAGGCTTTCTGTCAATTTCAGGATGAGTTCCTAAAGGAGTGCAGTTTACTATTATTTGATACTCTTTAAGTACTTTATTTAGGTCTTCATAAGTCAACTGCCCCTTCTTGGGTTTTCTAGACACTATTTTATAAGCAATATCTAATTGGGTGAAAACATAACTGACTGCTTTTGATGCGCCTCCTGAACCTAAAATGAGGGCTTTTTTATGATGATTTTTTAAATGTGGTTCGATAGATTTTTGAAATCCGTAGGCATCAGTATTGAAACCTATTAGTTCATTGTCTTGAAATTTTATGGTATTTACAGCTCCTATTTTTTTAGCCTCAGTATTTAGTTTCGTCAGAAAAGGAATTATATCTTCCTTATAAGGTATGGTGACATTCAACCCATAGAGATTGTTGTTCTCATGAATGATTTTACTGATTTCACTTATTTCAGATAAATCAAAATTCTCATAAGAATGATTTGATAATTCGAGGTTCTTAAATTTTTCAGAGAAATAACCTCTTGAAAAAGAGTATTCAATATCCTTTCCTACTAACCCGAATCTATAATGTTTCTTTTCTTTTTCTGCCATACCAATCTAATACTAATAAAATGCTAATTCCTACAATCACATAAAACAAAGCGACCCAAGTTTCAATTTCATTCAAGCTAGGTAAATATCGTTCGTAGTTGCTGATGATTTCTTTTCCGTTAGATGCTTTGAATATTTCTCCTGAAGCATCAGTTTTGTAAATAGTTTTTTTCCATGGCCATACTACACCTAGAGAACCAGAGATAAAGCCGATTATAACTGCTGTAGTAATATGTCGAAAATGTTTTAAAACATAATTTAGTAAATGTGACAGGCTTACTAAACCCACGGCCGAACCGGTGGTGAAAACTGCTAATATTTTTAAGGTGTTTAATCTTTCTGAATTGTCTATGAAGCTTAAATCACCTCGAACAATTTCAGTAAAAGTATCAAATAAGGCATTTACTGAATCAACCAATAAAAGTACATAGTTACCTAATAGTATAAGAATAAATGAACCAGATAAACCGGGTAAAGTCATGCCGGAAACACTAATGATGCCACAAACAAAAATAAATAGTAGGTTGTCATTTTCTTTTGCTGGACTTAAAAAGCTAATGGAAATGCCGGCAATGAGCCCAATAATTCCTGCAATTGTTGTTGTTTTAGTCCATTGTTTAAAGTCTTTGGTGATATAGTAGATAGACCCTAAAATCATGCCGAAAAAAGCAGACCATACATACAATTCTTTATGCTCAAGAAAATAATCTAGAATCTTAGAAACACTAAAGTAACTCACCAACATACCGAATATCAATAGGGTTAGAAATGACCCATTGATATATTGATAAAAGCTTTTGAATCTTGCTCTGATTAATAATTTGAACGCATTAGCATTAATCTTTTGTAAAGAATAAATGAATTCTTCGTAGAAGCCACCTACAAATGCGACAATACCACCAGATACACCAGGTACTTTATTGGCAGCCCCCATGCATAAACCTTTGATAACCAAAAAAAATTTATCGGATAACGACCGAGGTTCGTTCATTTAGATAATTCTTATACTTGCTCTTTGTCGGCAAACTTTTCAAGTATAAAAATAAGGGAAAAACCGATAATTGCTAATAGAATTGCAAATACAAGTTGATTATCGCCTTCATAATTAAATGGAGAAATATTAGCTTCTTTTATAGTAATAATTTTATCACCAAAAGTTTTAGTTTCTAAAACTTGTTTCCATGGCCATATTTTTGGTAATGAACCTAGAATGAATCCGGTTAAAACGGCCAATGTGGCGTTCTTATAATTTTTGAACATCCATTTCAGTAACCGTGCAAAACTTAATAATCCGAAAATTGCACCTAAACCAACTGTGACTACAATTTTCAGGTCTCTTTCATGAACGGCATCTAAAATGGTTTTATAAGAGCCTAAAAGCACTAAAATGAACGCGCCAGATATGCCTGGCAAGATCATAGCACAGACAGCAATAGCACCAGATAAAAACAAAAAAGGCAAGCTTGCTACATTTTCATTTGGTGGTAGTGTAGTCACAAAATAGGCAACGCAGGCACCAATGACTAGCATTAGTATGGTAAGTACATTCCATTTTTCAATCGCTTTGCCGACGAATATTATACTAGCAGTTACTAACCCAAAAAAGAAAGACCAAAGCATAACAGGTTGATTTTCAAGAAACCAACTAACCAAAGTTGCTAATGAAAATAGACTAATAAAAATACCTATGAATAAAGCTAAAAGAAAGTTACCATTCAATTTTTTCCAGAAGGCTTTGAAACCTTGTTCTTTCCAGATTTTTAAGGTTGCTAAACTTACGTTATTTATTGATGATATAAGTTCTTCGTAAATGCCTGATATGAATGCAATTGTTCCCCCCGAAACTCCAGGTACTACATCAGCAGCCCCCATCGCGATTCCTTTTAGGGTAACGAATATGTATTGTAAAATCGTTCTGTTTTCCATGAAATTTTATTCTAGCAGTCCCTTTTATCGAGAAGTCTTTTTAACATTGGCTACAATGTTCAAAGTCCAAGGAATACTAGCGTATTGTGGAAATTCTTCTTCGAATAAAAATAACTTATCAATATGATTTTTAAGAGCGTCAATTAAAGTTATTCGAGCGTTGATTTTGTCTCCTGAAAGCAATTGAAAACCAGCCATTTTATATTGTAATTTGGCTTCTTCTGGATAAAACTCTCTGCCCTGTGCTAATATTTGTACTGCTGAATCAAAATCTTTATTCCAATGAGTGGCATCTGCCCATTTTAACCACGTATCTAATTCGTAGTTTCCTAAGTCTACCGCTTGCTTATAGGCATAATCGGCTTCATCGTATTTTTTTAAAGCTGTATTAATTTTCGCACATTTCTTCCAGTATAACGGATTTTCTCCATCAATATTGAGTGCTTTGTTGATATAATAAAAAGCTTTTTCATAATTACGCTTTTTAATATACAAATCAGTAATTGCTAGCCAGCCTTTATCTAACAACGGATCTTCGTGTACTGTTTGATAATAATAGTATTTGGCCATGTCATGATTTTTTAATTGCTCATAACAATGCCCAATTCTTAAATAGGCAAATGAAGTAGGATCTTCTAAATTAATCGTAGTTTCATAGTTTTCTATAGCATCTTTAAATCTTCCCATTTTTTCTAAGACCTTACCTTTTTCAAAGTAGGCGCCCATAAATGTATCGTCAGAAAAAATTGCAAAATCGTAGGCTGTAAGCGCTTCGGGGTACAACTTCTTTTCAAAATATTGTTTTCCCAACTGATGCCACGCTACTTCACAGTACGGATTTAAATCTAAATAGTCATTTAAATAGTATATGGCTCCGTCGTAATCTTCTAAAAACTCAAAACAGTAAATAACATTATAGAGGGAAGAGTAATCATGCGGATCAAAAGATACACATTTCATGAAATTTTCTTTTGCCCTTTTGAAATCATCCATGAAAAGATACTCCATGCCAAGTAAAGAATAAATGTCAAATCCGTTATCAGAGAATTCTAAAGCTTTATTCAAAAGACTGATTGCAGCCTCATGATTGTCTTTTTTAGAATAAATATTGGCACGTTGAATGTAAATTTCTTCATTACTACTATCTAGTAATTGAAGTTTATCTAAGTAAACCTCAGCAACATCGAGGTTATTTTCAAACACTAACACTTCAACATCTAATAGTTTCAATTGAATGGATTCCGTATGTTGTTCTAGTCCTATTTTAATCGCCTTTTTAGCAAGTGCAATTTTTCCGTTATTTAAATAATGGTGAATAATATCTTCGAAATCTTCGGCGTCAAAAAAGTAGACGTCGTCGGTTTTGAGCATGGATTCAAATTTCGCTACAGGTCTGCCGGGTGTTTCGTTAGAGTCTAACGCCATAGAAAATGTTTGGTTATACTATGGAATTAAAAGTAATATTTTGACCGTACCATTATTGGCAAATGACTTCGATATTATTAACAAATTAGTTAACAAATTAAACTGAGATCTGATCAAGTAAATTTAGAATAATGGTACAGCCTTTTTTTATTTCTTGATTTGAAATTGTTAGGGGAGGAGTTATGCGAACTGCTCTTGGCTCAAACAAAAGCCAAAAAAGAATTAACTGCTGCGCTGATGCTTTCAGAATTAATTGGTTGGCAACATTCGCGTCTTTGAGTAATATAGCAAGCATTAAACCCTTGCCTCTAATTTCTAAAATTGAAGGATGTATTAATAGCTTACGAAAAAGCTGCTCTTTTTCTAAAGACTGCTTAATTAGACCTGAAGTAGTTATTTCTTGTAATGTTGCCAAACTAGCTGCAGCAATTACAGGGTTACCACCAAAGGTGGTAATATGCCCAAGTTTTGGTTTTTCTTGCAAACAATCCATCAGGCGTTTAGAGGCGGTGAAGGCACCTACGGGTAGCCCAGAAGCCATACCTTTACCCATAACCAAAATATCAGGTATACAATTAAAATGCTCGAATGCGAAGAGTTTACCTGTTCTGCCAAATCCCGGTTGAATTTCATCTAAGGCTAATAGAGCTCCTACTTCATTACACCGTTGCCGAACTTTGAATAGATAATTATTGGTTGGTAAAATAAAGCCGGCTCCTCCTTGAATTGTTTCTAAAACAACCATAGCTGTGCGATCGGTAATTTTTTGTAAATCACTTTCGTCGTTAAATTGAATAAAATTCACATCAGGAATCAGAGGTCTAAAGGCGCTTTTACGTTCTTCATACCCCATAATACTTAGGCTTCCCATTGTATTGCCATGATAGCCATTTGTTGCTGCGATAATTTCTGATCTGCCAGTGAAACGTCTTCCTAGTTTTAATGCCCCTTCAATAGCTTCGGTACCTGAGTTTACAAGATAGGTAGCATTGAGATTTTTAGGAAGCAAAGTCGCAAGCATTTTAGCATATTCAACGGCAGGTTTTTGAGCGTATTCTCCATAAACCATAACATGCATAAATGTTTCGGTCTGTTTTTGTACTGCTGCGACCACTTTCGGGTGACAATGGCCTAAACTACATGCAGAAACCCCAGCAACAAAATCTAAATGACCTTGACCTGTTGTATCGTAAATGTAACAGCCTTTGGCACGTGAAACCTCCATAGCAAGAGGATGCGGACTGGTTTGTGCTTGATATTTTAGAAAATCTTCTTTCAATTTTTTATGCTGCGTTTCGCGCTTATGATATAATGTCTGCTAAAGAAGGTAGCTTTATTTAACCTTGGTTTGATCATTTGATCTTTTAGGATCTGTAGTTTTACCATTCTCTGGAATAGGAATGTTGTTAACGGGGTCTGAAGGGTTATTACTTCTTTCTTCTTCCTCCAGATCAATATCAATAGGGTTCTCAATACCTTGAATAACTACCAATTCAATATTATTATCATCCTCATCAAAAATATCGTCTTTTGTAAGAATGCGTTCTTCACCACGCCAAACAAAACCGGTTAACTTTTTGCTGCCCAAATCAGGATCTTTTTCAGGAAAAATATCGCCATCTGGCTCTATTTTAAAGATTAAATCTTGAACATCGTTGTTAGCCATTTTGATTCGAATAGAACTGCATTTAGTTTTGTTAATACCGATCAACTCTTGGTCATCATTGTACATGTAATAAACTACTTCATTGTTGCCAATCAAATCAATAGTTTTCAATTCATTTTCTTTAAATTGACCGAATAAATTTATTCCTTTAGCTTGATTATACCCGGTTTGACTGATACTATCTAAGGAAACGATAAACGCGTTATTTAAAACAATCAACGAATCTAATTGTTCTGTCTTAGTATTTGATTTTATATGTATACTATCGCCAGTCATTTGGTTTTCACCATTCCACAAAACAGGTTTTCGAATCAATTTTGTTATTCCGGTTTGTTCTGCGGAATGAATAGAATCACATTTACCGCTCATGTCAGTTTTAAAGAATTTTGCATTTCTAAAGGCTCTTAATATTCGTGCTTCAGGTTTACCTGTTATCATTAGGGTATCACCATGGGTATACAAGGAGTCTTGCTCAACTAAACTTATGGCTACTGCACGTTTTGTGGCAAAAACAGAATCTTTAGCTTTGAATACCTCAGCATAATGCGCACGAATTATTCCTTTGTTTATAGTATCAGTAACAGTTATATTGTTGGTAGCAGAAGCAAATTCTGATGCTTTATCGAAATAAACACTGTCTCCTTGAATAATTCTGTTATTATAATCAATTCGCGTATTTTTTATTCCATACCCACTTTCAATTTTAGTATCATAAAAGCCACGTTCACAGTATATTTTATACGATTCACCTGTAATTGTTGAAGGCCCATACATATATGCATTTTTTGAGGTGGTGTAGTAATCTAACTGCTCAGAATCTAAAACATATTGGGGGTTGTCGACATGAACACTATCTAAAAACTGGTACTTTTTAATTTCCATAAAGTATCTTCCAATTTCACTAGTTAGGGTATTTGCAGAGTCTACTACAGTGCCGAAATCTTGATAATAGGCTTGTTGACTTTCTCTATCAAATCGCAGTGTATCAGTGGTCAAGGTCATGTTACCATTTTCTGAGGTTTGACTTTTAAGTACTACACTTTCATATGCTTTAGCTAATTTGGTATTACCGTCATAATCCATCTTTCCACTGCGCATAGTCACCGAATCACCTTGTTTTAAGCGAATGTTACCAATAGCTTTTAGACGGTTTTCTTGCTTGTAAAATACAGCAACATCACACCATAAATCAGCCCCTTGATGCTCAAATTGTACTTGTTTATTGTCTTTGCTAAAAATAAATGCTCCTGGAAAACGGGTTTCATCTTTTGTAAGATTTGCACCGTGAACAATATTGATCTCTTTGTTCATTACGGTATCAGTCTCAGCTTTTTTTACATCAGCCTGAGAAAAGACAAACATTGAGCAACTTACCAGAATGAGAAGTAATACAGTCTTTTTCAAGAGTCTTGAATTTTCTTCAAAAATAGGATATTTTACTACAGTGAAAATCTAATTAGCATAGATTTAATAGTTTAATCTTTTCAAATTAAGCTATTACGGTGAGTGGTTTAGTATTTCTCCAATTTCCTCTAGTGAAATCAGGAAACTCTTGTGGTGCTCCTCCATGGGTAACTGAAGCCTCACTTAACGGACTAACAGCACTCCAAAAGCAGCCTTCATAAACATTTTGATCGAGTGGTAGGCCTTGCTGTAAGCACTCAACAATACGATACATCATCATACCATCCATGCCGCCATGACCTGTATTTTTGGTGGCATGATTTAGTCGTTTGTATAATGGATGATCATACTTTTCATAAATAGCTTGCAGTTGCTCACCCTGTACCCAACTGTGATGATCTTTTGTGACGCCTTCAACACCACCTTCCAAAGCGACTCGTGTTGGAAACCCTGCTAAAATACCTTTAGTTCCTTGAATTAAATTTAGACGTGAGTAGGGCCTTGGGCTGGTTTCATCCCATTGTACCATAATAGTTTTTCCCAAGTTTGTTTTAATAATAGAGGTGTTCATATCACCACCTTTATAGTCTAAAGCATTCCATTTGTGATTAGCATCATAGTTCTTTTCTGCATATAGTTTTCTTCCCAAAGCTGGTGTAGAGTAAGAAACCAATGAGCCAAAATTGTCATCAGTACGTCCTAAATTCATGTATTGCGCTACTGGCCCTAGGCCGTGTGTAGGATATAAGTTTCCATTACGATAGGCATAATGTGGTGTACGCCATGAACCAGTACCCCTTGTTTGTTCTTCCATTTGAAAACGAAGCTCATGAATATAAGAGGCTTCTGCGTGAAGAGTTTCGCCAATAACTCCCTTGCGGCACATATTTAAAAATAATAATTCATCACGACTATAATTGACATTTTCCATCATCATGCAGTGCTTTTGAGTACGCTCTGAAGTGTCAACAATAGTCCACATTTCTTCTAAAGTTAGCGCTATTGGTACCTCAACAAAAGCATGACTACCTTGATTCATTGCTTCAATAGCCATTGGTGCATGATTTTTCCAGTTGGTGGCTATAAAAACAACATCGGGTTGTATTTCTACAAGCATTTTCTTCCAGGCATTTTCTTCTCCGTGATATACGGCGACATTCTTGTGTTGCTTTCCATTTCCGATGGCAGTAGCTTTATTTGCCCATTTCGTTGCTAAATCTTCGTAGAGGTCACAAACTGCGACCACCTCTGTGCCTGGTAGACTTGCAAAGAATTGTAAATGTCCTGGGCCTCGGGCTCCAACCCCAATAAATGCAGCTTTAATGTCGGGTATTTTTTGAGCGGCAAAATCTCCCATGTACGACTGTGAATATGGCCGTTCTAAAATGGTATCGTTATGTGCTAGCATCGGGCTCACTCCAACAGCCGCACTCGCCAAGGTTGTTTTTTTTAAGAAATTTCTTCTATCGAATTTTTTCATATTTGAAAGTAATCAAAAATGAATAAAAGTGACCGCGTAATGATTTAAATTACTAAAATGCTAAGGGAATTATATGCTATACACAAAAAGCAATGGTCTATACTATGTGATGTTATATGAAATTAGATATCTGCTTTTGAAAATTTACACCCCGAATTGATTTAAATGATGATCTAAATGTTTGGAAAATAAGTTATTCCATTCTTTCTCTGACAAGGCGCCAAATGCATGTGATTCTTTTCCCTCGAAGTGTGCACTACCAAGTTGTTGAGTTTTTTGAATATTTTCAATGAGTCGTTGTTTTTCACGTTCAAATTCACGCTCATCAGTCACTAGAAATACTGGTGCGGTTCGACTATTTTTTTTATATGGCTTAGGACCAACGACAACATTTTTAGCAAAAAGTTTGATTAGAAACTTTTGAAACCCTTTGGGTTTTGGGTACTTGTCAGTGTACGTCAAATCATACGCTACGTTACAATGAGCTAACATTTGAGCTACATTCATCTTGCCCCATAATGCTTGTGTTTCGGAAGTTAGTGATTCAATTCGTTGTAATGTTTCGTTCGTTTCTTTTTCGTCAAATAAATTGCTCCAATTCATGATAGGTGTGTTTTTTGATTGTTATAAGATAGTGATAATCAAGATACTTTTAGATTGATTAAGACTACGAATATGATGATAACTTTGTCTTTTGTTGATCGAAATTTATCACAAAAAAATGGAAATACCGAAGTGATATTTCCATTTTTTTAAAGCAAAACGTTCTATTTTGTTATCTGTGAATAGTTTGAGTTCGGTCAGGCCCGACGGAAACTATTTTGATTGGTACTTCTAATTCTTTTTCTAAAAACGAAATATAATCATTTAGAGCTTTCGGAAATTGATCAGCAGAAGACATTTTGGTTAAGTCTTCAGCCCAGCCTTCCATTTCTGTATATATAGGTGCTACATTTTCCTCTTCAATATTAAAAGGTAAATGAGAAATTGTTTGGCCTTTATACTTATATGCCGTACACACTTTAAGTTTTTTAAATCCGCTTAAGACATCACCTTTCATCATATTTAATTCGGTAACACCATTGACCTGAACTGCATATTTTAAGGCTACTAAGTCTAACCAGCCACATCGCCTTGGCCTTCCAGTAGTAGCTCCAAACTCATTACCAACTCTACCCATGGTCTCTCCATCTTCATCAAATAATTCGGTTGGAAATGGTCCGCTACCTACCCTTGTGGTATAGGCTTTAAATATTCCTTTCACTTGTCCAATTTGGTTGGGTGCGACACCTAAACCAGTACATGCACCTGCAGCTGTTGTATTGGATGAGGTTACAAATGGGTATGTTCCAAAATCAATATCTAATAGAGATCCTTGAGCTCCTTCAGCTAAAATTTTCTTCCCTTGCTTTTGAGCTTGATACAGGTATTCTTCACTATCAATGAAAGTTAACTTTTTTAATTCTTCTACTGCTTTAAAAAAATCAGCCTCTAATTCTTCTAAATCATATTGAATATCAACATCATAAAAGCTAATCATAGCTTCGTGCTTGTTCGCTAATGCTCTATATTTTTCTTGCCAGTTATCAAGCTCTAAATCGCCAATTCGCATACCGTTACGACCTGTTTTATCCATATAGGTTGGGCCGATTCCTTTTAGAGTTGAGCCTATTTTCGCTTTGCCTTTTGAGGCTTCTGAAGCTGCATCTAAAAGACGATGTGTTGGAAGAATTAAGTGAGCTTTTCTTGATATTAAAAGTATTGCATTTATGTCAAGATTAAACTTTTGCAGGGCATCAAGTTCTTTTTTGAAAATCACAGGATCTATTACTACACCATTACCAACAACATTCATAGCATTTTTATGAAATATTCCTGATGGAATTGTGTGTAAAACATGCTTTATACCATCAAACTCAAGAGTATGCCCAGCATTCGGCCCCCCTTGAAATCTAGCAATTATGTCATAATCTTTGGTAAGAACATCAACAATTTTTCCTTTTCCTTCATCGCCCCATTGTAGGCCTAACAATAAATCTACTGCCATTAATAATTTTGGTTAGTCGTTTGTATTTTCTTTAGTGTTTTTTGTGCCATAGAAGTACAGTGAGTGATTGTTAATTTTAATATCAAAAACTTCTTCAATGGTTTTCTTTATAGACTGTATACGCGGGTCACAAAACTCCATCACCTCACCAGTATCTGTTAAAATAACGTGATCGTGTTGACGATCAAAATATGACTTTTCGTATTGTGCTTGGTTTTTACCGAATTGGTGTTTGCGTACCAACTTACAATCAAGTAAGAGTTCGATGGTATTGTATAAGGTAGCACGACTTACCCGGTAATTTTTGTTTTTCATATTGATATAAAGAGATTCTATATCAAAGTGATCGTCACTATCGTAAATCTCTTGTAAAATTGCATAACGTTCAGGAGTTTTTCTGTGCCCGTTATCTTCTAGGAACTGCGTAAACACGCTTTTTACAATATCTTGATTTTTATTAGCAGCCATACTCTCGAGGTGTCTTAGACAATTCACAAATGTACGGCTATTTTAGCTGTGTTGGAAGAGTGTTTTATCAACATAAAATGAACATTTTGAATTAAAAACGTGATGTTTAAACTCTAGTCACTTTATCGATGCCGTTGATATGCTTTAAATTCTTGATTAATTTGTTAAGTATAGAATTATTTTTAACCACAACGGTGATGTTTCCCTTAAATGTACCACCGTCAGTACTAAAGTTAAGATTGCGCATATTTACATGCATGTTGTCAGAAATGACCTCAGTAATTTCACTTACCAAACCTAAATTATCGATGCCTGTTAATTTTATTTCAGATTGAAACTCTTCTTGTGTTGAATCAATCCATTTCGCAGAAATTATACGATAGGCATAGTTCGATTGCAACTGAATTGCATTGGGGCAATTTTTTTTGTGCACTTTAATGCCTTCATTAACGCTAACGAAGCCAAAAACATCATCACCGGGAATTGGGTTACAACACTGTGATAATTTGTATTCGAGTTTTTCCTCTTCCTTTCCGAAAACTAAGATGTCAAATTTTGAAGTGATTTCTTCTTTGTGAATATCTTCGGGTACTGGACTACGACGAATCTTATTCTTAAAAAAACTAATAAAGGCATTGTTATAAGAGGAGGCAAAATCTTTAATCATTTGATTATCGATGGCACCAATTCCCACTCGATAAAATAAATCAAGACTAGTTTTAAGTTTGAAGTAAATCACCATTTTATTAATGGTGTCTTCATTTAATACAATTTTTTGCGAACGCAGTTTTCGACGCAAAACTTCTTTGCCGTCAATGGCAACGCTCTTTTTCTCTTCTCGTAGCGACGATTTAATCTTAGCACGGGCACGGGCTGTGGTTGCATAGTCTAACCAATTTTGATTTGGTTTTGCTTGCTCTGAAGTAATTATTTCAACTTGATCACCACTCTTTAAAGTAGTATTAAGTGGAACTAGTTTGCTGTTTACCTTAGCTCCACGGGTGCGCATACCAACTTCGGTATGAATATTAAATGCAAAATCTAAAGGTGTTGCGCCTTTTGGCAATGATTTTAGTTCACCATTGGGCGTAAATACAAATATCTCTTTAGCATATAGATTCAGTTTAAATTCTTCAACAAAATCAACTGCATTGGCTGTAGAATTTTCTAAAGCCTCTTGAAGTTTATTCAGCCAAATTTCAATACCCTGTTCTTTTTGATCGCCATGTTTGTATTTGAAATGCGCAGCATAGCCTTTTTCAGCAATCTCATGCATACGTTCGCTTCGTATTTGTACTTCAACCCAGCGCCCCTTAGGGCCCATAACAGTAATGTGTAAAGCTTCGTAACCGGTTGATTTTGGAGAGGATATCCAATCGCGTAATCGTACTGGGTTAGGAGTGAAGTGATCGGTAACTATGGAATAGATTTTCCACGCCAAGAATTTTTCATTATTCTTATCAGCTTTGTATATGATTCGAATTGCAAATTTGTCATAGATTTCATCAAATACTACATTCTGCGCCTTCATTTTTTTACGAATCGAGAAAATAGATTTCATTCTTCCCTTTATATAATAGGAAAGCTTTTCTTTTTTTAATGATTTGTCTATAACATCTGAAAATGAATCAATGTAGGCTAATTGCTCTTCTTTAGAGTCTTCTATTTTATCATAAATATCTTTGTAGACCTCAGGTTCAGTATATTTTAAACTAAGATCTTCTAACTCTGTTTTTATATTGTAAAGTCCGATTCGGTGTGCAAGAGGAGCGTAAATGTAAAGCGTTTCAGAAGCTATTTTTACTTGCTTATGCTCAGGCATTGAATCCATGGTGAGCATGTTATGATATCGATCTGCGATTTTAATAATAATAACACGTACATCATCATTTAATGTCAACAACATTTTACGAAAGTTTTCCGCTTGTTGCGAAGTACTCATGTCTTTCTTTAAGCCTGCAATTTTTGTAAGTCCATCAACTATTCTAGCAACGCTTTCGCCAAACATACGATCAATATCATCTAACGTATATTCCGTATCTTCTACGACATCATGTAATAAGGCGGAGGCAATTGACGTGGCGTCTAAACCAATTTCGGAAGCCACAATTTTAGCCACTGCAATAGGGTGAAAAACATAGGCTTCTCCTGACTTTCTTCGCTGATTTTTATGAGCATCAACGGCTACTTCAAAAGCAGAGCGTATCAACACCTTATCTTCATCAGTTAAGGTTTGATAACTTATACGAAGCAATTCTTTGTATTGCTTTGCAATCTCTTTATTTTCTTGTTCTATAGCAATTGATGTCATTGTATATTAAAAATAGCATAATCCTTACTACTATACAACAAAAATCAGACCATTAGATTTTTTATTCGGCGAAAAAGAGGTGGATGAGAATAATGCATAAAAACATATGCTGCGTGCGGCGTAAGATTACTCAAACTGTGTTTTGATAATTTTTTTAAGGCGCTTATCATCGGTGGGGCGCCAAAGGTGTTTTTTGCATAATCGTCAGCTTCATATTCAAATTTTCGCGATAGTATATTCATAATCAATGAGGAGATCTCTGAAATAGGACTATAAAGAATTCCAAAACCAATTAAAGCTGCATGAAAACTCGGTTGAGTTACTCCGATTGCGGTTGCAACGGCAGAATTATTAATGAATAATGACAATATAAATAAGGTTAAACCTAAGACTAAAATTGAAGCAATTAGATTATAAACAATATGTTTCTTTTTATAGTGACCTACCTCATGTGCTAAAACAGCTACTATTTCTTCTTCCTCTAAATCATTGATAAGCGTATCATATAAAGTAACTCTTTTCTCTTTTCCAAAACCTGAGAAATAGGCGTTTGCTTTTGTTGAACGTTTTGACCCATCAATTACAAAAATATTGTGGAGTTCAAATCCAACTTTTTTAGCATAAACTTCTATTTGAGTTTTTAAGTTTCCATTTTCTAGTGGGGTTTGTTTGTTGAATAGCGGCACGATGAGTTTGCTATAAAAAAGATTCATAAAAATTATGATTATGGTCATAAGTCCCCACACGTATAACCAGAAATTTGGTCCGGCCCACTGATAGAAAAGGATTGCAATAGTGATCACCCCGCCACCAAGAATCACCATCATTAGCCATCCTTTTAGTTTATCAATAAAAAATAGTTTTTTAGTTGATTTATTGAAACCAAAACGTTCTTCAATAGTAAAAGTTTGATAGTAGGAAAAAGGAGTGGTTAAAAGATCGCTACCAAGGGTAATTATTCCAAAGAAAATTAATGCAATTATAATGTTATTACTGCTAAATGATCTAGCGGTCTGATCAACCCATTCAAAGCCACCAAAAAATAGAAATGCTATAGTTAAAAGAAAAGAAAATATTGAAGTGTAAACACCAAATTTATAATTGGTTTTTTGGTATTCTTGAGATTTTTGATATTCAGCGATTTCAAAAACATCGGTAAGTTCTTCCGGTATAGGATCACCATAATGTTTGGCATTTAAATAATCTAAAACAGTCTCCACAAGAAACTCTAAAATTAAAATTATAGCAATTATATAAAAGAGCTTATTCAAGGTTTTGTTAGTTTTAATTATTGGGGTATCTGATTTAAAGAGATCGTTGTCTTAAGGCCTCAAATATAATAATTGCGGCAGATACTGAAACATTCATAGAGTCGATTTCGCCCCTCATAGGTATGATAATATTTTGATTGGCATTTTGAAGCCATTCTTGGCTTAATCCAGTTGCTTCGGTGCCAACAACAATGGCTGTAGAACCACTATAATCAATATTCGTGTAAGGTTCTGAGGCGCTTAAAGCTGCACAAAAAATTTTAGTTTTTGTTGATTGTAAGAAGGCAATAGTTTCCGAGGTAGTTGCTGTAGCTATTTGAGTTGTGAAAATGCAGCCCACACTAGACCGAATGCTATTTGGGTTGTATAGATCACCTTTGGGGTTTGCAATAATAACCGCATCTAAATTAGCGGCATCTGCCGTACGTAAAAGCGCACCCATATTTCCAGGTTTTTCTGGGGCTTCAGCGACCAATATTAACGGGTTTGGTTTGTTAAATTGTAAATCTTCCAAATTATGAAGCTTACTTTTAACAATAGCTAGAACCCCTTCAGTACTTTGACGATATGCGATTTTTTGATACACCTCTTTAGTAATCGAAATTAACTCAATAGTGTTGTTTAGGTTTTTGTAGCTTGAAAGTAATTCTGAAGCCATAATAATGTCTTCGCAGTACAAGATTGTTTGTATTTGGTAATTTCCTTTTTGCGCGAGCCTAAGTTCACGTTTACCTTCTAAAATAAATAATCCCGTTTTTTTTCGCTCACGAGATTTATCCTTTAGTAAAACAATAGTTTTAATTAGTGAGTTTTGAATACTCGAAATGTGTTTTATGTCATTCATTACTACAAAAGTAATTTAATTCAAATACCTTCGACCTAGTATAAAATACTAAAACAACCTAAAAATGAGATTATCACTTATTTCCTTGATTTGTTTGATTGCTTTATCATGTAAAGAAGCTCCCAAAAAGAATACGGAAACGAAACCTGTAGAAGAAACTGGTGCAACCATAGACACTTCAAAATACCCAGCAGCATTAAATAAAATTCTAGAAGCGCACGGCGGATTAGACATTTGGAAAAGTAAAAGTGTGCTATCTTTTGAAATTCCTAAGCCGAACAATAGAGAAAAACATACCATCGATTTGAGAAGTAGAAATGAAAAAATAGAAATGCCAGGGGTCTTAATGGGGTCTAATGGTTCTGATATTTGGTTGAAAGATGATGATAACATCTATGAAGGCAATGCTATTTTTTACCATAATCTGATGTTTTATTTTTACAGTATGCCTTTTGTTTTAGCTGATAACGGAATTCAATATTCAGAAACTGAAGCACTTCAATTTGAAGGTAAAAGCTACCCAGGAATTAGAGTTAGCTTTTCTGAAGGCGTAGGATTGTCTTCAAAAGATGAGTACTATTTACATTATGACCCAGCTACTTTTCAAATGGCTTGGTTAGGATATACTGTTACTTTTAGAAGTGGTGAAAAGTCTGATGATATTCGATGGATCAGATACAACGATTGGAAAAATATTGATGGTGTAATTCTACCTAACACCCTTACTTGGCATGAATACGAAGGAAGGGATATTGGAAAAGCGAAACCATCGTTGAATTTTGAAAATGTAAGTTTAAGTGAAACTGCGCTTCCTGCTAACTTTTTTATACAACCCGAAGGTGCCGAAATTGTTAGTGCATCAGAATAGAATGCGAACTAGTCTTTTTTTAAACTAGAAACAAGTAGCCTAATCTTTAACTTAAAAAAAGGTTAAAAAAGGCTGATCAAAAAATAGTAGGAATTAATTTTTATGTAATTTAGAAGCTCTTGGTGAAAACTAAGAGCTTTTTCATTTTAAGATCTTAACTCTCAAATATTTGGGAATTGTTTTATTTAATTAACAAACCAATACGAAAATAAAATGCCAACGTATACTTTAAAAATTAACGGTACTTCACAATCTATTGAAGCTGCTGAAGACACACCACTATTGTGGGCTTTGCGTGACGAACTAAATATGGTCGGCACTAAATTTGGCTGTGGAATTGGCCAATGTGGTGCTTGTACGGTACATGTAGATGGAAATGCGACACGCAGTTGTCAACTTCAAGTTTCACAACTCGATGGCAAAGAAATTACGACTATAGAGGGACTTTCAGAAGATGGGTCACACCCTGTACAAAAGGCATGGAAAGAAATTGATGTGCCGCAATGTGGGTACTGTCAAGCAGGTCAAATTATGACCGCTTCTGCTTTTTTAGAGAAAAATCCTAACCCCAGTAATAAGGAGATTAAAAGTGCAATGCATGGTAACATTTGCAGATGCGCATCATATAACCGAATTGAAAAAGCCGTGGCAGCAGCTGCAGAGAATAAAATGGCCTAATCTAAAAATCGAAAAAAATGTCAACTATAAAATCAACGAAATTTAGCAGAAGGTCTTTTTTAAGAACTTCTTCGCTTGCCAGTGGCGGAATGTTAATTGGCTTCAATTTGTTTACGGCGTGTAAAGATAATGTCAAAATGCCGGTAGACATTTCAAAATTAGATTACAACGATTTTAATGCATTCATAAAAATATCAAAGGAAGGAATGGTGACTATTTTTTCACCAAATCCTGAAATAGGGCAAGGTGTGAAGACAGCCATGCCAATGATTATTGCAGAAGAATTAGATGTGCCTTGGAATCATGTTAATGTTGTTCAAGGAGCTCTTGATACTAAAAATTTTGTGCGTCAGGTTGCAGGTGGTAGCCAATCAATTCGTTTTGGTTGGGACGCCTTACGAGAGACTGGTGCAACAGCTCGGCAACTATTGATTAATGCAGCCGCAGCAAAATGGGGTGTAGATGCTTCAGAATGTACTGCTAAACAGGGTGTGATTTCTAACGGAAAAGGAGAAACCCTTGGGTACGGCGATGTGGTTAACGAAGCTGCTTTATTGCAAATTCCTGAATCAGACGAGTCTACGTCAGAAGAAGAAAAATCAGAAAATCCAGAGTTTAAAGATACCCAAGCTGAAAAAGCAGAAGGTAAGGTGACTTTAAAAGATCCAAAAGATTACACGATCATTGGTACCGATGTTAAAAATGTCGATATAGATAAAATTGTAACGGGTAAACCGCTTTTCGGCTTAGATTTTAAAGCAGAAGGTATGGTGTTTGCCTCGGTATTACGACCACCTGCTTTTGGTCAAAAATTAGAATCATTTGATGCAGAGGCTGCAAAGTCAATACCTGGTGTGATTGATGTGATCACTATTGGTGAAAAAGCCAAGGCAATGTTGTCTGGTGATCAAGTAAATTGGACCGTCAAACTGGCTCCTACTGAAAAGGTGGTAGTGATTGCAAAGAATACATGGGCAACAATCAAAGCTAAAAAGGCAATCAAAGCCAAATGGTCAGAGATGTCTACTTTAGAAAGTACAGAAAAGCATGATGAAGCTTTAACAGGGTTGTTAGACGGAAACGATTTTAACACCTTGCGCAAAGATGGTGATGTGAAAAAGGCATTTGCTCAGGCAGATCAGGTTATAGAACGCACTTATGAGTCTCCTTTTTTACCACACAATACTATGGAGCCTATGAATTTTTATGCCAATGTGACTGACGACAAAATTCATTTGGTAGGCCCGGTACAGACCCCAGCGGATGCAGCTACAACAGTTGCTGCTTTGTTGGGTAGAAATGTTGAAGACATTCATTTAGAAATGACCAGAATGGGAGGTGGTTTCGGTAGACGTTTATATGGTGATTTTGTGTATGAAGCCGCTGAGATTTCAGATGCAATTCGCAAACCTGTGAAGATGGTATCTACCCGTGAAGATGATATGACAACAGGGGTATACCGCCCAGCTATTAAGTATCGTATTAAGGCAAGTATTAAAGATGGAGAGATAACAGGTTATCAGTTAAAAGAAGCAGCAGTTGGTGGAAACATGTACGGTTTAATTCCAAACTTTTTTCCTGCCGGAGCAATAGAGAACTATCAAGTTGATGTTGCAAGTTATAATAGTAATATAACTACCGGTGCGTGGCGAGCACCATATACCAATTTCTTATCATATGCCGAACAAAGCTTTTTAGATGAACTCGCTGAGGTGATGGAGAAAGATCCGGTTCAAATGCGACTAGATTTATTAGAGAAAGTGAAAGGAACCACTGATGATAGAATTCAATACTCGGCTGAACGCTTGCAAGATGTTTTAAAATTAGTAGTTGAAAAATCAGGGTATAATACTCCCAAAGACGGAGTTTTCCAGGGTGTTTGTGCCTATTATTGTCACAATACCCATGTCGCTGAGGTTGCTGACGTTGTAATGGAGGGCAATAGGCCTGTAGTGAAAAAAGTAACAGTGGCAGTAGATTGTGGTATTGTGGTCAATCCATTAGGGGCTCTAAATCAGATAGAAGGCGGAGCAATCGATGGTGTTGGGCACGCCATGTATGGAGACTTTAAATTTAAAGACGGAGTGCCTCAAAGCAAGAACTACGATAGTTATCGATTGCTGAGAATGATGGAAGCTCCCACTGTAGAAACTCACTTTGTAAAAAATACTTTGAGTCCCACAGGTCTTGGCGAGCCTACTTTGCCACCTGCTGGGGCAGCAGTAGCCATTGCTTTGAATAAAGCGACGGGTCATAGAATTTACAAACAACCTTTTGTCAGTAATATGGCTTCAAAACCAGTTATTGGATAAGTGCCTATGAATGTTTTACTTTTTGGAATTGCTAAAGACATTGTAGGTAAATCGCAATTACAGTTTTCAGAAGCAGAGAAAACACCGGAAACAGTTTTAGAATTAAAGGAAATGATATCTGTTTCATTTCCTGAATTTCGAAAGCTTTCATCGTTAGCGGTAGCCGTCAACAGTGAGTATGCCGAAGATAATGTATCTTTAAGCCGGAATGATGAAATAGCCATCATTCCCCCAGTTAGCGGTGGATAAGAAGATAATAGAAATAGTAGATCATATTGATACCTCCCAGGTGTTTTCGGAATTATCCGATAGCAAGAGTGGAGGTATTTGTGTTTTCGTTGGTACGGTTCGTGAGTTTACCCAAGGGGAAGAAGTAATTTCTTTAGAGTTTGAAACGTATAAAAAAATGGCCCTAAAAGAAATGAATAAGATTGCAATTACTGCAATTGATAAATGGCAGTTGAATAAAGTTATTATTCGCCATGCTGTAGGGGTGAAAAAGGTCGAAGCACCGGTGGTAATAGTTGGGGCATCTTCCGCACATCGTGATGCTTGTTTTGAAGCCTGCAGATATCTTATTGATACCCTGAAAGAAACCGTTCCTATCTGGAAAAAAGAATATTTTGAAAATAAAACGGTTTGGGTTTCTGCCCATCCTTAGATACAATTATGAAAAAAATCGGATTTATAGGTGGAATGAGTTGGGAGTCGACGCAGCTCTATTACAAACTAATCAATCAAAAAATACGCGAAGCTTTGGGCGGATTTCATTCTGCGCGATGTGTTATTGAATCAGTAGAATTCTCTGAAATACACGCCTTACAGACTGTTAATGATTGGAATCGGCTCAACGAGAAAATGGTTGAAGCCGCTACCAATTTAAAAAATGCGAAGGCAGATGTGATTTTAATTTGTGCAAATACTATGCATTTATGTAGCGAAGCTATTACGCAAAATGTTGATTTGCCATTGATTCATATTGCAGAAGCTACCGGAAAAGAAATTCAAAAAAGCAATTTGACAAAAGTGCTTTTACTCGGTACAAAGTTCACCATGGAACGTGATTTTTTTATTAATATTTTGAAGTCTCAGTTCGGTATTGAAGCCATCATTCCAGTAGCAACCGATAGAGATAAAGTGCATGATATTATTTATAAAGAACTCGTTCAGGGTAAAATCGAAGATGCTTCTCGAAAAACTTATGTACATATTATTGAAAAGGCAGTTCAAGAGGGGGCACAAGGTGTTATCTTGGGTTGTACTGAAATACCACTGCTGATATCACCAAACGATGTGAGCATTCCAACCTTTAATACTACAGAAATTCATGCCGAAAGCGCTGTAGAATTTGCTTTGACTACAACTGTCGTTAATTAATTCATTTCAATGTCTAAAGAACTTTCTCATATTGATAACGAAGGAAATGCCGCAATGGTTGATGTTTCTAAAAAAGATATAACCCAAAGATCGGCTACGGCTTCAGCTAAGGTATTTTTTCCTAAAGAAGTATTTGCAAAATTAGCTGGTCAAGATTTTTTAGGCCATAAGGGTAGTATAATTCAAACTGCTGTCATTGCTGGTATACAGGCCGTAAAGAAAACCTCAGAATTGATTCCTTTATGTCATCAAATAAATTTATCAAAGATCAAAATTGATATTCACCCCATTCAGAATGCGTTACAAATAAAATGCATCGTAAAATGCAATGAAAAAACGGGTGTTGAAATGGAAGCCTTAACAGGAGTTTCCGTAAGTGCCTTAACCATTTATGATATGTGTAAAGCATTATCCCATGATATTCATATTTCAGAAATACAATTAGAACAAAAAACTGGTGGAAAAAATGACTTCAATCGCTAAGCTATACGGACTCGTATTATCAGGAGGAAAAAGTACTCGTATGGGTTCTGATAAGGGATTAATTGAGTATCATGGAGTTCCTCAACGTGAGTATCTGTATGATTTATTGAGTGAGGTTTGTGATGAAACTTTCATTAGTTTACGAGAAGAGCAACAGTCAGAACTTCCGTCAAGGGTGCAAACTATTGTTGATTTGAATGAATATAAAGGGCCGTATAACGGACTTTTATCTGCACACAAAAAATACCCTGATGCGGCGTGGTTGGTGTTGGCGTGTGATCTTCCCTTAATGAATAAAGAGGCACTACAACAATTAATATTAGAACGAAATACTTCAAAACAAGCTACTGCTTTTGCATTAAGTGCCAACCCACTACCTGAACCTTTATGTGCTATTTGGGAACCGCATGCACTGGTAAACTCAGCGGCTTATTTAGATGAAGGAAATGGCAGTTGCCCAAGAAAATATTTAATTAACTCAGCTACTGAACTCGTATTTCCCAAGAACGAAGCGGTTTTGTTAAATGCAAATTCCGAACAAGAATACCAAGAAGCCTTAGAAAAATTAGGAATCAACTAGTTTTGAAAAAAAATTGCATAGTGTAAAATTTTAACATGCTTTCATTAAAGCTACTTCTTTAGTTTCAAGAGGTATTTTAAATTTTATGTAACGAATGTTGAATTTCTCTAAAGATATTTAAAGACTGTAAACATTCACTTTTCACTATATTAGTCTCATGAACGAGGAACGCTATAATAGACAAACTATTTTAAAGGGCTTTGGAGTTGAAGGACAACAGAAACTTGCCCTTGCTAAAGTTTTAGTGGTGGGCGCAGGTGGTTTGGGCGCTCCTGTTCTAACTTACTTAAATGCTATGGGGGTGGGGCGTATTGGTATTGTCGATAGCGATATCGTTTCTTTAAGTAATTTGCACCGTCAAGTAATTTATGGTAGAAGTGACATTGGGCAGTCTAAGGTGATTGCTGCACTAGGGAAATTGAAGGCGCAAAACCCTAATAATGATATTAAGGTTTACAATAGTTTTTTATCTACAAAAAATGCTTTGAAAATTATTTCAGAATATGATTTAGTAGTTGACACTTCTGATAATTTTCCTACGCGATATTTGGTTAATGATACCTGCGTGATATTGAAAAAGCCTTTTGTTTATGGAGCTTTACACGGATTTGAAGGACAAGTAAGTGTTTTTAATTATCAAGGTGGGCCAACCTATCGCTGCCTTTTTCCTAAAATGCCAAATGAGAATGAAGCACCGAATTGTAATGAACACGGTGTGTTGGGAATTCTACCGGGAATCATAGGTAACCTTCAAGCCTTAGAAACGATAAAAATCATCGCAGGTATTGGGGAGGTATTGTCAGGAAAGTTGCTCATTTTTGAAGCACTACAGCAGGCATATCAAAAAATCAATTTCAAACTGAACCCTGAAAATTTGAAGATTGATCGTTTGCAAGACTATTATGAATGGAATGACCCCTGTTCTATCGTTACGACCTTTGATGCTAAGAATATGAACAAGCTATTGGCAGAGAAAGCGCAGATAATTGATGTACGTACTAACGAAGAATTTGAAAACTATCACTTGCCAAATTCGATACATATTCCCTTATCGGAGTTGGAATCGAAAATGAGTAAAATCAACTTTAATTTGCCCGTCTACTTGTTATGTCAATCGGGTAAACGAAGTGAAACAGCCTTTCGACAATTACAAAGTTCATACCCTAAAAGTTCTCTTTTTAGTATTTTAGGAGGCTTAAACAGGTATCAGATTTCATGCTCTTAGCGCTTCCAGAACTTTTACTTTTAATGGCTGCTTTTTTGCTCATTGCCACCTTATATTCATCAGTTGGTTTTGGCGGTGGGTCAAGCTATTTGGCTTTGTTAGCACTAATTTTCACAAGCTTTTTTGCAATTCGGAGTGTGGCATTGGTTTGCAATTTGGTGGTAGTTTCAGGTAGTACCTTTTATTATTGGAAAAACGGACACCTTGATTTTGAAAAGTTCCTTCCTTTTGTTATTGCTAGTATTCCTTTTGCTTTTTTGGGTGCTCGCTTTCGATTAGAGGAAAATACTTTTTTCGGCATTCTCGGTGTCGCCTTAATTATTTCTGCCGTAGCCTTAATTTATCAAACTTTAAAATTTTCAAAATCGGAGGATTTAAATACAAAATACCCGACCTGGCTTACTTATTTTTTAGGAGCAAGTATTGGTCTTCTTTCTGGCCTCGTTGGTATTGGTGGCGGCATTTTTTTAGCCCCTATGTTAAATCATATGAAATGGGATAAGTCAATAAAAATAGCGGCACTTGCTAGTTTTTTTATTTTAGTGAATTCAATAGCTGGTATTGGAGGACTTTTATCGAGAGGTACTTTTCAGCTACCGTGGGTAGAAGCGATGGGTTTAATAATTGCTGTTGCTTTAGGTGGGCAAATTGGTATTCGTTTAAGTTTGAACAAACTCACCAGTAAAGGGATCAAATTTGTAACTGCCGTATTAGTATTCATTGTAGGAGTTCGTATTTTGTATAACACCATTTTTCAACTTTATTTGTAAGATATTTGTTTTAAGAATATTAGACTTCTTGTAGGGATCTTCTTGAATGGATAATAAGCACATTATTTGTACCTTATTCCAATTAATCCCCTGCATTATGACAAAGAATTATGGAAAAGAAAAATGGGCAGTGATCAAATTCGATGCTCGAATTTCTGATAAAGAAAAATTTAAAATATCGAACTATGGTCGAATTTTAAATTGTAAAGGAGCGAATGAGCAATTGGTGAAGGTATCTTTTATTAACGGTTATCAAAACCTACCTCTCAAACAACAAGTTAACGGAAAATCTACAAGTCGATACGTACATAAATTAGTAGCGGAACACTTTTTAGAACGCAAACCTGACGATGTTTATGTTATTCATTTGAATTACGATAAGAAAGATAACCATGTTAGTAATTTGAAATGGGCGACTAAGGCAGAAAAGGAAAACCATCAATTTACTAATCCAGAGTATTTGGCAACACCACGTAAGAGAACCTACTCTAAACTGAGTGAAGCCAAAGTGAAATTGATTAAGAGAAAGATTTTTGATCCTAATCGTAGAACACGGCTAAAGATGATTGCACGACAATTCGGTATTTCTGAAATGCAGTTGTACCGTATCAAAAGTGGTGAAAACTGGTCGAGTGTTACCGATTACTAGCTTTAGATATGATTACGATAGCTAATCACCTCATACACTTCTCCTTTTTCAAAAACTGTTTTTTCTTGCGGAAGAATTAGAAATCCGTCGGTGTGTACTAAGCTGGCGAAATCTCCAGAGCCATTACCATTTAAAGGATGAGCTAAAACGTTTCCGTTGTTGTCAACTTCTAGTTTTGCTTGCAAGAAATAGGTCAAATCAGGTTTGAAACTCACTTCAGATGTCAACTGCGCATATACTTTTTTCGGGGTTATTTGTAACGATTGCGCGAACCAATATTTGAAATACACATAAGTACATACAAAAGAAGAAACTGGGTTTCCAGGTAAGGCAAATATGGTTTTGGTGTCACCTTGTGTTCCGAACCAAAAAGGCTTCCCTGGGCGCTGCTGCACTTTATGAAAATGTTTTGTTATTTGCAGCTGTACTAAAACTTCGGGCAAATAGTCAAACTTTCCTTTAGAAACGCCTCCTGTAAAAATAAAAACATCGTACTGATTCAACTCTTTTGAAATTTCCGCAAACATCTTTTCCTTATGATCCGGTAAATGATGCAGGGTAGGGGTGAGTCCCCATTCTTTTAAAGTCGCTTGAATACCATATACATTCGAACGTCGAATTTGATGCATTTTTGGAGTTTCCTCCACCGAAACCAATTCATCACCGGTAGAAAAAATAATCGTTTTGGGTAGTTGTCGCACTTGTAATTGCACCTTGCCTACGGAAGCTGCAATATTAATTTCAGCACTAGAAATTTGATTTCCAGGAGGAACAATCACGGTTTCCGCTGTTAGATCACTGCCTTTAAAGTGAACGTTTTGTTGGTGTTTTATCGCATCAATCTGAAGTGTAGCGATTCCATTTTCAATGGCTAAATCTTCATAGCGGATAACGGTGTCCACCCCCAAAGGCATAATGGCACCCGTCATTATTTCAAAACAATGTTCGTTATTTTGTAATTGTACTTGCGGATCTCCTGCAGCTACCGTCGCTTCTATATGAAAACTGCGTTGCCCCTTTGCGAAGCGGTCGTAAACAATGGCAATTCCGTCCATAGTAACACGATCAAATGGGGGGAAGTCGCGATCTGCAATAATCGGTTCCGCTAGAAAATCACCCACACACTCCTCTAAATTTTTAGAAACAATCGGAAAATCTAGCTTGTGATCACTAATAATACTAAGGGCGTTTTCGTAGCTGATAAAAGTGTTGTTCATGATGGTCTTGCAGTCGTATGGCGTTTAAAAATAAGAAGCATTAGCCACCAATGCTACTCATGCTTTGTAATTTGGCTTTAGGCGCTTTTCGCAATTTTTCAGCTTCAAATCCGTCTTTGGGTTTTTGGCGAATTATTTCTCTGAACTTATCAGCTAATTCTGTATCAGTTACTCCCGTACGCATAAAGTCTCGAATATTAAAAACGCCATCATCGTACAGGCAGCTTTTAATTTCTCCCTTCGCAGAAATACGCA
Organism: Maribacter algarum (ex Lu et al. 2025) (nom. illeg.); assembly: GCA_947495915.1. GTDB lineage: Bacteria > Bacteroidota > Bacteroidia > Flavobacteriales > Flavobacteriaceae > Maribacter_C. The sequence goes on along the minus strand of CANMAW010000005.1, from coordinate 262,401 downwards.
AGCGGTTGCAAGTATTGCAAAAGGTGCGCGAAAAAGCAGGAATAATTCCAATATTCCCGTGATAGTCAGGTATTTTATAAAGGGTGGCAGTATCGCCATGTTTCGAGTTCAAACGTTCTAGATTGGGGTACTCCGCTTCTAAGTTGCGTAATATGTCTCTGGCGGTGTACAGTGCCGAATTCTCTTTGTACCCACCGTTAAAAGGCATTTCTTCAATAAAACGAACATCAACAGCATGATGTTCTGCCAAGGCCGCTAGGGGAATGATATCTTGGGTATTCATGCCATTCATAATCACGGCATTCAGTTTAATTTGAAAACCGTGGTCGAGCAAGAGATGAAAACTCTGCATCACCTTGTCAAAATCATCACGTCGGGTAATCTCATGAAAACGCTTTTTATCAAGCGAATCGATACTCAGATTAATTTTGGTAATGCCCAGTGCTTTCAAGCGACCGATATGCTTTTGCAATAAGGTACCGTTAGAGGTTATATGAATAGACTTAAATGCATCAATTTCGGCAACGTTTTCGAGCAGGTGCATGAAATCTTTCCGAAGAAAAGGCTCACCACCTGTAAAGCGTACTTTACGAAAACCGATACCACCTAGAACATTAAGCAGGCGTGTTATTTCCTCATAACTAAGCAGATGCGCTTGTGGCTCGTATGGTATACCTGTTGCAGGCATGCAATAGAAGCAACGCAGGTTACAGCGATCGGTCACCGCAATACGCACATAATCTATAGTTCTGTTAAAGGAATCGGTCATAAAAATCGTTGAATTTACTATCTTGTAAACTGCGACTAAGATAACTAATCTTAATGTAGAAACCCCGTTAAAAATACATGACCCACGAATTAAAGAAAATTGTAAGTGCTTACTTAAAAGCTAAAGCTTCAGGAATGCAAAGTGTATTGGCAACGGTAGTTGCCTTAGACGGATCATCGTATCGAAGACCTGGTGTGCGCATGTTGATTTTAGAAAATGATGAAATGATTGGTGCCGTGAGTGGGGGGTGTGTAGAGAAAGAAGTTTTGCGTCAAGCAGATTCTGTTTTTAAAACCAGCACTGCCAAAGTAATGACTTATGATGGGCGTTTTCGTTTGGGCTGCGAAGGTATCTTGTACGTCTTGTTGGAAACTTTTGAACCCAGTGATGCGATGCTGGCAGCTTTTCAAGAAAGTATACGTGCGCGAACCCCCATTCGAATGGAATCGTATTATGAAAAAGAAGCACAAGAAGGTGCTGGTTTTGGCACCAAAATTGAACTGCAAGGGGAATCATTTCATATCAATGATACTGCAGAATTAGATCATCAAGCGACGCGATTTGTACAAGAGTTACCAGCTTGTTATCGCTTAATGATTGTAGGTTCTGAGCACGATGCGGTGCAGCTGTGTTCTTTCGCCAGTGGCATGGGATGGGAAGTGACCGTAATTGCACACCCCACCGAAGAAAAGCAAATTACCGATTTTCCAGGGGCGACTGATTTGCAAGGAGTCATTGCTGAACAATTAGATGTTTCTGCGATTGATGAGCAAACAGCAATTGTTTTAATGACACATAGTTATGTGAAAGACTTACAATTCTTAATCGCCCTGCAGAAAAGTACGCCAATATATTTGGGTTTATTAGGCCCTAACCAGCGTCGCGAAAAGTTATTGAATGAATTTTTAGAGTATTGCCCTGAAGTAGCTGATGCTTTTTTCGATCGCGTTCACGGACCAGCGGGACTCAATATTGGCGGAGAAACGCCTCAGGAAATTGCTATTGCAATATTGGCGGAAATATTAGCCGTAATTCGTGGTAAAGAACCCATGTCATTGCGAGATAAAAATGGGGGCATACATGCCTAAAGAATCGTTATTCGGAAAGTTCAACAGCCGTATCTCTAGGAAAACAATCACTGTCTAAAACTGGCTCTTCACGACAATTTGTATTGTCAGGGCCATCGCAAATGACTTCAACACAATCTTCTAATTCTCCGTCACAGGATAATGATAGGAGTAAAGTGCCAGATAAAAATAATTTAAATAATAGATTTGATTTCATAGAGTCTTTTAGATTTTAAGATCTTGAAGTTAATTATTTTGAGAAAATGGCGTTTTATCAGCCGGTAAATTTAGTTGGCTTAATATTCGATTTAATTCTAGCAATGATTTTTCTGCAATCCAATCGGTGTTGATAATCAATTCCTCGGTGTCAGTCTGCAGAATGTAATCGCCAGCAAATTTCTTAATGCGTGTAATTTTATTCAATTTAAGACTATTACCAAAAAAGCGATTTTTTCGAATGGAATGTTTTGTTACAGTTAAATATTGCTTGCTTGATTCGTAGGCGTATTGGCCTAAGTAAAGCAGGGCCATGACGATATAGCCGAAATCCATCCAGCGCGCTTCTGCGTCGTAGCTGAAGGTGAGCAAACCGAAAGCTGCCCAAACAATACCAATGATTAAGTTGCTGGTAAGACGTTTCTTTTTATAGCGGATTTTCATGGTTATTGTTTTAAGATAAATCTATTAAAAAAGCTATTTACGTTAAAATAAAAATTTTACTGTAAGTAAAAAGTTTGTTTTTTTTAGTAATATCTCATTTCTTCAACCAACTTATGTGTAGCATTTTTAATAAAAAGTTCTAATTCATCTCTCTCTACTCCTTCGTAACCCTGCTCTTCTTGGTTTTGTTTTCTTTTTCTTTCCCTTTGTATTTCGCTAAATGATTTAGAAATTATGCAGCCAGTTACACAAGGTGTGTAGTTGAATTTATACACTCCAGCAAATTCATTGGTGTTGATCATAACAACTTTAAATTCGACTGAAGCTCCATATCTTTGATATTGGAAGTTGGGTATGATTTTTTCCCTATTTTTTTGATCGTAATATTTGTTGGTCTCGTAAATTACCTGCGTGTCTAATTTGGTCAATTCTATGATTAAATCTGTATCAGATTTTTCTTTTAATTGCTTGTAGTCGATATTGTTTTCTTCATTGTTTATTATTTGATTAAAGAGTTGTCTATCTCTTACTGTGAAACCACTATCTAAGAGCTGGTTTTCTATTGCATTAAATAGGTAACTGTTGTTTTCAATTTCAGTCACATTCATAGAAGATTCTTTAACTCTTAAAACTACTTTAGGTCTTTTATTTTCGTTTAAAAAAGATTTGAGGGTTTCTGTACGTACGATATCATCTTCTTTTTGTGTGAATTTGAGAGATTTTGTACTTGTGCAGTTGGTTAAAATGAAGCTCGAAACTAATAATAGGTAAAATTGATTTTTCATTGTTGGTTTGGTTAGTGTTTGACGATTAAGGCTGGTGTAATCATCAACTTTTAAGAATGCTTTTATTTTGACTTTTAAAAAAATTGGTAATAGGAAACTCAAAGGGGGAGTTGCAATATAAAAGTTAAACCTCATTTTTTATTACGGAATTCCGTAATGAAAAATGAGGTTTTCATAGGTTCTTTGTGAGCACTATCAAATGGCAGGCTCGGCGGAAACTCACACTTTAAAAAAAGGGAAAATTAAAATCTTGGCAACCACATACCCATCGTTGCCGTAATGGTACCAACGAAAATGCAAAGGGTTAAAAGGAGTAGAAAAATAGAAATAGCGAGTCGTCCTTTTTTAGAACCGTTTGCTTTGGCTTTAAAATAAAAACCTGCAAAAAGCACAGGAAATACATAACTAAACACATATAGCATATTTAAGGCAGGGCCGGTAAAAGTTTTCATGTCAAAACCTACTGGGCCTTGGTTGATGGTGAGCCAAAGCATAAGAAATACTCTGAAAAACCATACGCCGCTCATCGCTAAGAACAACCGTATTGCCCATTTACGGTGAGTCGCCAATTTTCTTGCCACCGCATATTTGATAGTATAAAAAGCGCTCACCATAATAAAAGCGGCATTAATAGAGATAAAAATAGAGCCCGTGAGTCCACCTACAGAACCACGTACCCAAGAGAGGTAGAGTCCCGCAAAGCTAATTACAAAAGCAGAAAAAATATAAATCCGTCCATTGATTCGGTGAAACTTCGGGAATTTTGAACGTACCTTTTTCATAAGTTGCAAAGGTCCGCCAATAGTAATAATCGCAGCTAGTGCCATGTGTACTCCGAAGAATAAATTCCCCCAAAGATCATTGGTTTGATAACCGTGAGGTGAGGCGGTATTCCAGCGTTCGAAGTCTCCGGCGAGTCCACTTACGCCATACAGTCCGAGTATATAAGTAGCGAATATGAATTGGCCAATAACAACCACTACAAACCAGATGTTTATAGATGTTTTCAGTAGTTTTTTATTGGAATTTGATGGTGATTTTGAGGGTGTGCTCGGAAGTGTAGCTGATGATGCCATGTGATTATTTTTTTTGATTGATTGAATTGATGAATTGTACTAGTAGCTATTGGTAGTTAAAAAATAGAATTTGTTACGGGTTATTTCGTTTTTCGTTCTTTGTTATAGAGCTGTTGGTGTTAATAGATTATGGATTTAAGGGTTTTTGTTGTGGGGGTAATTTGGAGTTATCTAGAAGTGCGGCAAAGTAGTAACTTTTGTTTGCTTAGAACCTAAACTTTACAATTTTTGGCAAAGCTAAAAAACCACCACCCTTCGGCTGAAGAGCGGTGGTTTTTATTTGATTTCTATATTGTATTTCTTAGTTACAAATAGAATTGTTACAATATAAACTCGCTATTTTCCCTCATATTTTTCAGAGTAACGTTTCCAGAGCTCAGTTTGGTGAGTTTCTAGAGAGATGTTTCTACCATCTATAAAGGCGTGCGTTAAAATATTGGTGCGCATATCTAGGGCATCTCCTTCCGAGATAAATAGCGTTGCACTTTTACCAACTTTTAATGTACCATGAGTGGCATCAATACCTAAAATTTTTGCCGTATTTCCGGTGAGCATTTGCACGGCTTTTTCTTTTTCCAACCCTTGGCCTACCACCTGACCAGCGTAAAACGGTAAGTTTCTTGTTTGAAAGTTACTTGCATCTCCGTTTTGAATAGCGACTAACAATCCGGCATCAGATAATAACTTGGGTAATTTATAGGGTAAATCGTAATCATCATCTTCAAAACTTGGCACGTTGTGTGTAAACTGTACCAATACCGGAATATCATTTTCTTTTAAGAAATCAATCACTTTGTAGCCACTATAACCACCTACCAATACGATTTGAGTAATACCTGCATTTTTGGCTAGTGTAATACCATCAATGATTTCTTTTTCACCATCAGCATAAATGTATAATTTTTGACGGCCATCAAAGGTACCTTGCATGGCTGCAAAAGCAGGATTTAACTCTTTAGCCTGTCCGCCGCCATAGGCAGCTGCATTTTGTAAGAAGGTTGTTACTTCTTCAACTTGCTTTTGGTAGTCTTTATTTGGATGTAAACCGCGCGGTTCACCCATCCACCAGCGACCTCTTCGAAATGAACTTGGCCAATGCAAATGAATACCGTCATCGACTTTAATGGCTGCATCTTCCCAGTTCCAGGCATCAAATTGCACGATAGAAGATGTACCCGAAATACGACCTCCTTTAGGTGTGACCTGCCCGATTAAAACTCCGTTCGGGCGCATACTTTCTACTACTTTTGATTCTGAATTATAGGCAATTAAACTACGTACATGCGGAATAATATCTCCGATTTCATCGGCATCATTACTCGCACGAACCGCGTTCACTTCAATAAGTCCCAATTCTTTTACCGGAGCTATAAAACCCGGGTATACATGTTTGCCAGAGGCATCGATTATGGTGCCTTGTGTTGTTTCACCCGTACCAATGGCGGTAATTTTTCCATTTTCAAAAACGATGGTACAGTTTTCGATAATGGTGCCGTCACCAATATGTGCCGTGGCACCAGTAATGGTAATTACCTCAGTCTGTTCACCCGCTGGGGTTTGCTGTGCCCAATTGCTTGTTGCACTAATCAGGAACAGTGCTAAAAATATATGTTTAATTTTTTTCATGATTTATTTTTTAGAGGTTCCGTTTATAGACTTTCGCAAGTCATATTTTCTTTCTTACTCATTTTCGGACCTTGCGTTTTACCACCACCTGCTTTTTCTTGTAACATCATATCAATCAATTTGCTACGTTCTTTCTGAATAGCTTCCCGCATTTGTTGATCTTTTTCGATATCGAAGTAGACTACGCCTTCAATCAGTGTTTTTTCCGCTTTAGCATAAATCGACATCGGGTGGTCATTCCACAGCACTAAATCAGCATCTTTTCCCTCTTTAATACTTCCAACCCGTTCATCAATATGTAAGAGTTTCGCAGGATTTATGGTCACCATTTTCCAAGCTTCAAGTTCTGTCATACCACCATATTTCACCGTTTTTGCAGCTTCTTGATTTAAACGACGTGCCATTTCTTGATCATCGCTATTAATCGCTACTGTAACACCTACCTTTTGCATAATGGCTGCATTATAAGGAATGGCATCGTTCACTTCATATTTGTAAGCCCACCAGTCACTAAATGTTCCAGCCCCAACGCCGTGCTCTTTCATCTTATCTGCAACTTTGTAACCTTCTAGAATGTGTGTAAAGGTGTTCACGGTAAAATTAAATTTATCGGCCACCTTCATCATCATATTAATCTCACTTTGCACGTACGAGTGACAACTGATAAAGCGCTCACCGTTGATGATTTCAGCTAACACTTCCATTTCTTCATCATATCGAAATGGTACCCCGCTTTTCTTTTTGGTATCGTATTCTTTCGCACGCTGAAAGTAATTCATGAATACCTGTTCAACACCCATACGCGTTTGCGGAAATCTTGAAAAGCTCTGCCAGTTACTTTGTTTTACATTTTCACCCAAAGCGAACTTGATAAACTTAGGAGAATTATCAATAATCATATTTTCAGGTGTTTCACCCCATTTCAATTTTAAGATTGCAGACCTACCACCTATGGGATTAGCAGAACCATGAAGTAATTGGGCGGTAGTAACACCACCAGCTAACTGCCGGTAAATATTGATATCTTCATTATCAACTACATCTTCCATTTTAACTTCTGCTGTTGAATTGTGCCCAGCCTCATTCACAGAAAGGGCGGCAATATGCGTGTGCTCATCAATAACCCCAGCGGTGAGGTGTTTGCCTAAAGCATCAATAACTTTGGCGTTTCCTTCAGGAAGCTTGGTGCCGATTTTGGCTATTTTTCCATTCTTTACCAAAACATCGGTCATGGTTAGAATTCCTGCTTCTTCACTCGTCCAAACCGTGGCATTTTTAAACAATATGGTTTCTGCTTTCGGAAGACTTTTGGTGCCATAGGCTAGATTTGGATAGGTAACCGGCATCACTTCTACAGCCGTCTTACTTTGATCTTCTTTTTTGTCTTCGGTAAATGCTCCTGTTTTTAAAGCAGTAAAGGCTGTATTGTTTCCGTTGGGTAAGATAAGTTTGCCCTTCAAATTATCAGACCCCTTAGTCACTAAACTTGTCATACGATAATTTTTTCCTTCTGTATCAGCGAAGGAAAAAGAAACCCAATCATTAGCATAGCTAATTTTAGATTTCAATTTGTTGGTGTCTTGCTTGATTTCGATTTTAGGTTTACTTATTTCACCTCTTATAGTCATGTTATAAGTAATACCGGCAACAGATAAATCATAGTTGCCACGAATATCTTTTTGACTTTTGTCGTTAATCACATTCTTTTGACCCTGAACCCAATTCTCATAAATAGTGGTGCTCTTATCAAAGATGTCACCAGAAGCAATTAAGAAATTTGCTTGTCGGCCCACTTGTAAGCTGCCAATATTAGCTGATTGACCTAAGATAGCGGCCGGAGTTGTAGTTAATGCTTCTAGTGCTTTGGTTTTTGGGAGTCCGTATTGAATAGCTTTTAATACTTTTTCTTTGAATTTTGCAGGAGATTTTAAATCATTCAAAGTGAAAGAAAATGGAATTCCGTTTTCCGCCAAAACCTTCGGATTTGATGGGGCTTGATTCCATTTACGCATATTTTTCAAGTTCACATAATCTGCAGCAATGGGGTCTGAAACGTCATAGGCATCAGGAAAATTCAATGGCAGAATAAATTTAGCATTCGTACCTTTTATTTCAGCGATGCGTTCGTATTCATTACCGCCTCCTAAAATAACAAATTGAATGCCATTGGCATCACCAATTTTATCTGCACGTAAGGCATTGCCTTTGTCTTTTGCTTCAAAAATTTGGACTAAATCTCTGTTTTCATTTAACGCTTCTAACGAGCGATCTTTGGTGTTTGCGTTACCTGCACCATACCACTTCGCATCAGAATACATTTGTCGTAATAGTGCCATAGCCCCCATTAATGAAGTTGGGTACGCTTGTTTTTTAAGAACACTTTTCGAAAACGAAAGATATTGTGCAGATTGATCATCTAAAATTCTGTTTGCATCATTGCCACTGCCATTCAAGGCAACTAAAACACCCGAACCTCGAACAATGCCATCATGAATGTGTGAGTTGACAACACCAAAGCCTACATCGCGTAGAGTTTTTGCTTTTTTGTCGTCGTATTTAAATTTTGAAATTGCGGTGTTTTCTGGCATTATATGATCATTCCAGTAAAAGCCTTCTCGCTCAGCATCATACTGCGAAGCACGGCCGCCGCCTTTTGGTCGCTTTGCTTGTTCTACTCCGAATTTTGAGAACACATCAATAAATGAAGGATAAATTGTTTGCCCTTTGGCATCAATTATAACCGTGTTAGTTGGTAAATTAACTGAAGCGCCTACTTGGGCAACTTTTCCATTTTGAATCAACAAAATTCCGTTGTCAATTATGGTGGTGGGTGTTACATAAATTTTAGCATTTGTAAAAGCAGTGTAATTGTTGTTTTTTGATTTTACACCAGCATTTTCTGGGAAGTAGTCTTGCGCAAACAAGGAGCTACCACACCATAAAATGGCGAGTGCTAGGAGTCTCATTTTCATAAATTTTAGTTTAATTAGTCTTCATAAATGTAAGGGAAGTCGTTGAATTTACAGACTAGTTTTGTTTTATTTAACACAATATCTGAAGTGGTAGTAATAGAACTTTTAATACTTCAAAAAAGTGGGTCTGAAATTGACATACTATCAATGGTGATATGCATTTATAGGGGATACTTTTTATGGTACCCTACTAATAAATGCACTACGCGACTATAACTTTTAACCCCATCGGTTTGATTATTTGCTTTAAGAAAAGCATTAAAAATAGAGGTAAAAATAGGTTCTAATGGATTTTCGTAAGCTTCGTGATATTCTTGAAGTTCTTGATAGTTTTCTTTAACTCCTTTGTTTAGTTTTTTCATGAAGCGATTAAAAGTAGCCTCATCGGTACGATGAATCGCATTCAAACAATAAGCAAGGGCATAGGCTGTGGCGGCATATTGAAAATAAACATCCTCATTCTTTTGCGTCACAATATATCCTATTAAGTTGGTTTCATTTTCAGCTGAATAACCTACTTGATGACCAATTTCGTGAGCCGTAACTACAGGAAATCGAAATAAGGGTGTTTTGGTATTAACCTGAGCTTCATTAGTAAACGGATTCAAGTAACCACCGATACCGAGATAGCTTGACATACTACTATACATCGATTTTTTCAGGTTAGTGCGTTGGTATTTTAAAAATGGAAATTCCTTAGCCACTTGGTCATAATTAGCGACGGTTTTCTTAAACACTTCGGTTCTCGTAAATGGGAAGTTTACGATTTTCGTGCTATCAGCCGTAAGCTGTATTTGAAGCGCATTGGTTTTAGCAATTAAGGCATTCGTAAGGTCTTTAATCTCTTCATAGCTAGCTTCCTCTTCTATTTCTAAGGTTAGATAAAGGGGCTGGCGGTAATAGTTTAATCCCCATAATAAATGAAAAGTGAAGTAAAAAACGGCAAGAACTACAAGGGTATCTCTTACAAAAGATAGTGGATGCAGCTTTATTTTTCTCCAATTGCGAAAAATATAACGCAGGGTTATGACCATAATCAGTGTGTAGATTATTTCTCCAATTGAGAAAGGAATCCATCCAAATAATGTTCTAAAAAAAAGACTTATATTTTTGTAAATGCCTGTACTGTAATACTGTTCGATTATTTCAGGGCGACTAGCCAACCATTGTACTACTATGATTTGCGGAATCAGACTTAGGGGAATACCATTTCTAAGTTTGTTTTTTAAGTTTGATTTATACGTCCGCATACGTCCAAATTTAGTTAAATGCCGTACATAAAATCAATTCTGATTGTATTTTTGCAGAAATAAAACACTACCATGAGTTCTGAAGTAAGAAAATTAAATCCCACTGATGTCTGGAATAAATTTGCAGATTTAAATGAAGTTCCGCGCCCAAGTAAAAAAGAAAAACGTGTTATACAGTTCATGGTTGATTTTGGAAAAGCTTTGAATTTAGAAACGTTTACTGACCCTATCGGAAATGTGATCATACGTAAACCTGCTAGCGTCGGAATGGAAGATCGAAAGCAAGTGACCTTACAATCGCATTTAGATATGGTTCATCAAAAAAATAACGATACCGAATTTGATTTTTTAACCCAAGGAATTGCCATGTTTGTGGAGGATGATTGGGTCAAAGCAAAAGGCACCACTTTAGGTGCAGATAACGGTATGGGGGTTGCTGCAATTATGGCTTTACTTGAAAGTTCAACGATCAAACACCCAGCTATAGAAGCTTTATTTACCATTGATGAAGAAACCGGAATGACAGGTGCTTTCGGATTGGAATCTGGAGTGCTACAAGGTGAAATATTATTGAACCTAGATACCGAAGAAGACGATGAAATTGATATAGGCTGCGCCGGAGGTATTGATGTAACCGCAAAACGGGACTATAGCGAAAAACCTTTGCCAAGAGCCGTACAAGGTTATACCATTGAGGTGAAATCACTAAAAGGTGGCCACAGCGGTATGGATATCGACAAAGGTTTGGGTAATGCAAATAAGATTATGAACCGCATTTTGTACCACTGTTCTTTAAATCACCACATACGTATTTCTAGTATTGATGGTGGTAGTTTACGAAATGCCATTCCTCGCGAAAGCACAGCAATGGTGGTGGTTTATAACAACCAAGAAAGTGATTTTTTAAATTCTTTTAAAACTTTAGCACATACAATTAAGTCAGAATTGAAGCTTACAGAACCAGAGTTACATATTGAAATGAAACCTGTGAAACTTCCTAAAAAAGTGATGGGCTTAGGTTCACAAGAAAAGCTGCTAGGATCATTGTATGCAGCACACAACGGTGTTTATGCGATGAGTGCCTCGATACCTGATTTGGTTGAAACTTCGAATAATATTGCACGAGTGCTTGTTGCAGAGGGTAAAATCAAGATAGGATGTTTGACGCGATCATCGGTGAATTCTGCGAAAATGGATTTAGCCTTTGCTTTAAAATCGACCTTTGAATTAGCTGGTTTTGAAGTCAGTTTTTCTGGAGATTATCCAGGTTGGAATCCGAATCCTAATTCTGCTATATTGAAATTATTGAAGACGAAATATGAATCTCTTTTTAAAGAAGAACCACGAGTGGTTGCCTGTCATGCAGGATTGGAATGTGGAATTTTAGGCCAAAATTATCCGGAGATGGATATGATTAGTTTTGGACCTACCATTCGTGGAGCACATTCGCCAGATGAACGTGTACAGATTTCATCGGTTCAAAAATTCTGGAAATTCTTATTGACTATATTAGAAGATATTCCGAAGAAACAATAACCATTTATAGATAAAAAAAAGGGATTGCATGTTGCAATCCCTTTTGTATTTGAGATAAAGTTTTTTTAAACTTTTTGTAATGCTGCGTCTTCTGTAGCTTTCGGATTTGGTCCGTATTCGTTGTCATCAAATTGACTATCACAACACAATAAATATAGGTTGTAGTATGGTATTAGAATAAACCATCCGCTTTTTCCTATATCATGCATTCTGCGAACACCGACTGCAATACCCGGAATTAATGAGGCCAACACATAAATAAGCGTCAGAAACATTAGTTGGGGAATATCAAGAACGATAGCGAGTAGCATAGTGCCGTAAGTAAACAGCATATTAAATAAGAAAAACATCCAAAATTCTTTTCTTCTAGCTCTACCGCTAAAATCAGCATATTGTTTAAAAGCTTTTAAGTACCAATTCATAGTTGGGGTTTTTAGGTTAATTGAATTGGAATAACGGAGCATTCTAAAAGCTAGTATTTTTTTTAGATGAACGGTAAATAAAAAAGTTCAAGTATCGATTAACGGGTTTTCGTACTACCTATAAAGAGTATTTAGTCGGCACTATAACTGGTGTTTTTAGCCCGAATTTCTTCACGAACCATGAGTCCTGATTGGGTTAACATGGTCAAAGGCCATCGTCCTAAACCACTTGCGCCTGGTTTTACAGCAGCTGAAGTTTCTTCCTTATCTGCAATAGACCAATTGCACCATGAGATATTATTTGTATCAAGAAAAGCCCACCAAGTTTCTGCTTCTGAAACATCAATAAATCCATCGCCGGTGTATTCAGTAACACCATATTCGGTAACAAAAAGTGGAATTTCTGCAGCAATAGCGAGTTGCGCTATATCGCGAAGTTCTTGTTTGTGTGAAGCTGCATAATAATGTAAAGTGTACATGGTATTGGTGTCAGATAAGCGATTGTCAATAACTTCATCAACACGTTGCGACCAAGAGCGTGTACCCGCAATAATAACATTATCAGGATCATGTTTTCGTATTTCTGCGATTACACTTTCATGATACGGTTTAATTGTATCATTCCATGAGGCGGTATCTAATGGTTCGTTATAGGTTTCATAAATGATGTTAGGAAAGTCACCATATTTTTGGGCAACTTCAGCAAAGAAGAGTCTAGCTTCTTCTGTATAGTCTTCCGCATGATGACTATGCCAATCAACAATAACATATAAGCCTTCGTCTATGGCAGCATCAATTACGGTAAATATTTTCTCTTTTTCTGAAGCCTTGTTCTCTAAATATCCTCCAGGATCTTCAATGCCCATAGAAGCTCGAACAATGGTAACTTTAAAGTCTTCTTTCAACCACTGCACAACTTCATTGGTGTAAAACTGTGGCCACCATTGACTCCATGATAACGACATGCCTCTTAGTTGAATAATTTGATCATTTTGGTCAACTAAATTTTTGCCCAAAACGCGTAACTGCCCAAAGGTTTCCACCACCGAAAGCGAAGTGTCACCTTCAGATTCTTGTTCATCGTTATTTTCAGGGTTTTCTATGGCAATTTCATTATCAATTTCCGTTGTTGTTGATGAGCTTGAACAAGCTATAAATAGGAATAGATAAAGGACTGATAGCGGTAGAAACTTTTTTTTCATTTCAGTAGGGGTTTTTACTAATATGCTACTTGTAAGTAGCTGCTTAAGTACTTACTGAAAATAATAAAAAAAACCCGCATGTGCGGGTTTAATTCGTTTAATTGTTCGCTATTATTGTGCTGAACCTGTAATCTCTAGGTCAAATACTAGGTCAGCATTTGGTGGAATTACATTACGACTACCTTGCTCTCCATAGGCCAAATGAGAAGGTATAAAAACTCTTACTTTATCACCAATCACCATATTTAACAGGCCTTCTTTGAATCCAGCAATTAAAGGAGCATCAGTACTGTATGTCATTGGTATTGGTTCATAACCGCCTGCTTGTTCTCTATTCCAATCAAAAACGGTATATATTTTAGCTACTTCCGCATAATTACTATCAAACAAATCTCCATTTTCTAAGTAACCCGCATATTTTACTAACACCTTAGTGCCTAGTCTTGGTTTTTCTCCTGTTCCTGTTGTAATAGTTAATATTTTAAGACCAGATGGTAGCGTTTTAGCTTTTGCCTTTTGTGCATCTAAATTGGCAACAAATGATTCTTTTACTTTTACCAAGGCTGCAGCTTTTTCTTGTCTCTCTTTCTCAATGGTAGCTAAGCGTTCTTCCTCTTTTGCAAAATATTCAGTCATTACTGCAACAGCATCAAATTTCTTAGCTTCTTTACCATTTCGTATAATTTCAATGGTATTCATTTTCACCGTTTCTACAGGTTTGTTTGCCCCCGCAACAGGTACATTGGCAATGGTATCAACAACCGGCATGCCTAAAACAACCTCCCCGAACACGGTATGTCTTCCGTTCAGCCAAGGTGTTTCTTTGTGGGTGATGAAAAATTGGCTTCCGTTCGAAGTAGGGCCAGAGTTGGCCATTGAGAGAATTCCTTTTTTGTTATGAACTAAAGAATCATTGAATTCATCTATAAATTTATAACCAGGGTTGCCCATACCAGTTCCTAGTGGATCACCACCTTGAATCATAAAGTCTCTCATTACCCGGTGAAAGGTTAATCCGTCATAAAACTTCTTGTCTTTATATTGCTCATCAACGAAAGGGTTTTCTCCTTCAGCTAACGAAATAAAGTTCGCTACAGTTACTGGTGTTTTTTCATACTCAAGTTTAACAACAATTTCTCCTTTTGTAGTTTGAATATCAGCATAGAGGCCGTCTCCTAAATCAGCGTATTTTCCCGATTTACAGCTTGATAGAATGAATGATACACTTAAAATTAATATTGCTATTCTTTTCATGAAATGTAATTTAATAATTGATAAGGGTGTTTTTGAAATTAAATTTATAATGATGTGCTGTCTTTTTCAATTTTCACAATGGCAACAGTAGATTTTATAGGCATATTTACACCTACTTTATTTCCGTCACCAGGTACACCATAGCCTAACGACGAAGGAAACAAAAATGTAGCCGTTTCATCTTCCTTAAGCATTTTTACGGCATGTCTTAAACCAGGAAATAGCTCTTGTTTATCTACCTTATATTTTATGAGTCCGATATCTTGCATCGAATAAATTGTATCATTATTGAAACCCAATACATTGTAGGTCATCGTAACAATATCATCAGGCTGTGCGGTAACGGTTGCCCTATTATTTTTTTTATTGTAAAAGAACCAAGAACCCGAAGCGCTTTGACTATATGAATGAATAGAATCTCGGGCAATAATAGCCTTTATTAGATTTTCTTCAGCAGCTAAAAGACTTTTGCTTCTCGCTATGGCCGCCTGAATAGAACTGGTAGTATTTCTTTTAACAGGATGTCTCGGTGTTGGGCCTTCGCAACTGATTAAAAATGCTACCAATAAAAAATTGAAAAGAGCTTTCATGTGTTTAATTGTTGTTGGTAAGATGGTAAAAGGGAAACAAATTTTTCTGTGGTTTCAGAGAGAGAAATATCGCTTCTGCCTCCAGCAGCATTATCATGCCCGCCACCGTTAAAATGGGTTCTAGCAAATGCATTTACTGAAAAATCTCCTACCGATCGAAAAGATATTTTAATAATTCCTTCTTCCTTGTTTTCAATAAAAATAACCGCAAAGCGAATACCGTCTAAGGTTAACCCATAATTTACAAAACCTTCGGTATCACCTTTTTGGTAGTTGTATTTGTCTAATTCTGCCTGACTTAAGGTAATGTAGGCCGTATGGTATTCATTTAGAATCACCATATTATTAAGTGCACAGCCTAATAAATGTAATCTGCTTGGTGAATTGGTATCATATATATGACTATGAATGGCCATATTATCAGCACCCTTGTCAATTAATTGAGCAACAATAGCATGAGTTTGACTTGTAGTAGACCGAAACTTAAAAGAACCTGTATCGGTCATAATACCAGTGTAAATGCAGTTGGCCATTTCTGGGGTGATTTTATCAGTAGTGTCTATGTACGAAATGAAGTTAAAAATCATTTCACAAGTAGAACTCATACTCACATCAGAATAGGTAACTATTGCATAATCTGATGGTTCTTGGTGATGATCGATCATTATGAATTTAGCTTCCGAATTTTCTAATATTGGTGCTAGTTGCCCTGTTCTACCAAAATGATTAAAATCTAAAGTAAATATTAAGGTCGCTGCCTCAAGTGCGGCCTTTGCTTGTTGGTTCTTGCTTTCAAAGTTGATGATTTGCTCATTGCCTGGCATCCATTTTAAAAACTTCGGAAAGTCATTTGGACTAACGATTACAGCTTCTTGGCCGCTGTTCATAAAATAATGCCACAAGGCTAGTGTTGATCCTATGGCATCACCATCAGGATTTTTATGCGGAATAATAACAATTTTTTGCGGTTCTGATAATAGTTCTTTCGTTGCCGCTATGTTCGCTGAATTCATGCGCGCAAAGATACAATAATATAACATAGACGTATGGGCTAATAGTCTATTTTTGTAGAAGTATACAAGTCTTTAATTTATGGTAAGAAGTAGTTTGATAGTGCTCATATTGGTGTTTTTTTTAGGTTGTAAAACGACCTCAAAAGTCACGGAACCCCCTGCTAGAAATAGTGATTTTGTTCTAACCTTTGGTTCTTGTAATAAACATACCATTGAGAATCTGTTATGGGATGATATTTTAGAATTAAAGCCTGATATATGGGTTTGGGGGGGAGATATTGTTTACGCCGATACAGAAGATATGCAGGTGCTACGGAAAATATATGCGGCTCAAAATGAAGTAAAAGGTTATAGAAAACTCAAAAGCAAAGTGAGTATTATTGGTTCTTGGGATGATCATGACTATGGGGTAAATGATGGCGGGGTAGAGTTCGCTGCAAAAAAAGAAAGCCAACAAGAATTTTTAAACTTCATGGGCGTACCGCAAGAAAGTGCGCGAAGAAATCAAGAAGGAATTTACACCGTTCATGACTATGAAGTTCAGCAGGGAAAAATTAAGGTGATTATTCTAGATACC
Organism: Maribacter algarum (ex Lu et al. 2025) (nom. illeg.); assembly: GCA_947495915.1. Classification (GTDB taxonomy): domain Bacteria; phylum Bacteroidota; class Bacteroidia; order Flavobacteriales; family Flavobacteriaceae; genus Maribacter_C. The sequence goes on along the minus strand of CANMAW010000005.1, from coordinate 245,602 downwards.
AGGTATTTTAGAACGGCCATTATTGAAGATCAGAAAACTAGACGGAATATTGCGAATGCTTATGGCGAAGGAACCGTACTTGGCGATACACAGTGGCAATGGCTTGAGGAAACACTAACCAATTCAGATGCTGATTTTAATATAATTGTGAGTAGTATTCAATTGTTATCTAATGAACACGGCTTTGAAACTTGGGGTAATTTTCCGCATGAAGTTGATCGGTTTAAAAAGTTGATTGCTACGAGTAAAGCCAATGGTACGATGGTGTTGTCAGGTGATCGCCATATTTCAGAATTTTCTAGGGTAAAGGTTGATGAATTAAAATACCCGTTAATTGACTTTACCAGTAGTGGATTAACGCATGCCTATGCCAAGTATTCGGGAGAGGTGAATCCATTTCGAGTTGGTGAGGTGGTCTTTACTGAAAGTTTTGGAGTAGTTCATTTTAATTTTGAAAACAAGGTGGTTACTTTTGAAATGCGAGGTAATGACGGTGTCATACTTGAAGCGTTACAACAACAATATTAATAGTTGTCGATTCTTAAATAAACCTTATTTTTGCACAAAATTTTGAAACATGATTACAAATAGAACTTTTACAATGATTAAGCCTGATGCCGTTGAAAACGGACATATTGGTGGAATTTTAGATAAAATTACGTCGGCAGGCTTCAAAATTGTTGCGATGAAGTATACGCAGCTAAGTAGAAGGGATGCAGAAGAATTCTATGCAATTCATAAAGAGCGTCCGTTCTTTGCTGATTTAGTTCAGTTTATGACACGTGGCCCAATTGTTTCTGCTATTTTAGAGAAAGAAAATGCAGTTGAAGATTTTCGTGCTTTAATCGGAGCAACTAATCCTGCAGACGCTGCTGAAGGTACCATTCGCAAAATGTATGCAACAGATATTTCTGAAAATGCGGTACATGGTTCAGATAGCGATGAAAACGCAGCTATTGAAGGAAGTTTTCACTTTTCAGGTAGAGAGATATACTAAAGAAAAAAAGTATTAAATGATTTAGACCCAATAGGCATAGCTTATTGGGTTTTTGTGTTTAACGTAGTACTAGTTTTTTGATGATTTCTTTCCCTAATTCTTCATTGAGCATGGTAATGATTTTAGACTTGCCCAGACTCAACTCTTCTCGTAACACGGAAGATGAAAGTGAAACATAAAGGGTTTCATGTCTTAATTCTACGGCATTGGTGTAATTAACAACACCATTTCCCATTAACTTTTTCCAAGCTTCTTGGGCGTCGACTTTGTCAATACCTTTTTCAAGTTTATTGGCTTTTATGAACTCTTGCAAAGCCTCTCCCATATTAAGATTATTGTTTTTTCGCTTCGCCATTATTCTGTTGCATTTATGGGTTCAAATCTTTTATACGTATAGGTAATTGCTTCTGTATTTTCTACAGAGAAATGGTTGTTAGAAATACTAATAATTTTCTCTTCCCAAGTACTCATGTCATTGTTGTACTGAAATTCGAAATAGTCATCTTTTTCTATGATGGTGAAAAGCTCTGCATCATTTGACGTGGTGTAGGTACCGTCAAATTTGGGCTGCATTTTTTTTCGAAATCCTTTCATAGCCTCCATTTCAATGTAATCTACCGTAGGGTTAACATTAAACTCTTTGGTACTTCCATCAGCAAAAGTAACTTGTTGAATTTCCCAATAGCCATTGAGCATTGTTAAATCTTCTTCAGAAACGTTCGTTGTGCATCCGAAGAAAACAAAAATTAGAGGTAGTATTAACAACTTCTTCATATTATAACTTAAATATTTTATATGACTGATGAATCGATTTTACAACATTTTCGGTGCGCTCTGCGTGCGTATCACTTATAAATATCTGACCAAAGTTTTCATTGTTAACAAGTTCAATAATATGGCCGACACGCTTTTCATCAAGTTTATCAAAAATATCATCTAACAATAAGATAGGTGTGGTGCCTGCCAAAGATTTCATGAAATGGAACTGCGCAAACTTTAAGGCGATCAAAAATGATTTCTGCTGCCCCTGGCTTCCAAACTTTTTAATAGGATGTTCATCAATTTTAAAACTCAAGTCGTCTTTGTGAATACCTACGCTGGTATATTGCAACGCTCTGTCTCTATCTATGTTTTGTTCAAGCAATTGCGATAAATCAGTATCGATTAATTTGCTTTCGTAGCTCAATGAAATATTTTCATGTCCACCAGAAATTACTCCATACTGTTCTTTGAAAATAGGAAGAAAGGTGGCGATAAAAGCAGCTCTCTTTTCAAAAATGGGGGTGCCATATTCGCTTAGTTGGTCATTATATACCGATAAAGTGGTGCTGTCAAAAGTTTGGTTCGCTGCAAAGTATTTTAATAAGGAGTTTCGTTGTGAAAGAACCTTGTTATATTTGATTAAGTTTTGAAGGTAAATCTTGTCAGATTGAGCGATTACTCCATCAATAAACTTTCGGCGTGTTTCACTACCTTCAACAATCAGATCACGATCTGCTGGTGAAATGATCACTAATGGTAATAAACCAATATGATCAGAGAGGCGATCATAAGTTTTGCCATTGCGTTTGATAATTTTTTTAGCCCCTCTTTTTAAGCTACAAACAATTTTTTCTTCACGATCATTATTTTCAAAACTTCCATCGATAACAAAAAAATCAGCTTCATGATTAATGTTCTGGGTTGCCACAGGGTTAAAGTAGCTTTTACCTAATGCCAAATGATAAATAGCATCTAAAACATTGGTTTTTCCAATACCGTTTGCCCCTACAAAACAGTTTATTTTGGTGTCAAATTCAAAATTCTCAGACTCGAAATTCTTGTAGTTAATTAGGGATAGATTTTTTAAGAGCATTAAGAATACCTTTGTTTTTTTTGAATAAAGATGAAGATAACACGCAAATTATCGAAAAATAACGAATAAATTACCCTCTCGATTTCAATAAAACCTTTATTTTTGCGCGACCAATAAATTTTCTGATGGCAACATATAAAAAAAGAGGTTTCAAACCCAAAAATAAAGAAGAAGAGCAGCAGTTCGACGAGCAGGAGAGTACAACAGCAGAGGTGTTTAGTACCTTAGATGAGAGTGCTTCTAAAAGTGAAGAGTGGGTTTCAAAAAATCAAAATTATATTTTTGGTTTTATTGGGGTTATCGCTGCCGCAGTACTTTTATATTTAGGTTATGATCAGTTTTTTCAACAGCCAAAAGAAGCTAGTGCTTCTAATGAGTTGTTTTACCCACAACAATATTTTGATCAAGCGGTGAATGCCGGTGTTCAACAAGACTCGCTTTACAACCTAGCCCTAAATGGTGCTGAAGGTAAATATGGGTTCTTAGATATTATTGATAATTATTCAGGTACAGATGCAGCTAATCTTGCAACGTATCAAGCTGGTACTGCTTATATGAATATGCAGAAGTATGAGGAAGCTATTGATTATTTAGAAGATTTTTCTGCAGATGATGATATTATTGCACCAGTAGCAAAAGGAAGAATTGGAGATGCTTTTATGCAGTTAGATCAGGCTTCTGAGGCTCTTGGGTATTACGAACAGGCTTTTAAATTGAGTACGAATGACTATTCTACTCCTGTTTATTTATATAAAGCAGGTGTTGCTGCGCTTGAATTGAAGCAAAATGATAAAGCACTTCAGTACTTTCAGCGTATTAAAGATGATTTTTCATCTTCAACTCAAGCTCAAAATATTGATGCATTTATAGGTATGGCTAAATCAGGAAAATAATGGCTACCATAAATAAGAATTTATCGGTTTACGATAAGGCGTCAATCCCAAATGCGAAGAAACTTCGGTTTGGGATTGTTGTTTCAGAGTGGAACGCAGAAATTACGGAAGGTTTATATGCAGGAGCTATAGAGGCCTTATTAGATTGTGGAGCACTAACCGAAAATATTATTCGTTGGAATGTTCCTGGTAGTTTCGAATTGACTTTTGGTTGTCATAAAATGCTACAAACTCAAAAAGTTGACGCGGTTATCGCAATAGGTAGTGTAATTCAAGGGGAAACGAAACATTTCGATTTTGTTTGTAGTGCAACTGCCCAAGGAATAAAAGATTTGAATGTCACCCATGATACCCCTGTGATTTTTTGTGTGCTCACTGACAACACCTTGTTACAAGCACAAGAGCGAAGTGGGGGAAAGCATGGCAATAAAGGCACTGAAGCGGCCATTGCGGCCATTAAAATGGCGATGTTAGGCAAATAATACCCATCTTAAGACTAACATTTTTTCTATTCTTGTTTTTTCTTTTTGTTAAGGCATAGTTTTTGTAAATACCTATATCACTACGTGAACGGCTGTATCTGTTAACAAATTTTGGCGAAACGACTGCAGCTTATTTTTCTAATTTAAGTAACTTTGAGGGTATGGGTTTTTTTAGCAAAGGATATCGAGATTATGATTACAAACCGCGTTACTACAAAAGTGACAAGGAAGGTCATCCTTTTAAAATCGAATATAAATTTGATCAATTCCGAAGTACGGTTGGTCCAAAAGGAGGATTAAAAGGAAAGCTACGTCGCGCAATGGACGATTCGAAACGCGAAGGCGATCGAAATATGCGATTGCGATTACTTGTCATAGTATCCATTTTAGTACTTGTTTTTCTTTACATTATAGATTTCGACCTTTCAATTTTTTTCAGTAGCTAATGGCAGATATTATTAAATTACTACCTGACCATGTTGCTAATCAAATTGCCGCAGGTGAGGTTGTTCAGCGACCCGCATCTGTAGTGAAAGAGCTTTTAGAAAATGCAATTGATGCTGGTTCAACTTCAATTATGCTGATTATAAAAGATGGTGGCAAAGCATTGATTCAGGTAGTTGATAATGGAGTAGGTATGTCTGCCACTGATGCAAGACTGAGTTTTGAAAGGCATGCTACTTCAAAGATTCAAAAGGCTGAAGATTTATTCAATTTAGATACCAAAGGTTTTAGAGGCGAAGCACTTGCATCTATTGCGGCTATCGCACATGTAGAATTGCAAACCAAACCTGAAAATTCAGAATTGGGTACAATTATAAAAATTGAGGGTAGCAAGATAGTTTCACAAGAAGTGGGTACAGTTACTAAAGGAACGTCACTGTCTGTTAAGAATTTGTTTTTCAATATTCCGGCTCGACGCAATTTTTTGAAATCTAATCAAGTTGAATTACGACATATTACTGATGAATTTCATAGGGTTGCTTTAGCGCACCCATCCATCGCTTTTCAGTTTCACAACAACGGAAATGAAATATTTAATCTTCCTGTAGGCAATCACCGACAGCGAATTGTGCATGTATTTGGTCATAAATCAAATGCTAAATTGGTTCCGGTTTCTGAGGATACTCAGGTGGTGAAGATTTCTGGTTTTATTGTGAAACCAGAATTTGCCCGTAAGAGTAGAGGAGAACAATTTTTCTTTGTTAATAATCGATTTATAAAAAGTCCTTATTTGTACCATGCAGTTGCAAATGCATTTGAGGGACTTATCAAATCAGACACGCATCCGGGGTACTTTTTATATTTAGATGTAGACCCTGCATCAATAGATATTAATATTCATCCAACTAAAACAGAAGTGAAGTTTGATGACGAGCATACCCTTTATGCTATATTACGATCAACCGTAAAGCATAGTTTGGGCCAATTTAATGTGGTGCCTAGTTTAGATTTTGAAGCAGATCAGAATTTAGAAACTCCGTACGCCTATAAAGATAAAAGTGCGGCTTTGCCTAAAGTTACGGTAGATGCAGGTTTTAATCCTTTTCAAGATTCTGGAGCGGAACAGACTTCAGAACGTACCTTTACTAGAGAAAGAAAAGCAACTGGCAATGCCTGGGAAAGTTTGTACGTGGGTTTAGACACCGATTTGGGCAAGGAAAAGGAAAGTGATTTTAGTACCATTTCATTTGAATCAGAGGCCATTGCAAGTACCATATTTGATGATCAAACGGAATCTGTTGAAACCAAAACAACCACTTTTCAACTCCGTAGAAAATATGTGGTTACGACCATTAAATCAGGAATGATTGTTATTGATCAAAGCCGTGCACATCAGCGTGTGTTGTATGAGAAGTTTTTAAAAAATATTACGATTAAAGAAGCGGTAAGTCAGCAATTGCTATTTCCATTGAAACTTGCAGTGACGCCTTCTGATCGTGGCATTCTTGACGAAATTAAAGAAAGCCTTCATACTATTGGTTTTGTTTTTGATTTTGCTGATCAGGAAACAATTGAAATTACAGGCGTTCCTTTGTTGGTTTCAGAAAGCGAAGTTGGTATGGTGTTAGATCAATTAATTTCAGATTATCAAATGGATATTTCTGGAGAGAGTTTTTCGCAAACCGATATACTGGCTAAAACACTCTCAAAAACACTTTCTGTAAAAACAGGGGAATTATTAGATAGTGCTTCGCAATTGGGCTTGGTCAATGACTTATTCGCTTGTAAGGAACCTAAGGTGAGCCCGTTTAATAAATCAGTGTATATTACTATTACTGAGAATGATATTGATAAAAAATTTATATAGATGATGAATCGCCTCACAGAAACCGTTAAACATTTGCTGATCGTAAATGTGTTGTTTTTTATAGCAACTTCCCTTTACGGAGATCGTATGTATGAATGGTTTGCGCTTTGGTTTCCTAAAAACGAATATTTTGAAATATGGCAGATAGTTACACATATGTTTATGCATGGTGGATTTGCTCATATTGCATTTAATATGTTTGCTCTATGGATGTTTGGCGGGCCAGTAGAGCAATACTTGGGTAGAAATAGGTTTCTATTCTTATATTTTTCAGCAGGATTTGGTGCGGCGTTGTTTCAAGTTGGCTATTATTATTTTAACTATCTACCGGGTTATGGTGAGTTAATAGAATCTGGATTAGCCGGAGATCAAATCGTTCAGATGTTGTCTTCAAACAAGGGAATACCAGGTTTAAGTCAAGAACAATTGTATTATTTAAAGGAGATTATACCAGTTTTCAATTCAACTATGGTTGGTGCATCTGGTTGTATAATGGGTATTTTAGCGGCTTTTGGTGTTATGAGCCCGAATGCTGAGTTGATGTTGATATTTTTTCCAGTTCCGGTAAAAGCAAAATATTTCATTCCAGGATCACTTATTTTATTAAACGTTGTGCCATTATTTACCGGCACTCCTATACTCGGCCCTAGTAATACAGCTTACATGGCTCATATTGGTGGAGCGGTCATCGGATTTATTGTTATGTGGTACTGGAAAAAGAATTCATTTAATCAAAACCGTTGGAATTAATATGAATAACGGAGGTCTACGATATCAATATGCTCGCTTAAACGTTGCTGAAAAGTTAATAGCAATAAACGTCATTGTGTTTATTGCCATTGGTTTGTTAGAGGCGCTTTTTAAATTCGACGTTAAGCAGTGGTTTGTTCTGCCAAAAGATTTAATAGCTTTTATAAGTCAGCCATGGTCTATTGTAACTTATTCTTTTTTACATGATGGTATATTCCATATTCTGTGGAATATGTATGTACTGTATGTCGCTTCTCGTATTTTACTAAATCTTTTTGATGGTAAACGTTTCTTGAACGTATACTTTTTAGGAGTGATTCTAGGAGGTCTCTTGTTTGTTGCCAGTTATAATATTTTTCCAACCTTGATGCAAAGTAATGCTATTTTGTTAGGGGCTTCTGCGGGAGTTATGGCAGTACTGATATTTGTCTGTACCTATATTCCAAATCAGGAAGTAAGGGTGGTGTTTTTCAACGTAAAACTATGGCAAATCGGACTATTTGTAGTATTGATGGACTTAGCGCAAATTGGTTTAGGTGGTAATATCGGTGGCAGAATTGCACATTTAGGAGGTGCTATGTTGGGTTATTTTTATGCACGTCAATTAATGGAGGGTAGAGATATAGGAGCTGGGTTTTCAAAATTTATAGATGGTTTAGTAAATACCTTTAAACCTTCTTCTAAAAAAGCTCCTATGAAAACAGTATACAAAAACAAATCAAAAAGCCCCCGTAGTTCTAAAGCCAAGATAGATAAAGATAGCCATCAACGTCAAATTGATGACATACTTGATAAAATCAGTAAATCAGGATACGAAAGCCTTTCAAAAGCTGAAAAGGACTTTTTGTTTAAAGCTGGTAAGGACAGTTAATATGTTCAAAAACCTCTCTCTGTTTCAAAAGCTCCTATTTTTTTTTAATTGCTTAGCGGTTTTGCTGTTAGCGGCGGCTTGTTTTGTTCCGTATATTTCTTCAGAGCGATATGCATTTTTAGCATTCCTAAGTTTGGGAGTACCTTTATTGGTTATTGCCAATTTTTTGTTTTTTCTCTTTTGGTTGTACCAAAGAAAAAGGCAAATGCTTCTTTCACTTCTAATATTGGTGATCGGTTATTTCTCTCTTGGAGCATTCATTAAAGTGGGCTTAGGTGAAAGTGAGGCTGCGGCAGATGACTTAAAGGTTATGAGCTATAATGTTCGAGTTTTTAATAAATTCGGTGAGATGGCTAGTCCTAATGTATTTGATGATATTAAGGCCTTTGTTGACGAAGAAAAACCCGATGTAATATGTTTTCAAGAAGTTGACTATGTGCGCCAAAAAGAATACGAAGATTATCCATACCGATATTTAGAGTATATACATAAACAGGATAAGGTACTTCTGGGTATATTCTCAAAATATCCAATTATCAATACCGAGTTACTTGATTTTCCTGGTAGTCCGAATGAAGCTGCATGTGCTGATATTCTATATAAGAATGATACGATCAGAATATATAATATGCATTTGCAATCGCTAGGTATAACGCATACTCGGGCCAATAGTATACTTGATCAACAAAAGTCAAAACGTATACTTAAAAAAATGACCGAAGCTTTTGGTAAGCAACAGCAGCAAGCGAAATTGGTCAAAGAGCATATGCAAGCCAACTCATATCCGCAGATTTTATGTGGTGACTTCAATAACTCTCAATTTTCTAATGCTTATAAAACCATTCGCGGTGAAAAAAATGATTCGTTTATCGAACAAGGTTTTGGTTACGGTAGAACTTTAAATTATCATCGTTTTCCAGTTCGAATTGATTTTATTTTGTCAGACCCTGTCTTTGAAGTGAAAAGTCACAAGACCTATGATGTGGAATACTCTGATCACTACCCAGTAATGGCTTCGTTTAAGTTAGGAGCCCATTAAGGCACAATCGGTTACATCTGCCACAATATGAATGAGTAGTGCAATACCGAATATTCTTGTTTTTTTGAAAAAAAGTAGCCCTATGTAAACTGCTATGGCTATATAAGAATGTAAGGGGTGAAAACCAACGCTACAACGATTGGGATCAAAGATCGGATTTGCGAACAGGTGATCAATATCAATTACAATTCCAGCGAGTAAAACAAGTATAACAAACCCTTTATTTTTTTTGAAAAATAATAGGCCAACAATAATCGGCACTATGAAATGAATACCGTAGTGTAAACCAAATCGAAGCATATTTACTATTAAGTATTTACGTCAACTTTTTTAAGGTAGCTTAAAGCGTTTGTGCCTTCGTTGAATAATAGATCAAAACAACTCATATTTTCGATAAAGCCATGCCTGTCACCAAAGACCTGTGAGTACGAAGTTAGTGCATGCTCGTATTTTTTTTTAGCATCAACCAAACTTCTTAAATCTAACATATTTTCTGGTTGAACTTTATATGAAGAAGACTTATTTGTTGGCATGGTAATCTGTAAACAATCACAAATTATAGCTATAGATTTTAAATTAAAATCTAATAAAAATTCAGGAACCTTTTCGTAAAGTGTAGCGATTTCATCCTCATAATATTCAAAAAAAGGAGATGTACGATAAGCAGTTTGAAGGGTTCGCCAATGTTGGCGTTGCCAATTTTCACTGTGATCAATGCGAATATCCTTATATTTTTGACGCCCCTGATTTTTTCCAACGTGTTGAATAGGTATATTGAGCATAAGTTTTCCCCTATCAGCACAAATATAGGCTCGATTACGATAGGTCTGCTTTTGAAAATTATCTTCAACTTCCCATTCAACCTCATTTTGAGTTAGAACTGCAAAAGTGCGTATATTCGGAATGTATGCCGGATGTAAAAGCGTTTTCAAATATTAAGATTTACTTTTTTTGCGCTTTCTGAAATAATCAAAACCAATCCAAGCAGCCAAGGCCACTAAGAAGTATTTGAAATAAGATACTGGCTGGCCAGTTCCGTTTACCGTAGTAAAAATGCGATCCCAACGAGGTTTCCATTGCCATGGTTTATTCATAGCGCCTTTCTCGTTAACGAAATTATCAAAGCTCATCCATATGAATATCGGCGTACCAACAATATGATTTTCTGGTACATACCCCCACATTCTACTGTCTTCAGAACTATGGCGGTTATCACCCATCATCCAATAATAATCTTGCTGAAAAGTATACGAATCGGCAACCTCTCCATTAATAAGTATTTGATTTCCTTTAACACCAAGGGTGTTATGTTCATAGTCTTTTATGATTTTTTTATACCATGGCAAACTATTTACAGTCAAAGGTATGGTGCCCCCTCTTTTTGGCACATAGAATGGCCCGAAATTGTCAACAGTACCAGCATGTGCACGATCGTGAGGAAAAACCCTTGTATGTGCACTTTTTTCATTAAATCTTTCTACTGAAACGATGCCATTTTTTCCTTCCATTTCAGGTGCTTCGTCTGCCACTAAATTAAAAACGGCCATGTTTGCTGCAGGGGTTACTTCTAGAAAATTGGCAATGCGTTGATCTGAAATATTACCTACATAATAGGTGAAGCTAGAGTCTCTTTTTATTTCGTTTAATGCGGCAGCTCTTATAATTTCTGTAGCGTTATTTTTCTCATAAACACTTGCGGGCACTTTCATTACAGTGGCCCTGAGATTCTCTCGGCCTAATATTTTCATGTAACTAGCAATGTCTTTATCAACCGTTACGATGTGATTATACATCGGTCTTGCTCGATCAGGCAACTCTAGCTGTTTGCCATTGGCATAAACAAATCCATCAATAATTTGCAAGGAATCTCCCGGAATGCCTACGCATCTTTTTACATAGTTTGATTTTTTATCAATCGGCTTTTTGACCCCGGCTTCTCTTTTGTGAAATTGACGTACCGTATCAGCAGGCCAACTAAAAACAACAATTTCCTTTCTTTTAATTTCTTTAAAACCAGGAAGTCTGAAATAGGGAATCTGTGGTTTTCTTAAATAAGAAGGTAAACCGACAACGGGTAATGTGTCGTGTACCATAGGTGCTGCAACAGCCGTCATTGGAGTTCTGGCTCCGTAATGAAATTTACTTACAAATAGTAAATCACCAATTCGTAAGGTACGTTCTAAAGATCCGGTTGGAATGACATACGGTTGAATAAAATAGGTATGCACAAGGGTAGCAGCAACAATGGCAAAAACAATAGAACTCACCCATTCTCCGGCAACACTACGCGGATTTAAACTGCGTTCTTCGACATAGGTAACATCTAAACTATAGTTTACATAATAAATATAAAAACCTAAAGTCAATATCACTAGCCACGTATCCACTAAGCTGTGTCTTCCAAAACTACGAATAGTCTCTACCCATATTACTGGAAACATCAGTAAGTTGATAATGGGAATAAACAACAAAATCACCCACCATTTTGGTCGGTTAATAATTTGCATTAATATGATTGCGTTGTATACAGGTATCGCAGCTTCCCAAGCTTTTCTACCAGCTTTAACGTATAATTTCCAAGTTCCTAAAAAGTGTATTACTTGAACGATTAGAATAAAAAGAATCCATTGCGTTGCGTTCATAATATTTTGTTGTCTGTTGATTTATATTTTAAAGTCCCAATACATCTTTCATTGAGAATACGCCTTCTTTATTTTGAATCCATTCAGCGGCGATTACGGCTCCTAAAGCAAAGCCTTCTCGGTTATGCGCGGTATGTTTAATGTCAATACTATCAACCGAACTTTCGTAGCTAACTGTATGAGTACCAGGCACGGTTCCTTCTCTTTTTGAAGTAATATTGATGTGATTTTCTTGATCTTCATCTAATTTCCATCCAGTATAATTCGTGTTTGAAATTACACCTTCAGCTAAGGTTATAGCAGTACCACTTGGAGCATCGAGTTTTTGGGTATGATGAATCTCTTCCATGGAAACCGAATATTCTTTTAGGTTAGCCATCATTTTCGCTAAATATTGATTGAGCTCAAAAAATACATTTACCCCAAGACTAAAGTTTGATGCGTAAATGAATGCTCCTTTTTGCGCTTCACATAAGGCTACAGCCTCATCATAATGATCGAGCCAACCGGTGGTTCCTGAAATTATAGGAACATTGCTTTTAATACAATTGCTGATGTTGTTAAAAGCGGCACTTGGCATGCTGAAATCAATAGCAACATCCATATTGGTATAATCAATATCAACGGTATCTATGTCTATTTTGGCAACGATAGTGTGACCTCTTTGAAGGGCGATCTTTTCAATCATCTGCCCCATTTTACCGTAACCGAATAATGCAATTTTCATAACTTAAAATTTAACAATTAAAGCCATACCATAGTTGGGATCGCTACTAATAGGATTCAACTCTAAATAGGGTTGAAATTCAAAATTTAATCCTAAATCATCATCAATGTTGAATTGCTTCAAATGAGCATCTACATTGGCGTCAACAACATTTAAAGCATAAAAAAGAATGGTAACTAACAAGGTTAAATCACGATCATTTTGTCGATCATTTTGAAGACGTTCTAAACGTTGATCATCAATTTCTGGTGTGGTTCTAGTTGTTACCTGTCCAGGCTCAAGTCTTAGGTCGTAAAATTCATCATCGGTAAAACCCGCTTTACGTCTCTTAAAAGCCGTTCTAAGATCTTTATATTGTTGGTCATAGAATCGGTAACCATATATACCTCCACCGATAGCGCCCCAAACTAATGGAACTTTCCAGTAACGTTTGTTGTAAATTTGACCTAAACCGGGGAGTACTGCAGAGTAAAATGCAGCTTTACTAGGAGCAAGCGGGTTAATAGCCTTTTTCTGTACAACTAGTGTATCAATTACCATTATTTCATCTTCTGCCAGTGTGGTTTTAACAGAATCAATAGCAACTGTTTCTTGTTTATCTTCCTGTGACCAACTGATCAAAGAACAAAAACAAAGCACAAGAATACTTATTTGGAGTTTAGTTACCAAGGAGTAGCTTTTTTAAACGCAAAAATTCTTCTTCAGAGGCAAATGGAAGGGTAATCTTACCTTTGCCTTTTTCAGATGCTTGAATGATAACTTTGGTATCAAAATGTTTTACAAGTTCTTGTTTTGAATTGGAAACAAAACTAGGAGTTGCTTTTACGCTTTTCACAGCCCCCTTAAAAGAACCATTTTCTTTATGCGCTTTTACTAGGCGTTCTGTATCACGAACCGAAAGATTTTGACCTACAATCTTTTCATAAATTCCAATTTGATCTTGCTTGCTATCAATATTAACCAATGCTCTACCGTGCCCCATACTTACAAAACCATCGCGCATGCCAGTTTGAATAATTGGGTCTAATTTTAAAAGACGGAGATAATTGGCAATCGTTGAGCGTTTTTTTCCGACACGATCACTTAGTTTTTCTTGGGTTAATTGTATTTCATCAATAAGTCGTTGATATGACAATGCAATTTCAATAGGATCTAAATCTTGACGTTGAATATTCTCAACCAAGGCCATTTCTAATGATTCTTGGTCGTTTGCAATTCGAATATATGCAGGAATAGTTTCGAGGCCAATAAGTTTCGATGCTCTAAATCGACGTTCACCAGAAACCAATTGAAATTTATTAAAATCTAATTTTCTAACTGTGATTGGCTGAATAACACCTAATTCACGAATTGAAGTTGCCAATTCTTGCAAGGCCTCATCATTAAAATGTGATCGAGGTTGAAAAGGATTTACTTCTACCGCATCAAGGTCTAATTCAACAATATTACCAACAACTTTATCAGCATTCTTATCTGATGCCGATTGAATATCGTTTTCAGGGTCTTTTAGAAGTGCAGAGAGCCCTCTGCCCAAAGCCTGTTTCTTGGTTGCTTTCGCCATTTATACCGTCTGTTTATTTTTTTTAACTACCTCGTTAGCCATATTCAAATAATTGGCGGCTCCTTTACTGCTCGCGTCATATTTGATAATACTTTCGCCATAACTTGGAGCTTCACTAAGGCGAACATTTCTTTGAATAATAGTTTCAAAAACCATATCACCAAAATGTTTACGTACTTCTTCTACCACTTGATTAGACAGGCGTAATCTTGAATCGTACATCGTTAAAAGCATCCCCTCTATATCAAGGTCAGGATTATGAATTTTTTGAATGCTCTTTATTGTATTCAGAAGTTTCCCTAGCCCTTCAAGAGCAAAATATTCACATTGAATTGGTATAATTACAGAGTCTGCAGCAGTTAACGCATTCAATGTTAATAGACCTAATGAAGGTGCACAATCAATAAGAATATAATCATACTTATCTTTTAAGGCTAAAATGGCCTTTTTCATCATATACTCGCGCTTATCTTTATCGACAAGTTCTATTTCAATAGCAACTAAATCTATATGAGACGGAATCAAATCTACATTCGGTGAATCAGTAGTTATGATGGTTTCTTCTGCACTTTTGGTATGTTCTAAAAGTTGGTAGGTACCCAAAGCAACTTCATCGACGTTAATGCCTAAGCCTGAAGTAGCATTGGCCTGAGGGTCAGCATCAATTAGTAGCACCTTTTTCTCAAGTACCCCTAAAGCTGCGGCCAAATTAACGGTTGTAGTGGTTTTTCCTACGCCACCTTTTTGATTTGCAATTGCAATAATCTTGCCCATATACACTCTATCATTAGCATGTAAAAATACAATTATTTACAACGCCACCTGATGAATTTTGTTAACAGAACGTGAATAACTAAAGTGTTTGGCGTTAAATTGAGTTAAAGTTTTACGTTGGGGAGTATCGATTGAATAAAATGTAAAAAACGAAGTCGTCTAATTATACCTTTTTTCTGTGATTAAGAGCTTTTGGCTCCTGTTTATTAGTTATTATCATTTTTGGTTTTTAAACTATCTTCATATTCTATAAGATAGATTTCTTCGTTTTTCTTTTTTAAGTAATATTGTTCACGTGCAAACTTCTCCAATTCTTCAGGGTCAGATAACTTTTCAATAACTTTTTTATCTTGTTCAATTTGCTCTTTTAAATACTTTTTTTGTTTCTCAAGTTTATCAATTTCATTCTTCAATTCCATATGAATACGTAAAGAATTGGTATCAAAAAAAACCATCCAAACCACAAATGCGGTCAGTATTAAAATATATATACTACTAAAAATGGTGAGTAGTTTAAACCATTTTTTTGTTTTAAGGTCTTTCAACGCCATTATAACAATTTTTCATTTACAACACTTCGCACTACATCAACAGCTACGGTATTATATTTGTTATTCGGAATAATGATATCTGCGTATTCTTTGCTAGGTTCAATAAATTGATCGTGCATAGGTTTTAGAATACTTTGATATTTTTCTATGGTTTCATCAAGATTCCATCCGCGTTCATTCACATCTCTTTTTAATCTTCGAATAAGTCGTTCATCAGAGTCGGCATGTACGAAAATTTTAATATCGCACATGTCACGAATTTCTTTATTGGTTAAAATCAAAATACCCTCAACGATAATGACCTTGGTGGGGTGGGTGGGTATGGTTTCATCGGTACGATTGCATTCTAGAAAAGAATATACAGGTTGTTGAATAGAATTACCTGCTTTAAGCTCCTTTAAATGATGCGCCAAGAGTTCAAAATCAATGGAGTTAGGATGATCAAAATTGGTTTTACGTCGTTCTACAAGAGTTAAATGAGATAAATCATTGTAGTATGAATCTTGAGAAATTACACCCACTTCTTCATCTGGTAATTCTTCAATAATCTGATTGACTACTGTTGTTTTACCGCATCCTGTACCTCCTGCAATTCCTATAATTAGCATCTATTCTTTTAAATTTTAAGCAAAAATAGGAAAGAAAAGTAATTACAAGGCATTATCCATAATATCCTTCACTACTTCTGGGTTCAGTAAAGTACTTGTGTCGCCCAGGTTGGAGGTATCTTTGCTGGCAATTTTTCGGAGAATTCGACGCATAATTTTACCACTTCGTGTTTTTGGTAGCCCGGGTACAAATTGAATTTTATCAAGTTTTGCAATAGGGCCAATTTGCTCAGTAATCTGTTGGTTGATTTCTTTTCTAAGGTTATCACGGTCACGTGTTTCACCTACTTCCTTTAAAATTACATATCCATATAAAGCATTGCCTTTTACATCATGTGGAAAACCTACAATAGCACTTTCGGCTACTGCTGGGTGTTCGTTGATGGAGTCTTCAATTGGTGCTGTACCTAAATTATGCCCTGAAACGATTATTACATCATCTACTCGACCAGTAATTCGATAATACCCAACGGCATCTCTTAATGCCCCATCACCTGTAAAATACATGTCTTTATATGCGGAGAAATAGGTGTCTCGATACCTGTCATGATCTCCCCAAATGGTACGAGCAATCGAAGGCCAGGGGAATTTTATACACAAACGACCATCGACTTGGTTTCCTTTAATTTCTTTTCCTTCTTCATCCATCAATGCCGGTTGAATGCCAATAAATGGCAATGTCGCATAAGTCGGAGTAGTGGGCGTTACATAGGGAATAGGGGTAATCATCATACCACCAGTTTCGGTTTGCCACCAAGTATCAATAATCGGACTGTTCTTTTTGCCAACGTTGTTGTTGTACCAGTGCCATGCTTCTTCATTAATTGGCTCTCCTACCGATCCTAAAACTTTTAAAGAGGATAGGTCATGTTTTTCTACAAATTCTAAATTCTCTTTGGCCAATGCTCTAATTGCGGTAGGTGCGGTATAAAATTGATTGACTTTATGTTTTTCAACAACTTGCCAAAAACGACCATAATCAGGATAGGAGGGAACCCCTTCAAACATTACCGTGGTCGCTCCGTTGGCCAATGGACCATAAACAATATAAGAATGGCCAGTAATCCAACCAATATCGGCGGTACACCAATACACATCATTTTCGGTGTATTTAAAAGCATTTTTAAATGTATATGCGGTATATACCATATAGCCAGCAGTGGTATGCACCATACCTTTGGGCCTTCCAGTAGAGCCTGATGTATACAAAATGAATAACGGATCTTCTGCGTTCATTACTTCAGCAGTATTATCTGCATATGCATTATCTAAAAGGGGTTGTAGCCATTCGTCACGACCTTCTTTCAAGTCAATCTTAGAATTAATCCGTTTGGCCACCAATACCTTTTTAACTCCTTTACAATCTTCCAAAGCCTTATCAACAATACCTTTTAGGTCAATAGTTTTACTTCCTCTAAAAGAACCATCAGAACAGATGACCATTTTACAATCTGAATCGTTTATTCTTGTAGAAAGTGCATTGGCAGAAAAACCTGCAAAAACCACAGAATGTATAGCTCCAATACGAGCGCAAGCAAGTAATGCAATAGCCAGTTCAGGAATCATAGGAAGATAAATACAAACCCGATCACCTTTCTTAATGCCTTTATCTAAAAGTACATTCGCCATACGGCAAACACGTTCATGCAATTGATAATAAGTAATATGTTCTGCTTCTTCTTTTGAATCATTGGGTTCAAAAAGAATTGCAGTTTTATTACCGCGTGTGGGTAAGTGTCGGTCTAAGCAATTTTCAGTAATATTTAATTGAGCACCTTCAAACCATTTTATTTCTGGTTTAGAAAAATCCCATTGTAAAACATTATTCCATTTTTTACGCCAAACGAAATGTTCTTCAGCAATTTCTTCCCAAAATCCCTCAGGGTTACGTATGGATTTTCGATATACTTGAAAGTATTCTTCTAAATGTTTGATATGGTAATTGCTCATGAACTAGTATTAAATTGGAAAAGCAATTTAAGATTTTTGTGAGGAATTAAAAAAGGTATTTTCATCTTCAGTTAAAAGTCTTGAAATGACAATAAAACGTAATCCGAGCGGAATTTCTAAAGAAAAACTTGAACCTCTTCCCTCGGTAATATCTATAGTTAAATGTGTGTGTTTCCAATATTCAAATTGATCGATGTTCATGTAGAAATTGACATTTTCAAGTTGGCCTAAAAGCACATCACTTTCGTCTAAATACATTTCATCTTTCTCAAAAATCATAGGAGACGAACCATCACAGCAGCCGCCGCTTTGGTGAAATATCAGTTCTCCGTGTTTTTTTTGCAGTAGTCGAACGGTTTCTGCTGCTTTTTCTGTTATGGCTACGCGTTGCATAATTTTATTAGTTTAAAAGGCTGGGAATTATCCAGCCTATTAATATTCAATATGCTATATTCTAAAAGAAACCTAGTTTGTTCTTGTCATACGATATCAGCATGTTTTTCGTCTGGCGGTAATAATTCAACATCATCACGTGATTTTCTCTTCCAAATCCCGATTTCTTATAACCTCCAAAAGGAGCATGGGCAGGGTAGGCATGGTAACAATTTACCCAAACTCTACCAGCTTTAATAGCACGAGGAATTTGATATAATTGATGTGCGTCTCTTGTCCAAACACCAGCACCTAATCCATATAGTGTATCATTAGCAATTTCTAATGCCTCAGCTTCATCTTTGAATTTAGTGACACAAACAACAGGCCCAAATATTTCTTCTTGAAAAACCCGCATTTTATTGTGACCTTCTAAGATAGTTGGTTTTATGTAAAAACCGTTGGCGAGATCTCCATCTAGTACATTTGCTTCTCCACCGGCCAAGACTTTTGCGCCTTCTTCAACACCAATTTTTAAGTATGATTTTATCTTTTCATATTGATCGTTTGACGCTTGTGCACCAACCATGGTGTTCGTGTCATATGGGTTGTCTTGTACAATTGCATTTGTTCTCTCGATAACACGTTTCATAAAGGCATCGTAAATGTCTTCTTGTACCAAAAGTCTCGAAGGACAAGTACAGACTTCACCTTGATTGAAGGCAAACAATACGGCTCCTTCAATGGCTTTATCTAAATATGCATCGTCTTCATCCATCACGGAATTGAAAAATACGTTGGGAGATTTACCACCCAATTCCATCGTCACCGGATTCAAGTTCTTTGAAGCGTATTGCATAATGAGTTGCCCCGTGGTAGTTTCTCCGGTAAAAGCAACTTTGTCAACTTTTGAACTCGATGCTAGAGGTTTACCGGCTTCAGGTCCAAAACCATGAACAACATTTAGTACCCCTGGAGGAAAAACATCAGCAATTTTTTCCATCAATAAGGTAGCAGTAGACGGTGTTTGTTCAGCGGGTTTCAGAACCACACAATTTCCAGTGGCAAGTGCCGGCGGAAGTTTCCAAGAAAGCATAAGTAAGGGGAAATTCCATGGAATTATTTGACCAACCACACCCAAAGGTTCTTTGATATTCATTGATAATGTATTGGCATCTAATTCTGTAGCACTACCTTCTTCCGCTCGAATACAAGCTGCAAAATACCGCCAGTGATCAACCGCTAATGGAATATCAGCATTTAAGGTCTCGCGAATCGGCTTTCCATTATCACAGGTTTCTACCAAGGCGAATTCTTCAAGATTTTCTTCAATAATGTCTGCCACCTTATTTAACATTGCAGCACGTTCTGCAGCAGCAGTGTAGCCCCATGAATCTTTAGCCGCATTTGCTGCATCTAAGGCTAGTTCTACATCTTCTTTTTGTGAACGCGGGTATTTTGCAATTAAACTATTGTCTACCGGAGAGGTGTTTTCGAAGTAATCACCAGCAATGGGCGCGACAAACTTTCCATTAATGAAGTTGTGGTATTTTTCTTTGAACTGAGGTTTTGAGTAACTCATAGTTATGCTTTTTATAAGATTTATGATATAATGCTCATAGACCATTGATATGTTAGGTGAATTGTGATTTTATCAATTAAAAGTCTTGATTAATGCATTTAATTTAATTTTTATAAATTTATTTTATTAAATATGAATTGTATTGCACGTATTTATTATAGAGTAGAACATATCTATTATTCCACTTTATTGTGATGTTAATTTGCTAATATTGAACATGAAACAGTTGTTAAAGCATCATACTAACACGAGGAAAATCACCACATTAGTGGAAAACAAAACCACTTATAATGCGAAGTATGCGGAGTTAAATATTTATGAAACTTTTGAGGAAGCAGAAAAGGTGGTTTTGAAATTCGACTATCCGGTGATTGCAAGTATGCTTTCGGGAAAAAAGGTTATGCATTTAAATGGCATGACACCTTTTGATTTTTTTCCTGGGGAGTCTGTTGTAATGCCTGCTCAAAAGGATATGGTGATTGATTTTCCTATTGCAACAAAAAATACCCCAACTCAATGTTTGGCCTTAGGGTTAGATGCACATAAAATTGAAGAAGTGGTGCAATATTTCAATCATCAAGTCGCCATTGAAAATGAAAACAATGATTGGGCGTTAGACAATGCTGCTTCACATTTAACAAACAATACTGATGTTAATATTCTTGTAGAACGATTAGTGCATACCTTTACGAATAACAATAAGTCTAAAGATGTGCTTTTAGATTTAATGATTCAAGAACTGATCATAAGACTGCTGCAAACCAAAGCGAAATCGATTATTTTGACGAATTGTGACTCGATGATTGATGATACCCGAATTGGTTTGGTTATCAAATATATTAAAGAGAATTTGACAGATAAGGCGATGAATGTTGAACTTTTGGCGGAAAAAGCATGTTTAAGCTCTTCCCATTTTCATAAAAAATTCAAGAATACTTTGGGTATCTCTCCTATCGATTATATCAATTCAGAGAAGATAAAGTTTGCAAAGAAACTGATACAGAAATCCAAAGATTTTACCATTGCAGAAATCGCCTATAAATCAGGATTTAACAATACCAGTTATTTTAACAGACAATTTAAGAAGATGGAGCTGATGACCCCCCAGCAGTTTAAAGTGTCAACTTCTTCGAAAATCAATTAATGATCTGATGTAGCACCTGCACCACTAGGAATACGAATATCTTCCACTATTTTTTGAACCTCTTCGGGAGGAGCTGGAGTGAACTTCATAATCGTTATAGATACGATAAAATTGACAACCATCGCCACACTACCAAAACCTTCGGGCGAAATTCCAAACCACCAATCTTCTTTTAATCCGGCCACGGCTAATTTTCCTCCGTCAAAAATTCCGAATTTAAATTTCAGCATGTAAAAGAGCATGAGCGATATTCCAACTACCATGCCTGCTATAGCGCCTTCTTTATTCATTTTTTTATAGAAAATACCCAAAACGATAGCAGGGAAAAATGATGCGGCTGCCAAACCAAAGGCAAGTGCAACAACTGCAGCAACAAATCCTGGTGGGTTTATTCCGAAGTAGCCAGCAATGATTACTGCTACAGTGGCAGCGCCTCTAGCTGCCCAAAGTTCTCCTTTCTCTGATATGTCTGGCTTGAAAACTTTTTTGATTAAATCATGAGAAACCGATGATGAGATGACCAATAACAATCCTGCAGCAGTTGAAAGTGCTGCGGCTAATCCGCCAGCAGCAACTAAGGCAATCACCCAATTGGGTAAATTGGCAATTTCAGGATTGGCCAGTACCATAATATCTCTATTTACTTGCAATTCATTTGTATCGGCATCGGCAACGTATTGAATTAATCCGTCACCGTTTTTATCGTCAAAGGAAATGAGTCCTGTAATTTCCCATTTTGAAAACCATTCTGGCATATTCGCATAGGGCTGATTGTTCACTGTATCAATCATATTGGTTCTAGCAAAAACAGAAACTGCTGGCGCCGTGGTATACAAAATAGCAATTAGTAGCAGGGCCCATCCAGCAGATTTTCGAGCATCTTTTACCCGTTTTACGGTAAAGAATCGAACAATTACATGTGGCAACCCTGCGGTACCTACCATTAAAGCTAAGGTTATTGCAAATACATCAATCATTGATTTTGATCCGCTGGTATATTCTTCAAATCCTAATTCTGTTGATAGTCCGTCTAGTTTATCCAACAGAAAAACACCAGATCCGTCATTTAAGGTAGACCCCATTCCTAATTGCGGAATTGGGTTTCCGGTCATTTGAAAAGAAATAAAAATTGCGGGTACCATGAAGGCAAATATGAGCACACAATACTGGGCTACTTGAGTATAAGTAATACCTTTCATTCCTCCTAAAACCGCATAAAAAAGTACGATGACCATTCCGATGATCACCCCGGTATTCATATCAACTTCAAGAAACCTTGAGAATACCAGCCCAACGCCTTGCATTTGTCCGGCGACGTAGGTAAAAGAAACGAGCAGCGCACACAAAACTGCAACCAATCTTGCGGTTTTTGAATAGTAACGATCGCCAATAAAGTCAGGTACGGTAAACTTTCCGAATTTTCTTAAGTAGGGGGCGAGTAAAAGTGCTAGTAAAACGTAACCGCCTGTCCACCCCATGAGGTATACCGAGCCATCATACCCTGCAAAAGCGATAATACCGGCCATAGAAATAAAAGATGCGGCCGACATCCAATCGGCGGCTGTAGCCATGCCGTTCGCCAGTGGAGAAACGCCACCGCCAGCGACATAAAATTCTTTTGTAGACCCAGCACGTGACCAAATAGCTATCCCGATATAAATACTAAAAGTAATTCCTACTAGAATGTAGGTCCATATTTGAACGCTCATAGTCTTGCTTGTTGGTTATGTTATTTTGCTGTTCGAACCGGTTATTCGTCGTAACCGTATTTTTTATCTAGTTTGTTCATCAACTTGACGTATACGAAAATCAGAATAACAAAAACATAAATAGAGCCTTGTTGGGCAAACCAAAAACCTAGTTTGAATCCCCCTACTTGAATAGCGTCAAGAGCATCTTTGAAAAGAATTCCAGCGCAATACGAAACCATAAACCATATTGCAAGTAAGATAAAAAGGTACTTGAGATTTTCTTTCCAGTAGCCTTTTGCTTTTGATTGTTTATCGGTCATAAGTAGCGGTTTTAAAATAACATTTCTAAGATAGGTAATTCTCTCAAAACTAGTTTGGTAAATATAGAACGCCACTAGATGAATCTCTTTTGGCTCCGGTAACTGATTTTAAAACATTTATTTCTTGCTCCATTCTTAGAGCACCCATTAAAGCAAACACTAAGGCTTCTTTAAATTCAATAAGTATTTTTTCAGGAACAACAACTTGAGTACGAGCACCTAGTTTCTGTTGTAAAGTTTCAATAAGAAAATCATTCAAGGCACCGCCGCCAGTTACAAACAACGAATTTTCATCTTGAACCGCATTAAGTTCTACTTGCTGTGCAATTTTTTCACAAATATGATGTACTGCTGTATGGAGCAGATTTTCTGTAGTATCATCTGTTGCGTCAACGATAGGCGCTACTTTTTCTACAAACCATTCATAACCTATAGACTTTGGGTGTGGCAATAAATAGTAATTGAGAGCATTTAGTTCTGCTAGCATTGTTTTGTTGATAGTTCCACTTCGAGCAAGTTGACCTTCATTGTCGTAATTTAAATCGATTTTGTTGGTGATATAATTCAATATCATATTGGCTAAACCAATGTCGTAAGCAATACGTTTTCCATTTTGAACGAGAGAAATATTACTAATTCCCCCTAAATTCAAACAAAAATCATATTCATTAAAAAAGAGTTGATCCCCAATAGGAACTAGCGGAGCACCTTGCCCGCCTAAAGCAACATCATTGGTTCTAAAATCACAGATTACTTTATGGGCACTTTCATTAGCCAAATGTTGACCTGACCCCATTTGAAATGTAATTCCGTTTTGTGGTTGGTGGTGTGAAGTATGACCGTGACTGGCAATATAATCAACTTCTAATTGGTGTTTTGAAATAAAGGTTTTTGCCTGAGCTCCCAACCAAGTGCCATAGGTATTATGGAATTCTAATAGATCAACTGCTTTGAGAAAAATGGAATTTTTTAATTCGGATTGCATCTCAGTTGTATATGAAATGCTATCAGTTTTGATAATTTCAAAAGACCATTGATCTTCATTTTTTGAAAGGTGGCAATAGCATAAATCTAATCCGTCAAGCGAAGTGCCTGACATGAGTCCGAGTATTTTAAAAGTTTTCATTTTGTTTGCTGATTTATAGAAATAGGTAATTTGCCTTCAGCGGTTATTTTACCTAAAAAATGTGCTGTTGCGACCTCTTGAAATGAAGTGAAATCTTGATATGCGATTACTACTATTTTCATGGCTGATAGGTTGAAAAGGTATAATATATAGGGATTTCCAAAAAGGTATAGCGCTACATTTTTAGTAATTGACAATTCATTTATGAGGTCAATTTCCGCTTGTAGCAAACCAAAATTATCGACTGGTTTTACCTGTGGGGGTGTCAGTAAAATAAGCACCTCTTTCTCTAGATGCATTTCTTTTTTTGATTCCTCTAAACTAGCTAAAATATCCGCTTTGCTCACGGTTGCATCAGATCGTTTGATGGTTAATGTACAAAAGTTGGTCGCCCGAAAATTAGAAAGTTCAGGTGCAGTTCCTTTTAAAAAGGTCAAACTTTTCTCTGCTAGTTTATGGTTTAGAGCAGTACTAATATTAAGATCAGTATTGGCAGCAGAAACCGATTTTAAGGCTTTCTCTTTTAATGTCCATACTCTTTCAAAACTCTCCTTAATTTGTGTTTCATTGGCCTTTAGGAAGATAGTTTCTATCGCTTCGGGAATATTTTCAGCAAAACATAAAACATCATTTCCGGCATCAAAGGCAAGCCATTCTAGTTCTCCTTTTTCAGGATAATTTTTAGAAACAGCGTGCATGTTCAAAGCATCGGAAATAACTACACCTTTATAGCCCATCTCGGTTCTTAAAACTCCTTTGATGATCTCTTTAGAAATGCTGGACGAAGTTGTACGACCATTTGCAAGTGATGGTACAGAGAGGTGACCGACCATTACAGAATCTACCCCTTCATCAATAATTTTTTGAAAAGGAAATAGTTCATTAGCTATCAGCTCATCTTTTGATTTTTCAATTAGCGGAAGCCCTAAATGTGAGTCAGTTGCGGTATCACCATGGCCAGGAAAATGCTTTATGCTTGTCAAGACACCTTCGCTTTCGGTACCTTTTACAAAGGCCAATGCCTTTTGAGCCACTTCTTTTTTATTTTCACCAAATGAGCGATACCCAATTACAGGATTATTTGGATTATTATTGATATCAACACAAGGTGCTAAATTCCAATGAATACCCGCAGCTTTACAATCTTTGGCAATAGCTTGCCCCACTTCAAAAATCAATTCATTATTCTCATGAATGGCGCCTAAAGTAATAGCATAAGGGTATTGCGGTGTATTTTCTATTCGCATTGCAAGTCCCCATTCTGCATCGATGGCAATTAATAAGGGGTGTTTCGATACCTTTTGATAGCGCTTAATTAATTGCTTTAGGGTTTCAAAGCTATTGTCATTAAAAACAACTTCTTTTTTACCTTCATAGTTGGTTGCGGCACTTGCTCGACTGTGAAAAAAGCAAAGTGAACCTACGCCGTAATTTTTTATTAATACCTCTAGTTTTTGAATCTCCTCTTCCGAATCATTGATGAAAGCGGCAGGCATAAACAATTGACCAATTTTCTCTTTTAAAGTCATTTGAGTATTAACTTCTTTGTATGTCATTAAACTATTCATTGGTTTCTCGTGCTTTTCCAAAATTAGGTGGGTATTTGATAAATTTTAGAAGGATGAACGCCGGTAATGCTGCAAGCACGACCCAAATGAAAAAACCATCATAACCGAGCCATTCTTGCATAAAACCACTGATTAATCCCGGAAGCATCATACCCAAAGCCATAAAACCAGTAGCAAGGGCATAATGGGAAGTTTTAGAATTTCCTTCAGCAACATAAATTAGATAAACCATGAAACCAGCTATACCGAATCCATAGCCAAATTGCTCCACTATGACGGTTCCGGTTACGGCGATCGCGCTGTTGGTTCCGGTAATGGCTAATAAAGCGTACAAGGCATTTGGCGCATTAAGGCTAATGAGCATCGGTAGCATCCATTTTTTTAATCCATCTCTAGAAATCAAAATTCCCCCTAAAATACCGCCAACCGTTAGAAAGATTACGCCAATGGTACCATAAATGGTCCCGACTTCTGAAGTTGAATAACCGAGTCCCCCAACCGATGTTG
The DNA here is from genome assembly GCA_947495915.1 of Maribacter algarum (ex Lu et al. 2025) (nom. illeg.). Classification (GTDB taxonomy): domain Bacteria; phylum Bacteroidota; class Bacteroidia; order Flavobacteriales; family Flavobacteriaceae; genus Maribacter_C. Next base: position 219,281 of record CANMAW010000005.1, on the reverse strand, counting down.
GATCAAGCAAAAAGGGAGAGGCCATTTTGACTAGTTGCGATTCTCCTAATCTAAAAAAAAGGATAAATGTGATGGCCATACCCATGCCAGGTTTCTTGAAAAAAGATATGAAAACTTCAAAAAATCCCTTAGGTTTTTCTAAAGTAATAGAACTCGAAGTCTCGAATTTAGGGGTGGTAAAGAAATTCGTGATGGTCATTAATAACACGAGTGTACCGGCACAAATCATGGTCATAGACCACGCTTTGGTGTTATCGCCATAATACTGCTCTAAAGTGCCAGCCAATACGACCAAAAGTCCTTGACCGGTGACGCTGGCTAGCTTATAAAACACACTTCGAAGACCTACGAAAAAAGACTGCTTTTCTTCTGTCAAGCCTATCATGTAGTACCCATCAGTGGCAATGTCATTGGTAGCTGATGCGAAGGCGACCATCCAAAAACAGGCGAGACTGGTTACGAAAAAAATATTGGTAGGTAAAGTCAAACCAATCGCCAATAAAGCTACTGACGCTAGCAATTGCATGCCTAGAAACCAATTGCGTTTTGTGCTTTTTAAATCTACAAACGGACTCCATAATGGTTTAATCACCCATGGGAGATAAAGTAAGCTAGTATACAGGCCAAGGTCAGCATTGCTAAACCCTAATTTTTTGTACATGATAACTGAAACCGTAACTACCAGAGCATATGGTAAGCCTTGAGCGAAGTATAAGGTGGGTACCCATGCCCAAGCCCATTTATTTTTTTTAATCATGTTAGTTGGTTTGGTTTAAATGTACAATTATTGGTTCGGATAGGCTTCCATACTTATCAGTAAATACGATACGAACCCTCTTCTTTTTGGTAGCTTTTTTTGCCTTGATACGAAATGTAGAAGCACCACCTGTAAAAATCTGTTCTAACAGTTTTTTGTTGGTTTGTAAGTTATCCTTTTCAGGATAGATGTAGGCAAAATGATAAGATTCTAAATCACGAAAAGTTAACTCTATTCCTTGATTTTTAGATCTTACAGCCGTGAGGGTAGGGGTTGTCAACTTGGGTTTAGATTCTAAAATCGGTGATGGATGTAACACTTTGTGTTTGTATAATTTGCGCTTTAATATTCGCACTACATCTTCGTTTTCTACCATTAAACTTTTAGCACTAAAAAACACATTTCCTTGAACTTCATTGGTTTCTCGTGCTAATGCTATTTGATTGGGAAGTTCCTTTTTATTATCCCAAGCTTTATCGCTATTGTTTCTTATTTTGTAGGGGCCATTACCAATATATAGCTTTGTACCTGTAGTGTTGTTGGCCCACCAGTTGACTATTTTTTCATGTGAAGCTACGGGAAGGTTCATACTCCAATAAACTTGTGGAACGATATAATCTAGCCATCCATTTTGCATCCAAAGTAAAGGGTCAGCGTACAAGTTATCGTAAGTCGTTTGTCCAGCTTTGGTATCAGAACCTTTTGGGTCGGTGGCTTTGTTTTTCCACACTCCAAACGGACTAACACCAAACTGCACCCAAGGTTTTGTGTCTTTGATGACATTGTAACTTTTTTTGATCAAAGAATCAATATTGCTTCGTCGCCAATCCGCTAAATCTTGATCAGGCAAGGCACAGTTGTAAAAGGAAATATCATCATTAAATACTTCACCTTTGATCGTATATGGATAGAAATAATCATCGTAATGAACCCCGTCAATATCAAAGTTGGTAACAATTTCTTCAATAATAGCAGTCATGTGTTCTTGAACTTCTGGTAACCCAGGATTGTAGTAATATTTCTTGCCATATTTCAACATCCATTCGGGATGTATATTATAATCATGATCATCACTGAGTATTTCAGTTTTTAAATCAAAGGTTGCACGATACGGGTTTAACCAAGCATGAAATTCCATTCCTCGTTGATGTGTTTCATTAATCATCCATTCAAGAAGGCTAGTTTGAGAATTTGGAGGAGTACCTTCTGTACCTGTTAAAAACCGAGACCACGGCGCATGATTTGACTTATAAAAGGCATCACCAGCAGTACGTACTTGAACGATTGCTGTATTAAAGTTGAGGTCTTCATAGAAATCTAAAATTTTTAGGAAGTCGGCTTTCTTTTTAGCCATATTATCAGCGCTATGTTTTGGCCAATCAATGTTAACTACAGTAGCTACCCAAAAGCCTCTGAATTCTGTTGTTGGTTGTGGTACGTTTTTAAACGCGTTACAAGATGATAAACAAATGAATAGCGTTAGTAAAAGTAATGGTCGAATCATAGGTAAAAAAAGAAGGTCTATTTCGCATTAAAAATAGGCCTTTAAAATTATGTAAGGGAAAATTATTCAAACTTGTGACATACAAAAGCTTCCATTGCAGCGTAATCTGACAGCCCAAGTGCTCTGTATGTAGCTGCAGTATTCTTATTGCGTTCTTCAGCGCGCATCCAAAATTCTCTTGAATCATCACCTTGAAACATCACGCCGTCTTTTTGCGATTGATGACAAAAAATAGCATTTCGTTTTCGCAACACTTGACTCGGACTCATCGGTACAGCCATTTCAATTTCGCTAACTTCCCATTCATGCCAAGCTCCACGATATAACCATAACCAACAGTCTTTCATGAATTCTTTAGATTGCATTCTTTTCATAGCTTCAAAAACAGCATCAAGACATATTTTATGTGTGCCATGCGGATCTGCCAAGTCACCAGCAGCATAAATTTGATGCGGTTTGATTTCATTAATGATGTCCATTACTATTTCAATGTCTTTTTCAGTGAGACTATTTTTTTTGATGGTACCGGTTTCATAGAAAGGAAGGTCTAAAAAATGTACATTTTCATCATTAAGCCCCAAATATCGCGTTGCAGCATAAGATTCTCCTCGGCGAATATTCCCTTTTAGTTTTCTGACTTCAACGGAGTCAAAACTGCTTTCTTTTTTTTCTTTGATCGTATCAATAATCGTTTGTGCTTCCTCAGAAACACATATTCTTTTTGATATTTCAGCATATCGTAGCGCATCGGTATCGGAGACTGCAATGTTTCCAGAAGTTTGATAGGCAATATGTACTTCATGACCTTGTTCAACCAAGCGATCGAATGTACCTCCCATTGAAATAACATCATCATCAGGATGCGGGCTAAAAATAATGATTCTTTTTTTTGCTGGCTCTGCGCGTTCTGGTCTGCTAGTGTCATCAGAATTTGGTTTTCCGCCAGGCCACCCAGTAATGGTATGCTGCAACTGATTGAACATTTTTATGTTTAAGTCATAAGAATCTTGCACACTAAGTAGACCAGACATTCCATTGTCGTTATAATCTTTATCCGTAAGACTTAGAATAGATTTTTCGGTGGCCCTGCATAACCATACGATTGCTTTAGAAGTTAGGGCTTTGTCCCACGCTAAAGATTCATCAACCAACCATGGTGTTTCGTTTCTAGTTAATCTGCTACCAGCACCAGTATCTAGTACAAAGGTGCAGTTCTTATGATTTTGCAAATAGGTGGCGGGTACCTGTGATGATATTTCACCTTCAACGGTTTGCTTAATTATTTCAGCTTTGTTTTCTCCCCAGCCTAAAAGCACAATTCTTTTTGCACTCATAACAGTGGCAATACCCATGGTAATTGCTTTTCGAGGAACGTTATCAATACCTAAGAAAGAAGGGGCCGCATCAACTCTAGTAATATGATCAAGTGTTATTACTCTTGTACCTGAATTATAATGAGAACCCGGCTCGTTAAAGCCAACATGGCCACTTCTACCAATGCCTAAAAGTTGAAAATCGAGTCCGCCTGCCTTTTTGATTGCTTTTTCGTAGCCTAAGCAATAATCAATTACTTTCTCATGAGAGATGGTGCCATCTGGAATATTAATATTTCCTTTAGGAATATCAACATGATTGAAGAGATGTTCATGCATGAAGTACCAATAGCTTTGATGATTATCTCCATCCATCGGTAAATATTCATCCAAATTAAAAGTTATTACATTAAAGAAACTTAAGTCTTCTTCTTGGTGCATTCGCACTAATTCTTCATATACACGAATAGGTGATGAACCTGTTGCTAAACCTAAAACACATGATTTATTTACTGCCTGTTTTTTTCTAATTAATGCTGCAATTTCTTGCGCTACTTTGATTGATGCCCAGTTGGAATCTGCAAAGATGACATTATGAATTTTTTCGAATCTAGTTTCTTCAAACTGTCCTACAGGTTTAAAATCAATACTATTTTGTGATGTTTCTGCTGATGGTATCATATTCTTTACTGCCTTTGAAATTAGTTCTATAGTGAAAATTAGAATCATGCAAATGTATGCAATTTTACAATTAATTGCTGTTTTTTGCGTTTTATTTTGCTGTTTTATGCTTTTTTAATGATAATTTAAAGATTATTTAATCTTGAACCTGAACAAAACGGCATACTATAATATTGCCTATATTTGCGTTATTAGTGTATTAATTATGTTAAAAGAAGAACGACAACAAACCATTTTGAATGAGGTAGAACTTCACAATCGAATTCTGTTAACAGATATTGCAGAGTCTTTAGATGTGAGTATAGATACAGTACGAAGAGATGTAAAAGAATTAGATGCCAATAAAAAACTACGTAAAGTACATGGGGGAGCAATTTCTTTAGGTTTTACAACCAATAGTACCAGAAATACAAATATTTATGCACTAGACCAGAAAATTAAAATTGCAGAAAAGGCGGTGTCAATATTAAAAGAGGGGAGCGTTATTTTCGTTGATGGAGGTACTACGTGTTTGGAATTAGCTCGATTAATTCCGCCAACTTTAGAACTCACTTGCTTTACCTTGAGTTTGCCTGTAGCAATGGAACTTTCTTCTAAACCCAATGTGACTGTTATCTTTATCGGAGGTCAAATCTCTAAAGATTCTCAAATTTCAATTGGGGCTAATGCTATACATAATCTTTCTGAAATCAAGGTTGATTACAGCTTTATTGGAACAGGGTATGTTGATTCTCAAGGTGGATTGACGGAGTTTGATTGGGATATTGTACAGCTCAAAAAAGCAGTAATTAAATCTGCCAAAAAAACAGTATTGTTATGTATTTCAGAAAAATTAAATTCGCAGCATCGGTATAAAACCTGCGATATTAATGCGATTAATACTATGATTACCGAATTAGAGCCTGAAAATCAGCTCTTAAACTCATTCAGAAACCACGATATTCGAATTTTATAATTTATGGACTATATCAAAATTACAGAGACACCCTCCAATCATGACAATTTAGAAAAGTTAGACACTGCTGCTATCTTATCAAAGATGAATGAAGAAGATCAAAAAATCGCTGACGCTGTTGCTAAGGTAATTCCTCAAATTACGGAGTTGGTTGATGCATTGGCAGAACGTTTTGATAAAGGCGGAAGGCTTTTTTATATTGGTGCTGGTACAAGTGGTAGACTTGGTATTTTAGATGCTTCTGAAATTCCACCGACTTTTGGAATGCCCCATGAAAGAGTAGTAGGTCTAATTGCGGGAGGTGATATTGCTATTCGAAAAGCTGTCGAAAATGCGGAAGATGATCGCATTCAAGCTTGGAAGGATTTGCAAACCCATAACATCACTGATATAGATGTAGTCGTTGGTATTGCGGCATCGGGTACTACGCCATATGTTTTAGGAGGAATTGCTGATGCTAAGAAAAACGGATTGCTTACTGCTGGTATCACGAATAACCCTGGTTCGCCGCTTACTGTTGCTGCTGATATTCCCATTGCAGTAAATGTAGGTCCCGAATTTGTGACAGGAAGTACGCGAATGAAAAGTGGTACATCTCAAAAGTTGGTTTTAAACATGATTTCTACAGCTCTAATGATAAAGATCGGTAGGGTTAAAGGAAATAAAATGGTGAATATGCAATTAAGCAATGATAAATTAGTTGACCGCGGAACCCGTTATGTAATGGAAGGGTTGGGAGTGGAATACGATGAAGCAGAGCAATTGCTTAAAACCCATGGTTCTGTTAAAAAAGCCATCGAATCAAGAAGCTGAAAGAGTACTTATTTTTTTGGTTCTAGTTTATAAATGCCTTTACCTTCAATAGCGACATAAATTAATCCGTCAGGCCCTTCGCGTACATCACGTACACGACCTAAATTTTCCATTAATTTTTCGCGTTTTACTACTTTAGTACCGTTCATTTCTAAGCGTTCTAAGTATTGAAATGCCAAAGATCCGACTAACAAGCTGCCATTCCAATCAGTTCCATAATTATCGGTTGTAATAAAAGCCATTCCACTTGGTGCAATAGAAGGCACCCAATAATGAATGGGTTGTTCCATGCCTTCTTGTTCTGTTTTATCTGTTATTGATGTTCCACTATAATTTATTCCATAGGTAATCACGGGCCATCCATAATTAGCACCCGCCTTAATTATATTAATTTCATCACCACCTCTAGGTCCGTGTTCGTGATCCCAAATTTCTCCGGTTTTTGGGTGTAAAATTAAACCTTGAGGATTGCGATGGCCGTAACTATAGATAGCTTTTTTAGCGTTTTCTTTATTGTAAAATGGATTGTCTGTTGGAATGCTTCCATCGTCATTGAATCGATAAATTTTACCACCATCTCTTTTTATGTCTTGAGGGTTGTCGTCACGAGCACCTCGTTCACCTATGGCTAAGAATAAATAACCATCATTATCGAAAGCAATGCGAGAACCAAAATGCTGTCCTTTGGTCGTATTCGGACTAGCTTTATAAAGTAATTCTTTGTTTACAAGTGAGTTATCTTTTAACTGGGCTCGCATTAAGGCAGTATGACCACCCTTAGATTTTCCTTCAGGTGAAGTGTAGGAAAAATATATCCACCCATTGTCTTTATAATTGGGATGTAATACAACATCTAACAAGCCGCCTTGCCCTCTATTGTAAACTTTGGGTGCGTTGGAAATCAGTGTTTTAGAGCCATTTTTTAAGACATAAAATTTGCCAGATTTTTCTGTAGCCAAAATAGCACCATCCGGTAGGAAAGTGAACCCCCATGGAACCTGCATTTCATCGAATAATAACACCTTTGAAAAAGGCTCTGTATTTGCTTTAGTTGCTTGATTTTTAGCGCTTTGAGCACAAGAAAGTGTAATGGAAAGAATGAACAAACATAGAATAATTACACTATTTTTCATAATCAAACGTTAGAAGTATATTATAAGGTCATCAAAAGAAGTTAAATATAAAGACATTTTATAAGTTTAAACAATTACACTCAAGAATATTTGTCGCCCCAAAGTATTGATATTCTTATTCAATTCGACTTAACCTATGCTCCCTAAAAACTTACGGCTATTGCTGTTCACCATTTTATTGATGGTATTATCTGTGGTTGGCACGTCGGCAATTGCAAAAACAAATGTTTTCGATTTAATCGTCGAGACAATTGCTGCGACTGATTATGACCATGCCGCCAAGGAAGAGAACAGCCCTAAAACCCCACAAATACATAAAACTGCAAATACTGAAGTCTCTTCTTCTGTGGCCAGTATGCCCATGTTTTTTACTATAATTCAAGGGGCCGATGAAGAGGTTACTTGTGCAGATGATGGAAGTACAGTGGCTAGATTTAGTTTGTGTGGAGATTTTGACGACCGAGTAATTTCTCTTGCAGGTTCTCCTTTTGGAAGTGTTCAATGGGAACAAGTTACGGGAGGTTGTACACCTGATATGAATACCCCTTGCCCTGATGCTTCTTGTAACTATTCCTCAGTTGGAAGTGGTCAAACTTTAACAATAGATGCAAGTGCAATTTCAGCTGCTACAGGTGGTGAATTTCGTGTACGTGTTAATGGTTCTGGGCCTTGGTATTATTTTGAAGTTGCAAAAAGTACCATTACTCAAAGTTATGTTAAAAGAGATTTTATCTGTGGTGTTGATGGCAGAATTCAAATAACAAATCTTTCAAGTGCTTACGAATTCGCTATTGATAGCGGTAGTGGTTTTGGACCATGGCAAGGACCAATTTTTGATAATTTACCTGCAGGAACCTATAATGTTAAAGCCAGACTGCAGAATACACCAGGTGCATGTGAATACCCATATGAACCAATTGTTATTGAGCAACAAGATATTCAAATAGAAGCCACATTTGTTGATGCGGCTTGTTCCGGTGATACGGGGAGTATTACTGTGAGTGTAAACAATACAGTTCCGGGGCCTTATAAATATACCTTACTTGATAGTAGTGGTACTGCGCAAGAATTTACAGCTTTCCTTCCAGGAGATACCTACACTTTTGCTGCTGTTGGTTTTGGAACATATATTGTACAAGTAGAAACACAGCAGTGTACTGGTGATCCATTAAACGGTATCGATCCTCCACGTCAAAGTGTTGATACTAGTGGAAACCCTATTGTTATTGGTAATGGACTTCAACCTTTAGATGCTTCAACAGAAGTAAATAGCAGTTTTGGTTGTTCAAATATAACTGATGTTGATATTACTTTAAATACTTCAGGTGGTTCCGCACCGTATACGTTTACCGTAAACGGTGGCCCAGTACAACCTTCTTTTACCGGTTCAACAACATATACTGTAACTACTGCTGGTAGCTATGATTTTATTGTTACTGATAGTAATGGTTGTTCTATAACAGCTTCTTCAAATGTTGAAAATTTATCTCCTCCTGATGTCAATGCATCAGGTGTTGACGGTACCTGTACGAATGGAGGAGCTAGAATCAACTTTAATGTGGTTGATGCTAGAGGTTACAATTTATCTTACCGTGTAAATTCTGGTGATGCATGGGTGACAAACCCTTCTATTTCAGTGGCTGCAGGCACCTATACAGGTGTTGAAGTTCGTTACCAACAAGGTGCATTTGAATGTACTTTACCTTTACCAGATATAACGGTTTCAACAGTTGGAGTAATTACAGGATCTGCAACTAAAATAGCAGATCGTACTTGCGATGGTTCAGGTGGTGTTAATGGCGGCCAGATCGATTTCGGACCTGCGAGTGGCGGTTCGGGTAGCGGTTATACCTATAGTATTGACGGACTCAATTTTAGTGGAACAACTTCGTATACAGACTTGGTAGCAGGTACTTATACACCAATGATAGAAGATGGCGGTGGTTGTCGATTAGAATTAACACCAATAACTATTTTAGAAATTGATCCACCAACGGATATAGATTTTATCGCAACTAATAGTAATTGTGCTGCAAATACAGTCGATATTCAATTAGTTCCTACTAGCAATGCAGCAATAGTTAACTATGCTATTATTAGTCCGGCTGGATCTGCCTTAGACAATGGCGCAAATGATAGTTTTATTGGTGTAGACGCTACCCAATCTTATATTTTCCAAATTAGAGATGCTAACGGTTGTACTTATACAGAAGGATATTCACCGGCTGTAATCAGTACTATTCGTGCTAGGGTACAGGCAGGAGGAGATACCCAAATTTGTACTGGAGCATCAGATGGGTCAGGGGCTTTTTTAATTGACGGCTTTGCAAATAATTATACCTATAATATTAATGGTGGAGGAGAGAGTGCAGCTCAAAATTCAGGAAGTGTTTCTATTTCAGGGTTAGGGCCAAATACTTATACCATTACCGTTACCGATGTTGATACCGGTTGTACTGATACAGCAAGTTTTACGGTGTCAGAACCTGCAACGCCATTATCATTAACAGGCAACGTTACCGCCATGAGTTGTGCAAATGGAAATTTAGGTAGAGTAGTAGCGCAACCAACTGGGGGTTGGGGAAACAATAGATATACACTGGTTTATCCTGGAGGTGTGACTACGGTTGGACCTAAATCAGGACCAACTTTTGGTAACCTTTCTGTTGCCGGTACTTATACGTTATCAGTTACCGATGCTGAGGGTTGTACTGATGATTTTACTTTTGATTTAACACCAATTGATGCTCCAACAATAAGTCTTGACGCTACTTCTGATTTTTGTTACGTACCAGGAACTGGTGCGACTATGGTCGTTACTTCAACGGCCGGTACCGCAGCGATTGGAACACATCAATACAGAATTAATGGCGGACCTTTACAAGCCTCAGGTACATTTACCAACTTAAGTCCGGGGAACTATACTATTGAAGTTGAAGATGCTAATGGTTGTTCTGATGATTTGAGTGTTACTGTTAGGCCACAATTAAGAGTAAATACGAGTATTACGGGTGAAATTCCTTGTGGTGGCGCTGATGGTCAAATTACAGTTCAGGTAACTGGTGGATATTTAGCAAACGCTACACCGAAATCGTATGAAGTAAGTATCGATAATGGAACCACTTTTGGTGCCAGTACTCCATTTACTACGAACACATTTACTTATGATACAAACACTCCAGGAGATTATTTATTTAGAGTTTCTGATAATGAAGGATGTATTGCGCAATCACAACCGATAACATTAAACCCACCACAATCAATTGACCCGGCAACTGTTGCTGTAACACCTGCAAGCTGTGGAGAAACAAATAACGGAATAGTAACCATTACTCCAGATGCTACAAGTGGCGTTCCAGGCTATGAAATTAGCTTTAATGGCGGACCTTTTGGAACTCAATCTACTTTTTCAGATTTAATAGCGGGTACGACCTATCCATATGTAGTTCGAGATTCTAGAGGTTGTGAAACTTTGCCGGCTTCAGTAACCATACCTTTAGACGGTACGGCACCACCAAGTACAACTTTAAATCCATTGCCTGCTACATGTAGTGCTGGTAACGTTGTTGCAGGTGGCTTACAAATAACAAGTGTTGTTGATGGAACTGAAAACTTCACCTTCATAGTTTTAGATGACTTAGGTGTTGAACTAACCAGGGAATCAGATATTGCTAGAGCATCATTACCTATCAATATTAACCACCCAAGTTTGGTGCCAGGTAATTATACTGTGGTCACTTTAGACGCTAACGGTTGTAGAAGTGAAAATACTTTTAGTATAAGTACGAGTGATGTTATTATTACTCCTATTAATTTTACACCACCAACAACTTGTGACGACTCTACATTTACGTATACGGTTGAAGTAACGCCTACTATTTTTCCAACGGTACCAACCTACCAGATTCGTATTTTAGGACAAGGCGCTTTTTATGCCTTAGACAATTCTTTTGGTCCCGACACCCATACGTTTAGTAATACTACAGACGGAATTCAATATGGAGTAGCATATACCGTAGAAGTATTGGCTCCTAACGGATGTATATACGAACAAGAAATTCCTCCTATTGACGGGTTTTCTCCATTAGATGTTACAGCTAATTCTACAGCAGGGTTCTGTGATGTGAACAGAAACGGAGAAATTGTTTATACTGTTTCAGGGTATACCATTGGTGATGATCTTCAGATGGAAATAATTGACAATGATACGGGTGTTGCAACGATTTTAGAAACTGTTACAACAACTGCTGACCCCTATTCAAATAATCATTTGACGTTGCCAGGCAACTATCAAATTTTAGTTACAAATCTATCGGATACCTGTACAGATGCTGTTGGAATTATAGTCGATCAGAATCTACCTTCTATAGATATATTAAATACCGATCCTGCCAACTGTACTGCTGATGGATCTATTACCGTTCAGGGTAATGGCGGTGGCGGTGGTCCATATACCTTCGCATTCATGAATGTTGGTGTACCACCAACGCCAGGTGATTTCTCAGCGAGTACTACTTATTTTGGTCCTTCGGGTAATTATGATGTATATGTACAGGATGCCTTAGGGTGTACTTCTTTCGCCAATGCTGAAATCATTCCTTTAGATCCTGCATTGCCAGTGCCTACCTTTGCAGTAGACAATCAATGTGCAGTTGCTTCACCTTCGTTTGATATTATTGTACGGGTGCCTTCATCTGTTGACACTCCAAGATTTACTTTAGGCGGAGATTCTCAATTTCCTGTTGATAATGGTACATTTTGGGAATATACTTATGTGGTAAATACCCCAGGTAGCTATGTGGTTGATGTAATTGATGCAAACGGATGTACAAGCCAAGGTACTGCAGATGTATTCGAGTTTATTTCAGCCTCAGGAGGATTTAGTACAGAGTCAACGTGTAATGATGCCGATGGTGAAATTACAATTACGACTAATGGAGGTAGTGGTAATTTCGATTATGAATTAACAGGTACGAATTACTTAGGTGCTGGTATTGGACCAATAACGCAATCTGATGATCCTATTTTTACTGGAGTTGCCCCAGGAAGTTATGAAGTTCTAGTCACTGACAGAGACGTAACTGATGGTGTTAACAATTGTACATTCTTAGTTACAAATATCAATTTAGATGCTGCAATTCTACCAGTTATTTTACCAACTACGCCTGAAAATATTTCATGTAATGCCGAAAATGATGGTAGTATCGATATTGTTTTGCAAGCAGGTACCGATGTAGATGCACCAATTGATTACCGTTTATTAAATTTTACAACACGAGCTGTAATTACTAATAATGCTTCTGGATCATTTCCAAACCTAGGTCCGGGTAGTTACGAGGTTGAGGTAGTGACGGCAAGAAATTGTACGGATTTATCAGGTGAATTGATAATTACAGAACCACCTCTATTTTCAATAACAGCAGATGCTACTCCTTTCGTTTGTGAATCAGGTGCTAATAGATTTAGTTCATCGACTGTAACAGCTACGATAACAAACCCGGGAACGCCTACAAATTATAGATATAGTATTACTGGTTTTGAAAACTATCAAACGAGCAATACTTTTGAAATTGTGGATGATGGTACTACGCAAAATATTACCGTATATGCTATTGACGATAACGGTTGTCAAACAACAGCAAGTGTTACGATAAGTCCACCAATGGATGTGGTGCCAACTATAATTGCGGTTGACCCATTAAATTGTAGAGATGATGAACGTGTTCGTATTGAGGTTTCGGGTACTACAGATTTTACTGTTTCAACTGTTTCAGCTGTGACCGTAGCACCAGTTACCAATACCCCAGGAAATAATTACGTAGATGTATTTTTACCATCGTCAGGCGATTATCTTTTCGAGGTACAAGATAATTTGCCAAACGGTTGTGCATATCCAATGCCTATTCATACTGTAGTAGACCCAATTGAGCCAATCGTGGTGATATCGGAGGCAAATCCAGTGCAATGTTTCAATGGTACTGACGGTGCATTAAGTATTGAAGTGACTGATTATACGGGGTTATATAGTTATACGGTTTATAGTGGTAATGACCCTAGTAAAACGACTCCATTAGCAACAGGAAACTTAGATACAGCAAATAACCCTGAAACCATTAGTGGCTTACCTGGAGGTAACTTCTTTGTAGAGATTACTTCTACAGCTATGCCTTTCTGTTCTGGAGACAGTAATATTGCGACGATACGTACCCCAAATGGAGTATTAGATGTTACTACAATGGAAATAGGTAATGTTAGTTGTAATGACAATACGGGCATAATTGAGGCAACAGGTACAGGCGGTTGGGATACTGCTGCATATGAGTATCGTTTATTAGAAGATAGCGGATCTGGTTACATTGAGGTTGTGGCTTTTTCAAACAACCATGAATTTCAGAACTTATCTAGTGGAGATTACCGAGTTGAAATTCGAGATACGGAAGGTTGTACTGATACTTTTGATATTAATTTGCCAATTGTTCCTCAAATTGATGCTGGTATTCGTGAGCCACAAGGGTTGCAATGTCCAAATGGAAATAATGCCATATTAGAAGCGTATGACCCTACAAGCGGTGATGCTGTTACGGCAACTCCGGGTGCAACTGGTGGTTACCCTGGCGCTGGATATAATTACAGATTGTTGTACTTGAATAGTAATGATAATACAGATATTGCTTCAACGAGTGGTCTTCAAAATACACCTACATTTATTGGTGCTAGCGGCGGATTCATAAGCGGAGGTTGGTATGCCATTGAGATATCGTCTAGTTATGATTGTAGTTTTGTAACTGTACCATATTTTGTTAATCCACCACCACCGATTGAACCTCGATTGGTGCAAACAAGAGTGCCTGGTTGTGGAGGTTTAGGTGAAATGAGATTATTTATAGCAAATCCTGATCCGGCTTTTACATATGAGTATTTGGCTTTTGAAAATGGTGTTCAAATAGGCGTCTATACTGACATGCCTACAAGTGCATCGTTGTTGATTGATGGAAGTGCTGGTGTATTATATCAGTTTGATGTAAGAAAAAAGAATGCCTCGAATACCTGCGAAGCAGTAAGATCTAATGGTATTACCATGACAGATGCATCGGGTATTACTTTACTTCCTAATTTACCAGATGATATTTCATGTGCCTCTGAATTAGATGGTAGAATTGAATCATTTATTAATGGAGGTGTTGGTGGAGAGGTATTTACCTTATACAATGGCGACCCTGTTGATGCATTTGCTCCTGCACCCACTGCAACCGTATTTCGTGGTCCACAAGACAATGGTACATTCGAAGGTCTTCCTCAGGGTAGTGACTATTATATCGCTGTAACTAGTGGTTTAACCTGTAGCGATATTGCTGGTCCTTTTGAAATTTTACGACCAGATCCTATAGTATATACACCGTCGTCAGTACCTGTTACTTGTAACGGTTCATCTGATGGTTCGGTAACCATAGAGGTAAATAGTGGTGGAGTAGGGTTAATTCAATTCGCAATTGCACCTCATTTTAATGAATTCTTTAATGACCCGTCAACACCAGGTATTTATACTTTTGATGAATTAGCAGCTGGTTCATATGAAATACTAATTCAAGATGAAAATGGTTGTTTTGAAAGAGCAATTGTTGAGGTGACTGAACCTGAAGTAATAAGTGCATCTTTAATAGACGCTACCCCAGAAACTTGTATCGGATTTGCAGACGGTACAGCAACCATTTCGGTTGTTGGTGGAACACCATTTGTAGACACCTCTACTTTTGATACTTATTATGAAACCCGTTTGGTTGGTCCGAATTCTGACGGATCAGAACCTTATGTACGCAATGATGATTTATATTTTGAAAACTTGGTAGGAGGAGAAACCTATATCGTTTTTATTCGTGATGCAAATTCATGTCCTGGTGATGTGGTAATTCCTATTACGATTGGTGTTGACCTTACTGCAGAGCCACAGGTAGTTTATGGTTGCGATGGCATTTTTCCAAATAGCACAGCAACTGTGGTCATGGCGAATCCAAGTTTAATTCCAGAATTGTTATTTGCATTAAATCCTGCAGACCCTACTGATGCAATAAGTGCAAATGCAGGAACAGAATACACTTGGGGAGATTTGCCTACTGGTGATCATACCGTTTACATCTACCATGAAAATGGTTGTACCAACTCCGTAACATTTACCACTGAATTGTACGAACCATTGACTTTAACAGCCGAAAAAACAGGTCCTAATGAAGTTACTGCTTTAGCGGAAGGTGGTTTTGGAAATTACGAATACTTTTTTCAAGGAGAATCTGCAGGTAGTGAAACAGTTTTCACAACCAATGAAAGTACAGTAGTAACCATTGAAGTTCGTGATGAAGGAGGTTGTGCAGCCGTAGTAACAATACCTTTTGAATTTACAGGAATGTTAGATATACCAAATTTTTTCACTCCTGATGGTGATAATAACAATGATTTATGGGCGCCAAATAATAGAGAGTTCTTCCCTAATATTGAGGTGAAAATCTATGATCGCTATGGTCGTGTGGTTAAAACTTTAGATCAAGTTAGTAAATGGGACGGTATGTATGAAGATACCGGAGAGCCATTGCCAACAGGTGATTATTGGTATGTTGTGAATGCAAATGACAAAAGTAAGCAAAGGTATGTGGGTCATTTTACATTATATCGTTAATAGAAAAGCATTAGCTTATTTACAATAATTATAAACGAAAAACACCTCAATTTGAGGTGTTTTTGCTTTTTATAATACCGTTGATACACTTAAACTTATTGTATATTGCAAGGAAGAATATGCATCTCTTTGTAATCAAAAATAGAACTTCTAATATATTATGAGTATACGAAATTATGGGTGTTTAACCTTGCTGTTAATAGGTGTCATCTTCTCCTGTAAGAATAAAAATAAAGGAATGAAAGTTGCAGATTTGCACCGAGGAGAAAAACGAAGTGAGACAACTTTTGAACAAACTTCAATTATTCAAAATTTTAATGGAAATTGGGCAGAAGAAATGAGAGATATTACCGGAGATAAAAGAACAGATCTTTTATATTTTAAAAATTTGCAAGGTAAAGCCGAAATAGGTTACTATAAAGCCCCCTCAAAAGATTTGCAATGGTTGCCAGTAACCATTGGAACAATGGTATTGGAAGACTCTGATGAGGCAATTGAGAATATTAAAAGTATAGATATAGATGGTGATCATGATCTTGATATTTTAGTGTTTTCAAAAATAAAATCTTCAAATGATACGACTTTTGTTTCCGAATTACAATGGTATGAAAATGTAGGGGAAGACCAATGGAAATGGCATCAGACTACTACAATTTTTGATGCCTTCTTGGAAGGCGAATTTGATTTTGCTGATTTAGACGATGATGATAAAATTGATTTCACGGTATTGTTAGCTAACACCGACAAGTTGTTCATTTTTAAACAAGAAGAAGATGGAAAATGGAACAAAATAAAGCAGCTCTCGAATTCGCATATGAATTCAGATGTGGCAATAGGGAAAGTGGATGATGATAACTATCTGGATATTGTGATTTCTGGACAGATTTATTACAACCCAGGAAGTGATATGTCTGAACCTTGGAAAACCGAAAAATTAAATGAGAAATGGAAAAATTATGATACGAATGCGAATCATGTTACCAAAACTGCGCTTACCGATATGGACTTTGATGGTAAAGTAGAAGTGTATATGGCACATGCTGAATTAGCAGGGTATCCTTTGGTGGCTTTCAAGAATATTAGTGGCTCTTGGCAATACCGAATCGTAAAAGATAGTATGCCACCAGTAAAAAGACTAGAAGTTCTTGATTTTGACAAAGATGTAGATTTTGATCTTTTGGTAACGGTAGCTTCTGTTGATACCCTAAGTCAGCAACCTTCAGTCACTACCACCTTAATGCAAAATGACGGTTCTTATATAAATTACAAAGAAGTTGTCATTAAAAAAACAAGTGCTGCTATGTTGCACGCTTCTGATTTTGATATGGATGGAGATGTTGATTTCTTACTTTTGCCAAATTCAAAATCTACTAACTTTTCTATATTAGAAAATACACTGAATTAACTCGTTCTAATTAAAAAGAAAATAGATTATGCAAAATAGAATCTGTTTTGGTTTAATTGCGTTGCTGCTATTTTTATTTGAATCTTGTGCGGCTCAATCAAATGTTAACCTAATCGACGACGAATTAGTAACCATTACCTCAGAAAAACTTTCGTATTATTTATATTATCCAGAAGACTACGAAGAGAAAGGAGATGAGCAATATGGATTATTGCTATTTCTTCATGGAGGTGGTGAATCAGGGGATAGTTTGGTAGCGATCAAACGAAATGGTCCTCCAAAGATGATCGTAGAAGGAAAAAAGTTTCCATTTTTAATTCTTGCTCCTCAGAATCCTTATCAAAAAAAATGGTGGAATACTCGTGCTTTACATCAGCTTTTAGATACGGTTATTACCCAAAATAGAGTTGATCGAAAAAGAGTGTATTTAACTGGTTTAAGCCGTGGAGGTGGTGCAGCATGGGAGATGGCGGTTCAATATCCTGATAAATTTGCGGCTATGGCAGTTGTTTGTGGTATGGCGCCGTTGCCTTACGCCGCTTGGATTGATAAAGACATGCCGATATGGGTGTTTCATGGCGAAGAAGATAAATCAATACCTTTTTCTGAATCTGAAGACATGGTCAATAAATTATTAGACATGGGCTACCAAGTCAAATTTACAAGATACCCTGGCGTTGGGCACAACTCTTGGGTAAAAGCGTATAATACCGAAGAATTGTATACTTGGTTTACACAGCAAAAACGTGCAGATTAGTGTGCTTTTTTTTTAAAGGATTAAGCGAACTACTTATTGACTTTTCTAGCTTTAACCAATTGTATAAAATCACTGTTCTTTGCAATTAATATATAATCTTCGGCTTTTATTTTAATAGGTACCATATCTTTTACATCACCCGGGGTATAAAAGCCCGAAGTACGTGTAGTAATCGGTTCAAAATTACCTTTACCATTGCCTTTTAAAAACAGGCCATTGCTGGCGTCGTTTCTTGGTGTTTCAACTTCTGAACTATATAAGTTTCCAGCTATTAAAACATCTAAATAAGAATCGTTATCATAATCGTCAACAAGAATCTTATTTATACTTGAAAGTTGCGCAAGATTAGGTAGTTGATGTAAA
The DNA here is from genome assembly GCA_947495915.1 of Maribacter algarum (ex Lu et al. 2025) (nom. illeg.). Lineage (GTDB taxonomy): Bacteria > Bacteroidota > Bacteroidia > Flavobacteriales > Flavobacteriaceae > Maribacter_C. The sequence goes on along the minus strand of CANMAW010000005.1, from coordinate 200,932 downwards.
ATAAATTCACCGTTTCTATTTTCTATATAAACACTTGCAAAAGAGTTCACTTGATAATGTAATGCGTTATCTAAATACTCTTCGGTGTAGATATCATCTAAAGTTGCAGTTGAAAACGAGGCATAACTTTCGAATTTCTTCTTAATAGCTGGCATTTGTTGCGAAGAGCATTCTCTACCTCGTAAAGGATATTTTTTACCTCCATTAAAGTAACTCAATACAATATCGTTTGTTTTATTGCCATCAAAATCGCTATAATATATATCAAAACTTTCTTTTTCGTTTGCCTTGTATTTATAATTTAACCCTAAGTTACCAGCAATAAAATCTAAATCACCATCATTATCGAAATCACCTTGTTCGATACTAAACCACCATCCATTGGTGTTTTGTAGGTTTCGATCTTCAGTTTGATTTTCAAAAATTCCTTTGTTATTTTTTAATACCGTAATTGGCATCCATTCACCGACGATAACTAAATCAGTCCAGCCGTCGCCATCGAAATCTGACCACCTAGCATCAGTAACCATTCCTATGTTCTTTAAGGAAGGAGCAATTTTTTCGGTGACATCTAAAAATTTTGGAGCTCCTGGTTGACTAATATTTTCAAGAATATAGCTATTGGCTGGACTCGGATAATTTGCAGGTATAAGTCGACCACCAATAAAAAGGTCTAAGTCGCCATCTTTATCGTAATCAAAACTCTGAACTCTTGAACCACTAGTAATCATTTTTGGCAATGCATTGGTAGATTTTTCAAAGACTCCGTCTCCAGTATTTACGTATAATCTATCTTGTAACATGTTTGAGTCGTATTCAAACTCATTACCACCACTTACCATATAGATATCATTATCTCCATCACCGTCGGCATCAAAAATAAGAATACCCATATCTTCATGCCCGCTGTCACTACTTAAAATGGGGCTTTTTAGTTTGGTAAAACCTGTTGCAGTTTGCAGGTAAATTGCTGCTGTGTTTTGTGATGCGCTACCAACAATAAAATCATCTAAGTGATCTCCATTTAAATCTCCTGTAGCCATTGCCGGCCCGAACATTGAAGTTTGGTGGGGGAGTAGTATTTCTTTTGCAAAATCATTATAAATGTTCTCTACATGTTTATGTTTTTTTGATATTGTGGTATCTGTTACGGTACTAAAGAGTTGATCATTAACGCTTGATGTTCTAACGGTATTTAATTGAGCATTTTTATGATCTATTTGTAATAATTGGTTGGGAGTTATATTACTGAGTATCTCTACTTTATCGTCTGGCCATTCCACTTTTATACTTTCTATATTGGTTGTAGCGCCAAGCCCGAAATGCAATCGAGGTGCAACGGAAGATTGAAAACCTCTAGTGAGTGTTAATTCTTGAAATTGCGTGTTTTTTTCCGTTTCAATAACCACCTTGACACCTAATCCTAATGGATTATTACTACCTCCTTTAAATTCTAGCGCCAAATAATTGTTTTCAGTTATTCCTTTATTTTCAAAAACTGATGCGATATCATCGATATTATTTGTGATTACTTCTAAATCACCGTCATTATCTAAATCAGCATAGGTACTACCATTTGAATAACCTACAAAATGTAAACCCCAAAGATCATTGGCTTGTTCAAAAGTTAAGTCCCCTTTATTTCGATATACAAAATTGTCTATTTTTTCAGAAGGTATTGCCAGGCTTTTGGCCAGTAAATCTTCTGTCTTTGTATTCGACTTTTCAAGAGCGTTGAAGTAATCTTTATTGTTTATTTCTCTACGTGTGCCATTTGCTACGTATATATCTTTCCAACCATCGTTGTCTAAATCGGCTATAATAGGTCCCCAACTCCAGTCGGTTGATGAAATGCCGGCTAATCTTGAGATGTTGCTGAAATCTGGTAGGGTATCATTTATTAAACCATTGTTTAATTGAAGGCTGTTTTGCATATACTGATAGTGAAACCCTGAGTTTACAGTACTCCAGAAAAGAGCAGGATCCATGCTAGCCATATTTGCTTTTGCTCTACGATTGTCTTGGGCAGTCATATCAACTTGAAAAATATCAAGAAGACCGTCATTATTAATATCGGCGATATCTACACCCATGCCATAAAAAGAAGTATTCTTGGTAAGTTGTCTTGAGCGCTCTGAAAAAGTGCCGTTTTTATTATTGATATAGAAAAGATCAGGGGTACTAAAGTCATTTGATACGTACAAATCTGGCCATCCATCATTATTTACATCTCCAACAGTGGCACTTAATGATAGGCCAAATGATCGCAAACCGGAAATATCAGTAACATCAACAAATGTATTGCCATTATTTTGGTACAATCTATCGGTATCTTTTTCTTGAGTGTGTTCTTTTTGAAATGCGTAGTAACTATTAGGAGCATCGAAGGGAGTAGGGGGGTAATTGGCAACATATAAATCTAAATCACCATCATGGTCATAATCAAAAAAAGTAGCTTGCACGCTATTTCCGGTATCGGCGATGCCATAAGCTTCTGCCTTTTCAATGAAAGTTCCATCTTTTTGATTGATGAATAATTGGTTTTTTTTAGTTTCAAATTTTCCTGCAACAGAGCAATAAATATCTAAATAGCCATCATTATTAATGTCAATCATAGTTACGCCTGTGTACCAACGTTTATCACCTGTAACTCCTGCTTTTTCAGAAATATCTTCAAATTGTAAATTACCTTTGTTAAGATACAATTTGTTAGGTACCATGTTACCAGTAAAGTAAAGGTCGGTTAATCCGTCGTTGTTAATATCACCTGCTGACACTCCACCGCCCATATACATATAACCGTAGGTAAAATAGTTTAGGCTGTCATTTTCGGTTAAATTATTTGAAAAGGATATACCTGACTTTTGATGGTTAAGTACATTAAATAATTTTTCAGAAGGTATTGTACTTTTATCAGAACAAGAGGTAATTAAAGTTATAATGCAGATTGTTAATAGTCTGAAATAAATTGGGTTCTTCATTTTCAATTTTTGATACCTAAATATAATAATTCATTTAAAATTGAAGCATAAAAAAACGGGGCGATAACGCCCCGTTTTGTTAAACAAACCGTTATTTTAATTAATAACTTGGGTTTTGTGTAAATGCCCCATTTGACAATTCTAAAATAGAAATAGGTATCGGATAAAATTCTTTTCCTGGAGCGAAAGATGCTCCATTTAAGTACCCTCTAAATTGTGGTCTACTTACGTAGTTATTCATTGTTTCAGCAAGAATTCCTCTACGACGTAAATCAAAGAAACGGTGGCCTTCTAAAGCCATTTCTAAACGGTATTCATACCGTACTGCTTCTTCTGCAAAAGCTTGATCAGGAAACCCACCATTATCAGTATATAATCCTACTAAATAGTTAGCGGCATCAGTACCGTCATCTCTTTTAACAAATCCATCAGGGTTTGCAGCTCTTTGACGTATACGATCAACCATAGTTGCAGCGCCCATTAAATCATTTTCAGCAACTGCAATTTCAGCTCTCCATAAAATCAGCTCAGCCAAACGAATTACGTTATGGTTTACCGTTGTCAATTTTTGACCCCAGTTACCAGTAATACCTCCCGAACCATCTTGAGATTTTTCCCAAACGTGTTTTTTAGCCATAAATGAACCTCCATTAGGTGCATCACGAATCCATAATAATCCGCCGAAATCACCCCAACCATTATAAGGAATTCCTTTTCTACCTACCGTCCAATCTAAACGAGCGTCTAAAGGTCTTGTTTCTGGAACAAAAGAATCATCGTCAGCATTTCTTGGGGCATCACCCACCAAGTCATTAGGGTCAACACTAGCTACATAGAGTGCTGGGTCTGAAATAGGATCTTCGCCAATTGCAGGTAAACCTGTAGTTTCATCAACTAAATAAGCATTTACTAAATCATGTGAAGGTTGAAAGAAACCACAGCATCCGAAAGGACTATTACTATGTGGATAATTCAATACGTTAGCATAGGCAGCATTGTTTTGAGAAAGACCACCCGCACCATCATTAATTGCATATTTAACAGCAAAAATTACTTCAGGGTTACTATCATTAGTAGCTGCATTAAAGTTATCGTGAAAGTTAGTACTTAATTCATAAGGCCCAGCGATCACTTCATCTAGTAACGGAGTAGCAGCTGCATAATCTAATTGGTACATATGCACTTTTGCTAAATACGCTTTTGCACTCCATCGATTTGCTCTACCATTATTTACAATTTCTTCATTTAATAATGGAATTGCAGCCTCTAAATCAGCCTCAATCATTGGCCAAGTATCTGTTGTGTTTGAAGGAGCTTCAGTGGTTTCTTCATCAACATACGGAATGTTACCAAACATCTTTTTCGCTTCAAAATGGAAATGAGCTCTCATAAACAAAAGTTCGCCTAAGGCTGGGTTTGCTTCTGATTCTACTAGATCACCAGATTCAAGAGCGTTTTTAACTACTAATATTGTAGAGTTTGCTCTTGAAATTCCTTCATAAAGAATTTCCCATTTCTGACGCATGTAATCATTTGAGTTCAATGTATTCCAAACTTCAAATTGTGAGATAGATGCTTGATCAGAAGGATCACTTCCTTTATAAGCATCATCTGAAGCCACATCACTGAAATTCCAGTTGGTTTCTGCAGCTTGCCATCCGCCTGCTAATTGAGCAGCATATGTACCAACTACCAGCGTTTCAACAAAGGCAGCATTAGGGGTCACGTCATCGGTTGTTAGCGATGACAAGGGAACTTCTAATTCGTCTTGACATGATATTACGGCTAAGCATAACATCGTTAAACTAAATAATTTTTTCATATTTTTTTTTTTATAAAGATACATTTATTCCAAAAATGATTGATCTGTTTACTGGAAACTGACCACTATCGACACCTATGGTTAAGTTGGCATTTGAGCCTGTGAAATTTCTTAGGTTTACTTCAGGATCTAAACCACTATAGTCTGTTAAAGTGATTAAGTTTCTTCCTTGAAGATAAAATCTAATTTTTTCAACTTTTAATTTGTCGCTAAGTGTTCGCGGAAGTGAATAACCTATAACCACGTTTTTCATTCTCAAATAACTACCATCTTCTACATACTTGGTAGAAGGCTCTGCTTCAGAAGCCGATAAGTTAGAATCTTGGGTTACTGCTGGTAATCCATTTTCAGTTACAAAATCAACACTTCTGGCACCTGGGAATTTTTCAAAGTCAATAAAGAATTTAGTGAAATTATATATATCGTTTCCTTGAGAACCTTGCCATAACATTGCGAAATCAAAATCTTTATAGTTACCGCTAAAGTTTAAACCATACGTAAAATCAGGATGCGGACTACCAATGAATGTTCTTAGATCACCACCACCATCAGGGTCTTGAGTGAAAATTACTCTGCCATTAGCGTCAATACCTTCCCAAATTTTACCATAGAAAGAAGCTAAAGGCTGTCCGGCTTGTGTTCTACTTGGAATTTGATCACGTAATCGATCACCGTTAATAAATGCGGTTGGATTTTCTGGATCAAGATTTACAACCTCATTCTTATAAGCAGAAATATTGAAACCTAAATTGTATTTAAAATCACCTTCAGACTGCGAATTACCATAACCTAAACTTAAATCAAAACCTTTGTTGGTTGCTTCACCTAGGTTGAAAGGAATGCTGTTTCTTTGACCTAAAACGGTTGGGTCACCTGGTACTTCAAGTAATAAGTCTTCAGTTCTAGCATCATACACCTCTAAATCAAGATCTAAACGATCCCAAAGGCGCGCTGTAATTCCAACGTTTAACGTTGTTGTAGTTTCCCACTCAATATCTGGATTTCCTCTTCGAGAAAGTCCGAAACCGGTTGCCGAACTTCCTGAAGAAGTAGGGTAGTTGAATCTCGATACATCTGGCCCTACGGTATTAGCTCTTGCTGTAGTTCTAATGTTACCGTTATTACCAATAGTACCATAACCAACTTTTAAAAGAAGGCTTGAGAACACATCACTATCTGCCAAGAAATCTTCACTACTAATTCTCCAACCTACACTACCTGAAGGAAATACTCCTGAACGCTTATCTTCAGCAAATAATGAAGTTTCGTCACGTCTTAATGTACCACTGAATAAATACTTGTCAGCGATTTTAATGTCAGCTTTACCGAAGGTTGAGAAATAAGTTTGAATAGAACCAAAACCGTTTCCGTCAAAGCCTCCACTACCATTTCCTAAAAATCGTAAAGGTGGGTCAAACACCAAGAAATCAGTTCTGTTAACATCAATCTGTCTAAAATTCTGTTTGTTAAACTCAGTACCAACCAAAACATCAAGCGTAGTATTTTCGCCAAGATTGGTGTTGTAGTTTAGCGTGTTAAACCAAGTATAAGTTCTGCTCAATTGATTTTGTTCAAATAAAATGGTACTTGTGTTTACAGATTCACCTTCATAAGCAGGTGGTTGAAAACGTACTTGGTTAAAAGTTCTAATATCAAAACCTAAATTTGACTTAAAGGTTAAGCCTTTAAAGATATCATACTCACCATAAAAGTTTCCAAGAGCTCTGAAGGTTACATTTTCATTGTCTTTATTTCTAGTTGCGATAGCAATAGGGTTTGCAGCGTTTCCTAATCCACCAACACCAGAACCAGCAAAATTACCTCCTACATCGTAAACTGGAATAAGTGGGTGTGCTCTATATAAAGATGCTACAGGCCCATTATTTACATCATAACCTGGCGCTTGTTGTGCTTGAGAATATGAAACGGTTATATTTTCACCAATTCTAAATCTATCAGTTATACTAAATGAAGAATTTGCTCTTAAAGTATATCTGTCAAATCCTGTTTCTAGACCTACACCTTCTTGGTTCAGTGCACTTATAGAAGTGAAAAAATTTGAAGTACTAGTTCCACCAGAAGCACTTACGTTATAATTTTTAGTAATTGCACTGTCGAAATACTCATTAAACCAATCTGTACCTTGCTGATTTGCTCTGGTAATTCGGTTATTAACTAAGCTATAGGTGCTCTCATCAGCCGTTTGAGCCCCTTGCGGAGAAAGATACACTGGTAAAGTTCCTGGTCCATTCGGAAATTGAGGGTTTGAACCTGGGGTACCATCATTATCAAATGCCCGAAACAAAGCATCAGCAATTTGCTGTGGACTTGCCAAATCAGGATAAATTGAGGAAGGAAGAAAGTCAACACTCACATATGCATTAGCACTAAAGTTCACTTTTGAATTTCGACTTCCAGTTTTTGTGGTGATAATGATTACACCGTTTGCTGCTCTGTTACCGTAAATTGCAGCCGATGATGCATCTTTTAATATTTGAATAGATTCAATATCGTTTGGGTTAATATCGGTTAAACCCGCACCAGTTGGTGTACCGTCAATAATATACAAGGGGTCGTTACCGTTGATGGTACCATACCCACGTATACGTACAGCAGTAGCACCACCAGGTGAATTTTGACCACCAATAGTTACACCAGCACTTTGACCTTGAAGTGCTTGTTCAAAGTTTTGTGGTGAAGTAGCAGCTAAATCTTCTCCTTTTACTACCGAAACAGAACCTGTAATGTCACGTGTACTCTGCTTTGAATACCCAGTTAATACAACCTCTTCTAATTGATTTGCATCTTCAGTCATTGTGAAATTTACACTTGACTGCCCGTTTACTGCAACTTCTTGTGTCGCGAAACCTATGTAACTTACTACCAAGGTAGCATCGCTGTCGGCTGTGATGGTATAATTACCATCAAAATCAGTCTGAGTGCCATTTGTTGTTCCTTTTACTAGAACGTTAGCGCCAGGTAAAGGTTCACCTGAAGAGTCAGTAACAGTACCTGTAACTGTAGATTGAACAGTGACGCTAGCGCCCTCTAGTTCTAAATTTGTTTCAAGATTGGCCGTTGCTTGTTGAGAGCTAAGACAAATCACCATCGATAAAAGTCCAAATCTGAGAAACCTAAATTTCCCTTGAAGCTTTAACGAATTGTAATTCCGTTTTTGATTCATAATCCTTTGTTGTTTGTTAGTTTAAATTATTTAATTGATCGAATTTTTTATTCAACTTTTTGTAAGATGAACTCTGTTAAAAAAAACCCAATTAAGTAGTAATAATAGCAAAATTCTAATTAAAAGCGCAAACATTGATATATAATTTGTTATTGCTAATAGTTGATAATATGGGTTAGTAAATTTATATATATGCATTAAGAGCCCGTATTTATTGATAAATTTACATTTTTTTTATTTCAGAATTTTTTTGAAAAAAAAATGTGTTCGAAAACAATTTTGATGATAATTGTTACTTTTTTTACCAATTTTAACCTCTAAAATGACTTTCTATAACGTTAGAGTTTGGGTGAATTTTTATGTTAATTTTCACTTAAATTGAGGCCTAAAAAATGATCTTTTTTTTGTTGTTGAAGACAAATTTTTGAGATCAAATATCAAACTTTGTTACATTGTAGAAACTGAAGTTTTTGAAGGTGGTTTTTAAAAAAGAATAGGTATTGGTTTCCGCCGTCTTTTATCTTGTGTTTTTTACGAATTGAAGCGACGCTTTGAGGAAAATTTCTGGTAGCAATATTCGCTTGATGTAAATCGAGTTTTTTAAATGACGCTTTGTGGTAAGGAAAGCTATGTTCTATATGAAAACGCCTGCCAGGAAACTCAATTATATCGTTTGAGGTATATAGGTGCGTGTGTTGATGTAATTTGAAAAGATTAAAATGTTTGCCAATTAGTTTAAAGCTGCCTGCTTTAAGTAAAGCGGCATTTGGCTCATATAGATATTTTAGTGGTTTAGAAAATATAGAATGGGCCTCTATTTCATCTGATTTTTTAAAGCTAAATGTTTCTGTTTTTGATTTCTTTAGATGAACTGTTTTGATAACCGGGTCTTGTGTGAATTTATGTTTTAACACCCATAAAAGTTCTTTAACTTCATTGTTGACCGCAAGAATGTGAATTTCTTTTACAAATTTCAAAGATTTCAAACCTGCAGTTAGGTCTAATAGTGGTGCTGTTTTTAGCAGAACATTTTCGGTTTTTTCAAATAACAGGTTAAAATAACTAGTAATATCTGGTGTATAATCTTCAAGAAATGTAACCTTGCCTTTACTTTTATGTCTTCTAGAGGGGTCAGCAAACACCCAATCAAATTTGGAATCTGAGTCTTCTAAAAATTCTAAGCCACTAGTGTTAAAAGTTGTGATGTTTTTTTGATTTAAAACAGTAAAATTATGCTTAGCAATTTGTGATAAATCATCATCAATTTCGCAATGAAAAACACGACCAACTTTCGTACTAAAATAGTAACTGTCGATTCCTAAACCGCCGGTGATATCAACTAGGGTGTTTCCTGAAACAATACTTGCTTTGTACCTTGCAGTCGCTTCGGAAGAGGTTTGTTCAATATTTAGTTTGTTCGGATAATAAATTTGTGGTGTGTTGTACCAAACAGGAAGTTTGGTTTTACACTTTTTTTTTGAGGTTATCTGTTCAGCTAGCTCTTTGGTTGAAACGCCGTCAAATTTAGATTTTTTAAGTAAAACTGACATGATGTCAGCGGTTAAATTATCTTGTATAAAGTTTTGTGCGCCAGTGTTTAGTATGTTTTTATTCAAAGCGAAGCTATAGGTCTTTGGTTAGCGATTTTACAATTTTGTTTTCTGACAGAAATTCTTTTAAAATGACTTTGATCGCAGTATATCCTGGCACGGCAATGATCATTCCAACAACTCCGAAAAGTAGACCAGCAATGATTATTACTAAAAATATCTCTAAAGGATGAGACTTGACACTTTGAGAAAAAATTCGCGGTTGAGAGAAGAAATTATCAACCAATTGACCAATCATTAAACCAAGAAAAACCCAGCCTGCTTTTGGTAGTATTACTGTGCTAAAATCGGCATCTAAATTACTGGTCATGGTAAGTGTTATCATGAGTACTCCTCCTATGATAGGCCCTACGTACGGAATGATGTTAAATAGAGCGCACAAGAATGCAATAACAATGGCATTTTCAACACCAACTAACAGCAGTGTTATGGTGTAAATTACAAACAGTATAAATAGTTGTAATAATAGACCAACAAAATATCTTGAAAGTAAGTTATTGATTTTATCAATAGAGTTTACGGTTCTTTTTTCATTGGTTTTTGGTACAAAAGTTAAAATACCGTTTTGAAACAACTTACTGTCTTTAAGAAAAAAGAAGGATATAAATAGTACTGATAGTAAACCTATACTGGCGGTACTTAAGACGCCAACAAACGAATTTAAAAAATTTGGAATAAAGCCAACATCAATACCCTCAAAAATACTTTTTTCTAGTTCACTTTCTTCAATAATTTCGTTTACTACCTTAGGTGTTGCTCCTAAATATTCAATTATTTGCTGGTAAAGCCTGTTAATGTTTGATTGTAATTGATCTATGTCTAAAAGAGATAAATTTTTGCCTTGTTCTGAAATTAATGGAACGAACAAAGCAATGATACCAGCAATTACACTTATAAATAATAACATGGTTACAATTACCGCCAAGGTATTAGGAAATTTTAGTTTTCTTCTTAAAAACTGAACAATTGGTCTTCCTATAAGGGCAATAACCGCCGCTATTGATAAATAGGCAATAACAGATTGAATTTGATATAAAAAGTATAGTAAAAGGGCAATGCCAACTATAATGGCTAATGCTTTTAAGATTCCATTTGAAATGGTGTTAGAGGTCATTTATATTGGTTTAATTGATGATTAATTTTTAAAAACGTATGAAATTATATTTGCACCCATTTGTAAGGCTTTTGTTCTCACTTCTTCAGAATCATTATGTACGCTAGGGTCTTCCCAGCCGTCTCCTAGGTCTGCTTCAAACGTAAATAATAAGACTAATCGATCTTGACTAAATATTCCAAAAGCTTGTGGCCTTTTACCATCGTGTTCATGAATTTTTGGTAATCCTTCAGGAAACTGAAACTCTTGATTGAAAATGGGATGATCAGCGCCCAATTCTTCTAGCTCTTTGTCTGGAAAAACTTTTAAAAGCTCTTTTCTTAAATAAGGTTCCATTCCATAATTATCATCAATATGTAAAAAACCTCCAGACAATAAATATGTGTTTAGATTTCTTGCTTCTTCGGAACTAAAGACTATGTTGCCATGCCCGGTCATATGTAAAAATGGAAATTGAAAAATCTTTGCATCACCTACTTCTATAGTTTCGGGCTTTTCATCAATTTTTGTGTTGATATTTTCATTGCAAAAGCGAATAAGATTTGGTAATGCTGTGGGGTTTGAGTACCAATCACCCCCGCCATTATACTTTAAAATAGCAACTTGCTGTGCACTACTGTTGAGTGATGTTAAAATTATGGTTACAAAAAATAGTAGCGTAAGTTGTTTCATATAGTTGCGTACTAATTTTAAAGTGTTTATTTAAATGAATGCACCAAATTTAAGAATAATCATTATGAAAAAGGTTTATATCGTTGTATTGCTTGTACTTGCTATATCAGTTATGTCTTTTAAATATCAGAAATCGATTCAAAAAGATGTTGAAAAAAAAACCTTGGTTTATGAACCTATTGTGGTTCTTGAACTTTTTACTTCACAGGGTTGTTCTAGTTGTCCATCGGCAGATGAACTATTACAGAAGGTAGAGAGCGAATTTAAAAATGAAGTTTATGCCTTATCATATCATGTTGATTATTGGAATTATATAGGATGGGAAGACCCATTTAGCAATACACAGTATGCTCGAAAGCAGCGAGAATATAATATTAAATTTAAAAACAACAGTAATTACACCCCACAAGTAGTGGTGAATGGTAGAAACCATTTTGTCGGTTCACATGCTAATAAAATGTATGGTGAAATAGCTTTATATAAAGAAATAAAGGTTGAAAACAAGGTGATGTTGAGCAATCTGTCAGTAGAATTAAGTGCGGTTTCATTTAATTATGCGCTATTAGGAGACTCTACTGAAAAACAGATTCGTGTCATTTTGGTTATTGATGAACGTACCACAAAAGTTAGTCGTGGTGAAAATAGAAATAGAACATTAACTAATAGCAATATTGTAGTTGAAGAGAAAATTTTAAAGGCCATGCCAAATGGGGCTGTAACCATTGAAATTCCTGAATTGGTGAAAGAAAAAGATCAGTTACAACTCATGGTGTTGGTTGAGAATAAGCAATTAGATATAACCGGAGCTACTAAACATCAAGTCGCTCGTAACTAAAATTAACCGTTGTTTATCATATTTACGGTAGTGCAGGCAACAATTGCCGCGGTTTCAGTTCTTAGTCTGTTTTCTCCTAAAGAAACAGGTAAAAACCCTTTGTCATAAGATAATTTAATTTCAGATTTTGAAAAATCTCCTTCAGGACCAATCAAGACTGTTACGTCTTTGTCAGCTGCTACCCTGCGTTTTAAATCTAATTTTTCATCGTCTTCACAATGAGCTATAAAAAGTAAACCGTTGTGATCTTTTGCAATAAATTCTTTAAATGTGACTGCATCGTTTAGTTTTGGAAGAAAAGTTTGAAGTGATTGTTTCATGGCAGATTGAATCACTTTTTCCATGCGTTCTTTTTTAATTGTTTTTCGCTCTGAGTTATCACAAATTATAGGGGTTATTTCATTAACACCAATTTCAGTAGCCTTTTCTAAAAACCATTCAAAACGGTCATTCATTTTAGTAGGCGCAACTACCAAATGAAACCAATGCATTTTTTGATGTCTCTTGTTGGTGTCTTCTATTTGAGCTGAACATTTTTTTGGGTTAGCCGAGATGATTCTTGCTTCAAATAAATAACCTTTTCCGTTGGTGATATGCAGTACATCACCTTCTTTTTTTCGTAAAACTTTTACGATATGTTTACTTTCTTCTTCGTTGAAAGTAAATTGAGAAGCGCTTTGATCTAATCGAGGGTTGAAAAAAAGTTGCATAAATGTAATGTGGTATTATTTGTTTGATCCTATAATGTATCGGGCTTTGGCAGTGATGGACTGTTCAGTAAAAGTGTTGTTTAAGTATTTGAAATAACCAACAATTCCTATCATTGCAGCATTGTCAGTACAATATTCAAATTTAGGAATATATGTTTGCCAACCATAACGAGTTTCGGCATTATTTAGGGCTTCTCTTATTCCCGAGTTTGCAGAAACGCCACCACCAATTGCAATTCGTTTTACTCCTGTTTGTTTAACGGCCTGTTTCAGTTTATTCATCAATATCTCAATAATGGTGTGTTGAATTGATGCGCAAATATCATTTAAATTTTCAGTGATAAAATCCGGATTTTTTTTAGTTTCTCGCTGAATAAAATACAAAATAGCGGTTTTGAGTCCGCTAAAACTAAAATTGAGACCATCTACTCTGGGTTTTGTAAAAGCGTAGGCTTTGGGGTTTCCGAGTCGTGCATTCTTGTCGATTAGTGGGCCGCCTGGGTAGGGCAGACCTAAGATTTTCGCACTTTTATCAAATGCTTCTCCTACAGCGTCATCTAACGATTCGCCTAAAATCTCCATATCGAAATAATTTTTTACTAAAACAATTTGCGTATGACCACCGCTAATGGTCATGCCTAAGAAAGGAAATTCCGGAGTTTTTTGAGAATCATCTTCAATAAAGTGGGCTAAAATATGGGCTTGCATGTGATTAACCTCAATAAGTGGTATACCTAAACCTAAAGAAAGAGACTTGGCAAATGAGGTGCCAACCAACAGTGAGCCCATTAGTCCAGGTCCACGAGTAAAAGCTATGGCTGATAACTGTTTTTTATCGATATTTGCCTTTAATAAGGCCTGATGAACAACAGGGACGATATTTTGCTGATGCGCCCTTGAGGCAAGTTCAGGAACTACTCCTCCATATTCTTCATGTATTTTCTGGGTTGCCACGATGTTGCTAAGTACTTTTTTGTTTTGTAATACTGCAGCAGAAGTGTCATCACAAGATGATTCAATAGCTAGAATAAATTTATTTTCGTTGTTCAAAAGGTTTGGAATAAAAATTGGAGTACAAAGGTAAAACATAAAGCCCTATCCGAAAACTAAGAAAAATATTGCTCCGAATTGTATTGGTGATTATGCTGATATGCATTCTTGGCACCATTGTACTTTCTTTGCCCCCTGTGCAAACTCGCTTTGCTAAGTTTGCCACGAAATCAATCAATGATCAATACGGTACTAATATTAGTATTGAAAAGTTAAAGTTTTCGCTTATTTCATGGGATACTTCTTTAAAAGGAATTTATATTGAAGACTACGAGAAAGACACTTTATTTTATGTCAATGATCTCACCACTTCTGTTCTAAATTTAAAGAATGTAGCCAATGGAAGACTTGAATTTGGTGACATAGCAATTGATAAGCTTGAGTTTAAATTAAAAACTTACAAAGATTCTACTACCACAAATTTAGAAGTGTTTATCGATAAATTAGATGATGGTAAGCCAAGAAAACCTGGTACAGATCCGTTTTTCTTTTCCTCGTCTAATGTTAAAATATCGAATAGTGTTTTTAAACTTTTAGATGAAAATCGTGAGACCGAAGAAATGCTAAATTTTCGAGGTTTAAATATAGTTGCAGGTGATTTTCAAATTTTAGGGCCACAAGTATCAACCCGTATCAATGAGATGTCTTTCGATAGTCAACGTGGAATACATGTTGATGATTTAAAAACAGATTTTAAATATACCAAGCAACAAATGAGGTTTGATTCTTTGCAAATAAAAACCCCAAACTCAAACCTTATTGGAAATTTGATTTTTAATTATGAACGAAAAGATTTTAAAGACTTCTTGAATAAGGTGAAGGTTGATGCTTATTTCACTGAATCTACCGTGGCTTTCGATGAAATTAATTTACTTTATGACCAATTTGGTCAAGGTAAAAAAGTAGAATTTACTTCTGAAATTAATGGTGTTTTAAATGACTTGAATGCAGAAAATCTTTTTGTGTTATCTGATAACACTGGTATACGTGGTAATTTTAATTTCAAAAACTTATTTAGCAAAACTGATCGATTTTCGATGGATGCTAAAATGAAAAATGTTACTTCAAGCTATTATGAATTACGATCGCTTATGCCCAATATTTTGGGTAAATTACCAACTACCTTCAAAAAATTAGGCCAGTTTACGGTTCGTGGAGATGCTTTGGTTACAGAAACATCTATCAACGCCAAAATAAATTTAAATACAGCGGTAGGTAGTAGTTATGTTGATGCTGAATTGACAAATATTGATCATATTGATAATGCAACTTACAAAGGTTTTATATCACTAATAGATTTTGATTTAGGTGAGTTTGCTGATAATAAAAGTCTAGGGTTAACAACTCTAGATTTTAATGTAGAAGGAAAAGGGTTTTTGCAAGAGATTTTAAATACAGAAGTCATAGGGCAGATTTATACCGTAGATTTTAATAAATACCAATACCAAAACATAAAGGTTTCTGGAGTTTTAAAAGATCAATTATTTGACGGATCGCTATTTGTTGATGATGAAAATTTAAAGTTTAATTTTAAAGGATTGGCCGAATTTGGGTCAGATAAAAACAACTTTAACTTTATAGCGAACGTAGGTTATGCAGATTTAAATAAATTAAATTTTATTAATGATAGCATCTCGATATTTAAGGGTAATGTTAATATGGATATTTCTGGAAATACTCTTGATAATATTGAAGGAGATATCAAGTTTACCAAAACTAATTTTCAAAATAAAAATGACACGTATTACTTTGAAGATTTTAAAGTTTCATCGACTTTCACACAAGATTCTGTGCGAACAATTGATATCAATTCAACAGACATAATTACAGGATATTTAAAAGGAAAATTCAAAGTTAAAGAGTTGGGAGAATTACTTCAAAACTCCTTAGGTTCCGTTTATACAAATTACCGACCTTTTAAAATTTCTAGCGGACAAACCCTAGCCTTTAATTTTAAAATTTACAATAAGATTGTTGATGTCTTTTTCCCAGAAATTAAATTTGACCCTAATACCTTTATTAAAGGCAATATTGTGGCCGATGAGGGTGATTTTAAACTAAATTTTAAATCACCTAGTATTTCTGCTTTTGGTACAAATGCAGATAAAATTGAATTGAAAATAGATAATAAAAATCCGCTTTTTAACACCTTTGTTTCTGTTGGTGATTTATCTAACCCTTATTATGATGTAAAAGACTTTAATCTTATCAATACGACCTTAAAAGATACTTTGTTTTTTAGAACAGAGTTTAAAGGCGGTAGTGAATATGATGACAGTTATAACCTGAACTTTTATCATACGTTTAACAAAGAAAACAAATCGGTAATTGGCCTTAAAACCTCTGATATCAGTTTTAAAGGTAATACTTGGGTGCTAAATAAAGATGGTGATACCAAGAACAAGGTTATTGTAAACAGAACACTTGATAGTATTTCTATTCAAGAAATCGTCATGAATAATAGTGAACAAGAGCAGATTAGACTTAGAGGTCAGTTGGCCGACTCTACATATAAAGATTTACAATTACAGTTTAAGATTGTATCGTTAGATAAAATAGCTCCGGTCATTGACAGTTTAAATCTAGAAGGTGAAGTTAATGGTACGCTTAACGTTTTTCAAAAAGAAGGGGTTTACCTTCCCTCTTCAAACTTAGCAATTGACGATTTTTCAATCAACAGTATTCGAATGGGTGATTTAACCATGGGAATTGTTGGAAATAAAGATTTAACAGATTTCGTAGTAAATACACAAATTTCAGATAAGGGTATTGAAAAGTTAGGAGTTGTTGGTAATATCTTAAATAAAGGAGATGTTCCTCAAGCACAGTTGCTGGCAAATTTTAGAGACTTTGATTTAGAGCCTTTTAGTCCGCTTGGTGAAGGAGTAATTGATAGAATACGAGGTTTTGTTAATGGTAGTGTGCGAATTAATGGTAATGTGAATAATCCGGAAATTAATGGATTGTTGACTCTTGATCAAGCAGGTATTGCAGTGCCATATTTGAATGTTGATTATAGTTTTGCGCCTAACTCGAAAGTTCGGTTAAATAACCAAACTTTTGACTTTGATCAAATTGCGTTAACAGATATTGCAGAAAATACAAAAGCTACCATAGATGGTACAATTAAACACTCTTTTTTCAAAGATTGGACTTTAGACCTAAATGTCAATACCAATAATGATCGTTTACTTATTTTGAACACGGCATACGATGAAGAAGAACTGTACTATGGTACCGGCTTTCTAAATGGTACGGGGCGTATTTTTGGTTCTACAAAAGCATTGACCATTCGTGTTGAAGGTAAAACATCTCGCGGAACTTCCATTAATATTCCGTTAAGTGATGTTGCCTCTTTGGGTGATTATTCGTTTATCAATTTCATTGATAAGAATAGTATTAAAACCATAGATGAGCAACGAGTGTTAAATGATGTTGAAGGTTTAGAGCTTGAATTTGATCTTGATGTAACTCCTGAAGCTGAGGTTAAAATAGTAACTGATACTAAGACAGGAAGTACGCTGAGTGGAACAGGAGCAGGAATTATTCTAATGCGAATCAATACCCGTGGAAAGTTTCATATGTTCGGTGAATTTGTTGTAGTTACTGGTGAATATAATTATAAGTATGGCGGTATAATTGATAAAACCTTCACTGTGAAGCCAGGGGGTACCATTAACTGGCAGCAAGATCCGTTGGCGGCAGAACTTAGAATGGAAGCGGTGTATAATCTGAATGCGAACCCAGCTCCATTACTTGATAATCAGGGGTATTCTAGAAGTATCTCTACTAATGTTGTAATTGGTTTAACAGGTCAGCTTGAAAGCCCGAATATTGATTTTGAAATCGAGTTTCCAGGAACAAATTCTATTATTCAATCACAACTAGAATATAGTTTGCAAGATCCGACAGTAGAGGAAAATAATGCGATTTTTTTACTAGCACAAGGATCTTTTGTTAGTGATCAAACAGGCATCAGTGAACAAGCAATTACAGGTACTTTAACACAATCGGTAACCAGTATGCTAAATCAACTCTTAAGTTCAAATGATGATAAATTTAAATTAGGAGTAGATTATCAACAAGGCGTTAGTACTGCAGCAATTGAAACAGATAGTAGGTTTGGCGTAACGGTTTCTACCCAGCTAAGTGATCGATTATTATTTAATGGAAAAGTTGGGGTGCCAGTAGGTGGTACAACCGAAACGATTGTAGCTGGTGATTTTGAAATTCAATTATTATTGAATGAAGAAGGAACTTTAAGTGCTAAGTTTTTTAGTCGTGAAAGTGAGATTCAAGAGTATTTAGCTGATAGAGTAGGTTCAACTCAGGGTGCGGGTCTTTCGTACGAGGTTGATTTTGATAGCTTTAAAGAGTTGTGGCGAAAATTATTCAAGAAAAAGAAAGTTGAAGAACCATTACCTGTAAAACCCGCTATTCCAATTACCACTGTAATGGGAAATGACAGTTTAGTCAGATTTAAACCTAAAGAACTAAAATAAAATTTACCACTTATAATTATCTTAATGTTGTATTCTCAACAAAATAGGTGGTATCGAGCACACGAAAACGTTTTCGAAGTTAATTCAATGTAAATAAGGCAGCTAACAGTTCATAAAATGATTTAAGTTTGCTACTTTCGCTAGCTTAATTTTTTGTGATGAATACAGCAATAAAAAAAATAGGAGTTTTTACTTCTGGAGGTGACTCTCCTGGAATGAATGCAGCAATTCGTGCTGTAGTTCGTACCTGTGCTTTTTTAAAGATTGACTGTGTTGGTATCTTTAGAGGATATCAAGGAATGATTGAAGGAGATTTTCAACCTATGACAGCCCGAAGCGTTAATAACATTATTAACAAAGGTGGTACCATATTGAAATCTGCTCGATGTCAAGAATTTAGAACAGCAGAAGGTCGTAAAAAAGCACATGATCAATTGGTAAAAGCAGGTATTGATGCTTTTGTTGTTATTGGTGGAGATGGTAGTTTTACTGGTGCCATGATTTTTAATGAGGAGTACAATTTCCCGGTAATGGGAATTCCAGGTACGATTGATAACGATATTTTTGGCACATCAAACACACTAGGTTTTGATACTGCATGTAATACTGTAGTAGAGATTATTGATAAGATTCGAGATACTGCAAGTTCGCACAACAGGTTGTTTTTTGTAGAAGTGATGGGTAGAGATGTCGGTCATATAGCATTAAATGTAGGTGTTGGGGCAGGAGCAGAGGAAATTTTGATTCCTGAAGAAAACTTAGGATTAGATCGTTTGTTAGAATCTTTAGAACGAAGCCAAAAATCTGGTAAATCTTCAAGTATCGTAGTAGTTGCTGAAGGTGATAAGATTGGTAAAAGTGTTTTCGAATTGAAAGAATACGTTGAAGAACACCTACCAATATATGATGTGCGAGTTTCGGTTTTAGGCCACTTGCAACGTGGTGGTGCTCCATCATGTTATGATCGTGTATTGGCTAGTCGAATGGGGGTGAAGGCCGTTGAATCTTTATTAGAAGGTAAAACCAATTTAATGGTTGGTATTCAAAACAATGAATTGACACTTACTCCTATAAGTAAAGCAATTAAAGGGCATACAAAAATTGACAAAGAACTCATTCGAGTTTCAGATATAATGACAACATAATAAATAATAGTAAAATAGTAAATAACATGGCAAACTTAAAAATAGGAATTAACGGATTTGGTAGAATAGGCAGACTAGTATTTAGAACTACCGTAAAAAGAGGAGACGTAGATGTAGTTGCTATCAACGACCTTTTAGATGTTGAGCATTTGGCTTACTTGCTAAAGTACGATTCTGTTCATGGTAAATTTGACGGAACTGTTGAAGTAAGTGATGGAAACTTAATTGTGAATGGTAAAACTGTTCGAATTACTGCTGAAAGAGATCCTAAAAATATTGGTTGGGATGCAGCTGGTGCTGAAATCGTAGCTGAATGTACTGGTATTTTTACCACTTTAGAAAAAGCGCAATTTCACATTGATGGTGGTGCTAAAAAAGTAGTAATATCTGCACCTTCTGCTGATGCTCCAATGTTTGTAATGGGAGTTAATCATACAGAAGCCAAAGCTTCAGATTTAATTGTCTCTAACGCTTCTTGTACGACTAACTGTTTAGCTCCGGTAGCTAAAGTTTTAAATGATAACTTCGGTATCGAAGAGGCTTTAATGACTACTATTCACGCAAGTACATCTACACAATTTGTAGTTGATTCTCCATCTAAAAAGAACTATCGCTTAGGTAGATCTGCAATGGCTAATATTATACCTTCTTCGACAGGTGCTGCAAAAGCTGTAGGTAAGGTTATTCCTGAATTGAATGGAAAATTGACGGGTATGGCTTTTAGAGTTCCAACTCCTGATGTTTCTGTAGTTGATTTAACAGTAAGAGTTAAAAAAGAAACTTCATATGACGAAATTAAAAAAGTATTCAAAGCTGCTTCTGAAGGCGCTTTAAAAGGAGTATTAGGTTATACCGAAGAGGCTGTTGTTTCTCAAGATTTTGTTGGTGAATCTCAAACTAGTGTTTTTGATGCAGATGCCGGTATTGAATTGAGTTCTACATTCTTCAAGATTATTTCTTGGTATGATAACGAAGCAGGTTATTCTAACAAACTTGTAGATTTAGCACAACACGTTGCTACTTTATAATATTTTATTTATCTAATGTCCTAAGAATTGGTGTGTATCACTTGTTTTTAGGACATTACTCTTAAAAATTACGCATGATTTTAATTGTTGATAGTGGAGCTACAAAAGCTGATTGGATTGCTTTAGACGAGAACGGGGAACAATTATTTTTAACGCAAACCTTAGGTTTGAGTCCTGAAGTTTTAACAAAGGCAGTTATTGAAGATCGGTTGGCAAATAACTTTGAGCTTTCAAAAAACAAAGACAAAGTTACACGATTACATTTTTACGGTGCTGGGTGTGGTACTGATCGCATGAAAAAATTTTTAACTGATATATTTTCAGACTTTTTTCCAAATGCCAAAGCTCATGTAAAAGAGGATACGTACGCGGCTATTTTTTCAACCATGAAAATAGGCCAACAAGGTATTGTTTGTATACTTGGTACTGGTTCAAACTGCAGCTATTATGATGGTCATCAGCTTTTTCAAAAAGTGACTTCACTAGGTTATATTCCGATGGATGATGGTAGCGGTAATTTCTTTGGTCGAAAATTGATAAGAGACTACTACTTTCATAAAATGCCTCAAGATTTGGCTATGAAATTTGCCAAAAATCACGATTTAGAGGCTGATGTGATTAAAGAGAATTTATATAAACAGCCAAATCCGAATACCTACTTAGCTACCTTTGCTCGATTTTTAGTAGAAAATAAAGAGCATCCATATTGTAAAGGGGTTATAGACAAGGGCTTTCAGCAATTTGTGAATAATTATATAATGCAATTTGAATTAGCAACCAAGGTTCCTGTGAACTTTGTTGGTAGTATAGCTTATTACCTTAAAGATGAATTAATTTCGGTGTTAGAACGAAATGATTTGATTGTTGGGGTAATTCGACAAAAACCCATTGAAGGGTTAGTTGAATTCCATAGAGAAAATATATAAGCAACCTCTCTTTTTTTTAAGACAATTATTCTGTAACTACAGAATAGCAATCATTGAAATTTCAACATTGACAAATTTAGGCAAATTAGCAACTTCAACAGTTTCTCTGGCAGGGGCTGTGTCAGCTTCAAAATAAGATCCGTAAACCTCGTTGACTTGAGCAAATTGGTTCATATCTGCTAAAAAAATTGATGATTTTACTACATTTTCAAAGCTCATATTAGCCTCTGTTAGAATCGCTTTGAGATTAAGCATACATTTTTCGGTCTCTTTTTTTATATCACCTACAACGAGTTTTCCGGTTGTGGCATCCAATGGTATCTGCCCAGAAATGTACAAGGTGTTACCGCTTAAAACTGCTTGATTGTAAGGGCCAATAGGAGCCGGGGCGTTCGTGGTATTTATGATAATCTTTTTCATAAGTAAAGTTTTTATGGTGCTTAAAAAATTGCCAACTTCGGTGATTTATATTTAAACAGTTAAAATAGGTTTAGCGAGTAGGTTGACTTCGATTTTCCCATTTTAAATCTTTCAAAATACTTGAGCTAATTCCTATAAAGAAATCCCATCTTCGATATTGCCCAAAGGGTGTCCAGTTAAAGCGAAGATCAAAACTTCCTAGTTTTCTTGAAAATGCTAATTGAGTTAATGTAAAGCCTTTTCCTTTAAAATCGTACCCAGAAGATCCGCTTACGGCCCAACGAGGTGTTAATTGAACATTGCCTCTTACCATTAAGGAGTGGCTACTAAACTCATTTTGACGGGCTGCGTTGGTATAGGAAGCAGAATAGGCTAAGTTAAAATCCCAAGGTATTTTCGAAGCAAAAATGGGGTTTTCAATATTTTCATCTTTTCGTTCATCTTTCTGAATGATGGGGTTACCGAACTCATCGACTTTATCAAAAGGGTTGTTAAGTTCTTCTTGGGCAGAATAATCGTATTGACTGGGTTCATCAAAAGGGTCTCCTTCTCTTTCTTCTTTTTCTTCTTCTTCCTCTTTTTTGCGAAACATTTCACTATCAATTCGATAACCTATGTTCATATTGGCTCTGGTTAGTCGAAACAAACTACCTCCATTGTTAATATTAAATTTGTTAATTCGTGTGCCATTATTATCAATAGCATAGGGGTCTAAGCCAGCAGAAAAGTTAATAGACATCTTACTGTCTAAAATGGAAGTTCCGCCATTGATGCTAACGGCAT
Source organism: Maribacter algarum (ex Lu et al. 2025) (nom. illeg.) (assembly GCA_947495915.1). GTDB lineage: Bacteria > Bacteroidota > Bacteroidia > Flavobacteriales > Flavobacteriaceae > Maribacter_C. The sequence goes on along the minus strand of CANMAW010000005.1, from coordinate 178,150 downwards.
TTATTTTTAAAGAATCGGCTTCAAAATTATATCCTGTAGCAATATTAAAGTTGCTTAAAATAGGAACTTTTTTAGCCTCTGTTACGGTAGAGTCTTTGTCTCGCACTTTTGCTTCTAAAGTGTTTGCAAGAGAAAAGCTTAGGCTATTTGATTTGCCTAAACTGGGTGATCCATTCAATGTGCCGTCAAATCTGCTATATTGAACGACTTGTCCATTTTCACCAATGTATTCATCATAAAACTGTTCAAAAGAAGGTGCATAACCATAACTTATTGAAGGTCTCATAACGTGTCTTATGGCTTGTATTTTTTTGTCATCACCAAATTGAAAAGTTCCATAAATGGTGGTTCCAATGCTTGCGCTTAAATTATAAGTGTTATAGCGATCAAAACCAGCAATAGTGTCACGAACTACAGTACCTCTTTGGTTTAATTCTTCAGATTCTTGAAAGCTTTGATTAAATGTTTCTAGTGTCCAAGTGTCAGTATAGTTTCCTCCCATGGTAACACTAAAATATTTTGCAAGTTTAAAATTAGTGCTAATCGGTATGCGATGAACTGCTCCGAATCTACCATTGTCAAACATTGCTGAACTTGCAAAATCTTCATCATTGGTGGTTAACTGATACCTGGCGTTTACATCATATTGAAAGTTTACATTCTGAATGAATCCTTTTTTAATTCCTTCTCTTTTAGCAAAAGGAAATATACGTTCCATACTGGCTTGAAAAGTAGGTAAGGTCATTTGTATATTATCCGCTCCATCATCGGTTGAACCTGGTGAGGTATTTTGACTATGTGTGGCTGTTAAGCTCATATTTACAGAAGGGTAAGCCGGAAAAGTTTTAGAGTATGATATTGATGAAGAATTGTTGTTGCTTAATAAGTTTGAGCTGCTTACTTGGCCTAGTGCATTTCTAAAATATTGACTACTTCCTAAATTAACAGAAGCTGAAAATCGAGAATTCGGACTTGCCTTCGGGTCTTGCGAGTGAGAAATTTGTATATTATAATTTAAGCTGTTACTAAAGTCACTAAATCCTTTTTGACTAGTGACTAAATTTTCATAACGTAGATTGATATTTCCACGATAGCGATATCTTTTTGCGTAATTTGAACGTGAGCGTATTCCCCAGCTACCATTCGTGTAAAAATCTCCAGTAACTTCGAGATCAAAGTTATCTCCGATAGGCAAATAGTATCCGCCGTTTTGAAGAAAATAACCTCTATTAGGGTCATTACCTATAGAAGGCATCAACAAGCCAGCAGTTTTGCCAACGCTTAACGGAAAATAAGCAAATGGCAATCCTATAGGAGTAGGAACATCGGCAATATAAATATTGCTTAAACCTGCAATCACTTTCTTACCAGGTACAAACTTTGCTTTTCGAACACGAATGTAGTAATCAGGGTTTAAGGTGTCTTCAGCTGTGGTTATTTTAGCTTCACTCATAAAATAAACCGAATCATTTTCTTTTTTAGTAATGTTCGCATATACTTTCATGGCGTCACTACCTAACTGGCCTGCTCCTGCCTGTTGTTCTGTTCTTGAATTAAAAATTAAAGCTTTTTGTGTGTCAAAATTGAAGCGTATAGAATCAGGTATAACAACATTTTCACCTTGTTTAAAGTAGGGCAGTTGTGAATATACACCTAATGAATCTTTAAGTCTACCAGCATAAACCTCATTCTTCACATAGTCCATAATTATTACCCCTGCCTTTAATTCGGTGTCTTGATAAAAGATCTCTGCTTCGTTGTAGAGGTAAATCTTTTGATTTTTCTGGCTTAGAATTATCGAATCTTTTGCCTTGTATTGAATTTTATCAAGAAGTAATGTGGGTTTACTGTTTAGGCTATCGATCTGCGTTGAATCTCTGAGTACAGTGTCTTTAAGCATTGGATCAGGCATCAACGGAGCTACTATTGAATCTGACTTCGGTTTAAACGGTAGTACGACAACTTTATCTTCCTGAGCGACTCCTGAAAGCACTCCAATAAACAGCAGGAATAGGAAAAGAAAATGATGTTTGTTTGATTGCAAGGCTATATATCCTATTTTTGTAAACGTGGGGTCTTTCCAACAGCCATTGGAATTGCAAGTCAAACTTACATATATTTTTTATTCCCTATATAGGTTATTACGATAAATTTAACCATATTCAACCTGTCAAAACAACTTGTTAATATGAATGCAAGACATTTTATTACGTTACTTCTTTTGTTTTTTATAACATTATTTTCCTCACTTTTATCTCCTATTCATGCGCAAAGCAATGATGGTCAATTTGTTGTAGTTCTTGATGCAGGGCACGGGGGGCATGATCCGGGTAATTTAGGTAATGGTTACTTAGAAAAAAATATTGCTTTAAATATAGTTTTAAATGCTGGTACAATTTTAGCAAGAAATAATGATATTAAAATAATTTATACTCGAAAAGATGATACGTTTATTGATCTTTTTGTTCGTGGAGAAATAGCCAACAAGGCCAATGCAGATTTATTTGTTTCTGTTCACTGTGATTCACATAGTTCAGACGCTCATGGTGCCGGAACTTTTGTTTTGGGTTTGCATGCTAACAAACAAAATTTCGAAATTGCAAAGAAAGAAAACTCGGTAATATACTTAGAAGATAATTATGAAAGTAGGTATGCAAACTATGATATAAATTCACCCGAAAGTGTCATTGGTTTAACCATTATGCAAGAAGAATTTCTTGATCAAAGTATAAATTTGGCGAAAACGATTCAAGATAATTTTGCCCACAAATTAAAACGTAAAAACAGAGAAGTAAAGCAAGCAGGTTTTATTGTATTACACCAAACGTTTATGCCGAGTGTATTGGTAGAGACAGGTTTTTTAACCAATAAAGCAGAAGGAGCTTATTTAAATTCACGACAAGGTCAGTCTGAAATGGGTAATGCCATTGCTCAGGCAATTTTAACTTATAAAGATGGAGTTTCTACTGGTCGTGCGCAAAATGAAACCCCAATTGCTGTTACAACACCTGAACCCCCAAAAGAAATTACAGAGGTTAAAGCGACAGAAACGGTGGTTGATGAAGTTAAAAATGAGGCAAAACAGGTTGCAGAAAATCCTGTGGTAACACCAAAAACAGAGTCTTTAAAAGAAAAGGAAGTTGAGAATTTACCAGAAGTTAAATCTGAAAATATTAATGAGGCAGTGAAAGAAGTTGTAGTTCCTGAAGTTGATAAACCAATGGAAATAAATGAAGAAGAGCCAGTAGAGGAGGTAAAGCAGCCAGAAATTGTAGTTGAAAAGAAAGTTATACCAACAAGTCAACCAAAGAAACCATCTGTCAATAAAGTGAATATTGTATTTAAGGTTCAGTTGATGGCCAGTACCAAAGAAATTCCTTTATTACCAAGTAAGTTTAATGGTTTAAATAAATTGTCTCAAGAGCAATTCAAACAGTTTTATCGATACATGTATGGAAATGCGACAACTTTAAAAGAGGCAAAATTGTTAAAATCTAATGCAGATATGAAAGGCTATACCACTTCATATATAGTTGCTTATAGGGATGGAGTACGAATTCCAACTCCTGATGCCATTAAAATGGTATCAGAATAATAGTATTGTCAAATTAATTATTTCTAATTTTGTTTAGAACAATAAAACCAGCTTTTTGAAATTATCAAGAGAAATCAAAACAGGACTTATCGTTATTTTAGGAATTTTATGTGTCATATTAGGGTACGGTTTTCTAAAATCAAGCTCTTTTTTCGACAATAACCTTACCCTTTATGCAGTGTACCAAAATGTCGGTGGTTTACAAACGGGTACAACCGTGTCAATAAATGGTAAAAATGTAGGTACAGTAAATGCTATTAAATTCAAAGACGCCTCTGGTAAGTTGCTAGTTACTTTCTCAGTGAATCGTGATTTGGCCTTTACAAATTCAAGCACTGTCGAATTATATGATACGGGTTTAATAGGAGGTAAAGGACTTAGAATAAATCCAGTTTTTGAAGGAACTCCAATTGCAGATAAGGATACTCTTTCTACAACTACAAAAGCAAGTTTAAGCGAAGTAGCCGATCGTAAACTATCACCAATATTAGAAAAATTTGAATCTGCGCTTACCGATGCAGACTCAGTCATGTTAAATGTAAATGCTGTATTAGATAAAAAAGCGAAACGTGATTTACGGCAATCAATTAGTGATTTAAGTTTCTTAATGGCTGATTTGAAAGGAACTGCGGGTTCGTTAAATCGATTATTAAAAAATAATGAGTCTTCACTTGACAACGCTTTAGGAAATTTTGAAACACTCACAGATAATTTCGCAAAACTATCTGATTCTTTAAATAATGCTGGCTTAGGACGTACTTTAGCTAGTTTAGAATCTACTATTTCAAATTTGAATCAAATCATGAGTAAAATTGAAAAAGGTGATGGTACTTTAGGAAAATTAATGCATGATGAAGCTTTATATACTAATCTTAACAATGCTTCAAGAGAGTTGGATTTACTACTTCAAGACTTTCGCTTGAACCCAAAAAGATATGTTAATGTATCTGTTTTTGGAAAAAAGCAAAAAGAATATGAATTACCAGAAGAAGATCCTGCGGAAATTATAGATAATTAATACATGACTTATCTCCCTAACATTTTATTTGCAATCATTTTTGTAACAGCTATAGTATTCTTTTCAAAGAATGTTATGCGTCTTCGTAGAAATATTAAACTAGGTAAAGATGTTGATGTTTCTGATAATAAGTCACAGCGATGGAAAAACATGGCGAAAATTGCTTTGGGTCAAACAAAAATGGTAGTTAGACCCATAGCCGGATTGCTGCATATTATTGTTTATGTGGGGTTTGTAATTATTAATATTGAAGTACTAGAAATAGTAATTGATGGTGTATTTGGTACTCATCGTATTGGGTTAAATGTTTTAGGCGCCTCTGTATATGGGTTTTTAATAGGTGCATTTGAAATTTTAGCAGTTTTAGTTTTAGTGTCAGTTATCGTTTTTTGGATTCGCAGAAACATTATTAAACTAAAGCGATTTCTGAGTAATGAAATGACTGGTTGGCCCAAAAGCGATGGTAATATCATTTTATACTTTGAGGTTGTTTTAATGTGTCTATTCTTGATAATGAATGCTGCCGATTCTAGTTTTCAAGGTTTAGATACCGGTAATTTAATCAGTCAACATATAGTACCATGGTTTAATTCAATGTCACCTGAATCATTGCATTTTGTGGAACGAACTGCTTGGTGGTTGCACATTGTGGGAATTTTGATATTTCTAAATTACCTTTATTATTCAAAGCACTTACATATATTATTAGCCTTTCCGAATACTTATTACGGTAAGTTAGTTCCCAAAGGACAATTCAAAAACTCAGATGCGGTTACGCGCGAAGTTAAATTAATGATGGATCCAGAGGCAGACCCTTTTGCAGCGCCTGCTGAAGATGCCCCAGAAGCTGAAAAATTTGGAGCCTCTGATGTAGCTGACTTAAGTTGGGTACAATTGTTAAATGCATATACCTGTACTGAATGTGGTAGGTGTACTAGTGAATGTCCGGCAAATCAAACGGGTAAAAAACTTTCGCCCCGAAAAATTATGATGGACACCCGTGACCGTCTAGAAGAGGTAAGCAAAGTAATTGATGCCAATAATGGAAGTTTCGTTGACGACGGAAAACAGTTGTTGGGTGATTATATTTCGCATGAAGAATTATGGGCTTGTACTTCTTGTAACGCCTGTGTGGAAGCTTGTCCGGTGAGTATAGACCCTCTATCTATAATTATGGATATGAGACAATACCTAGTAATGGAGCAGTCTGCAGCCCCTTCAGATTTAAATAATATGATGGGTAATATTGAAAATAATGGTGCCCCTTGGCCTTTCAATCAGATGGATCGGCTAAATTGGGCGCAAGAACAATAAAATAAAGCATTGCTTTTATGAGTGATACATTGAAAGTGCCAACTATGGCTGAATTATTTGCTGCCGGTCAACAACCAGAAGTGCTTTTTTGGGTAGGTTGTGCGGGAAGTTTTGATGATAGAGCAAAAAAAATCACGAAGGCTTTCGTTAAAATATTAAACAAAGCAAACGTAAGTTTTGCAGTATTAGGTACAGAGGAAAGTTGTACAGGAGATCCTGCAAAAAGATCAGGCAATGAGTTTTTATTTCAAATGCAAGCAGTCACTAATATTGAGGTGATGAATGCCTATGAAGTAAAAAAAGTGGTAACAGCATGTCCGCATTGTTTCAATACGCTGAAAAATGAGTATCCAGGTTTAGGAGGTAACTATGAAGTAGTTCATCATACTCAATTTTTAAAACAACTTTTAGAAGAAGGCCGAATCTCTATGGAAGGTGGCCAGTACAAAGGAAAGCGGATAACCTTTCATGACCCTTGTTACTTAGGTCGCGCTAATAACGTTTATGAAGCTCCTAGAGAACTTATTAAAAAGCTAGATGCAGAGCTCGTTGAGATGAAGAATTGCAAGAAAAAAGGCTTGTGTTGTGGTGCTGGAGGTGCTCAAATGTTTAAAGAACCAGAGAATGGTTCTAAAGATGTAAATATCGAACGTACAGAACAAGCTTTAGAAACACAGCCTGAAATTATTGCAGCTGGCTGCCCTTTTTGTAACACAATGATGACTGATGGGGTAAAAAATAAAGAAAAAGAATCTTCAATTGCGGTTATGGATATTGCTGAGTTAATCGCTACAGCTGAAGATTTGTAATTCTAGTTTGATGTGTTTTATGGTATCTAAGCCATAGACATTAATTTCAACTTATAAATATGTTATCAGAATTTAACTCATTGCCAGATTCTTCTAGAATTTGGATTTATCAAGCAAATCGTAGTTTTTCGGAGACAGAACTGAGCGAAATTAAATTAGCTTTTAATGAGTTTATAACAGAATGGACGGCCCATGGAAGTTCATTAAAAGCCGGTTATGAAATTCGATACAATCGGTTTATTATTCTAGCTCTAGATCAATCGCAAACGGCGGCATCAGGTTGCAGTATTGATGCTTCAGTTCATTTTATACAGGGCCTTGAGAAAAAGTACCATGTCGAATTACTTGACAAAATGAACGTTTCTTATAAACAAGGCGAATTTGTAGCATATAAATCGCTGATTGATTTTAAGAAAATGGCTAAGCAAAAAGCAATTTCTAAAAATACTATTGTCTTTAACAATTTGGTTACCAATAAGGGTGAATATCTTGAGCATTGGGAAGTGCCTGCATCTGAAAGTTGGCATAGTCGCTTTTTGTAGCATATCGTTTTTATCGGTATTCAGTCGAAATCATAATGATTTGGTATAGGTTTTGAATTCTTCAATTACTTTCATGGGTAAAATCAAGATGAAATGCATGATAAATCCGATGAAATGCAATAAATTGAAACCTTTTAAGTTAAAGCCCTAGACCTATTTCTTTATGCAATTTTTAAAAGCCCTCGCTTTATTTTTTCTTACAGTTAATGCCATTTATGGGCAAGGTAACCCCTTGATTACAAAAGATAGCATAGCTCAAAAAAAATGGGTTGATGCGAAGTATGAATCCATGTCTCTAGATGAGAAGCTTGGTCAGCTATTTATGGTTAGCGTAGCATCTGATCAATCTAAAAGTAGTACTGATAAGATTCTAGATTTAATAAAAGAAGAACATATAGGTGGGGTGATTTTCTCCACAGGAGGTCCAGTTCGGCAGGCAATATTAACCAATGATTATCAAAAGGCATCAAAAACTCCTTTGATGATTGGAATGGATGCAGAATGGGGGTTATCAATGCGTTTAGACTCTACTTATGCATTTCCGTATAATATGACCTTAGGAGCTATTGCTGATAATTCAATAGTTGAAAAAGTTGGTCGTCAAATTGGAATTCATGCAAAACGCTTAGGAGTTCATATTAATTTTGCCCCAGATATTGATATAAATACCAATCCTAAAAATCCTATAATAGGTAGTAGATCTTTTGGAGAGGATAGAGATAATGTAACCCAAAAAGGAATTGCATTTATGACTGGAATGGAAAGTGCTGGAGTTTTATCAAGTGGAAAACATTTTCCGGGTCACGGTGATACCGCCACAGATTCACATAAGGGATTGCCTATTATTTCGTTTAATAGAACTCGCCTCGATAGTTTAGAATTGTATCCTTATAAAAAATTAATTAAGGCTGGTTTGAGTAGTGTAATGGTCGCTCACTTAGAGGTACCGGCATTAGAACTTAAAAAGGAACTACCTTCATCATTGTCAGAGCAAATTATTTCGGGTGTTTTGCAAGAACAATTGGGTTTTAAAGGATTGGTTTTTACAGATGCTTTGAATATGAAAGGTGTTTCAGATACCGGTAAAAATGGAGATGTTGAATTGAATGCTTTTTTGGCTGGTAACGATATGTTATTAATGCCAACTGAGGTTATAAAAGCTAAAGAAAAATTAACAAAGGCGTACGAAAAAGGAAAAATTTCTGAAAGTCGACTAGCACATTCAGTAAAAAAAATATTGTTGGCAAAATACAAGGTTGGTTTAAACAAATACAAGCCAATAAGTCTAAATAACTTATATGAAGATTTAAATTCAGTAAATGATGATTTGATATATGAAGAGGCTATTGAAAATGCCATAACTGTGGTTAAAAATTCTTACTACCTCATGGGTATTAAGAATCTTGAAAACAAGAAAATAGCTTATATCAAATTTGGAGATTCGGGTAGTAAACCTTTTATAAAAGAACTTAATAAGTACGCCAATGTTACACAAGTTAATGCCAAAGATGTTTTTACTTTAAACGGTAAATTGAAAGAGTATAATCTAATCATAGTAGGTTTACATAAAAACACAGACACGCCATGGAAAAGTTATAGTTTTTCTAACAAGGAAAAACAGTGGCTAGAGGAAATCGCAAAATCAAGATCTTCTAATTTAATTCTTTCGGTTTTCGCAAAACCATATGCGCTTTCAGGTATAGCTAGTTTTGAACATATTGATGGGGTAGTGGTAGCACATCAAAATAGTAAACTTGCCCAAGAAAAAACTGCGCAATTAATTTTTGGAGCAATTCCGGCAAAGGGAGTCTTACCAGTAAGTTCACATCCTGATTTTCCTGTGAACACAAATGTTCAATTAAAGTCTTTATTAAGACTGGGATATAGTTTTCCTGAGCGTGTGGGGTTTAACCCTGAAAAGTTGGCAAAAGTAGATGAACTAGTACAAGACGGTTTAGATTCACTGATGTATCCTGGAGCACAAGTATTAATAGCCCGAAAAGGAAAGGTGATTTACAACAAAGGATTTGGTAAGCCTACCTATAAATCCGAAGAAAAAATTACTCCAGAACACATCTATGATTTGGCTTCAATAACCAAAATTTTGGGCACACTACCATTGGTAATGAAAATGGAAGAAGATGGTGAAATAGCACTAAATAACACATTCTCTGATTTAGTGCCTGCCTATGCAGATACCGAATTAAAAAATGTTACGGTTTTGAAAGCCTTATCACATTATGGTCGGCTGCCTGCTTGGATCGCATTTTATGTAAGCACCTTAGATGACAAAAGAAAACCTTCAACAGAGTTTTATCGATCTAAGCCCATTGATGGTTTCTCGACTAAAGTGGCAAACAATCTGTATTTAACTGATGTATATAGAGATTCTATTTACAACCGTATAGGTAGGCAAGATTTAAAATCTAACCGATATAGGTATAGTGATGTTGCTTATTATGTGATGAAAAAATACATTGAAGACTATAAAAAGAAACCTTTAGATGAACTTGCAGACGATTTTGTTTATCGTCGCATTGGGGCAACAAGTACAGGCTATAATCCTTTAGAGAAGTTTCCTAAAAACAGAATAGTACCTTCAGAAGAAGATAAATATTATCGATATCAAACTATTCAAGGTTATGTTCATGATATGGGGGCAGCCATGCAAGGCGGCGTAGGGGGTCATGCGGGTTTATTTAGTAATGCTAATGATGTTGCCAAAATTATGCAAATGTACCTTCAAAATGGTACATATGGTGGGGTTCGCTTTTTAGAGAGTAGAACAGTAAAACGATTTAACACCTGTTACTTCTGTGATAAAAAAGTACGGAGAGGAGTTGGCTTCGACAAACCTCAATTAAGTGACAAAGGCCCTACCTGTGGTTGTGTTTCTAGAAAAAGTTTCGGTCACAGTGGGTTTACGGGTACCTATACTTGGGCAGATCCTGAAGAAGAAATTGTTTATGTTTTTCTTTCGAATCGTACATACCCAACAGCATCTAATACCTTATTAGTTAAATCTGGTTTGAGAACTAGAATACAAAAGGCGATTTATGATGCCATAGAAAATTAGACTTTTTATACTACCATTTCTCTTAAATTTTCTGTAAATAAAAATCTACTAGCTCGACTTATTACTAGTATTCACTAAATTTGATTGATGAAAATAGCAATAGTATGTTACCCAACCTTTGGTGGAAGTGGGGTTGTAGCCACAGAATTAGGAATAGCTTTAGCTGATAGAGGGCATGAAGTACATTTTGTAACCTATCGCCAACCTGTGCGCCTGGGGTTATTGAATAATAAAATTCATTTTCACGAAGTACATGTACCTGAATATCCCCTTTTTAAATATCAACCCTATGAGTTGGCTTTATCAAGTAAATTAGTAGATACTATTAAGTTGTATGGCATTGAATTGTTACATGTTCATTACGCCATTCCACATGCATATGCAGGTTATATGGCCAAGAAAATGTTGGCTGAAGAAAATATTCATATTCCTATGATTACCACGCTGCATGGCACTGATATTACTTTAGTTGGTAAACATCCTTTTTATAAACCAGCAGTAACTTTTAGTATAAATAAATCGGACGTAGTTACTTCTGTTTCAGAAAGTTTGAAAGCGCAAACCTTAGATATTTTTGATATTCGAAACGAGATTGAAGTGATACCAAATTTTATCGATAAGCGTAAGTATAGCAGTTCATTTACAGATTGCCAACGTTCTTTGATGGCGGAAGATCATGAGAAAATTGTAACTCATATCAGCAACTTTCGAAAGGTAAAACGAATTCCTGATGTGGTGCAAATTTTTAATAAAATTCAAAAAGAAGTACCCGCTAAATTGGTTATGGTAGGAGAAGGGCCTGAAAAGGCTGGGGCTGAAAAGTTATGTGAAGAATTGGGTATTTCTGAACGCGTTATTTTCTTGGGAAATAGTAATGAGATCGACCGTATTCTTTGTTTTTCAGATTTGTTTTTACTTCCTTCGGAATCTGAAAGTTTTGGTTTAGCAGCTTTAGAAGCTATGATGAATAAAGTACCGGTAATTTCAAGTAATACCGGTGGTATACCGGAAGTAAATGAACAAGGAGTAACAGGGTTTTTGAGTGATGTTGGTGATGTAGATGAAATGGCTGAAAATGCACTTAAAATTTTAAGTGACGATGCTGTATTAGAAAAGTTTAAAGCTAACGCCGTGAAATCTGCAGAAAAATTTGATATATTAAATGTGCTTCCTTTATACGAAGCAGTTTATAAAAAAGCATACGAAAGTAGGTTTAATAAAACGTTCAGTTAATGAAATTAATAGCTATTGTAGTTTCTTTGTTTTTGTTGTCTTGTAATGGGCAAAAGAAAGTGACATTGAATAATGAAACCGTTCAAACAACCATGGAGAATGAACAACAGTTAGAATTATTATTAGTTGAAGAAAATAGCAGTTTTGATGCGAGAGAAATTATGGTGTTTAAAGATGAAAAGCGTTTAAAAAGCTTTTATTCCAAGATTAATTTAACTCGTAAGCCTAGAATCCCTTTGCCAGTTATTGACTTCACAAAAGAAATGGTAGTTGTGTATTGTAGTGGCCGGCATCCACAAAATAGTGCCTTAACCTTGAAATTCTTAGAAGAGACAGATTCTGAAATAATGTTAACTCAGTTTTCTGACGGTAATGAAAAATCTAAAAATCAAAACATAGAAGCGAGTCCGTTTTGTGTTTACAAAATGCCAATTTCTGAAAAGCAGGTGGTTGTAGGTTCTGCGGTGAAATAGTTACAACTATTATGTTTGGTAATTTTTATCGTATTAGTTTTTTGGGAAAAAACCGTTTTTTAACCCAAAAATTAAATTTGATATAATAATAGGTTAGGTTTATAGGCCATGAAACCCAATAAATACCTTTGGCGTACATAAACGGCTTTATTTTAACCAGATATCTAAAAACCTTTTCTGGAGATCGAATAAATGTTTTTAAAAAGTTTCTTTTGGGCATATTTAATTGACTTGGCTTGTAATTGAGGCCAATTTTATTTTCACCCACATTTTGATAAAAACCTTTTGATAGGTTTTCTATAAATTTAATTTTTTTCTTTTTTCCTAATATACCTACACGAAGAGCCATATCGGTCATAAAGGTTTGTGCTAATTTTTGAGAATAATTGATAGATCTTAAATTAATGAAGAAATTTTCAAATTCCTGAAGCATAAAATCTTGAATGTCTGATATATAGGTGTCAAAAACATATTTTTCATTTTCTTCATGAAATTCTATCGTATCAGCAACATCATCAATCAGGGTATAGCCTAAGGTACTACCATGAGAAGCAGCTAATAGTTGTTCATAAAGTTGTCCGTTTGCTTTTAAAATATCAAAAGAACGATCTCTACAGGGATAGATTGAGAAATTTAAACCATACCTATTGGTGTCTGGTTGTATGTTATAGATTTCTTTTAGTCCGATGTAATAACCAGTAACCGGAATTTTTTCCTCTAAAAAGTGATACAAACTTTCTTGCATTGTTCCTCCCCAACCAACATCAACTAAAGTGATTCCGTCTGCTTCAAAATTAACTCCAAAAGAGTTTAAATATACATTAAATGCATTTCTTTGATTTACACGTGTAGCTTCATATTCTTTTACAAAAGTGGGGTTCATTTTTAATTTTCCCATTACCTCTGAATGAAAGATATTATGATGTGTTTCATTAGGGTCGACACCAATTTCAGATATGATTTTGCCTTGAATGTCCTCAGAAAATAAAAACCACTGTAAAAAATGATAAAGCGACATTTCGCCATGTATCTTTGCGAAACCTTCGAAATTTTCTTCGTTTAGTGGCTGTAAAGCTAGTTTTTGCGCCGATTGTCTTGATGCTTTAAGATAATGAGTTTTAATTTTTTTTGAATCGGTAAATTGATTTAATTCTTGATACAGGTCGAATAATGTTTTTAAATATTGACCTTCTCGTGCTAAAAAAAATAAATCGTTAATACCTTGCTCTATTGCTTTGGTGTATAGGCGTTCGGTAAAGAAATAGAAATGAATGATATATTCACTGAACGGAAAATTACTTTTCTGACATTTTTTTTCAAGTTGAGTACAAACTTTTTCAAAACTATGATCATCACTACCGAATAAATTAAGCTTATTGCGCCGATGATGCGAAAGGTTTTTTGTATGAATACTTCGTATACCGCAATGGCCAGAATTGATAATGTCACTAGCCTTATTATCCCCAATCATAATTGCGTCTTCAGCCGAAACATTTAGCTCTCTAAGAACAAAGGGATAGATAGAGCCTGTTTCTTTACTTTTGCGTACATCAGCTGAAACAAAAATTTCATCAAATAAATTCGTGAGGTCGTGATGATCTATTATACGCAACATGAGCTCTTTCGAAAAAAAGAAATCGGTAATGAGAAAAATTTGATACCCTTGATTTTTTAAACTAATGAGATCATTAATTATTAGATTATTCTTGAATTGCACTGAAACTTCAGCAACATAATCTGCTTGCTCAAAAATTTTATAAAACTCTTCAAGGTTTTTAGTAGTGATTAGGTTGGCGTTTAGCAATCGATTGTGTACCTCTTTAATTAAAAATTCATAGGGAATTTCTAATAAATTTTCTTTCAGCTTATCTGATAAAAATTGAAGAGCATCAGTCCTTATAGTATATAATTCATTGACTGAGATATGGATGGCTAATTCTCGGATCATCAATTTTGCCCATAATTTTAAAGTATAATTAGGGTGAACTTTTCTGTGAACTAACGTATCAAAGAAATCAGTGAAAATGATTTTACCAGAAGAAATCTTCTCGATTTTAGGAATCAAGCTTGCCAAGGGAAAGGTTTAATGGTTAGGCAATAAATATACTTAATTCGTACTAAACCAGTAATGTAAATAAGATCTGTGACCTATTATATAGCCAAATTACAATTTTCTCATTCAAATTTTCAAGAAAACTTTTAACTACTGAGGGCTGATAGGTGTTCATAATTATGGGGTATAAGAGCCAAATGATTCTTGGTTAACTTAAAATCATCGATGAAATGCTATTTATATACGACCAAATGTACAATTTGGATTTATTGTGTCCAACTTTTTTTGATTTTTAATTTCATTTTCTGTAAAAATCTAAGTGTGTAATATGTAAAACCTATTAATCTATTGATTTTATGAAGTTTAGGTCTTTGAAAGCAAGAGCAAATCTTTCAGGTTGATGCTCATTGTTAATATAATTATAAGCATTACTGTGAATATTCAACCCAGCATCTAAAATACAGACGCTATTCCATTTCAGGGAATTTGGACTAATAAAGTCTTTTTTAATATTATCGCCAATGTAATAGTAATTATTAGCATTGAATTTCTTTTCTATTGCTAAGAAGTTTTTTTTGTTTGGTTTTTCAGTTCCAATTTCTTCAGAAATAATTATAAAATCAATTAGTTCATTTAAACCAAGTGCAGAAATTTTGTTTCGTTGGGTTATAGATCTACCATCTGTAAGTACTGCGACGTGCCCACCAATGGTTTTAATTTTCTTCAAACTTTCAACGACACCAGGAAAAGGTAATATGTCTGGATAGTGATTTCTGTATAGCTCAATTAAATATTTAACTGAAATATCATAATTTGAGGTGATATATTCAAATGCATTAAGCTTATTTCTATACATTGAAAAAAGTGTAGCGTACAAACGTTTCCATTTGTTAGGCTCTAATTCTTTAGAAATTTGAATATAGGCTGACTTTAAATATTCAATTTCATTATAAAGAGTATCGTCAAGATCGAAAACTATAACGGTTTGAGAATCAACTTGAATATCCATGTACTAATATTTCATCATCATATCGAATCATAAGTAGGTTATCTTCCCAACTATCAAATTGTTCGCTTATATTTTCATGTTGTAAATACTCGGAAATTATCCATTTCGGAAAGTTTGCTCCAGCTAAGTATGACAATGGATATCCGCCTCCAAATCTAGGATTTATTTCAATTCCGTAAATTTTTGAATCTGTTTTGTGTAGAAAAAATTGTGCAGTTAAACAACCTACTGCTCCATCTACATAACTTAGATTTTTACGAATATACGATACCAGTTCATTATTGCAAGTAACGGCCTTATTGACTTCACCATCTCTAACTTCAATTCGTTTTCTTGGCACAACACACTTTAATTGATGCCTTTTATCAAAATAAAGATCGCAGGTGTATTCATCATACAAGTTATGATCTATATATTCTAAGAACATTAATTTTTCATTAGAAAAGTGATAATCGGTTAAATCTTCTTTTGTTTTAATTAAATAGGTATCAACACTTCTACTGCCGTCAATAGGTTTTATAAATAAAGGCAGCTTGTAGTCAGTTTTTGAATACTCTTTTGCGATTGCCACATTATGTGACTCAAAAAAATCGTGAATCACTCTTTTATCACGGCATTTTTGTATAAAGCTTTCTGAAGCTATTACCGGAATTATACCTTCTGCTTCTAGCACTTCTCTGTTTTTGGCGAGAAGTAAAAGTTCGGTATCAATAGTTGGAATGATTAATCGAATGTTTTGAACTTTACATTTTTCGATTAAAACTTGTATATAATTAGGGTTGTCAAGCCTTGGAACTTCAAAATAGCTATCAGCGGTATGGCAAGCAGCTGATAATTTTGGATTAGCGTCTGCGGCAATAACTTTTCCATTCGGAAAAATTGTTGTTAATTCTTTTTGAAAAGCTCTAACCAGTGATACTCGTCTACCAGCTGAAGTGATTAAAATATTCATTTGCCAATGTTATAAAAAGTTCTAAAGATCTTTATGAATGGATTTATTAACGATTTTCGATTAAAAATAAAAACCAAAAAGGAGTATCCAATACCATGGTAATCTTCACCAATAAATTTTTTAAGAGGGTAAGCATCCACTTTTTCAAAGCCACTTAGCATTTCAGGAATTCGATCTATAGAAATGTCTGATTTCATTAATCGTACCATTAAGAAAAATACAAATGATTGTTGCCTAGTTTTAAGCCTTTTGATACATGCTTTTGCATTTGGGTGATTCTTGGGTACTGACTCAATGAGCTCAGCGTATACGTGTGCTGCATTTGCATTGTCAAAAATCACTTTGTTGTAATGTTCTGGACTTTTATTACGCATTGCTGATGTAGGTAAAATACGATAGCGATGTACATCACAGTCAGCATGGGCAATACGTTTTGCTTTAAGAAAAAGTTCAGATGTAAGAATAGCATCTTCCATCCATTTTCCTTCAATAAAACGAACCTTAGATTTCAACATGAATTCACGTTTAATAAAGTACCACCAAATTTCATTGTGATGTTTTATATTGGCGATATACGAAATGCCATCTCGCACCACCAATTCTTTAACGCCGTGTTCAATATTTAATGAATTTGGAACATGCTTTTTGACTACAGGCATACTATGAAAGGTCAAAATATCTAGGTCATTGGCCTCCATAAGTCCTAAAATCGTAGTCACCGTATTTTTTGCTAAATAATCATCAGGATCTAGAAAGTACAAGTATTTTCCTTTCGCAATATCGAATCCAGAATTTCTTGCTGCACCAACACCCGCATTCTTTTTGTCAACTACAATCATATTTGAATGCTTCGCGGCATAATTATTGGCAACTTTTAATGTTGAATCTTTTGATTCATCATTTACAATAATTACC
Organism: Maribacter algarum (ex Lu et al. 2025) (nom. illeg.); assembly: GCA_947495915.1. Taxonomy (GTDB): domain Bacteria; phylum Bacteroidota; class Bacteroidia; order Flavobacteriales; family Flavobacteriaceae; genus Maribacter_C. Next base: position 161,161 of record CANMAW010000005.1, on the reverse strand, counting down.
TCATATTCAGCAGGGTTCAAATTTTGATATAGCAAGCTGTCTAAACACTCTGGTAGATAGCGCTCCATATTATAACATGGTATGACGATACTTAACTGCATACTTCTTTAATTACCTGTAAATGTTTCCATGGTAGCATGTGTTGTTGACGATACGTCATCTCTTTTTAGAACTTTCATAAATGTCATCCAAAATATTTTGATGTCAACCCATAACGAACAATTATCTACATACCATACATCATACTCGAATTTTTTTTGCCAAGAAATTGCATTTCTACCATTGACTTGGGCCCAACCGGTAATGCCTGGCTTTATATCATGTCGTCTTTTCTGTTCTTCAGAATACAGGTTTAAATATGCAATTAGTAATGGTCTGGGGCCTATCATACTCATATCTCCCTTTAATACATTCAATAACTGAGGTATTTCATCTAAAGAAGTTTTTCTTACAAAAGAACCAACAGGTGTAATTCTATCAGCATCAGGTAACAAATTTCCTGAAGCATCTTTTTTGTCATTCATAGACTTAAACTTGATGATTTCAAAAACTTTTTCATTTTTACCAGGTCGTTTTTGAACAAAAAATGCCTTACCATTATTAGCAAATGATAACAATATAAAAACAACAATAAATATAGGACTGACCATAACCAGTATAATACTTGCTACGAGAATATCTAATACTCTTTTTATAAATAATTTATACATATTGTTTCTTAAATACCTTTCAACAAATTACATTATTATTCATTAGTCACCCTTAACAAATAGATTAACAGCAACAAAAATGGATTAATTTATTTAAGTTAAAAACTGGTCAGTTTATAGTACATGTTGCTATTAGAAAACTTATTTACACTGGTTTAATATAGTCATGTAAGCTTTCTTACCAGTTAAATGTTCTTTCATATAGTTATAACCATTATTGCCCATTTGTTCACGTAGCTTAGGGTTATTATTAAGTTCTAATAATTTTCTTTTTAATTCGCTAGTGTTTCCAGCTTCTGCCCATACCCCGACATTTAAATTCTCAATTATTTCACCAAAATCAGTATTGGTGTCAATTGATGCTAAAATGGGTGTTTTGGTATTGTAATAGGAAAGTGCTTTAGATGGAATATTTGGTATCGTAAAATTTTCATGTAATGAAATGAGTCCGATATCGGCCATTTGAACCCACTTCATATATTCATTTTGTGGTAGACCGTCTCGTATACTAATATTTGTTAAACCCTGGTTATCGACTAGTTTTTCTAAACTATCTCTTTCATTGCCTTTGCCCATAACTAAGAAAAATAGATTTTCTTCATTTTGACAAGCCTTAGCTAATGAAACAATATTCTCAAGTTTTTGTGGTATACCAATATTTCCTCCAAAAATTACGACCGTTTTCTCTCTTAATCCTTCTTTTTCGCGCAATGCATCAATTTCAGATTTACTAGCCATGGGCAATAAATCTCCCCAATTTGGTAATAAATGTAGTTTTTCAGCATTCAAATCAGGATTATGTTTGATTACATAATCTATATTTCCTTGTGACATGCAACCTATAGCATCAGAAGCCTTGTATAATTTTTTCTCTTTTCTTCTAAAGTAGGAATAGATCAATCCATTCTTTTTCAGCATTTCTAAATCCACTGCGTTTTGCGGAAATATATCTCTTAGAATTAAGTAAAGTTTGCCTTTTGATTTTTGTTTTAACCATGATGCTACTCCATAAAGAGAAATTGGTGGAGTAGGAGTGATTATAATGTCAAAATTAAGATGTACGGCATATTTTTTTAAAGCTAATTTATATTGATAGGGTAATAACACATTTGCTATACCTTTTTTAATAAGACCAACACCAAAAAGTGGTAAAGTTTTTACACGTATAACTTTTACTCCCTCCTCAATTTGAAGTCCTGTTAAGTTTTCATCATAAGCCGGTGCCACAACCGTAATATCATGACCGTTTTCATGAAATTGTGAAACAAGCTGTGTATAAAGGTATTTAGACTTATCCATTTTAGGAAAAGCCAATGCTAAAAATACAACCTTCATAAATTAGTATTTAGACCATGCCACTCTATTAATATAATCTACATAAGAAATAATAATTCTAACAACCTTTTCACTAACATTAGGCATTGAGTAATCAGCAACAGGTCTGAAGTTTCGATCTGGGTTTCTTTTCTGAACCTCTAACGCAGCCAAAGCTTGCATTATTCGCTCAGGATTCATACCAACCATCATTACCGAAGCTTCTTCCATTGCCTCAGGTCTCTCATGTGCTTCACGAATATTTAAAGCTCTAAAATTTAAAATTGAAGACTCTTCTGAAATAGTACCACTATCTGATAGTACTGCAAATGAATTATATTGTAAGGCATTGTAGTCAGTAAAACCTAATGGTTTTAAAAACTGGATGTTTTTATGAGTTTCTAAATTTTTAGAGTTCAACATATTTCGCGTTCGCGGATGTGTTGAAACAATTATTGGATAATCATATTTTTCCGCAATTTGATTTAATGAAGTGATTAACCCTTCAAAATTTTTCGGATTGCTGATATTCTCTTCTCTATGAGAAGAAACTACAAAGTATTTCTCTTTTTCTAAATGGAGATCTGCTAATACGTTTGATTTCTCAATTTTCGGAATAAACTGTTGAAGCACTTCAAACATTGGGCTTCCAGTTTTAATAACACGGTCTGCCGGTAAGCCTTCTCTCAATAAGTACTCTCGTGCAATATCACTATAAGTTAGATTTACATCAGCAACGTGATCTACAATTTTTCTATTGGTTTCTTCAGGTACCCGTTGATCAAAACATCTATTACCAGCTTCCATGTGAAAAACAGGAATCTTTCTTTTCTTGGCTGGTATAGCACATAAACATGAATTTGTATCTCCAAGAACTAAAAAAGCATCAGGACTAATTTTTTCTAGTAATGGATCAATTTTTATTAGAATATTACCAACGGTTTCAGTAGCATTTTTTCCTGCAGCATTTAAGAAATGATCTGGCTTGCGAATACCTAAATCATCAAAAAATATTTCATTCAATTCATAATCATAATTTTGGCCTGTGTGAACCAAAGTATGGTCAATGGCTTGATTGGCATCTAAAGCATTTAATACACAAGCCAAACGAATTATTTCGGGTCTAGTTCCTACTACGGTTAGTACTTTTAATTTTTTCAAAATGTATGTTTTGATTATGGTTAGTTTATTTATTTAAACATCCTCGAAATATGTATCAGCATCTTCGGGGTTATAAGGTTCATTAATCCAAAATAGTGTGATTAATTCTTCTTCTCCTACGTTTTTAATATTGTGGGTGTACCAAATAGGCATATCTACATATGCTGGCTCTTTACCATCAAGGTGATAGTTGATCACTTCGTCAGTACCGATTTTTCGCAACTGAATTAATGCTTTTCCACTAATTACAGCAAAGCGTTCTGCCTTTCGAGTATGAAAGTGATTGCCACGAGTGATACCAGGCACGGTGGTGCTAAATGAAAATTGACCACTAGTTTGCGTTCTTGCAATTTCTACAAAACTTCCCCTTGGATCGGTATGTTTCGTGAATTTTACAGGATAATGATCTTGAGGTACATAACAGCGAAAAGTATTGAATAAAGCCTTTTCGAAAGGTTCTTCAAGACTTGGAAAAACACCATTGCCCATATAATCTTTCTTGTATCGATTCAGCAACTCTAAAATTCGAGAAACTTTATTTTTACTTGTAGGTTGAATACGTATTTCAGTACTATTCTGACCAATACTATCAGCTTCTGCATCACCGTTTATAGCGTCAACGAATATCTTAACTAATTCATTGATGTAAATGAGTCCTACTTCTCCATCGTTTATAATGGTAGGCTCTTCATTTCGTGCCACTTTATGGCAAAATGTAGCTACTACTGAATTATAATTTGGTTTTCCAAATGGCCCAAATACATTGGGAATAGTCAGTGAGGTAAATTTACCTTCGCTTTTTGCAGCCCAAGCTACAAACTTTTCTTTTCCTTCTTTTTTTGATTGCCCATATAAGTTGTCACGATCTTCTTGAGAAGAAGAAGAAAAAATTATATGTGGAGTAGATTTAGTAGTTGTACATGCACTAATTAAAGAGTCAACTAACTTTAAATTAGTATTGTAAATGACATTGACGTCATCGTGTCTATTCATGGCCGCTAGGTGAACTATGATGTCACATTGGCTTACAAAATCTTCTAAGGCTACCTGATTATCAAAAAAAGACCTTTCGAAAGGAATTAATTTAACGGTATCATCTAAAGAAAGGGTAGTGTAGAGGTGGTTTCCCACAAAACCTGCTTGCCCAGTAATTCCTATTTTTTTCATTTTTTAAAATCGTTGAATATATTTTATTTACCACTTGGCAGACCAATGATCGACTTCGTAGCGAAAATCATCTTGTTTAGAATCTTCCAGCGAAAAATTGGAAAACACCAATAATTTCGAATTTTCATGAATAGCCTTGAACCCTGTAGCATAACCACCAGTAATTTCTAAAATACCTGGTTTACTTGCCTCAAGCACAAAACGTTTAGGTTTCAAAGCTCGTGAAGGGTTGTTAAAATTATCAATTTCTATTAGATTTAAAACAAAAGATCCTTTATTACAATAGAACCATTTTTTTTCAGCTTTATGCCCTTGCCAACCTCGCACTGTACTAGTGTCAGCAGGGGATATTTCATACATTCGATTAATTTCACTCATATCGAAAGTATTAAAGAAATTTAGAATACCACGGCTGTCTGTGTATGTTGAACCTTGAATAAAATTATGAAATATCACTTAGAGATTTTCTTTGATATAGTCAAGATTAAGTAAGGTTTGTTTTAATTCTTCATCAGTTAATTGCGATGTGTTATGAGAATGATAATCTTCAATAGCACTAGTATCGGTTTCACCTTCAGAGAAATAACGACTATAATTCAAGTCTCTATTATCGGCGGGAATTCTATAGAATTCACCCATATCTTCTGCTTTTTGCATTTCTTCTCGGGTGCAAAGTGTTTCATATAACTTTTCACCGTGTCTTGTTCCAATAATTTTAATATCATTATCGGCTTTAAAAATCGTTTTAACAGCATTTGCTAAATCACCAATAGTACTTGCCGGCGCTTTATTTACAAAAAGATCTCCTTGATTACCATTTTGAAAGGCAAAAAGAACCAAATCAACAGCATCTTCTAATGACATTAGAAAACGTGTCATGTTCGGATCTGTGATAGTAAGCGGAGTTTTTTCTTCAATCTGTTTTACAAATAGAGGAATAACAGAACCCCGAGAAGCCATCACATTGCCGTATCTTGTGAGACACACAATGGTATCATCGTTCGGAATGTTTCTAGACGCAGCAACTGCCACTTTTTCCATTAAAGCCTTACTAATACCCATGGCATTAATTGGGTAGGCTGCCTTATCAGTACTTAAACAGATTATCCTTTTAACTTTATTGGCTACAGCAGCGTCAATGGTATTTTGTGTACCAAAAACATTTGTTTTAGCAGCTTCAATTGGAAAGAACTCACAGGAAGGTACTTGCTTTAAAGCAGCCGCATGAAATACGTAATCGACACCGCTCATAGCACGTGAAATGCTATTAAAGTCGCGTACATCGCCAATATAAAATTTCACTTTTTCATTCTTTAGGGTATTACGCATGTCGTCTTGTTTTTTCTCATCACGAGAAAAAATGCGTATTTCTTTGATGTCTGTTTCTAAAAATCGGTTAAGAACCGCGTTTCCGAATGAGCCTGTACCGCCAGTAATAAGTAGTGTTTTGTCTTTAAACATTGTTTTAGGTTTATGCTGTAAAAGATTGTGATCTAGTCACTTAAAGTCTTTTATAATTTTAATGGTTAATTATTATAAATTATGGTTCAACTAGTAAACGTTAATATTTTCGTTTTTGTATGTTGGGTTTCATTTTGTTTTGAGAAAAGAGGCGTAATTAATTGTAGGTAAGAATTAGTTTTGAATAAAAGTGATTACACAATTCTCAAAGCTCTTCATTTCTTTTTTTACTTCTTTTAAGAAATAATCACAATTGTTTCGAAATGTGTCTTCATTAAATTGCTTTTTATATTCTAGTAATTGTTTTGGTAAATCATCAATATGATTAACAACAATTCCAAATTTAAATTTATCAATGATCCTACTTTGTTCGGTGTTGCTGTTCACTATTGCAGGAATCTGATATAGGGCACATAAATAAAGTCTATTTGACGTTAGCCCTTTACTTAAAAAATCATTTCCAACCATAATGTTGATATAGTCACTTGATTGTAATAGTTCAAATTCGTCCTTTTTTTTATAATAGCCATAAAAGTCTATATTCTTCACATTTTCTTTGGCAGCTAAATCTTTTAATATTGGCAAAGCGTATCCATCACCAATAAATGTCATAAAAAATTTAGGATGATTTTTTAAAGACTGAATTACTTTTGAATTAGAAATATGATCGCGCAATGCACCGATCGTGTCTACATGAATTCGATTATTTTTAAAAAATGATTTTGCAGGAATTGAAGTAGATAATAATGAGGAATTGATATTGTGACTTATAATGTAATCTATGTTTTTTGGAAGCCATTCTTTAAATCCTTGAGATGAGATACAAACATAAGATGCATTTACTAATGTTTTATTAAATCGTTTTGTTAAAAAGGAAATTACCTTGGTGTAATCTCTAATATCAACAAGATAGTTTCTTTTAAAGTTTCTTCTCAGAAAACCAGAAAGTAAAATCGATATTTGAGCAGAAAATACGATTACCTTATCATATTTTTGATTGTCAATTTGCGTAGTAATAAATTTTCGGAATTTATAAAAATCTAAAAGAATCTTTAAGGGTGTTCGAGAATCATTAGAGGAAGTAAATGATATGCAATTTTCTTCAGCTTTACCTTCTCTATCCCAATTGTAAATCGTAAAATCGACACCTTGTTGCGTTAAAATTTTAGTGTAATAATCAAGGTAGGGTGCTCTAAATAAATTGTTAGGAAAAATAAGGGCAATTTTCATCAGGCTACTAAGGGGTTTAGCTTTAGAATATAGGGCAATTTAAAGTCTTATTAACTTTGATTGCAAAGATATTGAAAATAGCATTGATCATTTGATACGTTCAATATTGCATTCAAAAGGTTATTTTGGTTTCATAACATTTTTGAAAACTCAATAATACGTTGTGTTTGAACTGAATTGTTTTTTTTGTTAAGAACAAATTTTTTGGCTTTATCTCCGAATTCATGTAACTCTTGTTTAGACTTTGCCAATATTTTAGCTAAAGTTTTATGCATTCCGTCAACGGTTTCATCTTCAAAAAGAAATACATGTTCGTTATATTCAGCAGGCATTCCTGGTAGTTTAGTGGTTAAAGTCGGCGTGCCCGAAACCATATATTCCATATTTTTTGATGGAAAAGAGTATTTTGTGAATTCTTCGTGGGTTGGTCTTGGGTTAACTAATAGAGTTGCTTTTAATTGATCTTGAACAACTTCTTTGTTTGGCACCATTCCCTTGAAAGTAATACGGGAATCGTTATCAATGTATGACTCCATATTAGTAACCATTTCACCTGTTCCATATAAATGTAATCTGGCTAACGAGTCGTTGGTTAATTTAAATGCGTCAATTAAGTTTTTAACCCCATATTTTTCATATAATCCGCCAGCATAGATAATTATTTTTTCATGGGTTTTCTCATCAATTTTATTAACTGAAGATTGCATGTTTTTATCAACCAAACCTTCCATAATCATGTATGGCCTATTTTTCGGATTGACCACCGCATTCATTTGTTCCGTAAGTAAAACATAACCATTGAAATTGGATAACATATAGTTGAAAATAGTGTGAAACCCCCTACTTGCTATTTTTCTAGTGTTTTTTTTATTAGTTACTATTAAGCCAGGTAAATCAGTAACAATAGTAATTCTTTTTGTGAATGATAACTTGGCTGCAAGCACTGAGGCTAAACTAATCGAAATATTTAAGACATCACATACGACCACTCTTTCTTTGCCTATTCTTAATAAGCACCACAACCAAATTCTAAAAAAACTATAAATGAAAACTACAACGTTCTTTATTTTACTAACGTTAATGGTAGGAACGTAGTTGTATTTAATGCCATTGTTTTTTTCAGATTTTAAGATCCATACTTTGCGATTGTGTGTAGAACTAACAATAGGTAATGTACTAAGTGTTTCTATAGTACAACTTGAATTATTACTCGCGAAACCATTTACTACTAGTCTGTGAAATTTTTGAACCGCTTGCTCTGGTTTTTTATTAGCTGTTTTAAAGATATAGTCTAACAGCTTTTCTGAACAAAGTGAACTTAAATAAAGAATTTTGGTCATTCTTGAATTTTGGGGAAAAAATAATACGAATTATACTAGTATAACGATGTCTTTTAAAAATAGTATTTTGAAAGTGAACTTTACAAAATTGACAATTTTTGAAAATAGAATTATTCTTAACTATACTTGTACTTCATTTTCTTTTATGATTTTTTGCTCTTCTTTTTTCGTCAATTTGTAACGAGAGTCAAATTTTGTTATTACACCAATTAAAAAACAGAATACAATGAAAGTTGCAAACATTCCTTCAAAAATAGGCTCAACCATAAATAAAAGTAAAAGTGCTAATGTGTAAATTCTAATTTGATTGAAAAATGATAGTAACTTTTTATTTAGACTTGAAATCTTCTTAACCTTAATTACAGAACGAATAGAAAATATAATAAGTAAAAGGAAAGGTAAGACACCAGAAGCTCTTAAAACGTCAAGCCATAAGTTATGTGAATGCCCAAATTCTTCAACATCCCACCCTAGAGGTTTTTTAAATAAATACTCCATTGACTTTACCCAACGCGATGTTCTACCGCCTCCACTAGCAATATCAGCTCCGTTATTATTTTCCATACGATCGGCAAAAGCAGACAACCAATCAGAACTTAGATCAAACTTCACGTTTTGAATTAGTAAAATGATACCGCCGATGAAAATCGAAAACATTATGACATTTTTCTTTAAAGATTGTTTAGGAATGATAAAGATTAAAGCAGCTAATAGGGTAAATAGACTAATTACAATTTGAGTTCTAGTACCTATTCTTAAAATACACAGCAATGAAAGAACAAAAACAACAATCATCACTATTCGCATGATTAATGATATTTTTATTTGTCGAACAATTAATAATGCTGGAATACACATATTTAAGACAAAATATGATCCCATAATTGTTGCTGATACAACTTGGTCTCCCCAAATCATAGGTAGACTTCTATCTATTTGTCCAAAACCATCGGCCATAATACTTACTAATACAGATATTAAAGCAGAAAAAGAGAGTAAAAAACCTACTGTTATTAACGACTTAAATAAGTTTTCTTCTGTGGTTACCTTGTTACTTAAATATTTACCGAGTAAATAAAAAGTAGGAGGAAAAACGCCATAAATTAGAATAAATTGCAAACCGAATTCAGGATCTAAGGCATAAAACGCTCCGTAAATCAATGAAAATATGGTAAGAAGAAAAGCATCAAAGTCAATATTTTCTTTTAAAAACCTTCCTTTAGTTATTAGTAGGGCGAAAATCATGTAGCCTAAAAGAAAACCCAAATCGAGAGGGTTTATGAGGTAGATGGCTAATAGGAGTCCTAAAAAGCCAGGCTTTTCAAAAAAGTTATTTAAAATTTTCAATATATAAATAAGATTTTATGACTTTGTTTTCAAATGATGAAAGAAAAATAAATCTTGTAAAGGAATTTTAAAGACCAAATTTACTTTTAATTTTTAAAGCAAGCAATTTCATGGTTACGATGTAAGAGTTTTTTACCGAGAGGTGTCTTATGTTATAGGTGATTCTTCTATATTGGTTTGGTTTATTAGGGTTTGTTTTTTGTTTTGAGGTATCGTATAAATAAAAATCTTTACCAGGTAGTTTTTCTACAATATTGGCATCTAATGGCTTTAATGACCTTGTAAAAGATTTTACAATCTCATAGTCTTTTAATTGAGAACTTAACCAGTATCTCTCTTTAGGTTGCGGTTTATAGCCATATAGATCAATGCACAAGTCTGAATATTTTATTTCAAGTGGTTTAAAAAGGTTTCTATTTTCGTAAAAAGAGTCGTAAATACTTTGAGAATTTTCTATGGAGCTAAAATTGTATATTTTACTTTGTGAATAACATAATGCTGCTTGGTAAGATGTACTATCTGAATTAACATGTGTACCAGCATCACTAAAATTTGTAGACAAAGAAATTTTTGGGTAAAGAAAGTATTTGTTCGATTGTATCAGATAAGTAGTATAGAATTTTAGCCATGACTTTTCAGACCAATCTGTTACGTTTTTAGGAATGTTCATAGTGGGTACTAACACTTGATTATTTAAATACCAATTCTTAAACTCTTTCCACTGATTTAATGACCAAGCTTGCCCCCATGATGATGCAAATTGAAAATAGTAATTGTCAAAACCATCTTCAATCGCATTAAAAACTTCATTTGTATGAACATTTACCGGGTGATTGTATAAAGATATACCAGCAATTTGCGGCTCATTAGCTGAAAATTTTAAAGCATCAATTGCATAAGAATAGAAGTTGGGAGAAACATATAAATCATCTTCAAGCATGATTATTGAACCATAAATTGTGGTTAGATCTCCGCAACTTAAAACATGATTTTTCAACCCTAGGTTTTTCTTATGTTGAATTATTTCTTTTGAGCCATATTGCCAATTAAAATCGTTTGCCACTTTTAAAACGGTATCACCCGATATCGAGTAATCAATACTTATAATAATTGGAATATCATTATTTGGATAATGAGCTTTGCTGACAGATTTTAAAAGTCTTTTTAATGAGTCAGGTCTATTATAGCCTATTACAACTATAGCGGTGGTCTTAATCATTTTTTACAACTTTTATGAATTTTGAAATATCTGAGAATAATTCAGCATTTGCTGCAATCCACTTTTCAGGTTTTGTCCACCACTTATAATCCAATAAAACTGAAATTATTTCATCATCAAACCTTTTTTTAATTGGTTTTGCGGGCACGCCTCCAACTATAGTATAAGCCTCAACATCTTTATTGACTAAAGAGTTAGAAGCAATTACAGCACCATCACCTATATACACTCCATCTAATATAGTTACATTGGCTCCTATCCAAACATCATTGCCTATTATGATGGAATATTTACCTTCAGCATCTCGTGGTTTTTCAAACTCTTCAAATTTTTGTTCATTGATATAAGTAAAACCTGATTGTTTACGTGTTGAAAAAAATGCAGGATGTGTTGATACAAAAGTGTTTGTTGGATGTTTACCAAAAACACATTGAACGTTTGGCCCTATAGAGCAATAACGGCCAATTTTTGCTTTTTGAATATTTGTTCCTGCGCCTAAATACGAAGCATAGCCTATGCTAGACCCCGTTATAGAACTATTTCGTTCAAAGACGTTATTACCTTCGCAGATTACTGAAAACCCTATGAATACACGCTTGCCATATGATATATTAAACTTTCGTCTCAGTCTGATTTTGTTAAGTCTGTTGACCCAGCTAATCAAATAACTATTTGAAAGAATTATTTTTTTTAAGTTTTTGGTCATAATCAAAAATGGGAAAGTATCAAACTAAATAGCTTTCAATTATTTGGTGTATTTCACAACAAAAATAATGTTTCCATATATAAATCTTCACCAAATTAGCAACATGCTAATTTTACTAATGTGATTATTTAAATATCAAACGATATAATTAGCTACATATTGGTAAACAAATAGAATTTAAAATTTGATTTCAATTTATGATTTATTGAAATGTAGTCTAAAGAGCTCTATAATTGGCTATTTTTGACAAATTAAAAAATCTATGTCAATATTTTTGATAGGCATTCGTTGTAATTTGAGTTTTAATAGTTAACAATAGTTTTGTAATTCAATTTCTTTGTCTTTTTCAATATAGTTAACGCTGGATAAAATAATTATTATTTAATCAAAAATAGTTTTACACCTTACGGTTAGGTCGAATTTATAATGATAGAAAAAATAAAACAATTACAAGCTAATGCTGGATTCATGAAGTATTTTAAAAATACATCATGGCTTTTAGGTGAAAAAGTTCTAAGAATAGTTGCAGCTTTAACTGTAGGGGTATGGGTAATTCGTTATTTAGGTCCTTCAGATTATGGTATTTTAAGTTACGCTCAAAGTTTTGTGGGGATTTTTGCCGCATTTTCTACCTTAGGTTTAGCAGAGATTTTATCTCGTGATTTGGTCAATTATCCTGAAAAAAAATACACCCTTATTGGAACGTCATTTTTTCTTCAGGTATTTGGTTCTGTATTACTCATGACTTGTCTTTTTGTGTCTTTTATTTTTAATGAAAATGACGAGTTAACAAATAAAATAATTATAATAATTGGTTTATTAACTTTTATAAGCAGTTTTAATGTAATCAATTCTTATTTTTTGAGCATTGTAAAAAACGATGCAATCGTTATAGTTAGCATTGTAAATTTAGTATTATCAACCTTACTGAAGATTTGGTTTATTTATTCAGGAGCGCCTTTGATTTATTTTGTCTATGTGTTAGTTTTTGATACCGTTTTTCTGGCGCTTGGAGGAATTTTTGTTTATTATAAGAATGGACAATCACTTTTTAAATGGAAATTTTCGTTTAAAACCTCAATAGAACTTCTGAAGGATAGTTGGCCACTAATTCTGAATTTAGTTTTTGTTTCAATTTACATGAGGGTAGATCAAGTGATGATTAAGGAAATAATGAATTCTAATGCAGTAGGTCAGTATTCAGCTGCAGTAAGCTTAAGTCAAGCCTGGTATTTTATTCCGACAGTCATTGGTAGTTCCTTGTTTCCTGCTATTGTTAATGCCAAAAATATCAGTAAAGAATTATATAGAGATCGACTGCAGAAACTATATGATTTGATGGTTATTATTGCAATTGCAATCGCAATACCAATGACATTTATAAGTGATTTTTTGGTAGAAATTTTGTTTGGCACAGAATTTACCGAAACTGGAAATGTATTGAGCATTCATGTTTGGGCTGGTGTATTTGTTTTTTTAGGGGTGTCGACTAGTAAATGGACACTAACAGAAAATCTTCAACGTTATAGTAGTATTTGTTTATTTATAGGTATGCTAAGCAATATAGGGTTAAATATGATTATGATTCCTGCATTTGGAATTACCGGTGCAGCAGGGGCAACAATAATTTCCCAATCAATTTCAGTACTTTTTGCGCCCTTACTATTTAAACAAACAAGGCCATCTTTTTATATGATGATTCAAGCACTAACATTCGCCTCTGTTTTTACAAAGCGTAAATAATTAAAAATGTGTCGTTATTTTATTTGACCTTTAGTCCATTTTTCAACAAAATTCATCTTAATAATCGTTGTATTGTACAACTTTTTCAACCTTAAACTTAAATTATTATGTGCGGTATATTTGGAACATTGCCAACAACAGAACACAACTTGTTTAAACATGCATTAGATACCTTGACTCACAGGGGTCCTGATAGCTATGGAATTGAAGATGTTGGAGGTAAAATCTCCATGGGTCATCGAAGACTTTCTATACTAGATTTATCTAAAAATGGTCACCAGCCAATGAGTAATGAAGACCGCAGGTATACCATTGTACTTAACGGAGAAATCTATAATTTTTTAGAGTTAAAGAATGAACTTTCAAAAAAGGGTCACAGTTTTAACTCATCTTCTGACACGGAAGTTTTACTAAAGTCTTATATTGAATGGGGTGAAGATTGTGTTCTTAAGTTCAATGGAATGTGGGCCTTCGCAATTTGGGATAATCACAAAAATGAACTTTTCTTTTCACGAGATAGGTATGGAAAAAAACCATTGTTTTATGCCGAAATAGAAGGGCGATTTATTTTTGCTTCAGAAATGAAAGCTATCTATCCTTTTATTAATAAACTAGAGGTTTCAGAAGATTTTGATTGGATGAAACGAAATATCTTCGCTTACGAAACCACTGATAAATGTTTAATTAAGGGAATTAAAAGGTTTCCGCATGGCCACAACGGTTGGTATAGAGATGGAAAACTCTCACTAAAACGATATTGGAATACATTAGATCATTTGATTGAGGTACCCGAAAAATATGAAGATCAAGTAGAACAGTTTAGATCAATGTTTTTAGATTCTTGTAAATTAAGAATGAGATCTGATGTTGCTATTGGTACAGCCCTAAGTGGTGGTTTAGACAGTAGTGCTACAATTGGCGCAATGGCTCATCTATCTAAAAATAACAATAGTTATTCAAAAGATTGGCAACATGCATTTGTTGCAACATTTCCAGAAACGCCGATGGATGAGTCGAAATATGCTAGAATGGTAACAGACCATTTGGGTATTAAAGGAACTTTCATGGAAGTTGAACCATTACAGCATTGGGGTAAGTTGGAAGAATATTTTTATTTGTTTGAAGATCTTTATATAACAACTCCTATACCAATGATAATGATATATGAGGCTGTTAAAAACAACGGGGTAACGGTTACTTTAGATGGCCATGGGGCTGATGAATTGTTTAGCGGATATAATGGATTAATTGAAGCTCTTTGGGATAGTAAGTTTAATTATAAGAATATTAAAGACATCTTAGATACTTATCAAGGCACTCTGAATACTAGTGATCAATTCGATAGAATTAATTATAAGAAATTATATGCTAATTTCATGGTTAAGACTGCTGCTAAAAAGATTCTTGGTAAAGATCGAATATCTAGAGATCATGATCATCCTAACTTCAAAAAGTTAGATAATTTATCGAAACATTTGTATGTAATATTTAATGAAACCATTTTACCGACTTTGCTGCGTAATTATGATAGATATGCTATGATTAGCGGAGTAGAAATTCGAATGCCGTTTATGGATCATAGGCTTGTTAGTTTTGTAAATTCACTTCCTTATACTAGTAAAATGGGAGGGGGGTATACTAAAAAGTTAATTCGTGATGCTATAGATCCTTACCTGCCTAAAGAAGTAACTTGGCGTAAATCTAAAATTGGATTTACTTCTCCAATCGTAGATTGGATGCAAAATGATTTGAATGAGTGGTTTTCAGATACTGTTCATTCTAAATCATTTTTAGAATCGGCATTAGTTGACAATCCTGAAGTCTTGAAATCTAACATTATGAATATTGCCAGTGGAAAAAGTAACAACTTTGTTACGGCTCAAGATTCTTGGAGAGATCTTACACCCTATATTTGGGGGAAATCAGTGTTAGATCGAAATCACAAAATGTAACTCAAAAAAAAACGATGCTATTAACTTAATAGCATCGTTTTTTTTTTTTTATTAAACAATAAGATAGTTGATTAATTCGGAGGAGTGAAACTTACGTTTGACCAACTATTGTTAATCCAACTTACATTGAACTTGCTATAAGGTAAATATTGGCCAATTGCCTCCACAACTAAATTGCGGCCATTTGAGAAATTACAGTTTTGAATTACAATTCCCTCAGTTCTGTAATGAGTTACTGCCACAAACTCAAAGTTGTCTACGCGACAGTTAATTAGTTTATTTCGCTTTGCAGCAGCAGCAAATTGATTACCACCACCGATATTTAGAAGTCTATTAGTGTTTTTTACAACAATTCCATCAAAGGTATTATCATAACCTAAACTTACCTCATCTCGATCACCTCCTGGCCCTACAAATCCATCGTCATAATCGGCCCATGATATGGCAGCCCATGTATCTTGAATGTACATGTTCTTGATTAAATTATTGTTAGCACCATTAAAAATAGCCATTACCGAATGCCAATTTCCTGACGAAGTATTTACACCGTAAATTGCACAGTCAACGATCGTGTTATATTTAACTCCAGAAAAATTTAATTCAAAGTTTGTGCGTTTTGCGGTACAATTTCTAAACGTATTATTTGTAGCAAGGTCTTTCATGTCAAAACCATGTCCGCCATGACTCAAATAAGCTTCTCTTTCAGCATAACTATTTTCAACAATTGTATTGTTTGTACCACCTGTAAGTAAAAAGTAGTAATCAGTAGGGTTGGAGTTATTATTTGCGTAAACTTTACAATTATTTACTCTAGAATAATCTGAATCAGATAAATTGAATGCTTCTGCACCAGCGTTTAGCACAAAGCAATTTTCTAATAGGGCGTTATTTGATTCTATCTTAAATCCAACACCAGTATAAGAGCTAGCGCTAGATTGATTTCCAACATTAGTTATAATTACATTTTTTATTGTTGCATTCGTTGCTAGATTAATTGTTTGAATACCCACGGCGTAACCGGTTATTTGAAAATTTTCAACATGAATGAATCTATCATGTAGAGTAATTGCTGTGCCTTGGCTATTATACGATTGTAATAAGGGCATTTTACCTGCATTCAGGTTTTCTCCATAATTAAAAGTGGAACCGTTAGAACTTGCAACGTCTCCTGGATTATTTGTATAACCAATAAATTTTATTGGACTACCGCTATTACCAGTATTATTTGTTCTTAGTTGAAGGTTGCCATAGTTTCCAGCCTTAACGTAAACCACATCTCCCGCTTTAGCAACATTAAATGCATGTGCTAAACTCCATGGACTTGATGGAGAAAGACCATTATTGCTTGAATTTCCAAATGTAGAAACGTAATATCCTGGTGGGTTGTTTGTACTTGAAGTATTATTGGCGTTTACTTGAATCACCATACTAGCTGTGCTACTAAGGTTTTGAGCATCTTTTACCGTTAAATCTACGGTATAATTACCGGGTTGAGTGAAAGTATGAGTTGCGTTAGCAGAGCTTGCAGTAGTTCCATCTTTAAAGTTCCAAAAATAACTTGTAATTCCATTATCATCTGATGAAGTGTCACCTCTAAATTGAACTGTAAGAGGGGCATTTCCAGATGTTACATTTGCTGTGGCAACAGCGTTTGGCGCATTGTTTTCTGAAGCACTAACCGTAATCATTATTGATTTTGTGTCTTCCGCGCCATCAGTATCTTTTACCGTCAGTTCTACTTCATAACTTCCTGGTTGATTAAAACTATGTGCAGGATTGGCCGTGTAGGCATTTGAGCTACCATCTTTAAAATTCCAAGCATAGCTATAAATTCCTTTATCATCAGAAGATTTGTCGCCAATAAACTGAACATTTAAGGGGGCAGGACCAGAGGTAACATTGGCACTAACTACAGCGGTCGGACCATCATTGCTTGGTTCTTCAACCACAATTGTAATTGTTTCAACGTCGCTCAGACCATTTTCATCAGTAACTGTGAGTTCGGCTTCATATGTGCCGGGTGTTTTATAGGTATAATTAAAATCTGCTACATTGGTTTTTGACCCATCTTTAAAATCCCAGCCATAAGTGGAGATGGCATTGTCATCGGTTGAGTCACTACCTTTAAATGACACTTCTAATGGAGCTTCTCCTGTTGTAGGAGTTGCGCTTACAACAGCAACCGGAGCTTCATTATTTTCATCAGATACGGTAATGGTAACTTGGTCTGTACTTTTAAGACCCTCTTCATCTGTAGTTGTAAGTTCAACGAGGTATGTGCCAACTTGGTTGAAGGTATACTTGGGATTAGCCTCAGCACTGGTAGCACCACCATCGTTAAAATTCCAAACATAACTAACAACTTTTGTATCATCCGATGAATTTTCGCCAGTAAAGGTTACTTCTAAAGGAGCTTTACCACTTGAAGGTACAGCATCAGCAATAGCTATTGGTGCCTGGTTTTCAGTGCTTTCATTTACTGGGGCATTTTCGCTTTCCACTGTATCAAGGTCTTCTACTACAACATCCTCAGGCTCATCTGATTCAACTTCAATCAGAGAATTATCTTCTATTTGCGAAGCAGATTCAGACACTTCATAACTTACTACCAATTTAGGTCCGGTTTTTGACACATGTTCTTTTGATGCAAAGGCTAAGTCGTTACCGTTTTCATGTTGTAAAATAAGTGTTTTCAATTCTGCATCTAAAAGTGTTGGGTCGAGTTCAATGGCTTGGGTTTCACCTATAAGATATGATTTAGCAATAGAGCCTACTTTATCAATAGCTTCTGGTGCGCTTTCATCAGATAAAGTATTTTCGGTCCATTCGCTTGATGAACCTTTAAAAACATTAACAGTTCCACTTCCATCATCACTATTTATAGTAAACTGTAAGGTTGCCTGCTTAATATTTCCTGAGATATCTGCAATTTGACTTAAATCAAACATTAAATAACTGGTTCGACTTCCTTCTTCTAAACGAATGATATTTTGATTGTACCCACGTCCACTTTGAACATGAGCATCATGTAAAGGAGAAAAACTAGTGGTTCTTAGCTCTAAAGTACTTTCAACAATAGTATTTTCATCAGTGGTTGATTCATCTTGTTGAACATCTTCGTTTACAGTGCTATTATCTGTTGTTTGTTCTTTTGTCTCAACTGTAGCTGCCGAATCAGAAACGACGGTCTCTAACAATATGTCGTTGTCTTTACTACATCCTAAATTTAAGGATATCGAACTAAGAATAAAACATAATATGATGAGGTGAATTTTTGTGGGATGAAATTTCATTGCTATTCGGGACTTATTAATAGTTGTTCATTTTTTGTTGTTTCGGAGGTAAAACCGAATTTTTATGTTGTTAGTAGGTAATAGTCCAAAAATAGATTTTTAATAGAGCACTTTACAAAATTTTCAACAATACCATTCGCTTCAAGAAAAATTTTAGTTGGCCTTTATAAATTTATTGCCAAATTATCCCATTTTTCGATGAAATGAACTTTAATAACGTTGTAATGCACACTTTTCGTATAATTTCGAAGTTGCAAACGTAACTAATACTATTTAATAATTATATAAGAGATTGAAAAATTCGATGAAATGCACTTTTTGGCAGAATAGTTTATTCTTAAAATTTTGGGGCAAGTTCATTCTATTGCAAAAAAATGCCTACAAACTTTAGATTAGCATGTAGGCTTTTTGAAAATTTAAATATCATTTAGATTAATTTGGAGGAGTGAAACCAATATTGGTCCACGTACAATTTTCATAATTGGCATTTAAACTATACGACGGCCCACCTGGTATACGTTCAATCATTAAATTATTTACAGCGTTTATCGTGCAATTTTTAAGTAATGTATTACTATTTGCTCTATCTACTTCAAATAGGTGTTCAATGTTTGTGAACACACAGTCTTCAAAGGTGTTGTTGTCTGCTGAGCTCGCATGGTTTTCTACTTGAAAATATGCAAAAGCTATTGCTGAATAAGCATCTTTTACTGTAAGTCGTCTTAAAATATTATCATCACTAGCATCACTAACATCACCTGCAAGTCCATCTTTCCAATCATGAAAGTTTATACTACAGTTCGTTAGTACTATGTCTTCAAAAATATTCTTACCTGTTCCATTGGCTAACCTAATGCCTGATACGTTTGGGGTTGTAACATTAATGTGTGCCTCCTTGGTTATGGTACCATTTCTAAACGTGTTATTTCGTGTATATGGAAATTGAGCTTCTAGAACCGTATTCGTTATTGAAAAACCATCAACCATATTTCCGTTTATTAAACCGTTTCCTTTAAATACAATGCCATGTCCTAAGTGTTCTAATTCACCAACTCTATAAACTGTTGTATTTGTAAAGGTGGAATTAACAGTGTTTTCTCCAATTAGGAAGTAGTAGTCTGTCGGATTAATGTTATTATCAGAGTATACTTTATTATTGGATGCTATTATATCACTACTATTGTTAAATGTTATGGCTTGTGCTCCAGCGTTTAATACGAATGAGTTTAGTAGTTCAGTTTGAACACCAGAAATTACAATTCCATTTCCAGAATAATTTAAGTGAGAATCACTAGTAGCTGAAGGATAAGAATGTGCAGGATTAAAATTACCAACGTTGGTTACAATAATATTTTTGTAGGTTGAGTGATTTCCTTTTGCAAACAATCCGTATTCATATTTGGTAATTTGAAAATTCTCGATGTGTACGTATGATTCAATTGCGGTTATACCAATACCAGTACCAATACCATTTAGCGGACTTCCTTCGATTAATGGCATTTTACTTGAATTAACAGAATCTCCGTAATTAAAGGTAGAGCCGTTACTACTATTTAAGTCACCAGGTGAATTTGTATATCCAATAAAGCTTATTTTTTTGCCAGGTGTTCCTGAATTATCGGCGATCAAATTAATATTACCATAATTGCCAGCTTTTATATAAACAACATCACCAGCAACAGCTCTATCAAAAGCATGAGAAATACTCCAGGCAGTGGCTTCTGTTTTACCGTCATTAGATGAATTTCCATTCACCGTAACATAATAATCTGGCTGAGGAATGTCAGTTTTAGGTTGAGAAGAATCTACTTCTTCTTCAGGTTGTACTTCTTCCTCTTGATAAACTTCTTCTTGTTCAATAGCTGGCGAGCCTTCTTCAGTTTTATAGGTGACAATTAATTTCGGACCAATATTTCTTGGATGTTCTTTCGATGCAAAAGCCAAGTCATTACCTTTTTGATGACTTAAAATTAAAGTTGTTTCTTTAGAGGTTAGGTTTTCCACTTTAAGAGCTACTTTTTCTGCATCACCAACTAGATAGTCCTTGCTCATACTGCCAATTTCTTCTGTTATTGCTGGCGCATTGTTCTGGTTCAAATTGTATTCTGTCCAATTAGTTGAACTACCTTGGTGAATTCTAATATCACCATCTCCTTCATCGCTATCAACATGAAACTGTAAAACTGCATCAGTAATAGGACCATCTACCTGACTTAAGTCAAACATCAAAAAACTTGTTCGAACATCTTCTTGTAAACGAATAATATCTTGATTATGCCCTTCCTCACCTTGAAGGTAAGCATCGTAGGTAGGAGAGAAGGTATAAGTTCTAAGAACAAACCCAGCTTCTTCAGCAGGTAATTCGGTATAGTTTCTAGTTTCAACTGAAACCTCGGTCTCAGTAATTACTGAATCTAAAAGTAAATCGGTGTCTTTGCTGCAAGAAAAAATAAAGGTAAAGACCAAAAGAAGTAGGGTCATTTTACTGACGTTTAAGGGGCTAAGCTTCATAAGTAGGTAATAATTTTGAGAGTTCTTGTTGATTTGGGCTTTTTGTCTTTATTATTCGATAAAGGGGCTAATTTTATCGATAACAGACAGATTTAAACAATGCTCTGATTATGGTACGGTTAATTCATTTTAGTTGGATCTTTCATTATATATTAATTCGATGAAATACATCTTTTATTAACATTTTGAATTTACAGGGTGGTGCCATAGCAAATTCTTGTAGTTATAACATTCGATATTTCAGATTGTTGTGAAAGGTTAAATTTTATAGATGAAATGCGTCTTTAACAGCATTAAATCGATAAAATGCTGTTTTTTGTAGGAAAAAAACGATCAAAGACTACGTAAGTATGGTGATGAATAAAATTAAGGTCAAAAACATGTACTTTTTACCTTAGTATGGTCTTTTTAAACTTCATATGAGTTACATTCAATACAGCTATAACATAGTTTCATTTTGATTGATGTAGTGATGACTATTTTGTAATCTTATTTTCTTAGCACATTTTGTTCTATTAACGAGTTTTTACTAACCGTTATCGTAGTTATTATTTGGTACTAAAGATATATCGGTACTTGCAATTTATCAATGCTTATTTGACTGAAAACCATTTCAATATAGTATTGAACTAACCATTAAGTCTGATTAAAATTTCATGAATAGTAATAAAGTACCTGTTTTATTTATTGTATTCAATAGATTGTCTACAACAATAAAAGTTCTTGAAAATATTAGAAAATATAAACCAACACGATTGTATATAGCCTCAGATGGGGCTAGGGCAGATGTTGCCAATGAGAATCATAACGTAGAGGAACTTCGAAATTTCATTATTTCAAATGTAGATTGGGATTGTGAGGTATACACAAAATTTTCCGAACATAACTTAGGATGTAAGTACGGCCCGCAAGAGGCTATATCTTGGTTTTTTAAGCATGAAGAGAAAGGTATCATTTTAGAAGATGATTGTTTACCATCTTCTAGCTTTTTTAGGTATTGTAATGAACTGTTACATCGTTTTGAAGATGATTATAGAATTTATGGGGTTTCAGGTGTAAATTTTCATTCTCAAATTCCGCTAGATCATAGTTATTATTTTAGCTCATTTTTCTTCACGTGGGGTTGGGCCACATGGAGGTCGCGATGGCAACGTCATTTAGAAATTGTAGATTCATTTTATGAATATGCTTGTCATAAAGATGTTGACGGGTTAATTTCAAACAAATACGCCTTGTCTAATTTGGTTAATAATGCAATAATGGCATTTGAAGACCAGCTTGATGCTTGGGATTATATTTGGCATTTTTCATGTATTGTCAACAATGGGTTGATTGCACATCCGTCTAAGAATTTGATTAAAAATATAGGGTTTGGTGAAAATGCTACTCATACTCAAGGAGAAGTGAAAAACCAACGAGCACTTGAGAATTTAAAATTTCCCTTAAACCACCCTTTAATATTCAAGCCTTCACAAAATTTAGATAATTTAATGTACAAAAATGTAATGCAATGGATGAGTCCTATGGATAAATTGCGAGATTTTGGGTATATAAATGCTTATAAAAATGTATTGTTGCAGAAATTGGGTATGAAGTAACCTTTGTAATATAGTTTAAAGAAAAAACCTGAAAACATAGTTTTCAGGTTTTTTTTGATTCAATTAAATATCTTGAGCTTATAACCTTCCTTCTACTTTACATTTTAAAATGCCTTTAACATCATATAGAATACCACTAGGGGTTAGCATATCTCTCAAATCTAATTCTAAGTATTCTTTGTGAGCAACGGTCAAAACCACAGCGTCATATTTTTGATTCGGTAATTTATCAGTAGTTACTAGTCCGTATTCATGCATAACCTCACTAGGTGTCGCCCAAGGGTCATACACATCAACTTTAGCGCCATAGCTTTTAAGGTTATTTATAACATCAACAGCTTTGGTGTTTCTAACGTCAGGGCAGTTTTCTTTGAAAGTAACGCCAAGAACTAATATGTTAGCGTCTTTCACTTTAATGTCTTTTTGAACCATTAGTTTAATAACTTCAGCAGAGACATATTTACCCATTCCATCATTCATTCTTCTACCTGCCAAAATAATCTCTGGATGATAACCAAATTCTTGCGCTTTTTGAGCTAAATAATAAGGGTCAACACCAATACAATGCCCACCAACTAGACCTGGTTTAAATGGTAGAAAATTCCATTTAGTGCCTGCTGCTTCTAAAACCTCATTGGTATCAACACCCATTAAGTTGAAAATTTTTGCAAGTTCATTAACAAAGGCTATGTTAATATCACGTTGTGAATTTTCAATTACCTTGGCCGCTTCAGCCACCTTAATGCTTGGTGCTAAATGCGTGCCTGCAGTAATAACTGAACTATATAGGTTATCTACTTTTTCACCAATTTCTGGTGTTGAACCTGATGTTACCTTTAGTATTTTTTCTACTGTATGTTCTTTATCTCCTGGATTTATTCTCTCAGGAGAATATCCAACATAAAAATCTTCATTAAATTTCAATCCGCTTACCTTTTCAAGAACAGGTACGCATTCATCTTCTGTAACTCCAGGATATACGGTAGATTCATAAATAACGATATCACCTTTTTTTAGAACATGGCCTACAGTTTCACTTGATTTATATAAGGGTGTTAAATCAGGTCGGTTGGTGCTATCAACAGGTGTTGGAACCGTTACAACGTAATAGGTGCAATTTTTTATATCTTCAAGTTGATCAGAACAATACAATCCAATCTCTGAGTTTGGCTCGGTTTTGGTAACTTTTTGCAATACATCTTTATCTACTTCTAGAGTAGCGTCAATACCAGACTGTAATTCTTTAATTCTATTCGGATTGATGTCAAAACCTACTACTGAATATTTAGTAGCAAATAGTCGTGCTAAAGGTAATCCTACATATCCAAGTCCTATAACTGCAATTTTATCTGTATTCATGTTTAAAATTATAAAAAGTAATGTCTTATTTTTAAATGAAATGTAGGTGTTAATTCGATTTTCAATTTTGGGAGAAAGATAAATTTATCGTTTCAAATTATTCCAATACCATTCTATCGCCTCTTTTAATCCATTTTTTATATTGTACTGAGGGTCATAACCTAAAAGACTTTTTGCCTTTTCAATAGATGCTAAAGAATGCGGAATATCACCAGCTCTTTCACTACCATGTTTGATATCAATTGTACCGATTTTAGGGTCAAAATTTGTAAGATATTCTCTTACAAGAAGAACTAATTCATTCAGTGTAGTACGTTCACCATAGGCTACATTATAAACACTATTAGTAGCATTGGGTTTCGTAGTTGTAATGGCGCGAATATTAGCTTGAATTACATTATCAATATACGTAAAGTCTCGTGAATATGTTCCATCTCCGTTGATTACAGGAGATTCATGATTCATAAATGCTAAAACAAATTTTGGAATAACCGCTGCGTAGGCACCATTAGGATCTTGATGACGTCCAAAAACATTAAAATATCTTAGTCCGATAGTTTCCATGCCATAGGTTTTGGCGAAAACATCAGCATATAGCTCATTTACATATTTTGTAATTGCATACGGAGATAATGGTTTACCAATTTTATCTTCAACCTTGGGTAATGCTTCAGAATCACCATAGGTTGATGAACTAGCGGCATAGATAAATCGTTTTACCTTAGCATCTCTCGCTGCTATTAACATGTTTAAGAAACCAGACACATTTACGGCATTACTAGTTATGGGGTCAGCAATAGATCTTGGAACTGAGCCTAATGCTGCCTGATGAAGAACATAATCAATACCTTTACAAGCAACTTCACAAGTATTTAAATCTCTTATATCACCTTCTATAAATTCAAAGTTATCATGGTCGATGATTGGACTGATATTTTCCTTTTTTCCCGTGGCTAAATTATCAAGAACTCGAACTTTATTTCCGTTGTTTAAAAGGGTTTTACAGATGTTTGATCCTATAAAGCCAGCCCCTCCTGTTACTAAAATATGGTAGTTTTTGTCTAAATTTAGGTCGTTTGTATTCATGAAACTATTTGTTGAATATTTTATGATTAACTAATATGCATTCATTAAGCTGCAAATAAAGGGAAAAACTGGTACCCTTCCTTCAATGTTTAGTGTTAATTGTTAAAAGCTAGATGTATAACCAAAAATTTCGGTGAAATTTAAATGGGTTAGTGATAGGCGTTTATAATCTTAGTAAATTAAATTCGATATTTTACCTCTGAGTTACCTAGGTCAATTATCCAATGGCTCACTACACAAAAGGTTGATTTTAGCTTAAATATTTTTTCACATCATCTTTAAATCCAATTGGTGGTATATAATTAATTTGCTTCATTAAGTACGATTATATTCGCTTATGTATTTTGATATCACTAGGTTGAATAGGTAGGGTCTTATTGCCAACTTTTAAAGCAAGGTTTTTTTAAGAATTATCCATATTCTTGGTCATGTCATATCTTATAGATCAGCCTATATGTTTTAATCTCGTATTTTAACTAAAAACTTCTTTTTTGTCACCCTTTTGTGTTCAGGTACCATGAATACTGTTTTTGAATTCCTTCTTGAAGGTTTATTTCATGTTTCCAACCAAGCGAATTTAGTTTAGATACATCGGTTAGCTTTTTCATGGTGCCATCTGGTTTATCAGAATTAAAAATGAATTGACCATTAAAACCAATTTCGGTTTTGATAAGTTCAGCCAACTTCGAAATAGAAATGTCAAAACCCGTACCAATATTGATATGCGTATTTCTAATTTCTTTATCTAGATTTTTAATAACATCAGAGAAATCTTTTTTCTGCATAATATACACACAAGCATCGGCCATGTCTTCTGACCACAAAAATTCTCTCATTGGTTTTCCACTGCCCCAAATCTCTACAGATACTGTGCGATTGGATTTGGTGATACCATACTTTTCAAGAATGTTCAAAATCTCATCATCTGATTTTTTTCCATTAATACTTTCAATAGGTAGTCTATTTAAGTCTTTTCTTATGGTTTCCCAATTTTCCTGTTCTAATGCTTTGCCCAGGTGAATTTTTCTAATCAAAGCTGGTAAAACATGAGACTTTTCTAAATCAAAATTATCGTTTGGGCCATAAAGATTAGTAGGCATCACCGATATGAAATTAGTTCCATATTGAAGGTTGTAACTTTCGCAGAGCTTAATGCCTGCAATTTTAGCAATAGCATAAGGCTCATTAGTATATTCTAAAACATTAGAAAGTAAATATTCTTCTTTCATTGGCTGTGGACATTCTTTAGGATAAATACAAGTGCTCCCTAAAAAAAGTAGTTTTTTTACTCCACTTAAATAAGCGTTATGAATTACATTATTTTGAATCATTAAATTCTCATAAATAAATTCACCCCGATAGGTGTTATTTGCAACGATACCACCGACTTTCGCAGCAGCTAAAATAACGTAATCGGGACTTGTTTCTTTGAAAAAAGCTTTTACAGCATCTGAATTAGTTAGATCTAATTCAGAATGCGTTCTAGTAACTATATTATTAAAGCCTTTTGAATTTAAATTTTTGACAATAGCACTACCCACTAAACCTCTGTGACCAGCTACGTAAATTTTATCTTCCTTATTCATCTAATTACTCGAAATAATTTAGAATATTATATCCTCCATTTTTCAGATACTGCTCTTTTTGCATCACCTTTAGGTCACTTTGAACCATATCGTTAACCAAGTCTTTCAATTCATATTCGATGGTCCAGCCTAGTTTATTCATAGCTTTACTCGGATCTCCAATTAGCAGATCAACCTCAGTTGGTCTAAAATATTTTGGATCTACAGAAAGAACTTCTTTTCCAATTTCTAATTGATAATCTTTATTGCTACATGATTTTACAAATGCTTTTTCATCAACACCTTCACCTTTAAACTCTAATTCAATACCAGCTTCTGCAAAACTCATTCTTACGAACTCTCTAACTGGAGTTGTTTTTCCTGTAGCAATTACCCAATCTTCTGGCTTATCTGCTTGTAATATCATCCACATCATTCTAACGTAATCCTTAGCATGCCCCCAATCGCGTTTAGCGTCTAAATTACCTAGATAAAGTTTGTCTTGTAATCCTAAGGCAATTCTTGCTGTAGCTCTTGTGATTTTTCTAGTAACAAATGTTTCACCTCGAATCGGAGATTCATGGTTGAATAAGATACCATTGCAGGCATACATATTATAAGCCTCCCTGTAATTTACAGTTATCCAATACGCATACATCTTCGCAACCGCATACGGACTTCTAGGATAGAAAGGCGTAGTTTCAGATTGTGGTACTTCTTGTACTTTACCGTATAATTCAGAAGTAGATGCTTGATAAATTCGAGTTTTCTTTTCTAGGCCTAATAACCGAACAGCATCAAGTATTCTTAAAGTACCGATACCGTCTGCATTTGCTGTGTACTCTGGTATTTCAAATGAAACATGAACATGGCTCATTGCTGCAAGATTGTAGATCTCATCTGGCTGAATTTCTTTTATAAGGCGGATGAGATTGGTACTATCAGTCATATCACCATAATGAAGAATGAAATTTCTATTCTCAATATGTGGATCTTGGTATAAATGGTCTATTCTATCTGTGTTGAATAAAGAAGACCTTCTTTTAAGACCATGAACTTCATATCCTTTTTTTAACAGAAATTCACTTAAATAAGCACCGTCTTGACCGGTAACTCCGGTAATAAAAGCAATTTTACTCATGTTTGATAATGATTAGTTATTTTATTTTTAATTATTTAGTTAAAAGGTGATTGGGAACTTTAATGAGCAATTTATTGCAGAATGCTAAAAACAACAAAGTTCCAATATTGCGGCGAAAAACTACTGAGGTTACAGAGAAAAGTTTTAAGCGTGGGTAGAATGATAACACTTTTTTAATGTTGTTATATACTGGGTTAGTAATCTTCAATTCTTTTTAAACTGGTTGTTGTCAACAAAAATAGATTTCACAACAAATTAATGAGACATAAATATCAATAATAACTATTGTTAACTGATTTATATGTATTGATTAATTAAGCTACAAATAAAGTGAAAAACTAGTCCCCCGCCTCCAATGTTGAGCATTATTTGTTAAAAGCTAGATGTATAACCAAAAATTTCGGTGAAATTTAATTGGGTTGGTGGTAGACGTTTATAATCTTAGTAAATATAACAAGTTATTTTACCAAGTGTTGCGAAGTTTTATTGTCTGATGATGCACCGTAGAAGGTTTGGTACCAACTTACATATTTTTTTACACCTTCTTTAAAGCCAATCTCTGGCCCATAATTATAATCTTCAATTAGCTCGTCAATATTTGCCCATGTTTTTTCGACATCACCAGGTTGAATGGGTAACATTTTTTTATTTGCTTTAAGGCCAAGGTTTAATTCAATTTCATTGATGAAATCAAGTAATTTTATAGAACTATTATTTCCAATATTATAAAGTTTATAAAATTCTTTGTTTTTTACTCTTTGATTTAATTTTCCATTTATGACTCGAAATACACCTTCTGCAATATCACTGACGTATGTAAAATCTCTTTCCATTTTACCATGATTAAAAACTTTAATAGGCCTGTTATTTGCTATAGCATCAGTAAATAAAAATGGAGCCATATCAGGTCTTCCCCATGGTCCATAAACTGTAAAAAATCGCAATCCAGTAGTAGGAAATTGAAATAAATGACTATAAGTGTAAGCCATTAATTCGTTGCTCTTTTTAGTGGCGGCGTACAAACTAATCGGATGGTCTACGTTGTCTTTAACAGAAAACGGAATTTTTTTATTAGCACCGTATACGCTAGAACTACTAGCGTATACTAAATGCTTAATATTATTATGTCTACAACATTCAAGAATATTTAGAAAACCTACTACGTTGCTATCAACATACACATTGGGCTCTTCTAGGCTATATCTTACACCAGCTTGTGCAGCTAAATTGCATACGATATCAAATTTTTCACTTTTGAATAGTCTTGGTAAACCGTCACGATCTTCAAGATTCATTCTATAGAAAGAAAATTGGTTTCCATATTCAGAACCCTGAGATTTTACAAAATATAACTCAGCATCCTTCTTGTCTATTCCTAATTGTTTTAATCGACTATACTTTAAATAGGGGTCGTAATAGTCATTAATATTATCAATGCCAATTACGGTGAAATTATGTTTTAAAAGAAGTTTGCAAACATGGTAACCAATAAACCCTGCAGCACCGGTCACCAATATTTTCATGACTGTCCTATTTTATAAAATTCAAATCCAATTTTACTCATTGTCGCTGCATCAAGCAATCTTCTTCCATCAAATACAAATGCAGGTTTTAGCATTTTTTCATAGATGGATTTCCAATCATATGATTTAAACTCATCCCATTCGGTAAGTATAGCAATGGCATGGGCCTGTTCAGCTGCCTCCATTGGGTCGTTAACAACTTTGAGTAATCTTCGGTTTTCTTCCGGAGATCTGGTACCAAGATAGTCTAAATCTGCGTAAACTTGCTTTTCAGGTACTTTAGGATCATAAATTACAATTTCTGCCTTTTCATCAAGTAAGGCATCTGCTACATATATAGCAGCAGATTCTCTAGTATCGTTAGTGTCTTTCTTAAACGCCCATCCGTAGAAAACAATTTTCTTGCCAGATACCGTATTGTATAGGGTTGTTACAATATTTTCAGCAAATCTTCTTTTCTGATAATCGTTCATGATAATGACTTGCTCCCAATAATCGGCTACTTCTTGCAATCCATAACTTTGTGCGATATAAACTAGATTCAAGATGTCTTTCTGGAAACATGATCCACCAAAACCTACTGAAGAGTTTAAAAATTTAGAACCTATTCTACTATCAAAACCAATAGCACGAGAAACTTCTGCGACATTTGCATCGGTTTTTTCACATAACGCTGAAATTGAATTAATAGAAGAAACTCTTTGAGCTAAAAAAGCATTGGCAACCAATTTTGAAAGTTCTGATGACCAAACATTAGTTTGTAAAACCCTTTCTTTGGGTAGCCAATGTTCGTAAATACTACTTAAAGCATCTTTAGCTTTTTGTCCTTCTTCTGTTTCAGCACCACCAATGAGCACCCTGTCAGCGTTTAGCAGGTCGTCAACGGCTGTTCCTTCTGCTAAAAATTCAGGATTTGAAAGTATTTCGAAATCTACACCATTACCGGTATTATCTAAAATGCTCTTTATTGCACTTGCGGTTCGAACGGGCAAGGTTGATTTTTCAACAACTATTTTGTTTGTTTTGGCAACTTTAGCAATGTTTCTAGCGCATAATTCTATGTTTTTTAAGTCAGCTGCTTGTCCTTTGCCTTTACCATAAGTTTTGGTAGGGGTGTTAACGGAAATGAAAATTATCTCCGCCTCATCGATTGCTGTATCAATGTCATTAGAAAAAAATAAGTTTTTTCCTCTAGTTTCTGCTACCAATTCCTTTAAGCCAGGTTCATACACTGGTAGTTTATCTAAATCAGCATCATTCCATGCTGCAATTCTCTCTTGGCTTATATCAACTACCGTAACTTTAATTTCGGGACATTGACTTGCAATAACAGACATGGTAGGTCCACCAACATAACCGGCTCCGATACAACAGATTTTTGAAATTTTCATTTGTAGAATTTAGGTTTTATTCAATTTTGTTATTATTTGCATCTATACATTTTACTCTTCTTTATCATTTAAAAAAGAAATATATCTAGAATGTCAAATTTATCTTATTCTCACTTTAAAAGCTGCAAAGATTACAAAATAACTCCGCAATAATATAAATATTGTCGATTAAAAGGACTAATTTTCTGTTTGGTGCGTTTATCGTTTAATAGGACTTAAATAATTGTATTTGAATTAACTTAAACTAGTGATATTCAAATAATCGCTTAACCGATAAATAGTAAAGATTAGTCGAAATAAAAATGTAAACTAAAATACTATAGTTATTTTTGATTCCTGAATGAACTTAACTAAACATTTTTAAGTGGAGACACAAACAAAAATTTGGCTTTCCTCACCCCACATGGGAACCAACGAACAGAAATATGTGGATGAAGCATTTAGAACTAACTGGATAGCTCCACTTGGCCCTAATGTAAATCAGTTTGAAGAAGCAATTCAACAGTTTATTAATAATGACGTGCATGTTGCGGCTTTGAGCTCAGGAACAGGTGCAATACATTTAGCTTTAGAGATATTAGGAGTAGGAAAGGGAGACGAAGTAATTTGTCAGAGTCTTACATTTTCGGCATCTGCAAATCCTATTAAGTATTTGGGAGCCACTCCCGTATTTGTTGATAGTGAAAAAGAAACCTGGAATATTTCACCAAAATTAATGGAGAAAGCTATATTAGATAGAATTGCATTAGGTAAAAAGCCAAAGGCGATTGTTGCAGTTCATTTGTATGGAATGCCTTATAATGTAGCAGAGATTACCGCTATAGCTACAAAATACGAAATCCCGGTAGTTGAAGATAGTGCGGAAGCCTTAGGTAGTAGTGTGAACGATGTGAATTGCGCAAGTTTTGGAGACATTGGAATATTATCTTTTAATGGAAATAAAATAATAACCACCTCAGGTGGTGGAGCACTTGTTTCAAAAAATGTAGATTTTAAGAAAAAGGCAGTTTTTCTTGCTACACAAGCAAGAGATGACGCTCCACATTATCAGCATTCTCATGTTGGTTACAATTATAGAATGAGTAATGTTTTGGCCGGAATTGGCAGAGGGCAAATGGAAGTTTTAAACGATAGGGTAGCTGCCAGAAGGTCTAATTTTCAATTTTATAAAGATAAATTAAGTCATTTAGAACAATTAGAGTTTTTAAATGAGCCTGAAGGTTACTTTTCTAATAGATGGTTAAGTTGTATTTTAACTCCTTCATACGAAATGCGCGAAAGAATTCGTTATGCACTTTCACAGGAAGATATTGAATCTAGACCGATATGGAAACCAATGCATTTACAGCCTATTTTTAAAAACGAGCCAAATTACTCTGACGGCACCTCTGAAGAACTTTTCGAGCGTGGCCTATGTTTACCTAGTGGATCTAATTTGACTAATCAAGATTTAGAAAG
Source organism: Maribacter algarum (ex Lu et al. 2025) (nom. illeg.) (assembly GCA_947495915.1). GTDB lineage: Bacteria > Bacteroidota > Bacteroidia > Flavobacteriales > Flavobacteriaceae > Maribacter_C. The sequence goes on along the minus strand of CANMAW010000005.1, from coordinate 128,886 downwards.
AATTGTTTCTATCATCTTAAAAGAACTTTCCTAATGATAAAAAATTATCTTGTAAGTAATGCTCATAGATATGCATCTAAGTGGTTGGTATTAGCCATTGATGTATTTTTGACTGCAGTATCTTTTGTATTAGCATATATTATTCGTTTCAACCTTACGCTAAATTTTAAAGGAGAAGATCTCTTTGTGCAGTTACCCATAGTGGTGTTTGTAGCTACACTTGCATTTATATATACAGGATCATATAAAGGTGTAGTTAGGCATACTGGTGTTCGAGATGTCTATAAAATTTTCAATGCGGTTTGTTTAGCTAGTATTTTAGCAATTTTTCTAGTCATAGTAAATGAGCAATATGGGTTTATAGATAATTTTACTATTCCAAGAGGTATAGTTATTATTCATAGTTTGCTGGCTTTCATGGCCTTGATCTCTGCAAGATACGTTTTCAAAACTATGTTTTTTAACCTTGTAAAAAAGTTTAAAGTAACCAAAAACGTATTAATATATGGAGCAGGGGAGTCTGGTATTTTAACTTACAATGCTATTACCAATCAAACAAGCAGTAATTCGCGTGTAGTAGCGTATCTAGATGATGACCCTAAGAAAATTGGAAAGATCATTAACGGTGTGATGGTTTTAAACAGAGAAGTGCTTTCTGAGTACTTCTTGAGCTCTAAAGAAATTGGTGAGATTATCGTTTCTATAAATAATGTTGATAGTGAGCGATTAAGAGAATTGGTTGAAAGTTTGGTAGAATATCCTGTAAAGGTGAAAATTGTTCCACCAGTTCAAAGTTGGATTAATGGTGAGCTTAAAGCGTCTCAGATTAAACAAGTTCAGATTGAAGATTTATTAGATAGAGTTCCTATTGATATTAAAAAATCTAAGGTTTCAGAACAATTAAAGAACCAAACTATTCTAGTTACGGGTGGTGCTGGATCGATAGGGAGTGAAATTGTACGTCAAATTGCAAACTATGATTACAAATCTTTAATAATTATCGATCAAGCTGAATCAGCACTTTATGATCTTCAGCAAGAATTAAAGCAAAATGGTTTTCATAATTTTATTCCAATTGTAGGTGATATTCGTGATAAAAATAGAATGAATACCTATTTTCAAGAGCATAAACCAACGATGGTATTTCATGCTGCTGCCTATAAGCATGTTCCTTTAATGGAATATAATTATTATGAGGCCATAAAAATTAATATCGCTGGTACCAAAACAATAGTTGATTTATCAATGAATCACAACGTAAATAAATTTGTGTTTGTTTCCACTGATAAGGCAGTTAACCCTACAAATGTAATGGGAGCTACAAAGCGAATTGCAGAAATGTATATAAGTAGTGTTCAACAAGAAAACAAAACCAAATTTATCACCACTAGATTTGGTAATGTTTTAGGCTCAAACGGGTCAGTAATTCCATTATTTAGAAAACAAATTGAAAAAGGTGGTCCTTTAACGGTAACGCATAAAGATATAACAAGATATTTCATGACTATTCCTGAGGCTTCACAGTTGGTTTTAGAGGCAGCTGTTATGGGTGAAGGGGGCGAAATATTCATATTTGATATGGGTAAATCAGTCAAGATTTTTGACCTTGCTAAAAACATGATCAAATTGTCAGGATTGAAATATCCTGAGGATATAGATATTAAAATTACCGGACTTAGACCTGGTGAAAAGCTATATGAAGAACTTTTAGCTAATGGAGAAAATACTTTACCAACTTATCATAAAAAGATTTTAATTGGTAAAGTTAGAGAGTTGAATTATGCTTTGGTAAAGTCTAAAATTGATGAGTTATGTGTTTCAAACATGTTTTTCAACAGTAATACTATGGCACTTATGAAGGAAATAGTTCCTGAATATGTTTCCAATAACTCTGAGTTCTGCAAGCTCGATGAGAGCACAGAAGAGAAATCAAATGGAGACCTTAAAAAAGACAAGAAAATATTTCAATCATAATTTTTACTAATATTGCAGGAAATTTCAGTGATTATGCAAAAAATGAAAAGCCCTTTCAAATTAATTCTAATTGTTTTATCAATATCAACACTTTTTCTAACTTCCTGTGCTTCTAAAAAAGAAGTCGTTTATTTTCAAAACACAGGTTCATTTGAAACTATTGTTGATAAAAATAGCTTTACACCAAAGTTCAAAGTTGATGATTTGGTAAGTATTCATGTTTCAACATTAAATAATGAGGCAAGTGCTCCTTTTAATCTTTTTAGAGGTGCATCTGAGGGCGGTATTAGTCCTGAACAAGTAGACTATTTAATTGATAAGGCAGGTGAAATTGATTTTCCTGTAGTTGGCAAAGTGAAAATATCTGGCCTGTCTTCCGAGGAAGTTAGGGTATTACTTAGAGAACGACTTAGCGATTACTTAAAAGATCCTATTATTAATATTAGATTAAAAAACTTTACTGTTACCATATTAGGTGAGGTAAATCGACCTGGCACCTATCCAATCAGCGGAGAGCGAATCACAATTTTAGAGGCTTTAGGTTATGCAGGAGATCTAACAGTTAAAGGGGTGCGTGAAAATGTAATGGTTATTAGAGACTTTGATGGTACTAAAGTATACACTCGAGTTGACTTGACTAAGAAGGAAGCAATGAGCTCACCGGTTTATTATTTAACTCAAAATGATGTAGTATATGTAGAGCCAAACCAATCTGCAATTACATCTTCTAGTTTAGATAATAGAGCAACAATAGCAATTTCAATTGCTTCAGTTTTAATAACTTCCACCGTATTATTTCTTACTAGAAATTAATTAAAAGGTAAAACTAAACATGAATCTTACTCCTCAAAACCCTACTGAATCTGATGGTAGCATCGATTTAAATGAGATCATTACAAGATATACCAAGCATTGGAAATGGTTTGTGATTTCAGTAATTGTAATGCTGTTATTGGCTGTTGTTTACATCAGATATGCTAGTCCTCAATATGCTGCTGCTGCCAAAATACAAATTTTAGAAGATGAAAACTCTAGTGCAGGTTTAGGGGCTTTTTCTGATTTAGACGTTTTTGGTGGAATTAAAAACAAGGTAATTGATGAGATTGAATTAATTGGTTCTCGATCTAACTTTATAGATGTTGTGAAAGAGCTAAAATTGAATTCTCAAATTCAAGTTATTGGTAATGTTATTAGTACAGAGCTTTATGTCAATCCGCCTATTAACCTTAATTTTATCGCTGCAGATTCTACTATAAATAATGCAAATTTCGATTTTTATCTTACACTTTCATCTTCTACTACTTTTGGGTATAGTGAAGAAGAGGATAAGCCTGTAAAAGTGTATTCCTATGGTAAAAATATAACCACACCTATAGGTGATATTGTTATAACGCCGAACCTTATTAGTTTTAATAGATTTAAAGGTAAGAAATTAAAAGTTTCATTAAGACCTATAGATGTTATAGCCTTAGGGTATAAAGAGAAAATTACAATTAGTAATACAGATGAAAAATCGAATATTATAGATATTCGTTTAGAAGATCCTATTAAGCAAAAAGCAATAGATATAGTAAATACGTTAGTTCGAGTGTACAACGAAAATGCTATTGAAGACAAACAAATTATAGCAGATCGTACTTCTAAGTTTATTAATGATCGTATTGTAGAAATTTCGGGTAACCTTTCGAATGTTGATCAAACCGCAGAGAATTTTAAAACAGAACAAGGGGTTACTGATATTCCTGTAGAAACAAATATTAACTTAAGTGCTAGTGTTGATGCGCAGCAAAGACTATCTGCCGCCGAGAATGAGCTTAATATGGCTGCTCAAATGAGTAGTATAATTGAGAATCAAAAGGGGTATGATGTTTTACCAGCCAACATTGGGGGCGCTGCAATTGCAAGCACCACGGCACAGTACAATCAATTGGTTTCAGAAAGAAGAAGGCTTTTAGAAAGTTCTAATGAAAAAAATCCAATTATTGTTAATATAGACCAGCAACTTGATAATTTAAAAAGAAGCTTGTCTTCTAGTTTGAAGGGTACAGTTAATAATTTAAGTTTAACAGTGAACTCTTTAAGTGGCCAAAGAGCACGATTTAATTCTAAGATATATTCTTCTCCTAAGAATGAAAGAGCCTTAAGAGATATTACTAGAAAACAGCAAACCATTGAAGAGTTATATGTGTATCTTTTAACTAAAAGAGAAGAGTCGCAAATAGCAGTAGCTTCTCAATCTCCAAAATCTAAAACTATAGATGGAGGATATAGTGTTAGTAGACTGCCTGTTTCACCACAAAAAAGTGTGGTTTATCTGGCATCTTTTTTATTGGGTCTTCTTATTCCATTTTCTATAATATATGCTAATGACCTATTAGATAATAAAGTGCACAATATGCATAGTTTAGAGAAACTTACAACGAATACACCTGTGCTTGGTGAGATTCCTAAATTAGCGCGTAAAGATGATAAATTAGTTATTAAAGAAGATCGTTCTGTTCTAGCTGAATCTTTAAGAATTATTCGAACGAACCTAGATTATCTTATTCGTACTAAGAAACCAAGTACCGGAAAAAACAATATTGTATTTGTTACGTCTAGTGTGCCAGGAGAAGGTAAAACATTTTTGTCTACAAACCTTTCAATGATTTTGGCAAGTACTAATAAAAAAGTGCTATTGATCGGTGCAGATATTCGAAATCCAAAAATTTACACCTTTTTTACAGGGAGTAATGTTGATAAAATGACCAAAGCGAGTCGAAATAAAGATGCCGGTCTTACCGAGTTTCTTTATGACGATACATTGAACTCAAATGACATTATCAACCCTATGCTTGTACATCATAATACTATAGATGTTGTATATTCAGGAAGAATACCACCTAACCCGGCAGAATTATTAATGAGTGATCGTATAAAAGAACTTTTTGATGAAGTTTCTGAGAAATATGATTACGTGATTGTTGATACGGCACCTTTAATGGTAGTTACTGACACCCTTTTAATAAGTCCATACGCAAATCATATTGTATATGTCACTAGGGCAGGAGTTACTGACAATAAAGCAGTTGGCTATCCTCTAAAGCTTCAAGAGGAAGGTAAAATCAAAGGTCTTTCTTTTGTGGTCAATGATGTTAAAGACTCTAATTTAGGATACGGAGGAAAGTACGGTTATGGATATGGTAAATCTCAAAAAAAGTGGTGGAAATTTTAATTAGCTTCTTTTGAGCTAATTTCTTCGACTAGTTTACATTTTCGATAAATTTCAAACTTTTTACATGTATCTCACGTATATTTTGTGAGCAATCATCTATTACCCTTTATAGATAATAGATCGAAAAATGCAGCTTTATTTTAGTATGGCAAATATTTTAGTTTAAAGAGCGTTTAAAAACTGAGTACTCAGTTTTTAAAGTTCTTATATATCTAAAATGACATACTTTAATCTCGATGAATTGCAAAGTCGTCGGTTTAAACTGTGTTATATCGATAAACCCCCAATTTTAAACGAAAACCATTAGGGTATTTTTACCCTTAATTGTTATTCAATTATCTTTGGGGAACAACCCAATGACCAAAATTGAACGCAAAAATAGAGTGTTAGTAACCGAATTTTAGCTATGGAAAAAAATTACAATTTGATTTTAGAATCAAAATTTTCTACTAAACCTTTTTTTAAAGGATTAATAAAAAACCTTTTTGTACCACTTTTGGTATTTTTAAGCCTTTTCGTAAATAAGACTTATGGTCAATTACCAGATGATTTTGCTAGAGTAGAATTAGCAAATGGTCTTTCAAATACTACCACTTTCAAATTTGCACCTGACGGAAGAATTTTTATTCTTGATCGCTATGGTGAACTTTTAATATATGAATCTAGTGTTGGTGTACCTGTATCTGCAGGTAACTTGCCAGTTTTCCATGATTTAGAAGATGGTTTGTTAGGAATAGCATTCGACCCAAATTTTACAAGTAATAACTATATCTATATATACTATTCACCTTTAAGTTCTGATTATGTGGGAAATAGGGTTTCTAGATTTAGTATGGTTGGTAATACTTTAGATTTAAATTCTGAGATAACATTATTGCAATGGCCCACAAGTAGAGATGCTAAGTTTCACTCTGGAGGTGATATGGCATTTGATTCACAAGGTAATTTATACATTGCAACAGGAGACAATGTAACTTATGTAGATCCTAATGTACAGCATCCGTCTTCAATCAGTCCCGATGATTCAGACCCTGTGGCTTCTGCAGAAAAATCTTCTTCAAACACTAATGATTTGAGAGGAAAAATTTTGAGAATAACTCCTCAACTTAATGGTACCTATACCATTCCAGCAGGAAACCTGTTTAGTGGAACACCTGGTACATTACCTGAGATTTATGTAATGGGAGTTAGAAACCCGTATAGAATATTTGTGGATAGTGAAGCGAACGACTGGTTATATTGGGGTGAAGTTGGACCTGATGCCGCTAGTGCAACTACGCTTGGCCCAGCGGGAATGGATGAATTAAATTTAGCTAAAACAGCCGGTAATTATGGTTGGCCTTATTTTTTAGGTACAAGTAACGAGGCATTTGAGATTACTTATGCTAGCCCTACCTACAAAAATGTGGCATCTGCACCAGAAAATATTTCTGCTTTTAATACCGGTATACAGAACTTGCCTCCAGCGGTTCCTGCAATGGCGGCATTTGATAATAGGTGTTATTTAGCTGGTTTTCGTTACTATCACGATCCAAATTTAACAGATTTACAAAGATTACCTGTTGAATTTGATGGAAAGTATTTTTTCTATGATTTTAACTCAAGTCGAATTTGGGCTGTTGAGCTTGATGCAAACGGAAATATTACTGATGACTTAAGTAATGATGTACTTAATTTACCGCGATTTGCTCCAACACTTTTCCCTAACGGTGGTACGGAAGGTTTTATAGATATGGAATTAGGACCGGATGGTAAAATGTACATTTTGGCCTATGGTGTTCCATGTTGTGATCCAGACGCAGGACCAACAGGAAAATTAATTCGTGTTGATTATACGGGTGAAACTACGAACAGTCCGCCAGTCATTGAATTAACAGCAACACCTACAAATGGTGATTTGCCATTAGTTGTTAGTTTTTCAACAGCTGGAACTACCGATCCAAATGGAGATAGTCCGTTAAGTTATGAATGGAATTTTGGTGATGGCTCTCCACTTTCTACTGATCCAAACCCAACACATACGTATACGTCTGCAGGTACTTATAATGCTCAGGTTAAGGTGAATGATGGAAATGCTACCAATGGGCAAAGTATTAAAAATGTTACCATTTATGCTGGTAATAATCAGGCCAATTTTATAGTTAATTCTCCTGTAGATGGCGGTTTATTTAATTGGAATGATGATGTATCTATTGATATTAGTGTGCAAGATCCTGAAGATGGTAATGTAAATTGTACTGATGTTGACTTGGTTCCTGGCTTTGGTCATAGTGATGCTGGTTTTGCGCACGTACACCCTGAATCTACAATTGATGCCTGCCCGCAATTGGTAACCTTGGGTGCTGATGGAAGTCATGGTACAGATGGCAACGATGATATATTTGCTTCGTTATCTTTAACTTATGAAGATACTGGTGGCCTTATTGCTCGTGATTTGATAACTCTACACCCGAAGCGAAAAGAAGCAGAATTTTTTGACGAACAAAATGGTACAACCGTAATTGACAATAACAACCCTATTGAGGGAGGGCAAAAAGCCTTGAGGGTAAATGCAGGAGGGTACATGGCTTTTTATGGTCGCAATCTTTTAAACATGACTGCAGTTAAATATCAAGTTGCGGCAACTGCAGCTGGAGGTAGTATTCAAATGAGAACCGGTAGTGTAACAGGACCTATTATTGCTACCACAGTGGTTCCCGCAACTGGAAGCACTAGCACTTGGGTTAATGTAGAGACTGTATTCACTGATCCGGGAGGAAAGAATGATTTGTTTTTTGTTTTTACGGGTTCAGGTTCAAATATTTTTGATTTAAATTATATTGAATTTATTGGAGCCGGTACTTCAATTGACAATTCAGCACCTTTAGTTGAAAGTGTTAAAGCACCAAGCGCCACTATAGTAGAAGTTAAATTTTCGGAATATATTGATCAAACCATCGCTGAAAATATTGGTAATTATGCGATTAATAATGGCATTACAATTACAAACGCCGTATTACAGCCAAACAATCAAACAGTTGCTTTAACAACTTCAACCTTAAATACTGGAACTTCGTATAGTATTACCGTAAGTAATGTAGAAAATGAAGCTGGTATTCCTGTTGCAACAGGTAATTATGCTTTTTCCACTTTTAACGGAGTTCGAATAAATTCAGGTGGACCGTCGGTAACTTGGTCTGGGGATGTTTTTGAAATGGATCAATATAACACTGGGGGTACCGACTTTGAAGCTGTAATTCCAATTGATGGTACAACGGATGATGCCTTATATCAAACGGAAAGATATGGCCCAGGTGTAGGTACATTTTCATATGATATTCCGGTAGGATCGGCAGGCGAGTATGATATTAGATTACATTTTGCCGAAATATTTTTCGGTGTTGGCGGTCAAGCGGGAGGTGCTGGTTCAAGAGTATTTAATGTTAGTATTGAAGGTAATCAAGTATTAACAAATTTTGATATTTTAAGTGAGGTAGCACCGGCAACGGCTCTTCAAAAAGAATTTAATAATGTAACAGTTAATGACGGTTTTGCTACTATAGTATTTAGCAAAATAGTAGAAAGCCCAAAAGTTTCAGGTATTGAAGTACTTCCTTTTGATGCTTTTGAAGGTTCAATTGATGCTGATGTTACCATTACATCTCCCTCCAACGGTTGGGATGTAAATCAACCCTTCGATGTTGCTTTTAGAGTTGAAAACTGGACGGTTTTAGAAGGAGATACTCATGTTCATTATTACATAGATGATATGATGATTGGCCCATATTATAGTTATGAACCAATTTCAATAGATAATCTAAGTTTAGGCGAACATACCATAAAGATTGAGCTTTTTAATGCTAATCATACTGCAACAGGAATCTTTGATGAAGTTACTGTTAATGTTACTGGTGCAATTACTTGTAACACTACCGAATTTCCTGATCAATGGGGTGTTAAACAATTAGAAACGTCTTCATTACCACACGTGTCGGTCTATACTTTTGCAGATTTTGATTTCGATGGAGATGGGTTGAAAGATATTGTTACAGGTGCATGGTGGTACAAGAATCCAGGAACAATTCAAGGGAATTGGGTTCGAAGTGATATTGGTAACACTTTTAACAATGTGGTGTATGTTCATGACTTTGATAATGATGGAGACTTAGATTTATTAGGAACAACTGGTGCTTATCAAGGTGCAGATCTGGTATGGGCACAAAATGATGGTGCTGGTAATTTCACTGTTTTCTCAAACATTCCGTCAGGTAACACAACCTATAGTGAGCCATTTTTAGCCGGTATAGCAGGTGGTGTGTTTGAAGTTGCCGGTCCTTTTCAAATGGCCATTAATTGGAACGGTGCCGAAACAAATAGTGACCCAATGCAAATGCTTACTCCATCTCCAGATCCAACAACAGGAATGTGGTCTTTAGTAACTTTAAGTCCTGATTCAACAGGGGAAGATATTCAAGTAGGAGATATTGATCAAGATAATGACTTAGATTTATTTCAAGGTACTAACTGGTTAAGAAATGATTTAAGTACTGGAGGTGGATGGACTACATTCAATACGGGTATAACCTATGCTACAACACCAGATAGAGCGCAACTTGCAGATTTTGATAGAGATGGAGATTTAGATGCTGTAGTTGGTCAATTAAGTGCATTTACTTCTGATCCCAACGCCGGAGAGCTGTCATGGTTTGCTGCTCCCGCAGATCCGACGCAACCATGGGTTCGAAATGTGATTGATACTGATGTAAACGGTAGCTTAAGTGTTTTTGCTACTGATATTGATTTTGATGGTGATACTGACATCGTAGTTGGAGAATGGATTGGTGACTACAGACTTCTTGCATTTGAAAACAATTTATGTGTTGATGGTACATTTACCAAGCGTGTTTTGAATTCGGGTATTCCGAACCAAGAGCATCATGATGGAGCCCGTGTTACAGATTTAGACAACGATGGTGATTTAGATGTTGTATCTAATGGTTGGTTCGTTGGTGGGCAAATTAGAAATTTCCCTAGAATATATGAGAACCAAACGGTTCCTACTGAAGATGATGAGCCAATTGTAGACGCAGGTACAGATCAAAATATTTTACCTGACACAGCAACTTTAAATGGTTCTGCTAGTGACCCAGATGGCGGTTTAATTACGCAATATCAGTGGACGCAAATAAGTGGACCGAATACGGCGACTTTAAGTGGAGAAACTACAGCAACTTTAGAACTTAGTAACTTGGTGGTAGGGGTTTATGTTTTTAGACTTACAGCAACTGATGATGAGCTTGATTCAGCTTTTGATGAAGTTATAATTACAGTAGCTGAGCAATTATCTTCTATTAGAATTAATGCAGGAGGGCCAACCTTTAACTTTAACTCACTTACCTGGTCTGCAGATCAATATTTTAATGGAGGTGATATTGAGGAAAATGTAATAGATATTGCGAATACTTCTAATGATCAGTTGTATCAAACAGAAAGATTTTCTACTGGAAACTTGACGTATGAAATTCCAGTTTCGAATGGAGATTATAATATTAACTTACATTTTGCTGAAATTTATTATGGAGTACCAGGAGCAGGTTCAGCTGGTGGTGAAGGGTCAAGAATTTTCAATGTTGACATTGAAAATGGTCAAGGTACTTTGACTAATTATGACATAATCGCAGAATCAGGAGCACCGGCAACGGCAATTGTAGAGAATTTTACGCAGGTAACCGTAACTGATGGATTGTTAACTATAACATTAACTGGAGTAGTAGAATTTCCTAAAATATCGGGTATTGAAGTTGTAGAATTTAGTGAAAATAATAACGCACCAATTGTTTCAGCTGGTGACGATCGATCTATTACATTTCCGAATAACAGTTTAACTTTAGACGGTTCTGCTACAGATCCTGATGGAGGCGCAATTGTTTCGTATTCTTGGGTACAAATAAGCGGTCCGAATTTGGCAACTATTAGTGACGATACTGTAACTGACCCTACGGTTAGTGACATGATAGAAGGAAACTACGTTTTTGAATTAACGGCGACCGATGATGAAGGTGATATGGCATCTGACCAAGTTACCATAACAATAGCAAGTCAACCTTCTAGCTTATTAATTAACTCTGGTGGTCCTGCCTTTGATTTTATGACAGAGCAGTGGACTGCAGACAACTATTTCGTTGGTGGAACTACCTTTGAAGATGCTATTCCTATTGCAAACACAGAGAATGATGAGTTATATCAAACGGAGAGATTTAGTACCTCAGGAACTTTGGTCTATGAAATTCCTGTAGATAATGGAGTCTTTAATATAGATCTTCATTTTGCAGAATTATTTTATGGTGTAGGTAGTCAGTCAGGTGGAGTAGGGTCTAGAGTATTTGATATCTCTATTGAAAATGGACAAGTACAGGTTGATGACTATGATATTGTTGAACAAGCAGGCGGTAGTGCAACGGCAGTGGTTGAGCGTTATCAAAGTATTACGGTTAATGATGGTATGTTAACGATTACTTTAACTGCAGTTACTGAATTTCCTAAAATATCAGGGATTGGTGTTTTTGAAACACGTGCTCCTGATGTAGATGCTGGTCCTGATCAAACTATTATTATACCTGATAATAGCGTAGTTTTAAATGGTTCAGGAAGTGATTCTGATGGAGGAGAGGTAACCTATGAATGGACTCAAATTAGCGGTCCTAACACTGCCACATTAGCTGGTGCAGACACAGCTGATTTAGCGGCTAGTGGTTTAATTGAAGGTGTATATGTTTTTAGATTAACAATAACTGATGATGAATTAGAAGTTAGTTTTGATGAAGCGACCATAACGGTAGCACCTGAAGGCGGTATCAATGGTGCACCAACGGCAGTGGCTGAAGCAGACCCGCTATCAGGCCCCGCATCTTTGTTAGTTAATTTTACAGGTAGTAATTCTACCGATGATAATGGAGTAATTAGTTATCTATGGGATTTTGGTGATGGTACAACTTCTACTGAAGCAGATCCTCAGAAAATATATGCGGTGCCAGGTGTATTTACGGTACAATTAACGGTAACCGATGAAGGCGGACTTACCAGTTCTGCGACAATTACTGTAACGGTTGAAGAAGATCCCGCTGGTAAAATGAATGTTATTCTTGAGAGTAATCCTCCAAACCCTGCTGATGGTGGTGTTGCAAGAATTTTGATTATAAATAAGCCAGTTGATTTAACTGTTCTTAATATTACTTTACACGATGTTGGAGGTCGTTATATTGAAGGCTATATTGCCTCAGATATCGAGAATAATGGCATTTTTGAGTTGCCTACAGCAACACTTAGAGACGGATTGTATTTCGTGAGAGTGGCATTAAATCAAGGAGAAACGACCTTAATTAAACTTTGGGTGAGAAATTAATAATTAAAGTTAAAGCAAAAAAAAAGGTCCACTTTGAACAGTGGACTTTTTTTTTAGGGTTTAAATCTTTATAAAATAACACCTTCGATTGTCAATAATTATTTTGAAAAAAATAGTACCCTATAAAAACATAATTATAAAAATCGAAGAACAGTACCTTCGATAATTGCTTCTAAAGTGGGCCTTAACTTTTTTGAAATTGTTATTTGTTTAATGGCGTTTAACTGAGATGTATTATGAACATCAGAACCTATAAAATCGATCATATCTTCTTCTAATAGCCTGAATGCCATCTTCTGAACATCTTTTCCATAGAATTCGCTTAACGATAACATGTTTAACTGAAATAAAATACCTTGTTGTTTAAATTCACCATATTTCTGGCTCCTTGCGTGTAAAAAGTTATAACGCTCAGGGTGTGCCAAGATCGGAAAATAACGATTATGTGCTATTGATATCATAGCCTCATCAAAATTAATTGGAGGCTGTAAATAACTCATTTCAACCAATAAATGTTCCTTACGCAAAGGCATGATACATTTATTGTTTAGTATGGTTTCAAAGTTATCATCAATCATATGCTCAGCGGAAGCATCAATACTAATTGAACTCAGTTTATTTTTTTTAAGTGCTACTTTTAATTGATTTAAAGATTTACTAATGGTTTGAGGGGTATTATCATAATAATTATGCATAATATGAGGAGTAGCTATAAAATTAGCTACTCCAAACTCAGAAAAACCTTTAAGTAATTCGATCGAATTTTCTACGGTTTTTGCACCATCATCTATACCTGGTAGTATGTGATTGTGAATGTCAACAAAACCTTCTAAAAGATCTACTAAAAATATTTTTTTACTAAAGAAATTTAACATTATTGAGGGCTTGATTTGCAAAACTACTCAAATAACTTAACATGAATTGTACCGTTTTAGTATGATGTAGTAAATCGATGCCATTAGATTTTAAAAATGTAAACGTTACTTTCCTATATTAGACTTTTTTAAAAGGTTACCGTGATTTTACCTCGAAGATAAAAAGGTGTACCTGGTGTAAAGTGAATTTCTTCAACTGATTGTGTTTCACTAATTAGTCTACTTTCAGTGGCAAACTGTGTTTCATTCCATTCAGAATCAAACAAGTTTTCAATTATAAAGCCAAAGTTCCAATTTTTGTACGCATAACTTAAATTTAAATCGGTAATAAAATAGCCTTCTGCGACAATTGAATTGTCTTCATTGGCAGGTCTATTTTTAATGTAACGATAACTTAACCCTCCAGATAAATTTCCAATATCTGTTATACTAAGACCTCCTGAAGAAGTGAAATCAGGTGCTAAAGGAATGAAATCTTGACCTTCTGGTTCATCAATGCTTCTGGCAAGGGTATAATTAACATCAGCATTTGTATATAACCAATCGGTAAGTTGATATCTGAAACCCAAATCAGCACCAACTCTTCTTGATTTACCACTAGGCTCTACAATCGCGGCATCACCAACATAAACAAACTCTTGATCAAGAAATAGACTCCATAATCCAGCATTTACTACTAGTTTATTACTTGGCTTAAAAATGGTACCTAAATCTGCTGAGTACGCAGCTGGTAAGATTTCTTTACCGTTATTTGCCACTACAACACGAGTATCATTAGAATGGTAACCTATACCTGTTTTTGCAAAGAGTTGAAGCTTATCGGAAGCCGCATATATAGCGTTCAGTTTTGGCCCAACAAAAACCTTGTTCTCACTTTGACTATCATAGGTTTCCGTTAAAAGGTTTACATAGTCAAACTTAAAGTAATCTAATCGTAACCCCGGGTTTATAGTCCATTTATTTTTCTTGTAAGAAAGATTAATATAACCAAAACCGTTAAGTTCATCTATGTTTCCAAAAGCCAACCGTTCTAAAAGCTCTTGACGATTTTTAGTCCGAGAAAGTTGAACATCATTGACATCATCATAACGAAATCCGAAACCAGCTTGATAGTTTAATTGAGAATCATGATCGCCGATGTGAAATGATTGGTTGTAAACTGTTTCTGCACCTATGATTGTTCTATTTTCTTTTTGGCGAATTTGATCTCCGTTAGTATTGGTAGGATCATCTAAAAAGAAAGTGAAGTTAGAAAATAACTCAAAATCGTATTTAGAAATAAAGGCTTTAGAAGTTATGCTTGAATGTTCATCTAATTGCTTAATATGATTTACAAGAAAATTAGATCTGCTTGTGTTACCACCTTCTGTATCATCGATAGCCCCAAAGCGACCGATTAGTCCTTGATCAACGGCTCGTTGCGGAATTTGACCCGAAGCATCCCATTTACTTTGAAAATGGGATAAGGTAATACTTAGGTCTTGATCTTCTTGATTGTTAAAGTTATACCGTCCCATTAAATTAAGTCGGTTAAAGTTCTGAGGAGAATCAAAAGCACCATCGGTAAGTACAAGTTCTGATGCTAAGTAAGCATTGCTTTTTTCGCCTTCTGCCACTTTAAACATTCCTACCGTTCGTATGGTATTGAAAATGCCTGCTTCTAGCGAGACTTGACTGTTCGAAAGTTTTTTCTTGGTTTTTAGATCAACATAACCAGCAGTATTAAAATTACCTTTGTTGGCGTAGTATGCACCTTTGCCAAAGTCTATGTTATCAATAGTTTCTGGAATAATAAAGTGCATGTCTGCATACCCTTGTCCGTGTGCATGCGATACCATGTTTACTGGTAAACCATCAACGTTAATTGAGATATCTGTGCCATGATCGATATCGAATCCTCTTAAAAATATTTGCTCTGCTTTCCCACCTCCGGCATGTTGACCGATGATTAATCCAGGTATTTTTCTAAGTATTTCTTGGGATGATTTCACAGGATTCGCTTTGACATCAACGTTTACAAATTGACTAAGTGCATTTACGTTTGAAACCAATGTTACTTGATCTAAAGAAACAGCTGCTTCGATCATTGTAATTTTAATATTGGAATCTAACTGGCTGTTATCTATAGTGATCTCTTGAGTTTTAAAACCTAAATAGTTGAAAACAATTAAATCGCCAACCGAGATATCGTCTAATTCAAAGTATCCTGAGACATTTGAATAGGTGTAATTTTTAGTGGTTTTGTTAAAAACGCCAACACCGTCTAAAGGCGCGTTGTTTTGATCTACAATAGTTCCGCTGAATTCGTGAGCAGAGATGGTAAATGCGGTGTTTAAGATGATAAAAAATAATATATATTTTTTCATAATTTTAAATTTGGTAACCTTGCCCATACAACCATTTTCGCATGAATTTACACCCTTATCGATTTGAGAAAAGGATTTTAATCAAGGAGGTAGATGAGCTTTTTGTATAAAAACAATTTAAGACTAGCAAATACTAAGAATAGGAGGGGAGTATATTTTATTGGGGTAGCCATCTGAAATAGATGGTATAAAAGAATCGAAAATTTTTATTTGAAGTTCTGAATTTGCGAACCAAGTATTATAATTGTTAGTAATTAGATGTTTTTTTAAGGACGATATTTTTAATTCATTTTTATCAGAACTTTGATCAGCGCCCGAAGCTTCAAAAACAGTGTCGATTAAATCAATAAACGAATGATCATGATCGGAATGGCCCATTTCATGGTTATGCTGAGCATGTACCGAATGAGTAATGGTGCCGTTTGATTGATGAGATAGAATAGTTGAAGGCATTTCAAATTGATGCGAAACTGCATGTAACCCTCTCAATAATTGATTTTGAATGGGTGCAAGCATATAACATAAACCTACAATTAATACTATATGTTTAAATATTAATGGCTTTAAGCCTTCTGAATATTTCGCTTTCATGGTTTGTTCTACCTACGAGAAAAAGATAATTTAGTTTTGTTCATTTAACAATGCGGTTAATGTTTTTTCGATATACTCGGCATATGTTGCAATAGTGGGAAATTCAAATATTTTATTTAACGGAAATTTTACTTCTAGCTCGTCATTAACACGAGCTGTAACGCGAATAGCGGCCAATGAATGCCCTCCTAAGGAGATGAAATTATCATAAACACTAATCGTATCGATACGCAATACTTCTTGCCATATACTTGCCAATAATATTTCAATTCCACCATTTGGAGCTACAAATGGGGTATCGGTTTCAAGCTGATCAGTATTTAATTGCTTTAAAGCTTTTTTATCAACCTTACCATTTGTTGTTAAAGGTAACTCCGTCATGTATTTATAGAAAGACGGAAGCATATATGCCGGTAGTGTTTTTTCTAAGTGTTTTGATAAATCCGCAGAAAGGGTCTTTTTTCCAGTATAATACGCGACCAAATTCTTTTGGTTTAAAGAACTTCCGTCTGGAATTACGAAGCCAATTTCATTTGCAATTCGTTTTACCTCATCCTCATTAATTACTTCATTAATTTCTTCTAAGGTTTCCGTTCTTGTTTTGTGCCCCATACGAACATCCCAACTATAGGGAAAGGAGTAATTACTGTACCCTTTTTCTTTCTTATGCACATGAATGCCTAGTTGATTAATCAAACAGTTAGTTGACCGACCAGTGTCTGTCGGCCGTACCCAGTCTACATTTTCTTTTAAAAAGGTTAGCATGTCTTCTAATCGCACATCGCTATATCTATAAAAGTCAATAAACTGAACTTTATTAAAGGTGTCTTCATAATCAAACATCGATACATCTAATAGTTGTTTTACCGCGTCATTTTCTTGATGGTAAAGTTTTCTGGCTTCTAGAATGGTAGCGTCAATACTATCGGTGTCAATGTCGGTATCCCAAAACAATTCTTCGGTTAATCGTGTTTCAAAAAACTGACCTCTTGACAAACCAGTGACTACGAAGGGTATTTGTTTGCTTAATGCTATTTGTGTACTTAGTGTGTAAATCGTTTTAAAACAACCATTGCACACGTTTTGATGCCTATGCAGACTATCTACGAAAATGGCATTCATGTGTTCGGTTTTTCCGTAGATATGATCTACGTGTAGTTTTGTTACAATTCGGTTAATATTGTCTTTGGCTTGCTCCGAAATATAGCCGTTATCTAAGGTGAAGGCGAGTACGCGTAACCCCATTTTTACGAGTTGGGCTAAAATATAGGTGCTATCTTTACCACCACTCAATAGTGAAATACAATCATAGACAGGACTTTTGCCTCTTTTAGAACTAAGAATTTCTTTCAACTCGTCTTCAGTCTTGAAATACTTTTCGGCTTCTTCTTTATATCCTTTGAAAGCGACACAAATTTGACAAACATTATTGTCGTCAAAGTCTATCTTTGGGTAATTCGAAGGCAATCCACATTCAGAACAGTTTGTTACTTTTTCTTCGGGTACCACTGGTTCATTTTCAATAACGACAACTGCAGCATTGGTGATACCATCATGTTGCGCTAAGTTTACCTCAATTTCAGGCAACTCTAAACGATAGCCTCTTACTTTTACTTGCTCATCAATACGACCTAAATAGATCATATTGCCATTTTCATTTTTTCGGACTAAATCACCTGTTTTGTATATTGTTTGCTTTGGATTAACAGGATTTTTGATAAACTTTTCTGAAGTCATTTCTGCTATTCCAGTGTAACCTTCAGCGAGCCCTAAACCACCTAAAAATAACTCGCCTGTAACGCCGTCTGGAACGCTATTATATGCCTTATCTAAAATTAGCGCCGACATACCTGTAATTGCTTTGCCTATTGGTACGGATATTTCACGATGTAGTTCCCTTTCATATGTGGCTACGATACAACCGATGGTAGCTTCAGTAGGTCCGTATTCATTAAAAATGCGAAGGTTTTTACCAAAGGATGTTTGTATGGTTTCTGCGAGACTAGTTTTAAAATCTTCACCACCTACAATCATGGTTTTAATATTTGAGTCAGCCATGTTCTGATCTTTGATCAAAGCCAAATGTGAAGGTGTTAGTTTGATTGCATTTACCTTGTTTTGGGCAACAACTTCTAGTAAAGAGATATCAGGTCCATTAACTGCTTCCTTATAAATAATCAATTCTCCACCAGTAATTAACGGTAAAAAAGTTGAAGTAATAGTTAAGTCAAATCCTATAGCTGTACAAAGCGGAAAAATAAACTGTTCTTCATTCGGATAAAAAGACCTTGCCCAATTAAAATAGTTTCCAACTGCGGTATTTGAAATAAGCACTCCTTTAGGATTTCCCGTAGAACCTGAGGTGTAAATTAGGTAAGCGATATCCTTTTCATGCACTGCAACGGTTTCAAATAACCTAGATTCTTTTGTAACGTTTTCTTCTTCTTGATCAATTCTAATTACGGAAACTGATTCAGAAGCGAGGTTATCAGCAAGGTGCGTATCGGTGATTATTAATTGACAATTGGCGTCTTTTGCAATGTAAGTAACCCTACTAGGCGGTTGGTCAGCCGAAATTGGAATAAAAGTTGCTCCTGTTTTTAAAATGGCCAATACAGTTAACACATATTCTGCCGATCTATATAAATGAACAATCACTCTGTTTTGGGTTGCCAAACCATTTTTGCTTAATACGTTTGCGAGTTGATTGACTTTTTGTTGAAGCTCTTGGTATGTAAACGTTTTATCATCTTCTCGTAAGGCGATTGAATTTGGTGTTTTAATTACCTGTTGTTCAAACTGCTCAATTAGGGATATAAAATGAGATGGTTGTTGAATAACCTCGATAACAGGTGGGGCAACCATGCTGGGTTCATATATAGATTGCTCCATAGTGTCGAGCATACCATCCATTATTTTTAGAAAGTGTCGCGGTACATCTTGCTGTAGTTTATCATCAAAAATGGAATTGTTAAGATCAAAATGAACTTCTATTTGTCCAGAATCATCCATATCGTAAACATGACAACGCAATTGATGGCCAGGATCACAATGCTGAGGATGAATCCATTTTGACTTTATCGGCATACCGTTAAAATCAGAAAAAGAGGCGTTGATATAATTCAGTACAATATTGAAACTTCTACTCATTTCAGGAGTAGACATGCCAGCTTGCGCATTTTTTAGGTAATCGTTTGTTTCAATTTTTACCTTTTCAAACACAGATAAAAATGTATCATCAGGGTTAATGTTGGCAAGTAGTGGGAAAAACTCTATAAATAACCCCGGTGTACGTTTGAATTTTTTTGTAGTTCTATTATGTGATGGAGCCCCAATCGCAAATTGCTCTTGACCACTTACGCGATGTAAATAGCAAAATAGAGCGGTTGTAAAAAGATTAAAAAGCGTCAAATCTTTTGTCCAACAGCGTATTGAAGGCGAAGCAGCTAAAGTTCGAATTCGGTTTGATCGTTCTATACCTAAGTTTGTGCTTATTCTTTCTGACGATGAATTATTTGTTTGATGCGAACGCCCATAGAGTTGTATTGGATTGGTTAAAGATTGTACCTTATCATTCCAATGTTTCTTAATCAGTTGACTCTGGTTATTATTTTTCTGAAGTTTTTGAAAAGAAGAAAACTCTTGAAAATTTGGCACTTCAATCATGTTATCTAGATTGTTTTCTAGAATTTGTTGATAAAGTTCAGCCTGAATATTAAATAGAATGGTTGATGCTGTCGCGTCAGTAATAATATGATGAACATTCAGAAACCAAACATGTTCTTTTTCACCTAATCGCAATAAAACAGAATCATACAATTGTTTGGAAAGATCAAAATTGACTTGACTGCGTTCTTGCAACCAATCATCAATCTCTTTTACTGTTTTAAGTGAAAAATCAAGCACTGGAAGCAAATGCTTTTCCTTATGAAAAATACGCTGTTTAGGAATATCTTCCTCTTGAATTATAACCGTGCGCAGTACTTCAACTTTTTCTATTAGCAGTGCAAAAGCTTGCGAAAATGTATCTGAATTCAAAGCGCCATCAATATGAAATGCATGCGCCATATTGTATAAAGGCGCATCAGCATTCATTTGCTGACCTGTCCAAATGGACAGTTGACTTTCGGTAAGTGCGTTGTACTTTAGATCCATAGAAAAAAATCAACTAATGATTACTGTACCTTGGTTTTAACCAAATAGTCACTGATGTGCTGCACCGTCATGAAATTTTCAATAATCATATCTTGCGGTGGTACTTTGGTATCATACTTAGTTTCAATAAATAATATAAGTTTCATCATGCCTAAAGAATCAAGAATTCCATCACCCAAAAGGTCATCTTGCGCTTCTAAAGGTTCTTCAAGTTCATTATTCAATATATGCTCAGAGATATACTGTAGTAAAATTTCATTCATAATTATAGGGCGATTAGAGTTTCTTTAATTCGGGTTAAGTCAATTTTTCCAGAACCAGTTCTAGGGAAACTTTCTAAAATGTCTAAACGTTCTGGTACGGCGTAAGAGGGTAGGTTAGACCTACAATACGTAATTAAGGTATTCACGGGTATTTCTGCACCAATCACGAAGATAACCGCAGCGTGGATGGTAGCGATATTATCTTTGTTTTGTAATTTACATACAGTAGCTTCTTTTATTGCCGGATGATTGTTTAATACAGCTTCAACTTCATCAAGTTCAATTCGATAACCACGAACCTTAACTTGTCTATCTTTTCGTCCTAAAAAGATCAACTGACCTAATTGATCTCTTTTGACTAAATCACCAGTTCGATAAAATGATTTCTTTGAACTATCTGATGTCTGAACGGTATAAATAGATTGTTTGGTTAAAACTTCATTACCCCAATAACCTTTCATCATTGTTGTTGAATGAATTACCAATTGGCCTGCTGTATCGTCATAAATTTCTTGATCATTTTCGTCAATGATTTTATAATCAGTATAGTTCCAGACTTTACCAATAGGAATATATTTTTCAATATTTACTGATGTGTCAAAATTGTAATAGGTACATTGATTCACTTCTGCAGGGCCATATACATTAGAATATCTTGCATGGGGCCATTTCTGCATGAGTAGGTTGAGGTATTTCAATGGAAAATTTTCTCCACCAAAAAGCACCCATCTCAAGGCACTAAAATCATAATTATCTAAAACTTTAGATAAAACTAGTTGACTCAAAGCCAATGGAACAGAATACCAAACTGATATTTTTTCCGCTGCAATTAAAGCAGCTAAACTAGCTGGTAGGTTGGTATGAGCATCAGGAATAATAACCGTTGTCGCAGAAGCAAACGGAGCCGAAAAATAGCCAAATGTTGAAATATCGAAATGTAATGGAGCGTGATTCGCGACCCTATCAGTTACCGTTAAACCGTATAAATCAGCGGAAAGCTTCGCATAAGCCAAACCGCTTTTATGCGTATGCATAATTCCCTTTGGCGCTCCTGTTGAGCCAGACGTATACATAATATAAGCTAGATCATTTTGATCAAGTTGTATGGGTTGGTAACTTTCAAGCGAGGTGTTATATAAATCTTCCCATAAACAATGCTTCACATTAAACTGAGTTGAGACACCAATTATTTGTTTTATAGAAGTAGGTGTTTCTAATAGTTTGTGTATGCGTTTTTTTTGTTTTTCAACCGTAATCAAAATTTCAATACCACAGTTTTCGAGTAAGAACAGGGTTCTGTTTTTTGGAGAAATAGGATCTATAGGTACATAGGCCGCTCCTGATTTTAAAATTCCATAAATGGCTATTGCTGTTTCTAAACAGCGATTCATATAAATACCAACGCGATCACCTTTCTTGACTCCAGAATGAACAAGATGCTGAGCCAATTGATTTGTTTTTAATTGTAACTGCTCATAGGTGAGTTGTTGTTCACCACAACGAAAAGCAACGTTTTTCGGGTGTAGTTGGACAGCATTATCTATACAATTTGGGAGCGTTGTTATCATAATAGTAATTTATAAGCCAAGTAGGTTGGCAATTATATTTCTTTGAATATCAGAGGTTCCGGCGTAGATTACACCACCCACCGCATCTCTTAAATCTCGTTCAATTTCATTTTCACTTAAATAGCCACTTCCACCATGTGATCGAATAGCATCTAAGCTTGATTCAATAAAGCTTTCACTGAGTTGTAGCTTTAACAACGCGGCTTCCATCATTGCTGATTTTCCAATACTTTTTAACCAAGCGACTTTATAAAGTAATAAGCGTGAGGTTTCTAGTCGTAATTTCATATTTGCAATTCTATTTGAAACAGACTGAAATTCACTTACTGGTTTGCCAAATTGATTTCTTTTTTTTACAAAGGCAATACTTTCTTCGAGTTGTCTTTCCATAGCCCCTAGCTGACTACCTAGAATTCCTCCTCGATCATATTCCAGAGAACTTGTAGTAATACTCCAACCCGAACCTTCAGCACCCAAACGATTTTCATCGGATACGAAGCAATCTTCAAAGATTAAATCACCAATAGGTACGGTGCGCATCCCCATTTTAGCCTTGTTGGCACCTTGAGTGAACCCTTCAGTACCTTTTTCAATAATAAAGCCGCTAATGCCCCATTTGCCTAATTTCTCGTTCGTTACACAAAATATTAGAGCAACATCAG
This sequence comes from Maribacter algarum (ex Lu et al. 2025) (nom. illeg.), assembly GCA_947495915.1. GTDB lineage: Bacteria > Bacteroidota > Bacteroidia > Flavobacteriales > Flavobacteriaceae > Maribacter_C. The sequence continues at coordinate 105,837 of CANMAW010000005.1, read as the reverse complement.
CAACCGGCCCTAATGTTATAAGCCGTTTACTACCGTTTATAATGTAGCCACCATCCACTTTTTTGGCAGATGTTTCCATACTGAAAATATCTGAACCGGCATTAGCTTCGGTTAAACCGTGACAGCCAATCCAATCGCCAGAGGTGAATTTGTTGAGGTATTTTGTTTTCTGCTGTTCATTACCAAATTGTGCAATGGGTAATTGTACGGTCCACATTTGGGCATTTAAACTAAAGGGTAGTCCATTATCTTTACAACCGTACCCTAAGCCTTCCATTGCCAATGTAGCGGTTAGTATATCAACCTCCGGTTTATAACCTCCATATACTTTTGGCGTAGCCAAACCTTGAATTCCGAATGCCGCGCACTTTTTCCAATCATCTCGAGAAAATTCACAATTTTGATCGCGACTCGCCACGTTATTATTGAGGTGCTCTTGAGCAAAAGCAATAATTGCCTCTTTATATTCTATCTGTTCTGACGTCCACGATAAATTCATTTATAAGCGAATTGTATTAAAGTCTTTATTATTGTTTTAAGTAAGCAATCGTTTGAAATTTTTAATAACATCTAAGTTTTAGACTGTTTAGGCCTGAACTGTTTTCAATAAAAAATGATAAGGGTTTTTAGCGTCTTCAGAAACATTTTCAATAGCTACTTCTAACCCTATTTTAAACTCTTTAGCCTTTTCTAAAAATAACTCTAACACCACTTGATCTTCAAGCGCCCATCCCGTTGAATCAAAAACAGATTTTTGAAAAGGTATTTCTGTAAATTCTTGTGGTGATTGTATGACTTGCACCCAATCAGCGCCAATTTGTTCATCTTTTAATTGTTGGCATTCACCTTCGAGTTTTGCCTGTTCTAAAAAGTCAGGACACACAAAACTATTTAACAAAAACTCCTTAGGAAGTTCGGTTTTTCCAGGAAAATCAGAACCGATAGCATTGATATGTAAATGCCTTTTACTTTCAACATTTTTAAAAAGGGGGCCTGTACCTATATCAATTGAGGTTTCAGTACACACAATGTCAGACGACTCAATAATCGTTTTGATCGAGGTCTCTTGCACTACTATATCTAAATCGAGCATTGCAATTCGATCTTTAAACGTGGCGATTGTATCTTTGTCTATATCATTAATAAATACTTCTTTCAAATCAAAAATACGTGATAGGGCATGCAGTTGAGTTATTGATTGCGCTCCGCAACCAATAAGGCCTAGAACAGAGCTACCTGGTTTCGCTAGATATTTACTCGCAAGAGCTGATGAAGCACCTGTTCGTAAAGCAGTAAGCAAAACACCATCTGCGATTCCGTTCAAGTGACCTGTGATGGTGTCATAACTTGAAATAGAGGATAATATCGTTGGTAAATTAAATTTTTCAGGATTGCGAGGGTGATAACCTACAACTTTTATCACCACCTCTTTACCCTTTTTATGAATGGGCATCCATTCTACTAAACCAGGATTAGTTGCTTGATAGTTAAACCCTGATCTGATCGGAATATCAATTTTTGAATTGTCAAAGTTTTTAATGGCACTTTCCAATCGATTAATAAGGTTGTCCATCAGCTCATTTAGTCCAAATTTCTCGACAATTTGGCTAACATCAATTCCTGACAGAACGATGGATGTTTGTTGTTTTTGGAACATTGTTTTCTTTTAAACTTGGTTAAACAAGTCAGCAATTTTTACTTAATGTAAGTAATTTAAGTATGAAATTTCAAGAAAACAATGCAAGTTTCGATAAACAACCAGTAATATAAGTCAGTTAGCAACCATAATTGTGTTTGAATGTCTAATTGAGATGTTTTGGTTGCGAGTTTTGTTTAACGTATTGGTTTTGTTGAGGTTGTGTTTATAATGTAAAAAAATCACCGTTTAACGTAAAATTTTAAAAGTGTTTAACTTTTTTCTTTTATTGTACTTCTTATAAATGGTAATTTACCGATTAAGAATAAATAAAACTGCTATGAAAAAATTACTTTCAGCGCTATTTCTTTTAGGAATACTGCTTTTTCCAAATATTGCTGATGCTCATTTAGTAAATCAGAGTTATATCTTTCTTCGTGTATATGAAAAATCAGGAATTGAAGGTAGGTTTGAAATTAATGCGCGCGAAATTAATACCGTATTTGGGACTAATTTGGGGCAAGATTTTGTTTTAAAAGATATTGAACCATATTTAGACGAAATAAAAGCCTACCTATTGAGAAATACGTCTTTTGAATCTCCATTGGGCAAGCACAATATTTTGCTTGAAAAAGAAGATATTCAATTTGTTGATTTAGGGAATTTTTTAAAAGTCTACTTCGTTTTAGAAAATACTAATGATATACCTGATGAACTAACCGTTAACTATAATGTGGTTTTTGAAAAGGATGATACTCATAGAGGGTTTTTAATTACCGAATACAATTGGAAAGCTGGTGTAATTAATGAAGAAGCGAATATTTCATTAGACTTTGCACCTGGAAGAACGGTTGACACCATGTCTTTGACTGATGTTTCGGTATGGAAAGGATTTGTAGCAATGGTTCGTCAGGGTATGTGGCATATTTGGATAGGACTCGATCATATCTTATTTTTAGTCGCATTGATTTTACCGGCAGTTGTTAGAAGAAAATCTGATGCTACAGGGTATAACCTTGCGAATTGGGAACCTGTTTTAGAATTCAAACCAGCTTTCTTTTATATTCTTCGAGTAATTACATTTTTCACTATTGCTCACACTATTACTCTTACTTTGGCTTCGCTTGAACTTGTTAATTTACCCTCAAGATTAGTAGAGTCTATTATTGCATTTTCAATAGGTCTGGCCGCCTTTCATAATATTCGACCAATTTTTAAAGGCCGTGATTGGGTAATCGCATTTGTTTTCGGGTTGTTCCATGGATTCGGATTTGCAAGTGTATTGGGTGATTTGGGATTAACTAATGACTTTTTGACAATATCACTCCTAGGATTTAATGTGGGAGTTGAATTGGGCCAAGTGGCTATAATAGCAGCGATATTTCCAATACTTTTCCTATTAAGAAAGACGAAAATTTATAACAAGATTTTGGTTTACACATCACTCGTATTGATAATCATATCACTATATTGGTGCATAGAGCGGATTTTTGATCTTGAATTCGGTGTATTTTATGCTGTAAAAATGCAAATTCGCGAATGGGCAGTGCAACTTGGGCTTTGGTCTTAAGCTTCTAAAGCAACTAGAATTTGAAAAAAGATACCACAAAAGTTGACGTATTAGCACAATGGAAAAATAGAGTAAAGAAGGAATCTACTATTTCGTCTTTTCCATTAACCACAGCTCCTGCAGGGGTTAAAATTCCACTATCTAGTGCGCAACAGCGATTATGGTTTTTACAAAATCTAAATAAAACTAACACCTTTTACAACTATGGTGAAGCATTTCTTCTAAAGGGTAGTTGGTCAGTGGAAATTCTTAAGAATAGTATTCAAGAGATTTACAAGTCACATGATTTATTACGTTCGAAATGTGTTAATAGTGAAGAAGGGCTTGAATTACAAATTGATGAAAATTCTACTTTTTTAGTAGCAGATATTGATCTCAGTAATAAGACGGAAGAAGAAGCATGGCAGCTTGCAAAAGATGTGGTACAGGAAGATTTTACCACTGTTTTCGATTTAACAAAATCACCCTTATTGAAAGCTTCGGTCATAAAAATAACCGAAACGACCTTTGTTTTGTCAGTAACTATGCATCATATTATCACCGATGAGTGGTCAATGGAAGTTTTTGTTAATCATTTGGCACGATTGTATAACGCCTCTTCAAAGAATTTAAAGCTAGAACAAAAGACAAGAAAGTTACAGTTTCAAGATTTTGCCTATTGGAACGCTTCAAGAAATATTGCACCTGAGTCGTTGGACTATTGGAAACAGAAGTTGTCAGGAGAACTAGTACCTTTAGCCTTGCAGACCGATTACAAAAGGCCGACCACAAGAAGCTATAGAGGCTCACATAAAGAAATTGTTTTTTCTGAAAACCTATCAACAGAGCTAAACGCTTTGGCAAAAGAAATGCAGGTCACGCCATTTGTGTTATTACTTTCTTTATTTTACGCCTTGCTCTACCGTCATACAGGTCAAGCTGATATTTTAATAGGTTCTCCAATTGCCAATAGAAATCACAAAGAAGTGGAAGATATGATTGGCTTTTTTGTAGACACATTGGTTTTACGAAATAAGCTTTATAGCAACATGTCTTTTTCAAATTTGGTGGCAAGTGTGCACCAAACCACCTTAGAAGCTTTTTCTAACAAAGACATTTCTTTCGATACTTTGGTAAAAGAGTTAAATCCTGAACGTTCGGCTGCATTAAATCCCTTTTTTCAGGTTATGTTTGTTTATAATGCTGGTTCAAATTATCCTGAATTTGGAGACAATTTAAGTTTTCAGAAAACTGAGTTAGTAGAACTTCAGACCTCTAAATTTGATTTAACCTTATTTGTATCTGAAAAAAAAGGTCGGTTGCACGCCAATTTTGAATACGCTACAGATCTATTCGGGGCGACCACGATCTCGAGGTTTTTAGAACATTTACAGTTGCTAGCATCAGGTGTCGTTCAAAATAAAAATAGCAGTTTACAAGAACTGCCAATGCTGACACCGAAAGAGAAACAACTCTTTTTTAAACCGCAGGCCGAAAACCTTTTAACATCGAATAATTCCAATCAAATAGGAATTCACGATCTCATCACACAAGTTGCATCAAAGATTCCTAAGGCGATTGCAGTTACCTATAAAGACGAATCTATTTCGTATGAAACCTTGAACTTGCGCGCGAATCAATTGGCAAAACAATTGATGAATACCACAAAGGGAGCAAATGAAATCATAGGGCTATGCATAGGACGTTCCATTGAAATGATTGTTGGTGTATTGGCTATTTTAAAAGCGGGTAGTGCATACGTTCCACTAGATCCTGAATATCCGCAAGAGCGTAGCAATTATATTTTGTACGATGCCAAAGTTAATCTCGTGTTGACAGAATCTAAATATAAAGATCGTTTCGAATTACCTGAACTTGAACGAGTTTTGATCGATGAGGTTTCCTACGATGAGATGCTATCTGAATGGTCAATTTCTGAATTTGATTCTAATCGAACTGCCTACATTATTTATACTTCTGGTAGTACGGGAAAACCCAAAGGTGTTCCTATTTCACATAAAAATATTGTAACATCTACAAAGGCGCGTTTTCAATTTTATGATTCGAGTCCGAAAGCATTTTTGTTAACTTCTTCTATCTCATTTGATAGTTCAAAAGCTGGAATATTCTGGACCCTAACTACAGGGGGTAATTTAGTTATTGCAGAAAAGAATCTTGAACAAGATTTAGAGCAATTGCAGGCTGTCATAAAACGAGATGCCATAACCCACTGGCTCACCTTACCCACCTTATATCGTATACTATTAGAAAACGCTGTGATAAAAGATTTAAAAAGTCTTACTACGGTAATTGTAGCAGGTGAAGCTTGTCCGTTACAACTTCCTAAATTACATTTTCAAAGTCTTTCAAACGCCAAATTATATAATGAATACGGACCTACGGAGGCTACCGTTTGGTGTTTAGGGTACAAATTTGATGCACATAAAAACTATCAGGTAATTCCCATAGGAAAACCTATTGCGGGTGTTCAAATTCATTTACTAAATTCTAAAATGCAGCATGTTCCCTTTGGGGCGGTCGGAGAAATTTACATTTCAGGAGAAGGACTTTCACAAGGTTATTTAAATCAACCAGAACTATCTAAAAGCAAGTTTGTAGCTAATCCTTTCACAAAAAATAATACGCCACAATTTTTATATAAATCAGGAGATTTAGGCCGTTACTTGGCAGATGGAAACATTGATTTTTTAGGAAGAGCAGATTCACAAATAAAAATACGAGGCTTTCGTATTGAACTTGATGAAATTGAAAATACAATATTGCAATACTCGCAGGTATCAGAAGGGGCAGTGGTGGTCTATTCAAATAAACAAACAACTTCAAATGGAATATTAGTAGCCCATGTCACTGTAAAATCTAATTTTATAAAAGAAGAACTTGTTCAATTCTTAAAAGCTGAATTACCAAAACATATGGTACCGGCACGAATCATAATTCATGATTCATTGATCAAGCTTCCGAATGGAAAAGTAGATAAAAAACGTCTTACTAATACGCCCATTGAGATTGTTGTAGAATCTGAGGATGAAATAAAAGTTTATACTGATACCCAAAAAGAATTATTAAATATTTGGGAAGAAGTTTTAGGAATTTCTGGGTTGAGGATTAACGATAATTTTTTCGAAATTGGAGGTGATAGTTTGATGACGATTCAGGTGATTTCAAAAGCGAGAAAAGCAAATATGGCAATTTCTCCTAACCAATTGTTTGAGTTTCAAACTATAGCCGAGCTTGCTAGTTTTGTTGATGCTAATAGTCAAAAGAAAGATCAATGGGACTATATAGTACCGTTGCGAAAAGAAGGTGATAAAACACCTTTATTCTGTGTTCATGCCGGTGGTGGGCATGTGTTTTTCTATAACAAACTAACAGATTATATAGTTGAAGATGTACCTATTTATGCCCTTCAACCCTCTGGTTTATATGGAGACAAGATAATGCATAAAACCGTAAACGATATGGCAAAAGCTTATATGAATTCAATTCGACGGGTGCAACCAAACGGACCTTATAATGTTTTAGTGTATTGCTTTAGTGCGGCAGTAGGTAATGAAATAGCCCTTCTACTTAAAAAGGAAAATCAAGAAATTAATCTGATTGTTATGGATACCATGACAGCACCAGCAACATTAAATACTCCTGAACGAATAAAGATTCGCGCAGCAGCATTTGCAGTACGTTTGATTCGATCACCTTTTAAAACAATTAAAAGAATGTTAATCGCAAAATATGCAGTTTGGCGAATGAAATGGAAAAGTACGCATGAAAGAGATATAGAAGCAAAGGAATTAGAGCAATTACGTTTGAATTTAATGCAATTAAGTCAATCTTACGAATGGAGGCCTTATTCGGGTAGAACAACTGTTATTCTTACCAAAAAAGATCACAACTCCTTAAATACAGAAACCGTACGTTCTTGGAGAGCACTATGTGAAAACGAAATTACAGTAATACATACCAAAGGAAGTCATCAATTGCTTTTTGAAGAACCCTATGTAAAGCATACTGCAGCTGCTATTGAAGAATGTTTGATTAGATGATATAAGTTATAGAGAAATGGCGCATATAGCAATAGTGACGGGTTTACTTGTGGGTCGTCTAAATTCAAGTTTTGAAATGGCTACCCGATTACAAAAAGAAGGGCATACCATTACTTTTTTGTGCCAGCCCCAAACCACCAAAGGAATTGAGGCTAACGGATTTTCATGTGCCGAAGTGCCAGAAATAACTTTTGATTATCAAGATCCTCGAAGACCGCTAAATGCTTCTTGGTTTCAAAAACTTAGGTTTCACTTTTCGCATTTACAATCGCATTATTCTGCTGGTAAAGAGATTTTAAAACTAGAGGAGCATCAAAAGGTATTAGCTGCTGTGCAACCCGATTTAATATTGGTAGATACTGAAATTCATGAATTTATTTTTGTTGCAATTAAATTAAAGATTCCGGTGAAATTAATCACTACATGGTTTTCTGATACCATAAGCTTTCATAGTCCATCGGTGCGTACATCAATAATTCCAGGTAAAGGATTTACTGGTTCTAAGATTGGAATAGCATGGTCTTGGTTGAAAATGAGAGCTAAAATTAATGCAAGGGTAGTTTTAAATCGGTTGACTTTTGAAAACTATCGCAGATGGATGTTTAAAAAATTTGCTAGAGAATTAGGTTTTGATACCGCGGGGATGTTGGTCAATACATTACCGCCTTTATACAGCTTTACACGGTTGCCTATTTTAACCATGACGATGGCTGAACTGGAATTTCCTCATAAAAGGGCTTCAAATATTTCGCACATTGGTCCGATGATATTTCAGAAAAGAATTCATGCATTAGTTGGTGATACAATTGATAATCGCTTGGCAGAAATACTTGAAAACAAGAAATCGCAAAACCATCAACTCGTATATCTTTCGGTTGGATCGTTGGCGGAAGGCAATGTTGCATTTATGCAAAAAGTGATAGATGCAATGGCTGATGTAAACGAAGTAGTGTTAATTGTTTCCATAGGTCCGAAGATGAAAGTAACAACCTTTAATGTCAAAGCTACCAATGTGCATCTTTTTAATTGGGTGTCACAGCCAAATGTACTGGAAGTAGCTGATTGTGCTATTGTTTCCTGCGGAATAAACACAATTAATGAATGTATTCACTTTAAAGTACCTATGCTATTATACGCTTTAGGTTATACTGATCAAAACGGAAATGCGGCAAAAATGGAATACCATGGTTTAGGAAAGCGGGGCAATATGATTACGGATACAACTGAGCAAATTCGGAAAAACGTACTTCAGATGTTAAACGATCAGAGCAGCAGTGATACTTTAGTAAAAGTGCACAGTACCTACACAAAGTATAAGGATAAAGATTTGACGCCAATTCTTTTCGAAGGAATTAAAATCTAAAATATTGATACATATACCAGATGTTCTTGACTTAAAACCCAATCATGCCGCGGTGTGGTATTGTTCATTTAACAAGCATAAAGAACAAATGCCTAATTATTTGGATATACTTTCTGTTGATGAGAAAGCACGTGCTGGCAGATTTAAATTTGAGAAAGATCGCTTAGCTTATATCATAAGTCGAGGGACTTTAAGACAACTGGTGTCAGTCTATTTAAATCAAAAACCCGAAGACATTCAATTTTTGTACTCCGCTCATGGAAAGCCGTATATAGCAGAAACAGATATCAAGTTTAATGTTTCTCATTCCGCTGATATGGCGGTATTTGCCTTTGTTAAAGGGAAAGAAGTAGGAGTAGATATTGAATACATTAAAGATGATTTTAATGCGTTAGAATTGGCTCAACATTTTTTCTCTGATTGTGAAATTACAAGTCTTGAAAAACAACCTAAGGTTTCTCTCGTAAAGTCCTTCTTTAGATGTTGGACGCGTAAGGAATCATTTATTAAAGCGGAGGGAAGCGGATTGTCATTTCCACTAGATCAATTTTCAGTGTCGCTTGATTCTGATGAAAAGGCCGAACTACAAGAAACTAAATGGGATAGCAATGAGAGGTTTCAATGGGCTTTATTTTCCTTTAAACCTGCAGAGCAGTATATTGGTGCGTTGGCAATTAAGGCTCAAGTAGGAATAGTGTCTTATCATGATTTGGACGCTATTACCGAATAAATACATTAAACTTTTCTTCTTAAAGTTATCTTAAATGTGAGCTTATGTAGGTATATGCTATTTTAAGTGCACCTGCTTTTGATTATCTTGTGCAATAGCTAATTAAAATTCAAAAAACTAACAGATGAAAAGAAGAGACTTTGTTCAAATGTCTGGTTTGGGCGCAGGTGCATTGTTAATACCATCAACAATGATGGGAAATAACATTGCCGTAGAAGCACTACTTGCCCCAGGTATGGATGTTTTGGTAAAAAAACGTATGGCCGATGTTGCACTGAATACTGCAACTTCAATGGGAGCCACTTACGCAGACGCACGAATTGGTAGGTATTTAAACCAATATGTCTTTACTCGTGAAGACAAAGTTCAAAATGTAGTCAATACAGAATCTTTTGGTATAGGAATTAGAGTTATCGTAAATGGTACTTGGGGATTTGCCTCAACTAATAATGTGAGCGAAGATGGTATAAAAAAAGCTACAATACAAGCAGTAAATATTGCAAAGGCGAATTCTAAGTTTCAAAAAGAACCTGTGGTGTTAGCTCCAGTTTCTGGTCAAGGTGAGGTTTCATGGAAGACTCCTATTCAAAAAGACTTTAAAGATGTTCCGGTTTCTGAAAAAGTTGATTTATTACTTACTGCGAATGCAGCAGCGCTCGATAATGGGGCGAATTTTGTGAACTCTGCACTTTTCATGGTAAATGAACAGAAGTATTTTGCTTCAACCGACGGGTCTTATATTGATCAAGATGTACATCGAATTTGGCCTACTTTTGGAGTAACAGCAGTAGATCAGGCAGCAGGTAAATTTAAAACTCGACAGGCTATGAGTGCTCCTATGGGTATGGGGTATGAGTATATGGACGGACTAGATTCTGAGAAACTTGTTGGTGCAGCCGGTCTCAAATTATATCGTAACAGTTATGATATGATTGAAGACGCTACTATAGCTGCTAAACAAGCTAAAGAAATGTTATCTGCTAAATCTGTTGATCCTGGTAAGTATGATCTTGTGTTAGAACCAAATCATTTAGGTTTAACTATTCACGAATCTGTGGGGCACCCAACGGAATTAGATAGGGTATTGGGGTATGAGGCTAACTATGCAGGTACAAGCTTTGCAACAATCGATAAATGGAAATCTAAGAATTTCAAGTACGGTAGTGATATCGTCAACATCGTTGCTGATAAAACCCAAAAAGGTTCCCTTGGTGCTGTAGGTTTTGATGATGAAGGGGTGCCATGTAAACAATGGGATATTATTAGAAACGGAGTTTTAGTTAACTATCAAGCAATTCGTGATCAAGTGAAAATGATCGATCAAAATGAATCACACGGTTGTTGTTATGCACAGAGTTGGAATGATGTTCAATTCCAAAGAATGCCAAATATATCTTTAGAAGCTGGTACTGACCCTTATTCGGTAAGTCAAATGATTAAAGATGTTGAAAAGGGAATTTATATTGCCGGCAGAGGTTCTTATTCTATTGATCAACAGCGATATAATTTCCAGTTTGGCGGTACTGTCTTTTATGAAATTAAGAACGGTGAGATTGTAGGCATGCTTAATGATGTAGCCTACCAATCGAATACGCAAGAATTTTGGAACGCATGCGCTAAAATATGTGATAAGGATGATTACCGATTATTCGGATCGTTTTTCGATGGTAAAGGCCAACCTTCTCAAGTAAGTGCGGTTTCTCATGGTAGTTCTACTACACGTTTTAATGGTATTAATGTCATTAACACTGGTAGAACAGTTTAATTCTAGTTTCATATAGAGATTATAAAAATGGCAATATATACAGAAGAAGAAGCAAGAAAAATAATGGAGAAAGCCTTGAGCTTTTCTAAAGCCGATGCTTGCGAAGTAAATTTAGATGGTAGTGAAAGCGGAAATATAAGATATGCGCGAAACTCGGTATCTACCTCTGGGCATCGATCAAATCAAACTTTGGTTGTGCAATCAAATTTTGGTAAAAAAATGGGAACCGCTACTATTGATGAGTTTGACGATGAATCTTTAAAGAGGGTAGTTGCACGATCAGAAGAGTTAGCAAAGTTATCACCTGAAAATCCTGAATTTATGGGTCCGCTAGGCCCTCAGGTGTATGATAAAGCAATTAATTATGTAGAGAGTACGGCGAATATTACTCCCGAATTTCGTGCTGAGGTTGCAAATAGTAGTATCGAACCAGCAGTTTCTAAAGATGTTACCGCTGCAGGCTTTTTAGATGATTCAGCAGGGTTTAGTGCCATGATGAATACGAAAGGATTGTTCGCTTATAATAAATCGACAAACCTTGAATTCACTGTAACCATGCGTACTAATGATGGAACTGGTTCAGGATGGGTAACGCGTGATTTTAATGATGTTACTAAATTCAATGCAACGGAGGCTTCCAATACAGCAATTGAAAAGGCCGTAATGTCAAGAGAGGCGAAAGCTATCGAGCCAGGTAAGTATACCGTAATTTTAGAACCCTCTGCCGGCTTAGGGCTTTTAAACGGTTTGGGTAGATCAATTGGCGCAAGATCGGCAGATGAAGGCAGAAGTTTCATGTCAAAAGATGGTGGAAATAAAATTGGTGAAAAGATAGTTGATGAAAGAGTGAAGATATGGTCTGATCCTTTAAATTCGGAAGTGCCTAGCGCTACTTGGAATGGATCAGGACAACCACTCAAGAAAACAACTTGGATTGAAAATGGTATTGTGAAAAACTTGGCTTATGATCGATTTTGGGCAGCTGAAAAAGGAGTAGAGCCAGTTCCTTATCCTAGTAATTTTATTATGGCTGGTGGTGATGCTTCGTTGGAGGAATTGATCAAAAGCACCAAGAAAGGTATTTTAGTTACTAGATTGTGGTACATTCGATCTGTAGATCCACAAACTTTACTTTATACTGGTTTGACCCGTGATGGAACGTTTTACATTGAAAACGGTGCCATTAAATATCCTGTAAAGAATTTTAGATTTAATGAAAGTCCGATTATTATGCTCAATAATTTGGAAACTCTAGGCAAACAGGTACGGGTTGAAGGTAATTTGATTCCTTACATGAAAATAAGAGATTTTACTTTCACTAGTTTATCTGATGCTGTTTAATATATGTTGAAATATTGATGAACCTCCGAAGTTTTAAATCCTCGGAGGTTCTTTTTACGTACAAAGTGTTAAATTAAAAGTATAGATTGAATAACGAGTTTTTCTTCACGCGTTTACAATATGAATCTGGTGACTGGGATGTTGACCAACGCATGCCCTCAAATCTTTTAAACTCTTTGGTGGAGTATACTACGCTGGCTGTTGATAAAAAAGAAAATATAATTACGCTAGCTAGTGATGATATTTTCAATTGCCCTTTTTGCTATTTGTCAGGTCATAAATTAGTGCAATTCACTAAAAAGGAAAGAGAAAATTTTGAGAAGTATGTGAACAACGGTGGTTTTGTATTTGTAGATGATTGTAATCATGATATTGACGGTCTGTTTGCCAAATCATTTGAACGTCAAATGGAAGAAATATTTGGGCCTGAAGCATTGCAAAAAATACCAAATAACCACCAGTTGTACTCCGTGTTTTTTCATTTTGATGATGGCCCGCCAACAACATCGCAAGAATTGAATGGATGGGGTGATGACTTGATTCATGAGTATTTGAAAGCCATAGAAATTAATGGTAGAATAGGAGTACTGTATAGTAATAAAGATTATGGTTGTGAATGGGATTATGATTTTAGAAACAAACGTTGGTACAAAATAGATAATACCCGTTTTGGGGTAAATATAGTGATGTATGCGCTTACATCTTAAACGAAATTTTAATGGATAAAAAACTGTTAGAAATACAACAGGAGGTGAAAACGCTCACTGAAAAACTCATCGAGTTAAAAAAGGAAATGACGAAAGTTATTGTGGGCCAAGAGGAAACAATTGAACATCTTTTAATCACGTTTTTGGCTGGGGGTCACGCACTTTTAGAAGGCGTACCGGGCCTAGCAAAAACCTTAATGATACGTACACTTGCTGAAACAATTGATTTAGATTTTAAACGGATTCAGTTTACTCCTGACTTAATGCCTTCGGATATTATAGGAACAGAAATTATAGAAGAAGATCAAACCACTGGTAAAAAGTTTTTTGAATTTAAAAAAGGACCCATATTCTCGAATATCATTTTAGCAGATGAAATCAACCGTACACCTCCGAAAACACAAGCTGCGTTATTGGAAGCAATGCAAGAGTTTGAAGTAACGTATTCGGGAAAAACCTATGCTTTAGACCGACCCTTTTTTATTCTTGCGACGCAAAATCCAATAGAACAATCTGGTACTTTTCCGCTTCCTGAGGCACAACAAGATCGGTTTTTACTTTATATCAAAATAGGCTACCCAACTGCATCCGAAGAAAATAATATTTTAAAGAAAACTACAGGAATAGCAAAGGAAAAAGTTAATAGGGTATTATCTGGAAAAGAAATACTTCGTCTTCAAGAATTGGTTCGAGAAATTCCGATTAGTGATGACTTAATTGATAAGGTAAGCAAGGTTGTAAGAGCAACTAGACCAGATTCAACTGCCAATGATTATGTAAAAGAATGGGTGAGTTGGGGTGCTGGGCCCAGAGCCGGACAAGCAATGATTCTTACGGCAAAGGCGAGAGCGCTTCAAGCGGGAAGATTGGCGGTGACGTTAGATGATTTGAAACATGTGGCGTATCCGGTACTAAGGCATCGCATACTCCTAAATTTTAGAGCAGAGGCAGAGGGTTTAAACGCTGATAATGTCACGCAACATTTATTAGAAGCTATCCTATAATCCGATAATAAATTAAAATTGAATCAAAACTATCAAGAACTATTACGGCCCGAAATTATCAATAGTCTTTCAGGCCTTTCATTGATTGCAAGGGTAGTTAGTGATGGATTTTTGTCAGGATTAAATAGCAGTCGTCGGGTAGGGGTTGGTTTAACATTTAGTCAATATCGCGCCTATGAAGCGGGAGACGATTTACGATTGTTAGATTGGAAGATATTAGCCCGAACAGGTAGATATTATATTAAGCAGTCAGAAATTGACACTCAAGTTACCGTTAAGTTTATTCTTGATGCGAGTAAATCAATGTTACATCAAGAAAGCGGGCTATCTAAGCTCGAATACGCGAAGGTAGTAATTGCCTCATTGGCCAAAATAGCACAAAACCAAGGGGATCAAATTGGATTATTTGCTTTAAATGATAGTAAACTTACTACTGTGCTTCCAAATAATCATAAAAAACATTATTCAAAATTTATTCATGAGTTAGCCGAATTAAATGCCAAAGGTAAGTGGCCAGAAGAGGTAGATGAATTAAAAAAATTACAAGGAAGAAATAGTAAGGAAATATTGTTTTTTATTACCGATTTACATGAAGAATCTAGCGAGCTTACTGCTACGATTAAAGGTTTAAAAACAAAGTTTAACGAAGTTATTGTTCTTCAAGTTTTAGGAAAAAACGAAATTGATTTTGATTATGAGGGATTTCTGATTTTTGAAGATCTAGAACTAGGCACCAAGATTAAAGTTGATGCTAAAACCGCTAAAGAAAACTATGTAAATAATGTTCAAAAAACGCTTGACTATACTAAAAAAGTTTTGTTGTCAAATAATATTGAACATCATGTTTTTCAGATGAATGATTCTATAATTGATGTTTTAATTCTTTTTTTAAAACAAAGACAACGCTTGATTTGATGGTATTTGCAAACGCAACATATCTATGGGGTTTATTAGGTTTGCTTATTCCTATAGCGATTCATTTATGGAGTCGTAAAAAGGTGCTAACCATTAAAGTGGGTAGTATAAAATTGTTACAAGAATCAGAACCAAAGCAAACCAGTAGCATACATATTAATGAATGGTGGTTGCTGTTGTTACGTTTGTTTATGTTGACTTTGTTAGTCTTTATAATGGCCGGTCCTAGTCTTAAAAAAAAGGTCAAAAATCTACCTGTTACTTATATTATTGAACCCAGCTTACTAAAAGAAGAACAAATCAGTTCATTTTTAGATTCGGTTTCTGATGATGCCATAAGAGTTTTAGCAAAGAATTTTCCATTACTAGAAGACTATCAAGGGAATAACCAAGATGAAGTGATTCCGTATTGGCAATTGGCTCAAAATATGTATACCATTCCCTCCGATAGTGTGATAGTTTTTGCCAAGGGATTAATAAAGGGTATTCGCGGTAAAAGACCGCTAATCTCTGCAAATACGAAGTGGATAGTGCTAGAATCTCAGAATGAGGTTTTAACACCTATTAAAGCAGTACAAAAGCAAAACCAAGCATTTATAAAAACAGCAATTAGTAATGCGAATAGCTTTACTTATAAAACAGATACTATACCTTTTAATGATTCTAAAGTGTTGCTTAATAATGAAAAAGACAGTATTCAGATTTTAAATACCACCAATCGAAATTGGTTGAAACTTCATCAACAAAGTGCTATTCAAGTGGGTATAATACTTCATGATACGTTGCAACAACAAATCTTTTATTTGGAAAGATCATTAATGGCTATCTCTAAATTTATTGATCAACCTATAGTTATTAATAAGAGTAGCGCTAACATAACTTTTAGTGAATTAACCGCCCTTGTGGTAGATGCAATTGAATTGGTGCCTGATGACTTTTTAGGCACTGTTTTAGTTTATAAACCCAATGGTTTGCAAAATAATTTGATTGTACCAGGTCATAAAATGTACGAATATTATTTAACTAGCCCATTAAATAGTGAGAATATAGTTGGTGAACAACTTGGAGAAAAATTATTAAAGTTGCTTAGTGTAACAAATAGCGATATCGGCAAGTTAGAAATGACAGATCAGCGAATTATTTCAGGTGTTGAATTGCAACCCGTGTATCAAAAACCGTCAAAATTAAAACGACGTAGTATTTCAAAAGATTTAACAATGTTGCTGTGGTTGCTTTTTTTGGCTTCCGTTATTATCGAACGCATACTTTCGCGAGTTAGAAAACAATGAAACGACAGGGATTAGAACATATCAGGTGGTTTCAAAAGCAATGGCAGTCGATTATCGTTGCTGAGGTTCTATTGTATGCCTTAAGTTTATCATTTCTAAGTTATGTGCTTTCTCTAAGTATAGTGGTTACAATTTTGATTTTTTGTGGTGTTTGTATAGGCTTGTTCCTACTAAAAAAACCGTGGCAGTTTTCGTTACAAAAAACAGCGCAATATATCGATGGTCAGTTAGACCATATTGAAAACAGTACTGAACTATTTTTAAAACCAGAGATTGAACTTACTAATATTGCAAGACTACAGAAAATAAAAGTTTCAAGATTATTACAAACAGAGTTAGCGCAGCTGTTACCACAAAGGAAGATGTGGAATTCTATTTTGGTGCTATTAGTTTGTTTACTGGTTGGTGGAGTATTATTACAGTTTCAAGTTTTTCAAAAATCAGATAGTACCTCTGATTTTCCTTCTGATAATGAAGTAATTGTTTTTCAGGCTTTAGATTCTGTTTCTTCAAAAGAAAATCCTCCTCAAATACACAATCAAATTCTACACATCACTTATCCTGCATATACCAACTTAGAACCTCGCACTTCACTAGATATGAATTTAAAAGCATTAGAAGGATCGCAAGTGGCATGGAAGCTAAAATTTGATCAAGATATTGATCATGTAATGTGGGTTGATGAAAATAGTGAGAAAGCGATGCGGTTAGCCAAAGAAAGCTACCTCTTTCAAACGAAACTTAAGAATTCACACTTTTATAATTTTAAGTTTAAAGCTTTAAATGGCTTAAGTTACCTTTCAGATCTTTATGCTATTGAGGTTATAAAAGATGAGCTGCCTGCAGTAGAAATAATAAATATTAAACAATTCACCACATTTGAAATCGGAGACTCTAAGGTGTTGAATTTTAATGTTGTAATGTCTGATGATTTTGGTATCGCTGATGCGTTTATTGTGGCAACAGTAACTAAAGGGGAAGGGGAATCTGTTAAATTTAGAGAAGAACGCTTAGCCATTGACCAAGGTTTTGAAAAAGGTAGTAGAAAATTAAACCTTAGCAAATCATTAGATCTTGATGCGTTAAAAATGGAAGCTGGTGATGAACTTTATTTTTATGTTGAAAGTGTTGATGTAAAAACTCCAAAAGCAAACAGGGCGAGAAGTGAAACATTCTTCGCGGTTATTCGCGATACGGCTACCAATAATTTTTCGGTAGAGGGTACCATGGCAGCAGATTTAATGCCTGATTATTTTAGAAGTCAAAGGCAACTGATCATCGATACTGAAAAATTAATTGCCGATAAGAATCGGCTATCTAAAGAGGACTTTAATGCTACAAGTAATGCGTTGGGTTACGATCAAAAGGCCTTACGTTTAAAGTATGGGGAGTTTATGGGAGACGAAGCAGACTCAGGAATTCAGGTTACGCAAGATATTGATCTGGAAACTCCAGCTGATGACCACGATCTATTAGAAGAATATACCCACGACCATGATGGGAGTAATGAACACAATTTAGTAGAAAATCATGAACATGATCATGATCATGATGACGATACAGGTACTGAGAATAAAGTTGACCCCTTAGAATCATACCTGCATAATCATGATGACCCTGAAGAATCTACCTTGTTTACAGAATCATTAAGAGGTAAATTAAAGCAAGCAATGGCCGAAATGTGGGACGCTGAACTACATTTAAGATTGTATGCGCCTGAGAAGTCATTACCTTATCAATATAGAGCTCTAAAACTTATTCAAGAAATTAAAAACAGTGCTCGAATTTACGTACATCGTATTGGTTTTGATCCTCCACCGATTAAAGAAGACAAACGATTAACGGGTGATTTTACCGAAGTCACCACAATTCAAAATAGTGATGAAGTTAAAGAACCAGACGATTTTGAATATATGCGAAAATCAGTAGCCCGAATATCAGAAATTATACATCGTCAGGCTTCTATTTCACAAGATGATCGTGATTCATTTGCCGCAGCAGGTAATGAACTAGCAGTGCTCGCCATCGAATCACCGGTTAAGTATCTTCATGTTTTACAAGAGCTCAAATTGCTTTCTGAAAAGCATCAAACCTCAATGGAAACCTTGAAATATGTTCAATTTGAATTACTAAACGCATTACCCAAAACTCCTGAGAATCCAATTAAACGCGAAACCTATCAAAACAAGTTAAGTGATTTGATATTAAAGGAAATAACAAGCAATGATTGAAAATCTGTTTTTTCAAAATGCACATCTATGCTGGCCAGTAATTTTTATTGGCGTTGTTTTGTGGTTTCTTTTTGTTTGGAAAGAGTGGCGAAAGCCCCTATCTAAACTATTTGTTACTAGCTGCTTAATTTCATTGTTGACTATTATAGCAATAGCCATGCTTGCATTAAAGCCAAAAGTAGGTTCGCTTTCAAATTCCGTTGGGGTTGTTTTAACTGATTTTTATCAAGAAGAACAATTAGATAGTTTGATGAAAGTTGAAAAGGATTTAAAGCTGTATCAATATCAAGAAAACCTTTCTATTCAGTCAAAGTTAGATTCGTTACGAACAATTTATGTTTTAGGAGATGGTATAGCGCCCTATGATTTCTGGCAATTTGAAAATAGATCAGTCAGCTACCTTTCGAATGAAATCCCAAAAGGGGTCACTAATATTAATTATAAGCAAATAAACTATGTGGGTGAATTCATGATAGTTCGAGGGAACTATAATGTGCCACAAGAAAAAAATAGTATAGTACTTGAAGATGCAAGTGGAAAGGCACAAGACTCCGTAGTTTTTGAGAAGAATGGCTCTTCAAATTTCGTATTGAAGCTGCCTTTAAAAAGTAAAGGTAAATTTGTTTATCAATTGGTTGAAAAAGATTCGGTGGGTACCATCTTGTCAAAAAATAATATACCGATTCACGTAGTTGAAAAGCAAAACTTACAAATATTAATTCTAAATGATTTTCCTTCGTTTGAAACCAAGTATCTAAAAAATTATTTGTCATCATTAGGGCATAAGTTAGTGGTTCGATCACAAATTACTAAAGGGCGGTATAAGTTCGAATATTTAAATACAGAAAGAACGCCAATTTATACGTTAAATCGGGCCAATATGCAGAATTTTGATTTGCTTATTATTTCTTCTAATGCATACAGATACTTATCAAAACAAACCAAAAAAGATATCAAAAATGCTGTTTATCTTGATGGACTTGGCGTGTTTTTACAGCCCGATGCGAGCTTGTTTCGTCTATCAGAAGAGAGCACTAACCTTAAATTTCAACCTACGCTAAACTCTGAAATCGTTTTAAACGGTTTTTCAAACCAGACTTGGGACACCTATAGATACAGCTTTGTCGATGGCCCTAGGATAGAGAAAATTCATTTTAATAGTAATCAGATAGCTTCGGCGTATAAAAGATGGGGTAATGGTCGTATTGGTACGACATTGATTCAAAATACGTTTCAGTTGCAATTGGCTGGAAAACAGGAGCTCTACCGTGATTTTTGGTCAGAAATAATTAGTAAGATTTCCAAAGAGAAAACCATAGCTGCTAAATTCAATTTTTCCTCGATGTTTCCTTTGAAGGATGAGCCGTTGCGTTTCGAATTAAATAGCTCTTATGAGCATCCTAATGTGCTACAAGCGAATGGAAATCTTATTCCTTTAAAACAAGATATTGACATTCCATCGAAATGGGAAGGAGTTATTTACCCATTAAGTGAAGGCTGGCATGAACTACGTTTAAAAAATGACTCAATCAGTACGGCCACAATGTATGTAACCGATTCTATATCATGGACAGCACTTAGACGACATGAAAAACGTTTGGCTAATATTCGCTTATTTAATAATAAAACCATAGTTGCAGACGAAAAAGTTCAATATAAAAGCATAAACCCTTTTTGGTTCTTTGCCATCGCACTTTTAGGAATGGGTTTTTTATGGCTGCGACCAAAGCTAATGCAAAGCTAAAAATCGATTTTGTTAAGAATTTCGTCGTTTTTTGCACTTTATTAACACTACAATTGAGCAATCAGCGTTAGCTTCGTAAGTTAAAACAAATTGGTGCTCAAAGATATATTAATTGCAATGTTGTGGAGTATTTCTCCATTGGGAGAGGCTAAGGTAGGTATACCCTATGGTATGGCTAACGGAGCCAATATCTATTTAGTGTTTGTGGCTTGTTTTTTAGCTAATGTTCTGGTTTTTCCTTTAATGTTTTTCTTCTTAGAGAACATCAATAAATACCTTTTAAAAATGCGATTCTATAAAAAATCAGCATTGTTTGTAGCGCAACGAGCAAAAAAAGGATCAGGAGATAAAATTAAGAAATATGGTTTTTGGGGATTGATCTTTTTTGTTATGTTACCGATACCTGGTACTGGGGTTTATGCTGGTAGTATAGCGAGCTATATATTTAAAATTGAACGTCAAAAAGCTTTTGTTGCAAATACAATTGGTATTTTTATTTCTTCAGTAATTATCTGGGTAGCAACCTTATTTACCATGCAAGGTATTGCTTAAAACTACTTTGTTAATAACTCTTTTTTTTCCACCTCAAATTTCTTAGTTGTCCTTTTATTTTTGTGATTTTTTGAAGACTATGAGAAATTTAGTGATTGGTGATAAACTTTATAACGTTAAACAAGACGGCTTTGGTGATTTCGCTCGGTATTCATTTTCTGAAGTAGTTAAACTCACGAAAACCCTTGCCATTTTAAAAAATGGAGTACGCTTATTCAATCAGCCCAGACCTTCTTATATTATTGAAGATGTTGGATATTGTGTTTCTCGACAAAAAGGGGTGCATTGGCATTTAGTTTCTTTAAATGCCATTCGAAACGCGCAAATTGAAAATGATAAAATTGAAGCCTATGATTGGTTTGAAGCCAAACAGTTTAGTTTGAAAGAAAAGCAATTTATTTATCGCCAGTTCAAAGAATTAGAGGCAAAAAAGAATCAGTTACTTCAAGAGACATAATTTCCTTTTAATTCTCGAAATAACTCTTGTAGCAATTGGGTTGTTTTTGGTATCATGTTATTGCTATAGAACCTATGATCATCGATTTGTTGAATGGAAGCAATTTGAGTAGAAGTACCGGTTAAAAACGCTTCGTCCATTTGATTGATGTTTTCGAGTGCAATAGCTTCTTCTTTATATGCGATTTTATGATCTTGACAGAGTTGTAATACAATTTGTCTAGTGATACCATTTAAAATATTTTGATCTGCTGGATGGGTATAAACAATATCATCTTTAACAAAAAATATGTTGCAATGTGAGGCTTCGGTGATTAAGCCATCTCTGTGAAAAATGGTCTCATAATGGCCGTTTTTAACTGCGTTGTTATTTGCCATTACATTTCCCAGTAGTGATGTCATTTTAATATCGCAGCGATGCCATCTAAAATCTGTATGTGTAATTGCAGATACGTTATTGGTATTAATTGAAGGCAAAATAAAAGGTATAGCGTATAAAACAACTGATGGTTTAACATCTTTAGGAAAAGCATGCTTTCTAGGTGCTACACCTCTTGTAACCTGAATATAAAGCATACAATCACGGCCTGCAAGGTTAGCACATTCTAATAATTTAGTTATGATAGGAGGTAAGGAATGCACATCGAATTCGATATTTATCTTATACAACCCCTCTTTAAGTCTTGCTAAATGTTCTTTGCCAAAGAAAAAATGCTCATTGATTTGTAGCATGACTTCGTATACGCCATCTCCAAACAAAAAACCTCGGTCAAAAACAGATATTTTGGCATCTTTAGCATTTATAATTTCACCATTGAGATATACTTTTTCAGGATAATTCGCCATTCGATATTACATATTTTGAAAATTATGAAGGTACAAATTCATTAATAAAAGTAAGGTATCGAGCATCTTTTAAAAGATCAAGCTAATTTGAAAATGGGCCTATTGATAATTTTTTATTCTGGTTTTAAGAATTACTAGGCTTTTGTTATTCGGCCGATTTCCATACTTTTATTTAACGGCAATAGGCATGTGCCATTGAAGATTAAGTTAAGTGTAATAATTGCTTTCATGAGAAAAATAAGTGAAGAACAACAAAGAATAAACGAAAAAGATTCTGGTGTTAAAGATTGGCATTCTTGGGGTCCTTATTTAAGTGAGCGGCAATGGGGTACGGTACGCGAGGACTATAGCAGTAATGGTGATGCTTGGAATTATTTATCGCATGACCATGCACGAAGTAGAGCGTATAGATGGGGTGAAGATGGTATCGCTGGTATTTCTGATAAGTACTGCAATGTTTGCTTCGGAATAGCCATGTGGAACGGAAATGACCCCATTTTAAAAGAACGCTTATTTGGATTAACAGGCCCTGAGGGTAATCATGGCGAAGATGTTAAAGAACTATACTATTACCTAGAAAATACACCAACGCATTCGTACATGAAACATTTGTACAAATACCCACAAAATGCGTTCCCATATAATACCTTAGTAAAAGAAAACGCGAAAAGAGGTAGAAAAGACTTAGAGTATGAATTATTAGACACTGGTATATTTGACAACGACGAATATTTTGATGTTTATACAGAATACACCAAAAAAGATGAAAACGATATTTTAATTCAAATATCCATTACCAATAGAAGCACAAAATCTGCACCAATACACCTATTACCAACTTTATGGATTCGTAATTATTGGAGTTTTAAAGAGCGACCATTGAAACCATCAATTCAGAAGAAAACGAAAAATAAAAAAGATTTTGTGGTGATTAATCACCATCATATAGGAGACTATTTTTTATATTTCGATGAGGCTGACAAACTATTGTTTACTGAAAATGAGACGAATAAAGAGCGAATTTTTCAAGAAAAAAATGATCATGCTTATAAGAAAGATCTATTTCATACCGCTGTAATTCAAGATGACTACCTAACTGCAACGTCGCGTGCCGATGGTACTAAATTTTCACCGCTCTACATCTTAGACCTCGCTGCCGGTGCTACACGTACTATCAAATTACGATTGACTAATACCGAAGTAAAAGAAGATTTTGACAAAGATTTTGATATTGTTGTAGATAATAGAAAACAAGAATGTGAGGAGTTTTACACGAGTTTAAGTTCAAAAAAAACGGCCGAAGTATTGAATGTTCAAAAGCAAGCTTTTGCAGGTATGTTATGGTCGAAACAGTATTATAATTATGAAATAGAACCTTGGTTGCAAGGTAACCCGAAAGAACCTACTCCACCTAAAGAGCGTTATTTCGGAAGAAATAGCACGTGGAAAACGCTTCGTAATCATGATATTCATGCCATGCCTGATGCTTGGGAATACCCGTGGTATGCTGCCTGGGATTCTGCTTTTCATTGTACAACTTTGGCCTTGGTTGACCCAGAATTTGCTAAAGAACAACTATTACTTTTTACCAAAGAATGGTATATGGCGCCCAATGGTCAAATTCCTGCCTATGAGTGGAATTTTGGAGACGTTAATCCACCAGTGCAGGCATGGGCCGCTCTAGAGGTTTACCATACCGATAAACGGAAAAAGGGTAATGGTGACATAGCCTTTCTCAAGAGAATGTTTAATAAATTGACCTTAAATTTCACCTGGTGGGTAAATAGATTAGATAGTAGTCAAAATAACGTATTTGAAGGTGGATTTTTAGGTTTAGATAATATTGGTGTTTTTGATCGTAGTCATGGTATACCTGGTGATGGCATATTAGAGCAAGTTGATGGTACCTCATGGATGGCACTTTATTGTTTGAACATGTTAGAAATGAGCCTTGAAATTTCGATGGAAGATGAAACCTTTGAAGATATGGCGACCAAATATTTCGGTCACTTTATTTTTATTGCCGAGGCAATGAATAAAATCAGCCAAGAATATCAAGGCACGTGGGATGAAGAAGAAGGTTTTTTTTATGATAAATTAGTATTGCCAGACGGTCGTTTCGTTCCCATAAAAGTTCGATCTATATCTGGTTTATTGTCTATAGCAGCGGTATTAACCATAAAAAAAGAAGTTTTAGAACAGTTACCTCGGTTTGCAAATAGTGTGAAGTGGTTTAGAAAATACCGTATTGATAATCTTAAGTTTCCTGTGATTCAAGATTTTGCCGAAGGTGAAGATTTGTTATTATCGTTAGTACCTAAAGATCGTACGCAACGATTGATAAAAACACTTCTTGATGAGAATGAATTTTTAAGTCCTTTTGGTATAAGATCGCTATCAAAAAAACATACTACGCCTTATAACATCGAAATTGAAGGTGTCAATTATAATATTAATTATGAACCTGCAGAATCAACCGTTCCTTTGTTTGGTGGAAATTCGAATTGGCGCGGGCCTGTATGGTTTCCAATGAATTACCTTTTTATTAAATCGTTGAGAGAATATTTTGGGTATTGTAAGAATGAATTTAATATGGAATTCCCAACGGGAACTGGACCAATTTTAGGCCTAGATGAAATTGGTAACCAATTGAGCCAAAGGCTTATCAGTATATTTCAAAAAAATGAAAAAGGACAGCGCCCAGTTCATGCTTTAAATGAAAACACTTATTCTAAAGAAAATTTTGAAGACCTAATATTGTTTTATGAATATTTTCATGGTGATAATGGAAGAGGAGTAGGAGCATCTCACCAAACCGGTTGGACCGCTTTAGTTGCTAACTTAATTGAAGAAATGACTTAGCAACGATGGTTTTTACTTTCCAATACAAAAGTTAGCAAAAATATTTCCTAATAAATCATCAGAGGTAATTTCACCGGTGATAGCCCCAAAGTGATCTAGCGCCTCTCTAATATCTAAAGAAAGTAAATCACCTGAAACGCCATCTTGCATCGCAAAGTTTACTTTTTCTACCGCTTCTAGCGCTTTCAAAAGCGAGTCGTAATGTCGGGTATTCGTTACAATGGTTTCGTTGTTGCGTAATGCTCCGGTGTTTACAAATTCCAACAACTTATCTTGCAGATCTTCAATGCCGATTCCGTTTTTAGCAGAAAGAAGCAAGGCTTCCGGAAATTGCAGTTGTAGTTCTGGTAGGGCAGCATCCGATAGTTGATCTACTTTATTAGCGACAATAATTAAGGGTACTTGCGGATATTTGTTTTTGATTTTTTCAATTTCAATGCGAAAGCGAGTGGCCTCTTCTTTAAATTTATGAGATTCGATGAGGTAGATCACCACTTGGGCTTGTTCGATTTTTTCAAATGTCTTTCGAATACCAATACCTTCCACAACATCTTCTGTTTCTCTGATTCCGGCAGTATCAATAAATCGGAAACCTAACCCGCCTATAGAAATTTCATCTTCAATGGTATCTCTTGTAGTGCCTGCTATTTCAGAAACAATGGCACGTTCTTCATTGAGTAAGGCATTGAGTAAAGTCGATTTACCAACATTGGGTTCACCAATAATCGCAACGGGAATTCCATTTTTTATCACATTACCTACAGCAAAAGAATCAATCAAACTTTTCAAAACATTTTGAATGCGTGTTAACAATTCTTTAAACTGTTCTCTGTTGGCAAATTCAACATCTTCTTCAGCAAAATCTAATTCGAGTTCTATGAGTGAAGCGAAGTTTAGTAGTTCATCACGAAGCGCTTTAATTTCACTACTAAATCCACCACGCATTTGCTGCATCGCAATTTGATGACTAGCTGCATTGTCTGAAGCAATTAAATCGGCCACTGCTTCTGCCTGACTCAAATCAAGTTTACCATTTAAGAAGGCTCTAAGGGTAAATTCACCTGCTTCAGCCATTCTGCAGCCATTTCGAAGAAACAATTGTATGATTTGTTGCTGTATATATGGCGAGCCGTGACACGAAATTTCAACGACATCTTCGCCAGTATATGAATGTGGATTCTTAAAAATAGAAAGTAAAACCTGATCATAAGTTCTTTTGTTTTCAACAATATGACCTAAAAGTATGGTGTGACTTTTTTGTTTTTTTAGCTGCTTTCCATGAACAGACTCAAAATGAGTATCAGCAATTTCAATGGCATTGGTTCCTGACAAACGTATAACAGCAATGGCCCCTGCTCCTGAAGGAGTTGCTAAGGCAACAATAGTATCCAAATGACTCATAGTGCAAAAATACGAATTCAAAATAGGGCTTCTAGTTTTTGATCAAAATTGTACACCGAAATACGCATGAATATTGAAGAATTTCTGATTTAATTTTTGAAATAAAAGTTTGGTATTTTGGTACAGTTTATGCATTATCTTTGCCGACGCTATAAACATTTATACTATGAAAAAATTTTTAATTACATTAAGTTTAGTTTTTGCAGTTGCTCAATTTGGATTTGCACAAGAAACAGAGCAACCCGTTGATTCTGTGTTGATTGCACAAGAAAAAATGGAGAAGCTAGAACAAGAAATTGCAGCTGATAAAGCAGCACAAAAAGAAATTGAAAAAGCTGAGAAAGCTCAAAAAAAGGCAGAAAAAGCACAAAAGAAAGCAGAAAAAGCTGTAAAAAAACAAGAAAAGCTAGCCAAAGCTATTGCTGCTAAAAAGAAAAGCATCAAGAAAAGTGAAGGTAAAATTCGTAAGCTGAAAAATAAAATGGCTAAGAATAAAAGTAAGGGTAAGATTTCACCTGTTGATGAAATGGAGATTAATCAAAAAATCAATAAGCTTGAACTATCGATTGCCAAAGACAAAGAGAAGTTAGGTAAGCTACAACAAAAACAATAGTTATTGATTTTTGTAACATTTTCTATAATTTGTAGTCTTATTGGTAAGAACCCCTAAAATTTATATTATGGAAATCATCAATCAAAAATCAGCACAACGGGTAGATAATCAATTATTAGCACTTACCCATGCATCACAATTATTAACGTATGTAACCGGTTTTGGCGGACTAATTGTCCCGTTAGTGATCTGGTTAGCTTCTAAAGATTCTGTTCATGGCATGGACGAACACGGAAGATCAATCGTGAACTTTCAATTGACCCTATTATTAATGCTAGTCATTAGTATTCCGGCAATATTGTTATTCGGATTAGGATTGTTAGGACTCTTATTCGTCGGTGTTATCGGATTTATTCTGCCTATCGTTAATGCAGTAAGAGCTGCAAACGGCGAAGCACCTAGTAAATTTGCAACCATTAATTTTATCTAATCATAAATTATTGGCCAAGTATTTTTTAGGAAAATTTTGCAACGTATCTTCGTGCAAAATTTAAGATTCTGAAAAAGTATTTGGCCATTTGTTTTCTCCTTGCTTTGGCAATTAGACCTGCATATTACGTGGGCTACTTTTCTTATTTTCAGTTTAATGTAGATTATATTATAGAAACTTATTGTGTCAATAAAGAGCGACCTGAACTTGATTGTAACGGTAAATGCTATTTAATGGAACGATTAAATACAGCCGCAGCCGAAAAGAGAGCGACACAAGAAAGTAAAGCACTTGTGAATCTCAGCGAAGCTTTTACCCCTTTATTTGTACAATATTCTTCGAAGTATACTTTTATGAATACGACCACCTTTGAAAAGGTGCCTCTCGTATTTTATTCCTCGTTACACGATTATATTTTGGTGCAGCGTATGCTCAGACCACCAAGCTGCTAAACTTTCATCTCGTTTATTTTTCTAGGCTTCTACTGCTGGCCTTAAATAGTAGTTTAATTTCCAATAATTAAAAAAATGAAAGTTTTAAATTATATGGCCATTGCTATGATGGCTGTTGCTCTAGTTGCGTGCGATAGCGACGACAATACAAATACAGAATTAACCGGCGAAGGTACTACCCGTATAGAATTTGATAATAGCTATTCAGGTTCTGACCTGTTGCTGCAAACCGCATTTTACAGTGCTAACGGCACCGAGAAAATTGTTATTGATACACTGAAGTACATTGTAAGTAATATTCAATTAGAAACCGAAGATGGTACGCTATTTACAGTGCCGGAAGACGCATCTATTTTTATTGTTAACGAAGCTGATGAAGATTCGCGATTTATTACGATTGAAAATGTTCCAGCGGCAGACTATGTGAAAGTACATTACGGAATTGGCGTTGATCAAGACAAGTATCTACAAGGTGCTGATGGTCAAGGTGATTTCTTGAATCAAGCAACTGCACAAGGCATGATGTGGTCATGGCAAGCAGGTTATAAGTTTATTCGTTTTGAAGGAAGATTTACTGCTGAGGCACAACCTGAAGAAACTGCTTTCGCAATACATATGGGTAGCCATGGGTCGTCTTTAGATAACTATAAAGAGGTAACAGTAAACCTGCCAGTTTCAGCTAAAGTGCGCACCGATATTACACCTGAAATTCACGTTGTAGCTGATGTTTCTCAATTACTTTCTGGTGAAGATAAGTTGTATTTAGAGGAGAAATCACAAATACATGTTGACCCTGATAAATCTCCGAAGGTAGCTACGAACGCTTCAAAAATGTTCACCGTTGATCATGTTCATAACTAAAAGATAATAGGTGGTGCTTGGAAGGGATTTTGCCTTTCCAAGCTTCTTTAAAATTCAAAATAGTTATGAATTTATTCAAGTTACTAATAGGAGTTTCAGTACTTCTGATGGGCTGTAATAATGCAGCTGATGATTATATCGGGTTGCCTACTCCAGTAAATTTTGAGGTACCTGCTAACTTTCCTGAACCCAACTATGATTTTTCTGCCAACCCTTTGACTGAGGAAGGTATTGCGCTGGGCAAAGCTTTGTTTTATGACGGACAGTTGTCTTCAACCGGAGTAGTATCATGCGGATTTTGTCACGAGCAATCATTTTCCTTTACACATCACGGGCATACCATAAGTCATGGGGTCAACGGAGAAGAAGGGTTTAGAAATACGCAGCCTTTGCACAACTTGGCTTTTTACAAAGAATTTACTTGGGATGGCGCAGCACTACATTTAGATCTGCAGCCCATAATTCCTATTACGAGTGAAGTTGAAATGAATGAAACCATACCCAGTGTGCTATCAAAATTACAGGCAGACCCTAAATACTTGTATATGTTTGAAGCTGCTTTCGGCTCAGATAGTATTACGAGCGGTCGCATGTTGAAGGCCTTGTCGCAGTTTATGTTACAAATGGTTTCTGCGAACAGCCGGTATGATGCCTATATGCGGAAAGAGGGTGAACAGTTAACACCTGAAGAATTAGAAGGTGCTTCTCTTTTTAAAGCAAAATGTGCTTCATGCCATATGGGTGAATTGTTTACTGATCAAAAATACCGTAATAATGGGTTGCCGTTAAATTCTAATTTTCCCGAGGAAGAAGGACGTATGCGTGCCAGTGGTTTTTCCGATGATTTTTACAAATTTAGGGTGCCGAGCCTACGAAATGTGGCTTTGAGTTACCCCTATATGCACGATGGTCGTTTTGGGAGTTTAGAAGCCGTACTAGATTTTTATACTGACGGAATGGTAGATAATGGAAATGTTGATCCACTTTTAAAGAGAGATGATGGTAGTTTCGGCATTAACCTTAGCGCATCAGAAAAAACAAATATTATACATTTTTTAAAGACTTTAACAGATTATGAATTTATACAAGATGAACGATTTTCGGAGTTTTAGTCTGTTGCTTTTCGCGATATTAATTTCGCAGTATGCAACTGCTGGTCCGTGTACCCTAAATCTCTTGCATTTTGATGATTGTGATTTCTGCGGATGTGCCACGACAGGTGGCAATTTCGGATACGGAACTTTAGGTAATTCAAATTTTGTAGGCTTGCGCTATAGTTATCAGCAATTTGAATCAAAAGACGGAATTTTTGATAATTCCCCCACCAGTAAAGAACATTTCAATACCTATCAATTATGGATGAAAATTCCGGTTACTCCAAAGGTTCACATTACGGGTACCATGCCTTTTCAAGATTTGAATAGAGTGTATGATGACCGCATCGAAAGTCTTAATGGCATTGGCGATATCAGTTTCATTGGTTGGTACACTATCAATTTTAAGAAAAAGGAGACAACAGAAAATACAGAAGAGGAAGTGAATCCGAATTTGGTGATTATGCCTGAGTATACGGGCCATTCGCTACGATTTGGGTTAGGGGTGAAGTTACCCACGGGCGCTTTTGAAGAAGTACTTACTGATCGTGTGAATCCTGGTTTTCAAGTCGGCACCGGCAGTACGGATGCTGTTTTTTCTTTAGGATATAGTTATTCGAGGAAAATGGAAGGAGTGAGCATTACAGGAAGCTATTTCTTAAAAGGAGAAAATAAGAATGATTATCGTTTTGGTAATCAAATAAGCTATAATGCCAAAGTTTTCAAAGGCTTCTTATTAGGAACAAATGTGATTGCACCGTTTGTTGGTGTTAGTGGAGATTTCTTTCAAAACATTGTACAATACCGAGATGAATTACCAGACACTAATGGCTATATGCATCTAGGTACAGTAGGAGCGGAGTTTAATCTGAACAGGTTGGTCATTGGGGTTGATGTTGGGTTGCCGCTTGCTCAGCATCTTTTTGATGGTGATGTAAAAATAAAACAACGCTTTCTGTTTTATTTGAACTACACCTTATAAACTAAAAAACCACCGCTAGCGGTGGTTTTTTTATAAATCTAATATCGTATTAGCTGTTTAACATCACTGGCATTACTAACATGGTAACATGCTCGCCTTCATCAAGGCCATCAGTCGGAGTTAATATACCTGCTCTATTGGGTAGACTCATTGCTAATGAAACTTCATCTGAAGTTAAATTGTTCAACATTTCTGTAAGAAAACGAGAGTTGAAACCAATCTGCATATCATCACCTTGATATGCACAAGTCAAACGCTCTTCTGCTTTATTGCTATAATCAATATCTTCTGCAGAAATATTTAATTCAGCACCAGCTATTTTCAAACGAATTTGGTGCGTAGTTTTATTAGAAAAAATCGATACACGACGTACAGAACTCAAAAACTGATTTCTTGAAATGGTAAGTCTGTTCGGATTCTCTTTTGGAATTACCGCTTCATAGTTCGGATATTTTCCATCAATTAATCGGCAAATCAATTCGGTTTCTTCGAAACTGAATTTAGCATTACTATCATTATATTCTATCGATACTTCTGATTCGCTTCCTGCTAAAATTCCTTTTAAAAGATTTAAAGGCTTTTTAGGCATTATAAATTCAGCTACTTCCGAAGCAGTTACATCTTCACGTTGATATTTTACTAGTTTGTGTGCATCAGTAGCAACAAAGGTTAAATTCTCTGGTGAAAATTGAAAGAAAACACCACTCATTACGGGTCTTAAATCATCATTGCCCGCCGCGAATATAGTTTTGTTTATAGCTGTAGCTAAAATATCACCCATGATACTTGTTGAGCTTGGGTTTGCTAAAGCTACTGCTTTTGGAAATTCAGCCCCATCGGCGTATGCCAAGGCATATTTACCATGATTTGAACTTATTTCAACGGTATTATTATCTTCAACAACAAAAGTTAATGGCTGCTCAGGAAAGGTCTTTAAAGTTTCTAATAATAATCGTGCAGGCACCGCTATAACTCCTTCGTTATCAGAATCTACATTTAATACCGAGCTCATTGTTGTTTCTAAGTCGGAGGCAGAAACAGTAAGTTTATCTTGTTTTAAATCAAACAAGAAATTATCCAGAATAGGTAAAGTGTTGCTATTATTAATAACGCCTCCCAAAACCTGCAGTTGTTTTAAAAGATAGGTGCTGGATACTATAAACTTCATGTGTTGTAAAATTTAAATTAGTTGTTGGTTTTAACTGTAAAATGTATTCAAATCGCACTTTTAACAGTCAAACAAAGATATTTCAAATGTGCTTTTCAGCGAAACAAACTTATCAACAAGAAACTATGTGATTATTTCATGAAATAGCACTTTTACGTGTCGATTAATATCTTTGTGAATGCCTGTTTTTATTATGGTTTTAGTCTGTATTTGTATTGACAAAAAACATCTTTCGATACGTAAAATAATTCTTAAGTTAATGAAGTGTTTATAAGTAAGTCATTCGCAGGTTACCCTGATAACCAAGACTTGATGATTAAGCTAATGTGTCTAACTTATTTACGCTCCAGGCTTCGGGTTTATCAGCAAATAAAACTTTGGTTTTCGACCAAACTGATTTAAAGAATTCAGAATCGCGATAGTTGTTTAAAAAGCTTTCATCATCCCAATAACTATAGGTAAAGAAGATACAATCGTTGTTTTTATCTTGATATAACTCAACGAAGCTGCATCCTTCCGAAGCACGAATACGATGTTTAATGTTTTCGAAGATTTCAAGAAAAGTGGGTATGCTTTCTTGGTGAAAAGTGAGTTTTACAATGCGTACTAACATTTTAGCTAAAGGTTATGGTAATGGTATCAAGATAATCTAAACCAAGTAGGGTAGAGGCTGCGCCAACCGTATGTCGATCACTCTTAAAAATAGCTAATTCTAAATATTCAGACGAATTGAACAAGGCCAACTTATCACCTGCACCTTTGCGTTTGCCTTTTTCCAATTCAAAATTTATAATATCGCTGTATTTTTGATGTATTTTATTAATGGTAGTCGTTCTAGCATTGATTTCAAAATCACGACCTTTTCTATAGGCTTCGAAGAAATTTTTATGAATATTCGTAACTACATTACCATAATTATCGATGTAAATAACCGCACCGACAATTTTATTGCCATTGTCAGTAACACTAGGGTGAAAACCGGTGAGGTCTTTCAATGCCGTGAAAGGCCTTCCAATAACTTCTAAGGTTCCTCCTCTTGCTATATGGCAAGCTACTTGAATAAAAATATCCATTACTGGGAATGACCCCGCAGCAGGATTTGGAATATTTATTTCAACGACTTTTTCGGGTTTAATTTCAGAAGTTATTAAACCAATTACACCATTATTCGCTGATATGAAATAATGACCATCAAGAAAAATAGCAATATGCTGATTTTCTTGCGTAGGTTCTGAATCAACACCAACAATATGTATGGTGCCCTCAGGGAAGCTTTTGTATGAATTGCCTAAGATATAAGCACATTCTTGAATGTTAAACGGACTAATACCATGAGAAATATCAACTATTTTGGCATCAGCTAGTTCTTTATAAATGCTTCCTTTTAAAGCACCTACAAAGTGATCTTTGAGTCCGAAATCAGTTGTGAGGGTGATAATTGCCATGCAGCAATGTTGATATGTTTTTGATTAAGAAAACTGAATTTTACCTAAATTTGTTTAACAAAATTAGTCAAAAAAATAGCCTATCGAAATATTATTTCATGGCATCATCTAAACATCTTATTTTTTGAACGAACTTATATTAGAACTTACGGAAATTAGTCCAAGAGAGTTTTTTGGTCAAGGCAATGAAAACATTAACTTATTAAAGAAATATTTTCCGAAACTTAAGATTGTTGCCAGAGGTAGCAAAATTAAAGTATATGGTGATGAAGAGTTATTAGAAGAATTTGAAAGGCGTTTTGATATGCTAACCAATCATTTCATCAAATACAATAAAATAGATGAAAATGCTATTGAACGTGTACTTACTTCGAATAGTCAAGAAGAAAACAAAGCTTCTGAAAAAGCGGGCGAGACTTTAGTTCATGGTGTTGCAGGTCGTTTGATAAAAGCGCAAACCGCAAACCAACGAAAGTTAGTCGATGCCGCTAAAAAGAATGACATGGTTTTTGCCATCGGACCAGCGGGAACGGGAAAAACCTATACTGGTGTTGCTTTGGCGGTTAAAGCATTGAAAGAGAAGCAAGTAAAGCGAATTATTTTAACTAGACCTGCAGTTGAGGCTGGTGAAAATTTAGGTTTTCTTCCTGGGGATTTAAAAGAAAAGCTTGACCCGTATATGCAACCGTTGTATGATGCATTACGTGATATGATTTCCCCAGAAAAACTCACGCATTATATTGAAAATGGTACCATACAAATAGCCCCTATGGCTTTTATGCGCGGGCGTACTTTAGACAATGCTTTTGTAATATTAGATGAAGCACAAAATACGACACATGCGCAGATGAAAATGTTTCTTACGCGAATGGGTAAGAATGCTAAGTTTTTAATAACTGGTGATCCTGGTCAAATCGATTTACCACGTCGAGTTATTTCTGGGTTGAAAGAAGCGATACTGGTGCTTCAAAATGTTGAAGGTATTTCGGTAATTCATTTAGATGACAAAGATGTAATTAGACACAAATTGGTGAAACAAGTGATAACAGCTTATAAAAGCATAGAACATCAAAACTAAGGTGGTATACCGCCGCTTAGTTTTTGGTTTCACTTTTTAATACAATCAATCCTCAATTTTAAAAGATTTTTTCATGAATACTATTATCGATACTAATTTTGAATTCCCAAAGCAGAAGAGTGTTTACAAGGGTAAAGTACGTGAGGTTTATGCTTTAGAGAATGATGTTTTGGTAATGGTTGCTACAGACCGGCTTTCTGCCTTTGATGTAGTTATGCCTAAAGGAATTCCGTATAAAGGTCAAATTTTAAATCAAATCGCCACTAAAATGATGGCGGCTACTGAAGATATTGTACCTAATTGGTTATCAGCAACGCCTGATCCGAATGTAGCGGTTGGTGCTGCTTGTAAACCTTTTATGGTAGAAATGGTTATTCGTGGGTATATGTCTGGTCATGCCGCAAGAGAGTATAAGGCCGGGAAAAGAATGCTTTGTGGTGTTGCGATGCCAGACGGAATGAAAGAGAATGACAAGTTTCCTGAGCCCATTATTACTCCCGCTACCAAAGCAGAGCAAGGTGATCATGATGAAGATATTTCAAAAGAAGATATTCTTAAAAGAGGAATTGTCTCTGAAGCTGATTACGAGGTTTTAGAAAAATACACGCAAGCGTTGTTTCAGCGAGGTTCAGAAATCGCTGCCTCAAGAGGGTTGATTTTAGTAGATACAAAATATGAATTCGGTAAAACGAAAGATGGTAAAATTGTCTTAATCGATGAAATTCATACGCCTGATTCTTCACGGTATTTCTACGCAGATGGGTATCACGAACGACAAGAAAAAGGGGAAGCACAAAAACAGCTTTCTAAAGAATTTGTACGACAATGGTTAATATCTAACAATTTTCAAGGTTTAGAAGGTCAGACTGTACCGCATATGTCAGACGAATATATTGATTCAGTTTCTGAGCGATATATTGAATTGTATGAAAACATTACAGGCGAAACCTTTGTAAAAGCAGATATTTCTAATATTCAAGAAAGAATTGAAGCGAATGTATTATCCTATTTAATGCAACAATATTAATAGCTTTTAAACTTCTAAATTGTATTCTTTTCTTTTGGAACAATAAATTGCTTCTTGCGAAGTTTTAGAGGTTACAAGAGCAATTTTTATTGGCTTTACTTCGATGGTTCTTATAAAATTTCTTGTGATGTGTTTTTTAATCTGACTAATGAGGTCTATGCTGCCTGATATTTAAACGGAATATAAAAACACATATTGAAGTAGCTCAAGTAGTAGACTAGATTATGCTTGAATAAGACTCCTTAAAATTCATCATAGCGACTATTTAATTGATTTATAGAACTTAGCTTCTTTATGAGAGAACGATCATTACTTTTTATACTTTTTGTACTGGTTAGCTCCATGATGCGTGGGCAATTGTCAGATTTAGCTAAAATCGATTATACGCGCCTTCCAAAAGGGAATTCAGACGTAGGTTACGATCGCCTTCGCGGCTTAATTAATTACCCTATAAAGGTGAAAGAGGGGGCTTATTTTATAGTAGGGTTAGACTATAGTAAAATAGATTTATCTTTTGGTCAAAATGTTACCGATTTTGACAAAGACGCCATTGATGATTTTCAGTTGTTAGATATTAACATTGGCTATACCTACAAGATGAATGCCAATTGGCGTTTTGGAGCTCGGTTTTCAACGGGGTATAGTTCCAATTTAGTGCGAAAATTATCATTAGAAGATGCTACTTTTTCAGGTGATCTTGTTTTTATTAATGATAAAAGAAATGATACTTCAATAGCGAAGCCTTATCAATTAATTGTGGGATTATCTTATTCTCAAAATAGGGGATTTAATTTTCCCTTGCCCTTTATTATATATTACAGAAAGTTTCATCCGAAGTGGTCGTATAAATTGGGCGTGCCTAAATCAAACCTGCAGTATCATTTGTCAGAAAAATCAAGGTTTAAAATTATAGCAGAGCTTGACGGATTTACTGCAAATATTCAAAATGGAATTGTACTAGCAAATAATGAAGTTGCACATACGGCAAACATGTCATTAATTATTGCAGGCTTCCGGTATGAATATAAGTTCTCAAAATATTTAGAGGTGTATGCCAATGCAGCTAACATTCTAAGCAATAGTGCCAAACTAAAAACAAATTCGAATAAAACAGTGTCATCAGTTGAACGAAATAACCACTATTACTTCAGAACGGGAATTCGGTTTAAACTATAATCTTAGGGTATCATTATACAAGTATTGCAATATTGCTCTCTCGAAAAACTTAGAAATGTTGACATTTTCATTTTATGCCGATTTTAATTCAACAGCGCAGGTAAAAGATACTCTTTTAAAATATCACGGGGTTGATTACCCTTACCATTTCTAAAATTGCCTGAAGTGATAACCACTACAGACTTCAGGTCAGGCAGTATGAATACAAATTGCCCTCCTGCACCTCGGGCTTCAATAGACGTTATGGTTTTGTCATTAACTTTATAGGTGTCGTGCCACCACAAATATCCGTAGTCATTTTTGTCTTTTTGATCTTGTAGTTTAACATGTTTTTTGAAAGATTCGTCAACCCAACTTTCTGAAATGATCTGTTTGCCATTCCAGTTGCCCTTATTTAGATATAACTGACCGAATTTTAGTAGGTCTCTTGATGTTAATAGTAAACCGCCACCAAAGTAAGGTGCATTCTGTGTATCATCGGTATGGTTGATATAATTGGTAATCTGCAACGGAGCAAAGAGTTTTTCGTTCATATATGAATCAAGCGGCGTGTTCAATTGTTCGTTTAAACAAACACCTAGTAGAAAGGGATTGGCGGAACCATAATCGGCATGGGTGCCAGGTTCATGTACCATCGGGGCTTCAAGAACGCTCGTCAACCATGGTTTTGAGT
Organism: Maribacter algarum (ex Lu et al. 2025) (nom. illeg.); assembly: GCA_947495915.1. Lineage (GTDB taxonomy): Bacteria > Bacteroidota > Bacteroidia > Flavobacteriales > Flavobacteriaceae > Maribacter_C. Next base: position 68,386 of record CANMAW010000005.1, on the reverse strand, counting down.
TGTTCGGATTTTGATAGTAGTCTTCTGATGCCAAATTGTTTACGTCAAGGCCCGAACTCATGGTCAATAAATCTTTTATTCTGATTTTAGATTTTAAAGAGTCTTTCGTGTATTGCAATGCATTAGGTATAAAGTCATATAACTTTTCATCAACACCTGATATGATTTTATCATCAATGGCAATTCCGATTATTGCTGAAGAAATACTTTTTGAAGCAGATCTCAAATCATGAGGAATGTTGACATTTACGCCTTCAAAATAGGTTTCGAAAACCAATTTGTTTTCTTGTGCAATCAGCACACTATGTGTGTTTACTAACTTGTTTGAATTTACGTCTGTTATCAATCGGGTTAATTCACGCTCGTTAATGCCAAAATCACTAATACTGGCTGTTGCCCATCCATCATTTAAGTCTAATGGTTTATTAGTATTTTGTATTTGACTCTTAGGTTTAGTATTATAATCCCATCCATCAGAGGTATGCTTTAAACTTGTTTTGGTCAACAAAACATCAGTTAATAATAGCTCTAGTTCAATAGTTTTTTCAAGTAATGTTGCTTTAAAATTTAAACCGGTATTACTATCTGTAAAGTAGAGTATATTATCTTGTTTTTTGAAATCGGTTGTCCAGGTACCACGAAAACGTTGATCACCAAAAAATGGGTAAGCTACCATATGATTATCAGCAGTATTTTCCACATACAGCATAATGTCATCAGACTGTAGACCATTATCAAACATAAAGGGATTCCAATCTCCAATAAACGTATTGTGACCTATGTTTGGTAGCGTTAGATGGTATATGAACTTTCCAGTTTTAATAGAACCTAAAAGTGCGTTCAAGTTATCATCATAGTGCAGGTTAAAAAATAATTCTTGATTAATATGGAATTTAAAATGCTTATTACTTTCTGATTCAACCGTTTTTTCAAGAACTACTTTATCATTCGCTATGATTAGTTGATACTGATTATTTTCTATAGCATCTAGGCTAACTTTAAAATTAAAACTATTCTTGTTTGGTAAGAAGCCAACCCACTCTCCGTTATAATTCTGTGTTTTATTTTGTGCACAACTTAGGAATGTTGAAAATGTTAGTACTACTAGTGATATGAGGTGTTTTTTCATCTTTATATCTATTTGACGGTAAATGTAGCGCGGTGATCTTAATGAAAATTGTATCAGATTAACATTAGAAGTTTTTCTTAACTAATCTTCGATAATCACTAGGATTAATTTTAAAAAAAGATTTAAAGACACGGTTAAAATGACTTTGATCTGAAAAACCTGCGTGGTAAGTAATTTCAGTTAAAGACATGGATGTTTCTAAAAGTAGGGGAAGTGTTTTTTTTAGTTTTTCTTGTCTAATGTATTGCCCTAAACTCATTGAAAGGTATTTCGGGGCAGCACGTGACAAATGCACGGGATGTATATCAAGTTCTTGAGATAAATAATTAAGGCTTAACGAATGAGATTCATAATGCAATAATTCTTTCAAATCTTTTACCCAATGTGGGTTTTCAATTAAATTCGCTTGCTTCAGGTCACAAAGTGTTGTGCAAATCTCAAGTATTGCTGATTCTATGGCTATTTTACTATAATTGTCTGACTGTATGAATTCATGATAAATTTGAGCAAAAAGCAAATGTAATTTAGGGTTTTGAATAAGCTGACTACCTTCCCATAAAGGCAAGGAAACTCCATTGTTTTTTAACCATTGTTTCTCAAATTCTAAATGAAATCCGCCAGCCTTTTCTGAATGTTTAGAACCGTAGTGTGGCTCTTGCCAGTTGTTAAACATTAAGCTTCCGGTAGGGCACAATGTATTTACCTTGGTATTGCAATCTTTCATATTTCCCTGTAAAACGTACATGAAATATGGATTTTCATGATAATGCCAATCAGTTCTTTCTGCTGTATACGTATATTTCGATAAGATTACTCCATTAAATGAGCATTCCGCATTTTGGCTACCGTAATATTCTCCGTGGCTTAGAATCTTCATTTGGCTATACTAGTGAAAATACCTTTTGTATTTTGATTATGGTTTTTATTGAATTTTGCCGCAGCTAGTAACAAGCTTTCCGGCTTATAATAGGCATAGTTACTATTTAAAAATAAACAATCCTTTTGAAAACCCTTTAAAATCTATTTAATGATTGTTTTATAGATCAATATAGATAGAAAAGCCCTCCATCATGTCGATATGGTTAATCTGATAATGAATTAAGCATTATTTTTTGCTAAAAAATAAAACCCGATAGTGGTTATCGGGTTTTAAAAGTGTCGGTCAGTTTTGGTATGTAGCTAATTCAAACCGTTTTTGACGAGACAAAATGTGGTCGCTTTTGTCTCGAGTTATTTCTCTAACAGGGCACTGCTGTAGTATAAAATTTCAGAAGCGATTTTACCATCTTCGTCAAAATCATCATTGATATGCATAGGCATTACTATTTCTTTTTTATCCGATTTTCTAATCAAATGAAGATTCCACCAAGACAGCACCGATCGACCGTTGCCCATTTCATATTCTAAATAATCAGGGTATCCAATCATTTCTATACTTTTGATTTCAAAATCTGCTAGAAAATCTGCTCTGTTTTTCTTTACTTCGGCCAAAGAAAAGGGAGTATTTAGATCAGCATTGATATCGTAAAAAATAGCGTCGTCATGATAGTAGCTCATTGATTTATTTAAATCGGCATGTTCCATAGCGTATACGGCTTTTCGAACCGTATTAATATTATCATGATGATTATATATCGTACCATTACTGCGATCAGAAAAACTTTGGCGCATTTCAACAAATATTTCTTCATTGAAATAACCAATGATAGATTTTATTTTGTGTTCTTTAGTTAACAGGAATAACCGATGTACAGGCGATGAAAATTTCACTCCGGTTACTTGATGTACTCCCTTGAGTAGTTCCCAAGTTTGTACCCATACTTCATCATTTTTATTGTCTTTTTTATATTCAATGGCATCAGGGTATGCTCCTGGAAAATCTGTAATAGAAAAATAGTCGAGTTCATTTGACCAGCGTATGATATTTTTTAGAAATTTACGCTTATCATCACCTTTCAAAGCTGGGTTTGTTGATAGGCCATTGTAAGATTTAAAATCATCAGTTAATAAACTAGCAATTTTAGTGGTGTCACCACTGACGACGGCCTCTGTGAATGTATTTACAACATCAATCGTTGGATGTTCACTATAAACTGTTCCATTTTTCTTTTGAGCAAAGGTGACTACAGCGGTCAACATCGCTAGCATAATAAGTGTTTTTTTCATTTTATTATAGTTTAATTATTAAGTGTAATAGTTTTTAATAGTATGGACATTGTTTAAAACAGACAGACTTTCATTCCCTCAAGTATTGGTATATAGTTCATATCAGAATTTCACTGAAATCGGTCTATACCCAATGGACAAAAAGTTTCACCGAAATTAATCTGCCTGTTATGGTTTAGAAGATGAAATTGTTGCGAGTAGCTTTAGTTATTTTCTGCTTCAGCCAATTGTTTGGTGTCAACATATTGTTGAAAAGAAATCACCTTTCTGTTTTCAAGTTTCCAAAGATGAGCTGCCTGAGCGTTAATCGATTTTCCTGTTTTTTTGAACTTACCATGATAGCGTAGCGTTGCTAAGACTTTATCGTTTGACATTTCATGTAGTTTAATATCTGCCAGTCTAAAGTTCTCCCATTCTTCTGTTAAGGGCGTAAAAACACCTTTTAACACTGCATCTGGACTCTTATATGGATTTCCTTTAGCCAATGAATTACCTTCAGCCTCATTCCAGATGACATGCTCGTTCATTGCACCAAGAACAGCGGGTACATCTCCAGTTGCAAAGGCTTCATACATGCCATTAATGATTGCCCTATTGTCTTCAGGGGAAAGGTCGTTTTTAGCATCAATAGCCTGTAACTCCAATAGTATAGGAGAGTTGTCCCAATTACCACTGGTACGAATAATTTTTCCGTCAACGAATCTTGCTGTTAAATGAATCGGAATTTTTATTTTTTTGCCATTGGCTTTCAAAGTTCCTTCCCAATCTCCCCAAAAGTTGACCCAGGTTTCACCGTCATCGGTTAATACCATCTCATATTCTTGGTCTTTCTTTAGAAATTTTCGATCTGCCAAATTGGTTAAAGCATCTTTGTGATAAGCTATCATTTCAAAAAGCGAAAGACCGTAGTCTGAGCTGTTATTATACGTTTTGGCTGAATCGGCGTATTGTGCCGTCATAGCTGCCCAATCTTGATTATTATAATTTTCAATAACGGCTTTAAAGGCATCAATTTCAGGAGAGCTTTGCGTATAACGTTGCGTTTGGTTACAAGCTGCTAAAAAACTTAGCAAAATCGCGAATAGAATGAGTTTTTTCATGTTGTTGTTTTAAAATTAAAATTGCCTTGCATTCAGAATGAATCTATAGTTGTGGGAAACTATTTAGAAGGTGTGTAAGCTAGATCAGGTAGCATTCGACCCCTTTCAACAGTATAGCTTGAAACATATTTAAATATTTCTTGAAACAGTTTTTCTCCTTCTTCACCAAGTAATGCATCTGACTCAGCTGTTTTTCTTGCCAAGTCTTGGGCATCTTTTGCTGATATAACTGCTAAATAGTAATCTCCCATATTGCCAAAGCCATTGTGATAAATTCTATAGTATTCTTTAGCTCCTTTTTTGGTATACAGCGCTTTTAATTCTTTTAGCTTACCCTTTAGTTTTTGAATGTTTTCTGGGGCTACATTCATTCGATGCCAAATACGATAATCTTCACCAGGTGTATTTACATCAATACCCTGTGGCATATAGGTCAATTCATTGTTTAAAAACACGATATAATCACCATGTTTGTCATAGCAAGAATTAAAGCGATTGAAAAGATCTGTAAACGCCTCTTCACCCATTTTTTCTGCTAAAGGTGCCATTACATTTACATCGAGATCTGCGAATTTTTCAATAGGAGTAATCGACATGTATTTGCCCGTATTTGTTGCAGCAACATTGTAGCTATAATCTTGAAGATTGTGTTTTTTACAGGCTTCCGAAAATTCTTTTGAAATAGCATGGTACTCACTGATCATAGAAGGTTTTACTTGGTCTTCATGAACATAATAGGCTTGATTCTTAGTTTCTTGTGCCGTTGACAAGGCAAGACATAGTAGTAATAATAATGTTCCTAATAGTTTAATTTGTTTTGTTTTCATAATTGTTTCATTTTGGTTTTATTAAAAAAATATTGGAATTTCAATCGGTATTTGGCGGTTGTAATGAATAGCCCATTTGAGTCATCAAGCCTAACACATCGAGGTAGTCGGTGATATGTATAATTTGCTGAGATTCATCAAATGTTAGAATGCTAAAACCGTGGGATTCACATTTTTTACCTGTAGGTGTCATTTCTCCATACATTCCGGTATTGGTGCCAGTAAGAATCCAACTAATAAATGTTCGGTTGCCAATCACCGTTACTTCATTAGCAAACAGTTTAAAATCAGGTAATGCGATATGCCAAAACTTGATGCGGTTTTGAAGTTCTGTTTGGTTGCTTGAAGCGATTTCTCCATTCACGTTTCGAACTACATTTCGAATGGTGATTTCATTCAAAATGGTACGGTTAATTTCACTCCATGCTTTAAGGTAATTTTGTGATGATTCTTTTAATCGGGCAGTCAATTGCGAATCTATGCTGGGGCTATGGAGTGCCGCAGTACTTTTATGATCGTTGCATGCAACACTCGTTAGAAGTATAATAAAAAACAGGTAAGACGTATATTTTCCCATAATACATTACTAGTTGAATAGCAGCGTTGCATTAGTTAATGGGAACCAAAACGAAAGAATGATTTTATTAGCACTTTGATAAACGAATCAGGACGAGGGTATCAATTTCTTGTCCGAAGGTGCGGTTTTATTTACCGAAGAATTCGTCAAATTAATATTGTATATTTAGTTATTACTTCCCCCTATACCAACCAAACAAAATATGTATTGGAATTCTATATATAGGGTAGTGGTATTTTGCCTTTTCATTATTTTGAATTGCGGTATTGCTGTTGCTCAATTTGTAGATTTCGAAAGTGTCCCCCCCTACAAAAAAGTATTTGTAATTACTGATAATTTTGGAGCTTCCTATTTAGAGGTATTAGAAAAGAATTACCCGTTGGTCAAAGTCGATTCCATCAAATTTTCGATGCTTAATGATTTGGCATATTATTCACATACACGTAATCTATTAAAGGGCTTATATTTTAATAAGCTGAGTTTAGACTTGGCCAAGCGCGAGAATGATTTGGTTTGGGAAGGTCGTTTTCAAATAACTCAAGGCGCATTATATCTTCGGATGGAGAAACTTGATAGTGCTGAAGTAGTACTTAAAGATGCTTTACATAAGGTAACAAAAAAGGATCTCCCCCTATTAAATACCCAATTAGGTTATGTTTATGAACGTAGAGGTCAACTTGATAAGGCTGCTGATTATGCTTTAAAGACTAAAGCAATAGGTGAAGAAATTGATGATCAATGGGCTGTAGCCATGGCGTATAGTGATTTGAGTAACCTCTTTTGGAAACAATCAAAATATGAAATCGGATTAGAATACGGACTAAAGTCATTAAGTCTATTTGAAGAAAGGGGAATAAACGATCTCGATTATGATTTCACGCTGTATGTTGTCGGCAACAACTATTTGGCGCTGAAACAATATGATAAGGCACTTCATTATTTAAATCATGCGATTAGTATTGGTAAACGTTATGGTTTTTACAACAATCTAAGTGATGCGTATATACTTTTGGCTGAAGTACATTCAGAGCAAAAAGAATTCGACCTTGCTTTTGCTGCTGCAGAAAACGCACTTAAATATGCTGAATTATTGCATAATAATTTCATGGTCATGCGAAGCTGGATTGAACTAGGAAGCATACAAAATTTAAAAGGCGATCATGCTGCCGCTATTGAAAGTCTCGATAAATGTATAAAAATTGCCACCTCTGAATTTGGTGATGCCTTTTTCTTAAGTCAGGCATATAATGAATTAGGTAAAGCCCATGCAGCTATGTTTCAATATAAAGAGGCTTATTTATCTTTTGAAAAGTATGACAAGTTTAAGAGTGCTGTATTTACCGCTGAAGCCGATCAACGAACATCTAAATTAAGAACGGAATACCAAGTGGCTCAAAAAGAAGGAACCATTGAAATTCAAGAATCGCAAATTAAACGACAACATTCACAGCAAATTTTTATTAGTATAATAGCAGCCCTTTTATTGCTTTTGTTGATTGTAGCTTACAAAGCTTTTTCAAACCATCGTAAACGAAATGAGCTACTGCAACAACAAAATGAAGAGAAAGAGTTTTTACTAAAGGAAATTCATCACCGTGTTAAAAATAATCTCGAGATAATCTCAAGCCTGTTATCATTACAATCAGCACATATAGAAGATCAGAATGTATTAGCTGCTATGGAAGAAAGTCAACACCGTGTACAAAGTATGGGAATGATTCATCAAAAACTGTATATGGGCGAGAATTTAGCCACCATTGAAATGAAAGATTACTTTATCAACCTGGCAGAATATATCGTTAATGCTTATGGTGCAGATGATACGATTAATATTGATGTAGCGATGCAGCAATTTGAACTAGATGTAGATTTGGCAATTCCTATAGGGTTGATTGTTAATGAGTTGATAACAAATTCACTAAAGTATGCTTTTCCTAATCATAAGGAAGGAACTATTAGAATATCACTTGAAGAACAGGATTCAATTTTGCAATTAAACGTAATGGATAATGGCATCGGAATGTCTGCTGATAATGACATTAAAGGCACTGGTTTTGGTTCTCAGTTGATTCAACTTTTAACCAAACAGCTAGATGGCAAGATCGTCTTAAACACCAATAAAGGAACGTCAGTATCAATAAAATTTCAACTTAAAAAAGCAGCCTAATGACTCCACCTAAACGCATATTGATTGTTGAAGATGATATGATTATTGGGGCCAATATTTCATTACAATTAACAAATTTAGGCTACGAGGTAGATGGACTAGTTGCTAGGGGAGAAGACGCTATTGCACATGTACAAAGTAATTGTCCTGATCTGTTATTATTAGATATTAATCTAAAAGGAACCATCAACGGAATTGAAACTGCCCATCGTATTAATCATACCCATAAAATTCCTATCATTTATCTCACGGCTAACTCTGATGATGCAACATTTACACGTGCGAAAGCAACATTTCCGAAAGCCTTTATCACCAAACCATTTAGTAAATTAAATCTACAACGTACCATTTCATTAGTCTTTGCAGCGCTTAATGAAAAGCAAGAGATTGCTGCCAATAATACTTTGGAAGTTTTACAAGATCGAATTTTTGTTAGACATCACGGAAAGATGGAAAAACTAATGCTCAATGATATTCTGTACGTAGAGGCTGATAGAAATTACTGCACTATAGTTTCAAGATCAGGCAAGCATTTATTAGCGAGTACTTTAAAGTCTATGGAAAGTAAATTACCAGACAATCAATTCTTACGAGTACATCGTAGTTTTATCGTAAACATCAACAACTTAGATGTTGTCGCAGATGATCATTTAGAAATTAATAGAAAGGTAATTCCTTTAAGTAAATCTCATAAAGAGATGTTGCTACGCTGTTTAAGAACTATTTAAAGCTAAAGTCGAAGTGGTGTTGTAACAGCTTTTGTTGATGCTATATATTAGTTAGCATATAGTATCTTCCATTTTCAACAATGCTTGTTCTAATTGTAAGGGCGGTAGGTTGCAGCTACTTTTCTAATCACCTTCATTTGCTTTTGAATGCTGTTTCCTCTACGATAGTCACTTTTTGTTTTAAATGCTAAAACCACATCTATTTCGGGGTATACCGTAATGTTTTGCCCTAAAGCACCTTGAGCGGAGTACGCATTTTTTATTCTATAATCTTCTGTATTTTCTACCAACCACCACATATAACCATACCCGAGGTCAAGACCGTCTTTCTTTAATACGGGGACATTTTTTTGTGCTTCTTTGTACGATGTTCTTTGGTTGATCATTTCTTGTACCCAATCTTTTGGTAGTATTTGCTGCTCTTTCCATTTTCCATTTCGTAGCATCAATAGCCCTAAACGGGCCATATCTCTCGTGGAAAACCACATATGATAGGCAGGAAACTTTGATACGGTTAAATCTCCGTCTTTTCGTTGTAAAGATCTATCCCAATCTTGCATTTGTAGTGGTTTCGCCAATTGAACTTCAATTTCATCAAAGATATTTTGGTTTGTTTCTTGTTCAAAAATATGGCCTGCTAAATTAAAATCCCAATTGCTATAAAGCCAATAACTACCAGGCTTTACACTTCCTCTTTCTGGTGCCATTCTTCTAAAATCACCTCCGTTAGATCCATATAAAAAAACACCTGAACGCGCAGAAATAACATCTTTTATGGTCGCTGATTTTTCAATTTCAAGTAAAGGTGAATGATCTTCAATTTGTAATTCGCCGAGGGTTTTGTTTAAATCTATCTGGCGATTGTCTACATATTTACCATAAAGCATAGCCAGTACACTTTTTCTACAAGATGCTATATAGCTGGTCTCTTCTATGTCACCATATTGAAGTACAATTTCTCCTTTATGAATTATAGTCAGCCCGGTGATATTGGTACTATCAATTATGTATTGGGTAAAGGCGGAACGATCTTCATCTCTCCAACCTGATTTCGCAGGATTTTCATTAACAACCCAGTTGCTATCAGGATATGTCTGTGCTTCCCCAGAGCAGCTTAGAAAAAACAATGTAATTAATAATAGAAATGTAAATCTCATAGTTTTCAATAATAGGAATAAAGCTTCTAAGCTATATATAAACAAAGGAGCGGTTGATGTCTAATAAATATAACCTTCTTATTTTAAATAGCTTATTTAAAAACTTCTTGATTATTCTCAAAAGTTTTAAATTCTAAGGGGTTGTTGCTGTAGTCTAAAATAAACATGGTTTGTTGCGCGCCCTTTTTACCTTCATATCTCTTTTGAGGAGAAACTATAAATTCAATGTCGTAACGTTCTAACCTGTTTTTTACCTGATTGAAACTATCATAATCTAAAATTGCCCCAAAATGCGGAATTGGTACTTCAAGTCCGTCTACTTTTCCACAATAATCTAAAGTGGGAATTTCAGTAGAAACATGTGCCGATAATTGATGTCCGAAAAAATCAAAGTCTACCCAATCTGAAGTTTGCCTGCCGAGTTTACATCCTAATATACTATGATAAAACTTAATTGTACTTTGAATATCTTTTACTTTAAAAGCGAGATGAAATTTACTCTCCATAGTTTTAATACCCTTTTTTTATTGATACTTCATTGATAAGCGATTCATTGTTCAAAAACCGGTTATAGTTTTCTGCTATTTGCTTTGTAGCAGAGGCTACATTGGTTAAACTAGCCACGTGTGGCGTCATTTGTATTTTCGAATGATTCCAAAACTTGTGTGCTTTGGGTAAAGGTTCTGTTCTAAAGACATCTAAAAATGCTCCAGCAAGCTTAGAATCATCAAGTAGTTGTAATAGCTCTTCATCAACGACATGTTCGCCTCGACCAACATTGATAAGAAATGCATGTTGAGGTAGATTTTTCAATGTATTTTTATTGAGAATATCAACGGTACTCCTTGTTAGGGGTAAAATGTTGATTAGAAAATCGGAAGCACTTAAAAAGGATTCGAACTCCGCCTGACCGTGAAAACTTTGCACCTGATCAATTTGCTTAGCACTGGTACTCCAGCCCTTTACAATAAAACCAAGTTGAGCAAACTTTTCAGCAACATATGAACCAATTTTTCCTAAACCTAAAATTGAGATGGTGGTGTTGGTTATAGACTGGTATTCTTGTTGCTGCCATAGCTTTTCTGATTGTTGACCTTCATAGGTTTTCAAATTTTTTAACTCCCCTAAAACGATAGCCAATAAAAACTCCCACATATCATTTGATAGTTTCTCATCAACAATTCGCGTAATGGTTACTTCTTCCGGTAGCACCTGCGATTGAGTTATATGGTCAATAGAAGCACCCACAGATTGAATAACCTTAATATTGGGGAATTTTAAAAGAACATTACGAGGCGGTTTCCAGCAAATTACAAATGTTACCGCAGCATTGTCCTTAACATTAGGATAGACTTCGATAGTATCATTTGGTAATTTATCTTTTAATGCTTTTTCCCAGGGAATAACATCTTTATTTTCAAATAGTAGAAGTATACTCATCAGGTTAGAATTTTATACAAAGATATATTCCCGATAAGATAATTTAAAATGGATTCTATGGATATTAGTTATATTTGCCATTGAAAAAGTGTTTTTATGAAATAATTTAGTCGAATCAATGGTTGATGATATAGATAGACAATTGCTTGATATTTTGAATGACAATTCACGTCTGTCATTTGCCGATTTGGGAAGAAAAATAAATTTATCTCCATCTGCTGTTCGTGAGAGGGTACAAAAGTTAGAAGAGTTTGAGGTTATTCAAAAGTATAGTATACAAGTTGACAATAAAAAACTTGGAAATGATTTAGAGGCCTTTATTTTATTAAAAGTTTTTCCTGGTCAACTCAAGCACATATTAAAAAAAATAAACAACTTTCCTGAAATAAAGGAAGCGCATCGGGTAACGGGTAGCCAAAATATTCATTTAAAAGTTGTTGTTCAAAATCAGGTAAAATTACAGGGTTTACTTGATGAATTAATGAATTTTAGTGATACAAATACCTTTTTGATTTTATCAAAAGTTTAAACTGAGGAATAAGGATACGCTTTTAATACTCCTGTAGTTAAAGATCTATAAATTAAGTTGTTAAGAGCTTTTACTCTTACGTAGAATTTTTTCCATTTTACGACCTTTTGCCAACTCATCAATTAGCTTTTCCATTTGTCTACATTGTTTATACACTTCAAATTCATCTTCTATTTCTTCAATACGGTATCCGCAAACCACTCCTTTAATCAGATGAGCATTGGCATGTATTTTTGCATTCTGGAAAAAAGTTTTAAAAGTGGCCTTTTCATTAATTAGAGTTTGTAATGCAGCTTTATCATAACCAGTGAACCAGGTAAGTACTTGGTCTAATTCTTCTTTTGTTCTACCATTTTTCTCCAATCTATTTAGGTATAGTGGATAAATAGATGCAAATATCATCTTTGCAACCTTATCGTTTTTTTCGATTGTAACCTTCATACTCATAATTATCGGTTTTGAATTGATTTGGTATTCAAAAATGTAGTGGATTTCTAGATTGCCTGAGCAAAAACTTTAGAGTTTACTTAAATTAAAAACTCAAAAAAATTGAAGACCAAGTACTTACCACCCAATTAAATATACATCAACTTTGGTGTTTATGTCTTAAATTATTTAATAAACATAGTCTTTGTATTCTTATTATTGTGCTTTTGTATCAAAGGGGAATGCTATATAGCTTTTAATAAAAAAAATATTTAACTAAGGTATGACTGGTTTGTTTTTAAAAATTATTAATAATAGTGAAGCAAATAATCAGCAATACATTATCAGCTGTTAGCTTTCCATTTTTGATTCATAATATTGTTCAATAGATCAAAATAATTCCACCCAATTTTTCTGGCAGAAAGTAAGGTCAAACTATCTTGGTTTTTTCTATGAGTTCTTGAAGGGCCGGTCATGTTTGGTTTCATATTTAGGTCAAATAGAAAATATTTTCCTTGCTCATTGGCCCGGCAATCTATTCTGATAGGAGCTTTTATTCCTATTAATTGAGCAGATTTGATACAATTTTTATATACTTCTTGAATTTCAGTTGACTGAAGTTCTTCATCACTTAAAACTTCACTGTTTTCGATGACTGCAACTGTGCCATTGTAAGGTGCAATGCCGTTATGGTGATTAAACCTTTTAACAGCAGGTAAACACCAAGGTTCACTGAAGAACTTTTGACTATTATTTATCGAGTAATTACCTTTAGGCATTACTGTAATTGTAATTTCTTGTCCGTCTAAATAGTGTTCTACGTAAGCAGCGTTGCCGTATGTGCCTTCTGAAAACAATTGGTCTAGATTTTCTATAAATTCATTTCGATTGGTAATTTTAGTAACCCCTTGGCTTCCTCGGCCTCTAAGGGGCTTTAAAACCAATGGAAAATCTAATGTTATCGACAATTGACGGTAATTCTCTTTTGTGATTAACTCATTTTTTGGAATTGGAATTTGATTATTGTTCAACAAATTGTTGGTGTACATTTTATCATCAAAAAGATCAACCAATTGCGGTGATTGCCCTATAAATTCTAAATCATTATTTATAAAATTTTCAATCTCGTGATTTTGGTATAAAATGGTATTCAACCAAAATATTTTGACCCCCTTATTTAATGCCGCTTCAATTCCATTTCGGGTGTCAGGAAAAACCCAATCTTTATCAATTGCTTGATTCGGATTTTCTACAGGGGTTGCTAATTCAATATTATTTTTTAATAATTCAAATGCAATATCGGCACCACTATCAGAATATCCTCCGGGTTTCATAGGCTTTTGAATTCCATCTTTTGCTGGTGGTAATTGTGCTTGATATAATATTGCTATTTTGTTCATCGTTAAGTCAATTATGTGGCTTTAATTCGTATCAGGAAATAACTTTAGTTTGCTAAAAAGGTGCCAATTCAATAGTAATTCAATTCGTTAGTACTTTAATACCAATTTAGGGGTAGTTTTTTTATTATAAAATATTGAGATGTTAAATGATGAGTTTGCCCGTTGAACAAAACTTCAGGTTCTTTTTTATTAATTATTTCAATTAATTTAAAACTTGTTTCTTGAATTACCAAGTTAAAATCTTCAGATCGGTATTCTTTAAAACCATAATTACTAAAGTCTAGTGTTTGCCCTTCAATATATGGTCTAAATGATACAATTAATATTCCATTAGGTTTTAATACTCTATAAATTTCTTTTAAAGCCTTTACTGGGTTTTTCCAAAAGTAAATAGTGTTCACTGTGCAAACCTTATGAAAAGTTTCATCCCAGACAGGAATTTTCTCGATGTCAGCATGAAATAGATCGATGGCTTTTCTATTAATTAAGTTCTGATTTATTCTTTTTGCTTCGGCTATCATGGTTTCAGAGATATCAATGCCGGTATATGATATTTGATTTGCCTGAGCGATTATATAATCAATGAATTTTCCGTTACCTAGTCCGATTTCTAAAACCGCATCTCTATTTTTTATATGCAACAAATCATAAGTTGATTTACTTATGAAACGGTTCATCGTATTCATACCTTTTGCAACATCGATTCCAAATTCACCTGATGGGTTGGCCAGTTGTTTGGCTATAATTTCAAAATCCAAATAAAACTGTTTTTTAATGGGTTTCTGAAAAAGTTAAGATAATACCGTTATTATCTATAATTGCAAATTCATGAGTGCCGTAGAAGGTTTTGTTTATTGGTTTCACTACGGTTACCTTTTTTGATATTTGATTATAATAATGGTGTATATTTTTTACTCTAATATATAAGGTTAATGCCGCACCAACAGTCATTGACTCTAGTTCTTTGTATTCGTTTTTTAGAGAATTCTCTTCTTGAAACATTAACCCTACCTGGTCTAACATTACATAACCCCATTCATATTCTCCTTGTTCAGGGTTTGTATCTATAATTTTAAAGCCTAATTTATGGGTATAATAGTCAAGTGTTTTATTAACACTTTTAACCATTATGTTTGGGGTAAGCGATTTTAATGTTGTCATATTGTGGTTTTTAATTTGAGAATTTACAGAAATAGAAATACTAAGACAGACTATCAATAAGTAATAGTTCATGGTTGTTTTTAATGACAAATGTAAAAGATGAAAAAGTGAAGTGCTTTGTAAAAAAGCGACAATATTAAATTTCAGAGGGGTTCAATCCTGTCATTTTATAAACCTCTTTAGTCAAGTGAGAATGGTCAAAATAACCATTATCAAAAGCAACATGTAGTAAACTAGTTTTTGGGTTTGTAGCCATACAATCAATTGTATTTTTAAATCGGGTTATAGCATGATATTCTTTCATGGTAACACCCACTATGGCTTTAAAACGTCTTTCTAACTGCCTTAAACTTATAAAATGTTCTTTTGCAATTTTAGCAAGGTCAATATCTTGAAAATTAGTTTCAATAGACTTACAAACAGATAGTTCTAACTTGTTTTTGTTTACCTTATTCCATTGAATAATATTTGTTATAAAATCATTGACAAGCGCTATTTTTTCAAATTGATTTTCACATTCAACGAGCTTGTCTAAAATAGAATAACTGATGTGTGGAAAGATATCTGAAGCACTCAATGTTTCATTCTTTAACTCTGATACAGGAATGTTTGAAATTGTATTAAATTGACCAGCTTTAAAACGTACTCCTATGGTTTGTGAATTTTTTTTTGAGGTTACTTTTTTATAAGTGGTCATCATTCCTGAAACTCTAATTTCATTCTTTGAATAATTGTAAGTTTCCTTATCAAGCTCAAAAATAACGTCGATATGACCATCAGGAATTATTCTTGATTCAATTTCTTGATTAAAATTTGTGGCTAGCCAAATTGTATCAACAATTGAATTCAATTTAATAGATGGTATGTATTCTTTATATTCCAATTAACAACTAAAATAGAAAAAGCAACTTTAGTCGCCAGTTAAAGCTGCTTTCATTTTTAGAAATTAATTCCTTAGTGGTATCATATTAGAAGTATCTACAGGAAAACTATCATATTTATTGTATAGTTTTAAATATTTTTCGGGGTCAATTGGTACTTCAATTAAGGTTTCATATAAACCTTTAAAAAAACCTTCTCGTTTTTGAGATGGATTAAAAATCAAGGTCAGTTTTACGGTTTTATCCGTGTCATTTTTAAATCCGTGGGCTGTAAATCTTGGAACGTAAGCAACAGTACCTGGTTTGGCTTTGTATTCTTCTTTGCCAACTTGTATGGTTAACTCTCCTTGGTTTACAATAAAAGTTTCGTCCATAAATCTATGGTAATGCAATTTTGCTCCAATTGCCATTGGCGGAAGCGTAATTTCATAAACACCTAATTGGTCATTAGACATTTCACTAGTTACTTTAAATGTTATTGCAATGGTACTTAACTCTAATTTTTCACCTTCATTGGGCTGTATAATAGAAGCTTTATTTTCAAGCTTGTCATTAAAATAATCTGGTTTCATGGATTAAATATTTTGTAAGTTCATTAAAATCTTTTCCTGTTGTATTTTATTATTCTTTGCTAGAAGCTCCGGATAAGCTGTTCCTTCAAGAGAAAAAATAGCTTTAAGCTCTAAATTGATAAAACCGAAAATTGTTTTAAGATATGGCTCTTGAAAATCTAACGAAGCCATTGCTGTACCTTTATAGGTTTCGCCTTTAGTTGTTATTACATATGCTTTAGTGTTTTTGAGTAAACCTTGATAACTACCATCTTTATTTACTCTAAATGTATGATCAGATCTAACGATGTGATCTAAGTACGATTTTAAAGTGGATGGGATATTTAAATTATACAAAGGACTACTAATGAGTACATAGTCTGCAGATTTTAGTTCCGAAATAAGTTTGTCAGATAACCTTGTAGCTTGTCTATTAATCTTGTTCTGCTCTTTCAGAGGAATATGGAATGCTTCTACTGTTTCATTCTGCAAGTGAGGTATTTCAGTATTGGTTAAGTCTTTATAAATCACTTTTCCTGTAGGATAGGCTTTTAACCAATTCTTTTCAAAATAATCAGCTAATTGTCTTGAGTGCGAACCTTCTTTTCTTAAGCTGGCATCTATTCGTAATAATTTTTTCATCTATTGATTGTTTATATTCAATAGATTGACAAATTATAAGGTGAAAACGTGACAGGTTTACAATGAAAGAGATTTTAGTTTATTGGCATCAACTATAGAAAAGATACCTGTTATTTTAGTTTTGTTGAACTCAAAAACTTGGCAATTATGTAATATTTCATTTTTAAAAAATAATAGGGCTGCTTGATGATTTATGACGCTGTATTTTATCTCTAATCCAGATAAAAATGCGCGGTATACGTATAACAATAGTTTTGAAGTGTCAGTTATTCCGGTAGTTAGTTCTCTAACAACTTTAATGTCTTTTCCACCATCGGCAGCCAATACAATATCTTTAGATAATAGCCTTTCTAAGGCTGCAAGGTCTCCTTTTTGCATGGCTACAATATACCGTTGCAAATTTTGGGTTTCGTTTTTCTGAATTTTGTGGTTTTTGGTCTTGTGTTTATTCAGTTTGCTTTTTGATCTACTCAATATTTTTCTTGAATTTTCAATGGTAAAATCAATGGTCTCAGCAATTTCTTTGTGTGAATAGTCGAAAGCTTCTTTTAGTATAAATACCGCACGTTCTTTTGCGGTTAACTTTTCTAGAAGCGTGAGTATAGAATAAGATAATATTTCATTCTGATGAATTATATGATCTGCGGTTTCAGTTGAAATAGGTTCAGGTAGCCATACATTGGTATTCGTTGTTTTCTTTTTTCTATTTTTCAAATTAATAGATTGATTGATTACGGACTTGATTAAATAACCTACTTCATTTTTAATATGCTTTTTGTCAATTACTAAATATTTTACTAAAATATCTTGAATGGTATCTTTAGCATCTTCAGAAGACCCCAGTATATTATAAGCGTATGGAAACAGTATTTCGTGATAATTTTTCAAATCTTATTTTTAAGCACTTCTAACATGACAATTAAAAATATAAAAACGTGACATTTTGATTATCCTATTAATTATTAAAGCTAGTAGCTTCTAATACCTCGTAATTGTGCATTGATAAACTATTTGGGTCTGTTAAACTGGCAAAGGTCATAGCGTCTTTGTTTTGCATAAACGTTTTTTGAACCTCTTCAACAGCTGCTTTACTTTTCCATACAAAAATATCCATATAGCCATCTTCTGTTTTCAAAAATTGTCTACTAATTAAACCCTTACATTTAGAGCAATAATCGTTGTTAAAAGCTTTTGAAGCTATCAAAAGCTCTTCATGAGTTACATTTTCAGCTGCTTTGTAAGTGGTGATTTCTACTATCATTTTTAGGTGGTTTTGTATTAATTGTGAATAGCAAAACTACTTTGATATTTTTGTACAGAACCATAAGATAGTTTAAGAAAATTAACTTTAGGCCGTTGCTTTTTTTCTTATAGTGCTTAAAAACTCAGGAGTTACCCCAATATATGAAGCTATCTGTATATTGGAAATACGGTTTGATAAGTTAGGGTATTTATTTAGAAAGTATAGGTATCGCTCATAAGCAGTAGCGCTGATATGTTGTAGCACTCTTTCTTGTTGTTCTATAAATGCATTTTCTGTAATAATTCTCATATTACGATCAAACATCGGAGAATTGTCATATAGATTAAAAAGATCTTCTTTCTTTATTTGTAGCACAATGGAAGGTTCTAATGCTGTAATACAAAGTTCTGTAGGTTTATTATTGTATAAACTACCAAAGTCGGTAACCCATTTGTTTTCAGAGGTAAATTGAAGATTGTGTTGGTTTCCATTTTTGTCGGTATGAAAAGTTTTTAAAATTCCCTGAACAACAAAAGTAAGATGGTTACAAAGTTGCCCTTCACCTAAGATACTTTCTTTTCTTTTAAGCTTTCTTTCTAATACACATGTACCAAGTAACTTTACAGTTGACTCTTCAACTGCCCAATAATCCTCAAAATAATTTAGAAGTTGCTGTAAACGAGAAGAACTCATAATTTCTTTTTTATCCGACAAAATTCAAAAGTCCAGTTAAGGCATGTGAAAAATGCTTGTTTTGGTAAAAAGATAAGAATTCTCATTACAAATTAGCGTTGTTGGCTAATTGTATGTCTAGTTTTTTCCACTTCTCTTTCCATCTTTTATCATTTATTCTATTCTTATATATTGTAGAATTAAAATTTGGAGTTGGTTTTACCACAAGGTTGAATAAGTCAGCTAACCCATAGGGGGCAATATATTCAATTTGATTTTCTAAAGTCAGACGAATAGCAATGGCAGTAGCAGTTTCTGGCCAATAAGCTATAGCGTCTTCGCAATTGCTATAGGGTTGATGTTCATTTTTTAGGTGCATTCTTGATTGGTTTTTAACAGACCAATTTATATTTGAAATAGCTGTTTTCAATTGATTTTCAATTAGCAAATCGCTCTGTTCAGTCAGGTCGGAATTGTTAAAATGAATGACATCTATATCATTGAGTTCGGTTCTGGTCTTTTGATGTAACACATCCCAAACTTTATTTCTGACAAAACCAGCTCCAATCCAACAATCATTTAGGTTTAAATCTCTAACATTTTCCAAAATATTAGTCATGAACTGATCACTTTCAATTATTGCTATTAGATTGTTTTCTAACTCTTGGGGCATTTTTTCTATAACTATTTTTAAATTCAGTTTTATGAAAAAGCAATATAAATAAGTTCTGTTAGTATGGCCATGTTTTTAGCGAAATGCATACTTTCTAATAATTTAGATTGATTATCTTTTTCGTTCCAGAATTGATGAATACTAAAAGATGCTATTACAAGAAAAATTGAAAGCGCGATTACCCCGTAGCATATTAAATAGTTAAACATTAGCGTTATTCCTCCGAAAATAAGAACAACACTACTTAGTTGAACCATTAGACGGGGTGAAATGAGTCCTCTCTTTAAAGAGTATTCTTCATAGATATGGGTGTTAATGAGATGATTAATACCATTGAGCACAAAAAATAATCCTAAGAGAATTAATAAAACTGTTTTTATCATGGTTGTTTTTGAATTGACGTTGTTACACCAATAGGGTAACTTGAAGTTTTTGGTCTTTTTTGATCGCTGCTTTTTTTCTGATTTCAGCCTTAACTGGTAAAATGTAGCAATTTATTTTAGTGTCAAACCAAATTGAAGTTTTCCAGCTTATATTATTTATAATAATAGAAGCTTTCATTCTTCCCCAGCCTTCTTCTTGCCATTGCAGAGTTTCTCTGATTTCTTTTGAAAAGGCTTTAGGTATCGTTATAAAATGCCAACCACCTTCGATATTATCTTTCCATATTTGCCCTGAGAACTGATATTTAATTTTTCCTTCCAAAGATTATTAATTATAAGTATTATTCTTTGTTTGCGTTTATTCGCCAGGGCGGATTTAATCTATTTTCTCCACCGTAAAATAGAATTAATTGATTGCCGTCTAAATCTTTTAATCTGGCTTCTCTCCAAAGCCAACTTTGGTTCGTTGGTTCTAAATCAAACACCAGCCCTTTGGCTTTTAATTGTTCTACTTGCTCATCTAAATTTTCACATTCAAAATAAACATAAATGCCATCGCCTGTTGGAAGTTCGTTAGTTCGATGAATAGAAAAACTAGAATTTCCATCAGGACATACAAACCTAGCATAATCAGGTAAAGATTTAACAATTAGTGTTAGGCCTAATTTTTCATAAAACGGAATTGATTTTGTGAGATCTAAAGATGGAATGGTTATTTGATTTAAATTCATTTTCTTGTTTAGTTAAAAGATGCGTTCAATTCTTTTTTCAGGAATTAGCCATATTAATGCCACCATAAAATAGATGCCTAAGCTTACTATTGGAAAGTATAGTGAAATGCCTATTGCTACCATGTATAGAAATAATGAGAAATTTCCTTTACGATCTTTTTTTATTGCTTTGTGTAGAATAGCGTTTTTATTTTCAATTTTCAGAATACTTTGTATTAGTATTTTATAAGCAATGGAGGCTAATAAAAGTACAACTCCGTATAAAGCTACTGGTTTTTTGTCAAAGTTATTTTCTCCCATCCAACCGGTGACCAAAGGAAATAAAGACAGCCAAAATAAAAGGTTCAAATTTGCCCATAGTATTTTTCCGTTTACCCCATTTGCAGCTTGAAACAAATGGTGGTGATTATTCCAATAAATACCGAGATAAAAAAAGCTTAATACATACGATAAAAACAATGGGGCTAATGGTTTTAGAGCACTAAAATTATCGCCTTTCGGAATTTTCATTTCTAAAACCATGATGGTAATTATAATGGCCAAAACACCATCACTAAAAGCTTCAAGCCTTCCTGTTTTCATTGATGCTTATTTGGGAAGGTCTAATGGAACTTCCATTAATAAAAATTCGGAATCACTATTAGCCTTGATTGTAATTTCACTTATATTCCAAATACCAAGACCATCTCTAGTTGTTAATTCTTGGTCTCCAACCAAAATATTTCCTTTTAGGTTAAATATATAAAGTCCGTTACCTTTTGACTTAATTTGATATTCTGACGAAAAATCATTTTCAAAATTTGCCAAATGAAACCAGGCGTTTTGATGAATCCATACGCCTTCATCATTAGGGTTTGGTGACAAGATCTGCTGAAAGGTGTTTAGCCTGTCTTTTTTATCAAGAGAAATTTGGTCGTACCGAGGGGTTACATTTTCTTTATTCGGAATAATCCAGATTTGCAAAAATTTTACTTGACTTTCTTTATTTCTATTAAACTCGCTATGCTGTACACCAGTTCCGGCACTCATTACTTGAACATCGCCATAATGTATTGCTGTAGTATTGCCCATGCTGTCTTTATGTTCTAAATCACCTTCAAGAGGAATAGATATGATCTCCATATTTTGGTGTGGGTGAGTGCCAAATCCCATACCTGGGGCCACTGTATCGTCATTAAGAACTCTTAGAACACCGAAACTCATGCGTTCAGCATTATGGTAATTTGCAAAACTGAAGGTATGATAACTTTGTAACCAACCATGATTTGCATGCCCCCTAGTTTCTGCTTTGTGTAATACAATATTTTTCATTTAGTACAATTTGATAGATTATTGATTTTTTTGATTAATGGTGTTCATACCTTGCAATGTAATTATAAGCGCTAAAAAAGACTTGTTTGCTGTTCTCTCCTTAATAAATAGGGCTACAAACAAACATTTTATTAGCTCTGAGCTTAAGGGTTGAACTAAAACCCAAAAGCAATGATGAATAAAGCTATTCATAGCATATTCATTCTTTCACAAATTTATATGCTGGTTTGTTGTTTTCTCTTGACGATCGTCAAGAACGACTTTTGTCAAGAATTCGTTTTTTAATTCTACTAAGGGTTTCAGGAGAAACACCCAAATAGGATGCTATGTATTGTTGGGGTACTTGTTGAAATAATTTCCCTTGTGTTTCTAATAAATCTACATATCTTTCTTCTGGTGATTTAGTGATGAAACATGCAATTAGTTTTTGGCAAGTAATGAGTTCGTTTTCGGTAGCAACCCTCGCAATGATCTCCATTTTGGGCACTTTCTTTAATAATTGTTCAATTTTTGGCTTGGTCATAACATACAATTCTGTCGGGCTCATGGCTTGGTAATTTTCTGTTGCCGGAATATTATAGGTGTAACTTTCTCCAGCACATATATACTGTGAAGAAGTATAAAAAAAAGCAGTTTTATCTTTACCATCTACGTTATAAAAAAGCCGTACACAGCCCTCATTTACAAAATAAATTTCATTAGAGATCTTACCTTGCGAGAAGATTAGTTCATTTTTTTGATATACTTTTTTGGTAATGGCTTCTTTTAAATATTCTATTTCTAGTTTTGTAAGCGATACATAGGTGTTGATGGTTTTTATTATTTTATCCATAATTTATTTTGCTCTTAAAAGCCTCTTTAATTGAACGATTAATTTCAAGGTTTGCACCTTGAAAGTGTATTAACTAGTTATTCTGGTGAAGTTTATTTGAACGACACTTAAATCTTAAGAAATGATGTTTAGTCGCTATCTTCTAAAATGAATGAATAACGCTGTTTATAATGATTTAGCTGTTTTTATTGGGTATTAAAACCGTACTTTTCAATATGTTTGTGATAAGACTATTGCGAATTATTTCTAGTACATTTTGTTTTTGTTGGCTGCAGTTTTAGGAATTTGTTGAATAGCATCCCAGTGCTCTACAATTTTTTCGTTGGCATCAAATCTAAAAAAATCCATCGTTACATACTCGTCATTATCGGGCCATACTTGATGGGTATGTAATGCTACTAAATCATTTTCAGATATTACCCGAACAAATTCAATTGATTTGTCTGGATATTCTCTTTGCATTCGCTCAAAATATTCTATAAATCCTTCAATACCATTTTTTACATCAGGGTTATGTTGAATATATTCAGAACCAACATATAGTTCTGTCGCTTTTCTCGGATTTCCCTCATATGCCATTTTGTAAAATTCAACAGCATTTTTTTTAAGATTTTCGTTCATTCTGATTGATTGTTATTCGTAGACCTGAAGTATTAGAAGTCTACATTAAATTAACAGTTTAACATGAAGCTTAAATATACAAAAAGCTATCAGGACAATACGGTTTACATAATCAGCTAAAAGTTTTGAATTTGTCGTTTTCTTAGGACTCATCAAAAGATAATTTTCGAAGTATTTTGTAGTCAATGTAAAAAGTGCCAAATGGAATAAAACAAGAGAGAATAACTTTCCATGTTGTTTTGGTGAATTTCCATTGTTGTTCAATACCCACTTTTAAAGCACTGAAAATAAAGAGTAGAAACAATGCTCCGTGAATTGGGCCTAAATGTTTTGATAGGGTAGGGATGTCGAAATAGTACTTTAAAGGAACAGCAATAAAAACGAGAATTAATAATGAAAAGCCTTCTAAAAGAGCTAAAAGTCGCAAACGACCAATTGAAGTTTTGAAATAGTTCTTCATGTTTATAGCGTTCTTAGTAATGGTCTATTTGATAATGGAGAAAATGGCCAAGGAATGGCGATCAATATTAAAACTAGTGCTATGGTAAACCATATTAAGATTGTTTTAAATTTTTCTTTGTCAAGTGATCTCCGTTTGGCCATTGCCGAGCCAACTGTTAACAGTACGATAGCCGTGATCATTAATATGATATGTATTATACCATAAAATGTTAGATCTACTTGATGGAGCCCCATTTCACCATCTTGCCAAAAATTTTTTACAATAGGGCTTTGGGTGTAAAGTATCATACCAATGATGAGTTGAATATGGGCAACGGTAGCAGTTAAGTGTCGAATGGTATTATCAGTTGCGGTAGAGGTTTTGTTTTGCGTGTAACCTATAAAGGCGCGTGCAATAGAATAGAGTAAAAAAGCTAAAACAAGCCAACGAAATAGGGAGTGTAAGAATAATAATAAAGTAGACATTCTAGCTCATAAAATTGGTTCGAAACAAAATTAATAAAAACATACTAGTTAGTATGTTTTTGGATAAAAAAATTATGCCAATGTCTGTAGATAGTGTTTAA
Organism: Maribacter algarum (ex Lu et al. 2025) (nom. illeg.); assembly: GCA_947495915.1. Classification (GTDB taxonomy): domain Bacteria; phylum Bacteroidota; class Bacteroidia; order Flavobacteriales; family Flavobacteriaceae; genus Maribacter_C. Next base: position 44,011 of record CANMAW010000005.1, on the reverse strand, counting down.
GTTGCTTTAAATAAGGCAGGTATATTTCTTTACCATTTTCTAGTTTTCCAAAGTTTCTTATTCCCCAATAGCCAGACCATACAAAAACCGTAACTTGTTTAGCATTTACGTTTTTATGCACCAAACCCCGTGTCTTTCCTTCTTCAATTTTTTGGCTCAACGCCTCGGTCCACTGGTAAACAAGTTCATTCATGGCTTTATTGAAATCAGCATTCCAAGGCGTCATTTCTTGGGTAAAATTTGAAGCGGGACAACCATACTCCACTTTTAGAATTTCATTTTTCATCAACAGATTGTGTATTAGATTATAAATAGCATCTAACGGATTTTCTTCTTGTTGTAGCGGTGCAATAAAACTGCTTAGAAATGTTGGTTTGAGAATTTCATTGATTATGGCCAGTCCCATTTCGTCTTTAGATTTGAAATGATAGTAAAAAGCACCTTTAGTTACTTGAGTTGTAGCTATAATATCGTCTATACTTGTCGTTTGATACCCTTTTTCATAAATAAGATCAAATGCTTTTTCTAAAATTGTAAGTCGAGTCGCCGCTGCTTTTTTCATTAAAGATACTATTTAGTATTTTTTGTAAAGGAACAAAAAATTGGCAAACTAACCCGCTTTACAAATAAATGGTAAGCTCTAGTCATTAGCATTTTTAGGGGCTTTTAGCTTAATCTTGGTAGATTAATAATACCAATTATTTTGTTGGTAGATATTCTTAAACTACACCTTAAACCGTGGTGCTTATAGTTTGGACTTAATTGCTTGCTTTAATACCGTGTCGTAGATTAAGCATCCCTCTTTATGATGATCTAATTGTTCGACTAACATTCCATTTTCATTCCAAGCTGATGATTTTCCGGCACTTAAAAAATTATCACAATAACCGACACTGTTAACCATTAAGACGTTCATTGAAAATTTGTTCGCAATTGATGGGAAATGAGCAGATGCTTTTTCAATGCCCTTTTTAGATTTTGCTACACTGGCTACATATATAGCTGCACCTAATTTATTGGCGTTTTCTGAATGTTGTAACAGCAATGATTCATAACAGATAGCAAGGGCGATTTTAGTTTTTTCAATGGTAAGTATAACCTGTTCACAAGCTGCTACAAAAAAAGGTTTTTCATCATAATGTAAATGTTGTTTGGAATAAATTTGTCTCGGTCTTTTGGGTTGAAAGATGACCATGCTTATTAAAACTCCGTTGGCCGCTATGGTAGGTAAGCCCACACCAATAGCAATTTTGTTTTGGTCACTGATGTTTTGAAATTCATCTAGTCTAGAATCGTAAGCTGTAGTTGCTAATTCTGCTGCGAGTTCTGGCTCGTAGCCTGTTAGCGATAGTTCTGGAAAAATTATCAGGTCTGCCTTATTCAAAACAGCAATTGCAATCCATTTTTTATGGTTGACAATATTTTTTTCAATTTTGCCTTTATCTGAATTAGTTTGAGCTAAGCAAATCTTCATTCGATTCGTTTGAATTACTTTACAACCTCAGTAATAGCGCAGTAGCGTAGGGCGAGGCCAATGTGCCTGATATGAACTTCCTATTACTGGTTCTAAGGTACAGTTTTTCGATATAACGCTGAATGTGTCACGGCAAACATCACCAACTGTAATTATTTCATGAGCTTGTTCATATATATGTTAGATATGACAAGAATCACCATAAGTATGATTAGTACTAACATTATAAAAATAGAGTCTTTGTGTTTGATGTGTGCGATTAGGGCGGTTAACAAAAATAGCGCTACACCTGCATAAGCCCATTCTTTTACTTGCAAAGAAGCCATGGGAATTATTAAGACCATGGCAGCTATCAATTTTAAAACAGCAAGTTCAATGCGAAAAAAATCTGGAAATCCTAAAGACTTGATTCCTTGAATAGTATTTGTGCTGAATAAATAACTATAGGCACTGAGTAGAAGGAATGTTGAAATAATTACTGTTGATGACCAATATATCAATTTCATATTATAAGAAACTATCTTGTATTTGTTTCACTATTTTACGGCCTGTCGGATCTGCTAATGTTTTTAATTCACAAAAATTTTCAGCCCATTCTGAAGTTCGTATTCTTAATGGCGGATTGTCATTTTTAGCAATGCCAAGAACAATTTCAGCTACTTCTATACCCGTTTGATAAACTTGATGTTCACTTTCATTAGCTCTTTTTTGATTTCCTGCCATATATCGTTCAAAAATTGGGGCGTATTCACCCGTAGCAAATTGCCCTTCAATAGCAGTTTTTTCAATAGCAGAAGTCATAAATTCGGTTGCTATTCCTCCGGGTTCAACACAGGTGATATTAATGTTAAAAGCATCACTTACGTAAGTTGCTAGTCCTTCCATAAATCCTTCAACAGCGAATTTAGCACCGCAATATAATTCGTTAAATGGCTGTCCGACCAATCCACCAACAGAAGTAATGGAAATGATTTGACCAAATTTTTGTTTTCTCATATGAGGTAAGACCGCTTGAGTACAAAAGACGACTCCATGATAATTGACTTCAGTAACCCATTTAATTTCATCTTCTGAAGCCTGTTCGGTAGTTTTTGCAAAACCTGCTCCGGCATTGTTAACTAATACATCAATTTTTCCATCTTTTTCGATAATTGTTTGTACTGCTGAGTGTATTGAATCTATTTTGGTAACATCTAAAGGAAGTATTTCTATGTCTAAATTTTCTTCTTCAATGCGCTGCTTTAGTTTGTTTGATTTTTTAAGATTACGCATGGTAGCATAAACTTTGAAATTATTTTTTGCGAATAGAATAGCACTTTCAAATCCTACACCTGAAGATGTACCTGTTATTAATACGTTCGTTTTCATATTTTTTAAATTAGAGTGAATGTTCATTCCGTTTATGGATAAATTTTTTATTCTTTGATACCGTCCCAAACCAACGCCATTTGATTTTTAAGTGAAGTGTTTTGTTTTTCTGTTTGACTGAAATACCACCTTAAGTAAGAAAAAACGGCTCCACCTATAAACATTAAAATTTCTTCAATTGCTATATCTTTTATAATACGTTGTTGTTTTCCGATCATTAAAAGTTCATACACAGGTGCAATCGATTTTCGCCCTTCTTCTTTACTTTCTTGAGTAATAATTGGCGACGCTTGTAATTGCTCCATAAATTGAAAATACTCAGGGTTATCGATGAAAAAGGTCACTGTTATCGTAAAATAGTCTTCAAATTGTGTTCTGAATGGTTTACTTGAGTCAAAATTTACGAAGAGTGATTGTTCTTGTTTTTTAATACTGGTGTAAATCTCATTAATTAAGACATTTTTATTAGGAAAGTAGTTGTAGATTGTTCCCATGCCAGTACCAGCGGCTTTCGCAATGGCAGACATTGGGGTGTCGTGAATACCTTTTTCTACCAATAGGTTTAGCGCTGAAGATAATATTTCTTGATTTTTTTTCACATTGCAAATATATGAAAATTGGAGTGTTCATTCCAAAATTGAAGTGTTTTATTTATTCGTGCTGAACTAGGGTAGGAGTTAAATGCTTGCTTTTCGCTTGGCTAAGAAACAGCATTTTGCTTCGTAGTTTTACACGTATAGATTTTTTTTAATGACTTTGTGCATAAAAGAAAAACGCTTGGCCAGATGCCAAGCGCCTAAGATGTACTATTCAATAAGTCTCATTGTCATAAATAGAATTGGTAGATTGGAATTCTAGGGTATAAGGGTTACATAATCTTGAACTACCATCCATTTAGATTTTATTTTTACAAGAGAATAGAAGTTCTTTAGGGTTGGTTTTCCTTTACTTGTCAGTGTAGCTTTTATAGTGGCCATGTTTTGCCCTATAAATTGAATATCTTCATAAGTAGCATTCCTCTTATATCCTCCAAATTTTTTGGTTTTTATAAATGATAGATAGGTTGTTTTATCAAGTATTGAAGCTTGGTCTTTCTTTTTGTCATATAAGACAACTCTAAAATCATCGTGTAGAAAGGGTCTCAGTTTGTCTGAATTATTAATATCTCCAGCATCTATGTATGATTTTAGAGCTGATTTTACTTCCTTGATTTGGCTATTTTGAGCATTTGATTGACAAGATGCTAATGTGAAAATTACTAAAATTGCTAAAATGTTTGTTTTCATGAATTTAATTTTAAAATTAGATATTAAAGTTAGCTAGACAACTAAAAATGTAAAAATTAGTCATCAAGGTTTTTTTGTATTTTTTCTAGAATCGTCTTTATACTTTCTTTTTCGTTTTCTGATAGTTTGTTCAAACCGGTGAAGCGTATTTTTTCAATTATAGGATACAGCTCATCAATCATTTTTTTACCTTTTTTTGAGATGGACAGTTCCACCTTTCTAGAGTCGTTAGAGGAGGGGGTTTTAATAATATATTTTTTCTGTTCTAATTGATTTACCATTCTTGATATGGTCGGTTTATCTTTAACCAGTAGTTCACCTACACGTATTTGATTAATTAGTTCATTTTCATTGATTACATTCAATACTAACCATTGTTCTATTGTAAGGTCAATGCCGTGAGATTTTAGTACGTTTTGGCCATATTGCCTAATTCGTCGCGCCGTAAGTTCAATCTGAAAGTAAGTATTAGTATTAATCATGGTACAAATATAATGAAATTAGTTAGCTAAGCAACTATTTAGTGTTGATTTTTGCAATATGATGAATTTGACTAACACCTATTTGAAGACGGAATTGAAATTTCTGGTATTCTGATATTATTTTATAGGAATACAAATATCTATTATACATTTTTTGTTCGATGGCGTATTTGAGTGATTCTGATAAACTTCAAAAGCATCTTTTTCTGATACTTTTAATCCATTTTCGTGTATCCATTCAAACATTTCTGACCAAGCTTTTTTGAATTGAAAATATGAAATTTCAAACCTGCCCACGGCACATTTACCCGCCCTAAATTTCTCTTTTTTTATTTCATTTGTTGGTTCAAATGGTTGATCAGTAATGATACAGGCGCTTTGTCGTACATTATTCATTCCGACTTCGTTGGGGTCATCATGATAAATAGTAAGTGTTTTGTTCGTTTTGGAGTTCGAAAAACCGTTAGCTATAGCCCAATCCATTAATCGGCTGTAAGCTTTTCCAATGCCTTGAAAGCTACCCTTGTATTCCACTTTAGCAAGGGTGATTTCTCGTAATTCTAAAACTCTAATATTTTTTGCTATATTCAATTTCTACATTTATAGTTGATATGGTATTTGGGTAAACCAAGAAGGGTAGAAGGTAAATACCATTAAATTAAAGTTCCTTCTTTTATAGGGGTTAATTTCAACAAGCTTACAACTGTGCTACAAGTTTTCTAGCCGTCACTGTATCATAAATAATTTTTAGTTTGCTTATTTTGTTTTGATCATCAAATTCAATAATATCTACTACATCAAATTCCACTATTTGGTCATTCTTTAGCGTCCATTTGTAGGTAAAATATAGTGCTAAACTATGCGATTCATTTTCTTCAAATATACCTTTTAAATAAAGTTCAGAATTTGAAGTGTCACTGCTCAATTCACGGTAAAATTCATCTGCTTTTTTAATTCCGTATAAGGGAGAATCAACCATTCCGTTCTGATTAAACAAAGCTACCACTTCTTCAATATTACCTTTTTCAAGGTGTATAATGTATTGTTGTGCTATTTTCTTTCTATTCATTATTTTAAAATTTTTGTTTTTTTTTGGTTTTGCGCTTTCCCTATTCATGAAATTACTTGTTGAATATAGTCGCTATATGCTTGGGGATATCTTTACAGGCTTAGCTTAGATCTCTCAGTAAAAACTATAAGGTAAGAAAAGCAAGTTATTAAGGGTAGTAATTTTTATTCCATATCGTTTAAAGTGTCTAAGAAATATTCTTGTAAATTTTTGTATTCTAGTTCACCTGGAATCCAACTAGCGAATTTCCAATATTTCCAATTTTTATCGGTATCATTTGGCGGAATTAACAGAAAATGTTGTTCTTCATTTTTTCCAGCAACTATTATACTTCGGGCTAGCTCAATGCTGATTTGTTCGTTTCCTGTATCACTCCATATCTGTATAAGTTCGGGGTTAAAATTTTTTAAGAATTGAATTTCAGTGATTTTTTCAAAACTGGGTTCAACCGCATCATTATAAGTAAGATAACCGTTCGCTATTTGTACAAATTCTTTATAATCATTGGGCAATTCTATTGCAAGTCTTAGTTCGGTTTCTTCTATTTCTGTTTTTGTTGCAGGTAGATTGCCAATCCAATTATTAGCTCTTTGCTCAGCAGTAAAATGATTGTTTTCAATTGTATTCAGTGATTTTTCGAATAAATCTTTCAGTATTTTATTCATCTCTTTGGTTAAGCGAAAATTTTGTAATGCTTTTTGGATACTCTTTTGACTATAAATGTAATACTATTCAGAACGTAAATTGCTGACAATGACTTTATCTAAGGTTTTGATAGTAGGTAATAAATAAGTTAAAATCTGTAATATTTATAAGCAATAGGGTAGTGTAAATTTTAATTTGTGCTGTTATTTATGTGGCCGTTTTAGCGTTCTATTTCTGATTCAGACTCTGGTATGGCGTTTCAACTTCTAACAAAAGGGTTTCTGATTTTTCTCTGTTACACCATGAACTTTTTATAACTAAACTAATAATTGTTTTGGTGTTTTTTGTATGTTCTCAAGGATTTCTCTCTAGTAGTACTAGATCTGCTAATTTTCCTTCAGTAATAATTACACTTTGTGATTTTGTTTTTAAATATCGAGCCGTAATTGCTGTGGCTGTACTTAGTTTATCGTAATTTGAAGGTCCTAAATCGTGTATTAATTCTTGCTTATGATGAAGTGAAAAACCAAATAGAAATAAACCATGTTTTGATTACGATTATGGCACTTCATTTATTCGTTGAAATACGAACCCCTGTACCAAATATCATCAGTACCGTGGTAATTTAGTTTTTAAACTTCTCAATATCATTTAAAAATTCTAAGGCCTTCATTGTTTTTGAACCTGTAAATAACCCTATAGTTTTTCTTACCCATTTCACATGTAAGTTTTTATAGGTTAGTTTATTTAAAAACCAAACCAGCGGAATTATTAATAAGGAATTAACGATAAGGTATTTGAAAACAAAATCAACATTCATGTGGGTATAAAGGTCAACACTGAACATGTAATCGCTACCGACAATAACATAAGCCCACCATATTGGGGTAGATAGCAACATTAGTTTTACAAATAACAAACCGTGAGAGTTTACTAATTCGATCTTTTTTCTTATATCAACAATAGGTTTCGAAAAATCAATCTGCTGTAGCAAAACTACTTGACCTATACTACCAGCTAAGGCTATCAGTGTAAAAATACCCACTATAACTCCACTTATGAATAAATGGGTTTGGTTGAAGTTATGAGCAGTATAATTACCTATAACAAGTGCTAACAAAGAAAATACTACAATTTCTACAATTCTATATTTTAGAATAGTTTGCGTGTTCTTTTCTGATTTATCAAGGTCTATGTTTTTTAAAGATGCTACGTTTAAACTTAATTTCTGGTCTAATTTGGTATCGTACGCAGCTAATATTTTCTTCAATTCTTCAGTTTTCATTTTGCGTTATATTTTTAAATTCGTTTTTTAATTTTGCTTTTATTCTACTAATTTTTGTGGCTACATTAGTTTTGGTAATACCCAGTATTTCTGCTATTTCTTCATAGCTTTTTTCTTCTAAATACAATAGCATTAAAGCTTTGTTAAGCTCGTTTAGTTTATGAATAAACTCTTGTAGTAAATTCAAATGATAATCTAATGCTGTAGCTTCTTCCTGCTCATCTTCTTCTAGATTGAAAATAGATTCTTCATTATAAAATGCACTCTTTTTAGACCATTTCTTTTCTTTTCTATAAAATGATATTGCTATGTTAAGGGCAATGCGATACATCCAAGTAGAGTACTTATAGTCGCTATTATAATGGTCAAATGTTTTCCATAGTTGAATAATAATTTCTTGTTCTAAATCTTTTCTGTCTTCTTGATTTGAGCAATATAAATTCACAATTTTATAGATGATTTTTTTGTGTTCATCTATAGTCTTTATGAAAATGTCTTTTTTATCTGCTCTCATTGGTTTGTATCTCTACTAATGTAGTTGATAATTATTAACCCATTTCGAAACCAAATTCATGGTATTTTCGTTGTGACGAATACCATTGTGAGATTCATTTTCAACAACATATACTTCTCCTGTACTATTTTCTGTAATTGCTGATGTAAATTTAGAGGCATCAAAAGCCTCATCTTCGCTACCGACAATGACTAATAATGGTTTATCTATTGCACTTAAACCTTTTTTATAGTCTAAAGGATACATACTTTCATTGGCACGATAACTATACGTAGTAATTGGCATTGCTTCCGGAAGATTAAAAAATAAAACGGGAAGGCTATTGTATTTAGTTTCGCCAATGGCATTCATCATTTTCAAACCGATAATTCTATTGATATGAAGTTTAATAAATGAATCATCTTCGTTTTCAGGGTTTACTACTTTTATTGTTGGGGTATTCGAACCTAAATGTGGAGCCAGCAAAAGGTAACCATCAATTGGCGGCTTATTTTCTTTCATGGCATAACGTAATATTATTCCGCCTCCCATCGAATGACCAGCAAGTATAATTTTTTGATTGGGGTCCTCCTTTTTTATAGTTAAGATGACGTCTTCTAAATCATCTACATATTGATTGATGTAATCTACATCACCTGGGGCACCTTCTGATTGACCGTGACCACGAAAGTCTAAGGCAATTATTTGACTTGTAGAAGCGTCTCTTAATAAACCAGCCGTTTTGTTCATTAAATAAGCGCTTGAAAGAATTCCGTGCAATAAAACAATGGTGGTTTTACTTTCTCGTTCATAGGTATAAGAGGACAATTTTTTTCCGTCTCTCATTGTGAACTTTCGAGGAGTGTTTTTGTATGGTTGCTCAAAACCTAAGTCGGCAATTGCTTCGGCCGACATGGGTTCTTGCGTAACATTTGAATTAAATGTTGGATCGGGTAAATTGATGAGCTTTTCAATTTCAACTTCAACCTTCTCAAATTGCTCTTTATTGTTCTGAGCCATTAATGGAAGTGTCATAAGAAATAGTGTCGTAAAAATACTTTTAAAGAATGTTCGTTTCATGATTGTTCGTTTTTTGATGATGATTGTATACTGTATTATTCGCAGCATTTAAATAAAATCACACTTTTTTAGAAAAAAATTAGAAATAGTATGACAAAGCGTTGAATAAAGTGCCTAGAATTAAACTAGAAACCCCTGCTTTAAATGATAAGTGCTTTTGATTGATATGGTCAGAATAGGCAATCCATAGGGCTAGCAAAACACATAACAAATAGACAATAATAATATAGGTAGGAAAATCTATAGAAATTATACCAAACAGATGAAATAGAATACCCTCAATTACGGTAAATGCGAATAAGGCTAGAATAGGGTTTGATTTTGTAGGTTTTACTAATAGTAAAATGCCGCCGTATGATAAGATTAAGCACATAACCAGCGGCAAAATTTGATTGAAATATGATAAACTGAAATAACTCTTAAAAGAAAAATCAAAGTATTCTTTTAAGTTCATGTTTATGTCTGACTGTATTAGGAAAATGATGCTACATAGTATTCCTATAAGTGAAAATGCGCCTCCGATTATTTTTCTTGACTCCATAATAGTATAACTTAGTTTACTTGTTATTCGCAAACCTTGAAAAAAATCACACTTTTTATGATTTTTCTGCTGTTACATTTGGGTTATACTGTGCTGAGCACGGCAACGAAATAGGACGAATTTTCAGTTAGACATTAACTAAAACTTTTAAAGACAAGTCAACTACAAATAGTAGTTTTTAAAATTCTGACACCAAGATTAATTGTTACTCTAAAAAACCAAACCTGTAGCTACATCACAATTTTAGATATTTTGATTATAGTACATGGTTAAGTTATGATTTCAAGGAAATAGACGGATTCCAAATACCAGTGGCAGCTGTTTCACTAGCAAAGGTTTCAAAATCTTTAGCGGGTCTACCTAGCACTTTGATAACATCATTGGAAATATCTTGGTTATCAGGGTTTCCTAAAACCTCTTGAAATAAATAGCCAAACAACCATACATACGAATCGGGTAATCCTGCTTTTCGCATTCCTTCTTTAAACTCTTCAATAGAAATAGGTATAAATTGAATAGGCATACTAGAGGCTTCACTCATGATAGCTACAACTTCCTTAAAAGTTCTTTTTTCAGGTCCAGTAACAGTTATGGTTTGTCCATTATAAGAATCATCTATTAAAACTTTTGAAACTACATCTGCTATGTCGTTTACATCTACAAATGGAATTTCAGCTTCTGCCATTGGTAAAGCAACCGTACCATCTAATATAAATTCTAAAAAGGCACCTTCACTGAAATTTTGATTAAACCAAGAGGCCCTAACTAGCGTATAGTTTAGTCCAGAGTTAGCAACTATTTCTTCACAGGCTTCCGCTTCGGTTTCTCCTTTGCCAGATAGCAAAACAACCTTTTCTAATTCGGCTTCTAATGCTTTTTTAGTAAGGGTTGTAATTGCATCTCTAGCACCAGGAACGGCCAAATCTGGGTAATATACGATGTAGGCTCTATCCATATCTTTTAAAGCATCATCATAAGTGTTCGGGTCTTCCCAATCAAAAACGGGGTTTGTGTTTCTGCCAACAACTCGTACGTTATGGCCCAGTTGCTTTAAGTTTTCCGCTACTCGACGACCGGTTTTTCCAGTACCTCCGATAACTAAAATGTTTTCTGATTTCATTTTTTTAATTTTAAATGTTTATAATCTTCTTGTTGTTTATTTTGTGTAAATAAGTCCTATTAATAATAGCGTAAAGGATGAAAAAGAAGTAATTGTTCTAATAAAATGCCAGCGTTTCCAGGGTTGTTCAAATTTGTTTCGAAACTCTTGTATTTCAGATTTTGAAAGAATTTCTAAATCCATTTTATCTAAGATTTCATTTAATGGTACGTTACCTAAAATGGTGACTAAGAAAGCACCCCCTAAAAAGAGTATAGTAGCGGTTAGAAATAACCAGAAACTAACATTATCACTTCTAAATAGGTAAGTATTTAAAGACAGAATTAATACAGGGCTAAAAAACACAATAAGAAAACTAGGGTTGATAATGGCACGGTTCATCGCTTGAAAAGATCTCAAAAAACCAAAGTCATCTAATCTTCCAATACCTGGTGTTATGGCATTTGACCATGTAAAACATAAGCCCGCTGTTAACCCAGTAAATAAAATACCGAGTATCAATACGATTATTTTAAATTTTATTTCCATTTTTATTGTTTTTAATGGATGATATCCAGGTTAATAATTCTTGATATTCTTTAGAGGTAAGTTTTATGTTACCCTTTGGCATTCTTTTTTTAATAAAGACCTGCTTGTAAACATCATCAGCCTGATTATTCATGTTATCTTCAGTGAATACTCTTCGTTTGTTTCGTTTCCTATGACATGTGTTGCATTTAGTGTTTAGAATTACAAAAGCATTAGTTTTTTTAGGGTCTTTTGTTATTGACAATGCAGTAGTAAATGAATCTTTTTCTTGAAAGGTTGCTATAGGAATGTTTTGCCCTAAAGTATACTTTAGAATTAGTGCGACAATTAATTTTATTACCGTTGTCATGTCGCTACTTTTTGTGTTATGTATGTACCATGGTACAGTACGATGAAATAAAATTCAACGACGATGATGTAAAACATATGGTCACCAAAAAAACCTGAATAGCTACCTCCTGCGGGGATAATAAATACTGGTACCGTAATCAATACATCCAACAAGGTGGCAATGAGAACAAAGGTTAGTGCTAATACACTAGGTTTCATTTGTCCATTGTTATAAAATAGATACGTTCCTATGCAAGCACTGGGAATAATGGCTAAGACAAGTGCTATGTTAGTTTGTAATTCTATGTCTTCGAGAAATGGAAAATAAAATGAAAGCAAGTAAACGCTAACAGCTAATACCCAAACCAAAGCACCCAAGGCAATACTAAGTAATCTGTTGCTTAACATAATCGTGTTTTTTAATTATGCCACAAATCTATATTCAAGAATAGGTAGGCAGTTATTCGAAAAGAAATATGATTTGTTCGAAAAGTGCTTTAGCCAAAAATTAAGGTCAATAAGTTTTTAGCGAATGATTTGAATGAAAAATGTTCTCTCTTCTTTTAATTTCTTTATACACGAATGAAGAAGTTTATTTGATTTGGCTTGGACGATAGCCAAATTTTTTTGTGAAGGCATTGGAGAAAGAACTTAGGCTGTCATAACCAACCTGCCATGCGGCTTCTTGTACTGTGGCTTCTTTTTTACTTATGAGATTATGCGCCGAAGTAAGCCTTTCATTTTGAAGATATTTAAAGACTGGAACTCCAAAAATGGACTTAAACTCTTTTTTAAGTCGGGTAGTATTAAATCCAATTGCTTTAGACAATTCTAATAGTGAGGGTGGATTATCTAAATTTTCTAACAGTATTTCTTTTGCTTTATTTAATTGTTTTCTGTGTTCTGGTTTTGAAGCTTCTTCTTGTTTAACAGCAAGCTGGCCAAAGAAGTGTGATAATAAAGCGGTAATTTGGCTTCTGTAAAACATCATTTTGGTTTTACCAGTATAGTTGTTTGAGAAAAAAGCATCCAAGATATTTTCCATTTCTGGAGTCATCAATAAACTAGGGCCTTCTACATAGTTGTCTTTAGGATGTACTAACTCTTTTAATAGATCAGAAAATAATTCTCCTTCTTGATTTGGAAGCTGTTCTAGATTACTTAGTTTAGTTGCTACAACAATGCATTTTAAATTTTTTCCAGGGCTTATGGTATGTTCAAATTCTACTTGTTCATCTGCATAAAATGCGAGGGAGAGCCCTTTGGTATGTTGAAATTTTTTTTGGTTTTGACCGTATTTTACATTTAAATCTACATTACCTGAACCATAGAAAGCAACAGCAACTAAGGATTCTTCAAAGCGACACGAATCAACTTCTATTTTGGTAGATTCAGCTTCTTCTACCAAAATTATAAAATCATTTATATGTATAAAATCACGTGTCATAGATGAGTATAAACTTAAAAAAATAAGCCAAATAAAGGTGTGAAATTATTTTGAAATGTTCACATGACGGGTAACAGTATGAGTATGCCTAATTCTATCAACCTGTTTTTATTAAATGTTTCGCCATTTTGATGCAAAATTCAGAGTTTGTTATAGTATTTATTTACTTTTTCTTGAAGTATCTTTTTATAGTTACTATCTACAATCTGGTCATTATTAAAATTGGTATAGAAGTTTGGCAATGAAAAGTCTATAATTACTTGAGCACCTAAAAAGGGAAAATATGTTTTGGCAGATTGTAGCACTGTTTGGCCGCCTCTAGCTCCTGGCGAGGTTGCCATCAACAGCATAGGTTTTTCTCTCCATATTTTCATATTTACTCGTGAAAGCCAATCGATAGCATTTTTGAATACAGCAGCATAAGAGCCATTATGTTCTGCTAAAGATATTATAAACCCATCTGCAATTCTAAGTCTTTCGTTTAGTCTTTTAACCGCAGTAGGTATACCATTTTCATCTTCATAATCAACGCCATAAATGGGTAATACAAAATCATTTAAATCAATTGGAATCAATTCTACATTTTTTAATAAACTTGAAGTGTACATTAATAAACTTTTATTGATCGATTTTTGACTATTACTTCCTGCAATTGTGATTATTTTTTTCATGATTATTGTTTTTTAGAGATTACATTGTCTAATGACCATTTTCCACTACCATTATTTATTATGGTTAATGCAAGGCCTATAATTAGTAGCGAATATTCGTAACCTTCACCAGCTTGATTGCCGAACCAATTCATGAAAAACCCATGTTCAAGTTGCGTGGTATAAATGATACCCATAAACATTCCGGTGAGTGCGAATGCCCAAAATCTACTGAAGAGGCCTAAAATTAGTGAGATTGCACCAAAAAACTCTATCATAATTATTGAGAATGATACAAAACTGGGTAATCCCATTTGCGTTGTAAAAAAATCAATGGTTGCTTCATAGCCATATCCGCCAAAGAGTCCTAGTAATTTTTGTGAGCCATGAGGAAGTATTACTAAACCAAGCGTTAATCGTGCAATACTAAACCCAATATTTGGATGCGTTTTTAAAAGTTTTTGTACTAAATGTTTCATACTATTTATGATTTAAAAATTGTTTATAAAGTTTTTCGGTAATACACACCAAAAGATGATTTTTCAATTGGTTTTTGTCCGTATTGATCAAAGTCGGCACCGATACCAAATTGGTGTTGGTTGAATGATGAGCCAGCTCTTAACTGCTGAAAGCTTCTTGAATGTGTTTTAAATTCATCCCATACGGTTAAAAACTGACCGTTTAACCATAGAGAAACTCGATCATTTATGGGTATATGGAATTGAAATTGTGCGAATGCTTCTGCATAGCTGGCATTCTTTTTTTGAGAATGGGCAACAGTAGGAATAATTACAAAAACAATACGTGAATTTTGTACTGCGAACTTTGCAGATATTCGATTAGAATAACCCGCAAAGCTGTTGTAATAAATCGATGGTCCAATTGCAATACGCTTATTAACGTTCCAGAATAAAGTGGGTTGTACACCTATCTCATCGAATTCTTGGTTTTCTTTTGTAAACTTTTGAAAGAAAGCAAGGGTATTTAGGCTAAGGGTCTGATTTTTGGTTATGGCATAGCTCGAGTATAAAGTAAAATCTGTTTTATCAAAACCAGAAAACAGTTCTACCTGTGTAAATTGAGCTTGAAAAGAATGCGAAAACCCAATGATTAAAAGAAAAGTAATAATTGTGATTTTTTTCATGCTTCAAAATTCCGATAGCTAGGCATGAAAAAAAATGAACTAGTTTAAGACTTTTACCTTCGATTAACTTTTGTAATTATCTTACTCATAAATTCTGGAGTAATACCAATATAACCCGCTAGGTCTTTTTGGGTGATTCTATTGATCACTTTTGGATATTTCATCTTGAATTCGATATATCGTTCCTCAGCTGTTAATGATAATCCATGATTAGAGCGCTTAATATAACTTACGAGTGACCTTTGATATAGCATACGATAAAATCTTTCAAATTTTGGTATTTCATGAAATAGTAAATCATAATTAGCCCTAGAAACACCTAATAATTCTGAATCTTCCGTAGCCTTGATGAAATAGTGTGTTGGTTCTTTTGTCATAAAGCTCACCATGTCACCCGTCCAATAATCCTCTATAGCAAACATGGAAATATGGGGTGCACCATCTTCACCTATGGTATAAACTTTTAAACATCCTTTTGTTATAAAGTATTCATACTTAGTAACATCACCTGCTTTCATCAAAAATGCCTTTTTTTTGACTTTAATTTCTGTAAGTAATGAGAGGTATTTTTTCTTTTCTAATTCAGTTAAATCGATGAACCTTGCTATATTATTAAGAATTAGAGTATGTGAATTCTTGTAGTTCAATTCAGTTTTAGTTTATAAACCTTATCTATAGTGTTATTTTCGTAATTATAACCCGTGATTGAGGCTAAGGCAGGTATTGTTTTTTTTGTTTCTTACTGAACCACAAAGCTAAAGCTTATTGTTTAGTTTTATTTTTTTTATCCAAAGCTAAATCCATAAGATTTAGCGACATTATAAATATACATAGACCTTTTGATTTTGCCCTAAAGCTCTTATTAAGTTTTGGTTTTGTTACCCAGCGTTTTTTCCGTCCGAGTTAGCTTTTTCGCATAATTGGTAAGTCCATAAGCACAACAGCTTCGATTGAGTAAGTTGTCCATTTGCGAAATAAACTAAAAAGTCCATCGACATAACAATTACATAGGAGTAAATCAATTGATATGATATTTGAAAACTCTTACCTGATTGAATTTAAAACATTTTATAACCTACTCTTGCGAGTATATTATAAATGAGTATACTTTCGTTACCTTTTATTTCACTAATACCACTAAGGTTAAAACCAGCGCCAAGCCCCAATTCATAATAAAAATACCGATTAAAATTCCTCCTGATACCCCATGATGGCATAATAAACAAACCATTTTTTATATTAATATTCTCTTGCGTGGAATAGGATAGGAAATTTGGATAAAAAAGAAAATTTATTGCTAAATAGTTTCCTGAATTATCAGAAATATCTTTCATTTCAGCCTGTCTTTTAGGTAGATTATAATAATACCTTGGTTGAAAGCTAATCATTGGTAATATGATAGGAAAATCTCCATTGTCAACTATTCTGCTTAAGGCTCCGTCTAGTCCTAATTCAGTATGTAAAACCCAATGATGATTTAAACTTAATTCATGGTTAAACCAAACCCCTAAAAAACCTGTTTGCATTCCAAAAATCGATTTTTCAACTTCTTGAGAAAATGTAGAGTTTAACCAGAGTGCAATACAAAGGATAATTAAAAAAGGTTTTGATTTCATTTACCATACTTATCTAAAACGACAAACGGTAAATGTTAAGATTTCTTATAGTACACTTCAAATACCGTAAGATTTTTCTATCGTTTAAGTCAAACGGGTTGAGATGGTTTTTTGTTTGTGAAAATGATGGGTAACAGTTTATGTATATGAAAAGCACTAAGTTTTACAAAGAGGCTTTTTAAATTACTATTACTTTTCAATTTACAAAACTCATCTTGAAATAATCGCTTAAACCGTTATTTTATATATACAGTGTTGGCATTTCATTGCTTTTAAAATCTTCTACTTGCAAAGTAAGAGCTTATCCAATATCCGTTTATTTTTATTGAGTTTCTCAAGAATTTTTCTAAGGTTTTGGTGTCATCATATGCCCAATCTGAAACACGTTTATTTGTTGTTAGACCAAAATCATTGATCGTCGTAAAATCTTCGGTATGAAGATTATTTTTGTTAAAATACGAACGATTCCAACGGTATCGTTTAAATCTTAAAAGTCGTTCAAAATAGGTTTTTGTGATATAATCATAATCTAAATATCTTACTCTAGAAGATATGCGCTGATCTGCGTTTTTGAGCCAGTATACTAAATGTTTTGAGGGTGAAATTTTTTCAACAAAATCGAACAAAAGTGTATCGTTTTCATTTTCCAAAGCTTCAATAAGTGCAAGCTTTAACTCTAAAAAAGATTTAAAACCTTTGTGAGGCTCCATAGCTACTTCTTTAGAAATAAATTCACCTTTTGAATTTATTTCTTTCATTTTTCCATTAGAAAACCCTAGTGCTATTGATGATTTTTCGGAGCCTAAGTTTTCAAAATTTGAAATCTCATCAAATGGGCCTTTATTTAATATGGTACCTTTGGCGTCTATCAATATGAAATGTTCATTTAGTTTTGCTTTAAATAAACCATCAGAATCTATTTTTTTTAGGTTTTTATATTTAAATGGTACAAGAACTTCATTCAATAGATTTATAATTCCATATTTGTCACCTTTTTTTGCTACTAAAGTTGTTTGCCTTAAAGAGTTTTGAGGGGAGCTAACTATTGACGTCAGTGAAATATCTAAATCTGTATACTGAAAATCAATAATTATTTTATTAGTTTCATCAATCACACCATATTTAGAGCCTTTTCTAACTAAAAAATAAGTTACGTTTGTAAAGTGGTTTTTCATAGTCTGAAGAATTTCTAAGTCAGCTAAGGGTACTATAAATTCTCCATTGAAACCATCAATAACCCCTTGTTTTCCATCTTTATGAATTACTTGAAGAAGGTATTTCGAATGTGGGGTTAAAAGGTTTAAGTTATTTCTATCATCATGAATGTGATTTACGTTCTTGAATTCATTTTTGTGCTTTACTGAACCGGCTTCATTTAAAACACCATATAGCCTATTTTTTACAGTGAAATATATTTTAGAACGAGGTGTTCGTTTTCGTTGAATATAGTTATACGTTAAAGGTTGAATTTCGTTTCCATTTCCATCAAACAATCCAAATTTACTATTTACGCCGGCAATGATAAGTTTGTTTTCAAAATCATTTAACCAAGTGTATTTTACAGGCAAAAGTGTTTTATTTTTTCCATTTAGCAAACCATAAAGCGTATCTATTTTTACCTTTAATAAGCCATCATATTCATGACTAAGAAAACCACCAAGGTTGTCAATATCGTCGTACTTATTTGGGATGAGCTGTATGCCTTTGCGGTTAAAAACACCTTTCTTCTTATTTTTTGTAACCACAAAAATGGTGTCTTGTTTGTAGATTTGTTCATATTCTATTGGTAAAATAAATTCGCCAGTCGCATCGTCTATTAATCCTATATTTTTGTCTTTTGCAACTTGCAAAAATGTGGTTCCATCCATAGAAATATGATCATATTCTGGTGCTAGGTATTTGTTACATTTTAATAGATAAACACCTATTTTTTTGTCCTTTGTGATAGTATAGTATCTTTTAATACTTTCATAAGTAATGCCATCATTTTCTATTGGAATAATGGTGTTGTTTAAGGTATCTATCATACCTGCTTTTTCATTTTTAACTACTATTATTTTGTTTAATTTCTGGCGTTTAAATGAATAGTTTTTATTTGGTTTTACTTTTATATTTTCACCTGTTTTGTGGTATTCCTTCGTTGTTAAAGTATCGTAAATAAATTCTGTTTTTAAGAAGTTTGTAACTAAGGCATATTTATCGTTAGCCTTAACAAAAGCAGCATTGGCATACATATCGACTCTGTCTAATTTTGCTTTAAAAACAGGTTTAGCTTTTTTATTGAGTAGTAATAAGCCCTTATGATTCTCTACAAGCATAAAGCCATTTGTATTTCCGCCAAATATTTTGGCATATTTAATGGGAATCACTTTTTTTCCAGTGTAATTAATAACACCATTTTTTGAACCTTTTTTAACAACTAGAAAATCACTAGTTACATCATATATAGAATCATATTTTATGGGAATAATTGGTTTCGATTCATAATCTATAAAACCAAACTTTCCATTAAGTTTTACAATGTAGCCTTTTCTATTTCGCGGAATCACTTTATCATATATGGGTTCTGTTATATGTTTTCCATTAACGTACAAACCTTTTTTGCCATTTTCACCTTTAAAATATCCAAGCCTTAAACTATCTTTTGATAACCTTCCTGCTATAAAAGGTTCCGTAACTGTTCTTTCTTCTTGCACAGGTACTTGACAAAAGCTTTTTTGTACTATTAATACTAAGACAAGAAAAAGAATATTTAAAATTTTCATAAAATTGTTTTTTGATAAGAAAATGTTTTGAATCCAGGTACAGGTTAAGGTAGTCTATGAATGCATACGTTGTTGGCAACTGGCTTTTAATTATTTGGTCAATAAAAAATCACAATAATAATGAAATATACTACTGTGATTTTCGAAATAACATTAATTTGTTAAAAGACTGAATTATAAATTAGGATAATTTTCTACATCAAAGAATCCAGTAATGTCTTTTAATCTATTGTCTTCAACTAATGCAAAACTCGTTACATCATCAACAACTTCATTCTTTTCGTTTAGCATATCCCATTTTATTAGATATCTATCGTGATGAGAAGTTATTTTTGTTGGAACAAATGTTGTACCCGGAAATTGCTCTTGAAACTGACCGATATAATTCGATATTTGTACACGACCATTAACTGAAAGAAGTGGATCTGTATATTTAAAATCTTCAGCTATAAATTTCTGTAACTCTTGTTCTCTTTCCGTGTTATTAGTGATAGTCCAACTTTCACACCAGTTATTCCATATTTTTTTAAAATCTTCCATTTTATTCTTATTTAATTTTTAAAATTCTTGTATCGTAGGACGAATTACCAGTTCGTTAATATCTACATCTGCAGGTTGTTCAATAGCGTAAGCAACAGCTTTTGCAATGGAAATTGCAGGAATAGCATCTTTGTAAACTTGTTGTATAAATTGCGAAGTTCCCTCATCTGAGCTTCCTAGTTGTAGTTCAGAATCTATTAAACCCGGTGAAAGAATAGTGGTTCTAATATCTTTACCAACCTCTTGCCTTAATCCTTCACTTATGGCACGTACTGCGTATTTAGTACCGCTATACCCTGCTCCGCCTGGACTAACTTTTAATCCCGCAACAGATGCTAGATTAATAAAGTGACCCGATTTTTGTTTTTCAAATTCTGGCAAGGCTGCAGCAATACCGTATAGCACACCTTTTATGTTAACATCGATCATACTGTCCCATTCGTTAACTTTTAAAGCACTTAATGGTGCTAAAGGCATAATACCGGCATTATTGACCATAACATCAATTTTGCCAAAACTGTCAATGGCTTTTTTTACCAAAGCTTTTACATCATCGGCATTGGTAACATCGGTTCTTAAAATTTCAACAGCACCTCCTTTTTTTTTAATTTCGGTAGCCACTTTTTCTAATTTTTCTACTCTACGAGCACCTAATACTACTTTTGCTCCTTTTTCTGCCAAATAATGCGCTGTAGCTTCTCCTAATCCGCTGCTTCCTCCTGTAATGACGACTACTTTGCCTGCTATATTATTGTTCATTTTATTTGATTTTTGTTTCTAATAAGTACTCTAATTTGTAATTGTTTAAAGACTCATCTTGTATAGACTGCGTTAGTTCATTAACCTTGTCTGCACCAAATGGTAATCCAACGGTTGTACGTGTTGGTCTTGCGCCTTGTGGCATTTCTGCCAGTTTTAAATAAGCGTCGGCAACTATACTAGGCTGTGGAATATCTTCTGACTGCATTAACTCACCAAATCCTTCAACCATACTGCCAAGAATCTTCTGTAATTCTGGGTTCTCCGCTACAATTTCTGTTCTAGCTTCTGGAACAAATGAATTTCCTAAATTCGTAGCAAATGGTCCTGGTTCTACTAAAATAGATTCTACTCCAGTAGGTGCCAATTCATATTTTAAACTTTGTGTATATGCTTCTACAGCTGCTTTAGATGCGCTATAAGTTGCTGCAAACGGAGCAGGTACTCTACCATAAGCAGATGTTGTATTAATTATTAACCCTTTTCCAGCTTTACGCATAGTTGGTAGTACAGCCTGAGAGGTTCTAATAATACCATAATAGTTAATGTTCATTAAGTCATCTGCTTGGGCTACACTAAACGCCTCTGCAATTCCTAAATGCATAATACCAGCGTTGTTTATTAAAACATCTATGGTACCTTCTTCTTTAATGATGCTGTCCATTGCTTTTGAAACGGAGTCATCATTAGCAACATCTATAGCTACAACTTTCACATTTGAAGAATAATTTTCCAGTTCTTATTTCTTTTCAGAATTGCTTCCGTCAGGATTTCTCATTGTTGCATAAACCTTATAACCGTTGTCTGCAAATAGTTTTGCTGATAGGTATCCGAACCCGTTACTGCTTCCTGTGATAATTACATTTTTCATTTTTATTTGTTTTATATATTATTTATTACTTTTAAAGTGCAAGCAAAAATATATACATTACTTTTGCTATGCAAGTAAAAATATAATTAATTTCATTTTGCAAGTAAAAAAATAAAAATTGTACCTTTGCAATCAATTATTAATACATTAGATATAATGGATCATAAATTCAGATGTAATTGTCCTATAACTGTTGCGCTTGATGTTATTGGCGATAAATGGGCTTTGGTTATTGTTAAACAAATGCTGACTGAAGGAAAAAAAACGTTTAAAGATTTTATTGAGAGTGAAGAAGCTATTGCTACTAACATATTGTCTTCAAGATTAAAAATGCTCGAAGAGTTTAAGATTATCACAAAAGATAAATTGCCAGATAATAAGAAAACCAATATTTATACATTAACCGAAAAGGGTGTAGACCTAATGCCCATAATAGCAGAATTATCTCTTTGGAGCGATAAGCACGTTAGAGAATTTCATCCAGAATTATATTCTGGTGAATCGCTTCAAATTGTAAAAAATAATAAAGAAACTTATATCAAAAAGACAATTGAAGACTATAAGTTAGAAAATTGGAAATAGAGTGAAGTTTGTGCTACCAAAAAGAATAATGAATTTAATTTTTGACGGTGAATTTTCAAACATGTTGTTGAAGGTTAGCGGTTGAAGCGTCAGGTATTTCTAAACACTTCCCTTTCAAACCACTACAATGTTTGCTAATTGTAACGCACTTGAAGTTAGTTCTAATCAACCAACGATTAATATACTTTGATGGCAGCAGTTATTTATTTTTCAAAATTATATCTAGTGCTTTTTTCTTAGCATTTTCACTTTTAACTTTAACATCAGGTACTACACCTTTTACTTCCCAATTCGTTTTAGTAATCTCATTAATTGGCATAGCTGTAGATATAGAAATTCTAAAATCTTTACTTAACGAAAAGTAATCATTATTATGTGCAGAACCTCCAGATGTTTCTCCAACAAGTATTGCTTTTCCAAAAGCTTGTAAAGTATACGCAAAATATTCAGATGCTGAACCTGTGTTTTTGTTTATTAAAATATACAATGGCTTTCCTATTCTCAATTTTCCATAGACTAAATCTGACGTGTAATTGGTATAAGGAGTTATTTTTGGATCAGAAAAATAGGTTGTAGATAGCAATGTTGGCGCCCCTTCGAAGTAATGATTCATGATGTACTCTAATATACCTGGGTATCCACCACCATTATCTCGAATATCAATAATTAGATTATCTGTATTTTCTACAAATTTCATTGCAGCTACCGCGGTTTGCATTGAACGTTTAGGGTGCATAAATTCTACTATTTTAATATACCCAGTATTGTCTTCAAAAATCTGAATTTCTGTAAAACCATAGTTAAGCTTAATTTCTAGAGCTTTTTCTTCTGCTTCCCAATCAGTGGTTTCCTTTGTTTCTTTACCGTTTTTAGTTAAGTGATTTACATACATATGTCCATCGTTACTTATTCTTTTTAAATCTTTTGTGAGTACACTAGCCAAAGAGTCTGGATGTCTGATTTTGTAATATTTGCCAGAATTTATTTCTTTTTGAATTTGTAATGCAATTTGATTTCCTTTTTTTGGGTTTACGTAATTTGATTTAATTAATTCAGGAATTTTGTCAATAACTTCCTTGATCCTTTTTTTATTAAGCTCTTGCGCATTTAGGTTAATGCCCAAAAGAATTAGCACAATGGTAATTAGTTTTGATTTCATTTCAACTGATGATTTTAGATTAACGGCTAGAATCTACTTTGTTTTTTATTGAGCTGTATTTTGTGCAAACAGACTTTACTATGAATAACTTAAAACATAGTAACATTACTAATGGTAAAATTATAGGGTTTAAACATTGAAAAATAGTATGATATTAGCCAGAATATATTATAGTAGCCTTATTTCTTTTGGAGTAAAGCCAACATATATTTTAAAAACTTTGGTCATATGACTTTGATCTGAAAAGCCACAGATATAGGCAATCTCTGTGATTGATTTTTTCGAATTTAATAAGAAATTAAACGCTCTCTTCAGTTTTACAATTCTCATATAATCTCCAAGCGTGCCATTTAGGTATTTTCTAAAATATTTCGAAATAGTAACGGGATGCACATTAAGAATAGAGGCTAATTCATTTAGAGGGATAAACTCATTCCAACGATCTTCTATAATTTCTGTTAAATCTTTTAACCAACTTGGTTTATTATTTTCTAATGTATTAGCAAACAAATCATATAAAATATTGTGGATTGAATCGGAAGTATATATATCATTAAAACTCAATTCATGATAGATGTTAACTAGTTTTAAATAAGAAGAAAAGGTGTTTTCATTATATAGTTCTTTACCATCGAATTTTATTCCATTATTTTTAAAAAAATCATTGCTCAATTCTATATTAAGATTCTTAGAAGGAAATATGGTGTGCTTATTGCAATGTAATTCTCCTTCATTATAAAATAATATTTTCCCAGTTGACACTTGTAAGTCATTCTTTTTTCTGGATTCTAAATTTCCGCCTTGGAGAATTAATGAAAGATGAATATTTTCATGATAATGCCATTTTTCTGACACGGGGTTTTTATAATCAACTAATGAAATTGTACCGTAGTTAGTATTAAATTTTTGGAATGTTTTGCCTAAAAAAGTATTGCTTTCTAATTTCATTCATTAATGTTCGTTAATATACATAGTTTACAAAAGTTATAGATTAGAGTTTACACTAAGTTAGTTTCTAACCTTATTGATTGTTCTTTCTTTCTAATCACATGTTCATCAAAGTATCCTAAAAATACGTTTCTATAAAACACCCTCCAAATACCATTACCAATGTCTAGTGCTCCGATATGTTTACCTTGGTGCGAAGCGGAAAGGTAAACCCAATTGTAGGCCTTCCATCTGATGGCTCCATTCTGTGTAACTTTTAAGACTTTCATTTGGCATCGTAATCAAAGTTTAGGATTCTTTCGGGGAAAGGTCTTGTTGAAAATTCATGTACTGAGGCGGGTGTTTTCATGTTCAATACTTCATGAGGTCTTAGGCTGTTATATTCTTTTACAAAGCTGTTCAAACGTAATTGTTGCGCTTTCAGGTCAAAAACGGGGGGTATGGGCTTGACTCTTCTAAGTCGTTTTTGAGGCGACACCAAACCATGTTTTTTAAGGACGTTGTCTACGGTCAGGACAGATGTGATTATATCATCAGAGAAATCTTTATACAATAGGGTATGTAATTTTTTAGCACCCCAGAGCTTGTGTTTTTCTTTCAGGGAAAGGATGCGCTCTACCACTTTTTCGTTGGTCGTATTCGGGTGTGGCCTTCGAGGTTTTCTAGATAGTTCCTTTAGCCCTTCATAGCCCTCATTTTCGAATCGCGCGATGATTTTATAGGCCGTTGGCCTTGAAATATCAAAACATTTACAAAGCTCTGTGATGGCATATTTTCCAGTTCGCCATTCACAGATAAATTCAATTTTTTGTTCCATAATCGTCTGTTCTTTCCGAGGCATAGCATCTGAATATTGGTTCCAGATGCAACTTAAAAAGTGTAAACGATGTTTCTATAACTTTGTAAAGGATGTTTGTAAATCGTGTCTTGTCCTGAAATAGCTATGTTTTAAATATGTTGTTGTCGCCCGTACTTTCTCCGTACTATATTAAATGTTCCGATTTCCATTCCTCCGAGTTATTTGATAGCATCATATTTTTAAATATTGGAAAACCTTGATTTTTTTCAAATTCGGTCATATTCCATTTAGTAGTGGTTATTGCTTTCATCATAATTCCCATAGTTCGCAACTTGTTGAGAAGCGATTGTTTTACCATAGGATTGTCTTTTAAATATCGTCGAGTAATGGTTTCAAAATCATCTGCTGGTTTGCCAACAATATCATAAACTGTTGTTGTTGGTGCTTTTAGTGCAAAACCTCCATTGTGCCCGTCTTTTACGTAATGGATTACTTGGGATGCGTCTCTTTGCGGAAATCCGTAGGAACGTAACATTTTTGTATATGAGAAGAAGTGGGGTTTTCTCTCTAACTTTTTCGTTTATAACGGAACTTAATTATATACGTTATCTTTCATTTTATCACTTAAACCGCTATTTTAAATTTAAATTGTTAAGCCCTTCTATTTTCTTTTCGTATTTTTTCAAAGCTAAATAATATCCTTCTTCGATTAGTGGGAATAATTTATCAAAAGTTTCCCTTGTCGGATTTAAAATACAAATCCAACTCATCCAACCATAAATCGGATGAGGCATTATTTTATTAAGTTCAGAAAAGTCATAAGGCATATCAATTATTTGGCCTGCTTTTGGTCTTTTGGGTCTTTCTCCAAACAACCTAAAAAAGGTATCTTTTGATATTCCAACGTTTAGCCTAAATACGCCATTTCTATCCGTATTTGATGCTTTGTCATTTAAACCATCTTTTTCTTTGAATGTCAATAGATAGATACCCTTACTTAGTTTATTTTCTGGATTGTAAAATAGTCCTATTTCTCCCCAATTTTTATTTAGGACAAGACCATCAAATTTTTCCTGAACCCTTTTAATTATGTCGTTTTTAGTCATACCTTTTTATTTGGAATCCATTACAGGATCAAGATGCATAAATTGCATAGTTTCTTGATTTATCATTCCAAAGAATTTTTTACAGGTTTCACTTTTCAAAATTTCTTGTGCAGCATGTTCAGCTGATTTCAGGTCAGTCCAATAAACAATATCAGTCCATTTACCGTTTTTGTCTACCGCTAGCTTTCTTCCAATGTAGCCATCAAATTTTTCTGCAACAGGATTCACGGCTTTTGCTGCTGCTATCACTTCTGCTTTGGAATATTGAGGATAGGTATCAAAAATAACCAATTCAATTGTTCCAACCTTTTTACTTTGTTCGCTCATACTTGTTTTGTTCTGGGTATTACAGCTAAACAATGCGACAGCTATAATACCAATTAATAAATGCTTCATTTGGTATATTTAAGTTTATGAGACAAATGTAAATGGGAGGAGTGACAACCCTATGTCAGCTATACTTCAATAAATTTCTTGAAATAATCATTTAATGAGAAATCTTGTTGATAATCAAACGTTTCTGAGGTAATAAAGAGTGTAGAAATTCTATCTAATCTAAATTCGCGTAGGTTGTTTCGTAAACGACAGAATGCAACTAAAACCCAAGAACTCTCGGTGAAATAAATGGCAAGAGGTTCAATTTCACGAGTTGTATGTTCATCCTTGTAAATTGATAAGTAATTGATTTTTATAACATTGGAGTGGGTGATTGATTTTTGTATTGAAGACAACCAATTACTTGTGTTTTTTTTGTTTTTTGTTGAAGGTTCTATCCTATTCTCCAGTTTTGAAATTTCTTCTTTTTCAAAAGCCCTAAGAGTCGATTTTATTTTTATTAGTAAGGAATTGAAATCTTTAATCAAGGAAGTGTCTCCTTGGTTTAGAATTAATTTTTCCGAAACAATTAGAGCATTTGCTTCTTCTTGAGTAATCATTATTGGTGGTAATGAATAGCCATTCACCATAAAATATCCAACTCCGTTTTCAGAACCTACCGGAACTCCAGCATCTTGAAGTGTTTTAATGTCTCTGTAAACAGTTCTTAAGCTAATTTCAAATCTTTCAGCTATTTCACTTGCAGTAACAATTTTTTTAGATTGTAATTGAATTAGAATTGCTGTTATTCGAGTTAGTCTATTCATTCTCTCTTAATTGGGCATAATGGTTTTGTATAAGATTAGCTGCATGGTTTATGCAACTAATTTAGCAAATACAAACCGAATAGAAAATACGCGAGGGTTTTCGAAAATAGACTATACCTAGCAATAAATTATATACTGTGTTAGCTGCTGGCTTTTTAATCAATTAAGTAAAACTCCTTCTATATTTAAAGTAAATTATTGAAAAAGTTCTGAATATAAAGAAGGTTCGAATACAAGGTATATCTTAACTCTTTACACCACATTTATTATAACATTCCCTTTTTTATGACCTTCTTCTACGTACTCGTGGGCTTTTTCTGTATCATTCAAAGAATAGGTTCTATCAATTATAGCTTTAAAATTTCCAGTTTCAAAATAGGTATTTAATTTTTGTAAATAGCTTGGTTTTATTTTTAAAAAACCATCATCAACGGATGCATAAATACCATTCGATGTAAGTGAAGTTTTAGATGCTACTTTTAAACTTGATGTTTTGTTTTTTCCAACTGCATCTAAAATAAAATCATATTTTTCTAACTTATTGATTGCATCTTTAGATGTGTAATCAATTACTTTATTCGCACCAAGTGATTTTACTAAATCAAAATTTTTATTACTACAAACTGCTGTGACTTCAGCTCCATGATACTGGGCAATTTGTACAGCAACTGTACCATTCGCACCAGAAGCTCCATAAATTAAAACCTTTTGTCCTTTTTTAATATTTGCATTCCTCATAAAATGTATAGCTAATGTTCCTCCGTAAACAATTGCTGTAGCCTCTTGATGGCTGGCATTTTTAGGTTTCAAAGCCATTTGTCCTGATATTATTTCTTTATTAGATACGCATTTATATTCTGCATAAGTTCCTCTGCTTACTCCCGTAAAACCATATACTTCATCTCCAAGTTTATAGTTAGAAACATTATTAGTTTTTTCTATTACACCAGAGAATACTAAACCAAGTATAGGGTTTCGTGGTTTTGTAAATCCAATAAATACACGCATTCCAAATTTCATTAACTGCTTCATAGGAAAGCGATGTCCTCCAGGTATCTTTAATCCACGAATAAGGCAGTCACTTGCAGTAACAGCAGTTGAGTGAATTTTTACTATTACCTCATTTTTTTTTGGAATTGGTTTTTGGACTTCAGTCAATTTTAAGACGTTTGGCTCTCCATATTCTGTGCATATTATTGCTTTCATTTTTTTCATAATTTCTATTTATTCTAATTCTTGACAATCAAATGAGGCATCAACCAGTAGGTTTATAATTGTGTTTGGTGAGATAAAGGAAGTTTCAATTCGTAAAATATTGTCACAATCTTCTAAATCAAAATTCCATTTTAGATTCTAAGATAAATTATCTAGCAGAGGTCTTATTTTGTCAACATCCTTTGTAGTTCTAACCGAAGTCTTAAATACGTGAATCATTCAATTTTATTATGTTTTTTTACAACGTATAAAATGATAATTGCTTACCATTTATTTTTTCTCCAACAAAAGTAGGGGGTGAGAGAAGAACAAGACTAGAAGAGAACAATCTGATGTTAGGACAAATCAATCAATTCTCGATAAGCGACTGGCGTTATGCCTTCTTGTTTTTTAAATATGCGAGTAAAATATGATTGGTCATCAAATCCTAATTGTAAGGATATTTCCTGTATAGAAAGGTCAGTTTGAAAGAGATATACTTTTGCTTCGTTAATCAAAATCTCTCTAATCCAATTAGAAGGAGATTTTTGGGTAATTATTTTAATAGTTTTATTTAAATGATTAGGGCTGATATTTAGCAATGAAGCATAAGTAGAAACTTGGTGTGTAGTATTTATTTTTTTGTGAACTAACTCTATAAATCTATTAGTTATCTTAATTGCAGTTTTATTTTTTTTTAAAGAAGCAGATAGGTAATCAGTGTTTAATTCGCAAAGTATAGAAATAAAGTAAGATTGTAGTATGAGTACGTTTTTTAGATTTGATGTTTTGTATTCATACATAATTCTATTCAGTGATTGAACTAGATATTTTATGGATTGTTTTTTAGGCTTGATAATTGGATTTCCTAAAATTGTCAAAAATTCGAAAGATTTTAACAAATCACGACTACCAATTTGTCCAATTAAAAAATCATCACTAAATCCACAAATAATGCCTTTTCCTTCTTTTCCTTTATTATAATTTTCAATACTATGACTAAAAACCATACCAGCCGGAATTATAACACATTCATTTTTATTGATATGAATTTTTTGATAACCAACATTCATTTCTAAAACACCACTTGTAAGAAAAATTAAAGAATGTGTTTTTGATTTTACAGGAGGAACAGGGGGCCGAGAAATTGGTGTTAAATCTTGTAACTTGGCAATATAGAAAAGTTCATGTCCCTTTTTGAAAATGTCATTCCGTTTTAATCCAAAATCCATGAAAGATTCCAAAAGTTCATTTGGCTTTAATGTTTTTATTTTTGGACTCATGAGGTTTGTTTTTTCTGCTTACAACTAACGGTATCAGCTATGAGTAGTTGCGTGAGTTAGCACTTAACTTTGCAAGTACACACCAAGCTGAAAATCCGCGAAGATTTTCGTAAGTAGGCTAGAACCAAGCAATTAATTTTATACTTTGTTGTGGGTTCGGCTTTATTTATTGCTCGAAATTTATTATTCTTTTATTCATTACAAGTTTTGCTAGCTCATTATAAAAGTCTGATTTACTTTTAAATTTTCCGTGATTTCCATAAATACCAGTCATAGAATTTAATTCTTCCATTTCGTCATTATAAACTTCTACATCAGAAACAAAACTCAGGTCGTTCTTTATAATTCTTTTACAAGCTAAAGCATTGTTTATTTTATTGTTGCACCTACAAAGGTTTTTAGGATTGTAAACACCACAATTAGAATTCATAAAAGTATCTATTAGTTTTCTTGACTTTTCCAGTCTTTTTCTAAAATTTACAGGTGTAATTTCTAAAATTTCACAAGCTACATTACTTTTTATTTTAAGAACACTACCTAGTATAAAAACAATTCTCAAATTTCTGCTCAGGCATTGTAACATTGCTAAGGTACAACCTGTTTTCATTTCTTTTTCTAATAAATATTTATCAGGTAAATCATAACTAACAGGCTCTTTAATCATATATAATTCTTCAGAAAAGCTACTAAACGACATAGGATGCTTCTCAAACGAACTTTTCTTTTGGTTGATTAAGTAATTAGTAGAAACGCTATAAACCCAAGTATCAAATTTACTTTTCCTATTAAATTTACTTAAATTGGTTATTACTTTTATCAAAATTTCTTGGGTGGCATCTTCTGCATCCGCTTTATTCCATAAAAAACGAAGTGTCAAATTGTACACTAAACCTTCAATAGATTTTATCAATTTTTCAAGACTTTTTTTATTTCCTGCTAAGCTTTCTTTTATCAGTTGCTCTTTCATGTTTAGATTTATAAAAAGGCTAAAATGAAATTTAGCCTTTTTTATGTTTTTTTATACTGTTAAAATTTCTTGTAATTTTATTAGTTCATCCTTAAGTTGACCTATTTGAGCTGTCAAAGTTCCTTCTATTTCTTCTAAAGGCACAGGTGGAGCTATTAAAACAAAAGAATAAATAGCCTTACCATCAGGTCCTGAAGTTACTCTTGAATATGCAGCGCCTACACTTTTGTCCGGCATTGTCATGTACCAATCTATAGTTCCTAATTCTCTATTAGTTTTTGTTTCTAAACCAATTTTAAGTTCTCCGTTTGGAGTAACTAATAGTGCAGATTTGTCATCGGCATTTTTAAAAGCTCCAGTCCATTTTTCTAAGTTTACAGGATTGGCAATGTAATCAAATGCTTTTTCGGTTGATGTTGATAGGTTAATACTTTGTACATCGTGATTTTTAATTACTGACATTTTAATAAATTTAAATAACCAATGAGTTTTGGCTACATTATATTAGACAGTAGAAAAAGCAAACTGTGAATTTTTAATAGATTTTATTTTTATTAGGTGTTTTGATAGCTGACACACAACGGTCTCAGTTATGGCAAGTAGGGCAGACAAGGAAACTTTTCGTTTCCGTCTGGTCTGCGAGCCAAAGCTTTTTGTTTTGTAATTATTTTTTCTTTTTTAATTGCCAAATCCAAAAGATTTGGCGGACTTAATAAATAATACCAAGACATTAAATTTAGCACTTTTTCGCCCTATTTGCTATAGGTATTGTTGTAAGTAGTTTTTGTTAGATAGCCTAACTCAACTAATTCGCTTTTGTCATTGATTTCTTTTAAATATCCATTTTGCAAATACAAAATACTATCCGCTAAATTGATTACATTTTCATAATCGTGGTCCGTAATAATATATCCTTTATTCAACTTCATTTTCTTAATATATTCTATGATATAATCCCGAACAATGGGGCTTACTCCGTTAAATGGTTCATCAAGTAAAATGTACTCTGTATCAGAATGAATGATTAGTAATATTTCCACTATTCTTTTTTCGCCGCCAGACAAGTCTTGATTTTGTTTGTTTAACAATGGAATTATATGCTCGTTCTTAAATAGAATATCCGAATTCTCTTTTGAAAGAAATAGCTTTATTAATGTGCTTATTTTTATGTTATTTGGTAAGAAATTGTCTTGTGGCAAATAGTTGATTAGATTTCTTCCATCTGAAATATTTCTAATTATTTTTTTACCTATTCGTACAAATTTCGATTCAGCCTTTTCAGTCCCAAATACTATTTTTAAAAACGTAGATTTTCCAGAACCATTTCTACCAATTAAACCCGTTATTTTGCCTTTTTCGCACGAGAGGAATATATCACTTAGGATGACTTTATTATTGTATTTTTTGGTTAAACTGTCAATATGTAGTCCATTCATATTAATGATAATATCAACAGATTAATTAAAGCTATTATGAATGTAGAAGCCCATAGTTCAAGATTGCCTAATCCTAAATTATAGTAGAAGTAATATTCGTTTTTATGTTTTATTTCATAAACGTAATATTGAATTATTGGAGCAATTATAATGAAACAGAATCCAATAGTAGAAAATTTGCCGCCAAGTAATATTCCAATCACGATTGAAATCATATAAGAGATAAAAAATATTTTTTTTTGGAATAATAATATGTTTTTAAATATTCTCAAAGGGATATTTTTAAATTACTTACAACGTTTGGGCTAAGCGTAGTGCGGTAGTAAGGAAACTTTTCGTTGCCGTCTGCGCACGAAGCTAAAGCTTATTGTTTCGTTTTATTTTTTTGTTCTAAAGCTAAATCCATAAGATGTAGCGACATCATAAAAATACACAAACCCTGCGACTAAGCCCGAAGCCCGTATTGTTTATAGGTTTTGTGGTATGCCGTTGTTCTTTAATTCGCTGACTGCGTAATCTTTATTCCATCAAAATAATTACCCGCTTGAAGTCCAATTATCAAAACCCTTGTAGATTCAGTTCGGTTTTGTTGCATTGAAATATAAATTTCCGTTGAATTTTTTCTTTCAATAGAGAATTCAGTTTCTTCAATAGTAAAATTTTCCTTTGTTGTGTCAATTCCATTTAAGTCGAATAATTCCCCGTCCATTGAAACTTCCCCAATCCACCATCCGGTGCCTTCCGTTGATATTTCGACATTGTTTTGCCCAGAAGAAAGTTGTACTTCTTTTTGGGATAGTTTTATATTATCGTCCCAGTCGCCATCTTTTGAGTCTGAGCACGATAATACAATTAGAAATAAAACGGTAAAAGTGATGATTTTTTTCATTGGGTTAACCTTTTAACTTGTTAGACACTATTTTTATAGAGGTTGTACACAATGGCATACAACGGTTGAGCTATGAACAGTGCGGGAGCAAATTGGCGTTTGCTTTCCGCCACGCACATAGCGAAATCTTTTTGTTTTGATTTATTTTTTTCTCGTCCAAAGCAAAATCCCAAAGATTTTGCGACCTCATAAAAATACGCAAACGCTGCGAATAAAACCCTTAGCCCACATTACGTTTAGGTTTTGTTGTAATCAATAGCTTTCGTCCGAGTAAGCATATTCTGTTTTGTTTTAAACGCTAAAGTCCATTTGCTCAAACAAGCTAAAAAGTCCATCGACATAACGATTGCGCATGAGCAAATTCCTTCTCTACAACGTTTGTGATTACAGATTCAACCGCATACGAAGTTGATTTTTCCTACGTTTGTGAGGTTTAACTAACAACTATTTTTAATTTTGAAATATCTCTTTCGGAGTCCCTTTATTCTAATTTTATTTTTTTCTGTTTGTAAAGCTCAGATAGTTGATGAATCTATTAGCGGAATACAAACAGGAGCCCTTGGTATTTGGTGGAATAACGAAACTGGTTTGAATAAAAATTGGGCTTTTAGAACCGAATTTGGCTATGAAGCACCAATTTTTATTAAAGATAAAATAATTTCAGATGATAATATTATGTCTAATCAGAAAAACCCAAACTCATTGTTTTATCAATACCCGTTATTTTTGCCAGTAGGTTCTTTGTGGGTTAGATGGTACTACAACTCAAGAAAACGCCAGGGAAATAGCAAAAACACATTTCATAATAGTGGTGATTTTGCCTCTGGGGCTTTTCGTTACTATCCTAGGTTTTTAGCTTATTCACCTAAAGACGTTGATATTAATGCTGAGAGTGGTTTATTTTTAACACTTGCCTGGGGTATGAAACGAAATATTAATTATAGATGGAATGTCGAATTTAAAACAGGTTTGGGATTTGATTTACTTAACTTTTTTAGGAGTACATCAGAGTTAGATTCTCAAGGAACCGATAATTACCTTTTTAATTTTACCATCCGAATAGGTTATAAATATGGAATGTAAAATTAAAAACAAGATGTATTAAAGTACAATTTGCAGTTTAACTTTTCTAGAAAATTTCTTACAAGTATTTTTTCGCTATTGATTACAACGGGTTTGTATTAGAGTAATAGGGGGTAAAATGCATTTACTTTTCGCATAACAATATATTAAATTAAAAGTAATAGCGGTTTCAGTTAAGCCCCAAACCACTATTACTTTTATACGTTGTTGGGCATTCGTTTTTTATCCGAATACCTTAATCAAATATTACTTAACAACAGTAACTTCTAATTCTACTTTTAATGTTTCAAAAAGACTTTTTACCTCTAATAAGGTACTTGTCTGTTTTATATTATGTCTAGTTATCCAATTTTGGAAAATATCAAAACAAGAAAATAGCTCATCTGTTGAAGTGGTATATACGTTTAATCTAATTATATTCTCACATTTGTATCCAGCTTCTGTAATAACTTTTTCTAAATTAGCCAAAGATTCAATTAGTTGAGTTTTCATATCTTCAATACTTGATTTTCCATCTGCATTTGTTGCTGTTTGCCCTGATATATATAAAGTTCCTTCAGGTTTTTTCACTTCTACTGCCTGTACATAACTTCTTTCGTTTTGCCATTGCCATGGATTAATTATTCGTTTTTCCATTTGTTCCTTTCTTTTGTGCGTATGTTGACATAGTTGTTAATAATATAATTGCTAATAATTTTACTTTATTTTTCATAATTATAGTTTTGTGATTACACTGCAAATATTTAAATAATAGTATTGTTCGGGCGTGACAAACATCACAATTATAAAGAAAGGAAAACTTTAAGAAGAAAGTCGACTGAGCGTCTCACGAGAAACCCCTAAATAAGAAGCTAAAAGGGTTTTAGGTACTCTTTGAAATAATGAAGGGTATTGTTTAAGTAATTGTTCGTATCTCTCCTTAGCACTCGATGTTAGAAATGATAAAATCCTATTTTGTGCAGCAATATGTCCTGAATTAGATTTTTTAAGAAAGAAACGCTCCATTTTGGGTAATTCAGTAGATAATTTTTCATAATTATCAAGGCTAATTGAAAATACGGTAGTGTTTTCAATACATTGCAATGACATTTTTGCTTTAGTTTTTGTAAAGTAAGCCGAAAAATCACTTTCCCACCAATCTTCCATTGCAAAGGATACAATGTGTTGCTTTTCATCTTTATCATTGAAAACTAATTTCAAAAGCCCTGAAACAACAAAATAACAGTGCCTTACGTTTTCTCCTTCTCGAATAAGAAAATCATTTTTTTTGTGTTTTTCAAATGAGAAATGTGATAAAACAAAGGAAAATTCATCATCTGTAAGAGGTGTTAAATTTTCAATATGTTCTTTTAATTTTTCTTTCATTTTGCAAGAATACTATTTGAATGTTGCGCTTAAAATGATGCCCAACAACGGTCTCAGCTATGGCAAGTAGGGCAGGCAAGGAAACCTTTCGTTTCCGTCTGGTCTGCGAGCCAGAGTTTTTTTTTAAAATTATTTTTCTTTTTTAATTGCCAAATCCAAAAGATTTGGCGGCCTTCATAAATATGCCTAAACTTGGCGTTAAGCACCGAAACCCGTATTAATTATAGCCATTGTTGTAGCACGTTATTTCTCGTTTTCATACCGTTCAATTGCCTTTAAGAATAGCTTTCCTCCAGATTCAGTTTGTATATTAATATTAAGGTCAAGATTGAGTTCAGGATGATTTTCTTTAGTCCAATTTAAAAGTTCAGTTCTATTCTTTCCCCAAATATCTTCTTCGAAATTTACGTACTCCGTTTCTAATTCAATTATTTTATCATCTTTGAATCTTAGAATCTCATTTGTGATAAATGGCTTTCCCATAAAGAAAATAATTCTCTTGTCCGATTTTGAAACCTTTGCTTTGACATTTCCGTTTTCCAGATTCATTTCAAGCACTTTATAAGTTGGTTCAAAAATCGAGTCCCATTTTAACCAGTCCCTCAAGTAGTCATTTTTAGAGTATCTTACTTCATATTCATATTTCGGTATTGTGGTTATCAAACTATCCGCTAATAAACCTTCCATTTTGGCACTATTTGATTCATCAAGAGCCACGAAATAATTTTCAGCAATTTGAAGCTTGTCAATTGTCTTTTCAGAATTTTTACAACTTACAAGTCCGAATAAAAGGATGAGGGAAGTTATCAAGATTCGATTCATGCTGATTTGGTTTTTCATAATGTGCTATAACGGTTTTGTATAAAATTAGTGGCGTGTTTAAGCACTTTATTTAGCAAAGAAACACCAGATAGAAAATCCGCGAGGATTTTCGTAAGTAGGCAAGGACTAGCCATTAATTTTATACGGTGTTGTAGTGCGTTATTTTTTCGTTCAGCTTTCAACCCACTTTTCTCGTTCATTAACAACAAAGTCAAATTCATTTCCGTCATTGGTTATTATTCGAATTCCGTTGTCAATTAATTTTGCTGTTTTTCTTTTTATTATTTCGCTAATATTCTCGTAAGGAATGTCAGTCTGTCCTTTTTGAATATTTATTTTATGGGATTTAAAAGCAACTTTCTTGTTCGTTAAAAATAATTTACCGCCAACACCTTCTATTCCACGAAATAAATTTGCAGGACCTTCTATTTCAATATTTTCGTCTTGAGTCAATTCAGGCTTAATATTTTTTCCGATTTTAGAATTAAATTTAGTTCCGAATTTTTGAGTTACATACGGAAATCCAATTCCCATAAATATTCCGAAAAATATCCCTTGAAACAAGTAACTATTCATACTTTGAAATTCTCCATCTAAAAAATAGTCCATAAGACACATAATTCCAACAAATAAAAGTCCAGTTGAAATTGCTGACACAATTCTAAATTTCCAATTAAGTTTTATCATTTTATTTCCTATTTCCATAAAGTTTGGTTTTAATGCACTACGGTATCGGCTATGAGCAGTAGTGGATTTCTATTCACTAACCTTTCGGTTTTGCACTGACCTTTGTTTTATGTTTATACTTTCCTTTTATCACTTAAACCGCTATTACTTATACACATTGTTGGCAGTAGTTATTTTAGTTTCTCTCCTAAGATAGTTACAGCATTCAACCATTGTTTTCTAAATTCTTTTGACGAATTTTTAATAGGAGCAATATAAGTAACTTTTACAGGTTTTATTCCACAAAAATTCAATGTTCCTTTTCTAAACTGATTAATTGCAGGGCTTTTCATAAACAAAAAATCATACCATCTTGGAGAATCTGATGTAATTATTATTCGTGCTGTTTTTCCTTTAAGTAATTTTTCAGGAAATGCCTTTCCTTTTACTGGTTTAAATGCAATACCAGGCAGAAACGTACGGTCAATAAATCCTTTCATTATTGCCGGGTAACCATACCACCACATAGGAAATATCCAAACAATATGATTAGCATTTTTAATTTTCTCAATTGCTACTTTAAGATCTGGTTCTATTTCGGTTCTTTGTTGATAGCCAAACTGAAGATTTGGATTGAAGCTTAATTCACCAATATTAATTGTTGATAATTTTGCACTCGTTTTTTGAACACCTTCTTTGTATGCTTCTGCCAAAGCATAATTATAGCTTTGTTTGTTAGGGTGGCCATTGATAATTAAAATATTCATCATTCTTTTTGATACAAAAGTCGAAGATCAATAGTGAATTAAATAGGACATTTGTCTAATTCGAAATATGCGCCCTAATTCTGCTTAAATGTCGTTGTGTAATACCTAGATAAGAAGCTAAATAGCTTAAAGGAATTTGTTGTAAATAGTCTGATTTATATTTCAATAAATCTTCATACCGTTTTTCTGCTGTTTCTTTTTGAAGCAAGAAAATTCGTTTTTCCATTTTAATATACTCTTGTTCTGTTAGAAACTTAAATAGTCGCAACCAGTTTTCGCTGTTTTGTTCGAGATTTAAAATTTGTTCTCGTGAAAGAGAATATAATTCTACATCGGTTAAAGCCTGAATATTTTCTAATGTTTTGGTTTGACTTAAGAATGAAGAATACGCTGTAACAAAAGAATTTGAAAATGTAAAACAATAGGTAGTTTCTTCTCCTTGTGAATTATAATAGAATGACCTTAACAAACCCGAACGTACAAATGAAACATCCATTGATATGTTGCCTTCTTTAATATAGTACTCTCCTTTGTTTAATTTTCTAGATGTGACTAAATCTTCAAATGATTTAATTTCATTCGCAGTTAATATTCCAAAAGATTCTAAATAGTTTTTCATCTCGTACCTAATTACTGCCAACGTTAAATATATGGCAAGTTGGGCAGAAAATAAGCGATTACTTTCAGGTTAATCACAAGCCAAATCTTTTGTGTTTTGTTTTAATTTTTTTCTTTTAATACCAAATCAAAAGATTTGGCGGACTCTATAAAAATACGCAAACCATTCGAATAGGAGAGAAGCCCGTATTGTTTATTGGTTGTGTTACCACCAGTTTTTAGTCCACGGAATTAACAAAATGGTTGAATCTTTTTACAATATTTTCCGTGTTACTAACATCATTGTATGTCAAGCAGTCAAATGCATAATCCAATTTATGGTCGGTAGTCTCTTTTATTATCAATGATCTAGAATGTAAAATAGAAATCAATTTGTCATTTTCAAAAACAAGCCCAATACGCATCATTGGTGACGGGTCATCAATCCAATTCTCATATTTATAGTAAACTACTAGTCCCTCAAACTGTTCATCTTTTTCAAGATTAAAGTCTGCTATAAAGCTTTTAAAGCCCTCTATTTTTCTACTGTAATTAGTGCTAATTAAATGAGATTTTAATGCATTTTCTATAATTGTATTTTGTCTAATGTTGTTTTTATGGGTGTACCCCGACAAACCCATGATAACTTCTACGTTATGAAGCGTTTCTCCTATAACTTGGTCGTCAACTAAAATCTTAACTCCTTTTTTCAGAAGATTTTCATTATAATCGGATTTAGGGTTACTTGGCATTATGCCTATAACATTCCAGTCGTTTTCTTCAGGAGTTGATTCAACTAAAACATTGTCATAAAGTTTGAAAATAATTTTTCCATTAATAGTATCTCGAACATTTGCGGGTCCATCAATTCTTTCTCCAACAGTATTCTCAATACTTGTTGTCGTTGTTTCTTGATTAGAGTTTGTCTCATCTTTTTTACTTTCAGATAAACATGAGAAAAGGTTAAATCCAATCAATATTGTTATTAAGTATCTTTTCATTTTCGAAATTGGTGGTAACGTTCAGTATAATAAACGTAGGGCAGATGATAAGTGATATGTTTCGAATTGGTACTAAGCCAAATATAATATTTTGCTTTTTATCTTTTTTGTTGAAAATTCTAAATTTTATATTTGGCGACTTTGTAAATAAACATAGGCTTTCAGGTTTAGCCTAAACCGCCCTATGTTTTTTATACCTTGTTAGGCAATGTTTTACTTTTAATCAAATTAATGGTAAAGTTTAGTTGTGTGTCTTTCTTATCTATAAAATCTGAGTGCGATTGAATTATATTGAAGTCAGGTTTAATACCATCACCATAGTTTTCATCGGGTAATTCTTTTACATCTTGTTCTAAATCTACTATTGAGAATTGTAGAATTAATTTTGAGTTTGGCAATTGGTAATTTACAGGGATGTGGCCAGTGTGTCCGTAATATCCACCAGCTGTTTCTTCTCCTATTACAATGGTTTGTTCATCACTTTTAACTAAACTAGCGAATAATGAGCCTGCAGAGGCAACAAAAGCGTCTACTAACAAATAAATGGTTCCGTTAAATGCATTTTTATTCGGATTCCAAACTTTATTAAAACTGTTGTTTTGGTAGTATTTCCCATCTTTAAAAATAGAATGTTCTTCTTTTAAACTTTTTGGTAATTCGTTAATGTCATCATCAATGTAATGTTCTTTAAAAGGAATGTCTTGAAAAATAGTGTAGGCAGATGTATTCTCTTTAAATTTTCTTTTTGTTAAGTACGAATACAGAAGTATATCGTTTGGGTCATTTCCACCTCCATTATTTCGAACATCTACAATTAGGCTTGTAGCTTTATTTGTCTTTAATTGAATAAAAACTGAATCTAGAAATTTAGCATACTGTTTATGTCCTTTGGAATCTGGTCCACCCATACCGAAAGTTTTTACTTTTAAGTAACCTGATTTTATAGTGTCTATATATTTAAAACTATATTCTTTTTCTTCTTCTATTTTAGTTTGCTTTTTCTTGAAATTATTTAAGAAAGTAGTATAATCAACTGCTGTAATTTGTTCTTTTATACTAGATGAATTTTCACCTTTGTAGACAATTTCAAAATGTTGTTGTTTTCCAAAAATCAAGTACATATACCTTGCTAGTCTACCAGTTTCTATAAATGCGTGTTTTCCTGTTTTGTTATGACCATCAGTGCTGGTGTAATTTGCTAATAATGAAGCTAATTTTTTATTGGGTATATTATTTACAGCTATAATTTCACTTCCCTTAGGAATAGTTTCAAATCTGTGCTTGGTGTATATTTTATCATCCAAATGTTTTAATGGTAAGGGGAAATATATTGGTTCTTTATTTAACTGCTGTTTTAATGAGTCTGGAAAATACAGTTCATTATGGCAACTTCCTGTATAATCGATTACATTCCATAATACATTATAATATTCTCGGTATGATAGTTTGTCGTTTATAAGCCTTTCGTTTGCTTCAAAAACACTATCTATTGCTTGCTTTGTATGGTATTTATATAGACCCGCATTGGCTTGTTCAAAGATATTTTTAAACAACTGATAATCGTCAAGCATTTCTTTTTCTGAAAGTCTATTTTCCTCAATAGTTACACCCTTCTTTGGTTCTAAATTGCAAGAAATTGCAAGTATTATAAGTAGAAAAATGCTAAGTTTAGTAATCGTACTCATTGTAAAATTATATGTTTTTTACAAATGTAATACTGCCAGAACCTTAATTACTTGTATAATATTGACAATTTTAAAGCAAGCTGTTTTTATAGTCTTTTGGTGAAATGCCTATAAAGCGTTTAAAGGTTTTAGAATAGTGAGCTAAGTCTGTAAAATTATATAGGTAGGCTAAATCAGTAAGGTTTGTAGTGTTTTTTATTACCTTTTTACTCGAAAATACTTTTCGCATAAGTATATAATTCATTGGTGTCATTCCCGTAAATGTTTTGAACTTTTTTGAAAAACCATATTTATTAATATGTGCCATTTTAGATAGTTCTTCTAAGTGAAATTTTTCTTGTATATGATTTTCTATATAGTTGTTTGTCTTAGTGAGGTTTTTAAAGTTGATGTATGAATAGTCTGTTTTATTTTCCTCTGCAAACTGCTCAAGAGTAGTAGCGAATAGATGAAAATTATTAGCAATAGTGTTTTTATTTGTTGTTTCTAAAGCATTTTTTAGGGCTAAAAACAAGCGAGTAATTTTTTTACTTTTTATTTTCCTACTCCCATTGGCGAACTTTATATTTTTTCCGTTTAAGGCTTTTTTCATAAGTTCATTTGGAACATAAATAGTATCAAATTTTAAACAGGAAGTTTTATCAATCAAAGGGTTTGAATGCACTTCATAAGGGTTGGTAATTGAAATACTACCAGCTTCACTAAAGAGACTATGTTTTTCAAAATCGATTTGTTCTGTTCCTTTATGTATGAGTGAAATACAAAACGTTTCATGAAAATGCTTAGGGAATTCAGTAGTTTGATTTTCTATAGAGATGTATTCTAATTTATTGAATGGCATTCTTGATTTTACCTTGTTTTTAATGTTGCCTAACGGTCTCGGCTCGTATGTTTGATTTTCAGCACAGACCTTTCCGAATGGCACATAGTAAAGCCTTATTTTTTGTTTTTAAATTTAACGATAAAAACTCAAAATAAGGCTTTACGGACTTCGATTTACTTAACTAACTTTCGGTCAGTCTAAAGCCCGGTATTGCTTATAGCCATTGTTATCTGCTGGCTTTTCCGTTCTCAAATTTCCAGACAGAATCTTTCTTTAGTTTTGGAAACTCCACCAATTTTTTTATAAAAATCTATAGCTTTCTTATTAAAATCAGGGGTTTGCCATTGTATAATTTTACAATTTTCAACTTTTGCATATTGCTCAACCTTTTCAATCAGACGAGTACCTATACCTTGTCCTCTCGTATTTGCTTTGAGGAATAAGCAATCAAGGTAGATGTAAAAATCCGCGTCCCAAGTCGAAAATTGTTTCATAAATGTAGCATAGCCAATAATCGAATTATCTTGCTCTACAATCAAGCATTTTAAACTGGGGTTTTGCCCAAAAATAAAAGCGGATAACAAGTTCGCTTTATTCTCTTGTTCATATTTCGCTTTTTCGTATTCAGCGTGTTCCTTGCATAATTCAATAATTTGTGGCAAGTCCTTTTTTTCGGCAAATCTTATGTCCATACCTACAGGTTTTTAACAGGCACATTCCATTTTTTCCCCGCTCACAGGGTTTGTGCCTTCGGTTGCATAACCGTCAAATTTCCACCATTCTATTCCGCCCATTAGTTCTTTGACTTTAAATCCAAGTTTGGTCATATTCAATGCTCCTTTTGTTGAAGCATTACAGCCGATTCCGTCGCAGTAGCAAACATAGGTTTTTGACTTGTCCAAATGTTTTGTGCTTTCTGCGTTCATTTCCCTGTGCGGAATGTTGATAGCGGTCGGAATATGTTCTTTTTCAAACCCGAAAGCTTTTCGGGCATCTAAAGCTACTGTATTTTCGTCCTTTTCCAAAGCGTCCCATAAATCTGATGGGTCCATTTCGTAAGCAAGTTTGTTTTCGTAAAATTCAATTTGTTTTTTCATAATTTCTAAGTTTTTATTTTGGTAAAATTAGTTAGGTTATAACCCTATTTTCAAATGTTGAACTTGAAGGTTTTGAATTTAAAGCTGAAAATTTCTCAATTATAGCATCTATACAAATTGCTAACTTTGCCCCGTATGGAAATCAAATATTTTAGGCTGATAAAAACAATCGTTGAAGAAGGTAGTATTGCAAATTCTTCCGAAAAACTATTTTTAACGCAATCCGCTCTAAGTCATCAATTAAGGGAATTGGAAGAGCGTTTAGGATTCAAGGTCTTTCATAGAACGCGTAATAAATGGCAATTGACCGATGAAGGTGGCGAGCTTTACAAATTAGGGAATTCTATTTTTGAAAGTATCGAAAATGGTTTTCAGAACATTGAACAATTGCGAAGCGGTTCTGTCGGAACTATTAAAGTTAGCACGGAATGTTACAGTTTTTATCAAGGTCTTTCTGCTTTTATTCAAAAAATGGGGCTTTTATATCCAGAAATAGAGGTTGATTTGATTCTTGAAGCCACACATCAACCGATTTCGAAGATTTTGTCCAATGATATTGATATTGCTATTGTTACCTCAAAACCAGTAAATGAAGTTTTGTCCAGTATCGAGGTTTACGAAGATGAGATTTTTGCGATTATACATAAGGAAAGCCTGTTGAACAAAGTTGATTTTTTGGATACGAATGATTTTTCGGATGCACATTTGATAATACATTCCTTTCCGTTGGAAACTGTCTCGGTGTATGAACAATTTTTAAAACCGAATAAAATCACTCCACTTAAAATTTCCGCTATTCCTCTTACCGAGGTCGCCTTGGAAATGGTCGATGCCAATATGGGAATAATGTGTATGCCTAAATGGGCATTAAAATCCTTTAAGGTGTCTGATGATTTGATTTTTAAAAGAATTGGTAAAAATGGTTTGAAACGAAGGCATTATTTGGTCTTTCGTAAAGCCGATAAGGTCAAAAAGTATGTTGATGAATTTATTTCCAATTTCGAAGAAGACTTTTCCAAGGAATGAGATTTTGTCTTGTCCTGAAATAGGTTGACCTTTTTTGTGATGATTAAAAGGATAATAATTCCAGATTATTTTTATTTTTTC
>CANMAW010000004.1 GCA_947495915.1 Maribacter algarum (ex Lu et al. 2025) (nom. illeg.) | reverse complement strand
GAGAACCGCCCGTGGTGGGAGATAGATTTAGGAGCTGATCATGCTATTAATGAAATAGTAATATTCAATCGAAGTGACTCCAATCAATCTCGATTAAGTAACTTTTATGTTTTTGTTTCTGATGTTCCGTTTGATAATGAAGCTACTTTAGAAGATTTACAAAATAATCCTGAAATAGCTAAGCATTTTTTCGAGGAGGAGGCAGAAAATCAAGAAAATATTGTTTTCAATATTGAAGGGAGATTTATTAAAATTCAACTTTCTGATTTTGGAATACTACACATGGCCGAAGTCCAAGTTATGGGTTGTTTGATTGATAACAGTTCTACTAGTTTTAAAGCCTATGTTAATTCAGATTTTCAAACAGAAATTGATGAGTTTACATTTAGATTAATTCCAAATCCGGCCTCAAAACTGATGAAAATTGAGCTTTCTGAAATTGGTAGTATTGACGAATTATATTTATATGATATTAATGGAAGGCAAGTATTACATAAAACATTTGAGATTACATCAGAAATTCAAAACCCTCTAACTTTAGATATAGAGCATTTAGCCAAAGGAGTTTATCAGGTTTATATCAAGCTAAAAAATGGCACCGAGCATTCTCAAAAACTAATTAAAAATTAGTAAACAAGATATTATAACAAGATAAAGCTCCTATATCAGGGGCTTTTCTGTTTTTGATAAGTGAATTTTGAAAACCTTTGTAATCAATGGCACAACAATTGTCTTAAATGGGTATATTGAAAAGTTGTTTTTAATGTAAAACCTTGATATTAGGTCTTTTCGTAAA
Organism: Maribacter algarum (ex Lu et al. 2025) (nom. illeg.); assembly: GCA_947495915.1. Lineage (GTDB taxonomy): Bacteria > Bacteroidota > Bacteroidia > Flavobacteriales > Flavobacteriaceae > Maribacter_C. The sequence continues at coordinate 410,685 of CANMAW010000004.1, read as the reverse complement.
CGATTTACTAAAATTTTAATAGTCATTCGAAACATATTTATGACAGAATGACCGAAATAAATATATGGGAAATTCTAAATTTTCAAATTTTGACAATATGTCTTTACATTCTATCGAGCAAGATGCTGAGTTAATTCCTTTGTTAACGCCAGAAGATGAAGAAGAAATGAATAATGAGCAACTGCCTGAAACTCTACCTATACTACCATTAAGAAATACGGTTTTATTTCCTGGTGTGGTCATTCCTATTACTGCTGGGCGTGATAAATCAATTAACTTGATAAAAGACGCCAATAATGGAAATAAGGTTATCGGGGTAGTATCTCAAAAAGATGAAGAGACTGAAAACCCTGATGTTAAGGATATCAATACCCTTGGTACCGTTGCTAAAATTTTACGAGTGCTAAAAATGCCTGATGGTAATACCACAGTTATTATTCAAGGTAAAAAACGGTTTGAAATCGCAGAAGTACTCACTAAAGATCCTTATATCACTGCCACTGTTAGAGAAACAAAAGAGAAAAGACCATCAGCTGATGATGGAGAGTTTTTAGCAATAATTGAATCAATTAAAGAACTGTCATTGCGAATCATTCGGAATAATCCGAATATTCCTTCAGAAGCTTCTTTTGCCATTAAAAATATTCAGAGTAACTCATTCTTAATAAATTTTGTTTCATCAAATCTAAATTTAGATGTAAAAGATAAGCAGGCGTTATTAGAAATTGGTGATCTTCAAGAGCGTGCATTAGCAACTTTAAAGTACATGAATGTTGAATTTCAAAAACTGGAATTAAAAAATGACATTCAGTCTAAAGTGCGTACTGATATGGATCAGCAGCAAAGGGAATATTTCTTGCACCAACAAATGAAAACCATTCAAGAAGAATTGGGTGGTGTTTCTTATGATGAAGAGATTCAAGAAATGCGAGCTCGAGCCAAAAAGAAGAAATGGGACGAAAAGGTAGGAGAGCATTTTGATAAAGAATTAGCGAAAATGCAGCGTATGAATCCTCAGGTAGCCGAGTACAGCATCCAGAGAAATTATCTTGATCTCTTTTTAGATTTGCCATGGAATGAATTTTCAAAGGATAAATTTGATTTAAAACGAGCAGAAAAAATTCTTGATAGAGACCATTATGGATTGGAAGATGTCAAGAAGAGAATTATTGAATACTTAGCCGTTTTAAAACTGCGGAATGATATGAAATCTCCGATTTTGTGTTTATACGGACCTCCTGGAGTCGGAAAAACCTCCCTTGGAAAATCTGTTGCAGAAGCTTTAGGTAGAGAATATGTTCGTATTTCGTTAGGAGGATTACGAGATGAGGCTGAAATACGTGGGCATCGTAAAACCTATATTGGGGCAATGCCTGGTCGTATTATTCAAAGTCTTAAAAAGGCTGGTAAATCAAACCCGGTCTTTATCTTAGATGAGATTGATAAATTGTCAAACAGTCATCAAGGTGACCCGTCATCTGCAATGTTAGAAGTTCTTGATCCTGAGCAAAATAGTGAGTTTTATGATAACTTCTTAGAAATGGGATATGATCTTTCTAAAGTGATGTTTATTGCCACAGCAAATAACCTCGGAAGTATTCAGCCGGCACTTCGCGATCGTATGGAAATTATTAATGTTACTGGCTATACCATCGAAGAGAAGGTAGAAATTGCTAGAAAACACCTTCTTCCAAAGCAATTGAAAGAACACGGTTTAACAGTGAAAGATTTGAAAATTGGAAAACCGCAATTAGAAAAAATTGTAGAAGGATATACCAGAGAATCTGGAGTTCGTTCTTTAGAAAAGCAAATAGCTAAAATGGTACGTTATGCTGCAAAGTCAATTGCAATTGAAGAGGAATATGATATTAAAGTATCCGCTGATGATGTAGAAAAGATTCTGGGTCCGGCTCGTATGTTACGTGATAAATATGAAAATAACGATGTAGCTGGAGTAGTAACTGGTTTGGCATGGACAAGTGTTGGGGGGGATATTTTATTTATAGAGTCTATTTTATCAAAAGGAAAAGGGTCTTTAAATATAACAGGAAACCTTGGCAAAGTGATGAAAGAATCAGCTACCATTGCCTTAGAATATATAAAGTCTAATGCAGATCGCTTCGGAATTGCACAAGAAGTATTTGAAAAATATAATGTTCATATTCATGTGCCTGAAGGAGCAACGCCTAAAGACGGTCCTAGTGCTGGTATTACTATGCTTACTTCGTTGGTTTCGTTGTACACTCAGAAAAAAGTAAAAAAGAGTTTGGCAATGACCGGTGAAATTACTTTACGAGGTAAAGTGCTTCCTGTAGGTGGAATTAAAGAAAAAATTCTTGCGGCAAAACGAGCAAAGATTAAAGAGATTGTACTTTGCAAAGAAAATGAGAGAGACATTCTTGAAATTAAACAAGATTACCTTAAAGGTTTGACCTTTCATTATGTGACTGACATGCATGAGGTGGTTGATATTGCCGTTACAAGTCAGAAAGTGAAAAACGCCAAAAAACTTTAATCGTAAATAGAAGCTCACTTCTTTAATGAAGCGAGCTTTTTCTTATTATTTTTGGTTCATGCAAAAAATCACCATTGCTATTGACGGTTATTCCTCAACAGGAAAAAGTACCATTGCCAAACAATTGGCAAAGGCCCTGAATTATGTTTATGTTGATACCGGTGCCATGTATCGTGCAGTGACATTATTTGCAATGAAAAATGAGTTCACTTCTGATAATGAAGTGCTGAATGTAGCAGGATTGGTGGCAAAACTACCTGAAATTCATTTAGATTTTCAGCCAAATAGTGTTTTAGGATATGCCGAAATGTATCTGAATGGTGAAAATGTAGAAAAACAAATTCGAACTTTAGAAGTATCAAAATTGGTGAGTCCGGTTGCGGTGATTAAAGAGGTTCGAGAAAAACTTGTTGATATTCAGAAGGGGATGGGTGAAAATAAAGGGGTTGTTATGGACGGTCGCGATATCGGGACTGTTGTTTTTCCGAATGCGGAATTGAAAATTTTTATGACGGCATCGCCAGAGAAAAGGGCCTATCGAAGGTATAAAGAACTATTAGATAAAGGAGAAGATGTAAAGTATGAAGATGTTTTAGTTAATGTACAAAGTCGTGATCATATTGACTCTACACGTAAAGAGTCTCCTCTAAGAAAAGCTGATGACGCGATTGAATTTGACAATTCTGATATGGGTTTAGAAGAACAGTTTGAACGTATGTACGGTTATGCACAGCGTGTCATCGCTAAACAGAAATAAATTAGAAGACATAAAAAAAGCCGTTGGTCATTTGAACAACGGCTTTTTACTTTTTAAATGATATTAAGCATTTGGAATTACCAATACTTGATCAGGATGAATTACATCCGGATTTTTAAGAATATTGGTGTTGGCTTCAAAAATTTGCTTGTATTTCATTGGGTCACCATAGTAGTGTTTTGCAATTTTACTTAAAGATTCTCCACTAGCTACAGTATGTCTGTGATATACAGAATCATCTGCTACAGTTATGTTAGCCTTAATGTCAGAAGCATTTTCACCACCTAATTCTTTAATTTTATCCCAAAGTAAATTCTTTTCGTACGGTGTATTGGCCTCTCCTTTTATTTTAAGAACGCCACCTTCTTCGGTTACGTTTCCATCTTTAATTCCTAATTGCTCACCAAGGTTCAAAACTCCTTGATACTTTGCTTTAACGCTCATGTATAATAATTTAAACGGTTAATATTTCAAAGTCTAATATAATACTATTTGCAGTACTTTTTGAGTAATTATGTATATTTCTACTACTAAGTATTACGCAACTTATATATAAAGTAGGTTTAGTTAAATAAAATACTTATTTTTGCAGCCCTTTTTTGGCGAAAAATTCAAGAGGAAAAAAGGGCAAAGAAAAAATATAAACGCTTCTACACGTATCGTTTAGCTCTTGTATCGATGTAGAATACAAATATTTTAGCTAGAATGGCTGAAGAAAAAAAAGCACAGGTAGAAGAAACTACTGAAGCAACTGAAGAAACTGCAGCTGCAGTTCAAGAAACAAAAGAGCAGGTTCCTGTTCAAGATCCAAAAGAATTTTTAGACAACTTTAATTGGGATAAATACGAGCAAGGTATTGAGCGTGTTGATGATTCTAAATTAGAAGAGTTTGAAAAATTGGTAGCAGAAAACTTTGTCGATACTGCTGATGAAGAAGTAGTTGAAGGTACAGTGGTTTATATCACTGATCGTGAAGCTATTATTGATATTAATGCTAAATCTGAAGGTGTTATTTCGTTGAATGAATTTCGTTATAACCCCGACTTAAAAGTTGGAGATAAGGTTGAAGTATTAATTGATATTAGAGAAGATAAAAGTGGTCAATTAGTATTATCTCATAGAAAGGCCAGAACTATCATGGCTTGGGATAGAGTAAATGCTGCCCATGACAATGAAGAAGTTGTTAGTGGTTTCGTTAAGTGTAGAACAAAAGGTGGAATGATTGTAGATGTTTTCGGAATCGAAGCATTCTTACCAGGTTCACAGATTGATGTGAAGCCTATTCGCGATTACGATCAATACGTAAATAAAACAATGGAATTCAAAGTGGTTAAAATTAATCACGAATTTAAAAACGTTGTTGTTTCTCATAAAGCGCTTATTGAAGCTGATATTGAAGAACAGAAAAAGGAAATCATTAGCCAGCTTGAAAAAGGTCAAGTACTTGAAGGTGTTGTTAAAAACATTACTTCGTACGGTGTGTTTATCGATTTAGGTGGTGTTGATGGATTGGTACATATTACTGATCTTTCTTGGAGTAGAATCAACCACCCGAATGAGGTTGTTGAACTAGATCAGAAATTGAATGTTGTAATTCTTGATTTTGATGAAAACAAATCAAGAATCCAATTAGGATTAAAACAATTAGAGAAGCACCCTTGGGATGCTTTATCTGAAGACATCAAAATTGGTGACAAAGTGAAAGGTAAAGTTGTAGTTATTGCTGACTACGGTGCTTTCATTGAAGTTGTTGAAGGTGTTGAAGGATTGATTCATGTTTCTGAAATGTCATGGTCTACACACTTACGTTCTGCACAAGATTTCGTAAAAGTAGGTGATGAAGTAGAGGCAGTAGTATTGACTTTAGATAGAGAAGATCGTAAGATGTCTCTTGGTATCAAACAAATGACTCCAGACCCTTGGACGGATATTACTACGAAATACCCAGTAGGTTCTAAGCATAAAGGTATCGTAAGAAACTTTACGAACTTTGGAGTATTTGTTGAATTAGAAGAAGGTATTGACGGATTGATTTATATCTCTGATTTATCTTGGACTAAGAAAATTAAGCACCCATCTGAATTTGTTGCTGTTGGTGACACTTTAGAAATAGAGGTATTAGAGTTAGATGTTGAAGGACGTAAATTAAGTTTAGGTCACAAGCAAACAACTGAAAATCCTTGGGATAAATACGAAAAAGAATTTGGTTTAGATACAGTGCATACTGCATCAATTACTGATATCGTTGATAAAGGTGCTACTATTGATTTCAATGATGATATTACGGCATTCGTACCGCAACGTCATTTAGAGAAAGAAGATGGTAACAAATTAGGTAAAGGTGAAGAAGCGCAATTCAAAATAATTGAATTCAATAAAGATTTCAAACGAGTTGTTGCAAGTCACACTGCTATCTTTAGAGAAGAAGAGAAACGTAATGTAAAAGCTGCTGTTAAAAGACAGGCCGCTAGTGCTGATGAAGCAAAACCAACACTTGGTGATGCTAACGAAGCGTTACAAGCGTTGAAAGATAAGATGGAAGCTGGTAAAAAATAGTCGGCAGTTCATTCTAAAATTAAAAACCCTGATGAATTTCATCAGGGTTTTTTGTATCAAATAGTTTTGTAATGATTAACGGGTATGCTCTAAAATCCATTCCGTAACAGTTTCTAAGGCAATTGGGGCAAAAGTTTGCTCAATGATTGAATATTCCGTCGGTGCTCCTGTTTCGCATTCTTGAAAAAGGTGATTTAGATTCGGAAAAGCAACAGTGGTAACCCGTTTGTTGCCTCCCTTAAGCGCTGCTTGTTTAATTGAATTGAGGTTCTCAGATGGTACTTGTAAATCTTTTTCTCCATTAACTGCCAGGATAGGACATTTTACATTTTCCAAAACCATAGCAGGATCATGTTTTATAAAATAAGTCATCCAAGGTGAAGCGAGTTGATTGACTAAGTTGGCGATACTTTTTTCGCTTTTAGTAACGCCTAGTGGTAATTCATTATCAGGTATCGCAGCTATTGATGAAGTTAAACTTTCCTTTAAATCAGTTTTCAAAGATTCTGAATCAGTTGAAGCTATTATCAATTGAAAAGCTTCTGTGCTAATTTCTTGGTTATTAGTTAATTGTTTATTTGACATGCCCATGGCAGACCCGATTAATTGTTGCTGTTTTAAAAGTAATTTGTCACCTCTTAGACCAGTGCCAGCTAATAGGACAATAAAGGCAACTTCATTTGAATTAGAGGCAACCATGGGTGCGATAATCCCACCTTCACTGTGTCCTACGAGTCCAATTTTTGAGTTATCAATGTCGGTTCTAGACTGCAGAAAAGTAACTGCACTTGCTACATCAGTAGCAAAATCAGCTGATGTTGCAGCACCAAAATCACCAGTTGATTTTCCATACCCTCGATCATCAAATCGCAATACAGCAATACCTCGTTTGGTTAGGTAATCTGAAAGTACTAAAAATGGTTTGTGATCTGAGAAAGTTTCATCGCGGTCTTGTGGTCCGCTACCAGAAATCAAAATTACTGCTGGGTGAATATCTCCACTTTTTGGTAGCGTTAGTGTGCCGGCTAGAGTAATATTAGCTTCGGTGTTTTGAAACGTGATTTCATCAGAGGTGTAAGGATAAGGTTTGCTGGGTTCTTGCGGACGATTTTTAGTTATTTTTTCGATGGCATCACGTTGAAGAATTAATGGAATCTCAAATCCGTTTTGAGTAAAAGTTCCTGATATTTTTTCGTCGTCATATGTTCCAGAAAAGGAGGCATTTAAATTCTCCATGGTCAACCGGAGTTCGTTATTTTCAAAGATAGTTTCGGTTACAGGTATTCCGGTGGCTCCTTGATCTGGACTATCTAAGGTTGCCTGATATGTCTTTTCTAAATTTTCAATATGAATTACGATACGAAGTTGCATGGCCTCGAGCATACCATTCCACTCACCAGTTATATCTTGGCTATGCATAAATAATGTACAGAAAAAAGTGACGATAAAAATTAATAATTTTCTCATTTTTAGTGTTTTAGGTGTTGTTGTTTGTTAGACCTATATTTTTTATAAATGTTACACGATTGTAAAAAAGAATAGATAATTTAAAAAGTAAATCATTATCATTTTTAATACAAAGGTTTTGATCAATTTAAATCAATGCTATTTTAAGTATAATTCCCTATTTTTGTTTTTCAAAAGGATTCACGTCCACTATGAGCCAAAAAGTACTACTTTCTGCAACTGAAATTAATATCATTCTTCATCGTTTGGCTTGTCAGCTTCTCGAAAATCATTTAGATTTTTCAAATACCGTTTTAATAGGAATACAACCAAGAGGTACTTTTGTAGCAGAACGGCTTGAAAAAATATTGAGAGAAGAATATAAAGTTAAACACATCGATGTTGGGTTTTTAGATATCACCTTCTATAGAGATGATTTTAGAAGGGGAGATAAAACCTTAGAAGCTACGGCAACTAAAATCAATTTTTTGATTGAAGACAAGAATGTCGTTTTAATTGATGATGTATTGTATACGGGTAGAAGTATAAATGCTGCTCTAACAGCATTGCAGTCTTTTGGGAGACCTAAAGATGTTGAGCTTTTGGCCTTGATTGATAGAAGGTTTAGTCGTCATTTACCCATTCAGCCGAATTATAGAGGTAGACAAGTTGATGCTATAAATGATGAAAAGGTGAAGGTGTTGTGGAAAGAAAATGATGGAAAAGACGTTATATATTTGATAAATAAGTAATATGAGCGAATTAAGTGTAAACCACTTATTGGGAATAAAATATCTGAAAGAATCTGATATTCAGCTCATTTTTGAAACCGCAGACCACTTTAAGGAAGTAATCAACCGGTCGATAAAAAAGGTTCCGTCTTTAAGAGATATAACTATTGCCAATATTTTTTTCGAAAATAGTACAAGAACAAAACTATCTTTTGAACTTGCAGAGAAACGTCTTTCTGCAGATGTAATCAATTTTTCAGCAGGTCAATCTTCAGTAAAAAAAGGAGAGACATTGATTGATACGGTTAACAATATACTTTCAATGAAGGTTGATATGGTGGTTATGCGCCATCCGAATCCTGGTGCTGGTATATTTTTATCAAAACATGTAAATGCTGCCATAGTTAATGCCGGCGATGGTGCTCATGAACATCCAACACAAGCTTTGTTAGATTCATATTCTATACGAGAAAAACTAGGTGATGTTGCTAATAAAAATGTTGTTATTGTAGGTGATATTTTACATTCAAGAGTAGCTTTATCGAATATTTTGGCCTTGAAACTTCAAGGAGCAAACGTAAAAGTGTGCGGACCTAAAACATTGATTCCCAAATATATTGAATCGCTCGGAGTTGAGGTTGAAACAGACTTGGTTAACGCACTGAATTGGTGTGACGTGGCGAATATGCTTCGTATTCAAAACGAACGTCTCGATATTAGTTATTTTCCAACTACGAGAGAATATACCCAACAATTTGGAGTCAATAAGAAGCTACTTAATAGCTTAGGCAAAGAAATTGTAATAATGCACCCTGGCCCTATAAATAGAGGGGTTGAAATTACGAGTGATGTTGCCGATTCTAAACAATCGATAATTTTAAATCAAGTTGAAAATGGTGTCGCTATTCGAATGGCAGTGATTTATTTACTAGCTTCTAAAATAAAATAGCATATGATATTTGATAAAAAAGGTACAACAACGACTGTTTTTCAAGAACATATTTCTTTGAAAGAGTTTATAGCTAATTTTAAGAATAGCTATGATGAAATAAAGAATGATAATCTAATCATAAACCTGTTTTCATTTTCAAGTTTAACGGCAGGTGATGTGTTAGAGTTTCTTGACCTTTCAAATACACATCGTACTTCTAAAAAATCATTTGTTCTGGTGTCTGATAAAGTTGCCTATGATGAAGTGCCAGAAGAAATTATCTTGGTTCCTACCCTACAAGAAGCCAATGATATTATTGAAATGGAAGAAATAGAAAGGGATTTAGGAATTTGAAACTTCATATTTTAGGCTGTTATGCAGCTACACCACGTACATTAACAAACCCAACTTCGCAGGTTTTAGAAATAAAGAACCACATGTTTTTAATAGACTGTGGTGAGGGGACTCAGGTACAGCTGCGTAAAAATAAAATCAAATTTTCAAGAATTAATCACATATTTATTTCACATTTACATGGAGATCATTTTTTCGGTTTACCAGGATTGATTTCTACATTTCGACTGCTAGGTAGAGATAAAGAAATGCATATATACGGACCGAAGGGTATTCAGGAAGCGATTACGTTACTTTTGAAGCTCGGTGATTCTTGGACGAATTATAAGCTTACATTTCATATTTTAAATTCAAAATCTTCCGAAATTGTTTTTGAAGATGAAAAGGTTGTGGTAGAAACGATACCGTTAAATCATCGAGTTTATACAAATGGCTTTTTATTTAAAGAAAAGCTTGGAGAACGCAAATTAAATATTGGTGCTGTTGAAAAATATGATATTGATAGGTCGGCTTTTCAAAACATCAAAAATGGTAAAGACGTTCACCTAGATACCGGTCAGACAGTTTCTAATTCAGATTTAACTTTTGATCCTCCAAAGCCTAAGAGCTATGCCTATTGTAGTGATACTGCATTTGAACCTAAAATAATTCCTCAAATTACTGGTGCAGATATCTTATATCATGAAGCTACTTTTTTAGATTCTGAAGAACATTTATCAGGTAAAACGAAACACGCTACGGCAAAGCAAGCTGCTAAAATTGCTAAGCTGGCTAAAGTAGGACAGCTTGTTTTAGGGCATTATTCTACCCGATACAAATCCATCGATCTATTTAAACAAGAAGCTCAAACAATTTTCGAAAATGTGCAATTGGCCGATGATGGTAAAATTTTTGAATTTTAATAAAACCGAATTTGGTCAAAAGAAAACTGTTTGGCCTTAGAATAATTTCTTTTACGCTTTTCAATTTCCTTTCTTTTGTTGAACTTTACCATAGATATTGTTAGCAATTGAATCATGCAAAAAGATCTAGGTAATTACAGAAAATCTTATGAAAAAAGCGCCTTGTTGGAAGGGAGTATTTCCGTAAATCCAATGGAGTTATTTCAAAAATGGTTTTACGAAGTGGAGGCTTCTGAAGGAGTAGATGAACCCAATGCCATGACGCTGTCAACTATCGGTCTTGATGGTTTTCCGAAAAGTAGGGTAGTATTACTTAAAAAGTTTACACATGAAGGTTTTATATTTTATACCAACTACAAGAGTGAAAAAGGTAAAGCTATAGCAAAAAATTCTAAGGTATGTATTTCATTTTTTTGGCCGAATTTAGAACGTCAAGTCATTATAAAAGGGCAGGCAGTAAAAATTGCTAATAATCTATCTGATGGGTACTTTGAATCAAGGCCTGATGGTAGTAAGTTGGGCGCATTGGTTTCAGATCAGAGTGAGGTAATTTCGTCTAGAGCATATTTAGAAGAAAAATTGAAAGTCTTTGAAAAAAAATATGAGAACAAAAACATAGAACGACCTCAATGGTGGGGTGGTTATATCGTAAAACCAGTTTCAATGGAGTTTTGGCAAGGTAGACCAAATCGATTACATGATAGAATACGATACCAACTAGAAAATATTGATTGGAAAATGGAGCGCTTAGCTCCATAATAAAGGTTAAATATCGTTGGATTTGAATTAAAAAAACAAAATTTAAAAGCTACAATGAAAACACTGATACTGGTTAGGCATGGTAAATCTTCATGGGAATATTCAGTTGGTGACAAAGACCGACCTTTATTGCAACGAGGTATAAATGATGCCCAATTAGTTTCTGATCATTTTAATGAACAAGTACTTACGTTAGATGCTGTTTTTTCAAGTCCAGCAATTCGTGCACTTCATACCAGTATGATTTTTGTTAGGCAATTGTATTTTCCACTTTCCAAATTTCGGGTTGTCAATGAGTTATATGATTTCTCAGGAGAATACGTCATTCAATTCATAAAAGAATTAGATAATCAATTAGATACGGTCATGATTTTTGGGCACAATCATGCGTATACATTCATTGCCAATTCCCTAGGAAATTCCTATATTGAAAATGTTCCAACAAGTGGTTTAGTTCATATCGAATTCGATACCGAAAGTTGGTCCTCAATTCAAAAAGGAGTTACAAAACAAACTATTTTTCCAAAGCAATTTAAATAATGATAAAAGCCAAGAATCAATATATAAACCGTGAAATTAGTTGGTTGTGGTTTAACGAACGTGTACTTCAAGAAAGTGAAGATGTCAACGTACCATTAATTGAAAAGCTTCGTTTTTTAGGGATTTTTTCTAATAATTTAGATGAATTTTTTAAGGTGCGATATGCAACTGTGAAACGAATTGTTGAAGCAGGTAAAAAAGGAAAAAGTGCTTTAGGTGGTGAAACTGCAAAAGATCTTTTAGATGAGATTACCAAAATTGTAATTCGTCAACAGGCAAAGAGCGTAAAAATATTAAAGAGTATTCAAGAAGAACTTGAAGGGCAAAACATTTTTATCATAAAAGAGACTCAACTTAATGAAAAGCAAAGAGAATTTGCCAAGAATTACTTCGTAAAAAATGTGAGTCCGCAGTTAATGACTATCATTTTGAATGATTTAACTGAATTTCCAACCTTGAAAGATACAGCTGCATATTTGGCTGTTAAAATGATCATTATTGGTGAACACGCCAAAAAAGAAAAAGAAAAACGTTTTGCTTTAATTGAAATTCCAAAAGGAATTGACCGGTTTGTGGTGTTACCCCAAGAAGGTGAGAAAAGTTATATAATTATTTTAGATGATTTAATTCGTTATTGCTTGCGAAGTATTTTCACCATGTTTGAATATGAATCTATTTCTGCCCACATGATTAAAATTACGCGTGATGCAGAATTAGATATGGATAATGACTTGAGTAAAAGTTTTATTGAAAAAATATCTTCAAGCGTTGAGCATCGAAAAGTAGGTGACCCAGTACGTTTTGTTTATGATAAAAACATTGAAAAAGACACCTTAAATTTTCTCAAAGAGAAAATGAATATTGAAGATACTGATAGTGTAATTCCTGGTGGGCGCTATCATAATAGACGCGACTATATGGGTTTTCCGAGTCTTGGCAGACAAGATTTGATGTACGATAAGATTGACCCATTACCGGTCAAAGATTTTAGTATGGAGGGTAGTTTATTTGAGCAAATTGCAACGAAAGATTTTCTGCAGTATACGCCGTATCATACGTTTTCATACATCATTAAATTTCTTAGAGAAGCTGCCTTAGACCCCAAAGTGCGGTCCATAAAAATCACGGTTTACCGTTTGGCAAGTAACTCTCAAGTTGCAGCTTCATTAATAAACGCTGTCAAAAATGGTAAGCAAGTTACCGTTCAAATTGAATTACAAGCACGTTTTGATGAGCAGGCGAATATTGAATATGCAGAACAACTTCAAGCAGAAGGTGTAAAGCTTATTTTTGGTGTTCCTGGGTTGAAGGTTCATAGTAAAATATGCGTAATTGAGCGAGAAGAAGATTCGAACATAAAACGCTACGGATTTATTAGTACAGGAAATTTTAGTGAGGCCACAGCCAGAATATATACTGACTATACGTTGTTTACTGCTCACGAGGCAATTCTGAAAGAACTAAACAAGGTTTTTGATTTCTTTGAAACTACATATAAGATCAATAAATACAAGCATCTAATTGTTTCGCCTCATTACACCAAAAGCACTTTTATCAAGTTAATTGATAATGAAATTGCTAACGCTATTGTTGGTAAAGAAGCATTCATTAAAATTAAAATGAACAGTTTTACTAGTTATAAAATGGTTGATAAACTGTACGAAGCTAGTCGAGCAGGCGTTAAGGTTCAATTAATTATTAGGGGTATTTGTTGCCTGATTCCTGGCGTAAAAGGAATGAGCGAAAACATTGAGGCAATTAGTATCGTTGATAAATTTTTAGAGCACCCGCGTATGTTCATTTTTGGTAATGAGGGTAATCCAAAAATCTATATTTCATCTGCAGATTGGATGACTAGAAACCTCGATTATCGTGTAGAGGTTGGTTGTCCTATTTATGATGAAGATATCAAACAAGAACTATTAGAAACTTTTGAAATGTCTTGGAATGATAACGTAAAAGCACGTGTTTTTAATGCAAAACAAGACAATAGCTATCGGGTTAATGATAAACCGAAATTGAGATCTCAATTTGCGAAGTACGATTATTATTTAGAAAAGTTGGGTCGAAAGTAACTGTAGGCTAGTATGTTTTTAACCATGAATACTTTGTTGTTTGCCTAAGTTTTTCATGATGGAAGCTTCAAAAGTGAGTAATTCTTGCCACTTTTGATCTACTTCAGTACGATTACCATATTGCCGGGCAAACTTTAAAAACATGGTATAGTGACTTGCTTCGCTAATCATTAGTTTATGATAAAATTCAGCTAATTCTTTGTCTTCAAGTTCTTCGGATAGTAGCCTAAAGCGTTCGCAGCTTCTTGCTTCTATTAAAGCAGCATATAACAAGCGATGAACAAGTTGAGTTGTTCTGCTTCCTCCCTTTGGAAAGAACTTGACCAACTGCAAAACATATTCATCTTTGCGATCTCGACCTAGTGTTTTACCTCGAGCAATAATACGGTCATGCACCATCTTAAAGTGCCCCATTTCCTCACGAGAAAGTGCAATCATTTCTTCAATTAACTCCGTATACTCAGGAAAGCTTACGATTAGTGAAATAGCCGTACTGGCTGCTTTTTGTTCGCAGTAAGCATGATCAGTAAGTATTTCATCAATATTTTTCTCAACAATATTTACCCACCTAGGATCTGTAGGTAATTTTAACCCCAACATAGCTATAAGTTTATAGTGCAAAAATAACAAGAAACATCCAAAACTAAATTGATGATTTACTTATTATGAGGTATACAGTATTAACGTGGCGTTAATGTGGTTTTTTCTTCCATTAAATAGCATTATTTTTGAGTAGTACTAAGTCAACCATTCGTGCGTTTTACTGACATAGAATTCGCATTCAAACCAAATAGTAGTTTCATGTATTTTAAAAATTCGGGCTCCCAGCTTTCCAAGGTTATTGAAAGTAATGTAGATGCGGAAGTGCAACAATGGTTGACTGACAAGATTAAATCTACCATTGACAAGAAATCAACGAGAGAGCTCTACTTAACGTACAGTTTAATTGCTTCCAAAATTCAAATACAACCTGAGTTTAATATAGGGGCACTTTCTGATGAATTGAAGGAGTATGTTAAAATTCAAAATGGTGATATTCAGCAAATAGCACGAATGTTATTATTGATAAAGGTGCTTGAAGCTGATGAAGAATTTTTTCACGATAAGGTCGCTAATATTATTCAGGTGGCAGATACGGGAGAGTTAGAGACTTTTTTAAAGTTTTTAATTTTACTTCCTAATCCTGAAAAATATAAAAACACTGCTGTTGATGCACTGCGCACGAATATCTCAACGGTATTTAACGCTATAGCCTATAATAATCCATATCCCGGAAAGTACTTTAATGATCAGCAGTGGAATCAGATGTACCTTAAAACAGCTTTCATGCAGGGCGATTTAAATGCTATATCAGATATTGACGAACGAGCAAATAAAGATTTAACTCGCATCATCTCTGATTACGCGCATGAACGATGGGCGGCATCACGTGATATAGATCCCTATTTTTGGAGACCTGTTTCAAAATTTTTAGATGACGAGCTTTTGAAAGACATGAGGCGTTTGTTGCAAAGTGAAAATAGTTATGAAAACAGGGCTGGCGGACTTTGCCTCTATTATTCAGAAAACGAAACTGCGAGTGCGCTTTTGGAAAAGGAAAGCGAATTACTAGCAAAAATTAAAAATAAAACGATAAGCTGGAACAGCTTAAAAAATTGATTATGGAAGAAAAAATGATGATAATTGATCCTCATGTTCACATGACATCAAGAACAACTGATGATTATCAAGCGATGGCAGATGCCGGTGTAGTAGCAGTAATCGAACCTTCTTTTTGGTTGGGTCAACCTAGAACGCAAGTAGGTTCATTTCAAGATTACTATAGCAGTTTGGTTGGTTGGGAACCATTTCGAGCAAGTCAGTTTGGTATTCAGCATTATTGTACCATTGGGTTAAATTCTAAGGAAGCAAATAATGCGGCTTTAGCAGAGCAGGTAATTGAGCTGTTACCATTGTATCTCCATAAGCAAAATGTGGTGGCAATTGGTGAAATTGGCTATGATGATCAAACTCCAGAAGAGGATAAGTATTTTAGAATTCAACTGGAAATGGCGAAAGAGTTAGGTATGGTAGTACAAGTACATACACCACATAGAGATAAAAAAGCGGGCACGATAAAAAGTATGGAGGTTTGTCTAGAACATGGGCTCGATCCTTCAATGGTGGTTATTGATCATAATAATGAAGAAACCGTAAAAGAGGTGTTAGATAGAGGTTTTATTGCAGCCTTTACCATTTATCCAAAAACAAAAATGGGTAATGAACGTATGGTGGAGGTAGTGCGAAATTATGGTAGCACTAATATTATTGTAGATAGTTCTGCAGATTGGGGGGTGAGCGACCCTTTAGCTGTGCCAAAAACGGCAGGCTTAATGTTGAAAAGAGGAATTGATCGCACTGATGTTCATAAAACTTGCTATCAAAATGCCTTAGATATTTTTAGTAAAAACGGAAAGATGAAAGAGTCTGACTGGTTACAGCCTGAAGGTATAAACCAAACGAAATTATTTAATGACAATAGTGTGCTTAGAGGTCAAGAACCCATTATTGATACCGATGAAATTGTTTAATGAATAAAGTTTTAAAGGACTATTTGAGCCTAATGCGACCTGCGAACTTGCCTACCGCGGCTGCTGATATTTTCGCTGGGGCGGCGATTTCTGGTTTGCTAGCTACGGGCGAGGTTAGTCATACTATGGTTGTAAGCTTGGTATACTTAGTATTGTCATCGGTGTTTCTTTATGCTGGTGGCGTCGTGCTAAATGATGTTTTTGATTATAAACTCGATCAGATAGAACGCCCTGAAAGACCTTTGCCGAGTGGACTTATACCCATAAGTTCTGCTGCTTTATTTGGAATCTTTTTATTATTAATAGGAATTATATTCGCTTTTTTTGTTCACCATTTCAGCGGCTATTTAGCGGTAGGGTTAGCAATTTCAATTGTAGCATACGATGGCTTTTCGAAGAATTTCGGATTCTTAGGTCCTTTAAATATGGGACTGTGTCGTAGCTTAAACTTGCTACTAGGAATGTCTATTTTTGGAAGTATTTTAATTCCTTGGATCGCAATTATTCCGTTGGTGTATATTTTTGCAATTACATTAATCAGTAGAGGAGAGGTGCATGGTAATAATAAGGCACATATTATTTGGGCTGGTATTTTGTACGCTCTGGTGATTTTTGGCGTTGTAAATATGGTGTATGTTCAGACCAACGAAATTATGCCAATGCTACTTTTTTTAGCAGTATTTGGAATTTTGGTGTTTCGGCCATTAATAAACGCTTATCGTTTGAACTCACCGGGTAATATTAAAAAAGCAGTTATCGCAGGTGTGCTATCATTAATAGTTTTAGACGCTGCAATTGCTGTCGGATTTTCAGTGTGGTGGTACGGGTTATTCATCTTGTTATTACTGCCGTTATCAATGTTGCTCTCAAAAATATTTGCAGTTACTTAATTTAAGACATAGAATTGAAACCAATACAACAATCTTTTTCAGTGCCTTATGAGTACAAGTTATTCTTTACTCAAGGATTATTTGATACTCAAAACCCGTTGTTTTATGAGGTGTTGAACCAATATAAACAGAGCGAAATTCAATTGCTATTTGTAGTAGATGATGGCGTTGTAGCGCATCATCCGAACTTGCTTGCCGAGATTCAAGGGTATTGTCATAAGTATAGTGCTACCTTGTGTTTTACTGAAAGTATTGTAATACCTGGCGGTGAACAATGTAAAAATGATTACGCTCAAGTTGAAAAAGTACTTAAAGCAGTAAATGATGAACATATTGATCGCCACTCGTTTGTAATCGCTATAGGCGGCGGGGCTATTATTGATATGGTAGGTTATGCAGCTGCAGTTGCACATAGAGGAGTGAAATTAATTCGAATTCCTACCACTGTTTTATCTCAAAATGATTCCGCTGTAGGGGTGAAGAATAGTATTAATAGCTTCGGAAAGAAAAACTTTTTAGGCACATTTGCTCCTCCTTTCGCAATTATAAATGATAGTAATTTTCTCAAAACATTAGAACAACGTGATTGGATTTCAGGAATCGCAGAAGCGATTAAAGTGGCTTTGATAAAAGATGCTAAATTTTTTGAAGAAATAGAGCATAATGCTGAATTGTTAAGATTAAGAGATATTGATGCTATGCAACCAGTAATCTATCGTTGTGCAGAAATGCATATGCAACATATCGCCCAAGGCGGAGACCCATTTGAAAGTGGTTCTTCAAGGCCTTTAGATTTTGGTCATTGGGCTGCGCATAAAATGGAGCAAATGACTCAATATCAACTGCGACATGGTGAGGCGGTTGCAAAAGGAATCGCACTAGACGTCACATATGCATTTTTAATAGGATTGATATCTGAAAATGATTTGAATAGGATAATCAACGTAATGACCGAAATTGGTTTTGATTTAAGTATTCCCGTATATTCTGAAGAAAAAGTTTCTGAACTTTTAAATGGATTAAAAGAATTTCAAGAACATTTGGGCGGGGAGCTTTGCATCACCTTAATTCATGGTATCGGTTTAAAACATGATGTGAATGAGATTAACCGTGCTCAAATGAAACAGGCTATTCTTCATTTGAATAAATCTTGCTTAAAAAACGTATAATACTACATGCTTTTAAATAATATTTTTCATTTAAGCTATTGTACAAACATACACCCAGGGTCAAACTGGGATAGTACGTTTACGAGTTTGAAAAAGCATGTTCCAGGAATTAAAAAAGAAGTTTCACCAAATGCCGAATTTGGACTGGGGTTGCGACTCTCAAACAAAGCTAGTGAAGAACTAAATCAAAAGGATAATTTAGAAATTTTCAAAAATTGGTTGGCAGACAGTGGGTTATATGTATTTACGATGAACGGCTTTCCTTATGGAAATTTTCATGATGAGCGGGTGAAAGATCAAGTGCATGCGCCTGATTGGACCACCGTCGATCGGGTACGATATACAAAAAGATTATTTGAACAATTGGCGGCGTTACTTCCTGAAGGAATGTCGGGCGGTATTTCGACCTCCCCCATAAGCTATAAACATTGGCACACCACTGAAGCGGAAAAAGAGAAGGCTTTTAAGGTTGGGGTTACACATTTGTTGGAGATTGTTGATCAACTATATCATATTGAAAAAACTACGGGTACGTATTTACACCTAGATATTGAACCAGAACCAGACGGACTCATAGAAAACAGTGATGAGATACTGTTGCTCTTTGAGAAGTATTTAATTCCGCAAGGAATTATGGCATTGCCAGCAAAATTGCAATGTTCACAAACGGAAGCTATAAAGTACATCAAACGATATATCACGGTATGTTACGATATTTGCCACTTTTCATTGGCTTTTGAAGAACCAGAATATACCTTTAAGAAGTTTCAAAATGCAGATATTCAAATTGGGAAAATTCAGGTTAGTGCAGCTCTTAAAATAGTGAACGATTTAGATCATAATGAAGAAATTTGGAAAGCACTATCAAAATTTGATGAGCCAACATATTTGCATCAAGTCACTGAACTTGTGAATGGAAAGGTAATAACACATAATGATTTGCCTGTAATTTTAAAGGAAAAAAGACCTTTTTCTGAATTACGTGCACATTTTCATGTTCCTATTTTTTTAGAAAAGTTTGACCATTTGCAATCTACCCAAGATCATATTTTAAAAGTAATTTCATATTTGAAGAAGCATGCTATTTCAGAGCACTTAGAAATAGAAACCTATACTTGGGATGTATTACCTCAAGCTTTAAAAAAGGAGTTGTCTGATTCTATAATTCGGGAATTAGATTGGTTAAAAAATAGACTTTAAAAGAAGTATGAAAAAGACGGTTGTGATAAATGTTGTGGGGTTGACCAATCGCTTAATTGGCGAGCACACCCCGTTTATAAAGTCTTTTCTCGAGAGCGGGTCGTCAACATTCATAACACCGGTTTTACCAGCGGTTACCTGTTCTGCTCAGTCTACATATCTTACTGGAACATTTCCAAGTGAACATGGAATTGTTGGTAATGGTTGGTATTTTAAAGACGAATGTGAAGTTAAGTTTTGGAGGCAATCGAATAAACTTGTTCAACAAGATAAAATTTGGGATGACTTAAAAAAACAAGACCCTAATTTTACCTGTGCAAATCACTTTTGGTGGTATAATATGTATTCCACAGCAGATTTTAGTACGACTCCAAGGCCTAATTACCTGGCGGATGGTCGCAAAATTCCAGATTTTTATTCACATCCGGCTGAACTGAGAGATCAACTCATTGAAGATCTAGGTGCTTTTCCATTGTTTCAATTTTGGGGACCTAAAACCTCTATTAAATCTAGCCAATGGATTGCTGATGCTGCTCTCAAAACAGATGTATTACACGATCCTACTTTGACCTTTATATACTTGCCGCATTTAGATTATAATTTGCAGCGACATGGCCTCAATTTTGACATCATTTCTAAAGATTTAAATGAGATTGATGGTGTGGTATCTCAATTAGTATCCTATTATAAGAAACAAGATGCGCACATTGTGCTACTTTCTGAATATGGCATAACAAATGTTTCGAATCCTATTCACCTAAATAGAATTCTTAGAAAAGAAGGTTTGATTAACATCAGAATAGAAAGAGGGTTAGAACTTTTAGATGCTGGTGCTAGCAAAGCATTTGCCGTAGCAGATCATCAAATAGCACACATCTACTTGAATGATAAAACAATAAAAGATCGTGTCAAGAAGCTAATAATGGCTGTTGAAGGCGTTGATGCGGTTCTTTCTGATGACGAAATTGAACAACATCATCTACATCATGATCGATGCGGTGATATTGTAGTAATTGCTGACGCTAAATCATGGTTTACCTATTATTTTTGGCTCGATGATGCCGTTGCGCCAGATTATGCTCGTATGGTAGATATACATAAAAAGCCGGGTTACGATCCTGTTGAAATGCTCACAGACCCAAAAGACAAGTTAATTATGGCTAAAGTGATCACTAAATTAATAAAGAAGAAGCTGGGTTTTCGTACTGTTTTAGATATCATTCCGCTGAAAGCGGAGTTGGTTAAAGGGTCTCACGGTAGAATTCCTGAAGATACTGATGATTACCCAATCTTTATTTCCAACGCAAAAAATATTGTAAAAGAAGAAGTTATAAAACCAACTGATGTTTATCATATGCTACAACGTCATGTTGCCATAAATTAGCTTAAAAATTATATTCTTATGAAAATATTCTTCAAAATAATAGCGATAGTTTTTGGTGTATTATTTTTGGTTTCTGCTGGCTTGCAATACAACGACCCTGATTCTTTAATTTGGATTATCATTTGGGCGGCAGCTGGAATTGTTACTCTGGGCTTTGCGTTTAATAAGACCTCATTACCAGTACTATTGGTTTCTGGTGTAGCAGCCCTTGCTGGTTTCTTTTATTGTTATCCAGAAAAATTTGAAGGATTTGAAATTGGAGCTGGTGATATCAAAAATGTAGAAGAGGGTAGGGAAGCTTTCGGACTACTTATTATCGCAATGGTATTATTGCTATTGGCTTTTAGAACTTGGCGATCTAAGCGTTTAAAGGTCTAAATCAAATTCACGTCTTAGTAAATCGATAGCAGGATTCTTTTCGCGTAATTTTTGATATTTTTCTTCAGGAGTAAATGCAAATTTTTTCGCTGAGGTTTCATTTACCGTTATCTCTAGTGTGATAAAGTAGTTTTGTAGCTTAGATTTTAGATGCTCCATCAATTCATATTGCTCACGTTCAATTTCTTTTTTCATTGAACCGTTAGGCATCTCAATCCAAATGGTGGTCTCATCTTTTAATTTCGGAATGTCAGCATGTAGGTTAGAGGCTAATATTTTTCGACCCTCGGTATCTATTTTATGTACAAAATCTGCCCAATGTTGCTGTAATGCTTCTTCAGTGAACGAATTTCTTGGTAGTTTACTTTCATCAATGGTATTGTCTTTTCGACTTAACTCATGAGCTTTCTTTGCTTTTAAACTCGAAATAGAAAGTGCTGAAACTCTTTTTTCTGCTAATCGATTTGCAATCTCTTTAGAGGGCATGCTGGCAGCATCATTCACTGTTGGAGTGGGGCCTTCATCAGAAACGACTTGAAAAGTGTTTGATTCTTTTTGAGGTGTTGCGATCGTTTTTTCTTCGGATTTTGGCGTTGCTTCCGCAATAATAGTAGGTGATAGCTTTTGTGCAGGTTGTGGTGCAACCGCATTAGGCGTTGAGTTTTGCAAAGCAGGCACCGCTGCCTGATGATTTTGATTGGTTGCTGAAACCGCTTTCTTCGTTTTGTAAAAAGAAGCTGGCGCTATAAAATCAGTGCTATTTAGCCTTGAACTAAGCTTTTTTTTTTCTCCATCAAAATCGATGGAAGCTAGTTTCATTAATGATAACTCTACTAAAAGGCGTTGATTTTTACTTGTTTTGTATTTTAAATCACAATCGTTTGCAATTTGTAGAGCTTGCAGTAAAAAGTTAGGTGATGTTCTTTGTGATTGTTCTAAATAGCTTTGTTTTGCACCATCACCCACTTCTAATAAATTAATAGTGCTTTGATGTTGACATACCATTAAATCTCTATAATGTGAAGCTAATCCACTAATAAAATGATGGCCGTCAAAGCCCAAGGCTAGGGTCTTATTAAAAAGTAGAAGTAATTCAGGAATATTGTGATCTAAAATATAATTGGTTGCCTCAAAATAGGTTTCATAATCAAGAACATTCAAATTCTCAGTTACCGCTTTACGAGTTAATTGTTTGCCAGAAAAACTCACAACGCGATCAAAAATAGATAAGGCATCTCGCATTGCACCATCCGCTTTTTGAGCAATAATATGCAAGGCGTCATCTTCAGCTTCAATGCCTTGTTCTTGAGCAATATATTTTAAATAATTGGCGGCATCCTTGATGGTGATCCTTTTAAAATCAAAAATTTGGCAACGTGAAAGAATAGTTGGGATAATCTTGTGTTTTTCCGTTGTTGCTAAAATGAAAATCGCATGCTTTGGTGGCTCTTCAAGTGTTTTTAAAAAGGCGTTAAAAGCAGAGGCAGATAACATGTGTACCTCATCAATGATATACACTTTGTATTTTCCTACTTGAGGGGGTATTCGTACTTGGTCAATCAAGTTTCTAATATCATCAACCGAATTATTTGAAGCGGCATCAAGTTCAAAAATATTGAAGGCAAAATCTTCATCTTCATGTTGCGTGCCGTCTTGGTTGATTTGCTTCGCTAAAATTCGCGCACACGTTGTTTTACCAACACCTCTAGGACCACAAAACAATAAAGCCTGTGCCAAATGATTGTGTTCAATGGCGTTCAACAAAGTATTGGTTATCGCCTGTTGACCAACCACATCTTTAAAAGTTTGTGGTCTATACTTTCTTGCTGATACTATAAATGGTTCCAAATAATTATTTTAGATGTCAAATACACTGTCTACAAATATAGAAATACAACGCACTTTACCGTAGATTTTCTGCTAGTTTCAATTACTTTTTATCAACAATTATAGGGTATTGTCTACCTTTGCATGCAGCAGGTCACCTTATCGCGGTTTGTTTCGATTTTCGAGACAAGACGAGGAAAGTCCGGACACCATAGTGCAGTATAGCGGGTAACGCCCGTCCGTCGAAAGATGCGGACAAGTGCAACAGAAAGCAAGTACAGTTCGGCTGTAGTGAAACCAGGTAAACTCTATACGGTGAAACGTCATGTATATCGGTGTTTGAGAGCAGCACGCTCAAATCGAAGGGTAGGCGGTTAGAACTTTTGGGTAACTGAAAGTCTAGATAAATGATAAGGTAGTTCTGAATTTAATTCAGAATGAACAGAATCCGGCTTATGACCTGCTTTTATTTCTCTTGAAATATTTTGTTGAACTTATTTGGAGGATCTTTTGTAACAGAAATAAGCTTACCATTTACTGGGTGCGTAAATTGCAAAGCGTGCGCATGTAAGTATAATCCTTTTCCTTTAAGTTGTAGCCCGTTAAGGAAATAGGTGGGGTCGCCGAGTATTGGGTTTCCTAATTCAAATAATTGCTTTCGTAATTGATGTTTTCGACCAGTCTCCGGATACAACTTCACCAAATTCAAAAACTGAAAACGTTTTGAGAGTGTTGTTTTAATAACTTTATAACTTGTAAGAGCTGGTTTGTCATCAACTTTAAGATCGATAATGCCAGTACTTTTCATTTTTTTAGTGGTAATGGCAATATATGTTTTGGTGATAGTTTTATATTCAAAAAGCCTATTTAAGGCTCTTATTGAATTCGTGGTTTTACCTATTAAAAGTAAACCCGTTGTAGCAAAATCAAGACGATGAACTGGTTGTGGCTTTGTAGCATTTGGTAGCGTACTACGAACAAGATTTTGCTCTAAAGCATTGGCAATGGTTTTAAAAGAATTTCCACTTACTAAAACCCCTGCGGGCTTATTAATAATAGCAAGATGATTATCTTCAAAAAGTACTTCTAATTTTAAATTGAAGGTTTTGTGTTTCCTTTTTTCTGCGGATGGGTGGTACGTTATAACTTCCTGGCCTTTGATGAAAGTGGCAGTAGTCGCTACTTCATCGTTTACATAAATTAGATTTTTTTTAAGCGCTTTTTTTAAGGCTGATTTGGTATTTATATTTGAAAATATTGCAATACCATATTCTTGCAAACGAATCGGTTTTTCCTGTAGTTTAGCAATATGTGTTTCCTTTTTAAGAGGCATAGGTTGTTAGCATTATCTAAAATCAAAGACTAAGCGACCATCAATTACCAAACTCGAACATTTTCTTTCCACCTACATAAGTTTCCAAAACTTGAACATCTGGTATGGAAACAGGATCAATTTCTAAAATGTTTTCATTAAGTATTACAAAGTCAGCAAGTTTACCAACGGCTAAGCTTCCTTTGTGGTTTTCGTCAAACGACCCATAGGCGGCGTTTGTTGTGTAAGCCTTCAACGCTTGAGAGACTGATATTTTTTGGTCAGGAACCCATCCGTCAGGATTTTTACCATCGATTGTGCGTCTCGTTGATGCAGCATATATTCCTAATAATGGAGAGGCTGGGGCTACTGGCCAATCACTACCAAATACTAATTTCGTATTGGCATCAAGTAAAGTCTTAAATGCATAAGTGGTTTTTATTCGTTCAGGCCCTATTAATTCTTCAGCCCATCTACCATCATCAATAGCATGGTAAGGTTGCATACTTGCAATGACGTTTAAGGCAGCTAAACGCTTTACATCATCTGGTGAAATGTGTTGAACATGTTCTATGCGAAATCTTCGGTCATAATCACCATTTTCATTACTTACGCGGTCATATATGTTCAATTGCTTGTTGATTGCATTATCACCTATAGCATGTATTGTTATTTGATGCTTCGCTTTATCGGCTTCTGAAATTAATTGGTACAATTCTTCTTCTGGCTGAAGAAAAAATCCGGAATCATCAGGTTTGTCTGTGTATGGTTCTTTAAAAGAAGCCGTATGCGAACCTAAAGAACCATCAACAAAACCTTTTAAAAGACCACTTGAAAGCCATACCGAATTTTGATTTGGTTTTGCGTTCAGTTCTTTCCATTTTTTCAACTGATTAGCCGCATAAATACGAATAGTTAGTTCGCCTTGTTTGAGCATGTTATATGCAGTTTTGAACGTACCTAAGCTGTCTACATCATGTACCGTGGTAACCCCATTGGACAAAAGGTATGTTGAAGCAGCCTGAATTGCTTTCTTTTTTTGTGCTTCAGTCATTAAGGGTATTTTGTTCAATACCGGAAACATAGCATTATCTTTTAGCACACCTGTTGGTTCTCCATTTGCATTTCGCTTAATCTCACCACCTTCTATATGGGTAGTGTTTTTATTTATTCCTGCAAGTTTTAGCGCAGCCGTATTGGCAAGTATCATATGACCATCAAGGCGGTATAGTGCTACAGGGTTATTTTCTGTGAAAGAATCAATCCATTCTTTTTTTGGCAACTCGCCACCCCACAAAGTATGATCCCAATTACCTTCTAGTATCCATTGACCAGGTTCAAGCGTTTTTGCATAGGCTTGAATACGACGTACAAATTCTTCTTTGGTATTAGCATCTCGTAATTCTACACTCAATAGTGCATTGCCTCCCATTAGTAAATGAACATGTGAATCGATAAAACCTGGATACACAAATTTTTCTTTAGCATTTACTATTTGGGTATGATTGTCTTTAAATTTGAGAACTTCCTTGTTAGATCCAATAGCTATAATTGAATCTCCATGAATGGCCATAGCCTGTGCTTCTGGTGTTGATTCATCGCCCGTCCATATATTTGTATTGGTAAGTATAAGGTCGGCTTTTTGAATTGTTGTATCACAAGATGCAAGTAAAATAGAAAAGATTATGAGAATAAAAAATTTTGCAATTTTGAACTTTGTCATGTGAATTACAAGATGAGGCGTTAAACTATTTTCATTTAAGGTGCTTCGAAAAAACTAAAGGCGCTACTACCATACTTGCGCATTTTGGTGAAATACATGCCCTTTGATAGATCGGTTTGCTTAGCATGTTCAATAACTAATATACCATTTTCAAGTAATAGTTTATTTTTAAAAACCAATTCAGGAATTCGTTCAAAATCCTCTTGTGATATATCGTAAGGAGGGTCAGCAAAAATGATATCTGCCTTGTTATTTGCTTTTTCTAAATATGAAAAAACATCACTTTTTATTGGCGTAATATTAAATTCAAGTTCTTCGGCAATTTTTGCAATGAATTGAATACAGCCATAATCAGTATCTATAGCGGTAATGTTCTCTGTGCCTCTTGATGCAAATTCATAGCTAATATTACCGGTTCCTGCGAATAAATCTAACACAGCTACTTCATCAAAATAATACTGATTGTTTAGAATGTTAAATAAAGCTTCTTTGGCCATGTCAGTGGTAGGTCGTACCGGCAATCGATTTGGTGCTATAATTCGCCTGCTTTTATATTTACCAGAAATAATTCGCATTACAAAGATTTTAAAACGGTAAAGTCAATTGAATCTTTATCAAAATCCATTGGATAGGAATTTATAGAGGGCGCAAATATCGATACTTTGTTTACATATTCGTAGCTAATAGAATAAATGCGATCACCTTCTTCTACATCGCCAAAAAGTTTTAATGGAGTACTTTCCGTATCTAATTTTAATTGTTCAAAGGTAAATAGTAAATAGTAGATAAAATCTTCTTTAGTATAAAACTCAAAACTGTTGTAAAGAAGTAACTTTTTATTTTGAATTACAGTAATTTCCATTTGCTGATGAGCTATATGCACATAGCAAATCGATTCTTTATTTCTGTTTTGATTACCTAGCAATGATTCAACCATAACTGTACCACTGTGCTTAAAGATGAATTCGCCAAAAAGGTCGTAAATGTAGTTATTGACATTCGTAAAAGGCACGTATACATTTATCATTTCATAACTTTCAATTTCGTCGAAAGCGATATGATCATTGGCTAAGATACGCGTATTGAACTTTAAATAATTAGCTAGTTCGTTATCGTCAAATAAAGGTTTGGGTACTAAGCTGAATAGTTTGTTTCTATGTATGACAATTACCTCATCAAATGTTTTCTTTGCAATTTCATGTTTTTCTATAAGAGCAATTAATCCCTTTTGCAATCCATGGGGATTTCGCTCTTTTTCAAAGACAATTGTTTCCGATTGAATAACTTTATTGGAAAGGGTATCTACGATACAAAAAGAAAGTCCATTCAAGCTAACTTGAATGGACAATTTATTATATTCTTTAATTGTTCTTTCTATAGTATTATTGGCCACTTCTTCTGTCGTATATTGCAGGCCAATTTCCACTTGTACTTACTTGCGTTAAAGAGCCTAAGGAAATAACATTACCGTTAATTTCATCTACACCAATTTGTGCATTCTCTCTTGAAAGTAGATCTTCTGGTTGATCACCTAAAACAACTTTCTTTTCAACTTTAACTTCATATACTGGAACTTTATATCCACCTTTATCAATAATATCTGATTTCATGGTAAACTTTTCACCGCCAAGAGCGCCAGGTACATTCATCATAGTTTTAAAACGATTATCTTTTTTGAAAAGAGAATCACGAACAGAAACAGTACCTAACGTATCAATGATAATACTGTCTTTTTGAACATCAATTTGAAAGGTTTTATCGTAAACCATAAAAGATGTATCTCTTTGCTGTGTGATGGTGTAATTTGATTTTTCAATAAAACTTACAAGGCTTCCAAAATCTTTAGCATATTTACCAGTTACACTCTTGTGAGCTTCTTGAGATCTTTTGATGTCTTTAAGGTTATTAATAACCTTAGCGAAACGTTTTTCCTTTACTTCCTGAAACTTGATTGGTCCGGTAATTGACTGATAAATTAAATACGCTAAAAACATAGAAAGTAGTCCAAAAACAATAGCAACTACAGGCTTAGCCTTTTGTGGTAAAAACTTATCAACTACGATTACTATTCCAACGGTAAATAAAACGATTCCTATTACCGCCAATATCATCATTATCATATCTTTATTTTTTAAAGTTTGGCATGAACACAAATTTACATTTTTTTTTCAATCGTAAAAGTTTTTGACCCAAAAATACTGATTATCTTAGCAGACCTATGAAAACCCTCACTGACAAGGCTTTTTACACCGTTTTGCAACAAAAATTTCCGCATCAACCGACCTTGAAACAGGAGATTGCTTTACAAAAATTAGCTTCATTTATATTAAGTAACAAAAAGGATGCCGTTTTCTTATTAAAGGGTTTTGCCGGAACTGGTAAAACGACTTTGGTAGGTACTTTGGTTAACAGTCTTTGGCAAACTACAATGAAGTCTGTGTTAATGGCGCCTACTGGCAGAGCAGCAAAAGTGATGTCTAATTATTCTAATACGCAGGCCTTTACCATTCATAGGAAAATATATTTTCCTAAAAAACAAAGTGGAGGAGGTGTACAATTCGTACTAGCACCTAACAAACATCGAAATACTATATTCATTGTTGATGAAGCTTCAATGATACCCGATCGGCCGGCAGATTCTAAACTTTTTGAAAACGGGTCGCTTTTAGATGATTTATTAATGTTTGTGTATTCTGGTCACAACTGTAAATTGATTTTAATAGGAGATACTGCACAGTTACCACCAGTACATTTAAATTTGAGTCCGGCACTTGATGCTGATCAACTTGAATTGAATTACGATAAGCAAGTTACAAGGCTTGAGCTTGACGAAGTAGTGAGACAAGCAGAAGATTCAGGAATTTTAGTAAATGCCACCACTTTACGTGAGCAGTTACAAAGTAATTTTTTCGACGCCTTTCAGTTTAATGTACATCCTTTTAAAGATATTGTTCGCTTGACTGATGGTAATGAGGTTCAAGAAGCTATTGATACTTCATATGCAATTAATGGAAAGGAAGAAACGGCTTTTATTGTTCGATCGAATAAAAGAGCTAATCTATATAATGAGAATATTAGGCAACGTATTTTATTTTTAGAGAATGAGATCGCTGTAGGTGATTTCATGATGGTTGTAAAGAATAACTACTTCTGGTTAGAACCGAAATCTGAAGCCGGTTTTATTGCGAATGGCGATATTTTAGAAATACTTGAAATCTTTGCAATTAAAGAGTTGTATTCTTTCAAATTTGCGGAAGTTAAAGTGCAGTTAGTCGATTATCCGAATATGAAACCTTTTGAAACCGTTTTATTATTAGATACTATAGAAGCTATAACACCATCACTTTCTTATGAAGACGGAAATCGATTGTATCAAAACGTTATGGAAGATTATTCAGGTGAAACTTCTAAATATAAAAAATTCTTAGGTGTTAAGTCCAATAAATACTTTAATGCATTACAAGTAAAATTCTCATATGCAATTACTTGTCATAAGTCTCAAGGAGGGCAATGGAATACTGTTTTTGTTGAGCAACCTTATATGCCAAACGGGGTAGATAAAGAATATTTACGGTGGTTATATACCGCAATAACTAGAG
Organism: Maribacter algarum (ex Lu et al. 2025) (nom. illeg.); assembly: GCA_947495915.1. Taxonomy (GTDB): domain Bacteria; phylum Bacteroidota; class Bacteroidia; order Flavobacteriales; family Flavobacteriaceae; genus Maribacter_C. Next base: position 381,067 of record CANMAW010000004.1, on the reverse strand, counting down.
CCAAAAATCAGCTATATCTTATTGGATTTAAAGATGATTTTTTTCTTGATATGGAATAAGCTAAATTCGTAAACATCATTTGATTTCTAATCGGTTGTAACAATGGTATTAAAATTGTTACTAAGAAATTGAGAGATGCACTATTAGTAAATCGATATTCGGTTTTAAATATAGTGTTTCCTACATTTCAATTCTTGAATTTTTTATCATGACACGAGAAACTGTAATCAGTATTTTTTTAGGAATTGGCTTAGCTGCCTCGGTGGGCTTTCGGGTATTTCTGCCATTGTTTGCATTAAGTCTTGCCGGGTATTTTGATTTTTGGGCACTTAATGAGAGCTGGCAATGGATTGGTAGTTTGGCGGCGGTATTAACTTTAGGGGTTGCAACCGTTTTCGAAATTTTTGCTTATTTCATTCCATGGGTAGATAATGTATTAGATAGTTTGGCCGTACCTTTGGCTGCGATTGCAGGTACTGCGGTAATGGTAAGTACGGTTGCGGGGTTAGATCCGGTGGTAACTTGGTCTTTAGCGATAATCGCTGGAGGTGGAACTGCCACAGCAATAAAAGGAGCAGGCGCGGCTGGTAGATTAGCCTCTACGGCAACGACCGGCGGAGTTGCAAACCCTATTGTTTCCACAGTAGAAACAGGTACTGCAATGGTAGTTACTACCGCTTCAATATTTGCTCCTATATTGGCGGCAGTATTAGTTATTATAATTTTATTTGTGATTTTTAAAATATATAGAAAGTTAAGACCAAAAGCTAAGGCTTAACTTCAATTTAAATTAGTTCATGTGAAAGTAATAGCGATGATTCCCGCACGCTATGCGGCATCTAGATTTCCAGCCAAATTAATGCAAGACCTCTCCGGTAAGCCTGTGATTTTAAGAACTTATGAGGCCGCTATAAAAACCGAATTGTTCGATGAGGTATTTGTAGTAACCGATAGTTCTACCATTTATGATGTAATTTCAAACGCTGGAGGAAGAGCAATCATGAGTATTAAAGAGCATGATTGCGGTAGTGATCGAATTGCTGAGGCAGTTGAAGATATGAATGTCGATATCATCGTAAATGTGCAAGGTGATGAACCCTTTACAGATAGAGAAAGCTTGTCATCAGTTTTAGAGGTGTTTAAAAGTGATATAACAGAAGAAATTGATTTAGCCTCTTTAATGGTACATATTACTGATTTGGAAGAGATTGAGAATCCGAATACTGTAAAAGTTATTGTAGATAAACGCAATTTTGCCTTATATTTTTCTAGATCACCAATACCGTATCCTAGAGCTACTGATACTGATGTAAAGTACTTTAAGCACAAAGGAATTTATGCTTTCAGAAAAAGAGCCCTTATGGACTTTCAGAAACTGCCTATGTTAACACTTGAGGCTACTGAAAAAATTGAAGCAATACGGTATTTAGAATACGGTAAGAAAATCAAGATGGTTGAAACCACCGTAAGCGGAATTGAAATTGATACCCCTGAAGATTTAAAAAGAGCGCAAGACGCATGGAAGTAGATTATAGTAAGATTAAGGTAATAGGTTTTGATGCAGATGATACCCTTTGGGTAAATGAGACCTATTTTAGAAATGCAGAAGAAGAATTTGCAAGCCTATTAGACGGATTTGAAACCAAAAATAAGATTGATCAAGAATTGTTTAAAATGGAAATGAAAAACTTGGAAACCTATGGGTATGGTATTAAGGGTTTTGTACTTTCAATGGTAGAATCGGCTTTAGATTTATCAAATAATACGATTTCGCAAGCAACAATCTCAAAGATTTTGACTCTTGGAAAAGAAATGATTACACACCCTGTTGAGTTACTTGACGGTGTTGAACAAGTACTTGAAAGTTTAGGAGAAAAATACCGTTTAATTGTTTTAACAAAAGGAGATTTATTAGATCAAGAACGCAAAATTGAGCGATCAGGTTTATCAAAATATTTTCATCATGTTGAAGTATTAAGTGATAAAAAAGAAGCGAACTATCAAAATTTACTTGATCATTTAAAAATAGATGTCAACGAATTTTTGATGATTGGTAATTCTTTGAAATCAGATGTTTTACCACTATTAAATATTGGTGCAAAAGCGGTGCATATTCCGTTTCATACCACCTGGCAACATGAAGAAGTCTCTGTTAAAGAAGATGAATTTAATTATCTGAAATTGAATAAGGTAGTCGATATTTTAAAGTATTTGTAGAAGAAGGTATGGAGGTAAAAAAAGATAGACAAACTTTAAAATCTAAAAATATTAAAATGAAGGGGTATCGTAATTTTCCTATGGTTCCTAGAGTTGTTTTTGGCAGTGGCTGTTTTGATCAGTTGGGTGATATTTTAATGCCGCAAAGAAAACATTCTGATGCACCCATTATTTTTTTGGTTGATGATGTATTTGAGGGAACGGAACTTTCTAAACGAATACCTTCAATTTTTAATGATCAAATTATATTTATTTCTGCCGCTGAAGAGCCTAAAACTACCCAAGTAGACGCTTTGGTACAATTGCTAAAAGAAAACTTTTCTGAATTACCGTCTGGCGTAGTTGGTATCGGTGGAGGTACGCTTTTAGATTTAGCGAAAGCGGTGGCTATTGTGCTTACCAATGATGGAGGTGCTGCGAAGTATCAAGGATGGGACTTAGTTCAAAAAAAGTCAATTTACCATGTAGGTATTCCTACAATCAGTGGTACCGGAGCAGAAGTTTCTCGAACGACCGTATTATTAGGTCCTGATAAGAAACTGGGTATTAATTCTGATTTTACCACTTTTGATCAAGTACTGCTTGATCCTGATTTGACCGCCGGCGTACCAAAAGAACAATGGTTTTATACAGGCATGGATTGCTATATTCATTGTATTGAATCATTGAATGGTACCTATTTAAATGCATTTAGTCAAAGTTACGGAGAGAAAGCTTTAGACTTATGCAATGAGGTTTATTTGAGTAACTTAACTCCAGAAGATTCACGAAATAAATTAATGATGGCTTCTTGGCATGGTGGTATGAGTATTGCCTATTCGCAGGTAGGGGTTGCTCATGCTATGAGTTACGGACTTTCATATCTTTTAGGTATTAAGCACGGTATTGGTAATTGCTTAGTTTTTCAGCATTTGAGCGAGTTTTATGAGGATGGTGTAAAGGGATTTAATCAAATGATGAAACTACATCAAATAGATCTTCCTACAGGCATTTGCGCTGATTTAACAGATGCTCAATTTGATACTATGGTTACCGTGGCTATGGGTATGGTTCCCCTATGGGAAAATGCCCTCGGTAAAAATTGGAGAAAAACCATTACTCCTGAAAAATTAAAATCCATTTATCAAAAAATATAGTTTGCACAAACTAGCTAAGTTTATTTATTTTAAAATAATGAAATGGAGTATCGAAGGCGATTTTCCAAGCCATCTTAAAAAAGGGGTGTTCATTGTTGTTTCACATACCAGTAATTTAGATTTTTTTTTAGGGTTGATTATCAGAAAAGTTTGGAATGAACAAATCAATTGGATTGGTAAGAAGAGTTTGTTTAGAGCGCCTTACGGTTGGATTTTTAAGGCGTTAGGCGGGGCACCAATTGATAGAAGTAAAAACAATGATACTGTGAGTGCCACCGTGGCCTTGTTTAAAGAAAGGGAACAATTTCGTTTGACCATAGCGCCAGAAGGTACTAGAAAAAAGGTAACCAAATGGAAAACGGGGTTTTATTACATCGCTCGCGCAGCAAAAGTTCCAGTGGTACTTGTTGCATTTGATGCTGGAAAAAAACAGATAAAGATTTCTAAACCAATAATGACAACAGCGGATAAAGAGGCTGATTTTAAAATCTACGAAGATTTTTATAAAGGTGTGGTAGGTATCGTACCAAAGAACAGCTATTAGCTTCTTTTAATTAGTTTTTTAGGTTTAATACTATCAATTTTTTTGGTGTTTCCAGGAAAAACCAAATTAGTACTTGAGTAGGTACTTCCAAAGGTAATACTGGCCGTATAGACTTGATTTATTGCATCAGTTACTTGATGCTCAGTCAATTCTCGTAAAGGATGAATAAAAACGGCCCACATCACTTCATCACTTAGGGCATATTTTATGTCTAATGCAGAATGAAAATTGGCAACCAATGCATTTAGTAGATGTTTTTCTTCCAAATCTTTAGTTTCTACAATCGGCGAAATTATCCGCATTCTGTTTGCGTTTTCATCATAAACACAAATTAGAGGTCGCTGCTTATAGGCAAATCTTATAGTATTGCCCGTTGTTATTGAAGTATCTGATATTTTCGAAATAATTCTTGAAAGATCTTTAGGGTTCATTTCTTGAGCACTCATGATTGTACTCGCGCAGAAATAAACGAAAAGCATGACTAACCGATATTTTTTCATCATTTTATTTATTGTTAGGTCGTACCATATATGACTTATTTACAAAAAATAGTAAACTTTGATAAAATGCATTATTGTTAAAAATCTAAGCTTTTAATCGATGATTTGATACATTTCGTCAGTTATTATTTATAATAATTAAGATTTTGAAACGTTTTCTGTAAGAATTTACACCATTAATTATTAAAATAATGTACTTATGAAACGATTATTACTCAGTAGTTTTCTGCTTTTTTTTGCATTTTCAAGTTTAGCTCAAAACCTACAGATTACAGAAATTATGTATAACCCAGGTGGGCGTGATACGAATTGGGAGTGGGTTGAAATTTATAACAATAGTGATGATACTATAGATTTAAGCGGTTATGTATTTGATGATAATGCAGCTACAGGGCTTTCTCAGTCTAACATAACTAACGGGTTGATAGCACCTTTAAATTCGGTAGTTCTGATCAACGCAGAAAATATAACCGTTGAAGAGTTTAAAGAGGTTTGGGGTAACATCAATGTTGTTGGTGTAAGTGACTGGCCAACACTAGGTAATGGAGGCGATACCATAGGATTGTGGGATAGTTTTCAGTCTTATGAAGGCGATCAACAAAGTCAATTGAATGCCATTGAAACCCTTACTTATGATAACAACGAAGCAGGCTGGCCTAATGACGATGGTAATTCTTCTATTTCTCTGATTAATGTAACAGCTGACAATACAATAGGTTCAAATTGGATGTTGAGTTCTGATGAAAATGATCTACCAGTACCTCCAGCTTTTGTAGGTAATGAAGCAAATGGAAATTCAGGTATTGATGTAGGTTCACCAGGAAAAGTAAACACGATTGCAGATAATGAGAAGCCAGTAGTTACCTGTCAAGAAGACATTTCTGCATCATCAGATGAGGATATTTGCAGTGCAACAATAATAGTTATAGAACCTACTACAAGCGACAACTCTACAGAAGGTCTTACACTTGTCGGTCTGCGCAGCGATAATTTAGATTTAACGGCGCCATTTGAAATAGGAGAAACCACCATTAGTTGGACGGCTACCGATGCTGCAGGTAATACTTCTGAACCATGTATACAAACGGTAACAGTGAGTGATGCTGTTGTGCCTGTAATTACTTGTCCTGAAGACATTATCATGGCCAGTGAAGATGGTAATGCCTTAACTATTGCAATAGAAGGTGCAACCGCAAGTAAACCATGTGAAAGTGAACTGACAATAACCGGTACACGAAGTGATAATGAAGATTTAGAAAAAGAATTTCCAATAGGAGATACTAAAATTAATTGGAAGGTAGAAGATGCCTTCGGAAACATGGCGGAATGTGTGCAAACCATTACAGTAAGTTTCACAGCTTCTACAGAAAACGAAATAAGCTCATTTACCATTTCAGGTCAAGTAGAAGAAACGCTTATCGATACGCAGACCAAGACGATTGAGATTATCGTTCCCTTTGGTACTAGTATCTCTGGTTTAGAACCAGAATTTACAATTTCAGATGATGCAACGGTAAGTCCTGAAATAGGTGAAGTTGTAGATTTTACCAATGAAGTTGTGTATACCGTAACAGCCCAAGATGGTACGATTCAAGAATGGCTGGTGAAGATTACCATTGCTGAAGATATGACCGATATTACAGCTCCGCAGATTGAATGTCCCGAAGATATTATAGTAGAAGTTGATGAAGGTCAGTGTGGAGCAGTTGTTGATTTTGAAGTGTTATTCGAAGATGATCAACCCGATGCTATTTTAGAACTTTCAATTCCTAGCGGATCTTTATTTGAAGTTGGCTCCACTGAAGTTTCAGCAACCGCCACCGATTCTAGCGGAAATATGGCAACGTGCCTTTTTAATATTGTGGTACAAGATAATATGCCTCCTGTAATTTTATGTGATAATATCGATGTTGTTCTTGATGTTCAAGGTGTAGCAAATATTCCTGTAGAGCACTTATTTACAGATCTTTTTGACAACTGTGGAATAGCATCTGTTGAAGCAAGTCAGCTTGATTTCACCGTCGAAGATCTAGGTATAAATGTAGTGGAATTAACTGCGACCGATGTCAATGGAAATGTAGCCACATGTTTCGCTCAGGTTACCGTGTCACCTACCGAAAGTAACGAATTTGCAGTAACAGCATATATGTTGGTTAATGCCGATACCAATGAAGATCTTTTTCTACTTGAAGAAGGAATGAAAATTGATATTGCTACTTTACCAACCTTGCATTTAGATATTAGGGCGATCACTACCGCTGATGTAGAAAGTGTTCGTTTCGGTATCTCAGGGGCCATTAATTCTGAACGAACAGAAAGCCTCTTACCTTACGCTCTTTTTCAAGATTTACCTATAGGCAATTATAAGGGGAATGATTTTGTAGTTGGAAATTATAAGGTATCTGCAATTCCATATTCACAAGATGCACTAAGAGGTGAAGTGGGTGCTGATTTCAGTATTAATTTCGAGATTATTGATGCCTGTGCAAATTTTCAAGTTACCCTTGAAGTAATTTCTGAAGTAGTTACTTGTGGTGGATCTGAAGGTGAAATTGTGGTAGCTATAGTTGATGGGGAAGCTCCAATAATATATCAATGGAGCCATGATGCAACATTGACTGATGCAATTGCTTCAAATTTAACGGCGGGTACTTACAATGTTACTGCAATAGATGCCAATGATTGTAGGGCCGAACTTAGTTTTACACTTAAAGATCCTGAACTTCCAGAAATTGTTTTACTTCCTTTTGAGCCAGTTTCTGAAAATGATGAACCTTTTGAATTAATTGAAGGGTTTCCTGAGGGCGGAGTTTATAGTGGCGAAGGAGTTAGTGATGGAGTATTTGATCCGGCAATAGGAAAAGGAGAATACGAAATAACATATACTTTAAAAGATGAAGTTACTAATTGTGAATCTAATGCAAGTACCATTATCGTTGTAACATCTAGTGATTTACTAGCAGTTGAAAGTTTCTCGCTAATAAATGCAGATACTAACGAAGTTCTTTTTGATTTAAAAGATGAGATGCGTATCGATATCAATAGTTTGCCAACTCGAAATTTAGATATTCGAGCGAATACAACAGCTGAGGTTGAAAGTGTTGGCTTAAGTATTTCAGGTGGAATAAATTCAGGTAGAATTGAAAGTTTAACTCCATATGCCTTGTTTCAAGATTTACCAATAGGTAATTATAAAGGGGCTAGTTTCAACACAGGAATCTATACAGTATCTGGAATTCCTTATGCTGAAGATGGAGGAGATGGTGATGTAGGCGCTACTTTAACTGTTGATTTTGAACTGTTTGATAATCAATTGTCTGTAACAGATTTTATGCTCGTGAATGCTGATTCTGATGAAGATTTGTTTTTATTGGAAGAAGGAATGATTATTGATAGTGCTGATTTACCAACCTTGAATTTAGATATTCGTGCTATTACTACTGATGACGTTGAAAGTGTTCGCTTGGCGCTCAAAGGTGCAATTGTAACAGAAAGAACAGAGAGCCTTGAGCCTTTTGCATTGTTTCAAGACCTTCCTATTGGTGATTACAAAGGGAATGTATTTGTAACAGGAAGTTATACGGTTTCAGCAATACCCTATTCGCAGGATGCCTTACGTGGAATTCAAGGTAATTCGTTGGCTTTAAATTTTGAAATTACAAGAAGTGAAGAAAGTGATTTAGTGAGTAATCGTATGTATATCACACCGAATCCTGCGAACAACGAAACACAGCTTAGTTTTAAAATTCCTGTTGCTGCTCAAACGATTGCCGTTTATGACACTCATGGTAGAATGATACGCAATTTTGATGCGATTTCAATCAAAGATGATAGTAAATATATGTTGGAAATAAAAGCATTGCAATCAGGTACCTATTTTGTCAAAGTACTTATGAAAAATGGTACTTCACTAAGCGGTCAATTGCTGGTGGTTAAACAATAATTTTAATGTTTTATGTTATAAAATGCGATCTAAATGTAGATCGCATTTTTTTGTTTAAAATCCTGATAAATATGGGTTTGTACCTTAGCATGTTGTAGTTGTGAAGTTTTAAACGAGATTAATTTCCGTTGGGCGAATAAAAAAAGAAAGGGTAGTTCACGAAACTATATTTGAGTAGCCAAAACCATATTTTTATGAAAACTAGCTACTCAAAAGGTTACAAAGCCATAATGGCTTTTATTTTTTTACTTGGCATTTCAATCAGCTCAGCCCAAACTGAATTGCGCATCAATACAGGTGGATCTGCATCCACTTACCAAGGTGAAAATTTTATGGCTGACCAATACGCAAACACTGGCACAACGCTAAATCGTCCGCAAACAGGGCTACCCCAACCATTTCAGTCTTTTCGCTTTAGTCGTTCGCAACAACTATCATACAATATTCCACTTTCCGATGGAGTATATACCGTGAAGCTATATTTCGCAGAACTTTGGTTCGGAGCAACTGGTGGTGGTTCAGGCGGTGCAGGCAGCCGTATTTTTGATGTAACTATAGAAGGTCAGCTTGCAGAAGATAATCTAGATATATTTTCTGAAGTAGGTGCAGATGCTATGTTGGTAAAAACACATTCGGTATCCGTCTCTGGTGGCGTTTTAAACATTGATTTTGACTCTAGAGATCAAGTAGGTGGTGAAAGACATCCAGTCATTAATGGTATCGAAATTGTTTCAAATAACAATAATTCTGAAATTAATATTCAAGCAATTGCAGACCAGTTCAATGAAATTAATGAAAACGTCAACTTCACGGCTAGCGCCACTGGAGGTGATGCTAACATTGGATTTGTATTTAGTATGCAAGGAGCGCCAGCGGGTATTTCAATAAATCAATCAACGGGTTTAATATCGGGTACAATTGATGATCATGCTGCTCATCATGGCTCTAGCAATGATGGTAACTATCAAGTAACTGTCACAGCTAGTAAGGGAGATGACAGCGCAAGTACATCTTATAATTGGATGATTACAGACCCTTCTTGTGCTTGGAATACTTTAGCGGATGCTAATATTGAACGATTTGAAGCTATTAGCCAAAAGATAGGAGATAAGTTATATGTTTTAGGCGGATTTAAACCAGGAGTTTTAGTCGTGCCGGAAACCGAAATTTATGATACTACAAATGATACGTGGTCTATAGGGGCTTCAATGCCCATACCGGTTACCCATACTGCAGCGGTTGCTGTAGGTTCAGAAATTTGGATTTTAGGTGGATTTGCAGGTGATAATCCCGGAGTAGCTGTTAAAGCGGTACAGATTTATAATTCTCAAACTGATAGTTGGAGCGTGGGTCCTGATTTACCCAATTTAGTGGGGTCAGGAGCTGGGGCCTTATCAGGCAATAAAATTCATTTCTTTGGAGGGTTAATGCCTGACAGACAAACTGATGTTGCAGATCATTGGGTGTTAGATTTAACGAACATCGCTTCGGGTTGGACGGCTGCAGCACCAATGCCAAACGCACGTAATCACCATAGTGGTATAAGTGTAAATGGTATTGTTTATGCAATTGGTGGTCAAGTTGGTCATGACGGACCAAAATATGACACTAAGTTTGTACATGCTTATAATCCAAATACAGATACTTGGATGCGCTTAACAGATTTAGATCGAACCAGATCTCATTTTAAAGCAGCTACTACACTCCATAATGGTAAAATAATTATTGCAGGAGGTATTGATAACGGTCCTATTGTCAATGATATCAGTGTTTTTGATCCGCAGTTAAACTCATGGTCAGAGCTTTGTAAATTACCAGGAGATGGTTTAGAAGAAGCAGCCGCTCAAGCTTTTGGAGATCGATTGATAGTTTCAGGAGGGAGACCGATACAAGATTCCAATACGATTATAAAAGAAACGAAGTGGATACCGTTAGAAGCGGACAATACTTCCCAATCTCCAATAGCAAATGCTGGAAACGACAAGACAATTAACCTACCAACGGACTCCGTAATCTTAAATGGTACTGATTCAGACCCTGATGGTGGAACGGTAACCTACTTCTGGAATCAAGTTAGCGGTCCGAATACAGCGCAGCTTTCAAATACAACCGATGTAAATTTAAGTGCCTCTGGTTTAGTGGAAGGTAATTATGTGTTCCGTTTAACCGTTACAGATGATGAAAACGAAAGTAGTTTTGATGAGGTTTCCGCAACTGTTAATGGAGAAGTAGTAGTGCCTGATTTTGCTCTTAGAATTAATGCAGGAGGACCTGAAATAATGTGGTCTGGTAATACCTTTTTAGCCGACCAATATAGAACAGGAGGGCATATATATACAGTCGATTTTCCTATTAATGAGACAACAAATGATGAATTATATCAAACGGAAATATATGGTCCTTCGGTAGGACCGTTTACATATGAAATTCCCGTACCAGAATCTGGAGAATATACGATTCGATTGCATTTTGCAGAATTGTATTTCGGTATTCAAGCTGGTGGTGTAGGTTCAAGAGTGTTTAATGTATCGGTGGAAGGTAGTCAGGTGATATCAAATCTTGATATGCTTACAGAGGCAGCACCAGCTACAGCAATAATTAAAGAGTTTAATGATATTCAAATTAATGATGGCTTTGCAACTATAGCATTCACAGGAGTTACTCAAAGAGCTAAAATAAGTGCAATAGAAGTTTTAAGTTTAAATGATGAAGTAGTTGCTGCGAATGCGAGAGTGAATGCCTTGTTTATTCAAGGCGGTTATCAGTTTGAAGACGAAACAATAATGACCGATAATTTACAATTCGGTACTGATGAGCAAAGTGATTATCCTGCAATTAATATCTCGGCCGCAGTAAGTGAAGAAACATCAAAAGTATACTTTAAGTTTACGCAAGTCGATAGTGATTATATTTACGAACATACAGATAATGCAGTTCCGTTTAACACAGACACCAGTGCCATAGGTCAAAATGATGGCATACCAACCGCTCCAGGCAGATATTTGTTAGAGGTTGTTCCTTATAATGGTGACAACGAAGCAGGTGAAACTGTCCGTATAAATTATGAGACATTTAGTCAATGTGCGGTTTATTTTGAGGATTTGGTAATAGAGACGAGTGATGCTTCTTGTGAAACCAGTTCAGATGGAACGGCTTATATTGATGGTAGTTATTCCTTCGATGAAAACAGTACGGGTTTTGTTTATGATTCATCTATAAATAAATACAAAAATGAGAATTTAGCACCGGGATTATATTCGGTAACATTGGTTAACTCTCCAAATTGTAGTGAAACCATTGATTTCGTAATACACAGTCTAAGTAATTGCGAAGAACCAAACCCAGAAGACATTTGGTTAGAAGCAGAATGTGCCACTGTTGGAAGCAATTGGAGTTTTGTAAATGATAGTGGAGCATCAAACGGACAATATGTATTACCTCCAGTAGGATTTAGCTCAAGCGGATCAAATAATGCTGATAATATTGTGAAGTTTGATTTTAATGCCTCTCAAGGAGTTTACAAAATATATGCGCTTGTAAAAACCCCAACATCGAACCAAGATAGTTTTTATGTTCGTGTAAACGGTGGTGCATGGAAACGTTGGAATAATATTCCACAGGTGAATAGTTTTCAATGGAATCAAATACATGATCGTGAATTGCAATATGTTCCACTTACGTTTAATCTAACTGATGGTACCAATACTTTAGAAATCGCCAACCGAGAAGATGGTGCTGGTTTGGACAAAGTATTTATAACGAAATCAGAAGAAGTACCCTCAGGTTTTGGTTTAAATGACAAATCATGTTCAAGCAATAGTAGTAGTGGTAAATCGGTTGTTATAAACCCTTCTATACTATCACCAAACCCCGTGGTTAATAACACTCGCTTAAGTTTTGAGCAACCAATACAGTTAATTGAAATACAGGTATATGATATAACAGGGCGTTTAGTTCATCGTTACAGCGGTACCGAAACAGCAGATCAAGAAGCATATTTACTAAATGTGAATAACTTACCTGCAGGTACCTATTATTTGAAATCACTAGACACTACAGGGGCATTCCATCAAAAACAAATGGTGATTAAAAAATAATCACTCTTATCATTGAACATTAAAAAAGCGATCTATTTCTAGATCGCTTTTTAATTTTTGTAACTACTAGTTGCTTTATTCTTGCATGGTGTGATATACGTTCTGTACATCGTCATCTTCTTCAATTTTTTCTAACAGTTTTTCCACATCAGCAGTTTCCTCTTCATTGAGTTGTTTGGTAACTTGCGGAATTCGCTCAAATCCTGAAGACAAAATTTCGAGATTTCGGTTCTCTAATTCTTTTTGAATGGCTCCAAAACTCTCAAAAGGGGCATAGATTAATATTCCATCGTCATCAACAAATACTTCCTCTGCGCCGAAATCAATCATTTCTAATTCCAATTCTTCTGGGTCAATTCCTTCTGCTGGTATCCTAAAGTTACAGGTATGATCAAACATGAATTCAACAGACCCTGATGTTCCTAAATTGCCGTTACACTTATTAAAATAACTACGCACATTAGCAACGGTTCGAGTATTGTTGTCGGTAGCAGTTTCAATTAAAATCGCAATTCCGTGAGGCGCGTATCCTTCAAAAAGTACTTCTTTATAATCTCCTAGACTTTTATCACTGGCACGTTTTATTGCGCGTTCGACATTGTCTTTTGGCATATTTACTGCCTTAGCGTTTTGAATTACTGCACGCAATCTAGAATTAGAATCTGGGTCTGGGCCACCTTCTTTCACTGCTATCACAATGTCTTTTCCAATTCGTGTAAAAGCTTTCGACATTGCCGACCAACGCTTCATTTTACGTGCTTTTCTAAACTCAAAAGCTCTTCCCATAGTTTATTTATTTTATTTGACTAAAAACAAATTTAAGAAAATTAAAAGTGCATACAAACGGCCCATGAGGTAAGGTTTAAAACTAAATGAGAATATGCAATATCAATTTTATAAAATAATTTTTTTTTCGTCCTTAATTATTCCCCATCAATTATTTCTTCGATGGTATGCGCTAGCTTAAAATCTTTTTCAGTTACGCCTTCAGCATCGTGTGTATTTAACCTGATATGAAGATTGTTGTATACATTACTCCAGTCAGGGTGGTGTTCTTGTTTTTCACATTCAAATGCAATACGTGTCATGGTAGCGAAGGCTTCCTTAAAATTTTGAAACTCAAATGATGTTTCGATCGCTCCGTCTACAAATTCCCAACCTTCCAGTTTTTCAAGATATTCTCTGATTTGTTGGTCTGATAATTTTTCCATAATAATATGCTTTTAATTTGTAGTATATAATTTATGTTAACCTATGATGGTCGATGATGTCTTGATAAGTAAATTGTAAATTTTTGGGCAATTTATTATCCTTTGGTAAAACTGCTAAATAGCGATCATCATTGGTTGTGAATACGCGTTTGTATATAGGGCTAACATTCTCAATGCGCTCAACAAGGTCTTTAATAAAGTCTTCATGATGAACCAAATCAGTACTGCCTAAATGAAAAATACCACTTTTGTTTCTATTGATAAGATAGTGTATTTGTTGTGTTAATTTATCGTCATTGGTGACGTTTAATATCAAATTAGGGAATACTTCAATCGGTTCATTGTCCCATATAAATCTTTTGATGTCTTTAGTTCTTGGTGATGAATTACCAAAAACCATGGGCACACGCAAAATTGCCATTTTCTTTTTGGGTAATCGCAAAAGCATGTTTTCGATTTTTATTTTCAAACGACCGTAAACACTTTCAGAGAGCGTTTTGTCATACTCATACGATGGATATTTTCTATAGGCATCAAAAACATTTGCTGAAGAAATAAAGTAAAGTTTGCAATCATATTGTGAAATGTATTCTACAATATGCTGATGCGCCATAATTTGGGCGGCAAAATTTCCTCGTACGGCTGAAATTATCAATTGAGGTTGCACGGCGTTCAATACCTCAAAAATATCATCTTCTTCCATATTGTATTGAAAGAATTGCTTATTACCTTCAAATGACCGTCTTGCATTATTATAGGTGCCGTAGGTGTCAAAATAGTTGCACAACTCTTTATAGATGGCATTACCTAGAAAGCCACTTCCGCCAAGAATAAGAATTTTTTTCGATTCCAAAATTTAAAATATAGATTGTTCGGTGGCGGTAGTAAATTCTTCTAGTGCTTTCATTCCTAATTTAGAATTACCTTTTTTATTCAATCCTGGAGACCACGTGGCTATGCAATATTTACCAGGTAATACCGCCACGATGCCGCCTCCAACTCCACTTTTTCCTGGTAATCCTACTTTAAATGCAAATTCTCCTGCTTCGTCATAAAACCCGCAGGTGAGCATGAGTGCGTTAATTCGTTTAACCTGACCAATAGTTAAATGAGTGATACCTTGCTGGCATTTACCATGATTCATAAAAAGATAAAAGGCTTGGGTTAATTGTTTGCAAGTCATAGCCAGTGAACACTGATGAAAATAGAAATCTAAGACGGTTTCTACATCATTTTCTAGATTGCTATACGATTTTAATAAGTTGGCAGCAGCATAATTTTTGAATCCGGTTTTCTTTTCAGAAGCAGCTACTGTTGAATCATAATTAATAGTCTCATCATTGGCTAACCTTCTAACATACTGTAGAAAATCTTTCTTTGGATTCTTTAAATTTGATACTAGAATATCTGCAATAACAAGTGCGCCTGCATTAATTAGTGGATTTCTAGGGATGCCGTCCTCAAATTCTAAAAGTGATAAATGATTAAATGGATCTCCTGAGGGTTCTACATCAACACGTTTCCATATCGCTTCACCAACCATGCCTAAGGCCTGAGCCAAAGTTAGAACTTTTGATATACTCTGAATTGAAAAAAGCTCTTGAGCATCACCTGAATGAAAACTATTTTTATGTGTATCAACCAAATAGATTCCGAATTTTGAAGCATTTATATTTGCTAATTCAGGAATGTAAGTCGCTATTTTTCCTTTGTCTTTTATTGAAACACAATTGGAGGTTATAGAACTTAATATGTTTTGATAGTCAATCATTTAGGTTTGTAAAAAGGCAGTTTCACTACGGTGGCTGGTACGGCATTTTTACGAATTTGGATACGGATTTTACTTCCAACTTCAGAGAAAATAGTAGGTACATAGCCTAAGCCAATTCCTTTACCTAACATGGGCGACATTGTACCCGAAGTTACATTGCCAATTTTCTTTCCTTGTCCGTCTACAATATCATAGTCTTGACGAGGAATACCACGATCATCTAATTCAAAAGCTACTAGTTTACGTTCTGCGCCATGTGCTTTTTCTTTGGCTAGAGCTTCTGAATTCACAAATTCTTTCGTGAATTTAGTAACCCAGCCTAATCCTGCTTCAAAAGGGGAAGTACTGTCATTTATATCATTACCATATAGACAATAACCCATTTCTAAACGCAGGGTGTCACGAGCAGCCAATCCGATAGGTTTGATGCCAAAGTCTGCACCTGCTTCAAAAACCTTATCCCAAACCTGTTGAACCTCTTCATTTTTACAGTAAATTTCGAACCCGCCAGAGCCGGTATATCCCGTAGCAGAAATAATAACGTGTTCTATTCCTGCAAAATCAGCTACCACAAAATTGTAAAATTTGATTGCAGATAAATCAACTGAAGTTATTGATTGCATCGCTTCCACAGCTTTCGGACCTTGAATTGCTAAAAGAGAATACCCTTCTGATAAGTCTTTCATGTCAGCATTAAACTGTGTGTTATATTTTGAAATGTGATTCCAATCTTTTTGAATATTAGACGCATTTACTACTAGCAAATATTGCTCCTCTTTTATTTTATAAATGATTAAATCATCAACAATGCCGCCGTTTTCATTAGGTAAACAACTATATTGAGCCTTGCCAACGGTAAGTTTTGAGGCATCGTTTGAACTCACTTTTTGAATTAAATCTAAAGCTGAAGGGCCCGAAATTAGAAACTCACCCATATGTGAAACATCAAATACACCAACACTATTTCGTACCGTTTCGTGTTCGCTATTTACGCCTTCATAGGAGACAGGCATGTTGTAGCCTGCAAAAGGTACCATTTTAGCTCCAAGAGCTTCGTGTGTAGATGTGAGTGCTGTGTTTTTCATGTATTTTTTTTCTAGTACAGCAAAGCTAGAGAATAAATTAAGGATAAGAAAGTATAGTGATTTTAGATTTATACAATGTTCTGTTAAATCAAATGGACAAAATGTACATCATTCGCTGAACCGTTTATATGTATTAACATTCATAAATTCATTATCTTAAAAGGATTATGAATCAATATTTTAGATTTGTAGCAGAAGTTTTGAAGTGGACTATTTAGTTTTCAATAAAAAAGATTTTAGTTCATCATATTCTGAAATCTTGATAGATTTCTTTTCAGAACTCATTACTTTTTGAATTTGTGGTGGAAGTGTCAAAGTAGTGTCAATAGTCTCTTCTACAATATCTAAAAACTTTACAGGATGCGCAGTTTCTAAGAAAATACCATAGCAATTTTTGTTTTCAGATAGGTACTGTTTTAATCCTAAATATCCAACAGCACCATGCGGGTCAGCAACATAATTGTACTGATCGTAAATTTGCTTCATGACGTTTTTGGTTTCAGAATCAGTAAATGTATAGGAAGAAAAATGTGCTGCTAATTTTTCTAGGTCATTTTGAAAAAGATGTCGTATACGTATAAAGTTACTCGGGTCACCAACATCCATGGCGTTTGAAATAGTTGCTGTAGATGGTTTTGGATTGTACGTGCCTGTTTTCATAAATTCAGGTACTGTGTCATTCACATTAGTAGCTGCCACAAAATGCTTAACTGGCATTCCTAATTTTTGAGCTACCAAACCTGCACAAATGTTTCCAAAGTTACCTGAAGGAACAGAAAACACTATTTCTTTTCCGTTTGATTTTGCCTGTTTGTAGGCGAATAAAAAGTAGAACAGTTGTGGTAACCAACGCGCTACGTTAATAGAATTTGCTGAAGTTAACTGCATGGCTTCTAGTAGGTTTTCATCTAAAAATGCAGTTTTAACCATTTTCTGACAATCATCAAAAGTACCATCAACTTCAAGAGCTGTAATATTCTGACCTAGCGTGGTTAATTGTCGCTCTTGTATATCACTTACTTTTCCGCTGGGATAAAGAATTACTACGTTGACACCTTTTACGCCTAAAAAGCCATTGGCAACGGCGCCCCCAGTATCGCCAGAGGTTGCGACTAAAACAGTAACTTCATTTTGTTGCCCGTGCGAAAAATAGCCCAAACAATGCGCCATAAACCTAGCACCTACATCTTTGAATGCCATGGTTGGGCCATGAAAAAGTTCTAAAGTACCTACGTTTTCTTCAATTTCAATCACCGGAAACTCAAAGTCTAAAACATGATCAAGAATTTCGCGTAAGTGGTTATTTGGAATTTCATCGCCTACAAACTGATGTATCGCATTAAAAGCAATTTCTTGATTTGATAACTCTTCAATTCGCTCGAAAAATGATGGAGGTAGAGCTTCAATTTTTTCTGGGAAATACAGCCCTCTATCAGGAGCAATACCATTAATTACAGCATCTTTAAAAGAAACTTGAGGCGCTTTATTATTTAGACTATAGAAATTCATTAGGATACTTTTTTTATTCCTTCAGTATTAATTTTTGACACATGCACGTCATATTCAATACCAATAGTTTGATATACTTTTTTCATGGATAGCGCCACTTTTTGCGCTGTTTCTTCACCTTTACTAAATGAGAAAATAGAGGGGCCCGAACCCGAAATTCCGCAACCTAACGCACCTGCCTTTTCCGCTGATTTTTTTACATCGTTAAAACCAGGAATCAATATAGATCGTATGGGTTCAACAATATGGTCGATTAATGATCTGCCGATTAAGTCATAATCACTAGTGTATAATCCGGCAACCAATCCGCCAACATTGCCCCATTGTTTAATTCCGTCTGCTAAAGTGATATTGGTTTTTAACACTTTTCGTGAATCAGCAGTTTTTACTTCGATTTGCGGGTGAATTACAGTTGCATACAAGGCTTGTGGTGATGGCATAGCGATTACATCTAAAGGGCTGTAGCTACGAACCAAAGTGAAGCCGCCAAATAGGGCAGGGGCTACATTATCAGCATGTGCGACACCACTCGCAAGCCTTTCACCTTCCATTGAAAACTTCACCAAGTCAAGCGTTGTAAAGGGCTTGCCTAACAATTCATTCATTGCCCAAACGGCCCCGGTCGAACTTGCAGCGCTGCTGCCTATGCCACTGCCAGCTTTAATTTTTTTATAAATTTCAATTTCAAATCCACCTTCGTAATTGCTTTGTTTAAGTAAGGCTAAGCCGGCTACACCTGCTACATTTTTTTCGGTTACTAGCGGTAATTCTTGGCCCTCAATTTTAGTAATTATAATTCCCTTTTCAGGTATTTTACGAACAACCATTTCATCGCCAACAGCATCTAAAGCAACACCGAGCACATCAAATCCGCATGAAATGTTGGCAATGGTGGCAGGGCAGAAAACACGTATTTCTTCCATAGTTAAAAATTACCGATTCGAATAATATCTGCGAAAATTCCCGATGCCGTTACATCTGCTCCAGCTCCTGCACCCTTTATGATCATTGGTTGATTTGGGTATCTTTCTGTATAAAACAGCACAATATTATCGCTTCCTTCTAAATTATAAAAATCATGACCCTTAGGAATTTCTTGTAAACCGACACTGGCTTTTCCTTCTTCGAATTGCGCAACATATTTTAACTTGCTATTCGCTTCTACAGCATTTGAATATAACTTCTGAAAATCTTCTTCATACTTTTTAAGGGAAGCGAAAAAGTCCGCATTGTTAGTAGTAGCTAAACTTTCTTGAGGCAAGAATGATTTGTTCACGATATCGTCAATTTCTAATACATTTCCACTTTCACGAGCAAGAATTAAAATCTTACGCATTACATCTACGCCACTCAAATCAATTTTCGGATCTGGTTCGGTATATCCTTCTTCTTGTGCTTGTTTGACAACATCATGAAAAGTAGTTTTGTCATCGAAATTGTTGAATACAAAATTTAAACTACCAGATAGTACGGCTTGAATTTTTAAGATTTTATCGCCAGAAGCAATTAAATGCTTTAACGTATCAATAATTGGCAGCCCAGCACCAACGTTCGTTTCAAACAAGAATGGAGCGTTATAGGTTCTCGCTAAAGCTTTCAGTTCTTGATAGTTTGAATATGCTGATGAACACGCAATTTTATTACATGTAACAACTGAGATACTATTTCCTAAATACGAGTTGTAAGTTTGTGAAACCTCGGCACTAGCAGTATTATCTACAAAAATACTATTGCGGTAATTGAGTTTATTAACTGTTTCTAAAAATTTCTTTTTATCTGCTTTTTCTCCAGATTTTAATTTTTCTTCCCATTTATTCAAAGAAATTCCACCTTCTTCAAAAACCATAGTTCTAGAATTTGAAATTCCGATGACTCGTATGCTTAGTTTTAAATTTTCTTTTAAGAATTTTTTCTGCTGCCCAACCTGATTTAGAAACTTAGAGCCAACATTACCAACACCCATTACAAAAAGGTTTAGTTGTTTTATGTTTTCTTCAAAGAATTCTTCGTGTAAAGCATTTAGAGCTTTTTTAACGTCATCTTGTTTAATTACTGCAGAAATATTGCGTTCAGAGGCTCCTTGCGCTATCACACGAATGTTTACATTGTTTTTACCCAAAGTACTAAACATTTTACCACTTAAACCTTGGTGACTTTTCATAAGATCACCAACTAAAGCAATTATTGCTAAATCTTTTTCGGCTATTACGGGTTTAATTTTACCACGCTCTATTTCGTATTCAAAGGCTTCATTTACAATTTGAACTGCTTTTTCAATATCATCATCTGAAATACCAACACAGATGGAATGTTCTGAAGAAGCTTGTGTAATTAAAACAACACTTATTTCAGACTGCGATAATACTTCAAAAAAGCGTTTCGAAATTCCTGGAATACCTACCATACCAGGTCCCTCTAAAGAAAGCAGTGCCATATTCGGAATATGACTTATTCCACGTACGGTTTTATCTTGACTCGTATTTCCTTTTGTAATTAGTGTGCCGGCGTCATCGGGTTTAAATGTGTTTTTTATAACAATAGAAATGCCTTTTGCTAATACCGGTTGTATGGTTGGTGGGTACAATACTTTAGCACCAAAATGAGACAATTCCATAGCCTCTTGATATGAAATGTGCGGTATAGCTTTCGCTTGCTTTACCAATTTCGGATTTGCGGTATACATACCGCTAACATCTGTCCAAATCTCTAAAACTTCAGCATTTACTGCTGCTGCAAAAATGGCAGCTGTATAGTCTGATCCGCCGCGCCCAAGTGTAGTTGGGTTTCCTTTTTCAGATGAAGCAATGAAGCCGGGAGCTACCAAAATATCATGGCTGTTCTCTGAAATTAATTGTTGGCAATTAGCATTGGTTATGTCAAAATTTACAGTGGCTTTACCGTTAACGTCATTCGTTTTTATAAATTCACGACTATCGACATGTTTCGCATGTAGACCCTGTTGTTTGAAATATTCGCAGATGATAAATGAAGATAATAACTCACCGAAACTTACAATTTTATCTGAAAGTTGTGGTGTTATTTCACCAATTAAAAATGCCCCTTCTAATAAAGCTTCTAAAGTATTTAACTCGCTTTTCACTTTGCTCAAAACTGCACTTTGGGCTTGAATTGGAATCAATTCTTTAACCGTAGTCAAATGTCGGTCTTCCAAAGCTTTGAGCTTTGCTTTATAAGTCGCATCTTGGTTCGCAGCTAGGGCAGCGGTTTCTAATAAAACGTCTGTAACACCCCCGAAAGCAGATACAACTACAATAGATGTGGTAGTGTTATTAGAAATAATATCTTTTACAAATGCAATATTTTCAGCGTTGGCTACCGAAGTGCCACCGAATTTTAAAACTTTCATGATTTTGGTATTAAGGTAATTTTAACTGACCTGAATAGGCGAAACGAACGAATAATATATAATAGTTTACCCCAAAGGGGTTGTAGTGGCAGTAGTAAAGCTGAAGCCATTTGTAGAAGTGAATCGTGTCGCTATGTTCGTTTTTTGAAAAAGCATAATGCTATTAAAGTAGTAAATGTAGTACTTTTGAATTGCTAAACAAATCTGCGTTACTATTTTTACAGAATTGTTAAAAATCGTGAATAAAAATGGTAATTCATCTACACTTGGGCTATTTTCGCTAAATCCATTTAATAAAATAAGGTACCATTCATGAAGATTTTCTCTGCAAAGCAGATTTATGCTGCTGATAAGTTTACAATTGAAAAACAACAGATTACAAGTGACGCGCTTATGGAGCGTTCGGCAATTCAAATATTTAATTGGATTCATACTCGAATGCAAGGTGCGCCAGTAAAAATACATTTGTTCTGTGGAATTGGAAATAACGGAGGAGACGGAATAGCCTTGGCTCGTCATCTTTTTGAACATGGATATAATATTGCCGTTTATGTGGTAAATTATAGTAAAACAAGGTCAAAAGACTTTTTGATAAATCTTGATCGGTTGAAAGACCGTAAAATCTGGCCAGAATTTTTAGAATCTGGTAGCAAACTTCCTGTAATTGGTAGAGATGATATCATAGTTGATGCAATTTTCGGAATTGGTTTGAATAGAGCACCCGATGCATGGGTTGTAAAGCTAATGGCCCACTTGCATGAGTCTGAAGCCTTTATTCTCTCGGTAGATATTCCTTCGGGATTATATACGGATAAACTACCTACTGATAAAAACGCGGTGATCAAGTCAAATTTTGTGCTGAGTTTTCAAGCACCAAAATTGGTTTTTTTCCTTCCGGACACGGGCATTTATAGCAATCAATGGGAAATTTTAGATATAGGATTAGATGCGGAGTTTTTGATTGGTAATGAAACAGATTATGAGCTGATAGGAAAGAATGAAGTTTTACCATTCTATATTCCGCGTGAAAAATTTTCACATAAAGGTACCCATGGGCATGCGCTTATAATTGGGGGGAGTAAAGGTAAGGTGGGTGCTGTACAATTGGCGGCTAAAGCATGTTTAAAATCGGGTAGCGGTATGGTAACGGTTTATGTGCCAGAATGTGGGTATATTCCTTTACAGACGGCCGTGCCAGAAGTAATGGTACTCACTAATGATGAAGATAAAATATCTAAAATAGATTTTGAAATAACACCGAAAGTGGTAGGAATTGGTATCGGATTAGGAACAGATGATGCTACGCAAAAAGCATTCGAAGATTTCTTAACTGATAATAAAACTCCTTTAGTAGTTGATGCTGATGCAATTAATATACTTGCCGAAAATCCAAAAGGGTTTAAGAAATTGGTTTCGCAAGCTATTATAACACCGCACCCAAAGGAGTTAGAGCGATTAATAGGGGCTTGGAAAGATGATTTTGATAAACTAGAAAAAACCAAGGCATTTTCAAAGAAGTATGATTGCATTGTAGTGATTAAAGGAGCTCATTCTATCATTATTTATGGAGATAAAGGTTATGTCAATACCACAGGAAACCCTGGTATGGCAACTGCGGGAAGTGGTGATGTGCTTACTGGAATGATCACAGGGTTAATAGCTCAAGGGTATGAACCATTAAAAGCTGCAATTTTCGGAGTATATCTTCACGGCAGAGCAGGAGATATTGCAGTGGAGCAAACGGGGTATCAGTCTGAAATTGCCTCTGATATTATTTCAGGAATTGGCTCAGCATTTATTGACTTGTTCAAGGTACCTGAACCGCCGCAACAGGCTCAAGAAGATCAAGGATCTAACAATGGTTAAAAGATAGAGGTTTCTATTTTTGTGAGAAGTAAGGTAATGGAATGCATGGAATTGGAGTGGTTTGAAAGGTGAGTTTATTGCAAAAAAAAGGTTCAAGATTTTAATTTCTTGAACCTATAGTCGTTCGCCAAACGTATGTTGTCATTATCTACCTTTTACCCTGCGTTTCACCCAAGTCAAAGCATTATCATACTGGATGAAAAATTTCATTGGTTTTTTGTAAAAAAGCTTTTCGATTTTAAAGTTATGCATATCTATTTCTTTAACCGAAACAATTGCAAATGCCTTCAAATTATCAAGTGATCTTAAATACGTATAAACCGTCGGATCAACGGCATATGAATTTTGTCTATGACTTATAAAACCAAAATTTTTATTTCTAAAGTGAATTTCGGCAATACCTAGTATTTGGTATGCTCTTTCTAAAGTTAAAGTTGATCCTTCTTCAAAAGAGGTGACCATATAATTATCGTAAACTGTTACGGTACCAACTTCAAGTTGATATTCTTTGATAATTACCGTTTTTTTCTGTTTTCCCACGTTCATTTTTCTACATTCAAAGTGTCTAGGACGAAAATATAACGATGTGGTACGATGATGAAAATTATTAGATGAATAGCTTTAAATATCGTACATACTACTAGTCGCGTATGTTTACTGTATTTTTATTCTTACACAGCTTATTTTAGGGCATAAAAAAAAGGGCCATGCATTATGACCCTTTTTGTATTAATTTCTTACTAACCTTAGGCTTCAGATGATTTTTTTGCCTTTTCTATTTTTATAGTAAGCTCTTCTTTCTTTTTATCTAAATCCATATGAATTGAATCACCTTCTTCGAGTTTAGAATTAACTATTTCTTCCGCTAAAGAATCTTCGATATACTTCTGAATAGCTCGCTTTAAAGGGCGGGCTCCATATTGTTTATCAAAACCTTTCTCAGCAATATAGTCTTTTGCAGCTTCGGTAAGACTTAGGTCATACCCAATGTCTTTAATTCGAGCAAATAACTTCGCTAATTCAATATCAATAATTTGATGTATATCTTCTCTCTCTAATGGGTTAAATACAATTACATCATCAATTCTATTTAAGAATTCAGGTGCAAATGCTTTTTTCAATGCATTTTCAATCACTCCTTTTTGATGTGCATCAGCTTGAGATTTTTTAGCGGAGGTTCCAAAACCGACTCCTTGACCAAAATCTTTCAATTGACGTGCGCCGATATTAGAAGTCATGATGATAATAGAATTTCTAAAATCAATTTTTCTTCCAAGACTATCCGTTAGGTAACCATCATCTAGCACCTGTAATAGCATATTAAATACATCAGGGTGTGCTTTTTCAACTTCATCTAACAGTATCACAGAATAAGGTTTACGACGAACCTTTTCTGTAAGTTGACCACCTTCTTCATAACCAACGTATCCTGGAGGAGCACCGACCAATCTTGAAATTGCAAACTTCTCCATATATTCACTCATGTCAATGCGAATAAGTGCATCTTCTGAGTCAAACAATTCTTTTGCCAATACTTTAGCAAGTTGTGTTTTACCAACACCTGTTTGACCTAAGAATATGAAAGATCCAATAGGTTTGTTAGGGTCTTTTAAACCAGCTCTGTTTCTTTGAATTGCCTTAGATACTTTAGCTACAGCATCATCTTGTCCAATGACATTTGATTTAATTAATTCAGGTAATTCTGCTAGTTTATTACTTTCAGTTTGCGCAATTCTATTAACTGGAATTCCACTCATCATTGAAACTACATCAGCAACATTCTCCTCAGTAACTGTCTCCTTATGTAATTTGCTGTCATCTTCCCATTTTTCTTGAGCAAGTGCCAGTTCTTTTTCTATTCGTTTTTCGTCATCTCTTAATTTAGCAGCCTCTTCATACTTTTGCTTTTTAACAACACTGTTTTTTAAAACACGAACGTCTTCTAGTTGTTTTTCAAGCTCAACGATTTGCTTAGGTACATCCATATTGACAATATGCACACGAGATCCTGCTTCGTCTAAAGCATCAATTGCCTTGTCTGGAAGAAAACGATCGGTCATATATCTATTGGTCAATTTAACGCAAGCAACAATGGCCTCATCAGTATACTCAACATTATGATGATCTTCGTATTTACTTTTAATATTTTGAAGTATCTCAATGGTTTCTTCTACAGATGTAGGTTCTACAATTACCTTTTGAAAACGACGTTCTAAAGCACCATCTTTTTCAATGTATTGACGGTATTCATCTAAGGTTGTTGCACCGATACATTGAATTTCACCTCTAGCTAATGCAGGTTTAAACATATTAGAAGCATCTAAACTTCCAGTTGCTCCACCGGCACCTACAATGGTGTGAATCTCATCAATAAAAAGAATAACATCATCATTCTTTTCAAGTTCATTCATGACCGCTTTCATGCGTTCTTCAAATTGCCCTCTATATTTAGTACCAGCAACTAACGATGCTAAATCAAGAGTAACTACACGCTTGCCATAAAGTATACGTGATACTTTTTTATTGATAATTCGAAGCGCTAAACCTTCTGCAATGGCACTTTTACCAACACCTGGTTCTCCAATTAATAAAGGATTATTTTTTTTACGACGACTTAAAATTTGAGATACTCGTTCAATTTCTTTTTCTCTTCCTACTACGGGGTCTAATTTGTTTTCCTCAGCCATTGCTGTAAGGTCACGACCAAAATTATCTAGAACTGGAGTTTTAGATTTTTTGTTGCCTTTTTGACTAGAAGAACCACCGAAGGAACTCTCTTTGCTTTCACCACTATCTTCATTTTCGCTAGGAAAAGATTCAGAAGTTGGAGCGTCTACTATATCATCATCACTAGTGATCATAAATTTAAACTGTTCTTTTACCCCATCATAATCAACTTTCAATTTATGAAGTAGTTTTGTTGTAGGGTCATTTTCATTTCTTAATATGCACAACAAAAGATGCGCTGTGTTTATGGAAGAACTCTGAAATAATTTAGCTTCTAAAAAAGTAGTTTTTAGAGCACGCTCAGCCTGACGCGTCAGGTGTAAGTTCTTCTTGTCTTTCTGTATGCTACTTGGGTTTGGGTTTGACGGACTAAGAATTTCGACTTTTCGTCTTAAATGATCTAAGTCAACATCTAGTGCATCAAGAATACTAATTGCTTTACCGTTGCCATCACGCAACAAACCAAGCATCAAATGTTCGGTTCCAATAAAATCGTGACCCAACCTTAGTGCTTCCTCTTTGCTGTAGGCAATTACATCCTTAACCCTTGGGGAAAAATTATCATCCATAAATTCTGCGTATCAGCATTAAAATTAATAAATATCAAGCAATCTAAGGCAAATACCGTACCTATATTCGGTAATCTTATTCGAAATGACGAAAAAAGGCGGTATTTACAAAATAATTAACAATGTTATTATCAACTATAGATAACGATAAAAGTGTTGATAAATTGTTGAATAAAGGTTTTGATGTGTGCTTCGAAGGCATTGTTTTTGCGTATATTGGCATACTTTTTTAACACATAAAAAATACAAGATTTTAGTATGGCGGAAGGCGAAAAATTGATTCCTATTAATATTGAAGATGAAATGAAATCAGCCTACATTGATTATTCAATGTCGGTCATAGTGTCACGTGCACTACCAGATGTCAGAGATGGACTTAAACCTGTACACCGAAGAGTGCTTTACGGTATGTACGAATTAGGAGTTCGATCTAGTAGTGCTCATAAGAAGTCGGCTCGTATTGTTGGTGAGGTTTTAGGAAAGTATCACCCACATGGTGATACCTCGGTTTATGATTCAATGGTTCGTATGGCTCAAGAATGGAGTTTACGATACATGTTGGTAGATGGTCAGGGTAACTTTGGTTCAATAGATGGTGACAGTCCTGCAGCAATGCGATATACAGAAGCACGAATGCGTAAAATTGCCGATGACATGTTGGCTGATATTGATAAAGAAACTGTTGATCATCAGTTAAATTTCGATGATTCTTTAGAAGAGCCCACGGTTTTACCAGCAAGAGTTCCAAATTTATTAGTAAACGGAGCTTCAGGTATTGCGGTTGGTATGGCTACTAATATGCCTCCACATAACCTAACTGAGGTCGTCGATGGTACAGTAGCTTATATAGACAATAATGACATTTCAATAGACGAGTTAATTACTCATATTAAAGCTCCAGATTTTCCTACCGGAGGTATTATTTATGGCTATGATGGTGTAAAGGAAGCATTTCATACAGGTAGAGGTCGTGTAGTAATGCGTGCGAAAGCAACTTTTGAGGAAGTTCAGGGTCGTGAATGTATTATTGTAACCGAAATTCCGTACCAAGTCAATAAGGCAGATATGATTAAAAAGACTGCCGACTTAGTTAATGAAAAGAAAATTGAAGGTATTTCTAGTATTAGAGACGAGTCTGATAGAAAAGGTATGCGTATCGTATACATTTTGAAAAGAGATGCGATTCCTAATATAGTATTAAATACCTTATATAAGTATACCGCTTTACAGTCTTCTTTTAGTGTTAACAATATTGCCTTAGTCAATGGTAGACCGCAATTATTAAATGTTAAGGAGATGATTCACTATTTCGTGGAACATCGTCATGAGGTTGTGGTACGTCGTACACAATATGAATTGAAAAAAGCAGAAGACCGTGCTCATATTTTAGAGGGTCTTATAATCGCTTCAGATAATATCGATGAAGTTATAAAGATTATTCGAGCATCTTCAAATGCTGATGAGGCTAGAACTAATTTGATTGAACGTTTTAAATTATCAGAAATTCAAGCGAAAGCAATTGTTGAAATGCGCCTACGTCAGTTAACGGGACTAGAGCAAGACAAGCTTCGTGAAGAGTATGATGAGATTATTAAAACTATTGCTGATTTAAAAGATATTCTTGATCGTAAAGAACGTAGAATGAATATCATTAAAGATGAGTTAATTGAAATTAAAGATAAATATGGAGATGAGCGCCGTTCAGAAATAAATTTTGCTGGTGGTGACTTAAGTATGGAAGATATGATACCGAACGAACAAGTGGTGATTACCATTTCTCATGCGGGTTATATCAAAAGAACTCCATTGACCGAATATAAAACTCAAAACAGAGGCGGGGTAGGTCAAAAAGCTTCTTCAACAAGAAACGAAGATTTCTTAGAGCATTTGTTTGTAGGTACAAACCATCAATATATGTTGTTCTTTACTCAAAAAGGAAAATGTTTTTGGATGCGCGTGTACGAGATTCCGGAAGGAAGTAAAACTTCGAAAGGTAGAGCAATTCAAAACTTGATTAATATTGAAAACGATGATAAGGTAAAAGCTTTCATTTGTACACAAGATTTAAAAGACGAAGAATACGTAAATAGTCACTATGTGATTATGGCTACCAAAAAAGGAACGGTTAAAAAGACTTCTTTAGAGCAATACTCACGTCCGCGACAAAATGGAATTAATGCCATAGGTGTGCGTGAAGGTGATGAACTATTAGAAGCTAAGCTAACAACTGGTGCTAGTCAAATATTCTTAGGCCTTAAATCAGGAAAAGCGATACGCTTCGAAGAAAGTAAAACCAGACCAATGGGTAGAAATGCTTCTGGTGTTCGTGGTATTACTTTGGCACATGAAAATGATGAGGTTATCGGAATGGTTTCGGTGCATAACTTCGAAGATGAATTATTGGTAGTTTCAGAAAATGGATATGGTAAAAGATCTAGCATTGAGGATTATCGCGTAACTAATCGTGGTGGAAAAGGTGTGAAGACCATTTCTATAACCGAGAAGACAGGTGGTTTAGTAGCAATTAAGAATGTAACCGACTCTGATGACTTAATGATTATTAATCGATCAGGCATTGCTATTCGAATGAGCGTTGAAGATTTACGAGTTATGGGTAGAGCTACTCAAGGTGTGAAACTCATAAATATTAAAGGTGACGATTCTATTGCAGCAGTAGCCAAGGTGATGAAAGAAGAAGATGATTTAGAAGATGTTGATATACTTGATATTGAGGTGGATGCAGAAGATGGCACGGCTATTGATAACAAGAACACCGAACAAACTGATCAAGGTTCAGAAGAAGAATAATTTATAAACAATAAACCCTAATTTTAATTAATTCGAAAATGAAAACTAAAGTATTTATACTGGCAGCCATGTCATTTACAATGGTAGGTTTTGCACAGAAAACAGAAATTAAAACAGCCGACAAAGCACTGAAAGGTGGTGACGCAATGGCTGCTAAGACAGCACTTGAGTCGGCATCAGGTATGATTGAAGGAGCTGACGCCAAAGTACAGGCTCAATATAATTTTTTAAGAGGAAAAACTTATGCTGAATTAGCAAATGGCGGAGATGATACAGCATACAATGAGGCCGTTTCTTCATTTAGAAATGTAATTGATATTGAAGAAAAAAGTGGCAAATCAAAGTATACTAATGAAACAAACCAGCGATTAGCTAAGATTACCGCTGATTTGGTTAATTCTGCAGTTGAAGATAACGGAAATAAAAAATTCAAAGAAGCTGCTGAAAAATTGTATATGAGCTATAAAATTAGCCCTAAAGATACTTCGTATTTGTATTATGCTGCTAGTAGTGCAGTTAATGGTGCTCACTATGAGAAAGCTTTAGAATATTACAACGAACTTCAAGAAGTTGGTTATGATGGTAGTGGCGTAGTGTATAAAGCTACAAACATGGAGTCTGGTGAGGTAGAGATTATGGATCAAATACAAAGAGATTTGATGGTTAAATCTGGAACTTACAAAGATCCTGTTGATGAAAAAACTCCATCAAAAAGAGCGGAAATCGTTAAGAATACAGCAATGATTTACAGCCAATTGGGTCAAGACGAAAAAGCATTAGAAGCATATGCTAAAGCTCGCGCAAGCAACCCTGATGATGTGAACTTAGTATTGCAAGAGGCTAATTTACATTACAAATTAGGTGATAAAGAGACTTTTAAGACCATGATGGCTAAAGCCTCAGAAATGGAGCCAGACAATGCTGATCTTCACTACAATATTGGTGTTATTAATATGGAACAAGGCAATCTTGAACAAGCAAGATCTTCATACCGTAAGGCTTTAGAAGTTGATCCTAATTATACAAATGCTCAATTGAATTTATCTACTACTTATGTAAATGAGGGTAATGGATTGATTGATGAAATGAATACTTTAGGAAATTCAAGAAGCGATATAGCTAGATATGAAGAATTAAAGAAAAAGAAAGACGACCTTTTTGGTGAAGGAGCTAAAATCTTAGAAGATGCTTTGAAAGTTACTCCAGACAACCAAGGCGTTCTTAGTCAACTGAAGAATATTTATGGTGCTATGGGTGATAATGAAAATTTCATGCGCATTAAGAAATTATTAGGGGAGTAATTCCTGATAAGTTTGAAAGTAAAAACCTCCTTAATTTTTTAAGGAGGTTTTTTTATATAACTTTTTTAATGACTCGTAGTGAATGGGTATAATTTCGTGACTCGGTGTTGAAAATTCCGGTGTGATCAAGACGGTCAATTCGAGTATTGCCATGCACATGAATGATGTAATTATCTTTCATTATTATACCTACATGATCAATAACACCTTCTTGATTGTCAAAAAAAGCTAAGTCACCAGGCTCACTTTCTTCAATAAAACTTAAGGCTTCTCCTTGTGCCGATTGTTCAACTGCTGTTCTTTTTAAGGTATGGCCATTTATTTTGTAAACCAGCTGAGTAAATCCTGAAGCATCAACACCAAATGGAGATCTACCTCCTGGTAAAAACGGGGCATTAATATATTGTAATGCCGTGTCAATCAAATCTTTTTTAGAACTTTTGAAGTTTACAAAGTTGCCCTCGTAATCTTGATCAAGTATCGAACTATCATTAATAGTTGACCCCATTACTATAGGAATCAACCCTGAATTTTTAGAAGAAACAAAAGCAACTAAATCAGAAACAACTTTAGTGTCTTCAATCTTGCTAATTGCTTCATACTGATCTTGAGAAATAGAAAAGATTTGATGATTTAAGACCCATCCTTCTAAATTATCAAATGCCGAACGAACTTTACTCCAATGTTTACGTTGTTCAAGAACTTTAAAATGTTCTCCATACAAAAACTGTGAAATCATTGCGCTGTCTAAACCAGCAGAAGACCTAACGGCCACAACACTTAAAGAACAAATACCGTACAGCATTTCAATTGAGATAGAATTGACTACTATTTAGTTTCTTTCAATAACTATTGCAGATGCACCACCACCCCCATTACATATGGCGGCAGCACCTATTTTTGCTTTGTTTTGTTCTAGTACGTGAATTAATGTAACAAGTATTCGAGCACCAGAACAGCCTAAAGGGTGACCTAAAGATACCGCACCTCCATTAACGTTAACATTACTATCTGAAAGTCCAAGTAATTTCATATTTGCTAAGCCAACGACAGCAAAAGCTTCGTTAAATTCAAAATAGTCAACATCATTTATCGCAATCCCACCTTTATCTAGAGCTTTTGGTAGTGCTTTAGCCGGTGCTGTTGTAAACCATTTAGGTTCGTGAGCAGCATCTGCATAACTTTTTATAGTAGCTAATGGTTTTAAATTTAACTCTTTGGCTTTTTCTGCACTCATTAAAACTAAAGCGGCGGCCCCATCATTAATAGTAGAAGCGTTGGCAGCGGTAACTGTTCCGTCTTTTGAAAACGCAGGTCTTAATGCTGGTATTTTTTCAAGTTTTACATTCTTAAACTCTTCATCTTCTGATACAATAACAGGTTCTCCACGTCTTTGCGGAACTTCCACAGAAATTATTTCATTTTTAAATTTACCAGTGTTTGAAGCATCGGCCGACCTTTGATATGATTGTATGGCAAAATTGTCTTGATCTTCTCTGCTGAATTCGTGTTCTGTAGCACATAAATCGGCGCAAACACCCATTGCATTTTGATCATAAACATCTACAAGACCATCTTTTTGCATACCATCAACCATTGTTGCGGGCCCGAATTTTTGACCTGTTCGCATGTGTACATAATGTGGAATTTGGCTCATGTTTTCCATACCACCAGCTACCACGATAGAGGTATCACCCAAGGCAATAGACTGAGCAGCTTGCATTACAGTTTTCATTCCAGAAGCACAAACTTTGTTTACTGTTGTACATGGTACGGTATCAGGTATACCTGCAAAAATGGCAGCTTGGCGAGCAGGTGCTTGGCCTGTTCCGGCCTGAACTACATTACCCATCAACACTTCTTCAACTAACTTCGGATCGAGATTAATTTTGTTTAGAGCGCCTTTAATGGCAATCGCACCTAACTGAGGTGCTGAAATGGTAGACAAAGCTCCCATAAAGCTTCCTATTGGTGTTCTTACAGCTGATACAATTACAACTTCTTTCATGTTCAATTTTTGTTTACTTTTTCAGTGTCAAAAATACTAAATTTAAAAGGAACAAATAAGTTCGCTAATTCAACTGTTTTGCGCTGGCTTAAGTTGTTTTATAACAGAATGTTGTAGTTGTCGCGTTTTAAAAAGACCAAGCATTGAAAGTCATTCTTTTAGAATTTTCTATTTTTGATGGTAGATACCCTTCCTATGAGCAAATCGCTTGATCAGCTATATAAAAATCAATCACTCATCTATAAATATATTTTATACGGGGTAGCTTTATTTTGTATTGTATTCTTTTTTCCGAAAGGAGGTCAGTTTAAATATGAATTTTCAAAAGGAAAGCTTTGGCAATATGAAAATTTAAAAGCGCCTTTTGATTTTTCTATTAAAAAAGAACCGAGTGAAATTGAACGCGAAGAACGGGCAATAAAATCTAGTCAATTAGCATATTATCAGTTTAATACTGGCATTGCTCAAGCCGTTAGTTTGGCCTACAATGAAAAGTTGCGCGACGTTTTTCCGGCCTCTTCTTATAACCCAAACCAATTAAACACTTTAACGTTAACTGGCCATGTAATTCTTGATAAATTGTATAAGTATGGTATTCTTTATACAGATACCACAAAACCCGTAAAGCATTTTTTTTTACTTAAAAATAATGAAGCAAGAAAAGTATCAGCTGATGAAATTTTTCTAATTTCTGATGTGAAAGATTTGGTGAAAACGACTTTGCAAAATGAAGGGTTGCAAAGTTTTAATGCCCCGTTTCAAGAACTTTTTTTAGCTATAGTACGACCGAATGTTGGTTACGATGAAGAATTGACTAATAGGTTTCTAAATGATGATCTGTCAAGAATATCACACACTAGGGGCACCATCAGCGAAGGTGATTTAATTATTGCCAAAGGTGAGGTTGTCGAAGACGATAAGTTTAAAATTTTAAACAGTTTAAGGCAAGAATACCAATCGGAGGTGTGGTCTGTTAAAAATCAGTATTATATTCTTTCAGGTTACGCGGTTTTAGTTGCACTTGTGCTTATGATGCTATTTTTATTTCTTAAAAAGTATAGGCCAAGTATTTATGAAAACAATACGAAGGTTACCTTCATTATAAGCAACATTGTGTTGATGGTTTTCATAACGACCATGGTGGTGAAATATAATGAAACTTATGTTTTTGTAGTTCCATTATGTATACTTCCGTTAATTTTAAAAACATTTTTTGATGCTAGGTTAGGGCTTTTTGTTCATGTATTAACCGTGCTAATTCTTGGATTTGTTGTACCTAATAGTTTTGAATATATCTTTCTTCAAATCATAGCGGGTATTGTAACAATACTTACGGTTTCTGAGTTGTACAAAAGAGCCAACTTGTTTATATCAATTGCGCAAATCACCCTAATTTATATGGTTGGTTATTTGGCATTTCAGGTTATTCAAGAGGGAAATTTGAACAATATTGTTTGGATGAATTTGGGCTTATTTCTATTAAATGGAATGATTACGCTCTTCGCACAACCTCTGATTTATATTTATGAAAAAGTTTTCGGACTGGTATCTGATGTTTCACTGTTGGAGCTTTCAGATACCAATTCAAAATTACTTAAAGAACTATCTAATAAAGCGCCTGGTACTTTTCATCATTCATTGCAAGTATCAAACTTAGCAGAAGCAGCAGCAAATGAAATTGGTGCAAATGCAATGCTTGTTAGAGTAGGGGCTTTGTATCATGATATAGGTAAAATGTTGAATCCTACTTATTTTACCGAAAATCAAATAACAAATGTAAATCCTCATGATGAATTATCTGCTATTGATAGTGCTAAAATCATCATTGATCACGTAATAGGAGGAATTGAATTGGCCCGTAAAAACAATCTTCCAGATCGGGTAATAGATTTTATAAGGTGTCACCATGGTACTACTTTGGTGTATTATTTTTATAAGAAACAGCAAGAAATTGACCCAGAAGTTTCAGATTCTTTATTTAGATACCCTGGACCCATTCCATTTTCTAAAGAAACTGCTATTTTAATGATGGCCGATTCGGTTGAGGCCGCTTCTAAAAGTCTTAAAAACCCAACGTTTTTAATGATTGACGAATTCGTAGACAAAATTGTTGCGGGTCAAATGACAGCTGATCAATTTTTAAATGCCAACATTACGTTTAAAGAAATACAAACTATTAAGAAAGTCTTCAAACAAAAGCTAACCAATATTTATCATTTACGAGTTGAATACCCAGAATAGTATGATCATTCTTATTTAATTTTCAAGGTGTTAACATCAAAGTAAAAAAATAGTGCAATTTCATTGAAAAAAATACTATAAATAGTTGCTTTATAGTATTAGAAAAATGTACATTTGCAACCGCTTTCGGGCGAAGTTCATTAATAAAGTTTAGGAGAGGTGCCTGAGTGGCCGAAAGGAACGGTTTGCTAAATCGTCGTACACCAAAAGTGTACCCAGGGTTCGAATCCCTGTCTCTCCGCGAGAGTCTGTGTGAGAAGACAGTACAATATTTTGATAACCATTCGGGGTGTAGCGTAGCCCGGTTATCGCGCCGCGTTTGGGACGCGGAGGTCGCAGGTTCGAATCCTGCCACCCCGACAAAAGTGGTATTTTTAAATACCATATTTTTACTAAACAAATGAAAATCAAGGAATTACATTTTCCTTGATTTCATTTGAATAGTTTTAGAATCATATTTGAAGGTGTCCTATTGATAAATATCAATTTTGTATCTTACACCTAGATCGTCGCAATTGATCTTCACAGCGATTTGACTTTCGTTTAACGGAATTAATAACTCTAAAACGAAAGTGATGAAAACAACACACACTTTTAGCGTAGTATTTTGGCTAAAGAAGCGTTCCACCAAAAAGGATGGTACTATCCCAATTTATGCGCGAATTACGGTAGACGGCATCCGAGCCGATGTCAGCACAAAACATTCTGTATTACAATCCTATTGGTCTTATGATACAGGTAGGGTAAAAACCAAGGTAAATGGAGCCAAGTCTATAAACGATTACTTGATGGAAGTTTACCAAGATATTACCCAGAGCAAAAAAGAGCTCCTAGAAGAAGGCAGGATCCTTACTGCCCAGTCCGTAAAATTGAGGTATCTCGGTCAGGACGTTCCTCTTAGAACACTTAAGGACTTGCTTCAATATCATAAGGATAATGAAGTACCGAAGTTGGAGCAGGGTACCGCTAAGAATTATGGTGCCACAGAAAAATACTTGTTATTGTTTATCAAAAAGAAGTATAAGTCAAAGAATGTACACCTCGCCCACATCAACTATTCCTTTGTTCTTAGTTTTGAGAACTACCTTCGGAATTGTAAACCGTTAAAGGCCTCTCAACCATTGACAAATAATGGAATCATGAAACATATGGAACGGTTGAAAAAGATGACGACCATCGCATTTAAATTGGATTGCATAAAGAAAGACCCATTTGCGTTTTTCCGTGCAAACTTCAACCGGTACGATCGACCTTTCCTTAGTATTGAGGAATTGAATTTGATGGAAGATCTTTCTTTGACGGACGTTGGGCTTGGTTATGTACGGGATGTTTTCA
The DNA here is from genome assembly GCA_947495915.1 of Maribacter algarum (ex Lu et al. 2025) (nom. illeg.). Classification (GTDB taxonomy): domain Bacteria; phylum Bacteroidota; class Bacteroidia; order Flavobacteriales; family Flavobacteriaceae; genus Maribacter_C. The sequence goes on along the minus strand of CANMAW010000004.1, from coordinate 344,832 downwards.
TTTTTGCTTGTTATACGGGACTTTCCTATATAGATGCAAAGCAACTTAAACCCGAACATATTGTTATTGGAATGGATGGGGATGATTGGATATTCACGCGAAGGGAAAAAAGTGAGACATTCGTAAAGATTCCATTACTGGAAAAGGCCAAGACCATAATGAACAAATATGCGGATAAACTTTACGGGAAGAATGAAGACTTGCTTTTACCTGTATATTCTAATCAGAAATGTAATAAATATTTGAAAATCTTAGCTTCCAAATGTGAAATAGACAAGAACCTTTCTTTTTCTTTTCACTGTGCAAGACATACTTTCGCGACATCTGTTACTTTGTCCAATGGTGTTCCAATAGAAACTGTATCTAAGTTGCTTGGTCACAAAAAACTTTCGACTACCCAGATTTATGCTAGAGTATTGGAAAAGAAGATCTGCGAGGATATTTCGGACCTAAAAACAAAACTTAAATCCACGGAAAGAAAAGTTGCCTAGGGAGCCTTTTATTGAGGATTATGAAATTTTGGTATTCGAAACATGTTAAGATCGGTCGATTTTGGTTCCGTATGTTTTGTTTCCAATATGTTTATCCTTGAAGGTCAAATTGCGGGAAAAGGCTGAAATCAAACTAGGTTTTTGATTCAGCCTTTTTTTATTGGAGTTTCATTCATTACAAAAACCACTTGACTAACCCTACCCTTAGTTTCCCTCATTACAGTTTGATTTTTTTATCTGGCTCAAGTAAATTTTGGAGTTGTCAATAATCAAGGCATGATTTTTGGTGCTAGTTTGATAGAGAATTTCCTAACCTCTATTTAGTAATTCCCCAATCCTATGATGAACGATGGTATAAACTATTGTCTAAATTTTGGGATATGGAAAGAGCATTACTTTCAGAAAAGTTATTAGAAGAATTAAACGTCCTTGAGAATACAATTTCAGAGGTCATTAAAAAATGTGACCTATCCATCACGAAATGCAGAGACGTTATCTATCGGTTCAAAAAACAGATTTCAAGCTTCAAGTTCAAAAATACCGATGCCGAAATCCATTTTTTTAAAATTATTAAGCAGGTTCCCTTATCTAATTTGGTTTACTATTCAGAACTCCGTTCATTTGAAATTCAATTTCCAGTTGGTAATCAAGATGTCCAAAAGGAGTATATCCAAAAAAAGATGGATAAAATCAATCGATTCTTTAGGTACAATCTTGATTTTACTCAATACATTGAACAGGAAAAGACCCACCTAGATGAGAATTACTTTACTAGGGCATATTTTCGAGATGTAAATATTACTTATTCTAGACACTATTATCGTGATAAGGATTTCAGTACATCCCACGATTTATTGTTGGCCAAGTTATTTGCAAATAAGAGGTTGATAGACTACTTGAAAAAACGCCTTTCAAAAATTGATTCCGACTGTCCACCATGCGATGAATGTTCTGAGAGTGAATTGAGATGGACATTTTCAAATACCGCTTATGTTGAACTCATATACGCTCTGGTGAGTGTAGGTGCGGTAAACGATGGTAAGATTGAAATTTCGATAATCGATAGGGCTCTCCGTAGGGTTTTTAACCATGACTCAGGTGATATTTATAAAATCTATTCAGAAATTCGAAGAAGAAAAAAAAGTCGTACTAAATTTATGGAAGACCTCTCCAAGGGCCTTGAAGATCGCATGGGCTCTGCTGATGCATAATTTAAAGTCACCCTCGTCTTAGCTCCTGTTAAAAATGTTAAAATTTCACCAGAGGTCGGGTTAACTGGTGAATATTCTCCATTGTTTATAATCAAATTTGTTTAAAGGGATTCAAATTACTACAAGTAGGATTGATTCATTCCCTGTACTTTAATTCTAACATAAACAAATAAGTTATGGCAGCAAATATTATTACAACAGAAGATTTAGAAGAGTTCAGGATTAAACTTCTTAGCGAAATAAAAGAATTACTTGTGTCTAGTGGCAGGGTAGGAGTTGATCATTGGATCAAGTCGGGACAAGTAATGAACAAACTTGAAATAAGTCCTGGTACGCTACAAAATTTCAGGATAAACGGAACCATCCCCTTTTCAAAACTTGGCGGCAGCATCCTTTGAGGAATTTATCTTTTGCCAAAAGGGAGAGGGGATTCGTTCTTTATAACTTATCCGTATTTCGTTAACTTTGTCTTTCATTGCTTTTAATTTTAGAGTTATTTGTAATGAAAAAGAGGGCAGAACTTTTGCGAGAGATGCCCTCTTTAATTTTAATCGGTCAACACATTAGGCTGCCTTGTTTTCGTTTTTGGCACCTAAGAGTAAAACCTCGCTAACGATCACTTCGGTGATATAGCGTTTTTCGCCTTCTTTGGTCTCATAGCTTCGAGAGGTCAATTTTCCCTCGATGGCAATTTGCTTGCCTTTGACGGCATACTTTTCCACGATCTCGGCGGTCTTGCCCCAAGCCACCATATTATGCCAGTTGGTACTTTCCACTTTCTCGCCTTTGGCGTTCTTGTAGTTCTCATTGGTGGCCAATGAAAAACGGATTACTTTTTTACCGCTTTCCAAAACGGTCATTTCGGGATTGTTCCCAACGTTGCCAATCAATTGGACTTTGTTTCTTAGATTACTCATACTAAAAATATTTAAAGGATTTATATTTGAACCACCCGAACCCTTCGAGTGGTTTTTGAATGATTTACTTATTATATCCAGAGCGTTTTCCCTTTTTTTGATTTTTAACTTTTGTTCCGCTTCCTTTTTGTTGATTCTGCACGATTTCATCTGTTATGTTTTTGATTTACTTCCCATAGTGCCGTCCGCTGTTACCCTTTTTTTGATGCTGTACTGACTACAATATCCGGGCTTGGGAAAGACGTATAAAAAAGCCCCGCAATTTGCGGGGCTGGCTTTATGCCGTCTACAAGAACGGATGTTGTTATTTTGCTATCAAAAAAAAGGGTGATGGTGGCGGTACGGGAGTATGTCCAAAACCGGTGTGGAAGAGTATTGACTCAACTGGAAGCAGAAACAAAATGTATTAAAAAATATTGTCGATTTTACTTATTTATGATGAGCTAGGATTTTTACCTATCATATAAATTGCAATTAAAACTCTTCAACGGGTACCCCTTCGAATTATAGTTATAGTTCAAACGAACAAACAAATACTTATCTTGTTTCTATAATTAAACATGTAAAACCAGTTCTATTCCGGAAACCACTCCTTTTCATAAATCGTTCGCAATTTTTCTAGATGCTGCTCGTATTTTGCATCATTGGTAAAATGCGTGGTTTCGTAGGGGTCTTCTTTCAAGTCTAATAACTGTTCTTCAAATCCGGCTGCATCGTACCGAATGTATTTTAAACCATTTTTAGCTACGACCATTTTTCCTATTTCACTTTCTACACCAAGTGTTTCCCGCCAGGTTACCTCATTGCCTTCCAAGAGAGGTCGTAAACTTTTACCCCGTGGGTCGGATACACCTTTAATTCCAGCATAATCACAAACCGTTGGAAGCAGGTCTAATCCATTCGAAACCAAATTTTCGCTATCTACTTTTCCAGACTGAATATGACCTTTCCACATGGCCATAAATGGAATATTTGCAGACTCCTCATACAGTGTTGATTTGTGCTCCATACGATGGCTTGCACTCATATCTCCATGGTCACTTGAGAAAAGAATGAGTGTATTTTCTTCTTGATCACTTTCTTTAACGGCGTCTAGAATAGTCTGAATTTTTCCATCAACAATTTCTGTTAGTCTATGATAGGCATATCGGTGGTGGCGCCATTGATCATCCGTAAAATTCTCCCTTGCATTTTTACGGAATGGTCTGTTTTCGATGAGTTTTTTAACGGCTTTTGGCTCATCGATTTGAGGTTCATAGTTTGGCGGTAGCGGCGGACAGTACGATTTATAGAAATCTTCGGAGCTAACACCGTCGGGAATTTTCATAGCACTATCGAGCGTTGATAGCTCTATTGAGGCCCGTTCCAGTATGGCGGCATCTTGCTCGCTAGTTGCTTTTTCACGAAGCGCCATATAACAAATATCATGAGGATTTATAAGCGAGACCATCATAAAATAAGGATCATCATGATTAGCTGTAATAACCTTGGCTGCCTCTTTTGCCAGTTCTTCTCGTTCATTATCACTGAAGTCTGTAAAACCCAGATTAGATGGTCTTAACGATTCCGGAAGGTGTTCTTTTCCACCATAATACAATCCATAGTTGGCCTTTTTAAGATAGGAAGCAAGTGTAGTATTCAAGACCTCATGCGATACCTTTGGGATTTTCATAGAACCCCGATTCTCGCGAACCTCTTTCCCCTGATCATCCTTAAAATACCCCGGAAAGCGCCCGGTCATTAGGCTTACCCGTGCAGGAGAACAAACCGGATTGGTCGTATAGGCACGGGTAAACCGTATGCCATTATCGGCAATATAGTCCATGGCGGGTGTATTTAGCCATTGGTTGCCTGCGCAACCCATCATATTCGCACTCAGTTGATCGACATATATATAAATGATGTTCGGTGTTGTGATTTTATTCTTCCGTTTTTTAGAACAACTGAAGAATAACAACAGACCTATGAAATAAAAAAATCTCAGATTCATTTATATGTTTTAAATCGACCTGATTAAGCCTTAAGCTTTCTAAATGGATTTCTTCTGAAACGATTTACTGAAAACCAAAAACAATATTCCACATAGTAACCAAGCTGGTAAGGTCACAAACGAAAGAAAAACATCGAATTGCAACGAAATAAAATAGAACAGCCCAAAACTGATGGCCCAGGCCAAGAATACCGGCATGTTGAAATTGATGTTGGCCACTTCGGCATAATTTTTTACGATTCCCGCTTGTTTGTGGAAAAAATGTTCAAAGACGATAACCGCCCCAAAAGGGGCCAAAATAAATCCATATAGGGCCACAAACCCCAATAGTTTCATGGCAAATGCCGGAAATAGCCCTGCAATGGTCGCCACTGTGCCGGCTATAATAGTGACCCAAAACGTAGATAGTTTTGGCATTATGGCCTGGAAGGCCAAGCCCGCTCTGTAAATGGTCGGGTTGGCAGTTGTCCAGCCCGCTAATACTACGGCAATAATTCCAAAAATGCCAATAGCATTATAGGCCAAAGGGCCAGGTGCCACAGGTGGTGCCTCACCATTAGATAAAAAGGCCTGTGCCTCCGGGGATTTTAGATAGACGGCGTATAGCAGCGCAGCGGAAATCCATGCCATGTAGTGCCCAACATACATTCCGGCGGCCGTTGTCCAACCGGCACTTTCCTTTTTTGCAAAACGGAAAACGGAAAGGTCGGACATACCCACATGCATTCCCGCATTGGCAAACCAAGACCAGATGACCACATGCCAAAATGTAAATTTTAGCTGCCCCGGAAAGGGTTCGGAACCTTCCCCCCAAATATTCCAGAAATCGGTAAAACTTTTAACGCCCAATTGGTTCAGGGCTACAATGCCGCAAGCTATAAATGCGAGGACAATTATCGGGGACATCCAATTTGCAGCTTTGGAAACCGTGTCATAACCTTTTGATGCGATCAAGGAAATTACGGCTCCGATAATGATAACGATGATGACCCAAGTAGCTCCATTGGGCATGGTATCGGTAAGCTTCGGCATTTCCATATCGAATGGAATTCCTACCGCAGTGGCCGAAACGGTGATCATGGCACCGGCTAGGAAACAGAACAAAATGCCATTGGCCAGATTATAACCGATCACCAGTTTTTTTCCACAGATTTTTTCCAGTTGGTAGTACAAGGTCAATCTGTTCTTCACGGCAATTTTAGCCGTTAGAAACCGCCAGCTTAAAACCGCTAAAAGATTGCCCAGTAATAGGCCGACGATTAAATCAAAGGCACTGACACCGGCCGTTAAAAACAGTGGGCCGATCATGAATTCCGTTCCGGCGGCATGCTCTCCGGCATACATGCCCAAAAAACTTTTCCAACCTTTTAATTTTGATTGGGGAACAGGTTCTCTTTCGAATTCCCCGCCTGCGATTTCTTCGATTTCCTCTTCAATATTGTGTTGACTCATTTTAAGTTGGTTTTAATTGGTAATGAGATGTTTTGGTAAATCTTCCACCCGTTCGCAGCACAATTGATCCATAACCTGTTTAAACTGTGTTTTCAACATCGAAATGGTATGGTCTCCACCTTTATTTCCCAAAGCACCGCATCCATATAAAAAAGACCTACCCATAAATGTAAATTTGGCTCCACAGGCCATGGTTCTCGCTATGTCCGGTCCAGATCGTAGACCACTATCCATCATTATCTCAATTTGACCGCTGTAGTTAGCAGTGATTTCCGCGAGGGAATTTATGGTGGATTGTGCCGCATCCAACTGCCTTCCGCCATGATTGGAAACGATGATGCCGTCAAAACCCATTCGAATGGCGTCTTCGGTATCTTGTTCCGATGCCACCCCTTTTAACACTAATTTTCCCTTCCATTTATCACGAATCGGCTTTATTCGTTCTTCGTTGAGACGACCGGAAAAAGTTTTGTCCATAAATTGGCCCAACTGTTTTAAATTGAGCCCTTCGGGGGTATAGGGTTTTAAAGTTTCAAAAGTGGGTTGACCATATTTCAAGGTATTAAGAGCCCAGGTCGGCTTACCCAGAATCTGTAAAATATTGGTCAACGACATTTTTGGGGGTAGGGCCAAACCGTTGCGTATATCCCTAGGACGATACCCAAAGGTGGGCACGTCGCAAAGCAATACCAGAACAGGGCATTCTGCAGCTTCGGCACGTTTAATAATGTCATCCCGCAAGCTATCTTCGGCAGGATTGTACAGTTGAAACCAAGCATTACCCTCGGTCAATTCACTTGCTCTTTCGATGCTCATTGTAGTGACCGTGCTGAGTATAAACGGGATGTTATGTTTAAATGCCGCTTTGGCCAAAATCTCTGGGGAATTGGGCCACATCAGGCCTTGAAGACCAACAGGGGCGATGCCAAATGGTGCGTCGAATTCCATGCCCAAGACCTTGGTTTTAGTCGAACTGACACCATTATTTCTTAGGTATCTGGGCTGTAGCTGTACTTCACGGATTTCAGCAGTATTTCTAGAAATACTGACATCTTCATTGCAGCCCCCATCCAAATATTCAAAAGCAAACTTGGGAATGCGTTGCATGGCCTTGTTTCTCAAATCGTCCATTGAAGGGTAAGCTGAATTGAATTCATTGGCCATTTGGATAGTTTATTATAAGATTAATGACTTGTGTTTTTTTACGGCATAGTTCTTTTTTAAGAATTTGGATTCCAAAGTTACATCTGAAATCACAATGGCCGCACCTAAAGCCGAACCTAAGGAAGAATCCGTGGTTCTAAGTTTCATATTTATTAAGTACTGGGAAAGTAGTTGAATGTAGACTTCATTGTCGCTAAATCCCCCATCTACATAAAGTCTTTCTATTTTTTCATTGCCAATGGCCGCTCTTATACTTTTTTCTTGCAACAAGACAAGTTCCAACATCAGTTGATGATAGGCATGCTCGAATTTATCATATGGAATTTTTGTTTCTCTTGGCATATCCTCGGAAGAAATACTCGACCATTTGAACATGTGAACGAAGTCTTTGTTGATCTCAAAAAAAGTATCCTGATCAAACTTCACGGTTTTATGATATTCCTCCGAAACATTATAACGTTCGGACAGGGCCTTGACCTGAAGCTTGTATTCATTGCCAAGGAACAATCTGGAAACCTTGACGGGGCTGCCATCTATTCTCATATTAAAGAGCGAGTCGCTCTCAATATCGTTCAATGTAAGCATTCCCTTGTTGAAGGGGTTAATAGATATACTCCAAGTACCGGTCGAAACCAACAAAAATGATTTGGAAATGCTTCTGATATAAGGTAGTAAGGCTGAAGAGCTATCGTGAATACCGGCTCCCATTTGAATCGTTTTCCCCATATATTTTACAGGGATTGTTTCCCTGGAAGAAACGATAGGTGGCAATTTTCCCTGTAACCCTTCTTCATGTACCCATGAATGATAGTCTTTCTTTTCATAATCCCAAAGTAGTGTATGGCAACCTATGCTTGAGTATTCACTAACAGGAACACCAGTGAATAGGTAACTGAGGTATTGCGGAAGATGTAATGAATATTTTATTTTTTTAAAAACTTCTGGCTTGGCATATTTAAGCCAATATAAGTGCATGCCCGTATTCAACATCCCTAATTTTGGAGAGCCGGTCACTCTTGAAATTTCATTTTCAGGACCATATTTGGTATAGAAGGAATTATAAACCTCATCTGTTAAAGGCTTCATGTAATTATAGAGCGGAGTGAGTGCTTTACCGTCTTGGTCAATGTGTACTAAACTGGCCCCATAACAAGAGAAATTTAGGGCCTCAATATCATATTCTTCAGCGTTCAACATTCTATCGAATACTTCTTTTGCCCAGTTTGCCAAAGCTTCCAGATTTTCGGTTGGATACCCATCTTCGTCCTCTATTTCGTCAAATCGGATGTATTCGCGATAGACTTCATGGAAATCCCTATCAAAAAGAAAGAACTTTTTGTTGGTTCTGCCAATGTCGAAAACGGCTGTTACTTTGGTTTTCATTGTAATTAAATTATAGTCCTGTAGCTACCGAATCGGCCCCTCTTTCATCAATTAGTCTTTGCCTCACCTTTAAAGAACGATAGGCATTGATGGGACTTATTGCCCCGCCACGGTGTAATCTTGCTTTTTCGAGAAATGGTCTAACATCGGTTCGATAGGCATCTTGAAGAATTTCTTGGCATTTGACTACGTCATGGTTTTCCTGTGCTTTTTTCAAAAGGCTTTGATCAACTAGAAGGGCTTTTGCGTAGGCTTCCTGAATGGCTTCTAAAGATTGAATCAAATCTTCCAAAGGATCTTTGATATTGTGACTGGCATCGATCATCCATGCAGGGTATGGGTTCTGAGTATTGTTTTCCATGCCATAGACCAAGGCATTGAAAATCAAGAAAAGCGCATAAGGTTTAACACTCCCTACAGTGAGATCATCATCACCATATTTACTGTCATTGAAATGGAAACCGCCCAACTTTCCTTTTAGCATCAAAGTAGAAACAATCTGTTCTATATTGGTATTGGGCAGATGATGCCCCAAATCGACTAAGGTATATGCTTTGTCGCCACAGGCATTGGCCAACATAAAAGATGTGCCCCAATCTTGGATTACAGTGCTATAGAAATTAGGCTCGTACGGTTTATACTCGATTAAAAGTTTCCAGTCATCGGGTAGAGCTTTGTAGATATCCTTTAGGCTATCTTCGGTATACTGAAGCGCGTTCTGAAAGTTAGACTGTCCTGGGAAATTGGAACCGTCGGCCAACCAGACGGTCAAGCTTTTTGAACCTAGTTTGTCACCGATTTTTATTACATCTGTATTGTGTTCAATGGCCTGTTCACGAACTGCTTTACTGGTGTTACTCAACGATCCGAACTTGTAGCTTTCTTTTGCGTTTTTTTGATCTTGAAAAGTATTGGAATTAACAGCGTCAAAGATGATATTATGTGAATTTGCTAACTCTTTGATTGCCTCATAATCTTTTGGCACATCCCATGGAATATGCAATGAGATTGCTCCGGCAGTCTGAGTTAGTGTATGCAAAATACCTACATCATCTATTTTCTGTTCTAGATTTGAAGGCTCACCCTGAAATCCGAAGCGCCCAAATCGCGTTCCTCCCGCACCCAACGCCCAGCTCGGTATAGCCACCTGAAAATCGGACAGTTTTTTCAGAATACCCTCAACATCATTACCATTTTTGGCAAGACGGTCAGCCAAAAAATCGAAGTGTTCGCGGTGATGAACTTCATTTTTTTTATTGATATCGTCAAGTTGACTTTTATCTATTCTCATGTGATTTTATGAAATTAAGGTTGAAAATAAACTTCCATGGGTATAGTAGAGCCCATGGAAGACTTAAAAAACTAACTTAACGATCTATCGTACAAACGCGTTGGCCATTCCGCCATCAACATTGATAATATTTCCCGTAGTTTTATCCAATATGCCGACACAGGCAAAGACCCCGTTGGCAATATCCTCAGGATAAATGATTTCGTTTAACAGATTACGCTTTGCATAGTGAGCAGGAAGTTCATCAACTGATATTCCATAAGCCTTGGCACGGCCTTCCGCCCAATCGCCTTCCCAAATCTTGCTGCCCACGATTACCCCATCCGGGTTGACGGTATTCACTCGTACTTTATCACCACCCAACTCAGCGGCCAGCAATCGGGCCATGTGCTGTTGGGCCGCTTTTGCAGTTCCGTACGCTACATTATTAGGTCCTGAGACCAAACCGTTTTTACTTGCGATACTGATAAAATCGCCACCCAAATCTTGTTGTCGCATGATCGTAACTGCCTGTTTGGCCAATTCAAACTGTCCTTTTACCAATACGTTTTGAAGAATGTCCCAATCTTTTTCAGTGGTCTCTTCCAGTGGTTTGGAAATGGCCAGACCGGCACTATGTACAACAATATCTACGCCACCGAATTCCAAACATGCTTTTTTATAGGCCTCGGCGATTGAATCACTTTTTGTAACGTCGCAAACCGCATAACTGGCTGTATCCCTGGCATAGGTTGCCACCCCATCCTGAAGCCTATTCTCTGCTATGTCAGTAAGAACCACATTTGCACCTTCTTCGGCCAATTTGTCGGCAATCGCCTTGCCGATACCTCCGCCAGCCCCGGTAACAACCGCTACTTTTCTAGACAAAGGTTTCTCTTTGGGCATGCGCTGTAATTTTGCCTCTTCCAATAACCAATATTCGATATCGAAAGCCTCTTGTCTGGGTAATGAAGTGTATTCGGTAATGGCCTCTGCGCCTCGCATTACGTTGATGGCATTGACGTAAAATTCGTTGGCCACGCGGGCTGTCTGCTTGTTTTTGGCAAAGCTGAACATCCCTACACCTGGATATATGATAATGACCGGATTGGCATCTCTTACCGCTGGGCTATTGTCACGCTTATGTTTATCATAGTATTCTTGATATTCTTTTCGATACTCCTCAAAAGCAGGTTTCAGTTTAACAAGAATGGCCTCCGTTTTGGAAAGATCTTCATCGGCGTCCAACTGAAGTACCAACGGCTGAATTTTTGTCCTCAAAAAATGGTCGGGACATGATGTGCCCATTGGTGCCAAACGTTCCAGATCATTGCTATTGATGTATTCCAACACTACATCGCTATCATTGAAATGACCGATCATTCTGTTCTGTGAGGAGCAGAGGCCCCGCAACATTGGCATCAATTGTGCCGCTTTGTCTCGACGGTCTTCAGCGGGTAAGCTGTCAACTTTCTGCCCCCCGAAGACGCTACCGTTTTCCTTGATTTTATTTTCGATGTAATCCGAAGCCATTTCGATGACTTCGAGACTATTCATATAACATTCATATGACGTATCTCCCCAAGTAAAAAGTCCGTGGCTTCCCAAAACGATTCCTCGAATTCCTGGGTTGTCGTTAAGGCATTTTTCTAATTGAAGGCCCAAGTCGAAACCAGGACGCTGCCAAGGCACCCACCCCATGGTATCGCCCCAAATTTCATGGGTCACTTTTTCACTATTTTTTGCGGCAGCAACTGCGATAAGGGCATCGGGATGTAAGTGGTCTATATGCTTGAATGGTAATAAGCCGTGCAAAGGCGTATCTATCGAAGGTGCCCGGCTATCTAAATCATAAATACAATGATTGAACAAGCTCACCATGCGGTCTTCATCTTCTAAACCACCGTACACATTTTTAAGGTTTCTCAGTCTATCGGTGTAAAGCCCTGCAATACCTGCTTTAGTCAAAGTGCCGATGTCACCACCAGATCCTTTGATCCACATGACCTCGACATCGGCATTTGTCAGTGGGTCTTTTTCAATAGTCTTGCAGCTCGTATTGCCACCACCATAGTTCGTTATTCTAAGATCTGCTCCTAGAATATTTGAACGGTAAAGAAAAAGTTCTACTTGATTATCACCAAGACTTGCTGCCTTCTTTTCGTCCCAGAGGTAATCGACGTATTTAAATTGCTGTATAGTATCTTTCATCGGTAAAATTATTGCATTTGCTAGCGAAAATAAAAGATGTTAGAAATCTTTGTATCCTGTACTGTACCGCACAAGTTTTCAATATAGAAAAATAATTTCACCAGCTTTGCACAAATGTTCGCTTAAATCCTTTTATTTGTTTGAAGAGAATTGAGTGTCAAGAAACTAATAATCCTATCATGGAAATGTTTAAATACATCAAAATCGATGAGAATTCCCGAGTACCAAAGTACAGACAGATCGTGGATGCTATCATTTATAATATTTCTGCAGGGAACGTTAAGATGGATGACAAGATTCCATCGATAAACATGTTCAGTGAGGAGTATCTTCTTTCAAGGGATACGGTCGAAAAGGCATATAATATATTAAAAGAGCGAAAAGTTATCGTATCCATCAGGGGAAAAGGATATTACATTGCAAGAACTAAACTGATTTCCAAGGTCAATATTTTATTCCTGATAAATAAGTTGAGTTCGTACAAGATGCGGATATATAATTCTTTCGTCAATAGTATTGGCAGCACATCACATACGGATCTTCATATATACCATTGTGAGGAAGAACTCTTTTTGAATCTTTTGGAAAAAAACAAGAATGCCTATGACTATTATGTTATCATGCCTCATTTTAAAACCGAAAAATTAAAGCACGTAAGTTTTACCCCTGAGGTAGTTAAAGCACTGGATGGGATACCAAAGAACAAGCTTGTAATTATGGATAATCCAGTTGCCGAAATAAAGGGTGCATTCGTTGAAATCTACCAGGATTTTGAGAACGACATCTATAATTCGCTGCAAGAAGGATTTGCCAAGATTTCGAAATATGAAAAGTTGTTTATGGCTTATCCCGAAAATTCCGTCTATCCTTATCCCAAGAGAATATTACATGGGTTTCGCAAATTTTGTGTTGAGCACGACATTGATTTTGAAGTGCTTGATGAAATTTACGATGATATGATTCTGAAAAAGGGAGATTTATTTATTATTATTACCGAATCGGATCTTGTCAACTTGGTCAATCAGATACGTAATCAAGAATTTGAATTGGGCAGTGATATTGGGGTAATATCATACAATGATACCCCTTTAAAGCAATTATTGGGCATCACTTGTATCTCAACCGATTTCAAAGCAATGGGCGAAACTGCCGCTCGCATGATTATGGAGAAAGAGGAGGGGAAAGTCAAAAACCCTTTTAATTTTATAGACAGAAATTCGATATAATCAAAACATCTTCTAATAAGTGACACAGATTAATGCCAATACCGACTTGTGCGTAATATATTGTTCAGTTATACCAGATATTTATAAGTAACCTAGATATTCAATTTTATCAAGATTTTTACGAGTTGTTCGTTCATAAAGTTCATAAGCCAGACCATCTTTTAGCCCAACTTTAGGTACCAAGATTTGATCACTGCCCATTTCTTTGAGTACTCTTAAATATATTTCAGATGCTGGAACAATGACATCGGCCCTATCGGGATTCATCTTTAGTATTGACATTCGCTCTTCATAGGTGAACGCTTTCACATAGGCACGTAATGCCTTTAATTCAGCATAGGATATGGCCATGTTCGAAGCTTTGTTGGCAAGTCCATAAAGCCGGTTGATGTTACCACCTGTGCCTATTCCAACGATATTTTTTGATTTGCGAAATGACGTGGAGTTAATCCATTTCTTCATTGAAGTAAAAACCGCACTCCGTTCTTTAGAGGTCAATTCACGCACGGATCCTATTTTAAAGGAACGCCCCTGCACCAATTGACCGCCTTCAATTAAATTTAGCTCGGTACTGCCACCCCCAACATCAATATGTACATATCTGCGATTTTTTAAAGTAGGCCTTATCGCCTTATTCAATATGCTGGCTTCCTTCTTGCCGGTTATGATATTTATCTTTAAGCCTACCTCTTCCAGAATATGTTGGCTTATCTCTTTTCCATTAACTGCCTCTCGCATCGCCGATGTGGCGACTGCAAAATAATCCTCTACTTCATAAAGGTCGATCAGATGTTTAAAGATGCTCATCAGTTTTATGAATTTCTCCTTGGTCAAGGGGGAAATTTCCCCGCGCGAAAACACATCATGCCCCAATCGCAACGGAAATCGTAATAATTGTAGATTCTTAAAACTGACTAAGTCCTCATCTTCGTAAACCTTTACGACCTGAAGTCTTATGGCATTCGACCCGATATCTATAGCGGCAAGTTTCATATTGATTCAAGTTTTTTAACTAGGTATTCTCAAAGGTCTAAAATATCTGAAACTTTCAATTAAATTGTCATGCACTATCCTGTCAAAGAAGTAATACAAGATAGCACAGGATAGACATTTTACAAGGGCCAATTACTTTTAAAGATCAACGATGTAAGATTACCTAAAAGAGAATTAAATCCGTTAAGTAAACTATCTCAAAAAATATAAATACTAAATATAAAAATGATATGGCAACATCATACGAGACAAGATATGCCTCAAGTCCAGAGGCAGTAAAAAAATATGACACCACCGAACTGCGCAATGAATTCCTCATTGATAATCTTATGCAAAAAGGAAAAATCAATCTAATCTACACGCATTATGATCGGTATATTGCAGGTTCAGTAGTTCCTGAAAGCCCGTTGAAATTAGAAACCATTGACCCGTTAAAGGCCGAGTTCTTTTTAGAAAGACGAGAATTGGGAATTATCAATGTTGGGGATAGCGGTTCCGTTGAAGTAGATGGAACAACTTATGACCTAGGACATAAGGATGCTCTGTACATCGGTAGCGGCGCCCAAGAAGTAATTTTCAAAAGTGACGATACCAGTAAACCTGCAAAATTCTATTTAAATTCCGCACCGGCACATACTTCATATCCTACTAAAAAGGTAAGCCTTGAACAGGCCAATAAAATAGAGCTGGGTTCTTTGGAAACGGCAAACCACCGTACGGTCAGTCA
Source organism: Maribacter algarum (ex Lu et al. 2025) (nom. illeg.) (assembly GCA_947495915.1). Lineage (GTDB taxonomy): Bacteria > Bacteroidota > Bacteroidia > Flavobacteriales > Flavobacteriaceae > Maribacter_C. The sequence continues at coordinate 329,797 of CANMAW010000004.1, read as the reverse complement.
AATGATTATAGGCGGAGTTGTGACCACCTGCCAACTACAGATGGGAATGACAGAATTAAAGACCGGAAGTGTTTGGAACACCATGCCCGCCCATGTTCATGACCGTAGAATGGAAGTTTATTTTTATTTGGATGTACCTGAAGGGCAGTCAGTATGCCATTTTATGGGGCAACCGCAAGAAACGCGGCATATCTGGATGCAAAACCACCAAGCGGTAGTTTCTCCACCTTGGTCGATCCACTGTGGTTCGGGTACTTCGAACTATACATTTATCTGGGGCATGGCCGGTGAAAATTTGGACTATAACGATATGGATGTTGCCAAAATAACTGAATTAAAATAGGCCTATGAGTGTTGAACTATTTGATTTGAGCGGGAAAATTGCATTGGTCACCGGAAGCACGCATGGGCTTGGTATGGCCATGGCCAAAGGATTGGGTAAAGCTGGTGCGACACTAATTGTAAATGGAAATTCGTCACAGCAAAAAATTGATGATGCTGTCAAGCACTATGAAAGGGAAGGTATAAAAGCGTTCCGCTACAAATTTAACGTAGCCGACGAAACCCAAGTTGTTGATGCCATCGGTAAGATACAAAGCGAGGTTGGGCCTATTGATATTCTTGTGAACAATGCTGGTATCATAAAAAGAACACCCTTAGAGCAGATGGAAGTTGCCGACTTTAAAGAAGTCATCGACATCGATTTGGTGAGTCCTTTTATAATGTCAAAACATGTAGTCAAAACCATGATCGCCCGTAAACAAGGAAAGATCATCAATATTTGCTCTATGATGAGCGAACTGGGCAGAAATACGGTTGGGGCGTATGCCGCAGCAAAAGGCGGACTCAAAATGTTGACCCAGAATATGGCTACGGAATGGGCGAAACACAATATACAGATCAACGGTATCGGGCCAGGATATTTTGCAACTTCGCAAACCGCGCCCATAAGGGTCGATGGCCATCCGTTTAATGAATTTATCGTTAACCGTACTCCGGCTGCCAAATGGGGCAACCCTGATGATTTGGCCGGGGCGGCCATTTTCCTTTCCTCTAAAGCAAGTGATTTCGTAAATGGTCACGTGCTTTATGTGGATGGAGGAATATTGGCAACGATTGGAAAGCCTTCCAATGAAGATTAATTTTTTTGTTATGAAAAAGCGAAACCTTAATGTAGCGATTTGTACTTTAATCTTCCTTTTATCCTGTGGGGAAAAAGTGGAAAACAATAAGCAAATTGTTGTGAAAAACTCTATGGATTTTGAACGTGCTTTTGAAACCGTTTCCGTGGATTTGTCCTTACTTGAGCTTTCCGATGCTATGGAAGATATTATTTTGAAGGATGCTCAAACCAAACAGGAGGTGGTTTCTCAGCAAATAGATTTCGACGGTGACGGTGAAATGGACGAACTCTTGTTTCAACCTGAAATGCCGGCCAATGGCGAAAAAATTTTTGAAGTGCATTTTGCGAAAAGCAGCAAGTCGAGAGATACTGTTTCGGCCTGTTACTCCAGATTTGTTCCGGAACGTACCGACGACTACGCCTGGGAAAACAATCGCGTTGCGTTTAGGACCTATGGCCCTACCGCCCAAAAAATGAAAGAAGATGGGGTTAAAGGCGGTACACTTTCAAGCGGTATTGATGCATGGTTAAAACGTGTAGCGTATCCTATTATCAATAAGTGGTATAGAAAAGAACTGGAAACAGATGGCAGTTATCATAAGGACGATGGCGAAGGCCTTGATAATTTTCATGTAGGAATAAGTCGTGGGGTAGGGGGCATTGCCAAGAAAGTGGATACGACCTATTTCATTTCCAAGAATTTTACCTCATGGAAAACATTGGCTACGGGCCCGATTAGAACGAGCTTCATCTTGGCCTATGCCAATTGGGATGCCGCTGGGAATATTATATCCGAAGAGAAAAAGATTTCGTTGGACTACGGAAGCAACCTGTCCAAATTCGAGATTTCGGTAAAGGGAACCGATACCATCTCTGCGGGGCTTACGCTTCATGAAAAGGATGGAAAAATCGTTGTAAATCAAGAACTTGGTTGGGTCAGTTATTGGCAACCTCACAAAGATTCAGAACTTGGTACAGGTATAGTAGTACCTGAAAATGGAATGATAGGTCATGACCACTTTGTAACCGATAGAAAGGACGAAAGCAATCTTTTTGTGCATCTCAAAACAAAAAACGATAAGGCCACATATTATGCGGGTTTTGGTTGGAAAAAGAGTGGTCAGTTCAAGAGTAAAGAGGAATGGGATGCCTATTTAAATCGATATGCCCAAAGCTTAAAAAATCCCTTGGTCGTAGAGTTTAAATAATTCCTAGCTCTTTAAATGAGAGTATAAGAAGATTAAGATAGAATTTGTACTTATTTTTCTTTTGTGAAAATTAAGCTTTTTATTACCCAGACAATTTGGGTTTTAATAACGAATAATGGGCTGTTCATCTGCCACTAAGTTTTTCTAGGGCTTGCATTATCAATAGACCTTCTTTCGCAGTACAGGGATTATCGGCTTTACCCAAAAAATAATCGACTACGGCGGCTATCATGGGTTGCTGAATATGCTTCGGATTTTTAAAATTGAAAACCTGATTGCCTTGTTTGCTGATAAGCACAACACTTCCACCATAAAACGAAAAACATATCCTTCCTTTTTCTCCGTAAATAATGCATTTATCTTTCGTATTGCCGTCGAAAGCCGTGAAATTCCATATTCCCCGAAACTGGATTCCATTCTGGAATTTAATGATGCCATTAACGGTATCCTCTACCAAACCCTTATTGTTTTCTGAACTTGAAAACCCTTCAATTTTGTCAAACGCGCCAAAATAATGATACATTAAATCGATTTGATGGGGTGCAATGTCATAGAAATAGCCACCCCCGGATATTTCAGGATTTAGTCTCCAATTCTTCTCGGTATCGGCAATCATATTTGATTTTTTAGGTTGAAGTATTTGAACGTCGGCAAATAATACTTTTCCTATTGAGTTTTGCTCTATCAGCTCTTTAACTTTAACAAAGGCTGGAAGTCTTCTACGATAATGGGCAACCGTTAATTTGCAGTTCGTTTGGGCAACGGCCTCGACAATGCTGCCGGCTTCGTTAGCTGTCAAAGCCATGGGTTTCTCCAAATAGACATTTTTGCCAGAATGCAAGGCCTCGAGCGCGTATTTCAAATGAGTTGAGGGTGGAGTTGCGATATAAAGAGCGTTTATTTCCTTATTGTTTAGTAGGTCTTCTGCATTGTTAGACCATATGGGTACCTCGTGCCTTAATGCAAAATCTTCTACTTTATGAATATTACGTCGCATTACCGCTAGTAATTCTGAAGATGGTATCTTCTGAAAGGCAGGGCCACTTTTTAATTCCGCAACATCTCCGCATCCTATAATTCCCCATTTTATGATTTCCATATTTAAATTTTAAAAGATTGGCAAACTAAGACTAAAAAGCTGTATTAGTCCCTTAAGACCTAATACAAGAATATGTCACTGTTGTCAGACTCACTATTAAAAGGTAGTAAATAGTGTTTCTTAAAACAAGAAAAGGATATTAATTGGGTAATTTTTTTCAGGACAGCACAGGATGGGTTCCAACACAGTAAAACATAAGTTTGGTTCTGTCTTAAATGAATCACCACCATCAATGATTTTTCAAATTAAGTGCTAATTTGAAGTAACTTGTCAAATAATAAAATCATAAGAATGAGAACCCTATTAGTCGCACTTTTGCTCGTTTACATCCTTCCCTTAAAGGCGCAAAAATCGACACAGCAACAAACTCAAAAACCCAATATCATTTTCATCCTAACCGATGACCAACGCTTCGATGCCATCGGTTATGTCGGTAATAAATTGATTACCACTCCAGAAATGGATAAGCTGGCTTCGGAGGGAACATACTTTAAAAATGCCATGGTTACTACGCCTATTTGTGCTGCAAGTAGGGCTAGCATATTAACAGGACTATATGAAAGGACGCATAATTTTAACTTTCAAACGGGGAACATTAGAGAAGAATACATGGTTAATTCCTACCCGCGAATTCTTAAGGAAAATGGGTACCATACCGGTTTTTATGGTAAATATGGCGTGCGGTATGAAGGTCTAGAAAAGCAATTTGATGTGTATGAATCGTATGACCGTGACAACTCTTTTGATGACCGAAGAGGGTACTACTATAAAACTTTGGGCAAAGATACCGTACACCTTACGAGGTATACAGGTCAAAAGGCCTTGGATTATATAGCAAAATCGGATACTAAAGAGCCTTTCTGTCTTTCCTTGAGTTTCAGTGCACCGCATGCCCATGACCCTGCTGAGGATCAATATTTTTGGCAAGAAGAATCAGATGCCCTATTACAAAATATGAAAATGCCAGGCCCTGCCCTTGGCGAGGATAAATATTTTGAGGCACAACCTCAGATTGTTCGTGATGGTTTTAACCGTTTACGATGGACATGGCGCTATGATACGCCAGAGAAATACCAGCATAGCGTAAAAGGATACTATAGAATGATTTCAGGTATTGACCGTGAAATCGCTAAAATACGTCAAGAACTCAAGAAAAAGGGAATTGACAAAAACACGGTTCTCATCCTTATGGGAGATAATGGCTACTTTTTGGGAGAACGACAATTGGCCGGAAAATGGTTAATGTATGATAACTCCGTTCGGGTGCCACTTATCGTTTTTGACCCAAGACAAAAGAAACAGAAGGATAGCGACGCCCTAGCCCTGAACATTGATGTGCCCTCAACCATTTTAGATTTGGCAGGTATTGAACAACCGAATACTTGGCAAGGGAAAAGTTTAATGCCAATTGCTAGTAATAAGACAAAAGACTTTAAACGTGACACCGTATTGATTGAACATATTTGGGATTTTGAGAATATTCCGCCCAGCGAAGGGGTTCGCACAAAAGATTGGAAATACTTCAGGTACGTAAACGATAAAACCATTGAGGAACTGTATGACTTAAAGAAAGATCCACAGGAAATCAACAATCTTGCAAAAGATCCGGCTTATGTAGAAAAACTCAATGCGTTTAGGAAATCCACGGATGCCTTGATCGAAAAAAACAGTGATGCCCATAGAGCAGCCCCAACCGATTTGACCGTAGAATTGATACGTTCCCCGGAAAGGGAAGTCGAAATATTCGATTTACAACCCGAGTTTGGATGGACAGTGCTCTTGGCTTCAAAATTTCAGTCGGGCTATCAAATTTTGGTAGCGTCCAGCCAAGCGATTATTGATAGTAATAATGGCGATGTTTGGGATAGCAAGCGCGTGTCCTCGAATGCATCCACAGACGTAGAATATGCCGGTGAAGCATTAGAAGTTGGGAAGACGTATTACTGGAAGGTAAGAATTTGGGATGAAGAAAATCGTTTGGTGAACTACTCCAAAACACAAACATTTTCTACCGGAAAGAGCGATAGCTACATCGTATCAACCGAAAACAAGTTTGTAACTACCAAAGTAAAACCGGAATTGTTTGAGAAAAGAGATGATTTTTATTTTATCGATTTTGGAAAGGCCGCTTTTGCTACGATGGATTTCACGTACAATGCGAAAATACCCCACACCTTGACCATAAGGATTGGGGAAATGATCAATGAGCAAGGAAATGTAAATAGAACTCCACCAGTAAAAAGTAACATCCGATACCAAGAATTGAAGGTGGATGTAAAACCAGGCCAAACCAAATACCAAATAGAGGTACAAAAGAATGAGCGAAATACTAGGGCCAATCAAGCTATTCCACTGCCAGATGGTTTTCCACCATTGGTACCCTTTCGATATGCGGAGATAGAAGGCGCACAGGAAACCCTCACGGCTGAAAATGTTCAACTATTGGCTTTCCACACTTATTGGGATGACAGCGCAAGTAGCTTTGAAAGCGACAATGACATTTTGAATCAGGTATGGGATCTATGTAAATATTCTATCAAAGTAACAACATTTAATGGTCTATATGTAGATGGAGACAGAGAGCGCATTCCCTATGAGGCCGATGCGTATTTAAATCAATTGAGCCACTATACTACTGATAGGGAGTTTGCCATAGGGAGGCGTACCATAGAATATTTTATGAAGAACCCGACATGGCCCACCGAATGGCAACAGCATGTGCCTTTATTAATCCATGCGGATTACATGTATACGGGTAATACCGAATTAATTGAACGCTATTACGATGCCTTGAAACATAAATCACTTTACGAATTGTCCAATGAAGATGGTTTAATTACGTCGACAAAAGTGGATCGTGATTTTATGCGCAAACTGGGCTTCCCCGATGGATACAAAAAACCGTTGACAGACATTGTAGATTGGCCCCCGGCAAATTTTAACGGGAGTACGACACCCGGAGAACGTGATGGATTTGTTTTCCAACCTTATAGTACTGTAATTAACGCTTTCTTTTATGAGAATATGAAAATCATGGCCGAGTTTGCCCGCATACTTGGTAAAACACAAGAAGTTTTGGACTTTGAGCTGCGAGCTGCAAAAGCTAAAAAAGCGGTCAATGAACAAATGTTCGACAAAGAACGAGGCGTTTATGTAGACGGAATAGGAACCGACCATGCCTCATTGCACGCCAACATGATGCCATTGGCTTTTGGTCTGGTGCCAGAAGAACACTTTGAGTCCGTCGTTGACTTCGTAAAATCCAGAGGTATGGCCTGTAGTGTATATGGATCTCAATTTTTAATGGACGGACTTTATAATGCAGGTGAGGCGGACTATGCATTGGATTTACTAATTGATACCAGTGACAGAAGCTGGTACAATATGATTCGTATCGGTTCGACGATTACCTTGGAAGCATGGGATAATAAATACAAGAATAATCTGGATTGGAACCATGCTTGGGGCGCCGTGCCTGCAAATATAATTCCAAGAGGTTTATGGGGAATTAAGCCAAAAACGCCTGGATTCGGCATAGCCACTATTAAGCCGCAAATGAGCAAATTAAAATCGAGTACCATTGAAGTACCCACGGTAAGAGGAAGCATCAAAGGAAAATATACCCATAACGGCCCTAGGCTTCAAACTTATGAAATTGAGATACCGGGAAACATGGTGGCTGAATTTTCCTTGAACAATCTTGAAGGAAAAGATTTCATCCACAATGGAGAAAAAGTACCCCCTGCTTTTGAGTCCATTAGGCTCTCCCCGGGGAAGCATACCATTCAACTAAAAATCAATTCGTTTTAGAAGTTGGATAAATATGAGATGCGCAATCCTTTTCGTTCTGGCAAGTATTTTTCTTCTGGCCTGTAAAGCTGAACAAAAGGAGCTGCACGAAGAAAAAGAAGAAAAGCATCAACAAGGACAACCCAACATTCTGTTCATTGCGGTTGATGATTTACGACCGGAACTCAATCTTTATGGCGCGACCCACATTCATTCCCCCAACCTAGATAAATTGGCCTCTCAAAGCTTGGTTTTTGATAGGGCCTATTGCAATGTACCTACCTGTGGAGCATCCAGAGCAAGTATTCTGACAGGTAAAAGACCGACTAGAAATCGATTTTTAACCTTCGACACACGCATAGATGAACAGGCAACTGAGACCATCACATTGCCTAAACTTTTCAAGGCCAACGGGTATACGACAATTTCCAATGGGAAGGTACTACATGTCCCTGATGACAGCGCCAGCGATTGGGATGAGGTCTGGAGACCCAGTGAAGAAACCTTGAATTATTTTAACCAAGAAAATCATGAACTGATTTCCCAGAAGCAGCGTGGCAATCCTTTTGAAGCTGCCGCGGTTGATGAAGGCGAATATTTGGATGGTAAAATTACTGCCAAAGGCATAGCAGACCTTAAAAAATTAAAGAAGACCGGCAAACCCTTTTTCTTGGCCATGGGATTTATGAAACCACATTTGCCCTTTAATGCACCCAAAAAATATTGGGATATGTATCCAATAGAAAATATAAACCTCCCAGAAAGCTACCATCAACCGAAGACAACACCATTGAAGGCCTTTCATAATTTTGGCGAACTCAGAACCTATTCCAACGTCCCCAAAAAAGGGCCGGTGAGTAATGCAATGGCGAAGCAATTGATACAAGGGTATTACGCCTGTGTCAGCTTCGTCGATGCACAAATCGGAAAACTGTTACATGAACTGGAAAAAGAGGGCTTATCGGAGAACACCATCGTCGTACTTTGGGGAGATCATGGGTGGAACTTGGGAGAACACCAATTATGGTGCAAACATTGCACCTTTGAAACTTCGTTACGCAGCCCTTTGCTCATCAAAGTTCCTGGAAAAACAAAAGGACGGCATGTAACCGATATTACAGAGTTTGTTGATATATATCCTAGTCTAGTGGAACTGGCGGGATTACAGATGCCAGAGAACCAACTAGAAGGTGAGAGTTTAGTTCCGCTTATAAACGGAAAGGGGCGAGCAAAAAACTACGCGGTATCCAAATTTAAGGATGCTGTGACCTTGATAAAGGGAGATTATTTTTATACGGAATGGACCAATGACGAAGGCATTGCCTATGAGCGGATGTTGTTTGATCATAAGACTGACCCGCTGGAATTAGCTAATCTAGCTGAAAAGGAAGAATACAAAGAACTAGTCTCTCAATTAGCTAGTGAACTACTAGAAAAATGGGGCAAAGATTTTCTAAATCATTAATAGACCTGTGTTGACGAAAACTATGCTAATCATAAAATGAGAAAGGGTATCAAAATACAATTATTGCTTCTTATTTGCACCTTCGTTTTGGTAGGTTGCAAAGAGAATACCGAGAAAGATGTAACGGCCATGCAATCTAGTACGGCTGCTCAAGCAGAACGCCCAAACATCGTTTTCTATTTAGCCGACGATCAAGATATATATGATTACGGATGCTATGGGAATGAGAAGGTACATACGCCGGCAGTAGACCGATTGGCCAAAGAAGGTATGTTCTTCGAAAACGCATTTACGGCACAAGCTATATGTGCCCCTAGTAGGGCACAACTTTTCACGGGTCAATACCCGCTCAAAAATGGTTGCTTTGCCAATCATACCAAATCAAAGCCTGATATTACAAGTGTCGCATCGCACATGCAAAAATTAGGTTATGAGGTGGTACTTGCCGGAAAGAGCCATGTCAAACCAGCAAATGTTTACGACTGGGATAGGGAATGGGAGCCTGTTCCAAAAGCAGGAGTTCCAAGAGAATATATTCCCGTAGACAGCATTGCCCATTATTTTGAACATGCCAAAAAACCCTTTTGTATGTTCATCACGTCAAAATATCCTCACGGAAAGTATTTTGATGTCACTGATGCAAAGGCTGAAAATATCAAGTTTTATCCCTTTAATGCACATAAAAAGAGCGATTCGTCCTTCGTTAAAACGAAAGCAGGGTATTATCGAAGTATTGAGGAAGACAATCGACAGCTCGAATTGGTCCTCGATTTAGTAGATAAGCATCTGGATATAAATACACTATTTATCTATAGTGCCGATCATGGGGTGTCGGGAAAGTTCACGGTAAAAGACGTTGGTTTAAAAGTTCCATTTGTAGTGCGATGGCCGGATGTTATCAAAGCGGGAACGATATCGAATCAATTGATTCATTACACAGATGTGCTCCCCACTTTTATTGAAATGGCTGGAGGCAAACCCGCATCTAATCTGGATGGCAAAAGCTTTTTGCCACTGCTCAAAGGGCAGGATGTTGAAATTCATCAATATGTTTATGGTGTAAGAACAAATCAGAACATCTTGAATGCTGAAGTTTTTCCGTCAAGAATGGTTCGTGATAAACGCTACAAATACATCAGAAATTTTAACTCAATTGAAGTGTTGGATAAAAATTTAGGAGATAAGGAAAACGTCAATGTTTTTATTCGAAGGGGTGCGGAAAAATTTAAAGATGAACCTTATGAGGAATTATATGATTTACAAAATGACTCTTTTGAGCAAAACAACCTAATAGGGGATTCAGAGTTTCAAGAAATAAAAGATAAGTTGATAAAGGAAATCTTCAGTTGGATGAAAGAACAAGGTGATTTCTTGAACGATGAATTGGGGAACATGCCAATACTAACTGCCAAGGGGTTTAAGCTAGACCAAAACAACAACGTTAGAACTATTCCTGATTCTTTGCTTAATACATTAAAGGAAGAAGATTATTTTGTGATTGGGCATTGGTAACATAAAATTGCTATTCGCTAAGTACTGTATAGCAAGACGGAATTAAAACGAAATGAAAATGAACACTAAGCTACTAGTCTTTGTAACGATTGCCTTGACCTTATTTGGTTTGAAGTCCTATTCCCAGGAATCAAAATTCACAGCTCCGATACTTAACGAAAAAAATGTCTTTGAAGAAAAGAATGGTCAAGTTGCCGTAGAGGCCGAATATTTTTACCAACAAAGTAAATCTGAAATTCGCCAATGGTATCGGACTACCAGGCATGAAACACCTGAAGTTGGTCGTGATGAAGACGAAAATCATGGCAGTAGTGCAAGTAACCATGCCTATATGGAAATATTACCCGATACCCGTGTTACCCATGCTGATACCTTGATTCGAGGCGAGAATTTTTCCAATGAACCGGGCAAAATGGCTATTCTCCATTACAAGGTAAAGATCAATGATCCTGGTCGCTATTATGTTTGGGTACGGGCATTTAGCACAGGTGGTGAAGATAATGGGGTACATGTGGGGTTGAACGGTGAGTGGCCCGAACATGGCCAGCGCATGCAATGGTGCGATGGCAAAAACGAATGGACATGGGCCAGCAAACAAAGAACCAAAGAAGTGCATTGTGGTGTACCTCACGAAATCTATTTGGATATCGCAGAGAGCGGTATTCATGACATTCAATTCAGCATGCGTGAAGATGGATTTGAATTTGACAAATTCGTTTTGACTAAGGACAAGAATTACGTCCCCAAAGATAATGGGCCACGCGTAGTAATAAATTGGCCCGAACCTTCGTACTTTCAGCGAATAGGGACTTCGGTAATTGAAAACAAAACCTTGCCTGTGGATGATTTTCCTATCGAAGGAACGGGGTTCTACAGTGATGCTGGAAGAAGATGGCTCGCCATTAATCCAAATAAACAAAAAGAAGCCAAGACCGCCACAAGCTTCAATTTTAAGAGTGGGGTTTATGATGTAGTGTTCGTTGGTGTTGGTGAAAACGATGGGCAATCTGAATTTACCGTGGCCATCAACGACATGGAATTGGGTTCTTTTTCCCCTGAAATGACTCTTAAAATGTTTGATGAGGGCAGTAATTTCAATGCCTTATGGGAGAAGGTCCAACTGAACAAAGGAGACAACATCAGTGTGAGCGCAAAAATCGGAAGTGCCGATGGCAAGGAATGGGCGAGGGCCCGCTGGGCCGGACTCATTTTTACCCCGGTAGGTAAAGGTGAAGCAGTTAGAAATGCCGTTTTAGATGATTCTTCCACGTCTGATACCACAGGAATGCCCTCGATAAATCCACCTGCAGGGCGTATTGCGATTGTTGCCGATGGGAATTCCCCAGACCCTGATGACCTTGGTGGCACGGCAGTTTCTATTTCCTTACTTCGCGCAACAGGACTTGAAGACAGATTGGCGCACTACTCCCATAGCTGTGACCTAGAAAGGGTCGAACGGATTTCTGAAAGGGCAGAGAAAGAAAGGCACGCTTTAATGCAGATGGCATGTGATGTGACCGCCAGGCGGTGGGGTGGGTTTGACGCCTTGACTTTTTTTGATGCCAAATGGCAACAAGATGAAACCGTCAAAGATTTGGCCGCAGCAATAAATGCTTCCACTGCTGAAAATCCCTTATGGATTATCGAAGCAGGCGAACCGGATATCATAGGTCTCGCCTTGGATGCATCAAATAAATCAAAACACAAATATGTCAAAGTAGTTACACATCATCCCGCCAATGATGATGCAGGCGATTTTTATTCTTGGCAGCAGATCTTGGATTTTGGTGTGGAAGAAGTCCGTATTCCAGATCAGAACGTCAACCTAAAAGTTAGTTTAGAGAAATGGGATTGGGCAAAAAACCATTCCGACCCCAGAATACAATGGGTGTGGCTTTTGGGAAAAATCGCAGAAGTCGATGACGTGGTCACTTTTCAAAAAGGAAAGTGGGACTGCTCCGATGCAGGTATGGTCTTGTATTGGATTACCGGGGCTACGAACGGTGGTCTAAAATTAGGAACGGTTGAAGATGTTGAGAAGCTTTTGTTGAACTATATTGAAAACCCATGAAAACCAATCTCTTTGCAATCCGAACAAAACTATTTTTCTTAGGTATCATCTTCCTATTGTCTTCTACCATTAGTGGCCAGGAAAAGTTGAAAGTACTTATTGTTGACGGTCAGAACAACCATGAAGTATGGCCGAAGTCTACTATTATGATGAAACAGTATTTAGAGGAAACAGATCTTTTTCAAGTCGATATTCGACGCACTAAATATGTCTGGAAGGCTGAACGCGAAAAAGATTTTCTGCCTTTAGCTAAGACCGGAAATGTTGAGGTGGTAGAACAACCGATGGTGGATGAGACGTTCGGGCCCGAATTCAAAAACTATGATGTGGTTATTTCCAATTTCGGATGGAGGGCCGCTGCCTGGCCTAAAGAAACGCAAGAAGCCTTTGAGGCATATATAATAAATGGTGGCGGATTTATAAGTGTGCACGCTGCCGATAATTCGTTCCCGGAATGGGAATCCTATAATCAAATGATAGGCTTGGGAGGCTGGGGCGACCGAGACGAGAAGGATGGGCCTTATGTCTATTACTCCAATGCAGGTAAAATGGTGGTCGATAGCACTGCCGGTGAAGCGGGAGCTCACGGAGAGCGGCATCGGTTTCCTGTAGAAGTCCGTGATACGGAGCATCCCATCACCAAGGGAATGCCCAAAGTTTGGCTAACAGGTATTGACGAATGTTATGCAAAACTTCGGGGACCTGCGGAGCGGATGACTATTTTGGCCACAGGTAAAGACCAAAGTAAAAAGGCTCCAACGAACCGTCACGAGCCTGTACTTATGGTCATTGATTACGGAAAGGGGCGCATTTTTCATACTACTTTGGGACATGATACCGATTCTTTTGAAAATGTGGGCTTTATCGTTTCATTCTCAAGGGGAGTGGAATGGGCCGCTACCGGTGACGTTACCCAAGAAATACCACCAGATTTTCCAACGGTTAACGAACCAAATGGCAGACCGTTTCAATTGATAACGAACTAAAAATAGCCATTGAAGAAAAAAAGTAATAAGGGCTCCGCTTTCTTGATCGCATTCGGTGGCCCTAACACAAAAGACACCAACGATGAGAAAAAAGACTTGTTCAATTCTTAGTTTAACCCTACTCTTATTTATGGGGATGGTATGGGCCCAAAACCTTGAGCACCCCGTTATCTACACTACCATATCGGAAAGACCTGCCCTTTTAAAAACAATTGGTCAACATCAATGGGCAAAAGATATGGTAAACCAGTTGCACCTCAATGTGGATGAGCGACTAAAAATGCATCGCAAGGATCCCACTGGCATCTTGGACAGCATCCCCGTATTTCGCGACGGAAGTGAAAAAAAAACGGAACAAGAGGGGGCCCCTTTGGCATTGGGCCACCATAAGGTACTGAAACTAGCCTCTGAAGCTGGCATGCTTTATTACCTAGAACAAGATGAGACCTATGCCCAAATGGCGGCGGACATCCTACTGGTTTATATCGAAGAACTGGCACCCCGTACACCAGTAACGACCACCATCTCAGGGAACGCATTTTTTGACCCGAGGACTACCTATCCGCATTTTGCCCTTGCCTACGACTTTATCCATCCCTTTCTAAAAAAGAAAAACGTTAAGGTATACTGTCCGTCCAAAGGCAAATACATTACTTACGACGACCAAAAGGCTCAAAAAGCCCTAAAGAATATGGTGGGAAGTGTGCTGCAAGAATATGGAAAACCCGATGTTCACGGTCGGATTGTAAGTAACCACCCCATATTGACTTCTCCAGGCGCCCTTTTTGGTATTTTATGTGTTGAAGACGATGCGGAAAGGGAGCGATTGTTCGATGTGTTTTGGGAAAAAGGGACCGCGCACCAAAACTCCTTTAAGAACACCATACTGCCCATCTTTTCAGAACAGGGGTTATGGCCAGAATCGTTGAGCTATGGTTTTATGCCCATTGTGAGCATGAACTTAAATATCATCGATCGCATAAAACCCGAATTGGAGGTAACCGCTGGGGCAAAACATATTTTCAATGGAAGTTTTTTGTACGACTATCTACGTTATCCAGATAGGCGGTTTGTACGGTATGGAGATTCCAAGCGCAACAACGATTTTTCGGCCAAAAACTATCGCTATGCCCTCCATTTTGCGCAAAGACGTAACTTAACGAATATCGCTGAAAAAGCAAAATTGGCCCTTGGACAAGCCGATAGGGCAAAAGGGGGGTATCACCCTAACATCATAACCGATGGTCCTTACGACCAATACCAACACTTGGAATTGTTCTGGGGGGTCGACATTCCCGAAGACCTCGACAGTCAAATTGATTTTGACAAAAAAACGGTGGTTGTAGAACATGCCGGGGTGGCCTTGCAGCGAAATTATGTTGAAAATAACAATGAATTATACGGATTGTGTGGCATTATTGGGGGAGCCCATTACGTCCATTCCCATGTGACTGGAATCAGCATGGAACTCTATGGTGCCGGATACGTTATGGCACCCAATGCGGGCCTACCACGCACCGTTCCCGAACGCCAAATTCCATTGCACGAACACTATTTTAGATTGTATGCGGGCAATAATACGGTGGTGGTCAATGGCACTTCCCATGGCCGGGATGAAGGTTCTTGGAAAGACAAGGCCAATGTTTGGCAGAATACGGTGGTCAATATAGCGGCAGAACCAAAACACTTAAAAGAGGGTATTGCAGGGGAATTTAGTTTTGCTACCCAGTATTTGGACGATACCGTTAACCATGCGGAACAACAAAGAACCCTTAGTACCATCAGAACGAGCGAAACTACGGGGTACTATGTGGATGTCTTTCGTTCAAAATCACGTACCGAAAACAAATTCCACGATTATATTTACCATAATATAGGGGACAATACCCGAATCGGTACTTTTAACGACCAAGAGCTGCAAGTAAAAGCAACCGACCGCTATCAAAATAATATTGGAGATGTCGTAAAATCTCCAGGTTGGCGCTATTTTGAGGCTACAAAGACGACCCCTATAACGGATAAGGGCACAAAAATTCGGTTCGATATTGACCATAATAACCGATATATGCACCTCTTTGTACCAGAAGGTGTGCAAAGGGAATATACCAAAGCCTTGGCGCCCCCGACCCGTGAGGCAAAAAATGGCTATGTTGATAAAAAGACCCAAGTGTTGGCCATTCGTCAACAGGGAGAAGCCTGGGAACGGCCCTTCATTGGTGTTTTTGAGCCCTCGACCGATAAGAATTCCGTTGTTCAAAAGGTAGAGCCTTTGTTGGATGGTGATAAGATAATCGGTGCTATCGTAACCTCAAAAGTTGATGGATCCCTTATTACCGATATTATTATTTCACAGGATAGGGAAAATACTATCTATAAAAATGAAGACTTAAACCTGTATTTCAAGGGGCGGTTTGGAATTGTTCGGAAGACCGTTAACGACAATACGACCCACGTCATCCTTTACATAGGTCAAGGTAAACTGCTGAAATATGGAACAAAAGAGCTGAAATCAAATTCTGAACAAAGAGGCGCTCTGAGATACAATATAAAAGCTTAGCTATGAACAGTATTAAAATAACTAGGCTACAAAACGTCCTGTTCTTATGTATATTCATGGGATTTTTAATCAGTTCGTGCATATCTAAAAATACACCACTCCCCGAAAACTTGGTCAATGATTTTAGGAATCCGCCCAAACAATACAAGCCAATGCCATTTTGGCACATTAACGGAGAATTGACTCCCCAAGGTATTCGTAAACAAATGAAAGATGCTAAAGAATTGGCTGGTTTTAGTGGTATTAGTTTGCTGCCCCTGGCACCGAAAAAAAATGGAAAACCTGGCACAACTCCTAAATTTCTGTCCAAAGAATATTTAGAACGTTTTCAAGATGTTTTGGATACTGCGGAAGAATTGGACATGCAGGTAATTTTATATGATGATAACGATTTTCCAAGCGGTATGGCCGGGGGAAAATTAGGAGAACTTTTCCCCCAACATACTATGAAACGGTTGGATAAAGTAGAAAGGTCGATAAAGGGTCCGGCCAATTTTGAGGACTACGTACCTGATGGAAAACTACTTTCTGTGGTCGCCATGAACCAGAAAACATTGGAAAGAATTGAACTTTCAGAATTTTTGAAAGACGGATTACTATCCTGGAAAATACCACAAGGAGCATGGAAGATCATGTATTTCGTTATGGTGAAAGACAGCTATCACAAAGCATTTCCTGTGGTCGATTATCTTGACACCACAGCGGTAAGAAAAATGATTGAGCTAACATATGACGAATATTATAATCGTTTCGGCACCTATTTTGGTAAAACTATCAAAATGACTTTTTTCGATGATGTAGGTTTCTGGAAACATCCAAGAACATGGACGGGCCTTTTCAACGGGAAATTTGAGGAACTAAATGGTTATGATCCAAAACCCTATTATCCTGCGCTTTGGTATGATATTGGGCCGAAAACGCAATCTGTGCGACATGCCTTTTTCAATACACGGGCCGAGCTTCTGGCTGAGGGGTTTCCAAAACTAGTAGGTCAATGGACACAAGAGCACGGTGTTTTGGACACAGGTCACCCTCCAGGAAATTATGACCCCACCCCAATTGACATGAACGGTGATATTTTTAAATTTTATAGGCATACTGCAGTTCCGCTGACCGATGCTATAATAGCCTATCAGTTTGGGCAGAACGGGCACAAGCTGATTAGTTCCGCGGCAGATTACTATGATAAGCCAGTTGTTGCCACTGAAATTTATGGGGCCTACAAAGAGAAATCTTTTGATTCGTTGATGCTGTACCGCCCTATGATGGATTTATTTGTAAGAGGTGTAAATTTTGTTGTTCCCCATGGATTATGGTACAATCCAGAGCAGGTCTATATTTCTCCCTTGGTTTCACCATATAGTGATAAAATAGCTCCGGCTCTGCCATCTTATTCCGAATTTGTGGGTAGATCCTGTATGCTGCTCCAAGGTGGCAGGCGGGTTGCCGATATCGGGGTGCTCTATCCTTTCGAAGAACTGGCGGGTTGGTATCGATTCGAGGATCCCGACGATACCCGTCAGGGCTTTTTTGTTTCGCCAGAAACTGATTACCCAAGAGTGAGTGGACTATTGACAAACGATATTCGACAAGACTTTACCGTTATCCATCCAGAGTTGTTCCTAAATAAGAAATACACCATCGAAGATGGGGGTGTAACTCTAAACAATAAAGTAAATATCCAAAAATATAAGGTGTTGATTCTCTCTGGCTGTAAAGTGATTTCTTATAAAACACTCGAAAAAATAAAAGACTTTTATCAAAGTGGGGGTCTGGTTATATCAACCACTCAATTACCTTTTAAATCTTCTGAAATGGGCGAGGATAAAAAAGTAAAAGACTTGATATCGGATATTTTTGGTATCGACCCCTTATCCTCAAACAGTTCTACAACTCAAGAGAAGACCAATGGAAATGGTGGACGAGCTATATTTATCCCCAGCCCTAAAACACAAAACCTTTCAGAGGTTATCAAAGGGCATGTGATACCCGATGTTCAGTTTTCGCCAAACCCAGTCTTATCTACAGACCTTGGTAAGTTCTCATACATTCATAAAATAAAAGATGGCAGGCATATCTATTATTTTGCCAATTCAAGTGATGAAACTATTATTACAGAAGTCACATTGACAGGAAAACGGCATTTAACGGAAGCAAATCCACATAGCGGAAACATTACAGAACTCAAGAATATCGCCCATTTTCAAAAAGATGGTCAATATTATACAAAATGTAGGCTAAAGTTGAATCCGGTGAGTTCGATTTTTTGGGTTTCAAATTAACTGATGAACAAATGAAAAAAGCTGCTTTATTTTTGGTAACAATCCTCTTTTATGTTGGTAATATATTAACAAGTTGCCAAACAAAAACCAAAGAAATAGAGACGGATTCAAGAGCCGAATTGAAAACAGAATTACCTAAACGCCCCAATATTTTATGGCTGGTCACAGAAGACATGGGACCCTATATTCCACCTTTTGGTGATTCTACAATCGTAGCGCCCAACTTGAGTCGCTTGGCCAAAGAGGGTGTAGTGTATCCAAATTTATTTTCAACCTCGGGTGTCTGCGCTCCGAGTAGAGCGGCCATTGCCACGGGAATGTATCCATCCAGCATTGGTGCCAAGCACATGCGCACCACTTCAAATACCGAGGAGACGGGCCTACCTAAATATGAAGCAATTCCGCCACCGTCAACCCGAATGGTCAGTGAGCTACTTCGTATGAACGGCTATTATTGTTCAAATAATTATAAAGAGGATTATCAATTTAAGGCACCTGTAACGGCTTGGGATGAAAGTAGTCCGTATGCACATTGGAGAAATCGCGCCAAGGATCAGCCCTTCTTTTCAGTTGTGAATTTTACAGAGACGCACGAATCGGGATTGTTCGAGCCCTATGGCTATCGAGAAATTGAAACAAGGCATTACCAATCGGGCGATCGCAATTATAAATGGAAGAATTATGGAGCCTCGCACGCTCAAAACAGAATGGCCGAGGAAGACACACCGATTCATCTTTCTAATGACACTAAGTTTAACATTCCGCCGTATTTGCCTGACACCGAAGTCGTTCGCCGTGATATGTGGAAGTTGTACAACAATATTGCTGAGATGGACAGACAAGTCGGTGCTGTTCTAAAACAATTGGAGGCCGACGGACTTCTTGAAAATACGATCATCGTTTTCTACGGAGACCACGGGGGACCCTTACCCAGGGAAAAACGTTTGATTTATGATTCAGGCCTAAATACGCCGATGATCGTCCGTTTTCCAAATCAATTACATGCCGGAACGCGAGATGATCAATTGGTCAGCTTTGTTGATTTTGCACCCACCTTACTTTCCCTAATTGGGATGAATCCTCCAGAATATATGCAAGGGCAGGCTTTTTTAGGAGAATATAAAGCAAAGAAAGATAGAAGATATATTCACGCTGCTGCCGACCGCTTTGATGGCTTTACGGATGTTATTCGCGCGGTACGGGATAAACGTTACAAATACCTACGCAATTACCGACCGGAACAAGGCTATTATTTACCGGTAGCATATCGGGAACGCATACCTGCGATGCACGAGTTACTGCGCTTGCGTAAAGAAGGAAAACTGGATAGCATTCAAGCCCAGTGGTTTAGAAGCAGTAAAGACGCTGAGGAATTATTTGATTGTGTGGCCGACCCCTTTGAACTTCACAATTTGGCCAAGGATCCCAAACATGCGGAAAAACTAGATGAATTACGAACTGAGATGGATCGATGGTTGGATGCAATAGGCGACGAACCCAACCTCCCGGAAAAAGAACTCATTGGAAAATTATGGAATGGTGAAAAAACCAAGCCCGTAACCCTGGAACCTACAATCAATTCCTCCGAAGGAAAAATTACTATTAGTTCAAAAACTGAAGGCGCCTCTTTAGGGTATAAGATCGTACCAAAAAATGGAGTCGCGCCACAAGCTTGGTCCGTATACCAAGAGCCCTTCGAGCTGCTCGAAGGGGCCACCGTACTGGCACAAGCACATCGAATAGGATTCGAACCTAGTGAAATCGTTGAAGAAAATTAAATTATTTTTATGATTTTAAATTGCCTGCAGGATAGCTAAACTTGTATGTTCCCGAGCCGAGCTTCAGCTGAACGCCCTGACCGATTTGTTTCATGGTCTTTTTCAGCTCTGCTTTCAGTGTTTTACCGTTTAAGGAAATACTATTCTCTTTGGCTTCCGGCAACGTAATTGTACCTGTTGTATTTGCAGGAATCACCACTTCATAGTTGAAATTATCGCCCTTGATTTCCCAACTCGATTTTATCGCTCCGTAAAGTGATTTAAATTCTGCTTTGGCCGAAGTCAAGCCACCTCCCGGATGCGGATGAAAAAGGATGTGCTTGTAACCTGGGTTTGCAGGATCTATGTTCAATCCGCCAATATAATTATACATCCATTCACCAACTGCACCGTAGGAATAGTGGTTGAAACTGTTCATGCCTTCGATAATCGTACCGTCAGGTTTTTGAGTGTCCCAACGCTCCCAAATGGTGGTGGCTCCCATGGTAATCGGATACAGCCAAGAGGGGAATTCCTTTCGGTTCAGCAACATAAAGGCCAAATCGTCACGACCTATTTTAGATAAGGTGGTACAGAGTAGGGGAGTGCCCAAGAAACCTGTGGTCAGATGCCCGAATTTCTCCACATCTTGCGCAAAATATACTCCTGCTTTTTCGATGAGGTTTTCAGGAATCAAATCAAATGAAAGTGCCAAGGCATATGCCGTTTGGGTGTGTGATACCAACCTTCCGTTTGGCGTAATATATTCTTTTACAAAGGCATCCTTGATATTTTCGGCCAAAGCGTCATAGCTGACAACATCTTCTGTCTTCCCTAGTATGCCTGCTATTTTCCCCAAAAGTGTTGTGGAATAGTAGGCGTAAGCCGTAGCAATGAGGTCTTTTTCGGTAACGGAACCATTGTAAGCAGGGTTGTTGGCATCAAAGGCGAGCCAATCGCCCCAATGCCAATGTTTATTATTGTTCCATAAATAATCGTCGCCCGACTCTTGGGCCATATAATCTACCCAGCCCTTCATACTATCATATTGCTCTTCTAAAATGCGCTTGTCTCCATAGGATTGGTACACTGTCCAAGGAATGATGACGGCGGCATCGGCCCAACCTGTGGCGCCTCCCTTGGCAGCAACACCTTTCGCCCCGGTTAGAATATTTGGAATCACATTGGGTACTAACCCATTCTCATGCTGGTCCAAAGTTAAATCTTTTAACCACTTCGTATAGAAGCCAGCGACGTCAAAATTATAAGCCGCTGTCATGCTAAACACTTGGGCATCGCCCGTCCAACCGGCGCGTTCGTCACGTTGCGGACAATCGGTAGGGATATCCAAAAAATTATCTTTTTGTCCCCATTGGATGTTGCTTTGTAACTGATTTATCATAGGGTCAGATGTGGTAAAATTACCGGTAGGTTTTATATCGGAATGGATTACGATTCCGGTAATGTCATCAAGATTCAACTCACCCGGATAATCGATAACCTGAATGTACCGAAATCCATGATTGGTAAAATGGGGCTCAAATACTTCGTCGCTACCACCTTTTAAAATGTAGGTATCCGTTGCTTTTGCCGCCCGAAGATTGGTGGTGTAAAAGTTTCCCTCCTTATCTAAAACCTCGGCAAATTTTAGGGTGACTTTATCTCCGGCTTCCCCCTCAACTTTCATACGCGCCCAGCCAACGATGTTTTGGCCTAAATCTAATACAATTTCTCCTTTTGGAGTAGTAATCAATTCCTTGGGCTTGATTTCTTGGATAGCTTTTACGGGCGGACCTTGAGGGGCTACCAGAATAGCTGTGGAATGATCAAGAATTTCAACAGGCTTCCATTGGTCATCCTGAAATCCGCTTTCGGCCCAGCCGTCCATTTCCAAACGGGCATCGTACATTTCGCCATTATACATGTCGGATTCAAGGATTGGCCCGTAGGAAGCTTTCCAATCGCCGTTGCTTACAATGGTTTCTTTTGTACCATCGGTATAGTTGATGTTCAATTGTACTAATAGTCCCAATTGTTTCCCGTAAAATGCATAGTCGCCCTTCCAACCGATATTGCCGCGGTACCAACCATCGCCAACGATAGCCCCGATGGCATTGTTCGTTTGAAGCATATTCGTTACATCGTATGTCTGATATTGCAGTCTTTTTTTATAGGTAGTATAACCTGGTGTAAAAAGGTCGTTACCAACCTTTTTTCCATTCAGGTATAATTCATAAAGGCCTAATGCGGTAACCTGTACTTTAGCGGATTTAATTGGTTTACTGGTTTTAAATTCATTTCTTAAATATTGGGCCGGGTGCGATTTCTTTTCTGTGGTAATGTCATCCATGGCAATGTAAGAGGCCGTCCAAAGGGAGTTGTCTAAAATGCCCATTTCCCAAAAAGCTGGAGCGCTCCAGGAAGAGGCTTTGTTCTTATTATTCCAGACTCGGACTTGCCAATACACCCGTTGCATAGATTTGAGGGCAGGTCCACCATAAATTATATTTACAGATTCATCACTTTCTATCTTGCCTGAAGACCAGATAAGATCCTCTCCACCCTGTAGTTTCTTTTTTGAATCGGCCACACGTATTTCAAAAGCTGATTGCATCCAATTTTGGCTATCGGTTTGAATTTGCCAGCTTAGTCGGGGTTTTTCCATATCAATGCCGATGGGGTTTTCATGATATTCACAGACTAGGTTGACAATTTCATCTTTTTTTAAGGAGAAGGATGTCATAAGTGCCAGGCACATTATTAGGAAACCGAATTGTACTGCTTTTTTCATAAAATTAAATTGATTCACATGCGCTTTACCATGTCTAAAAATAATATTCAGTATTAGTTAACGCGTCCTGTACCATACTGTTTCCCAAAAAGCTATAAATGTCAACAAATTAAGACAAAAATGGGGTAAACATACAGTTTACCCCATTTTCATAACTAACTCAACAACTCAATAGCCTAAATTCCCAAAAGGAATATATGCTTCTATATTTTTTAACTTGTTAACGATACCCATTATTTGTTGGGTCTGACTCCAACAAGGCCGGGTTTTGTTCCAATTCTTGCAAAGGAATTGGCAATAAAACATGATAAGGTCTTATATTGACATTAGGCTCCCAGAAGCGATATTCTAGATTCTGAACTACATCTAGCAAAATACCCCATCGAATCAAGTCGTACCTTCTATGAGCCTCCGCAGCTAATTCCCACTTGCGCTCATCATAAATTGCTTCTCTAAAGGTTTGCTGATTAAGTCCAACAAGTTCCCACTCGGCTTGTGTAGCGTAGGCACGTTGTCGTATCGGATGAATATATTGATAGGCATTTCCTGGGCCATTCAATTCATTTTCACACTCCGCTGCCATTAAATATACATCGGCCAAACGAAATACCATTCTGTTATCAGAGTGGTTAAAACGTGGAGAGGTTGCTAAGTCAAGATTCCAAAATTTAGCCATGTAGGGAAAATTGAGTTCGAATCCTAAATAATTATCTACAATGTTCAGCGGTCTTCTCAAATCATTCAAAGGGAATTTTTCAGCAAAATCTTTTGAAGCTACTTGTAAGCCAGTACCATTAAAAGCTTCCCCTCTTGCACTTAGGGTATCTCTTAATGCACCTCTTTCATCTGTGTTCTTGGGTTCATCCCTTAAACGAGGATTGAACATACTGGGTCTCCAACTATTATTACCTGCAAAAGCCCTACCCGGAAACGCTGGGTCAAAGATACCTTCAATATCTCTTGCAAAATCTAAAGACCAAATAATTTCAGCATTATATTCATTCGCAGGGTCAAAAACCTCATCGTATGTTGGTAATAACGTATGAGGTGACTCATTGATAATTTCCAAACATTTGGCTAAACCGGCCTGCCAGTTTTGTTGCTTCATGTAGATTTTCGCTTCAATGATGGCTGCGGCCCATTTGGTCGCTCGCCCTCTTTGATCGTCAGGGTATGTAGAAGGCAAAATTGATTGTGCAAATTGTAAGTCTGCAATAACACCATCTAAAATTATGGCTTCATCCGTTCTTCCTAAAACCCTTACTTCATCAAGAGGTAATGCTTCGGTATAGTAGGGGGCATCACTCCAAAGATTGGTAATATGCCAATAGCACAATGCTCGTAAGAATGTTGCTTCAGCAATAACCTCTGTGCGTACTTCTTCAAGTATGGCTTCATTATCCGTTACTCTGTCAATGATAAAATTAGCATTAAAGACGATTCTATATAGGTCTTTCCATGTATCGGACACGCTCATTTTCTGAACAGAGACATCTGCCAAGGCCTCATCCAAAGTATAATTGCCAATAGGTTGAACAAAATTAGCGGCACGGTTTGGTTCTATGATATCGGCGCCATTGTCATAAAAATGGTCCAGGCCTACTTGACCATAAATGGAATTGTTTTTTAAGATCGCATAAGTACCCTGTATGGCTTGTCTAGCATCATTATCGGATGCAAAAAACGTTTCAGGAGCAATAATTGCTCTTGGATCTTCTTCCAGAAATTCCTCACAACCAAAGAATGTGAAAATGATGAAGACCAATAAATATATGTTCTTTGTTTTCATATCTAATTTTTTTTAAAAAGTTACGTTTAGACCAAGGGTAATAATTCTAGGGTTGGGATATTGCCCATCTAAATATCCTAGTGCTATATTACCAAATTGATTATTGCCTTCGTTAAAATTATTGGCTTCTGGCTCTATCAATCGAGTCTTTGAGAACAATAATAAGTTACTTCCGTTTATATATAATGTTGCATTTTTGACTCCGTCCAGGCCTATTTTTTCGGTAGGAAAGTTATAAGCTAATCGTACCGCCTTAAGACGTATATGTGAACCATCCTCTACATATTCTGAATTAGGAGGTGTATTAGTTACGGAGTCCGCACCAGCTCGAGGAATATCAGAGGTGGGGTTGTCAACCGTCCAACGGTCTCGCAAATCTCCAAATTTCACCGTTTCACCACGATTAAAATAGTGATTACGCATCCTTAAATTGAACACTTCATTGCCTGTGGTGCCTTGAAAGAAAAAGGAGAAATCTAGATTTTTGTAAGAAAATGAGTTTTCGAACCCGTAAATCAGGTCGGGAAATGGACTACCCAGAACAACATTATCTTCGGTCGAGATGATACCATCACCGTTCAGATCCTCAAATCTTGATCCACCAACAACTTGAGCAGTAAGCCCAGAAGCATCAATCTCTGCTTGACTCTTCCAAGTTCCTAAATAATTTACCCCTGTATAAACAGGAACGGATTCACCTACGATTAATCGCGTATTACCGGAACCTATTATGGGGTCTACAACAAGGTCAATGAATTCTTGACCCCCAAGATCTAAAATTTCATTCTTATTTCTTGCTAATGTCAAAGTGGTTTTCCAATTAAAGTTTTCGTTGGCTATATTGGTTGAATTCACCAATAATTCCCATCCTTTGTTTTCTAGTGCCCCAATATTTTGCAGTTGACTTGTAAATCCGGTTTGTCTAGGGATTGTTACATCCAAGAGTAGGTCGTTGGTCTCTTTTTGGTAATAGTTGAATTCCGTGAAGAGTCTACCTCCGAACAATGATGCTTCCAAAGCGATATCCAATGAAGTGGTAGTCTCCCATTGTAGGTTTGGGTTGGAAGGCCTGCCCAGGGTTAGGCCTGGCACCTCTGAACCGTTAAGCGTAGTATTTGCTTCTGTCAGTACTCCGAATGTTCTGTAGGGGCCAATTGCTTGATTACCAGAAAGCCCCCAGCTGGCTCTTAACTTTAAATTACTGAATAAGCTCTGATTTTGCATGAACTCTTCTTCATTGATGTTCCATGCTGCCGCCACGGAAGGGTAGAAATTGTACTTGTTTCCTGGCGCAAAAACAGAACTACCATCTGTTCGACCAACCAAGGTCAATAGGTATTTATCTTTGTAGTCATAGTTTATCCTTCCAAAGAACGAAGCGATTTGAAATCCGTTATAGCCACTGCTCACAATAGATCTAATTGGATCTGAATTGCCTAGGTTATTAAAGCCAGTGGCATCACTGGTAATACCCGCTGCCTCTGCTTCCGTAATTTCATTAGATACTTTTTGAAAAGAAGCACCACCGAGCACGGTTAAGCTATGGTCCTCACCAAAATCAGTATTGTACTGTATGGTGTTTTCATTGTTCCAACCTACCCCTGCTACAGTTCTTACACTTGCATTACCGCCATCGGTTATACCTACGGCAAGATTACCAGGTAGTTGACTGGAATTAAAGATGTTTCGTTTCACATTATTAAATTCTGGGCTAAAAGTCGAACGAATCGTCCAGGCTGGCGCAGGTTTATATTCCAAATAAACCGTACCCAACAAATTATTGGTATAGGTCTCACCGCTATTCAGTTCGAAATTGGCAAGCGGATTACTAAATGGCGCACCGACCACATCATTAAACCCGTTAAAGGTACCATCATCATTGAATGCAGGTTGTGTGCGCAACGTTCCAAAGGCATTGGCGCCAAAAGAGGTAAGTGCACGGTTGCTTTTAATTCTCGAGTAATTGATACGGAAACCAGCTTTCAATTTATCACTTAGATTAATATCTAGATTCGATCTAAATATAAATTTCTCGATCCCCGTACTTTTTACGATACCTTCTTGATTAAAATAGTTAATGGAGTTAAAGTAGTTCACATTATCTGACGCTCCTGATATGGATACATCTGCATTATACATTGGGGCTGGGCCTGTCGTTAAATCCACCCAATCGTTATTCGGGTAGGTAGAAGGCGCATCAGGGAATGGTGCAGCCACATTCCTGAACTCTGCACTTTCATTCGTAAAAGCGATTTGTTCTTCACGGGTCAGCAGGTCTGGAAGTTCAGGCAACATTTGCATACTGGTGAATACATTAACACTCACTTGTGGTTTTCCGGTTCCAGTGCTGCGACCGCTTTTTGTAGTAATCAAAACTACGCCGTTCGCACCTCTTGAACCATAAATTGCAATAGAGGATGCATCCTTTAGAATTTCAAGGGATTGAATATCGCTAGGATTGATATTGTTCAAGTTGAAGTTGGTCCCAACCACGATACCATCAATAACAAATAGTGGCTCGTTGCTACCCGTGATAGAGTTACCACCCCTTACTCGAATGGCGGTCCCCGCTCCAGGTGCACCACTAGATTGAGTTACCTGAACTCCTGCGGCCCTACCTTGTAGTACTTGATCCACCCGAGAAGCAGGTACTTGCGTAATATCTTCAGAACTTACGGATGATACAGAACCAGTAAGATCTTTTTTGGTTGTGGTACCATAACCGATAACAACGACTTCATCAAGTGCGTTGTCTGTTTCCAAAATTACGTTGATTTGGTTTTGAACGCCCACAACTACTTCTTTAGTGGCAAAACCAATGTAAGAAAATTGTAAGGTGTCGTCGGATCCCGCTTCAATGGTATAATTTCCATCGAAGTCTGTACTAACACCTTGAGTGGTGCCTTTTATGACTACTGATGCCCCGGGTAATGGCCCTTCGCTATCAGATACCGTACCCGTAACGGTTTGTTGAGACCATCCAGCCATAGAGCTGAATGCAAGCAACAAAGTCAGGAACAGTGTCCAAAGTTTGTTTGAAGTTGATTTAGTTTTTTTCATACAGTTGTTTATTTAAGTAAAGAATTATTGTTTGATTGCTTCAAAAATATTAGAGTACTTCTTTGTGCTCATCCTGCACTGTGCTGTACTGTGCTGTTTTTCTATTCTTAATGAGCACATTATGCATGATTTATCGCTACTGTAATTAATTGTTTAACAATTGTATTTCTGCCTATATGGGGTAATTTGAAAATCGAATAAGACATCTATTATTCAACAACATTAATGTTATTATAGCTACAAAGTATCCTGCACTGTACCGCTTACCATTTTCCTGATTCTAAAAATCCAAAAGATTTTTTAGGCTTACCATTTAGGTTTCATTAGTACATACTTTAATTGAATCTGCTTCGTGGTTCGGTCAAGTGATCACACTTCTCAGCTACCCGAACGCAGTATCCACATGAAAAGGAACCAGGCCAATAACATTTTTTTATAGCACGACAGAGCAGGATGCCCTAATTGTTTCTTAGTGATATTTTAGCCTTCAATTGAACTACTGAAAATGAAGAATAAAATTTTAGTCCTTTTAGTGGCACTTGTGGGTTTTTATATGAGTTATGCTCAAAGGGGAAGGATGCCATATCAGGATAAGTCCCTCACTATAGATGAAAGGGTCGATGATCTATTGCCCAGAATGTCCCTTGAAGAAAAGGTGGCGCAGATGCGTATTTTCCATGCTAACATTGGGGTCGAATCCGATGAGAAAGGAAGACTGAAACTTTCCGATAGGGTCGTGGAAAAATTAAAACTCGGCATTGCGGGTATTAAAAATCCTGGAGAGCATATTTCACCCTTGGCTGCCGCCAAGCTAAACAACGAATTACAGAAGTATGTTATCAAAAGTAACCGATGGGGCATCCCTGCCTTGTTTGTTACCGAGTCTTACAATGGGGTAGATGCTGACGGCTGTACCAAGTTTGGCAGACCGATTACTTCGGCTGCATCGTTTAATCCTGAACTGGTCAACCGTATTTGGGATGTTGTCGGTCGAGAGGCTCGTTTGCGTGGCATGCACATGTGTCATTCCCCAGAGGCCGATATAGTTCGTGACCCACGTTTTGGCCGTATGTCAGAAGCATTTGGGGAAGATACTTACCTGACCACCCAAATGGTCATTAACGCAATAAAAGGGGTACAAGGTAATTACGAAGGTTTAGGTGCTGGAACTCATATCGGTGCCGTTGCAAAGCATTTTGCAGGATATGGACAAGTGCTTGGCGGCTCCAATTTTGCGGCCGTAGAGATATCACCGAGAACCTTAGTAGATGAAATTTACCCACCTTTCGAAGCTGCTGTTAAAGAAGCTCGTACTCTGGGAATCATGGCTTCCCACGGAGATTTGAATGGGGTTGCCAGTCACGGTAATCCAAAATTGCTGACAGGGGTCTTGAGAGACCAATGGGGCTTTGATGGGTATGTAGTTTCTGATTCCAACGACATCGCCCGACTGTATTATTTTATGAAAGTTGCCGAAACACCCGAAGCTGCCGCCTTAATGGGCTTAGTGGCGGGCATCGATATCGATTTATACGCCGAGGATTCCTATGCGTATTTACCTGAAATAGTCAAAAAAGACCCAAGTGTCGAAAAAATGATCGACCGTTCCGTAAGGCGTGTGCTTCGTACAAAGATGATTTTGGGATTATTTGACAATCCATTTGTGGATATCGAAAAAGTAGAAAAAGAAGTGAGGAATCCCAATTCTTTGGCTTTGGCGCAGGAGGCCGATTTAGAATCGATTATCCTTTTAAAGAATAAAGGAAATACTCTTCCTATTCAAAGAACAAATAAGAAAATCGCCTTATTGGGGCCTTTACTGAATGAAGGTACTAAAGCCGCTTTTGAATCCGTTGCAGGAGCTGACATTTCATTTGTGGCAGACAAGGGTTTTGAATTGACCGACGGAAACAAAGGGGTTCCCAATCTCCTAACAACTGATCAACAAACGCTGCAACGGTTGACCGACATAGCCCAAGAAGCCGACATAACTGTCTTATTTTTAGGTGGAGATGAGTTCACTTCAAAGGAAGCATTTTTTAATGGTGCCCTCGGAGACCGAGCTACAATCGAACCCGTCGGCGCACAAGATGAGCTGGTAAGACGTATAAAGGAGCATGGCAAACCGCTTATCGTAGTCTTAAAGCATAGAAGAACACTAGCTATTAACACAATCGCCGAGCACGCAGGTGCCATTTTAGACGGCTGGGACCTTAGCGAGTTCGGTGATTCTTCTTTAGCAAAAATCATTTTCGGGGAGATTTCACCTTCTGGAAAATCCCCGGTTACCATTCCAAGGTCCATCGGACAATTACCTTTTCACTATAGTATGAAGGGAATCAACAATAAAAAAGGTTATTTGTTCTTGAAGGATGGGCCATTATTTCCTTTTGGACATGGATTGAGTTATGGCAAATTTGAATACAGCGGATTACAATTATCAAATAGTACAATCACTCCTTCCTCAGAAATAAAGGTTAGTGTACAAGTAACCAATACCGGAAAAATGAAAGCCAAGGAAGTAGTTCAGATGTATATAAAGGATGAAATAGGTTCCGTAACCAGACCGGATAAAGAATTGAAGGGGTTTGAAAAAATCGAACTTGAACCAGGTCAATCAAAATCCGTAACTTTTGCAATAAATCCCGAGATGTTGAAATTCACAGGCCCCACAATGGAAAAAATATTGGAAGCAGGAGACTACACTGTTATGATAGGGACTTCATCTAAAAAAGGAGTTTCAGCCCAATTCAGACTTGAAAAATAGAAGCAAACTTAAGAAGTACACAATGAAAAAAAAACAAACTTTCAGAAACATATTTACCATATTATTTATTGGAATAATCAGTGCCTGTATAGTTTCCGCCCAACAAATGGACAACAAAGAAATCGAAAAAAATATGGTGCGGGCTATGGAGTGGCAAGAAGCACATCCCATATTCGCAGTCGCGCCTACGGATTGGACAAACGGGGCATACCAGATTGGGATTGCACGAGCCCACAAATCCACTCAAAACCAAATTTTTCTTGCTGCCCTGAAAAATACAGGCTATTGGAACAAGTGGAAAACCTATGACCGTTACTTTCACGCAGATGATGTAACGGTTTCCTATGGTTATCTATATTTGGTGATGAACGACACACGTAAAAATTATGTGGATTTGAAGCCAACCGAAACCTTTATCCAAAAACATTTATACGAACCGAACAAATGGAGAGATGGTACGGATAAAGATCCCGTAAAGAATATACTATGGTGGTGGTGTGATGCGCTTTTTATGGCACCACCTATGCTCACCCTGTACGCGAACCATACCGGAGATATGAAACATTTGGATATAATGCATAAATACTATATGGAAACCTACAATCTCTTATATGACAAAGAAGAGCACCTTTTTGCTCGAGACGCTCGATTTTTGTGGAAAGGTACTGCCGACGATTTGAAAGAGGAAAACGGCAAAAAAATATTCTGGTCCCGAGGAAATGGTTGGGTATTGGGTGGTTTGGCATTAATACTTGATGACATGCCCGAAGACTATAAACATCGTGATTTTTACCTGAACCTATACAAAGAAATGGCCCAGAAAATTAAGGAAATACAGCATGAAGATGGTCTATGGCGCACGAGTTTACTTTCTCCCGAATCCTTCGACCATGGAGAAGTAAGCGGAAGTGGTTTTTACACCTTTGCCCTTACTTGGGGAATAAACAACGGTGTTTTGGATAAAAATGAGTACACTCCGGTTGTTATGAAAGCATGGTTAGCACTCGCCAAATGCCAAAAAGACAACGGTATGGTGGGTTGGGTACAAAATATTGGGTATGACCCTAGACCGGCGGATGCCGATAGCTGGCAAAATTATGGTACGGGAGCTTTTTTGTTGGCTGGTAGCGAAATATTGAAATTGGATCACTAAACTAAGAATATGAAAAGATTGGCCTTCAAAATGAAGTTGAACCCCGGTCAAAAAGAGGCGTATGTCAAAAGGCATAATGCTATATGGCCAGAATTGAAACAATTGCTCAAAGATGCTGGAGTCAGTGAATATTCCATTTTTTTTGATGAAGACACCCATACGCTTTTCGCATTTCAAAAAGTAACTGGCGAAGGCGGCTCCCAGGATTTGTCGGATAATCCTATTGTGAAAAAGTGGTGGGATTTTATGGCGGATATCATGGAAGTCAATCCCGATAACTCACCAGTATCTGCAGCCCTGGAAGAAGTTTTTTATATGGACTAGCTCAGACTATAATCCTTTGTGCTTGCATCTCAATTAACTAAAAACAAAAAAGTAAAATGCAAATAAAATCATCGGGAGAAACTTTTGACGCCATAGTAGTCGGAACCGGAATTAGTGGGGGATGGGCTGCCAAAGAGCTTTGTGAAAAAGGGCTCAAAACCCTTGTTCTTGAACGAGGTAGAATGGTAAACCATCTTCTCGATTACCCAACTATGCATCTCGACCCTTGGGACATGCCTAATGGCGGAAGGACGCCCTCAAAGATTTTGGTCAAGTACCCAAAACAATCCCGCTGGGGTTTTGATGAGGCAACACGACACTTTTTTAATAGGGATGAAGATTATGATTATGATGAGGTCAAACGTTTCGATTGGATTCGAGGCACACAGGTTGGCGGTCGCTCCCTGATCTGGGGAAAACAGACCTATCGTTGGTCCGATCTTGATTTTGAAGCCAATGCAAGGGATGGTATAGGGGTCGATTGGCCTATTCGATACAAAGACATTGAACCTTGGTATGCATACGTCGAAAAACATGTGGGTATCAGTGGGGAAGCCTTGGGCTTGCCACAACTGCCCGATAGCGTGTTTTTAAAACCAATGGATCTAAATTGTGTGGAAGAGCATTTAAAAAATGGGATTGCAAAAAATTATAAGGACCGGGTCCTGACTATTGGAAGGGTAGCACACATCACCGAGGGGTCAAAACCAGGTGCTGGAAGGGGAACCTGTCAATACAGAAATCGGTGTAAAAGAGGCTGTCCGTATGGTGCCTACTTTAGTTCAAATTCCTCAACATTGCCGATGGCCGAGGCAACAGGGAAAATGACCCTTCGGCCTAATTCTATTGTATTTGAAGTAGTATACGATAAGGACAAAAGGAAAGCGACCGGGGTTCGTATTGTAGATGCGGAAACAAAGGAAATCATCGAATACAAATCAAAAATCGTCTTTTTATGTGCCTCCTCAATGGCTTCCACTTCAATTTTAATGCAGTCGAAATCGGAAGCTTTTCCGAACGGAATGGGCAATGCAAGTGGAGAATTAGGGCATAACATCATGGATCACCAATTGGGATCTGGCGCAACCGCTAAAATTGACGGATACGAAGACAAGTATTATAAAGGCCGAAGGCCGAATGGAATTTATATTCCTAGATTCCGAAATATAAATTCGAAATCCGAAAAGGTGGATTTTATAAGAGGATACGGATATCAAGGTGGTGCAGGGCGAAATGATTATAGTGTGATGATTGCTGAGGCCGCCTATGGGCAAGACCTCAAAAAAGCAATATTGGAACCAGGAGGGTGGCGCATCAACCTGGGAGGCTTTGGGGAAGTACTGCCATACCATGAAAATAAAATGTTCCTCAATTATGACAAACTGGACAAGTATGGTTTGCCTACTATCGTATTCGATGCCGAGTTCAAAGAAAATGAAAAATTGATGAAAAAAGACTGGATAATCCAGGCTCAGGAAATGTTGGAAAAGTCTGGATTTAAGAATGTCCGACCAACGAATAGAGATTCTTACATGGGTGGTGGAATTCATGAGATGGGAACTGCTAGAATGGGTCGTAATCCAAAAACGTCCGTTTTGAACAAATACAATCAACTACACGAAGTTCCCAATGTTTTTGTTACCGACGGAGCCTGTATGACTTCTGCGGGCTGTCAGAACCCGTCATTGACCTATATGGCCTTAACGGCAAGAGCGGCAAATTACGCTGCCGAGGAGTTGAAAAAGATGAATCTATAATTCAATTTAAGGGCCTTTGTGTAGCCATTCACTTCCCGGAAACGTCTTGCTAATCGGCCTCGCTAGTTCTTGCCTTTTGCTCCACAAAATAAGGCTGAAAAGCATAGGAAGAGTTCGGATCCCAAACTGCGTTCGTTTTGGGCAACAACTTTTTTAATGCGGATTTCTCGTCCTGATATTCGGGATTATTAGCTTGGTTCGTAAATTCGTTCGGATCATTTCTATGATCGTAGAATTCTTCGCCCCCATCTTCGTATCGAATATATCGGTAGCGCTTCGATTTGATAGTGTGATTGTTCATTCCGAATGTCGTGATAGCCACCGAAGTTTCTTTGTCTTTCCCTAGCATTAGAGGCACTAAACTTTTTCCTTCGTTTCTTTCATAGGCCGGAAGGCCGCAAAGTTCTAATAGGGAGGGGTAGATGGAGAGCATTTCTGCGGGTTCGTCAATGACCTTTCCCGCTGGAAGGTTGGGCGCAACAAACAACAATGGGGCTTTGGTAGCTGATTCCCAAAGGGCATGCTTGGCAAAAGTTCCCTTTTCTCCCAATCGATATCCGTGGTCGGACCACAATACAATGACGGTTTTGTCTTTATGTGCGCTATTTTCAAGCACATCCAACATGCGGCCAATTTCGTAATCCACAAAACTGACGCAGGCCAAATAAGCCTGAATGATTTTGGGCCATTCCCCACTTTTAATTGCCCAATCTGTTGACGGCATCATAGGCAAATCATTGATTTGCAAAGCGACGGGCGGAACATCGTCTAAATCATCTGCTCGGTAAGCCACGGTTTCCATACTATCCAACGGATGCATATCGAACCACTTTTGAGGAACATAAAGTGGCACATGGGGTCTTAGAAAACCAATGCCCATAAAAAATGGTTTGTCGTAGTTTCTGTTCAAGCGATCGATTGCCCAATTAACGGATTTATGATCGGGCATAAGCGAGTCCACTTCAGGAAATGCACCCCAATCGGTATTCGTACGGCCGTGGTTTTTCCTATCCGATGTACCAAAACCATCCCATACAAATCGTTCGTCAGGGTAAGGACCAAACCGTGCTACCCTTCCTCCGGATTCATCGAACATTCCTTCGGGTGCATGACTATGGAACAATTTACCAATGCCCATGGTATGATAGCCATTTTCGCTGAAATATTCGGGTAGAAAAACTATATCTTTTGTTGCAGGATTATCAGATCTTATTTTATCATCTGGGATCATTCCGTAAATACCCGTGGTAGAAGGCCGCAAACCACTCATTATGGAAGCTCTTGATGGTCCGCACAAAGGTGCTTGACAATGAGCATTTGAAAAAAGCACACCTTTAGAAGCTAGTTTATCGATGTTGGGAGTTTTCGTATTGGGATGGGTTTTTAAGATGCCCAACATATTGTTTAGGTCATCCACAGAAATGAACAACACATTCGGTGCCACTTTTTTTTCGGGCACTATGGTTTTCTTTTTATCCACGCAGGCGCAAAGTACAAACAGGCTTAGCCCAATTATATAAAAGTGGCTACTTTTCATTTTACCGAACGTACGTATGGTTTATTCATTCCAAGATTCTTCAATCTGGGCTTTTAGTTTCATAACAATTTCCGAATTTTCATCGGCCAAATCCTCTTGCTCAAAAGGGTCTTTGTAAATATCGAACAATTGAATTTTTTCATCCGGTTTGTTCGCCTTGTTGGGAACGATAAGTTTATACGGTTCTGTGATGGCTATTTGATAGAAAAGACTTTCATCAATGGTATTGAAGTCGTGGGCGTAAATTTCACCAAAAACGGCTTCCCTGCTTTGACGTTCGGTTTCATTCAATACGTTGATGCCATCCAATTCTTTGGGTCGTTCAATGCCTACTAAATCCAAAACCGTGGGAAGCATATCTAGACTACTCATCAGGGTTTTGTCATCGAGTTTGGCGTCAATTTTACCTTTCCATTTGAACATAATTGGGGTACGCATGCCGTAATCATAAGGTGCCCGTTTTGAAATGGGATTGTACTTGCTATCGTTTTCATTTTGCACCCAACCATTGTCGCAAACGTAAACGAACAAGGTATTTTCGGTTTGACCTTTCTCCTCGATATAATCAATTAATTCACCGCAGGTTTGGTCAAACCATTCACACATGGCCCAATATTTGGCGACATATTCAGTAGGTGCCTTGGGTAGGTATTTTTGCAAAAGGCTATCGGGTGGACTATGAGGGGAATGCGGTAAAAATGGTGCATACCACATAAAAAATGGCTTTTTCTTTTCCAGAGCCAAATCAATGTAGGTGTTAAGGGTGTCCATTCCTTTTCGGCCAATTTCAAGTCCGTAATCCCCATGTCGACCGTTGCGTTCAGGGTCACCATGGGTCATGCCGTAATCAAAACCGCCATTCTTATAATTGCCCAACCACCATTTGCCCGTCTGAAATGAGAGATATCCTTTTTCCTTAAGCAATTTCGGGAGGGTATTCAGTGTTTTGAAATGCTCTATAACGCTAGTGTAATTATTCGCCCTCCATTCGGATTGCCATGCCGGTTTCCCTCCCTTATCATTACCGGGTAAAACCTTATCATTACCTAAAACCCCATGGTCCCTTGGGTAAACTCCGGTAATAATTGAAGCTAAAGAAGGGGCACATAAAGAAGTGGGCACGTATCCTCGGGTAAAGGTGCGACTTTCCTTGGCCAATTTATCAAGGTTTGGCGTTTCGATGGCCTCGTGATCCATAAAGCCATAATCGGTCCATGCCTGATCATCTGAAAGTATAAATACGATGTTGGGTGGTTGTTCTTCCGTTGGGTTTTCTTTTACCTCTTTCTTGGTTTCATTGCAAGCGACCATTGTAATAAGAGTGACTATAGCTATGAATAGGGTAGGAGTGGTATTCTTCATTATTTTCTTTATTCCGTTTTTTACAAAACCTCTATTTTTATTTCCAATGCTTGGGATTTGTCTTCAAAATAGGCGTGTATCGGAACTGCTTCCGCTCCCGGTACCATATTGAATATTCTTTCCTTTGGGGTTTCTTTGATTTTCAGCGGTACGCTCGCCGTAATACGAACTAAACCTTCTGGTTTTTGAATAGTGATTTCATTTGGTTTTGGCTGAGCGACTTTTTCTCCGGTTGGTGAAACCATCGGTAAGACAAATGCTGTGGGTTCAGTTATGGATTCGTCAGTTTTAGCTATGATTTGCAACGAATCTTTTGAGCATTGATACATCAGCTCAAAACCGGATGCCGTTTCAGTTACAATTTCGTTCGATTTATCTTTTAATACGGCATTAGCAGTCAACCGTATGTCAGTTTGATTTTCTTCGGAATGTACTGTTGCCGCTCTATCAAAAATGTTGCTATACCAAACACCGTTCTTAAAGGTTTCGATGCGTGGTGTCAACGCAAAATCTTCCCCTGGATTGGGTTGCTGATTATAGGCCTCGACCATTTTATAGATGGCCATGCTCGCAGTGCATAACAATCCCACTTTGTTGTGGTACAACACCGATAACGAACCACCTGTGCCTTGACGATACTCACCGTCTTTATAAATGGCATCATAAGCCGAAATAGTCCCTCGCCAATCGCCTCTTGCAAAAAGTGAGACGTCTAAATCTTTAAATTTTTTAATGCCATCGGCTGCGACTCTGGGTAATAAAGTGTTCGTATTTAGTTCTGGTAGCTGGTCCCAATGGTCCAACAAGACCGTTAAGGGTTTTGCATGTGTAAAAGTATGGTGCACACAAGGTGGAATTCCATGAGATATATAATGCGGACCGCCATGTATCAAACCTTCCGAAGTACATCGTTGCAATAGTTCCGTGTTTTTAATGGCTGCTGTTCCAAAAGCCGGATTGATATGCGCCATCATTGCAAATGCGGGTTGACTGCCATCACAGGTGCGGCTTCCCCAATAGCTCCATTTATATTGGCGCGTGCCCCAGCTGTTGTCCCAGGCGCCATCGGGCAACATAAATTCCAAATGACTATTTAAAGATTTCGTAAGAATTTGTATAAGCTCATCATCCTTTTCTTTTAAGGCATACATGACCAAACTGTTTAATGTTTCTTCAACATTATAGCCTAAGTCTACACCGTGGAGTCCCTTGGTGCTCAATTTATCGGCATTAGGTTTACACTCTCCAAACAGCAAATGTTCATTGGCAGTAAAATAGGATTTAACATCTTCAGCAAGCGATTTGCTTTTAGTTATTAATTCATCGTTTTGAAGAACCCTTCCAATTAAATTCAAGCCATAAATAGCGGTACCACCGTAATTTATATTGGTAAAATCAATTGTAAAGATATCATACACATATTGGCCGGCCCTTTCAAGACGTGTTGTCCAAATCTTTCGGCGTTCGTCCTCCAAAACATGACCGTGATAGTGCAATGCTTCGGCTAATGCGATGGCTCCAAAAACCGTAATTCCTTTCCATGATTTCGGATTGGGTACAACCGTCCAACTTCCGTTTTCTTGTGACACATTGTTCTCGGCCCAATCCATCACCAAAATTGCCGCATCCAAATATTTCTCATCCCCAGTTACATCAGCCATATATAAAAATGGGTAAACGGCATCCATACAACGCCCGTGAATATGCGAACAGGATGGGCAGCCCAAGGCACCATGCTCTTCTAAATTAGATGGGTTATTGATTTGAACCCTGATCATTCCGTCGCTCCAATCTTTCAAAAGATTGGCTGATAGGTTTTTAAATTCAAAAGAATGTGCGGGTACCGATTTATCGGAACAGGAAGTTAAAAAACTTACCGAAGGAAGTGTAAGCGCTATGCTACTCAATGTCGAAAGTTGAACAAAATCTTTGCGCTTCATCTATGCTTATTTTGCGTTGGGTTTCTATTACTGAGAAAAGTAGCCTTACAAGTATAAAGGAGTTCCTATCAATTTGCATCCTGTACCGTACTGGGCGACTAGAATCTAGATTTAAAACCTGACTTCGGTCTGGTAAGTTGTATTAAGGCCACCCCAGAGGTTTTTTTCTTTTACTTCAATTCTTCTACTTTGGAAATTACAATTTTCACCGGCCCCAATATACCCGATGGCAACAATTTTGAATCTTTATGCCAATGTTTAAATGCGGCAAAGGTTGAACGCTTTGTTGGGCGGTCTTTATTGCTTAAAAGCCATTCGGGCCATTCCTTTATGTTAGGGCCTTTCCGTTCGTAATCCAGTTTTAATTGTTCATCGCCAATCAATCGGTTTGGCCAAAGGTTGGTTATTTTGATTTCTAGCGCATTGGTTCCTTCTTGTACAACCTCGTCGATATTCATTCTAAAAGGCGCCTTCCATAACACGCCTAGGTTTTTACCATTCATAAAGACTTCGGCTATTTCTTTAACATTGCCCAAATCTAACTGTAGGGAGTTTCCAGATTGTAGTAGACGCGCAGGAATATTGAACTGTTTTTCATAACTGGCTGTTCCTGAAAAATAACGGATATCATCATTTGGTGATGCTGTCCATGAAGTTAACTCATCGAAAGTTGTATTTTCAAATGTTTCATTTTTTAGGGGGAAACTCACGTTCCATGCCCCTGTCAATTCAATGGGTTCAGGTACGGATTTTACCTTTAGCGTTTCAGTAGTTCCCGAAGCAGAGCGATACGTAATTTCGCCGGCTAAAGGAGTTGCCCAATATACGGTATCATTTTTATACGCCAGTTTTGGTTCTAGGGTAGCTTGGGTCAATTTCAAAGTACCGCCATTTGAAACAGTTACTGTTTTTTCCTCATTGTTGGTAGTGTAAACCAAACGTAAAGCGTACTTTGTATTTGTATCTTTGTCTTTGAGAAAACGGTCGTCTACCGAAATCTCGAAATCCCCAGCAATAACCATCGATTTTATTATTTTGGTAACATCGTAAACCGGATTATTGGGCGGGATGTCATCTATTCCTCTTGCAAATTTTCCAAACACAGCTTTTAGGATTACCAGTTCTCCATTATCAGGAGCATCAACTTCAAGCCATTCCCTTTCCATGGCGTTTTTTTCCTGAATGACCTCTCCGATTTTATATTTTATTCGTAATTCCTTTTTATATCCAGGAGCTGGGTCACCTGAACAGAGTTCCCGGGTTGCATGCACTTTTAAGCTATTATTTTGAACACTATTGACAACAACTTCAGTTACATCAACCAAACCGTCCGGCAAAAAGGTTCCGTATTCTGCCTTTATTATTTTTAAGTTTGGAAGTGGTGTCAGGGTTTGCTTTTGTACCATCATGGCAGTACTTACAATATGTTTTTTTGACGTTATTGGTTTTCGAAAAACCACGAATACAGAACCTTGCGGCTCAAAAGGAATGGACACCGTGGTTGTGCCGTCACTATTTTCTCGCCATACCGCGGCCATTGATATTTCACCCGTTTCGGCATTCCAGAGTTCTGGTTGTTTTCCTGTTACGCGAAAGCGGCAATTTAGCTCCCGACTTTCATTTCGCGAGTTAACTACAAAATAGATATCGGCGTCCGTTGTTTTTCGATGTATAAAATCTAAGGATTCCATACTTTCTTGCTCAATCGAAAAATCAGGAGGCAGAGCCCCCCTTGTTAAAAAATCTACAATGGGTTGCTCCTTTATGAGTCCTGTATTCCATAATTTATCGACCCGTTGTAATACGTTTTTATCAGCATCTGGATAATTTTGAAGACTTGGGGATTTTTGCGGTTTTGTTCCAAGAATAATTGCTCCACCTTCGGCCAACGCTTCTAATTTTTCAAGTGTTTTCGGGGTCATCCAAGGGGTTTCGGGAAGTACCAAAGCTTGGTATTTATCTCCGGTAGGGGTCCGAATTAGACCTTCTTTGACCGTTAACGAATTTATTTTATTGGAACCGATTACATCATAGTCATACCCCATGGCTTTTATTTCTGGCATCAATAAGGCATCATTGGGTGATGACTCCCCTGCAAATACCAGAACATCGGCTACCGATTTGCCCTGTTGTAGCAAGAATTGACCGCGACTAATGTAATCGATAAAAGGTTTGCCTTGATTCCACCAAGTGTTCAAACGATTGAAATCAATGCCGAAAGGACCCAAAGTAAGGCCGGGTGCCGCATCCCACGGCTGATGCACAAAACTATGGAAAACAAAACGATTGATACCTTGCGCCCATGCCAAGTCACCGATGGCCTTAAGCGAACCAGGGTGCCGTTGCCATCCACCTATGTCAGTAAAAGCCTCCGCTTCGGCAATGGAGCTTCCATTTAATTTGGCGATGGAGGCCACAAATTTGGGCGAATCAAAAAACGCCAGCGTTCCGCTCCAAAACTCTGACATGACCAAATCTGCAGGTTCGCCTACTTGCATGTTATCGAACGGTCCCCAGTAGGGTTCGGCTGAAAACTGCATTCCATGTTCATGACTGAGCTCACCCATACGCCTGTAATAATTTTTGGCAATTAAATCTCCGATGGTACGTCGAAAATCCCAGAGAAACCGCTCCGTTTCTTCTCCATTTTCCACATAATATCCCGCCAACGTGGGCAAATAGGCTTGACAATCATACGAACGAAGCTGCTTAAATTCCGCAGCAAAATTCGGAGTCCAGTTCGCCGTACCGACTTCATAACTATCAATGTGACATCTGTTGACCACAGAACCGATAAGCGTGTCCAGTTTGTTAATAATTGGCATAATGCTTCCTCCCCAGAAGACATT
This sequence comes from Maribacter algarum (ex Lu et al. 2025) (nom. illeg.), assembly GCA_947495915.1. Classification (GTDB taxonomy): domain Bacteria; phylum Bacteroidota; class Bacteroidia; order Flavobacteriales; family Flavobacteriaceae; genus Maribacter_C. The sequence goes on along the minus strand of CANMAW010000004.1, from coordinate 288,619 downwards.
AACTGCCTCGCTATTCATTTTGTCACATTCCAAACCGCGCCCACCATCACTTGCAAAACGATTTACTTCACCTGTAGGAGTATGTCCCAATCGTAAAATAACCCACTCTCCCGCAGGAGCATCCCATTCTAAAAAACCATTATCCGTCAGCTGTTCTGTCAAATCAATGATTTCTGATTTTTTTAATACTGCCAAATCGGAAACAGGTTTTTCATCGGGATCCAAATGACTTCGAACTTTATGTGAAAGACTTTTTATTTCTAACCCATCAATGCGCGTTTTACTTTTGGGATTTGGAAAGGCGAGTACCGAAATATCTTGGTAGTACCCTAATTTGGCTTCGGGTTGTGGTAACCGACCTTTGAAAATTTGACCTCCTTGATGTAATGTTTCAGCATACACCACTTCTTGCATGGCATATTCTGGAGTAATGGCCGGACCACCACTTGATGACCAGCCAGCGCCATTATGAAAGCCCATTTCGAGTCCCAAACGTTTTGCCTCCAACGCGGCATAATTAAAGAGTTCCAACCATTCTGAACTTAAATAAGGGGCATTGCCTTTGGGATGCCCTAAGCTGACATTAAAAAGTAGGGCTTCTTGAACACCTATCTTTTTCATGGCTTCCAAATCGGCGGTTATGCCCTTCTTGGATACATTTCCGTTTATCCAAAACCAAATGGTTCGTGGTTTCGCCGATGGTGGGGGGTTCTGAAAATTCTGTTCTAGGAATGTGTTTTGAGCTTGACTTGTAAAATTCACTTTCGAATGAGGAAATTGAGCAGTATTTAGTACATCTCGCTTTCCATTATTACAAGAAAAAATAGTGATTGCTAACAGTATTAGAATCGTAATAGGTGCTTTCATCGTGCGGATAACTAATAATTATTTCTTGTCATAATCTTATTCTGTCGCAATTCATCAGGAAGAGCGTAGCGGTTGAGATTAAGATTTTATATATTCAATTTTATATTCTCCTGATCCTAAAATAATGGTATGGTCATCAAGCTCCTCTGAGTAAATTTCCTCCTTGAAATCATTTAAATCCTTATCATTTATTTTTAACGATTCATATTCTTTTTGTGTTAAAACAAGTCTAGCTTTTGTATTGAATGGTACTTTAAGATTCATGGTCAGCACAGAAGAATTAATCGACCAATTGTTTTCGATGTTGCCATACGGTGTTGGTATCGTTACATCGGTACTCGTTATTTGACTTGGAAATTCTGGATCAACAAAAAACTCTTTATACCCCGGAGCTTCAAAAGTAGATTTTATACCACCAAGAGACTCATAGAAATAAGCAGCAAAACCGCTATGCATCGGGTGGTTTAATGAATTGGTCGGTCCTTCCATTTTTTTCCACTCAAATTGTCGCTCCGGCCATGTGGTAAAACCAGAATTCATTACATAGGTTTGACTTGGGAATTCAGGTATTGTTAGTATTTGATGGGCTAAATCTCCTTTTCCATATTTAGTCAAAACGGTATAGATATATCGGTTACCATGAATACCTGTAGAATGGTGTCCGCCTTTTACCTTTGTGATATTATGAACCAAACCATCCACAACATTTTCTAGTTCTTCCTCGGGGACCAGTCCAAATTGTAGTGCTTGTACCGTGGCCGTTTGGTTATCATACCACTTATGATCAGTATTAGGAATAGCAACCAAAAACACTTTGTTGAAAGCAGTTTTTAATTCTTGTTTTTCCTTACGCATCGCTTCTTCATAACGGGCATCTTTATTCATTTTTGCGAACCTTTCCATGACACCTAGAACATCATAAAAATAGGCATTGGCCGAAGTTATGGGGTCACACTCCATGGCACTTGGGTTTTTTCTTCTATCCCAAAGCGGCGGACACCAATCGCCCATTCCATCTTGGATAATACCATTTTTGCCTTTATAGGAAAGATAAAAGTTCGTGAGTTCTTTCATATCGTCGTAATACTCCTTTACAATAGTATCATCTCCATAATATAAATAGTTGTACCACGGCAGATACATGGTGGCTACCCCCCAATCTAACTTTGCATAGGTTGAGGTTCGTTTTCCCGGCGCGATCATGGTTGGAACATGATATTTAATATCTGGATCATTATGCCCGGCGGTTGGTCGCATTTGTGTTCGAATATCTTCCATATATTTTTTATAGAAGTCGTACATATCATAATTATACAATGCGTATTCGCAGAAAGCATGGGCATCGCCTAGCCAACCACATTTTTCTCGGTGCGGGCAGTCTTCAGGAATGCCATGAAGATTATCTATAATAGTCCATTTGCTGATGTTGTGCATTTTATTAAACAAACTATCTGAAGACGTAAAACTTCCTTTTTCTTGAATATCGGTAGCCACTAAAACCGCCTTGATCATGTTTTGATCCGGTTTACTTGAAACCCCATTTATTTTAGCATATCGAAAGCCATGGTAGCTAAATTTAGGTTCCCACGACTCCAACGTATCTCCTTTGCAAATGTATTTGTATACCTGTGGCATTCCGTTAGCCCCGCCACCAGTGGCCCCTTGAAAAATATCCTTTCCATTGGTCAATAAGGCCTCGGTAGTTGTAATTTCTATGAGTTGACCTTTTTTTTCTTTGACATTGAGTTGCACCCAACCCGCTATATTTTGACCAAAATCTACTATCCAATTTCCATCAGGAGCCTTGAAAACTTTTTGAGGGTCTAAAACCTTTAACTTTTTTATTGCAGGAATTTGTTGTGCGCTCACTTTTTTTAGTTCGGGCGAAACGACTTTGACTTGCCCCCATTTTTCATCGGAATAGTCCGTAGAACTCCAATTACCAATTTCGTAGCGTGCATCATAGGTGTCGCCGCCATATATATTATTGAATACTATCGGTCCGGTTGCTTCTTTCCAAGTTTCATCAGTATGAAAATCGGCCTTGGATCCATCTTTATAGTGTAATTTAATTAGTAGACGAACTGCCGGTGGGCCATAAGCCAAATCTTTTTCAGATTCAGGGTCGTTTTTCCAAGAAATATTTTGGCCGTAGAATCCATTTCCCAAAATAATCCCCAAAGCATTTTTACCCGTTTTTAATTGTTCTGTAATATCATAGTTGACATAGTAAGCTTGTTTATCATAATTTGATGGGGCAGGATCTAGAACGTGGTCTCCAACTTTGTTGCCATTTAAAAACAACTCATAATACCCAAGTCCACATATGTAAGCCTGGGCACTTGCAATTTCTTTTTCTATTTGTATGAGGTTTCTAAAATAACCGGCTGTAAAACCATTAACCATGGTGGCCTGCTCCATTTTACTGGTTTTGTAAGCACGAAAACGATGCTCCGAGGTTCTTGTGTCTTTATTTAAACTTATCCATTTGGCATCTCCCCAGTTCGATTCATCCATCAATCCCATTTTATAATTTTGGACAGGCGACCAAGAGGATGCCTGTACGGTTTCATCCCATATTCTTACCTTCCAAAAGTACTTTTGCATGGGTTTCAATGCTTTTCCCTGATATTTTACATGAGCCGATTGAGCGGATTTTACCTTTTCTGAATTCCAGATATCGGTATCATTTTCATTTAATTTTTCTTCAGAAGAAGCTACCAAGATATGATATGCAGATTGCGATTTATTGTAATCCTCAGCTTCAACAAGCCATGAAAAAAGTGGTCGCTCACTTTCTATTGTTAAAGGGTTTTGTTTTGAATTAACTAAAAGCTGTTTAAAGGTTAAGGCATTGCTTTCCTCATTTTTTTTGTGGCATGAAAAACAAATTGATAGTAGTAAGAGAAGGTAAATATGCTGTTTTATCATTTCAGAAATTGTTTGGAAAAATGTTAATTATTGAAAATTAAAATAAGTTCCAAGCTTCTTTATCCTGTACTCTCATGCTTAAAACCAATAAACTAAGACAGAACAGGTTACGGTCAAAAAATTGCTAAGTATTTTCTTAAATTAATTATACCATCTATAAAATTAAAATGACAAACAGATAGTAAATAGGAGTACTAAGTATGTTAATTTGTGTCGGTAATAAAATGAAAACTCTGTATTTAGATTTCTGTTTTCAATAAAATGACAACTTTAACAGATATTCCGAGTCAAAACCTAAAGAATCCCATTTTGATTAAACCCGCTCTAATTTTATAGGATACGCCTTGTTAGCATTCCATTGGCATACATATAAATTTTCGTCATTATCGATGCAGACATCATGACAATGCTGAAAAATGGGTTTTTCTTGGACCATACGTTGTAGTTTTCCTTTCTTATATTTAGGTTTTGTTCCTCCTGGGTTTGAAATTACCTTGCCTTTCTCGTTCAAAATTGTTACAAAACCAGATTTAGGATTTATATTATAAGGATGGGTATTCTTATTGCCCTCAACGTAATCGATTTCTGATGACCAACACACACCAGAATATAAATTTTCATTGTGAATTACTGGACGACATACAAATGCGCCAGGCAAATCAATTTGTTCAATATAATTGCCATCTAGTGTAAAACGTTTAAAACAATTTGCAGCTCTTGATGTAATTAACAACGTAGGTTTGCCTTTGCCTCTATAATCAATACACACACCATGAGCAGTTCGAAATTGATTTTGTCCTGTGCCTCTTCCTTCTCCAATTTTTCTAATAAACTCTCCTTCTTTTGTGAATTGTAGTACATAGTTTGAGCCATAACCATCAGCAAGATAAATGTCGCCATTAGGACCAATAGCGGTCTCTGTTGGTTTAAACGTGTCTTTTTTATCGTAAGCACCGTATTGAGACGGATGTCCAATAATCATTAATTCTCTACCGTCTGTTGTGGTTTTTATCAAGCTTTCGCCTTTGGCATCACAGATGAATAAAAAGTCTTCAGAACCGTCATTCCAAATAGACAATCCGTGACCACCTTTGTAGCGAATGCCCCAAGAATCTAGAAGCTTACCAGATTTGTCATATATTAAAATATTATTTTTAGTATCATCTCCTACCATAATCAAGCGACCTTTAGAGTCCATTACCATCTCATGACAATTTTTTACAGGTGTAACGGCTCTATCTAAATCTCCCCAAGATTTATGCACTTTATACTTAAAATCGCCATGGCCAATGACATCTTCATACATTTGAGGTTTTGATTTTAATATGTTGAAATGAGGAACAACCGCGAAACCCAAACTCGCTTTTGCAGTAGTATTTATAAATGTCCTGCGATTTATTTGAGACTTTGCCATGGTTGAATTAAACTTTAAGCAATGTTTTCTTTTGAAGGTTTCATAGGATTACCAAATAAATCTAATATCGGCTGGCCTTTACCATCTGGTGTAGTATAAAAAGGTCTACCTTCTATTTCATAATGGGTTTCTGGGTGAATACCTAATGCATGATAGATTGATTGGTGGACTTGGTCTATCACGACAGGATTTTCTACAGAAGAACAAGGTCTCTCATCAGCAGTTTTACCATACACCAAACCCTTTTTAATACCTCCACCCCATAACAAAATGGAACTGCCGTCGGTAAAATGGCGGTGCATGCCATAGAATTTTTCATCTTCGATGATATCAGGTTGGTCTACTTGGTCTTTTACAAGTTCTCCGGGGCGACCCTCCATAATTGCATCCCTGCTGAACTCACTGGCCAAGATGATTAGGGTTCTATCTAAATGACCGCTTTCATCGAGATCTTTGATCAATTGCGCTATGGGTCTATCGATCAGTTCTTTCATTTTCTTGGCACGGGTATGTCCGTTTTCATGAGTATCCCATCCTATAAAGGGTTCATATTCCGTTGAAACACTTACAAAACGTCCGCCATTCATCGCTAATCGTTTTGCTAATAAACAACCTAACCCAAAACGCCCTGTGTTATAAGTATCATAAACATCTTTTGGTTCTTCTGATAAATCAAACACTTTGGCTTCTGGCGAATTCAATAAACGATACGACTGTTCCATTGAGCGCATTAAAGATTCACGCTGATAATCGCTAGCCTGCTCCATCACATGGCTTTTGTTGGCCAGTTCTTTATACAATTTATAGCGCGCTTCAAAACGTTTGAGCGACATACCCTTTGGCGGGCGTACACTTTCTAAACCACTTGATGGGTCTGGAATTAAAAACGGACCATATTCTGTACCTAAAAACCCTGCAGAATGAAATGCCTTTAACTCTTCTGACTCCCCCATTGTAAAACGTTGCCCCATGGCAATAAAAGGAGGAATCACGGGATTTGCAGGCCCTAATTCTTTAGCTATCCAAGCACCAATATGTGGCGCTTGAACGGATTGTGGCGGTTCATAACATGTATGCCAATGGTATTGATGACGAGTATGCAAAATATGGCCTAAATCGGCTGATTTGTAGGAACGGATTATAGCACCTTTATCCATTACGCTTCCTATAGATTCTAATCCTTCTGAAAAATATAAATCATCAACTACCGTAGGTTTTTTTGGAAAGGTACTTAGTACTCTTTTGCTTTCCACTCCTCTTTCAAACGGAACATAAGCTTTAGGGTCAAACGTCTCGGTATGTGCCATACCTCCTGCCATCCATAGTAAAATAACAGTATCTGCCATAGATGCCATTTTTTGAACCTCAGATGAACAAGAACTTAAAAAACTAAATCCTGGAATTGTAGTTGCAGCCGCTGATAAACTAGCAGCACTCATTGTTTTTAAAAAATCTCTACGCGAATTATTTGCGTCCATCTTTTTACTTTTTAATTGATAAACTGAAATTCTGGAGACATTAATACAGCCCAAAATACATCTTGCAATTGGTCATGTTCTGGCGCCTCTCCTAAAACATTAAGCATAATTGTTTTCTCTTCATTTGATGGCTGTCTGTTTAATGCTTTTGCATATAAGTTGTCTACAATTGTACTGCTATCCTCGCCATATTTTTTTAACCACGATTGTGCGCCTTCCTCTAAAATTCCGTTGAAAAATTCACCGTTAGTCAGTTCTAAAGCTTGCAATAAGGTAGCTTGATCTTCCCTTGAAGTAGTTACAATTTCTCTACTGGGTCTTCCTAAAGCCTTCATAAATGGATGTTGCTTTACCAAACTAGCACGTGCAAATTTTTCGTTATGGGGCTTAAAGGTAAAATCAAGTAATTGTCCCCAATTTTTAAAATTACCCGTACTGTAATTTCTAACCTTTTTCCATGAATTATCGTCATACGCCACAGCAACCCAATCCCCTTCAGGTATTTCATGAGAACTCACCCAAGATAAATCAGACTTCAAAAGAGTACTCTTACCAGATTCATATTCAATCTTCAAAGCAAATATTATTCCAGCTGGATTTGCAATAGTCCCTCCATTTTCCCCTAAAATTGCAATGGTATTTTTTCCTGGATGCAATTGCTCGGAAACATCAATTTTATCAACGACTTTCCAATTTTTATTTTGTAATATCTTTTTTCCGTTAAGATAAAGGATGTAAGAATTATCAACTGAAATCAAAATCTCCCCATTCTTGATAGCTTCTTTTGAGACCTTAAATGATTTTCTAAAATATCTTTTACCAGGTTCTGGTAATACCACCCTGTCAAACTCTTCTTCTAAATGCCAAATGCGTATGGCGTTAATATCATCTCCATGGGGATTAAACGCCACTTGGGGATACAAAGGTGCAATAACTTGACTCACGGCATCTGAGAATTGTTCAGCGCTTAGTCGGCGAGTTACTGGACCTTTAAAGACATACTTAGTTTTTAGGTCTTCCTCTTTTTTGTAATTGACCATGGGCAGTTGATAGACTTTAGATGTCATGATGCGCTTAATTAAATGCTTTAAGTCCGTACCTGAATCGATAAAATCTGCAGATAACCAGTCTAATATATCACCGTCCCATGGAGCATTATCCATTTCGTCTAATGGTATAACAATTCCCCGTCCCATCAATCGATCCCAAAACCTATTGGTTATTGTGCGGTACAGCCTCCCATTACCTCTCTGTACTATTACTTCTGAAAGTTTTAATAATCTATCTTTAACTGTTTTTCCTTCAACGCTCCCTAATTCTGGATACAAAAAATTAGCTTTCGCCATTTTACCAATGGGTTTATCGCATCTATTCAATTCTAGTAGGGAATCAGAAAAGATTGTTGCAAATCCATACGCTTGATCTAGAGTTAGATTGCTGACAAAACTATTATGACAAGAAGCACACTTCACATTAACACCCATTAAAGATTGCCCGATGTTTTGTGCCGCTTGCATCTCTGTTCTTTGACTGGCATTAACAACGCCACGCCATTTTACGCCTTCTATAAAACCTTCTGAACCATTTACCGGATTTACCAGCTCTGATACCATTTGGTCATATGATTTATTGTTCATTAATGAAGTATACAGCCAATGCGTAATTGGTTTTTTACCACCTACACTATAATAGTCGTTTCGCAATAAATCATTCCAAAAGCTTAGCCAGTGTTGCGAATAATTTTGATAGTCGTTTAATAAAGTATCTACTAATCTTTCTCTTTTGTTTGGATTGTTATCATTTATAAAATCATGAACTACTTTTGGTTCTGGAATTAAACCAACTGCATCCATATAAGCACGTCTTATAAAAGCTCTATCATCAACAACTTCATACCAATCAATACTATTTTTATCAAAATATACATCTACTAATTTATCGATGGGATGTGTAATATTTTGAATTTTTGGGAGCTCAGGTTTTACTAAAGCTAATTCTGCTTCAGGGAAAATTTTCACTGCTTGATCTGACCAATGCGCCCCATTTTGGATCCACAGTTCTATCAATTTGATTTCACTGTCTTTGAGGATCTTCCCTTTTTTTGGCATAACGCCTTCCTCATTTGGTGAAAGTGTAATCCGTTTATATAATTCACTTTCGTCTGGCTTACCTGGAACTATTACGACCCCCGATTCGCCGCCCTTGAAGACCCCCCTCTTATTTTCCAAGACCAATTCACCTTTCGATTTGTTCTCGCTATGGCATTGGTAGCAATTATGGGCAAAGATGGCCCTGACCTCTAGATTCAATCGGTCTTGCTGCACCAAAGAAACAGAATCGGAGTTTTTTAATTCCGCCAATAAGGCCAAACCTTTGGTATTGTCATATTCCTCTTCATTGCCGGGTAAAACACTAATTAAATAATCTTCGCCGTGGGTTAGCGAGGCACCCAAATGTCCCGCGATGGTCAACAAAACTACCGTTGCCGTAAGTCCGGTTCTGTACGCTCGGAAATCGGGCAGTTTTCCCTTTATGGTCAACCTGAGTAAAATCGTGGTAAGCAGAGCTAAAACAGCTGTGGCAATTCCTGTGTATTGGTGGTTGTCTACCAATTCCCCAATGTAATCTTCTTGCGTTCGCAGCAGCCAACCAAACAAGGCGGAGAGTACAGCGAAAATGGTTCCCACATACACTATCCAATAGGCGCCTTCTCGCAGCCCTTTCCGTTTTCCTCCAATCGTTAACAGTTCCATGAAAAGTGCAACCACCAATAAGCCAATTGGGAAATGTACCAACAAGGGATGCAGTCGACCTAGAAACTGAAATATCCAATTAAAATCTTCCATATGAGACTATCGTTGAAAATATATGATTTATCGCCCTATATCCATCCTTGTTACCAAAGTCTGCCGGTTTCACATGTAAGTTATTAATTTGAGTGAGGGAAACTCTCATTAAACCCAACAAGAACCATAGGATAATTTTATTTGTGGTATAAGGCAATTTTAATGGAGATTGTTTGAATTTGTATCCTGTACTGTACCGCTATTTTCTATTTCCAGGTCATATATTTTCAGTGCGCAATTTTGCTCATCTTCAATACACTAACTGCAAATGGAATTGAAATTCCTGTTAATTTTATGCAATTCTTCGAGGCAAATTAAATTTATACCAATTTACTATCATTTAAAAAGCATTATTATCTTTGCGTTACGAAAGCGTCAAAAAGCTGCGATAAGTGTCCTTTTAGGTGTCCTATTTAGAAAATAAAATTGTAAAATATTGATTTACAAAGGATTACGGTAGGATTTCAGATCCTGCCACCCCGACAAAAACCAGTTCAGAAATGAACTGGTTTTTTTGTTGAAAAAAGTAGAGCAGATTCTCTAGAATTTGTACGACTAACATTTTGATTTAAGGGGTATTTAAAACTCCTTGTTATATCTAAACAAATGAAAGTGAATTAGTTGTGTTTTTTTTGATTTTATTTAAATGGTTTTAGAATCATATTTATAGTTGCCCTATTGATAAATATCAATTTTGTATGTTGCAACTAAACCTTGGCAATTAACCTTCATAGCGATTTGACTTTCGTTTGATGGAATTTTTAGATAGCTAATTGGAAAATCATTAAACGGTACAACTAACCAAGCAAGGAGGTGCGATTATTTGCAATCCATAATCCATTCCCTTTTGGCTTGCACGAATAATACTTTTTATTTTACAAAGGTAAAGTGCGTGGTAATTGAAGTGTAAGGCGAAGGGCTTTGTAATTGAAGATCATCTTTTGGGGCGTTAAAAAAACACCTTAGGTCTTACGTAGCACACTTGAAATGAATCTAGGCAGGAATAAAATATGGGCTTACTTAAAATTGTAAACCCATATTTTTCTTTGAAATACCATCCTCAAATTTTTTATTTCCGTGCAGAAGGAGGAACAGTAGGGCGAACTTCTATTTTGCTAGGTAATGTTCTAGCATTCATTTGTACTAAGTCAACCACCATCTGTCCAATATCTTCTGGTTGAATTTTCCAATTGTCTTTCTCAGAAGGGGTTTGTCCATTTATAAAAGTGGCCACAGAACCGGGCATAATAGTCGTTACCTTAATTTCATAGGGTCTTAAATCCAACATAATTGCCTGTGAAAAACCGACTAAACCAAATTTACTTGCGTTGTAAGCTGCTCCTTCTTGGAAAAAATTAGTGCCTGCTAAGCTCGCTATTGTAAAAATGTAACCTTTAGATTTTTTGAGCGCTGGTATGGCCGCTTTAACTGTATGAAAAACACCTGTCAAATTTATATCGACAACTGAATTCCAATCTTCGGGCTTCATATCATAAATCGGACTAAATTTTCCAATTCCCGCATTTGCAATACAATAATCTAAGCGGCCCCAAGTATCTATTACTTTTCGTACTGCATTCTCTTCGTTAGTGATGTTTCTTACATCTGATTGGATGCTTAAAACTTCTCCTTTTCCGATAGCCCTTAATTTTTCCTCAGCAATCTTCAATTCACTTAGGGTTCTCGCCGAAATTGCAACATGAATACCTTCATTTAATAGGGCCTCTGCAATTCCTAACCCAATACCTTTCGATCCACCTGTTATGTATGCGGTTTTGGTCATTTTTTCTATCTCTTTAAAATATATTAAGTTATTGATTCTATTTTTTGGTCCAATAGTCCATTACTAGAACATCGTCTATTATGGGACCAATTTTTTTTACTAAAGCAATATGTGCTTCATGAAATAAGTAGATTTCTCTGGCGTGGTCATCATTGAAGGTAAGGGTAAACGTATGGGTCAGATCTTTGCTAGCCCCTTCTTTGCTATCGTTAACTCCCCATTCAAGATGCGTAATTTCTGGAATTTCATTTTTAAGATTTTCAAAAGCTTTTACCGCCTCATCAACTTGTGCTTCAGTGGCTTCTTCCTTATACTTTAGGTTTACAATGTGCCGTAATACTTTACCGTCTCTATCGATTTTAGGGGAAACCTTATAGGTGGCTATTTTTTTTAAATCGAACCTATTTGAACCTGCAATCAACAAATTGGTACCTTCTATTTGATGAGATCTTAAACCGTAATAAATCGAGTACCCGGTTTCTAAATAATTTAAGGGGGTAAGCGTTCCGTTTTCGTCTAATTTACAAAGTTGAATACTACCATCGTCTCTTGTACCCACTGCTAATATGGCCTCATTATTTGTTACGGAAACAATTTCAATTCTTGTCTGCCCCTGTAATTTGGTGCTTTCATCATCTTTTAAAACAAAATGAGGCACTAGGGCTCCTTTTCGATTTACTTTGAAAACACTTACACCATCACCATGGTATACAAAGTCCGGATTTTTAATGAAACCACCTCTTTTGTAGTATTTGTGATGTCTGTGACCGACTATAACATAGTAGTTGTTTCCTAATCTTACTCCGGTTACTGGGTATGCTCCGGTTAAATATCTATCTGTGGTGTTGTCTCCTATGTTGTTTATGTTTTTGAATGTACCGTTTTCAAACACTCTAAAACTACTGACACCATTGTCTTGAAATCCTCCGGTATATAAAAATGTTTTACCCTTGATTTTATGAGTGAACATTCCAATGATACCATCCGTATAGATAGTTTCATCATCTTTTCTAGATTGTACATGGGTTAGCTTCCCGTCGTTATGGATTTTAAAACTGCTTAAGCCAGGTGTTTCTTCTAAGCCTCCGATAAAGAGATATGACCCCTGCTGCATATGAACAACTTGCAGCGTTATAGCAATACCTAAATGAGTTTCATCTGTATCCATGGTCAAGGAAACCTGTTCCAACAATCCATCGCTTAAAATTTTAAATGTTTCAATGGCATTGCCATGCTTATTGGCGACAAATAAATAGTCATTACCATCGATATTATCGGCTACCATACCTCTGGCGGGCCCTTCTTTCTTGTAAAGTTTTTGGGTGCCAATAGAAGTTAACTTGCCTTCTTTATTCAAGCTAAAAATATCAATACCTTCAAAACCTCCGGCATATACATAATGCGAACCATCTTTCTTATAACTAGTAATTGTTACAGTATTGCTAGCGGAAACGTTTTTAAAATCTTGCATGTAAGGCATCAAATCATCTATGGTTTGCGAAAGGCAAATTTGAGCTGAAAGCAGTGCGATTAAAACAGTATAAATTTTTATGTTGGTCATAATTTAAAGCTATTTGTATGTTTTTAAGATAGATTATTCTATGATTACATTTGCTCCTACGGAGGCAATTTCATGATCTTGTTCAATAGTACCACCGCTAACACCAATGGCTCCTATAATTTTACCTTCACTATTTCTTACAGGAATTCCGCCGGGAAAAGTAACGAGTCCGTCATTGGAAAGTTCAATGTTGTAAATGATACCCCCGGGTTGGGTTAGTTTACCTAGATCACCTGTATTAATATTAAATAGGCGAGATGTTTTTGCTTTTTTAATAGCAACGTCAATACTTCCTAAGAAAGAATCATCCATGCGTATAAAAGCTTTTAAGTTCGCTCCTGCATCTACCACGGCAATATTTACCCTAATATTTAATTCTTCGGCCTTTTCTTTAGCGGCCAATGCGGCTTTTAGGGCATTTTCGTGTGAAATATCAGTTGAAGTTTGCGCCAAAATGACGCCCGTGTTAATTAGAATTAAAAGTAGTACAGATGTTATTTTTTTTGTAATTGAAATCTTTGTTTTCATCGCTATTAGTATTTGATAGATACAAATATCATGAAGGAATATGTCAAAAAAGTTGAACAAGTTCAATTGTCAGAAATTATTTTTCATTTTTTTTGATCTGGCTTAAATTAAATAGGTCTAAACGATTTCAGTTAAATAGAGGTGATAGAACAGTTGTTGTTTGAAAAAAAATGATTGCAAAAGATGAGGTTTCTAGAAGTAAATTAATTTACCCTGTAGTATGAATCAAATGGTTTGGAAAATCACTTGTACTTGCGCAGCAGATTTGCTCCATAACTTGTTGTAATTCTGTTTTTAATAATGATATGGTGTGGTCTCCGCCTTTATGACCTAAAGCTGAAACGCCATACATAAAAGATCTTCCTAAGAAGGTAAATTCTGCTCCCGAAGCCATTGCGCGAGCAATGTCTGGGCCAGAACGTAAACCGCTATCCATCATAATTTTTATTTGACCTTCATACTTTTTTGCTATTCTAGACAAAGGTTTTATTGTAGATTCTCCAGCATCTAACTGTCTACCACCGTGGTTAGAGACGATGATTCCGTCTAAGCCAAGACGTATGGCAATTTCAGTATCTAATTCTGATGCTACCCCTTTTAAAACTATTTTGCCTTTCCATATATCACGAATGGGCTTTATTTTCTCCTCATTTAATCGCCCAGAAAAAGTGTGATCCATAAATTTGCCTAGTTGTTTCAAATCTAGATTTTTAGGCATATAAGGTTTTAATGTTTCAAAACTTGGTTGGCCCTGTATCAAAGTTTTAAGAGCCCATTCAGGTTTGCTTAGAATTTGTAGCATGTTTTTCAAACTCATTTTTGGTGGCATTGCCAAGCCGTTTCTAATATCTCGCGGCCGAAATCCAAAAATGGGTACATCACAAAGAAGGACCAAAACAGGACATTCTGCTTGGGCAGCTCTTTGAAGCAGATCATCTCTTAAACTAAACTCAATTGGGTGATACAATTGAAACCAAGCCTTACCTTCAGTGATTTCAGAAATTCTTTCAATACTACTTGTTGATACGGTACTTAATATAAACGGAATATTATGTTTAACTGCTGCCTTGGCTAGTATTTCAGGGGAATTTGGCCACATTAAACCTTGTAAACCTATAGGTGCTACACCAAATGGAGCATCGTATGTATGACCAAAAAGTTCAGTTTTTGTGCTAGAACCAACATGCTTACTTAAGTAGCTTGGCAACAATTCAACATCTCTAATTTCTTTAGTGTTTTTAATTAGATTTACATCTTCATTGCAACCTCCATCTAGGTATTCAAAAGCAAATTTCGGAATCTTCTTTTGAGCTTTAATTCTTAAATCTGTAACGGAAGGAAACCTAGTATCAATAAAAAATTCGGACTTACTCATAGCTGCAATACGTTGTTATGCAATTTCAATTCTTCTTTTGAATAGGCATATTCTTACCCTCAAAGAATTTTTAAATACTTTCATCAAGAATAGTATACTATAAGAACATGAAGTTACATGATATATAAATGTAAGCAAAGAAACCTGCAGAATATGGATTTTAATAGGATTTAGTATTTTTAAGTAATTAAGGAGGCCATGATCAATCACAATGTTTAACTTCTTAAAAAGATTTATTGACATAGCCGAGACTTAATTAAAAAAAAGGAGGTATGACATATATGATTCGTTTTTAATGCAAGGATAAGTTAGTAGTATCGACTTAATAAACAATCACAAATTTCTGCCAATAAATAGAAGCAAATTAGAAGAACTTTCAACAGAATAATGGGTAATCACTTAAATTCAAAACTTGTTATTTGAGGAGGTAATTATAGCATTCTTTATAGTAAACTTGTTACCAAACTTAATTGAAATACTCAGGTTTAGTAAAATTGAGGTTGATCTACAGTAAAGTTTTGAGAACATGGTTCTTGACCTGATTTGTAGTTAATTAATACTAGTGTTTAAAGATTATAGAGGTGAATCTTTCATTATGATATCAGTTTCAGCAATTTAATTGATAGCAATCAAAAATAAATAGAACCAACCAACACAACCAAAATGAACAAAGTAAATTTTTATGTAATAATCAGTTTAATTGCCCTTGGTTTAACCTCGATTAATGCACAAGAAATAGAGCAATCAATATTTATTACTGGAAATACCTATAATGCTTTAGATACAGATGTATTATCTAGCATTGTTTCAGAGTCATCATCTCTACCAAATTCTAGTTTATTAATTATTGGAAATGCTGTACCTAAATTAGAATTTGAAATTGCTATTAAAAAACAATTAGAAGTTTTAAAGGTTCTTGGTAATGATGTGATTTTCACCCCAGGTACATACGAGTGGGGTCACGGACACAAAGGTGTTTCAGATATTGAAAAGTATATTCAGAAAAATAGTAAAGCAAAATTTCACCCCAATGATGCTGAACCCATTAAACACCATGATTTAAGTGAAAATGTAGTTTTGATAACTGTAGATTCGCAATGGTTTCTCGAAGACTGGAATCGTCATATTTACATCAATGAAGAATCAGAAATTCAAAATAGAAACTTATTCTTTTTAGAATTTGAGAATCGCATTAAAAAAGCACAAGGTAAAATCATCCTGGTTTCAATTCATCACCCGATGAGAACTCATTCGAAACAAGGATTTTTAAACAATATTGGTGGATTTACTACAGAAGATTTTCAAAACAAGCAGTATCGACGACTTCGAAATAGGTTGAAAACTATTGCCAGAGCATCAGAAAATGTAGTTTTCATATCGGGTCATGATAAAAATTTACAGTATATAAATAGTAGTGTTCCACAAATAATAAGTGGGGCAGCCGGTACTACAGAAGCTGTTAAGAAAGGGGGCGAAAGCGATTTTTCGGTTGCTAAAAAAGGATACGTTAGGTTAGATGTTACTACGAATGGCAAAGTAATAGCAAACTTTTTGGTACTTGAAAATGGCGTTCTTAAAGAAGTTTATAGAACAATAGTTTTAAAAGGTGAAACTAGTGGTTCAAAAGAGTACACCTTTAAAGAAAGTTTTGATGTTACGAAAGCTGCAGCTATCTATTCTAAAAAAGCCACAATGAAAAGTGGTTTTTACAAATATTTATGGGGAGAGCATTACAGAGACTATTATGGGAAAGAAGTGAATGCACCAGTAGTATTCTTAGATACCTTAATGGGTGGGTTAACGCCTGTAAAGCGTGGTGGAGGCCAACAATCAAAATCCTTGAGATTAGAAGATGAAAAAGGCAGGCAGTTCGTAATGCGGGCTTTAAAAAAGAGTACGATAAAATTTTTACAAGCTAACGCATTTCAAGAAACCTATATTGGCGATGTTTTAGATGACACCACTGTAGATAAATTTTTAGCAGATTTCTATACCACATCGCATCCCTACACGCCTTTTGCCATTGTTGGTTTGTCAAATGCTGTGGGGGTAAATCACACCAATCCTATTTTGTATTACATTCCTAAACAACCAACTTTAGGGGGTTATAACGATGAATTTGGTGATGAATTATATATGATAGAAGAGCATGTGGGAGATACGCAATTGGAATCAAAAAGCTTTGGAGAGCCGCAAGATATTTTAAGTACAGCTGATGTTTTACAAGTCATAAACAAGTCTGGTAAGTCTGTGGTACATGAACCATCGTATATTCGAGCGCGAATTTTTGATATGCTATTAGGTGATTGGGATCGCCACGAAGACCAATGGCGTTGGGCACTGTATAAAAACGAAGATGGCACCGAATATTGTAGCCCAATACCTAGAGATCGTGACCAAGCCTTTTCTAAATATGATGGCGCTTTAATTGGGTTTTTGACAAGGGTAATACCAGGTTTACGCAAAATGCAAACCTATGATGAAGATTTGCGAAGTGTAAAATGGTTTGCTTCGTCGCCGTACCATTTAGATCTAACATTAATACATGCCTCAAAATGGGGTGAATGGGAAAAGCAAGTAGACCATATTCAAAAAAGTCTTACTAATGAAGATATTGCCCATGCTTTTGAAGCAATTCCTAAAGAAATTCAAGGGGCTACGATAGAAGATATTAAAGTGAAACTACAAGGCAGACGAGACAACCTCAAGAAAATAACAAGAGCTTACTTTCTATACCTAAACAAGTTTCAAGTACTAACAGGAACCCAAAAAGCAGATGATTTTACAATAACAAGGCTTTCTGATGGTAAAACCAATATAAAAATTGACCGAAAAGATTTAGGGCTTTTGAATCAAACCTATTCCAAAGATATTACTAAAGAAATATGGATTTTCGGTTTAGACGGTAAAGATAATTTTGTGGTTGAAGGAGAAGGAGACCATCCTATTAAACTAAAAATTGTAGGAGGTAAAAAACATGATACCTATGATTTTAAGAATACCCGTAAAGTAAAATTGTATGATTATAAAAGTAAAGAGAATACCGTTGTAAACAAGCGCTCAAAAAAACGGTTGGTAGATGACTATAGCTTAAACAATTACGACCATAAAAAAGTGAAGTATAATTTTAACCAACAGTTACCTCTATTAGCATTTAATCCTGATGATGGTTTAAAAATAGGGGTTGTTAGTAATCATACCACTTACGGCTTACAACGAAACCCATTTACATATAAACACAGTATAAATGCTGCATTTTACACAAGTACGTCAGGTTTTGATGTTTCGTATAAAGGAGAATTTTCGAATATTTTTCATAACTGGAATTTTGGCATAGAAGGGCTATTTACCAGTCCTAATTTCTCAGAAAACTTCTTTGGTTTTGGCAATGAAACCGAATATGATAAAGAAGAAGATTTAGATTTTAATCGAGTTAAAATCAGAAAGTTCAATGCTGCGGTATCATTAAACTGGAAAGGCATTAACGGAGGTTCTTTCTATTTTAAACCTTTGGTAGAAAGTTTTGATGTAGAAAATACGGCCGATCGCTTTGTGGGGCAATTATCAGCAACCAATTCCATTTTTGATAGACAAGTTTACGGTGGCGTTGAAGCCGCGTATAGATTTAAAAACAAGAACAGTGCGGCTTTTCCAACTATGGGTTTAGATGCTGGTTTAACGTTGGGTTTTAAAGCTAATATAGATAATACGCATGCCGAGAATAGCTTCGCTTATGTTGCACCACATGTAATTATTGATCATAAAATAACTAAAAGTGGTAGTGTAGTTTTTGCTACTAAAATAGCAGGGGAAGTTTTAATTGGCGATGATTTTGAGTTTTATCATGCCGCAACTATTGGTGGCAATAATAGTTTAAGAGGCTTTAGAAATGAACGCTTTACAGGAAAACAATCTTTTTACCAGAATACAGATTTAAGGTTTCCTTTAGGAGGATTGAAAACAAGTTTAGCTCCATTTAGATTCGGACTAACAGGAAGTTTTGATTATGGTCGAGTTTGGCTAGCCGATGATACTTCAAAAAAATGGCATAATTCCGTTGGTGCTTCTGCATGGATAATAGGTGCGGAAGCTTTAACAGCAAATTTAGGATATTTCAATAGTGTAGACGGTGGGCGAGTAGTCTTCGTACTAGGCTTTTCATTTTAATAAAATACAACCCATGAACAAACCAATAGCAATTACCCAAGTTAGTATACTAAAAAATAAAAAGCCAGAACACGCCTTGGTGAATGGCTTAGATTTGGTCATTATAAAATTTGACGAAGATATTTCTGTCCTGTACGGCAGGTGTTTACATAGAGGAGCATTAATGTCAGACGGTCATGTAGACGGTCAAAACCTTATTTGTGGTGTTCACGGATGGGATTATCGAGTTGATACGGGAGTTTCAGAATATAATAACGCAGAGGTTTTACACAAATTTACTACTAAAATAGAGGGTGATACTCTTTTTGTTGATGAAGCGGAGATTGATGCTTATTTAGTAGATAGCCCGCAACCTTTTAATAGAGATGCTTACTTAGGAGCTTATGCAGATACCCACCCAGAAGAAACTGAACCGTACACGGGTTATATAAAAGAACTTGCTACAAACGGATTAAAAAATCTAGGTCACCATGGCTTTTCGGCTTCCATGGGAGTAGATAGAAATACACTACCAAAATGGAGTGATATTCAATTTTTGCCAGCCCAAATGGCCAGCAGACCACTGTTAGATGAAGATGACGTAGCGACAAAGGTGATTATTGGCCCTAAAGCAAAAAAGCCGTTACAGCTAGATATTCCATTGTTTGTGAGTGATATGAGTTTTGGGGCATTATCCCGCGAAGCTAAAATAGCCTTATCAAAAGGAGCCGAGCTGGCAGGTACTGGAATTTGTTCAGGGGAAGGTGGAATGTTACCATATGAACAAAAAAACAACAGTAAGTATTTCTATGAATTGGCATCTGCAAAATTCGGATTCACATGGGATAAATTAGACAAAGTACAGGCCTTTCATTTTAAAGGCGGACAAGGTGCCAAAACAGGAACAGGCGGTCATTTACCTGGTGCCAAAGTAAGTAAAGAAATTGCAGAAGTAAGAGGTTTAAAAAAAGGTGAAACAGCAATTTCACCAGCTACTTTTCCTGATTTTCATGGAGTAGAAGATTTTAAGGCTTTTGCAGCACAAGTCAGAGAGCGAACAGGTGGTATTCCTATCGGATTTAAAATTGCAGCCAGTCATATTGAGAAAGACATTCAGTTTGCACTTGATGTAGGTGTTGATTATATCATATTAGATGGTAGAGGTGGGGGAACAGGTTCTGCGCCAACCATTTTAAGAGACAATATTAATGTGCCTACAATTCCGGCCTTGGCAAGAGCACGTAAGTACTTAGATAAAGTAGGCGCTACAGATGTAACCTTAGTAATAACTGGAGGTTTACGAATTGCAGAAGATTTTGCCAAAGCTTTAATGCTAGGGGCAGATGCCATTGCGGTTTCCAATTCAGCACTTCAGGCAATTGGGTGTTTGGGCATGCGCGCATGCGGTAGTAACAACTGCCCGGTTGGTATTGCGACTCAAAAAGAATCGTTACGTAGTAGGTTGATAATAGATTCTTCAACAAAGCAATTGCATAACTATTTTAGTGCAACCAATGACCTTATTAAAGTGGTAGCACGCTCTTGTGGCTATGATGATGTTTCAAAATTTAATGCAGAGGATTTATCCACTTTTAACCATGATATGTATCGCTTAACAGGAATAAATTATGCAGGAATAAACGCTTAAAAATATACTATGAAAAAACAAATGCATTTAGCAGCCCAATATTTAGCGGCTGCAGGAATTAGTTTTTTGCCAAAGAAAGATGACGACGGTCACACCAATTTGGGCTGGTCTATTGAAAAACAGCACATGGAAACACATCCACTTTCATCAAATGGAGATGTACTTTCCCTAAATTATAAATCTTTTAGTTTGATTTGGAATTCAAATAATGGTTCTGCAAAATTACCACTTGATGGAAAAACACATGCAGAAATTTTGAAATGGCTTCAAGATACATCTCAAGCATTTTTAAATAAAGCATATACCTATGATTTTCATTATGACTTGCCATATACGATTGATGCTTCCTTTACTTATCATTTTGAAGAGTCAGAAATAGCAAGGTTGGCAAACCTAAGAAACTTGGCACAATCTAGCTTGGTAGATACACTTAAAGTAACAGGTTTAGAATCTGATGTTCGTATTTGGCCACACCATTTTGATTCCGGTGCTTATGCCAGTGTCAATGATGATATAGCAGTAGGTTTTGGATTGGCAATACCTGATAAGGTGGTTGATGAACATTACTTTTATATCAGTGGATATAAAGGAGACGATAGTATAGCAACTGATAGTTTTGATAAACTTTCTTTAGGCAAGTGGAAAAATAATGGGTTTATAGGTGCTGTTTTGCCCGCTACAAAAATTAACGAAGAACAAGCCATACGGTTTTTCACTGAAGCTATTAATACCTATAAAAAGTAAATATGCAGGTAACTAGTCTTTCTTTAGAAGCATTTAAAGAAATGGATTATTGGGCTGTGGAGAAATACAATTTATCCATAGAACTCATGATGGAAAATGCCGGATTGCAATTGGCGAGGTTGGTGGCTAAAAAGGCATCTGAAAAATCGGTAATCACAATCGGAGTAGGTAATGGCAATAATGGCGGTGGTGGTTTAGTAGCTGCTCGTAGACTTGCTGCTTGGGGATTTAAAGTGAATTTAGATTTAGCAGTACCCATTACAAAAGATTTGCCCAAAGCACAATTAGAAAGAGCATTGTTTTTTGGTGCAAAAGAAGGTATACCTGAGAAAACAGATATTTGGGTAGATGCCTATTTGGGGTTTTTTCAAAGACTACCACTATCCGAAGCCTTTACCAGTAAAATTGAAAAAGCAAATGCATCAACTGCATTTAAAATTTCATTAGATATTCCGGTTGGAATTTCTCAAAAAGGCGAATTGTTAGGCTTTAAAGCAGACCAAGTGATGACCTTGGCAGCACCAAAAGTGATATTAGAAAATCTACCAGATAGAGTAGGAGTGTTCGTAGCCGATTTAGGAATTCCCAAGAAAGTGTATGACCATTTTAATATGGAGATGCCCAATTTTAAGGAGCACCAGTTGATAATTTTATAGACTAAATATGTATAACGACAAAGAGGAAGCAAAAGAAATTGATAAGCAATTACGAAAGGAATTGGGCATTGATAAAGACAAACTGAAGGTTCTAAAAAAGAAGTTGTCAAAAGTTGAACCACGCTCAGAACGTGGTGCAGAAACTTTGTTTCGGTTGGTTTCTAAGAATCAATATACTTTGAATACAATGATAGATAGAAAATCGAACATTTTAATTTCTATCAATGCGATTATTCTTTCTATTATTATAGGTACTATACTAACACAATTAGATGAGGACCCACATTTGATTTTTCCGGCCGTAATGATGCTACTTACCAATCTTATTTCTATTGGTTATGCCGTATTTGCTACTCGTCCTGAGCTTTCGCATGGTCAAAAAAGTGCGAGTAATCTTTTATTCTACGGTAATTTTAGTGCTCTGAATGAAGAGGTATATACTGAACAACTTGTAAGTTTAATGTATAAAGGCGATGAGCTTTATAAAACAATAGCAAAAGACACCTATTATTTGGGAAAGGTGATGGATGATAAATTTAAACTATTAAGAGTTTCATTCCATGTGTTTTTTATCGGAATTGTATGTTCCGTAATCGGTTTTGTTGCTTGTCATTTAATGTTTGAATTGTAAGCTTGGAAATTCATTTATAACAATTTAATTGCTTTTTTCGTAGCTTATTCTTACTTTTTATGAAGTTTTAACTTATATTTTAATACCTGTTTACACGAATTTAAAAAGTGATTTCAGCGTATTATATATCGATGTTTTGTTGATAAATAGAAAAAACTTAACCTCTTTAATAAGCAACTCACCTACACCAATTTACCATTCGTCTACACTTGTCTCTTATTTTCTTCGTTATTTAAGAATATTGTCGCACAATTAAACCTCGACGTTATGAATATTTTATTTATTGAAGATGATATGATTGAAACCATGAAGCTTAAGCGCACGGTTTCAAAATTGCAAAGTAAGCACGATATCACAGAAGCTAAAAATGGAGAAGAAGCCATAGAATTTCTAAAAACTGATGCTGATTTACCTGATATTATTCTTTTAGATCTTAACATGCCTAGAATGAGTGGCATTGAATTTTTGAAAATTTTGAAAGCCGATGAGGTAATGAAGTATATTCCTACAATAATTTTGACAACATCTGAAAATAGAGCAGATTTGTTAGAATGTTATAGAGTTGGTATTGCTGGATATATTATAAAGCCCTTAAAATATGAGGATTACGAGGCTAAGATTCAAAAAGTTTTGGCATATTGGGAAACAAGTGAGCTAGTTAAGGTATAACAATAAATCGCCAATTCACAACAAATTTTTACCACAAAGTAATACATTTCCTACATTTGTTTTAAAATCACTATCAAATGAAGGGCATTGTTTTTACCGAGTTTTTGGAAATGGTTGAGAGTTCTTTCGGACTTGAGATCGCTGATAATATCATTGAAAATTCAAACTTACCCTCTGAAGGTATTTATACTTCGGTAGGTACTTATGATTTTAATGAAATGGTAAGTTTAATTACTTCGCTTAGTAGTGAAGTTAATCTACCAGTTGATGATTTAATATATACGTTTGGCTTATATCTGTTTAATAGTCTTGGCCAAGCGCACCCTGAAGTTATTAAAAGTTACAGTTCCCCACTGTCAATGCTTTATTCCATTGAAGATCACATTCATGTTCATGTAAAAAAGCTCTACCCAGATGCAGAGCTTCCAACATTTAAAATTTTAGAAAAGACTGATACGTCTATTTCTATGATCTATTCATCTTCAAGAGGCCTTTACAGATTAGCACACGGGCTTATAGAAAAAACATTTGAACACTTTAATAGTAGTGCAGTTATTTCGTATGAACTATTAAAGGAAGATGGTTCTGAAGTAAAATTTGATGTAGTACAAAATGGAAAGTAAAGAGGTACTCTTACTTAAAAAGGCTTTAGAACGTCAAAAAAAAGCACGTAACCAAGCCGAAAAAATCTTAGAAGAAAAATCTAAGGAGCTTTACGATGTCAGTAAACATCTCGAAAGCTCAAACGCTAGGTTACAAAGTCTGTTGAATGAAAAAACCACAGAACTAGATGGGGTTTTTGTCAACATAGTAGATCCATATGTGGTAATGGATTTACAATTTAATATCATTAAAATGAACGCTTCAGCGGTCGAATTTTTAGGGTATGATTCTGACAAAGAAAATGTAAATCTAACCGGTTTAATTCATCCTGATTTTATGGAATATACCAAAGAATCAGTTAAAAGCTTATTTGAAGTAGGAACCCTTAAAAATTATAGGTCTAAAATATTCGTTAAGGATAAATCAGAAAAATTTATTCAAGTAAATAGTAGTTTGATTTATGATAAGCACCGTAACCCTATTGCTGCTCAGGGTATTATTCGAGATATCACTCAAGAAATGGAAATTAAACAATTATTGGCTGCTCAAAAAAAAGAGCTCGATATCATTGTTCAAAATTCTCCCTTAGGAATTGTACTAACTGTAAATGGCAGAATAGTTAAGTCAAATAAAACCTTTCAAAGCTTAATAGGTTATACAGAGAGTGATCTTAAAAACATGCATATAGAAAATATTTCTACGGCTGAAGACACCAATAAATCTATGGACCTAATAAGTCAAATGAACCTTGGTGAACTCGATCATTTTGTTATCAATAAAAAGTACATTCGAAAAGATGGGTCTACGTTGTGGGCAAAAACTTCAGTTAACGCATTTAAAAATGCTGAAGGAGTGGTTAAATACCAAGTAGCAATGATTGAAGATATTAGTATTGAGCGCGATCTTGAAATTCAGAAAGAAGAATTGTTGGCTGAATTAGAAGCAAGTAATAAAGGCCTTCAAGAATATGCCCACATCGTATCTCACGATTTAAAGTCTCCCCTACGAAGTATTAGTGCATTGTCGACTTGGCTTTATGAAGATTATAAAACCGTTTTAGATGAAAATGGGGTAGCGCAATTGCAAATGATGCAAGAAAAAGTGGAAGCGATGGATAAGCTGATCGATGGCATTCTCAAATATTCAACGGTAAGTAGTGATACTATCACAACGTCGGAAGTAGACATTAACGAAGTCATTAAAGAAATTACTGATATTATTTACATACCTGATCACGTAGAAGTAAAGGTTATTAAAAAACTACCAACCATTCTCGCAGATAAGACTAAAATTCACCAATTATTTCAAAATTTCTTGAGTAATGCTGTAGTACATATTGAGAATGAAGTAGGAGAGGTTAATATTGATTGTGTAGAATTAGACGAACATTGGCAATTCAGTATTGAAGATAATGGTGTTGGAATTCCAAAAGAATACCATGAAAAAATATTTAAAATCTTTCAATCAGTAGGTAATAAAGAAAGATCTACAGGTATCGGCTTATCGATAGTAAAAAAGATTATTGATTTACATGAAGGTGCTGTTTGGCTCGAAAGTGAGGTCGGAGTTGGAACAACATTCTTTTTCACTTTAAAAAAATAAGATGAAAATACAGCAAGGCATAAAAGAAAAAAACGGAGTTTGGAAATTTTTTCAAGAACAAGAATCACTAAAAAATCCATTAGTATTAATTTTCGGAAATAGATATGCATTAGAAGCAGACAATATATACGATGAAATTCGTGAACTATATCCTGATGGGCATTTGGTTTTCGGTACGACCTCGGGTGAAATTATTGAAAGTAGGGTTTATGAAGAAAGTATAGTTCTTACAGCTATTGAATTCGAAAAGAGCAGTTTTGAAGTTGTTCGTGAAAACATGAAGAACTTTGATATGGATGTTGAAGAACTAGGTGAAAATCTCATTGAAACCTTACCTACAAAGAATTTGAAACATACCTTCATTATTTCTGAAGGAACCAATGTTAATGGTAGTGGCTTAATAAAAGGACTGGAAACAAGATTAAATGAAAAAGTGAGTATTTCAGGAGGTCTCTGTGGTGATGACGCACGTTTTGAAAGAACCTTGGCGTCATACAACGAAAAACCAAAAGAAGGAGAAATTATATGTATTGGTTTTTATGGTGATACTTTAGAAATTACAAGCGCTAATTATGGCGGTTGGACGGGTTTCGGCCCGCACCGTACTATAACAAAGTCAAAGAATAATATCTTGTATGAGCTTGACAATAAGCCCGCATTAGATTTATATAAACAATATTTAGGTGAGCGGGCTAAGGGCTTACCAGAGGCTGCACTTTTATATCCGTTAAGTGTTCACAAACCAGACAGTAAAGAAGTTCTCGTTCGAACAATTTTAGCCATTGATGA
The DNA here is from genome assembly GCA_947495915.1 of Maribacter algarum (ex Lu et al. 2025) (nom. illeg.). GTDB lineage: Bacteria > Bacteroidota > Bacteroidia > Flavobacteriales > Flavobacteriaceae > Maribacter_C. The sequence goes on along the minus strand of CANMAW010000004.1, from coordinate 262,348 downwards.
AGAAAATAATGCCATGGTCTTAGCAGGTGATGTACCTGTTGGTTCAAAAGTTCAATTGATGATGTCAACAGTAGATGACATAGCCGAGGGTGCTGCAGTTGCGGGCGAATACGCAATGAGAGATAGAAAAAAAGAACCTGAATTGGCACTTCTAGTAAGTTGTGTTGGTAGAAAACTGGTTATGGATCAGCGAACTGAAGAAGAAGTAGAAGAAGTTAGAAATAGTATCGGTGAACATTCAAAAATGGTAGGATTTTATTCTTACGGAGAAATGGCTCCGTTTGCAGGTCAAAAAGAGTGTAAACTGCATAATCAAACAATGACATTAACCTTATTAAGCGAATAATGCACAAGTTGCTTGCTAGACAAATAAAGAAGTTTTTACCCCCAGAATGGGTTGGCGAAGCTGCGCTTAATGATTTGTTAGAAGCAATTAGCCGTTCGTATGCCGATAATGATTCAAAGCTTGAACTTGTTCAACGGTCAACCGTACTTAGTTCACAAGAGCTATCTGAGGCAAATGAAAATTTAAGAAATACAGCAGTAGAACAACAAAAAATTATAGAATCGCTTGAACGGTCAATTTCAACTCTTAATTCAAATACTAAAGAAGAAAAGGGCAAGACTAATTTAAATGAAGCATCATTTGATCCGCTGGCATTAGCTGAAAAATTAGAAAAGCAATCATTTAAAATTAAAAAGATGTCTGAAGAAAAAGACATGTTGCTTAATAATTTAGAAGATCGAAATGAAGCTTTGAACAATTATGCTCATATGGTATCTCATGATTTAAAATCTCCTATGCGAAATATCAATTTTTTAATAGGATGTATTAAAGAAGAAGATGCTCATAATTTTTCAGAGATGTCTAATGAAAATTGTGGTCTTATCAGTGAGAATTTAGAAAAGATGGATGCTTTAGTAGATGGTATTTTAGCGCATGCTACCATTAGTAATATGAAAGAGAAAAAGGTGATTTTAGACTTAGAGCATCTAATTCCTGATTTGCTAAAAACGTTATACGTTCCAGAAAATGTTCAAATAGAACTGATAAAACCTCTTCCCAACTTGTTTATAGGTAAATACAAACTTGAACAATTGTTTAAAAACCTAATAGATAATGCAATCAGTGCTACAGAAAGTAACCCTCAGGGCTTAATTCAAATTGCTGCAACAGAAACCCCATCGCACTGGCAATTCAGTATTAAAGACAACGGAAAAGGCATCGCAAAAAAGTATCAAGATGATATTTTTAAAATGTTTAAAAAATTAGAAAATGATTTTAAAGCCACCGGTATTGGTTTGGCTTTGGTAAAAAAAATTGTAAACTCATTTAAAGGAGAAATTTGGCTTGAATCTGAAGTAGGTGAAGGAGCAAACTTCTTTTTTACTATAAAAAAATAGATTATGATAACACCAAATTTAAAGTACATAGAAGAGCTTTCTGGTGACGATGAAGCCTTTAAACAAAATTTCATCTCGATTTTAAAGGATGAATTTCCAGATGAAAAGTCAGAATATTTAGAAAATATTGCTGCCAAAGCACAAATGGAAGCATCTTTAAATGTGCACAAATTGAAACATAAATTCAATATTTTAGGATTGGAAGATAGTTACCATTTTGCTGTAACCTATGAAGAAGAATTACGGGCCGGTAGTGATAAATTACACGAAGAATTCTTAGAGATTTTAGAAATAATTGACGGTTTCTTGAAAAGTATTTAAAAATGAATTGTATCATTATTGATGACGAACTATCTGCTCGAGCTATTGTAAAACAGTTATGCGCTAATACCCCCGAATTAGATGTGATACAAGAATTTGACAATGCGATTGAGGCTATTAAGTTTCTTAATCAGCAAGACATTGACTTGATATTTCTCGATATTCATATGCCTGGTTTCACAGGTATAGATTTGGTAGAAACAATTAAGAATCCACCAAAAATTGTCATGACGACCTCAGACACTGATTTTGCTATTGCAGCATATGAGTACGAGGCAATTGTTGATTATTTGGTGAAACCAATTACCGCTGAGCGTTTTACAAAATGTATTCAAAAAATTAAAGCCTCTTCATTTAAGAGACCTGTACTTACTCATAATAAAGAAGCTAGTATTGACAATGACCGTGATTTATATATAAATATTGATCGAAGGTTAATCAAACTTAAACTTGCAGAAATTCTAATGGTTGAAGCCAAAGGTGATTATATCGACATAAAAACGATTAATCAGAATTATCGGGTGCATACTACCTTAAAAAAGATAAAAGAGAAACTTCCTGAAAACATATTCTTGCAAATACATCGTTCTTTCATTATCAATTTCACTAAAATAATCGATATCGAAGATAATAGTGTTTTAATTGAAAAAAGTGTCATCCCTATTAGTCGTTCTAATCGCCCTGAACTAATGCGACGATTAAATTTATTATAAATTCCTTCTTCCCAACTAATTTATCATTCGTCTACAGTAATAGGTTAACCATCTAATATGTCTCTTGGCGCATGTGGTTTTGTTTTAATTTTGGAGTGTACAAAAGATCTACTAATCCCTTAAAAACATATACTATGAAAACTACATTTTTATTGTTATTCACTTTAAAAGCATTAGTAACCGGACTTAAAACTGTTATAAGTACCGTTGTTGTTGGAGTAGCTTTCTCCATTGCTGGTTTACTTTAAAAAAAGGGCTCAAACCCCAGTCAGTTTCTTTGTAAATTTGGGTTCGGGAAACTGAAATTAATTAAAACAACTTCACTTTTACGTGTGGTTGTTTTTTTTGCTTCAAATTAGCCAAAGCTATGAACAGTGTTACTGCGTAACTTCTGAAGTCAAAGTCTTTTCGGCTATTTTATCAATCTGTTTGTAGAACAACGGTTTGGGCAAAAACATCCATTTAACTTTTAAACCTATTTCTGTGAACTGAAATCCGGCCGCTGTTGCCGATGCAATGTTACTATGTTTTCCATAAATATTACCACTTAGACGTTTTGAAAATTGGTGTTGAATACCGGCTTCTGCTCTAAATATATTGGTATAAGGGTCTTCTTCAACTTTTTGAAAACCTGTTGCAGCACTAGCCATATAAGTTGTTCTTTCGGTGATTTCACCACGTATATCTGCAAAAACTTCTACAGCTTGATAGGTTTCAGGACTAAAATAAATCGTAGGCACTTGATTTTTAAAGGTGATATACTGATAATTAAGCCCCATTTTTATTGCCGGTTTTTTTGAAAGCGAATAGTATAAAGAAGTAAATAAAAGGTTTCTCGCATTTTCGTCACTTTGTTGCGTATGCATTAACTGGGTATACCAGCCTAAATTGAAGTTTGTTCCTAAATTATAGGTAAGACCAAAGTGATTTTGAATAATTTCTCTTTCAATCAATTCGGCATTAAAATTTTGCACTTCTCTTTGATAGCCCAATGACAAATTTTGCACTTTAAGAGGTTGCAACATTAATTTAATATCTAAAACAGGTTGTACATAGGCATCTGTCATAAAACGAGAATTATTGAGTCCGAGTACCGCTTTTAATGTGGTTTTGGGTAATAACTTGTATTGTAAGCCAGCCAGCAAAACATGAGAAGTTGCTTTATTTATGGTTACAGCATTCTCTGTTGTTCTAAAAAAATACGAAATCGTTGTTCTGAATTTTGTTGAAAAAGGTACATCAACCGTAGTATTGGTGAAAAAAGCAATATTATTACCATTATCAAAAGTATAGGCAACATGCTCTTCAACGCTTGGTGTGTGCATTAAATTTAGTTTTTCTATAAAACCTAAGGCATCTTTTTGATCTTTATAAAACTTTAGGGTGTTATACGCATTTTGATAGGCAGGTATGATTCGATCAGCTGCGAGCATAGCGTTGGCTTTTCCTAAATTTCCATCGAAGGAAGCACTGTCATTTTTTAATATGGCATTATAACTTTTGATACTCGCTTTGGAGTTTCCGGTGTAAAGTCCGTGTGTAGCTTTTAAAGCATGAATCCAGTTTCTATTCGGATGCTGCATCTGTAAACTGTCAATGATTCTTTTCGCCGCATTGAATTTGCTATTCCATATTAGTGCCTGAATATAACGGTCGTAGGTTTTCTCTGTTAATGCAAAGTCTTCAAACACACCTACTTTAGATTTTGAAAATGATGCAACTTCCAAAGCAATTTTATCTTTCTCTCCAATGTGTTCAGCTAGGGCAATTCCATTTAAAGCAGTAATAGAATCTTTGGGTGTAGTAGCGTAACGTTTGTATGTAGTTTTAGCATCTTCGACGCGTTTAACAATAAGGTACAAGTTCGCTAAATTGATAAGCGCATCTTTGTCTTCTGGAAAATCTATGAAAATTTCTTTTAAAATGTTCTCTGCTGTTTCATATTGTTGCTTATTTACATATTCATTCGCGAAGCCTAAACGCATAAATTTTCTAGAAGTTTTAGCACTTGCATTTTCTGGGTCTATTTCTAACGCTTTTTCGACAGCATCAAGTGCTGCTTGATATTCTTTCAGATTACTAAGCGTGTTTGCGTAGCCAAGTACAGCTGCAAACTTTCCAGGAAAATCAATCAACATTTGAGCGTATAATGGTTTAGCTTCTTTATATTTTTTTGCCCAAAGAAAAGATTCACTATAATTTATTGCCACTTCGAAATCATTAGGGTACGATTGTAATAAATCCGTAAACAATTGTGTAGCTTTTTCGGGTTCGCCGCTCAAACCTACTGCTCGGCCATAACAAAGCTTTGCGGTTTTATTGTCGGCATCGGTTAATAAGTAGTTTTCAAAAAAGGTTTCAGCTTCTTCAAATTCACCTTTCTCTAAGTGCGTGAACCCTTTCTGCATCGGGCTCTGTGCGCTAATCCAGTTTACTGCTGATAAAAATAAAATAAGAAAAAAAAACGCCCTCATAATAAAGTAAGATTAATACTACAAATATCAAACGTCAATAGTTCGAATTTATTAGCGGCAATTAAATTTGATATTTCAAATTATTAGAAAAAGATATTTAAAGTAACTTTTTAACCATTGGTCTATACCTTATTACTAACTGGCGATATGAGATTAAATAATTCCGAAAAGAAGATAATCTTTGTCTTGTAAATGAAGCGTTATTATGAAAATTTAGCTGTTAACAATTATGAGAGACGTTCGATTTTGGTTAAGGTTTAGCCATAGACTTGGTGGCTAAATAATTGAACACTAAATTTTTAAATGTTATAAAGTTTGTAGGGCTACAAACTATAGTCAAAGTTTTTGTAATACGCTTTTTAGTAAGTTCTATGAATTAAGAATTATTTAGAGGTTAATACATTAGTTCATTAGTTCCCCCGAAATTGTTGTAGCTGGCGAACAGCCGCAGTTAATAGGCTGTCGTCAGTGCAACAATATTTTAAATCATTCTTCATATTTGAGCTAGTTGATACTAGATCACCGTTCATCGAATTCTTTGCCAAGACTACAATAATTAGGTAAAAACTCGTTATAATGTAAGAAAAAACTTATAAATAGTATTTTAAGTTATTATACCTACTATGATGTACAATTTGAATATTAACTCCAACCCAAAAAATTCCCTATGAAAATCTTAGCTATTGATGATCAACAATTAATTCTTTTATCTGTCGAAAAAAGACTTAAAGAAATCGGGTATACTGTAGAAATCGCAGATACAGGTGAAAAAGGTATTGAACTATATGACTCTTTTCAACCAGACTTAGTTCTTGTAGATATTAATATGCCTGGTCTTTCGGGGTTAGATGTAGTTAAACATATACGAGTTACCAAAGAAGGTAAAATTCCGATTTTAATAATGTCAGGAAATACTGAAGAAGAAATCATTGTAGAGGGCTTCAATTTAGGTATTGACGATTATATGAAAAAACCAGTGAGTCTTGATGAGATGTCAGCTCGGATTAAACGATTGATTGGGGTGCCTGAAAATGTTGCAAATATAAGTACATCAGTAGAATCTCAAATGTTGCAGCAACATTGTGTGGGGGTAGTAATTCCTTGCTATAATGAGGAAGAACGACTATCTGGTGAGGAGTTTAAAAATTTCGCAAAAAAGAATTTAGGTTATCATCTCTGCTTCGTAAACGATGGTAGTACAGATAAAACATTAGAAGTTTTAGAAGAGCTGAGAAAAGGTAATGAGAGTAATATCAGTGTTTATGACTGTGAAAAAAACGGAGGTAAAGCCGAAGCAGTTCGCCAAGGAATGCTTCACTTACATAAAGATAATCAGTTTGACTATATAGGTTTTTTAGATGCTGATTTATCTACTGATTTTCGTGATTTTGATGATCTTGTTAAGACACTAGAAAAATCAGAATATAAAATAGTTAGTGGTTCAAGAATGAGCCGAATGGGAGCAGATATTACTAAAGAATCTGCACGTAAAATTATTAGTATGACCATTAACTTAATCATACGGTCTATTTTAAGAATGCCATTCAATGACACACAATGCGGTGCGAAAATCATGACAAGAGATATAGTGCCAATGCTTTTTACAAAACCATTTATTACCAAATGGATTTTCGATGTTGAAATTTTCATGAGAATGAGAAAACATTTCGGCAAAGAAAAAGTGATACAGCTAATTTGCGAACAACCATTAAAAAGATGGATTCATGCAGATGGCTCTAAACTTTCAATGAAAGATTCTGTTAAGATTGTTGGCCAATTGGCAAAAATTGCCATCAATTATAGATAACAAATATTTAAGCAAATCAAGGGCTTTTATCCCAAATCAAACCCCTTGTCGAATAGTGTTCAACAGCATTTAAATACCCACGTGCGAACCTTTTCGTAATCATATGTAATTCTTAACCTCTAATTAATTTAATATGGCTTTACACTTAAATCAAAAAGAAAACATTTATGAAGTTTCAGGAAATTTAAACGCTGAAAATGCAATTGCATTAAAAAAACATTTTGAGCAATTTCTTACCCAGGTTGATGACCTTATTTTAAGCTTAGATAACGTTTCAGTAATAGAACCAAGTAGCGCTTATACCATTGAGCAACTCTACTTAGATTTTATTAAAGATAGAAATGGATTTCAAATCATTGGCAGAGAAAACAAAGAAATTGCTGAAGTAATGAAGGAAACTAAAACCTCATATATACTGAGCAATGACCGCTATTAAACTTGCATTAAATAAGATATCCCCCCAACAATTGTTTATGGGTAGTGCCCTCGTTGTAAACGGAGGCAACTACCTGTATAACTTGTTGTTGGGTAGGTTATTAGGCCCAGAAGCATTTGCTGATGCAGCGTTGTTAGTTACTTTGTTATTAGTGTTATCGTTCGTTGGAATGACATTTCAACTTGCTACAACAAAATTTGCTATTCTATTTACTGAATCTACATGGGTAGCCTTTAAAGATACGATGTACAGATATGCTGTTTTCTTTGGAGTTGCTACGGGAATTTTGATTCTTATTTTTGCGGAAACTTTACAAAGCTTTTTTCAAACCCAAAACTCTTGGATGTTTGCAATTTTTGCCCTAGCTGTACCCTTGTATTTCGTTATGAGCGTTAATAGGGGAAGATTTCAAGGCGGGCAAAAATTTATAAAACTAGCCGGAACCTATCAAACTGAAATGTGGAGTAGACTGCTCCTAACGTTTGCTTTTCTTTGGTTTCTACCTTTTAACACAGGTATTCTTATTGCCATAGGTATAGGGTTGTCTTTTATTTTCGGGCTTTTTCCTTCAAACTTAAAAGGGGTTCGAATCTTTTCTCAAAATAAACTAACGGCTCCAGAATTAAAACAAGTGTGGGTTTTTATCGGCCTAACAGCTGGTTATGAATTAACACAAATTATCATTAACAACAGTGATGTACTTCTTGTAAAACACTTTTTCGAAGCCGAACGAGCAGGTTTATATGCATCGTTAGCTTTAATTGGAAGGGTCGTTTACTTCGTCGCTTGGATGTTTGTGATGTTACTAATGCCGGCAGTAATGCAAAAAGAAAAAGATGGAGAACCAACAGCCCCCATTCTTTTTAAATATGTTTTCTTTATTGGTGGCCTTTCTGCGCTAATTGTTTTGGCATGTTATTTAATGCCAGAAACGATTATACTATTAATGTTTGGCGAACAATATATTTCTGTTGCCGGCTTACTTTGGCAATATGCGTTAGCAACTTCGCTATTTGCTGTGTCAAATATTTTTGCCTACTACTTTTTGTCTTTAAATCAATATGCCCCAGTAATTCTTTCTGGTGTTTTAGGCCTTTCTCAAGTTTTATTAATAAGCCTTTATCATAGTACTCTCGAAATTGTTGTTCAAGTTCAGATCATAGCCATGGTAGCCTTATTGGTAGCTCAGGTACTCTTTTTTGTGTCGAAAATGGGAAAAATAAAAAAGTAAGACAATCAATTATCAATACTAAATAACCTAAACAATATGAAATTAGCAATCGTTACCGCATACCCGCCAAGTAAAGTAACCTTAACAGAGTATGCCTATTACTTGGTAAAACATTTTAGATTACAAAAAGATGTTACTGAACTTATTTTAATTACTGATTATACAGACGAACCAAAAGATTTAGAATTTGAGGAAGCAGGATGTAAGATTACCGTTAAAGAAAGCTGGAAATTTAATGGATATACTAACTTGTTAAGTATAAACAAGGCGATTTCAGAAACAAAACCTGATGGCGTTTTGTATAATCTTCAATTCTTAAAATTTGGCGATAAAAAGATTCCTGCGGCCTTAGGCTTAATGTCACCCATGGTTACTAAATATCGAGGAATACCCACAATTTCATTATTACATAATATTCTTGAAACCGTTGACTTAGAAAACGCGGGATTTACCAAAAATATACTTCTTCAAAAAATATATAATTTTATAGGAAGCACCTTAACGCGATTTGTGTTATCTTCTGATATATTGGCAGTTACCATTAGTAAGTATGTTGAAATTTTAGAGAAAAAATACAACGCCAGAAATGTGGCGTTGATTCCTCATGGTTCTTTTGAAACACCACCTGAGCCAAATTATCAATTGCCAAATGGCCCGAAGCAGGTAATGGCTTTTGGTAAATTTGGTACGTATAAAAAAGTTGAAATTTTGATTGAGGCTGTAGAACTTATACGTTCAAGAGTTTCTGAAAATATTGAAATCGTTATAGCGGGTACTGACAGCCCAAATACGCCGGGGTATCTAGACGACATGAAAGCGAAGTATAGTCATGTACCACAAATTAGATTTACGGGCTACGTCGCTGAGGAAGATGTACCTAGCTTGTTCGGTGAAAGTGCGGTTACCGTTTTTCCCTATACTTCAACTACTGGTAGTTCGGGGGTATTACATCAAGCAGGAAGTTATGGCAACGCTGTAGTGTTACCTGATTTGGGTGATTTAAGTATTCTTGTACGTGAAGAAGGTTATGTTGGAGAGTTTTTTGACCCAACAAGTACAGCATCTTTAGCAGATGCTATTGAGAAAATTATTACACAAGAAGATTACCGTGTGCAATTAGGAAAAATTAATTATAAAGCAGCCTGTTCTTTGCCAATGTCTGAAATAACCAGAATGTATGTAGAGTATTTTGCAGCTATTGAGAAATCAAAATTAGAACGTTTTGAATTAGAATTACCTAAAAAAATGAGTGAGTTAGAAGAGCAACAAGCTTAAAAATAAGGTTGGTGTTGATAATTGGGGAATAGCATTGTTGTTATTCCCCTTTTTTATATACTAATTCGAAGTAGGCAGGTTTTTTATTTCCTAAAGAATCTAAACAACCAAAGTAGTGCTGCTTTTTAGTTTTCCAAGGTAAACTACCAGCCACAGAACTCGGTACCTTTTTAAAGTCATACAAGGTCCAAAACATATAAGGTACTTTCTCTTCTTTTATAATCTGCTGCATTTCTTTGTAGTAGACTTGTTGGCCTTCTTCATTGGCACCTCTGTAAAGGTTCCAAAGCCCTTTGTAAGAAGACATTCCATATTCTTGAAGCACCTTTGGTTTGTTTGGTACTGCAGCGTTTAAGCTATCAAGCGATTGTTGATAGTCCTCAATTTTGCCATAATAGTGATACGAAACAAAATCAACTTGATCTGAAAGCTCTTCTCCGGCTTCGGGAGACGACCACCCAATGGTAACAGGATGTTTTTTATCCCATTGTTTAATGTTTTCAATCATTTGCTCAAGCCAACCAATGACGCGTTCTTTTCCTCGTGAATCAAAATCTAAATCAGGTTCGTTTTTAATATCCCAAGCCAATAGAGCTGGGTGATCTTTAATAGCTTTAATAATTGTTTCTGCATGCCTGTGGGTAAGGGTCCAGTTTGATACGTCATAGTCACCATAGAAATCAAATAAGGTGATCATAACCTCTAAGTTATTGGCACCAGCTGTATCTAAGAGAATTTTTAATAAGTTAAGTTTTTTGTGGTCAACACTATTTTTTCCGAAATCTTCATATTGAATAAATACACGAATGGTATTTAAGCCCATATTTTGAATTATTTTAAAATCTTGATCGATGATACTGTCATTAAATTTTTTTCCAAAGGTATCCCAAGGTGAATCTTTAGGGTAATAATTAATTCCTCTAATATTTTTAATTTTTCGCAGTTTACCTGCAATTTTTCGAGGTGCAACCGTCGTGGTGTCTTTCGGAGATGGAATTTCTTTTAAATGGCGAATTCTCCAAAAGCCATCTTCCAAGAGCATCATTACTTGATAGCTGGTGGTGTCTTTTTCTTTAAGTATGAGTTCTTCACCTTCGTAGGTTTCTTGATACTCTTCAACATTATAATCTTTAAAAACAACCATGGTACCATCAGCAGTATAAAAGTCAAGAGCTGAATTATGTTTCAAAGTCGTGCGTTTGTACCAGTGATTGTTTTTCAGGTTTAGGTCGATATTGTCGTATAATCGAACTCTCGCACTATCCGTATAGAAATCGTCAACGCCATACGGGTCATTTTTTTTGTAAGCGATGTTACGCACGTGCCAAGCATTCATATAATCGTTGGTTATTTCACCTAGGGCTTGTGTTTCCATTGGCCTACCAGGATTTTCTAGACTTGTCCAGTTCATACTAGGTTTATACACCTCTTCCATAGGAACTTCTAAATGCAGCATTGAAGTTTTGTCAGCACCTGTATTCATGAAAACCCAAGCTGAGCTGATACCAGAAATTATGAGAGCATTAACAGCTATAAATGTTGCTATTAAAACTGTTCTGTATAGTGTTTTGTTTAGTTTAATTGCCATGTATATTTTTTGTAAACTCTTTAGAAATTCCGGCGGCTTTAAATTTTAAAATGTAATCACCTTCAGGAAGAAAATGAGCACCTAAAAAGATATTGCAATACCCATTTTTAGTTGTTGTTTTTTTTGTTTCTATAAAATTTCCATCAGCATCGTAAATATCAAGTTTTAAAAGAATGCCATCAGGTACCAGCTGCTTCATAAAACTTTCAAACGGCCCAATGTCAATATTCCGATTTCCTTGAGAAAAATTAACAGGATAATCTTTTATTGCAGCTTCAAAAGAAAAAGCGATAGTGTTGCTTTCAGCGGCTCCTGTTACAAAGGCTTGAACTTCCCATTCTGAAGCTTCATCAGGATGCAACGTTCGCGCTTCAACGATGCCACTTAATGTGGTGCCAATGGTATATAAATATGAATCGTTTTGATTTTTTATAATGAAGGTGACAAGAGTTCCGTTGCTTACCATATTGCCAAACTCATCTTTGATAATATCAGATTTTAATGTCAAAATTTGATTTCCATCGGCGTAATTATGAGCACTAGATGCACTAATAGTGAAGTTGGTCGCATTAGAAGGGTAAACAATGGTTGCCAATTCTTTTGAATTGGTACCATTACATGCCGCTGAAACTAATATACGACCTGATTTTGTGGTTGATCGTACATTGTAAAAAGCAAAAAAACTTTGCGTAGTAATTGTTAGTTCGCTAATATTTTCTTGAAATTGATACTTTACAGTAACTTCAGCACCATCATCTAATGGGTTATCGAATATATCTGTAGGAGCCACAGTAAGCATCGAATAATCATTGTATCCTGCGGTAACACTTCGAGGTCCAAAATACGATTCAATGTGTGTTGCTTTTGGCGCGTTGGTTGCAATATTAATGGTGCCTTTTTTTAATGTTTTACCATGCAATATGAGTCTCCACCTACAAGGTCCTGCAAGCCTGCTATAGTTTTTTGGTATCTTATATATTAATTGATTTGCGTCAATGATTTCAGTGTTAAGTAAAAGGTTTCCAAAGGCATTTTTTAGCTGTAGTTTAATTCCTTCAACAATGGTGTCACTTTCAAAGATCATCGCAATACTATCGCCAGCTATATAATTGGTTTTTTTTGAAACAAGTGACGCATTAGGTATTCGCTTAAGTTTTTGCGATTCTTCTTTTTTCGAAGAACAACAAATAAAAATTAGGCTACATATGATTACGGCTACACTACGCATATTATTTGGGGTTACCGATATAGCTGTTTATTTCAAATTTTAAATAGTCAAATCCCTTGCCTTTAAATGGTTGCGTTTGTTGCCTACCATGAATCAATTTTCTATTTGGGAAAATTTTGTCGGCAATAGCTTGGTTAGGTAAACCGTTTACAAAACAATTTTTCAAACTACTACTGATAATTTCTAAGCTGTCAAGCTCAAGAGGTTTGTAATTAAAGAATTGTTTTCGTTGTATTCGAACCCCCTCAGCTACGAATTTGTGATCTACCCAAAGCAATTCATTATTGTCATCGTAGTAAGAAATAATAAGTTGAGGTATGGTAACTTCTTGAACACCTGAATTAAAAAGAACCCCATTGAAACCTTGATCACTGTAGGTTAAGTCTTGTAAGGCCACATGTTTATATAGATCAGTATTGGCAGTGTTTCCTGCAGATTGAATATTAAATTTTGTAGGTTGTTCTTCAAAACTTACTGGTGTAAATTGATCGGGGTCAAAAGTTGGGGGTAAGGTATCTTTTGTTGATGACCAGGCTATACCTTCAAAGTTAATTTTGAATGTAGTGGTCTCTTTAGGCATGAGTTTATGCTTTATGTGGTGTTTCGCATTATAATTGGCCAACTCTTTATTTGCATCATTATATAAGGTAGCCTTGATGACAATATCTGCAGGGGTATTATCTACATTTTGCAATTCGCCTATAATGCTGTATTGCCCCTTATACTTTACCAATTTAGCGGATAGAATTTCTAAAACAGGTTGTTTTAAAACATCTTCATGATAGGTTTCTTGGGTTGTTATTTTTCTTCGGCCATGATTATAAAACGTGGTACCATTGGCGGTAAACAGCTGATCTGGAGGGATATCATTATCAAATTTTGAGGGTTTGATATACCACTTGTTATCAACTTTTACCAGTTCGTGATAGTCACTTGAAAAGATGTTTTCTAAGGGAGTAATCCATCTCGTTGCTACTTTTGCCTTTGCGCTATTTTCTGTTACATCATATATTTCAACCCCTAAAGAATCCATTTTTGCATAGGAACTCAAAATACCATCGGTTACCGAAACTTCAAGCATATATTGCGCAATATCAATGTCACTCGCAGGGTCTAGATAAGAATGGGCTCTAGAAAATTCTTTAAAATCGAGTGCATCGTAATATGATTCTACCACGTTGTTGGGCGAAAGTTGAGCTACATTTTTGACATAAAACAGGTAAATACCGTATCCTAAACAGATGAGCACTATTAAGGCCCACCAATGTGAAAATATTAATAGTTTCGATGGAAATTTATTATAAGGTAACTCCAGTTTTCGAAAGGAATGTACTTCTGTTTTTTTTGATTTTAGCAGACGTACCCATATCATTTGAATATTAATGAAAAAGGCAATAAGTACTGTCGATAGTGGTATGATGCCCCACATTATTTTCATAATGGCTGGCACGTCTTGCTTGGGCATTATTTGTGGTATGGGGGCCACATTGAGTTTTTCCCACACCATAATTCCATTTTCTAATTGCTGTAATCGTTGCCAACCACAATAATATAGTATTGGATCATAGAATTTATCGTTTGAAAAAATGTATTTCAGGTTGTATTTTTCTGGTACCGTTAAAAATTGTTGTAAAGATCCAATACCTTCAACACCCCTAAATTTCGAGTTTTCAATACGTTCAATAGCCCTTGTAGTAAGTTCGGGTAATCTTCGTGCAGAATGGTAATTACCATCTACAGTCATGGCATTAGTTTGTGCCGATAACCAGGCCATTTGATCACCAAAACCTAAGGGTAAATAACGCCAAGCATCATGTGAATCGGCCCCAAGGAAGTTTACGATGGGAAGCATTTTTATTTTGGCAGGTTGCGAGGGTCTAAAATAGCCTAAAGTCATGGTAAACAAAACCATAAATAACATACCACCAGCTATAAGGCCACCTAAAACACGATGATAAACAGCTCCAAATTTCTTTTGTACAAGGGTTTTTAAATCTCCTTCAACCATTCGGTAAGCAAACTCGGCAAAAATGGGTAAAGCCATTATAGTTGCCCATAAAGTAAACCTATCTAAAGTTAGAATATTAAAGGCTGTTTCACCCAGCATCATTAAAGGAACAGGGGTAGAGCCTCCAGTTCCTAATATGGTTAATAAGGTAAATGATAAACCAAAGAAAACATAGCGTTTGCTATAATAGCGGTAAAAGAAATAGGGTAGTACAAATAGAAATATACCCCAAGGAATAACAAAAAATACTAAGCCCGAAGAAGTCACTTCTAAAAAGTTGTCTCTTGAACCATGTGGTATTGCCACCTGTGTAATAGGATTTCTTTTAGAATTATACCAATATGGAAAAATACAGAATACTAATAAGAAGATTGCGGTAAAACCAAATTTAGCGATTCGCCAAAAGTGTTGTAGTGTCGTTGACCAGAATATTTTAAATGAAAGTGCTTTGTAAGAATCTACTTTCTCTCTTGAAGCATCCATTACTGCCATACCAATTAATGGTGCAATAAAAAAGACCATTCCGAAAAGCGGAGTAACATGATGTGATGTAACGGTAACAGCAAGCATTGATACTGAGGTTACAAAGTATCTAGTTTTACCAGTTTTAATCCACAGGTAAATTTCAGTCATAGAATGTAGAAGAATAGACAGGGCAGATACGCTGGGTAATTGTCCAAATATGTGCAAAGTTTCTACGAATGTTGATGAAAAGACCGCAAGTACAGCCCCGTAGCCAGCAATTCTTCGACTGCCTGTCATTAGTAAAGTATAACGATAGGCTCCGGTAATAAATAGTACAATCGCAATTAGAGCAACGGTATACATTCCGAATTTAAGCCCTCCGATATAGGAAAGTATTCCAATTACTTGATGTACTAATGGGGGATATGATTGTACAGTGAAACCTGTGTACCATCGATATTCCCATGGGTCAAACCAACTATCAGCATAATGATCTGCGAAGAACAAATGTATTAATGCATCGTAGGTGTATTCAAGCGTAAAAAATATCGCTGAGCCATGAAATGCTAAGCCAACGATAAGGGCGAGAATCAATAAAGTATTCGTTTTTTTGGTCGGTTTCATTGTAAGAAAATATAACACAATAAATAGGTTATTATTGTATTTGTTGAAGTGTTTTGACAATCGAAAACAATTTACCGTTCATCGATAGTTAATTGCTAGTGGGCAATCGACGGTCTATAGATGTTTGATGATCATTTAATTTTGTGGTGAAATCAACTATTATACACGACCAAATTTTTAGTGTATAGCAAATACATTTTTATGAAGATTTTAGTAATTGATGATCAGAAGCTAATTGTATTAGCTGTGAAAAAACGATTAACAGCGTTTGGATATATTGTACAAACTGCAAATTCTGTTGAAGAAGGTGTTTACAAATACAATAGTTTTCAACCTGATTTAGTTGTTCTAGATATGAATATGCCTGAAATGTCAGGTACCGAATTAGTCGCATGTACCGGCACTGAGGTTGTCAAATACATTCGTACTTTTATGAAAAGAGATACCCCTATTCTGGTTATGTCTGGTAATACCAATCAATCAATTATTGCCCAGAATTACAATTTAGGAATTAATAAATATCTTGAAAAACCAATAAGTTTAAATGAGTTAGCAGATCGAATTAAAGAAATTCTTGGTGATTTAGAATATCAATTAAATCAAAAGCAGATCATTCGTGAGAAACAAATTATTAAGAAAAGGGCTATTGGTATTGTGGTGTATTGTAATAATTCTGAAAATGCTATCCTTAGAAATGAGCTACAAACTTTTGCAATTAGAAATCTAGGGTACCAATTGTGTTTTGTTAATGACGCCAGTACCGATAATACTCTCAGAGAGTTACGAAGATTAAGAGACCGTAACTCGGCAAGTATAACTGTACTTAATTATAAACAAAAGGTAGATAGATCTGAAGCAATTAGAAAAGGCGTTCAACATTTATTAAGGTCAGAGCAATTAGAATATGTCGGATTTTTAGATGCAGATGATTCTTATGATCTAAAACACTTCGACACCCTAGTCAAAAACATTGAAACTTCTTCGCATGATCTTATTAGCAAAATTTCGGTAAATGCTGAATCATCGAAGAGTTCTATTGCAAAAATGACTTCTAGAATAGTTGATATTGGTGTCAGTAATTTTTATAAAATTCCTTTTGAAGTAATTCATGGAAGTGTAAAAATCATGAAAAGCGATACTGCAGCTTATGTTTTTAAAAAGAAATTCAAGTACCATAGATTCTTTAATATGCAGTTGTTTGGCCGTTTAAAAAGCCAGGCTAAATTAAGAAATGAAGAATTATTTGAAAGCAATTCGCAATTATCTACAACTCGTATTTCGATTTAATTATGATTGATTTGCTATACTATACTATTGCTTTAGGGTTGGGGTAATTATCTGATTGATCTTCAGTGGTTTCATCCATACATACGAAGTCTTTTTCAATTAAAAGATTCAAAATAGGAGTATCAGTTTTTTTTAATTTATGATCAAAACCAACTTGACTAGATTTATTCCAGTTTTTACTTTGGTGATAGTCTAAATATAATATGATGGTATTGTCTTTATATTCCGCATCAATAGTATCAACTCCCTCTTTCGCTTTTAAGGCGTATTTAAATATTGTATTACCGATATTGGTTGTTTCTTCAATATAACCTGTGTCGCAAAAAGTATCAACTTCAGATTTAGTTAATCGATATCGTATGGAATTTCCCCTAATTCGTATCTTCATTATTTATGTTTTTTTTCAACTAATCCTTTTGTAAACTCATTTAGAGTCTCAACTTTTTCTTCAAAATCACCTTTTATTGTTTTTCTGAACTCGTTGAGATTTTTAACTAAATCATCAATATTGTCGGGTATAATATCTTCAAAAAATTGGCGTAATCTTTTGGCCGTTGTAGGTGACTTTCCATTAGTAGATATTGCAACTTTTACATTTCCTTTGGTAACAATACCACCCATGTAAAAATCACAGTAAGGCGGGTTGTCGGCAACGTTTACCAAGATGTTTCTAGTTCGACAATCATGATAGACCTGTTCGTTTACCGAAATGTGATCAGTAGTGGCTATAACCATGTGTGCCCCAATTAAGAAATTAGAGTCATAGGGAGCCTGATGCATAGTCACATTATGATTTTTAGCAAGTGCTATCGTACCTTCACGATACATTGGAGAAACCATTTCAACTTTCGCGTTCGGACTCGATTTCAAGAGAAATGTTAATTTTTCTTCTGCCACATGACCACCGCCTACAATTAAGATATTCAGTTGTGAAACTTTTAGAAAAACGGGATATAATTCATTACGTTCCATATAGTTCAAGTTTTTTTTCAGTTTTGTAATTAATGGTAACACGAGTGCCTTTGCCAATTTCTGAATTAATAAATAGGCGACCGTTGATATAGCTTATGCGCTCTTTCATAAAAAATAAGCCCATACCACCTTCGCTATTATTTTTCGGTACTTTATTTAAAATAGAACTATCAAAGCCTTTACCGTCATCGTCAATAACAATACTAAGTATATCATCTTTGAAATTAATAGCAACCAAAATGTAATTGGCTTGTGCATATTTAATTGCATTATTTACGGCTTCTTGTACCACCCGATAGATATTTGTTTCTGCTAAAGAGTCAAATCTAATATTTGATTCCGTCTTATTTTCAAACAAAATAGTTTTACCTGTAAGTTTAGAAAGTTCAACGGTCATTTTATGTAGAGCAGGTAAGATACCGTGGTCGCTAAGCTCGGGAGGTGTTAAATTAAAGGTAGCTGTTCGAACCCCTTTGATAAGATCTGCAGTAAGGTCTTTTAAATAAGAAATTTTTTCTCCTGTTTTTTCTATGTCCGCTAAATCAATAGATTCAATGTTAAAACGTAAAGCGGTTAGCATTTGACCAATGCCATCATGTATATCTTTAGCAATACGTTTACGTTCCTCTTCTTGTCCTTCAACAATCTGACTAGCTTGAATTTTCTTTTGCAACATACGTTCCTCAAAGTTCTCTTTGGTCAACTGTTCAACTTTAAGGGCATTTTGTTTACGTTCTGTAATATCTGAACATAATATCAAAATACTTTGTTCTCGGCTAGCTTGATGCATCGGAATAATCGAAATATCTAGCCAAACATGCTCTTGGCTTATTGTGGTAATTTGAATTTCTTCTTTTCTTATCGAT
Organism: Maribacter algarum (ex Lu et al. 2025) (nom. illeg.); assembly: GCA_947495915.1. Lineage (GTDB taxonomy): Bacteria > Bacteroidota > Bacteroidia > Flavobacteriales > Flavobacteriaceae > Maribacter_C. The sequence goes on along the minus strand of CANMAW010000004.1, from coordinate 243,649 downwards.
TTTTTGAGATTGCTTTTAAGTACTTCTTTTAAATACTGTTGTTGCCCTTCGTCAGTGGTTAAAATTTCAGACAAAGGTTTACTCAATGCTTGTTCTTTAATGCCTAAAAGGCTTAAGAACTTTTTACTAATAAAAACAATGCTTCCGTCTTTTCGAGCACTTGCAAAAAGCGCTGCATTATCAATGACAAAATTTAGCTCTTGTAATTCTTTTAAAGACTTTTCTTTTTCTGTAAGCAGTGTCTCTATCCTAAAGGCAGTTGCATCTGACTCTGTTTGACTCTGTATTAATTTCGAGATCGTTTTTTGTATCTGAACTGATAGTGGTCTGAATATCAATTGAATCTCAAGAAATAAGATTAATAAAGCAAAGCCCAACAACCAGTATTCTTTCTTTTTAAGATTCTGAAGTTGAGTTTTACTTCGGCTATCATATTTATTCACAATATCATCCATCAATCTCAAAAAATCACGTTCATTGTTTAACAGCACTTCTATCTGAACTTCAAAATTTTGTGAGTTTTCATTCTGAGAAAGAACATCTTCAATTGCTACAATCATCGCATGATGGTGTACATCAATATTTTTAAATAACTGCAATATTTCAGTATCGTTTTCTGCGGGAACATCAATACCCGTATCACCTGATTGCAGTCCTCGATGAGATGATTTCCAAACGGCTAAGGTTTGCTCAATTTCAAAGATAATTTCTTGCTTCTTTAGATCAGAACTAGCTTCCTTAAGTAACAATACCTCTTTTACCAATTTTTGACTAAAAGCTCGTTGGCGCCCAGCGACATTAATGACACGAGAATCTTTAAGTTGAGAGTTTAGGTGTGTTTGAATTAGAACTTGGGCAACAATAACGGTGATAGCAATAGCCGCTAAAGCAACCAAATACCACTTACGAATACGAAGAAACATGGTCGTATCAAGTGGTTTTTGATGTTTGCTTTCCGTCATAAAGTCAATTTCTTTTTACAAAAGTAATCTATCAGCTACTAATAGCTTTCGAAACTAATCGAAGTGAGTTTTGAGAAAGTGGTAGCTTTAAAGCGGCTTCATGCCCTTTCTCTGACATTTTGCGCCATGTTTTTTGAAGAATATCTATGGTTTTATCTTCGGGATGTTTGGCCGCAAAAGGTGCAAAATAGTGTTCTAAAAACACCAAACAAACTACGTCTTCTAAAGTTTGAGTTTCTTCATTTTTCTTGAGTTGTTTTTTTTCTAATAAGAATTTCACCGTATTAATTAATTCGGTTGAATATCCAACTTCTTCTAATATTCCTTCAGCTTTCTGGGCATGAAACTTCTTTAATGCCTGACGCCAGCGTAGATACCCCTCTCTATTCATGTCATATGATTCGCGAGCTATTTCCCAACGACAAATATGTTGACAACGGGCGGTTAATTGTAAGGCCTCTGATGCTTCTGGTGCAAATGCATTCAATTGTGCCGTCATGCGCTGTGCATATAGTAGTTCTTTGGCAAATACTTTTCCTTCAAAAGTCTCGGTATTCGGGTCTTTTTGATTGGCTGCATCAAAAAGTTCAAAAGCGCTTTGCAATTTATCAGATGTTGGCATATGTTTTTCTTTTAGCCAAAACTAGTCGGAAAAGCCTACATATACAAAGCCATCTTCGATTTTAATAGGATAGGTGGCAATCGAATCTAAATCTCCATTCAAATGCTTTCCTGTTTTTAAAGAGAAATTATTTTTATGCAACGGACAAGCAACTTTAGCTTCCATGTTTTCTTCGCCGATCATTCCACGAGACAATACCATCTCCATTTTATGTGGACACAGATTTTGACAGGCGTACCAATTACCCTCTCTGGTAAAATTGAATATGGCGATTTGTAGGTTTTTATATTTAATACAAGCGCCTCCATTTTTTGGAAATTTTGAAACTGAAGCAGCTTTAAACCATACTTTGACGGCATCTTCACTAACAGTTTCATACATGTTTATAGGTAGTGTTGTCATTTTAAGTTTTTTAGTTTTTATTTTCGTTTTGCAAGAATTTTAAGTGACGAAAATTTAAACCCACTCTTTGGGCATTTTTTGCTCTCTTAAGGCTACAAATTCAATATTATCATCGGTGGCTTCAGAGTTTACGAAATGTGTATATCGTTCACGTATTTCTGGTGTTTCAACAGCTTCTTTCCATTCACATTTATAACTATCTACTAAAGCTTGCATTTCTTGGTCAAGTTCTTCTACAATGCCTAAAGAGTCATTGATAACTACATTTTGTAAATAGGTAATTCCTCCTTCCAATTTGTCTAACCAGGCAGCCGTACGTTGTAAGGGTAGGGCGGTTTTTATATAAAACATAATAAACCGATCAACATAAGTAATAGCAGTTTCTTTGTCTACTTTTTCGGCTAATAAAATGGCATGTTTTGGGTTGGCGCCTCCGTTGCCACCAACATAAACATTCCAGCCTCCTTCAACGGCTATAAATCCGAAATCTTTACCACGAGCTTCTGCACATTCACGAATACATCCAGAAACGCCACCTTTAAATTTATGCGGTGAACGAATTCCTTTATATCTATTTTCTATTTCAATTGCAAAACTCACACTCTCATCCATACCATAGCGGCACCATGTTGAGCCTACACAACTTTTTACCGTACGAAGTGACTTGCCATAAGCTTGTCCGGTTTCAAAACCTTCATTAATTAACTCTTCCCATATTAATGGTAATTCATGCAACTTCGCCCCGAACATGTCAATGCGTTGACCACCAGTGATTTTCGTATATAAGTCGTATTTCTGAGCGATTCTACCCATAGCCATAAGTTGTTTCGGGGTGATTTCTCCACCTGCAACTCGTGGTACAATAGAATAGGTGCCATTGCGCTGAATATTGGCTAGAAAGCGGTCATTAGAATCTTGTATGGTTTCTTGTTTATTAGCAGTCTCGTTATAAATACTTGCAAAAATGGCGGCCACCGCTGGTTTACAGACTTCACAACCATGACCTTTACCTACCGTGTCTAGTAATTCATCATAATCTTTAATGTTTCGAAGTTTAACTAAATCAAAAAGTTCTTGCCGTGAATATTCAAAATGTTCACATATCTGAACTTTGACCGTTTTGCCGAGCGTTTTAAGGCTTTCTGTAATTAAATCTGAAACCATAGGTTTACAACCTCCACAGCCAGTAGCAGCTTTAGTGGCTTTAGCTACTGCTTTTAGGTTTTCATTGCCATCTTCTAGAACAGAGCAGCAAATAGCCCCTTTAGTAACCGCTTCGCAAGAACATACTACAGCAGTGTCTGGTAAATCCATGGCACTACCAAAAGAGCTTCCACCTTCACCACGGCTGCCAATAATTAGAGCCTCTGGTTGTTCAGGCAGGGGCATCTCGTTTTGATACATCTGCAGTAACATATTGTAATCATCGGCATCACCTACTAAGATACCTCCCAACAACTTTTTACCATCGTGAGAAACATTAATTCGCTTATATAAGCTTTCTGTTTTGTTTTCGAATATAATGGAATGCCCCTTGTCTGCAGGCATAAAAGGTATTCCAAAACTAGCAACATCAACACCAATTAATTTTAGTTTTGTTGACATATCTATTTCTTCAGCCATAACCACCTCTTCTTTACCTAAAATTTGATCTACAGCTACCTGCGCCATTTCATAACCAGGAGCTACCAAGCCGTAAATCATTTGATTGTAAAGCGCAACCTCTCCGATAGCTAAAATATCAGGATCTGAAGTCTCCATCTTATTGTTAACTACAATACCACCACGGGTACCTAGTTCTAAGCCTGCGCTTTTTCCAAGTTCATCGCGTGGGCGAATACCGGCAGAGATGACTAACATATCAACATCAAGGGTATCGTCTTCGCCAAATTCCATTCCAGTAATTTTACCATTCCCCAAAATTTGATTGGTAGCTTTACTCAAGTGTATATTAATGCCCATTGACTCTAACTTCACCTGTAATACTTTGCTACTTCTGCTGTCAAGCTGTCGTGGCATTAATTTTGGGGCGAACTCTACCACATGTGGTTCTAGGCCCATATCCATTACCGCTTTGGCAGCTTCGAGGCCTAATAATCCACCACCCAAAATTGCAGCTCTACCACCTTTAACGGTTTCGGCATAGGCTAGAGTTTCTTCTAAATCTTCAATGGTGCGATATACAAACACTCCTTTTTTTTCAACCCCTGTAATGGGCGGTACGAAAGGAGCAGACCCTGTAGCAAGCACTAAATGATCATAATGAAAGCTAAGATTATTTGAGGTAGTAATGGTTTTAGAAGCTCTATGTATTTCTGATACTCTTTCATTCGTATAGAGGTCAATTTTATTTTCTTCATACCAACTACGAGGAGCTAAGCTTAAACGCTCCGCATCACCATCTTCAAAAAATTCACTTAAATGAACACGATCATAAGCTACACGCGGCTCTTCACCGAAAACAATGAGTTTATATTTTGTATGATCTGCTTGAGCGATGAACTTTTCGCAGAATTTATACCCTACCATTCCGTTTCCAACAACTACTATAGTTTTCATGAGCTTATATTTAATACTACAAAGCAAAAATAAGTATAAATACGTAGTTTTGAAGTGATTATTTCAAAAAAAATACGTACTCTTGTTGTTGATTTGATAATCTTAATATCAAAAATTGAAAAGATGATGAGTCAAAATGAACCTAAAGTTAGTTTAGTGGGCGCTGGCCCGGGAAGTGGAGATCTTGTTACAATAAGGGGAATGAGAAGATTGCAAGAAGCTAATGTAATTTTGTATGACGCTTTGGTAAGTGCTGAGCTTTTATCCTTAATAGATAAGGCTATACCGAAAATATACGTAGGAAAGCGTTGTAATCAACATTCTTTTTCTCAAAATGATATTAATGAACTCATTGTAAAAAATGCTTTTAAATATGGTCATGTAGTTCGCTTAAAAGGTGGTGATCCCTTTGTTTTTGGCCGAGCTCATGAAGAAATAGCCTATGTAGAGTCTTTCAGCATACCTGTTTCTGTTGTCCCAGGAATTTCGAGTGCGTTGGCTGTACCGGCTAGTCAAGGCATACCAATGACGCGTAGGGGAGTTAGCAGTAGCTTTTGGGTAATGACGGCAACCAAACGCGATGGTTCTTTTTCTGAAGACCTTAAATACGCTTCACAATCTTCTGCAACGATGGTAATTTTAATGGGAGTGCGAAAGTTGGTGCAGATTGTTGATGAGGTCAGTAAATATAGAGTCTCGAGTACACCTGTAGCGGTCATACAGAATGGTACTCTAAAGAATGAGAGTTGTGTGGTGGGTACTTTGCAAGGTATTCATGAATATAAAAACTCCATACAAGAAACAGTACCGGGAATCATAATTATCGGAAATGTGGTAGCAGAACACCCGCTCTTTTTTGAGGAAGAAGTGCAACGTGTATTACATTCCTTATAATAAGATAAGGTTGCTGCAAGTTAGATTATAGAGTTTTCGTTTAATAATGAAATTTAGATTTGATAAAATAAGGTTTGTTTTTTTTCAGTACTCTTAGTTATGATTCCTTAAAATTGACATCCTCATAAAAATGATACTTTCACTCTAATAATCAGCATTTTATTACGTAGAACTACGTAAAATTTCATAGTTTCAAATCGGAAAGACTAAGTTCCTTTTAAACGAAATTTAATGCAATTGTAATGGAGTCAGAAGAAACATTATTTGAAAGAATAGGAGGGATGGATGCAGTAGATGCTACTGTAGATATTTTTTATTCTAAAGTTCTTGCTGATGATAGTATTAATCATTTTTTTGCTAAAACCAGAATTAAAACCCAGGCTAGAAAACAGAAGGCATTTTTAGCTTATGCCTTTGGCTGTCCAATGGGTTATACTGGTAAAAGTATGAAGAGAGTTCATGCACGAATGAATATTAATGAAGATCATTTTGAGGCCGTTATTTCGCATTTGATAAGTGCCCTTGATGAATTGAATGTGCCGCAAAACCTTATAGATGAAGTTGTTGTAATTGCAAGGGGTGTTAAAGGTGATATTGTTTCTGCGTAAATGGTAGATAAGTTTTAGATATTTTAAGATTGTTATATTAATTATTTTGTTTATGATGTTCAAAAAAAGCTCGAAGTTAACATCGGGCTTTTTTGCTATTTGAAAGGTTCTGAAATAACAAGGTTTTACATATTGATATTCGAATATAGCTTTTGCAACCGACCTACGTATGCTTCTATTAGTTTAATCAAAATTTAGGTGTTTTGGTAATTTCTTATTGCTTCTCTTTTTTGAAATTCTTAAAATCAAGCAGCTTATATTCTGATATCCTAATTTATATACCAGTGCTTTCGTGAACCTCGTAAATCGGGGTGAATTTCAAGATTACTTTTACTTAATACGTAAAAATACGTATATTAATACGTAGCTTAGCTGATCAACTCAAGGGTTATGAAGGCTATAGCATTTAAATCATTAGCAGATATACATATGTTTTATTCCATGAGGGTAAATGGTAAAGTATTCTTGCATAAGGCTATGGTGATACACATTGGTTTGAATATCGTTGTATTTCTTTTCTTTATGAAGTTGTATTTTGATTTTGAAAAAGTAGTTGAAGTGCCTTTATTTTTGAGTAAGTGCTTGTTTGTGTTAATGGCTTTGTTGTGTTGTAAACAATGGAAAATTTTGATGAACATGGAGTTAGATTCTAGAAAAGAATTTGTATTAATTGGTACTAAAGATTAGGTGATAGACATGATTTCAGCCTCTAATAAATATAATGTCAGTACTCCAAATCAGAATTTGTTGAATAGCGCATGCGCTATTTGTACAAATAAGCGCTGCCTTATAAATAAAAATGTAGGTTCTGCTATTGTAGCGAATTTCGCAAGTCAGCGAAAACAAATACGTTGTAAAAAAGGACAACAATTTATCATGGAAGGAGCACCTGTTACCGGGCTCTTTTTTGTGCTTGAAGGTGTTGTAAAGGTATTAAGAACAGGACTTCATGGTAAAGAACAGATCGTTCGTTTTGCTAAAGAAGGTGAAATTATTGGGCACCGTGGTTTTGGCACCGAAGAGTTCTATACCATAAGCGCAATTGCTATTGAAGATTGTACCCTGTGTTATTTCTCTAAAGAAAGTTTGCAAGAAGTTTTGCATAAAGAGCCTACGTTTACTTATGATTTGATGCTGTTTTATGCCAATGAATTAAATAAGAGTGAAGCGAAAGTAAAATCACTTTCTCAGATGACAGTTCGCGAACGTGTTATTGACACCTTGCTTTATATCAATAGAAAATTTGGACTCAGTAATGGCTTTATTTCTATTATTTTAAGTCGACGTGAATATGCTGATTATGCGGGTACAACAGAAGAGCAGGTCATCAGAGTTTTTTCTGCCCTGAAAAAAGAAAACCTAATAACAACTAAAGGAAAACGCATTGGTATAGTGCATCTTGAACAGCTTCGCAAAGAGATTTCCGAACATAATTTCTATCTCGATAGCTAGTTAATTGTTAGTTTATATCTTCATTTTTAAATTCAATAGTTTTTTTAGTAAGTATAGCTGATTGCATGTTTAAACATGTTATTACGCAGCATTTTATATGCTGAAAAAGAACTTCATCTACTGTGATATCCCATAAGACATACGTAGTCTACATTCTATATTTGTAACTCAAAGTAAGTATATGTACTTACTTTTTGATTAAAGTTTTAATTAAACTAGAATAATTAAATATGGAACAGACCACTATCGACCTCGTACAATCGTCCTTTGAAAAAGTTAAACCAATTGCTCCGCAAGCTGCTGAAATTTTTTACAGTAAACTCTTTGAATTCGACCCTTCCTTAAAAGCGCTTTTTCCTGCTAGTGACGCAGCAATGGCAACCCAAGGAAATAAGCTAATGAGCATGTTGGCCAGTGCAGTTGCCAGTTTAAATAATTTAGATATGCTGATTCCTGTACTCGAAAACTTAGGCAAGCGTCATGTAGAATATAAGGTTAAACCCGCTCACTATGATACCGTTGGTGCTGCTTTACTTAGTACTCTTGAGGCTGGACTAGGAGATGATTTTACTCCTGATGTAAAAAAAGCTTGGACGGATGTATACGGTACCATGTCTTCAGTTATGATTAAAGCATCTTATTAAACACTAATCTTAAAATATATGTAACTATGCGAAAAATAGAAAATTACCCAGTATTAATCATTCTCATATTAGTGCTAAGCTTTATAATGATTTCATGTGGAGGAGTTCCTGAAGAAAAAACTGGTGTAGCCGCGGGTGAAGCCAATGTATTTGCAGTTGATGAAGTACTTGAAATGGTATCAAAAGAGAATGATGTCACAAGAACTTTGTACACCAAGGCAATCGTTGGTAAAGGCAAATTACAAGGAATGAAATTCGATGAAGACTGGAGAAAAGATGATGTGGAGGCAGGGCCCTTACCAGCTTTGTTTTTAAGAGGCGTTGCAACAAGTATAACTAAAGGTCCGGTGCCGCTGGGCTTATATTTAGGTTCAGATTTTCCTATTAATAATGCCAATAAATTTGAAGGGCAACAAGCTGAATTGTTTAGTAAAATAAAAGTAGATCAAGAGCCGCAATTCTTTTATGATGAAGAGCAGCAATTACATACCGCCATGTTTGCTGATTTAGCTAGCGCAGGTGCCTGTGTAAGTTGCCACAATGAACATTCTCAAACAGCAAAAGATGATTGGGTTTTGGGTGATGTAATGGGGGCGACTACGTGGCAATATCCTAAAGATTCGCTGACTTATGGTGCAACAATGGATGTGTTAGATGCATATGCTAAAGGCACCGTAGATATTTATGTCGAGTATTTAAATGAAATAGCGGCTTTCGAAAGTAGTGAAAAGCCTACCATTGGTGATAAATGGCCAGAAGAAGGTAATTATTTGCCTACTGCAGAGGTGTTTCTTGATAGCGTAAGAAAATTATCTTCTTACGAGACAATGAAGACTTTAGTATCAAGAAAGTAAATACTATTTAAACCCTTTAGTGTAATAAATAAATCTAGCTTCAAATAAGATTCAGTGAAATTCAACCAAAAATCTACCATAGTCGGCCTCATACTGCTCATCGTTTTTTTTATTCAGTTTTTTTTAAAACTAGAATGGACATGGCTTTCAAACCTGCAGAAGGAAGAAATGTACAAGCGATGGTCTGGTTTGGCATTGGCGGTTTTTATCACTTTTCAGTGGGTACTAACCCTAAGCAGGGTAATCAAAAAGTATCGCCGGCATGCACAAACCATTGCGTTATTACATAAATGGGCGGGAGCTTTAAGTCCTTTGTTTTTTTATGTGCATAGCATCGGTATGGGCTACGGGTATTTGGCTTTGCTTTCTTATTTGTTTTTTGCAAATGCTTTGCTCGGGTATTTTAATTTAGACGTAATCAAAAGTACTAGCGAAGGCCTATTTAAAGGTTGGATGATAGCGCACGTGGCATTCTCAATTATTATAACCATTATGATGTTTTTTCATATAACAATGGTGTTTTATTATAAATAAACTACACATGAAATTGACGGTCAAAAACATTAAAAAAGAAACGAAAAATGCTGTTACTGTTTGTTTTAAAAATGGAGGTTTTTTTAATAAAATTGGCTATAAACCTGGTCAATTTATGACTTTAAATGTGCCTATAGCAGGCGATATTCATAAACGGGCATATTCGTTTAGTAGTAGTCCGTATACTGATAAAGATTTAGAGGTTACCATTAAAAGAGTAGAAAATGGTTTGGTTTCGAATTACATTCATGATGCGCTTAAAATTGGAGATAAATTAGAAATTGATAAACCTACCGGTAGCTTTTTCGTAGTACCGAAACGAAAAGAAAAAAAGCAGTATATATTCTTTGCAGGAGGTAGTGGTGTAACTCCAGTTTATTCCATTATTAAATCTATACTTGAAAAAGAATTAGACTCTAAAATATTGTTGATTTACGCAAATCAAGATGTTGATTCCATAATTTTTAAAGAGCAATTATCTCAATTAGTGCAACAGCATTTAGGGCATTTATTTATAGAGCATTTGATTTCTGGGGAATGTCCTGAATTGGCGCAATATCACAAGGGTTTAATAACTGATGATTTGGTGGAAAGTTTGTTTGAGAAGCATAACATTTCATTTAAAGATCAGCAGTTCATGATTTGTGGTCCTTTTGGTTATATGGAAGCAGTAAAAAGCATTCTAAGTGTTAACGGAGTATCGCCTCAAAACATTAAGGTAGAGCTATTTAAAAGCCCGAGTGTTGTTATTGATGATAAGAATCTAACGAGTGATGTGGAAATACAATTGAATGGCGATGCGCATCGATTAAAGGTTTCTGGTAACAAGTCCATCTTACAAGCGGCAATGGCTAACAATATAGCACTGCCGTATTCGTGCCGATCGGGTATGTGTTCTACTTGTAAAGCTTCCTGTATTTCTGGGGAAATTAAAATGACAGAGGGTCATTTTCTAGAGCAATCTGAAGTTGACAAAGGCCAAATTCTCACCTGTGTGAGCTATCCTGTTAGTGAGAATGTGGTTATAGCGTTTTAATCCAATATGATGAAATTAAAAATTAGTCCTTTACGTCAAAGACAAACCATAGGCGGACTCATCGGTATAGTGGTGGGAATTACTGTTTTTGTTTTTTATTCTTTAGACGCTTCTGAAGAATATATCTCACCAGGCCCTATGAATATTGGGCATAATGAACTATCATGTGTGACCTGTCATTCAGATGCTAGAGGAAATCTTTCACAACAAGTGCAATCAAACATTCAACATGCCGTTGGAATGCGCAAAGAGGGTGTAGATTTTGGTACCCAAGATGTTACTGTTCGCAATTGCTTAGAATGTCATGACCGACCGAATGACCGTCACCCTTCATACCGTTTTTCAGAACCCCGGTTTAAAGAAGTGATTAAAAAAATTGACGCCACCACCTGTATTACGTGCCATTCAGAACACAACGGAGAGCGCGTTACTGTGGTTGCCATAAATTACTGTGTGAATTGCCATCAAGATTTAGAGGTTGAAAATGACCCAGTTGATGTTGCTCATACAGAGTTGATTGCTAATGAACAATGGTTTACCTGTATACAGTGCCATGATTTTCATGGAAACCATAAATATGAGGTCGCTACTAAATTAAAAGACACTATTTCGCTAGCTCGTATTGAGCTGTATTTAAATGGAGGTGAAGATCCGTATGGTGCTGATAAAAAGTATCTGGGTTTATCTGAACCTGAATGGATAAAACACCTAGAGAAAAACTCCAAATAAGGTGTCATTAAAGTGAATTAAAATACGTAGCAATTTAATAACGTACGTATTTTGTAATATTCTAATAATCAATTATTTATTAATTAAACCTGTGATATAGCAGTTTTTTTCATGTAGTAAAAAGCTATCTCATCATGATTGATTGCATGAAACTGATTGAAAATTACGTATACATTTGCCTTAAGTAAGTATAAATACGTAGTTACTATTAAAATCACATACATATGAAAACCATTATTACAAAAGTTTCTTTGCTTTCAGCATTCGCCCTACTAATTGTGGCATGTGGAGGAAAAGATGCAAAAAAGACAACCGAAGCTGCTACGGAAGCAGTTGCTTCAAAAACGAAACAATTAGATATTGAAAAACCGCAATTAACTTTTGGTTTCATAAAACTAACCGATATGGCTCCTTTAGCAATTGCTAAAGAAAAAGGGTTTTTTGAAGATGAGGGACTTTTCGTTTCTGTTGAAGCGCAATCGAATTGGAAAAACGTTCTAGATCGTGTTATTGATGGTCAGTTAGATGGTTCACATATGTTAGCTGGTCAACCAATTGCAGCAGGTGCGGGTTTTGGTAGACAAGCGCAACTGGTAACTCCTTTTTCTATGGATTTAAATGGAAACGGCATTACAGTTTCTAATGATGTTTGGTCAAAAATGAAACCAAATGTTCCGAAAGATGCAGAAGGTAAGCCAGTGCATCCTATAAAAGCAGAAGCTTTAAAACCAGTAATTACTGAATATAAAAATAGCGGTAAGCCTTTCAAAATGGGAATGGTATTTCCTGTTTCAACACACAACTATGAAATTCGCTATTGGTTAGCTGCTGCTGGTATTCACCCAGGTATGTATACTGCTGACAATGTTCAAGGTCAAATTGATGCTGAAGTATTATTGTCTGTAACGCCTCCGCCGCAAATGCCAGCTACTTTAGAGTCAGGTACAATCTACGGGTACTGTGTTGGTGAGCCATGGAATCAACAAGCGGTATTTAAAGGAATTGGTGTTCCGGTGACTACAAATTATGATATCTGGAAAAACAATCCTGAAAAAGTATTTGTAATGACAAAGAAATTTGTTGACGATAATCCGAATACGGCAATCGCAGTTACCAAAGCTCTAATTCGTGCAGGTAAATGGTTAGATGAGCCAAGTAACAGACAAGAAGCTGTTGAGATTCTTTCTATGTCTCAATACGTTGGCGCTCCGGTAGAAGTATTGGCAAATTCAATGACTGGTACTTTCGAGTTTGAAAAAGGTGACAAGCGTGAAATGCCTGACTTCAACGTATTCTATAAGTATAATGCAACCTACCCATTCTATTCTGATGGTATTTGGTTCTTAACACAAATGCGCAGATGGGGTCAAATTCCTGAAAAGAAAACCGCGGAATGGTACGGCGAAACCATCAAAGATATTTACAGACCAGACATCTGGAAAAAAGCGGCAGATTTATTAGTTGCTGAAGGACAAATTCCTGCTACAGATATTCCTGCAACAGACGGTTATAAAGCTGCAACCACTGACTTTATTGATGGAAATTCTTATGATGCTAAAGACCCAATTGGGTATATCAATAGCTTCTCCATAGGAAACAAAGACTAATAGTTTTAGTACACAAATCGAAACAAAGAAAACAAAGATGGAACAAGATATCACATTAAAAAAAGAAGGGCAGAGCACAGCTTTTATAAAGTCTTTGCTAGCCAAAGTAACCCCTAAAATTCAAAAAGGAGATATATTCAATTCTCTAAAAAAAGCGGGTATTACTATCGTATCGATTTTACTCTTTTTAGGCTTATGGCATTTGGGTTCTAAAGCACTTTATAATAAAGAGGCTTCGTATAAAATTGAGAAGGCATTAACAGAACGTGGTCAAGAAGCAGCCGATGCAGAACGCGCTTGTATCGAATCTGGTGAGAGTAGTTGTCAACCAAATACGCTTCCTTCTCCGTCGCAAGTTTGGGGGTCTTTACAATCATTAATTGCTGATCATAAAGTGATTACTGCTGATAAAGCGGCATTCGCTGAAAAAATGGCTACTACCAATGCAAAATTGGTTGCTCAAGGTAAAGATGCCATTATATACACGGGCCGGGCTTCTTTTGTTGATATTGTTTTAACGAGTATAAAAACAGTTTTCGCTGGTTTTTTACTAGCACTCTTAATTGCAGTACCTATCGGAATTGTAATTGGTTTGAGTCCGTCTTTGCGTAGTGCATTCAACTGGTTTATTCAAATTTTTAAGCCCGTTTCTCCGGTAGTTTGGTACTTGTTGGTATTCATGATTGTGAAGACACTTTATATCGGCGATAGCTCTGATAATGCTTTTGTGATTTCATTTATCAGTGTTGGCTTATGTGCCATGTGGGCGACTCTTGTGAATACAGCCATGGGGGTAGCATCGGTTGATAAAGATTATATCAACGTAGCAAAAGTTTTGAAACTAGGAACTTTTCAAAAAGTGTTTAAGGTGATTTTACCTTCATCATTACCCTTAATTTTTACAGGTTTGCGTATTACCCTTTCAGTAGCTTGGATGGTATTAATTGCCATCGAATTATTAGCGCAAAGTCAAGGTTTAGGATTATTTGTTTGGGAAGAATTTCAAAACGGAGCCAACGATTCAAATGCGAAAATTATCGTAGCCATGTTTGTGATTGGTATCATTGGTTTCTTATTAGATCGATTAATGTTGACGGTGCAGAATATGGTATCGTTCAATAAGAATGATTAAGTAATTAGAATCGAACAAAGAAAAACAAAAACATGGCATACTTAGAACTAAATAATATTTATAAAACCTATGGAGAGGGCGAGCACGCAACAGAAGTGCTTTCTAATATCAACTTATCAATTGAAGAGGGTGAATTTGTAGCGATTGTGGGCTTTACAGGAAGCGGAAAAACTACGTTGGTGAATTTGATAAACGGATTATTAAAACCTACCAGTGGTGAGGTTTTGTTTAAAGGAGAGCCCGTGGTTGATACAAGTCATGATCGCGGTGTAATTTTTCAGAATTATTCACTTTTACCATGGTTAACGGTTGGTCAGAATGTATATATGGCGGTAAAAGAGGCTTTTCCTAAGGAAAGTAAAGCAGCTTTAAAAAAGCGTGTAGATGACTATGTAGCAATGGTAAGTTTGAGTCCGGCAATTAACAAAAGACCCAAAGAATTATCTGGGGGAATGCGACAACGTGTGGCAGTAGCAAGGGCTCTGGCAATGAACCCAGAAATGATCATTATGGATGAGCCATTAGGGGCGTTAGATGCCTTAACACGGGGGAATCTACAAGATGAAATACTGAATATCTGGAGTAAAGACAAGCGAACTGCCTTGTTAATTACGAATGATGTAGATGAGGCTATTTATATGGCCGATAGGGTAATTCCTTTAAAACCAGGGCCGAATGCAACTTTGGGTCCTGAATTTAAAATTGACATTGAAAGGCCGCGAGATAAAACGGCTTTGAATGACAACCCGAGTTATAAAAAAACTAGAAATGCAATCATTGAATATTTAATGGACATAGGCGCTGAACGAAAATCGGTAAGTAAAGAGGAGTATACCCTACCAGATATTGCACCTAAAAGTTTTGTAGCCTAATTAAAGAAAAAGACCATGAGTATAGCAACAGCAGATCAGAATATTACAGAAAATGGCATCCATTTTCCTTCGAAAGTGATGTTAGATTTATCGAAATTAAAAAAAGTGTACCCCACACCAAAAGGTGATTATGTGGTTCTTGAAGACCTAAATCTTCAGATCATGAAAGAAGAGTTTGTAACCATTATTGGGCATTCTGGTTGCGGTAAAACTACTATGCTTTCTATGATTGCAGGTTTGAATCCTATTTCTGGGGGCAATATTGCTGTGCTAGGTAATCCGGTGAAAGGTCCTGGTCCTGATAGGGGCGTAATCTTTCAATCACCTAGTTTAATGCCATGGATGACCGCTTTAGACAATGTACTGCTGGGCGTAAATCAAGTTTTTTCACATGCGACGAAAGCACAACGAAAGGATATTGCAAAATACTACTTGCATAAGGTAGGTCTTGATGGTGCTTTTAATAAAAAAGCGCAAGAACTTTCTCAAGGTATGCAACAACGGGTAGGTATTGCACGAGCATTCGCTATTAAGCCAAAAGTATTATTGCTCGATGAACCTTTTGGAATGCTTGATTCGTTAACTCGAGGGGAACTTCAAGATATTTTAATTGAAATTTGGAACAAAGAAAAAATTACTGCGGTGATGATCACGCACGATGTTGATGAGGCTATATTTTTAGCTGATCGTGTGGTGATGATGACCAGTGGCCCACGCGCAAAAATCGGAGATATTCTTGATATTAATTTTGAGCGCCCACGAACAAGAAAATCAGTACTCGAACATGATGATTACTACACGTACAGAAAACATCTCATTGACTTTTTAGAACATTAAACAAGAACAACTAACTCCATATTAAACAGTTATATCATGAAAAAACAACACATTTTTATATTCCTATTTGTCCTATCGATTCAGTTTGCTACTGCACAATTTACTCTCGATGGCGAATTCAAACCACGTACAGAATATCGCAACGGTTTTGGTAGTTTAATACCTGATGCCGCAGATCCTGGTTTTGCAATTGCTTCTCGATTGCGATTGAATGCCGGATATCAATTTGAGTCTTTTAAATTTTATATGAGTATGCAAGATGTTATGGTTTGGGGTGAGAATCGCCAGCTTAAACCAGAAGATAGCAACAACTCTTTTTCAATTTTTCAGGCATGGGCAGATATTAAATTAGGCGAAGGTTTTTCTACTAAACTGGGGCGACAAATGCTAGTGTATGACGATCAACGTATACTGGGTGGGGTAGATTGGGCTATGCAAGCACGTAGTCATGATGCCGCTTTATTGAAGTATAAAAAAGGGAAATTTATGATGGATTTAGGGCTTGCCTTTAATCAAGATTTTACCGCGACAACAGGAAACCCTGGTGGATTTCAATCGGTAGGTACTGCATATAATACTACGGGCTTTTTCTCTTACAAAAGCATGCAATACTTGTATTTGAAACAACAATGGGAAACATTTTCTGCTAGTGCCTTGTTATTGAATAATGGATTTCAAAACTTTACTGGAGACCCTGCTGTAGCAGACGGAGTGAGTAATTTATTTACCTTAGGTACACACTTGAATTATAAAAAAGGAGCATTTGGTGCAGCTTTTAATGGATATTTACAAAGTGGCGAACGTCAAAATAGCGTAGATGTCGGTGGTGCTTATTTATTAGGATTAGACCTTAGCTATAAGGTTTCTAAAGGAGTTGCTTTAGGCCTGGGTGCAGAAATCATTAGTGGTAATGATGCATCAACGACTGATAAAACGGAAGCATTTTTCCCGCTTTACGGTACCAACCATAAGTTCAACGGTTTTATGGATTATTTCTACGTAGGTAACCATGCCAATTCTGTTGGATTAACTGATATTCATGCGAGTGCCAAGTTCAATTTAGGTAAAGGTTCTAGTCTTTTAGTGAAAGTATTGAACTTCAGTGGAGAGCAAGAATTAGCAAGTGGTGAAAAATCATTGGGTACAGAACTCGATATCGTTTTTGCAAAAAAGTTCAATGGTTACGGTCTTGCCGTTGGGTACTCACAAATGTTCGCTGCTGATGGCATGTATGAATTGAAAGGTATTACTGAGGTTGATGCCGCAAGTACACAAAACTGGGCCTTTGTACAATTGACCATGAAACCAAAATTTCTAAATACAAAACCAAAGGAATAAGTTAATCAAGTGCTTTGTTTCGATTAGCTATCATAACCATATTTAGGTTGTGGTAGCTTTTTTTAAAATTTAGAATTGTAATTAACAACTGTAACATAGGGGTTGGGGTTAGACTTGATACTTTAGTTTAGCTTAGCTATCTTTGTACGTATAACTACTTATTTTAGATTTATTTTGAGTCAAACCAGTATTGTTTTAGTAGATGACCATTCGTTAGTGCGTGATGGTATTCGCGCTCTTTTAGAAAGTGAAAAAGACCTGAAAGTAATTGGTGAAGGTGCCGACGGGCAGGAAGCCATAACGCTTGTACAAGACTTAAAACCTGAACTTTTGGTTATTGACATTCGAATGCCTAAAATGACGGGCATTGAAGCCGTTGAAAAGCTAAGTGCCATGCAGCCAGATGTAAAGTGCATTATACTCTCCATGCACGATTCAGAGGAATATATTCTAAAATCTGTTGCGGCTGGTGCTAAAGGTTATTTATTGAAAGACACCGGTAAAACCGAATTTATAAAAGCAATACATGCCGTTCGTGACGGAGGAAAATACTATAGTGGTGACATTTCAAATGTCTTAGTAAATAACCTTCTTAATCCGAAAGCCAAATCTACGGAAAGTGCCAAGGTGGAAAACCGAACCAGCAAACCTTTTGATCTTACAAACAAAGAAATTCAAGTACTTGAGCTAGTCTTATCAGGGCTCACCAACCAACAAATCTCCGAAAAACTGCAGAACAGCAAGCGCACCGTAGAAACCCACCGCTTCAATTTGATGCGAAAAATGGAAGTCAAAAATTTGATGGACTTATCAAAAAAAGCGCAAGAGTTTAATTTGGTGTAGATTTTTAGTAATAAGAAGTATTTTGAGTTTTAGTTATAAAGACTAAAAGTGATTGAAATATCTATTTCAATTTTATTGATATCCTTTGAACTAATGTGTAATAATCGCCTAATTAATCTTTTTATATCACGGTATATCTAATGGGCTAGGGGTAATTTTTTTTATCGAAAGAGCATGGTTTGAACAAGATTCCAATTTTTTCAATTAAAGATTTTTCGTAACAAAATCTGTTCTATTTTTTATTTAAATTCATAGAATTCTTAGAATAAAACAATTGTTTGTATTTTGGTTAACCAATTTAAAACAAAGGTTAAATTCTATGAAAAAATCAACATCATTATCCGTTCGTATATCAACCGTAGCCCTAATGTTGCTGGCCTTCGTTTTAACCAGTTGTGGTGAGAAATCTAAAAAAACAGAGGAGGAAAAAGAAGTAACTACCACGACAGCGAGCTACCCGAGTGATGTGATTCCCTTTTTTGATAAATTTAAAATCCTTTTAGGAGATGGTACCAAAGAAGATAATTTAATCGGATACGAGAAAAAGGATTTCTTTTATGTAGAGAACGATGGTACTACCGATTGGGTAGTTTATAAAACCCCAAATTCTGGTATTACATCTAGAACTTCAAGCAATACCAGAACAGAATTAGGAGAGAAAAAGCACTGGATTCCAGAAACAGGCGGCAAGCTTACAGGAACGCTAAAAGTGATGCATGTTTCTACATCAGGAGATGCGCGGGTTGCTGCTTCCTATTCGGTGGTTGTCGGGCAAATTCATAGTGATGAAGGTCATGAAAACGAGCCTTTAAAAATATTCTATAAAAAGTTTCCCGGTCAAACTAAAGGATCTGTTTTTTGGAATTACGAGATTAATCCCGAAGGAGATAATTCTGGTAGATGGGATTTTTCATCAGCGGTTTGGGGTTATGACATGTCGGTTGTAGGGTCAGATTCAAACAACTATCCTGAAGAACCAACTGACGGTATTGCATTGGGTGAGGAGTTCTGCTACGAAGTCAACGTATATAAAGGTATTATGTATTTGACCTTTTCAAGTGAAGGACATGAGACCAAAACGTTCACCAAAAATCTATTAAAATCAGACTATATTACTAAAGCAGATTTACCAGAACAGACACGG
Organism: Maribacter algarum (ex Lu et al. 2025) (nom. illeg.); assembly: GCA_947495915.1. Taxonomy (GTDB): domain Bacteria; phylum Bacteroidota; class Bacteroidia; order Flavobacteriales; family Flavobacteriaceae; genus Maribacter_C. The sequence continues at coordinate 224,580 of CANMAW010000004.1, read as the reverse complement.
CAAATGTTTGTTCCAATAGGAAGAGATGGCACCGAAAAGCCAAATGCTTATGCTGGTGAAATCAATTATTTCAAACAAGGAGCATATAATCAAACCAATGGTAAAGACCCTAAAACAAATATGGTTTGGTCTACAGGTTCGGATGTTTATGATGGTGATATCGAAAAACAATATGCTAATGGTTGTTATGCCGAGGTATGGTTTAAAAATGCAACAGTAGGTGAAGCTACGGCGCCAAAATAATGAACTGCTAAAAAAAACAAGCGCCCCTATAAACTAAAACATCATATTATTTTTATTTAGAGGGGCGCTCGTTACACATCAATAAAAGTCTCAGAGTGAACGCTTAATCTCCTATGATACCTACTACTTCGTAAGCTCTTGTTCCATCTACTTGCACTTTTTCGTAAAGCACATTGTTCGATTCATAAAGCTGCAAACCGTCAATTTGTACTTTTTCATAATTATCTGGCAGTTCATAAACAATCATACCAACTTCAGGTTCAACGACTTCATATTCACTGTTAATTTGATGGTAATAAACACCGTCAGCTAGATAATAGTTTCTGTTGCTAAAAACCACAGTGCTGAAACCTATGGGTAAGGTTCTGATGCGCAAGCCTAAAACTGGTTTTACTGGTAAATATCGCCCACCATTATAACGGTAAAATTTATTATTCACATAATGATACGTTTGTCCGTTATGCTTTAAGGTACGTCTACTGGTCGGTAAACTTCTTACGGCGACTACTTTGGTCTGTGGTTTTTTGTAAACTACTTTCGTTCTTGAAACTCGAGTAGGTGTTGTTCTCTTCGTCCGTGTTGTAGTGGTACGTGTCGTAGTTCTTGTTGTTTCTGTATTTGTCTTTTTGTTTCTAGTTTGAGCAGTGATGTTACTACTGAAAGCTGTAAACATGAAAACGCTTAATGCTATAATAGTATATTTTTTCATTGTTTTAGTTTTAATTCGATTGCTAATAAGATCGTCGTTTAATTCAATGGTTTAATCTTGGTTGACGATTTAGGGATTAATTAACAGTTCAGGTTTCGTATTGATACACGGTTAGTTATCTGTTACTAGTGCCGAACCCTAACGTATAGAGTACTGGTTAAAATCAAATTGATGTATCTTGCAACTTGAATTGAAAAAGTAAATATGCAAGCAAATAATGTGCTTCAATTTGTGAAAGCAGTTTTAGAACAAATGCCTGAAAGTTGGTTGACATTAACCACGCATCGACTTGATATATATGAAGAACGATTGGCTAAAACTCAATTTTTAGATCGTTTAGAAAAATTGTACCAAACAGGAATTGTCGATACCAAATCACTCGATAGTTTACCTACGGCATATGATTATATTCGTTTGGGGCATCCTCTGTCATGTGTTCTTGAATGGTATATTGCCAGTTTAAATAACATGCAAGCCGACGCAGTAATCAGCTTTTCATCGCAAACCATGCCTATACTTGCAATTCTAAGAAAGAATGCAATGGATGGCGTGCCAACTCGAATTTTATATACTACATCGTTACCAGAAGCTTTTAATGTAGATCTGTTAAAGCAGGTTTATGGGTATAATTTTGAAGCGCAACAGATAAGCAGTCTTAATGAAATTTCTGAATTTAATGGGAGTACAATTTATATAGCATCCGTGCAGCGATTTGCGCAAATTGAACATATTGATGCTGTTGATTTTTACCTCAATACCAATTCCAATTTGGGAAGTACTTTAATGGTAAATACTGCTGATAGTAATTCTTATACTTCTGAAATTCAGCATGTAAGACGAAGAGAAAGTATTGCGATGACACCTGAAAATTGTCGAATCGCTTTAGAACAGGCTTTAGGTCAAACAGCAGCTTCTGCCACAAAAAATAGTGCTGAGACAAATAAAGCAATGGTATTAGATAGTATTCAACAGATTACGGAAGCAGCAACTACAGCTGTTATAGGGTCTAGTGGTCTGTCAATGCAATATGCTATTATGATGGGCCTTATTCATGAGGCGCAAGAGAAGCACCCTGGTAAGGCTATAAAATTCGTTGTGCCACCAAACTGTTATGGGGGCACCAATGACCAAGCGCGACGGGTAGCTGCTAGTGTGGCTAATGTTGCTGTGGTTGATTTGCTTGTTGATGGCGAGAATGATATGGTGCAAAGTGTTGATGCGGTTCTAGATGAACTTGCCAAGAAAGATGCAATACCGTATATCATAGCAGAAATTCCCACCAACCCGAGGGTAGAGGTGCCAGATATGGCTCAACTTAGAAATGCATTGTCAGCAGTTAGAACTACAGCTAGTGGTGAAAAGGCAATTGATCCTGTTTTTATTTTAGATCAAACTTTTTGCCCGAATCTACATTTTTTAGGAGACGATGAAATTCTTTCTGATGTGAGAACTATTTCATATACTAGTGGATCGAAATTTCCAAGTGGCGGGCGTTGCACTGCTGGTTATTGCGTGGCGAATAAAAAAGCAAATGCATTGATGCCTAAAATTGCGCAACACTTGAAGCTTTGTGATAATGAAGCCACAGCGTTGCAAATGGAAATACTTGCAGCGCAATTACCTTCAATGAATAAGAGAATTGCGGAGGCTTATGTGAATACACGTGACTATGTTAACTATATTCAAGAAACTTTACCAACTGCTAAAATCAATTTCGTTTCCGAAACTTTAGCTGAAGAGGGATTTACACCTTCTGTTTTTTCTTTAGACCTACCCACAAAAGGAAATTCAGTTGAAGAAAAGGAGGCTCATAAAAGATCATTGAATTTGAAATTAATCAATTTGATGATAACCGAAATTCCGAATGAAAGTAAATTCTGTGTTAGTTACGGACAACTAAAAGGCTGCTATTGGACGATTCCTGCGACTTCTACCCAAGGTACCACCAAAGAAGGCGATAAAGATTATATTGTTCGTGTTGCACTTTCACCAGATTTAGATTTAGAGCTGCATAAAAAAGTGTTTAATGATTTTGTAAAACAAAACTATTAGCCTGTCAAGCGAGGTGATCACAGTTGCATTTGCATAAACTTTAATGACATTTGGTTTCATTTATCGTACAACTTCAGGGCGATAATTATGAATACGATTAAAAAAAACCGTTACTATTATCAAATTAAAACTACGTATTAATACGTATTTTTATACCTTGCAATTAAGTAGTTTAGGTAAAAATCAAATCCATTGAAGATGCAAAAAAAGAAAACAGAGAAGACGATATGCTCGTATTGTGGTGTAGGCTGTGGTATTTTGGTGGATGTAGATTCTAAAGGAACTATTTCTGTGGATGGTGATCCTGATTACCCTGCAAACAAGGGAATGTTATGTTCGAAGGGAAGAAATTTGAACTATGTGGCGCAAGACACCACAGATCGAATTTTGCATCCAACAATGCGCTGGAGCAGAAACCACCCCTTACAAAAGGTTACTTGGGACACTGCTTTTGAGCGTGCTGCTGCTGTTTTTAAAAGTATCATCAATAAACATGGACCTGATAGTGTAGGTTTTTATGTGTCCGGACAATGTTTAACTGAAGAATACTACCTCGCAAATAAAATTATAAAAGGCTTTATCGGATCAAATAATATTGATACCAATTCACGCTTGTGTATGAGTTCTGCGGTTGTCGGTTATAAAAAAACATTGGGCGAAGACTCTGTGCCGATTTCTTATGAAGATATTGAACTGGCAGATACCTTTTTAATTGCTGGAGCAAATCCTGCTTGGTGTCATCCTATTCTGTATCGACGCCTTGAACAACGCAAAGCAGATAATCCTGAAGTAAGAGTTATTGTCGTTGATCCTCGAAAAACACAGACTGCAGCGGCAGCCGATTTGCACCTGCAAATACTACCAGGAACCGACGTTATTTTATTTAATGCCATTGCACGATGGTTAATTGATAAACGAAAAATTGACAAGAGTTTCATTCGTAAACATACGGTAAACTTTGAGGCCGTAAAAGAAATGGCTTTTTCACTTTCAATTCGCCAAGCAGCTGAAAGATGCGGAATACCTGCTTCAGAAATACGTAAAGCAGCACAATATATTGGTGAAGCTAGTAAGTTTTTGAGCATGTGGACGATGGGACTCAACCAGAGCGTTATTGGAGTGTCTAAAAATGTATCGCTTTTAAATATATCACTTTTAACAGGCCAAATCGGAAAACCCGGTTGTGGGCCCTTTTCACTTACTGGGCAGCCCAATGCTATGGGAGGTCGTGAAGTAGGAGGGATGGCAAATCTGCTCGCGGTTCATAAAGATTTAGGAAACCCTGTTCATAGAAAAGAAGTATCTGATTTTTGGGGAGGTAAAGAAATACAGGAAAAACCTGGGTACACTGCCACGGAAATGTTCGACGCTCTAGAAAGTGGAAAATTAAAAGCTATTTGGATTATTTGCACCAATCCGGCAGTAAGCATGCCCAATGTACGCAAGGTTGAACGTGCCTTGAACAATGCCGCTTTTGTAGTCGTTCAAGATATTTCACATCATTCTGAAACCACAAAATTTGCAGATTTACTACTGCCAGCTGCAGGATGGTTAGAAAAGGAAGGTACCATGACGAATTCTGAACGTAGAATTAGTTACCTGCCAAAGGTAATTGATCCGCCAGGAGAAGCTTTACCTGATGCAGAAATACTATGGCGATTTGCACAAGCCATAGGTTTTGAAGGTTTTGATTATAACAGCGCAAGTGAGGTATATGAGGAACACTGTCTTTTATCAAAAGGCACAAGTATTGATATATCGGGTCTTAATTATGAGCGATTGAAGAATGAAGGAAGCTTTCAATGGCCGGTACCTCATGCTACACATCCGGGTACCCCACGACTTTTTACAGATAAAAGTTTCCTAACAATTGATAAAAAAGCACATTTTAATGTTCCTAGCTCACTGTATAATAATTCCGAAGAAACAAATGTAGATTTCCCATTAATTTTAAATACAGGTAGAGTGCGCGACCAATGGCATACGCGTACCAAAACTGGTAAGGTAAAAAGATTGTTAACTCATATTCCGCAGCCTTTTTTAGAAATTAATAAAGTAGATGCTTATTTAAGGAAATTAAAAGATGGTGATATTGCAGTAATTAAAAGCCGAAGAGGTGAGGTACAGGTAAAGGTAAATGTGACCAACGAAATACGTGATGGGGTAGTTTTTCTGCCGATGCATTGGGGTAAGGTGTTGAATAATGACTATGGCCGTGCAAATAACATTACCAATGATATTGTTGATCCTGTTTCTAAAGAACCTGATTTTAAGTATTGTGCTGTTCAAGTAGAGAAATTTGTGAAACCACAACAAAAAGTAATTGTTATTGGTGCTGGGGCAGCTGCATATCGTTTTATACAATCTTATCGAGATAAGAACCAAAAAGATGAGTTGCATGTTTTTTCGAAAGAGAAAGATCCATTTTACAATCGGGTATTGCTGCCAGAATATGTTAGCGATGAATTGTCTTGGGAATCTTTAGAAAAACTAAAAAAAGGGGAATTAAAAAAGTTACACGTAATTCTACACCCTGGTATCGGAATTGTTGATATTGATGAAGTTCAAAAAGTGGTTACCGATACTGATGGAAACAATCATTCGTATGATATTTTAGTAATGGCTACTGGTAGTCGGGCTTTTGTGCCAAGCGAAGTAAAGATGGATGTGCCAGGTCGTTTTACAATGCGAGAAAGGGGAGATGCTGATAAGTTAAAAAAATATTTACAAGAAACAGGTTTGCCTGCTGAAGATCAGCATGTGGTTATTGTTGGTGGCGGGTTGTTAGGATTAGAATTGGCGGCTGCGTTAAAGAAAATTAATATCAATATTAGTATTGTGCAGCGCGCACCTCGCTTAATGGAAAGGCAATTAGATACCATAGCGAGTCGTTTGCTTGCGGAAGATGTAATAGAGCGTGGAATTAATATTTACTTCGATAATGAAGTAAGTACAGTATTTGAGAAAAAAGATCAAGCAAATTCATTACTCGTTAGTCTTAAAACCGGTAGAACCATTCAATGTAATGCCATTGTTTATGCCATTGGCACAAGACCAAATATTGAATTGGCAAAACAATCGAATCTTGAGACAAGACGAGGGGTTATCGTAAACTCTTATTTACAAACTAATAACCCTTATATATTTGCTATGGGTGAAATTGCAGAGTTTAATAATGCTCTTTTCGGGATCACCTCTGCCGCAGAACAACAAGCTGATATTGCAGCCAATTATATTTTAGGTGATTACAGTAGTATATATAATGGTTCTGTTTTAATGAATATCCTAAAATTTGAGAATCTTGATTTATGCAGTATCGGTATGGTCAATGCTCCCAAAGGCGATAGTAGCTATGAGGAAATTATTTTAATGGATGTTAGCCAGCGATTTTACAAGAAGTGTATTGTAAAAGATGATACCCTGAAAGGAGCTATTTTGATGGGTGATAAAAATGAATTTGCTGAGTTCAAACGCTTGATTGAAGAAGAAATTGAATTGTCTGAAAAGCGAAATGAGTTGTTACGAGGTGCCTCAAATACAGTTCCGTTAAAAGGAAAGTTGATCTGCTCATGTAGCCAAGTAGGTGAGGGTAATGTTCTAGATGTCATTGCCAGTGGTTGTGATAATTTCAACAAACTTTGTGCTGAAACAGGGGCTGGCTTAGGCTGCGGAAGTTGTAAACCAGAAGTGAAGGCTTTGATGCATAAACAGTTGACTCTGAATTAATAATACACTAAAATAATCTTTAAAAAGGAATAATCATTAACGTACTATTTGATATGAACGACGACTTACATCGCATCATGATACCTGGAGGAGTTACTTCACCAGGGGAGTTGAAAGATATTATTTCAATGCTCGAAACTACAGGTTTAACCGAAGTTCATTTTGGATCGCGTCAAGATTTACTTTTTCCAATAAATGCAGCAGATGAGAAACAATTAGAGAATATATCAAAGTTCAATACTGAAATTATAGCCGACCGTAGTTATCAGAACATTGTTTGTAGTTATGTTTCAGCTGACATTTTTGATATGACCTATTGGTTGAAAGGTTCTACATACTTATATATATTAGAAGATTTTGATTTTAAGCCAAAACTTAAGATAAATATTACCGATCCTAAACAGCGATTGGTTCCTATTTTTAGTGGAGATTTAAACTTTGTTGCTTCTGAAAGTGAAGATTATTGGTATTTAAATTTAAAGCTCCCACATTGGAAAAAAGCTGCATTTTATCCTGTTTTAATCTATAGTTGGGATATTCACAAGATTTCAAAAGCAATTGAAGAAATACATGAAGATATACAAGATGTAGATGAGCTTTTTTTTGTTCTTAGTAAGAAGCTAGATACTAATAACAAGGCTGTAGAAAAAGAGTTAAAAATTGATTACACCACTTTTCCGTATTACGAAGGAATGAATCGAATGGGAATTGATCAGTTTTGGTTAGGCTTGTATTGGCGTAATAATAAATATGACCTTGATTTTTTAAAGGAATTCTGTGGTTTTTGTTTAGATAATAGTATCGGTAAAATTTGTATTACACCTTGGAAATCGTTCATCGTTAAAGGAATTAAAAAGACTAGTCGTTTAGAGTTAGAACGCTTTTTAGGACAATGGGGAATCAATGTGCGTCATTCACAATTGGAAATGAACTGGCATGTGCCCGTAGATGATACTGATGCTTTAGATTTGAAAAAGTTTTTGGTACGAAGCTTTGATCAAAATGATATTAGTACTTATGGCCTCACCTTTGGTATTAGTAATGATGTTGGTAAGCGCTCTCATTTTGCATCAGTGATTATTGAGCGTAACGGAGCTCCAGCTATAGTGAAAGATTTTGAAGTACGGCCTACTTACAATGTAATTCATTTTGAAAACTTCGACCCCAATACCCAGAAATATAGCGCCTACGCCAATGATGTAGATAAAATTGAGTTACCAGGCTTACTTATGGAGTTGAGTAAGAAGTATTTTAAACAATTAGGTACTATTAAAAAACCTGATGAAAAAGTTGAAAAATCAGACACAAAAGAAAAGAAAGAAGTATATCAATGCCAATCTTGTTTTACCGTGTATGATAAAAATTATGGAGATTCTAAAGCCCAGGTAGCAGAAGGTACCAAGTTTGAAAATTTGCCAGAAACTTATACGTGTTCTGTTTGTGATGCACCGAAGAGTAATTTTACAAAAGTAAAATTGGCTGTGAACGAGACTTCATAAACATTGTATCTGTTAACAAATACAATAGTTCTTAAGAAATAATTAATAAATACTTCTAAGGAATGTTACTTTTACAACTTAAAATTAAAGTTGAAAGAAGCAGAGATTCCTATACATGTATAAGAAAGTTGATTTTGGACCTACGAAGACCTATGTAAAGCAAGAACAAGATGGTACGTTACATTATTATAATCAACAAAAATTAGCTAAGTATCCTGTAAAAATTACAGATAAATTGGCATTTTGGTCTGAACATCAACCTGAAAAAACATTGTTGGCCTCAAAAGAAAAAGGGCAATGGAAAGCACTCAGTTATGAGCAAGCTTGGATGCAAACTAAGGCTGTTGCGTCTTATCTAACCAGTTTTGATTTCAATAAAGATGATGTCATTGTTATTCTTTCTGAGAATAGTATTGAACATGCTTTATTGGCATTAGCTGCTCTGCATGTTGGTGTGGTTTATAGCCCCATTTCTCCTGCATATTCTTTGGTTTCTGATGATTTAGCCAAATTGAAGCACTGTTTACAATTATTGAAACCTAAGATTGTGTTTGCACAAAGTTCAAATACTTATAGTCGGGCGTTAGCTTTGTGCCGTAAACTACTGCCAGATGTCATAATTATAACAGCTGATAAAAGTGTTAACACCCATTTTAAAGAACTGCTTGAAACTTCCATCAGTATAAAAATGAAATCAGTTGCTGAAAAGGTAACTGGTGATACTAACGCCAAAATTTTGTTCACTTCAGGTTCTACAGGTTTGCCGAAGGGAGTAATAAATCATCATGAAATGTGGTGTGCCAATTTGCAGCAAATCAGTCAAATGTTTCCGTTTATGCAGCAAGAGGCACCAGTATTCATCGATTGGTTGCCGTGGAATCATACTTTTGGAGGTAATCATAATTTAGGATTGGCGCTGTATCATGGCGGCAGTTTTTTTATTGACAAGGGTAAACCTAATAGTGTTGATATTCTCAAAACAATTGAGAATCTACATGAAATTTCTCCTACCTCATATTTTAATGTTCCAAAGGGATTTGAAATGTTGATTCCGTACCTTGAAAATGATAAGATATTGCGTCAAAAGTTTTTTAAAAATCTTAAAATGATGTTTTATGCCGGTGCAAGCCTGGCCCAGCCAATTTGGGAAAAACTTGAAGCACTTTCATTAGAAACCACAGGATATAAAATACCTGTAATTTCAGGTTTTGGTAGTACAGAATCAGGCCCTTCTGCAATGTTCGCAAATTGGTCAGGAGGATTCTCTGGTTTATTAGGAATACCCGTTGCTGGAATGGATATGAAATTAGTACCCAATGGAGACAAATTTCAAGCAGGCTATAAGGCTCCAAATCTCACCAAAGGCTACTGGAAAGATAGTGACGCTAATAAAATTGCGTTTGATTCTGAAGGCTATTTCTTAACAGGCGACGCGGTACGTTTTTTAGATAATCAACAACCCGACAAAGGTTTGGTATTTGATGGTCGAATCACGGAAGATTTTAAATTAGCAACTGGCACTTGGGTTAATGTAGGAGTGATACGCTCTAAAGCACTTCAGTTAGGAGCACCGGTTATTCAAGATATCGTTGTTACCGGTATGAATGAAGATTATATTGCTGCTATTTTATTTTTAAATGAACAGGCTTGTAATAGCCTTTTCGGAAAGTCTATAAAATCACAAAACACAAATTTAATTCAAGAAAAGAGAGGTTTCTTAGATGAGTGGTTACACAACTTCAATAAAACCTCTAGCGGCAGTTCTACCTATATTAAAAAATACGTAATTGCAGAGAAACCCTTGTCAATGACCTTAGGGGAGCTTACTGATAAAGGTTCGGTAAATCAACGTGTGGTATTAAAAAATCGTGAAGCGTTGGTAAAAAAATTGTACACTTCCTAAATTTTTGATTAATAGAATAATTCCAATAAATTATAGCGAATTGTGTGATTAACATTATATTCGATAATCAACAAATAATTAAAATTGATAAGTCATGAAGAAAATGTACAAAATTGTACTAGTAATTTTACTTTTTATGGGGATAGAAAACATGAAAGCGCAAGATTCTTATGGAGGATTAGCTTTGTATACCGTACGTGATGATATGGCAACTAATACTAGAGCTACTTTACAAGCTGTAGCAGAAACAGGGTATTTAAATATTGAAGCTGCGGGTTATAAAGATGGTAAGTACTATGATATGACGCCAGAAAATTTCAAAAATTTGACCAAAGAACTCGGTTTAAATGCTATTAGTACTCATCAAAGTTCCGTTACACTTGAAAATGCTGATAAAGAAATGGCAAGTGCTAAAGCCGCAGGTTTTAAATATTTCGTAGTGCCAATACCTCCCATGGGTCTTTTCAAATATGATAATGAAACAAATACCATGAGTATGACTGGTGGTGCAGAAAATTTGGCAAATATTTTGACTACTCTTGGTAAGAAGGCAGATGAATACGGACTTCAGTTACTTTATCATAATCATGATTTTGAGTTTATGAAAGATGCTGATGGGGTAGTCATCATTGATTATTTATTGGAGAACACTGATCCGAAATATGTGAATTTTCAAATGGATTTGTTTTGGGTGACTAAAGCCGGAGCTGATCCGGTTGCGTATTTTGAAAAGTATCCAAAACGTTTCAAAAGTTGGCATGTAAAAGATATGGATAAAGAAGGCAAATTTGCTCCAGTTGGAACAGGTAGTATAGATTTTGCTCGAATACTGAAACATAAAAAGAAGTCAGGTATGAAATATTATATGGTTGAGCAAGATAACAGTTGGGAAGAACAGCCGCTAGATGTTATTGTGATTAGCCATAAAGCATTAAAGAAATTCGGTTTTAAGTAATATCAAATTGCTTAGCCAAATAGTAAAAAGCCAATTCCATTTTAGGGGTTGGTTTTTTTGTAGACATAAAACTGTATAACAAATGGTCTTGTCCATATCATGTCTAGCCAATTTACCCAATACTGCAGTTTTCATTTCTTATATTTAGAACACATAAAAATTTTCTAGTTATTCAGAAAAAGTTCAAGTATACAGAATATATGAAAAATGCCAAACATCTAAACCAAGTATGGTTTGCTTTAGTTTTAGCTTTTGTTACACTAATTTCTTGCGATGAAAAAGAGGAAGAAAAAGTTGTTAAAAAACCTAATATCATTTACATCATGTCTGATGATCATACCACACAAGGTTTTGGTATTTACGGTAGCCGTTTGGCAGCATTAAATCCTACTCCAAATTTAGATGCCTTAGCAAAAGAAGGTATTATTTTTGAAAATGCTTTTGTAAACAATGCTATTTGCGTGCCTAGTAGAGCTGCGATTATTACAGGGCAACGCGCGCAAACAAGCGGTGTGCTTGATTTAGAAGGTGCAATTGCACCTGAAAATCAATACTTGCCGATAGAAATGAAAAAGCTAGGTTATCAAACTGCTATAGTAGGTAAATGGCATTTACACCATGAACCTGCTGCATTTGATTATTATCAAGTATTACCAGGTCAAGGCAAGTACTTTAATCCAGTGTTCAGAGTACAAGGTGAACAACCATGGCCTGAAAATGTGGTTAAAACTACTGGGCATTCTTCAGACATGATTATGGATGCTACTTTAGACTACTTGAAAAACAAACGAGATCCGAACGAACCGTTTTTCTTAATGCATCACTTCAAAGCACCTCACGATGATTTTGAATATGCCCCACGATATGAAGATTATTTAGCTGATACTTTTATTCCTGAACCCGAAAGTTTGTATGAGATTGGTAATCATGGTTCAGAGGCGGTAAGAGGTAAAAATGATTCTTTAACACGGGTTATTGGTTCTTCGGTATCACATCGAAATTTGATTCGTAATCAAGCAATGAATATAAATTGGAACGACAGTACAGTTTATAAAAAATATCGTGAAGCCTCTAGTATTAAACCTGATGAATTGGTAAAATGGAAAATGAATGCTGCTGAAAAAGAGTATACTAGTAATCTATATCAAGATTATCTGAAGAAATATTTGAGATGTGTGAAAGGTGTTGATGACAATATCAAGCGTCTTTTAGATTATTTGAAAGAAGAAGATTTATTAGATAATACGATTATAGTTTATACTGGAGATCAAGGTTTTATGTTAGGCGAGCATGATTATATTGATAAACGTTGGATGTATGATGAATCGATGCGTATGCCTTTTTTCGTGCGTTACCCGGAAAAAATCGAAGCAGGTATTAGAACTGATGCCATAATAAATAACACTGATTTTGCACCAACTATGATTGAATTAGCAGGAGGAACAACTCCTGATTATATGCAAGGAAAAAGCTTCAAATCTATTTTAGAAACAGGTGAAGAACCAGAAGATTGGCAACAAGCAACTTATTATCGATACTGGATGCATTTGGCACATAAACACCAAAATCCTGCTCATTTCGGAATTCGATCTAAAAAATACAAGTTGATTTTTTACTACGGCAAATATTGGGTCGACACAAAAGATCCTGATGCTGAATGGAATAAGGCAAGTTGGGGTAATGATTTTACACATGACACACCTCCCGCTTGGGAATTTTACGATCTAACAAAAGATCCAAAAGAAATGAATAACGCTTATACTGATCCTGCCTATAAAGAAACTATTGCAGAGTTAAAAAAGCAATTGATTCAGATGCGTGAAGATTTGAATGAAACGGATGCTAACTATCCGCACATTCAAAAGGTTATTGACGAACATTGGAATGATTAAATAGCGAATGAAAAATACAATGAGACTTTTAGTAATCTTTGTTTTAATTATACAAAGCAATTTTGCCCAAGACATTTTAATTGAAGCGGAAAGTTTCGATAATCCTGGAGGTTGGGTTATTGATCCTCAGTTTGAACAACAAATGGGCTCACCTTATTTGTTGGCTCATGGTATTGGTGTACCGGTAAAAAATGCTACAACCAAAGTGAATTTTGAATCAACTGGTAACTATCATGTTTGGGTAAGAACAAAAAATTGGGTGCCAGGAAACTGGGAAGCTCCTGGGCGATTTCAATTAGTAATTAATAATCAGCGTATTGCTAAAATACTGGGTTTACGTTCAGGTTGGGGTTGGGAATATGTAGATAAGATTCAAATAACTGAAAAGGAAATAGACTTAGAATTGGTAGACTTAACAGGATTTGATGGTCGAATAGACGCCATATACTTCTCTACATCTGAAGTTGAACCTCCAACCTCTTCTAAAAAGTTAGCGGAGTGGAGGAAAAAAATAAAAGCTGAACCTAATGCACCTAACATTTCGAAAGGCTACGACCTTGTAGTTGTGGGTGGGGGGTTAGCCGGTTGTGCGACCGCTATAGCAGCAGCAGAACAAGGGCTTGAAGTCGCATTAATACATGATCGACCAGTACTCGGAGGAAATGCAAGCGAAGAAATACGAGTACATACCCTAGGTATCTACGGTAATTTTGAACGTATTCTTAGAAAAATTGATACAGAACATTACCCTAATGGTAGTGCAGATGCCAAATTAGATCAGAAAAAGCGTGATACCAATGTGAAGAGTTATGAAAATATTGATTTGTTTTTAAATCATAGAGCTTATGATGCCAAAGCAATAAACAATGAAATTCAGTATGTTGATGCAAGACAGACCGCAACGGGAAATCGAATTCGCTTTGAAGCTCCTAGATTTGTTGATGCAACAGGTGACGGATGGATTGGGTTTTGGGCCGGTGCAGAGTTTTCATATGGTAGAGAGAGCGCAGAAACATATGGTGAAGATTGGGAAGAGCATGGAGAACTATGGAGTCCGAAAGAAGCTGATAATGCAGTTATGGGCTCCTCTGTTTTATGGGGCTCTAAAGAAATAAACAAAGAAGTGCTTTTTCCAGAAGTGCCTTGGGCAATGCCAGTTGCACGAGATTATGCCAAGGTTGCAGGCGAATGGCAATGGGAATTTAGTAACCCTGATTACAATCAAATTGATGATGCAGAAGAAATTCGTGACCATATGCTAAGAGCTATTTATGGTTCTTTTTCAAATGCAAAAAAAGATACTGCAAATGCAAATGTAAAACTCGAATGGGTTTCTTCTTTAGTTGGTAAACGTGAATCTAGAAGACTTGTGGGTGATTATATTTTTACCTTTAATGATGCTAAGGAGGGTACAAAATTTGCTGATGGGGTTGTTACCGAAACCAGAGATGTAGATATACATTATCAAACTATATTAGAAGACGAAAACAATCCTGATTTTATTTCAGAGGCCTTGTTTTATAAAACACCGCAATACTACATTCCATACCGTAGTTTGTATTCTAAAAATATTTCTAATTTGTTCATGGCCGGTCGAAACTTTAGTTGCTCTCATGCTGGGTTAGGAGGGCCTCGGGTGATGTTAACAACAGGTCAAATGGGTGCAGCAGTGGGTATAGCAGCGGTAATTTGTAAAAAGTACGACGTTAATCCTAGAGAGGTTTATACTGGCTATTTGAAGGAGTATTTAGCGCTAATTGAAGATCAAAAGTTTGAAAAAATTCCAGAGATAAAAAAGTAATTTAACCAGATGAAGTATCTATTTCCAATCATTATATTACTCGTACTCTTCCTAAATACAGGAAAGAATTTTGAACATGATGCTTCGTTTTTTTCGTCGTTTGAGGTATTAGATAAGGCACCAGAATTTTATGTATTGAAATGGAAAGAAGGTAGTCGTTTAATTCCCAAAAAAACAAGTTTTTATATTGAAGTTGATTCCATTGGTAAGCAGCCGGTTCTGGCGTTAATTGGCGAAAATCAGAAACCAGTTTTATATACAGCAAATATTAATACTCCCGTTTGTGCCGATGGCGAGTGTAAATTGATGAATATTCGGTTATACTGGACACTTTTAGGTGAGTATGCAGGTTTTGATCGGTTTCCTGAAATGCCGCTGACCAAACACGATCACGATGAATTTGAGGTTCAAGACTATCAAAAATTACATACCCTATTAGCTGATGATAAATCTATATTAGGAAGGCGAAGTATTAATCAATTGGTTGAAAAGCCAAAATTGAGAAGCGTAAATGGAGTTGATGCTGTTGCAGGAGCAACAATTGCAAGGGTTAAAGAAGCTATCGTTTCTGGGGCATTGTATTCATGTTACACCGTTTGGAAAATAGTTCATAGTGATATTCGCGAACAACTAAAGCATAATTCTCTGTCGGTTTTAGATGATTATATGATCAGAGATATGTTATATAGTATCAACGATGATTATCAACTCTTTGCACTTGAAAAAATTGAAGATTCTCAATACCAAGAGCATTATAAACAAATTGTAGAAGTATTTAAAACTAGCACGCCTCTGGTTCGAAGTATAATAGCCAAACGAATAACATCAAAATACAAAGATACCCCAACATTGCAAAAACCATTTTGGGAGGCCTATGATATTATTGATAGTGGTAGCAAAAGTACATTAATCAATTTCTTAGATGAAGCTCCAAGTTTTGTAACTATGGTATTATCGTCTAAGTTGAAATCCATGAGTAGCAATCAGTTAAAGAAATTCTTAGGTCATTTAAAAAAGAATGAAAAAATTGGCTTTGAAGTTAAAAGAAACCTTGAAGCATTTTCATCTTCTGATAGTGAAACCTACGCCTACATAGCAAGAGAGTTTTTGGAAGAAAATGCTTATTGAATAACTTTTTAATTTAAGACTAATTACCTTTTAGTTAAAGTGCTTTATTAGTCTAATGTGTTGTTTGTGAGTTTGTTGTAATTGTAAAGAGATATGATTTGAAGAAGTTTACGTTCATTTTATTTGGTTTGTCTTTGCTTGTGTTTTTCTTGAATAGATGTACCGATATCGATAGTGGTCACAAGGTATTATATATGAAGGTGAATAACACCGAGGTCGCATTGTTTCAAACGAATCAGCAGAAACTGGCATTTAAAATTGAAAGAGATAATCAAATGGTTCTTGACACCTCTTTTTTAGGAATTGTTTTGAATGATAAAACGCTGGGGGTAAATAGTAAAATTAAACTACTTAAATCAAATAAGTTGGATTTTAGTTATTCTGTATTCGGAATAAAAAATAAAGCTTCTTATAAAGCGGAAGAATTCATTTATGAAGTTTCAGAATCAGACGGATTTCAATGGCAACTTCATTTTCAAATTTCTGATGAAGGTGTGGCATATCGCTATTTTGTTGAAAGCGATGGAATTCAAAAGGTTATATCTGAGTTGAGTACATTTCATATACCTCCGAAATCTAAAGTTTGGTACTTTGAACGTGATAGCGATTGGAAACTTAAATCTCATGCAGGCGAATGGCGTTCGGCAGATATTTCTGAGATGCTTAATGTTTCAAAAATGGGGCCAGTACAAGGCTTGACGCTAACCTGTGAATTACCAAGCGGTGAATTTTTACTTTTAGCAGAAGCAGCACTTTACAACTATAGTGGTATGAGACTTGAAGCTATAGCAAATAATACGTTTCAGGCTAATTTTACTGAAGGTAAATTAGGGTTTGAAATAACCGGTAATGTTTTAACCCCCTGGAGATGCGTTCTTTTTGCAGAAAATTTGAATGCACTGGTCAATAATACAATGGTTTCTTCTTTAAACCCGGCGCCTAGTGAAACGCTTTTCAAAGATAGAAGTTGGATAAAACCGGGAAAATCTGTTTGGCATTGGTGGTCAGGTAAACATGTAGATTTTGATGAGGAAATGGCCATGATTGATGATGCCAGCTCCCTTAATTTTCAATACAGTATGATTGATGAAGGCTGGGAAAAATGGGAAGGCAAATGGGGGAAAATTAGTGAATTGAGTGCGTATGCTAAAGCTAAACAAATTGGAATTTTCGTGTGGAAGCATTCTAAAGAAATCAATAACCCGATAAATGACTATGCAGTCATGGAAAAGTTTTTAGATAGTGTAAAAGAAACAGGAGCACTAGGTATAAAAGTTGATTTTATGAATGGGCAGACGAAATCGATAATTGATTTTAATGAAGCGGTATTAAGAAAATCAGCTGAACGCCAATTGATGGTGAATTTTCATGGATGCAATCAGAGTTCTGGAGAATATAGAACGTACCCCAATGAGGTTACACGAGAAGGTATTAGGGGTTTAGAAGTAAACCATATGAAAGAGGGTCCGTTACCTGCCTCACACAACGCCGCACTTCCATTTACTAGATATGTCACAGGGCACGCTGATTATACACCTATTGGTTTTACTGAACCAGGAGAAACCACTTGGGCGCATCAATTAGGTACTTTGGTAACATTCTATTCACCCTTTAATTGTATAGCAGAAAACACTCAATTCCTCTTAAATAATAAATCAGTAGCACCCGCCCTGAAATTTATCAAAGAGGTGCCAACCGTGTGGGATGAAACTCTTGTGCTTCCTCAAAGCAAGATTGGTGAATTGGCGATAATAGCAAGAAGAAAAGGTACTAATTGGTATATGGGTATTTTAAGTAGTGGAAAAGAAAAAGAAATATCAATCGATGTCAACTTTCTTGAAAATGGTTTTTATAACGCCGAAGTTTTTTTAGATGACTCTAATGCAAAACCTATTGATTTAAAGGGACTAAATAAGGAGGCGAATCTTAGACAATGGCATACTGCAACTCCTTTTAAAAAAGAATCTTTAGAAGTTTCTAAATCCTCGGAAATCAAGATAAATTTAGCTGAAAATGGTGGTGCTGTATTTCACTTTGTCAAAATTGAATAATGAGTAGAACTTGTATTTTATTTATGACTATTGTAGTCTTGATGGTAAAACCTGTGTTGGCACAAGAACAAAACGTACGACCCAATATTGTATGGTTAATGCTTAAAGATTGGAGTACTGATTTAAGTTGCTACGGCACTAAAGGAATAAACAATCCATTTACCGATAAATTGGCGTCTGAAGGCATACGTTATACGAATGCCTTTTGTACAAGTCCTGTGTGTTCTCCTTCGCGGTCTGCAATGATGACTGGATTTCATCAAAATTATATTGGAGCCGAACAACACCGACTTAAAAATGAAGAAAAAAA
The DNA here is from genome assembly GCA_947495915.1 of Maribacter algarum (ex Lu et al. 2025) (nom. illeg.). GTDB lineage: Bacteria > Bacteroidota > Bacteroidia > Flavobacteriales > Flavobacteriaceae > Maribacter_C. The sequence continues at coordinate 206,311 of CANMAW010000004.1, read as the reverse complement.
ACCATTACCGTATGGAATAAAACCTATGCCCTTGTTACTTCAAGAAGCAGATTATTATAAAGCCTTGATAAAATCTGGAAAAACTGATTGCAACTTTGAAGCAGATCTTGGTTTTATGGGCACTGATTGGAAAGACAGGAAGAAAGCGCTCATTATGGAATTAAACAAATGGCGAAAGTCTATCAATGATGCAGGAATTTCTCAGGAGTTTCGTGAGGGAGGTTTATCTTCTAAATATCCTACTCGAACTTTAGATGAATGGAAAGTGCGTTACGAATCATGGAAACCATGGGTATTTCGAAAAACTGACTAAAAGTTAACACATCCTTTTAATAAATAATATTGAATAAAAATGAACATTGTAAAGCTGGTATCAATTTTTTTTGGAATTGTCTTTCTGATATCTTGTAAACAAGAAAAACAAAAAATGACTACCGAAAAGAAAACTGTCGATTACAAGATAGAGTTTGGAAAAGTAGCTACTAAATCTGTATTCAGAAATGACAGTTTAAGTATATGGGGTGGTTCAATGGTAAAAGGTGAAGATGGTCTTTATCATATGTATTACTCACGTTGGCCAAAAAAGTTGGGTTGGGCCTGGGTAACCGATTCAGAAATTGCCCATGCGGTCTCCGAAAGTCCTTTTGGCCCTTTTGAGTTCAAGAATATTGCTTTAAATCGAACAAAAAAAGAAGATTGGGATGGTTGGTGTACACACAATCCTACGGTGTATAAATTTGATGGAAAATACTATTTATATTACATGGGAAATACGGGTAATGCAGTAGTAACGAGTGTGCCGGGAAAGGAGAAATTGAATTGGAATCATAGAAACAACCAACGCATAGGGGTAGCGGTAGCAGAGCACCCTGATGGACCATGGAAACGGTTTAAGAAACCCGTTTTAGATATTAGTACTGATAGTCTTGCGCATGATGCACTAATGACTTCTAATCCGTCTTTTTGTAGAAGGCCAGATGGAGGGTACTTGATGGTTTACAAAGCGGTCGGAAAAAAATTTCCTGCACCTAATGGTGGCCCCGTAGTACATATGGTTGCAACCTCAGATAGCCCAACCGGACCATTTAAAAAATATGATAAACCTATTTTTACAGTTGAAGGAGAGCGCTTTCCTGCAGAAGACCCATACATTTGGTATCAAGATGGTAAATATCGTGCGATTGTAAAACGTATCAAACATATAAATAACCAACGATTATTTTCATTGGTACATTACGAATCTCAAGATGGTTTTGACTGGGAGCCTGCTAAAAATTTTGAAATTTCAGATCGTATAATTACATGGGAAAATGGTAGAAAACAGCAATTTCTGCATTTAGAGCGCCCACAGGTTTTTATTGAAAATGGAGAGCCTATTGCGCTATTGTGTGCTGCTGATACTTTAAATGCTCAGGGTGCACGAGATTCGTTCAACATGCAGATACCATTAGTTATTTCAAAAAATTAACCTTTTTTTACTTAGCATAAGTGAAAGCTTTATAAAGTATAAAAAGTGCTGCGCAAGCATTTCAAAGTGCCGCTCAACTTGCCCCGTTAAATTAAAAACAAATGATTAGGAAATTTTTAAAAGGATGAAGACTGTGATTAAAACTAGCATAATTTTATTTTTTCTTTCGTTTACATTTCTAGGAATATCGCAAAAAGCAGAACGTCCCAACGTTATTTTAGTTTTAACCGATGATCAGGGAATAGGTGAGATTGGTGCGCATGGTAACCCATATATACAAACCCCCAATATCGATAAGTTCTATAAGCAAGCTGTTCGGTTAACTGATTTTCATGTAAACCCTGTATGTACACCTACAAGAGCGGCTATTATGACAGGTCGTTACCCAATTAATAATGGGGCTTGGGCAACGTACAAAGGTCGTGATGCTTTATCTGAAGGGGCAGTTACTATGGCGCAGCTATTTCAGAAAAGCGGCTATAAAACAGGTATTTTTGGTAAATGGCATTTGGGTGATAACTACCCAGTTCGACCTACAGATTTAGGTTTTGATGTTGCTGTTCATCATAAGGCAGGTGGGGTAGGTGAATTGTCAGATTACTGGGGTAATAATTACTTTAACGATATTTACTACGTAAATAACAAACCAAAACAATTTGAGGGTTATTGTACAGATGTTTGGTTCGAACAGGCCATTAACTTTATAGAAGAAGCCAAAGATGGTCCTTTCTTTATTTATTTGCCAACCAACGCACCACATAGCCCGTTTTATGTTGATGAAAAATATGCGCAACCATACCAACATTTGAAGGGTAAGGAAATAGTAAATCCAGAGTTCTATGGAATGATTACAAACATTGATGAGAATTTTGGCAAGCTAGAAAAGTTTCTTAAAAAACATAAGCTAGCCCATAATACCATTCTCATTTTTATGACTGATAATGGAACATCTAGCGGTATTAGTAAGGATGGAAAAATTGGATATAATCACGGTTTTCGAGGAAAGAAGAATGATAGAACTGACGGTGGGCATCGTGTACCTTTCTTTATGCGCTGGAAAGAAGGAAATATTAAAGGCGGATGGGATGTTGATGCAGTAACAGCTCATGTTGATCTGCTTCCTACATTGGCAGGACTATGCAATTTGCCTGTTTCTGATAATATGAAATTAGATGGTATAGATCTTTCTAACGTACTGTTGAGAAAATCTGATCAACTTGAAGAACGCTCTATTTTTGTGCATAGTCGGCAAGATTGGCGTGCACCTTTTGATATTTCTAATACTGCAATTGTTATGAAAGATTGGCGATTGGTGAATGGTAATGAGTTGTATGATATTGAAAAGGATCGAATGCAACTCAACAATGTAGCAAAAGAACATCCAGAAGTGGTGCAACTACTTTTGAAAAATAATCAAGAGTTTCTTAAAAAGTCAAAACTAAATGCAGAATACACACAGTTTCCAACAACAATTATAGGAAATCCAAATCAAAAAGAAATTAAATTAACCATTCAACATGCCATAGGTGATGACCTACCTATTTGGAAGAGTGAACAAGTTGCAGCAGGTAAAATCAATAAAAATAATAAGCACGCGCTTCAAGTTGAAAAAGAAGGATGGTATAAAATAGCATGTAGACGATGGCCAAAAGAAAATTCAGGACCTATTATTGGTATTCCAGATAAAAACCCTAAAAATTGGTTTGTATATAAAACAATTTCTCCTTCAAAAGTTCGAATTCAAATAGCGAATCAAATAATGGAGAAAGCGATAGAACCTAATAATGAAGAAGTGACATTTAAGGTATTTCTAGAAAAAGGAAAAACTTTTTTGGTTAACGAGTTTATACAAGAAGAACAGGTGTTTGGTGTGTATTACACTTATATCACTGATTTAAGTATTAAATAGTACAGGTTGTAATATGCTCACCTTTACTATCATTATGTTAGAATAGTGCTGAAATACGATAAATTATGCAGCCAATAACCACGTCGTTCATTCTATTTTTGAAAGTATTAGTACGTAAAAACAAAAAAATGATTGTATAAGTTGCGATAAATTCAATATAGTAAAACATAAATATGCAAGAATCGACCTATAGAAAAAATGCCTTTACTTATGCTACGATTGTGGCAATGGGAGGGTTCGTCTTTGGCATTGATGCCGCTCTTATATCGGGGGCAGTAAGTTATATTACAGAAGAGTTTAGTCTTACTGAAATAGAGTTAGGTTTTGCTGTGGGAGCATCAGCTTGGGGCGTTTTGCTTGCGCTATTATTTGTTGGGTATGCTTGTAATAAATTGGGTCGTAAAAGAGCCTTACAAATTTCCGCAGCGTTTTATCTAATTTCTGCAATAGGATCTGCTTTAGCACCTAATTATGTCGTTCTTGTAGCATCTCGTTTTTTAGGGGGATTGGCATTTAGTTCCATATCAATGGCTTCAATGTATATTGGAGAAATAGCTCCTCCAAAATGGCGAGGTAAACTGGTGAGCATGATTCAAATTAATATAGTGGTGGGGCTATCCGCAGCCTACTTTATAAACTACCTAATTCAAAATTTAGCTAATTCTGGTGCGAAATGGGTGAATGCCATTCATTTGGATACGGAAACCTGGAGGTGGATGTTGGGCTCTGAAATAGTGTTTGCACTCTTATGGTTTATACTGTTGTTTTTTGTTCCTAGAAGTCCTATGTGGTTGGCGTTACAGAACAAATTAGAGGAAGCAAAAAATACAATGCGAAAGGTGCTTTCAGAAAAGGAAGTTACTGCTCAAATTCAACAGATGCAACAGGCAATAGCCAATGCCGGATCAAATACCTCTTCTTTAGCACAACTCAAAGAAATTTTTGGAAAGTCGATGCGTGTAATTTTTATTATCGCGCTTACCCTAGCAATCGCTCAGCAAGCAACCGGGATTAACGCCATACTTTTTTATGCCCCAACTGTTTTTGAACAATTAGGTTTGGGTACCGATGCAGCTTTCGCGCAATCGATCTGGTTGGGCGTTATCAGTGTAGTTTTTACCATTCTTGGCTTGTTGGTTGTTGATCGAATTGGTAGGAGACCCATGATCATAGGAGGTATGATTTGGATTATTTTGAGTTTAAGTATTTGTTATTACGGCTTTTCAACTGCTACCTACACCATTTCAAAAGAGAATATTACCGAGCTTAAAAAAGTGCCAGATGTTGAGCGACTTAATACAATAGTAGGCGAATCTTTCAGTAGTGATATTGAGTTTAAAAATGCTTTAATTGAACAATTAGGTGAATCTGAAGCTAAAAAGCATTCTAGCGAGTTGATGCAGAAGGCAGCTACCCTTAATGGCTTATTAATTCTTATTGGTATTCTTAGTTTTATTGCAGCTTTTCAGTCCACTATCGGTCCTGTTATGTGGGTGCTTTTTTCCGAGATATTTCCAATTTCAAATAGAGGCATCGCAATTCCATTTTTTACGTTGATTACCAGTTTAACGAGCTCTTTCGTTCAAACGTTTTTTCCATGGCAATTAGAAAACTTAGGAATTAGTACAACCCTTCTGTTTTATGCAGGTACCGTTACTGTTGGCTTGGTTATTTTGTTTATTTACTTAAAAGAAACAAAAAACATGACCATCGAAGAAGTACAATTGTCTTTAGCCCCAAAGAAATAATTTTCGTTTTATTTTTAAGATTTAGTGTACGACATAGAATGTATAAAATAAGTTTCCATTAAAAAAAATGAACGCAAACAATGTTGTAGTTGTAAAACTAAAATCATGAAAAGAAGAAATTTTTTCAAAAATACGGCAAAAGGCATTATCGCGACAGGTGCTTTACCTTTAGCTGCCAGTTCATGCGCCAGTACTCAAGATGTAGTTTATAATAAGAAAGATGATAAATGGTATCATTTAGGTACTGGTAAAACAGGTATTGCCAACCGAAAAAAGACACGTGATTATGATGTCGCTGTTATTGGTGGTGGTGCTGCGGGTATGTGCGCTGCAGTTGCAGCAGCAAGAAATGGTTCTAAAACGGTTCTAGTTCAAGATAGGCCTGTTTTAGGGGGCAATGCTTCAAGTGAAATGCATGTTCACCTTAACGGTGTAAATAATATCAAAGGAAAGGCGGAGCGAGAAACAGGTATTATTGAAGAAATTTTACTGCATAACAGGTTTGAAAACGAACAAGAATCTTATCCTGTATTCGATCATGTTCTTTATGATTTTATTGTGCGTGAGCCTAATATTACCTTAATGTTGAATACGCATGCTATGGAGGCCGTAATGGACGAAGATAAAATCAAATCTGCATTGTGTTGGCAGGCTACAACCGAAACCATGTATACCATAAACGCACCTATTTTTATTGACTGCTCAGGAGATGGTTTATTAGCTGCGACAGCTGGGGCCGAATATCGAACCGGAAGAGAAGGTAAGGCAGAGTTTAATGAAAGCTATGCCCCTGATGAACCTGATGGTTGGCAGATGGGGGCAACCTTGATAATGGAGTCAAAAGACATGGGGAGGCCTATGAAATATTCGCCCCCTTCTTATGCTATAAAATATACTCATGAAGGGGCGAGTCCTAAACGAAAATTTAATGGTTTTCAAGATGGGATATGGTGGATTGAAGTAGGCAGCGATGACGATATAATTGCCGATTACGAGTTGAATCGACATAAACTAATGGCATATATGCATGGTGTTTGGGATTACATCAAAAATTCGGGAAAATTCCCAGAGGCAGAGAATTTAGCTCTTGAGTGGGTCGGATCGTTACCAGGTAGAAGAGAATCTCGACGCTTTATAGGTGACTATATTGTTTCTGAGAAAGATATGACAGAACACAAACATTTTGATGATGCTGTAGCATACGGAGGTTGGTCTTTAGATGAGCATAACCCTGGTGGAATTGAAAATATATCAGAGCCGCCTAGTTATTTTCACCATCATTTTGAAGAGGTTTATCAATTTCCGTTTCGTAGTTTGTATTCAAAAAATATTAGAAATTTAATGTTTGCAGGTAGAAATGTAAGTCAAACGCATATCGCTCTTTCGTCTAGTCGAATAATGGCTACATGTGCATTACAAGGTCAAGCAGTGGGCACAGCGGCAAGCCTTTGTAATAAGAAAAATGTTTTGCCCAGAGAAATCGCTCAGCACCATATCAATGAATTACAAGAACAATTGTTAAGAGATGATGTGTTTATTCCGAAAAGACCAGCAAATGATCCTAACGATTTAGCTATGAAGGCAGATTTAATTTTTGCTTCTAGCACCAGTTCGGGTGATGTAAAATTTCTAACTAATGGAATTTCACGAGATATCGACGGAAATATCAACCATTGGCAATCTGACGGACTAGAAGCGAATATTCAATTAGAGTGGAATTATCCAACATTAATTTCAGCCGTTGAAATCAAATGTGATACAAATGTCAAACGCAATATCATGATGCGAAAAGATAGCAGAAATGACGAATTGTATGGTAACGGAGTACCAATTGAATTATTAAAATCACTTAGTTTAGAAGCCCGTATAGAAGGAGCTTGGGTAAAAATGGGGGATATAGAAACTAATAGAACTAGGTTAGTTAAATTTAGTTTTGAAGAAATTAAGACCACCGCGGTTCGAGTGAACTTGTTAGAAACGTATGGAGCTAAAAATGTAAAACTATTTGAAATTAGGTGTTATTAGTAGGTGCTAAATATATATTGTTTTTTGTTGTTTTGGTGTCCTTTTTTACACTAAAACAAGAAGATATTGTTGAGCACAAAGTAGTGGTGAATCATCCTGCTTTTGAAAAGGAAGATGAGACTAGTTTTATTTTAAAAGAAAAGATAATCACTAAAGATTCTTCAGAGTATTTTTTAGAAGTAGCATCTGTTATTTGTGTAGATCACCTTTGTAAGATCGTTCCTGTAAAACTATTTTGGAATACCTATGGTGAATATTTGCGTTATGAATTAGAAGACCATATTCAATTGGAAAAAGGAGAAGGTGAACCTTTCACAGAAACCGATTATAAATTATTGCATCAAATTTTAAAAGATAGTAGTTCGCCATATAAAGATATTTCTTATTACGAAATAACTCATGAACGAGTTATAGGAGAAAGTCAAGTTGATGCTATTTCTGGGGCAACGGAAGTCGTATTAGCAACAGGCGAAACAGTTGTCGGTGGGGCCTGGACGTGCTTTACACTATGGCATTGGGCCAATGGTGAAATCGTACAAGAAATCAAAAGAGTTTCTGGTGATAAGCTAAATAAAAGACAAATACTTGAAAATTTAAATGCTGATGCTGAGCGTTATAAAATATATGCTATCAATGAGTTGGCAAACCGTAAACTATTTGATGTAGAGTTTATTGAGTTGTTAATGAAGTATTCACCACATGCTACCAAAGAAATTAATAAGCGAATTATAAATTACTTAGAGCAAGCACCAGATAGTTTGTATTTTGAATTGATCGGAAATTTTTATCAAAATGTTCAACCGGAATATAGAATGCTTTATTTGAATTCGTTATTAGGAACAAATAAAGAAGGTAGTGCTCAAGATTATGAGGTTTACTTGTCCAATATTTCCTCTGTTACTTCATATCAAGAAATCAATATTCTTTTAGAAATCTTTGATTATCAACAATTAACAGTGAATCAATTAAATCAGATAATGCAACTTTTAAATAATGATAATTTTCTGATATCAAGAAGAGCTTTTTGGTTTATGAAAAGTAAAGAACAAACCGAAGACGTTAAAAAACGACTTAGTGTTTATATGTCAAAAAATAAAGCACGACTTTAGTTTCTTTGTTTGAGGCTATTTTTTGTACTTTTTTTGATGGTTTAAAGGCGTACATCCTAGGTATTTATTAAATTGTTTATAGAAGAAAGGTAAAGATTCGTAACCACAGTCATATCCAACTTGTGATACAGATTTATCAGAATCTAACAACATTCTTACGGCCATATTTACACGGTATTCATTAAGAAAGGTAAAAAAAGAACGCCCCATCATTTTTTTAAAAAAACGTGAAAATGATTGTTCTGACATTTTGACGAGATCTGCTACTTCTTTTAAATACACTTTACGCTGAAAGTGTTGCTGTACAAATTCATGAACTTGTAACATACGTGTACCATGAATAGTTGGTATATCATCTCTAAAACTCAACTCTGATAAAGATTGAAACTGGCATTGTGCAAGTTTAGAAAGTAGTTGAAGTAATTGAACGTACAGCTCATGTGATTTTAAAGTTGGTAATATTTGTATTAGAGGTAATAGCTCTTTGGTTTGCTCTTTATTAAATAGCAAACCCTTGTCTGCTTTTCGTAATAAACTGAAGATTAGTTCTAATTCAGGTACTTTTGGAAATACACCCCGATTCCATTGAATAACAATCGATTTAGATTTCTGATAGGTTTGAGCATTGTTCTTCCAACAATGCGGTAAATTAGACCGAAGTAAGACCAATTCGCCAGCTTCATACGGACCGACATAATCTCCAATCAATTTGGTGCCAACACTCTCTTCTATGTAAGTCAACTCATGTTGCGGATGAAAATGCCAGGGAGTTTCGAAATGAGCAGCTTCATAATTAAAACATAAAATACTTTTATCTTGACCTAATAGTATCGGCTCTAAAATTGGTTTCATTCTGTATTGTATCTAATTATCAATAAAAATATATAATTTCAGTACAGAATAGTTAATAAATTGTACTAAATTGACTACTAATGTTCTTTTGATTTTATTGATTTTTGTTAGGTATCAAGAAAAACACGGCAGTAAAATTAAAATGATATGCAAAACAGTGAACTTCCAGATCCATTTGAAAAGGCACGTGAAGCAAGTGGTATCGGATATTTGAATGATCAGAATGATCCAGTAAAGATGTTGCTTAGACATAAAGATGTTCGTAAAACAGCACATGATTATAAGACGTTTCAATCAGCGGCTATTCCTGGTCGTATTGTAATACCCTCCGAGGTAAATATTAGAAAAACACGCCAAATTCCGTTCGAGCTTGATCCACCAATTCATGGATTATATCGCGCTCTTGTGGAGCCTTGGTTTAAAAGGCCGCTACAAGAAGATTATACAGCAGAATTGAATCAGCAAATTACTAGTTTAGTTGATGCTACCCTTGAAAAAGATTCAGTAGAAATAATTAATGATTTTGCTTTGGTATTGCAATCTCGAGCCTTAACCTTGCTTTTGAATATACCTTTTGAAGAGGCAGAAACATGGATTTCGTGGGGCACTCATGTTTTTAGAAGCGAAGATTCTGATTTAGATGCAGACAAGGCCAATATTCTATATGATTATATTGATGTACAAATAGAAAAAGCAATTCGAACCCCTGGTGAAGATTTGTATTCTATGCTATTGGCTTCAGAAGTTCATGGAAAAAAACTAACAAAAGAAGAGGTAAAAGGTGTGATGGTTTTAACTTTTGCGGGAGGTCGCGATACCGTAATTAATGCGATTACCAATGCTATTGCCTATTTGGCAGAACATCAAGATTCTTTAGAAAGATTTCGTAAAGAACCTGAAATAATAGGAAAAGCTGTGGAAGAAATGATTCGCTATTTTTCTCCACTTACCCAAATGGGTCGCATAGTGACTGAAGATACACAGGTGTGCGAGCATGCTATGAAGGCAGATAGTCGTGTATCTCTTTGTTGGGCTTCTGCCAATCGAGATTCGGCCGTATTTGAAAATCCGAATGAAATCATCATTGATCGTAAAGTGAATCCGCATGTTGGTTTTGGTTTTAGTCATCACAATTGTTTAGGAGCCACCCACGCACGACAAATCATGAGAATACTTTTAAGCACCCTTGCAGAAAAGGTAGCCAGCATTGAAGTATTTGACTTTAAAGAAAATATAGAAGATCTTCAAGATTTTCAGCGCAAAGTCGGTTACGACTTTTTATATGCAAAACTAAATCCACTAACAAAATAAATCAAATGGTAAAAATTACATTTATAACAAGTGATGAAGAAAAAATAGTACTAGAAGGTACCACTGGTTCAGTTATGGAACTCGCAGTTGAACATAATGTAAAAGGAATAGATGGAAACTGTGGTGGAGTATGTTCGTGTGCAACTTGCCACGTACATGTTCGCCCTGAAGATATGTTAAAAACGGGTGCAGCAAGTGAAATAGAAACCGATATGCTTGAGCTTGATGATAATGCAGATGAATACAGCCGCTTATGTTGTCAAATTGAAATTAGTGATTCGATTGATGGAGTAGTTTTAAAAGTTGCCAAATAATCAAAATCGTGAAGTCTGAAAACGAATTTATATGTGTAGTGGTAGGGGCCAGTCATGCCGGAGTCAATCTTGCTTTTTCTTTACGCCAAGAAGGGTGGAAAGGTCAAATTTTCCTTTTTGATACTGACCCAGAGTTGCCCTATCATCGACCTCCGTTGTCGAAAACATATTTAACTGATAATAATGAGGTTAGTACGAGTCCGTTAAAGTCAAAAGAAAGCTACGAGCGAGAGGATATTGTGCTGAATTTAGGAATGAAAGTTACGGCGATCAACTCAATCGAGAAAAGCATACTTCTTGAAAACGGTAAGCAACAGCATTACGATAAATTAGTTTTAGCGACAGGTGCGCGGCCAATTATTCCACCTATCAAAGGCCTAAATACCGCTAAGAATGTATTTTCATTGCGAACAGCAGCAGATGTTGAAGAAATTCGAAGTGTTTTAAAAAATCAGCCGAATCAAAAAGTAGTGGTGATTGGCGGTGGTTATATTGGTTTAGAGATAGCCGCCTCGTTAAAAAAGGTAGGTGCCGAAGTAACAATCTTAGAACGTGAAGAGCGAATTTTAGGGCGTATAACTGCACCTGAAATGTCTACTTTTTTTCATGATCTACATCAAGAGAATGGAGTAGCAGTTTTAACTAAAAAGAATGTTATTTCCATAACTTTAAATAATGATGTTGTTTGCGATGATGGAACGGTATTTCCCGCAGACGTAATCATTATTGGTGTTGGTATTCATGTAAATACTGAATTAGTAAAAAAGGCTGAACTGGTTATTGAAAACGGAATTAAAGTCGACCCTAGCACCCAAACAAGTAATAAAGATATCTATGCAATTGGTGATTGTACCTATCACTACAATTCACATTATAAGCAATATGTACGTTTAGAATCAGTACAAAATGCAGTAGATCAAGCTAAAATTGCTGCTGCTGCGATTACAGGAAAAGAAGTGGTTTACGACGCTATTCCATGGTTTTGGTCTGATCAGTATTCTGTGAAGTTGCAAATTGTAGGCTTGTCAACAGGATATGATAATATTGTAGTTCGAACAGAAGAAAAGGAGCAACCTTGCTTTTCAATTTGGTATTTTAAAGGAAATCAATTGCTTGCGGTTGATGCCATAAACAATGCTAAAGCCTATGTTTTTGGAACCAAGTTTATAAAATCAAATCAAGAATTAAATAAAACAAAATTAGCAGACACGTCAATGGCTTTTAAGCCCGCAAATTTTATACAAGTAGAACTAAATAATTGAAAGGGTATGCGCATAAAATCAAAAAGTGCTATTGCGAAGGGTGATGGTACTTTTGTAATCGATTCAGTAGAAGTGGCTGAGCCAAAGACTGATGAGGTTTTAGTAAAGATAAAGGCAGCAGGTCTCTGTCATACTGATTATGATTCTTTAACTTGGGGCAAACCTATTGTAATGGGGCACGAAGGTTCAGGAATTGTTGCCGCAATTGGTTCAGGGGTTACACATGTAGTCGTTGGCGATTCGGTAATTTTAAATTGGGCTACCCCGTGTAGAAAGTGTTTTCAGTGTAAACATGGCAATGAGCACATTTGTGAAAACAATTCTCCCGTAGTAGCTGGTGCCAACGGCTACACTGAAGGTCATGCTCATTTAGAAGGAACTACCTATAAAGCAAAACCTATTGAACGTTCTTTTAATATTGGTACTTTGTCAGAATATACGTTGGTTAAAGCATCAGCAGTAGTAAAAAACCCAAATGCTAATATGTCTTTTGCAGCTGCAAGTATTATTAGTTGTGGTGTAATGACAGGTTATGGGTCTGTTGTAAATTCGGCTAAAGTAACACCTGGAAGTTCTGTGGTTGTTCTGGGTACTGGCGGAGTTGGGTTAAGTGTAATTCAAGGTGCCAAGATTAGTGCTGCTACTCAAATAATAGCAATTGATATCAATGCGGGTCGATTAGAAATGGCTACACAGTTTGGTGCAACTCATACCATATTGGCAGATAAAAATGATAAAGGACTATTGCACGTAGCTGAAAAAGTAAAGAAAATGACTGACAATCGTGGAGCCGATTTTGCCTTTGAGTGTACTGCGGTTCCTGAATTAGGAGTAGCACCATTAGCAATGATACGTAATGCGGGCACGGCAGTACAAGTAAGTGGTATAGAGCAAGAAATTGTGGTTGATATGAATTTGTTTGAATGGGATAAAGTGTATATCAACCCCCTATATGGAGGTTGCAACCCCGACAAAGATTTTCCTAAAATTGTAGATCATTATCAGTCGGGTGCGATGAAATTGGAAGAAATGATCACCAAAACATACGATTTAAACCATTTGCATCAGGCTTTTGAAGATATGTTATCTGGAAAAAATGCAAAAGGTGTAATTTTATTTGATTAAAAAAAATTGTTTAGAACTACAGAAATATCAGACCCAAAATTCGAAAGTGATCACCTTAGGTTCATTACTGTTAAATCTGAGAATTTAAAGGGGAGGGGAGATATTTGTGTTTTTGTACCACCAATTGAAAATGCAGAAAATTTACCATTGGTAATTTTACTGCATGGTGTTTATGGAAGTGCCTGGGTTTGGTCGCAGAAGGCGGGGGTTCATCGCACAGCCATGCAAATGATTGAGCAGGGTAAAATTTTACCCATGATAATAGCAATGCCATCTGATGGCCTATGGGGTGATGGTTCGGGCTATCTATCGCACAATCAAAAAAATTTTGAAAATTGGATTGTTCATGATGTACCTAACGCAGTAAGAGAAAACATTTCAGCAGTCAGCATCAGTAGTAATTTGTTTATTGCTGGTCTTTCGATGGGAGGATTTGGAGCCCTAAGATTGGGTCTTAAACATGCAGATAAATTTAAAGCCATAGCCGCGCATTCTTCGATAACTGAAATTGATCAAATGCGATTATTTGTTGAAGAGGCAATCGAAAATTACGAACAAGATGATATTCGAGAAAATTCGGTATTAGGAGCTCTAGAAAAGTATGGTGGTCATCCTAAAATACGGTTTGATTGTGGTACAGATGATGAATTGATTACACAAAACAGAGCACTACATTCTGCGTTAGTTCGATTGAAAGTGCAACATGTGTATAAAGAATATTCCGGTGGTCATGATTGGTCTTATTGGCAAAAACATATAAAAAAAACGCTGCTTTTTTTTGCAGAAAAATGAGAAGTCATTAACTATAATTATATACAATACCAGACTCAATTGCAGATGGTATTTGATGATGAGATATTAAAACTAAAAAATGAAACTTCAGTTCAAGACATCAGAACAGTTTACCATGAGCTCTATTTATGCAAAAAGAGTTCATAGGCCCCATACTGGTGGCAATTGGCATTTTCATCAAGAGTTTGAACTTATTTATTTTATAAAAGGACACGGCATGCGAGTTGTAGGAGATAATATTTCTAATTTTCAAGCTGGTGAACTGGTACTTGTTGGTCAGTGGCTGCCTCACTTATGGCGTAATGCTTCTGAGTCTACTGATGAAGAAATGACTGATTTTGTTGTTGTAAAATTTACCAGAATGTTTGGTTCAGTTGATTTATTTGCAATGCCAGAATTGATACATGTGAAGGCATTGTTGAAAAAAGCCAATCAAGGTTTATACTTTCCGAAAGAAACACAACGAGCAGTTCATACAGATATGCTTAATCTTGTTAAAGCTGAATCTTCTGAAAAGTTAATTCTTCTTTTAAAAATCTTGCGTAGGTTGGTGAAATGCGAAGCTTATCAAGTGCTTTCGAGCCCAAATTTCAGTTTGCCTAAGCAGATAAAGGGTGAGAATCGGTTATATAAGGTAATTAATTATATTTCAGTTAATTACGCTACTAATATTACTTTAAACGAAATTTCTAAAATTGCAGTAATGACACCACCTGCCTTTTGTAGATTTTTTAAAACGAGAACCAATAGAACATTTTCTTCTTTTTTGAATGAGATAAGAATAAGTAGAGCCAGTCAGTTTTTGATTAATGGAGAGACGTCTATTAAGCAAATTTGTTTTGATGTAGGTTTCTCTTCCTTAACAAATTTCAATCGTGCTTTTAAAAGTGTAAATGGTATTTCACCTAGCAATTATCGTAATAGCTATAGTACGTTTAGAAAATTTAATTTAAAAGAAGTTTCTTGAAATTTAATGAACTCTTCTTTTTAACGGGTTTAGAGTTTGATTGTTAAACATTTGAAAACAATATTTTGTGATTTTCGAGTTCCATTTTAAATCGTACTTTTTATTATTATTTATTAAACTTTATAAAGCTTATGAAGATTACTAAAGTTGAAACTTTTGTTTTATCAAACCAATTAAAAGAAACTTTTTATTTTTCGCAATGGTCATATTCAGAACGACGTATATGTATTGTAAAAATAACTACTGATACTGGTTTGATTGGATGGGGCGAAGGTTATGGGCCAGCAGATATTATAAAGGAAGGGGTAAACTTAATAAGACCTCTTTTGATTGATCAAAACCCATTAGAAAATGAAACGCTTTGGTACAATATGTACCGTAAGACTTTAGATTTTGCAAGGCGTGGGGTTTTAGCAGCCTCAATTAGTGCTGTCGATGTTGCCTTGTGGGATTTAAAAGGAAAAATTTTAAACTTACCAATTAGTATTTTAATGGGAGGGCAGCATAGAAAAAAAGTAGTTCCTTATGCAACCGGTTTGTATTTTTCAGAGTCTGAAAACCTTGCGGAAAAGTTAGTTGAAGAAGCTAAACTATATGTAAGACAAGGTTTTAAAGCTATTAAAATGAAAGTCGGCTTGTCAATCTCGCAAGATATTGCCTTAGTAAAGGCAATTAGACAGGCAATCGGAACGGATATCAAGTTAATGATAGATTCTAATCATGCGTATTCTTTGCGCGAAGCAACTGAATTATCAAGAGCAGTTGAGCATTTTGATATTGGTTGGTTTGAAGAACCGGTTTCTCCAGAATATTATCATCATTATAAAGAGTTGCGAACAAAAACAACCATACCGATAGCTGGTGGAGAATGTGAATATTTAAGATATGGTTTTCAAACTTTATTAGAAAACGATTGTGTAGATATTCTTCAAGTTGATATCTGCGGAGCTGGCGGATTGAGTGAGGCTAAAAGAATAGCTACTCTAGCAAATACTAAAGGAGTTGAAATTATTCCGCATGTTTGGGGTACCGGAATTGCTTTTCATGCTGCTTTACATTTTATATCTAATCTTGAACCTTTGCCTGGTCGAATGACTCCCCCAAATATGTATATCGAATTTGACCGTACTGAAAATCAAATACGAGAATCACTAACCAACCCTTCAATAGAGATGATTGATGGGTTCATAAACATTCCTCAAAAGCCAGGTTTAGGAATTGAGGTTGACGAAGATGTAATTCGTAAATTTTCGTCCCAAATTCTGACATAACTCTTCGTTAAGGCAACAAATGGTTTATTATGAAGAATGAAAAGGTAGTTCGTTTGACTACGAGATCATTTTAATTTGATTGCGCTCAACAATTATTTAAATTGCTACTTCAAGTATTTAGTCTGTATTAATATTATGCCAAAATGAAAGCTAGTTCAAAACAAGTATTTTGCAATTCATTATTTCTGATAAGTTTTTTAATTTTTACCAATTGTAAGCAAGAATCAACAGTAAAAGATCAAATTGAAAAACGACCTAATATTATTTGGCTAATGGCTGAAGATATTAGTCTCGACTTGGCGTGTTACGGCATGAAAGCTGTTAAAACTCCAAATTTAGATCAGATGGCGAAAGATGGAATTAAGTTTACAAATGCTTATGTTACTAATCCTATTTGTTCACCAAGCCGATCTGCAATGATGGTAGGAGTTCATCAAGTAAAGACCAATACACACAATCACAGAAGTAATAGAGATGAGGTTTTATCTTCTCCTTATTTACCCTTCACTAAACATTTAAGAGATGCAGGGTATACCACTATCTTAGGGCACCATTCAGTACGTGGTAAAGGAAGAAAGACCGATGTAAACTTTAAACATCAACCTGTTGGCGAATGGAATGGAAAAGATAAATTTGGTCTGTTTGATAAATTCGATTCTATTAACCCTGCAGATACTCCGTTTTTTGCTCAAATTCAACTTAACGTGACCCATAGAGGTGATTGGTGGAATGAGATTCGTGAACAATCACAACATCCGGTAAATCCTGATAATGTAGAATTACCACCCTATTATGCTGATCACCCAACAGTTCGATTAGATTGGGCGAAGTATTTAGATACTATGGAGTATATGGATGATGAAGTGGGTATGTTGTTTAAAGAATTAGAAGAAAAAGGATTGGCTGATAATACCGTGGTCATATTTATTGGTGACAATGGTCGATGCAATTTAAAAGGAAAAGGATATTTACATGACCCAGGGTTGCGAATTCCCTTCTTGATGAAATGGCCCAAAGAAATTAAACCAAATCAAGTAAGAGATGATGTCGTTAGTGCAACTGATATAACCGCTACAATTTTAGATTTAGCAGGAGTTAATACTCCTAAATATATGACTTCGACATCTGTTTTATCTGAAAATTTTAATAGAAAAGAAGTATATGCAGCTCGTGATTTATGGGATGAAATTGAAGAAAAATCTAGAGCAGTTACCGATGGAAAATGGAAATATATTAGAAATGATAAACCTGAAATTCCGTGGGAGGCTGGTCAAGCATACTTAGAATTCTACAGACCTGCAGTACATATAATGCGAACATTAAAAAAAGAAGGAAAACTCACTGAAGAACAACAGCAGTTTTTTTCAGATTCAAAACCACTAGAAGAACTTTATAATATAGAAGAAGATCCGTTTGAATTAAATAATTTGGCGAACCAAGATCAATATATATCAATACTTGAATCGTTGCGAGACAAAACCATTTATTATGATGGATTGATGACGCCCGTTAGTGACGTATATAACCCCGTTCATGCCAGTGCGGTAGATTTGTTAGAATGGGTGAAAACTGAAAAACCAGCAATGTATCAAGATATGTTATCGGGTGTAGAAATTGGTTTTCAAAAGTTATCCAAAGAACATAAAGAACTAAATAAAACCAAAAATTAGGAATATGAGAAAGAGATTAACCCTTTTTGCAATAAGTCTTTTAATTTTATTTGTATCCTGTAAAGAAGAACAAAAAAATACGAAAAACGCTGTAAGTGTTGAAAAACCTAATATCGTTATCATCTATGCTGACGATTTAGGTTACGGCGAGTTGGGGGCTTACGGCGCAACCGAATTGAAAACACCAAACTTAGATAAGTTAGCTAATGGAGGTATGCGGTTTACTAATGGTTATGCCACTTCAGCAACGTGTACACCGAGTAGATATGCATTATTGACAGGGCTATACCCATGGCGTAATGAAAGTGCAAAAATACTACCAGGTACCGCGCCTTTAATTATTGATGTTGCACAGCCTACAATTCCAAAAATGTTGAAGAAGCAAGGGTACCATACCGGTATTGTTGGCAAGTGGCATTTAGGCTTAGGTAATGGCAATGTAAATTGGAATCAACGAATTGCACCAGGGCCAAATGAGGTAGGGTTCGACTATAGTCATATTTTGGCAGCAACTCAAGATAGAGTTCCTACAGTTTATATTGAAGATGGGCATGTGGTAAATTTAGATCCAAATGATCCGATTGAGGTAAATTATAAAGAGAATTTTGAAGGCGAACCAACAGGTTTAGAAAACCCAGAGCTTTTAAAAATGAAATGGCATCATGGTCATAACAATAGTATTGTCAACGGAATACCGCGAATTGGTTTTATGAAAGGCGGTAAAGCTGCTAAATGGGTTGATGAAGATATGGCAGACTACTTTTTAGCAGATGCTCAGAACTATGTAAAGCAACATAAAAATGAACCATTTTTCTTGTATTATGCGTTGCAGCAACCCCATGTTCCGCGTACACCACACGCCCGTTTTGTAGGTACTTCAGGTATGGGCCCCAGAGGAGATGTTATTGTCGAAGCTGATTGGGTCATCGGTGAATTTATTGAAACTCTAGAGTCAGAAGGATTACTAGAAAATACACTCATTGTATTCTCAAGTGATAATGGTCCGGTTGTTAATGACGGTTATTATGATGATTCTGAAGAAAAGTTAGGAAATCACAAACCGGCAGGTGCCTTACGAGGTGGTAAGTATAGCTTGTTCGAAGCAGGTACAAGAGTACCATTTTTTACTTACTGGAAAGGCAAAATCAATCCGGGTGTTTCTGATGAGATGGTATCGCAGATTGATTTATTTGCTTCACTAGCTGCATTAACTGGTAGTGATGAAAGTACCATTGATAGCCAAGAGCTTTTAGATTTGTTCTTAGGTAAAACCGTAGCAGGCAGAAAGGAAATGGTAATTGAGGCAACCTCTAGAACAGCATTTAGAAAAGGTGATTGGGCTATGATTCCTCCATACAAGGGGCCTGCTATCAATAATCAAGTAAATATAGAACTGGCGAATGATTCAGAATATCAATTGTATAATTTGAAAGATGATATTGAACAGCAGCATAATGTTGCTAAAACGAATCCAGATAAGCTGAAAGAATTAATTGCAGCGTATGAAGCTATACGAGGTACTGAAACTTTTGAAGTGCAACAACTAGAATTAAAGTAAAGGTGAAAGTAATTCTATACAAAAACATTAAAATGTTAGCGTTTCATATAATACGAACAATACATGAGTAAATTTTATTTTAATGAAGAACAAGACACCTATGATGCGATAGTTGTTGGTACGGGAATAACTGGTGGCTGGGCGGCCAAAGAGCTTTGCGAAAATGGACTTAAAACTTTGGTTCTAGAAAGGGGGCCAATGGTTGAACATATAAAGGATTATAAAACGGCCCATATGGATGATTGGGATTTTCCTCATGGTACCGAAATTTCATTAAAAGAAAAAGCTAAAAGGCCAAAACAGAGTCGTACCAGAAAAGGGCGATCTGCCGATTCGTATAAGTGGTTTGTTAATGATTTAGAACATCCGTATAATGAAACCAAACCCTTCAATTGGATGCGTGGTTATCATGTTGGTGGACGCTCAATTACATGGGGACGACAAAGTTATCGTTGGAGTCAGCTTGATTTTGAGGCAAATAAACTTGACGGCCATGGAGTTGATTGGCCAGTACGCTATAAAGATATTGCCCCATGGTATGACAAAGTTGAAACTTATATCGGTGTTTCTGGTGAAAAACTTGGATTATCACAATTACCTGACGGTCAATTTTTGCCTAAAATGGATTTAAATTGTGTAGAAGAGCATTTCAAAAATGAAGTGGCTAAAAATTTTGATGGTCGCGTTGTAACTTCGGGTCGGGTAGCTCATATTACAGGAGATAAGCCATTTGAAGGAAGAACAAAATGTCAGTTTAGAAACAGATGCGCCCGCGGTTGCCCATTTGGAGGTTATTTTAGTAGTAATTCTTCAACGCTTCCAGCAGCTGAACGAACCGGTAACTTAACTTTAAGGCCCGATTCAATTGTTGCAGAAGTAATCTATGACCCGAATACCAAAAAGGCTTCTGGGGTTAAGGTTATTGATAAAGAATCAAAAGAAGAAATGATTTTTAATGCTAAGGTTTTTTTTTTATGTGCCTCTGCCATTGCATCTGCCTCTATCTTAATGCAGTCGAAGTCAGAACGTTTTCCAAACGGATTAGGAAATGATTCAGATCAGCTCGGTAGAAATATTATGGACCACCATTTAGGATCTGGAGCCAATGGAAAATTTGATGGATTTGGAGATAAGTATTATAAAGGACGGAGGCCAAACGGAATTTATATTCCACGATTTGAAAATTTAAGCAAATCATCTAAAAGCAAAAACTATATTCGTGGTTTTGGATATCAGGGTGGTGCTAGTAGAAAAAACTGGCAAGAATCTATCGCAGAATTTGGTGTTGGGGTTCAATTAAAAGAAGCAATCTTAAAACCAGGGGGATGGACTATGGGTATGGGAGGGTTCGGTGAAATCTTACCATATCAAGAGAATAAAATGACTTTAGATTATAATCAGCTAGATCAATGGGGTTTACCAGTTGTAACTTTTGATGCCGAAATACGAGAGAATGAGATAAACATGCGAAAAGATATTGCAACATCGGCAGCAGAAATGCTTGAAAAAGCTGGCTTTAGAGATGTAAACATGTATAATAGTAAATATAATATTGGGCATGGTATTCATGAAATGGGAACCGCCCGAATGGGTAGAGACCCTAAAACATCAGTATTAAATGGAAATAATCAAATTCATGCTGTTAAAAACGTTTATGTGACTGACGGAGCGTTCATGACTTCATCAAGTTGTGTAAATCCTTCATTAACCTACATGGCTTTTACGGCACGAGCTGCTAATCACGCAGTAAAGGAGCTTAAAAACGGAAACATATAATGGAAAGAAGAAAAGCGCTAGAGAAAATGGCTTTGTCATTGGGGTATATAGTGGCAGCTCCAACATTTACAGGACTATTGCAAGGTTGTGCGAATAATGAAAACAGTGTATGGATTCCTAAATTATTGTCGCAATCGGAAGGTGTTATATTCCGAAATATAGTAGATGTAGTGCTTCCTAAAACAGATACACCTTCAGCTTCAGAAGTAAACGTACATATTTTTTTAGATAATTTTGCTGCTGCTTGTTTTAAAAAAGAGGAGCAAGAAACTTTCAAAAAAACTATTAATGAGCTGGCTAGTATAGCTTTAAAAAATTCTGATAGTTCAGAATTAAAAAAAGTCAGTATTTCCGATTTAACACCTGTAATTCAAAATGCAGTGATGTCAACATCAGAAGATAGAATACCTTTTATAATGAAGCTTCGTGGTTTAATAATTTGGGCCTATAAATGCAATGAATATGTTGGAGAAGAGGTTTTAGCTTATGACCCAATACCTGGAGCTTATTATTCATGCGAAAGTTTAAATGAAATATCCAAAGGTAAAGCTTGGTCGGTTGGTTAAAATTAAAACAGGCGACTAGAAAAACCTTTCGTAAAATCTGTCTAGAAATAGTTACTTAAATTTAATAAAATCAGTAATTTAATGTGATTTTTATTTAAACATGGGTGTGATGAAAAAAATAGTGATGGGTAGCTTTCAACTTGGTCTTTTGGTAATCTTTCTAATGGCATGCAAAGGAGAGCAAAAAGAAAACACTTCTACAGCAGCTCAAGAGGCCAATCAGAAACCTAACATTATTTACATTCTAGCAGATGATATGGGTTATGGCGATTTAGGTGTTTACGGGCAACAAAAAATTCAAACACCGTTTATTGATGAATTAGCCTCTAGAGGAATTCGATTTACTCAGCATTATGCCGGTTCTACAGTTTGTGCGCCTTCTCGCTCTTCTTTAATGACTGGTCTGCATACAGGCCATACCCCGATTCGAGGTAATAGAGAGTTGCCAAAAGAAGGGCAGAATCCGTTACCTGCCAATGCATTAACTATAGCTGAACTTTTAAAGGATGTAGGGTATAAAACAGGTGCTTTTGGCAAATGGGGATTGGGGTTTGTCGGAAGCGAAGGAGATCCAAATAATCAGGGCTTTGATGAATTTTATGGTTACAATTGTCAACGTATGGCCCATCGCTATTACCCACCATACCTTTGGCATAACCAAGATTCAGTTCTGCTAGAAGGTAATGATTGGGTGAATACGGTTACGTACGCACCAGATAAGATACAAGAGGCAACTTTAGATTTTATTACAACAAACAAAGACCAACCATTTTTTGCTTTTGTACCATTAGTATTGCCACATGCTGAATTAATTACGCCTAATGATTCTATTTACGATATCTATAGAGGAAAATTTGAAGAAGATAAACCTTTTCAGCCACCACATGATTACCTTTCTGATTATGGGCCTGCCATGGTGCCTCAAAAATATACGTCACAAGCAGAGCCTCATGCTGTATATGCAACTATGGTCACTAGGGTAGATGCTTATGTTGGGCAAATTGTAGATCATGTTGAAAAACTTGGGCTGTCAGAAAACACTTTGATTATATTTACCAGTGACAATGGGCCTGCGATAGAGGGGGGGGCTGATCCGGAGTTTTTTAATGGTTCTGGCGGCCTTCGTGGAGTTAAGCGTGATTTGTATGAAGGTGGAATACGAGCGCCTTTTATTGCCGTATGGCCGAACAAAATTGCCGAAAATACAACTTCAGATCATGTTTCAACCTTTTGGGATATGATGCCAACTTTCGCAGAAATCGTTCAAAAAGAAATTCCTTCTGAAACCGATGGCGTATCTTTTTTACCGACTTTACTGAATCAAGGTAGGCAGAACCAACACGAATATCTGTATTGGGAATTTCATTTAAAAGGTGGTCGACAGGCAGTTCGAAAAGGTAATTGGAAAGGCGTAATTTATGATGTTAGTTCTAATCCGAATAATTTAGAATTATATGATTTAGCAAAGGATGTTAAAGAAGAACATAATGTTGCCAAAGACCATCCTCAAATTGTTGCAGAACTTCAAAGTATAATGAAAGAGGCGCATGTTGATTCAGAATTATTTCCACTGACACAATAAAAAGTGGTTCGCAATGAAGAAAATAGTTGCTGAACTTTTATTATCCTTTATATAGCAAATAGCTATTGTTTTAGATATGCCGTAGTATAAAAATAAACTTTAAACCAATGTGTTGCCAAAAGGGCCATTATTAAGATGTAGTTATGGTTTTAAATTATTTGGTAGAGGTTTAAATATACCGTCAGTATAATTAAACCATCTGTCATATGAATTAGTTTTTTGAACTACCTGTCTGGCATTTACAGTTTTAACTTTTTGTCATTGAACTGTGCAGATTTTTTCTCAGCTTCTATTTATATAAAATATTCGTTTAGCACAGCTAAAGATGCAGTAGGCCGCTGAAATAGGGATTATTGAATCAGGTGGTTGAATGAGTATTCAACCAAAAGAAATTAAACTGTCTAGTTTAAGTCTAGTGAAATTCTCTACAACCAAATTACGTAATTATTAGTTTTAGGTTATCTTAATTACTGATATGTTAATGCTTGTTATGATTATTTAGCAATGCCTCAGTATTGAGAGGACGATTAACTATTTAGAATTCTAATAATTAATTCAAAACTCAACTTTTTCAATTTAAACCAATGATTATGGAAAAACAATTCTTTAAACTTTTAAAAAAATGCTTCCTTACCGGGCTGTTTTTTGTGTTTTTGGGTACGCAGTATGCTTTTGCACAACAAACAATTTCAGGTACGGTAACAGATGAAACTGGTGGTCCGGTACCGGGCGCGAATATTCTTGTTCAAGGTACCACCAATGGAACACAAACCGATTTTGATGGTAACTTTTCTATTGAAGCATCTTCTGAAGATGTACTTGTGATCTCTTATTTAGGTTATGCTACTCAAACAGTAACCGTTGGAAGTCAAACAAGTATAACTGTTCAACTAGCAGAAGATGCTAGTCAGTTAGATGAAGTTGTAGTAATTGGGTATGGTACCTCTAAAAAGAGTGATTTAACGGGTGCAATTTCACAAGTATCTTCCGAGTCATTTGAAAAACAACCTTTAACACGTGTTGAAGACGCCTTACAAGGGCGAGCTTCTGGTGTTGCTGTTTCGCGAGCTGGTGGCGGACCAGGTTCAGCTATTAAAGTACGTATTCGTGGTGTGAATTCTATCAACGGAGATAACAGTCCCTTGGTTGTTATTGATGGTGTAATTGGTGGCGACCTTAGTACTTTAAACCCTAATGATATTGCTTCAATGGAAGTACTTAAAGATGCTTCTGCTTCTGCTATTTATGGTTCAAGAGCTTCGAATGGTGTTATTTTGGTTTCAACCAAAAAGGGTAGAGGTGATGCTAAGGTATCTTTAGATGTATTTACGACTATTGCAACAATACCTAACCAATTACCTACCTTAGGAGCGGGTGATTTTGCAACCATAGAAAACTCTAGGAGATTAAGACAAGGTGGGCAAGCAATTTTTACTGATGCTGAAATTACCAACCTGTACGCTTCAGGTGGAACAAACTACCAAGATGAGTTGTTTCAAACAGGTATTTCTAAAAACGTACAGTTGTCTGTAAGTGGTTCTGAAGGTAAAACTAGTTACTTTTTATCTGGTAATTATGTTGACCAAGAGGGTACTATCATTAATACTGGATACGAAAGAGCTTCTCTTAGAGCAAATCTAAATGTTGATGTAACTGAAAAATTGAAAGTAGGATTAAATATCTTTGGTACAAGAGCTACAACATTAAATGATATTACGGCTTTAAATAGATTTCAAGGTAGTGTGGTTATAAAGGCACTTACGTGGGACCCTACTACACCAATTTATAATAGCAATGGTGAATTCAATCGTTTTTCAGAAAGAGCTTTAGGGTCTTTAAATATTAACCCTATTGAAGATTTAAATACAACTCAAATTGATCAGGTTAATGATCGAATCAATGCTAATCTGAATTTGAACTACGCGTTCACTAACAATTTTAGTTATTCATTAATTGCAGGTGTCTCTACTTTTAATAACAACAATCAAACCTATAGAACAGATGAGCCTGATAATGATGTGTCTTACGGAAACGCTAAAAACACTTCGCATCAAATAAGTAATGTTCTTACGTGGCAGAAAGCTTTTGGAGATCATAATTTCAAGATGACAGGTGTTTATGAGTTTTCTGGTTTTGAAGGAAAATTTAATGGATATACGGGTAATAATTTAGCGGTGCCCGCGGGCTTCTATTTCGGTGAATTTGCTGCGGGTAAGAATTTTAGTAATTCGTATAGCAAATCAGCAATTGAATCAGTGATGGGGCGTGCTGAATACAATTTAGGCAGCAGTTTTTTCTTAACAGGTACGGTGCGTGTTGATTCATCTTCAAAATTTAGAGAGGGTAATAGAACAGGTACTTTTCCGTCTGTTTCTGCTAAATATAGCTTCGCGAATACTGAGTTTATCGAAAATAGTAAGGTGCTAAGTAATTTTGGTATTAGAGCAGGTTGGGGTCAAGTAGGTAACGAAAATATTGCACCTTACACCACATTTCCAAGTGTTAATGCAAATAGTACTTTTTCATTCGATGGTTCTTCGGTTTCGCCAGGTTCATCTCCTGATGGATACGGAAATGAAGATTTAACTTGGGAAACAACAACTCAAACGAATGTTGGTCTTGATTTTGGATTTTTTAATGGTCGTTTAAATCTCGCATTAGACGGTTATAAGAAAAACACTACTGATTTGTTATTAGATATTCCTGTGCCGACAACTAATGGAGGTGGTGCAATTACTAGAAATGTTGGTGAAGTAGAAAATACTGGTATTGATGTTTCACTTTCTGGATCTGTTTATGCTACAGATAATTTCTCATGGGATTCTAATTTAAGTTTTTCATACTCAAAAAATGAAGTGGTTGATTTAGGAGGGGTTGATGAAATTCAAGGTACTTTTCAAAGTATCGACGGCCAAAGTAGAATTTGGAATGTAATACAAGTAGGCCAACCTTTGGGTCAGTTTAATGGTTCTACGTTTTTAGGCACTTGGAAGTCAACAGATAATATTCCTCTAAATGATGCAGGTACACCAATTGCAGAACCCGGTGATGCAAGATATTTAAGAGATGCAGATGGAAACCGTGTAATAGGTGCTATCGGGAATGGAACACCAACAACTTTTTGGGGTTTTAATAACACATTAAGCTACAAAAATTGGGATTTAAATGTGTTTATTCAAGGAGTGCATGATTTTGAAGTTCTTAATGCTGTTCAAGGTGTAATTGTGGGTGCTACAGGTAATCAAAGAAGTTTCTTAGCAGCAGAGCAAATAAATCAGTGGACTCCAACCAATGAAACCGACGTTCCTGCGGGTGGATTAAATGACGCTGGTTCAACACGATATGTTGAAAAAGGAGATTTTATTCGATTGAGTAACCTTTCTTTAGGTTATACTATAAGAGATATAGGTAAGACAAATACCAATGCAAAAATTTATGTTTCTGGTCAAAACCTGTTTCTGATTACCGATTATTCAGGATATGACCCAGAGCATACTTCAACACCAGCTGATAACGCAGGTAACGTTGATGTTGCTGCAGGTATAAATACCGGATCATATCCAAATCCTAGAACTTTATCAATTGGGGTAAAATTAGATTTCTAAAAATGTTTCATAAAAAATTAATAAAAAAAATGAAAAATATAAACATAAAAAAAATGCTAAAACCTCGGTTTTATGCTACTGTGATGTTTGTAAGTGCGTTAGTTTTTAACGGCTGTGCAGATTTAGAAGAAGATCCTGGTTTATCTTTACTAGCGCCAGGTGCCTATAGCAATCAGGTTGAACTAGAATTAGGCGTAACAGGTATTTATTCGCAATTAAGAAACGCTTCGCAATGGTCAACTTTCTTTGTACATGGTTGGGGTGGTGATGATATTACAACACACAAAGTGAGTAATAAGGCCGATTTTAGAGAGTTTGATCAACGTTCAATATCTCCTGAAAATGCACGTACTGTGGGTAACTGGAGAGATATTTACAGAATGATTCGCGCTGCTAATAGCGTTTTAGAGAGTGCTGAAGGTTTAGAATTAACAGATACTGATGCTCAAAATAGATTGTTAGGTGAGGTATACTTTTTAAGAGGAGCCATGTTTTTTCACCTTGCTCGTGTTCATGGTAGAATTCCTTTACCACTAACCTCCGAACCTGAATTAGATATTTCTAGAGCGAGTCAAGAAGATGTATATGCTCAAATTGAAGGAGATTTGCTGCAAGCTGAATCTCTTTTACCTGCGATTTATCCTGGTGCTCAGGCCGGTGCTCCAAGACCCAATTCTGGTTCTGCAGCTGCTTTGTTAGCAAGGTTGTATATGGACTGGGCAGGTTTTCCGGTAAAAGACAATTCTAAGTACGGGGCTGCAGCGTCTAAAGCGAAGCAGGTTATTGATAATGCAAGCTCACATGGTTTTGCATTATTAGGTGATTTAGAAGATCTATGGAAGTTAGAAAATCGATTTAATGATGAAGGTGTTTGGACAATTCCTTACAATACAGATGAAAACCTTCATAACCGTAAGTATGGCAAATTAGGTAATCCATCTGATTTGCAAGGATGGCAAGAAACATTTGCTGAAATCAGATTTTACGAAGATTTTCCTGAAGGGCCAAGAAAAGAAGCAACCTATAGAACCGAGCATGATTTTGCAAATTTTACTGATCAACAAAACCCCGTGTTTAAGAAAATAGTTGGTCCAGAAGGAGATATTCCATTGTCAGCTTTTAATACCAACCGAAACGATTTGTATATGCGTTATGCTGAAGTCTTATTAATTTATGCTGAAGCATCAGGTAGAGCAGGTTCTGAAAATGCAGATGCTTGGGAAGCTTTAAATCAAATTCGTAGAAGAGCTGAAGGCTTACCTTTCGATACACCCGATGCTAGTGTTGATGTAACTAGTGGTGATTTAGCTGAACTGGCTTTTACAGAAAGAAAATGGGAATTAGCTGGTGAATGGCTACGATGGAATGACCTGGTTCGTATGGAGCGTGTTGAGCAAGCATTAGGCAATCGTGACCCACAAACAACTATGAATGCAGCGGGTGAATTGTTGCAAGTAGCCAACCCTATTCTTGGGTCACTTGGTACTGATAATTATTTTGCGCCCATACCTGCAAATGAAATTGTTTTAAATCCGAATTTGGCAAATTAATATTATTGAGTTAGTTTTTTTAGTTTTAAGTTAGGCGGTAAAATTCTTCATAGTTTTACCGCTTTTTTTTGAAATTTTTCACTGCTATATTTTTAGGCAATTTATAGAAAACTACGTATTTTACAGGTAACCAAAATCATGGCATATTGTGAACAATACTAATTTAAGATTTAGTAGTATTTATCTATATAAAAGTATCAAACCGTTTCTGTTTTTGTTACTTTTTATAAACTCTTCTTGTGATGATAATACAGCTCAAAAAAACGAAGTAACTCAAGAAATTGATAAGTTATTTACCACAATTTCTTCTGAAGAATCTAAAATTGATTTTGTGAATACTTTGGAAGAAACACTGGAGTCAAATTACTATCAATATATGTACACCTATATTGGTGGCGGAGTAGCTGTAGGCGACCTTAATAATGATGGCTTGGTTGATTTGTATTTTACTTCAAATTCATCTGATGATAAATTGTATTTAAATCTTGGAGATTTTAAGTTTAAAGATATAACCAGTAGTGCGGGTACAACCATAAATGATGGCTTTAATACCGGAGTAACCATGGTAGATGTTAATAACGATAAGTACTTAGATATTTACGTTTCTCGTGGTGGATGGAAAGATGAAGACAATAAATTTTCTAACCTACTGTACATAAATAATGGTGATTTAACTTTTACTGAACGGGCAGCCGAAATGGGGTTGGCTGACGCCAATAGATCAATACAGGCTACTTTTTTTGATTATGATCAAGATAATGATTTAGACGTTTATGTTTCTAATACTCCTGATATTACAAGTCGTACGCAAGTACTTGATCTAAGCAAAATTCATAATGACCCTAAAACTCTTGAATTAAAGGGGAGTGATCGGTTGTATAACAATGATGGAACAGGTCATTTTACAGATGTTTCAACCAAAGCAGGCCTACAGTTTGATATTGGTTTTGGATTGAATCCGCAAGTAGGTGATTTGAATAATGATGGTTGGTCGGATGTCTACGTTAGTAATGACTTTAATAGTCCTGACTTGGCATATATTAACAACCAAGATGGTACGTTTACCGAATCACGAGACAAGGTATTTAAACACATGTCATTCAATAGTATGGGTAGTGATTTAGCCGATATTGATAATGATGGGCTGCAAGATTTGATGACACTAGATATGAACCCAGAAGATTATATTCGATCGAAAACTACAATGGGTATGACTTCTATTGATCAATTTGAACAAATGGTCGAAAGTGGTTATCATCACCAATACATGCACAACATGTTACAAATGAACAATGGTAATGGAACCTTTAGTGAAATAGGTAATATGTCAGGTATGGCTAATACTGATTGGAGTTGGTCATTGTTATCTGCTGATTTTGATTTAGATGGTTTTAATGATATTTATGTTACTAACGGAGTTTATAGAGATGTGATTGACAGAGATAAAAACAATGAAATACTTAAAATATTAAAAGAAAATCAACGCAAACCAACCGCAGAAGACTTTCTACGTTTTTCTAAAATGCTTCCGCAGCAAAAGTTGAACAATTATATCTTTCAAAATACTGGAAATCGAACCTTTATAGACAAAACTTCATCTTGGTGTACTTCCTCACCTACTTTTTCAAATGGAGCTGTTTATGCAGATTTAGATAATGATGGTGATTTAGATATTGTTACCAATAACATCAATGAAAGTGTAACATTGTTGCGAAATAATGCCACAGACCAAACATCTGTAAATTTTTTGAAGCTATCGTTTGAGGGCCCCAATAAGAACCCCTTTGGCATTGGGGCAACAGTTAATCTCTATTTTAATGATCATTCTACACAAACAAGACAATTAATTAACACCAGAGGTTTCTTGTCATCTGTCCCAAATGTTTTAAACTTTGGTTTAGGCGAGCATAAAAATGTTGAAAAACTAGAAGTGATCTGGCCCGATGGTAAAATTCAAGAATTGACAAATGTGAAAGCTAATCAAGTATTGGCCATTAATTATGCCTCAGCAAATTCGAGAAAAGAAAGACAAATTAAAGAAACAATATTTACAAAAACTGCTGTTGATATAAAGCATATTGACCCATATTTTAATGATTATGATATACAAGTTTTATTACCACATAAATTATCCCAAACCGGCCCTGCAATAGCTAAAGCTGATGTAAATAATGATGGTATTGAAGATCTGTTTCTTGGCGGTGGGCATAGTCAACCAGCCCAATTATGGCTGGGTAATACTAGGGGGAAATTTATAAAAAAGAAGAATATAGCTTTTGAAAATGATAAATCGTTCGAAGATGTAGGTGCTGCATTTTTTGATGCAGATAATGACGGAGATGAAGATGTATATGTGGTCAGTGGTAGCTATGAGTTTTTTAGCATTCCGAAAATGTTGATAGATCGTCTTTATTTGAATGATGGCAATGGTAATTTTAAAAGATCTAGTAAGGCTTTGCCGCAAGTAGGTATAGCAGGTTCAGTAGTCGTGCCATCAGATTACGATAATGATGGTGATATCGATTTGTTTGTTGGTGGGCGTTTAATTACAGGTAAATACCCGCATCCTGCAAGTAGTCTTTTATTAATAAATGACAACGGTGAATTTTCCATAGAAAATGACAAATTGGCTCCTCAATTAATGAAAATAGGTTTAATTACAGATGCAGTTTGGGTAGATATCAATAATGACAAAAAAACAGATCTAGTGTTGACAGGTGAATGGATGGGGGTTCAAGTTTTTTTAAATAAAAATAATGTTCTGGTACGAAGTGATGACTATCCAAGTTTGTCAAATGCAGTAGGGTGGTGGAACAGGCTTTTAATTGAAGATGTCGATAGCGATGGTGATTTAGATATTGTTGCCGGAAATTTGGGATTGAATTATAAGTTTCACGCTTCAGAAGATAAACCTTTTGAAATTTACTCTTCAGATTTTGATCTTAATGGTTCTGAAGACGTAATTCTAGCTAAAGATTATAATGGCAAGCAAGTACCAATTAGAGGTAAAGGTTGTATGACGCAACAACTACCTCATTTAGCTCAAACCATACCGACATATACTGATTTTGCAAATAAGGATTTAAAAGGAATTGTAGGCAATAATTTAGATGAAGCACTGCACTATAAGGCCAATGAATTTCGCTCTGGAATCTTCGTGAATCATGGAACGGAAGGTTTTAAATTTGAGCCTTTTAAAATTCATTCGCAACAATCACCCATAAATAGCATTCTGTATTTTGACTTTGATGATGATGGAAATAAAGATCTTCTATTAGCAGGTAATAACTATCAGTCAGAAGTAGAGACGACTCGAGCAGATGCCGGAATTGGGACTTTTCTTAAGGGAGATAACAATGGCAATTTTAGATTTATATCAAATACAGAGTCAGGTTTTTTTGCCGATAAAGATGTTCGAAATATGATTCTTATAACAACCGGTCAAAAAAAATACGTTGGTGTTGCAAACAATAATGATAATTTTGATTTGTTTCAGATTAATACCGCTTTTTAATGATTTTTACCCATAGTTTTTATGTGCGTTTAATTCAATTGGGTATTAGCTTAGTTGTGGTTTTATGTGGGCTAGGCTTACGTGGTCAAGAAGTTTTAAATACAGCACAATCATTAGATTCAGAAGAGCTTTTAGATAAAGCTAGAGCTATTCGTTTTAAAAATTCAGATCAAGCAACAATACTGTTTGAAAAAGCTTATAGGGGTTTTTTGGCAAAAGGAGATACACTACAAGCAATTACCTCTCTTTTAGAAATGCCGTACCATCATGGGCAAAAAGTTGATTACGCTAAAACCTATGATGCACTTTGGTTAGCGCTTTTTTTAGCAGATGATTTACAGGGTGAAGCACCCAAGGCGTTAATTTACAATAAGCTAGGACGATTATACAGCTTTTATAAAAAGGAAGACAAAGCTTTTGAGTATTTAAACACCTCATTAAACATCAATAAAGATTTGGTGGCAAAAGGTGAATTAGATAGATCACATCTTGCACAAAACTATTATTTTTATTGTGCTACATATAGAGAATTAGGTCAACCCGAAATTGGTAAAATTTACCTTGATAGTTGCAATCAATATTATGATGCAAGTAAAAATGAATTGAGTAAAACATATCTCAAATTTGAAAGAGCCTTTATACTAACACGTGAGTTTGAACATGAAAAAGCAATTAACCTTTTTAAAGAAATAGAACCTTGGTTTTTAAAAAATAGACCGTCTTATTTGGTATTAGTGTATACCTACTGGGGAGATGTATATCAACAACTTGATAATTTGTTAGAAAGTGAAACGTATTATAAGAAAGCCTTAGCCATCGCAGATAAATATAAAAGTCATTTAGACTTTTCTGTATTAATTCATGAAAGACTTGTAAATCAATATATTGAAGAGGGTGCGTTTAATAAGGCATTTAATAGTCAAAAACTTGCAAGAGAGTTAGATGCACAGTTTTTTGATAGTCGTAGTCCGGTAAATAAACCCCTACTTGAAATAAAAGATGAGTTTCGATTAGAAAAAGAACGGCAAGAACGTCTTATTCAGAAACAGCGTTTAGCAAGACTTGAACAAGAAGATGAAATTTCATTATTACAACGAATTATCTTGTTAGGTGCGCTAGTATTCACACTGATTATTGCAGCCGTGTATGTAATGCAAATAAGGGCTAAGCATAAAATTGAGAAAGAACTAATTCGTAGAAATAAGGAACTTGAAATTCAAAAAGCTCGTGAACTCTTAGAGCTAAAAAACAAAGAACTAGCGACATCTGCACTGCAACTAGTAGAGAAAGATGAGTTTTTGAAAGATATAAAAAGTAAGCTAAAAGGTGATAATGGTAATATAAAGACTACCGAAATACATAAAGTATTAAAATCAATCTCTACTAGTAATCAAAGTAATTGGGAAGAATTCAAATTGCGTTTTACAGCTGTTAACGAAGATTTTTATAAAAAGGTGACAACAAAATATCCTAATCTAAGTCAATCAGATCAGAAAATATGTGCTTTAATTAAACTGAATTTTTCAAGTAAAGAAATGGCTAGGCTATTAGGCATTTCGGTAGAATCAGTGCATACTACACGATACCGTTTAAGAAAGAAAATGAAACTTGACCGTAGTGTCAATCTAGAAGATTTTATAGCTTCTCTTTAAATAAAAACTCAAAGAAATATACGCTTGCTCATTGATTTACTGCGGTGAAAATTCGTAGCTAGTTAAATAATCAATGATAGCAAATTAGATATTTATTATCATTGCGAAGACGAGAGTGAGACTATTGAGTTTATTATATAAGTTTTCGATTTTTTAACTGATTTACATTTTAAAAAGACGAGTTAAAGGGCTATTCAGTGAAGTAATTGTTTTATTTCTTTCTTAAAGTGATTGATACTTTTTTTATTAAATAATTACTACTGTAACTATTTTGAAATCTATGTTTTCATAGCCAATAGTCAGCTGCAAGAAGTATCAGATAAAATCATAAAGAATATCGTAGGTAACAAAAATGTAATATTTCGAATTAACATTTATAGACCTGTTGTTTACATCGTTTAGGTACAGTATTTACGGCATCATAAAATCTCATTGTAAAGTTAGAGGTCTGTAATCATTTGCTATTATGAATAGGTATATGCTGAAAATACAACATGTTCAGTTTTTGTCGAGTTATTTTAAATAGTTTCAAAAGTTAAAATATGCATATTTACCTTTTACCAATTGATTTGAAAAAATCTTGTGTTTTATACGTTTAATGCATTTGCCCTAAAGAATTTTTCGTAAGAACAAATTGCCAAAACGAATCTTTGATTTTTTTAAAAAAGTTAAAGTTCAATAAACAAAGGCAAGCACAGTATCGACAAATGGTCTAAGCGTTTGTCACATGGTGTCACTTTAAAATTTGATTTAATTTTCAACTATTTAATTAGAAGTTGGCGCAGTAAAATAATATAGTAGATAATAATTGTAAGCTTAGCAGCACCAAATTCTTATGTAGTTGAATATGTTAAAAAAAATATGCTATACCTTCTTTTTTTTAAGCTTTTTAAGTTGTCAACAATCGAGTAATTCAAAAACTATTTCCAATACCATTGATTTTAACTTTGATTGGCAATTTCAGCTAAAGCCTCAAAATGGTGTGACTCAGGAAGACGAAATGCAATGGCAAACTATAAATTTACCACATGATTGGAGTATTCAACAAATAGCAAATAAAAATTTAGAAGGCTGTACTGCTTACCTTCCAGGAGGAACTGGCTATTATAAGAAAGATTTTGACTTAAAACTTAAAAAAGATCAAAAGGCATTTCTAGTTTTCGATGGTATTTACAATAATTCTGAAATAGATATCAATGGTAAACTCTTAGAATCGCATCCATATGGGTATGCACCTTTCTTTTTAGATATATCAGATGTTATACATACCGATGGTTCTACAAATACAATCAATGTAAAGGTCGATCGTACAAGATATGCTGACAGTCGCTGGTATACGGGTTCTGGTATTTATAGAAACGTCAAGTTACTTGTTAAAAACAAGTTGCATGTTCCTGTTTGGGGTACTTTTATAACTACCCCTTCTAGTACTGATGAGCAGGCCAATGTAGTAATAGAAACTAAATTGCAAAACGACTTTGACACCAATAAAATGGTTAAAGTAGTTACTCGAATTGAAGATGCAGAAGGCGTACTAATTCACACTTTAAAATCTGATATTCAAATAGAAAGTGGTGCATTGCAAACTTTAAAACAAACCATAACAATTAATGCGCCCAAATTATGGGATATTAATTCTCCATATCAATACAAGGCAATTACCATAGTTAAGGAGAATGAAAACATTATGGAAAAGGTTGAAACAAATTTCGGTATTCGAAGTATTCGTTTTGATGTTAATGAGGGATTCTTTTTAAATGATATTAATCGTAAAATTAAAGGAGTTTGCCTACATCATGATGCAGGATTAGTTGGTGCTGCTGTACCTAAAGGAGTTTGGCGGAGAAGGTTGAAAAAATTGAAAGCGGCGGGCTGTAACGCAATTCGAGTTTCTCATAACCCTGCATCTCAAGAGTTTCTTGATTTATGTGATGAATTGGGATTTTTAGTGCAAGATGAGTTTTTTGATGAATGGGATAATCCGAAAGATAAGAGATTGAATATGAATGAACAAAGCGTCGATCATATCACAAGAGGGTATACTGAACATTTTCAAGAATGGGCAGAAACTGACTTGAAAAATACGGTTTTGGCGCATAGAAATCATCCTTCAATTATTCAATGGAGTATTGGTAATGAAATTGAATGGACATACCCTAGAAATGGAGATGCGACCGGATTTTTCAATAATATGGACTGGAGCGGAAATTACTTTTGGTCACAACCTCCTCATACACCAAAGGAAATAAAGAAAAAGTTAGAAGAGTTGCCGAAAGGTAACTATGATATCGGCGAGACAGCTTTAAAATTAGCAAACTGGACCAGAGAACTCGATACCACAAGATATATTATTGCAAATAGTATTCTACCAAGTTCTAGTCATGAATCTGGCTATGCCGATGCCCTTGATATGATTGGCTATAGTTATCGACGGGTAATGTATGATTACGGTCATGAAAATTATCCTGAAATTCCGGTAATGGGAACTGAGAATTTAGCACAGTATCATGAATGGAAAGCAGTTATGGAGAGGCCATTTATTGCAGGTACATTTTTATGGACAGGTATCGATTACTTAGGAGAGTCAAACGGATCTTGGCCAAAAAAAGCAACTAATAGTGGATTATTAGATTTAGCAGGTTTTGAAAAGCCTTCTTATCATATGTTCAAGTCGCTATGGACCGAAGAGCCCTATGTGGCAATAGCTACGCAATTGGAAGAAAAATCAATATATAAAACTGATATACTTGATAATCCAATAGAGCGAAATGAAGGAGCATGGGAAAAGGCACTCTGGTCTTGGCATAATGTTAATGAGCATTGGAATTATTCTGATGAAGACAAAACAATAGTAGAAGTGTATTCCAATTGCGAGTCCGTAGAATTGTTTTTAAATGATTTGTCGTTAGGTAAAAAGAAACTTAGTAGTTTTGAAGATCATATATATAAATGGGCTGTTCCTTTTAAATCAGGTTCCTTAAGAGCTGTGGGTGAAAAAAATGGGAAAGCTGCACAAACGGAACTAAAGACTTCAGATAAAGCGGTAGCAATTAAAATTACTGCTGATAAACTAAAAATGCAGAATGATGGGTATGATGTGGCTCATGTTATTGCTCAGTTTATTGACGATAATGGTAATCCTGTTAAAACTTATAATCATAAAATAGAATTTAAGGTAGAAGGTGAAGTTGAAATTTTGGGCGTAGATAACGGCGCCGTCAATAATGTCCAACCTTATAAATCAGATAATTTAATAACAGATAAAGGGCGAGCCTTAATGATTCTGCAAGCAACAAATAAAAGTTCAAAAATTAAGGTATATGCCCTATCAAATGAAATTGTCAGTAAACCAATCTTTATAGAAATTAATTAATAATAACCCTTACACATGAATAAAATTAAAGTAGTAGTATCATTTGTTGCATCGTGCTTTATAATTAGTTGCACTAGTTCATCGCAACAAGAAAATAAACCAACAGAAATGGCTAAGAAAACAATAGTACCAACCGAAGCCCAAATCGATCACCTGGGTATTACGAATCCTGAATATTTAAGTGCAGCTTCAAAAAGGGCATTAGAATGGCCTATGGATTTGGGTAATGATTGGTTTATACAATTTGGGCAATTACAGCCATTAAAGGGTGATTTAGCATACGAAGAAGGTGTAGTTCGTAGAGATCCTAGTGCAATTATTAAAGAAAATGGTAAGTATTATGTATGGTATACAAAAAGTACGGGCCCTACACAAGGATTTGGTGGAGACATTGAAACTGAAAAAGTTTTTCCGTGGGATCGATGTGATATTTGGTACGCAACTTCTGATGATGGATGGACATGGAAAGAAGAAGGGTTAGCCGTAGCTAGAGGCGAAAAAGGAGCTTATGATGATCGCTCTGTATTTACCGTTGAAATTATGAAATGGGAAGATAAATACTATTTAAGTTATCAGGCGGTAAAATCACCTTATAACGTTCGCGTAAAAAATACCATTGGTTTAGCATGGTCTGATTCTCCGAATGGCCCATGGACCAAAAGTGAGGAACCCATTTTGCGTCCTGCTGACAATGGTGTTTGGAAAGGAGAAGAACAAGATCGTTTTCAAGTTGAAAAGAAAGGTGATTTTGATAGTCATAAAGTGCACGACCCTTGTATTCTTCCATATAACGGCAAGTTCTATTTGTATTATAAGGGGGAGCAAATGGGTGAGGCGATTACTTTTGGTGGACGACAAATTCGCCACGGTGTAGCTATAGCTGATAACCCTAAAGGGCCTTATGTAAAGTCACCCTACAACCCAATAAGTAATAGTGGTCATGAAATTTGTGTATGGCCATATAATGGTGGTATTGCTTCTTTAATCACGACCGATGGCCCTGAAAAAAATACTATTCAATGGGCGCCTGATGGAATTAATTTTGAGATAATGTCAGTCATACCTGGTGTAAACGCCCACGCTATTGGGTTAAACAGAACCGCTGATAATGAAAAAGAACCAACTGAAATTCTTCGATGGGGCTTAACTCACGTATACAATTCAGGCGATTACCAAAGTATAATGCGTTTCTCATCTAAACGAAAAACAAGACACGTTGCTAAGGGCGTTAAAAAGAAGTAAAAATGGTTTTCTGAAGTAAAACCGAAAAAGGCGACAATTTAAATTGTCGCCTTTTTTAATAAATTGCTATAATTATTAGAAATTAGAACTATAATACATTTTTATGAGTAAACAGCAACCCGATTTAAAAACAGCTTATAATGTACCTAATTTAGAACGAGGTTTAATGGTTATAGAGTTGCTGGCGACAAAGAAGAGTGGACTTACACTTTCAGAAATAACAGAAAGCTTATCGTTGACTAAGACTACAGCGTTCAGGGTGGTAAGCACCTTAATATTTAAAAATTACCTGCAGAAGAACGAGACTACCAAAAAAATAACCTTGTCGCGAAAAATGTTAACCTTAGGTATTTCATCAATGAATGAGCAAAGTATTGTAGAAATGTCAATTGATGTAATGAGAGCACTGCGTGATGAAATTAAAGAATCTGTAATGCTCGGTGTTTTATTAGGTACTAAAGGTTCTATTTTAGAACAAGTAGCTTCCTCATACCCCGTAAAGCTATTTGTTGAACAGGGTACACAATTTAGCTTGCATAGTTCTGTAGGGGGTAAAAGTATATTAGCATTTTTACCGACAGATGAGGCTAATGATATTTTAAAGAAGATGACCTTAACCAAGTACACAAAAAACACCATCACTTCAAAAAAAGAATTTAAAGCTCAGCTGAAAGAAATAAAAAAGAATGGCTATGCTATAGATAATGGTGAAGATATTCAAGGTATTCATTGTGTTGGTGCTCCAATTTTTAATGAATATGGCAGACCAGTTGCCGCGCTCTGGATTACAGCACCTCATGGTCGACTTCCTCACGATCAGTTTCATGAAAAAGGTAAAACTATAGCAAAATATGCCTTTGAAATTTCCGCTAAATTGGGCTATTTACAAGCGAATTAGTAAAGTATTATTATCCTATTTTATTATTATCAATACGCTTTTTGTTGTAGGTGTTACATCTTTGATATGTACTACTGCTATTTTAACAAATAGTAATTAATAAAAAATGTATATTTGTTTCAAATGAGAAACTAGTTTATTATTTGAAACTTAATATAATGAAAGCAACAGTATACGAAGGCAACAAAACTTTTTCAGTTATAGAGAAGGAAATTATAAACCCAGCTGCAGGCGAAGTGCGAATTAAGGTAGCCTATTCTGGTGTTTGTGGTACAGATGTGCATATTTATCATGGAATGATGGATAAGCGTGTAAGTATTCCTGTTACAATTGGCCATGAAATGTCAGGTACTATTGACGCAATAGGTGAAGATGTGTCTGGCTTTGATTTGGGCGAAAAGGTGGTTGTGCGGCCTCTTGATGATAGAGGTGTTAAACCTTCTGACAAAGGTTTTAATCACATTTGTGAAGATTTGAAATTCATTGGAATAGATAGCCCAGGTTCAATGCAGCAATATTGGAATGTACCAGCCTTTACGTTGCATAAATTAAAAGAAGAAACCGATTTAAAATTAGCAGCACTTATTGAACCACTTTCTGTAGCGGTTCATGATGTGCGATTAAGTGAATTAAAAGCTGGCGAAACGGCTGTAGTTTTGGGTGGTGGCCCAATA
This sequence comes from Maribacter algarum (ex Lu et al. 2025) (nom. illeg.), assembly GCA_947495915.1. Classification (GTDB taxonomy): domain Bacteria; phylum Bacteroidota; class Bacteroidia; order Flavobacteriales; family Flavobacteriaceae; genus Maribacter_C. Next base: position 166,498 of record CANMAW010000004.1, on the reverse strand, counting down.
GGGCTTTTGGTAGCAATGGTAGCTAAAGAAACTGGTGCCAATGTTATCGTTTCTGAGGTAAACGAAAATCGTATTGCCAAAGCCAAAGAGTTAGGTTTGAATGCAGTAAATCCGACTAAATTAGATTTGGTAGATTATGTCAAAGAACAAACCGAAGGCAGACGTGCCGATGTTGTTTTTGAGGTTGCAGGTGTACAACCGGCTTTAGATGTAATGACTGAAGTAGCAGGAATTAGAGGTAGAATATTAATGGTTGCCATACATGGGCAGAAAAAAGAAATAGATTTATTTAAATTCTTTTGGAAGGAATTGAAACTTATCGGGGCCCGAGTTTATGAAAAAGAAGACTACGAGAAAGCGATTGATCTAATTACTAAAAATGAGCTTCCATTTGAAAAGATGATCACAGATGTACAGCCTTTGAGTAATATTCAAAAAGTTTTTGAAGATATTGACAATAACCCTGATGGCATGAAGGTGCTGATGGATTGTCAATCCTAAATATGAAAAACACGAATGAAAAACCTTGTGATCATTTTTTTGACAGTTTTTATTCTTAATAGTTCTTGTGGCGATTCTGGTGAAAACAAAAGCGCTATTAAAAATGAAGAGTTAGTTTCTGAAACTCTAGTTAAAAAGTTGGGAATTACCAATAAAGACAGTCTAAGTGCGGCTTCAAAACGTGCCTTAGAAATGGGGTATGATGTGGGGCCTGAATGGTGGACTTCATTTAGCCAGCACGATTTAAAAGGTGTTTTTGAATTTGAAGAAGGGGTGTACCGTCGAGATCCAAGTGCCGTAATTTCGGTTGATGATACCTATTATGTGTATTATTCGAAGAGCGAAGGAAAATCACATGGTTTTCATACAGGAGATCCAGAGAAAAAGGTGTTTCCATGGGATAAATCTGAAGTTTGGTGCGCTAGTTCTAAAGACGGATTAACATGGAAAGACGAGGGCTTAGCAGTAGGTCGTGGACCTAAAGGGGCCTATGACGATCGATCAGTATTCACTCCTGAAGTACTAGCGTACAAAGGTAAATACTACTTGGTTTATCAAACAGTGAAAGCCCCATACGTAAACCGGGTTAAGAATCAGGTAGGTATGGCAATTGCAGAATCACCTTTGGGTCCTTGGGTGAAATTAGAAGCGCCTATTTTGTCACCAGCAGATAACGGAGTTTGGCGAGGAGATGAAGATAATCGTTTTCAAGTAATCGAAAAAGGAGATTTTGATAGCCATAAGGTTCACGATCCTTGTTTAATGGTTTATAAAAATAAATTCTATCTGTATTATAAAGGTGAGCGAATGGGTGAGGAGCACTTTTTAGGTGGTCGCGAAATCAAATGGGGCGTTGCAATTGCAGACAAAATCGAAGGTCCGTATAAGAAATCGCCTTACAACCCAATTAGTAACAGTGGTCATGAAATTTGCGTTTGGCCGTATAATGGTGGTATGGCGGCAATGCTTACCTCTGACGGCCCTGAAAATAATACCATTCAATGGTCACCAGACGGTATTAATTTTGAAATTAAGTCTCACATCGGGGGCCGTACAAAACCGCCCCATGCAGCAGGCATTGTCCGCTCTTTAGATACAGAAAAAGGTCCGTTGTCAGCATTAGAATGGGGTATTTGTTTTGATGCAAAAGCCGGCTGGAATTATATCACTGGGTATAGAACCTATGTGAAGAATGCAGAGTAAAGTATAATTAGAAAAAAAATAGAGTTATGAGCGTATTAAACAATTTTAGTTTAAAAGGAAAAACAGCTTTAGTAACCGGTTGTAAAAGAGGAATAGGTAAGGCCATGGCAATTGGTCTTGCAGAGGCTGGTGCTGATATTATTGGTGTTAGTGCTTCTCTAGAAAACCATGGTAGTATGGTTGAGCAAGAGGTTGTAGCATTGGGTAGAAAATTTAAAGCCTATACCTGTGATTTTAGCAATAGAGATTCGCTTTACGAATTTATTAAACAAGTGAAAAATGATTTTCCTAAAATCGACATTTTAGTAAACAATGCGGGAACAATTTTAAGAGCTCCAGCAGTAGAGCATTCTGACGAATATTGGGATAAGGTAATTGAAGTAAATCAAACAGCTCAATTCGTTCTAACTAGAGAAATTGGTAAAGAAATGGTGGCAAGAGGTGAAGGTAAGGTTGTTTTTACAGCCTCACTTTTAACGTTTCAAGGAGGAATTACAGTGCCAGGTTATGCAGCTAGTAAGGGGGCGATTGGTCAAATGACTATGGCTTTTGCTAATGAATGGGCTGGAAAAGGTGTTAATGTAAATGCAATTGCACCGGGATATATTAGTACAGATAATACAGAAGCCCTACGAAATAATCCTGAGAGAAATGATGCAATACTGGGTAGAATTCCTGCAGGTCGGTGGGGGCAACCCGAAGATTTTAAAGGTCCAATCGTATTTCTAAGTTCTAAGGCATCTAATTATATGCATGGAGGAACGATGTTGGTCGATGGTGGTTGGATGGGAAGATAACCCGGTCAAGAAAAACATCTTTTAACCATTGTGATCAATGGTAACTAATTCGAGGAAAAATTTTATTAAGAATATCATGGCAGAAATTAAAGAATACAAATTGTTTATCAATGGTGAATGGGTAAAATCTACTTCAGGTGAAACCATTGATATTATTAGTCCTTCTACGGAAGAGATCGTTGCAAGAGTTCAAAACGGAACAGCAGAAGAAGCTTTGGAAACTTTAGAAGCAGCGGATAAAGCACAGAAAGAATGGAAAAAAATGCCAGCAAGATCACGTGCTGATTTACTCTATAAATTGGCCGATGAAATTGATGCGAACACCGAAGAACTTGCACAGCTTTTAGTACGAGAACAAGGAAAATTATTAAAAGTTGCTCGTTTTGAAGTTGCTGTTGGGGCATCATTTATAAGATACGCATGTGAAGGTGCGAGAAGAATTGAAGGTGATATTATTCCTTCAGATAATCCAAACGAACAAATATGGATTCAAAAAATTCCTCGTGGTGTAGTTGTTGCAATTACAGCATGGAATTTCCCATTCGCATTAGCAGGTCGTAAGCTAGGGCCTGCATTAGTAGCTGGTAATACAATCATCATTAAACCTACCTCAGAAACTCCTTTAGCAACTTTAGAATTGGGTAATCTTGCTCAAAAAGTAGGTATACCTGCTGGGGTCATAAATATTCTTACTGGCCCAGGTAGAGCCATGGGTAATGCTTTGGTTGAAAGTCCAATTTGTAAAATGGTAACCATGACTGGATCTACACCTGTAGGACAGCAAATTGCTCGAAATGCAGCTCAAAATTTAACACATGTTCAATTAGAATTAGGAGGTAAAGCACCGTTTATTGTTTTTGAAGATGCCGATATAGATGCTGCAGTAGACGCGGCCTTACATTCCCGTTTTGATAATTGCGGTCAAGTGTGTACCTGTAATGAACGTATGTATATTCACGAGAGTATTTATGATGCCTTCATGAAAAAGTTCTTAGCAAAAGTTGCTGATATAAAAGTTGGTGATCCAATGCTTGAAGGAACAGATATGGGGCCAAAGGTGAATGCATCTGAGTTAAAGCATATGGAGCATTTGGTTGAGGTTAGTTTAAAAGAAGGCGCTACTTTGGCGGCAGGAGGTAAAAGACCTGAAGGCACAGAATTTGAAAAAGGTTATTGGTTTGAACCAACGGTATTAACTGATGTCACTCAAGAAATGACCATCGTACATGAAGAGTCTTTTGGTCCTATTTTACCTGTATTGAAATTCAAAACCTTTGAAGAGGTAATAGCATATGCTAATGACTGTGAATATGGTTTGGCAGCCATGGTTTTTACCAATGACATGAACACCATTATGAAGTGTAACGATGAATTAGAATATGGTGAAATTTATGTAAATCGGGGTCATGGCGAACAACACCAGGGTTTTCACAACGGCTACAAATTATCAGGTAGTGGTGGAGAAGATGGTAAGTACGGTTTTGAACAGTATATGGAGAAGAAAACATTTTATATTAGACACAAAGCATAAATGAAAGCACAGATTAAGACCATTAACTGTACCTTGTTCAGGGTGCCATTACCTGAAGTGATGAATGATGCCAAACATGGTGATCATACACATTTTGAATTAGTGACAACAACCATTTTTTTAGATGATGGCACCCACGGAACAGGCTATACATATACTGGGGGTAAAGGTGGGCATGCCATAAAGGCCATGGTTGAACATGATATCGCCCCAGCTTTAATAGGTAAAGATGCTTCAGATATAGATGCACTTTATGATTTTATGGAGTGGCACATGCATTATGTTGGTCGAGGTGGTATTGTATCATTTGCTGTTTCTACTATTGATATTGCTTTATGGGATATTAAATGCAAAAAGGCCAATCAACCACTTTGGAAAATGGCTGGTGGAGTAGGAAATACATGTAAAGCGTATTGTGGAGGTATTGATTTGCAATTTCCAATTCCGAAATTGTTAAAGAACATGCAAGGTTATTTAGCAGCTGGATTCAATGCTGTAAAGATTAAAATTGGGCGTGAAAATTTAGATGAAGACATAGAACGTATCAAAGCTGTACGTGAGTTCATTGGTCCTGACGTTACTTTTATGGTTGATGCGAATTATTCAATGACTGTTGAAAAAGCGATTGAAGCCATTGAGAAATTCAGACAATATGATATTACATGGTTTGAAGAACCAATAATTCCTGATGATTATAAGGGTTTTGCATCGATTTCAGATGCAACTGATTTTCCCTTGGCCATGGGAGAAAACTTGCATACAATTCATGAATTTGAGTATGCAATGGAGCAAGCTAAACTTTCCTTCGTTCAACCAGATGCCTCTAATTGTGGAGGTATAACAGGTTGGTTAAAAGCTGCTCGATTGGCAAATGAATATAATGTGCCAGCATGTTCGCATGGTATGCAAGAGTTGCATGTAAGCTTGGTATCAGCACAACCGAATTCAGGGTGGTTAGAAGTGCATAGTTTTCCTATTGACCAATATACTACAAGACCATTGGTGGTAGAAAACCATCGAGCTGTGGCGCCTGATACTCCTGGTATTGGAGTAGAATTTAACTGGGAGAAATTAAAACCGTACAAACAATAAAAATGAAAGCAATAGCACAACCTTTTGGTTCTTTTAATGGTGAAGAAGTTCAATTGTATACCCTTGAAAATGAAAATGGTATGGTAGTCAAAGTGTCAAATTACGGCGCAACCATTACATCAGTTATAGTGCCTCAAAAAAACGGAGTTGCACAAGAAGTTGTTTGTGGCTTTGATACCTTTGAGGGCTATTTTTCAGAACCATATACGAATAATGCACCTTATTTTGGAGGTACAGTTGGTCGCTATTGCTCTCAAATTAAAGATGCTCAATTTGAACTGAACGGTAAGAAATATGAACTGGCCAAGATTGTAGGCGACAATAACCTACATGGCGGCAAAGTAGGTTTTGACAAAAAAACATGGAAAGCCGATCCGTTAAAAAATGATCAATCGTCAGTGCGTATGACTCTAACTAGTAAAGCACTAGAAGAGGGGTTTCCTGGCACGGTAAATGTCACAGTTACTTTTAGCTTATCTAATGAGAATGAACTTGCAATAGATTACCATGCTACTACAGATTCAGATACCCCTTTTACAATAACAAATCATTCCTATTTTAATCTTTCAGGATTTGATCAAAACGTAGAAGCTCATCAGGTGCAAATACACTCTGATAAGAAACAAGAATGGGATGAAACTGGTGCTGCTACAGGAAAGAATCTGTCAATTGAAGGCAAAGTTGATGATTTACGAACCGCCAAAAGTATTAAAGAAGTTCACGAGGCCATGAATGATGGATTTGAACATTTTTATCTCTTTGAAGAAAAAGGTTTTGACCTTGATAAAGTTGCTGAAATATCTGAACCAATTTCAGGTAGAAGTTTAGAGATTTCAACAACTGAACCCGGCATGTTGTTTTATACCGGCAAATATACTTCTGATGAATTAAAGCGTGAATCGGGTCAGCAATATGGAAAATACAGAGGGTTTTGTTGTGAAACACATCGTTATCCTAACGGGCCCAATCTTCCCAATGCACCTAAGAGCATTTTACAAAAAGAAGAAACTTATAACAGTACCACCATTTTTAAATTTAAATGGTAAATATTAACCCACCAACTTAAATTAAAAGCCATGATAATAGGAGTTTTGTTAGCCATTTTTGCAGGATTAATGTTAGGTCTTTATGCCTTGCCTGAAAAATTCACAAAAGATTTTAAATATGAAAACACTTGGAGCCTGTTTTTTCTATTAACCATGTTTGTGGTTCCAATTATATCATCGTTGCTTTTTATCAATGGTTTTGCCGATGTGTTTGGCAATATGCCATTTGATATTTGGGTCAAAATGGGTTTAACAAGTTTCCTCTGGGGAATAGGTGTAATGATGTGGTCTAAAGCGATTAACCATATTGGTTTATCATTAGGTTTTTCGTTATTTATTGGTACCGTAATTTTAGTAGGTTCATTACTTCCATTTATGGTAGACGGCTTACCGCCAAATGGTGTTTTAACCTATATTTTGATTGGTATTTTAATTGTCTTAATTGGGGTTATTCTTAATGGAAAGGCAGGTCTCATTAGAGAAAAAGATGAGGCGGCCTTGACTCAAGATGGTGAAAAATCTAAAGGCTCAATGACTACAGGTATTTTAATTGCCGTTATTGGTGGTTTGTTAGCAACAGGTTTTAGTTACGCCAATGCTGCTGGTGCACCGTATTTACAAGAAGCTTTGAAAGCATATAATAACCCTGATTGGGTTACTGGGGTTGCTGTGATGTTTCCTATTTTTCTTAGTGGAGGTATTGTTATGACTGCTTACTTTATATGGCAGTTGAGTGCTAAGAAGGCTTGGGGAGATTTTAGTACTCCTTCTTTTTCCAAAAACTTTTTCTTGATTTTGATAATGGCAATTTTTCATTACGCGGCTTCAGCACTTTTTGGTTACGCTGCATCTAAACTTGGTGCTTCTGGTAATACAGTAGGTTACGCTATTTTTAATACTTCTGCAGTTGCAACAGCCATAGTCAGCGGATTAATTACCAAAGAATGGGTAAAAGCTTCACCAAAAGCTCGTACAGCTCTTTATGGGGGGTTGGCATGTATGATTATCGGAATTGTAATTATTGCTTATAGTAAAAGTATTAGTTAATAGATATCAATTTATAAGCACAATTAACTTGTAATAGGTGTTTGACTTCATCTAATTTATTAAACGTTTCATATGCGCAACAATTCTTCTAAAGAAACAGTATTAATAACTGGGGCAAATAGAGGAATGGGCCTAGGCTACGTAAAACATTATTTGAAAAGAGAGATTACGGTAATTGCAACAGCAAGAGATATTCAACATAGTCAATCTTTACAGTTGCTTAAAAATGATTTTCAAGAAACGCTAAAAATTGTACGGCTCGATGTAACGAATGAAGCGTCTATTTCTAATTTCAAAAGATGGTTGCTATTAAACAAAATTGAAATGTCATTGGTTATTAATAATGCAGGTATTTCGCTAGAAGAACATTTTGAAGATTGGACTAAAACCAACTTTGTCAATCATTTTGAAGTTAACGTTATAGGTCCATCATTGCTTATTCAAGCGGTATTACCCGTCTTAAATCGAGGAGCAAAAATTATACAAATAACCTCAGGTATGGCTTCTTTAGAATGGAATATTAATCCCACCAACGGTTTTGATGCCTATGCAGCTAGTAAGAATGCATTGCATAGTATAACTGTTCGATTAGCCGAGAAATTAAAACCAAAAGCTATCGGTCTCTTTTTAATTAATCCTGGTTGGGTGAAAACTGAAATGGGTGGAGAGAATGCAACCTATTCTATCAATGAAGCAATTACAAACATAACAGCAGTAATTCGAAAATTGACCTTAGAGCAAACGGGTAGTTTTGTTTCTGAAAAAGGAGATATACTTCCATGGTGATCTAAGAAACAAGCTATAATTCGTTATTTGTTTTACACTGTTAAACATTTGATGCTTATATAAACAAACGAGCTTTCCGAGATTAGTTGTACTTTCTGGGCTTAAAATAAACAAAAAATGAACCAAAATATTTTAGTGTGTATTGGGTTACTATTGGTCTCGTTAAAAATCAGTAATGCACAAGAAATACAAGGTGAACTTAAAAAGTGGCACAAGGTTACTTTAGCTTTTGAAGGACCACAAACTTCAGAATCTGCTGAAGAAAACCCTTTTTTGGAGTATCAATTAAATGTAACCTTTACACACAGCCAAACAAATAAACGAACTGTTATTCCTGGTTACTTTGCTGCAGATGGAAATGCAGCAAATTCTAGTGCTGAATCTGGCCACGTGTGGAAAGTACATTTTACCCCTGATCAAATTGGTGAATGGACCTATACAGTTTCTTTTAAAAAAGGAAAATGGGCAGCAATTCGAACCTCAAGTAAACTGAAAAGTGGAAGTTTTATGGATGGTAAAAGCGGTAGCTTTAAAGTCGAAGATACCGATAAGTCAGGTAGAGATTTTCGATCAAAAGGGCGTTTGCAATATACCGGTCAACGCTATCTCAAATTTCAGAATGGGGAGTATTTTTTAAAATGTGGATCTGATGCACCAGAAAACTTTTTAGCCTATGATAAATTTGATGGCAATTTTCAAAATGATGGTCATAAAGATGATTTGGTAAAGACCTGGAGTGCTCATCTACAAGACTGGCAAGAAGGAGATCCGGTATGGAAAGGTGATAAAGGAAAGGAAATCATTGGAGCGATTAATTACTTGGCATCTAAAGGAATGAATGCTTTTTCATTTTTGACTATGAATATTTCTGGAGATGATCAAAATGTTTTTCCGTATATAGATTATGATACCTGGGATCGTTTTGACATTTCTAAATTAGATCAATGGGAAATTGTTTTTGAACATGCAGATCATCTGGGTATGTTCTTGCATTTCAAAACTTTAGAGCATGAAAATCAAGGGCTTTTAGACAATGGTGGTACCGGGTTATATACTAAGTTATACTATAGAGAACTAATCGCTAGATTCGGGCATCATCTTGCCTTAAACTGGAATTTAGCTGAAGAAACTGGCGATTGGACAGAAACACCACCAACATTTCCAATAGATGCAGCCGAGCGAATTAGATTGGCCGAATATGTCGCTGAAATTGACCCTTATAATCATCATATAGTAATTCATAATGGCGCTTGGTTTGACCCTCTATATGGTCAAAATAAAAAATTTACAGGGGCCTCTTTACAAACAAATAAAGCTGATTTTAGTCGGGTACACTCACAAACCCTAAAAGTAATAAATGATGCTAAAAAAGCAGGTAAAGTTTGGGCGGTAGCGGTCGATGAGCCTGGTGATGCACAACATTCATTAATTACCGATGCTGAAGACCCAAACCACGATGATGCACGTAAAAATGGCCTTTGGGGTGCTATGATGGCTGGTGCATGGGGAACAGAATGGTATTTTGGTTATAAACATCCTCACTCTGATTTGAGCTGTCAAGACTACCGTTCTCGTGACCTATTTTGGGAGCAAGGTAAAATTTGTCTTGACTTTTTTAATACCAATAAGATTCCCGTTTGGAATATGGAATCAAAAGACGAACTAATCTCTTCTAGTGGAGATTACGTTTTAGCAGATGAAGGAAAAGTTTATGTAATATTCTTAAAAAATGGAGGAGAATCTTATCTAAATTTGGAGAGCATATCAGGGAATTTTGAGGTATTCTGGTATAACCCAAGACAAGGGGGAGACTTAATTATTTCAAAAGTTAACTCTATCACCGGGGGGGCAAAACAGTCTTTGGGATTGCCACCTGTGAAACGTGAAAGAAACCAAGATTGGGTTTGTTTAGTAAAAAAAATATAAAATCAAATAATAGTTGAATTTCTCAAGAACTTATGACAGTAAAATCAAAAACTAGAAAAAGATATAATATACTGGCAATGATATTTGTAACGGTGGTAATCAATTACTTAGACCGTACAAATATGTCAATTGCAGCATCGGCGCTCAAAGAAGAATTAGGAATTAGTGCTATTCAAATGGGATATATTTTCTCAGCTTTTGGTTGGACCTATTCTTTACTTCAAATACCTGGTGGAATTGTAGCTGATAAGGTGAAATCTAGAATACTGTATCCGGTTATCATGGCCTTATGGTCAATTGCAACTTTACTTCAAGGAATTGTAAGCTCATTCGCTGCTTTAATTGGTTTGCGTGCAAGTATTGGGGTTTTCGAGGCCCCATCATATCCAACAAACAATTTGGTGGTAACACGGTGGTTTCCTGAAAATGAACGTGCCTCAGCTATTGCTACTTATACCTCAGGTCAATTTCTGGGTATGGCGGCTTTATTGCCTATTCTAACAGTGATACAAAACGCTCTAGGATGGCGCGGATTATTTATAGTTTCCGGACTAATAGGATTAGTATGGGCTGCGGTGTGGTATATTTTTTATCGAGATCCTCAAAATCATAAAAAAATTAGCGAGTCCGAATTGAACTTAATCAAAGAAGGAGGAGGGCTAGTGGCAAATAAAGAAAAGACAGCGGTCAAAAAATTTGAAAAACAAGATTTGGTTAATGCTTTCAAGTACCGAAAATTATGGGGTCTTTATATAGGGCAATTTTGTTTAGGTGCAACCACTGTTTTCTTTTTAACATGGTTTCCAACCTATTTGGTAGAATTTAGAGGTTTAGACTTTATCAAATCGGGGTTTTATGCATCAATACCCTATTTAGCTGCGTTCTTGGGTGTTTTATTAGCTGGATTTTCATCTGATTTTTTGATCAAAAAGGGGTACACACCCGAAATTGCTAGAAAAGCACCGATTATCATAGGAATGTTATTGTCTATAGCTATTATTGGTGCAAATTATACCGACAATACAACCTTGATAATATTTTTCTTGTCATTAGCCTTTTTCGGAAACGGCTTGGCAAGTATAGCATGGATATTTATCTCGCTTATAGCACCAAAGAATAATATAGGATTAATAGGAGGTGCATTTAACTTCATAGGTGGTTTAGCCAACGTTATTGTGCCAATTGTAATAGGTTACTTGGTACAAGATGGAGATTTTAGTCCGGCGCTATTTTTTATTGGTGGAATTGCATTTTTAGGATTTTTCTCCTACACCTTTATCGTTGGAAAAGTAGAACGTATTGTACCCAAAGCATCTTAGAAAAACAGTAATTATGAAAATAACAGCAGTAAAAACGTATCCTATCAACATCAAAGGAGGTGGAGTTCAATTGGTTGTGAAAATAGAAACAGATTCAGGTATCTATGGTTGGGGTTGTTCTGGTCTTTCAGGTAGAGAGTTAGCAGTTGTAGGATTAATAAAGCATTTTAGACCGATATTGATCGGGCATGACCCAAGACAAATTGGAGCCATTTGGCAAAAATTATATAGAGGTCAATATTTTGAAGGGGGACGTGTTTTTACCGCAGCTATTTCAGCGATTGATATCGCCCTTTATGATATTAAAGGTAAAGCACTTGGGGTACCCGTTTATGAGTTGCTAGGAGGAAAACAACGTGATTTTGTAGAGTGTTTTGCTTCTGTTAGATTTACTACAAGGGAAGAATTACTTGATTACTCGAAAACCTGTGTAAAAGCGGGATGGAAGGTATTACGCCTTGCCCCGGCAGAATTTGAAGACCAAGATAATAAGAGTAGGTTTGAACCGAGAGAGTCAATAGCGAAACTTTCAAAATGGATTACAGAATTGCGTAAAGAAGTTGGTTCTACGATTACCATTGGTGTCGATTATCACACGCGGTTGAGTGCAGCAGAGACGTATTCTTTCATGAAACGAATGCCTGAAGGTACAATTGATTTTTTAGAAGAACCTATTCGAGATGAAACCCCAGGGGCGTATAAAGCCCTTCGAGCAATGATAGATGTACCTTTTGCTATTGGAGAAGAATTTTCAAGTAAATGGCAATTTCGACCTTTTTTAGAAAATGATATAACACAATTTGCACGTATTGATGTTTGCAATGTTGGCGGAATTACAGAATCGATGAAGGTTGCAGCTATGGCAGAAACCCATTACATTGATTTAATGCCGCATAATCCTTTAGGGCCTATTTGTACTGCTGCTTCTATTCATGTAGCAGCTGCCTGCCCCAATTTCAGCTATTTAGAAGAAGTAAATACACCTGCACAATATATGGGTACAAATGCTCCAGAATTTTACCCAGAACAACCGATATTAGAAGGAAATAAATATCGCATATCTGATGCCCCTGGTCTGGGTGTTGAATTCAATGAAGAGTTGGCGATATCACAAGAATTTTCATTGGTCGACATACCACGTTTATATAGAGATGATGGTTCTTTAACAAATTGGTAGGTCCAGAACTTAATTGACGAATTCTACCAAACCAAAGCGGTTAGCTTGATGTACATTTTTTGAAATATCATAAATCGGAAATATAGTTGAAGTAGATCTTCGATTACCTTCGGCATCATTACGGTCTTGGCGAATGGCTAAGAATGCCCAACGGTTACCTGCCGCTACGGGTACTACACGGCCTAGCGCTCCGAAATTTTTAATGGGAATAGCCATTTCAATGCGCCAACCTTCATCAATATCTGAATTGTCATTGATAGTGCCATTATAGCTTACTTCAACTTTAAACTCAGGATTGTACGCCTTAAAAGCAATACTTTCTTCGTTGTAAAAATCATTAAAGTATATAAAATCATTAGATGCCTTGTTGAGGTTTAATTCGTAACCAAAATGTGTATCAAGACTATCTGGTGCAGTAATAAAAAAAATTTCAGCACAATCGTCAAAATAGGGTTGACCGTCACGCATAGTTTCGCGTGCTGTGAGGTATTTATCTTGCATTTCATAAAAAACATAGATGTTGCGCTCATCCCAGAGCATTCGAAATGTGGTTATTTGCTGGTCATCTGCCTGTTCAACCCTATAAAAATGGTCAAAGTTTCGAGCTTCAGTTTTGTGCCATTCCCTTTCGAGTATTTTCCCGTCTATCGTCATAGGGGTTTCTGTTTTATGAGCTTCGTAAACTGGCTGTTCTCCTAGAGCAAGTTTTTTTTCACTTTGAGCTGAACTCCATAAAACAAATCCAAAGAAAAAATAAGTGAAGTTTTTATGCATATTTTTACTTATTGATTAAAGTTTTTGCCCAAAGATTGTTTGGGTAAGTAGTTAAGGCAAGGTCAAGTAGTTGCATTGCTTTCTCGTCATTTTCGAGGCCTATGTTACCTAATGCTTCTAATAAATACGATTGTGAAATAGATTTTTTGTTTGTGGTTGAAGCTTCTTCAACAGCCACCAAAGTGTTGCTATTATCACCGGCCCTTTGTTGTTTGCCACGTTCAATAAGCTGATTAAACAATGTTGTTGCAAATTTGTTATTACCCAATTTTTTATTTGACATAGCTTGATAATAAATAAGATCGTACATGCCTCTTCCGTTTTCGGAAGTCGCACTTTTTTGATAACTCTCTTTAGCCTTGCCGCTATTTCCATTAGCGCTGTATGCCTCACCCATTAAATAATATATTAACGCATTTTTTTCATCATGGGTTGGTTTACCTACTTCCAAATTTTCTGGGTATTCAAGAGCCTTTTTTAAATGATTAAGAGCTTCGCCATAAGCTCTGTTTTTAATAAGCTCTTTCGCTTTTAAGGTATGGGCATCAACATAATGCCAATATGTTTCACGACCACCCTCCCAAGTTCTAAAATGATGCTTTTCTAAGAAGGAAATTGCTTCGTCATAATCTCCATTAAGGTTAAGTAGTTTTACAAGGGTTTTAGGCGCAGCTACATCTTCTTTAACTACCCTTAAGTTATCTTGTAAGATTTTTAAATTGTCTTTGAAATTCTCATCAGATTCGTCATAGTACTTTGAAAGTTCAGCAAACCATAGCGGATGCGTACCATTTAGCTGAATAGCTTTGGTCATATTGGAAATAGCCTCTTTAGGGTTTTTATGATGATAAAAAGAGCTGAACGCTAAGTTTCTCCATACCATTGCGTCTGCGTCAGCTGCTATGCTTGCTTTTTTCCATGCTTCGATAGCATCATCAGGGCGATGGTCATATAGTAAATTGCCCAACAAATAGTTAGCCTGTGAATTGTCAGCATTTTGATTGATTGCGAAAAGTAAAATGGTTTCGGTTTCAGTTCTATATGGAAAAGTGTAATTTAAAGAGCATTTTTTAGCGTTTTCTAAATATGCATTACGTTCTTCATAATTTTCTAGGTTATGGTGAAAGTAAGCCAAGTAATAATGAACTAGTGGGTTTTTAGGCTCCTTTAGATTTGAAAATAGTTGAATGCCATCTTCAAATAACCCCGCATTCATATACAATGTTGCAATTTCTAAATAGTTGTTTTCAACATCTTGCATATTTTTTTGCCATTGGCTCATATCATAAGAACCTGATAGTAACTGTAATTCATAAAGGGCATTAAAGTTTAACGGGTCGTAACCTAATAAATCTTCAAGAAGTTTTTTTGCTTTTTCTGTTTTACCTTGTTGACGTAGTAGGGCTGCATATAACACTGAAATTCTACCATCTCTAGTATTTGTAGAATGTGCTTCTTTTATAAACGCTATAGCTTTGGTAAGATTACCCTTTTGACTTTCAATTTGAGCTAATTGATAATTACCAGCTGAGTGCCATTGATAGTACCAAGTAGAACGTGCTAAATCTTCGTATGCTTCATAGAAATTTCCAAGTGCCTTATGTGTTAAACCGCGATAATAAAATAATTCACCTTCTTTAGGCTGGTAGTATTTTACATGTAATTTATCAGCTGCCGTTTGAAAATATTTCAAGGCTTCCGCATATTTCATTTGGTTTAGACGTCTTTGTCCTAAAGCAATATTGGTTCGGTAGTCATTCGGGGCTAATTTTAAAGCCGCTAAGTAGTAGTCATCAGGATTTTTTCGAGGTCTATTAAATTGTTCTACGAATCTACCCGTTAAATAGAGGTCTTCAACTGTCGTATATTCTGAAACTGGTTTTATTTCTTCTTGAGTAGCTGGTAGTTCAGGGTTTAACGCCTTTACGGGTTGATAAGTTATAAGTACTTTACCATTAGTATCATACAAAGTGGCCTGAAGTTGATATTCATCAAGTGCCTTTCTATTTTTAAAGGTATGTGTAAACGGATTTGCCGGATCTATATCAAAAGTTTTTTCTTCTAAAATTTCAGTCCCGTATTTTAAGATCGATCTAGCCTTTTTATGAATAGCTGTTGTGTTATAACCATAAAACACAGTTTTTGAATTTCTCATTTGCAAGGTTACTGAGGCTTCAGTGTTTGAGTTTTTTACCACTTCTAAATCTCGTAGCGGATACCAATAATTTTTGGCGTCTTTGACAGAGTGTGGTAAAATCCAGCTATAATCAGGTTGATTGTTTGAAAAGGTACCTGTCATTAATTCTACATATGCTTTACCATCATCGGTAAGCTTTCTTCGTGCATTTTGCCCTTGTAAACCTGGCCCAAATTGCCATAGTTTTGAAGCATTATTTTCATGAGGATCTCCAACATGTACTGTTCCCGCATGAACCCCATAATCATAACCTCCTATGAAACCTTCCTTAATATCCCACATAAAAAAAGAAACAGGATTTGGATGGTTTTTCCACCAGGTCAAATCTACACCCTCTTTATAACTAGTTCGCCCATAGTCATTAGTTGCATTAGATAAAGGCCATTTAATAAAACTGTTGTTGTTGTGAAAAACACCAATTTCTTGGCTTGGTGGCCAAAAGGTTCTAAAATTATCATTAGAAGTAATTGCTACATTGGCCCAAAACAGAAATGTTTTGGTAAGTGTACTGGTGTTATTTATTCGATAGTCAACTTCAATATAAGATTTACCTGGGTGCAAGGTCATACCAATTACGCCACGCATATCCATTGTTTTTTCCGTTTCACCTATCCAAACTGTAGCGCTTCCATCACTGTTGTTAATTAGTCGATAATCACTTTTTAACATTGTTGTAGTGCGATGATGGTGTGGAAAACACCATTCAATACCTCCTGAAACCCAAGCCCCTAGGGTACCTATTAAATCGGGTTTAATCACGCTGTTAGTGTGAAATAACTCGTGACCATTTGTTTTGTCAATTGCTGAAAATAGACGCCCTCCAAAAGCAGGTAAAACTTTTACTTTAATATATTCATTTTCTAAATATACCATTTCATAAGTGACGTCGACAAGTGAATCACCAAGGTTGGTTTGAGATGGGTAAGGGTACACTTTTCCCTGCGCACCTTGCACTCCTCTACCTGTGTAAAATATAGGGCTTATTTCATCGGCCCCTTTTTGATAGGTTGGTATGGTCTCTTTGCCCTCATACACTTTTACCTGTGCAACCATCGTTACGGCGATATTAAAGCATATAGCTAATAGTAAATAGGTTTTCATAATGTTGTTTTTGATTAGCAACAAGTTACAAACATGAAGACCTAAACCAAAGTACAAATGGCTAGATTGTTACTACGAATGATTTACACGTTTGAATCTTTATTGATGACAATAAAGTTAGAATAAGACTATTCTTGACCGACTCAATATTTAACTATAAACAACCATATTTTAACCAAAA
Source organism: Maribacter algarum (ex Lu et al. 2025) (nom. illeg.) (assembly GCA_947495915.1). Lineage (GTDB taxonomy): Bacteria > Bacteroidota > Bacteroidia > Flavobacteriales > Flavobacteriaceae > Maribacter_C. The sequence goes on along the minus strand of CANMAW010000004.1, from coordinate 149,820 downwards.
GTAAAAGCCCCATTTAAAATGTAATATTTAATAGTTGACCAGTAAGTTGCAGCAATTGGAGTTCAGCAAGTTTTGCATCGTATTTTGCCAAGTTTTTGTTGGTCTGAGCATTTAAAAGATTGATTTGAGCTTGACGAAATTCAATAGAGGTTATTCGCCCCAATTGAAACTGTTCTTTTGACCTTTCAAAGTTATTTTGATTCGTCATTACATTCTGCTCTTGAATTTTAAATATGTTTAATCGGTTCTCATAAATCGCCAGGGCATTTTCTAAATCGCGGTTAACTTCAAGTTTTACCTGTTGTTGAAGTAATTCTTGATTGGCATAAGCGATTTTTGAGTTTTTTACACGTACCGTAGTACTTCCACCATCAAAGAGATTCCATGTTAATCGAGCGCCTACACCAAAATTCCAAGTAGTATTGTTAGAACCAGGAAAAAATGCAGAGGCTGCACTTTGATTCAAATTCCAACCATAAGTTCCATTTAAGCCAATAGTTGGTAGGTAACCAGAAGTATTTACTTTAATATCATACTCATTAATTAACAGGTTTTTTTCAGTTTGAAGTACGGCAACATTGTTCGTGTTAGCAGAGGCAATATGCTCTTCAAGTTGCAACTTAGGTATAAACTGAACTAGGGTGTCTACTTGAAAATTTGTATTTAGATTTTGATTTAAAACAACGTTTAAATCTCTTTTAGTATTCGCAAGTTGTTGCTTAGTGTTTAGTAAATTAATGCTGTCATTGGTAACGTCGACTTGGGCGTTTAAAATATCTAATTTCGTGTTTTGACCATATTCAAAGGCATATTCTGCACGTTTAATTCTTTGAGTAGAAATTGCTAATGCTTGTTCTAAAACGTTTTGGTTTTCGGTAAGTCTGGCTACTTCAAAATAAACACTGAACAACTGTATAATTGTATTTTCAATCGTTTCACGAGCTTGTAGTTCGCTCAGTTGGTATTGCTCCTTTAGCCGTTTATAGTTGTAGTGTCTTCCAAGTCCGTCAAATAAAATAAAATCTGCATTAAGGGTAGAATTATAACGCTGAGCTTCTGCTTTGTAAATATCGGTATCAGGTCTCGGAGTGCCATCTTCTGAGAAAACACCTGGAAATTCAATAACAGAATCATCTCTATTATAATTGGCATTTGTGGTATTAGAAAGGGTCGGTAGGTATCCACTATTTAATATACTCTTGTTATTTTCCGCAATCTTTACATTATTATTTGCCACCTTTATTCCAAAGTTTTGATCTAAGGCAATGTTAACGGCCTCTTCTTTAGATAAAAGGTTTTCTTGAGCATTTAAAATGTTGCAAAAAATTAATAAACAAGCTGTTAGTATTTGAATATTTCGTTTCATTCTTTAAAACCTTCTTTTATATGGAAGAATCGTTTGGGTGATCTAAATGCTTTGAGATTTAGGTTCTTTATAATTGTTTGCATCTGCAGTCTGTAACTGAAGATGTTCGTCATCCTTTTGCTCTTTAATAGCTCTTTCTACTTCTTCTTTAGTAACGTTAGAGCCAGTATATAACCATTTTGTGCCTACTTTGAATTTATTGCTAAAAGAGAGAAAAAGTGGAAGCATTACAAGAGTTAGCACCGTAGCAAAACCAATACCGTAAGCAATTGAAATTGCCATTGGAATTAGAAATTGAGCTTGCCTTGAAGTTTCAAATATCAAAGGTGTTAAACCAGCAATTGTAGTTATCGAAGTTAAAAAGATGGCTCTGAATCTTGATCGCCCAGCTTCATAGATGGCATCATCAAAGGTCATTCCCATTCTTAGATTAGAATTGAATTTACCTATAAGTACAAGTCCATCATTCACCATAATTCCTACTAAGGCAATGATTCCTAGTAATGATAAAATATTTAACGGAAAATCATGTAGCCAATGACCCCAAATTACAGCGGTCATACTAAATGGAATTAGTAATATTAATAATAATGGTTGGCTGAAACTTCTGAAGGTAAAAGCAATTGTTATATAGATCAAAGCCAATACTGATAATCCAACCACATTTAAGGACCCCGTTAATTTACCTAATTCTCTATTTTGTCCTTCATAAGATGCGGTTACGGTCGGATACTTAGATTGAATTTCTGGCATAACCAAAGTTTGAATTTCGGTCATAATTTCTGTCGGACTATCTTTGGGGTTTTTCATATCTGCAGAAACCTGAATTTCTCGTCTTCCTTCAAGCCGATTTATGGCAACATCGCCTCTTTCAATTGTATATTCAGCAATCTCTTTTAGAGGTACCCGATCACCACTAGGGGTTACTATACGCATTTCATCTAAATCAGAAATTGAAGACCTGTTCTCACGGTCATAGCGAACCCATACCCTAATTTCATCTTGACCACGTTGAAAACGTTGAGCCTGAGAACCAAAAAATCCAGCTCTGACTTGATTCATGATAGTTCTTAAATCAAGCCCTAAGAGATAGGCATTCTCTTTTAATTGAAGCCGTATTTCTTTAATGCCGGCAGGGTCGTTATCCGACACGTCTTTAAGGGCTGAATTATTTAGTAGATATGCTTTTAGTTCGGCTTTGGCGGCTTTTAGCTCGTTAATATTGTTTCCTAAAATAGAAACAGAAACGGGTGAACCTCCAAAGTTTCCTCCTGATCCGTAAATCAAACTCTCTACGCCAATTACAGGTCCAACGAGCTCATCTAATCTATTGGTAATTAAGTCTGCTCGTATTTCATTAGGTCTTTCTTCACCTGGTAAAAGATTTATTCGAAGCGTCGCAGTTGAAGAACCAGGACCTACGGTTTTAATGATATTTTCAAAAAGAATTTTATCAGAACCCTTCAAGTATTTTTCAGTAAGTTCTTCGTTTACAATTTTTGCTTTTTCTTCAATTAAAGTAATAATAGAGTCGGTAACCTTTTCATTGGTTCCGTTAGGCATCGACAACTCAATTTGTACTCGATCACTAGCGATTCTTGGGAAAAAGGAAGTTCGAACAATTCCTCCTCCTACAGAGCCAAATGATAGTAGCAAAGCCATAGCGAATATACCAAAGGTTAGCAGTTTGTATTTAAGAGCAAACCTAAATATCGGACTGTAAAGGTTATCCCTCATCCAAGCCATAAATCGATCACCCATTTCATTGATAATTCGTAATTCAGCAAATGCTCTTCCTATAGCGGTTTTTGGCTTTTTTTCAACAGGTTGTAATGCTTTTGAGTGCGCTAAATGGGCAGGTAGTATTATTAAAGCTTCAACCAAAGAAACAACTAGAGTTAAAATTACAATTACGGCAACTTCACTAAAAAACTCTCCAATTCTACTATCTAAAAACAGAAAGATTGAAAAGGCTAAAATAGTGGTGATTATCGCAGAAATAATAGGAGGTAATACCTCTAATGTACCATCGATAGCAGCCTGAGCAGGACTCTTTCCTTTTTCATAATGCTGGTAAATGTTTTCGGCAATAACAATTCCGTCATCAACTAAAATTCCAATTACGATTATCATACCAAACAATGAAAGTACATTGATCGTAACATCAAAGAAACCAGCAAAAACGAACATGCCTAAAAATGCAACCGGTAATCCAAATGCAACCCAAAACGCAAGTCGCGTATTCAAGAAAAGTGATAGAAAAATGAGTACCAATAGCATACCTTGCCATGCATTGGTTACCAATAACTGCGTTCTACCCTTTAAAGTTTCTGATTGGTCACTTACAACACTAAGTTTAACGTTGTCATATTTTTGATTGAAATCTACAACGTAGGCATTTACTTTATCAGCGGAGTCAATTAAATCTTCAGTATTGGTGCTCGTAATGGTGGTATTTACAGCAACTTGACCATTAAAATAGGAAGTATTTGGAGTTTCAGAGAAGCGATCACGAATTACAGCAACATCTTTTAATCGAACAGTTTGACCAGATGAATTCGCCCTTATAATTATGTTTGATAATTCATCACCGTAGTATGAGCGATTATTAGCTCGAATCAGATATTCTTCTGCGCTTGTTTTAATGTTTCCCCCAGTTACTAAAATATTGGCGTTTCCAACAGCAGTAGCAACTTCAGCAAAAGACATATTATAGGCTAGTAAACTGTTTTCATTAACAGCTATTTCAATTTCTTCAAGAGGAAACCCCGATAATTCAATTTGTGAAATTCCGTCAATGCCGCGGATATCATTTTCAATTTGCCGGCCAATTTGCTTCAAGGTTTTAAGTGGAATATTCTCCCCACTAATTGCAAAGCTGATGGTTTGACGTACCACTTCGAGTTTAGCAACAATTAGTGGCTCCATACCCGTTGGAAATGTAGGTACCCGATCAACGGCATTCTTGACTTCAAGTAGCATAAAGTCAATATCTTGGCCTTTTTCTATTTCAACATTTATGCTACCACTATTTTCTCTAGAGGTAGAGGTAACACGATCAACACCTTGTAAACCTTTTAAGTTGTCTTCAATTTTCAAAACGATACCCTCTTCAACTTCTTGAGGAGATGCCCCAGGATAAGTGATGGTAATTAGTATGTTTTTTGATTCAGTTAAGGGAAAAAAAGAAGAGTTTAAAGACTTAGCTCCAAATATTCCAAAAACCGCAAAGGCAATGATAATGACATTTACAGCAACGTGATACCGAATAAAATACTCTATTACTTTTCGCATTATCCTTCAGTATTTGCTTTTTCTTGATATACTTTTACGGCCATTCCTGTATAGGCGCCTAACAGTGGTTTAGACATTATTACGGTACCATCAGGAACTTCTTTTAATACCACTTTTTTATCCGTAAAATAAACTGGTTTTACGTCAATAATGTCTAAAATAGTATCACGAACTACAAATATCTTGTCGCCTTCTAAAAGTAAATTTCTATCCACTTCTATGGCGTCTATTTCTTGTTTCGCATCTAAATTAGCTTCAAGGTACATGCCTTCGCGTAATGTACCATCATTAACCTCAATAAACGCTTTTATGGTTTGCGAGGCTTGATCAACCCGACCATTAATTCTTGCAACTGTTCCGGTATATGTTTTAGCATCATTCATAGCTGAAAGTGCTACTTTTTCTCCAACCTGCAGCAAATCACTGAATGTTTTACTGACTGCTACTTCTAATTCATATACGTCGGTATTTATAAATTCTCCGAGTTTCTGTCCCGCACGAACTAAAGTGCCTTCAGTAACTAAAGTTTCAGTAAGTACCCCATTAAACGGAGCTGAAATTCGATATTTAGAAAGTCGTTGTTCTAAGTTTTTAACATTGTAAAAACTGGTTAGTATGCCGCGCCCACTGATAAAAAATTTTTCTTTTTCAGAATTCATTTCTGGCAATTCTGGTGTTGGTCGAGCCATATCAAAACTAGACAGATAAGTTTGCCATTTAGGGAAAAACTCTGGGTAATCTAACCTCAAATCAGGCATAATTGAAGTTAATTGATTGTAGAGATTACTTTTTGCAGATTGAACACTTGCAGCATATTCTGAGGCATCAATTCGTATAATCGACTCTCCTTTGTTATATCTCTCACCAGTTTTAAACAACTTACTACCTTTTCTAAATACACCTTGAACCTCAGAATAAAGTTCTACCCTGTTTTTAGCTACCAAATTTCCGTTAGCAGGTACAACAATAGGTACCGTTCCGTTCTGAACAACTTCAGTAATCACGGTTTTGACTACTTTTTGAGCTTTTGGTTTAAAACTCTTTTTATTGTCAACTATGGCTTTTGCACCGAAAAAGCCACCGATGATTAGTAAAACGCCTAAAATTGAAAGTATTATTTTTCTCATTTTATTGGTAATTGTGCTAGATTGTGGTTGGTAAAATTATTTTGAACTTTTTTTAGAATTTCAATGACTATTTGCTTCTCTTTCTTAGAAATATTCTTTTCCATAATAGCAATAACCTCTTCAATAGCAGCAAGGCTATTCTCAAATGTCAGCCTTCCTTTTTCTGTTAAATAGACTGCATTTATTCTTTTATCATGTTTACTTTGTTTTCTGAGAATAAAGTCTTTCTTCTCCATTTTAGATAACAATCGTGCTAAAGAAGATTTGTCACGATAAATGAGCTGCGCCAATTCATTTTGATTCATGCCATCTTGAACTTGAAGTTTTTTTAAAACAATCATTTGTTCTTTAGATAAATCTAGGCCATGGCGTTGCATTGCCTCCTGTAAATGGTAATCGGTAATCTTAGAAGTTCTACCGATCCAAGGGCCTAAAGATTTTTCAAAATCGACGGTTGGTTGTTCCGATTTCATTTTGCGAAACTAATCAAAATCGAAACTGTTGTATGTGCAACTAAAGTTAAAAGTTTCATAAACTAAGTCTTTAACATCATAGAGAAATCAATCGAAGAAAAAAACTGAATTCCTTGTAACTAGTTAAGTGAATTCATATTTGAAACCTACTGTTTACCGTTTAAATAATAGTATCAAATAATTATAAATTAGCCTTGATAAATGTTGTTGTCAAATAGGTAGCTATTTAAACCGCTAAGATGCGTTCTTTGCAGCAGCGCTTTAGCTTCAATAGCTTCTAGGAAGCCTTTAGAATTAAGATCATACTATATTAGTCATTGAAATAATTGCTAATATATCTGAGGACGTTGAAATATAACTTTATTTAATACTATAACCTAAGATTGTATTTTACGGTTTTTTGTGTTCAATTTTTTAAAACTTATTAATTGCCAATTATGATTAGTTTTAAACCAGCTTATTCAACTTTTAATGACCTTGAATGATAAGAAATGAACTTTCTATTATAGTAGATAATTTAAGGTTAATACTAAATTTTGTGTTGATTCATGTCAATTCCTTTGCTGTTGGTATAAATTTCTGCAAGGTGTTTTAAAATTATCTTAAATTACCACAACTAAATTTTTTAAATATGCAGATTAAGGAATCATCAGAGGTATATGATGTCATAATAGTAGGTTCAGGTGCAGGAGGAGGTATGGCTACGAAGCAATTAGCAGATGCAGGTTTAAATGTAGCTGTGGTCGAGGCAGGTCCTTTTTTCGACCCAGCTGATCCGGTAACAAGAACTCAACTAAAATGGCCTTATGAATCGCCGAGAAGAGGGGCTGGTACCGATAGAGCATTTGGTGAGTGGGATATGTCTTGGGGTGATTGGGAAGTTGAAGGGGAACCATATACCCATGCCGAAGGATCTACGTTTCGATGGTGGAGAGCTAGAATGCTTGGCGGTCGTACCAATCACTGGGGTCGTATATCACTACGTTTCGGACCTAAAGATTTTAAAGGTAAAACACGTGATGGTCATGGTGATGATTGGCCAATCGGCTATGAAGATGTTAAACCTTATTATGATAAATTAGATAAATTGATTGGTGTTTTTGGTACTAATGAAGGCAGAGAAAATGACCCTGATGGTTTTTTTCTTCCTCCACCAAAACCCAGATTACATGAGTTATTTTATATAAATGGCGCAAAAAAAACTAACATTCCGGTTATTCCTGGTAGATTATCAATGCTTACAAAAAAAATAAACAATGATAGAGGAGTTTGTTTTTATTGTGGACAATGTGGAAGATCTTGCTCTGTATATGCTGATTTTTCAGCAGGTAGTTGTTTGATCTTTCCAGCACAAAAAAGCGGAGGTCGTGTGAAGCTGTATGTAAACAGTATGGTTCGAGAAGTTTTGGTAAATGAAGAAGGGAAAGCCACAGGGGTATCTTATATCAACAAAGAAGATCGTAAAGAATACAAACTACGGGCAAAAGTAGTGGTTCTTGCGGCCTCAGCATGTAGCTCTGCCCGAATACTATTGAATTCTAAAAGTAAACAACACCCTAACGGATTAGGAAACAGCAGTGACTTAGTTGGTAAATATTTACATGATTCTACTGGTGCAAGTGCAGCAGGGTTAATTCCTGGTTTAATGAATCGAAAAACATCCTATAATGAAGATGGAGTAGGAGGTATGCATGTTTATTCACCGTGGTGGGGTGATAATTCCAAACTAGATTTTCCCAGAGGATATCATATTGAAGTATGGGGTGGAATGGGCCAACCGAATTATGGATTTGGTTGGGATCCAAATGGAATGAACAAGTACTTGGGCTTAAAAGTTGGAGGTTATGGAGATAGCCTTCGTGATGATGTTAAAAAGTACTATGGCGCAGTCATAGGATTTGGAGGAAGAGGGGAAGGCTTAGCCCGAAAAGAAAACTATTGTGAAATAGACCCGACTACGGTTGATGAATACGGAATTCCTGTGTTGAAATTTAATTACCAATGGTCTGATTACGAGAGAGCTCAAGCCAAGCATATGCATGAAACCTTTGAGGAGCTAATTCATAATATGGGAGGAATTCCTTTAGCTGAAAAACCAGGAAAAGATAAAGACTATGGCCTACATGCGCCGGGTGAAATAATTCATGAAGTTGGCACCACCAGAATGGGTGATGACCCTAAAACATCGGTGACCAATAAATTTCAACAACTGCATGATGTTGATAATGTATTTGTAGTGGATGCAGGTGTGTTTGTATCTCAAGCCGATAAAAACTGTACATGGACAATTATGGCACTATCGTGGAGAGCATCAGATTATATTATAGAACAATTAAAAGCACAAAATATTTAGGAAATGGATAGAAGAAAAAGTTTACAGACCCTAATACTTGGAGGTGCCGCAGCAGGATCAGGCTTAGTGTTCAATTCATGTAAAACGGAAAACGGAGAAAGTGTTGATGAAGCAATTTCTCAAAGTACAGAAAAATATTTTGGTCGAACTCCTGCAGAGTTAGAGCGTATAGAAAAACTAAATGCAGAACAATTGTTCAATGAGCATGAAATGGAGACTATTGCGGCCTTAAGTGTTGTCATACTTCCGCCGAAAGAACCACATGGTGGTCCGATTGAAGCAGAGGTTCCGGCATTGGTTGAGTTTATGGGGAAAGACATTCCGTCGATGGCACCTACACTTTTAGGAGGCTTGATGTGGTTAGATCATAAAAGCAACACGGAATTTGGAACAGAGTTTAAGTCGGCTACCTTAGCGCAAAAAAAACAAATTTGCGATGAAATATGCTGGCACGATACAGAAATTCCTTTGGAAAAGCAGCCTTTAGAAATCCAGTTTTTTTATACCATGCGAGGTTTAACCGTTACTGGGTATTATACATCTAAGGTGGGTATTGCCGAATTAGGATATAAAGGAAATCAACCTAATGTTTGGGATGGAGTGCCGCAAGATGTTCTTGATCAACACGGTGTCGCCTACGATCCGGAGTGGATAGCAAAATGCATCGACCAAAGTACACGAGGCACCATAGCCACCTGGGATGATGAGGGCAATTTACTTACCTAAAAATTTTTAAATGCCCGTAGAATCGGGCATTTTCTTTTGTATATTCGAGATTATGAAAAAAATATTCGCTTTTGCTTTATTACTTTTAATGTTAACGCCCATTGGTGCTCAAGAAGTTGGTTTGCAACTGTACAGTTTAAGAAATCAGTTTAAAGAAGATGTTTCATCTACCCTTCAACTAGTTCAAGATTGGGGAATAAACAAAATTGAAGGTGGTGACACATATGGTCTCACGATGTCTGAGTACAAAGCCATGTTGAAAACTTATGATCTAAATATGGTAAGTATAGGGGCTAGCTTTGCAGATCTTGAAAAGAACCCTGAGAAGGTTATCGAAACTGCAAAGGCATTTGGAGCTAAATATGTTATGTGCGCCTGGGTACCACACGATAATAATAAATGGGATTTAGAAGAAACCCAACATGCTACTGAGGTATTTAACAAAGCGGGTAAAATACTAAAAGAGAATGGTTTAGTTTTAGCATATCACGCTCATGGCTATGAGTTTAGACCATATAAAGATGGAACTTTATTTGACTACATGGCTGAAAATGCAACCGATTTCACCTTTGAACTTGATGTTTTTTGGGCACAACATGGTGGTGCAGACCCTTTGGCATTAATGAAAAAATTTCCAAATAAATTTACTTTACTGCATTTGAAGGATATGGAAAAAGGAGTGAAAGGGAATAATACGGGTCATGAAGATGTAGAGACTAATGTAGTTTTAGGTTCTGGGCAAATCGATATGGTAGGCGTCATAAAAGAAGCTCAAAAATTAGGGATTGAATATATGTTTATAGAAGATGAATCTTCAAGAGTAGTAGAACAGGTACCTCAAAGTTTAAACTTTATCAAAACTATCAATTAATTTTAAATAACTTTTGCTGCTATGACTTTAGGTCATACTATCTTATCACTTCTTACTTTTGCCCAAAAACTTTAAAAGCACTGTGGTAAAAGTCAAATACTACCGTTTGGTTAAAGACTAAAACGCCTAAACAACATTTGGTTGGTTGCCAAAAATCAGTAGCTATAATGTACTCTTCTTCTATTTAAAATGAGGGTAAAAAATAGTCAAAACTTGTTTGATATCATCTGCCATATTATAGTCTTCGAAATACTAATAGCCGCACATCCATAGCGGCAGTACCACGAATATGAGATGCTTTTAATATGAGGCTTCTTTTTCCTTCTTTAAGTGATATTTCGCCAAGAGTAGTTTTTTTAAAATCTTTTACATAAGACTCAGCTCGTTCAATTCGATCATTTTCCATACCAAAAGGTGCTGGGTTATGTGCTTTTGTGAGTTCAGCATCTAGCTTGTTTTGTCCATTTTGGAGTGTAATAGATACACCAACATTTTCGGAGGCTAAGGTGTAATACAAATCAACTTCAAACTCTCCGTCGGCGATTACGTTCACATCCCATGAAATAGAATCTTTTTCGCTGGTCCAATTGGTGAAATAGCTGTCGTTTGGCCATCGATTACTACGTCTAATGTTTCCATGTGGAGTGCCATCGCGCGCAGGAATATGAGTATATTCGAATTCCGGATCACCTAATGTGAAATAGCGGTTATCAGTTATTTCTTGATTGGCATTTGTTTCTTTTAGCCATTGTTTTTTAAGCAGAATAAGCGAATCTCTTATGTTTGGAAAGCTTGATGAAATGTCTTTCGTCTGTGCTCTATCCTTCTCAATATTAAATAGTTGATCGTCGGGGTCTAAACGATACTTTTGAGATCGAACTGAGGTTTTACCAGACCAGTGATTGTATATTAATCGTAATGTCCATTCGGCATCTGTTTCTAGTAACAAAGGTTTTAAACTTTTACCATCAACAGGTTTTGCGGTTGTGTTTTTACTTGCTATTAAATCAGTAACTGTGGGTAATATGTCTATGGCACTAGCGATCTCATTTACAATTTTACCAGCTGGTAATGTATTCTTCCATTGCATAAAAAATGGAGTTCTTACTCCGCCTTCATCAACTGCTCCTTTTTTACCTTTCATACCGCCGTTCCACCGCCAGTTATTGGGGCCGTTGTCTGACAAAAAAATAACAATCGTATTTTCTTCTAGTTGTAAATTTTTTAATTGTTGCAGTACTCTACCAACATTATGGTCAATATTTTCAACCATCGCTAATGCTGCTTTTGTGAAGTTTACATCTTCTTCTTTCGAACTTCGGAAAGAAGTTGGCAGTGTTTTATTTTCGAATTTATTCCAATACTGGTCGGGGACCTGCATGGGACTATGTGGCGTGTTGTAAGGCAGGTATAGAAAAAAAGGCTGGTCACGATTTTTAGAAATAAAATCTAATCCCTTATTCGTTAAATCATCTACCAAAAAACCTTGGCCTTCTACTATTTTGCCATTATGCTCTAGCATGGGACTAAAATAGTTACCCCAATGACCTGATGCAAAACCGTAAAAATCATCAAAACCTCGTGCATTAGGGTGATATGGAGCCTGCATGCCATTATGCCATTTGCCATAAGCTGCTGTTTGATATCCTTCTTTTTTAAGTATATCAGCAAGAGTAGTTTCTTCTAAATTAATACGTTCGCCGCCTTCAGAAGTGCTATAAACACCAAGCCTGGTATAATGACGCCCCGTCAATAATTCGGCTCGAGTAGGGGAGCATACGGGCTGCACATAGAAGTTTTCAAAGGAGACTCCGTTTTTGGCAATACGATCAATATGAGGCGTGTTGAGATTTTCATTGCCATTAAAGCTGAGGTCTCCCCATCCTTGATCATCAGTTAAAATTAAAACGATATTCGGTTTCTTTTTTATAGAAGTTGTTTGATTGGGTTCTCTTTTGCATCCAAAGATCAAAACTATACTACTTACCATAGTTACATATAGTGTCATCGCTTGTTTTGTCATCTTGAAAATAGTCATGAAGAATTATAGTCTTATAATTTGCACCATATAAAAATGCATAGTAATAGTAGTACAAAAAGTAGTGTTTGTCAAGTCATATACATTTTGAAACGGATTAAAAACACAGTAACTTTCACCTGTTGAAATAGTTTGAAGATTTTTTTGAAAAAAAGGGTGAACCTTAATAACGGATATTACTATCAACAACTTAACTCGCTATCTATAATGAAAAAATCGATACTCGTATTAATTGTAATAACATACATTTATTCTTGTAAAGAAAGGCCCAATCAAATTAGTATCGAAAAAGCTAATACAGCCGACATTGAATTAAATGACCCTGTTGTTATAAAAAATGAAAAGCCAAAAAGGGTTTTTAAAACGTTTGAAGGTTTAGGTGATACTACATTTATTCGTTTAGCCGATTTTAGCGATAGATTTGCTTTTGATATGCGTTATGCAACCACGAACAATTTCTTAAAAGCAAAGGTTTATGATTGTGCAGAATGCTATACTCGTGTTAAAACTGCCAAGGCGCTTATAGAAGTGAATAAAGCCTTTGAAAAGAAAGGGGTGCGGATCAAATTTTTTGATTGTTATCGGCCAAATTCAGTACAATATAAAATGTGGAAAATTGTTCCGAACCCTCAGTATGTTGCAAACCCTGTAAAGGGATCAATTCATAATAAAGGTGGGGCAGTTGATATCACTTTAGAAACATTAGAAGGAGAGGAGTTAGACATGGGTACTGATTTTGATTTTTTTGGAAAGCGCGCTTACCTCGATAATTTTGATTTGCCTGAAACAGTTTTAGCAAACAGAAAACTATTGAAAGAAACGATGGAAGCATTCGGATTTTGGTCTACAAGAACTGAATGGTGGCATTACAATTTATCAGGAGCTCATAAAGACCCTATTGCTAATTTTAAATGGGAATGTAATGATGAAGAATAGTCTATTTTTATGTATGGCAATGGTTTTTATGAGTTGTGCTTCACAAGAGAAGGCCATAGCGCTTTGGCCAGAAGGAAAAATTCCGAATCAGATTCCATCTGAAGTGGAAGAAGTTCATCACCGAACTGATATACTAAGAATTAGTAAAGTTCAAACCCCAACCTTAGCCGTTTTTTTACCACCAAAAGAGATTGCTACGGGGCAAGCCATGTTAATCTTCCCTGGCGGTGGATATAGTATTTTAGCCTATGATTGGGAGGGTACAGACATAGCTGAATATTTTAATAAAAAAGGAATAGCCTGTTTTGTAGTTAAATACCGTTTACCCTCTGATGAAACCCAAACGAATAAGCATTATGTACCTCTGATTGATGCGCAAAGAGCCATTAGAATGGTGAGAAGTAGAGCGGAAGAATGGGGTGTTGCAGAAAATAAAATTGGTGTCATTGGTTTTTCAGCTGGGGGGCATTTGGCTTCTACTTTGGGAACTAAATTTGACAAAAAGGTTTACGAGCCTATAGATACTATCGATCAAGTCAGCGCTCGCCCAGATTTTATGGTATTAATGTATCCAGTGATTACAATGGCCGAATATACACATGCAGGTTCTAGAGATAATTTACTGGGTAAAAATGCTTCTAAACAACGAATAGTTGAGTTTTCTAGTGAATTACACATTTCTAAAGATACCCCACCGGCTTATTTGGTGCATGCTATGGATGACACCGTAGTTCCTAGAAACAATAGTGAATATTATTGGGGTTCAAGCAGCGTTGAGAGGGAAGGAAATAGTAAAGGCGCTTTGTATTTATACGAAACAGGTGGACATGGATTTGGTTTAGCTCAAGATGACCAAGTTCTAAGAAAATGGCCTATCAATGTTTTAGAATGGATTAATAGTTTAGAAATCGAATAACTTCTTTATTTTTGCAATCGAAAATTTCGGGATGTAGCGCAGTCCGGTAGCGCACTCGGCTGGGGGTCGAGTGGTCGCAGGTTCAAATCCTGTCATCCCGACTGATAGAAAAAAGAACTGTTTTTTACAGTTCTTTTTTTGTTTTAAAAACATCCTAAATTTTGTTTGTGAAAGTAATCTAGGTCAAAAAGGAATTAGTGATTGTCTTCAATTTAACAGTTGTTTTTAGGGGTTTGATCTGGTCGTACAAGCGCTCTACATAAACCCTTCCTTAGAAACCAATAAAATTCGTTTATTCATATCAATTCAAGATTTATATGGGTAAACTAGCAAGGATGTTTTCAACAAGCAAATATTTAATTTACTAAACAAAAAGAAGGTTGCACAATATAAATAGTTAATTGAAATTGCTGAAATGTAAGTATTGTCTACTATTAACCCCAATTCTTTAAGGTTTTGTAGAGAATGAAAAGTGTTTGAATATGATAACTTGCATTATAAGTTAGTTAATTCATTTTTTCTAAAGATCAGGTTTTGCTCTTCCATATTATTTTCTAATAGTTTAATATAGTCATCAACTGATTTTTCAAAGTTTTTAGGATCAGTTATATCAACACTCGCATTCCAAATGGTTTGTCTTTCTTTTCCAACACAAATACAGTACAGTGATGTTTCTGCATGAAAAACCGTAAAGGTTTCATAATAATCATCTTCATAGTAAATGCCTTGATGTTTTAAATAGTCATCTTTAAATGTACTTAAATACTTATGTGTATTATTAAGTGTAGTTCGCATGGTTTGAATGTCTTCTGAACCCACAATTTTTGTAAAAAGAATGGCGTCAAAATCACGTTGTAATAGTAGATCTTCAACCGCAGACAATTCTTCCTCTGTTTGTTTGTTAGCGGTAAATTTTACATCAAATAAATCTATGCTTCTTACTGCTTCAACATTTCTACTTTCAAAAACTTTTTGCAATTTACTTTCAAAGTCCGTTCGCACTTCTTGGTTCTCTGTCATACCTACTACTAGTACTTTGTTTGCATCAAATAAAATAATTTCCGGATTTTTCCAGTTACTAACTAATTGCGTAGAAGAGCATCCTGTTAAGAAGACACTAAAACATAATAGTATTAACTTTGTAATTAAATTCATTGAAGTAGGGTTTAGGTCTTTTAGAATAAGTAGGTCTGCTATGATGGTTTTCTTAATTTTAATATACCGGATGCATATTTAAATATCTCTGATTTTACCGTTTTAAAATCAGTAACACAAATTTGTACCTGTCTTTGAATTGAATCGTGTTTTTGAATACTATTATCATCGCAAAACGCATCACTACTTTCTAATATTCCTCCCAACTGGTTTAGGTGTTTTGAGATTTGAGTTTTGATTTTGTTTTTACAATGTTTCACTTTTTGAAGTCGTAACAAAAAATTGTCAATCTTTTGAAATGAATTTAGAGTAGTGGGTTCAAATACATAAGAATTTAATAATCTCTCGATAAAAACTAACTCATCATGAATAAATTCAAGATCGCTCTCCCAATTATGTACTTGAATTCGCATTGCTTCAAGGGTAAGACTATTTGGGCTCTTAATTTCTGATGTTTTCATTTTGAAATAGTTTATTTTCTAGAACTAAAGCTTATTCTAAATGTTTTAGACTGTGAACTTAGTACATTACCACTTTTCATGAAATGATATTTATCACTTTACAAAGGTTTATCATTGGTGGTCAATTAAATAGTCTTATGAGCAGTCATATATCGGGCTAATAATTGATTTTGATAATTTTACAATTTGAAATAATGATTAGACAAGTTAAGATTTGGTTGTAAGATTAAATGGTAGTATGATTTTTCAACTTAATTTTCACTTTTATAAATAAATCTTTTTTTTGATACTTTAAAATGCAATAAAATTCGTTTTTTCTCGTAAGTGATATATGTCATTTTTTAAATTAATCGAACATTTTAATTTTAAATATTTATAAAGCTATGAGAACATTTGCAACCTTAGAAAATCTATCTACCGCAAAGGAAAAGAACATTATAGTTCGCAACCTTAATCGAATTATGGATATTGTTGTTTTAGAATTAGATATTGAAAATAGTTCGATTACCTTTTTGCATGCCACCAAGATGGGCTTAGAAAATGCTAAAAGAGAATTAAATTGTTTAGGGTTTCCAATTCGGCAACTACAGATTCAAAAATGGAGTAAGTCTGATGCGATGACCGTACCTAATTTGGCTTAAACCTCTATCGAATTTTATTCGGGTAAATGCATTACCAGAAATGGCACTCTGGTACGAAATGCTACTTTTTGAACCACATTTTCACTGGTAATTTTTTGTAAAAAACTATGCCAATAGTTGATCATAGTAATCATTGCTATTTGTTTATTCTGCGCTACAAAGTGTTCAATTTCAGAGGAGATTTTGTGTTTTTTTTCCAACTCAATAAGTTCATGAGAAACATTTTTTAAACGTTTAAAAATTACTTCTCTTGCATTTATTTTATAGCTTTCATTAGAGTTTTTAGTTGTCCAATGAAGAATACTGATTTTTGACTTCCAGGCCTGGGCAATGTTTATTAAAGGTAATAACTCATATTTATTGCAAATATGTTCAAAACCTGAAGCAAACAAAATTTCGCTAACCTCATTAAATTCACAATTTGCCGGCACAGCAATAATTGGGCAAAAATCAATTTTACTAATAACTTTAACTGTGTTACTACCCAAAAATACACTTTGCAATCCACTAGCGCCTTGTGTACCCATAACGATATAGTCTATAGAAAAATTTAGTACAGATTTACCTATTACATTTAAGAGTGAATTTGCAACTGATAAACTCTTAAAAGTATGTTTAGGATTTTTGTTTTCTTTTTCAACTTTTCTGTAAAGTTGATGCATTCTATTTTCAGCCTCGGCTTTAGTAACCTCAAACAATCGTGTTTTTCGTATTTTGTTTCTTTGACTTTCTAAATTAGAACTAGTTGATTGGTAGGCATTCAACAAATAAAACGTACATGATTCTTTATTAAAAAGAAAAATAGCATATTGTAATGCATGATTTGCATTTATTGAAAAATCAGTTGGAACCAAAATATGTTTCATAAGTATACGAATTGAATTAACGCGGTAAATTTTGCATTACTAAAAATGGAATTTTAGTAGTTAAACCAATTTTATCTATGGTAGAATGATAAAGCAGGTCTTCTAAAAATGAATGTCTTGAATTTACCATGACCAATAAATTGATCTCTTTTGATTGCATATGTTCTTTAATGGCAGTTGCTTTATTTTTTACACCTGTTCGTTCGAAATACAAATATGAATCTGGTAATGATTCTGTTAGAAATCGTTTGTTGTCAATTTGTCTAATACTTAAATCTTCGAAGTCTGATATGTATAAACAGGTAATTGTCGATTTAAATTCATGACTTAGGCCATTTAAAAGTTTCAACTCTCTTCGTTTATAGGGTAACATATAATCAGTTGCAAAAAGTATTCTTTTAGGTTGTTGAATTACAGCTTTATCGGGTACAGCCAATACAGGGCACTTCACATATTTGAATACTTGAATTGTTTTACTGCCGAAAAGCACTTTATTGTCATTTGATTGGCCTTTGGTGCCCATTATCACAATATCAATATTGATTTCGTTAACAAATTCATTAATAGCATCAACTAATGATTCACATGCGCTTACTGTTTTAAAACGATGTCTTGGGTTTGGAGGTAGCTCAGTAATTATATGAATTAAATTTTGAAGTTTTCTTTCCGTATCATTATTGAATTTCTCTTTTTCAAATTCAAATTCTTTAAGCTCCATTTTATGAACATGATGATACAACGCATCGGCATAAGCATGAAGAAAATATATATCACATCTAATACATCTAAAAAGTGCTAAAGCATAATTGACTGCATGAAGCGCATTTTCCGAAAAATCGATAGGAATCAGTATTGTTTTCATAATTTAAATTTCATTAAAACTACAAGGAATCGCCCCAAAAAACCATGACTTTTGTCAGTTAAAAGTCTAGAAATCAATATGTTTTATTGATGCAGCACGTAAAATGGTACTGTAGTATGAAAACTTATCTTTTCAACAATTGAGTCAAACAATATTTGTTGTATAAAGTTTAAATTTTTTGCAACCATAACGATCATATCAACGTCTCTACTTTCTACGAAACACTGAATAGCAGATTTTACATTTTTATTGGTTATCGTATGAAAAGAGCTGTGTTCAGAATGGGTTTCTTGAAGGTAGTCACTGAGATAGGCTTTATTATTTTGTTGAAGATTAGTGAGGCTTCTATTCATTTTTGAAACATTCATTATTCTTAAATTACCCTTACTAAGGTGTAATAATTCAGTGAGCGCGTTGAGTATTTGGTGCGAATAGAAGATGTTGTAGTCTGTAGGGAAAGCGATTTCTTTCGGTTCTTTAAACTTTACACCTTTTGGAATAATTAAGGTATTGCACTTTACTTTTGTAATGACATTACCAGTGTTACTTCCAATAATATGCTCTCTTAAACCTGAAGCCCCCTTCGTGCCCATAACGATTAGGTCAATTTTGTTTTCAAGTATATGTTTCTTGATAGCATTTATAAATAAGCCATCTTCTTGAATACCAAAAAAACAATGCTGGTTATTAGTATTAGTAGCTTCAATTTGTTGTATTAATTTTCTAAGCTGTTTTTTAGAAGATAGTACTAACTGTTCTTCGATGCCGAGTCCTGCATTTGACGAAAAAGAGGATGCAGACGATTCAACCGTGTAGTCAGAAACATGCAAAAGGTGAAAATTGCATGCGGTAGATTGGTAGAGCCGTTTAGCATATTTAACAGCATTCCAGGCATTCGAAGAGAAGTCTGTCGGAATTAAGATATTCTTCATTGTATACTCTATACCTACAAATCTAATAGGTATAGAAACGGTATAATATGATAATTATCAGGATATGAAATTTTATGAAAGAAATATTAAATGACCTGTTGTAGGTCGTTTATTTTTAAGATTCGAATATTTCTACCTTCAATTGCAATTAATCCCTCTTTTTTGAAACCGGAAAGTGTTCGAATGAGACTTTCTGTAGCAATACCGGCGACACTAGCAAGATCACTTCTTGAAATACGAATAGCTTCATCTGGTTTTTTATTCAAGATTTCACAAAATTGTAATAGCGTTTGTGCAGTTTTTTTTCGAACTGAACTATATGCCATTTGTAGCAATTGGTCTTTAATGTTTGAAATGTTAGTCGTTAACAACTCCATTAATTCCAATGAAATATTGCGATTGTTTTTTAAAATAGATTTAAGTTCTGATTTTGAGATACCCGTAACCTCAGTGTTTTCTACGGCAGTAGCTGTTTCTTGGTGAACAATATTATCCATTAATGAAGTGAACCCTAAGAAATCATCAGCACGATATAAAGCAGTGATAAGTTCTTTTCCGTCTTCATCCATTTTATGACATTTAACCACTCCTTTTAGCAAAAGATATATCGTGTTAGAGTGCATTCCTTCTCGAAACACTTCTTCACCAGCGTTATACCTATGTATAGAGCCATTGTCATCAAAGAAATTCTTTAATTCATTAAGGGTTTGCAACTCATCGTTCGTATCATTAACCGGGGTTGATGAGTTGGTTATTTGAGTTATTAGCTGTGCCTTCGCTAAGCGGCTTTCAATAGCACTTAAAAGTTCTTCTTCTTCAAAAGGTTTTGTGAGATAATCATCTGCCCCTAAATTCATTCCCTTTCTAATTTCAGAACGTTCGGTCTTTGCAGATAGAAATATAAAAGGAATGTGTTTTGTGCTAATATTTGTTGATAATTCTTGTAGTACTCCGTAACCATCCATTTCAGGCATCATAATATCGCATACAATGATATCAGGGTTGTTTTCTTTAGCTAGTTCTACTCCAATTTTGCCATTTGGCGCAGTAATCACTTCGTAATTTGAAAACTCTAATATTTCTGCGGTATTCTCTCGAAGTGACACATCGTCTTCGATTAATAGTATTTTCTTCATTCGTTTAATTGTGCTGTTCTAATGGTAAAATAACCTCAAAGGTTGTTCCTTTGTCTTGAAGGCTTTTAAAAGTAATATTGCCTCCTAAATTTTCCAAATGGCGTTTAGCAATATTAAGTCCTATTCCGGTGCCTTGGGTTAATAATGCGTTGCCAGCTCTAAAGTAGCGGTCAAAAATATGTTTTTGTTCTTCCTTAGGTATTCCTATGCCTTGATCAACTATTTTTAAAACGAGGTTGTTGTTATTAGCGCTTACTTGAATATCAATCTGTGTACCTTCTGGGGAGTATTTAATGGCATTATGCACAAGGTTAGATAGTACTAATTCCAATATTTTTTCATCAAAATTTAAGTTAATATCATCAATGTCATGGGGGTAAAGTATTGTTTGTCCTTCCTTGAGCAACATGTTTGAATCGTATACGACTTCATTAACTACTTTGCTCAACGGAAAAACCGATTTTCTATAATTTACCTTGCCAGACTCTAAGCGTTCAACAGATAAAAAATCATTTAATATATTATCTAAATACTTTACTTTGCTTTTAATTGTTGTAAGGTGTTTGTCTCGCTTTTCTTGTTGTTCGCTGGTGGTATATTTTCCTAATAGCGTTGTTGAAGTTAGAATGCTACTTAATGGTGTTTTAAATTCATGTGAAACCAACGATAGAAACTTAGTTTTCAATTCACTCAATTCTTTTTCTTTCGCTAAGGCTTCCTCTAATTGCAAGGTTCGTTCAGCCACTGTTTTTTCAAGGTTAGCAGTGTATGATTTACGTTCGGTAATATCTAAAATGATTGCTACAAAAACTTGATGATCTCCAATGCTTGACAGCTGTAAATGTATTTCAACAGGGTAGGTAGTGCCGTCTTTTCTTTGATGAATGGACTCTAAATCTAGTTTTTTCAGTTTACCGTTTATTAAAGGTTCTAGCATTTTTCTAAAACTAGTTTCAGTAAACGTTGGTTTTATATCTAATGGGGTAATTGTTTTAAGTTCCTGTAAATTATAACCAATATTAGATTGAGCACCATAATTAACATTAATAAATTTAAGTGTTTGAGCATCAAACACATATATTTCGTTTAAAGACTCATTGAAAATCTGAAACCAATGGCTTAATTGTTCTTGTGATTTTTTTCGCTCTGTGATATCGATAACTAAAGCCATCACATAAGTATTTCCATATAGATGAAATGGATTTAAACCTGCCTCTACCGGAAACTTTTTGCCATTTTTCTTGAGCCCGTATAAGTTTCTGCCATGACCCATTTGTCTTTTTTCGCTTCCTTCAATAAAGGTGTTGAAATGATGACCATGTGAACCATGATATTCTCGTGGTATCAACAAATTTAAAGACAAGCCTACGAGTTCATTTTCATCATAACCAAACATTTCACTCGCAGCGCCGTTAGAAGCTACAATTTTTTGTTTGTCATTAACAACCACAATCCCTTCAGAAATAGCTTCAGATAATAGTTTGAAAATATTGCTGTCTTTTTCAAAAATTTGCATGTTATAAATTTAAGCTTATCCGATGATTATTTTCATTAAAATGCTCTAAACTATTTTTTAAAAAATATTTTATAATGGCTTTGTACACTATAATCTAACGCGTTTTATTATTTCGGTGCCAAATAAAAAATCTTTTAGAATATGAAGTATGATTAAAATCATATTCTATAAAAAGCATTAATTCTAGTTTTGTATGAAATAGATTTTTTATGTGTAGTATAGTTCAAAAATATAATGTACCAGGGCCGCGATATACGAGTTATCCGACCGTTCCTTATTGGAATTTAAAAAATTTCTCTGGAAAAAAATGGGAGGCCTCAGTAAAAAGAAGTTTTGATATTAGTAATGATATTGAAGGTATTAGCCTATACATTCATCTACCTTTTTGTGAAAGTTTGTGTACTTTTTGTGGTTGTCATAAGCGTATTACCAAACGCCATGATGTAGAGTTACCCTATCTAAAAGCAATTCTTAAAGAGTGGAAATTATACTGTGGCTTGTTTATGAAAAGGCCTACAATAAAAGAGTTACATCTAGGCGGTGGAACACCTACGTTTTTTTCTCCGGATAACTTAAGGTTTTTAATAGAAGGAATTATAAAAAGTGCTCATATATCACCAATTCATGAATTTAGTTTTGAGGGGCACCCTAATAATACAACCAAATCACACTTACAAACCCTTTATGACCTTGGGTTTAGAAGAGTAAGTTACGGAGTGCAAGATTATAATCACACGGTACAAAAGGCAATTCATAGAGTACAACCATTTGAAAATGTAAAAAGAGTTACCGACTGGGCCCGTGAAATTGGTTACACCTCGGTAGGGCATGATATTATTTTTGGTTTGCCTTTTCAAACACTTAAACATGTCGAAGAAACTATTTTAAAAACCAAAGAATTAATGCCAGATCGACTAGCTTTTTACAGCTATGCCCATGTACCCTGGTTAAAAGGCAACGGACAACGTGGTTTTAAAGATGAAGATTTACCCTCTGCAAATGATAAAAAAAATCAATATGAAACGGGAAAAAAATTACTCGCAAAAGTTGGGTATGCTGAAATAGGAATGGATCATTTTGCACTACAAAGTGATGCCTTATATGGTTCTTTGAAAACAGGAAAACTCCATAGAAATTTTATGGGGTATACCGCTTCTAAGACACATTTAATGGTAGGGCTAGGAGCTTCAAGTATTAGTGATAGTTGGTATGGTTTTGCGCAAAATGTAAAGAGTATTGAAGAATACTTGCATTTAATAGAGAATGGTATAATCCCCATTTTTAAAGGCCATCTTTTGACGGAAGAAGATCAAATAATACGAAGACATATTCTTAACCTAATGTGTCAATTTGAAACTCATTGGGGTAGCAATAAATTACATTTTTCAGCATTAGATGCTGTTTTAGAACGTTTGTCAGAGATGGAATCTGATCAATTAGTTATCATAAATGACGGAGAATTAAAAATTACAAAAAAGGGTAGACCCTTTGTACGTAACATATGCATGGCTTTTGATTTGCATTTACAACAGAAAAAACCGGAAACAAAATTATTCTCAATGACTATTTAAAAACATTTATTATGAGAAAAATAATAGTACCCATCGATTTTTCAGAACAATCTGAATATGCTTTGAAAGTGGCGGCATCTTTAGCTAAAAAACACGGTTCAGAAATTTTAGCTTTACACATGCTTGAACTAAATTATGCCGTTATTAGTTCAACGGAAGGTTTGCATCCAGAGCAAACGGTATTTTTTCTAAAGTTGGCTGAGAAAAGGATAAAAGAATTCTTAGATAAACCGTATTTAAATGACATAGTTGTGGTGCCCATTATAAAACACTATAAAGTATTTAGTGAGGTTAATGAAATCGCTAAGCAACATGAAGTTGATTTAATTGTAATGGGGTCGCATGGTACCGACGGATTGAAAGAAATATTTATAGGTTCGAATGCAGAAAGGGTAGTGCGCAACGCTGATATTCCCGTGATAGTTGTAAAAGAGGAATTAAAAGATTTCAAAGTTGATCGGCTTGTTTTTGCCTGTGATTTTAAAGAGGATAATTTAGTTGCTTTTAAAAAGGCGCAAAACTTTGCAAAAATGTTATCAGCAGAGATAGAACTAGTTTATATTAATACACCTGGTGATAATTTTTTAAGTAATCATGATGCTTATGAAATAATCAACGATTTTTTATCTAAAGCCAATGTTGGGCAGCAGGTCGAAATATTTAACGATTACACGGTAGAGCAGGGTATTCTAAATTATAGTAACAGTATTTTGGCAGATATGATTGCCATACCTACGCATGGGCGCAAAGGGTTATCACATTTTTTTATGGGAAGTATAGGTGAAGATGTTGCAAATCATTCTAAATTACCAGTAGTCACTTTTAAAATAGATTAAATTAACTCAATTAACTAAAGAAAGGGAATAATCTTAAACGATATTCCCTTTTTTTTATAGTAATTATTCCAGAAAAAAGTGTGAGCCTCTTTTACAAAAGGTTCTTTAAAATTAATCAGATTCAAAGTAACAACTACTGACGGGTTACTTAAACTATTCAATCTAGATTATTGACTGTACGGTCAATTTATCTTTCATAAATTGGTATAACATGTTCATCTGCGGGGTTCCTTTGCGTTTGCCGAGGCGGCCAAAAAAATATAGTACAAACCAACAGATAATTGTAAATATCATAAGAGTTAAAGGAATACTATAATCTTTATCTAAAGAGATACTTGAATAGCACCATATACTCAGTATTATAAAAATGCAGGCCACGGCAAAATGTAGAAACATAAAAAATGTCCATAAGGTGGGGTTTGGTCCAAAAACACCAAAGAGTTTACAATTTGAGTGATCTATTTCATCAATTTCTAAATGCAATTGAGGCGACCAGAAGTGATGGTCTTTATGATCGAATTTTATGAAAATATGGTCTTCAGACCTTTTGATTACAAACGAAGGGTTTTCGCAAGTTTCGAACGACTTTAAGACCGCTTCTTTTCTCTTAGAAATTTCTATTTGAAATCGTGGTCTTAACATAACGTCATTAGATAAGGTGCTCATAAGTTGCTACATTATTGATGACAATCTATTTCGCTTGATACTACTTCAACTATTGGTTTAGGAGACACATAAGGAATTCCTAACCCAAGGCCTCTAATGATAAAAAACAAACCTATTAGCACTACAAAAACCGGAATTAATTTTTGAACTTTTTGTCGGGCAGTACCCTTTAGTATTCCGCTAAAGTAAATTACGCTAGTCATTAAAGGCACGGTACCAATACCGAACAACATCATATATAAGCTTCCTTTCAATGCATCACCCATTGCAATGGCACCGAATAATGCCATATAAACCAATCCGCAGGGTAGCAAACCATTTAAAAAACCTATGGTTAAAAAAGTATCTGAAGTTTTTTTGGTAAGCTCTTTTCCTAGCTTATTTTTTACTTTAGAAATTATCTTATATATGGGTTTTGAAAAATTATATTTATGGAATGTTTTATAAGGAAGTATGACCACTAATATCATTAGACTACCGATGATTATTGATAGCTTTTGCTGCAAACCAAAAACATAAAGGCCTTTTCCTAATAAGCCAAATACTAACCCTATTAGTGCGTAAGCTAAAAGTCTACCTAAATGATAAATACCAATTTGTGTGGCCTTTTTTAAATTATTGGTTCTATCAACAGGTAGCATAAAGGCAATGGGGCCACACATGCCCATGCAGTGTAAACTTCCCAATAAACCCAAGGCAATTGCTGATAGAATCATCTTTAGTAGGTTATACTTTCTTTATGTAAATATTGTTCAGCATTATAAATCCATAACACTTTAATATCCCAACGACCATCCAACAAACGTTTGTCAGGTATGAGCAAATGTGCATCAGACAGACTTAAGTCAAAGTCAAAGTCTAATTGTTTATTAGATGGTCTGTATAAGGATACTGTTCCCTTTATTTTATGATGATCTATTTGATTTGGAAATTGCAAGGCTAACCCGTCGTTTGTTTTCGAAATTAGTAATTGCATAGAATTCTTTTGAGCTATGTTCTCAGCATCAATTTCCTGTTGATAGCTTAATTCTTGCCTGTAATAATCTTCAGTAACTAAATCATGATTTACACGATCATCGGTGCTCATTCGTATTACAAAATATAGAATGAAGCTTATAAATGCTGCAAAAGCTAATACAATCGCGGTTCCCCAATTTAATTTCATAATTGATGTTTTGAGTGCAAGTATGACTTGCGTTTATTTATAACTTCTTGGTGCTAGAAAAGCTGTTATGGTGGTTTCAATGAGCTCATTACCACTATAAATACCCACTTTTATTTTGTCTTTATCACCATTTAAAGCGGAATTATTGATTTCGATAAATAAAGTGCCTTCTGCTAAATCTTGAGCGGGAACCTTAAAGTCTTCGTTTCGCACTAGTTTCACAGTGCCCTGATGCGATAGTAATTTGAAATTTACATCATTTACGTCTTTCGTTGTTTTATTTACGAGCTTAAAGGTGTAAACATTACTAATAATATTCCCTTCTTTATGTTCGTACAATTGACCTGGTAATCGCAGAATGTTGGCTTCTAAATCATTGCGTAAGAAAAGCATTCCGATTAGAACTCCTATTAAAATAACTAGTACTGCAGAGTACCCTTTTAACCGTGGTGTGAATTTGAATTTTTCTTTTTTAGTAATCTCATCTTCACTAGCATATCGAATTAATCCTTTAGGTAGGTTTACCTTTTCCATCATACTATCACACTCGTCGATACAAGCGGTGCAATTCACACATTCTAACTGTGTTCCGTTTCTAATGTCAATACCGGTGGGGCAAACATTTACACATTGAAAACAATCGATGCAATCGCCGTGACCTAAGCTTGCTCTATCTTCATTTTTACGAAATTTTTTACGACCGTTTTCCGCTTCTCCTCTTTGATGATCATAAGCAACGACAATCGATTTGTTGTCGAGTAAGACTCCTTGCATTCGACCATATGGGCATGCAATAATGCAGACTTGTTCGCGAAACCAAGCAAATACAAAGTAGAATACTGCAGTGAAAATTAGAAGTGAAATCAAGGTGCTTAAATGTTGAAAAGGACCATCGATTATATATCTAATTAATCGGTCACTGCCGATGAGGTAAGCCAAAAACACATTGGCAATTAAAAATGATATTAGAAAAAAAATAGCCCATTTGGTGATACGCTTTCTTATTTTTTCGGCGTCCCATTTTTGTCTATCTAAGCGTATTTGAGCACCTCGATCTCCGTCAATCCAGAATTCTATTCTACGAAAAACCATTTCCATAAATATGGTTTGAGGGCACATCCATCCGCAGAAAATACGACCAAAAGCAACGGTAAAAAGTGCTACGAAAATGACTCCAATGATCATAGAAACAACAAATAAATGAAAATCTTGAGGCCAAAATGGGAACCCAAAAATATTGAATCGACGTTCTAAAACATTGAACATCAAGAATTGATTTCCGTTGACTTTTAGGAATGGAGCAGTAATTAAAAATACAAGTAAAAAGTAGCTGACATATTTGCGATATTGCCAAAATGAACCACTAGGTTTTTTTGGAAATACCCATGCCCGCTTGCCTTCTTCATTAATGGTGCCTATGCCGTCTCTAAAATTTTCTTGATTTTGCTCCATTAAAAACTCCTTTTTACTAGTTGTCTTAAAATCAGATTTGCATTATTGAACTGTTTCTGTAGCCGTAGGAGATGCTACTGTTACAGAATCTTTGGCTTGTTCGATAACCTCTTGACCTTCTGTTTCAGGGTCTAACCACAATTCACCTTCTGCTGCTTTCAGATTAGCCGGGGTAGTGCCATTAATCTCTGTTAAAATATAGCTTGCAACTTGTGCCATTTCAACGGGTTTCAATATTTGTTTCCAAGCTACCATACCTTTGCCGTCACGACCACCTTCAGAAATTGTATTAAACACGTTTTTGATACCTCCGCCTAAAATCCAATAATCATCGGTTAAATTTGGCCCTATTCCGCCACCACCATCAGCCATATGACATGCAACGCAGTTTGATTCAAATATAGTTTTGCCAGCAGTTATATCTGCTGTTTCGGTAAAGAGTTCAACCGTATTAATATCAACTAAGTCTTTAGCATTCTTTTTGTATTCTTCAATTTCTATTCTGGCAGCTGCAACTTCTTGTTCGTATTCTAAATCTTGATTGTAGTCATTTAAAATGTGAAACCTTACCAAGTAAATTACTCCGAAAATAATAGTAGCATAAAACATGTATACCCACCATGGCGGCAATTTGTTGTCAAGCTCACGAATACCATCATAATTATGATCAAGAATTATTTCTTCTTCTGCTTCAATAGGTTTAGAACCTAACAGTTTTTGATAGGTTTTGCTTCCCCATTTCCAACCTTTTGACTCTGATTTAGTTGCCAGGTAACGTTCTTTAGCTTCCGGACTTAACGTCTGAAACATCACATTTTCTACAGCTTGAAGAATTAGCTCTATACCGATAAGAAGTAATAGTACTAATACAAGAAATAATTGGGTCATCGGGTAGGCAATAACTGCAGGTTTATCACCAGAGTCGATGAAAAACTCCATTAAACCTAGTACTATAAAAAATAGTACGACGACTCTCATCCAAGAAATTGAATTTTTCATTTTGCTATGTTTTGTTGGTTATCTTTTTCTAAAGGAATTTCACTTACTTCCTTAATATGCTCTTTAGAGGTTGTGAAAACCCACCAAAAAAGGAGTGTAAAGAAGATAAAGAAGATGAGCAATGATATCATAGGATACGTTGCTACCCCGTCGATACTTTCCATATAATTTTTTACAAATTTCAGCATGACTTAATTAGTTTTTAGATAGTACTTCTTCAGTTTCCTTGATTTTAATATCGGTGCCTAATCGTTGTAGGTAGGCGATTAGTGCTACAATTTCTCGATCGCGCATTTCAACAAATGCTTCACCATTTTCAGAAGCGTATTTTTTGTCTGCTTCATAACTTTTAGCAAAGTCAGGATCGGTATATAAATTCTCTTCAATAGTTTTGGCCTGCTCGTTCATTGAGGTGGTCGCATTGGCAATATCTGATTCGGTATATGGTACGCCAAGAGAAACCATAGCCTCCATTTTACCTTGAATGTTCGAACGGTCATGTTCATTACGAACTAACCATTGATATGCGGGCATAATGGAACCCGAAGAGGTGCTTTGCGGATCATACATATGATTTAAATGCCAATTGTCAGAGTATTTGCCACCTACCCGAAGCAAATCGGGCCCGGTACGTTTACTTCCCCATAAAAATGGATGGTCGTATACAAACTCGCCGGCTTTAGCATATTCACCATAGCGTTCAACTTCACTTCTAAACGGTCGAACCATTTGAGAGTGGCAACCCACACAACCTTCACGAATGTAAAGGTCACGACCTTCTAATTCTAAGGGTGTATACGGAGTTACACTGGTAATTGTAGGTATGTTTGATTTTACCAATATTGTTGGAATGATCTGGACAACACCCCCAATTAGAATTGCAATTGTAGCCAGAATTGTTAGTTGAATAGGCTTTCTTTCTAACCAAGTATGGAAAGTTTCACCAATTGTTCTTCTTTTTGATACTCTGGTCAAAGCTGCTGCTTCAGCCAATTCATCTTCTACTTTGCTTCCAGATTTAATTGTAATTACAACGTTGTATATCATTACACAAGCTCCTAGAATATACATGCTTCCACCGATGGCACGCATCCAATACATAGGCATGATCTCATTTACAGTTTCTAAAAAGTTACCGTAAACTAAAGTTCCATCTGGGTTAAAATCTTTCCACATTAATGCTTGTGTAAACCCAGCTACATACATTGGTAAAGCATATAGAATGATTCCTAAAGTTCCAATCCAGAAGTGAAAGTTGGCTAGTTTCGTTGATGCCAGTTTAGTTTTAAACATTTTAGGCACCATCCAATAGATCATCCCAAACGTTAAGAATCCGTTCCAGGCAAGGGCGCCTACGTGAACGTGCGCAATAATCCAATCACTAAAGTGAGCAATGGCATTCACATTTTTAAGCGATAGCATAGGTCCTTCAAAAGTTGCCATACCGTAACCTGTAATCGCAACAACCATAAATTTGAGCACAGGGTCTGTTCGAACTTTGTCCCAAGCTCCGCGAAGTGTTAATAGGCCATTTATCATACCACCCCACGACGGTGCGATCAACATAATAGAGAATGCTACACCTAAATTTTGAGCCCAATCAGGTAAAGAAGAGTATAGTAAATGATGTGGGCCAGCCCAGATGTAAATGAAAATTAAAGACCAAAAATGCACAATAGATAATCGGTAAGAGTATACAGGTCTATTCGCTGCCTTTGGTATGAAGTAATACATTAACCCAAGAAAAGGGGTCGTAAGAAAAAAGGCAACCGCATTATGTCCGTACCACCACTGCACCAGCGCATCTTGAACACCTGCATAAACCGAATAGCTTTTTAAAGCACTCACAGGCAATTCTAAACTATTAAAAATGTGAAGTACTGCCACGGTTACAAAAGTTGCCAAGTAAAACCAAATTGCCACATATAAATGGCGTTGTCTTCTTTTTAACATGGTGCCAATAAGGTTAACCCCAAAGGCTACCCAGACCAAAGCAATTGCAATATCAATTGGCCATTCTAATTCAGCGTATTCTTTTGAAGTTGTGTATCCTAAAGGCAAGGTTATAGCTGCAGCAACAATAATTGCTTGCCACCCCCAAAAGTTGAAATTGCTTAGTAGATCACTAAACATTCTCGCTTTTAGTAGGCGTTGGGTAGAGTAGTAAACCCCGGCAAAAATGGCGTTTCCTACAAACGCAAAAATCACGGCATTGGTATGTAACGGGCGCAAGCGACCAAAACTTAACCAAGAGATACCATCAGTAAGGTTCGGAAACATAAACATAAAGGCTAATAGTAAGCCTACCGACATTCCTACAATTCCCCAAAGCATTGTTGCGTAGAGAAACTTTTTTACGATTTTATTATCGTAGTAAAACTGCTGAACTTCCATAATTTGATCTTATTTAGTTGGATTTTTCTTAGAACTCATAGTAGTAGATTTATGCTTGGTCACCAGTTCGTCTTCAAACAACATTCGAACTGAAGGGGTATACGAGTCATCATATTGACCACTTTTTACAGAAACAATAAAGGCTATGAAAAAAAAGACAGCAACGACAATGCTGATAGTCAATAACACATAAATAACACTCATACCTAATTGAATTATGTAGCAAAACTATAGTTGCTGGTTATTTTATAATATGACATTCGTCATGTTTGATTTTTAGGCTAATTTTCTACCGATGTAATTGGTCATTACAGTTGTAAAGACAACAATACTAATAGAGCTAATAGGCATTAGAATAGCAGCTATAACGGGTATTAATCTGCCAGTAACGGCGAAATAAAGCCCAACACTATTGTATACAAGAGATAAGGCAAAACTCCATTTAATAATGCTCATCGCTTTTTTTGAAGCAAGAACATATTGGTATAAATTTTTGAATTTTGAAGCGTCTAAAATACCATCACAGGCAGGGGAGAATACATTAATATCTTCTGAAATGGCAATACCCACTTCGGACTGCGCTAGAGCCCCTGCATCGTTCAAACCGTCACCGACCATCATGACTTTCTTAAGATTTTGTTGTAAAGATTTTATGAACTTTAATTTGTCTTCTGGTTTTTGATTAAAATATAGCGGCGTCAACTTTGGTAGTAGTGCTTCAAGGCGTGATTTTTCTCCTTCATTATCTCCAGAAAGTAGTGCTAGTTGCATTGTTTTAGACATGTTTTCAAACAGTTCAGAAACACCATCACGGTATTGATTTTCAAAAACATATTTTCCCTTGTAATGATTGTTCGTGCTTATATGCACAGAAGTTTGAGATGCATTATTGGTGCTTTTGTCACCAACAAAAGCTGCAGAACCAATTTTGATCTGTTCGTTTCCAAAACTTCCGATAACACCCTTACCATGATATTCTTCATATTCGTCAAGGGTTAGAATGTTATGTGCTGAAAGCATATCATAAAGCGTTCTACTTAAGGGATGATTTGAAGCTCGCAAGGTATTTTTTAAGAGTGATTCTTCTTGTATAGTCAAGGGCATTCCTTCATAACTTGCTCTACTTTTTGTTGCAGTAGTAATAGTACCAGTTTTGTCAAAAATGACGGTGTCAATCTGAGCCAATTGCTCAATTGTTTGTGCGTCTTTTAAATAGAATTTTTTACGTCCAAAAATCCGCAACATGTTACCTAAAGTAAATGGGGACGCTAAAGCGATTGCACAAGGGCAAGCAATAATTAAAACTGCGGTAAATACGTTCAACGCTTTACTAGGGTCGTAAAACAGCCAAAAAATAGTGGAAATAGCAGCAATTGATAAAATTGCAATAGTAAATCGCTTGCTGATACTATCTGTAAGTGATTGAAATTTGCTCTGTTTGTTTTCTTGAAAAACAGGATTACTCCAAAGCTGTGTTAAATAGCTCTGAGATACTGATTTTAAAGCTTCCATTTCAATGGCACCATCAAGTTGTTTTCCTCCCGCGAATAATTTATCACCAGCTGTTTTATGAACAGCTTCTGATTCACCAGTAACAAAACTATAATCAACTTGAGTACTTTTACTCCGTAGAATACTATCAACTGGAATCAATTCTTCATTGCGAATCAATAGGCGGTCTCCTTCTGCAATATTTAAAACTTGAATTGCTTCTTCTTTGCCGTTGGAATTAATTCGGGTGACGGCTATTGGGAAATAAGACTTATAATCTCTCTCGAAGGATAGAAAAGAATAGGTTTTCTGTTGAAAAAACTTGCCAGCAAGCAAGAAGAAAACGAGTCCGGTAAGGGAGTCGAAAAAGCCTGATCCCCAATCAAATATAATATCTGCAGTACTCCTTAAGAATAAGGTCAATATTCCTAAAGCTATGGGTACATCAATGTTTAAAACACCACTTCGTAATCCCTTATATGCAGAAATGAAATAGTCTTTTCCAGCATAGAATACTACCGGTAAAGAGAACGTAAACATTAACCATCGAAAAGTATTTTCATATTGGTTCAGCCAAAATTCACCATCATTAGATCCGGCAATAGTTACATTGAAATACTCCGGAAACGATAAGAACATAACGTTGCCAAAAGCAAAACCAGCGACCCCTAGTTTGTAAATTAGACTGCGGTTGGTAGTTTGTTTCTTTTGTTCTATATCTTCTAATGAAATATTGGGTTCGTAGCCGATACGCGCTAAAAGCAACACCAATTCTTTCAATGAAATTTTATTTGCTTTATAATTGATTCTCACCATTTTTTTAGGAAAATCAACCTGTGAAGTATTTATGTTCGTATTTAGTTTTTGCAAATTTTCTAAAACCCAAATACAAGAACTGCAATGCATATGAGGAATATATAGATTGACCATTTGAAACTCACCATCATTGAATTCGGTAAGCTTTTCGATTATATCAGTGTTGTCTAGAAAGTCGTATGAATTTTTTAGGGTATTTGGTGAACTACCAGCAGCAGATTGTAGATCATAATAATAGTTTAAATCGTTTGATGAAAAGATCTCATAAACAGTTTTACAACCATTACAACAAAAATATTTATCATCTGTTTTGATAGCCGTTTTACCACAATCATCACCACAGTGGTAGCAGTTAATTGCATTCATACACATTCGCTTTATACCTTAAACAAAGGTGTTAATCAATTGAAAAATAGCATATGACGAATGTCATGTTTTATCGATTATTTTATGCTCAGGTTTGTATTAAATGAGTTTATCATGAAGCATATAATTTTACCAACCGACTTTTCTAAGAATGCAATTAACGCATGTGCTTACGCTTTAAAACTTTTTAAGAATGAGCGCTGTACCTTTCACCTTGTTCATTCTTATGCTCCAATGAAAAAGACGTCAGTAAGAATTTCAAATTCATTTGAGAATTTGGAAGTCTCCTCTAATACCAACCAAGTAAAATCTCAGAACAATCTGTTGAAATTTATTGCAGACCTGAGAAAAATTTCAGGTAAACCATGGCATTTTTTTAAACCTGTCTCTTCTCCTAAATTACTAGTGGTAGCCTTACGAGAGCTCATTGAAAATACTGATGCAGAATTGATAATTATGGGCACTAAAGGCGCATCAGGACTGAAAGAAATATTCATGGGTAGTACCACTGTTCATGTTATAAAATCAATCAAGTCTTGTCCGATTATGGCAATTCCTGAAAATTTTGGTTTCGAAAGTCCTTTAGAAATAGCGTTTGCAACTGATTTGTTTAGATTTTATTCTCAAGCAGAATTAGCACCAGTTTTGAATCTAGCTAAAATATTTAAATCGACCATTCGAATTGTAAATGTTGCTGAAAAAGAACAACCATTATCAGAGATTCAAAATTTTAATTTGAGTATCATTAAAAAGTATTTTAAAGACGTACCGAATTATTTATGTCGAACCTCTTTTCAACAATCTATTTCTAGAACCTTAGAATTGTTTACAGAAGAACTTGATATTCACTTGTTAGCCTTACTGAATTATCAGCATGGCTATTTAGAGCGGGTTCGTAGAGAGTCAATTGTCAAAAAGATTGCTTTTCATACTACAATACCCTTGTTGATTATTCCTGAATTGAGTTTGAATATTAGATCTAAAAAGAATAAGAGTCAGACCTTAATTTCGATTGCATGAGGTGCATTAACCATGAATATTAATGCTTAAAGTTGATTTCATGATCTGCATGATTTTTAGAATCTTGCTTCCTCAGATTCTTAATTTCTATTTTTTTTACTTAAGTAAGATGCAAAAAGCATGAATTTTTGTTGCACCTCACTGGTAAAAGAAGGGTGTTGTCTTGTTACTATTAACAATATTAATTTAATTGATAGTGAACCTAACAACATATCTGGTTTTACTTCTCTTAGTTACAAACAAAGTAGTAATGAGTATCTTTAAAGAACTGATTACAAATTCAGCAAAATAGTTGAAAACAAAAAGCGCCGTATTCTCCCAAATACGACGCCCGGGTTGCCCCTGCTATAGCCATTCTTTATGAGTCTCACAACATAAAGAAATGTTGCTATAGTTTTAGAAACAGAAAAGAGGGCAAAGCCCTCTTTTCATTTTGAAATTCGTGTCCCTCCGAATTTCACCTATTCAACCAAATTAAACTCCATATAGCGAAGTGCGCTATTAGTGTTTATAACCAAAGTTCAAATATAAGAAAATTCTTACATGATAAAAATCAATTGTTGTAAAACCTTGGTAATTAGTTGTGAATACGTCATTTTTTGTAGTTAATTACGTTTAATAAGTAAAGGGTGAGATAAAATATTCTTACAAAATTTAAATTTTGATACCTAAAAGTATTAATGATATGATTATAGTATTTTAGCTAAATATCCAAATGCAGTATTTATGTTTAGTAGACGTTTTAATTTTTTGATAGCATTGTTGTTATTATGTATTTCCATTTCGTGCAAAGAGGAAGATACATCTAAAACAGCCCATACATTCACAAACGAATTAGCACAAGAGACTAGCCCTTATTTATTACAGCATTCGCATAACCCGGTAAATTGGAGGGCTTGGAACTCGAATATTTTTGAAGAAGCTCAACGTGATAATAAATTAGTCTTGATCAGTATAGGTTATTCTTCTTGTCATTGGTGTCATGTTATGGAGCGCGAAACTTTTGAAGACGTTGAGGTTGCCAAACTAATGAATGAAAAATTCATTAATATTAAAGTAGATCGAGAAGAAAGGCCTGATGTTGATCAAGTATACCAAACAGCAATTCAATTGATAGGGCAAGGTGGTGGCTGGCCGCTAAATGTAATTGCATTACCCAATGGAAAACCATTGTACCTAGGAACTTATTTGCCTAAAAAACAATGGAATGAGGTACTTACAAAGGTTAATCAACTTTATGCTGATGATCCTGCTCAGGCAAACGAATATGCGAATCAATTGGCAGCGGGAATACAAGAAACCAACGTTTTACAACCATCATCTGACTTTGAAAAACTAACTGTTGAAGCTTTATCAGCAGGGGTTGATAATTGGAAAACTCAATGGGACCCCGTATCGGGAGGTAATAAGGGTAGAGAGAAGTTTATGATTCCTAGCGGCTTAAGTTTTCTATTAGATTTCGGAGTTATTTTAGAAGATGAAGAAACACTAAATCATGTGCAAAACACCTTAAACCGAATGGCAGAGGGCGGGCTATTTGATCATTTAGGAGGAGGTTTTTATCGCTACAGCACTGATTCTGAATGGAAAGTGCCGCATTTTGAAAAAATGCTTTATGATAATGCGCAAGCGGTCAGTTTGTATGCTAAGGCATATAAGGTATTTAAAAATCCCCTTTATAAAAATGTAGTATATCAGTCATTAGCATTTCTTGAAGGTGAAATGAAGAATGACGCTGGCGGTTTTTATGCAACCTTAGATGCTGATAGTGAAGGCGAGGAGGGAAAATTTTACATTTGGAAAAAGGAAGCATTAGAAAAAATTATCGGCGATGATTTTGCCCTATTTGCTGAATACTATAATATTAATGAAACATCAGTATGGGAAGGAGATAAGTATATTTTAAATACCTCTAAAGCAACATCGCAATCGAACACAATTGATGCCGCTCTTATTCAAGTCTGGAAGGAAAAATTACTAGAGGAAAGGTCAAAAAGAGTACACCCTACAAAAGACGATAAAATTATTACATCTTGGAATGCACTTTTGATAAGTGGTTATGTTGATGCTTATAAAGCCTTTGGTGATAAAGCTTTGCTTGATAGTGCTAAATCGGTTTATGATTTTATTAAACTGAATAGTTACAAAGAAAATCACTTACTTCATTCATTTAAGAAAGACAGTAAACGTAAAGAAGGTTTTCTAGAAGATTATTCTTTTTTAATTGAAGCATCATTAAAGCTATATGAGGTCACTTTACAAAAGGAATATCTCGATTTTGCCCAAAAACTAAATGCAACAGTTATAGAGCAATTCTCAGATAAATCATCAGGAATGTTTGCCTTTAGTAATGAGCAAAATTTAATTTCAAAAATTATTAAAACTAATGATGGCGATTTGCCTTCTCCAAACTCAGTAATGGCGCAAAATTTATTTTATTTGGGGCATATTGACTACAATGCTGAACATATAAATAATGCAAAAACTATGCTGACTACGGTACTGCCATATGTTACCGATTATACTGATGGTTATGCAAAATGGGCACATTTATTTCTGAATACATCACAACCCTTTTTTGAAATAGTAGTAGTTGGTAAAGATGCAAAAGAAATCGTACAGAAGTTACAATCGAAACACTTACCAAATGCTTTAATTGTTGGTAGTACAACAAACAGCAATGAGCCATTGTTTAAAGATAGATACGTTGAAAATGAAACTTTTATTTACGTATGTCAAAATAGTACTTGTAAGCTTCCGGTGAAATCGGTTGATGAAGCCCTAAAGCAGATGATGAATTTTTAATTATTTCAAGGCAACTGATAAAATATAATTATCCGCGGTCATAAAAAGAGTTTTTTCATCAGTTGATAATGCGCAATTAGAGGTCAATTGGCCTGTTCGAATACGAGCCAGAACCTTTCCCTGCTGTGTTAACACCCATACGCCATATGGCCCGGTAGCGAAAATAACCTCTTTGGAATTTACTTTTAAACCATCAGGTAAACCATGTTCAGATTCTTCATCTACTAGTTCTGATACATCAAGTAAAACTTGTTTATTGCGCACTTTACCAGGAGCGGTAATATCATAACGGTACCAAGCTGGCTTTTCCGGATTGGAAACCGCAACCAATAAAACAGATTCATCATGTGAGAGTGTGACCCCATTAGGAAATTTTAAATCTGCATCAATTAATAGAAGTTCTCCTGTTTTGAGTAAACAATAAACCCCTTGAAAATCAAGCTCCTTATTAGGGTCATCTAATTGTTCTGGTAACCCATATGGAGGATCTGAAAAATACAAGTTACCCTCCTTGTCGTAAATACCATCATTGGGACTATTCAATCGTTTGTTTTTAAATTTTCGAACTAAAACTTCATAGTTTTCATCAGGTTGATCTAAAGGAGCATTCATTTTGGCGACTCTTCTTTCTCCGTGTTGCATAAGTACCAATTCACCTTCATTATTTAATAACAGGCCATTTGAACCAGGTTCATGACCCGTAAAGTTTTCTTTAGTAAACCCTGAAGGGTGTAAATACGTAGTTGTGTCATTTTCCGCATTGAGCTTATATACTTTGTTATTTGGAATGTCAGAGAATAATAAAAACTGTCCATCTTCAATCCAAAGAGGCCCCTCAACCCATGTGAATCCGCTTGCTCGAACCTCAATTTCTGTATTCGCATCAATAATTTCAAGAGCCTCTTTATCAAAAATCTCAATTTCAAAGTTGGCTGAAATATCGCTATATTCACTTTGCTTTACCTTGGGTATAATCGTAGCCTTCTCTTCGGTTTCCTTGTTTTTACAGGAAGTTACTAATAGAATTAAGCTAATGATTGGTAGTAGTTTTGTATTCATAAATTGTATAATTACCATTCTGTAAAATTTCCATCTATACCACGCCAGATCGGGTTCGACCAATTGTGACCTATTTTTTGTGCTTCTTTTAGTTTTTCTTCATCTATTTCAACCCCTAACCCTGGTTTTTTAAATAGTGAAATATACCCATCTATTACGGTGAAATCTTCCGAGTTTAATACATAATCTAACAAATCATAACCCTGGTTGTAATGAATTCCTAAACTACTTTCTTGAATGCAAGCGTTAGCAGAAACAAAATCAAGATGAAGTGCAGAGGCTAATGATATTGGTCCGAGAGGACAATGCGGTGCAATAGCCACGTCATAGGCCTCTGCCATGGTTGCAATTCTACGTACTTCTGAAATACCACCAGCATGACTCAGGTCGGGTTGAATAATGTCAACGGTACCTTGTTCTAATAAAGGTTTAAAATCCCAACGAGAAAACATACGTTCTCCCGTAGCGATGGGTATACTTGTATAGGGGTAAATATGTTTTAATGCTTCATTATTTTCACTCAATACAGGTTCTTCAATAAACATAGGTTCATAAGGTGTCAATTCATCAATTAACCGTTTCACCATGCCTTTATGAACACGACCATGAAAGTCAAGACCGATATCTAAACTGTTTCCAAATTCTTCACGAAGAACTTTGATATTGTTGGCTACTTTTTTCACGTCTTGAAGGGAAGAAATCCAATCCATTGGTCCTGTGGCATTCATTTTCACCGCTTGGTACCCCGCATTTACTTTTTCTTGGGCTTGTTCGAGAATGACCTGAGGATTGTCACCACCAATCCAACAATACATTTTCATTTTTTGACGTACTGCTCCACCTAATAAATCGTAAACAGGTATACCTAGTGATTTTCCTTTAATATCCCATAAGGCTTGATCAATACCAGAAATGGCACTCATTAAAATGGGGCCTCCTCGGTAGAACCCTCCGCGGTATAATATCTGCCAAATGTCTTCAATGTTTCGGGCAGATTTGCCAATAAGATATTGTTGTAATTCATTTACACAAGCCTCTACGGTTTCAGCTTTACCTTCTACTACGGGTTCACCCCAACCGACAATACCTTCGTTGGTTGTAATTTTTAAGAATAGCCACCGTGGGGGTACTTTGAAAAGTTCAATCTTATCAATAATTATTTGAGATGCCATGGTTGTTGTATTACAAGGTGATGTGTTTTATTTCTTTAAAGTTAATAGTTTTAAGTAATCATTATTTCGAGCGAAAAGAAATG
The DNA here is from genome assembly GCA_947495915.1 of Maribacter algarum (ex Lu et al. 2025) (nom. illeg.). Taxonomy (GTDB): domain Bacteria; phylum Bacteroidota; class Bacteroidia; order Flavobacteriales; family Flavobacteriaceae; genus Maribacter_C. Next base: position 110,256 of record CANMAW010000004.1, on the reverse strand, counting down.
CTTCTTTTTGGTCTTTTCCTAAACGTATTCTAGCGATTTTTTTGGTTTCTCCTGCTACGAAAAGTCCACTTTCTGAAGTATTAATCACCTTTGGTTTCGTACCCCCTGAAAGTACCAAGCCGATACTAGCATCAGCACGCGGGGTTTCTATTTCAGATTGATATTGATTACCACCAAGCATGATATCGGTAATCGAATCATTATTATACTTAAAAGGCAAAAAAGCATTAATGGATGAAAATTGTGCGGCATTGGGTAGTTGATGTAGTTGAAAACTACCCTCGCCTTTATTCTCAATCCACTGATGAGCAAAGGTGTCAACACGATAATGAAGTGAGTTATTCAACATATTTTCACCGTAAATATCGTTTAAATCTGCATTGGCAAATGATTCAAAGGTTTCAAAACGTTGTTTTATGGCAGGTACTTGTTGAGAAGAACACTCCCTGCCTCTTAATGGTAGTTTTGTGCCTTTTTTCTGATAACTTAAAACAATATCAATACTCCCGTTTTCATCAAAATCGTTAGCATAGATATCAAATGGGGCCTCGGCGCTCGTTTTATATTTGTAATTCAAACCTAGATTACCGACTAAGTAGTCGAGATCACCATCATTGTCAAAATCTACTTTTTCAATGGTATTCCACCAACCACGTGTTTTATTAAAGCCTAAGGTTTCGGTTACTTCTTTAAATTTATGACCAGTATTCTTAAAAAATCGAATGGGCATCCATTCTCCGGTTACTATAAGATCTATTTTTCCATCTGAATCAAAATCATCCCAAAGTGCAGAAGTTACCAAACCCGCTCGTTGTAATTCGGGTGCAATAGTTTGAGTTACATTGGTATATTTGATATTAAGATCTGTTCCGCCATCATTTCTTAAAATGTAACTATAAGCCGGTGAAGGATATTGCCCGGGAACTAATCTGCCACCAATAAATAAGTCTAAATCTCCATCTGAGTCGTAATCAGAAGCAATAACATTTAAACCGCTAGTAGGCATACTAGGCAGTGCATTTTCGGTTTTTTCAAAACCATTAGAAGTATTTATGAAAAGCCGATCTTGGTACAAATTGTCTTGTAAATTGGGGTCATTACCTCCGCTAACAATGTACAAGTCAAGATCGTTATCATTGTCGGCATCAAAAAGTAATGCGTTGGTATCTTCGTATTCGCTTTCTTGACTCCACGGACCCGGTATTTCACTAAATTTTCCAGTTAAATTTTGAATATATAGTTTAGCAGAGGAACCTTTAGCATTTCCAACGAAAAAATCATCTAACCCATCATTATTAACATCACCCACAGTTAAAGCAGGACCTAAACGAGAATTGCGATGGGGTAGTAGGGGTTCTTTGAGAAAATCATCGTATTCATCTTCGGTATGTTTAAAGGATACCTCGTAAGCTTCAGTGATATCGGTGAATTTATAATCGTTGTTTTCTTGTGTATGAGTACCCAGTTTTGAAACAGCTTGTGTGAATTGCATGAGGGTATCTAGTTTCAAATTTTGGTAAATTTCTTCACTGCCATTTGGCCATTTGATGGTAATGCTTTCTGCAATTTCATGTTTTCCAGTTCCAAAATGTAGTACCGGAGACGAACTAGATTGATAGCCCCGAGTTAAGGTTAGTTCTTGAAGTTGATTAGCATCGGGTGTTTTTACAAATACCTTAGTACCTAATGCAAACGGGTTATTTTTAGCGCCTTTTAATTTTATTTTTACATAGTGATTGTTGGTTTCATTGGCGTTGTTTCTATATACCGAAGCTTTAGCATCAATATTATTAATGATCAAGTCTAAATCACCATCATTGTCTAAATCAGCATAAGAAAATCCGTTTGAAAATCCTTTTTTATCTAGAAGCCAATCTGTTGTTACTTTAGAAAAAGTGTAATCGCCATTGTTTTGAAATGCGTAATTAGAAATTGGCGTGCTTGGTAGTTTTCGAAAATCTTTTTTACCTGAATTTCCGAATGGATTTTGGTTTTTATACTGTTCGTTAATGTCGTTATTATTTACGTCTCGTTTTACTCCGTTAGAAACAAAAACATCTTTAAAACCATCATTATCAAAATCAGCAAATAGGGCTCCCCAGCTCCAGTCTGTATTTGACATACTGGCAAAGCGAGAGATATCACTGAAAACGGGTATACCATTAGAATTGATGCCATTATTCAATTGTAAGGCGTTTTGCATGTACTGATGGTTAAAACCCAAATCAACAGCCTCATAAAAGGTTTCTGGACTCATACTTGCCATGTTGGTTTTCGAACGTTTATAGTCTTCAGCAGTCATATCAACTTGCAGAAAATCTATAAGTCCGTCATTGTTGAGGTCACCACTGTCAATTCCCATACCGAACATAGAAGTGTGCCGTGTACTTTGCTTAGAAATTTCTGAAAAGGTGCCATCACCATTATTTTTATAGAAATAATCAGGCACATTAAAATCGTTTGAGACATAAAGATCTTTAAAACCGTCATTATTGAAGTCTGTTGCTATGATACCCAAACTTAAACCGAATTTTTGTAAACCAGCGGTTGTAGTAACATCGGTAAATGTTTGATCTCCGTTATTTCGGTATAAATGACCAGAATCTTCAAAATGATTCATCATCATTTTTTGATGGTAATATTGATTGCCCATACTAACAGGAACTATAGGGTAATTTGCTACAAATACATCTAAATAGCCATCATTGTCGTAATCGAAAAATGTAGATTGAATGGATGTGCTCTGATCTGCTAGGCCATAGTCTTGTGCTTTTTCTGAAAAGGTTCCATCCTTATTATTTATAAAAAGTTGGTTGGCGCTTTGATCGGTATATTGAGAAACTCCAACATAAATATCTAAGAAGCCGTCATTATTTACATCAGCCATAGTACTACCTGTATACCACCGCTGATCGCCAGCAACTCCTGCTTTTACTGAAATATCTTCAAATTGAAAATTACCTTTGTTGAGGTATAATTTGTTAGGGACTAAATTTCCTGTAAAGTATAAATCATCAAGTCCGTCATTGTTAATGTCTCCAATAGATACACCTCCTCCGAGATATAAATATGGAAAGTTAAAATAATTCAGAGTGTCATTTTCAATTATATCATTGGAAAAATTTACCCCTGTACTATCGCTTGGCATATCAGTGAATGACATGGCACCATTGTTTACTTTAAAATCTTGAGAACAATTAAACAACAGTAAACAAACTATAAAAAATGTAATGGTTTTTAACATATACAAAGATAAAAGGAACCACTAATAAAAGTGGTTCCTTTCAATTAAACTAAAACTAACTCAAAATTTTTAATATCCCGGATTTTGTTGCCATCTTGGTGCGTTTCTATCAATATCATTTTGCGGAATTGCAATATACTCTCTACCAGGCTTATAAGCGCCAGTTCCTGCACTTTCTGATTTAAACTCAGGGTTATTTACGATTCTTTCAACAACTCTATCCCAACGAAGTAAGTCAAAGTATCTTGTTCGTTCAAAAGTTAATTCTTTGATTCGTTCATCTTCAATGTCTTGCATTGTAATTGCTGTAAATGCAGGCATATTTACTCGAGCACGCACTTGATTAATGGCATCAAGAGCTGCTGGTGTTGATCCATTTAGCATGAATTCAGCTTCAGCAAACATCAAAAGAACATCAGCATAACGTAGAATTCTTAGGTTATTACCACCACCGTGCCAACCACCATCTAGCGACTGCTCACGACCGGTAAATTCCCAATCCATCCATTTGTTACCCCAAATTTCTGTACCTCCGTCAGGGTAAGCTTCACTATACGTTTTATCTGTAAATGTTTTGAATGATAAGGTTTTTCCTTGGTACTCTGTTGTTTCATCGCTGTTAGCAAAGAAAGTGGTGTATGTTCTTGGGTCTAATTCTCCGTCTACTGTTAATTCATCGGTAAATAGGTCATATGCCCATTGGTTCACACGCATACCATTTTGGTTGGTAAATCCTCTTGGTGCTAAATCTGGCTGATAAGCTGAACCTTTTCCACGTCCGGCCCCGTCGCCTCCCCAGCCACCGTTGCCGTCATTTACTAATTGAATTTCAAATAATGATTCTGCATTATTTTCAAATTCTTCGGTAAAGTTAGCTGCATAATCATCCATAAGTTGGTAATTACCGTAGGTGCCAGACATAATATCAGCGAATTGAGCCTTAGCCTCTGTCCATTTACCCTGATATAAATATACTTTACCTAGCATGCCGGCAGCAGCTCCAGCAGTAGCTCTACCTGTAAAATCTGCAGACCATGAATTTGGTAGCATACTTTGTGCTGCCATCAAATCATTTTCAATTTGTGTCCATACATCTGCAGGATCAGCCTGTACTACTTCGTTCAAATCGTATTCTGAAGTTGGTAAGGTAACTAAAGGTATATTTCTCCAACTATTCAATAGATTAAAGTAGTTGAAAGCTCTTATGAAATGCCCTTCGCCCACGATATTATCTCTAAGGCCGGCGTCCATATCAATATTTGGAACATTGAAAATCACTTCATTTGCTCTTGCAACACCTTGAAACTGTGCTTGCCATACCCAGAATGTAGCATTACTATCAGGTGTACCACTAAAATACCCTACCGCTGTACGTTCTGAAGTGTTATAACCATTAATTACATCATCTCTATAGTCAGAGGTAAAGATTTCAAAACGTGTATAGTACCAAATATTGGTAAAAGGCGTGTACATACCAAAAGCACCTTTGTTAGCATCATCAGCACTTTTCCAGAATGATGCAGGGGTAATTGAATTCGGGTTGGTCTGATCTAAAACATCATCAGAACAGTTAAGACTTAACAGGCTAATACCGGCTAGGGCTATCCCCATTTTTATGTTTCGATTCATTGTTTTATATATTTTCATCTTCAATTTTTTTAAGGTTAAAAAGAAACTTGTAATCCAAGCTGAAAGGTTCGTGGGGTCGGGTAAGAACCTTCGTCTACACCTCTTGTAAAAACACCACGGCCGCCTCTGTTATTTCGACCTACCTCAGGATAATAGCCTTCGTAATCTGTGATCGTAAAAAGATTAATAGCAGATACGTATAGTCTTAATTTTGCTAGTTTAATTCTATCTAGAATCTCATCAGGTACGGAGTAACCTACTTGAGCGTTTTTCAATCTAAAGTATGAGCCATCTTCTAAATAAAAGGTAGACATTCTACGGTTAAATCCAGGATCTGCTTGCGTGTTTCTAGGAATATCAGTGTTGGTATTCGATGGTGTCCATCCGTTCAACGCATCAGCTAAATAATTACCATTGAAATCAAAATATCCACGATATTTGGTACCGTTTAATATTTCATTGCCTGAAACACCATTGAAGAACAGGCTTAAATCCCAATCTTTATATTCAGCAGAAAGGTTTAATCCGTATTCAAAATCTGGTGCAGGATTACCGATATATGTTTGATCATCTTCATCGATATCACCATCGCCGTCAATATCTTTAAATCTGAAATCTCCGGCAACGGGGTTCCCTGGTTGATCATTTGCTGCTGTGGCTTCTGCATCTGTTTGATAAATTCCATCAACGGTATATCCGTAGAAAGAACCAATTGCTTCACCAACATCTGTTCTAGTTCCAAAAATAGTATTTGAAGTAAATGAACCACTACGAATAGGAGAACCATCACCTATAGAGGTAACCTCATTGTTTAATGTAGAAAAGTTAAAGGTGGCATTTAGCGAAAAGTCATCACTGATTTGATTTCTATAATTTGCTAAAAATTCAAAACCGCTGTTAGTAATACTACCTCTATTTGCTGGAACTGCATTTCCCGTACCAGTTATAAAAGATAATGGAGTCGATACTAATATGTCTTCCGTATCTTTTTTGAAGTAATCCATTGTAATACTTAGGCTATTATTGAAGGTATTGAATTCTAAACCAACATTGGTCGTTTTGGTTGTTTCCCAAGTTAGATCTGGGTTGACACTATTGGTAATAGAATAACCAGTAACCCTTGTTTGATTCTGACCCAATATATATTCGCTAAACAAATTTAAAACGGGGTCAGTGGCATAGCGTCCAACGTTATTTGAACCTATTTCACCATAACCAGCTCTTAATTTGATGTTTGTGATACTTTCTACATTTTTCATGAAGGGTTCATTACTTACATTCCAAGCGATTGCCGCCGATGGAAATGACCCCCATTTTAAACCTTCTTTAAACAAAGAAGAACCATCACGACGTAGTGTACCTGTAATCACATAACGATCACCAAAGGTATAATTCAATCTACCGAAGTATGATTGAATAGCATCAGTGCCTTGAAAGGAAGGTGTGTTTTGAACCTCACCAGCAGATGCTACACGAATATCGTTTGAAGGAAAGTTTATAGCATTTACGCCTAAATTACGAACATCATTCACTTGTTCTGTAAAACCACCTAATAAATCTATGGCATGTTTACCAAAGACTTTTTTGTAGTTTAAAGTGTTTTCAACTAAGGTTGATAGAAAATTTTCATTGGTTTCGCTTAATTCAGAGAAAGCTCTATTTGATCCATCGAAAATAACGCGTTCTGCAGGACTAAATCTGTAATTGTTATTGGCATATGATTCAATACCTAAACTTAATTTATAAGTCAACCCATCAAAAATTTCATACGATGCAGCTAAATTTCCTAATACGGTGTTTCTTGTTACAGTTCTATCTTCTAAAGAGGCGAGACCTAATTCGTTAACAATAGTACCAGGGCCGTAAAAAGCACCTAAGGCAGCGTCAATTCCTCTATCTTCCAAATCAGAAGCACTGTATTCACCTGCACTATTTCTTAGATTAATAGTCGGTAGTAAATTACGTTCTTTATTGAAATAAGGGTTCGGGTTGTTTACCGTACGCGTTAAACCTATAGTACTTTCTAATCGGAAGTTTCCTTTGGTGAAACTACCATTAAAACGAGCAGTAGTTCTTTGAAAATCAGAGTTCTTAATAACCCCTTCTTGATCAAAATGGTTTAAAGATAAACTCATTAACGTGTTCTCTCCACCGCCTGACAGTCTAAGGTTTGTATCGTGAATGGAGGCAGTTTGTACAGATTCACCGTATAAATCACTACCAAAATTAGGATCAAATTGAGTATCATTTGCAGGAAACCTAGCATTACCATCATTATCATTGGCACGGTTTACAATATCAGCATACTGTCTATTATTCGCCCAGTCTAATTCTCGAATTACTGTAGCAACACCATAACTAGTATTTAAGTCTATACTTAACTTACCTCTTGTACCTTTTTTAGTATTCACAATTACAACACCATTTGCTGCACGAGAACCATAAATTGCAAGTGCTGAGGCATCTTTTAATACTGATACACTTTCTATATCAGATGGGTTTAAAGAGCTCATGCTACCAGTAATTACCCCATCAATAACAAAAAGAGGTCCATTATTAGAAAAGGTTCCAATACCCCGTATTACAATATCACTGCCAGCACCAGGAGCACCGCCATTTGATTGAACGCTAACCCCAGCAAGTTGCCCTTGTAGTGCTTGAGAAGCATCTGTAAAAGTAAATTTTTCGATGCTTTCTGCATCTACTGTAGCTACTGCACCAGTAACATCACTTTTCTTTTGCGTACCATACCCAATTACTACCACTTCTTCAAGTTGACTGGCATCTTCTCCAAGGGTTAAATTAATGGTTGTTCTACCCGCAATGTTTTCTTCTATTGTTGTAAAGCCGATATAGCTAATCACTAAGGTTGCATTGCTATCTGCATTGATGGCGTAATTTCCATCAAAGTCTGTTTGGGTTCCGTTAGTGGTTCCCTTTACTAATACATTAGCCCCTGCTAATGGTTCTCCGGCTTCATCTGTAATTGTACCACTTACTGATACATCTTGTGCGTGGCTTACAGCTAAAGCGGCAAGCCATAAAAACGCAAAAAGTAATATACGAGATGGACATTTTAGTTGAATTTTTTTAAACATTTTCATAAGCGTTGAATTGATTAAAGCTGTTAGTTATTTAAGTTGGATAAATATAGAAATGGGTTCAGTAGGGTAGAATCACGAAAAGTTTTGAATGTGCCACAAATGGTTATAGTTAAAATTCCAAACAACGTCAATTTATAGGTTTATTTGTTAGCCATGAAAAGACATTTGTTATACAAGAATCACGTTTTGTTACCCTATAAATGGTAGGTTGGTAAAAGTCGAATGATCGATAAAACCTATGTTTGTTATGATTTAATTAGTTTGCTTAAATAATATATTGCAACAGGAAAAAACATGATAGTTAAAAACCAATTGTTACGAGTATTGTTAATTTTTGTTTTTATTTCAACGTCAATTTTAAGTGCTCAAACACCAGAATGGGAGATGTTGCTAGATCAAGAATTATCAAATTGGGATGTATTTATGGGCGTGCCGCATCATACTATTAAGGGTTTAGATAGTGTGCCTAAAGGAGATGGTATGGAAGGAATTCCATTAGGTTTAAATAACGACCCATTGAAAGTTTTTTCAACAATTGCTGAAGATGATCAATTGGTTCTACATGTAACTGGTGAGATTTACGGAGCACTCACTTCAAAAGAAGTATATGAAAATTATCATTTGAAACTTGAATTTAAATGGGGTCATAAAAAGTGGGAACCTCGCCTAAAAGATAAAAGAGATAACGGACTACTTTATCACTGCAACGGAGAGCATGGTGCTTTTTGGAATGTTTGGATGGAATCGCAAGAATTTCAAATTCAAGAAGGTGATATGGGTGATTACTTTGGATTAGCAGGTGGCGTGAATACAATACGAGTTGTGAAAAATGAAGATGATTTTTATCAATATGAGAAACAAGGTGTGGCCATGCAATTAGGTACTGTAATTAAAGGTAAAAATAAGTATAGAGCTGTTAGAGATCAAAATTTCGAAAAGCCGAATGGAGAATGGAATACATTAGAACTGGTGTGTTTCAATGGAAAGTCGTATCATATTGTTAACGGCGAAGTGGTAATGATTCTTGAAAAAGCCGAACGTAAAACGGAAAATGGTTTTGAAACCGTTACTAAGGGTAAAATACAATTACAATCAGAGGCTGCCGAAGCTTTTTATCGAAATATTCGAATAAAAAGAATAAAGGTAATTCCTGAATTTTTAAAATAAGTAACTTGTCAAAATTTACATGAAGAACTAATTAGAATTAACGCTAACAGTGGTAAAGACCATTTGTTGTAGTTATTTAAACATAAAGTATTAGTGATCTAATTGAAAATCTTGACCTTCGTTTAACAAAATAACTTAGGCACCGTTGCCTCATTAACCAATTACATAGTATGACTTTGATAACAAGATTTGGTGTTTACCTTCTTTTTATGGGTGTTTTATCTTCCTGTGGGTCGAATTCTGAAAAAAGCAAAACTGAAAAAAGTACAAAAGAACCCGCTACGGTTTACCAAGCGAATTGGGAATCTATTCGTAAAAACTATAAAGACCCTGAATGGTTCAATCAAGATAAATTCGGAATTTTTATTCATTGGGGGGCTTATGCTGTACCCGCTCACGGTTCAGAATGGTATCCAAGACGCATGTATATGGATACAGCCACTTTTACAGCACAGCTGAAACCACAACATAGTGGACCGAACGAAACATTTTTACACCATAAAAAGAATTGGGGTGATCAAAAGGAATTTGGTTATAAAGATTTTATTCCAATGTTTAAAGCCGAAAAGTTTAACGCGGGTGAATGGATTGATCTATTTAAAAAATCAGGTGCTAAATATGTGATTCCGGTAGCTGATCATCATGATGGTTTTGCAATGTTTGCTTCAAAGACAACGAAATGGAATGCAGCAAATATGGGACCTAAAAAAGATATTTTAGGAGAATTATTTAAAGAGGGCCGTCAAAAGGGATTGAAAATGGGAGCCTCTTCACATTACGCTTTTAATTGGTCTTTTTATAATAAGAAAGATCATTTTGATACAGTAGATCCTGAATATGCTGATTTATATTCCCCTAAGGGAAAAGATTTAAATCAACCAGTTTCTGAGGAGTTTAAACAAATGTGGTGGGATAGAACCACTGACCTAATTGATAATTATCAACCTGATGTGCTGTGGTTTGATTTTTATCTTGACATTCCTGATTTTGCAGATTTACGCCCAAAAATTGCCGCATACTACTATAACAAAGGTATTGAATGGGGCAAAGAAGTAGTGATTAATGATAAGAATCTAAATCATGAGGCTTTTCCTGAAGGATTAGTTATCTACGATTTAGAAAGAGGAAAACTGCCTGGTATTCGAAAACTACCTTGGCAGACCGATACCTCTGTTGGTAAACATTCGTGGTCACATGTTAATAATGAAGAATATAAAAATGTTGATAATTTGGTAGATGATTTGGTAGATATTGTTTCAAAAAATGGAAATCTACTATTAAACATCGGGCCTAAAGCTGATGGTTCTATTCCTGAAGAACAAAAAGATATTTTATTGAACATCGGTAAATGGTTAGATGTTAATGGTGCTGCTATTTTTAACACAACCTATTGGAATACATTTGGCGAAGGACCAACAATTGAAAAAGGTGGTTACATGGCTGAGCATGATAATAAAGCAGGTTTCACTTCTGAAGACATTCGATTTACTAAAAAAGATGACATATTATACGCCACCATTTTAGCATGGCCAAAAGGGGGAGAGGTGTTAATAAAGTCATTAGGTAGCGATAGTGAATATGCAGAAGGTATATCGGTTAAGCGTATAAAATTACTCGGTAGCGATGCAAACATCAAATTTGAAACAACTGCTGAAGGCCTTCATGTAACAGGATTAGGTGAAAAAGTAGGTGATTATGCCTACGTATTAGAAATTAGCCTATAAATTTTTGTTTAGTTTTTGGGGTGCAGACTATAGGTGTATAGTTTGCGCCCTTTTTTTATTTAATCAATTTTTTGTCTTTCTAAATATTCTTTTGGTGACATGTGTTTGATGGCTTTGAATTGTCTGTTAAAATTTGATAAGTTGTTAAAACCTGAATCATAACAAATAGTGGCAATCTTATGTTTATTTTCTATTAGTTGCTTACACGCGTAACCAATTCGAACTTCATTCAAATACCTTGAAAAAGTTACTCTATTTACTCTTTTAAAAAAGCGACTAAACGCAGACGGATTCATATTTGCGACCTCTGCTACATCTTTAAGTGAGATAGGTTTAGCAAAATTCTCGAAAATGTATTCATATGTTTTATCTAAATATTCATTCTGGTTTTGTTTAAATGAATTTACGAACCCTTCACTTGAAAGCAATTCTTTGTTTTTGTGGTTCGCTAAAACATTTAGAATTTGAAGAAATTCAATGGTACGTTCAAAGCCTACTTCTAATTGATCAAGATTTTTAATTTTTTTCTTAAATTTTTGTGAGAGCTCTTTAAATTTTATGCCATAGCGAGCAATATAAAACAACTTTGAAATTTGCTCCATTTCATTAGTATCTAGAAAATCAAAACCTAAAAATTCTTTTCTAAAGTGAATTACGATATCTTCAGCGACCAGTTTGCTTCCTTTTAAAAAGTAAGCTTCATCATTAAGCCACATATGTGGTAAATTTTTTCCAATCAAAACCAAATCACCTTCTTCAAATTTTTTTATACTATCTCCAACAAAACGAGTTCCTGTTCCTTTTAAAGACAAAACCAATTCTAATTCAGGATGATAATGCCAAACCTTTAAAAAAGATGACTCTTGGTGGTGAGTTACCGTAAAAGAACTGTTTTCTCGGTTATTCCTATTTAATAAATGTAACTTCATCGGTGCATTTATAAAAAATACTTATAGCATTTATAATGCTAAAATAGTGTTTGCACGACGATTTGAGCAAAAATAGTATTATAATGTGCATATATTGTAGTAGTAATAAAATATTACATCAAGTACATTTGATATAGCAGTTAGCATAAAAGATTTAAAATACTTATGAAATATATTGTTTGTGAAGAGCCTGGTTCTTTCGTTTTAAAGGAAAAAGAATCTCCGGTTAGAAAAAAGGATGAAGCCTTACTTAAAGTAACTAAAGTTGGAATTTGCGGTACTGATTTACATGCATATGCCGGTAATCAAGCTTTTTTTACATACCCACGAATTTTAGGTCACGAGTTGGCAACGGTGATTGAAGATATTGATGATAATAATATGGGTTTGAAAGCTGGAGATAATGTGGTGGTTATGCCATATTTAAGCTGTGGTAATTGTGTTGCCTGTAAGGTTGGTAAAACTAATTGTTGTACAAATATTGCCGTATTGGGTATTCATACTGATGGTGGAATGCAAGAATATATTACGGTACCCGTTGATATTTTAATTCCTGCAAAAAAGCTTACTGATGATCAAATGGCAGTGGTAGAACCATTAGCTATTGGAGCACATGCTATTCGTAGAGCAAACATATCAGCAGGTGAAACGATTGTTGTTATAGGTTGCGGACCAATTGGAATAGGTATCATGAAATTAGCACAAATTGATGGTGCTAAGATTATTGCTATTGATGTAAATCAAAGTAGACTTGATTACGCAAAAGAGAAAATTGGTGTTGATTATACAGTCCTGGCAGGTGATGGCGCTGTTGAGCAAATACAACATATTACTAATGGTGATTTAGCAACAGCAGTATTTGATGCCACTGGCCATAGAGGTGCACTAGAATCTGGTACAGATTACATGTCTCATGGTGGGTGTTATATTTTAGTAGGTTTATCTAAAGGAGAATTAACTTTTACTCATCCTAAAATTCATGCTAAAGAAACCACTTTAATGTGTAGCAGAAATGCCACTATAGAAGATTTTGAAAAAGTTATTGAAGTACTTGAAAATGGCCAATTTCCTATAGAATCCTTCATTACACATAATGTTGATTGTACAGCAATGATATCAAATTTTGATAGTTGGTTAAAACCAGAAACGGGAGTTATCAAAGCTACAGTAAACTTTTAACCGCATATAAAATTACATTTAAAGAGCATTGTTGCATTTATAATATGTTTTTATTGCTGGCTAGTTCAATTAAAATATCACTATGAGATGATAAAAAATGAATAGTCGCAAACAACCTAAAAAGTTCAATTAAAATATGAAAAGAGCTTTCTTGCAATTACATCCAAAAGATAATATACTTCCTGCACTTTATGATTTGAAAAAGGGATTTCTTATTCAAACCAAAAGCCATTCTTTTGAAATTTTTGAAGATATTCCTGCAAAGCACAAGTTTGCCTTATTAGATTTTGAGATAGGTGATGAGATCATTATGTATGGGGCGCTCGTTGGAAAAGCAATAAAAAACATTAGTCAAGGAGCCCGAATTACCATCGAAAATTGTGTACATGCAAGTGCAAATTATACCGTTGGTTCTGAACAGTATTCATGGCAAGCCCCTGATATTTCAAAATGGAAATCAAAAACCTTTAATGGTTATCATCGGTCAGATGGTAGTGTAGGTACAGCCAATTATTGGTTGGTAATTCCAATGGTATTTTGTGAAAATAGAAATGTTGAGGTAATGCGAACAGCTCTTCAAGAATCTCTTGGGTACCTTACGACTCAAGATTTTGTAGTTGATACTGGTGTCTTAGTAGAAAAATACACTCATGGGGCTACAAAAGAGGAGTTGTTAATGCAGTCAATTATTAAAACGCCTGAAGAAATTAAACAAAATCGAACTTTTACTAATGTCGATGGCATTAAATTTTTGACGCATGACGGCGGGTGTGGCGGTTTTCGATTAGATTCTGATACCTTATGTAATTTGTTAGCAGGGTATATCACAAATCCGAATGTTGCCGGGGCAACAATACTCAGTTTAGGTTGTCAAAATGCCGAAACGAAAACTTTAGAAGCAGCTATTCAAAAGCGAGATGCTAACTTTACAAAACCACTACATATTTTAGAGCAACAGAAAAGTAGTAGTGAACGTGAGTTTATTGAAGAAGCGGTGAAATTGAGCTTTTTAGGTTTGATCGAAGCCAATAAAATTGAAAGAAAACCAGCAGCTTTAAAGCACCTAACTTTAGGTCTTGAATGTGGTGGTTCTGATGGTTTTTCAGGTATTTCTGCAAATCCGGCTTTGGGTTATGCCTCTGATTTATTGGTTGCTTTAGGAGGTACCGCTATTTTGTCAGAATTTCCTGAATTAAATGGCGTAGAACAAGAATTAATTAATCGATGCGAATCGAAAGAAAATAAAGAAAAATTCTCTCATTTAATGAGTACTTACGCCGCTAGAGCTGTTGCTTTGGGATCATCTTTTAAAAATAATCCGTCTCCTGGAAATATTAAAGATGGACTCATTACTGACGCCATGAAATCAGCAGGTGCAGCAAGAAAAGGAGGAACTTCGCTAATTACAGATGTATTAGATTATACTGAAAAATCAACATCTAAAGGGCTCAATTTATTATGTACCCCAGGTAACGACGTTGAGAGTACAACAGGTCTTGCAGGTTCGGGCTGTAATGTTATTTGTTTTACAACCGGATTAGGAACTCCTACCGGAAATCCAGTAGCGCCAGTGATTAAAATATCAAGTAATAATATCTTAAGTGAACGCATGAAAGATATCATCGATTTCAATACTGGTACCATTATTACTGGTGAAGATACGATTGAATCAAAAGGAGAAGAATTACTAGAGTACATCATTGATGTTGCTAGTGGTAAAAAGACAACCGCAGCCGTTCGTTTAGGTCAAGAAGATTTTATTCCATGGAAACGTGGTATGTCATTATAAATTCATTATGATAAAATTAAACCGTACCAATAAAGATATTTCGAAATCACTGCCAATAAAAGTAATGCAATTTGGTGGAGGTAACTTTTTACGCGCTTTTGTAGATGTGATGATTCAGCAATTAAATACTGAAGCTGATTTTAATGCCGGGGTAGCTATAGTTAAACCTACAGAAAGAGGTGATTACAGTGCGCTTAAAGCTCAAGACGGATTATTTACCGTCGTACTCGATGGTATAAAAAACGGAGAGCTAATTGCCGAAAAAACTATTGTTTCATGCATTCAAGAGGTGATTCATGCCTATAATGAATGGGATGCCTACTTAAATTTAGCTGAAAACCCTGATGTACGGTTTATAGTTTCAAATACAACGGAAGCAGGTATTAAGTTTAATGTTGAAGACCAATTTATTGATGAACCCCCAAAAGAGTTTCCGGCTAAGTTAACGATATGGCTTTATAACCGTTTCCAATTTTTTAAAGGAGCTGTGGACAAAGGATGTGTTTTGCTGCCTTGTGAATTGATTGAAGACAATGGAGCAGTTTTAAAAAATACCGTTATTGCTTACGCAGACCATTGGGCATTAGGTGAAAATTTTAAAAATTGGATTTATAGCTCAAATCATTTCGCAAACACATTGGTTGACCGAATCGTTTCTGGATACCCAACTGATAGGGCCCAAGAAATTCAAAATGAAATAGGATATGAAGATGCGCTATTAGTTGCTGGCGAGTATTATCACTCTTGGGTAATTCAGGGTGACGGTGTTGTTCAAAAAGAGTTGCCATTTCGTAAAACAAATTTGAATGTTCAGTTTGTAACCGATTTGGCCCCCTACCGAGAGATGAAGGTGAAAATATTAAACGGGGCGCATACTGCTATGGTTCCTGTCGGATATCTTGCAGGCATTCGCTATGTTCAAGAAGCAATGCATAACGAAAAGGTTAGTAATTTTGTAGAGACCCTCTTAAAAGAAGAATCGGCAATAACCTTAGACTTTCCTGAAGATACAAAATTGCAGTTTATTGCAGATGTGTTAGATCGTTTTAGAAATCCATTGTTAAAACATCAATTAATTAGTATTTCCTTAAATAGTACATCAAAATTCGTAACTCGTTTGTTACCAACATTCAAAGAGTATTACCTCTTAAAAGGCGTAATTCCAAAAAGAATAGCATTTGGTCTTTCGGCTTTAATTCGAATGTACAGCGGTAGTTTTGACGGGGAGAAGATTGATTTAAATGATGATCAAAAAACGCTGCAGTTATTTTCTAAAAACTGGGCGAAATTTAATTCTAAAGAATTGAATTTAATTGTTTTAGTAGCTATTATTTTGAGTGATATTTCAATTTGGGGAGAAGACCTAACCAAGTATGATGGATTAACAAAATTGGTAACATCAAACATTGAATCAATTAATGATATTGGAATTGTTGAAAGCCTAAAAAAAATATAAAATGATAATTGATTCTCACCAGCATTTTTGGAAATATGAGCCAGTTAAACATTCGTGGATTGACGAAGATATGGCAGTAATTCGAAAAGACTTTCTTCCTAACGATTTAAAGGCCGTATACGAAGAAAATAATGTTGATGGGTGTGTGGCGGTTCAGGCTGACCAAACGCTCGCTGAGACAGATTTTCTTATCGATTTAGCTTCAAAGAATAATTTTATTCAAGGTGTTGTAGGCTGGGCAGATCTTAGAGAAGCTAACATTGATGCAACATTAGAGCAATATCACTCTCAAACAAAATTAAAAGGATGGAGGCATGTGGTGCAAGGTGAAGCCGATCATAACTTTTTGTTGAGATCAAACTTTGTTCGAGGTATTTCGTATTTAGAAAAGTACAATTATACCTATGATATATTAGTGTTTCCGCATCAATTAGGGGCGACTTTAGAATTTGTAAAGCTATTTCCACATCAAAAGTTTGTGATTGATCATATTGCAAAACCATACATTAAAGATGCTTATTTTGAAGGATGGGCGGTTCTGATGAAAGAGATTGCAAAACATGAAAATGTATATTGTAAACTATCGGGCATGATTACAGAAGCAGATTATAAAAGTTGGAAACCTGAGCAAATTCGACCTTATATGGAGGTAATCTTAAATGCTTTTGGAACGAAAAGAGTGATGTTTGGTTCTGATTGGCCAGTTTGCTTAGTTGCCGGTAATTATCAGCAAGTGAAATTGTTGGTCACTAATTTTATAAGCCAACTTAGTACTATAGAACAATCGGCAATAATGGGAGAAAATGCAACTTCATTTTATAAGCTGTAATAGAACCTTTTTAGCTGAAGCATGAAATAACGTAAATGAGATTATTATGGATTTAGGATTAAAAGATAAAGTTGTCGTCGTAACTGGTGCTGCTGGCCTTAAAGGTAGTATTGGCGAAACTATAGTTCAATCATTAGCAAATGAAGGGGCAATCCCGGTAATTGTTTGCAGAAATGATCGCGGTTACGGTTATGAAAAAGACCTGCAAGAAAGAGGTATCGATGCTATTTTTGTAAAAACTGATTTGTCTGATCCTGCCCAAATCGAAGCAGCAGCAAAAATTATTGCTGATAAATACGGGCGTGTTGACGCATTAATTAATAATGTTGGTGTGAATGATGGTGCTGGTTTAGATGCGTCTATCGATGCTTTTATGTGGTCTTTAAAATTGAATCTTGTAAGTTTTTTTGCAATGACCAAGTATTTACTACCATATATTAAAAAGGCTAAAGGAAACATTCTAAATATAGGATCAAAAGTAGGCTTAACAGGCCAAGGGGGTACTTCAGGTTATGCAGCCTCAAAGGGAGGTGTTTTAGGGTTAACACGTGAATGGGCTGTGGACTTAATCAAAGACGGAATTCGGTCAAATGCGATTATTATAGCAGAAAGTTGGACGCCTGCCTACGACGCTTGGATTAAAACCTTGGAAAACGGAGAAGAAAAATTGAAAGAAATCGTCAAAAAAATTCCGTTAGAAAATCGAATGACAACACCACAAGAAATAGCAGATACATGTTTATTTACCATTTCTGAAAAATCATCGCATACCACCGGTCAGTTTATTACTATAGACGGCGGCTATGTACATTTAGACCGCTCTTTGTTAACAGAATAATCATTTGTTTTGTTTTTGTGTTCATACGGTTGCTTGATTCTATGGTAGATTGTAGTAATTTGTTATACTAATTAACCAACCTCAGCAATAATGAGTAGCACTACTAAAATTCCAGTGGTTCGTAAAGAATTACTTTTTCCGTTTATTATAATAACTTCCTTATTTGCACTATGGGGCATTGCAAATGATTTAACGAACCCTATGGTATCTGCTTTTAAGAAAGTGATGCCTGAACTAACCAATGTGCAAGCATCACTTGTACAGTTCGCCTTTTATTTTGGTTATTTTTTTATGGCGCTTCCGGCGGCATTATTTATTCGTAAATACAGCTATAAATCAGGAATTATTTTAGGTCTAATTCTATATGCTGTGGGAGCATTTTTGTTTTACCCGGCAGCCGCTTATGAAGAATATAACTATTTTTTGATTTCACTGTGGGTATTAACGTGTGGTTTAGCGTTTCTTGAAACGACTTCAAATCCGTTGATTTTAGCGCTGGGAGATAAAGAAACCTCAACGCGACGTTTAAACCTCGCTCAAGCTTTTAACCCAATGGGGTCATTAACGGGTATGATAATAGCTCAGGTATTTGTAATTGGTGCCTTGCGATCTGATGATTATACAGCTGAGGCATATAATGCTTTAACTTCAGATGAGTTAGCGGTGATTAGAGAAAATGATTTGGGAATCATAAGTATACCCTATATTGGGTTAGGTATTTTGGTTCTGATCATTATGGCCATTATCATTTTTACAAAAATGCCTAAAACTGCTGATGAAGATAAAATGACCATTTCTGAGTCTTTCAAAAAGTTATTTGCAAACAATAATTATTTAAAAGGGGTAATGGCTCAGGCGTTTTATGTTGGGGCACAAATTATGTGTTGGACGTATATCTTTCAATACGTCGATAATCTGAATTCAGAACTTGCCAGTGAAGAACAATTAACAGCTACTTGGTTCAATGTAGCTGCAATGGTAATATTTTTAGCTGGTAGATGGGTTGGTACAATTTTGATGAAAACGATTGATCCATCTCGACTTTTAATGCTCTTTGGTTTAGGAGGTGTGTTAATGTCCGCTGGGGCAATTCTATTGCCTGGTATTGCGGGTTTATTTGCCTTAGTAGGTATTTCACTGTTTATGTCAATTATGTTTCCAACAATCTATGGAATCGCACTTAAGAATATGGGCGATGAAGCTAAAATTGGTTCTGCGGGGTTGGTTATGGCTATTGTTGGGGGAGCACTGCTTCCAATTCTTCAAGCAAGTATTTTAGATTGGGGAGGCAGCGGTTTTGCAGATTTGCAGATATTAGGTTTTATTCCTGAAGTAAAATTTTCGTTTATTTTACCGTTGATTTGTTTAGCTGTAGTAGCTTGGTATGGGTATAGTAGCGCAAAAATGAATAAAATTTAAACTATGAATTCAATTAGAAGATTTTGTTTCTCATGTGATTTAAAAGACGATTCACAGTTAATGGCAGAGTATAAGGAGTATCACGCAAAAGGAAATGCTTGGCCTGAAATCACAAAAAGTATTACAGATGCTGGTATTGTAGATTTACAAATTTACCTCACGGGAAATCGTATGTTTATGATTATGGATGTTGATGAAACTTTTGATCCGGCTCGAAAAGCTGAAATGGATGCAAATAATTCTAAGGTTCAAGATTGGGAAGATCTGATGTGGAAGTACCAACAGGCCTTACCTTGGGCAAAAGAAGGAGAGAAGTGGGTACCCATGGAAAAAGTGTTTCATTTAGGGTGGTAATAATCCCAAAAATCAAACTTTTCTTCAGCAACATTTTGTATTTGATCGCCTAATTCTACGGCCTTGGCCTTCATTTCAGATTGCATTTTTTCTAAAAGCTCTTTATGATCTGGAAAAAAGGAAAGATCATATATTTCCCATGGATCGTTTTTAACATTGAAAAGTTGAGTTACACGAGAACCCCTAAAATGTTCATCTACATCTTTTGATACGTCTTTGGCACGTACATATTCGATGAGTTTATAATCTCCTTTACGGTAGGCTCTTTGAAATTGTCTGTAGGCGTGATAAGTATGATCTCGTACTGTTTTTAATTGATTATTTAAAATGGGCTGCAAACTCTTTCCAGTAACTGAAGCTGGTGTTTTGATACCCACAATGTCGCAGATGGTAGGAAAAATATCAAAATTGTAAACAAAAGCTTCTTTTTGAGAACCCTTGTCTTTTATGAGATTCCCCGAAAAAACAAGCGGTATGTGAACGCCATCTTCATCATAAATATTTTGTTTTCCAATTAGTCCGTGATTGCCAACAGCAAGACCGCTGTCGCCGGCAAATACAATTAAAGTGTTGTCATAGGCGCCACTTTCCTTTAGGGCTTTAATCACCTTGCCGATTTGAGTATCTAAATGAGTAATTATGGCATAATAATCAGCTAATTCTTGTTTTGCAATCTCGGTTGTTCTAGGCCATGGTGCGAGTTGTTCATCTCGCAGAAACATATGGCCATTATCAAACGGATGTTGTTGCATGTAGGAGGGGGGCAATTCTATATTTTCAACAGGATACATTTTTTTAAATTCTTCTGGTGCTTGACGGGGGTCATGGGGTGCATGAAAGGCCAAATACATAAAGAAAGGTTTCTTTTTTTGATACTCTTTGATGAATTTAGAAGCATCTTCTGCGAATATTTCAGAGGTATGCGGGCCATTTAGTTCTGTGCCAATTGGTCCTCTTTTATCTTCAATGGTTAATGCTCGTCTAACAATTTCCTTTTGGTTGTTGAAAGTTAAGAGATAGGCATCTTTTCTTGTAAAATCAGGGGCAGCACTCCAATCCCACAATGGCATTCTATAGTGATCTACCAAGTAGGCGCTTCTTCCCATTATCTTGTCACCTGAATTGAAAGATCTGACCAGAGAAGCGTTATTTTGATGCCACTTTCCAACGATATGAGTATAATACCCGTTTTGTTGGAAGGTTTCCCCCATAGTTTGGTGTGCTTCAGATATCACCTTTCCGCGCCCTTCAAGTTCAAATAAGTTTCTACCTGTTAACAACATAGCCCTACTCGGTATACAAGTCGCCCCGGTAAAGGCGCCCATAAGGTACGCGTTCGAAAACGACACTCCATCTGATACTAGAGCATTCAAATTTGGTGTTTGAACTTGAGATGCACCAAAAGCATTTACCCCAGTATAACGATGATCATCGGTGTAAATAACAATAACATTGGGTTTCTGGTCTTTTACTACAGTTCGTTTTTGAGCAGTAACAGGTAATGAAACAGTTATGAAAAATAAGATAATGATGTGAAATGAATTTTTCATTTTATTCATGGTTCGTGCTGAAAATTAGTTGGTATTTAATGTGCTTACATCTTCGAGAATCAAAGCTTCTCTTGCATCTTTTTCAATTAATTCAAAAGTGGTATTTATCAAGTTTAACTCATTAATATGTCTAGCGTACAATCCGTAGGCAGGTAAAACACCGAAAAAACTAAATTCAGGATACTTTGTTTCCGCTTCAGGAACCTCGATATCAGTATCAGCCAACAAGCCACCTCCTGGTAATTGAATAGTAATATTCTCTAAAGAAATGTTTCCGATACTATGATTTGGAGTGCCGGTAATTAGCATACCATTAGGCGGGTTTATTCTTGAATTTGAAGGTTTACGAGTAGTAGCTTCAATATTCTTAATACTTATGGCATCAATAGAGCCCACTTGTTGTGGTTTTGCGTTTCTGTATGTTCTTAGTCGCTCTCCTAAGCGAATAAAAATGGGCATATCGGTCTTACTCATTTTAATGCTATCAATTTCAATGTTGTAAATGTTGGCACCGTCTACACTTAAAATTTTGATACCACCACCTTTGGTATCAGTGATACTACAATTCTTAATTGAAATATCATACATATCACCCATTGATTCAGTTCCGAATTTAATAGTACCCCAATCACTTTTTAACCTGCAATTGTTTATTTGTACGTTATATGTGGGTTTCGGACTCGTTGTTTTAAAGCAAATGGCATCATCACCTGTATCTATAGTACAATCAGATATAATGACATCATGACTTGAATCAAGATCAATACCATCGTTATTGCGATGAGCATGGCTATAAATACTGATTTGATCGATTTCTATATCGTTAGATTGGTAAAAGTGACAGGTCCAAGCTGCAGGTTGTCTTAATTTTATTTGTTTAATTTTAATTTGTGAAGAATTGACAAATCGTAGTAAAAATGGACGATTGGTGCCGAATTTTTTTGTTTGGTTTTCTGTTAATTCTAACTTTTTTCTAGTCTTTTTTAAATTATCAGATAAAAATGCGGTACCATTACCATCGATGGTTCCTTTACCTGATATTGAGATATTCTTTGCATTTTTTGCTCCTATTAAACAATTACCTCTTTCCTGTCCGGTGGCATCGATAAACGTGTCAATACTGGTGTAATCTAAAGGGTTTGAACTGCCTAACAAAATAGTGTTTTCTGTGATGTGTAATCTTACACTGTCTTTTAATAATAATGTTCCAGTCACATAAGTGCCATCATCAATTTGAACGGTGCCGCCTCCTTTGGCATGGCAATCGTCAATCGCTTTTTGTATGATTTTTGTGTTTACTGTTATACCATCACCTATAGCTCCATAGGTTTTTACATCAATAGTGATATCATATGATGTGCAGTTTACCAGCAGTAGCATCAAAATGACCGCAATAAAACTAAATCGATAGTTATAATTTTTTGACCAGTGTTGTTTCATGTACGAATTAGAAAAAGAAATAATTATGATTAGTTTATAAATGCTTTGGAACTTACTTAGGTTCAATTAGTAGTCCTTTTTCAAAAGTACTATCCGTCGTGTACCGAAGTACTTTTGGGTTTTCTGTGCCTCGTGCATTGATGATTTTCTGTTTCCAGACTAACTTTAGGTTTGATAATACTTCGCTTAATGATTTATCTGCAATTAGATTTGTAGTTTCATTAGGATCTACTTTTAAATTATACAATTCTTCATAAACCGTTTCTTCACCATTAAGAGGACCTTCTACAAAAGATCTATACAGCGTAAGTTGTTTATCATATACGCGATATAATACATTAGCTAAAGGAATATTCATTTCTTTGGCTACCGCAATTTGGTTTAGTGCCGATGGGTTGTTGTTTTTGTAATAACGAATATATTTCCATTCTGCATTTTGAACAGATTCACATCTTGGGTTTCCAAAAGAAGTTGACCATAAATTTTCGGTATACAAATAATCTCTTATTGAAATTTTTTCTTGATTCAAAAGGGGAGTTAAATCTCTTCCTTGGTAAGTTTCAGGTATTGAAATACCTGCCATTGACAACATTGTAGGGGCAATATCAATAGTTTGAACGAGCGCATCAGATTTTCTTTTTTTATTTTTTGTTTTAGCTTGTGGATTGTAAAAAATCATCGGAACATGAGTAGCAACTTCATAACATAGGGCTTTTCCACCTAAACCAAATTGTCCACCAAATAAACCATGGTCTGAAGTGAAAATTATAATCGTATTTTTTTCTAACTTTTGCTTTTTTAATGTCACTTGAAGTTGGCCAACCAAACGGTCAATACCAGTCATAGCCTGATATTGACGTACCATGCGTTCTTGATAACTTTGGGGGGTGTTTACCCAATCATAACTCACTTGCCGGTCTTCAGCATGGTGAATCTCAATGGGTAATTTCGGAGTTTTGATACTATCTCTCGCAATATAGTTTTTGGGTAAAGCAATTTCTTTATCGCGATATAATGTTCGGTAAATTTCATCATCAGTTTCTCGCATCTCCATGGTAGAAGTACCTGCTCCGTGCGGAAGATTGAAACTAACAGATAGCATGAATGGTTTGTTTTTAGGTCGTTGATCAATAAATTTTACCGCGCCTTCTAACTTTTGTTCGTTAGATAAAAAATCTTGAATGCCTTCACCAACCACTTCAACTTGAGTGTCGTGTTTTGCGTTTTTAAAAATATCATGAATTTTCTTCGGATAAAATCTTAAATGGCCATGGCCAGCATACCAGTAATCAAAACTTTTTTCCATTAATCCACTTTCATAACCACCTTCTCCGATAGGAACATGATTTTTTCCAATCCATCCAGTGTAGTAACCATGATTTCTCATAACTACGGGGTACGTGTTTTTCCACGCTTCTTCTGACATACTGGTACCAGAATTGAAATTTATATTATGTTTTCTTTCGAACTGGCTTGTCAAAATACTTGCTCTACTCGGGGTGCAAATTGCACTTGTTACATGTGCATTTGTAAATAGAACCCCTTCAGAAGCCAATTTATCAATGTTCGGAGTTTGTACAACAGTATTACCGGTACAACCTAGCATGCCATAACTTTGATCATCTGTTAGAATAAATATAATATTCGGTTTTTCTTGAGCTGTCATCAGCTGAATCAATGACAACAAGAAAAATGAAAGACAAATGGTTTTTAAGTTTATATGAGATTTTGAAGCAATTTTCATTTTAATTTTTTTTTAGAGGTAAGGCCTTTGTCCGTATGGCATTTAATTGATTTTGTTCTTTTAAAACATTTTCTGCATGTGGATCTTCCCAACCATGAGGTATGTTTTTTGCATTCCATTCTTCATACGCCAGTTCAAGTTCTTGAACGATTACTGAATTATCATTCGCAATATTATTTCTTTCGTAAGGGTCATTTTTTATATTAAAAAGCATAAGATTTTTTTCATTTGCTCTATGATATAATTTGTAATCACCTATTCGAGCAGCGTATTCAAACCCGCCTACAGAACGCCAAAATAGCGCTTCATGTGGTGGTTTGTTAGTTGTGCCTTTCACGTAGGGTAATAAATTTACGCCGTCGAGTTGCTTTTCTTTAGATACATTTGCGCCTGAAGCATCTAATACCGTAGGAAAAATGTCTAAAGCACTAATCATATGGTCGTAATGCTGATTCTTTAATATTTCTTTAGGATAGGTCATAAAAAACGGAACTTTAATACCACCTTCGTAAATCATTCCTTTGTAACCTCTAAAGGGTTTGTTGTCAGCGTGTTGTGATCTACCTCCGTTATCGCTTAAATAGATTAAAAGCGTGTTCTTTTTTAGGTTGTTAGCTATCAAGGTGGAATCAATTTTACCTACACCATTGTCAACGGCATTAACCATGGCGCCGTAAACACTGCGGCCTCCGTATTCAATATGCTTTGTCTCTTTTAGATAGTTTTCTGTTGCTTGATCAGGCGCATGTGGCGCATTGTAAGCCAGATAAATGAAAAACGGTTGATCTTCTTTTTTTGTAATAAATTGTATGGCTTCATTTGTAAAGTCATCAGTTAGGTACGATAGTTCATTTTCAGGAACTGGTTTTCCATTTCTAAGAATAGTTTGTAGGGGGCCTTGAGGTATTCCCCAATAGTTCATACCTCCTCCTGCGAACCCGAACCAATGATCAAATCCTTGATTTGTTGGATGTAGATCAGGGTGGTCTCCAACATGCCATTTACCGATGGCACTAGTGCGGTAGCCTTGCTCTTTTAATGCTTCTGATATCATCTTTTCAGACAATGGCGTGCCTATAGACGCATCATTTTCGCCAGTATATGGCATATTGCAATCATGACCAAATCGGGCTTGATAACGCCCTGTTAAAAGACCAGCTCTAGATGGACTGCAATAAGGGTGTGAAACGTAACCGTTTGAGAAAATTACTCCCTCTGCTGCAATTCTATCAAGATTAGGAGTAGGAATGTCAGTGCCACCATTAAAACCAACATCAGCCCAGCCCTGATCGTCTGTTAGTATTACAATGATATTGGGTTTTTGGTTTTCAGGGTCTTTTTTTTGGCCAAAAGCCTTAAAAATACACAATCCAAAAAGCAGTAACAGAATGATGCTTCGATTATAAATCATAAACCAATCTCCTTTAGATAATTGTAAATATGCTCGCAGGTGAACATTTCAATTTATATTTAAATGAATTGCAAATAGATTTAGACGCTTTGATCAAGTGAAAAATGACCTGTTCAAAAAGGTTACTATTGCACGATTCAAATATAACTAAGGATGTATGTGATAAAAATGGAGATTGATTAATTGTCTATAACAAATGACTAATTTAAACTCGTTCTAGTTTCAATGGAGGGGTTCTGTTAGCATTCCATTGACATACGTATAGGTTTTTATCTTCATCAACACAAACGTCATGACCGTGAAAAATTGGCCTGCTTTCAAGTTGATATGATTTTTGTAAAACACCTTTGTCATATACCGGGGCGGTGCCTCCTGGGTTTGAAACAACCGTATCACCTTCTAATATGGTTACAAAACCAGTATGATCTTGCCAGTCGGTTTTCCCAACTTTTGGTTGCGACCAACAAACACCAGCATAGAGATTGGTGTCATCGAAAACTGGTCGACAGACCTTCATGTTTGGTAAATGTAGAGTCTTTATATATTTACCTTCTAACGAAAAGAATTTAAAACTTTGCTCGTTACGAGAGGTGCAAACTACCATTGGGTTGTTAGAATCACGATAGTCAATAGCAACACCATGTGCATTTGATAAGTTATAGTTTTGATCATTATTATCTTTACCGCCCCAATGCCTTATATATTCACCTCTTGAATTGTATTGAATAATATAATCCATGCCGTAGCCATCGGCTACGTATATATCTCCATTAGTATGAACTGCAACTTCTGTTGGTCTAAATGGGTCGCCTGGTTTATAAACGCCAATGGTTTGAGGATGGCCAATATCAAAAACCACTTTACCGTCAACGGTAGTTTTACTAACGCGACCATTATGAGGTGTCATTTTGCCAAATTTATTTAAGTACCAACCTGAATCAGTCAAATATAAAAAGTCTTCTCCTCCTTCATCATTTATAGATAAGCCATGTCCTCCAGGGTATGATGTACCCCAATAATCTAATAGTTTACCCGACTTATCAAATATTAAGATATTATTTGCGGGATGATCGCCAATCATGATTAATCGACCTTTACTATCTAAAACCATTTCATGACAATTTAGTAGCGGTCTTGATGTGCCAATTTGAGCCCAGTCTCGAACTATTTTGTATTTATAGTTACCATGGCCAACAATTTCTTGCTCTAATCTTGGTTTTTTCAAGATATGAAACCCGAATGATGGAGTAGTGGCTACTGCGGCGCCTGCCAGTGTGGTTTTCTTAATGAAATCTCTTCTGTTTTTCATAAGTTGGTGCTAATCTAAATTTTATGATAATATATCTTTAACTACATGGCCATGAACATCTGTTAAGCGATAACGTCTTCCTTGATGTTTGAATGTCAATCTTTCATGATCAATACCAAATAAATGCAGTAAGGTGGCATGAAAATCATGCACATGCACAGGATCTTTAATCACATTATAGCTGAAATCATCTGTTTCACCGTGGGTGTAGCCATCTTTGACGCCAGCACCCGCCATCCACATAGTAAATGCTTTAGGATGATGATCGCGACCGTAATTTTCAGGAGTTAATTGACCCTGAGAATAAACAGTTCTACCAAATTCTCCTCCCCAAACAACTAATGTGTCTTCAAGCATGCCACGTTGTTTAAGGTCTTTTATTAAAGCAGCGTTGGCTTGATCTGTTCTTTTACATTGTGCTTTCACCCCGCCCGGGCAATAGCTATGTTGATCCCAACCTTGATGATATATTTGAACAAACTTCACATCTTTTTCGAGTAATTTTCTAGCCATTAAGCAGTTAGCTGCATATGTGCCTGGGTCTCTACTATCTTCACCGTACATGTCAAATATGTAATCAGGTTCATCTGACATGTCAGTAACCTCAGGAACTGAAGTTTGCATACGAAAAGCCATTTCATATTGCGCCATTCGAGCATTTATTTCAGGATCGCCATACGCGTCGTGTTGCACTTCATTTAACTTTCCTAAATAATCTAGCATTTGTCGTCGATCATGCCCGTCATAATTCTCCGGATCACTCAAATACAACACAGGGTCTTTTCCGCTTCTAAATTGTACCCCTTGGTGTTCTGTGGGTAAGAAACCATTGCCCCATAGTCTTGAATATAAGGGTTGACCACCCATGTTTTTTGTGATCAAAGTTATAAATGTTGGTAAATTTTCATTGTCTGACCCTAAACCATAACTTAACCATGAACCTATAGATGGTCTACCTGCTAGCTGATTGCCAGTTTGCATAAAGGTAATGGCTGGGTCATGATTAATTTGATCAGTTTGCATTGATTTAATGAAACATAATTCATCAACAACCTCTGATGTGTAGGGAAGTAACTCGCTAGCCCATGTTCCTGTTTTTCCGTATTGTTTAAAATTAAAAATGGAAGGTGCCATCGGAAAACTTGTTTGTTCTGCGCTCATAGCAGTAAGGCGTTGACCTTGACGAACAGAATCAGGCAAATCTTGGCCAAACATGTTTTTAAGTTTCGGTTTATAATCCCACATTTCAAGTTGTGAGGGGCCACCACTTTGAAACAAATACACAATTCGTTTCGCTTTTGGCAGGTGATGGGGCAGTCCTAATCGATTTTTGTTATATGATTTTAATAACGCATCTGCACCAGCTTTGTCTATTCCTCCATTTTTTACAGAGGCAAAAGCTTTATCTGCATTTAAAAGTGAACCTAACGCTATAGCTCCTAACCCCATAGAGGTTTTTGTCAAGAAATTACGTCGATCTATTTTACGTTCTAATTCTTGTAGGTCTTTATTGTTCGACCTTAAAATATCATGATGATTATAACACATATCATTCGGATTTAATAATCTATCGTTTAGTTATTGCAGCGTCAGAATTAATAATAGTGCTCGCAATTACTGCATTTGCAGCCACTAAAGCTTCATCGTTCGCATTGGTGATTCTAAATTCTCCTGAATTTAGCCAACCTTCAGATCTAGATTTTTTATTCTTGAATTTTTCATATTCTATTTGCTGCAATTCAGCTAACAGTTGTAATTCTTTATCATCTATACTACGCCCAGTCAATTTTTTAAAGGTATCTGCAATTGCAGTTTTTGTATCTGAATAGTCTAACATAGCATATCCTAATACCCGTGATGCTTCAATATAGGTAGGGTCATTCATTAAGACTAGGGCTTGCAGCGGGGTGTTTGTTTCTTGACGGCGTACGGCACAAAAAGACCTTTCCGGAGCGTCAAAGGTGGCAATTGTTGGATGTGGTACAGAACGTTTCCATATGGTATACATGCTTTTTCGGTATAATTTTTCGCCTTTATCTTCTTCATAGGCAGCACCATTAATTTTCCATAACCCGGCAGGTTGATAAGGGTGAACACTTTTTCCACCCACTTTTCTATTTAGTAACCCAGAAGCTACCAAAGCATTATTACGGAGCATTTCACCTGTAAGTCGACCCGCTGGCCCTCGAGCTAATAACCTATTGGCTTTGTCTATATTCATTATTTCATCAGTAGCAAACGATGATTGTTTATAGGTGCTAGACATGACCATGAGTTTGTGTAATGCCTTTACATTCCATCCTGATTCCATAAATTCAATAGCTAACCAATCGAGTAGGGCAGGGTGGCTGGGTAATTCACCTTGGTTACCAAAGTCTTCTACGGTTCTTACGATACCGTTTCCGAATATGTTTTTCCAATAACGGTTCACGGCCACACGAGCGGTAAGCGGATTTTCTTTACTTGTAATCCATTGCGCTAAACCTAATCGATTTTTAGCTAAACTGTCAGGAAAAGCAAAAATATGTTCTGGTGTATTCGGAAATACTTGTTCTCCATATTGATCATATAAACCGCGTTCAAGAATAAAAGTCTCTCTTGGTTTTTCCATTTCTTTCATAACCATAATCTCTTGAACTCGTTCTGCACTATCTATTTGAATTTCACGAGTTTTCTCTAATTCATTTAATGCGGTGGTATATGATTTTGAATGATGGGCAATATAATAATTGGTAAGTTCTTTTTTATCAGCAGTACTTAGTTGGTGCTTATTTTTGGCAAGCAGAGCCTTGGTCTTTTCTGCATTTGTAATCTGCCGTACTTCAAAAGAATTTAATTCTTTGCGAAATACTAAAATATCGTCAACAACAGCACCTGCAATACCTTTACCTCTCCATCGCGCACCAATTTGTAAGCCTGGTTCTATGGGATTTTTATAAATTATATCTTCATAGGAATTGAAAATGATGTCTTTGTATAAATTGTCAACGGTTACTGATGTTTCAAGTTGTTCTCCATCAAGGTAAATTTTTAACCCATTGGCTTTGCTTGAACCGTCATAAGTCATTGTCAGTTGAATCCATTGGTTTTTTGGTACTTCTTTTGAACTTAATTCTACAATGGCATTATCAGGCCAAACATGAGCCATGATTAGTTCAAGCTTATTTTCTTTGACAGAAAGTTGATACCCCCTGTAACTATGTAGTCTAGTACCGTAGTTCTTATGAAAAATTACACCATTTTCAACATTTTCAGGTAACTTAACACGTATTCCAATGCTAAATGGTTGATGACGTCTAAAAACACCAATCGGGTTTAAATCTAACCAAGCGTCACCATCTAATTCTAAACCTTTACCCACATATCCGTCAACAATGTTTGCAATTTGCTTAGGGGCAAATTGACGGTTCATTTTTCCTTTTTGAAGTGGATTCAGTACATTATTTAGACTTCCATTTTTAAAGTCAACTTTTGCGACGAGATTACTAGGAGCACTATTCAAG
The DNA here is from genome assembly GCA_947495915.1 of Maribacter algarum (ex Lu et al. 2025) (nom. illeg.). Classification (GTDB taxonomy): domain Bacteria; phylum Bacteroidota; class Bacteroidia; order Flavobacteriales; family Flavobacteriaceae; genus Maribacter_C. The sequence goes on along the minus strand of CANMAW010000004.1, from coordinate 79,638 downwards.
TATAATTTTTTATAGCCTTCAGTGTCAATCCAGTTTGCAGCTTTATCGGTTTCAGCAGCAGCGATTTTTGATATACTGTTTTCTTTTTCATCTACCAGCTTATCAATATAGGATAAAAACTGTTCTTGTTCTTTTGTAGGAAGTTGCATATTAGGAACTGGCATCGACCAATCCCAAGGAATTTGACCTGACTCATTTACATTATTAAAGAAACTGTACATTTCATAATAATTTTTTTGTGAGATGGGGTCATATTTGTGATCGTGACATTTGGCACAGGCCATGGTTAAACCCAAAAAACCTTCGCTAACTACATTGGTACGGTCGGAAACATACTCTGAGCGAAATTCTTCATCAACAATACCCCCTTCTAAATTTTGCGGATGTAAGCGATTGAAGGTAGTTGCCAATATTTGTTCTTTGCTAGGGTTTTTCATCATGTCACCAGCAAGTTGCCATCGAATGAATTGATCATATGGCATATTTTCATCGAATGCCTTAATAACCCAATCGCGATACGGAGAAACGTCACGATAACGATCTACCGTATACCCATGGGTATCTGCATACCGTGAAAGATCCATCCAATCTAAAGTCATTTTTTCAGCAAAATGTGTCGAACTGAGCAAGCGATCTACCTGTTTTTCGTATGCTTTGGGTGAGTCATCTTCTAAAAATTTAGCAATTTCATCAAGTGTAGGGGGTAACCCAGTTAAATCAAAATATAATCTTCTTAACAGAATCTCTTTGTCTGCTGTCTTTGAGGGTTCTAAGCCTTCGGTTTCAAGTTTTGCAATAACGAAATTATCAATGGCGTTTGTAATTTTTTCAGGGTAAGTAACTTTAGGAGGATCTTGTTTAGTTGGAGGTATAAATGCCCAATGATCTTTGTATTCTGCTCCTTCATCAATCCATCGAACTAATACTGCTTTCTCATAATCAGTTAGCGTTAAATGAGATGCAGGAACTGGCATTATAATTTCTGGGTCATTAGATAGAATTCGTTCAATAAGCATACTCTTATTGGTGTTACCAGGAACAATATTGAAGCTACCTGGTTTATTCTCAGATTCTTTATATGCTAATTCTGCGGTATGCAATTGTAATCCTGCAGAAATTTTCGCTTCATCAGGCCCATGACATAAATAACACTTGTCTGAAAGAATTGGTTTTACATGCTGATTAAAATCAATTTTTTCAGGTAATCTATCATACGCTATTTGTACCGTTTCAGGCATATCTGGTCCGCCACATGAATAGCAAAATAGAATCGACAGTGCAAATAATGAAATTAAAAGTCTTGACATTTCTTTGAAATCGTTTAAACCAAAGTTATCATATTGCTTGCTGCAAGTCTTGTCTAAATCAGGCTATCATTTGCACATTTCCGATATATTTGTGAATAAATTGATGATGATTATAAAATATATAAAGAAACAAAATGTTGTAAAACTATTATTTTATTGGCTTATTAGTATTTTGCACCTTCAAACTATAATGTTTTAAATCCGACGCGATAAATTAGTATGAATAAAATATTACGATCATTAAAAGTAAGTTTATTGCATGTTGGAAAAGCTAACCTAGACTCCACTTGGGATCATGATAATGTGATCAGTGCCTTTTCAAGATTGTATTTAGTGGTAAAAGGTTCTGGAAAGATGTTTCATAGTTATGAGGAAGTTGATTTGCGGCCAGGAGTGTTATATTTAGTGCCTAGTTTCACCTATAGCCGCTATCGTTGTAATTCAAATCTTGAATTGTATTATATACATTTTTTAGAAGAAGTTGGTGATGGGTTGTCAATGTACGATTTAAGAGATTTTTTTTACGAAATTGCTATAACCGATTTTGAACTGCAATGCATAAAGCGATTAATACAATTACATCCAAAAAGAGGCCTTAAGAATGACGACCCTCGGATTTATGATAACAGAAACATAATTACCAAATTAGAGAAAGAATACAACGCTTTACCTGCATCAAAATTACTAGAAACACAAGGAATTCTTACCTTTTTGATTTCAAAATTCATACTAAATAATCCTAGTAATAAAACACAAGTTAGAAGTGATTTTTATGAGGTTTTAAATCATATTAATGAACATCTTCACGAGCCGTTAACAGTTAAAGATTTAGCTGCTAAGTTTAGTTTAAGTGCAGATCATTTTTCGAGAGTATTTCAGCAGAAATTTGGTATGAGGCCTAGTAAATATATTCAAACAGTTCGTATAGAAAGATCGGAAACATTATTACTTACAACTAAAAATACATTGGCACAAATTGCAGAAAAAACAGGTTGGGAAAGTGTGTCTTACTATACTCGAATTTTCAAAAAAGTAACCGGAAAAACACCGGGGCAGTTTCGAAAAAATCGAACCCCTCTTTAATTAAAAATACGATTGTCTCTTGACCGTAAGGCATTCGCTCGCATATTACCCATAAAGTGTTGCTCTTTCGGGTTCCAATTTAAAGGCTCATTTAATTGGTAGGCAATGTTTGCTATATTGCAAATGGTAGCAGATCGATGACCCGTTTCAACGTCGCAAAGTGGCGAGGTGTTATTAGCAATTGATTGTAACCAATCATTATAATGTTTGCCTTCAGAGTCGTAGAGCCGAACATCGGCATCATTAAGCTCAGTAGCAATTAGTTGTTTTGGATTGCTGTCTAAATACCCTCGACTAACATCTAAACTTCCTTCACTACCGATGAAACGAACGCCCCATCCTCTTCCGAAATCTTCATGTACCATTTCAATGCCATTCGCGTAAAACATTCGTAACCCTCTAACGGCCGTTCGATCGGTTGGCGGAATGTAGCGTATAGGACCCGAACGATCCATACCTATTGCCCATTGTGCGATATCAAACATATGTGCTCCCCAATCGCAGAGAATACCACCGCCAGTTTCTTTAAAAAGTCGCCAATCAGGCCAAAAATCAACATTGTTTCTTGCTGGTGCTAAGCGATGGTTATAAGCTAATAGGGGTGCAGGTCCGCACCAATTATTCCAGTTCACTTCAGAAGGTACTGGCTCTTCTTCAAAGTTATAATCAATTGCGGGGTCTCCTACATTTACCAATATTTTAGTTATTTCACCAAGGTATCCATTTCTAACAAGCTCACAGGCTTTTCTGAAATTTTCCCAAGAACGTTGCATGCTGCCAGTCTGAAGTATTTTCCCAGTTTGCTTAACGGTATCAACTAATGCGATACCTTCTGAAATACGATGTGTTAAAGGCTTTTCGCAATAAACATGTTTGTCTGCGTTTAAGGCATCAATGGCCTGAATAGCATGCCAATGATCTGGTGTTGCAATCACCACGGCATCGATGTTTGATTGTTCTAATATCGCTTTGTACTCTTTATGTACTGATATACCGTTATATGTTTCTTTCTTGCGATTACTTGCATATTGCTTTTTAACTAGGTTTTGAAATGCCGTGTTTTTTGTAGACCATACATCGCATCCTGCAACAATTTGTGCATTTGTATTTTCAATAAACCGCGAAGCCAAACCAACACTTTGTTTACCTAACCCAATGAAACCTAAATTAATTTTGTCGCTCGGTGGGGTAAAACCCTGTCCCATCACAAATCGAGGAATTATGGAAAATCCTGTTGCAGCGAGGGTAGATTTTTTTATAAAACTACGTCTAGAAAAAGAAGCTTTATTCTTCATAGGTGTTTTGTTGTTGGTATTTTTATTCTTCATGGCGGTTACAATAGCATTTGAGGAGAATTACTTTTGACTTAATAACGAGGAGATATCTAAGGGGTCATTTAACTTTTTCTGCAGTTCGAGTAATTCTTTGCTCATTGTTTTAAGCCTATCTTGGTGTTCTGGTAGGTCAGATAAGTCAGTCATTTCTTCAGGGTCATTTTCCATATCAAACAATAGCAACTTATTAATTTTAGGGTATACGATTAACTTAAAGCCATCTTTTCGAATCATGCGTTGGTAATTTATATAACCATTGTAAATGGCATCATAATGGCTTTCTGTTCTGCTACCATCTATCAAACTCATAAGGCTATTGAAAAATACGTGATCTGGTTTTTTTATTCCGGCTAATTCCAAACTTGTAGGCATTACATCTTGCAAATAGATATCTGCATCTATTTTTTTTCCTTTTGGAATATTTGGCCCAACAATCATAAAAGGTGCTCTAATACTATGATCGAATTGCGTTTGTTTACCAAGCAAGCCGTGTTTTCCGATGGCAAGCCCATGATCTGCAGTAAATACAATATAGGTATTGTCAATTTTTCCAGAATTTTCTAAACCTTTTATAATTTGGCCTATTTGCTCATCTAAATGCGTAATTAGGGCATAGTATTCTTTGATATGGGTTTTAACTGCAAATTCGGTTCGCGGAAAAGGGGCTAAGGCTTCATCTCTTAAACTTTTACCATTACCAATACTATCTTTAAAAGGATACATTGGTATAAAACTCTCTGGTACTGAAATATTTTCAATATCATACAAGTCAAGAAATTCTTGGGGAGCCTGACGAGGATCATGCGGAGCATTAAATGCTAAATACATAAAAAAAGGATGTTTGCTTGATGCAGCTTTTTTTATAAAACCTAGAGCATCGTCTTTAACGACTTCACTCCAATGTTTACCCCCTTGCCAAAACCCTCCAAATTTATGGTCAGTTGCATTCCATAGCGTATCTTTTTCGTTTAGTGGTCTATTATATCCTATGGCTAATAGTTCTTGTTCAGAGGCACCTGATTTAATCATTGAATTAATGTGTGGAATAGTATTTTTATGGCTCCAAGAATCGCGTGGCATGCCTGGCCTTACATGAGCAACATTTTGAAATACGGAGTCAGCAGGAGCATCAACATGCCATTTGCCAGTCATATAAGTTTCATAACCAGCTTTTTCCATTAGCTTTCCCCATGTGTTGTCGAAATTTTTGTTTTCAAGCCAACCCTGTCGATATTTATTTACATCCCAAACACTTCTACCTGAAATTATCATTGCTCGTGATGCAGCGCAAACAGCTCCGTTCCATGCACCCATATTATAAGCATGAGTGAATGTAGTACCGTTATTGACCAAACGATCTAAGTTCGGTGTAATTATCTCTGTATTACCTAAGGCATTGAGGGCGGTAAAAGTCATATCATCTGCAAAAACGAACACAAAATTTGGTTGTTTAATGGCAGTTGAGTCTTGGTTTTGACAAGCAACTACGCATAATAATAGGGCTACGTAAACAATTTTTTTCATGAATTATATTTTTTCAATTTTGGTATAATAAGCAGAAACTGTTTTGCCATTTTCAAGTATGAAATTACTTTTTAGCTTATAGCTTCCTTTTTTTAATTCTGTTTTAATTAAAATGAATTCGTCTGATGCGTTCTTACTAGATTCAAATTTTTGGTCGTCTATTTGAATAACTCCACCACTAACGGCTAGAATCTTACCAGTCGGTAGTTCACTGATAAATGGGGTTTTGGGTATCTCATTAACAGTTGCATTCAATGCTAGTTGTGTTTCTGGAGGATAGCGATACAGCTTAAACTCGTAAGTACCGTCTTCAACAATTTTGACACTGTAATATCCTTTGGGAAATGCTTTCGCCTGTCGAATTTGTACTTGATTCCATGGTAGATTTTCTTCTGTGTGCAAATCATGAACCGTAATTAATACGGGGTTTGCTTTATCATTCCCTAAAGGAATTTCAGCATAGCGAATATCATTTTGTAAACTTTGCCACCATAAATCATAAAAGGTTTGCATTTTTTTTACACGATTCGGATAGGTGTTGGAAATGTCATTCTGTTGTCCGGGGTCGTTCTTGGTATTGTACAATTCCGTTCCGTTTACAAGGCGCCATGTGCCTTGCATAACAGTAGAGTTTCTACCTTTTTCAGGCCATTGATTGCGTTGAGTGTCAACTACTAGCATTCGGGTAGTATCGGTCGCTTGCCCAGTTAAACTTGCCGCCATGCTTTTGCCATCTAGCACTTTTTTAGATTCATAGTTTAAACCTGTTAGTTCTGCTAATGTGGGTAAGAGATCGACATGTGCAATTAATTCATTGCTTGCAGTTTTTTGTTTGATACCACCTTTGGGCCAACTTATAAAAAAAGGTACTTTATGGCCGCCGTCGTAGTGGCTGCCTTTGGTTCCTTTTAAACCAGCATTGTACCCTAGTGGTTCTTTTGTTTCTTTTTGGTATTTAATTCCTGCAGCGGTGCCGTTATCTGTAGTGAAAATAATGATGGTATTGTCGAACACATCTGTTTCTTTTAGGTGTTTAATAAATCTCCCAAAATTATCATCAATATTAGAGATCATTCCATAAAATCTTTTTTGAACATCAGTCAATTCAGCGTTTGCATATAAATCGGCATATGCTTTAGGTACGTTAAAAGGACTATGAGCAGCATTTAAGGCTAAGTACATAAAGAAAGGAGAATTACTTTGTTTTTTAGTGTACGCAATGGCTTCATTAAACCATACATCAGTGCTGTATCCTTCGGTTTTTTCAGGAATACCGTTTCTAAAATAAGTATCATCAAAATAGTTGTTATTCCAAAGATCAGGGGTTTGTTGTACTCCGCCACCACCGTGATAAAATGCATTTTGAAACCCTCTATCAAAAGGACGATAAGGGTAATTATCACCCAAATGCCATTTTCCAAACATTGTAGTATTGTATCCGTTCTTAGCGAAAACTTCAGGCATTGTTTCTTCATCATCAAGTAAAATTGAACAACCTGCAATGGTGTGCCATGCATTATTTCTATTGGCATTGCGCGCGGTCATAATGCCCGCTCTTGTTGGAGCACAAGTAGTACCTACATGAAAATTAGTTAGCTCTAATGATTCTTTAGCAAATTGATCTAAATGTGGTGTATTAAGAATAGGATTGCCATGGTAGCCAATATCACCATAGCCCTGATCATCGGTAAGAATAAGAATAATATTAGGTTTTTTTTCTGATGTTTTAGAAATTGCTGTTTCACTAGTTTTTTGATCATTACAAGAACAGCATAGCGCAATTAAAACTAAAAATAATGATTTAATAAGTTTTTGATAAGTGTGCAATTGTATCTATATTTTAAGTGGTTTTCGTTCTGATTTTCTTTTGGCCACATATTCACTAGGAATCATGCCAAACTGTTTTTTAAAGCATTTAGAGAAATAGGAAGCTGTATTAAAACCGGTCATGTACATAATCTCTTTTACAGAAAGATCACTTTGGTCAAATAGCTGAACTGCCCTTTTTAATCTGATATTTCGTATAAATTCACTTGAAGATAAACCGGTAATTTCCTTGAATTTTAAATACAAATTACTTCTACTTTGCCCCATCTCTTTAACCATCATTTCGACATTGAAATCGGTATTGGTCATATGTTTTTCAACAGTTTCAATTGCCTGTTGAAGAAACAATTCATCAGATGAAGTTACCGTGACTTCTTTTGGTTGTAAGGTGATTTCTCTATTAAAACGCTTACGTAACTCTTCGCGTTGCGTCATTATATTTTTAAGCTTGAGCTGTAGTAGTTCAATGTCAAATGGTTTTCTTATGTAGTCATCAGCTCCATTTGTCAACCCTTCAACTTCACTTTCTTGAGATGATTTTGCGGTAATCATAACCACTGGAATATGGCTAGTAACTGTTCGCGTTTTTATTTTTTCACAAAGTTCGAGCCCATCCATTATAGGCATTACGACATCAGTTAATATAATATTTGGAACAAGGGAAACAGCCTGGTCATATCCTTCCTTACCATTTTCGGCCTCATAAATGATGTATTCTTCTTCTAAAGTATTTCGAATAAATGATCGAATATCACGGTTGTCATCTACTATTAATAATGAAGGTAATTTAAGTTGTTCTTCATTTTGTTGATGGTCTAAAATTTCGTCATTTAAACTAATAGCAAATGATTCTGCTTCAGAAGATCTCATTTTATAATCGTTTTCAGTCTCCTCTTTAATTGTTATTTCATCAATGCCAGTATACGTACTTCTTTCAATAGGTAGTGCTACAATAAAGTTGGTTTGTACATTTGGCTCACTAGTTACGGTTATTTTACCTTGGTGTAATTCGACTAAATTTTTCACGAATGAAAGTCCAATTCCTGCACCATTTAGGTTTTTTTGCTCTTTATCTTGTTCTACATAAAATCGTTCGAAAATATGGGTAACACTTTCTTTTGGAATTCCTGATCCGGTATCTTTAACTTGTATGAATAAGAAAGCATTTGAGTTGTTTTCTAATGCTAATTCGGCTTTAATATGATCGTCAACATCTTCGCTAATTTCTACAGTAATCTTACCAAATTCCGGAGTGAATTTAAAAGCATTTGAGAGTAAATTATTCATGATTTTTTCTAAAGCTTCATGATCAAACCAGCTGAATAGCGTTTCTTTTTTTGAGAATATATTAAATTGTATATCGCGGCGATGGGCAGTAAATTGAAACGGTTCACCAACCTCTTTTACAAAAGAAATTACGTTGCTATTTCTTACGACCAATCTTGCTTTACCTTGACCTACTTTACGAAAGTCAAGTAATTGATTGACCAAGCGCATTAAGTAATCTGTGTTTTTTTGCATTAGGCTATATTGCTCTCTTGCTTTGGTGTCACTTATTTTACTTCCTTTTTTAAGTAAATATTCTAACGGCCCTTTAATTAAAGTTAACGGCGTACGAAACTCATGAGAAATGTTAGTGAAAAATTCAAGTTTCATCTGTTGCATTTCTTCATATTTTTCTTTTTCTAAATGCTCGAGTTCTAACCTGTGTTTTTCAGTGGTTTTAATTATAGTAAACTTTCTATATGCAAATAATAACAGTAGGGCAATGGCTCCATAAAGTGCATAAGCCCAACCAGTTTGCCAAAAGGGAGGTACTATTTTTATTTGAAGGGTAGACGGACTTTCGTCCCAAATACCATCATTATTTGAAGCCCTGACTTTGAGAGTATATACCCCTGGTTCTAAGTTGGTATACGTAGCAAAACGTTTGCTGTAATCAGTATTAATCCAGTTTTTGTCAAAACCTTCAAGTTTGTACGCAAATTGGTTTTTTTGAGGTGAGGCATAGTGAAGCGATGCAAACTGAAAAGAAATGCTGTTTTCCCAATGTTTTAGTTTAATTGTTTTGGTGTCATAAAGAGGTTGATTTAATATGATACGGTTATTGAATTCTTCATCAACCTTTATGGGTCTATTGAATATTGAAAATTCGGTTAGTACTGTTTCAGATGCAATATTGTTTTCTTCAATATCTTCAGGATAAAAAGCGTTAAAACCATTAACACCACCAAAAAGCATTTCACCGCTTTTTCTTTTTAATGCAGCAAGTTCTTGAAATTCATTGCTTTGAAGACCATCATTAACATCAAAATTTCTAAATTTTTTAGATTTCATATTAAATCTAGATAATCCTTGATTGGTAGAAAGCCATAAGTTTTTATCATTATCCTCAAGAATGCCTTTGATGACATTATTTGGTAAACCATTGGCATTTGTAAATGATTCGAATTTTGCAGGTTCAGCATTTGAAGGGGGAATATATCTATTCAGGCCACCTCCAAACGTACCGATCCACACATCACCGTTACTACTCTCGAAAAGCGATAAAACGTAATCATGACTTATAGAATGGGGGTTACTACTGTCATTTTTAAAAATTTTAAAACTAGGATTTTTGCGATATGCTTCTTCTTTGGTAAGCATGCACAACCCATTGCCAGTACCGAACCAGATATTGCCACGTGAATCTTGAAATATACTTCGAATAATATCACTTGAAAGACCGTTTTTATTATGTTCATTGTAAACCAGAGCATCTTTTTGAAACATTCTTTGGTCCTTTTTTCTGATCCATCTTTTTACACCACCGCCGTATGTGCCTATCCAAATATTGTCTTGGTTGTCTGTTAATAAAGCAAAAACACTATTACTAATATTGTCTAAGCCCTTAATTCTTTTGTTATTTATGTTATTGGGGTCACTTATATCTAACTGAAATAAGCCAGGGTTACTTTCAGCACCAATAAGAAGAGTTTTTTTGTTGTCTATTATCGTTTCACATAGAGCAAACGGTTTAGACACATTGTTAAATGTTTTAAATGTTTCATAGTTTTCGGAGTCATTACTTAACATATTTAGGCCTCCTCCTTCAGTTCCAATCCACAGGGTTCCGTTGCTATCTTCAAACATTGATCTGATCTTGTCATAACTTAAACTATTAGGATCTAAAGTTTTTTTGACATTTGTAAATTTCTTTCGTTCAGGGTCATACTTACTTACACCACCACCATTGGTACCTACCCATAAGATTCCTGTTCGGTCTATAGTGAGTGATTTAATGATATTTTTAGTGATGCTATTAGGCTTCAGCGGGTTATATACGAATCTGTTTACTAATTGGGGCAATTGATTCTCATCAGATCTAAACAGTAGTAATCCGTTGTTAGTTCCGCTCCAAATTTGATTCTTATTATCAATAGCAATCGTGTTAAAATTTCCAACGGAAAAGCGTTCTGCCTTAGTGCGATCTTGTGTTCCTGGGTAAAGGTATATTCCAAAATTAGAACCAATAACAAGCCTATTTTGTTTATCTTCTCTAATACTTTGAATGTTTATATTGGGTGGAAGGCCGAGTTCTTGATTAATTGGTTTTAAGTATGCGGCACCATTTTGATCACGTGAAAGTTTGAATATACCGCCTATACCACCAACCAAAATTTGATTTTTGCTAGTTTCAAAAATTTCTGAAATTCGTTTTTGATCCCAGTTTGAAACAATAGGCTGCTCCATACTAATATGCTGAAAGTGTACGCTGTCTAAAGGTTTATTAAGGTTTAATCGGTCTACACCGTTGTTAGTACCTATCCACAAGTAACCATTTATATCTTTTTTTAAAACTGAAATATGATCACTAATTAAACTTGAAGCAATTTTTGAATCATGTTTGAAACTGCGAAACCTGTTTGTTGAGCGATCAAAAAAGTTTAAACCACTACCTGTAGTGCCAATCCATAGGTTTCCATTTTCTTCACCCCATATGTCAAACACCAAATTGCTATTAATGCTTCCCGGGTTGGTTGGGTCAGGAGTAAAAACCTTAAATTCATAACCATCGTACTTGTTTAAACCATCATGGGTAGCAAACCACATAAAACCCTGATGATCTTGATAAATGGCGTTCACATCATTTTGTGACAGTCCGTCTTCGGTAGTTAAATGATCAAAAACAATATTTTCTTGAGCTGTTAAATGGTTTAAAATGCCGGTTGCAGCGGTTATAAAAATGATCAAAAATAAATTGGCAGTCTTCATAGGTCTTTGCATCATTAAGGGGCTTTCTTGCTATCTTAAATATACCAAATTAAAGTCATCCTATTAAATTCAATAATTCTTTGTCTTACTATAATAGATGCCTATTTTTATTCTTAAATAAGTATGAATATTGAATCTAATACTATAATTATTATAAGCCTAGACATACATTTTTTAAGGAGTAAGAATTGATCGCCTCTATAATCTTTAGCAACTTAAATCAATTTAGAATGAAGAAAGGTTGTATATGGTTTTCTCCCTATAACAAATGATTATTCAGTCTTATTTTGCATTTTAATTGATTAGTATAGCAATGCTTTATACAGTTGTTGAAGTTTGCCAGGGGTAATAAAACGAAGTCTATTTTTATCTTTATATTCACAAAAGACTTCATAATCAGCAACCTATTAAATTCACTAAAAATTGTTTACAATGAAAGATTCAAAAAATCATAATGAGCCTAAAAGTTCTAGAAGAAATTTTGTTAAAAAATCAGCCTTGGTAACTGGTGGAACATTGTTATTACCAAATTTACATATGAATGCAATGGGTAGTTCAATTAAAAATAAGAAACTTAAAATTGCTTTGGTTGGATGCGGTGGTAGAGGAACTGGTGCGGTAGTTCAAGCACTTAATGCAGATGAGAATGTTGAGTTAGTAGCAATGGCAGATGCTTTTGAAGATAGATTAATCGCAAGCCTCGCAAATATTGTAAAGGAGTTGGGTGAATCAAAAAAAGTGAATGTAAAGAAGAAAAATCAATTTGTCGGTTTTGATGCGGCGGTGAAAGCAATGGATTTAGCTGATGTTGTAATTTTGGCAACCCCACCGGGGTTTAGACCACAACATTTTGAATATGCCATTAATAATGGAAAACATGTGTTTATGGAAAAACCGGTTGCTACCGATGTGCCTGGAGTCAGAAAAGTACTAGCAGCAGCTAAATTGGCTAAAGAAAAAGAACTAAACGTGGTTGTAGGTCTTCAACGCCATTATCAAGATAGTTACTTATTAGCTTTAGAGCAGCTTAAAAATGATAAAATTGGTAAAATTGTTTCAGGACAGGTATATTGGAATAGCGCAGGTGTTTGGGTACGTGAACGGCAACCCGAGCAAACGGAATTAGAATATCAGATGCGTAATTGGTATTATTTCAATTGGTTATGTGGTGATCATATTTTAGAACAGCATATACATAATATTGATGTTGCCAATTGGTTTATTGGTGAATATCCTATTTCTGCTCAAGGAATGGGGGGTAGACAAGTGAGAAACGGCAAAGATCACGGTGAAATATTTGATCATCATTTTGTAGAATTTACATATCCGAGTGGCGCAGTAATTGCCAGTCAATGTAGGCATCAACCAGATACTATGCGGAAAGTTTCAGAATTTTTTCAAGGTACCAAAGGAACTATTGCTACCGCAGGCGATAATTATGAAATAAAAGACTGGAGTGGTGAAGTACTGAATATGCATAGAGGCAAAGATGACCCTAATCCATATCAAGTAGAGCACAATAAGTTGTTTCAGTCGATTCGAAACGGAGGTGTAATCGCTGATGCTGAAAATGGAGCCAAAAGTACAATGACTGCTATTTTAGGAAGAATGGCTACATACTCAGGAAAAGTGATTAAGTGGGATGAAGCATTAACCTCAAACCTCGTGTTGGTGCCAGAAAATCTCACCTGGAATTCGAAAGCACCAGTGTTACCTAATGCAGAAGGTAAATATGATATTCCGATGCCGGGTAAGAGCATAGTCATGTAGAGGCTAAGATATAGTTTTAAACTGGTCAGAATTAATTTGAGATTGACCTATTTTCTTTGAAAAAGAAGACATTAGCTTTAGCGCCTATAAAGATGGTTTAATAACAGAAAAATAGAGTATTTTTGTAGCTTAATTTTTTTACAAATAATCAATATGCAACGTTTGTTGATGGTATTTTATTTTCTTTTAGTAGTAAGCTTTGGTTACGGTTGCAAGGAAAATGAAAAAACGAAAATTACTCAAGTTGAGCAAAAAGTAAAGAAAGAAATCACTACTTCAGATATCAAAAGTGACCCATCAATATTAGTTAGAAAACCAAAAGACATCGAGACACCTGAAGGTATGGTCTGGATTCCAGGAGGAACAATTAGGCAAGGTGCAAGGTCTCATGATAAAGGGGCAATGCAACACGAAAAACCAAATCATGAAGTGAGGGTTGATGGTTTTTTTATGGATATTACAGAAGTTACCAATGCTCAATTTCAGAAATTCGTTGATGAAACAAATTACACAACAGTTGCGGAAAGGGCTATTGATTGGGAGGAAATGAAAAAACAACTTCCTGTCGGAACTTCTAAACCTCATGATAGTATCATGCAACCAGGTTCGCTAACTTTTAAAAAAACTAAAGAACCTGTTGCCAATTTGTTTGATTTTTCGCAATGGTGGAGATGGACGATTGGTGCTAACTGGAAGCATCCAAATGGTCCAGAAAGCAATATATTAGGAAAAGACAATGACCCTGTTGTTCATGTGGCCTATGAAGATGCTTTAGCATATTGCGAATGGGCAGGTACAAGATTGCCAACTGAGGCTGAATGGGAAAGAGCAGCAGAAGGGAATCACAAAAATGCAATTTATTCTTGGGGAGATGATGAAACTTTGCTGTCAAAAAAAGTGAATAGTTGGGAAGGTCAATTTCCAACAAAAAATACCAAGGAAGATGGTTATGAAGGCAGAGCGCCGGTAAAATCTTACCCTGCGAATGATTTTGGTTTGTATGATATGGCAGGTAACGTGTGGGAGTGGACTAGTGATTGGTACAATACCAAGTATTATCAAGAAATTGCACAAATGAATGGAGTTGTTAAAAATCCACAAGGTGCTGAGCAGCCTTTTAATGAAAGAGATCCATATGCACGTGAGAAAGTAATGAAAGGTGGTTCTTTTTTGTGCAATGCGTCTTATTGTGCAAGTTACCGAATTTCAGCTCGTATGGCGACCAGTTTAGACTCTTCTCTAGAACATTTAGGGTTCAGAACAGTAACCACCGTAAACATGATTAATTCAAAATTATAAATCAGTAATTCGAATGCAATTTTTAGAAAATTTTCAACCAGAGTTAACTATTACCTCCCCAGGTAGAATAAATTTTATTGGAGAACATACTGATTACAATATGGGCTATGTGCTGCCAACAGCAATAGGAAACAAGATTACTTTTAAATTCAGTAGGAATGATTCATATAATGAATGTAATGTTTTTTCTGTTGGTTACCAAGGTTTCAGTTTTGATCTCAAAGAAATAGCTGTTAGCGATGTTCAATGGGAAAACTATATACTAGGGGTAATTAGTGAAATAAGTAAGTTAACTGATAAAGTTAGAGGGTTTGATTGCACTATTGAAAGTAATTTACCTTTAGGTTCAGGTTTAAGTTCATCAGCGGCAATGGAGTGCGGATTAGCCTATGGCTTAAACGAACTTTTCGATTTAGGGTTATCAAAGCTTGCCATGGTTGAATTATCTCAAAGAGCAGAGCACACTTATGTGGGAACACAATGTGGGATTATGGATCAGTTTGCTTCGGTTATGAGCAAAGAAGGTCATGTGATATTATTAGATTGTAGATCATTAGAATATCAATATATTCCTATACATATTGCACCTTATAAATTGATCATGTTAAATACTAAAGTTTCACATAATTTGGCTTCGAGTGAGTATAATACTCGTAAAATGGAATGTGAACAAGGTGTTGCCATTCTACAAAAAAGTAATCCAGAAGTCATGTCGTTACGTGAGGTAACTAGAGCAATGTTAGAAAAAGGAAAGAGTGAAATGCCTTCTAAAGTGTATGATCGCTGTTCGTTTATAATTGATGAAAATGATCGAGTTATAGCAATGACTGAAGCGTTAAAAAAGAATGATTTAAAAACCGTAGGAAGTATACTTTATACGGCACATGAGGGAATTAGCAATCTATACGAAGTAAGTTGTCCTGAATCTGATTTTTTGGTTGATTTCACAAAAGATAATGATGCTGTTTTAGGTGCGCGACAAACTGGAGGCGGATTTGGCGGCTGTACCCTTAATATCATACACGAAAATGCTGTTGATGCTTTTATAAAAGAAGCTTCAGAAGCCTACAAAAACAAATTTAATATTGAATTAGAAGCGTTTGAAGTGCAACCAAGTGGAGGAACGCAAGTAATTTAATAGAAACAGCTATTTGATTTAGTTTTGTTGTTCGGTGCTTAAAAGAGCTTCTTCAAGTTGAAGCTTTTTGTAACGACTTAATGGTATTTTTGTGCCACTAACTTCAACCAAAGCACTACTAAATTTTTCAACTTTTTCAAGATTAACGATATAACTTTTATGAATGCGTAGAAATTTATCTTGTGGTAATTTTTCAATAAACGCTTTCATAGTAGACAAGACTAGAATATTCTGATCTTCGGTAACCAGTTTTATATAATCACCAAGTCCTTCTATCCATTTAATTCTATTAACAATTACTTTCACCTTTTTAAGGTTACTATTCACATAAATGTGAGCTTCATTCGCAGATGCTGTTGATTGATTTGTGGCATTTGCAACAGCTTTACGTACAGCGTCATCAAACCTTGATTTCGTAATTGGTTTTAGTAAATAATCAGTTACTGCATAATCAAAGGCTTTTACCGCATAATCAGGCTTGCCAGTAATTAAAATAATTTGAGGGTTATTGGTTAGTGATTCAATAAATTCGAATCCATTTAAAATAGGCATTTCCACATCGAGAAAAATCAAATCAATTTGATTTTTTTCAACATTTTTGTACGCTTCCATACCGTTTTGATATTCTTCAACAAGCTCTAAATTAGGCTGATCTTTTATAAGCTTACATACAGCCATTCTTTGTAGCGAAGAATCGTCAACTACTATTGTTCTTAGTTTGTTTGTTTTCATTGGTTTAAAGTCTATGTAATCACACCAGCTGGTAATATGGTGAGTTACGTTATGTATACCTTAGTTCGTTCAGAGGCATTACTTCAACTTTCTTGCCAAAGATAAACCAATTTGACTTTTTAAAAATGTTAATTCATTGAAGTGCGCTTCATTTTTGTTAAAAAAATCTTACAACAATCGTGTCATTACTTTGCGTTTGCTGACTTCCGCCTGTATATTTCTGACATTTTGTAAATCATTATTTCTAAAAAAGTAAGACAACTGATTGTTAAAAAAAATAAAAATATTTTTTTTGCCTCGCATCCTTTTAAATTTTTGGTGAATTTGAACCTATTTTGGTTTAAGAAAACTTTTAATAACTTAAATGTAAGTTTTTGCTCAAAAAAGCTACTTTTACTAAAATAAATTCAATAGAAGATTTTAATTATGTCAGAGCAAATTGAAAGAGTTAAAACTTTAATTATTGGTTCGGGTCCTGCTGGTTATACAGCCGCTATTTATGCAGCAAGAGCAGACCTTAAACCATTATTATATACAGGTATGGAGCCAGGTGGGCAATTGACCACAACTACAGAAGTTGATAATTTTCCTGGATATCCGGAGGGAATTGATGGCCCAACAATGATGGTGCAATTACAGCAACAGGCTGAGCGTTTTGGTACTGAGGTTCGTATAGGAATGGTCACCGCCATTGAATTAAGTAAAGAGCCAGGGGGTATACATAAAGCTACTATTGACGATTCAGATAAAGTGATTGAAGCAGAAACTGTAATTATCTCCACAGGTGCTACGGCAAAATATTTAGGATTGCCAAGTGAACAAAAGTTAAGAGGTGGTGGTGTTTCAGCATGTGCGGTATGTGATGGTTTTTTCTATAAAGGTCAAGACGTAGCTATTGTTGGTGCAGGTGATACTGCTGCGGAAGAAGCTTCATATTTAGCTAATATTTGTAATAAAGTGACGATGTTAGTTCGTAAAGATCATATGAGAGCATCGAAGGCAATGCAGCATCGTGTAAATAGTCTTGAAAATGTTGAAATTCGTTACAATACAGAGGTTGATGAGGTATTAGGTGATCAAGTGGTAGATGGGTTACGTATGGTAAATAATCAAACTGGTGAAAAGGAAGATATTGCTATTACTGGTTTATTTATTGCTATTGGTCATAAACCAAATACCGATATATTTCGTGACCAATTAGATATGGATGAAACCGGATACCTAATTACAGAAGGTAAAACCACAAAAACAAATTTACCCGGAGTATTTGCATGCGGTGATGCACAAGATAAAGAATATCGTCAAGCGGTGACGGCAGCAGGTACAGGCTGTATGGCTGCTTTAGATGCTGAACGTTATTTAGCTACTATAGAAACTTCTGAAGAAGTTGCCTAAGGGTATGAAATGATAAGATTAAAAAGAAAAAGCCGCTTATAAGCGGCTTTTTTTGTGTTGTTAGTCAATACGTTTATAATTCTCTGAAAAAGTTCTTACACCGTTTTCATCTAGAGAAATTTGACTGTAGCTATCTTGATGTAAATTCAATTCAAATTGAAAAACTCTGACCGTGTCTTGAATAGCCATCATACTTTCTGAACCATATTCTAATCGTTCTTCTAAATGATCTTCAGTATTTGTATAAGATCCGTACCCAAACCATTCATTGGGGTCGTCAGGTGAATGTCTGGTCCACATGACCTTGCCTTTGCTGTAAATTTTTATTTGTCGGTACCCGTTTGTGTTTAATAAGGTGTCCGATACATTGCCGTGATCGTAATTGTAACGATCTAAGAGTTCCCAAGTTCCCTCTAGGGTGTTTGCTTTTTTCTGCAGCTTTGAAGATGTGAATTCAGTGGAAGAAATTAGAATAAACATCAAAAAACCCAATCCTATCAATTTTCTCATAGTTATAGATTTTAAGTTGTTAGTTGAGACATAAAGTCACTTTTGAATAGATAAAAGTTACAAAAATTATTAACATATCTATAATTAAATAGCGATAAAATTAACAATATGATATTTAAGTTTATTTTTATTTATGTTTTTAATAAATCAGAAGCGATTGATACATTTGGTAAGATGCGTAATATCTTTGTAAGAATGTGCAGCAGAAAGTACAATTCTGCTAACCAAAGCGTCGTTTTTAGTAGGATAATTAAAATTGGTAATTATGATCTTTTTGGCCTCTAAATAGGAAGCAAAATCTTCATTGCAAAATGAAAATACCGGGTAATTTTTAATCCATTTTAAAAGGGTTTTATGAAGCAATTGTTCATGAAATATTTCAATATGGCGATGTAGTTTTATTCGCTGTTTATGAATAATATCTTCGCTCTCAATTAAACTAGCCAAAGCCGCGGGAGAAGCAGGACTAGCACCGCCAAACATCGGATTCAATTGAAGTGTTCTCGATCGTTCACGGGAACAAAAAATGGCACCAGCCTGAATGCCAAATCCTTTTCCTAAAGAACAGCAAACGATGACTTCTTTGGCATTCAGTTGTTTGATAAGTTCATAGGAGCCTTGACCGTGTTTGCCAATTAGCCCAATGCCATGAGAATCATCACCCACCAATATAATTTGTTCGAGAGGGAGGTTTTTTAATGCTTGAAAACTAGGGTAATTTTCTCCCATTACATCTAGAGTATCAAAAAGAACGACAGGAATTTGATCACTTACTTTTAAATGCTTTCGAATAGCATGGTTCAAATCGTCAAAAGAACTGTAATTGATTGCCTTTACGTGATGTGATGCTATATGAGTGCCTGGTGCATAAAACAGTTGATGCTCGTCATCGTTAAGTGATTTTACGACCAGTTGACTTGCCAAAAATCCAGAAGATAGGGTAGTGCAAGATTCACTGGTCACTAATTGCGCTAAATAGCGCTCAACAGTTTCAAAAATAGATAACTGTACATTGGCGTTTCTCGAAGCAGCATAATTGGTGCCGTACTTTTGAAGGTTTTTAATATAAACTTGTTGAAAGGCACTATTGTTTTGTAAACCAAGGTAAGATGTGCCACCAAAATAGAGATATTTTGTTCCGTTTAAAGAAATTGTTCGTCCTGGGAAGTCATTAACTTTATAGGTCATGAGTTTATTGTTATTCCGCTACCTCCCAAGGTTGGAAATTTTATTTTTCCTTTAGTGGTTACGTTCACACCTTTTGCGATATCCTCTTTTAACAACATGGCACCATCCATATCTACATAATCTAATTGTGGGGTTAGTTGAGCAATTGCTGAAATTCCTACGGTAGACTCCGTCATACATCCAACCATAACTTTGAGTCCTAGTTTTTTACCCTTTTTGATCATACGTAGGGCAGGGGTTAGCCCCCCACATTTGGTCAATTTAATATTAATACCATTAAAATGAAGTGCGCATTTTTCAACATCACTTTCTACAATGCAACTCTCATCAGCGATAATTGGTAAAACACTATGATGCATGACTTGTTCCATACCTTCCCAATCATTGGCTTTCAGCGGTTGTTCTATGAATTCTACCCCTAATTCTTTTAGTAATGGAGCATTTTCTATGGTTTCTTTTGCCGACCAGGCGCAATTGGCATCAATGCGAAAAGTAGCATCAGTTTGCTCACGTAACGCTTTGATAATAGCAATATCATTTTCAGTACCAAGTTTAATTTTATAAATAGGCCAAGGCGTCTCTTTCATCTTTGCAATCATCATTTCTATAGATGCAATACCTATGGTGAAATTGGTTATTGGATACTGATTTACCGTTGTGCCCCAAATTTTATAAAGGGGTTGCTTTAGTAATTTCCCATACAAATCATGAGCAGCAAGATCAAGCGCGCAAATAGCAAAATTTGATAAGTTTTTTGAAATTAAAAAAGGATGGAATTTTTCAGGTGTAGAAAATTCAAATGCTTCCAGTTCATCTTGAATGTTACTAATCTCAGCGATCATACTCTCGGCAGTAATCTTGTAATAAGGGTTAGCAGTAGCTTCACCATAGCCAACATTTCCATTCAAAGCAATTGAAACAATTAAAGTGTCTTGAAAATCATGAGATTCTCGAGAAATACTAAAGGTGTGTTTTAATGGCAACACGTACTTTTTTAGGCCTATCTGCATAGTAAAGATTCTTTATACTAATATAGAAACTATTCTAAAGAAAAAAGCCCTCATAATTGAAGGGCTCTTGATTATAGACTAATTTCTCAAAAACTAATATTTGTGAACACTACCCGATACTGATTTTTTTTGCTCTACTGTTGGTTCACCTGAATAGGATATGTTACCGCCGCTACCCGCATCTGCATATAACCGTTCAGAGACTTGAACTTTCATATTGCCTCCACTACTAGCTTCGGCATTGCAGGTTTTTGTCTGAAGATCTTTGGCATTAATATTACCTCCGCTACTTACGTCAATAACCGCATCGTCTGCATATCCCGCAATAGCAAGATTCGCGCCACTACTGGCATCAATGTCAATTTCAGTGGTTTGCACTTGAAGGTCAAGAATAGCACCGCTACTTGCATCAATTTCTAATTCGTTCGATTTAATAGTTGTTTTAGTTTCAAGGTGAGCTCCGCTAGAACTACTTAGTGCAGAAACTCTTGGTAAAGTCACATAAATATTCTTGGTTGCTCTGCCAATATTTTCTACCGAATGAATTCTTAATTTACCGTTGCTAACGTCGGTTGAAATTAAATCAATTACGTTTTCGTCAGCTTCAACTTCTATATTAAACTCACTAGCTTGAGACACATATACCATTAAACCTTCTGAAGCAGATACTTCGGTGAAATCTTCAGAAATTGTTCTGGTGTCGGTTACTACAGTTCCGTTCCCTTTAACTCCGTTACCAAAACCACCTAATTGTAGGTCGAAGTTACACGATGTTAAAAGTAGGCTCATTAAAAATGCGATGGCAATTTTTACGATTGTTGTCATGATTGTTGTCTTTTTTTTTTTTGATTGTTGATGTAAAGTACTGAAATTAAAAGCTTTAATTTAATTTTAAGTAACTGAATTGTTGTTTTTTTGTATTGAAATGCTATTCTTTGATGATGGTTTTTTCTGTGGTGGTGGTTCCGTCATTTGCTTTTATGTTTACTTTGCCACCGTCGCTATCAATATTGATATTGACACCCTCTTCTTCATCTTTTGCTTTAATTCGTACCCCGTCTTCATCTATTTGCATTTTAAATGATTCACCGTCTTCATCATTAATATTAATATCTATACCATCTGAATTAATTCTAAAGCGATTGTCTTCATCTTCATCTCTTTTCTCATCTGGGCATTCTTGACATTGTAACACTCCGTCAATACCCATTTTCCAAACAAAATCTTTCAAACTTCCTGATGATCGATCAGTTTCTGCACGAACCGTCCAATTTCGACTACTTGACGGAGTGTACTTAATGATGGTACCCACTGGTAAATATAGATTCACACGAACATCTTGGTCGTTAAATTTACTATTGTCATTAGCGGTTAGAAAATCGTCAAGCAATAAGGTAGTACCTGACATTTTGTAACTATAATCAATTTTTTCGGCAGTACCTCTTGCTTCGTTAAATGATGGTCCGTTAGCTTCTTTTCGAACAGAAATTCGTAGGCTTGAATCTTGTGATTTTTTAATATGAAATCTCACGTCATCAGATAGTAACACTTCGTTGCCATCATTGTCATAGATCATGATCATATCATCCATACGCATATGCTCACGTTGATCGTATAGTTCAGATGAAACTAATTGAATGTTTAAAGTGTCTGAGGTATTTTCAAGATACAATTCATTTTCTGTGGTTATGCTACCGGTAAAAGCATGAGAAGCAGCTTCACGAACCCCTAAAACAATAAGTGTAATGATTGAAATTAACCACAAACCGAGTAATGAAAATTTAGCAATATTACCAATTGACTTTAAATTATTGACTAGAATTTTTAATCCTAAATAAAGCAGAAAGAAAAATGGGATGCCGATTGCAAAGAAGAACATAAGCGACATCAACCAAACTGGCGCTTCAGTGACGTTGTCAATAAGCCCATCTATACCCGGTACATGAATCCAATCTAGCGTACCAACGGTAAGCATGCCGATAAACATTCCAATGATGGTCGCTGCACCTACGATTACTAAGATAATACCAATGAATTTTCCGAAAATTTTGAAAAAGAACATGATAATATCACCAATGGTATCGAAAAATGTTTTACCACCTTTTTTTACTTTATTACCGACTTCGGAATAGTCTACATTTTTAACTTTTTCTGCAACATCATCAAAGCCTTCCTTGACCTTTCGCTCTATATTGCTGATGTTGATGTCCTCTCCCCGCATATCTAATTTTTGCGAGGTGGTAGATGCTTCTGGAATCAATATCCAGAGCAAGCCGTATAATAAGATAAATCCTCCGCCAGAACCAACGGTTAAGATAACCCATAACAAACGCACCCAAATAGGATCAACCCCTACGTAATGTGCTAAACCTGAAGAAACACCAGCTACATATTTTAAATCAGTATCGCGGTATAATTTTTTAACGCTTCTTCGTTCCTCATTTCTTGAACTTTTAGGTTCATCTTCAAAGATATCTTCATCGACCATATAATCTTCGGGTTGCCCCATAATGGCGATAACTTCATCTACTTCTTTTTGTGTGATAACTTGTCTTTCGTTTTCCAATTTATCATGAAATAGTTCAGCAATTCGAGCTTCAATATCTGCCAATATTTCGTCACTACCGGGAGTGTTAGCGAAAGACCTTTTTATCGATTCTAAGTATAGCCGCATTTTATTATAGGCGCCTTCATCAATATGAAAGAGCACATTGGCTAAATTTATGTTGACTGTTTTGTTCATTTTTTGATGTTTTTAATCAGAACCTTGGTTCAGATTTAGTTGTATGTTGGTGGTTAAACTATTTATTTTTAGTTACCAAATTGGTAGCGCTTCGCAATTCATCCCAAGTAGAATCTAGTTCTTTCAGAAATAATTTGCCTGTTTCAGTTAGCGTGTAATATTTTCGTGGTGGTCCTGAGGTTGATTCTTCCCACCGGTAGTTAAGTAAACCAGCGTTTTTTAACCGCGTTAAAAGTGGGTAAATTGTGCCCTCTACCACTAGCATCTTTGCATCTTTTAGTGTGTTGAGTATTTCTGAGGCATACTTGTCATGTCCGTTCAGGATTGACAGTATGCAATACTCCAACACGCCTTTACGCATTTGTGCTTTTGTGTTTTCTACGTTCATAACTTCTTTTTGCTTTTTATGCCGAACTTTCTTTGTTGTACTCGTATTGATTGTCTGCATAGATTAACTGTTCGTTTTTTGAATGATAAATAAACATCCTAATTGATTGATTTGATTGATGAAAAAATTGTTATTGATTGATGAATAAACTCCTTTAATTTGATGTGATGAGCACCATTTATATTAATGAAGGCTTATGATTCTAGTCATTTGCCAAGTGTCGTCTGTCTTTTTCCAAAGTGTTACAAACCTTCCAGGGTTTGATATAGCGTCGGGTTCTTGATTGTTGTAAAATTTATGTAAGCCCATTTGAACTGCACCGTAACCAGGTATTTCACTTACTTCTATACTGCCCGCTACCAATTCTCGTTTTACTTTTCCACAAATGTTTTCTTTTAAAGCAACTAACAAGTCTTTTTTTGAAGTCGTTAGTCCACCTTGATCGTGATAAAACTCTAAGTCTTCTGAGATAAGTTTTGCCTGCGTTTCTAAGTCACATGTGTTGTAAGCTTCAAAAAACATTCGATCAAGTTCAACGATAGTATGATACAAGTCAGTTGGTTCTGTTGTACAAGTTTTCGAAGGAGCAGCAAATGATGTGCATAGCATTATTGCTATTACGCTACCGATTACTGAAAAATTAGTTTTGCTTTTCATTACTTGATGAATTTTATAGTAATCGGATATTCAAAAGTTTGCCCTTCATTCGTACGTATTGTAGCTAAAATGGTGTATACTACATTGACTACAAATAAAGCGCCTTGTAGTAAACCTGCAATTCCTACGGGCACCATCCAAGACCCAAATCTAAAATTGTTTGTGTCGAAATTCAGATTAACGCGATTCAAATGATTAAATCCGAAGATGTCAAAATCGAAAACATCAGGAAGAAATCCAATAAAGAATGGTACACTAATAATACCTAAAACAATGGTGTATAGTAATAAACTAATCTGAAAATTTAAAGCTTGTTTGCCATTGTAGTCAACAAATTCATACTCCTTTTTATTGGCTGTCCATAATACCAACGGAAGAATAAAATTTCCGAAAGGAATAAAGTACTTCGAAAATGTGGAAGCATGAATTACTGCAGATAAGGTCTTTTCGTGTTTTGTCAGTGTATCGGTCATAGCTTATATGTTTCTGGTTATGCTTCGATTTTGTACACTACGAAAATAAGATCCGGCATTGCCTTTTTCGAAACTTCCTTCCGCCGAAAAATTGAATCGGCCGAAGGTAATTTCGAGGTGATTGATTTGATTGATTGATGAATTTTTCATGATAAAAATATAGATTACATATTATCTTCTTATGCAAATATATATCTAAAGAATGGTACTATGCAAC
Organism: Maribacter algarum (ex Lu et al. 2025) (nom. illeg.); assembly: GCA_947495915.1. GTDB lineage: Bacteria > Bacteroidota > Bacteroidia > Flavobacteriales > Flavobacteriaceae > Maribacter_C. The sequence continues at coordinate 54,789 of CANMAW010000004.1, read as the reverse complement.
ACATAGTACTTAAATTTAACATAATATTAACACTTTTCAACTAGTATATTTTCACTATTTTTAACCAAAATAAATCTTACAATGGCAGTATCTACAGGTAAAATCAACGCTTTTATGTTTTTTAAATTACCCTCAGCATGGTGGAGTGGGGTTCGACTAATTTATATGGATGATACCAAAGCCATTACGTCTGTAAAGCATAGATGGGCGAATCAAAATCCGTTTAAATCGATGTTTTGGGCAGTACAAGGAATGGCTGCAGAACTAGCAACGGGGGCCATGGTGAGTAGCCAAATTGCAGAAAGCGGTAAGCGCATATCAATGTTAGTTCAAAATAACACAGCGAACTTTTCTAAAAAGGCTACGGGTAGAATTACCTTTACATGTGAAGATGGTCATTTAATAAAGGAAGCCTTGGCAAAAACCATTGCAACAGGTGAGGGGCAAACCATATGGATGAAATCTATAGGAGTCAATAAACAAGGTGTTGTGGTTTCTACTTTTAAATTTGAATGGACCATTCGTTTGAAGCAATAAACTAATAGAAATGAAGAAGATTTTATTTCAAGAACAACAACGATTTACGCAGTGGTGGTTGTGGGCAATCTTATTAATACCCTCATGTATCGTATTGTATAATTTTTTTTCTCCTTTATTTAATACTTCATCTACCGATTCAGGAAATTTTTCTTTTTCAATTGTTATGCCAAGAGAAAATTGGATTGTTTTATTACTACTAGTCTTAATACTCATATTCTTTATTTTTATTAGAATGACTACTGTAATTAATGCAGATAAGATCGTAATTAAACACCTTTATTTTGTAAAGAAAGAATGGAAATGGTCAGATATTCAATCTGCAAAAATTATTAAATACGGCTTCGTTGGTTACGGTATTCGTTTAAGTTTAAATCATGGTACCGTATATAATATCAAAGGAAATAAAGGAATGCTTATTCAATTAAAAAACGGAAAAAAACGGCTCATTGGCACTCAAAAACCTGAAGAGCTTTCTAAGGTCATTTTAGCAATTTTGAAATAATTGTAACAATTACACTTAAGGCGCTACAAATAATCAATTACATCAATCAATAATTTTTCTCGCATTCGCGGGAAAACAAATCAAAAAAGTATGAATGCACACGAAATAGATTACGATATATACGGAGAAGAAATGCAGTATGTAGAAATAGAACTTGATCCGCAAGAAGCCGTAGTGGCTGAAGCTGGTAGTTTTATGATGATGGATGCTGATATTAAAATGGATACTATATTTGGCGATGGTTCAAACCAAGAAAAAGGCGTTTTAGGAAAGATATTTTCAGCCGGTAAACGCATGCTTACTGGTGAAAGCCTATTTATGACTGCATTTTTAAATATTGGTCATGGTAAAAAGAAGGTCAGCTTTGCTTCACCATACCCAGGTAAGATTGTTCCAATCGATTTATCAGAAATGAGAGGAAAGTTCATTTGTCAAAAAGATGCTTTCTTATGCGCAGCGCAAGGTGTTTCAGTAGGTATCGAATTTTCAAAAAAACTGGGTCGAGGTCTTTTTGGGGGTGAAGGCTTTATTATGCAAAAATTAGAAGGCGACGGAATGGCCTTTGTTCATGCCGGTGGTACACTAGCTAAAAAAGAACTGGCAGCAGGTGAAGTATTAAAGGTTGACACGGGTTGTATCGTTGGCTTTGATCAATCGGTCGATTACGATATTGAGTTTATTGGTGGTATCAAGAATACTGTATTTGGAGGAGAAGGTTTATTCTTTGCAACACTTCGAGGACCGGGTACGGTATATATTCAATCATTACCATTTAGTCGATTGGCTGGTCGTGTTTTGGCTTCAATTCCGAGAGGAGGTAAGGATAAAGGCGAAGGAAGTATTTTGGGTACTTTAGGAGATATTGTTGCTGGTGACAATCGATTTTAATGCCGTTTTATAAAAAGTATTTATAATTTTGATGGCTTTCTAAATAGCAGATAAGCGACAAATGGATTTCAAAAATCAGATCACCTTTCTTAAGGCACTCCAGAAAAATAACAATAAAGAATGGATGGATACCAATCGCAAATGGTATAAACAAGTTCGTGACGACTTTGTAGCGTGGTTAGATCATATGAATGCGCAAATGGCTGCTATTGATAATGATTATTACGATACGCCAGGTAAGAAGGGTATTAATCGCATTAATAATAATTTAATGTTTCACCCTAACAAACCGATTTATAAAGATCATTTCGGTGCAGGCTTAGACAAACGACCGAATACTGGTGATTTTTATATCGAAATAGGTATTGAACGGTGCATTTTCGCTGGTGGACTCTGGCGCCCTGATTCAAAACGGTTGCGTAGTATACGAGAAGCTATTGATTACGATGGTGAAGTTTTCAAAAAGATTTTAAATAAGGCTTCTTTCAAAGAGACTTTCGGGGGATTATTTGAAGATGTCAAATTAACGAAAGCTCCCAAAGGGTTTGCAAACGACCATATTCATATTGATTTATTGCGGAACAAAACCTTTGCAGTAGCAACGGAATTTTCAACTTCTGAAATCTTTAAACCGGATTTTGAGAAAAAAGTAATTGCAGCGTATCAAGAGATGTTGCCGTTTCGCAGGTATTTGAACCATGCGATAACTGTGTGATTTTACAACACGTATTTTTCAAAAATACACTGTAGTTCTTCCTTGGGGTTAGTACATAAACCAGAATGGGTGTCTGAACTTTGAATAATGGTACTTCGAGCAGCAGTTAGCCAGCGAAAACGATCTGAAAGTTCTAGTTTTCCAATGCTTCCTCCCGAAGGTTCACCCTCGCAGATCAGTTTCCAAGCTGATAAGTAGTCGTTGAGATCTGATAATTCCATATCCGTAGAAAAAGCCTTAAACCGAGTTTCGTCAATATGATATTTTATATCAAGATATTTTTTCCGTTTGGAGAAAAGAATAACTCCAATATTGAAAAATTCTTCACGTTCTACCTTGGGTACAAGCCGAATAAGCGCAAATTCGAACGTACATCTATCTTGCATCTTGAGCTTCTTTTACTAAGGCGTCTAAAAGTGACAGTTTAGCCTTTATATATTCAAAATAAATTTCACGCTTGGCGCTTGGTGAAGTATCATCTGTTTCATTGGTAAGCCATTCTTCTGGTATTTTTGATATGATTTCTTTTAGGATGTTATCATTTAAAAAACCTTGAATTTCAACGGCTGCAGCGTCTAGCTCCGTTGCTTTTGCTAGTAATACATGATTTTTTACCAAAGGAAAAGTACGTGTAAGATGTTCTTTGTAAGACTCCCAATTGTGATGAAAATAAAAACTGGCTCCGTTGTCAATGATCCACAATTCTTTATTCCATTGTAAAAGATTCGTGTTTTTTGGTGTACGATCAATATTACTAATAATGCTATCTAGTAATACCACTTTTGAAGCGGTGTGTGCATCTACATTTGAAACAAGCGGGTCATACGTAATTGCGCTAGAAAGAAAATGTAGCCCTAAATTTAGACCAATACTGAACTTCAGTAAATCTTGAATTTCTTCATCGGGCTCTGTTTTACTAAAAGAATCGTCAAGATTCATAAAGACCAATTCAGGAACTTTCAATCCTATAGCTCTAGCAAGTTCACCCCCAAGTAACTCTGCGATTAACGCCTTTTTACCTTGGCCGGCGCCACGAAATTTTAGCACATATAAAAACCCGTCATCTGCTTTTACTATAGCAGGTAACGACCCCCCTTCTCTCAAGGGCTTTATATATTGAACAACATCAACGGTTCGAATATCTATAGCATTCATAGGGCTAAGATACTAAAAGATAACAGCTCATTTTAGTCTTACTTTGGTGATTGGAATACTGTAGGTAATTTGCATACCTTTAATCCGAATTAAAAATAGATTTCATTGAAAAACGGCAGTATAAAGAATATCAAAAAAAAAGTACTTTCTGATAATTGGTACATTTTAAATAAATACACTTTCGATTATCAAAAAGAAGACGGGGCTTGGGAAACGCAAGAAAGGGAAGCCTACGACAGAGGAAACGGAGCTGCAATTCTACTATACAATAAGAAAAAAGGTACCGTTATATTAACAAGACAGTTTCGAATGCCAACTTATGTAAATGGTAATGAAAACGGAATGATGATTGAAGCCTGCGCGGGTTTATTAGATGGTGATAACCCTGAAGATTGCATTCGAAAAGAAACCGAAGAGGAAACGGGCTATCGCATTGATAATGTTAAAAAAGTGATTCAAACATATATGAGTCCGGGTTCTGTAACCGAAATTTTATATTTATTCATTGGTGAATATGAAGACAAAATGAAAGTTAGTGAAGGGGGAGGGGCTGCTCATGAAACGGAAAACATTCAGGTACTCGAATACACTTTCGATAAAGCACTTCAAATGATTACTACAGGAGAAATTGAAGATGCTAAGACGATTATGCTTTTGCAGTACGCCGCATTGAACCACTTATTTGATGATTAATAGTTGTCTCGAATTTCGTCAAATATTTTTTGCATTTGTAGTTTCAGAGAACTGATAGGTTGCGTAAAATGGTTGTTCATAAAACTAAAAATAATAGTCTTACCTGAATTTGTTTTTAGATAACCACTGAGACAGTAAATGTTTCCTAGACTTCCCGATTTTGCATAGATAAAGGGTTTTGAATTTCCACCATACCAATTTTCTAAAGTGCCTGAATTTCCTCCAACCGGAAAAAAACCTAACAGCCGTTGCTGTGGTATGGTTTCATACAATTTGCTCAATACGTGCACCATTGCTTCAGGGGTAAAAAGGTTGTATCGCGATAGACCAGAGCCATCAACCCATCTTGGTTTTTGTTTTAAATCATTCAATTGATTATTTAAAATATAATTTATCGCAGTAGTACTACGCAACGTATCTGATAGCATTGAACTACTTTGTATGAGCAATTGTTCAGCTAGAAAATTGTCGCTTTCAATCATCATGCGCCTATAAACGGTATCTGCATCAATACTGAAGTGTACGTTTTTATCGCCTTCAGGCATTGCTGAAGTGATCTTTATCGATTGTTGAAGATAATCTTGTAATAGTTTAGTTGTTAATTCATTGGAAGTTTTAAAGGGAATTTCAACAGTATCTTTTCGCGAAGGAGAAAAGTAGAATTTGTTTCGATCTATGGATCTATTCGACTTATATGGCAGTGAAAGCACCGAATCTTTAAAATATAAGGGCCTTGCTTGAAGTCCATTTTTATGATACAATGAAACTACATTGCCATAAACAGGTATAGCGGTTCGCTCTGGTTGAAAGTAGTATCCATAATCTTCCCATGACCAGCCGGGAGCGTAATGATCTTCATGAAAAATGTTGTAATGAATTGCTATGTTTGAATATCTTTTTAAAAAATCAAGAGTTGTATTTTGATCAAAATAAGGGTGAAGTAAGGTGGGGTCTCCCGTACCCTCAATATACAGAGTGTCATTTTTGGTCAAAAACTTTAACCCTGGTAAAGAATCTGGTAATATCGTTAGTGAGGTAAATAGCGTGAATATTTTGGTATTGCTTGCAGGAGTGAAATATTTGGTGCTGTTGTAGTTGTATAAGGTGTCTTTACTTTGCGCATCAACCATTAAAATGCCTGTAAATTGGGTGTCAAAAAAATTTGAGGTGATTGTATTACTGGTGCTTTTTTGAACTTGACGCTTTGCCGTTGAGCACCCTATACAAAGGAAACCACAGGCTAAAACAGCTAAAATTTTTTTCATAGAAATTGAAATCGAATACCACTACACTTTTACGCTACACTGTTAACAAGAATTTAGCCAATTTTTAACACAGTTGGTACAATATGTAATAGGCTTTTCTGTTTAACTTTATGGTATGTAAAACTGATTTATGAACCTAAATTAATTAAACATTTTGAAATATGGCTAGAGCAATGCTTGAGTATACTAAAACAATACTCAAAAAAGTGAGCTTCGATACGAAGCTATTTTGCAAAGAACTAAAAAAAGCAGTTTCAAATTTACTCCCCCATGAAATTGAAGAATTAAAAGACTGGTTACAACAATTTATTAATGATAAACCAGAATTAAAACAAAGCTTAATTTATTTAAAAGCATAAAAAAATCCCTGACCAGTTGGTCAGGGATTTTGTTTTTTATCACATTTTCAGTTTGTTACTTGCTAATCGGACTAATAATTTTTACATCTTGAAAAGCAATGGCTCCACGCACGATAGCAGAAATCACATCACGTAAGGCCTCGGTGATTTGAATTTTAAGTTCGCTTTTATGATAAATTAAGCTGACCTCTCGCGCCGGACTCGGATTATTAAAATACTTTAAATTTTGACTTTTCGATTTGTCTAGTTCTAAGGTGTTCAAATAGGGTAGTAGCGTCATGCCCATATCTTCATCAGCAAGATTTACTAAGGTTTCAAAACTTCCGCTTTGCAATTGAAAATGTTCTTTGCCAATTTCTTTTGGTGCTTTACATAAGTTAATTACGCCATCTCTAAAACAATGACCGTCTTGTAAAAGTAAGACATCTGAAACATCTAAATCTTCTGGAGATAATGTTTTAAAATCCCCTAAACGATGAGATTTGGGCACATACCCAACAAAGGGTTCATAATATAAAGGGCGTTCTTTTATAAATTCAATTTCTAACGGAGTGGCAGCAATAGCGGCATCTAAATGCCCATCTTGAATATTTCGAATAAGACTTTCTGTGCTTTGCTCTCTAATAATGAGATTTACCTTTGGGTATTTTTTGATAAAGGTTTTAAGAAACATTGGTAATAATGTTGGCATAATGGTAGGTATAATACCTAAAGTATAATCACCACCGATAAACCCTTTTTCCTGATCAACAATGTCAGTAATTCTTGATGCTTCATTCACTATGTTTTTTGCCTGCGCAACTATCTTTTTACCAACTTCTGTTACGGCAATGGGTTTCTTTCCACGATCAAAAATCAGCACATCTAGTTCATCTTCTAGTTTCTGTACCTGCATACTCAAGGTAGGCTGGGTAACAAAACTTTTTTGTGCAGCAAGGGTGAAGTTTCGGTATTCTGCAACGGCCAAAACATATTGTAATTGAGTTATAGTCATGACGTATAATTTTAAACAATAAATATATAAAAACTATCGACAATATCTATTAAAAATAAAATTATTATGCATTATCTTTATAGTAAAATAAGAGATTATGAAACTAAATAGTATAGGTTTAAGCGCCGAAAAGTCTGAAGTATTGAGTAAGGAGTTGAACGTATTGTTGGCAAGTTTTCAACGATATTATCAAAATTTGAGAGGAATTCACTGGAATATTAAAGGTAAGGGTTTTTTTGATCTTCATCTGAAATTTGAGGAGTTATATAATGATGCAAATACCAAAGTTGATTTAATTGCTGAACGTATATTAACCTTGGGTGAGGTACCATTACATACGTTTGAAGATTATATGGAGAAGGCTAGAGTTCCGGCTGGAAAAAACATTACACAAGATGAAGCCGCGATTCGTTTAACAGTTGATACTTTAAAAGAGCTTCTAATAATCGAACGTAAAATTCTTAGCTTATCAGATGAAGCTAATGATGAAGGTACCAATAGCATGATGAGTGATTTTATCACTGAACAAGAAAAAACAGTTTGGATGATGAAAGCTTGGTTAACCGAAGAGATTTAGAACAAAAAGAAAGGCTTCCAAATTTGGAAGCCTTTTTTGATTGATTGATGATTGATGATTGATGTTTTTTTCGTTTAGAATCGAATTCTAAGATCTTGATCGGTATCTGTAATTTCAAATTTTGCACTGGTAAAACTTGGAGGGCCAAATGCTTCCATTTCACCTGAAGTACCGTAGCTTTCTAAGGGCATCCCATTGTCTGCCATATCCATGGTTTTATTAGCGTTTTCATCATGCATTACCATTACTGCAAATGTACCGGGTTGTACATTGTAAAAAGTTATGGTTACTTCTCCTTTTTTGGCAGGTGCCCCTGTATTTTGAATACCAGCACCTTTCATAAAAGTATTTTCTGTATGCAATGAACCCAAAATAGTTCCACCTTCTTTTAGAACATTTTCAATAGTTACGGTAATAGTAACTCCTGTTTTTTCTTGTGCCATTGCTGTAAATCCTGTGAATGCTAACAAGAAGATAAGTGCTAATTTTTTCATGATATTTTGTTTTAGTAGTTAATGATGATACAAAGATGCGCACATTGGAGACTTTTCTTAAATGTTTCATACCGAACTGTCATTTTCTATTGCTGAATTGTGAAATGAATTTCGATTTTCAATTCAGTCTTAAATTGCTACAGTTCAGTCATGTGGTTTTCTAAGAATTTGATTTAGTTCTGACATTTGCCTCATCAAAAAACGAACAATCATGAAAAAACTAATCATAGTACTATTTACCTTATTCATAGGATACTTCACAATGGCACAAACCACCATTTCAGGGGTAGTTACAGATCAAAATGCTAATCCTATAGAAGGTGCTAATATTTATTTAGAGGGCACATATGATGGTGCATCAACTGACGCTCAAGGCAAATTTAATTTTGAAACCACGGAGACAGGTACCCAAAATCTTATAGTTTCAATGATATCTTTTGAAACATATATGCAAGCTGGTGATGTTTCTTATTTGCGAGATCTCACCATACAATTACAGGAAGCGATCAACCAATTGAACGGCGTAACCCTAACTGCAGGAAGTTTTCAAGCAGGTGACAATTCGAAAGTTTCGGTATTGAAACCTTTAGATATTGTAACTACAGCTGGTGCGGCTGGTGATTTTGTTGCAGCATTACAAACCTTGCCTGGTACGACAACTGTCAATGAAGACGGTCGTTTATTTGTTCGTGGAGGTGAAGCAGGGGAAACACAAGTATTTATAGATGGTCTTCGCGTTTTTCAACCGTTTAGTGCAACAGCCAACAACATTCCGACTCGCGGTCGGTTTTCTCCTTTTTTATTTAAAGGGATTACGTTTAGTACGGGTGGATATTCTGCAGAGTACGGTCAGGCATTGTCCAGTGTGTTGCTATTAAACACTACTGATGTGCCAGAACAAGAACAGACTGATATTCAAATTATGAGTGTTGGTGGTGGTTTAGGGCATACCGAAATATGGGGTGATCAATCTTTGAGCGTGAATACTTCCTATGTCAACTTAGCTCCTTATCAATGGATTATTCCTAACAACAGAGGATTACGATGGAACAAACCTTACGAATCTATTTCAGGAGAGGCGATCTTCCGAAGTAAAAAAGATAAAAGTATGTTTAAGTTTTATGCGGGTTTCAACCATGCCAATTTAGATATTGATCAAGAAGATATCAATTTTGAAGATTTAGTCAATTTTAAATTGAAAAACAATAACCTTTACGCCAACTCTTCTTATAAACATTTCTTAGATAAAGAATGGACATTAACTGCAGGTGCAAGTATTTCTGTAGACAAAAATAATATTGACATTCAAACCAATGATATTCATACCAACGAAACTGCCTCACATCTAAAATTAAAACTGAAAAAAAGTTTTAGCAATCGATTTCAGTTAAATTTTGGTGCTGAGCATTTCATAACTGATTACAAAGATACCTTTACTACGATTAACGGATTGGAACTTAAATCTGATTATATGGATCATTTAACGGGAGCGTTTTCTGAAGCTGACATATTTTTTAGTAACAAGTTTGCCATGAAATTGGGCGTAAGAGGCGAGTATTCTAAAGTACTGGATGGTTTTACAGTTTCTCCTAGAGCATCTTTAGCTTATAAAAGCAGTGAAAATGGACAGTTTTCTTTAGCTTATGGTGATTTTTATCAGAATCCGTTTACGGAGTATTTAAAGTTTGATCAAAGTCTCGAACATGAAAAAACTTCCCATTATATTTTAAACTATCAATACGCTGCAGATGGCAAAACATTCAGAGCTGAAGCCTACTATAAAGACTATAAAAACCTTACCAAATACAATACCTTGCGCCCTCAGTTTGATTCTGAATTCAACAACGGAGGTAGCGGCTATGCTTCTGGTTTAGATGTTTTTTGGAGAGATAATAAAAGCATAAAGAACTTGGATTATTGGGCTTCTTATTCTTACTTAAATACAAAGCGTAACTATAGAAATTTCAGAGAAAGTGCAACACCCAATTTTGCACCAAAACACAACTTTTCTCTAGTAACTAAGTATTTTATTACCGATTGGCGTTCACAAGTTGGAGTTTCGTATAGTTATGGTTCTGGTAGACCTTTTAACAATCCGAATGCTGTTGATTTTATGGCTGAAAAAACAAAGGCTTATAATAATTTAAGCGTCAACTGGGCCTATTTAATTTCACAGCAAAAAATACTATATCTATCTGTAAGTAATATAGCGGGATTCAAAAATGTAAATGGTTATCAATATGCTGATGCCCCAAATATGGAGGGTATTTTCGATAGAAGAGAAATACGCCCAACAGCTGATGCCTTTTTCTTTGTGGGCTTCTTTTGGACTATTAGTGATGATAACAACAAAAATCAGCTTGATAATTTGTAAAAGCATAAATTTCTTTAAATTTAGAAGTAGGGTTAGTTTTAATTTTCTTTTCATTTGAGTTAATGTTACTAAAATTTTACATTGACCTTTGAAAAAATTAAAATGACGATGATAAAAGCATATGCAGCAGAAACGGGTGAAGCAGATTTAGTTCCTTTTAAATTAAAACGAAGAGATGTACGGCCCACCGATATCAAAATTGAAATTATGTATTGTGGCGTGTGCCACAGTGATTTACATCAAGTACGAAACGATTGGAAAAGTTCAAAATACCCTGTAGTTCCTGGGCATGAGATTATTGGTAAGGTAACTGCCATTGGCGGAGAGGTTCAAAAATATAAAGTAGGCGATTTAGTTGGTGTGGGCTGTTTGGTCGATTCATGTCATGAATGCAGTGCATGCGATGATGATATGGAACAATTTTGTGAGAACGGTGCAACATGGACTTATAATAGTCCTGATAAACATTTAGGGGGTCACACCTTTGGTGGTTATTCAGAAAGTGTTGTTGTAGACGAACAGTTTGTTTTGCGAATTCCAGAGAATTTATCTCCTGAAGCTGCAGCGCCTTTACTTTGTGCTGGTATTACTTCATGGTCACCACTCGCTCATTGGAATATCAAAAAAGGTGATAAAGTGGGTATTATCGGCTTAGGTGGATTAGGTCACATGGGAATTAAATTCGCTCATGCGATGGGTGCTGAAGTCGTTATGATTACGACATCAGAAGGTAAAAGTAAAGACGCCAAGCGATTGGGTGCTGATATCGTTTTGATATCTAAAGATAGCAGTCAAATGAAAGAACATAGAGGTTCTTTTGATTTTTTACTGAATACTATTCCGGTTGGTCATGATTTGAATCCGTATACCGCTTTACTAAAACGAAATGCCACTATGGTCTTGGTCGGCGCAGTTGAACCTTTAAAAGCGCTTCACGGTGGTAGCTTAATTGGTGGGCGCAAACGAATTGCAGGTTCGCTAATTGGTGGAATCAAAGAAACGCAAGAAATGTTGGATTTTTGTGGCGAGCACGATGTCGTATCTGATATTGAGCTTATTGATATTCAGTATATTAATACGGCCTATGACCGCCTTCAAAAATCAGATGTGAAATATCGTTTTGTTATTGATATGAAATCAATTAAATCGTAGCCGCAAGGTAACGGTTGCTTTTTCGGAATGGTTCTTGTGTTTGCATAGAAAGACCGTAAAATCCCATATGATGCGCAAATCTCTTTCATTACTTGGGCTGCTCTGGATTTTTTCATGTTCTCCAGAGGATTCCACAAACGATATCATTATGCAATCTGAAAACATTGATAATTCTGAAGAAATTTCTGAACCCAATACAGCAATAGAAGGACCCATATTTGACCATAGAAACAAGGAAAGCATCTTAGCTTATTTTGATAATTTAATTGCCAATGATCAAGTAATGGTAGGGCAGCAATGTGGAGATATGCCTACATCAACTGCATGGTATTATAACACTTATGTAGATATGTTGGTTGATAAAACGGGAAATCATGTAGGCTTAATTGGGGCTGATTTTGGTTGGGAAACTAAAGACGACTACCCCGTACAAACTTTAATTGATCACTGGCAAGCAGGAGGATTAGTAACCGTTAGCTGGCATGCTGACAATCCGTTTGTTGATAAAATAGATGTGTATTGGAATACAGTTGAAAATAAAGAAATTATTAAATTAAAATCGCTTCGAAAAGATGAGCCACAAACAAAGGCATGGCAAAGCTATAGATCAGAACTTGATAGGGTGGCAGGGGCATTACAAAAATTGCAAGCAGCAGGAGTTACCGTAATATGGCGACCATTTCACGAAATGAATGGTGATTTTTTCTGGTGGGGTACCAATGCTCATGGCAACCAGCAAACTAATGAAGAAGATTACAAGGCATTATGGATTGATCTATACGAAACCTTTAAATATGATTACGGTTTAGATAATTTAATTTGGACCTATTCCGTAGTTCCAAGTGAAACATGGTATGCCAATGTAACAGCATATTATCCAGGATCTGATTATGTCGATTTAGTAGGTATGGATTATTACGGAGATCAACCTGACTTTCCGCATTATGAAGAATTAAAATCACTCGGAAAAACAATTGTAATGTCTGAATCAGGTCCTCGACAAGCAGGTTATGGTCAGTGGAATATGATGCACCTAGTCGAAAAGCTTCAAGGTAAAGCAGCTTATTTTTTACAATGGCATAGTTGGAATGGTGCAGCAGTAGCCATAAAAGACAATAAAAACACTATTGAACTAATGAATAACGAGGCCGTAATCACAAGAGATAAAATTATGCCTTTATCTTTTTAGTCTTTTTTTTGCTACTTTTTGCAAACGGGTTAAAAGCTAAGCATAATTGAATCCAATAATCTAAATCAGCATCTAAATCGAGTCCATCTTCCTGTATATGTACATAACCCTTCATAGGTCTGCTTGTAAATTTCATTTCAGTACAATAAGTCTTAGCTAAAGCGTTTTCATATTGGTCTGGCCCCACGCGTGCCATCATTAAAGAGGCATTTGAATTTTTATTTATATGTATTCCGAAGCACATTTTATCATCAACCATAAAGCAAAGCCCGCCCATCATTTTCTTCTCTTCATAAGCAATGGAACGTTCTCTTAAGTTTTGTCGAATACGATCTGCTAAAAATTCATCATAGGCCATAGATTAAATTTAAGTAAATAAGATAAGTATTTGTTGAATATTTAGTTTAAAAATGCGCAACTGATATCACTTATGGCTATATTAAACGCTCAAATGAAAATGATATGAAAGTTTTATTTATTGGTGGCACAGGTAATATTAGCACAGCCTCTACGCGATTAGCAATAGTAAAAGGAATGGATATGTACCATTTAAACAGAGGAACAACAAAAGTAAATCTTTCAGGGTTTAAAACCATTATAGGTGATATAAACAAACCTGAACAATTACAAGAGTTAAAAAATCATAAATGGGATGTTGTTGTCAACTGGATAGCCTTTACACCAGAAGATATTGAACGTGATATCGCTTTGTTTAAGGGAAAAACTAAACAATACATTTTCATTAGTTCTGCTTCTTGTTATCAAACACCATTGAGCTATCCAATTATTACGGAGTCGACACCATTATGTAATAACCTTTGGGATTACTCTCAACAGAAAATTCAATGTGAAGATCGGTTGATGAAAGCTTATAGAGAAGAAGGTTTTCCTGTTACAATTGTTCGGCCATCATTAACTTACGATACTGTAATACCAATTGCTATTGGAGGTTTTAAAGAGTTTACAACACCACAAAGAATGTTGAACGGCGAAGAAATTATTATTCATGGTGATGGCACTTCACTTTGGACAGTTACCCATGCCGATGATTTTGCTAAGGGATTTGTGGGTCTAATAGGATTAACCACAGCGATTGGTCATGCCTTTCATATTACTTCAGATGAGGTGTTAACTTGGAATATGATTTATAAAATTCTAGCCGATTCGCTAGGGGTAGAGGCAAAGGTGGTTCACATTGCATCTGATTTTATCTGTAAAATTGAACCTTCCTTCACAGGAACCCTTTTGGCTGACAAAGCAGAAAGTGTCATTTTTGATAATACTAAAATCAAAACATTCGTTCCGGGTTTTACAGCTACCATTCCGTTTTCAGAAGGTATCAAACGCACTTTACAATGGTTAGATGAAAAACCAGTACGTAAAATTTTTAATGCCGAAAAGAATCAGCAAATGGATAATATTCTAAGAGCATATCATTCGCTAGGTGCTTAATCGATATATTTAATTGTCTTTCATTTTTCTCGCGATTTCATGACTGCCTTGATTGCTGCTGTTTTGCAGTTCTTCAATTATTTTGGCATGGTCATGCTCCCTGCCTTGTGAAAGCTTACTGGCGGCTTGAATATCTTCAATGGTAATTTGAAAACCTACAACGCCTTTAATTTGACGCATGGTTTTTGACGAAAGTTGGTCGATCGAAATAGGTTTTTTAGAATGCTGCTCATACTTGTCAACTAGTTGATGCATTGATTTCAGAACCGCAGCTTCATCTAAAATTTTTAGTTTACCATAAACATGTACGGCTATGTAATTCCAGGTAGGCACTTCTTCTGCCTTGTACCACGATGATGAAATATAACTGTGAGGTCCATTAAAAATACAAAGTACTTGTTGCTCCTCTTTAAAATGGCGCCATTGTGGATTCGCTTTTGCAATATGACCTACCAATACTTCATTTCCTTCAGTATCAACATCTAATTCTAATGGAATATGAGTAGCCCAAGGTTTGCCGTCAACGGTGTTCACTAATATTCCGAAGCTGTTTTCTTCAATGAATTTTTTAACTTCTTCAATATTTTCATTCTTATATTGCGCAGGTATGTACATAAGGCATCATGTAATTAAGAGACCAAGGTAAATAGAATACTTTAAATTTAGGCTATGGAAATAAAAGGCTACCTACATCAAATTCACCCCGTATTACCTGTTAAGGATGTCCTAGAAGCGCTCGACTTTTATGTCAATCGATTAGGTTTCAAAATAGGCTTTGCTGACGATTCTAAAAACCCAACCTACGCAGGTGTACTTAAAGATGGTATTGAAATACATTTGCAATGGCATGATGTTAAAGAATGGGAAACAGCACAAGACCGACCGATGTTACGTATTGTAACTCAAAATATAGAAGCCCTTTACGAAGAGTACGCTTCAAAAGACGTTTTTCATGCGCATACCTTGATACGTGAAACCCCTTGGGGTACCAAAGAATTTGCGTTCTACGACCCTTTTCAAAACGGACTAACCTTTTATCGAGATGCCTTGTAGTTTAAGAGCTTGTGTTAGTGCTCGTATTGTTGTTATTACGATTTCGGTTTCGGTTTTTATTCCGGTTGCGATTTCTGTTTTTATTGCGATTCGAGTTTCCTGATCTGTTTTGATTTCTGGAGGAGTTGTTTCGAGATTTCTGAGAAGGCTTACGTACTACCGTTTCTTGCTCTGAAGCTTCATCCATATAAGGGTGGTCACCTAAGCGAGGTACTTGTTGCTTGATTAATTTCTCAATATCTTTAAGATATGGGCGTTCTTCTGCCATGCAAAATGATAATGCGATACCACTTGCATTGGCGCGACCGGTTCTACCAATACGATGCACATAAGTTTCAGAAACATTTGGAAGATCAAAATTAATCACCAAAGCTAAGTCGTCAACATCAATTCCACGAGCAGCAATATCAGTAGCAACTAATACTTTTAAGGTACCTTCTTTGAAGGCGCCCAACGCTTTTTGTCGTGCAGTTTGAGACTTGTTACCATGAATTGCAGCAGATCGAATACCAGCTTGATCTAGTTTTTTTACTATTTTATTGGCTCCGTGTTTGGTTCTTGAGAATACCAAAACCGAATCTTCAGCTCGATCTTTTAGCAAATGAATCAGTAATTTCGGCTTATTTGCTTTACTCACAAAATAGACGCCTTGTGCTACTTTTTCTGCAGTAGCTTGTTCTGGTTTGATGGTAACTCTTTCAAAATCACCCAGCATTTTTCGCGACAGCTCTACAATAGTTTTAGGCATGGTTGCCGAAAAGAAAAGCGATTGGCGCTTCGAAGGTAGTTTTGCAATTATTTTTTTGATGTCATGTATGAAACCCATATCCAGCATTTGGTCTGCTTCATCTAAAACAACAAATTCTAAATCTCGAAATGTAATAAAGCCTTGGTTCATTAAATCGAGCAGACGACCGGGGGTAGCGATTAAAATGTCTACGCCACTTTTGAGTGCGTTTACCTGTTTAGCTTGTTTCACGCCACCAAAAATAACCGTATTTCGAAGTCCCGTATGCTTTCCATAAGCTGTGAAATTTTCCCCGATTTGAATGGCGAGTTCTCTTGTAGGGGTTACTACAAGGGCTTTTACCTTACGTTTATTATCTCGTAGACTAATGCGCTCGTATAAATGATGTAAAATCGGAATTCCGAAAGCTGCAGTTTTTCCGGTTCCGGTTTGTGCAACTCCTAAAAGGTCTTTTCCTTTTAAAAGAATGGGAATAGATTGTTCTTGTATGGGTGTAGGATTGGTATAACCCTGTTCTTCAAGGGCTTTCAAAATAGGCTCAGTAAGCCCTAATTCTTTAAATGTCATATAAAATTATAAGCCGCGAAGGTAATGCTAAAAAGATAGATATAATTTAAAATTCTATAGAACAACCTTTTAAAGAAGGTATGGTTCTTAAAATTCAACGGCGATCTACTTTAAAAAACATCAAAATTTAAAGACCTGCGATTGCAGCTTCGACACAACGTTCGCCATCCATTGCTGCAGAAACGATACCGCCTGCATAACCGGCACCTTCGCCACATGGAAATAAGCCTTTAATTTCGGGATGTTCTAATAATTCATTTCTAGGGATACTTACAGGAGAAGATGTACGTGATTCAACACCAACAATATTCGCCTGTGCGGTATAATAACCTTTCATTTTTTTGCCAAAGGCAGCAAAACCTGTTCGCAACCTACTACCAATCAATTTTGGAAGTAAAGAATGTAAGGGGGCCGAATTTAATCCCGGTTGATAGGAGGTAGGGTTAAGATCGGCAGATAAATTTCCTTCTACAAAATCAGTAAGTCGTTGTGCAGGTGCTACTTGTGATCGCCCACCTGAGGTAAAAGCTAAACGCTCTAAATCCTTTTGAAATTCAAGTCCTTTTAAAGCCCCAAACTTGTCATACTTGTAAAGATCTTTTTCCGCATTAATTTCTACAACTATTCCTGAATTTGCATACAAGTTGTTTCTTTTGGAGGGAGACATCCCATTGACAACAACCTCACCAGGTGCTGTTGCCGCAGGAACAATAAATCCGCCAGGACACATGCAAAAAGAATAAACTCCCCTTTCTTTTGCCTGATGTACCAAACTATACGAAGCTGCTGGAAGCAATTCATGACGTTCGCCTGAGCAGTGATATTGAATGGAGTCAATAATTTGCTGCGGATGTTCTACCCGTACACCCATAGCAAAAGACTTAGCTTGTAAGGCAATTTTCTTTTTATGTAGTAATTGAAAGATATCACGTGCCGAATGACCAGTAGCTAATATTACACGCTGCACATCCATTTGTTGAGAATCGTTTAAAACAATGGATTTCAATTTATTACCTTCAATGATGAAATCAGAAACTTTAGTATTAAAAAGTACCTCACCACCTTTCGCAATAATAGTTTCCCTAATATTTTGTACTAATTTTGGTAATTTATTCGTGCCAATGTGCGGATGAGCGTCAATCAAAATTTCATCGGTAGCACCATGATGAACTAAACTTTCAAATATGCGACGTACATCACCACGTTTTAAACTTCGGGTGTACAGTTTTCCGTCAGAATAGGTGCCCGCACCTCCTTCACCAAAACAGTAATTTGAATCTTCATTAACAATATGGTCTTGATTGATGGCTTTTAAATCACGACGGCGCTCTTGTACATTTTTTCCACGTTCAAGTATAATGGGTTTGTAGCCTAATTCTAAACAGCGTAAGGCAGCCCACATACCCGCAGGGCCAAAACCAATAATATGAATGGGTTTAGCTTTTGAAACATCTTTATATTGAAAGTTATACGTATGTTTATTCGGTCGTGGTTCGTTAATATAAACCTCTAGTTTGTAATTGAAATAAATATCAGGTTTACGGGCATCTATTGATTTGCGTTGTACTTTTATTTCGATGTCATTTTCTGAAACACCTAGGTATTTGGCCGTTTTGATTTTTAGCCCATCAGGAGTACCTTCTTCTTTTAAGTTAATCCGTAATTGGATGTTTCTAATCATAAGGTAAAATTAGGGCAAATAACTGAAATGTTATTTGCTGACTGTGCCTATTCCTCTTAAAACTGTAAAGCTTTTCATTATGAAATTTTTAGAATATGTTCTAATTGATAATAATTTATACGAATAAACACATTAAATCCGTTGTATATTCTTACAAACTAATAATTTTCCAAAAATGGCAATTACAATTCATAGACTTCAAAACCACTTTCATCCTGATCCTAAGCGTGTAATAGTTCGCTTTTTTATGCCTGGGGGTGAATCTAGAGCAAAAAAGATTATAAATAGGGTAATTAGTATGTCAGATGATGCCTCTAATCAAATTCTAAACCAAACACTTAGAGATTTTAGTAATAGGCATAGAAATATAACCAAAATATTTCACCATCATTATGAACGAGTTACCTTTCTTTTTGAAGAATTGGGTCATGACCCAATACATATTTCAGATGAAAGAAAATTACTAATTGGGGCTTATTTTACGCATGAGTATTCGATTGAATCAGCCGCATTTTTTAATCCGTCGATAATTGAAGATCCTGATCAATCACATTTAGAAGTTGGTCAAAAGCGAGTAATCGTCAGTTTTAGAGCTACAGGTGAAGGTCATGTTTCTTCTATTGGTTTTAGAGGCGCTATTTTGGATAAGGATAATAATCTTGAATTTAACCCTATTAGTAAATTGGTTGATGTAGCTGAAACTGTTCAGTTACATGAATATAAGAAGGCAGACTTCAATCATAAGTTAAAAGATATGAAGTTTGATGATAAAACAGCGAAGAATGAAATATTAGGAAGGCTTAATGACACCTTTTTATTTAGAGAGCTGCTACAAAGTATAAATCAATTTGAAAATGAAAATGAAATTACAATTGCTAACAACCAGGTATTACAAGCTATAAAGTTTATTGCTAATGCGCAGTATGAGATTAGTTTTTCATTAGATACAGCAATTAGCGAACGTGTGATTTTTCCGGTTACTGATGCTGAGAGTAATGGTATTGAAGACGCAAGATTTGTAAAATTTACCGAAGAAAATGGAGACGTAAAGTTTTATGCAACCTATACGGCGTATAACGGATATGTAATCATGCCTCAATTAATTGAAACTACTGACTTCTATACCTTTAAGGTTATGCCAATTTATGGGCAAAATGCTCAAAATAAGGGAATGGCACTGTTTCCTCGAAAAGTAAACGGACAATATGCGATGCTATCACGACATGATGGAGAAAATAATTACATTATGTTTAGCGATCAAATTAACAACTGGGATGGCGAGGCTACACTGATACAAGAACCCAAGTACCCTTGGGAATTCGTGCAATTAGGAAATTCAGGGTCTCCTATTGAAACTGATGAAGGTTGGTTGGTAATTACTCACGGAGTAGGAGCTGTACGACGTTATGTATTGGGTGCTATTTTACTTGATTTGAATGACCCTCGAAAAGTTCTGGCTCAATTAGAGAATCCGTTACTGGTTGCTAATGAAACCGAGCGCGAAGGTTACGTGCCTAATGTGGTGTATTCATGTGGTTCTATTCTACATAATAAAGAAATTATAATACCATATGCAATGAGTGATACCAGTAGTGGTTTCGCCCATGTTTCACTTGATGAAGTTCTTGATAATTTAGTTTACAATGATGATAGGGGTAAGGCCGACCCGAAGAGTCATGGAAAATCTATATTATTAGTAGAAGACGATTTGGTTTGTTCAGCAATCGTTTTAAAAATACTAAAACAAGACGGTTTTAATATTGTGCATGTTCCTGATGGCCCTGAGGCTTTGTTAGAACTTGGTAAAAATTCTTACGATTTAATATTGACAGATATTGAAATGCCAAAATTAGATGGTTATAAATTGCTTCAATACATTCAAGAAAAGTCAATTCGAATTCCGGTAGTATTCTTGACCTCTTATACCAGCGCGGAAGATGAAATAAAAGGTTTAGAGCTTGGTGCAGCAGATTATATTCGAAAGCCAATCGAGAAAGATGTATTAAAGCTTCGGTTAAAGAAAATACTCGCTTAAACTCTTTTCTATTATCGACGCTAAAAAGCCCAGTAAATTATCACTGGGCTTTTTTTATACTTATTTGTTAGCTATTAGGTACTTAGCGCCTGAGTAATAGAGACTTTAATTAGATTTAGCACCTCATTACATGGTGCTCTACTTATTGCTGTTTACTTATTAATTAGGTGTTGAAATAAATCAAACTGGTGTTCAAAATGCCTAAAAAATATACTCGCCTGAACATTATTTGATAGACGCTAAAAAGCCCAGTAAATTATCACTGGGCTTTTTTTTATGTAGTCTTTTTTTTATGCTTAATTACTTAGAGTATTTGTGATTGGTAATGTCTCATGATCTAGTAATGCATTTAATGAAGCGGTGTTCATTTCTGTTTGCCATACGGTGAGGTATGATAGTAAATATGAGATTGTACTTTCAGCACCTTGATTACGGTTTATACTGTTAGAACCTAAACCATCACAACAACCTTTTGACTCTTCGTCATATAACGGAATGTACAAATCATTTTCTCCTAAGAACCACATAAAGGCCTTATTCATAAATTCTCTATACTTTGTGTTTTTGGTCACTTGAAATGCCATGCTGTACATCATTACCATCGCCATCGCATCAATGGGTTGTTGGCCATCAGAAGGTCTTTCATCACCTTTATGTAGCCAAGCATTGCCGACCAAAGAAAATTGATCATTTATAAAGGTTTTGTTATGAATAAATGCAGTGGTTTTAGAGGCAATATCATAAACATTTTTATCGCGAGTGATCGCATAACTCTGCCATAGTGCTAAAGGCAACATGGCATTATCATAGCTTAGTATAGGTTCGAACCAGCACCAATCTTCACTACTTTCATCTTGAAATTGGCGCGACAGTTTTGAAGTTAGCACTTGTAGTATGTGCATTACATTTTCATTGTCTGGGTAACGCTTTAGAAAATGACCTAAACCTAGTATGATATTCGCTATAGCACGAATAGATTGTACTGATTCAAAATTAGGCAAAGAATTAAAGAAAATATCTTTAGCAAATTGAAGGTGACTGTCGTTGGGTGCTAAGCGAATCATATAGCTTATAGCCCAAATTGTTCTTCCGAAAGAATCTTCAGAACCCGTTTCATCTAAAAATTTCTTGTCGTAAGACATGTCATTATGAAAGAAACCATCATCCTTTTGCATTAATTTGATATACCTTAAATAGGTATCTGCAAGTTCTATAGATTCTTTGTCGACTTCCAATTCATTTGCCATTAGTACGAGAAGTAACGCTCGAACATTGTCATCAATGCAATACCCCTCTTTATAATTAGGTACCGAATAGTTTGCGTGTTCTAAAATACCCATGTCGTCGGTTAGCCGTTTAATATGGCTCATACTAAAAGGAGGTAATACAACTCTACTTCGGCTTATGTTCTTAGTTGTTTTCTTAGAATTATTGATAGCTAATTGCAATAGTTGATGATATTCTCCTCCAATTTTATCCCAATACAATTCTTTGCCATAAGCCGATGCTTTTTCTTTAATAGCTGCGATTTTTTCTGGATGATTTAATAAATAACATAGTTTTTTTGATAACTGATCGCTCTCTCCAAAATCGAAAAAATCACCTCTTCCTTCGGCTAAAAGTTCTTTTGCATGCCAAAAAGGGGTAGATAAAACACAGGCACCCGCCCCAACAGCATAAGATATTGTTCCGCTCGTAATTTGTGCTTCATTTAAATAGGCTGTAATGTAAACATCTACACCTAATAAAAATTTCTGTAAGTCTTCTTCTTCAAAAAAGCCATCTTCAAAAATGACATTTTCAGCGACTTTATTGGTTGCAGCTAATTGTTTTAAATAATTTCGGTATTCTTCTCCGCTATGCTTTTTTACATTTGGGTGAGTTTGCCCCATGACCACATAAACCACGTCAGGATGGAGTTTTACAATTTCTGGTAAAGCATTGATTACCGTTTCTATTCCTTTGCTACGTCCTAAAAATCCAAAGGTTCCTAGTACTTTTTTACCCTTGTAGTTAAAGTTTGATCTACTTGGTTTTACAGAGCTAAAATCAGGAACACCGTGTTGTATAACCGAAACCTTTTGAACCGGAATACTATAAATATTGGTTAAAAATTTAACCGCCAAATTACTCATGACCACCACTTGCTGTGATAACTGACCAATTTTTTTCATGATATGTCTTTCATGGTAGCTTGGTGTTTTCAATACGGTATGCGAAGTAGTAATAATAGGCATATTTAACTTGCTCATTAGGCTTAGAATAAAAACACCACTTTCACCGCCAAAAATTCCGAATTCGTGTTGTATTATACATACATCGGCTTTGGTATTGTTAATGTATTCTGCAGCTTTTTCATATTGAGCATGATCTTGTTGTTGAATGGTGTGCTTTACAATTTCAGGATATTCAAATTGTGATTGCCCATCATCCATAGCCACTACAAAAATGTCGTTTGGTTTTTTTGCCTCAGATACTGATTTAAGAATAGATGCTGTAAGGTTAGCTGTAAATGTTGCAATACCGCATTTACGCGGTAAATAGTTGCCTAGTATCGCTACTTTCATTGGTTGTTTATTATATTAAAAGTAAGTTAATTCTTACTTTATGTTTAGTATAAATCAACAACGCGTACAAGGATTAATTATTGTAATATAGGCGGTTTGGCGATTTTAGTTGAAAAGAGCTTGGTTTTTTTTGGTTACAATTTTCGTAGTTCTTTTTTCAAAATTTTTCCAGTAGCACTCATTGGAAGAGCCTCGGTAAGCTCAATAATTCTTGCATATTTATAAGCAGCAATATGAGATTTTGTATAGGTAATCAATTCTTCCGTAGTGGTTGTAGCACCTTGGTTAAGAACTACAAAAACCTTTATTTCTTCTACTTTTTCGTCGTCTGAAACTCCAATAACTGCTACCATTGAAACAGCTTTATGTTTCATTATTATTTCTTCTACCTCACGGGGATAAACATTGAGTCTACCTCGAATAATCATATCTTTTGTTCTATCGACAATAAAAAAGAATCGGTCTTCATCTTGCTCGGCGATATCATCTGAATATAACCAACCGTTTACAATGGCGTTTGCTGAGGCTTCAGGATTTTTGAATCCTTAGCGAGTTACCAAATCTCTTTAGGCTATTGTCTCGCATTTAAGATCTAGTTCGGTAAAGTGAATAACATTCCAGTCGCATATTTCTACAATTCAGTACTTCTTTTTCATTTGTATGAGAAATTGTTGACATCTTTGAACTGTAATTAAAAAACAGAACCATGATCAAAATAATTATTACCATATGTATGATTTTAATTTCTTCCATACTTTCTGCCCAATCAGAAGTAACAACTATAGAAGTAGAGGTAACCAATATTGCTAATGATGAAGGACAAGTTTTGGTAGGACTTTATAATTCAGAAGAGCAATGGTTGAAGAAGGTTTTTAAAGGGGCATTCGGAAAAATTGAAAATGGTAAAAGTACGGTAAAGTTTACTGGTGTACCCAGTGGTATCTACGCCATTTCAGTTTTTCACGATAAAGATAATGACGGAAAACTCGATACCTTATTTGGTATTCCTACCGAAGATACAGGAAGCTCTAACGATGCACCTTCTAATTTTGGCCCACCAAAATGGTCAGTTGCAAAATTTGAAGTGGCAGAAGAAAATTTAAAACAAATTATCAATTTATAAATCAATCAGATCTTGCGAAAGTGAGAGCAAATCAAAACAAATAATCATGAAAAAAGTAATTACAGTTTTAATCCTTTTAGTATCTACAATAACTTTTGCCCAAGATCAGTATACCAAGGGTATGGAAAAAGCTTTCGCGCTTTGGGGAGAAGGAAAGATGGTAGAAGCCTCTAATATGTTTGAACGTATTTCAAATGCTGAAATGGATAATTGGTTGCCTTATTATTATGTCGCGCAAATAAATACCATCATTTCTTTCGGAGAAAAAGACAAAGAGAAGTTAACACAGCAACTTGAAAAAGCACAACAATTTATTGACTTAGCGAAAGCGATATCACCTGAAAATCCTGAGATCATGGTTCAACAAGCAATGACCTATACCGCTTGGATAGCTTTTGATGGTGCTACCTATGGTATGTCGTTATCAGGTAAAGTGCTTGCAGCGTATGCTGCTGCTGCAGAGATAGAACCAGAAAACCCCAGAGTGGTGTTTTCAAAAGCAGAATGGGATATGGGTTCGGCAAAGTATTTTGGTCAAGATACGGCCCCCTTCTGTAAAGACATAGAACGATCTTTAGAACTTTTCGCTAACTTTAAACCAGTATCTAAGTTTCATCCAAATTGGGGTGAAGATAGAGCTAAAGCAATGGTAGCAAATTGTAAAGAATAAACAATTATATGCGGAAACTCATTATAGATATACGAAATGCCGTTTTAATTGGAACCTTGATTTATATCATAATTATGTTCGTTCTTTATATTATGGGCACTTTCGACCAGGATATTGACTTGAATAGAGTATGGCAAGAGTATTATCTTAATATGATACCGTCAATACTCTTGTATTTCGCAAACACCATAGTATGGCGCTTTTTTGAATCTAAATTTGCCCCGTCATTTCAAACAGCCAAGCTAATTCTAGGAAGTTTTGCGGCACATTTAGGGGTTTCTTTTATCGCTATCTTTATATCTAGAGCCATAATTTTTGTAGGTGTTTTAGGAAGGCCAATACAAACTTTCTTAGCAGATCCTGGGTTCGACGATTATTATATATCACTATTGATTACACTGGTGGTTTTAATCATATTTCATTCGTTTTATTTTTATAAGCGTAGACAAGAAAACAAAGTAAAAGAACAAAAGATTATTGCAGGTACAGCCTCAGCGAAATTTGATGCTTTAAAAAACCAACTAGATCCGCATTTTTTGTTTAATAGTTTAAATGTACTTACAAGTTTAATCGAAGAAGACCCCTATCAAGCACAAAAATTTACCACTTCGCTTTCTAAAGTTTACCGATACGTATTAGAGCAGAAAAATAAAGATTTGGTATCTGTAGATGAAGAATTGCAATTTGCTAAAACCTATGTGCGACTTTTAAAAATGCGCTTTGAAGAGAGTATTGTTTTTGAAATTCCTGATAAGTGTAGTAATCCTGATGCTAAAATTATACCTCTCTCGCTTCAATTATTACTTGAGAATGCAGTAAAACATAATGTAGTTACGTCAGATAAACCTTTACATATTAAGGTATATGAAGATGAAGGTGAACTTGTAGTGAGTAATAATCTTCAAGAAAAACAGGTCGTAAAAAAGAGTAGTGGTGTAGGCTTGACTAATATTCAGCAACGATATGCCATTTTAACAAATAGAGAAGTTGAGATTTCAAAGTCTCCGTCAGATTTTAGTGTAAAACTACCTATGCTGACTAAACAAGTATCACAAATGAAAACGCAAAAAGTATATATAGAAGATAAACGTTACGAAAAGGCTAAAGAACGCGTACAGGCTATCAAAGGTTTTTACGGAAATTTATTCGCCTATTGTCTTGTAATACCAATTCTAATTTTTATCAATTATCAAACTACAAGTTTTCCTTGGGCTATTTTTCCGACCTTAGGTTGGGGTTTTGGTGTAACGGCACATGGTTTTGAAGCATTTGGTTACAGCCCTTTGTTTGGTAAAGGTTGGGAAGAACGCAAAATGCGCGAGTTTATGGATGATGAAAATTTCTAATTTTACAATTCATAACTCAAAATCAACAATTCAGAAAGTAACTTTTAGAAAATGACTACTAATTATTGAAATTTGATATAAGCGATTATGACAAACCTTAAAAACAAAAATCAAATGGACTTATTAGAACTAAATCAGACAAGTTACAAACAAGACGCAAAGTATTTGAGAGCTAAAGAGCGTATTGCAGAAGTAAAGAAATTTTATTCGAGTTTAATGTCATACGTAATTTTTATAAGCTTTTTAGGAGCATTAAATTACTATACAAATGGATGGAACTATATGTGGTTCTTATGGGCTGCTTTTGGTTGGGGTTTAGGTATTGCACTAAATGCCGTTAAAGTATTTGGAGTTAACCCGTTTTTAGGAAAGCAATGGGAAGAACGAAAAATCAAAGAATTTATGAAGGAAGAGGAGAATCTAAACAGATGGAACTAATGAGCGAAGTTAATCTAAGTAAAAAAGAGCGAGCTAAAAAAAAGGTAGAAGAACTGAAAGGTTTTTATATACACTTAATGGTTTACGTATTTGTAAACATTATGATTAGTGTTGTTGTTACCGTGAGTTTGATGTATAATGGACAAGGCTTTTTTCAATCATTAAGCAATTTTGGCACATATTCTACCTGGATTTTTTGGGGAATCGGTATCTTTTTTCACGGTCTTAAAGTATTCTCATTCAGTCCGTTTTTTAATAAAGATTGGGAAGAGCGTCAAATTCAAAAGTATTTAGATGAAGAACGACGCGATTCTGAAAAATATCAATAATAAAAAACAGTTCATTATGAAAGCAAAAAGCAAAAGACCAAACACCCCCTTAGGTAGGGCTCAAAGAAAAGTTGATCGAATTAAAGGTTTTTACAGGCATTTAGCAGTTTACATAATCGTGAATTCCGTCATGTTATTAATCAAAAATGACTTTCGCTTCTTTCTTGTAAATGACAGAAGTGTTGAAGGGCTTAATTTTTTAGAATGGATTAATTGGAATGTATACGGATCAATAATTTTATGGGGAATAGGGCTACTTATTCACGCAATCAGCGTTTTTGTTAAAAATCCGTTTCTTGGTAAAGAATGGGAAGCGCGACAGATTCAAAAATATATGAAAGATGAATAATAGCAATTGCCGGCAGCAGCACGAGTATTCTGAGTTAATGTTAAATAATGCTCGAAAGCGTGTAGCGGCTATAAAGTCGTGGTATTGGTCAATACCAATGTTTGTTGTCGGAACTTTAATAATTCTGGCTTTAGTTTTACTAATGCAACAAGGTGATACCCCAAATTTTATCATTTATATTATGGCCATCGGACCAATCTTTTGGTGGGTATTACTGATTGTCAAAGGTTTTAATCTGTTTCTTCCTAAAACAGCCTTTATGAAAAAGTTGGAGGCACCCCAAATTAAAAAGTATTTGTACCAAGATTAACAAAAGGGCAGAAAAACCAGATTATTGATTATTTACATTACCCAATCGAAATCAAAATAAAAGTATTATATAAATCGTAAAGACGAATTACTAGAGATGAATGTAATTATAATAGAAGATGAAAAGCCAGCAGCAAGAAGACTAGCTCGATTACTAGCAGAACTAAAGGTAGAGGTTTCGGTAATGCTTTACTCTGTTGAAGAAGCCATTAATTGGTTTAAGAATAACAATCATCCTGATTTAATTTTTTTAGACATTCAACTTTCAGACGGACTCTCATTTGAAATTTTTGATGAGGTTGAAGTGAAGAGTGCTATTATCTTTACTACGGCTTATGATGAATATGCGCTACAAGCTTTTAAATTAAATAGTATTGATTATTTGTTAAAGCCAATAGATGATGAAGATTTAGAAGTTGCTGTTAATAAATACAAAGCCTTAAAGCCTGAACCGCAAAAAATGGCACTTGACTTTGATGATATTAAAAAGCTGTTGGTTAATCCGCTTGAAAGAGAATTCAAAAAACGATTTACTGTAAGAGTGGGGCAGCATCTTAAAATTATAAATGCAGATGAAGTTGAATGTTTTTATAGTGAAAACAAAGGCACCTATGCAGCTACAACGGAAGGAAGAAATTACTTGCTTGATACAACTCTTGAAAACTTAGAAACAGAGTTAGAGCCAAAAATATTTTTTCGGGTTAGCAGAAAATTTTATGTAAACGTAAACCACATAAAAGACATCATTTCTTATACCAATTCGCGCCTTCAAATCAAATTACATCACTTTTCAGACCAAGAAATCATCGTAAGTAGAGAAAGAGTAAGAGACTTTAAGTTATGGTTAGAGTAATTGACATTAATAACCTGAATAAAAGGTAATTGACTACTTCAATAGATTTTTCTTATAGTGGGTTTTTTGTCATGTAAAGCTCCATATTTTGTGAAAATAGGTCTCTTTCTGTGATTGAAATTTACAAAAAATCACTAACAAAAGTAAAGACAGAAAAATAGCTTTAAAAAACCGATTGGTTTTTTAAATGGACCACTATTTCACTCTATTTTCATCAAAAGATGAAGGGAGTAATTTCGGAATTAATTTAATGAAAATGGGGAGTAAAACAGCGCCTCCTGGAAGTAGAAAAATGGCTAATGAAGGTATGCTTTTGAAAATGTCAATTAGTTGATTTTGCACTTTTTTTCTTTCTTCCTCATTAAGGTCTCTAATAGTTGATTGCGAAATTAGAAATACGAGTTCTTTGCTTTCTGCAAGTTCTTTTTGAAGTCGTTTGCTGTTTCTTAAAATTAATTTATTTACAATTTTAGACATGCTGTCATAGAATTGTAGGGCAAGGTTCTTGTCGTGCAGAAAGGGTATTGTGCTTGAATTTTTTTCAAAAAAGTAACTTATCTCATCTAGGGCTCTACTGATTTCTTTGTCTTTAAAACCTAAATCAGATCCTAATCCGAAAATTAAATGTGATTCTCTGTGCTCTAGGGTTTGATCTTCCCAAACGGTTAAACAAGCAATGTCTAAAAAATACTGATTCTCCCAAACCGCAACATTTGCAAGCAAACTTTCGCGGTATGAACCATCAAAGCCTTCTTTTTTGTTGTCGATAAAGGTTAGCGAAGCTTCAAAAACTTGTTCAAGTCGCTCATCATTTTTATTCTTTTTCTTTGAGCTTAAAGCATGATACGTGATATTAATCGCAATATACTCGAGGTTTTGGGCATAAACTCGTATGTGCTTTGGTTTAGTGAGGTAGTGCTTAAATGTAAGAACATCGATGAATAACAGGGTGTTGGTGATGATGCTATTAAAAGTTTTACTAAGAATATTATCGGCAAGGTATACTCTTGAATTGATTAGTTTTTCAAGTTGTGACGATGTTTTGCCGCCGGTTAAGATTTTATTGAAGAATGAAATCTGACCAATCTCTAAATCTTGATAAAACTGAAAAACAGTATCAACAAAAGAAGAAAATTCAAAATTTTTATTTTCTAAAGCATAGGTTTGATATAGGGCGTTTAACAGGTTGATTTTAGCCTTCTCATCTTCCGTTAAGATGTGCTCAGAATCTATATGGCGAGGTACCCGAATGTTTAGGCCATAAACAAAACCTGACTTCTTTAATTCTAGGTATAAGTCTGAGAAATTGGCGTGTGCGCTTTCGTGATCTTTTACGATCTCACCAAATTTTGTAATCCAGCCAGAAGCTGAAGGGTTCATAGTGAAGTTATTAAGAAGTGCAAAAATAAATTAAATTAGAGGAGTTGCCTACGAATTAAGGTAAATTAAACCGTTGAAGGTCTGTAGTTAGGTGTGAGCAATAAAAACCTCCATCTATGTAAGGTAAGTGTAATAAGCGGTTATAGTATGAACCTCCATAAAATTGATGTTGACGGTATATTGGTTTTTTTAATGTTATTTATGTAGGAATTGACCTTCATTTTAGTTATGTTTAGTAGGCAGAGTATACGTTTTATGTGACTTTAAAAGTTATTGATTATAAAATTAATATTCATTTATCAGAATTCCTTAACCCCCAATGCCTATGGAATATTTTCTGTTTTCTCTATGGATTTTAGTGATGTTGATTCTAGTTTACCGGGTGATTGTTGCGCGAATACAACTTCGCAAGAGCTTAAAGTCTAAAAAATAAGCTCTTTTAATGATCTCGATTGATGATCATAATAATTTTCGAATAAGAACTGGCAGTAAAAGTAGATCTAAAAATAAGGCTGCTAAGAGTGTTACGCTGACTAAAAGACCTATAGTCATGCTAGGGGCGTGAACAGAGAATAGAAGCACTAAAAATCCAAAAAATAAGGCTAACGTTGTAATGATCAGGGCTCGCCCGGTTTCGGCAAATGTGATTTCTAGTGCTTCTTCCTTTGAAAGTCCCTGGTTTATGCCGACTTTGTAGCGCCCTAAAAAGTGTATGGTGTCGTCAACAGCTATTCCGAAAACAATTGCAAATACTACTGAAATTGTTGCCTCTAAAGGTATGTTCATGTATCCTAAAAGGGCTGCTGCAAAAAGCAAAGGAAAGATGTTTGGTAATAGGGCAATGACCAATAATTTAAAATTTTTGAAAAGCAGCGCCATAATAAGCGCGACCAAGACGGCGCCCATTAATAACCCGCTGATAAGGCTTTCTCGCACATAGAAAGAGTTTTTGTCAAGTAGAATTCCGGTTCCTGTTAGTCGAAATTGGGCAATGTCAGCATTGGTTTCATTGCTGATAAATGACTGTAGGTTTTGATATACTTTGGTGATGCTGTCGAGACCTACATCAAGAACTTTTGAGCTAATTCGAGATTTGTCTTCGTCTTTGTTTACGAACTTTTCAAGGGGTTTTCTCGCAATTTTTGAAATTTCTTTTTGATACTTTTTGAATGTCGACTCTCCGGTTGGTAGTGTAAAGTAAGTTGAACTGTTGAGGTGGTTGGCTTTGTGAAGTCCCTTGTAAAATGTGTTTACAGACTGTACGTTCCGAATTTCTGAATGCATAGCCATTTCTTGAACCACTTTTTCAATTTCTTTAGAAACTTCAAAATCGGTTACTTTGTATGGTTTTACAGAGGTTACGGCAATTTCTAGTGGTCTAAATCCGGCGTAATTTTGTTGAAAAAAATCGAAATCATTGGCTATGGTGCTGTTTTTCGGAAAGCTATTCTTGATCTGATAATTGGTGTTGATTTTAGTGATTCCGAAGGCACACACACCTCCAAAGATCAGGCTTCCTATTAAAATGCTCTTGGCGTATTTTTTAGTAAAATTATTGGTGGTCAATAGCTTGGTGTTCCATTTTTGGCCGCTACGTTTAGAGTGGATGAGGTGTTTTTGGTCAATGATAAGCAGCAGAGCGCAGGTAAAGCAAATAACTGTAATAAAGGCGACCATTACGCCAATCGAAGCGTTTAATCCAAAGCCACTAACGCTGCTAGATTTAGAGGTGAGTAATGAAGCGAAGCCGATTGAGGTGGTTACAGAAGTTAGTAAGGTGGATGTTCCTACTTCTTTGATGGTTAGAATTATAGCGTGATTTTTTTCTATTCCTTTTTTTAGTTTTCCCAGAAAATCATCCATAATATGAATAACGTCAGAAGTGCCAACAATAAGTAATAAAATAGGATAGAAAGCTGCTAATACGGTTAATTCAATTGACAAGGCAGAGAGTAGCCCCATGAATAAAAGCAGGGCTAAAAGAATTGATGCAAGTGTAATTAAAACAATGGCAATGCTGCGGTAAACTATAAATAGAATTAAAATTATTAAAAAAGTGGAGGCAATAGTAGTTGTGATTAATTCTCTCTTTTGCATTTCAATCAGCGCTTCATAAAAGAATGCTCTGCCAAGTAGGTGGTAATTATTAAAGCCGGCTAAGTCTAACCGCTTACGAACTTCGTCTAATAATTCTTTAGACTGTTCGTAATTCAGTCCGTCAATAGTTTCAAGTGTTACTACAAGTGAACTCCCTTTGTTGTCTATAAATAAATTAATAAAGAGATTATCTTCTTTTATTTTTTTCCAATCTTTCGAGTACCTTGAAGGATCATCTCGGTGTATGATTGGTAATTTGGTGTACCCTAGCGGAGACTTTAAGGGGTAAGAAAGCGTTGTTATAGATTGGTTAGAGGTTACGTAGGGTAGGTTCTTAGCCTCTGTCGAAAACTCATGAAAGGCTTCTAAGAACTCTCTCTTAAATACGGTGCTATCATTCTCAATAGCAATAAGTAAAAAATTGTCGTCCGTGCCAAAATCTTCCATGAATTCTTGATAGAAGACCAAGTCTTCATCTCCTTCTGGGAAAAACTGACTGAAATCAAAAGAGAATTTCAAGTTGCCTACCAGGAAACTGGCAGAGACAGCAAAGAGTAGAAAAATGGCAACAACTGTTTTTTTATGACCGATAATTTTTTGCATATAATTAAACTTTATCTACGACTGGTTGTCACAAATAGCTATGTAATTGTTGTTAGTTTTATGGCGCAAATATACCACCTCTGCATAACAAGCTAAATTGGGTGCTTGAATGTTTTGAATTTTCACCTATTAGCTTAGGTGTAAAATTCGCTTAACCTGATGAGGGTAATTTCGCTTTGAATGACGCATCTCTTAATTAAGAAGAATTTTAGTCGTTGAAGTGTTTATTTAGTTAAAGTTGTTAATTGATTGTAATTAAGATTTTTAAATTTCAATCCAGTTGTTTAGGTCTAAAGACCAGTTGTAGTCTTTGTATTGGATTTCGATATCGTCTGTAGTCGGAATTAACCCATGTTTTTTCAAAATTTTTTTAACCTTAGCTTTAGATCCGAAATCTCCTCTAAACCAACTGAATAAAGGGCTTATTGCTACTTCTTTGTTATTGGCATTGTATGTAGTGGTTTCTTGTAAATATCGTCGGGTACTTTCTTTGAATTGCTCTTCTAGACGTTCTGGGGTATAGATGGCAACCGGAGGGCAATCTTTAGCTCCACAATTCAAGGCGAAATGTACACGATAATCTCGTTGGTCAACTCTTAACTTTCGTTCGAATTTATTCGGAAACCATTTTCTTATTTTTCCTAAACCTAATGGCCATTGAGATTTGCGAATGATGCCATGTTCTATTTTTGAGAAAGCTATTTTTTCGCCAGCAATAATTATGCGGTCATCATTAAAAAAAGCTTGTCGATCGTCGTACAACTCTGGATTGTTAGTGAGAATAACTTGAATATAAGCGTTGTAGATGTTTACCCAAAAAGCTAGTTTTTCTGTGTCAGTCTGAAGTCCGGCCTCAAGACTTTCTAGACTGCTGTTTGCTAATTGATCTTGAAATTGCTGGGTGCTAGTCTTGTGTTTGGCTGCTAACAAGAATTTTTCCGAAAGCGTATTATAGTCTATTTCTTCAGAAGGTGTTGCTTCTTTGACGGAATTTAATTGAGGCGCAACCTGAGATGTGGAAAATAGCGTTAAAACGAAAATGCTCCATATTTTTAAACTCATTACATTCATTTGTTTTGAAATTAGATTGTATTATTACTAACGTAAAAAAATAACTTATGGTTTGGTCGAAAAATATGGGAAACCTTTCGTCATTCATTTCGTAAATAAATTGAAATAATAAGAATAGATTAATTGAAATATGAATTTAAATTTTCTCGAAATATGTTAAGTGTAATAGTGCCGGCGCATAACGAGCGTGAAAATTTAGTTAAGCTAATACCTCTTCTTCAAGATTTAAATTCGAGTAATGAACACGAGATTTTGGTTGCCTTATCTTCTAAAAATAAAGATAATAGTGGTGAATTTTTGAATGCTAATGGGGTGGCATTCGTAAAATGTCAAAAAAAAGGTAGGGCGTGTCAAATGAATGAGGCGGCAGCTATTGCTAAGGGTGAAGTGTTCGTTTTTTTGCATGCTGATGTAATACCTCCGAAAACTTTTTTTTTAGATATAGAAACTACTATTGCTAAAGGTTTTGATGCGGGTTTTTTTTCGTATCAATTTGACTCTGATAGTTTTTTGCTTAAAATTAATGCGTCCTTCACTACAAAAGATGGCATTTTTACTGGAGGTGGCGATCAATGTTTGTTTATTAAAAAAGTACTCTTTAACGCCTTGGGGCAATTCGATGAGGAGCAGGTATTGATGGAAGATTTTGAGTTCTTTCAACGTATGAAAAAACATGAAATTCCATACAAAATTGTACATAGTGATTTAATTGTCTCTGCTAGAAAGTATCAAACAAATTCATACTTAAGAGTGAATTTGTCGAACTTGTTGCTTGTAGTTTTGTTCAAATTAGGATGTCCTTCTTGTAAGTTAAAGTCGATTCATAATAGGCTGTTAAACACATCTTATTAAAGTATTTATTTATATGTGTAAAGTGATCAATGGCATTCAGCAAATTGGAATTGGGGTAGCAGATGTCAAAGAAGTCTTTAATTGGTATCGACGCTATTTAGGTTTTGATATCTTGGTTTTTAAAGATGAAAATTCTGCATCGCTAATGACTAGATATACAAACCATAAAGTAGAAGATAGAATTGCATATCTATCTTTAAATATGGCAGGGGGAGGAGGATTAGAAATATGGCAATTCAAGAATCGAGTTCCTCAAGCTTTAGACAAGGATATTTCGTTGGGCGATCTTGGTATTCACATCATGAAACTTCGAACTGATGCCATTTCTGTTACCCATCAAAGACTGCAAACTTTGAGTTTGTCTTTGCTTTCTGAAATTTATCAAAAGGAAAGCCAATCGCCGTTTTTTTATTTTAAAGATCCATGGGGCAATGCGGTTCAAGTTGTTCAAGACACCTATCGTTATGCAAATACGAAGGTAAATTGTGGAGGTGTATTAGGTGCGGTACTTGGTGTTTCAAATATCGATGTGTCTATAGAATTTTATCATAAACTATTGGGCTATGATATAGTTGTTTTTGATGAAAAAAAGGTTTTCAAAGATTTTGAAAACTTTTCTAACGGAGCCGAAAAATTCAGACGTGTGCTTCTAAAAAGAAGTTGTGTTAAAAAAGGCGGATTCGGAGCACTTTTAGGTCCTTCAGAAATTGAGTTAGTACAATCAATGCATCGCAAACCTGAAAAGATTTTTAAAAACCGATTGTGGGGTGATTTAGGCTATATTCATTTGTGCTTCGACCTACGAGGTATGACGCAACATAGGGCAGATGCACAATCAATTGGGTTTCCTTTTACGGTAGATAGTGCTGAAAGTTTTGACATGGGCGATGCCGCCGGTCATTTTAGTTATGTAGAAGACCCTGATGGAACATTACTTGAGTTTGTTGAAACGCATAAAGTTCCGATAATAAAGAAATTAGGAGTTAGTATTGAAATGAAAAAGCGAAGTACGGTAAAGCCTTTGCCTAGATGGTTGGTTAAGTCTTTAAAAATTCATAGGGTCAAAAAAGACCTTTAAATACCGATTGGTTTCAATTTAAATCCAATAGGTTTCATATTCTTTTTGAAAAGTTAGTGTCTTCATATCGGCCATACGATCAATTAATAAAACGCCATTTAAATGATCTAATTCGTGCTGAGCAACTATCGCTGCAAAACCTTCTAATTGAATTTCAAAAGCAATTGCCGATCGATCAAATGCACGAAGTTTTATCTTTGGGTAGCGAGGTAATTGACCTCTAATTCCTGGTATGGATAAACACCCTTCCCAACTGTCGATTAATTCACTAGAGATTATTTCAATTTCAGGGTTAATAGCAATGATTAGCGGAAATGTTTCTTTATTTGGATACCGAGGATTTTTAGTCATTTCCATAGTGAATACCCTTTGTAGTCTTCCAACTTGTGGTGCAGCAATTCCTGCACCGTTTGCTGCCCTTTGTGTTTCAATAAGCGAGTCAATAAATTCTTGAAATGTTTCCGTGTTTATTTCTTTCAAGGGTATTTCTTCGCAAATCTCGCGAAGTTTCGGGTTTCCCATTTTCAGTACTTCCAATAGAGCCATAAGGTTGTTGTATTAAATTTCAATGATACCGTTCGGGCAATCAATTACCAATTTTAAACTAGATTCAGCCCCTTTTTTAATTTGAAAATCACATTGTAACTCCTGTAGTACGTCGTTTATTTTTTCATTAGCTGAATGTGTTCCATAAAAATTTACCAGATGACAATTCATTGGTGGTAGCATCTCGGTGGGGTGTTTGTCTGATGTGCTCCAATCGATAGCGAAAGGTACATGTTCTATTTCAGGAGCAGCTAAAGGCACTGTTAATTGCCATTTCAGCCTATTTCCATCAGTTAAATTTCGTGATCCCTCTTGAATTTTTCCCATGGCAGCGTTATACTTTTTTAAAATAGGGCTAGTCACCTGCAAATCTTTTGATTTTATCGCCCAGCGGGTAATTTGATTTTTTCTAAGTAAATCAACACCCATCCAACGTGGGGTGGTGACCTCGGTGTTTTGAGGATCAGCCGCTAATAGTTCAAGATACATGCCATCGTTTAAGTTGATTAATGCATTTTTGGTTCCAAAGCTTTCGTGGTATCCTCCAAAAATTGGCCGTACACCAAGTTTTTGTTCAAACCATGTCATTGCTTCATCTAAATCAAAAACAGTATAAACAATATGATCTATCATTCTGTTTTGGTTAATAAATTCCATCGTAAAAATAACTGAAAAGCAAAGAGAAAAAGTCTAACTTCTTATAATTACCATTCATTTTCTTATATGCACAATTATTTCATTGGGTATCAAAATACCTTTGTCTGGTATAAATTCTAACATAAAAAATTGATATTATGAGTAAGCGTGCATTAATTATCGGAGGAAGTAGTGGTATTGGCAAAGCAACCGCAGAGAAATTATTGAATCAAGGTGTAGAAGTTCATGTCGTTGGAACTAATAGCCAAAAACTAGCAACTTTTAAAAACGATGCAGAAGGAGTTGTAATCACACACCAAGTAGATATAACTAATCATGAACAAATTCAACATTTGAACAATACTATAAATGCTTGGGACAATCTTGATTATCTAGTGAATGCATCAGGTATTTTCGGACCAAAACCATTTTTAGATCATACCGTTGCAGATTATGATTCTTATATGAACTTAAACAGAGGATTCTTTTTTATCACTCAGACTGCTGCTAAGAAAATGGCTGCAACAAAAGGTGGTGCTATTGTAAATGTTGGTTCTATGTGGGCTAAACAAGCAGTTAAAGCTACACCATCATCGGCTTATTCAATGCAAAAGGCGGGGTTACATTCTTTAACACAACATTTAGCAATGGAATTAGCTGATCAAAATATTCGCGTAAATGCAGTTTCACCTGCAGTGGTTGAAACCCCAGTATATGATGCTGTTTTCGGAGGTAAAAGTGAAGCGCATGAAGCATTACAAGGTTTTCATGGATTTCATCCGATCGGAAGGTATGGCACGCCACAAGATGTTGCGAATACCATAAGTTTCTTATTATCAGATGAGGCTTCTTGGGTTACCGGAGCTATTTGGGATACTGATGGTGGTGTAATGTCAGGCAGAAATTAGCATAGCGATTAGAGTAATTTGTTAGGAAACATTATTAACTTTTAAAAAGAATGGAGTATGTATGATATGTCGAATATGAAAAAGCTTGGTGACTTGGGTAAAAATGCTTCAGCCGCCATGAAATCTTTTCAAGCTTTAGATTCTGCCGCATTAGCAGATGGGGCAATTCCGAAAAAATATAAAGAATTAATGGCAATAGCCGTAGCTTTAACAACACAATGTCCATATTGTTTAGAAATACATAAAGAGCAAGCAATTAAAGCAGGAGCAACACCTGAAGAATTGGCAGAGGTAACTTTTGTAGCGGCTGCTTTACGTGCCGGAGCTGCTGTTGTTCATGGTACTCATTTGATCTAGGTTATGAAAGAGATAGTCTCAAAATATATTATTGTAGGTGCTGGTTTGTCGGGTCTTACCGCTGCGCACCAACTTGTTAAAAAAGGAGAAACCGATGTCGTGATTCTCGAATCACGAGATCGCATAGGTGGGCGTATTTGCACCACTAATGGAATTGATTTTGGGGCGACTTGGTTTCAAACACATCATGAAGAGGTTTTACAGTTGTTAAATGAATTAGATCTTCAGAAATTTAAGCAGTATAGCAAAGGAAAAAGTGTTCTGGTGTACAGTACTATGGCACCAGAGCACTATTTTGAAAGTGACCCCAATGCGCCGACGGCTTTTCGAATTGCAGGAGGATCGCAAAAAATGATTCAAGTACTTGCGGAGTCATTAGAACATAAGATTCATACGAATACGATAGTTTCTTCAATTGTTGCGGAAGAAAATCTTGTAGTTGTTCAAACATCAAAAGGAAAAGTTAAGGGGCAGAAAGTTATTCTGACCATTCCCCCTAAAATTGCCACACGATTAGCATTTAAACCTGAGCTACCTGAATCAATAATAAAGGTTATGCATGCAACTCACACTTGGATGAGTAATGCCATAAAGGTTGGTTTAACTTTTAAGACTCCTTTCTGGAGGGGTAGAAATTTATCAGGTATGGTAATTGGTCAGGTCGGGGCGGTTACTGAACTCTATGATCATAGTGATGCTAAAGATGAAACCTATGCTTTAATGGGTTTTGTAAATGAAGGCTTACGTGATTATTC
The DNA here is from genome assembly GCA_947495915.1 of Maribacter algarum (ex Lu et al. 2025) (nom. illeg.). GTDB lineage: Bacteria > Bacteroidota > Bacteroidia > Flavobacteriales > Flavobacteriaceae > Maribacter_C. The sequence goes on along the minus strand of CANMAW010000004.1, from coordinate 16,089 downwards.
AGCGAAAGAACGTAAACAACGCATTTTAGAATATCTAAAGAAATATTTGGGAACAGAAATTTCAGATTATGTGTCGTATGAAGAAAAAGATTGGTCGCAAGATTGGAATACCTCTTGTGAGTCTATTAAATCTGTGTATATGAGTCCGTCGTATGGTAACCCCTTGTTTCATAAGACCTATTTAAATGACAAATTGATATTTTCAGGGGCTGAAACTTCTTCAAAATATGGAGGTTATATGGATGGTGCCATTTATAGTGGAATGATGGCAGCAGCCAAAGTAATGCAATGAATTACCTGATTTACGACTAAATAGGTATGAATTTTTATCATGAAGAAAAGTAAGTCAAACATAGAACAGTATCATCTGCATAAATCTCACCCTGAGAAAATGCAGTTTGAGATTTATGATTTAAAAGAATACCGGCACAAGAATGTAGAAAAGGCGGCTATTCCGCATTCACATAGTTACTATCAAATCATTTGGTTTTATGATGAAGGAGGAACGCATACTGTTGACTTTACATGTTATGACATCAAAAAGAACACCTTACTTTTTATAAACAAAGATCAAATACATGCTTTTGATAAAAATTTAAAAGTGCAAGGGCGTTTAATTCATTTCAATGAAAGCTTTTTTATGCATGCAGAGGTAGATATTTTTTTAAAGTATCATTTGTTTAACTCGGCACAAAACCCCATTTACTTACTAAATCAACCCAATAGCACCCTAGCCTCATCTTATATAAATTTAATGCAGCAAGAGTTACAAAATCGTGAGGCTTTTGGTAATGAAGATGTAATCAGGTTTTTATTAAAATCTTTGTTGATTGTATTGGAGCGGTTACATCATACAGGTGGTGGTAAAAACATAGCACTAACCGACAATTATGAAATACAGTTTTATAAGTTTAAAGAACTGTTAGAAGAAAATTACTTCAAGAACTTATCTGTACATACCTATGCTGAATTACTCAACGTTTCTTCTAAGACTTTAGCAACCATAGTGAAGCATGTGGTTAGCAAATCGCCTTCAGAAGTAATCACAGAACGTATTATTCTTCAAGCAAAGCGACTTCTAAAATTCACGGCCTTGCAAATTCAAGAAATAGCATTTCAATTAGGGTTTTCTGATGACTCCTATTTTGTAAAATATTTCAAACGTTACGTTGGCGTTTCTCCAAATGCCTTTAGAAATTCGTTGTCCTAAGTAGAAGGTTTTCAATTTCAATATACCCAACACCTCATAGTTTTTTACCGTTTTATTCTATTAACATTTATTTAACAGACTAAAAGCAAACCCTATCGATATACTGCCGTAGGTAAGGGTGATTTTAATTCTTATAAAAAATAAATAACAATGAAACGATCAAACAAAATTTTAGCTTTTGCGGTTCCTGCAATAGTTGGTATTATCCTTATTGCTGCAGATCACATTGATGCACCTAGTTCTATGGGAACTTCGGCTGATATTGCAGACTATTTTGCTTTTGAGCCTGAAGAAGGTTCTGATAACACGGTATTTGTTGTTGATCTTCAATCGAATGTTTTACCTGATTTAGCTTATGGTACTTTTGAAGAAGATGTGCTAACAGAGATCAATATTGATACTGATGGTGATTTGGTAGAAGACTTGGTCATACAAGCTATTCCTCGTGATGGTAGAATGTACTTTTTCGGACCTGTTACACCATTACAAGTGGGTTTGAATAGTGAAGTGTTGGTTGATTCACCTTTAGGTAGTGTTGAAATTTCAACTACGGAGGCAATCACCGAAACAACCACTAACGGTGTGAAACTTTTTGCAGGACCAAGACAAGATCCTTTTTTCTTTGATTTTTTTCAGTTTAATGCCGTAATCGGTGGTATGGCTCCAGAAGGTTTTAAACCGGTTGAAGAAGCTGAAGATACTTTTGACGGTGCAAATACGATGTCAATTGTGGTAGAAATTCCGAACGCTATGTTGGGTGTTCCAACAGGAACAAACGCATTGGGTATTCCTGTTTATAAAACATGGGTCACATCTAACAAAAAACAATAAAAGTCAAACTTATTAAAAAATACAACTATGAAATTATATTCAATTAAATATTCAATAATGCTTTTGGGCGGTTTGGCTTTGATGGCTTCGTGTTCTGATGACGATAATGCACCTATTGTTGATCCTGTGGCAATGGCCACTTGTTCTGATGGAATCATGAATGGTGATGAAACTGGTGTGGATTGTGGTGGTTCTTGTGACGCTTGTCCTGAGGAAATGATGAATCCTGATTTTACAGGGACCTATGCACAAGTTGACCATATGGGAAGACCTGGTATTAATACAGTTCTTAGTGTTGATATGGATGGAGAAGCTAGTGTGAAAGATGCACACAACGTTACGGTTCCTTCAGAAATGGTAGCCGTTTTTCAAGCGGGTTTTGAAGCGCGTTTAGAGCAGTATCACGATGTGTATGCCGAATTGTTAGGTTTAGACCCAGCAGATGTAAACTATGAGAACAATATTTTAAATCTTGATGCAACGACCTTAACTACAGTACTAGCTGCTGATGCTTTAGATGTTGCACCTGACGCTCCAACGACATACTTCAACCCTGGTGAAGATGCAGATAATGATGGGCGTATTTTGGTTCCAGATGGAGATGAGGTTGCATTAACGGGTAGAACCCCTGCTGATGATGTTATTGATGTGTCGCTGATTTTGCTTTTCGGAGGTATGGAAGGTGATCGTTTTAGTGGTCAAGATGTTGATGGAGATGGCGTTCAAGATTTACCAAGATTAACTTCTGATGGGGTCGGACTTACAGCTGATATTAGTACTGCATTTCCATATTTAGGTAGTCCAGAATAAACTCTAATTGCTATGAAAGAGAGAGTTTGTGGGGGAGGGGATTAATTTCCCTCCCTTATTTTAAAGAATTTAAAAAGACAACCTCATGAAAAATTTACTACCCTTTATTGCTGTTTTGTTATTAGCTTCCTGTGCTTCCAAAGTAGAAAAAGAGATTACCAGTAGCACAGATTATGAACAATTTCTTACTACAAAACCAGCAAAGCTTACTTCCAAATATTTTGAATTGTGGAATTCTAAAATAAAACCAGATAGTATGCAGCTCACAAGCTTAGGTATTTCTGGGGGTGAGTATACCCGTTATTTTGCAGAAACAGGTGAAATTGCTTATTTGAAAAAGGCTGAACAAGCATTGAAAAAAGCCGCAGATATTGCTGCTGTAGGCAAAACAGATTACTATCGGGCATTGGCACGAAACTACATCTCACAACACCGATTCAAAGGAGCACTTTATTGGGCTGAAAAAGCTCATAAAATAGGAGGCGGATTACAAGCCTCTAAGGCACTATTGTTTGATATTCATATGGAATTGGGTAATTATCAAGTTGCTGAAAGTTTTTTGAATGAAATACGTAATGATAATGATTTTGAATACTTGATTCGTGCTTCAAAGTGGAGTGATTACAAAGGAGATTTAGATAGTGCAATTCTACATATGGAACGTGCTAAATTCAAAGCAGATGCTACATCAAATGACGCACTGAAAGTTTGGGCATACACCAATTTGGCTGATTACTACGGTCATGCCGGAAGAATTCAAGAATCATATCAACATTATTTAAAGGCGCTACAACTTGATGAGCGTAATAGCTATGCTAAAAAAGGTATTGCATGGATTGTTTTTTCACACGAAAAAAATGGCAAAGAAGCACTACGTATTATGGATAGTGTTACTGCTTCAGATCAAACCCCTGATTATCAAATTCTAAAAGCAGAAATAGCGGAGTTCATGAATAATGATAAGCAGAAAAGTAAATATTTTGATGCTTATTATAATAAAGTTCAGAATGAAGCTTATGGAGCTATGTATAATGGATATACGATAAAAATGTATTTAGAGGAAACCCAGCAATTTGAAAAAGCAGTGGCCTTAGCAAAACAAGAGGTTAATAATAGGGCAACACCTGAATCTTATGATTTATTGGCCTATGCTTATCTAAAAAATAATGAGTTAAATAAGGCCATGGATGTTATGAAAAATTTTGTTGAAGGTAAAACTTATGAACCAGAGGCGCTATATCACATGGCAACCATTTACAAAGCAGCTGGTGCAAAAGAAGAAGTAAAAGATTTAAAGAAAGAATTGGAAGATGCTTCTTTTGAATTAGGACCTTCATTCCCACAACTTTTAGCAACACTATAAAGTAAGTTTTTGGTTGTTTTTGTAAACCCTGTAGGCTTGTTGTTGCCTGCAGGGTTTTGTATTTTAACCTCGCTATAATCGTTGTTATGCAAAAAAAAAGAATAATTGACAGATTATCGATTAACCAATTTGCTGCATTTCATGCATCTCTGTTTTTTCAATGGCATCTTCTGTGGCTACTTTAAATGCAGCTATATGATCATTATCTAAATGCTTTTGCCAGAGTTCGCGCGTGGTCCAGTTTTCAAAGAACAAAAAGACATGTTCATCTTCATTATCTTGATGTAAATCATAATCGATACAGCCTTCTTCGGTTTTGGTGGTGGCTATAAGGTTCAATAATTGTTCTTTAACCAATTCGCTTTGCCCTTCTTTAGCCCAAATTTTAGCTACAATTGTAAGTTTATCAGTATTCATTTTTATTAGGAATTTACTTTTATTTATATCGATGTTGTTTGGTACAACTTTAGTACTTTTTTTCGATCTATGTTAGCATTGATTTCAAAAAAATAATTCAATTGCCATTTTTGACTTCGTTGTGCCTGTTTGTTTTGTGCAATATCCCAACTCGGGTATACTCGAAATGCTCGTTTTCCTTCTTTCTTATCCGTAGCGAGTATGCCTTTTTGAATCAAAATTGATTTCGGAAATACGAATTGCCCGAAGTGCGTTATTGTTTGAACGTTTACGACGAAAAAGTCAAAAGCATCTGATTCATGGTATGGAGCAATTGGTCCATTTTCAGACCGTTTCCAGAAGGTCACAAATTGCCCCACTTTTTTTGGTGTTACTTTAGCCCTTCTATTAATAATACGAAGTTCGTTTAATCGGAACTGACAGGCATCATATTCTTGGCTTTCTAATTCATTCTGAAAGTCGGATAGTACTAAATTACAAGGAAGGTATACCTTTTTTAAGATTTGAGTTAAAAGATTATTCATTCGAATTGAGAAGATTGAGTTTTCACAAATATGACTTTTTGGTCATTGGTATGACCCTTTGTGTCATTATAAAAATCAAATGACATCGCCGCAGTAGACCCACTTCCACGAGGCATTGCATAAGAAGTACCGTTTGTTGCTTCAAATTCAAACATTCCATCAATTCTACCAGTTTGCCAAGTTCCCGTTGATTTTAGTTTTAATTGCGGTATCCCATCAAGTTCATAAGTGCCGTTATCATATAGCACCAATACTGGCATTGGTGTTTCTGTAGAATCGATTTGCAACCTATGATAGCCTTCTTCAGTTAAGGTATAAATACCTGCAAAATCTTCCATTTGATTTTCATGACTCGCCGGCAAAAGCACCTTATAATATATGGCGATTAGTCCGAAACAAAACAGGGGGATAAACCCAATTCCAAATCCAACATTTCTTATTCTTGGGTTTTTCTTAACGATACCAATGACCAATAACAGTAATGAAATTACTAGGAAGATGACTCCGGTAAAAATAAGTATCAAGAACAATAAACTTTCGAGCATATTAATTCTTGTTTTTGATTCTTATGAAATGTAAATTGATTTATGAAGTAGCAACCGCACCTAGGGTATATAGTTGCTCTAAATTCGGAGATTCGCTTCCGCCAGCTGGTTCAAGTGTGATACCGAAAGCCTCAGATGCATGAGCGTTATTCAATGTAAATACCTTATTATCGTCGTTAGCAAAATCTTCAAGTAAACCTAGACTTGTAGGGGTTAATGGTTCTAATTTTAACGACCATACTTGGTAAACAAACCCGTCTGGCGGCTCTGGTAAACCTTGAGCATCAATGAACACTTTCTGTTCTTCTTTATTCCAATAGGCTTTAGCATACGAAGTAGGGGAGACTGCTTGTCCGCCTAAGGCGACCACATCAATATTTTTATCTCGAATTGTTTGTAACAAGGTTTCCGATTGTTCTAGGCTGTTATTAGAATCTGCAATTTGTTGTTCGAGCTGCATCTTTTCTTCTTGAACAATATCGATTTGTGATTGTAAGTCTTGATTTTGAGTATACATCCAAAATAAACCAATCGCAAAAAGAATAGAAGCAGCCCAGCCTAGATAGGCAGACCAGTTCGTATTGTTTTTCGGTAATTCACGAACTTTCGTCTCGGTAACAATTCCTGCTTTGCTCTTTATATTTTCAAAACCAGTAGTACCAGGAGAAACTTTTTTAGATAACGCTAAAATTGCGGCTTCAATTTCAATAATTTCTGCCAATACTTCAGGGTGCTTTTGAGCCATAGCATACACTTCCAGATTTTCTTTTTCTGAAAGCTGCCCAGCTACGTAGAGCTCTAACATTCCTGACGCTATGTATTCTTTGGCATTCATTATTACAGTTTCATATTTTTACGCATTTGCGAAATACAACTTCTGTTTCTTGTTTTTACGGTTCCGATCGGAATTTCTAATTCTTCAGCGGCTTCCTTTTGGGTCATGCCTTTAAAATAAAGCATTTCGATAATTTCGATACACTTTGCTTTTAGGCTTTTGACCATATTTCGAAGTCCTTTAGTGTCAACTGTTGTTTCTACTTTTTCAGGTGCTTCAAGTATACCTACGAAGTAATCTGCCGATAGGTTCTTTTTCCCCTGTTTATAGGCTTTAGAGCGCACTTTATCGATAGCGGCATTACGCGCTATGTTTAATATCCATGTAAAAAAACGACCTTTTGAGCTATTGTAAGTATCTGATTTGTTCCAGATTTTAATAAAAACATCTTGGCAAATTTCTTGAGATAAAGCATCGTCTTTTACGATGGTATTTATTACACCACAAATGTTTTCAGAATACATGCCATAAAGCGCTTCAAAAGCCTTAACATCTTTCTTTTTAAATTGTTCGACAAGTATTTCTAATTGCATTCTTTTTCTAATAGCGCTTGTAAGATAAAAATAAAGCCACTATAAAAGTGGCTTTAACGCTATTAAAATAACTTTTATCTCATTTAATAATACCGGTACAGCTAACACGAGCCCCAGCAGCACCACTAGGTTGCGAAGTAAAATCATCAACACCTTGGTGTACAATAACACCTTTGCCAACAATATTCTTAGTTTCATCATCACAACCGATGCACCATTCTTCAGTAGCAAATTCTACTTTAGCATTTCCTGATTCATCAGCTATAAAGTTGCCAATATCACCTTTATGGTACCCTTCATCAGCTCCCCATTTGCCGTGTGGTGTATTTGTAGGGTTCCAATGTCCACCAGTAGATTTACCATCTGCAGAAGAGCAATCTGCTTTATCATGAATGTGTATAGCATGTTCGCCGGGCGTTAATCCCGTTAGCATGGCAATCATTTTCACACTACCTTCTTCTTCGGTAAAGGTTACATCACCAGTTACCTCACTGTCGCTTTTTGGTTCCATTTTAAACTTGATGGTTTCTACCTCGACTATTTCAGTTACTTCTTTGGCAGCTGCGGCAGCTTCTTCTTCGGCTGCTTTTTTACCATCTTCATATCCTTTTTTAAAGTCTTTGCAGTTGTATGATGCAGCAATTAAAAGAACTGCGGCAGCTAGTTTTATTGTCTTCATAGGTTTTAATTTAGTGAGTTTTGTAATAATTTACTTGAAGTTATTAATGCTGAAAGTTAATCATAATTTAAGGCTGAGTCAACTACCATTAAAATGATTTTAATAAATCAAGATTGTTTCGCACCCCGCTTTTCAAATTTTCGCAGATTATTAGGGCTTTGTCTATTCTCGTTTGTGGATTTCTGTAACGGCTCACCATATAAATAATACCTCTTTTCTTACCAGCAGTAAAGCCATCAAAAATTTGAAAGGCTTCATAATCACTGAGTAAAACTGCGTCAAGTTCTTCGGGCATTACTACCCCGTACTTGCTTTCATCTTCAAAGAATTGCAACTGAAAATAATCATTCGGAAAAATGTTTAAGGTTTTTTGGTAACGCTTGCCAAACATCATATAATAGTTGCCGTGACGTTTCTGAAAGCCTCCGTAAAACTCAAAATTTTTGCCTTCAAAACTTGCGATAACTCTCACTCTTTTTTGATTTTGCTCAAGAAAGGGTTGAATGATTTCTAACGGCAATAAAAGTAAGGGTTGATTACCTGTAATGGCAATTTCAAAAGGCTCACTTTTTAAAGGCATGTGGTTTAATTAATTAGTGTGGTGATTACTTGGGTTTTACTATGTAAAGTTTTATGTACCGGGCATTTATCTGCAATTTGTAGAATTCTTGTGATTTGCTTGTCATCTAAATCTCCCATGAGTTTTATTTCACGATGGAAGGTATCGATTTTAGCGGAATCAGCTTCACAATTCTCACAGTCTTTGGCGTGTGTTTTGCTATAGGAAGTATGAACTTCTATATTTTCTAAGGGCCACTTTTTTCGTCGCACATACATCTGAACGGTCATTGCCGTGCAGGCTGAAAGCCCAGCAGATACAAATTCATAAGGCGACGGGCCAAAATCGTTACCACCGAATGAGGTGGGTTCATCTGCTAACAAATAATGTGACCCTACTTTCATTGATGTTGTAAAGCCGTCTTCAGCATCTAAACTTGCTACGACCTGATGATTAGATTTCAAAGGGCTAATCTCAGGTATATCTACATATCGTTTAGCCCAACCAGCAATCACTTCACCGGCGTAGACCGAATCATTCTTATTCATCAGTAAATGATCAGCTCCGTCTAAAGAAACAAAACTTTTTGGGTGCCGAGCAGCTTTATAAATTTCTTCCGCATTTTTAATACCTACGGTAAGGTCTTGGGGGGAATGCATCACCAACAAGGCCTTATTGAGCTGTTGCGCCACTTCAGGTAATGACTTCGATTCTAAATCATCAACAAACTGTTTTTTTATGGTAAAATCGCGTCCCCCTAAATTTACGACCGCTTCACCAGTAGCCTTAATTTCAGGTAAGTCACTTTTGAATAAATTTTCTACGTGATCAGGGTTTGAAGGTGCCCCTATGGTTGCAACGGCCTTTACGGAATTAATATGAGCAGCAGCAAAAATAACCGCAGCGCCACCCAATGAATGCCCTATGAGGAGGGCAGGAGCTTCATACTCTTCTTTAAGGTAGTCAGCTGCAGCCAGAAGGTCTGCAACATTGCCTGAGAAATTGGTGTCGGCAAAATCACCATCACTTTCGCCCAAACCGGTAAAATCAAAACGTAAAACACCAAAACCTTTAGAAGTCAATGCTTTTCCAATATTACGAACTGCAGCCAAGTTTTTGTTGCAGGTGAAACAATGGGCAAATATGACATAGTTATGAGGATGCTGGTCTGCCGGAAGTTCTAATCGACCCACTAAATGCTGACCTTCTTTGTTTTGAAATGTTACCTTTTGTAAGTTCATGTTTTCTATTTTTTCCCTAGTTCTTTTTGAAGATACCTCTTAAGTCGGGATTATAGAATACACCTATCTGTAAACGATCAAAATTTGCTGTTGGGAAATGATTTTTCAAATACCCAGCCTGTACGCTAAGATTTTCGGTGACATTAATACCTAAGGCAGCATACAGTCGGTTTTGGCCATATACGTTATCTTGTAAATTCAAAAAGATTTCATCGTATACGTTAATAAAAAAGATATCGGTAAGCGGTAAGGTTACTTGTAAACGATATCGTGCCCGATGTTCATTGCTTTTGCTGTAATTAGCATCCCCTTTGTCACCACGGCGAATAAAGCGTTGTTCTAAACGATAGCGGTGTTCAAATTTGAATTGGCCGACTTGGTTTTTAAGAATTAACTGCTCAAAAATTCGGTGTTCAATAGCGTTTACTTCATCTAAAGGTTCTTCAAAGGTACCATCTGTACTGATATAACCATAACCACCGGTAACAATAGCATCAGGATTAATATGATAGTTTATACCCGTACGTAATAACAGCTGATTGAAATTTTCGGCTTGCTCGTAATAACGCAGTTGCCCTTCGGTATGAATACTTACTTTATCAGAAATTTTGTTGGTTCCAAAGTACATATGCCATGAGCCTAGTTGGTCGTCTCCAATTTCTTGGGCATAAATGCTGGTTGAAATAACTAAAGCAAGTAGTAAAAATATTTTTTTCATTAAAATAAAATTCATTTGAAGGCCGAGCGTAGTCGCACCTATATCAATTACATTAAACCCGACTACGCTCGAGTGTGACACTTATGCGTCGGGTTTCATATCATTAAGATTACCATCTTTTATTGGTGTGCCTTTGTCACCTTTCAAATGGATATCTAAAAACTTTAAGGCTTCGCTGTAGGCTTTAATTTGATTCTCTTTTTTTACGAAGCCGTGGCCCTCATCTTCGAATAATACGTATTCAACGGGCACTCCGTTTTTACGAACACCAGCTACGATTTCATCAGACTCTACTTGAAGCACTCTTGGGTCTTGAGAACCTTGCAATACAATCAATGGTTTGGTCACTTTATCAGTATGAAATAGTGGAGATATTTCGCGCAAACGAACGGAATCAGCACTATTCGGATCTCCCAATTCTAGGTATAAGGCTTCCCTCTGCGCTTCCCACCATGGCGGAATGCTACGTAGGGTACGAATCCAGTTGGTGACACCAAACAAGTTTACACCAACATCAAACTCTTCAGGTGTAAAGGTTAAGGCTGCCATGGTCATATATCCACCATAAGAACCTCCTATAATTCCAATTTTTTCTGCATCAATTTCTGGCTGTTGCGCCAGCCAATCTTTACCGGCAACACAATCTTTCAAATCTTTATCCCCGTGATTTAAATCATCCATTTGATAAAAGGTTTTGCCATAACCACTACTTCCTCTGTTATTTACAGCAAGAACAGCATAGCCATGATTCACCATGTACTGAATAAAAGAACTGAAGCCTTGACGTGATTGTCCACCAGGTCCGCCATGCACCCAAACCATTGCGGGTACTTTTGTTTCGGCACTTGCTTGATGGGGTAGGTAATAAATAGCAGGAATTTCTAAGCCATCAAATGACTTGTAACGTACCACCGATGCGCGAACCATATCTTGCGCTTGAATTTCATCATTTAAAACATCAGTTAATTTCGTTTGTTTTTTAGATTCTAAATCATACACATACAAGTTCGATGGCGTGTGAGAACCTCCAGCGTAAAAACGCATCTGTTTTTCATCTCTTGAAAATCCCACATTGGTAATATCCATACCATCAAAGGAAGGTAAATCTAATGGTTTGCCTGAAGCTACATCAAGAACTTCAATGACATTTTTAGCATCTTCATTGATATAGGTTACTTGATACGTGCCATTTTCAGTGAAGTATGAGCCCATAATATCCCAGCTTTTGGTCATTACCTTTTCACTGGTTTTGTTGGCGATATCGTATTTCATCAATTGTGAAAACTCATTGCCATCATCAGAGGTGTAATACAAAGCCGTTCCGTCAGGAGAAAAATCTTCAGGACTATTACCACTTTGGGTGCTATTGATCTTTACGAGTGATTTATCATTCATTCCGTATAAAAACAGATCAGAATCGTTCGTGTTGATCGGTTTAATTAAAGGCAAGTACTTTTTGTCTTTTGATAATGAACCTAAAAAGTAACCGTCATTATTTTGATATAAGAGTTTCGGTGTAAACGTCTCTAAATCTATTTCGTAGAGATCGGTGAAACGATCGTCTCTTTTGTTCGAGGTATAGAGAAAGCCTTTTTTGTCTTCCGTCCAGCCGTAGAAGCTAGCACGTTTGCCTTCATCAGGCGTTAAGTCTTTTTGTGTTCCATCAACATCACGTAGGTAGATGTGATAAATCTCATCACCATTGCCATCCATGCGAAAAAGTACACGGTCATCATTTGGAAAATAAGAAATACCAAATACTGAAGAGCTATCAGATTGTGTAATCGGCGTTAATTCGCCACCTGCAGTTGGTACGGTATACATATTATAAATACCAGAGCGATTGCTCGAAATTAAAAGTTTTGATTTGTCAGCTGAAAAGCTCCCCCCTCCAATAGACTCATTATTCATCATTTGTTCGATGGTATATGTCTTCATGGTTTCTGCAATAGAAGTTGCTGCAGGTTTTTCTTCTTTACAGCCCCAAATAAAGGCTATACAGGCAATTGCAAGCATTTTTTTCATGATAGTTGTTTTAGTTGTTATGCATAACCTACTCATGTTCTGTTAACAAATAAGGGCGTAGACAGCACAGTAGCAGGTGTAAATGTTATTTCATACTAAAGGTTTTTATTTCCTTAAATGGAGAAACTTCTAAAGCCTCAATACTGGTTCTATAGGTCTTCCATTTATCTGTAAAAAAGGTATTGGTCGCCTCTAAGGCACTTTTTAAATCCGTTTCAGCAAATGCGATCAATTGCTTTTCGGTACTGGTGAGTCCGGTTTGACGTGTTTGCGTATAATAACTAGCATTGCCGATACGTTGCATGACGTTAGTTTCAGGATTTCTCGTAATACCCTGTCGTTTATCTTCTTTGCCAATATAAAGTGCAATCACAGCATCTATTGCTTTTACGATGTCTGCAGATGCTTTGATTTGATCTTTATACTTTTTCTTGTCTAATTCTTTAAGCTCTTTGGAATACTTATTCGCTACATTTTTGCTTTCATTGAGTTGTTTCACAGCATCAGCAGCCGTTTGTGTCATGACTGCAATTTTACTGGAAGCCTCATAAATCTCATTTGTTGAATTTTCATCAACTTTTAAGCGAGGGTCAGACTTTACGGTTATCATCGTTTCTTCAGAAACATCACCAAAACTCATTCGTACGTTATAGGTACCAGGTTTTACCCTTCGACCACCGCGTTCGCCTTTACGTTTGCTGATTTTACGCGAAGGTCTATCGGGTCCTTTTTCATCCATTGACCAATAAATTCTATGAAAACCAGCCTTCTCAGGCGTTTTAAATTTTAGGGTACGAATGACTTGGCCTCCGTTTAAGAACTCAAATTGAATGGAGTCTTTTTTCTGAATACCTGTTAATTCTTTTTTAGCTTCTTTAGTGCTGTCTTCTTCTTCTTCTTCTTCTTCAATTTCAGCATCATCTTTTTTCTCAGACTTGGCTGATTTTTTCTTTCCTTCCTTAATAAAATAAGTAATCATTGCACCTAGCTTGCGATTTTCTGCATTGTATAAGGCATCGCCACCAAAACGACTTCCTGTGGGTTGTTGTATGGCAGCTTGATATGCTGTTGGCGGGGTAAATAATTTTGCTTCAGCATTCAGAATTGTTCGATCAGCGGCAATTGCTCTTAAAGGGCGAATATCGTCTAATACCCAAGCTGCACGGCCAAAGGTGCCAATCACCAAATCATGTTCTCTGGGGTGAATCACCAAATCTTTAGTAGATACGGTTGGAAAACCTTCCGTCCATTTTTGCCACGAGGTAGCGCCATCGAAAGAAATGTATAGGCCGTCATCAGTACCTAAAAACAATAAGTTTGCATTTTCAGGATCTTCAACAATCGAAAGGGCATAGCTCTGCACATCAGTACCATCTACGATACGCTCCCAAGTTTTACCGTAGTTTTTGGTACGGTAGGCATAGGGCGTGTAATTGAATCGTCGGTAATCATTGGCGATAAGTAAGGCTTCCCCTTTATTTTTGTTCGAAGCTTTTATTTGCGGAATCCAACTTCCGGCCGGTAAACCTTTGATGTTTTTTGTGACGTCAATCCAATCGGCTCCTCCATTTTGGGTATAATGCACGCGACCATCGTCAGAACCCGTCCATAACATATCTTTTTCAATAGGAGAGGGCTCTATAACTAAAATGGTGGTATGGTTTTCTGCTCCGGTGGCATCCATACTTAAACCACCACTTTCACTTTGTTTTTGCTTTTCAGGATCGTTGGTCGTTAAATCAGGAGAAATAACCGACCATGTTAACCCTTTATCCGTACTCTTGTGTACAAATTGACTTCCAAAATAAACGGTGCTCGCATCAAAAGGATCTTGACCAATAGCGGCATTCCAGTTGAAACGAAGTTTTGTAGTTGCGTCAGGTGGGGTAGGGCGTACGATGTAATTATTACCCGTAATATGATCATAGCGTTGTACAAAACCCTGTTGGCTCATGGTATAGCCGTACTGTGAATTTTCTAAATCAGGAACCACATCAAAACCATCACCAAAACTTATTTCTTGCCAATAGCTGTTGCGAATACCCTGTCTTTTCCAAACATAAGCAGGGCCTCGCCACGAACCATTGTCTTGCATGCCCCCATAAACGTTATACGGAAACTCATTATCTGTCGCAATATGATAAAACTGCGCCACCGGAATATTACCAATAAAGCGCCATGATTTACCACCATCTTTTGAAATATTGAATCCGCCATCATTTCCGTTTAGAATAAATTGTCCGTTATCGGGGTGAATCCAAAAGGCATGGTGATCGGGGTGCACACCATTGGTGACATCGTTACCATAGGCATTCATGAGTTGTTTAAAGTTTTTACCCCCATCTTCTGAAACATTAATAAAGGTAAAAACTGAATACACGCGATTTTCATTTTCTGGATCTACATAAATTTCAGAATAGTAGAAAGGTCGGTTTCCGATATCTGCTTTATCATTTATTTTTTTCCATTTAAAACCGCCATCTTCTGATTTGTAAAGCGCATTCTTTTTCGCTTCAATGAGGGCATACACCACATTGGGTTTTGAAGGTGCAATAGCAACCCCAATACGACCTAAATCTCCTTTAGGTAAGCCATCTTCTTCGGTTAGTTTCTTCCAGTTTTTACCACCATCGTGGGTCATGTAAAGTCCGCTACCTTTCCCTCCAGAATTAAAGAACCAGGGTTCTCTTTTATGCTCCCACATGGCAGCAATTAACTTGTTGGGGTTGGTGGGGTCCATAATTAAATCGGCCACCCCGGTTTTGTTGTTCACAAACAATACTCTCTCCCAGTTTTCACCACCATCAGTAGTTTTAAACACCCCGCGTTCTTCATGTTCACCCCATGGCGATCCGATGGCACCAACGTAGACCGTATTTGGGTCAGTGGGGTCAATTTTAATTCGGTGAATATGACGGGTATTGGTGAGGCCCATGGCCCGCCAGGTTTTACCACCGTCTAATGATTTGTATACGCCAAAACCACCATTCAAGCTATTTCGCGGGTTGCCTTCACCGGTACCCACCCAAATAACTGAAGGGTTTGATTGTTGAATGGCCAAAGCACCAACAGAAGCAGTGAGTTCTTCATCGAATATGGGTTTCCATTTAATGCCGCCAGAAGTCGATTTCCAAACGCCGCCCGATGCTGTACCCACATACATAATATCAGGGTTTGCATGTACGGCATCAATAGCCGTAACACGACCACTCATACCGCCAGGCCCGATGTTACGAGGTTTCAGGTCTTGTACCAGGTTCATGTTAAAATTTTGGGAAATAAGTGGTATTGCTGTCAAGAGCAAGACCACTGAAAGTAGTAGTTTTTTCAAGGTGTTCAGTTTTAGTTTGTTCATAAGGCAAAGTGCAATGGGGTAAGCGTTGAAGGTACTTTAACACCCAGAGCCAATTGCTCTTTTACCTTATTTTAATTAGTCGGTTAAATGTAGGGAAAACTTTAGTGGTGAATTCTTAAAAGCATGTTAAGAGGAAGGGAAGTGGTGTTGATAAAAACTACATTAAATGTCTCGTTATACTGACATAAAATGTGATAAACGAGTATATTAGTCCCGATATAACAAGTTACCATACATTAAAAAAATGAACCGAGAACATATATCAAATACTACAATCAAAATTAACGCTCCTGTTTCAAAAGTTTGGAATGCTTTAGTAACACCAGAGATAGCGAAGAAATATTTTTTCGGAGCGAATATTGAATCAGATTGGAAAGAAAATAGCCCGATTACATTTAACGGAGAATATAACGGAAATAAATATGTGGAAAAAGGAATTTTAAT
>CANMAW010000003.1 GCA_947495915.1 Maribacter algarum (ex Lu et al. 2025) (nom. illeg.) | reverse complement strand
ACAATATCTTATAGATTTAAAAAAGCTGTACATAATCAAAAAATGGAGTTTGGAGATTTTAATGTGGGAAAGGAAAGTAGAACTCCTAATGAAATAATAAATCATATGTATCAGGTTCTAAGTGCTACAAGAATTTTTATTGAGGAAGAAAGATACAGTAAGGAACAACCTGAAAGGGTTGATATGAAATTCGAAATAGAGAGATTCAATACTGAACTTAAAAACTTGGATAGCATCCTTATGAAAAAAGAACTTGATATTAATTATGCAAAACGATTAATTCAAGGTCCCTTTTCAGACATACTGACCCATATCGGTCAAATCTCAATGTTAAGTAGATTAAATGGAAATCCAATTATGGGAGAGGACTTTTCTTCAGCTTCAATAACGACAGGAATTGAATAAGTTTAAAAAAAACGTATGGTAACACTGTATGTAGCAAATAGGGCATTCAGTGATTTACGAAAGTACTGTTGTTATCTGAAACACCGCCAAATCGTTGATTTGGCTTTTATAAAATGAATAAGATAAAACAAAATACAACGTTTTGGCTCTGTGCATAATTGAAAGTTTATCGCTTTCTACTGCCCTACTTGCCATATACTAACCGTTAGCAAATATTATAAACTAGAAATAAACACTATGAACAAACATCAACTTTTAACTTTTTTAATTTTTCTATTATTATCATCTTCATATGGACAAACGGATTGTTCGAAATTAGAGACAAATAATCAAACATTAAAGTCGGAATTAGATAAAAAAAATGGAATTATAGATAGCCAAGCACAAGAGTTATCAAAATTGAAAACCCAAAACAATTACTTTAAAGAAACCCTCGACCTTCTTAATACAACAAATTCAAAAGAAGGCGATAAGGTCTTGTACAGAATTAACTCTGTTGAAGGCAATTTGAGTGTAGGTACTATTTCAATTACTGGTACTATTGAAAATTTAAGTATCGTTAAAAGGTGGCAATCAAAAAAAATAAAGATTATTGACCTTAAAGGAAATGCATATAATGGTAAACTAAGATTTAACGACGGGACGTGGTCAATTGCACAATTTCAAAAAAATATTCCTATTAAGTTTACAGTTACCTTCAATAAAATACTTGAAGAAACTCAGATTATTAGGGCTTTAATGTTTGATATGTATGGTGCCAACGGGAAAGGGCATATTGTAACTTTAAAGAATTTAGAAGTTCAATGGCAATAAAAAATAACAATTGCTAACTCAACCTAAACGTAATGTTGGCTTAAGGGCTAAACCGAAGGGTCTGTGTATATTTATAAAGTCGCTAAATCTTTTGAATTTTGCTCTGGACAGGAAAAAAATAAACCAAAACCAAAAGATTTCGCTATGTGCGTGGCGGAAAGCAAACGCTAGTTTGCTCCCGTACTGTTGATAGCTCAACCGTTGGCAACAATTCTCTACATAAAGAAACTCTATTAATTTTTTAAGCTAACGAGTCAAATTTTGTGTAGGAAAATTATACTAAATTTAAGCGTTAGTCAGAATTTAACTAATAGTTCAGTTTCTCAAAATAATATAATCTAGTATTTAATGGGCGCAAGAAGGCCATACACCAATTGGAAAAAGAAATTTCAGAAGTCAACTGAGGAATTAGCTGCTTTACAAAACGAAAAGGAAAACCTAATTTTAAAAATCAATAGTCAAGAAAGTAAGTTAGACCTATTAAAAAATCAAATTTCAAATGAGGCGGATGACAATGAAAAAAAACCAATAAAAATATTTGAAATATTATTGGGGATTGCGTCTTTAATTGTTGCAATAGTTGTCGGTATCTATATATCAAAACAGACTGACATCATGAATGAACAATCCAAAATATATAAACAACAGACAATTCTTTTAAAAAATCAGGAAGACCTTATAAAAGAGCAAAATGGTTTATTCTTACAGCAAAACTTAATGTTTGACCTACAGAACAATTTACTAGGAAATCAAAACTCCAAATTTGACCTTCAAAATCAATTATTTGAACTCCAAAATGAACTTGTTGGTATACAAAATGATAAAACTGAACAGCAAAATCAGTTATTGAATTCTCAAAATAATTTATTTGCAAACCAGAACAAAAGAATTGACCAACAAACAAATCTACAAGAAGCTGACAGAAGAAGTTCTATTGTATATCTATTCAGTAATGTTTTAGATAAAATAGATGATGAGTTAAAAAAACCAGGAAACGAAAAAACTAGAGTACTGTCAACTGAACTTATCTCTAGGATAGCCTCATTAACACAAGCATTAAAACCTTATAAATATCTAAGAAATGATGAGTTATTAGAAAAAGCTGTTAGTCCAGAACGAGGTCAATTACTATCGGCCTTGATGAATTTCAAACTGGACTCAATTACCTATCTTCAAATTTTTGAGAAAGCAAATTTTCAAAATTCTGAACTATTCAATACGGTACTCGCAGATGTTGATTTGAACGGAATAAACCTAGCTAATTCAGAAATAATCAATTCAAATATATCAAATACTAATTTCGCAAATAGCAATCTAGAAAATGTTGTTTTCGATGGCTCATACATGCCAAATACAACTTTCAACAATTGTTCATTTCAGGGTGCAAAATTACGTGATGTTAACGCAATTAATAGTAAATACATTAGATGCTATTTATTTGATGTGGACTTTTCTGGAGCATTTCTTCAGAATTCTATTTTTAATAGTGAAATAAAATGGGCATATGAATTTGGCGAGGTAACTAAGGGTAAATTTGTTTCAAAAAAAGTGGATAATCTTAAAATAACAAAAAAGGTAGAAGATTTTGCTATGATACTTTTTGGAGAAGCGTCATATATTATCTCAAATAATAATGAATCAACGAGTTTGTATCATTCTGCATTTATTAAAATAGAAAATGAATTTATAAAAGACGAAAAAGGTAAAATTGAAATGGTAGGTGGTTTTAGCGATTATTCTTCGCGTATGACTAAGGTATTATTTAACAAGGCCAACTTATCAAACGTGAAAATATCCAATTTCAATTTATTAAACTCGGACTTTACAGAATCGATTTTAATAGATACTGATTTTTCAAATGTCATTGTCAATGAAACATATTTTGATAAAGCCAAAATTAATCCAAAGGCCTTTACTGACAATTTCCAAACCAGCTCCCTTCCTTTCAATATAGGCGGTTTTTACGAGCTTATTGAAGAGAAAAAGACAGGTGTGACTGACCAGAATTATTCAGATAATTCTTCTCAAGTTATTTCTTTTGAAATAGGAAATATGAATCCTTATAGTCATTATTTGGAACTTAAAAAAAGATATAATGAGTGACTTAAATGAACCAATATAATAAAACTATTGCTAACAACACCTATTGTAAAAAGGACCGTAAGGGCTGATACTATTAGCTTGGGAGCATTTAAGAGAAAAAAGATAAACACAAAATGCAAAAGCTTTGGCTAGGGCTCGGCGCGGAAAGGCCTCCGCCTACCGACCGCCCTACTTCGCATAGCCGAGACTGTTGTGGCACATATGATAAAAACGACATTCTTCATATTAATAACATTGATTTTCAATTCAGTAATTGGACAAAATATGAATGGAAAATGGATTCTGAAAGATATTGATTCGGGAAATGATAAAAAAGGTTATCCTGGATTTCAAATGCTGGAAATTAAAGACGCAATTGCCGAATTTTACACAGATTTCTCTCTCGAAAAACAAGCAACACATCTAAAAGTTTTAGAAAGCGAAATATTGACTTCCAAAAATGGAAAGTTTGCCAAATACAAAATGATTAATGATAAACACTTAAAATTGTTTATCGACGGAAAAGCAAATGGAAAAGATGCTGTTTTTGAGTGTGACTTCTATCGACTTGAACCGACAATCACAACGCTGAAAAAAGAAGAAATTGAAAAACTGACTTTCGTATTTACTGAAAACGGACAAGAATCGGAATTTGAATTTAACAAAGAGCTTTGGGACAAAGAACTTTTGGAATTATTTAAGAACAAAGAGGGCGAGAAAAAAATGATAGAAAAAATTGACTCGACTTTTTTTGTTTCAATGTATTATGACGGAAAGAGAAATGGCTCAATACCAATCAAAGAAGTTACGACTGATTTTTTAAAACTTTATGCAATTCCGACTGGACAAATGGAATTAATTGCGTACCGAAAAGAATAAAATACGTACCACAACAACTTGTATAGCTCATTGCTTGTGAATTACCTACACGAAAATTCTTGTGCAGCAAGCCATACTCAAACAGGTTGTGCTTAATTCTGAGTCTAGTAATTAAAATGAACTATAAAATGAAAATTGGAATAAAATCAACGCTTATATTTCTGTTAGTATTTTCATTTTTAAAAACCAATGGGCAAAGTATAATTGAAAAGTATCAAAAGGCGCAAAATGACAGTATAAGAATTGGAAAATTGGACAGCGATTTTCTGAAGTATATAAAAAAAGGATATACACTTGCCAAACCCGAGGATGGAAGAAATATTTCAGGAGTAATTATCTTTTTGGAAGACTCGGAATTTGAGAATAAAAATATGAGCGCAAAACAAATCTATTCTCAAGCGAATACAGCTGGGTTCGCTGTTTTGTCTGTTTCAACAGAAATTCCATTGGACTTCTTTTTTTTCGAAAGCTCAATTATCGATGCACACGAAACAATCAAAAACGCATTCGAAAAAAATTATTTGCCAAATAAAAATGTATTTCTTGTTGGTGTGGGCTTATCGGGTCACCGAACATTAAAATACGTGGAATACATTAAGAAAAATCGACCCAAGTTTTCATTAAATATTTCCGGACTAATAATTTGTGATGCACCTTTAGATTGGGTAAGACAGTATAATGAAGGTAAAAGAGATAGAAGAATAAATTTTGATGAAGGAGCTGTATGGGAAGGGACTTTCTCTAATTACGTTCTAGAAAAGCACCTTAATGGTACACCAAAATCAAATCTTGAAAGCTATCTTGATTTTTCGACCTACAGTTATTCAGACGAAACAGATAGACACATTAAATATTTTCAGGAGTTTCCAACCCGAGCTTATATAGAAATTGCCATAGAATACTGGTTAGAAAAGAAAAGAAAAACTACAATAGACAATAATGCTCCAGATATGGTAGGACTTATTGCTCAAATGAAACTGGCTGAAAATGAAAACGCTGAATTAAAAATTATTTATCCGCAAGACAGTAAAACAGAGAAAAAAAATACTGCTGCAACTTGGATTTCGGTGGATAAAGACGAACTAATGGAATGGATAATAAAGCAATCTGATTAAGAACGAAGTACAACAATGCCTAAACCTACTACGGGGTATTGAGCTAAATCAAAAGGTCTGCGTATATTTATGAAGTCCGCAAAATCTTTTGCATTTGGCAATTAAAAAAGAAAAAATAATTACAAAACAAAAAGCTCTGGCTCGTAGACCAGACGGAAACTAAAAGTTTTCTTGCCTGACCTACTTGCCACAGCTGAGACCTTTAGCTAAACAAAAACAAATGAACTTAGATAATTTCAAAATTCAGATTAGAAAAATAACAGACTTTTCTGAAGAAGAATGTTCAATGTTTATTCCATATTTGAATCGAAAAAAAATTAAAAAAGGAGAAT
This sequence comes from Maribacter algarum (ex Lu et al. 2025) (nom. illeg.), assembly GCA_947495915.1. Taxonomy (GTDB): domain Bacteria; phylum Bacteroidota; class Bacteroidia; order Flavobacteriales; family Flavobacteriaceae; genus Maribacter_C. The sequence goes on along the minus strand of CANMAW010000003.1, from coordinate 456,681 downwards.
TCTTCTTAAAGGAAGGTCAAAAATCAAATGAAATAGCATTTGTTGAAAAAGGCATTCTTAGACTCTACTATTTATCAGATGGCAAAGAGATTAACAATCATTTTTTTTTGGAGAATGATTATGCCGTTTCATACTTAGATTTTTTGAAAAACAGATCGAGTAGGTATTACATACAGGCATTAGAAGACTGCGATTTATTTACTTTTAATGCCCAATCACTTAAAAATGCTTACGATAATTCTAAAAATTGGGAACGATTTGGAAGAATAATCGCAGAAAGTGTTTATGCAATTGCAACCAACCGTTTTGAATCATTTTTATTTCTTTCAGCTAAAGAAAGATATCTACAAATGATAAATGACTATCCTAGATTTATTGAACTTATCCCTCTCTATCAGCTTGCTTCCTATTTAGGAATTGAAAGAGAAAGTCTCAGTCGAATTAGGAAGGAAGTTGCAAAATAAATTCGATTGTAACATACATCAATTTTTAAGAATTGACTTCAAAATACTTTTGTAGTGTTAATTAATTATTCACGTTAAAAGTATTTTACAATGAAAAAAATATCCATTTATTTAGTAGTTGCTATCTCAACATTTTTAGGTTCTTGTTCAACATCAAATAAGATTATTGTTCCAACCAATAATACACTGCCAACAATTGAAAATAACTACTCCATTGTTTGGGTTGGAAGTGGTGAAGCATATGTTTTTAAAGCAGGTAAGTATGTGAGAAACGAATCAAATGATTATTCCTTTGAAGTAGTTCAGAGACGATATGCAAATCGATGGAAGTCAATCAAAAATATGCATAGAATTCATCCAGATTATGACGGAAAGGCTGGAGAAAGAGAACAAACTATGTTTTTTGGAATTGATTTCTCAAAAGAAGATGAAAAAATCATATCAAAAATAAATTCTTCTTTAGGCAATGGAACTGGTATTTCAGATAATGAATTTAGAGAGCAAGTAATCCAGTTTTCTATAGATGACATTAGTTCTTTTGCTCCTTATAATACAATGAGAATTACACAACATTATAAATATGAAGAAGGAATATTACTAGAAACTGTTGAATTATTTAAACTATCAAATGATAAAGAAACACCTTTTGCAAAAATTGAAGAAAGAGCCGTAATATTTAGACCTGTAACTTTGGAGAATGCTCCAACCAAATTTAAATAGCGTATGTGGCTATATTCGATAGTAACTTACGCACACTTTATTTCAATTTGCATGCTGTTTTCGTCACTAATTTTTGAACTCAGTATCATTAAAGAAAAAATGAAAAGACATGATTTTCTAACACTTAGAAAAGCAGATCTGTTCTTCGGAATTTCTGCTGGATTCACGATTGCCTCCGGTTTATTTAGAATGTTTTATTTCGGAAAAGGAGAAGACTACTATATGTCAAACCCTATTTTTATCTTGAAATTTTCTTTATTTATTGTGGTTGGTCTATTATCAATTTACCCTACAATTCAGTTTCTAAAACTAAGAAATTTACAGATTGAATTTGTAACGTTAAAAAATTTTAGAATAATAAGAGTATTACTTCTAATAGAGATAATTTTACTTTTAATAATTCCATTCTTAGCGATTCTAGTGGCAAAAGGATTTAAAATATGATAAAGCCAGGCTATAACAATTTTTAAAAATATTAGCGGTTTGGGTATTAACCCGAAATGCTATTTTTTTTAATATGTATCATCTTTTTAGCGAAAAATGCCCTGTAAAAGAATTTCCTTCAACTCCATTAAACATAAACCAGTAATCACTTGCTGGAAGACTCTTTCCGTTATAATTTCCATCCCAAGATCCATTTTCAGCATTGAATTGAGCTAAAAGTTTACCGAAACGATTATAAATGGTAATGGAGCCTTCTAGGCTAAAAAAGTCTTGATTAACTTTCCAAACATCATGTATTCCATCAGCATTAGGAGTAAAGAACTTTGGAAATTTAGCAAGTATAGCTTCGTCTGAGTTTTCACATGAAAGTAAATCTATAGTTACTAAAAAGCTAGATTCGTTTGAGCAGTTGGTAGTTGTATTATAGATATAAATAGTTTGTGTTTGTAGTATGGTGTCTCCTTCTGTTAACACTGAGCCTTGGCCATTACTTTCTGTAAAATAGCTGCCATTATCAAGTTTTGGTAGGGTATAGAATTCACATGCTGTTACATCGTTTAGTTCATCTACAATTGCCGGAGAATTGATCGTTACGTTAAAGCTGGTTTCATCGGAACAGTTTGCTACCCCCGTATGAATATAAATAGTTTGCGAGTTTGTAATTATAGTTCCTTCTTGTAATTGTGTTCCACTTGCATTTGGTTGTGTAAAATAACTATTGCCAGTGTTTAATTCTGGCAACTCGTAACTATTGCAAGAAATTACATCGTCTAAATCATCTGCTGTTATTGGTTCTGCCGCTATAAGACTAAATGTACTTTCATTATAGCAACCACCAGAGTCGGTAACTCTTACGGTGATAACTTCTTCGTTTGCAGAACTATTTGTATAATTATTAGTGAGTGTTAAAGGGTTTCCTGTCGTATCATAATACGAAACTGTAAGTCCGTTTTGAGCACCTATTACTTGCGATTCTACTTGAGTAAGGTCAATATTAAAACTTGTAAAACCATCAGCATCTAAATCGCAGGCTACTATATTTTCAACCGAATTAGCCGTGGGGCCATCAGCGTTTACGGTAAGTGATATTGGGTTACGTTCTAGTGTAAGATCGGTTACAATGGTACTTGTTATATTACAAGTATAGGTTCCAGAATCGGAAGTATCTAAAGGATTTAAAACTAAATCTGCATTTGTAGCACCCTCGATAATATTCCCATTTTTAAACCATTGGTACTCATTAGCAGAACCACTTACCATGGTTGATAATGTTATGTTTGATCCTTCGCAACTACTAAAAGACTCCATATCATTGACTTTTGCCTGTGGACTGTAGAAAAACCCGAAAAGCTCTTGATCGTAATGATTAAATTCGTTTTCAAAATCGCCGAATTGAAATTGGTTACCATTAAAGGATAGAGCATCTTCTTTGTTTCCTGATGGACCTAGCGTAAGAACAGAAGTAAAGTCAGGAATTGCCCCTTCGAATTGGTTATTTTGAAAAAACAAAGCTTTGGCGTTTGACCAATTAGAAAAAGAAGGAGATAACTCACCACTGAATTGATTGTTTGCAATATTTAAACTTTCTATACTAGTTAAGTTTGAATAGGTCTCGGGTATTGGTCCGCTAAAATTGTTATCCTGTAAATTAAGCCATACCAACTTATCCCAACTTGAGAATAACGGTGATAGCTCTCCGGAAAGATTATTATAGTCTACTGAAAAATGAGTAAGATTGGTAAGATTTGCATATGAATCTGGAATGTTACCCGTAAATTGGTTATTGCCAACTTCAAATTTTTCAATCAAAACCCATTGATCATAACTCGTGGGTAATTCTCCTGATAGTTGATTATGGTCTACTTTAAAAGTAATTATTTGGGTGAGATTAGCTAATGAACCAGGCAACTCATCTGAAAGTTGGTTATTATTTAGCAGAAAGCGTTGTATGTTAACCAATTGACCATACGTTACAGGTATACTCCCTGAAATACCTGTAAAACTAATATTTATGACTTTTAAATTCGTTAAGTTGCCAAGGCTAGTGGGTAGTGTACCATTCAAATTGTTTCCGCCAAGCCATAAAAATTCTAAGTTTGACATATCACCTATTTCATTAGGAATTGAGCCAGTAAGTAAATTGTTATACAGAAAAAAAGTTTCAAGATTTACTAAATTTCCATATTCAGGATATAGAAAGCCAGTAAAAGGGTTATTATTTAAGTCTAGAATTCTAAGTTGAATCATATTCGTAATTTCAATAGGAATTTCACCAAACAAATTGTTATTTGACAGTTGTATGTCTTCTAGTAAATTCAATGTTGTTAATTCAACAGGAATTTCACCAATAAGATCATTGTCGTAAAGCTGTAATGAAATCAAGTTGGTAAGTTGGGATATTTCTGGTGGAATATTACCTGTTATCTCATTAGATCTAAGATTTATAAGCTGCAATTCACTAAGATTAAATAAACCCATAGGAAGGTCACCCATTAGGTTTTCCGCAGCGAGATTTAACGTTACTAAATGAGGTAGATTACCAATTTCGTTCGGTATAATTCCTGTTAAGTTATTTCCCCCTTCTGTTAAATTTGCTGGGTTCATATTAATACTCAATACATTACCGCCAGCAATGGTTAGGCCAAACCAATCATTAGTAACAACACCTCCAAAATTCCAGTCATTGGTTAGGTCTCCGTCATTCTCACTAATCCAATTTGGCCCGTCTGTGGCATTGTAAAAGGCTTGCAAGGCTGCTTTTTCAGCAGGTGTTACTTGGGCTTGTGAAAATTGAATAAAAAATAGGCTTAACACTAAAAAAAATAACTTCATGTAGTATTCGAATATCTAAAACAACTTGTTGTATTTCAAAATAAAAACTAAACTACAACTTTTAGTTTTTATTCATTTATTCACGTGGTATTTCTTCTTTTCTTTTATTAGAGCTTGCTCTTTTAATTAACACAGAATTGATTCTCATAGTATAGCTGTCATTAGAAAAAATAGTAACCTTTTCGGATAACACTTTTTAAAAACAGAATTTCTAATTGTATGTTTCACGTGAGACTCTTAGTAGACTTTCTTCTTAACCTTGTTACTTTTTTCTTAACGCTCTTTTTTTCATGTATACCTAAAGCTAATAACGCAAAGTTAAGATCATGTTTTACCTATGTGGTTTTTTCGTTAACTTGTTCAACAAGCACAATGGCTATAGCACATAGGCAAAAATGCTGAATTCAACGGTTAGCGTTTATTTATAAATAATATTGCTTATTCATTAAAAGATCACAACATACATCCATGAAAAAAGAACTGAAAATTAGTATTTTATTTTTTTTCTTATTAATTGGTTGTGGAACACAAAAACAACCGTTAATACAAGATATAAACGGAACGCACCAATTTGCCTCAAATCAAATATGGTTATCACACGAACATATTTTAGTCGATTTTATAGGAGCAGACAGTATACAACCTACTAAATGGAACCATGATACCATAATTAACGAAGTGATGCCCTATCTCAAAGAGCTTAAAGAACATAACGTTAGTTATTTTGTTGACGCTACACCAGCTTACTTAGGAAGAGATGTTTTACTTCTTAATAAAATATCCAATGAAACAGGTATTAAGATTATTACAAATACTGGTCTCTATGGAGCGCGGAATAATAAATTTATTCCTAAGTATGCCCAAGAAATGACAGCAGAAAATCTTGCTCAAATGTGGATTGATGAATTTAAAAATGGCATTGACCAAACCACGATAAAACCAGGCTTTATTAAGATAGGTATAGATAATTCTGACTCCTTGCATGTGATGCACCAAAAGTTGGTAAAAGCTGCAGCCCTGACTCATTTAGAAACAGGTTTAACAATAGCATCACACACCGGAAAGGCAACCGGTTTATGGCCGCAATTAGATATTCTTAAAGAAATGGGGGTTTCTCCGGAAGCTTTTATTTGGGTACATGCTCAGGAAGAAGACCATAATAACAATTATCTTAAAGCCGCAGAGATGGGGTGCTGGATAAGTCTTGATGGATTAGGTTGGGAATTGGATAGACATGTTGAAAAACTGTTGTTTGCAAAAAGAAATGGAATCTTAAATAGAATTTTAATTTCGCACGATTCTGGCTGGTATGATCCACAAAAAGAAAATCAAACAATAAAACCATATACAAATATTTTTGAGAAACTATATCCAGAGCTAAAATCACATGGGTTTACAGATGATGAGTTCAATGTATTAATAAGCGCCAATCCCTCAAAGGCATTTTTAATAGAAGTTAAAATCTATCCTTCAGATAAAAACAACAAGTGATTGATACAACGAATCACAACTCACATGCAAAAATTTGATATTCAGTAATTTGCAAAAGTTTGGCTTTCTATTTAGTATTTTATTGGTGGTAACCTAGGTCAATACCCCGTATAATTAAAGCTTAGTTCTTACCTTGTTACGAAAATCGGAAAGGTTTTTTTGTTTGTCGTATACTTGCCAAATACTCCGCTAATTAAGAACCCAAAATACAAACCTAAATCGTTAGCTATAACAAAGAAAATTAAAATGGAAACTAGAGAAGTTCATAGAAATGAATATACCATTTCAACTGACAAGGATAAATTAGATATTTTGAGTATTCATAAATTCCTTGCAAACGAAACTGATTGGGCTCACGGAATACCAATCAACACCTTGCAAACGTCTATCGAAAACTCTTTGAATTTTGGACTTTATTACAAGAACAAACAAATTGGCTTTGCCAGGATAATATCAGATTATTCAACAATTGCCTATTTAGGAGATGTTTATGTTCTAGAAGAATACCGAGGAAAAGGATTAAGCAAATGGTTGATTAATGAAATAATGACACACCCTAATCTTCAGGGTTTAAGACGTTGGATTTTATTAACCAACACGGCTGAGTGGCTTTATAAAAAATTTGGGTTTACCAATGTATCTAATCCTGAATTTTATATGGAGAAACATGATCCAAAGGTATATAAACCAAAAGCTAAAAATCATACTGACAAAACTTAAACATAGTACTGTTTAATCATTGTATAAGTTGTTTTTAGAATGTACGAGCTAACATTAGTGACCACACACACACCAATTTGTTTTTAGCTCAACCTCATTAATTTAGTTACATCTAACCAAAAAGGATACAATTTTCGAAAATTTGTATACGTATTTAAGCTGATGGTTGTCAGACCTTTGCCTTATTATTTTAATCATTAAAAAAATAGGCAATAATGACAACAAATCAGTTTGGTAAAAATGGTTGGACTCCGGACAGGATTGAAAATTTAAACGGTAAAACGTTTGTGATAACGGGCACGACTAGCGGAACCGGATTTGAAGCTGCTAAAATACTATTGTCAAAAGGTGCAAAACTGGTAATGCTCAATAGAAACCCACAAAAATCTGCGGATACTATTGCTACATTAAAACAAGAGTTTGGAAACGCTATAGAGGTTACGGCCATAAAAATGGATTTATCAGAACAAGCTTCGGTAAAAGAAGCTGCGCATGAAGTTCTAAAAACAGTTTCTCAAATAGATGCGCTTATCTGTAATGCGGCAATTGCTCAAGTACCTAAACAAATACTAACCGTAGACGGTTGGGAAAGTCAAATAGGGACAAATTACTTTGGTAATTTTACACTTCAGGCATTATTGTTTCCGCTCATTGAAAAATCTAAAGGTCGTATTGTAACGGTAGGGAGTATGGGCTATGACATGGGAATTAAAACCATAAAATTTGATGATCTAAATTGGAATAAAAAGTATACCCCTAATAATGCCTATAGCCAGAGTAAATTGGCACAGATCATGACTATCTATGAATTACAGGATAGATTGGCGGCAGCAGGTAAAACAGAGGTAAAAGCATACGCTTGTCATCCTGGTTCATCAAGAACTAACTTAATAAATTCTAGTGGTAGTTTTATGATGAAATTTATCTTTAACTTAATGAAATTATCACCTTTGACACAATCGGCAGAAAAAGGGGCTTACCCGCAACTCATGTGTGCCACAGAACCAGACTTAGATCAAAATGGTTTTTACGGCCCAACGGGGAGAAACTTTTGGACCGGTCCGGTTGGAGCGCATAAATTGGAGCCGCATGCCAAAGATAAAACGGTAGCTAAAAGACTATGGGAACTTTCAGAAAAAGAGACCGGTGTAAAATGGAATATTTAAAGCAAAACAAATGAACGTAATAATTACAGGCGCTACAGGAATGGTAGGCAAAGGTGTTTTGTTAGAATGTTTAGATGATAAGAGAATTAAAAAAATCCTCTTAATAAATAGATCTTCTGTTGGCCTTGAAAATCCTATAATAGAAGAAATAATCCATCAAAATTTCACTGATTTTACTGCCATTCAACAGACTTTTGAAGCGTACAATGCCTGTTTTCATTGTATGGGAGTTTCTTCTGCTGGAATGACAGAAGAACAATACTATAAATTAACCTATACCGTCACAGAGGCTTTGGTCAATGCTACCTATGCAGCCAACCAAAACTTAACTTTCGTTTATGTTTCAGGGCAAGGCACGGACAGCACTGAAAAAGGTAGCACCATGTGGGCAAGAGTAAAAGGTAAAACAGAAAATTATATTTTTAACAAAGGCTTTAAAGATGCCTATGCCTTTAGACCAGGAGTTATTTTGCCAAAAAGAGGAATTAAATCTAAAACTAGACTGTACAATATTTTTTACATATTAACACGACCATTTTTTCCTATAATGCAAAGAATGAATTCTGTAACTACTACTATAACCATCGGTAAAGCTATGATTGCTTTAGTAGAAAGGCCTCAAAATTTAAAAATCTTGAGTGGAAGAGCTATTAATGAAGTACTATTGAACTGATTAAAACTATGCAACACTTTAAAACATTAGCATCGTATTTAGACTATTTGGAATTGCCCAGACCCGAGCACCCAATGTTAAGTGTCTTTAACTCCAAAGGTGAAGGCTTTTTACCCTGTCCTAGAGAGAGTTCGCCTGCAATCACCAATGATTGTTATTCCATCAGTTTTAAAAAGTTTGTAAAAGGTGAACTAAACTACGGCCGTACCAAATATGATTTTACAAATGGTGCGTTAATATGTATTGCTCCAAGACAAGTGTTGCAATGGGATAGCAGCGTGGTCTTTGAGCAAAAAGGGTTTTCGATAAACTTTCATGAAGATTTTATAAAAGGTACGGAATTGGCGCAACAAATAAAAAATTACAGTTTCTTTTCGTATTCCGTAAATGAAGCTTTACACCTTTCGCCTAAAGAAGAAAAGCAAATAGAACTGCTGGTAGAAAATATTGAAATGGAGTACCAGAACAACCAAGATGCTTTTAGCAAAGAGATTATTATTTCGCAATTAAGTACCCTTTTAAAGTATGCCAATAGGTTTTATGAGCGCCAATTCTTAAATAGAAAAGAATTGTCCAATGATTTGTTAGAAAAGTTCAATGCGCAAATAGCTACCTATTTAGAATCTGGTCAACTACAAGAAAAGGGCATACCGAGTATAGAACAAATTGCGAATAAAATGTTGGTGTCACAGCGTTATTTAAGTGATACCCTAAAAAAAGAAACCGGTAAAACTACTACTGAACATTTGCACTTTCATTTAATAGATGAAGCAAAAAATATGCTGTTACAACCCACCAAAAGTATTGCAGAAGTAGCATATGAACTAGGCTTTGAATATCCGCCGTACTTTTCTAGGCTATTTAAAAAGAAAGAGGGTATAAGTCCCAAAGCGTATAGAGAACGATATAAAATGAACTAACAATATGGATATATTAAAAACAGCAACAGATTGGGCAAAAGATGAACTATTTTCAACACCGTTTTTTATGCTCTTCGGACTCTTTTTTATGGCAGCGAGTTTTGGTTTCTGGCAATTAGGAAAAACGGAGATGGCAAAAGCGTATATCATTCCTACCTTGGTGGCAGGTCTTCTGCTTTTAACCATTGGGCTTGGATTATTTTTCACGAACAAATCAAGAATATCACAGTTTGAAAACGCGTACAATAAAGATGCTTCTGCATTTGTAAAATCAGAAATCACACGTACTGTAGCTACGCTCAAAGAGTATAACACCGTCGTGTTTAAAGTAATTCCGTGTATAATCATTGTCGCAGCCTTGTTGATTATTTTTATAAATACACCAACCTGGCGTGCTATCAGTATTACAACCATAGCTATGATGGTAGTTATCTTACTTGTAGATGGTACAGCTTACGCACGAATTGATGCCTATTATAAAGAGCTGAAATTGGTTGACCTTGATAACGAATACAAATAATAACCTTACACCATAAGGTGTAGGCAAAAAGATCGTATTTGAAAATTCGGTATCTTCATTCAAAATATCAGTGTAACCACTTCAGAAATGAGAAATTTTACAGTATTCTATTTGTTCGTTTTAATTGGATTTCAAAGTTGTAATAGACCAACTAAATCAGCGCCAGAAACCTTAAAAATAGAAGCGTTTAATTGGTCGGTAGAAATTCCCGAAAACTTTGAACCCATAAATCAAGAGGAATGGAATAAAACTTTAAAAAAAGGAATTGACGCAATAGAAGATACAATTGAAGGCACCGTAGATAATCAAGCAGTAACTATTTTTATCTATAAAAACGGGGAGTTTAATAACTTTGAAGCTAATTGGCAACCCTTTGATGTTGAGGTTGATGGAGATTATTTAGAGTCGTATTCTGAAGTGAACGAAATTCTTTATCAAACTTTTGAAACCCAAATGCCGAATGCAAAACTTGACTCCATTTCATCCATTCAAAAAATAAGTGGACTAGAATTTCAAAGATTTGATATTTCGATTGATTTTCCGAATGGAATAAAAATGAAAAGTGTTGGTTTTAGTCGATTATTCGGCAAAAAGGAGTTTACCATGAATATTACTTCTGTAGATGAAAGCATAGGAAAGAATATGCTAGACGCATTTTTAAATTCTAAATTTGAATAATATAGTCACAATACCGAATGATGTTATTGGTGGTTTCTTGCCTAATCTTAAAGAATAAGAAGTGATATACCTCATAGCTGCGGTCATTTTTTTAGTAATTTCCCTCGTATGTGCATTTTTAGGGTCACTTCTTTATATCACTTATAAACCATTTAAAAAGAAGCTGTTTGCCAGCGGAAAATTAAGTCAGAAAAGCAGTCAAATAATAAATAAGTCATTTATCGGTCTTCTACTGGGTCTATCTATATATTTTACATGGACAGCCTTTTTTCCGTCAGACAATTTTTACGAAGAAGAATTTGAACAAAATACCGGATACGAGTTTCCAAAAAGCGGTGTGATTATAGCTAAAGATGCTGGTTATCCTGATTTGCATGGAGACTACTCGGCTTTTGCAATTATTGAACTTGATAAAGATGCATTCGAAAATCTAAAATCGAAGTTGCAGCATAATTCAGACTTCCAAATAGATACTTCAACACAAAATATCGGAGTGACCTCCGGATTTCGTAAAATGACAAAAGATTTAAAAGAAGAAAACATTGACCTTGTCTACTTTAACCATAAAAAGGAGTGGTTCAAAATCGCATTTCTAAAGAATGGTACAACAATACTAATGGAACGAAGTAGTACCTAAAAAAAGAATACAAGCCGTACACCTAAGAGCAATCATTACAAATTCCAGTAAGTACGCAATTAGTGTTTTGAACTTCATAGCCTTTAGGAACGGAATATTCAACCGGTATTTGTAGACATTCAATGGTATCACAAGACAAACACCGAAAATGAAAATGTGGTAGAATTATATCTGATGGATGCTTGCATTTTTTGCAAATGGCAAAATATTGTTTTCCGTCTTCTGCAACAATTCTATGTACTAAATCGTCTTCACAAAATCTGTTTAATACTCGGTAGATGGTTGCTCTATTTATTTTAATAGTGAGCTGTCTTTCAATAGCGTCTTGACTTAAAGCTCTTTTTGAACTTTTGAGTAAATCAAGAACGGCTTCTTTCGAAGGTGTATTTCTTCGATTCATTTTATTGCGATTTTGTTGCAATAATACTCAAAGATTGTATATTTGACAAAATTAATTATTGCGACTTATTTGCATTAATATAAAAAACGTTAAAAGTACTATTTATCATCTGGGTTTAGGGTAGTAATTTATTAGCCTATCTAAACCTTTTTCGCACTTTGCATAAAACCAAAAGGAATGAATAAAAAAGATTTTGAAGTTATTATAATAGGAGGAAGCTATGCCGGACTTTCAACGGCAATGGCTTTAGGGCGTTCACTTCGAGAGACTTTGGTAATTGATGCAGGAAAACCCTGTAATCGACAAACACCACATTCTCATAACTTTTTAACTCGTGACGGAAGCACTCCAAAAGAACTTTCTGAAATTGCAATAAACCAAGTTGCAGCCTATAAAAGTGTCCATTTCTATAACGGGCTTGCGATTGATGCAGAAAGAAGCAATAAAATATTTAAAGTAACTACTTCAAAAGGAGATATACTCTCAGCGAAGAAATTGGTGTTAGCAACAGGTATTAAAGACATTATGCCCAACATAAAAGGTTTTTCAGAGTGCTGGGGAATTTCCGTAGTTCACTGTCCCTATTGCCACGGATATGAAATTCGCAACAAGAAAACTGCCATTATAGCCAATGGAGAAAAAGCATTTCATCTGGCAGGTTTAGTGCATAATTTAACTAAAGAAATCACCATTCTCACTTCAGGAAAAAAAGATTTTGAAGCAAACCAGATCGAAAAGTTAAAACAAAACAATATTAAAATTGTTGAAAAAGAGATAGTAGAAATAGAGCATCAAAATGGGCAATTAGAAAAGATTTTGTTCAAAGACGGCACTTCAGAAATTTATGAAAATGCATATGCGTCTGTATCTTTTGAACAAAATTCTAACATTGCTAAAGAATTGGATTGTAATCTTACAGAAAAGGGGCACATAGAAGTGAATTTTATGCAAAAAACTTCGGAAGATGATATTTTTGCCTGTGGAGATAATAGTTCAATGATGCGTTCGGTGGCAACTGCAGTATATACAGGAAATATGGCTGGAGCAATGATTAACAATGAACTCACCCAAGAAAATTTCTAGAAGTTCATTATGGTTTAGAATATGTTCAATACACGATTAAATGAAAAATGGATTAGTGTAGTGATAAAAGTTAAAACAAAATAATACCCTATGAGTAAACGTTCTTGGTAGAAGGAATTCAAAGTTTAAGATGCATTTTCATACAATAAAAGCGACAAAACCTTCAACTATTGATAATTTTCATTTCCCATATTTTCACATCAGAAGATTGTGGTTATTTTCAAAATCAAGAACAAATGCGTAACAATTTGATTAAACCCTGTATAGCTCAATTACTAATGGCCTTGCATGTTTTGCTATTTATCGCCTGTGAAGTAGATGAAAATGGTAGTGAAGTTTTCAATGAAGAAAATGCAAATGCTCCTCAAGTTGCTGTACAAGGTTTAACAACAGAAATTGAGGTGCTAACACCAATTACCATTAATATCACTGATGCATCAACTATTGTAAACAACAGACTGATTATTAATGGTGAAGAAGTATTAAACAATTCGTCAAAGAATTTCGATTTTGAAATAAATCCGTTTGATTATCCTAGTGGTGAAAATACATTTATCTTCTATTCTGAAGATGAAGACGGTAATGAAACCAAAATAGAGAATACTGTAGTAATCAAAAAACTATTAGCGAGTATCGCTTCGCCAGTATTAATAAGTAATGGTCGCGTGTTTATTGCCGCCAATAAAATGACGGGTGAACTGGTAACAAATATTGAAGTATTTAAAGATTTTGAAAATGTAAAATTATACGCCGATGATAATTTTACAGAACAACCATTTATAATAACATCTTATGTAATGCTCGGTGCACAGAATTTAGTTTTTTCTGAAATTAAATCTATTGCCAATATTCAACCAGGAACCGACTTAATTGAATTTCAAGAAAATGCAAGAGTTTTTACAGAAAACACTTTTGATTCGAATCCGGCGTATGAAACTTTTTCATTTAAAATATCGGCAATTGAATCTGAAAGAATTGCACATTCTTTTTTCGGAAGTAATTCTAACGGTTTAGATGCTTTTGTAGATGTTTCCGCTTCCAATGTTACCGAAGAATCTACCGGGTTCATAAGTGATTTACAAGGCCGTGTTTCAAGCAAAAGCAACCTAGATAATTTATTCATTCACACCACCAATTCGATACTAGATCTAAGTTATGAAAGAATCAAAATGGCTGATTACAAGTATCGGTTTGTAAATAATCCAAGTAATGAGTCCATTTCATATTCAGAATTTCTTTCTCCAGATCATATAGGAAGCGTTGACTTGCCGAATGGGGTAGAAGGGTATTTTATTTCAGTGAAGGGTTTTAAAGATGAAACAGCATTTAGTAATCAGAGTTTTTCATCAATGTATACGGCATCGTTGGCGCATTCTGACAATGCTGTTGTAGAAATTCCTATAATTAATGATTTTAATCTCATCATTAGTGACTTGTATTTTTCAATTAATGGGTTTAGCAGTATGTCGGCTTCAGTGGTTGGTGAAAAAAGTATAGCAATTCCCAATTGGAGTGCCCTAAAAAATGAGGAATCAATTGTTCTTAATGGCGACTTCGATTTATTTAAACTATTTATGTCAACCACATTACCCAACGAAGATCGAACGGTTAGGTGGGACTATTTTCATAAAAAACAAGAGGAAGTCAACCTTAATATTGAGGCTTTTGAATTTCCAGAAATCATCGAAACACTTGCTGCGGAAAGTCAGTTTGATATAGAGATTATTAGAAACCCTGACATTGAAAATATAACCCTTATCGGTTCAACAGGAAATTTAAAATATGAATCCTTGTTATTTGATAATAATAATGGAATACCTCGCCCTTATAACGGCAACCCAGTCGATATATATACGCTAAGTACGAAGCTGTAGTTGGGCATCAATAACTTACCCACGTGGTACTAGTTGATCATCATGGCTATAAAGAACCATTTTAGCTTGTAATATCTTTATTTATGCGTTGTTAAACTCCTCTTACTTTTAAGTCAAATGAGGTTTATATACTTTATTGCTTTCTTATATCTGCCTTAAACACAAGACTGTTCTTTACATAAAACCACCCTCATTACTATTGTAGAAACTGATTAAATATCTAAAATAGATTTGATGTCAATTTTTTGCGCCTGCTTGAAGACTTTTAATTTCCGTTTCCGTTGAATATTCCCTAATTTAAACAGCAAAATACATTTCGGATAAAACTCAAGACCGCTTTGTGCAACTAAAAAAAACTTTATGCATCAGTCAATCATCAAATTACCATTTTTTCTTTTAGCATTTATTTCAATTGGTGCTATCAATGCTCAAGTTAAGAAAGCCAAACTAATTGAAGGAGAGTCAATTGTTTCTGAATTCAAAACTGGGGAAAAGCATCAATATGCGATTAGTTTAAAAGACAAACAATTTGCATTTTTCAAACTAATGCAAAATGGCATCGACTTAAAAGTCATTACGTATAACCCCCAAGGTGAAAAAATAGCTGAATTTGATAGTCCTAATTACAGAAATGGTAATGAATTATTTACCATTACATCAGAGAAACCAGGAGCGTTCTTGATCGAAGTTATATCTATCGATGAGAAGGATCATAGTGGTGATTACGCGCTGTCGGTACATAGTATAAAACCTAAAGCAGTATCAATAAACGATAAAGTAGATGAACTTTTTACCATATGGAACACTAATAATAGCCCTGGAGCTTCAGTAGCCATTGTACAAAATGGGGAGATTGCCTATAAGAAGGGTTATGGAATGGCTAATTTAGAATATGATATACCAATAACCCCAGCTTCTGTTTTTCATATTGCTTCGGTTTCTAAACAATTTACCGTTTTTTCTATACTTCTCTTAGAAAAGCAAGGTAAGTTGAATCTAGATGATGATATTAGAAAATATATCAGCGAGGTACCTGATTTTGGGAAAACAATAACCCTAAGACATTTAGCCTCGCATACGAGTGGACTAAGAGATCAATGGAATTTACTGTCAATGGCTGGTTGGCGAATGGATGATGTAATTACCAAAGAACATGTTCTAAAACTTGTGAGTAGACAAAAAGAACTCAATTTTAATCCTGGTGATGAATATTCTTATTGCAATACCGGATTTACACTTTTAGCCGAGGTAGTGGCGAGGGTTTCAGAAATGTCTTTTGCCGAATTTACCAAGGCCAACATTTTTAATCCTTTAAAGATGAACAACACCCTTTTTTATGATGACCACGAAAAAATTGTGAAAAATAGAGCTTACTCATACAGTTCTGCCAGTAATGGTTATAAGAAAAGTGTTTTGAATTATGCCAATGTTGGTGCTACAAGCCTTTTTACTACAGTAGAAGATTTAAGTTTATGGGCCATGAATTTTAAGAATCTAAAGGTTGGAGATTCAAAATTGATTGAAAAAATGAACACCCTAGCAATACTCAATAATGGTAAAACTTTTGGAGGTGCTCTTGGTCAATTTGTGGGAGATTATAAGGGGTTAAAGGAAATACAGCATGGCGGCGCAGATGCCGGATATCGTTCCTATTTAACCCGTTTTCCTGAAGAAAATTTTGCGGTAGCTGTTTTTAGTAATGCTGCAGAATTCAATCCTGGTAACATAGCCCATCAAATTGTTGATATTTATTTAGAAGATAAAATTACGATTGATCAGAAGCCCAAAGCGGTCATAGAAGAAAGTCAAACCGAAACTGTTGCTATAAATGAAAATTTGTTAGCTACTTATGTTGGTGCTTTTGAGCTTCAGCCAGGTTTCATCATTACGGTTAGCGCTAACGACACACAACTTTCTGCTATGGCAACAGGGCAGCCAATGGTGTCGTTAAATCCAATTTCTACTACAGAATTTGAAGTTGAGGGTGTTGACGCAAAAATTGAGTTTATGACCAACGACGGTAAACCAATTGAACTATTAAAACTTCATCAAGGAGGCCAAATAATGGATGCAAAACGAGTTGAAGAATTTGATATGTCCTCGGTTGTTCTTTCCGATTTTTCTGGAGATTTTTATAGTGAAGAATTAGCAACAACATATCACTTTACAGTGGTTGATGATGCTCTTATTGCATCGCATAGTAGGCTTAGTGACTTCTCATTAATACCTACTAAAAATGATATGTTTAACGGTCAAGCTTGGTATTTTGGACAAGTAGAATTTGTTAGAGATGAAAACAATTTGATTAAAGGTTGTAAAGTAACTAATGGTCGTGTTCGAAACCTTTATTTCGAAAAAGTAAATTGAAAAACATAATTCATAAGACATTGTTATGAATGAGTGCTATACAATGAGAAGAATGGTCAGTCTAAAGGGTTTGTTTGTTACCTACAAATTTGTAAATAGAATATCGAATTAATTAAAGATCAAAATAGCTGCCGTGAAGAAGAAATTATTAAAACTAATCATGAATACAATGAAAAAAATAGTACTATGTTTAGGTTGTTCTTTGCTCTTTGTAGCTTGTAACATGAATCCGAATAAAGAAGAAAGAATTCAAAAGCTAGAAACCGAACTTCAAAACTCTTCGGATAAAATAAATGCACTCGAGAAGAAAATAGAATTGAATCAAACCAACGATACAAGCACCATGAAGAGCAAAATGCCATTAGGTGCATTTTCTGTGAGCCTCAGTGTTAAAAACCTTGAGGTTTCAAAAGAATTTTATGAAAATTTGGGTTTTGTGCAACTGGGAGGAGATGAGGCGAAAAACTATCTCATAATGAAAAATGAAAATGCTATTATTGGTTTGTTTCAAGGTATGTTTGACGGAAATATTTTAACCTTTAACCCGGGTTGGAACGAAAATGGTGAAGAGACCAAAAGCTTTATTGATATTAGAAAAATTCAGCAAGTAATAAATAATAAAGGTATTGAAGCTGGAGCCGAAATCGCAAAAGACACATCTGGCCCGGCAAGTTTTATGATTACAGATCCTGACGGTAATGTGATCTTATTTGACCAACACCGATAGCTTAAATTTTTTTTTAACGTATGAAAAAGAAAGGGGAATCTCTAAACTAGAATGATTCTGCAATAATAGAATTCAATTTACAGACCTACGATTTTTATGATTAAAATAGTTCAAAAGAAAATTATGCGGATTCAAATTCAATACATTTTTTAAATGATAGGAAACGATTAGAGCAAACTTCAAGAAAGAATAGTAAAAACAAAAAAGGCTACCCATAGCGGTAGCCTTTTTAATAGCCAATAGCATTGATCTATTTGATTACTTTAACATCTATAGAAATTCTTTCAGCATTTAATAAATTAATTTTTATCGCACCTACTTTACCTTCAGCGGTTTCGAAAAGAACCACACCTCTATAGTCAATTGGCTGAGATTCATTATCGTGTACTACCTTAAGATCTTTAAGTAAAGTATCATCTTCCATAGTATCAAATTCTTCCGCTGTCATTTCAACATTAGCCATTTGAATTAAGGTTGTTTTTGCTCCATCAAATTCTTTAAAAACGGTATCTTGATCAGGACTATTAAATGCAATAAATGATTGATTAGCAAAAGAAGATAGATCAATCTCTGCAACATTACTAGATGTGGTTTCTGATCGCTTGTAAGTTAAACCAGTAGTTACAGAAAAGCCATGAGCATATTCTTCGGTATCAGAATCTACAAGCTTTAATTCTACATTTTCGAAAGTGGATATTTCGCCAGCAGTTTCGACCATAACTTCATCATCATTCTCATCATCTGAACAAGAACTGAACCCGATAAATAATACTAATAAGGGAAACAATAATACTTTTTTCATTTGTTGGTTTTAAGGATTAGAAGCAACAAACGGAAGAATTACTTTCATTATTGCGTAAAAAGTAAACTCAAAATATTAACAATTTTTGCCCTCAAATTTTATGAAATTATTGTTTATTTTTTTTATAACAAGTAGGGTTTTAATCTAAGATGGCATACTTTATTTTGGTTTAAAAATTCCAAACAATTCTTTGCCCATACGAGGTGCTATAGAATTATAGCAGCGCTCAAAAGTAATAGTTTTAAGATACTTACCTAAGTATTTGACATACAAATCTTTGCTACCTCCAAAGGGGCGTTTTTTAAAATCGTTGGTAAGCGGAATATCAAACCATACGCCCACCAATTTTCCATTTGGTTTAAGAAGTTTGGCCATTTGTTTGGCATAGGCATTTCGATTTTCATCAGAAGGCACAAATGAGCAGAAAAAGGTTTGTTCAATAATGAGATCATATTGATTTTCATGTTGAAAAAAATCTTCAAATAGTAGCTGCTTTTTTGGAAAATTAGGATTTCGATTTTGAAACTCTAGAAGCGGAATTTCAGAAATGTCCATAACATAAACATTTTGAAATCCTTTTTTTAATAAATATTCCGCTTCGTAGGCATTACCAGCTCCGGGTATGAGTATAGAGATTTGCTTATCTAATAGTTGGTCAAAGTAAGTTTTTAATGGGGTAGAAGGGTAACCGATATCCCAACCGGTGCGTTCTTCCTCATAACGCTTTGTCCAATAATCTTGTTCAGGCTTATTATTCATGTTAGATTTCTAATTGCTAAAATGCTATTTATTGAATAACCTTTCGTTCTTTCATATTGTAGCAATCGCCATGTTGTAACATATAAAACACCTTTTCGGTTCTTGGCGGATTTTCAATATCATCTAAATTACGAGACCAAAATGTACCATCGTAGATCAGTACTTTGCTAACACCTATAACTTCAAAAGCATTCTTTTGTACTATCATTGCCGTACCCTCGTCAATACCAATGCCTAAAAGCTCAGGCCGTTTTTCTAATATTTCGAACATATCAAAATGACGGTTTCTAGCCAAAACATGTTGATCAATCGCAATATTTTTGATATAACTAAACCCCTCTTCATGATCGCCCATCATGATTTGATTAGTATGGGTATCGCCTCGGGTTAAATAAGAACCTTGAATGGTTGCGCCGGCTGAAGAACCGCCAATTACACCACCTTTATGTAGTACTTTGCGTAAGGCTTTTTCAGTTTTTGTACCTGCGTAAGCATCTACTAATCGCCACTGCCTTCCTCCTGTAAACCACACTCCAGTTGCTTTTTGAAGTGGTTTTACAAAATTGTAAGAGTTAGCTACTTCTCTGTTGTAGGTATGTAATAAGGACACTTTGGTTGCCCCATAGTCTTTTAGTTGTTTTATAAATCCACTGTTTTCATCAAAACGCTCTGCACCGCTAGCGGTAGGTATAACAATGATAGTAGCGTTCTTACCACCAGCCAATTCCACGAATTTTGAAATAATTTCTTCACCTAATGCACCGCCACCAGCAAGAATTAAAGCCCCTTTTTCAGGACCAATAGTTTCATGTTTCTGCGCACTCACAGAAATTGATAGAACAGCGAGCAAAAGGAAACTTAAAAGCTTTTTCATGTATATCGAATTTAACCTTAAAGATAAGAGTCTTTAACATTTTGGCAAGATTTGGTAGGTTCTTAGTACCTTTCACCTCGATGAAAGAAAAGGCACCTTGGTATTATTTGGTTTTGCTCATTTTAGCAGGAGAAGCGGTTTTTGTGCTTCCATTTGTGCTTCCCCGAATATTTCGACCTACCGTATTAGATGTTTTCGAATTAGATAATGTCTCTATAGGATTTTGTTTTTCGGTATACGGTTTGTCAGCCTTAGTCTCATATGTGTTGGGTGGCCCATTGGCAGATAAATATCCTCCTAGAAAATTAATGGCTATTGCGCTATGGATGACTGCGGCGGGCGGATTGGTTTATGCGACTTTTCCGAGTTATGAAGTTTTAAAGGTATTATACGGGTATTGGGGTTTTACCACTATATTTTTGTTTTGGGCTCCGATGATAAAAGCCACTAGAGTTTGGGGCGGTACTGCATCACAAGGTCGTGCCTTCGGATTATTAGATGGAGGACGAGGCTTAACAGGTTTTTTATTCGGATTGCTGGGGGTCTTTATTTTTTCTCTTTTTATGGCTGAAGAAGTAGATTCTTCAACACTTTTAGAACGACAGGAAGCTTTTCGATATGTCATCTATTGCTCTTCAGCACT
Source organism: Maribacter algarum (ex Lu et al. 2025) (nom. illeg.) (assembly GCA_947495915.1). Lineage (GTDB taxonomy): Bacteria > Bacteroidota > Bacteroidia > Flavobacteriales > Flavobacteriaceae > Maribacter_C. Next base: position 435,887 of record CANMAW010000003.1, on the reverse strand, counting down.
TATTTCAATTATCGCTTTGTTCGTTTGGATTTATATGAAAAAGGAAGGAAATGAAAATGAAATTCTATTAGATCGTATTTCAGTGCAGCAAATTAAATCAGTATTAAAACTACCTTCAGTTTGGTTGTTAATGATCATCATTCTTTGTGCCTATGTAGGGTATAAAATTACCGATATATTATCTCAATACGCTAATGAAGTGATGCTGTACGATCAGGTTAAGTCGGCTCAAGTGGGTGCATTTCTTCAATTTTTAAGACCTACTACTGGTATTATGCTAGGTTTAGTTGTTGACCGTTTTAGAATTAGTAAAGTGCTTACCTTTAGTTTCGCAACTTGTGTAATAGGTGGAATTTTGTTTGCTTCAGGAATAATTACGCCTTCTACCACGACATTATTTTTTTTGTCAGTAATAATAATTGCATTAGGCGTATATGCAGCTAGAGCCTTGTATTTTGCAGTAATGCAAGAAGGTCAAATTCCAATAGTATTAACCGGTACTGTCGTTGGCCTTATTTCATTGATTGGTTATACTCCTGATATATTTGCAGGTCCGGCATATGGCTATTTATTAGACACCTATGAAGGGGTGTTGGGCCATCAATATGTATTTTTGATGTTAGCAGGGTTCTCTTTGGTGGGTGGTATTGCTTCCCTAATTTATTATAGAAAGTATCGTATAAAGTAAAGTTTACCAGTTATTTCTTCCTTTAATATTTTGAGAACAAAGGGCTACTATTTCTTTGATTCTTCTATTTTTGGTTTCTTGTCGTTTGGCCTGATTTAACCAATATAAGTAGCTTTTTCGTTGCCCACGAGTAAAATTTTTGAAATTCGTGTAGGCCTGCTTGTTTTGTTCAAAAGCTGCCTGTAAATCAGGGGGAATTATCCCTTTTTCGACGTCATCAAGAGCAGACCATGAACCATTTTTTTTAGCTATTCTAATACTCTTTAATCCGTAATCATGCATCAGACCATCTTTTTTTAAAGATTTGATGTGATCTTTGTTTACTTTACTCCAAACACTTTTTTCTTTCCGTTGACAAAAATACTGACGCCGTTTACCATCACCCAAGCTTTTAACCGTACTGTCAATCCACCCGAAACATAAAGCTACCTTTACGGCCTCTTCCCACATCATACTTTCGTTCTCATGCGAGACGGCATAAAATATTAAATAAATACCATCAGTTTGCTTGTGATTTAACCGTAACCATTGACGCCATTCGGCATCGTTTTTAAAATAATACTCTTGTATTTCTTTTTTCAATGGAGCTAATTTTCGATACTATTCGTTAAAAATAATGTATTATACCCTATGAATTGTTGTCATATCCATAGGATTGTCTATTTTTATTTGCTAGATATTTAACTACTCAACTAACGAACTAATTTTCATGACGGTGAAAATTATTTAAAAGAAACTTTTATGAAGAAAATTTTAACGGCGCTATTTGTAGTAATAGGGCTAGTAATTTCAAGTTGTGGAAACAACAAAAGAGAAGGAAAGCCGAAGGTGTTGGTGTTTTCTAAAACAATGGGTTTTAAACACGCATCTATACCAGCCGGAATTGCGGCAATTCAAAAACTAGGTACCGAAAACGGATTTGAAGTAGATACTACTAAAAATTCAGCGCTTTTTAATGAAGCGAATTTGGAGCAATATTCAGCGATAGTTTTTTTAAGCACGACTATGAATGTGCTCGATCACAACCAAGAAGCAGCGTTTGAACGTTATATTCAATCAGGTGGTGGTTTTGTGGGCATACATGCAGCTGCAGATACCGAATATGACTGGGGCTGGTATAATAAACTAGTTGGGGCTCAATTTTTAAGTCACCCGAAAGGCACTCCTGAGGCCGATTTTATTATTAAAGACAACAATTTCATAGCTACCAAACATTTCACAGACTCTATTTGGCATCGTTCTGATGAATTATATAACTATAAGAAAATAAATCCTGATGTTAATGTTTTAATGACGGTTGACGAATCTACCTATGAAGGTGGTAAAAATGGTGAGCTACACCCTATAGCTTGGTATCATGATTTTGATGGCGGTAGAGCTTTTTATACGGGCGCTGGGCATACTGATGAGAGCTTTCAAGAAGAGTTGTTTTTACAACATTTGCTAGGTGGTATTCAATATGCAATAGGAGAAAACTTAAAATTAGATTACACAAAAGCGAAGTCTCAGCTTCCTCCAGATGTTGATCGTTTTTCTAAAGTGGTATTAGAAGAGGGTGGTTTTTTTGAACCTACAGAGATGACTATTTTACCTAACAATGATGTATTGGTGGCCCAACGTCGCGGAGAAATTCTTTGGTATAATGCTGCTACCGAAATAATGGCTGAAGTTGCAAAGTTTGATGTTTATCATAAAACATTAAATACGCCAGGTGTTAATGCAGAAGAAGGCCTAATGGGGCTGCAGAAAGACCCTAATTATGCAACCAATAATTGGGTTTATGTATACTATGCACCTACAGGTAAAGAAGAAGTAAATCGTTTATCACGATTTAAGTTTAAAGATGGAACTTTTGATATGGATTCTGAGCAGCAGATTATTGACGTTTATTCACAACGCGAAATATGCTGTCATACTGGTGGTTCTATTGCTTTTGGTGGAGATGGGTTGTTATATCTTTCTACAGGTGATAATTCTACTCCATTCGACGAAAAAGGAGCGCCCTATGTAAACAATGGCTTTGCTCCATTAAATGATTTGCCAGGAAAACAGCAGTATGATGCACGCCGTTCTTCTGGAAATACGAATGATTTACGAGGTAAAATTTTACGCATCAAGGTAAACGAAGATGGAAGTTATGATATTCCTGATGGTAACTTGTTTGCGAAAGGAACAGAAAAAACAAGACCTGAAATATTTACTATGGGGCATCGAAACCCCTATAGAATTTCGGTAGATTCTAAAAGAGGATATGTATATTGGGGAGATGTTGGCCCTGATGCGCGAGAAGATCAATTGAATAGAGGTCCGAGAGGTTATGACGAAATGAATCAAGCGCGTAAAGCTGGTAATTTTGGTTGGCCTTTGTTTATTGGCGATAACAAACCTTACTTAGATTATGACTATGCCAACGGAGAAAGTGGAATTACGTTCGATCCAGCGAAGCCAATCAATGATTCTAAAAATAATACTGGTTTAAGAGAATTACCACCGGCGCAATCGGCCTATGTATTTTATCCTTACGTAGAAACTACAGAATTTCCTCAAACAGGTACTGGTGGCCGTAATGCCATGGCGGGTCCTACGTATTATTCTGATGAGTACCCAAATGGTGGTGGATTACCAAGTTATTATGATGGAAAAGTTATAGTTTATGATTGGATGCGCGGATGGATGATGGCCGTAAGTCTTTTCGAAGATGGTAGTTTCAATAAAATGGAACCTTTCGCATCTGACATTAAAGTTAATAACTTGATTGATATGGAAATGGGCCCTGATGGGCGCATGTATTTATTAGAATATGGTAGCGGTTGGTTCACTCAAAACGCAAATTCGGCACTTAGTTATGTAGAATTTAATGGAGGCAACAGGCCACCCGTTATTGATCATATGATAGTAGATCATACCTCCGGAAAACTACCTTTAACCGTTTCGGCTACTGTTCAAGCTATAGACAGAGAGAATGATGCTGTTTCTTACGTTTGGGATTTAGGCAATGGCGAAACAAAGGAAACTGCTGAGCCTACAATATCGTATACTTATGCCGATGCCGGAGAATATAAGGTTTCTGTTGAAGTGAAGGATACTCATGGGGCAGCTACAAAAAGCCAAACAACAGCTGTAGTTGCAGGAAATTCACGACCTAAAGTGGCTATAAATATTACCGGTGGAAACAGTTCTTTTTATGTGCCTGGTCAACTAGTGAAATATGAAGTCTCTGTAACAGACGCAGAAAGTAAAGTTATTGACCCTGCTAATATTTTTGTTTCTGTAGATTATTTAGAGGGTATGGATAAAGTGGCTATGTCATTAGGCCACCAGCAAGTGTCTGCCGCTGTAACAGGTAAAGCTTTGACACAGGGCATGGATTGTAAGACTTGCCACAAAGAAGCAGAAGCTTCTATTGGTCCAAATTATATGGATGTGGCAAAGAAATACGCCAAAGATAAAGGCGCCATGGCCTATCTTCAAAAGAAAATGGTTGAAGGAGGAAATGGAGTTTGGGGTGAGGTGACCATGCCTGCACATCCCAACATTACTTCCGACGAAACCAGACAAATAGCCACCTATATTTTGTCATTGGCGGGTGACGCTAATATGAAACCTTCTTTACCCCCAAAGGGATCAATAAAGGCCGAAGCTACTACTCCTGGTAATTTAATGGTGTTAACTGCAAGTTATACTGATAATGGCGCCGATGGTACGATTCCGTTAACTGGAAGTAATTCAATAGCCTTAGCCAGCAATACTGTTGGATTTTCAGCATCAACAAAATCAAAAGATATGATGCCCAGGAATTTCGGAGGTCAAGATCTGTTAGTACTGCAAGGGGCAAAAGGCTGGTATGAAATTGACGATGTAGACCTTTCGGGAGTAAAAACTATAATTGTTGCCGTAGGGTGGCAAGATGCACCTAAGGTAGGCTACAATTTTGATGTTAGACTAGGGTCACCCGATGGTGAAATTATCGGTAAGGGAAACTTAGCGGTTCAACCTGCGGGAAGTCCTGGTTCGGCAATTGTAATACCCCTAACCAAAATACCTTCTGGTAAAAATAAGATTTATGTGACAGGTGCCGTAGAAGAAGGGAAAACTCCAGCAATGGTAGCTGTAGTAAACACCACATTCAATTAATTTGAAGATTAAATTTTTAAAAACTAAAAGCATCTGTCAATTGGCAGGTGCTTTTTTATTTAGATCCGGTAGAATTTACCACGATTAGTTTATAATTTAATGAGGAAGGTGGGGTATATGTGGGCATTTTCAACTCATCAGCAAGTTGGTAAACTGGCATGTTATAAAGCGGCTTTGTTATTGAAGTTTTAGGGCGTAGTGGTGTGTTAGAAAAATTAAAACCTGACCAAAGAGTGCTTATGCTAGTTTTTTCGAAAGCTTTTAAATTTAATGAACTAGGCGTATTTGTTTTCTGAACCTTTGATTTGGGTTGCTGTGCAAACGTAGCTGTAGACGAAACTAAGATTATAAGAAATACGCTTATAGTTTTCATAGTCATAAAGTTAGCTTATTTCTTTTGCACTTTAAATCTCAATAGCGTTTTTAACTTTTCAGGAGCAACTTTTCTAAAATCAGACAAGTACACTTCCTGATGTACTTTGCTTAATCTTTTCAATTGTTTTGATTCAGCGTAGATTTCCATAATTTTAAAGGTAACATCTTCGGTATCATAAGAACCAATATGCAACATTTGAATACATGGGCCTTCTGTAATTTTCTCAAAATTAAGCTGATCTAGTAAGGGCTGAGGTTTTTTCTTTTTGGTAAGATCAAGCATTTCTTGGTAGAAGTTGGTTGATACAAAGTCGGGCTGCCGTATCATGAGTTTAAAAACTAAATCATCTTTGTTTATTTTTCTTCCTGTATAGGTTTTCTTGGCCTCCTCATTAATATCCCAAACACCTTCTAAAGGGTACACCGTATAATCTATGGTTTTGTTTAGCTTTTTTAAAGTCATTTTAATGGCATACGAAACGGAATAAAGTGCCGTGATATAATCTGTAAATCCCTTACTATTTGGATTCCCTTCGCCACGAATGGACAAAAATTGAAATTCAGGAATGTCTTTAAACTCAGGATTCGTACCTGGTAAGTAGAGGGCTTTTTCTTTTTTACGCCATTCGTGTTTCATAGTGCATGGTATTCTTGATAGATGAGCCAAAGTTATTTAATTTCTAATTGCGAAATAAGATTGTTTATTTTTGGAATGATGATCACCAATACCACACGTCGATTTTGGTATGCCTTATTAATGTCTATGGCATTTTTGGTTCGCAATCGTAGCATGCGAAAATGGTTTTGGGTTCCGCTGGTTGTAATTGCTAGCGGATTTCTGTTACCTCAAAAAATAATCATTCCTGTACAAGGCGCCACAAGGAAAAGTTGGAGTGAAACTTCTTTTTGGGCATATCCTTGGGGGAGTTCCATCACGCACAAGGGTATTGATATTTTTGCGCCGCGTGGCACTGACGTCATAGCTGCTACACATGGCATTGTAATCTACACCCATGAAGGTGGGAAAGGAGGGAAGTCGGTAATGGTTCTAGGTCCGAAATGGCGTTTTCATTATTACGCACATTTAGATGAGATCAACACTTTTGTTTTCAAACCCTTAAAACGAGGAACAGTCATTGGTACCGTCGGTGATACAGGGAATGCTAAGGGAAAACCTCCGCATTTGCATTACGCAATTACCACACCTTTTCCCTATCCGAACTTGTATGATAAGGTGTCAGTACAAGGTTGGAAACGTATGTTTTATCTAAATCCTGATATTTGGTTGCGATAGTGTTACAAAACACTAAAACTAAAAGTTTCAGAAACCGCAGTGTTATTTGTTTCGTCAATGGTTTTGATGCTCCAGTAATAGTCGTTTCCTATGGTTACATCAACGTTCAATGTAGTACTTGCTTGAACACTGATACGTTCTAAATTTTTAGCATCTACTCCAAAATAAACTTCGTATTCTTTGATGTCTTCATCAATATCTGATGCTTCCCATTGCAATTTAATTTGACCTGATGTTGTGGTTACTTCTGATTCATTTTCAGGAGCTATGGCTTCCGCAGAAAACGGTACGTGATGCACTTCACTGGCTGCAGCATTATAAAAGGAAAAGGTTTCACTTGTTGCTGTTACCGTTGTAAGATCAGAATTTGAAACCACATACCATTCGTAATTCGCACCACGATCGATCGTGATTTCTTGAGAATTATCCATTGTTTCAAAGGATACACTATCTTTTCTTTCCGCATGGGTGACGATCACTTCATAGCTGTCGGTATTTGCTGCACTTTCCCAACGGAATTCAACCCTGCTTTGGGTATCACTGATGATTGTACCTTCATTACATTCGGTTTTATCTTCAGGAAATACCAAAGACGCAGAAATGGGGTTTTCTGCGACTTCTTCTGGAGGTGAGTCATTGGGTTCAGTACTACATGAAACGGTAAGTATACCTAACAAAACGTATGAATAAATAGCTTGAATTTTCATAATATTTTTACTTTTTGATGATTTTACGCATGTAGTTTTTAGATGCTGAAGTGACTAAAATAGTGTAAACACCTGCTGGTAAATCATCCATATTAAATTGCACAGAACCGCCTTGTTCTTCTTTTATGGTTTCAAAAACTCGAGTTCCATTTTGGGAAAATAAAGACAATAAAACTTTTGTGTTTGGAGTGTTTGAATTCAAATGAACGGTTACATCACCATGTTCTACTGGGTTTGGAAAAATTGAAATACTATCATAAGTAGTTAACAAGGTGGTTTCAAAAACACCCTGACATTGTTTGTCTGTTTTAACCTTAATGCTATTTTCTAATTTAGCAAGAGGTAATGTAATATAGTCATTAGTGGTACTATAGGAAATTCCGTTTACAGTGATATAGTATTCGTTTGCACCTTTCAAACTAAGAGAAACTGTTTTGCCTGAAGAATCAGTTTCAGATTCGACCTCGAGCTCGGCTGGTTCAGTGATTTGCATGGTAAAACATTTGCTATAACTGGGATGTTGAGCAACTGTAATACAAAGTTCATAGATACCTGCTTCTAAATCTTGAAAATTAGTAAATGATCTGAAATCTTTAGAATCATGAATCATCTCACCATTTAATGTTGCGGTATAGTCAAGATTTTTATCAGCTTTTAATAGAATACTACCATTATTACTTGAGGCACAAGTTTCAGATGTTGTTTCTATGGTGAAATTGTTAGCTGGTAAGGTAAATGGTACGCATTGAGCATCAACGTCAACCGTAACAACTTGGGTAACTGTACATCCGTTTGCATCTTGAGCTATGATTTGGTAGTCAGCAGCAGAAAGGTTATTAAAAATAGCATTACTCTGAAATGTCACCCCGTTATCAATACTAAATTGATAAGGCAATGTTCCACCGGTTCCTTGTATAGTAATTTGACCATTTGCATTTGGTTCACACACCTGATCAACACTTGCAATTATATTTAATGGTGCTGTCTCGGTAATTGAAACAGGTACCGACACTTCATCTCCAGAATTATCTTTAAGTATAAATATATATTCACCTGAAGCAACGTTATAAAATTCACCTGTGGTATTGCCATTGGTGTTGCCAAGGGCAGGAGTTTCTAAAATGAAAACATAGGGCGGTGTACCACCAATTGCAGTTCCTATAATCGAAGCATCGTTGGAACCATGACATGAAATATTTGTTATGTTTACCGATAATTCAAGCTCGTCATTTGGAATATTTTCTTTCAATTCAAAAACATAAGCAGAACCTGTAGCACTAAAAAAGTTGGTACCTGCCACGACTAGGTTTTTAGATAATGCGACGCCATTTCCAAAATTTGCATAATCACTGCCCAAATCACAGGCTAACAGTTTTTGAGTCGCATTCCAATTTACATTGTTTTGTTTTTCAAACACTTGAACAGCTCCTCTTGAAGGTCCGTTTTCATCGTTACCAGAAATACCGCAAACTATTCGATTGTTATTGATAGCGACATGAAGTCCGAAACGATCTTGTGCTGCACCGTTCGTTGGTATTAACTTTTGTGTTTGCGACCATACCCCGGAAGACTTTTCATATACATAGGCCGAACCGGTACGCGTATCATTGTTATTGATAGAAGCAGCACCAACCACTAAAGTTTGGTTTTCAATGGCAACACTTGTAGCATAACCACTGCCAGAACTAATGTCTGAAGCTTTTACTTTAGCAACTTCTACCCAGTCGTTTGAAAGGTATTCAAAAATATATGCGGCTCCACTATTTTCGATACTGTCGTCATCGTACCAGGCACCGACTACAGCCGTATTTGTAGTGATTGCAACAGAAATACCAAAGTTGTCATGCGCTTCGCCATCGGAGGCGGTTAGTTTTTTTGATTCTATCCACGTTCCATTTGAATCGCGGTTGAATATATATGCGGCACCACTATTGGTACCGTTTTCAGCATTGTTTTGTGCTCCAAAAATCAAATAGTTTTCGATTCCTGAAATAGAATATCCAAATTGTTGGTATAACGCAGTATCGGAAGGTAATAGTTTTTGTACCTCTTCCCAAACACCAGTGGGTGACTGATCAAAAAGATAAACCGCACCGGTATTATGGTTTTGTTTGTAAGCACTGATCGCAAGTGTTTCACCAGCAAAGGTCATAGATAAACCAAAAACGTCATCCTCTTGTCCGTCAGATGCATTTAGTTTCTGAGTTTCAACCCAATTTCCTGAATTGTTCTGATTAAAAATGTATACAGAACCACTATTGTTGCCTAAATCATCATCATTGTACGACGAAATAGCTATGGTTTTCTCATCTTCTGAGATTGCCATCACCTTTCCGAAGAAATCGGATACAGCTCCGTCTGATGAAGTTATTTCTTGACAAATTGCTGCGGGAATATCTGAAACATACGGATTGGTGTTATGAGCTACCTCTTCACCATTGGTTACTCCATCGCCATCACAGTCTGCATTGGCCCAAATTTCATTTTCGCTGTCAAAATTGGTGTAGTCTTCATTCTGAACAGGTAAACATGGGTCAGAAGGGTGACTGTCGTTTGAATCTGTCAATCCATCTCCGTCAGAGTCAGCTTCAGTATAATCAATGTCTTCAAAAAAGTGTACAAATTCTCCTGAGGTGGTTACAATCAATCCATCAGCCACAGCAACGTGATACCCAAAATCATAATTTGAATATTCAGGCCCTGGATCTGATAAAATGTGTGTTTCAATCCAATTGCCTTCAGATTTATGAAAAATGTGCAAATAACCAATGTCTAATTGATCTGCCGATAAGTTTACAACAATACGATTATTATTCATTGCTAGAGCATCTGCAAAGAAATCTTCTTGATACCCATTGCTTGCCTCAAGTGTTTTTACTTGGATCCATTCACCTTCATATGATTTTTCATAAATCAGTGCATGGCCTTGTTCATAGCTCAAATTTGTGTGACCAACGTCGCCAATTAATATTCTATTTCCTGAAATGGCTACATCTCTTGCGTATGTGAAATTGTTGCCATCTGAGGCACTAAGACTTTGAACTTCTTGCCATGAATTATCGTTTTGTTTTTCATAAACAAAAGCTCCGAACTCATCATAACCGGAAGCGCCGATAACAATGGTATTATTAGAAATAGCCACAGATTCTCCAAAAGCTCCGTCGAAAAGATCTTCAGAAGGATAGATCTCAGCAATTTCCGTCCAAGTGTTATTGGTGGTTTTTTCGAAAACATAAACAGCTCCACTTGGGGCTATTCCATCAGCACCTACGACCAAAGTATTGTCGTTTACTGATATTGAACTACCAAATCCATCATATGTAAATTCACTTGAAGCTTTAATCTGTTGTGTTTCTACCCAATCGCCACTTTGATTTTTTTGGTAAATAAATAAAACATCTGACTGGTTTTCGTCTGCATAAGGTTGCGTTACAAATAGGGTGTTCGCTGTTAATGCTAGTTTCCATCCAAATCTTGGGCTTAGAGTGGTAGGGCTAATCACTTGAGTTTCTTGCCAAATTCCGCTGGTATCTTTCTCGTAAATTTCTACAATTCCTGTTACAGAAGTAGTTCTACCTACTGCAACTGTAGTACCGTTGGTTGCAATAGCGTTAGCTCTACCATTGGTTTCTATTTCTTGTTTGTAAAAGGTTTCAGGGTATGTTGAGTCTGAATAAAATGATTCATTATAATACGGATTCGTACCCGCAATAAGTTCAGCTCCGTTTTGAACGTCATCGCCATCGCAATCGAAACTCTGCCATATTTCATTATTTGCATCGTAACCGATATAGTCTTGATTTTGTGCTGGAATACATGCATCAGTAGGACTTTGATCTTCACTATCTAAAACACCATCACCATCAGAATCTTCATTTCGGGGGTTAGAACCGTTTGTAAGTTCAGTGCCATTTGGGATGCCGTCATTGTCGCAATCAGCCTCTTCCCATAATACAGATATCAAATCTGCATCTTGATTTGCTTCAAAGTACGAGCAACCATCGTTGATATCGGTTCCATCAACCTCTTCAATACTGTTTAATACTCCATCGCCATCAAGGTCGTCTGGGTTGGGGCAACGTAAATAAATCTCATATTTAGAATCACAACCTGGTAAGTTGTTATAAATAAATGAATCAGTGTTAGCGTAAGTAGTGAATTTACAAATGCTTTTAATGTTACAAGCAGCTAATGAAGCATTGTTTTTAATACCAAGTCTTACATTTCTATCGATTTCAGTATTCTGAAGTGCTGATATATCATTTAGTAATGGATTTCTATCAATGCTTAAGTATTCTGTTAAAACGCGTAAAGAATCAAGACCTTCTAAAGATTCTAGATTGGAGTTAAAAAAAAGGGTTAAAGATTTTAAACTTGTAATGTTCTCTAAGCCTAGTAGAGAGACCAAACTTTCATTGTTACTTATTCTTACAGAAGAATAGACACTTGAGATTTGTGAAAGCGCGCCTAAAGATTCAATATTTAGTAATGCTTGATTACTAAATATTTGAAGATCGCCAACAGCACTAAGATTATTAAGACCAGATAGATTTTCTAATGCAATGTTACCTTCAATTTTTAAATTACCTGTTACAGTTTGAAGGCTTTCTAAACCGGTAAAATTGATTAGCGAGGGGTTATTGCTAATGTTAAAGTCGCGCCCCAATGTCGTTAAAGAATTTAAGGTATTGAAATTTTCCAGCTTTATATTGTTTGTAATTTCAAAATTGTTGCCAACATTCGATAAAGCGCTTAGCCCATTTAAAGTCATAAGTTCTGAATTATTTTCAATTCTTAACCAACCCTCTATGTTTTGCAGGTTGGTTAAACCTACCATAGAAGTAAGGGATGAAATATGGGGTGCATTTGATTGAGGGAGTCCCGTTTTTATCAAAAAGTTCTTACCGATTGAACTTAGATTTTCAAGACCAGTAAAATTGACTAAGTTTACATTGGGCCCAATTATGAAGTCTTTGCCTATTGTTTCTAAATTCGAAAATGATTGAAAGTTCTGAAAGCCAGATTGATTACTATTATTACCGAAACTTAGAGATTTGTTTTCTAATGAGAAATTTTCTCCAATGTTTCTTAGTTGGTTAAAACCTGAGGCGTCGCTTAAATTAGGATTGTAACTTAATATTAAATCTTGATCTATTGATTGTAAAGATTGGAATCCTGTAATGGTTGTTAAGTCTGGATTTCTTGAAATATCGAGATGATTTGGTAAAGTGACTAGGGATGAAAATCCTGAAATAGTATGCAGCTGCTGTACTTCTAAAATTTCAATCTGCGATACGGTGGTAAGTTGGTTTAATCCAGAAATCTCTGTCATTTCTTCGCTATAACCAATAGCTACTTTACCTCCAACATGAGATAATTTGTTGATATCATCAATAACAGGAATAGCGCAAAAACCAATTCTAAAATCATCGGTGACGTGGGTAAGTTCTTTTAAGTTTAATGCTTTAAGACTTCGGGTACGACCGAAATCTTGTAGATATACAGTTGGGTTCCACCCAATGTCTAAGTTTCCGCCAACTGTTTTTAAACCGTCTAAACCTGTTAAGCTTTGCAAAGTATTATTAGACCAAATACCAACGTTGTCACCAACTGTTTCCAATCGTAATAATGCGTTGGTTTCGAGGAGTACCGGATTGAATGATATTAGAAATTGACCGCCAACAGATACTAACCCATTTAATCCTTCCAAAGAAATTAAAGAATCATTTTTGAAAATATGTGTATCTGCCCCAACTGAACTTAAATTTTGCAAACCATTTAAGTTAGTTAGTGCGTAGTTTTCACCTATATAAAAGTTTTGAACTATGGTTTGTAAAGAAAAGAGTCCAGAAATATCGGCTAAAACCGTATTGTCTCCCCATTTGTAGGTCGGACTACTTCCTATCATTAGATCTCCATTAATTATTTCAAGTTGATTGAATCCCGTAATGTTGACAAGAGCCTCATTATCAAACACCTCAAGATTTCGTACGGAACTAACAGCGTTAAAGCCAGATATGCTCTCTAAAACTCGATTTGATGCTATTTTGACATTACCACCAATACCTAAAAGATTACTGAAATTCTCTAAATTTTGTAAACTGTATTCATTTTCAACAGTAAAGTTGTATCTAATATTTTGTAAATTGTAAAGACTTGAAATATCAGATAAACGCCCATTTTGTAAGACAATACTGCCTACATTACTTAAATTATCTAAACCACTAAGTTGTAGTAAAGCATCATTATTATCAATATCAAAAACGTATTCAACATTTGTTAAGTTACTAAGATCGGTTAGGTCGGTTAATTCACTATTGTTCTGTAGTGTAAAATTGCCATCTATTTCAGTAAGTTGACCAATACCCGATAAATTTTCTAAAAGTTCATTATTGAATATTTTAAGTGTACCCATTTCGGTGATGTTGTCAAGACCGGTAAGGTTGACCAAGCTAGTTCTAGAAATATTCACCACATAAGTAGTCGCGGTTAATTCATCGAGACCGTTGAGATTTGTAATGTCATCACCATAAATGTGTAGCTCTTTATTAAATTGTGTACACCCAGGATATCTCGATTTAAAATTATCAATATCTTCTTGAGAACTTAAATATATGTTGCTTGTTGGACACTGACTATAAAGACAAGAAAAGGACAGGACTAAAAAAAGTAATAGAAAATTCTTCATGAATAATAGACTATTGAATGGTTGGGACTAAATATTGAACTGTTGGTCATCACCAAACGAAAATGTAGATTTAATATTTTGTAAGAAATCCTATTACCTTTGTAAGTGTTGTAGTCCTCTTAAAATTTGTTGTGAATGCCTGTAATAAAAACATATTCTGAATTTATCAATTCCCAGAAAGAAGAAATTATCGATAAAAACTGGCCTCCAATTCTAAAAGCATTGTGGTTTGACGCTAAAAATGATTGGCATGCGGCTCATGACCTTGTAGATGGCAGTCATCATAAAAATGCGAAATGGGTGCATGCATATTTACATCGAAAAGAAGGCGATGAGTGGAATGCCGGCTATTGGTATCGTCAAGCAGGAAAACCTTTTCCAGAAGTATCACTTCAAGAAGAACATCAACAGTTGGTAGAATTTATGCTTGCTGATTTCGATTAAGATGTTCAGATCGATTCTTAGGTTTTATCATTAAAAGGACAAATAATAGAAGGGGAGTACATAAGGCGAACGCCCAACCTAATATATAGAGCATACTGACCATAACTAATGCAGCAACTAGAAATACAATGATATGAGCCAAACCTTTTTTAAGGTTTTTTTCGTAATAGCCGTCAGCTAGATAAAACAAAAGCGGAATGATCGGTAAAATTGGTATGACAATCATGTATAGGTGTTTGGTAGTGCTATATACAAAACGACCAATTCAAGATAATGGTATATCGTCATATCTAATTAGTAATCAGAGTAGGCCGTAGGATACAGTAATATCGTCACGTTTTTTGATACCGTATTTTGATATTTAGGCATGACTTTAAGTTCAGTCCATTCTGGTGATTCTACAAAGGCTTCCCAATTTGCTGTTCTGGCATCCATGTTTTCATGAGTGGTCATGTACATCAAATTGGGCATGGTTGGCCCTGATAACACTTCCGCATAAAAAACAGCATTAAATGCTAACCGATCAAATAAGGCAACTTCACCACCGGCATTAAACATATCTACTTTTCGTTTGTATAAATCTTCGGTTGAAGCCTCGTAGCTTCTCAATTCATAAATACGTTCTTCTCGAGGACCTTCTAGCGGAGAAGCTTTCATATTTGGCATGGCTACAAAAGCTTTCATTAAAACCGATGAAATCCGTTCGTATGGCGGATTATCGTGTGCGGCTTCCAAATAAGGCTTTCCGTTGGCGTTATGCGTTTCATTTTCTGCCAAAGCTTCGTCAAGTAACTGAAACTTTGTTAAAGAAGAGAAGGGAATTAAAACATAGGTTCTTTTTGGAGCTACCGAATCTATATCATGAGGTTTAAAAACACCAACATTCATAATATCATATTCTTTCAAAGCAGGTAAAAAAGCATTTTCTAAATAGTCGTCAGTGATCTTTTCTTGAGCTTCTGTATCGAACGTATAGGTTTTTAATTGATAATATTCTTGAACTTGAGCATGTATGGAGATTCCGCTTAATACGCATAAAAATATTAAAGTAAATGTAAGTCTTTTCATTATATATTGGTTGATGTTAGTAAGATACGGTTTTTTAAAAACAGATGCTATTTTCAACCTTGCTGTCATTGGTATTTTTGAAAAAATAGAAGTTTAAAAAGTTAAAATTCTCAGAGTGTCTTTATAGTTTTGCCATCAGGCTTAATTAAAGTTAAAGACAAAAAAAAGAATTTAGTGAAGCAACGATTTTCTGCCATAAGCAGTTTATCTTGAAACTCAGATATCAAATGATTCAGATCACTCGCTTCATTTATGGTGTGACAACAGCAGCGGCCCAAATAAATCTAAATAAATTGCCGAAACAAACAGCCGTTGTTTTTCTGTGAATAAAAACCTACAATGCTAATTGTTCGTAAAGCATTACAACTATATAATTAGGTGCCGGTTTAAGATTAGAAATTTAAGTTCATCTTTTAAACTGTTATTGCGACACCATTTGACGCTACATTCTTTAAGTGATCAAAATAGAAATCAATTCGACCTACTTTAACTCCAAAACAACCAACTTGATTAACAAGAACATTACGATCAATCTTATTCTTAATTAAAGTAGGTTTATCTAAAAAAGTATGGGTATGGCCTCCGATAATTAAATCGGTGTGACTTGTTTTAGCCGCTAATGTAACATCATCTGATCTGTTTTCAGAACTGTTATATTGATACCCTAAATGCGATAAACAAATAACCAAATCACATGCTTCTTCCTCTTTTAGAATGCGTTCGGTATCAACTGCAATTTCGTAAGGATCTAAGTAGACTGTTTCTTTATAGAGACGCTTTGTAACCAATCCTGATAGTTTTATGCCCAACCCGTAAACGCCTATTTTTATACCATCTCGAATATAGATTTGGTAAGGCTTTGTGTGCCCATTCATAAGAGTATTTTTAAAATCATAATTTGCAGATAACAACTCAAATTTGGCATGTGGCAATTGTGAGTAAAGTCCGTTTAAACCATTGTCAAAATCATGATTACCAATGGTTGCCGCATCATACTTCAGTTTGCTCATAAGTTTAAACTCTAGTTCACCACCGTAAAAATTAAAATAAGGAGTACCTTGAAAGATATCACCTGCATCAAGTAATAAAGTATTGGCATTTTCTTGGCGAACAGTTTCTACCAAAGCTGCCCTGCGCGCAAGTCCCCCAAGATTGGGGTATCTAGAGTGATTTTTTGGAAATGTATCAATATGACTATGCACATCATTGGTATGTAAAATAGTGATATGCTTTATCTTGTTAGAAGTACATGAATTCATGCCAAAGGCACTTAAACCAACCAATGCGGATGAAGCTGCGGTTTTTTTTATGAATTTTCTTCTTTCCATGTTGGTGGTTATTTAATTTTATAAAATCGATCATCTACCTTAACATTTAAGGTGTCTACTTTTTTAAAATAATCAATCATAGCATTTCGAATTAAATAGTCGGTATCGGTAACAGAAATTTTATTTTTGAAAAAGGTCATATTGTCACCACCTGTAACTAAATAATTAGAAGTAGCTACGTAATAGTTTTGTTTTGTAGAAAAGGGCTTGCCTTTTATTTTAAGTGTTTTTAAAGTGTCATCTTTATCTAAAACAATCTGAATACCAGAAATAGGATGTGCCCTTTTAGATTGAATTAAAAAATTCACCAACTCTAGAACCGATTCAGGTGATAATTCTACTACTACTATAGAATTCTCAAAAGGCATGATTTCATAAGCATTTCGTGCAGAAACTTTGCCTTTCGAAATGATTGATCGAACACCTCCGTGATTCATAAGTGAAAAATCAATGCTTTTGTTAGTTCTCGATTCAAAAATAGGATTGGCCTGTGATAAGATAACATCTGCCATTAAGTTGCCTGCTGAGGTATTTAGGGCCCCATCAGTTTTAGTAAGAGTAAACGGTGCGTAAGTTAAAGTGCTGTCTAATACTTCATTAACTCTAGTTTGATATGGCGAAATAAAACTGTTAATAGCATCATTTGAAGCCAAGGTGCTATCGATAGTAATTTGGTTTGCTTTGATTTTAAAGAGTTCTTGAGGTGCTTGGTTACAGGAAATGAAACCACCAATTGTTGCAAATGCAACAAAATGTTTTATATTTAAAATCATAAATCGTTCTATCTTGCGGAAAAATAATGTGATGATATTCTTTACATTTGTCTAAATGTAAAAATACATGTTTAAGGGAATAAAAGATAAGTTTAAGCAGAAATCAGCACTTAAATTTTTAAAGGAGGAACTTAAAAAACCATTTGCTTCGGTGGCACGAACAAAGGGAATCACCTCTATAGCTTGTTTGGTCGATTTAGATCAGTTTGAAAACGCCAATCTTTTTTACGAGTTTGTTGAAGACTTTGGTTTGCGACCAAACGCGGTAAAGATAATTGGTTATAAAGGCTATTATGATAAAAATTCACCTTACGCCACTCCGGTGTTTTCAGATAAAGATCTGGGATGGAATGGGGTAATTGAAAATAGTTATGTTCTTGAGTTTTTAAGTCGAGAATATGATATGTTGGTTAATTATTATACGGAAGAAAATCTCTTGATGCAAATCATGAGTGTAAAAACAAAGGCGAGAGTTAGAGTTGGTTTTAAAGAAATAGATTCAAAATACAACGATTTAATTTTAGATACGCCGATACAGAATTTTAAAATTTTTAAACAAGAACTAAAAAAATATTTAAAAGTTCTTAACGAAATAAACTAATGAAGCAATTGATTGGAACTGGAGTCGCCTTAGTCACCCCTTTTAATGATGATTTTTCTATTGATACGGAAGCCTTAACACGCATCGTAAATTTTTGTATTGATGGTGGAGTAGATTACTTAGTTGTATTAGGTACAACTGCAGAGTCGGTAACTTTAAATAAGGCCGAAAAATTGTTGGTGATGGATACTATCGTAAAAGCTAATGCCGGCCGCCTGCCTCTTGTTTTGGGTATTGGAGGAAACAGCACCTACCGTGTAGTGCACGAAGTTAAGGCATTTCAATCAGATGATTTTGACGCAATTCTCTCAGTGTCACCATATTATAATAAGCCTACTCAAGAAGGAATTTATCAGCATTTCAAAGCAATTGCCGAGGTCTCAAACAAGCCCATTGTACTGTATAATGTGCCAAGTAGAACAGGTAGCAATATGTTACCTAGCACCGTTTTAAGACTTGCAGCCGATTTTGAAAATATTGTTGGTTTGAAAGAGGCATGTGGTGATATGCAACAAATTAACGAAATAATTGCTGGTAAGCCTGACGATTTTCATGTCATTTCTGGAGATGATGCAACGGCTTTAGAAACTGTTTTAGCTGGAGGATCAGGAGTTATATCTGTAATAGGCCAAGGTCTTCCTTCAGAATTTTCACAAATGATTCGTTTAGGATTAGAAGGTGACACTGAGGAAGCATTTAAACTGCAAAACGCAATGGAAACAGGAATGGATTTGATTTTCGAAGAGGGAAATCCGGCAGGTATAAAATCTATTTTTGAAACTTTGGGTCTTTCTAAAGCAGTGGTACGTTTACCGCTAGTTGAGGCAACTGATAGCTTGAAACAACGAATAAAAAGTTTTGTCAAGCCATTCTTAAAGCTAGAAGTTTAAGCAGTACTTTTTTAATAGCGTTAAAACTTCCCCAAAAGGCTTGTGTAAAGCAATTGGCATCTATATTTTCGTGGTGTAAAAATGTTTTTTATATCCATAGATAATCCGTAATTTTGCCAGATGTTTTTTAAAATAAGCCGATTTATACCTTTTTTAGCACTTGCTATACTTTTAGGTTCTTGTAATGAATATCAGAAAGTGCTTAAGAATACTGATATTAAGCCTAAGTATGACATGGCTCAGCAATATTATGAGGCCGAAGATTACAAAAGGGCTTTACGCTTGTTTGAACAAATTGCCCCTAAATATGTAGGTAAGCCTCAAGGTGAAAGAGTAATGTTTTTTTTAGCAGACTGTTATTTTAAGCGTGGTGATTATAATATGGCGGGTTATCAATTCGAACGTTTTATAAAATCTTACGCCAAAAGTGATAAGGTGCCTGAAGCTGCTTTTAATGGTGCGAAAAGTTATTATATGTTATCTCCAAGTCATGAGTTAGATCAGACAGATACTGATAAAGCTTTAGTGAAATTACAGGCTTTTATAAATATGTACCCTGATTCAGAGTTTTTTGCTGAAGGTAATGCTATGGCCAAAGATCTTACACAAAAGAAAGAGCGTAAGGCTTTCGAGATTGCAAAGCAGTTTAATAAACTAGGCGAATTTAATTTTGACGTTTTAAAATCAGCCATTGCTGCCTTAGATAATTTTGGATCTGATTTCCCTGGGTCTATATATCGCGAAGAAGCACTTTATCTGAAAGTTGAAGCAACAACAAATATGGCTTTAAATAGTTTTGAAGCGTTCAAAAAAGAGCGATTAGAAAATGCAAAAGAGGCATATAGAGTGCTTAAAAAGCAATATCCCGATACTCAATTTGAGAAAAAGGCAGATAATTTATTGTTTAAAATAGATAAAGAGTTGCAAAATTATATTGAAGTAGATACAACTGCTTCTGAAACCAAATAAAGGTTATTATTATGAACATGAACGATTTAAAAAATTCGAAAGCTTCTGTGTCCACTACGACCATAAACAAAAATGAGTTTGATGCTCCCACAGAAAATATTTATGAGGCTATTTCTATAGCTTCTAAGCGAGCGATTCAAATCAATGCTGATATTAAAAAAGAACTGTTAGAAAAGTTAGAAGAATTTGCTACTTACAGTGATAGCCTTGAAGAGGTTTTTGAGAACAAAGAGCAAATAGAAGTTTCAAAATTTTACGAAAAATTACCCAAACCTCATGCGTTAGCAATTGAGGAGTGGTTAAATGATAAAATTTATTACAGAAATACAGAGAAAGACGCTTAAATATGTTAGGTGGCAAAAACATTCTCTTAGGCATAACCGGAGGAATAGCTGCTTATAAAACTACCTTTCTCGTACGTTTACTTATTAAAGCTGGTGCTCAAGTCAAAGTGGTTTTGACTGAAAGTGCCAGCTCTTTTGTTTCTCCGCTTACACTTGCTACTTTATCAAAGAATGAAGTAGTTTCTTCTTTTATAAAAGAAAGTAATGATACCTTAAATTGGAATAATCATGTAGAATTAGGTCTATGGGCAGATCTAATGCTGATTGCTCCAGCAACAGCTAATACCATGTCTAAAATGGCCAATGGCACCTGTGATAACGTACTACTAGCCACATATCTTTCTGCAAAATGCCCTGTTTTTTATGCACCGGCTATGGACTTAGATATGTATAAGCATCCGTCTACAATAGCCTCATTTGAAAAGTTGAATTCTTTTGAAAATATAATGATTCCTGCGACGTCAGGTGAATTAGCGAGCGGTTTACATGGTGAGGGGCGCATGGCAGAACCAGAAGATATGGTTGCTTTTATGAAACGGTATATTAGCAAAGGTTTACCGCTTTCTGGTAAAAGGGTTTTAATTACGGCTGGGCCAACATATGAAGCAATCGACCCAGTGCGATTTATTGGAAATCATTCTACAGGACTAATGGGGTATGAGCTTGCGAAAGAAGCGGCTCGTTTGGGAGCATCTGTAATATTGATTTCAGGGCCTTCCTATTTGACTGTAGAACATGATCATATCGATCTTGTAAGTGTTGTTTCTGCTGATCAAATGTTCGACGCCGCTCATAAACATTTTGATAACGTTGATATTGCCATTTGTGCAGCTGCAGTTGCTGATTACCGGCCAGAGGTAATTGCTGACCAAAAAATTAAAAAATCAGAATCTAAATTAACCATAAATTTGGTTAAGAATAAAGACATATTGTTTTCATTAGGGGAGATTAAAAAGAAACAATTTTTAGTCGGATTTGCACTTGAAACTGAAAATGAAATTGAAAATGCTAAAGGCAAGCTAAAAAAGAAGAATTTAGACGCCATAGTTTTAAACTCATTAAATGATTCAGGGGCTGGTTTTGGTACGCCAACCAATAAAATCACTTTTATAGATAAGAATTCTAAGATTACTGCGTTTGATTTAAAGAGTAAAGCGGCTGTAGCGGTCGATATTTTTACGGAAATAACGGGCAGAATCAATGCGTAATCTAATTGTAATCACTATTTGTTTTTTATCTTCTTTTTTGGTGCTAAATGCCCAAGAATTGAATTGTACAGTAACGGTGAATTCTGATCAACTATCTCAAGGAGATTTACCAGTTTTTAAAACACTTGAACGGTCTTTGAATGATTTCATGAATAAGAATAGTTGGAGTAATAGAAAATTTAAAGATAGTGAGCTGATAAACGCACAAATTTTCATTACCATAACGAAATATGAGTCTAATCGTTTTGAAGGAAATATTCAAATACAATCTTCAAGACCTGTGTTCAATACTTCATATGAAACCCCAATATTCAATTATAAAGACAATAATTTGCTATTTGAGTATATCGAATTTCAACCTTTAATCTTTAATGAAAATGTATTCGAATCAAACTTGGTGGCCGTAATGGCTTATTATGCCAATATAATTCTTGGTATGGATGGTGATACTTTTTCTTTAGAAGGAGGTTCTGATAACCTGAAAAAAGCACAAAATATCGCCATACAGGGGCAAGGTAGTAACTATAAAGGTTGGGGAGATTCTTCAGAAGATCGAAGCCGGTTTGAGTTAATTGATAATATTTTATCAAACAGATTTCGTGAATACCGCGTAGCTATGTACAATTATCACCGAAAAGGATTAGATATTCTTGGCGATAATAATAGTACGGGTAAACAGGTGATCATGGGTACGATGAAATTGTTTGAAAAGATTAAAAAAAATGACCCTAATTCAATGCTCACCCAAACTTTTTTTGATGCTAAATCTGAGGAAATTGTAAACATTTTTTCTGACGGTCCAAAAGTTGATTTAGTAAAATTCAAGGAAACTTTAAATGGTATTGCTCCACAGTTTAGAAATTCTTGGAATAAGATTAAGTATTAAGAGTATTTTTCTCAACAAAATATAAATTATCTTTACAGCACAAATTTTTACATAGTGCTGTCAAATCTCTCCATTAAAAATTACGCTTTAATTGATGATTTAAATGTATCATTTACTAATGGTTTCACCTGTATTACTGGTGAAACGGGTGCTGGTAAGTCTATTCTTTTGGGTGGCCTATCTTTAGTTTTAGGTAAGCGTGCAGACTTAAGTGTATTAAGAGATAAAGACAAAAAGTGCATCATTGAAGCAGAGTTTGAGATTAAAAAATACAAACTCAGGTCTTTTTTTAAATCGAATGATCTCGACTATGAAGATTTAACCATTGTACGTAGAGCGATTTTGCCTAGTGGAAAATCTCGTGCGTTTATTAATGATACACCAATTACACTTGATATTCTTTCGCAATTAGGCAATCGACTAATCGATGTTCACTCACAGCATCAAACATTGCAATTGGCAAATAATGATTTTCAACTGAAGCTGATTGATGCCCTAGCTGATAATTCAGCGATTTTGTTGTCGTATTCAGAACTTTTAGGGGAATACAAGAAGACTTCCGAAGAATTGAGTGAACTGGTAGATTTTCAGATAAGTGCTAATAAAGAACACGATTATAATAGTTTTTTGCTTCAAGAATTAGAAGCCGCTAAGTTAAAGCCTGGCATGCAAGAAGAGCTTGAAGAGCAATATGAGCAACTTAATAATGTTGAAAACATAATGGATCAGCTTTCAAAAGGTGATCAATTAATGAATGACGAACAAGTAGGCTTAATGGCTTTACTAGGTGAGTTAAAGCAAGTGTCTCATAAATTAGCTGCCTTTGGTAATAACTATGAAGAATTAAACCAGCGAATTCAATCGGTGTTTATTGAGATGGATGATATCTCCGGTGAATTGGTTGCGCTTCAAGAAAATGTAGAGGCCAATCCGAATTTATTAGAACAGGTTGGAGGAAAACTGCAAGTGCTTTTCGATTTGCAAAAAAAACACACCGTTGGTACCATTGAAGAATTGATAGCTATTAAAGTTTCTTTGGCGAAAAGTGTAGGGGTAACCGAAAATCTTGAAGAAACTATTAGTCTTAAAGAGCAAGAACTTGAAAAGATTATTAAAGAATTGACTGCTTTAGCAAAAACGTTAAGCGAGAGAAGAAAAAAAGTGATACCCGATTTAAAAAATCAATTAGAAAAAAGTTTAGATACGCTTGGTATGCCAAGTGCTACGTTTCAAATTAGTTTGAAACCTGCTAGTGATTTTAAATCTAATGGCAACGACGATTTGAGCTTTTTGTTTTCAGCCAATAAGGGTATGGATTATGGTGAATTAAAGAAGGTGGCATCAGGTGGTGAGCTATCAAGAATAATGTTAACCATAAAATCAATTCTTGCAAAATACGAACATTTGCCTACCATGATGTTTGATGAGATTGACACTGGGGTTTCAGGTGAAATTTCAAACAAAATGGGAGATATTATGGCTGCAATGAGTAAAACAATGCAGGTATTCTCAATTACACATTTGCCTCAGGTGGCTTCAAAAGGAGATTATCACTTTAAGGTTTATAAAATAGAAGAGGGCAACAGTACTCGCACTGAAATGAAACGACTTTCGCAGAATGAAAGAGTGGTAGAGTTGGCTGAAATGTTGGGTGGTAAAGAAGTTTCTGATTCAGCATTAGCTCATGCAAAGCAGCTTTTAAATTAGAAAGGTAATTCTGCGAACTTTTAAATATCTTTGAATTCTCAAAGAGAACAATAGAAAATAAAAATACATGGCTTACAATTTACTGAAAGGAAAAAAAGGAATCATTTTTGGCGCTTTAGATGAAAATTCAATTGCTTGGAAAACAGCAGAAAGAGTTCATGCTGAAGGCGGAACGTTTGTACTAACCAATGCACCAATTGCAATGCGAATGGGACAAATTAAAGATTTGGCAGAAAAAACAGGTTCTGAAATTGTACCAGCAGATGCCACTAGTGAGGAAGATTTGGAAAACCTAGTAAGTAAGTCGGTTGAGATTTTAGGAGGTAAGCTTGATTTTGTTTTGCATTCTATTGGAATGTCAGTGAATGTTAGAAAAGGTAGAGCTTATACCGATGAGAAATATGATTTCACAGCAAAAGGTTGGGATGTTTCAGCACTTTCATTTCATAAAGTAATGCAAAGTCTATATAAAGCAGATGCAATGAATGAATGGGGCAGTATTGTAGCTCTTACGTACATGGCAGCACAGCGAACATTTCCTGATTATAATGATATGGCAGATAATAAGGCATATTTAGAATCTGTTGCCAGAAGTTTTGGTTATTTCTATGGGAAAGAAAAGAAAGTTCGTGTTAACACAATCTCGCAATCGCCAACTGCCACTACGGCCGGAACCGGTGTTAAAGGTTTTGATGGTTTTATCGCTTATGCAGAAAAAATGTCTCCGCTAGGTAACGCTTCTGCTCAAGATTGTGCTGATTATACCGTATCATTGTTTTCTGACCTAACAAAAAAAGTAACCATGCAAAATCTTTTTCATGATGGAGGTTTTTCAAATACTGGTGTAAGTCAAGAAGTTATTGAGCGATTTTCAGAATAATTCAGCACTGATATCAGTTAAGGTTCACATAAAATTATAGCAATGGAATTATCATTTTCCTTTATCATTCCTGTCTACAATCGACCTGGAGAGATTAAGGAATTGCTTGATAGTTTAGTGTCTCAAAATTTTAAGCAGTCTTTTGAAGTTGTTATTATTGAAGATGGTTCGACACAACCTTCTGAAGAAATAATTCAAGACTTTAAAAATCAACTTGATATTTCTTACTACACGAAGAAAAACTCAGGCCCAGGTGATTCAAGAAATTATGGAATGCACCGAGCACGAGGCAATTATTTCATTGTTTTAGATTCTGACTGCACCTTGCCTCCACAATACTTAAATGCAGTACATAAGACGTTAGATGAGCATTTTGTTCATTGTTATGGTGGCCCTGATGCTGCTGACGCATCTTTTTCATTGATACAGAAAGCTATTAATTATACCATGACTTCGGTTTTTACCACTGGAGGAATTCGCGGAAATAAAAAAGCTATTGGTAAATTTCAACCACGTAGTTTTAATATGGGAATTTCCAAAAAAGCATTTCAAGAGACTGGCGGGTTTGGTAATATTCACCCGGGAGAAGACCCTGACCTTTCATTTAGATTATGGAATAAAGGTTTTGAAACAAAACTTATTCCCGAAGCTTTTGTGTATCATAAGCGAAGAATTGATTGGGCTAAATTTTATAATCAGGTACATAAATTTGGAATGGTTCGCCCTATTCTAAATCAATGGCATCCTACAACAGCAAAAAGCACCTATTGGTTTCCCACTTTGTTTTGTATTGGTTTTATTGTATCTATTTTGTTATCTTTTAAAGGTGTTGTTGCTCCGTTGTGGTTATATGCATTTTACGCGATGCTTATATTTATTGATTCATTTTTAAAAAATAGAAGTATAGCCGTAGCCATGCTTTCGTTATGGTCATTACTGATTCAATTTTTTGGTTATGGATTTGGATTTTTGAAATCTACAATAAGGTTACTGCTGAGTAACAAAACTCCCGAAGAAATTTTTCCGAATTTATTTTTCAAAACAAACACGACCGTGTGATACAAAAAATTAAAAATGGACTCAAGAAAAGAAAGGTAAAAGTCTTTTTGATTTTTTTACTCTGTTCAACTTTAGCTTGGTTTATTAGTAAATTGTCTTTAATATATATTAATGACACTGTTTTTGATTTGAAGTATATCAATGTACCATCTGATAAAATGCTTGTTCATGCCTCGCATGATCGAATAACAGCCCAGTTAGAAGGTTTCGGATTTCAGTTTCTCAGATTTGGAGCGAAAACTGTTGAAATAGATTTATCGGAATTAAATGGAGAGGAGGATTTCTTTCTATCTAAAAAAGATTATCGTAAACAGATTGAAGATCAACTTTCAAATACGACAAAACTCTTAGAAGTATCTAGTGACACCTTGTTTTTTGATTTTCAGAAAATGCTCACAAAAAAAGTACCGATAAAAGGAAATATATTGTTGAATTTTTCTCAAAACTATCTTTTAGAAGGTGCCCTTGAATTACAACCAGACTCCATTACTATTATAGGTCCTGTAAGTGAGGTTGATACCATCAATAAAATAAATACAGCGCATATTGTTATGAACAATCTTTCCGAAGATTTTAGGAAGCTTATAAATTTGAATTTACCGGAAGATTTGTTGCATACAACCTATTCTGAAAATCAGGTTAGAATTGCAGGTAAAGTATCTAAATTCTCAGAAGTATACATAAAAGTGAAGGTGAAGGCTATTAACGTGCCTGATGGTGTGCGTCTAAAGTTGTTTCCGAATACCTTATCAATATTATGTAAAGGCAGTTTGCCAGATTTAAAAAATACTAAACCAAGTGACTTTAAGGTAATTGTTGATTACCTTAAGCTCAAAGATGCTTCGGCTAAAAAGTTGCCGGTGGTTTTAAAAGAAAAGCCAGATGGTCTTCAAAGCACTATTTTAGAAACAAAAGAAGTTGAATATATAATAGAGCATAAATGATTACTGTAGGATTGACAGGAGGTATTGGTAGTGGAAAATCAACAGTTGCAGGTTTTTTTGAGGCTTTAGGTGTTCCGGTATATAATTCTGATTTAGAGGCTCGTAAGCTGATGAAAACATCAAAATTGAAAAAAGCAATAAAAGCACTTTTAGGTTCAAAAGCTTATCAAAGAGATGATCTAAATAAACCATATATCGCCGAAAAAATTTTTAACGATAAAAACCTACTTGCTAAGTTAAATGGAATAGTGCACCCCGCAGTTAGAGATCATTTTTTAGAATGGAAAAACAAGCAAGATGCCTCTTATGTAATTCAAGAATCTGCGTTAATTTTTGAGAATAATTCCGAAAGTTTTTACGATAAAATTATTCTAGTAACTGCTCCAATTTCTGACCGTCTTCAACGAATAATGCGCCGCGATGAAATTAACCAAAGTCAAGTTGAAGATCGTTTTAAAAACCAACTAACCGATGAGGAAAAATTGGAAAAGGCTGATTTTATAATTAATAATGTATTACTGGCCGAAACTGAAAATAAAGTGCTGAAACTGCATAAGGTTCTCCTTGACTATACCGAGTAATTCGCCATTTTTTAACATTTTTGTTAAGGTTTGGTTAAACCTATTATTAACTAGTACTATAATCTTTAATTTTACTCAAAGATGAATAAGAGGTTGTTTGTTCTTTTAGTTATTTTAATGAGCCTCTCACTTATTGGAATTATTGTTGTTCAGTTTTATTGGATTAAAAAATCAGTAGAAGATAAAGAAGATCAATTTTCTAATGCAGTTGTAGAAGTTTTAGATAAGGTAACTGATAAGATAGAGGCGCGTGAAAGAAAAGACTATTCCGATCGCTATTTAAGTCAAAAAGATAGTATTGGAGAATTGAAAGAAGCGAACATAACCAATATATGGTTTGGTTATCGCGATTTTGACTCCAATGAATTGCGCTTATATGAGCACGGTATTTTAGAAGAAGATTATAATATTCCCTATACGTTCTTTGATAATAGTAGTAGTGATACTACAACGATAAAAAATTACACAAGTAAAAGAACCACGACGGTATTAAGAGAAGAATTTGGATTAGATGGTAAAGAGTACCGGCTAAATCCTATTCAAAGACTTGAAAAAGTGGGTGGTTTAAGTGCGATTGAAAAAGCAGCATTTGAAGATGTGTTTAGTCAATCTGCAAACCGTTGGCCTATTCATAAAAGAGTATCAACTCAAGAGATTGAATTGTTATTAAATCGTGAGTTGGCTAATCGAAAAATTGATATTGAATTTGAGTACGGTATTTATAGCAAGGGCTTGCCTACTAAGGTAAAGTCAAAACGTTTTAAATATGATAAAAATACGATTTACAAGTCTGCAATTTTCGTTGACGGTGAGGGTTATTCTGATTTCTCACTTTTAATATCGTTTCCGAAGAAAAAAACTTTTTTAATAAGTTCGATTTTAGGTTTAGCAATATTATCGTTGTTGTTCACATTGGTAATTATAGCATCATATTCAGGTGCCATTTATCAACTAATTAAACAAAAGCAGATTTCAGAAATCAAATCTGATTTTATCAATAATATGACGCATGAGTTTAAGACGCCAATTGCAACTATTAATTTAGCGGTAGAGGCCATCAAAAACCCGAAAATTATTGATGATAAAGAAAAGATATTTAGATATCTAAAAATGATCAGAGATGAAAATAAGCGAATGCATGCGCAGGTGGAAAACGTATTGCGAATCTCTAAGCTAGAAAAAAATCAGCTTGACATTAGTAAGGATAGGGTAGATGTACACGACATAATTGAAGATGCAATAACGCATGTTGAGTTAATAATAGCTGACCGAGGTGGGTATATCGAAACTCACTTAAATGCTGGGCGTACTGATGTTTTAGCGAACGAAATGCACTTTACCAATGTAATTGTCAATATTTTAGATAATGCAATAAAGTATTCAAATGAGGCCCCAAAAGTTGATGTCTTTACAGAGCTTGCAAATAATCATATTATTATCAAGGTTCAAGATCAAGGTGCTGGTATGAGCAAAGCAGTTGTAAAAAGGGTTTTTGAAAAGTTTTATAGGGAACATACTGGAGACTTACATAACGTAAAAGGGCATGGTTTAGGCCTAGCTTATGTTAAAAAAATAGTAGAAGATCACCAAGGAGAAGTTTATGCAGAAAGTGAGAAAGGAAAAGGAAGCACTTTTTATATTAAACTGCCTTTAATTTAAATTTTATGGAAACGATAAACAAGAAAATTCTTTTAGTGGAAGATGATCCAAACTTTGGTATAGTACTAAAAGATTATTTGTCAATGAATGATTTTGAGGTAACCTTGGCCAAAAATGGAATGGAAGGTTTTGAGAAATTCAAACGCGATAATTATGACATTTGTATTCTAGATGTTATGATGCCTTATAAGGATGGATTTACCTTAGCCAAAGAGATTAGAGAAAAGAATGAGAATGTGCCTATTGTTTTTCTAACTGCTAAAACGATGAAAGAAGATGTGCTCAAAGGATACAAAGCTGGTGCTGATGATTACCTAAATAAACCCTTTGATTCAGAAGTGCTATTGATGAAAATTAAAGCAATTCTTCAAAGAAAAGCATCTAATACCCTTGCTGATAGTAGAAAATTTGAATTTCAAATTGGTGGTTTTCATTTAAATTCAAAACTTAGATTTTTAAAATTTAAAGATGAAGAAGCCATAAAGTTGTCTCCAAAAGAAAATGAACTATTACGTTTATTAGCATTACATGAAAATGATTTAATGCCTCGTGAACTAGCCTTGACAAAAATTTGGAGAGATGACAACTATTTTACCTCAAGAAGTATGGATGTATACATTGCCAAACTTCGTAAATATTTGAAAGTTGATGATAGCGTTGAAATCTTAAATATTCACGGAGAAGGTTTTAGATTAGTTGTCAAGACAGAATAAAAATCTTTTAGTAAATAAAATTAAGAAGCCTTGACTTATAAGTCAAGGCTTCTTAATTTATACTGACTAATGATAGCTGTTACTATTTCTTCAGGGGTATTTGCAATCGAAACTGAAATTGCATTTTTTGGAACTTCTAATGTATTGAATTGTGATTGCAAAAGAGCAGCTGGCATAAAATGATTTTTACGTTGTGCGAGCCTAGCTGAAATCTCGTCATAAGTACCTGCTAAATAAACGAAATGCGAATCTGATAATTCTTTTGTAAGAATGACACGGTAGGCTTCTTTCAAAGCAGAACAGGCAATAACAGCACCGTTGTGAACTTGTTCTTTTGCTAATTCATTCAAACGCTCTAACCATCCTTGACGATCTGAATCGTTTAGTGGGTAACCCGCTTCCATTTTTTTGACGTTAGACTCAGGGTGATAGTCATCTCCATCATAAAAAGGTATGACCAAATTTTTTGAAAGCATTTTTCCTATGGTGCTTTTACCACAACCAGATACCCCCATCACATAAAAAATTGGTTTTGTATTCATTATAATTTACATGTTATTTCTTCTATAAGTTGTTTGAAATCGTAATTATAAGAAACCCAAATCGTTTCCTTATTTTTTCGAAACCAAGTTAGCTGTCGTTTCGCAAACCTTCGGGTATTTTTCTTAATTTCAGAAATGGCGAAACCTAATTCATAATCTCCATCTAAATAACCAAAAATTTCTCGGTAACCTACAGTTTGTAGCGCATTTAAATTTTTATGTGAAACTAGTTTCTTGACCTCATCCAATAGGCCTTCATTCATCATTATATCAACACGTCTGTTGATTCTGTCATAAATAATATCACGATCAGCATTGATGCCAATGGTTAGAACTTTAAATGGTCGTTCAGGTTTCTGTTGCCCTATAAAAGAGGAATAAGCTTGTTTTGTTCCTATACAGATTTCTAAAGCTCTTATTAACCGATGCGGATTATCTAAATCGACTTTTTGATAATAAATTGGATCAAGTATTTTCAATTGATCTTGCAAAAATGTAATTCCCTTTGTTTTTAAATCATGATTCAGTTTCATTCGAATTTCATTATCAATCTTCGGAAATTTATCAAGACCTTTGGTAACTGCATCAACATATAAGCCGCTTCCTCCAACCAAAATTGCGATATTATGTTGCTTAAATAGTTCTTTTGCTTTTTCTATGGCATCGCGTTCAAAGTCTCCTACATTATATTCTTGATGAATACTCACATGTTGAATAAAATGATGTTTTGCTGCTTGAAGTTCTTCAATGGTCGGTACCGCTGTACCAATGCTCATTTCTTTGTAAAACTGTCGTGAATCTGCGGAAAGAATTTCAGTTTTAAAATGCTTGGCAAGAGCAATAGCTAACGTGGTTTTACCTATTGCAGTGGGGCCAACAACAACAATTAATGTCTTTTTCATCGCAACTGTGATCCGCAGTTAAAACAATGAGTAGCATCATCACGATGGCCTTCTTTAGAACAGCTTTTACAACATTGAGTATTTAAACTTACCAATTGTTCACCATTAACATTGGCTTTACCACTTTTAGAGAACTCCACCGTAACAATACCCGTAGGTACTGCAATGATACCATAACCTAAAATCATAATCACTGTTGCGATAAATTGTCCTACCGCGGTTTGCGGGGCAATATCACCATAACCAACTGTTGTAAGAGTAACGATGGTCCAATAAATACTTCGTGGAATACTCGTAAAGCCTGCTGCATCGCTTTCAATGAGGTACATGATAGTGCCCATTATTACAGAAAGAATTAGTACTACATAGATAAAAACAGCAATTTTAGCTCTACTAGCTTTTAGTGCTCGAGTAAGTTGTGAAGCTTCACCGATGAATTTAACGAGCTTCAAGATTCTGAAAATTCGTAACATTCTAAAAACACGAACGGCGAGTAAAACTTGAGAGCCAGCAAACAAATATGACAGGTAGAGTGGTATGGTTGATATAAAATCAATGATACCATAAAAACTAAATATATACTTGAATGGCTTTTTTATTGATATAATTCGAGCAATATATTCTATGGTAAAGAATATGGTTATAATCCACTCTAGAGTGAGTAAAGTTCCATGATATAGATCGTCAATTTCTTTTACACTCTCAAACATTATTAGAATAACACTTAAAAGAATAAGAAGAATTAAGATTAAATCAAACCACTTTCCTAACGGTGTATCAGCTTCATAAATGATTTCATGAAGTTTGTTCTTCCAGCCTTGTTGCGGTTTTTCTTCTTTCAAAAGTTTAGGATTGTAAGTCAATTATTTTAAAAACTTTTTTCTTTCTCATATAACTCTCAATTATATGAATTGAATTTGCACCCCCTTGCATTGGGGTAATCAGAGTTTCTAAGATATGAATATTATTTAGTTGGTGATTCAAATCATAATAACCGATACCTTTAAATTGACCATTTTTGATGAGTATAGCACTGTATTCACCAATTTCACGGCCTTTATTTATTATGACGCAATTCTTTTTGCCTAGCGAGTATTTGTTAATGATTTTCATGGCACGTTCATTATAATCAGCCACTGATTCTTTTTGAATACAAGCGCCAAAACACTTTTCTACCGTGTATTTTGAGCAATTTTCTTTAGCCTCTGAAATACCATTTAATTTTTCACATAAAGAATAGGTTGCTGTAATTTTATAAAGAAAATTTTTAGCAGCTGCATTGCTGTTGAATGTAGTAACTAAACCAGCTTTACCTTTGGCGTTTATGGCTGCATTTTGAAAAATAATATAGCCATTTTCTGAAATATGTTGATACAGTCCGTGAGAGAACAGTTTTACTCTAGGCTTATGGTTGAATTTTGGTCGTTTTCTTCTAATTTCTTCGTGTTCTTTCAAAACTGCAACTAGCTCACTACCAGTCTTTTCAAAAGTAACTTTTTTTGTTTCCTTTTGTAGTTTGCGAGCGCGATCGCCACTTTTGGTGAAATGCTGATTCACCCTTTTTTTAATATTACTACTGTTGCCAATAAAAATGATGTCTCCATCTTTATTGTGCATATAGTATACGCCAGTATCGTTGGGTAATACATCAATAATATCAAGTTGTCTAGGAGAAAGTTCTCCTAAAGTTTCGGCTTTAATTACATTTTGAATAATGGACTTATCCGAATCTTTGGCCAATAATAATTTGAACAGCTTTAATGTTGCCAGAGCATCACCATTGGCTCTATGTCGATCACTAACTGCTATACCTAATGATCTTACCAATTTACCTAAGCTATGAGACTCAGCATCAGGTAGTAATTTTTGTGATAATTCTACGGTACATAATGTTTTGCGTTCAAAATTATACCCTAACCTTCTGAATTCTGTTCGAAGAATTCTGTAATCAAATTGTGCATTATGCGCAACAATTACGGTGCCTTCTGTTATTTCTACAATACGCTTGGCAATTTCATGAAATTTTGGAGCCGATCGTAGCATTTTATTGTTAATTCCTGTGAGTTTCACTACAAAAGGCTGAATGTCTTTTTCAGGATTTACCAAAGAAATGAATTTATCTATAACAGTATGCCCATCAAATTTATGTATCGCGATTTCAGTAATACCTTCTTCATTGTATTTACCGCCCGTGGTTTCAATATCTAAAATTGTATACATCTATTTTTTCTAATGGGAATTTCTCGAACCAAAGATACTACTTCCAATACGCACCATAGTACTTCCTTCGTCAATAGCAATATGATAGTCGCCACTCATGCCCATTGAAAGAATTTCAACATGCGGAATCTCTTGTTTAACTTTTTCAAAAACTGATTTTAATTGTTGAAACTCTCTTCGAACTTGATCATTGTTTTCCGTAAAGGTTGCCATACCCATTAATCCGACAATTTTTATATTTTGAAGCGCTGTGAATTCTTCACCTGTTATCAACTCAAGTACTTCCTCAGTGCTAAATCCGAATTTCGAAGCTTCTTCGGCAATATGAATTTGTAACAAACATTTTATAACTCGGTTGTTTTTCAAGGCTTGTTTGTTGACTTCTTTTAATAAACGAAGGCTGTCTATGCCGTGTATCAAAGTTACATACGGCGCCATATATTTTACCTTATTTCTCTGAACATGACCAATCATATGCCACTCAATATCTTTTGGTAAAACTTCCCATTTCTGAGTCATTTCTTGAATTTTATTTTCACCAAAAATTCGTTGCCCAGTTTCGTAGGCAGTCTTGATATCTTCAATGGGTTTTGTTTTAGAAACAGCAACCAATTGTACCTGCTCAGGTAGTTTTTGCTTTATACTATTTAACCTTTCTTTTATTGACATTATGAGTATGTTGTCTTTTATTGAAAAAATTAAGTTTTTTACAATTCGTAAATTGCTAATCCGCTTCTTAGTTTTGGTTCAATATAAGTGCTTTTTGGGGGCATAACCAAGCCTGCATCTGCAATTGCTTTAATTTCATCTATTTCAACAGGTACTAGGCTAAAACCTACAGCAAATTTTCCTTTATCAATTTGATCTTTCATTTTGATAATATTATGTTTGCCGTAGCCGTAATGAATACGCTTATCTTTACGAAGGTTGTTAACACCTAAGATCGGTTTCAGTATTGTTTGATAAAGAATTTGAGTGTCTAAATGGCTTAATGCATCGGTAAACTCGTAGACCTTCTTGCGTAGATATAGCGAGTAGAATTCTCCATCTAAATACATACTAAAATGATGCTTTTTGGTAGGTTTATATAAAATTGCTCCTTTGTTTTGAATTCTAAAAGATTCATCAAGTTTTATGAGTAAGCTTTCTTTTGATAACCCGTTTAAATCTTTAACCATTCGGTTAAATTCATAAATTTTTATTTCAGATTCAGGTATCAAATAACTCATAAAAAAGTTATACGGTTCATTGCCTATATGCGACGTATTTTTTTGTTCTGCTTGTAGTGCAAGCAAGTTTGATGAGGCGCTGCGATGATGACCATCTGCAATATATAATGCATCAATTTTTTCAAATGCTGTTTGAATTTTCTGAATCGTTATTTTGTTGGAAATTTTCCAAAGGCGATGGATTATTTTGTCTCTAGTAGAAAACAGGTATTCGGGTTGTTCTTGCATTACACTATTTAGAATACCTGCAATAACTTTATCGTCAGCATACGTCATAAGCACGGGTTCTGCATTGAATTTAACTGTGTCTAAATAGCTAGCAAATAATTCTTCTCTTGGTTTTATAGTGTTTTCATGCTTTTTAATTAAATTATTTCGGTATTCAGCAACACTGGTAGCGCAGAAAAATCCCCTGAACGAGCGATTTCCTTTTTTCATTTGGTATAGGTATATAGAATCAGAAGAATCTTTTAAAAAGATATTTTCTTCAAGAAACTCTAAATATCTATTGTGCACTAGTTTAAATCTTTCTTCTCCGGAAACGTTTTTAGCATATTTGTAACCAGGATTAATGATATGAAGAAAGGAAAAGGGATTAAATTCTAAGACAGCATTTAATTCCCTTTTCGAATATTCGTGGTAAGATCGTGAGGTGACCAAACTGACTTTGTCTTTTACCGGCCTTATGGCTTTAAAAGGTTTTATGGTTGCCATTTATCTAAATTGATTCGAAACAGTTTCTGCTTTGCGTGATTGTGAATAGTCATAAAAACCTTCTCCTGATTTAACTCCTATTTTTCCTGCTGTTACCATATTAACCAGTAATGGGCAGGGCGCGTACTTAGGATTTTTAAATCCGTCGTACATTACATTTAAAATAGATAAGCAAACATCAAGACCAATAAAATCTGCCAATTGAAGCGGGCCCATAGGGTGTGCCATACCTAATTTCATTACGGTGTCAATTTCATTTACACCGGCAACCTTGTTATACAAGGTTTCAATGGCTTCATTAATCATAGGCATTAAAATTCTATTGGCAACAAACCCTGGGTAATCGTTTACCTCCGTAGGTACTTTGCCAAGCTTTTCAGAAAGCGTCATTATTGCTGTTGTTGTTTCATCTGAGGTGCTATAACCACGGATGATTTCAACAAGTTTCATGATCGGAACAGGATTCATAAAATGCATGCCAATAACCTTTTCAGGTCTTGATGTTACCGCTGCTATTTGTGTAATTGAAATCGATGATGTGTTTGTAGCCAGTATTGCTTCTGGTCGCGAATATGCATCAAGATCTTTAAAAATCTGAAGTTTTAAGGAAGTATTCTCTGTTGCAGCTTCAACAATCAAATCGCTATCAGATATTCCATCTTTTAAACTAGTCATGCCCGTAATACGATCTAATGTTTGCGCTTTATCATCAGCTGATATTTTGTCTTTATTAACCATGCGATCAAGATTCTTTGCGATGGTCGCAAGACCTTTATCTAATGACTCTTGAGCGATGTCTATAAGATTTACTTCGTATCCGTTTTGAGCAAATACATGTGCAATTCCATTCCCCATGGTACCTGCACCGATAACTGCAATTTTTTTCATCAATTTTTTATTGTTTTTTGGCGTTAAAAGTAATTGGGCTAAAACCTAATCTTTAAAAGAAGCAATAATTTGCAAAGCCACCTTTAGGGCTCTTGTGCCTTGACTAAGACTAACAACGGGTACTGTTTTGTTGTTAATTGCATCAGCAAAAGTCTCCAATTCATCAGCAATAGCGTTGTTAGTAACAATCTCAGGATTTTCAAAATAGATTTGCTTTTTTACTCCTTCTGCATTTTGTAAAATCATATCAAAATCACCAGGACTTTCAGGAGCATCTTTCATTTTTACAACTTCCACTTTTTTCTCTAAAAAGTCAACAGAGATATAGGCGTCTTTTTGAAAGAATCTAGATTTTCTCATGTTTTTAAGAGAAATTCTACTCGCTGTTAAATTAGCAACGCAGCCATTTTCAAATTCGATACGAGCATTGGCGATATCTGGTGAATTGCTAATTACTGAAACACCACTTGCGTTGATTTTTTTTACCTCTGAATTTACAAGACTTAAAATAGCATCAATATCATGAATCATTAAATCTAAAACTACAGGCACATCGGTACCTCTAGGATTAAATTCTGCAAGACGATGTGTTTCAATAAACATCGGACTATTAATTTGCCCTTTTACAGCAATAAATGCTGGGTTAAAACGCTCTACATGACCAACCTGTCCAAGAACATTATGTTGCTTCTCTAGTTGTAGCAATTCTTCAGCTTCGGCAAGTGTATTGGTGATTGGTTTTTCTATAAAAACATTCTTTCCTTTCTCGATGGCTTTTTTCGCACACTCAAAATGCGAAAGGGTAGGAGTAACAATATCTACAACATCAACTGCTTCAATTAAGGTGTTAATGTTCTCAAAATATGTATAGCCAAATTCGGCAGCCACTTTTTTTGCGTTTATAGCATCTGGGTCATAAAACCCAACCAACTGATACTTTTTAGATTCGTTGAGTAGACGTAAGTGAATTTTTCCTAAATGACCTGCACCTAAAACACCAACTTTCAACATAGATATTATTTTTTCTCAAAAATAAGGAGATTTGTTTGATTAGTTTCGGCTTGATTGAAAATAGCTTTTATGGCAATAGGTATTTAGCTTTTAGTCATAACAAGAAATTTGTTATAAATCAAATTAAAATCTGCAGTATCTAGCCTTAAAATTTTATGAAACTTTTCTAACTTCGTAATTCCAAAACCACACTTTTGAAAGATACCCTCAAACATCAAGGAATGCGCAATAAATTAGCTAAGGTGCTAATTTCAAAAGGTATTTCAAATGCCAAAGTACTCGCAGCTATTCGAACAATTCCGAGACACTTATTTATGGACAGTAGCTTTGAAGGTCATGCTTACCAAGACAAAGCATTTCCAATAGCAGCAAATCAAACAATTTCACAACCATACACCGTTGCTTTTCAAACAGAATTACTAGAGTTGAAAACTGGCCAAAAAATTTTAGAAATTGGTACAGGAAGCGGGTATCAGACTGCAGCTCTTTTATCTTTAAAAGCAGTTGTCTTTACGATAGAGCGTCAATTAGAATTATTTAAGAAAACGAATATTTTCTTTAAAAAAATGGGTTACCGACCTAAAAAAGTGATTTTTGGAGATGGGTATAAAGGGTTGCCAGAAGAGGCGCCATTTGATGGAATTATCGTTACTGCCGGAGCACCAGAAATACCAAAAGCCTTAATGGCACAATTGAAAATAGGAGGTAGGTTAGTTATTCCTGTGGGTTTTGAAGAGCAAATTATGACCCTACTGATACGTAAATCTGCAACTGAATTTGAAAAAAAAGAATTTGGCTCTTTTCGTTTTGTTCCTCTTTTAGAGGATAAAAATTAGGTGCTAAAAATGTTTTGAAGTTTTGCTAAAGATTCAAAGCTAGTTGTTAAAAGCTTTTTTTATTCTATCAAGGTCTCTTTTGTTATCTCGGTCTTTAATATTTTCTCGTTTGTCGTAGAGCTTCTTACCTTTAGCCAAGGCAATTTTAAGTTTTGCCAAACCGCGATCATTTAGAAAAAGGTTTAGAGGTATAATTGTTAAACCTGATGCTGTTACTTCTTTATTTAATTTCCGAAGCTCTTGTTTGTTTAATAATAGTTTTCGAGCTGCCTTTGGCTTATGGTTGTAATGAGACCCATGCGAATATTCATCAATTTGCATGTTAATGATAAACAATTCACCCTTTTCATTAAACTCACAAAAACTTTCAGAAATAGAAGCTTTACTCAAACGAATAGACTTAATTTCAGTGCCACCTAAAACCATACCAGCGGTATACGTGTCTAAAATTTCATATTCGAAACGAGCCTTCTTATTTTTGATGTTTATTTTTTTCTGAAGCATAACACAAAAGTAATAACTAAAATCTTTTATAAGGTCGCTGATTATAATAAACGAAAGGAAATAAAAAAAAATCGACCTAAGTGAAGATAAAATATAACAAAATGAAAAAAGGGCTTATATTTTTTGTAGTAATTTTAGGTTTCTCTTGCAATCGCCAAGAAACAACATTAACTGCGCAGCAAATCGTAGACAAAAGTATAGCGGCAAGTGGCGGTAATCTTTATGAAAACGCAATAATTAATTTTGACTTTAGAGATCGATCGTATACTTCTGTACAACACAATGAAAAAAGAACACTTTATAGATTATTAAAAAATGATTCTATTAAAGTTTTAGATAAGTATACCACCTCATCTTTTGAACGCATCGTGAATGATTCAGTGATTGCTATTCATGATTCGTTGGCAACAAAATTTGGCAACTCAATAAACTCCGTACATTACTTTTCAAAACTTCCGTATGGTTTAAATGATCGAGCTGTACAGAAAGAACTCCTGAAGGAAACATCAATTGAAGGAAAAGATTATTTCAAAGTAAAGGTAACTTTCAGTCAACAAAATGGAGGTGATGATTTTGATGATACCTACGTTTACTTTTTTAATAAAGTTACTTTTAAACCTGACTTCTTAGCCTATGATTTTCATGTCGATGGAGGAGGAATGCGGTTTCGAAAAGCCTACAATGAACGCTATGTAAACGGTATACGGTTTGTAGATTATGAGAATTTAAAACCAAAAATTAATTCGGGCTCAATATTGCAAATCGATAGCTTATATAATAGCAATTCGCTAGAATTACTCTCGAAAATTGAACTTCAAAATATCGCAGTTACCTTTTCGGACAGTTACAATTAATATTCAATCGTTGTGAAGTAGCAATGCCGTTAATAATTTGAACAATATAAAGGCTACCATTGTCACTATCATCCATTGCATCATACTTTTCTTCACCAATCATTTGGTTCACTAAACTGGGTGTAGTATTGCTGTGACCAACTACCATGACATTTTTATTTCTATTGTTGAGTTTAAATTCAGCAATATCAATAATTCGCGGATCATAATATTGAATGTCTACATCTTGTTTTACTGATATAGGGGAGGCAGTCATCGAAGTTCGCTGATAATCAGTGCTGTAAACAGCATCTAAAGGAACGTCTTTAAGAATTTCTGCCCAATGCATCGCTCGGCCCATACCATCTTGATTTAATTCAGGATCAGTGTTTTCTGCATCGCTTCGATCTTTTTCTGCATG
The DNA here is from genome assembly GCA_947495915.1 of Maribacter algarum (ex Lu et al. 2025) (nom. illeg.). Classification (GTDB taxonomy): domain Bacteria; phylum Bacteroidota; class Bacteroidia; order Flavobacteriales; family Flavobacteriaceae; genus Maribacter_C. The sequence goes on along the minus strand of CANMAW010000003.1, from coordinate 395,847 downwards.
GCGAATAAAATAAAAAGTTGAAATTCCGGTATCTGTAATAACCTCTTCACTAATTTTTTGATCTTCTTTACAGCTCGATAAGCCGATAATAAAAAGGGTGATTAGGACAAATTTTAGGTGTTTCATAAGTTAGTTAATAGGAATTGTTGAAAACTTTTATCTATTTTAACTAAAATTAGCGGAAAAAAGTATGTAGTACTACTCCTTTTTCGTTTTTTTGCATATGATCAAACCTGCTGTACTATTCACGATTTTGTCGTGCTTTTATTTCAGTGCTGCTCAAGATGTGTCTCTCCCCGCAGACCTCAGACAACACGCACTGACACAATATAATGCTAGCTTATTCAATCCGGCGTTTTCACTGGATCGAAATAATCCGCAATCGATTTCATTTTGGACCCGGTGGCAATGGCAGAATATTGATTCCGACCCGACTACCTTATTTTTAAATTACACCAGAAATCTAAATGAGCAATCTGTTGCTGGCGCTGGTTTTTTTCAGCAAAATACAGGGGTGTATTTTAATACAGGGGGAGCTCTAAATTATGCTTATGAAATTCAGTTTAACAGACTTATAAAGCTTTCTGTTGGCGCCAATGTTTTTGGTTTTGTACAACAAATTGCAGATGATCGATTTCCGGTGAACCCTATACCTGGAATTCCGCAAGCAACCCCTACTGATGATTTTATTCTTCAAGTAGCACCAGGGTTTAATCTTTCGGTTGAAAATTTTTCGATGAGTTTGGCTTCTGAAAACTTATTTGATTACAATTTTTCTGATAGTGCAAGTAATACAGCTACTGCAGATAAAATATTTATGGGAATGGCCTCCTATGATTTTCCGGTAATGGCTTCAGATTCCACAGCATACATTAGGCCTGCAATTTATCTTAGAACAATTCCAGAACAAGAAAATCAAATCGGTTTGAATGCTCTTTTAAGTACCCAGAAATATTGGGCTCAGGCGGGGTATAATAATTTTTATGGAATTTCTGTAGGAGGAGGAGGTACCTTTTTAAATAAATTTTCAATAGGAGCTTTAGTTGAATTTGGAATAAGTTCTTCCTTGAATTCTAAAGACCCATCATTTGAATTGGTTGCATCTTATTTCTTAGGGAAGCCAGAAGAAAGGAGAAAAATTGTTGCTAGTGGAATTGATGATTTAGATCAAAAAACTGTTCTTACTCAAAACTTGACAATTGAGCAAATGCGCGAAGAACTTGAAAGAGCAGAGGCTGAAGCAAATGCTAAGAATGAAGAAAAAGAAACTAAAGAAGATAAAGCTGATGAAAACACAACAGTAATTGCTGCTAATGATTCTGAGAAGAATGAAACAGAAAAGACTTCTGAAGAAATTGATAAAAAAGAACAACGAAGGATTGCTGCTGAGCAAAAATCAATAGAGAAACAGAAAAGAAAAGACTCTGTTGCTGCAGTTAAAAAAGAGGAGGCAGCATTAGCAGCGCTACAAAAGCAACAAAGGGAAGAAGCAAGAATAGCTCAAAAAGCTGCTGAAGAAGCTACCAAAAGAGAACAAGCTCTCGCAGAGGCAGAAATGGCAAAGGCAAAATTAAAAACCAGAGATTCTTTGGTGATTGTTCGAAAAGAAAATGAAGCACTCGCGCGAAGAGAAAAAGAATTGGCAGCTGAAAAGACTAAAGAAGAAAAGCGCTTAGCTGATTTAAGAAAGCAAGATGAAGTAAAAGCAGCAGCCATTGAAAAAGAGCGTATAGAGCAACAAAGAGTAATTGATTCTATTCAAGAAGCAGAAAAAACGGAAGCCTTGGCGGCAGCTGCAGCTTTAAAAGAACAAGAACGTATTGCAGAAGTCAAGAAAAAAGAAGCCTTAGCTAAAACTAAAGACTCATTGGCAAATGCGAAGCGAATAGCCGATGAATTGGCAGCCGCGGAAGAAGTAGTTGAAAATCAAGCATCAAAAGAAGAGGTTACGCCACAGGCAGGTGAGAAGTATGAAGAAGTTATTACAGAAGATGGGTTGCAACCAGGCTTTTACCTCATAGCTAACGTGTTTGGTACTAAAAAGTATTTTGATGCATTTATGTCAGATTTAAACGCCAAAGGAATTCAAGCGCAATCATTCTTTAGAAGTAAGAACAAATATAACTATGCTTATTTAGAAAGGTTTGATACGATAGGCGAGGCAAGACGAGCGCGAGATTCAAATTACAACGGTAAATACGCCGGTAAAACTTGGATATTTAGGGTGGTAGGAAATTAAAACGGTCTATGAACAAAAAAAACATCAATAATTAAATTGATGTTTTTTTTTGGTTAAAAATAACCTATACATTCTTAGAAGCTTATTAAACCTCTTTTATTTTTTTATTTCTTCTTGTACCAAATGGTCTAAATAAGTTATTGTATTTATGAGATACTTACGGTCTCTGGTCATTGTACTCATGGCAATAGCACCCTGAATCATTGTATATAATTGTTTGGCAAATTGAAGGGGAGTAACGGGTAGTCTAATTTCATTAGCGTTAACCCCATTTTCAAGTACCAAGGCAATTTTTCCTTCTATAGTTTTAATCGTTTCTTTTGCTGCGGCACTTAATAATCTATTATTATGTTGTGCATCAACACCAATATTCAAAACAGGACATCCCCCCATTTTCAAAGTAAACACATCATAATTACGGTAAAAAGTAGTCAACGACTGAAGTTTTTTCATGGCATTATTTTCTTGCGCCAAAACTTCATCTATTTTATTTAAAAGTAATTTACTATTGTATTCAAAGGCTGATAACGCTAAAGCTTCCTTATTTTCAAAATTTCCGTACAATGCACCTTTAGTAAGCCCAGTTGCTTCGGTAAGGTCGCTCATGCTAGTTCCGATATAGCCATGTTTATTAAAAACAGGCGCTACAGTTTCAATAATAAAAGCGGTTGTTCTTTCGGCCTTTGTAGACATGTTTACAGAATTATTTACTACGAATATAAAAAAACTATATACTGCATGGTATAATATATGAAGAAAAAAAGGCATCTCTTCGATAAAACGGAAGAGAATGCCTTTAAAAAACTCAAAAAGTCTACTTAACTAATTCATTTTGGTTTCTGAATACCAAATCATCATTGAAAGAATCAATTAATACAATACTATCAGCTTTTATAGTGCCAGCCAATAACTCTTTAGAGAGTTTGTTTAGCACCTCTTTTTGAATGATACGCTTGATGGGGCGAGCACCATATTGAGGGTCAAACCCTTTTTTGGCCAAATACGAAATTGCTTCATCAGTGGTATCGATGGTAATATGCTGCTTCGCAATCATTCGTTTTAAAGCATCTAATTGCAAACGAACAATTTTAGAAATATCAGTTTTACTTAACGGTGTAAACATGATAATATCATCAATACGGTTTAAAAATTCGGGTCTAATATTTCTTTTAAGCAACCCAAGCACTTCAATTCTTGCAGCTTCTGAGGCACTGTTTATATCATCGTTATTTTCAAATTTTTCTTGAATAATATGACTTCCCAAATTACTGGTCATAATAATGATGGTATTCTTGAAATCTGCAATTCGACCCTTATTGTCAGTCAGGCGACCTTCATCAAGAACCTGAAGTAATACATTAAAAGTATCAGGATGCGCTTTTTCAATCTCATCTAACAGTACAACAGAGTAGGGGCGTCTTCTAACAGCTTCAGTTAATTGACCACCTTCGTCATAACCAACATAGCCGGGAGGTGCACCAACCAATCTGCTCACAGAGTGGCTTTCTTGATATTCACTCATGTCTATTCTGGTCATTGCATTTTCATCATCAAATAAGTACGCTGCAAGAGTCTTTGCTAATTCCGTTTTTCCAACACCTGTAGTTCCTAAAAACAAGAACGATCCTATTGGTCGGTTTATATCTTGCAAACCAGCTCTACTTCTTCGAATAGCGTCAGAAACAGCTACTATGGCCTCTTCTTGACCAACTACTCGTTTGTGAAGCACTTCTTCTAATTGAAGTAGTTTTTCACGTTCACTTTGTAACATTTTCGATACCGGAATACCAGTCCATTTAGCTACGACTTCAGCAATATCTTCATTAGTCACCTCTTCCTTAATTAAAGTTCCTTCATTTTGTTGACTTAAAAGCACCTTTTGTAATTCTTCTAAGTTTTCTTGAGCTTCTTTAATCTTGCCATAGCGAAGCTCTGCTACCTTACCATAGTCACCACTTCGTTCAGCTCGCTCAGCCTCTTGTTTGAAATTTTCAATGTCATGTTTTGCTTTTTGAATATTATCAACCACACTTTTTTCACCTTCCCATCTTGCAAAAATTTCATTTCTTTCTTCTTTAAAATTAGCTAAGTCAACGTGCAGTGACTTTAATTTAGCCTTGTCATTTTCTCTTTTAATCGCTTCTATCTCAATTTCAAGCTGCATTATTTTACGATCTAATACATCGAGCTCTTCAGGTTTAGAATTTATTTCCATTCGCAATTTAGACGCAGCTTCATCCATTAAATCAATAGCCTTGTCTGGTAAAAAACGATCGGCGATATACCGTTGTGATAATTCAACGGCTGCGATTACCGCTTCATCTTTAATTCTTACCTTGTGATGAGCCTCGTATTTCTCTTTTATTCCTCGTAGAATAGAAATTGCACTTTCTGTATCAGGCTCATTAACCACAACTTTTTGAAACCTTCTTTCTAAGGCTTTATCTTTTTCAAAATATTTTTGATACTCATCAAGAGTAGTTGCACCAACAGCTCTTAACTCACCTCTTGCTAATGCAGGTTTTAATATGTTTGCTGCATCCATAGCTCCTTGTCCACCTCCAGCACCTACGAGGGTATGAATCTCGTCTATAAATAGAATAATTTCGCCATCAGCACTGGTAACTTCTTTTACCACAGCTTTTAAGCGCTCTTCAAACTCACCCTTATATTTGGCCCCAGCAATTAGTGCACCCATGTCTAAAGAATAAATAACCTTATCTTTTAAGTTTTCAGGAATATCGCCCTGTACAATTCGGTGCGCTAATCCTTCGGCGATAGCAGTTTTACCAGTACCAGGTTCACCTACAAGTATCGGATTGTTTTTGGTTCTTCGAGATAAGATTTGCAGAATTCTTCTAATCTCTTCATCTCTTCCAATAACAGGGTCGAGTTTTCTACTATCGGCCAAATCATTTAAATTTTTGGCATATTTGTCAAGTGAATTGTACGTGTCTTCAGCGCCTTGAGACGTTACCTTGCCGCCTTTTCTCAATTCGGTAATTGCAGCTTTAAGATCTTTTTCTGTTGCACCTTGATCTTTTAAAATCTGGCTTATTTTACTTTTCGAATTAAATATAGCAAGTAGCAAATGTTCTATTGAAACAAACTCATCTTCCATTTTTTTGGCAATAATTGTTGCTTCATTTAAACTCTTGTTGGCTTCTCTCGATAACATTAAATCACCTCCTGAAACTTTGGGAAAACTCTCTAACTCTTTATCAAGAATTTGATAAAGTATTGCAACGTTTATTTGTAATTTTTTTAGTAAAAACGGAAGTACATTCTCATCTACTTCTGCAATTGCTTTGAAAATATGTTCATTTTCGATTTGCTGATGCTGCATAGTTTGTGCTAGTAACTGTGCTTGCTGAATTGTTTCTTGAGATTTTATTGTGAAATTATTAAAGTTCATAGTGTTGTGTTTTATAGATATCTTTATCTTTTTGCACTAATGTAGTCAACAATCTTACCAACTGAATCCAAGCGACAATATGTCGCAACAATTGAAAAGATTTGCGACATTTTGGCAGATGTAAGTTAGTGTGTTGATTCGCGACTGAGTGCTAATAAAGAAAAACTAAATTAATGGGATTGTTTAAAAATATGTTTGGTGGAAGTTCACCAAAAGAATCTAAGGAGAGTGAAAAATTACCATGGATTGCGTTACAATCCTTAGAACAGTTGAACGAAATAGAGGAAAAGTCAAAAACAAAAACACAATTGATATTTAAACATTCTACAACCTGTGGTATTAGTCGAATGGTGATTAATATGTTTAAAGACAACTATGATTTTTCAGAAGAAGATTTCGATTTATATTATTTAGATCTTCATGCCTACCGAGATGTATCAAATGAAACGGGGTTTAAATTTCAAGTGTTGCATCAATCACCTCAATTGTTGGTAATTAAGAATGGTGTAGCGGTAGCACATTCTTCTCATGGGGCAATTTCTGAAATAGATCTGAATATTTATAAATAAAAGAAGACGAAACTTATAAGATTCGTCTTCTTTGGGTACTACTTAAAAATGATGTGTATTTATTACTCGTTTTAAATTATTTTTTAAATCTTCTCCGGCTTGATAAACTAGCTGATCATCGCTTGGATAAGGCAGCGCCCTTAACTCAAGTAAAGGGGTTAGGTCATATTCTAAGGCTCTGATGTCTCCATTGCTTTGGGCAAACCTGTGTTCAAAAACAACCTCACTGGTTAAAGGGTATGATTGAACTGGTTGCAAAGTATGTAAGTTTACGTAAGTAGCGTTACCTATCAGTTGCGCTGATTTTAATTGTGTTACTTCATGATAGTGACAATGTACAGTTTTAAATTTGTCGATTTTTATTTTGGCACCTAGGCTATCTCTTAGTATAGTGCCATTGTTATCTCTTGCATAGGTAAAACCATCAATAATTGCTTTTTGTTTTTGAAATTCTTTTTCATGAATTTGCTCTGGCGATATATTTATAGCTTCGAATGCAAGCTCTAATTGATAATCATATGAAATATTTTCTAAAGAAATCGTGTGATAGGTGGTCCAGAAATCATTCAAGTCGTATGAATTAAAATTCAGGAGTTCTTGCGCCAATTTTTCAGGAATAATCTGATGACTGTTATTGACTAGTTGAACTTCAATGAAATCAATACCTTTAAAATGAGCTTCTTGCATAAGCTCTTCAGTATTTTCAAATTTGGGATTGATTCTATTCAAGTGGGCAAATTCATTGTAAGCCTGTCTATAATTCTGCTTTGTAATTGCATTAGAAAGTAGATGTTCTGCATTGTCGAACAAATATTCTGATAAATCTTCCTTGTAAGAAAGAATTTGACTTTCATAATTTTCAAATTCGAAATATGCTGTTCTATTTTCGTCTACAATTTTTAAAGGCAATAAAGGTTTGATTTGTTCTTGTATATTCTTAAGACTTAAATAACTGTTATAAATTTCCTCATAATTTGATTCATTGGCTTCTTCTTCTAAGAAAGCAATGCGATGCAATTCTCTTTGTTTATTTTTCTCAAAAGATTCTTCCAGTAACAAAATATATGGCTGATAGCTTTTTTTGGTTTTATTGTTTACTAAATTATCTACAGCATTGTTTATTGCAAATGAGTACTGGCCTAAATTAATAGCCTTTTGCGTTTTTTTTACTCCCGAACAAGCCGTAAGAAGTATAACGGTTGAAATAAGTATTAGCTGTTTCATAATCAAATTGTTTAAAAATTTGTAAGTAGTATCCAACTCTCGTGCCAAAATTAATAGGCGGTTATTGGTAAAACGACGTATGGTGGGTAAGTTTCGTTGAATAACCTTAAATGTTTAAAGTGTAGGAGTGTCAAAGTTTACTTCTTTGTTATTAAGGCGTTGAGTTAAAAGAAAGTATTACAATATTGTTAATTTATGTTTGATAACTAGCTAGTCAAAATTGAATTTTTATCTGGTTTAAAGCTTCTCAATTTGTACTTTTGTGCTTCATTTTAAACACCTCATTAATATGCAACGTGACGAAACTATATTTCAACTTATTGAAGCCGAAAAAGAGCGACAAATAAATGGAATAGAATTGATAGCATCTGAAAACTTTACGAGTCCTCAAGTGATGGAGGCTGCAGGTTCAGTTTTAACCAATAAATATGCTGAAGGTTATCCTGGAAAGCGTTATTATGGTGGTTGTGAGGTAGTTGATGAAATTGAACAACTGGCCATTGATAGAGCAAAAGAATTGTTTGGGGCTGTTTATGCAAATGTTCAACCACATTCAGGTTCTCAGGCGAACGCATCTGTTTATCATGCTTGTTTACAACCTGGTGATACTATTCTTGGTTTTGATTTGTCTCATGGAGGTCATTTGACACATGGTTCACCAGTTAATTTTTCTGGTAGATTGTATAACCCTGTATTTTATGGGGTAGATAAAGAAACTGGTGAGTTAGATTATAATGCCATTCAAGAAATAGCTACACGTGAGAAGCCTAAAGTGATTATTGCCGGAGCTTCAGCTTATTCGCGTGATATGGATTTTAAGAGATTTAGAGAGATAGCCGATAGTGTAGGGGCTTTATTGTTGGCTGATATATCTCACCCAGCGGGGTTAATTGCTAAAGGAATTTTAAATGATCCAATACCACATTGCCATATAGTTACCACCACTACGCATAAAACATTACGCGGACCAAGAGGTGGATTGATACTGATGGGTGAAGATTTTGACAACCCGTTCGGAATAAAATTGAAAAATGGTAAACTTAGAAAAATGTCTGCTTTATTAAATTTAGCAGTTTTTCCTGGTAATCAAGGTGGACCGTTAGAGCATATTATTGCTGCGAAGGCAATTGCTTTCGGTGAAGCTTTAACAGATGACTTTTTGCATTATATGTTACAAGTAAAAAAGAATGCGGAAGCTATGGCTGCTGCCTTTGTTGCAAAAGATTATCATATTATTTCTGGGGGAACTGATAATCATATGATGCTTATTGATCTGAGAAATAAAAATATTACCGGCAAAGATGCTGAAAATGTTCTTGTTAAGGCAGATATTACGGCAAATAAAAATATGGTGCCGTTTGATGATAAATCACCTTTTGTTACTTCTGGAATTAGATTCGGAACTGCTGCGATTACCACAAGAGGATTGAAAGAAGCTGACATGTCTACAATAGTGGAATTGATAGACCAGGCTCTTACAAATCATGATAATGAGCAAGCACTATTAAAGGTAAAAGAAAAAGTAAATTCTTTGATGAATAATAGAGAGTTGTTCAATATCTAAATTGATGCTGTTTGCAAAATGATGAGATAGTGTTATCTATTTAACATTTGTAGTTTTCCGTCAATAATAGTTTGATTTTTTAAATCAAAAATAGAAGCATCAGTTTCTGAATAGAAATATAGGCCCCAAAAGCTAAAATAACTTTGAGCTGCTAAATTTTCGGCTTTCGAAATGTTTATGCTAATTTTTTCGTTCATAACGACATCGTTTTCGAAAACGGAAATATAAATTTCATAGGGTATTTCAGTCATTCCTTTGGTGAAATAAACACAATGTTTACTAAGTGCAGTAAACATGTTTTCTAATTGCTGCGAAATGCTTTGATTGTAAATTTTACTTATGATAATAGAGGTGTCATTGAGAAACAATGTTAATTCTTCAATATCAATTTGCAAATCATTTGCTTGTTGTAGCTTATGAAGAGCCGCTGAGAAAGAAGCTTTTTTAGATGAGAAATTACCCCACATTTCTTTGTTAAAATGCTCTAAAACTTCAATAAGATCTAAATTGCATTCAATTTCAACAATTAGACTAACTTCAGATTCGGAAGTAGAATAATCACGTATTTGAATGTTTGAAAAAAAGTGTTTTTCTAACTCCGATTCAAAAGTATCAAGTCCTATAACTTGTTTTTCATTACTTAATTTTCGGGAAGAATTGTGTCGATGTTTTTTTGGATTTGAAGGCATGATTTTTGGTGATAAAATAGTTTAGTTGAATAGTAAAGTTATATTTTACTTTTAGTATCTCACCAGTATAAAACCTTATAAATATGGAGGTTTTCCTTGGTTAAACAACTCTGAAAACCTTAAACAACTAAATATCAATAAGTTATATCGCTTCCGTTTTACACTTTTTTAAGTGTTAAATGAATCCTTTTTTACGAGCTTCTTCAATAAGTGATATATCATTACCACTTTCTATTCCAAAAAGTGCTTTTAATTGCCGTTTTCTTGATTCAACAGTGGTTGTTGCTGAAGATATTAACGGTGCAATGTCTTTTGTTCGGGTTCCTATAGATAGGTAGTATAATATCTTTTTATCCAGGTCATCTACAACCACGTCATTGGTCATTCTTCTTCGAATTGCAGCAAATGCTCCGGCAGTATAATAAGGAGGTTTTGTAATTACCGTTTCTACCATAGCTCTTAATGACTTTTCATCAATTTCAGACTTAACCATATATCCGTCAGGGTCAACCGATTTGAAAATACTATTAATTCTTAAATTGTCACTAAAAGAAGACATAAAGACTACTTTTGATTCCGGTACTAATTGTCTTGCAAGTATTCCTAAATCTTCACCACTTTTGTTTTCTTTGGCATGCGTAGGAAACAATTGTATATCTAATAAAATGATGTCATATTTTAGTGAGCGAGAAGAAAATTCAATTTTCTCTTTTCCCATTTCATAACTTGTAGCATTATCGACTCGAACTTCAAAATTGTCAAATTGTTCACCTTCTAAAATATATTTATAACCAAGCGTTGTCATTTCATGATCATCTACCGCTAAAATTCGTACTATCTCCATTATTCTATCTGCTTTAAAATTCTTGTAAATCTCCTTGCTCTATTTTAATATTGTTGGTGTTATCGCTAGTAACTATCGGAATCACTAATGTTACCGTAGTACCTAAACCCAATGTGCTATCAATATTCCAAGTGCCATTCACTTTTGTCATCCTCGAGGTGATGTTTCTCATGCCGATGCCTTTTTTTCCTTTTTTTACAACAAAGCCTTTGCCGTCATCTGAAATAGTCACTTTTAAATACTCAGAATCTTCATTGAAACTAAGACTGACACATGAACACCCTGAATGTTTAACTGCATTTTGAATGATTTCTTGTATAATTCGATACAGATTAATTTTTATGTCACCATTTAATGCATCATAGTCTAAATCATCTGCACAATCAAACTCCATTTTAATCTTTGATGAAGCTTCAATTGTTTTTAAAAGATCTTTAATTGATAAGATAAAGTTATGAATTTTTTGATATGCGGCATGGCTAAGCTCATGCGAAATCGATCGTACTTCGTTTTCAACTTCTTGTAAAATAGTAATTGCTTTAGCTCGTTGTGAAATAGATTCTTCGTCGGTTTTTTTGTTTAAACCTATAAGCATCATTCTTGTACCCAGTAATCTACCTAAAACGCCATCATGAAGTTCTTCAGATACTCTTTTTTGTTCTAATTTTTTTCCTTCTTCAACCTTTTCTTTTTGAGCTAGCATTAAATTAAAAATTTCTTCGTTGGTAGCTTGTTGTTGCTGTTTAAACTTCAATACTTTATTTCTGTTTCTTTGAATTAGGGTAATTAAAATAAGTAAGCCTAGTAAAAATACCGCTACGGCAATACCGCTCCAAATGCGTTTTTGTTGACCAAGTAGTTCATTTTCGGCTATAAATTCATCTGTTTCAAATCGTATTCTTGCAAACTTGTTTCGAATGTTACGTTCTTCTTGTTGAAGACTGTCATTTAGAACGATATATTTTTTACCAAACAAAGCGGCATTTTGTTGATCCATTTTGGTCAATAATGCTAATGATTCTAATAGACGCAAGGTATTATTGCTTTTTTCTGCTAGATCTTTAGATTTTTTAGCATTCGTAATGGCTGGCAAGGTATCGTTTCGAAATTGGTAGTATTCTGCTAAACTCAAATAACTACCTGCCAGGCCTGATAAATCATTAATACTATCTCTAATTTTTATGGATTCAGAAAACATGTCTTCCGCTGCTTCATACTTTTTAACATGGTAAAGTCCTTGGGCTAAATTGTTTAAATTGCGGGCATATTCATCTGGTGATTTGTAACGAAGACTATCTAATTTGAGTGCTTTTTCGAAATATGAATTTGCCTTTGCATATTCATGACTTTCTAAATAGGTAACCCCAATATTATTATCTAGAGTGCTTTGGCGATTGCCTTTATTTTTGATTTTGTCTAAATAGTCACCAGCTATTTCATAATAGGCTAAAGAATTGCTAAAATCTTTTAAATCTTTAGAAACAATTCCTAAGTTACTATAGCTTAGATGTAACCAAAAATTCTCTTCCAAGGGCTTAAGTAGCCGTATAGCTCTAATAAGATTAACCTCACTACCTGTATAGTCTTTTACATCTGCTTGAATCACTCCAATATCAAAACTTAGAATTCCGGATCTTTTATCATCGCCTAATGATTCATATAATTTTTGAGCTTGACCTAGGTGGTAGTAGGCACTGTCTTTGACCATATTAGCATTAAAAAATAATCCTAAATCCCAATTAATACCGGCCAAACGTTGTGTATCGCGAAGTTTTGATGCCAATCGCATGGCTTCTGAATTGGTCTTTCTAAACCATACAGAATCTTTTAAATTTGAGAAGCTCCATTGTATTCTAGATAGGTAAGATATTTTTAAAGAGTCATTTTCTTGGGTGCTTGAATTGTTATAAGCTTTAATAAGACTCTCTCGCCGAAACTGTTCAGGGCTCTTTTTATTTTGACCAGCCGTAATCCAAATGGTTATACTATCGAGCTCAGGTTCAGTTTCTTGTATGCTATTGTTTGAGGTAGAAGGAGAGCAATTATAAAAAAAAGAGCAAATCAGTAATAAAACTGCGAATTTAAAATGCATATATAGGGGCTGGTTTTTAGCATTCATTGCAGTACAAGGTAAAAAAAAAAGCCTTGAAAAAATTAATTCAAGGCTTTTGATTTTATTTTTGTTTAGTAATTACCACCACTTCCTTGCGAATGTTCTGTACCATTTTCATCGTTAGCCATTATCTCTAAAGAGTCATACAATTCATCATTGCTTGCAGCATCATTCTCACATGATACCATACCCATTGCCATTAAAACTACTGCTAAAATACTTGCTACTTTCTTCATGTTCTAAATTTTTAATTGTTTGTGAAACTTTTGTTATTAACTATAGAATAAAGGTAGTTTCACTTCGAACTGAAAATGTTGATTTTAAAATTCTAGAAGTATTTGAACAGCTTTCAAGGGTGAATGACCCTAGTTTGATAGAATTATTTTAATTTAAGGAAGAAATTGCATTTTTTGTAAGCATTTTCTTCAAGTTGTCAATGTTTTGACGGTAAGACTTTGAAAAGGGTAAATGTTGTTTGTGGTTTTTTAAAGTGCATATAGCTTTACCATAACTAATTCGAGAAATGTAATTGATGTTGACAATATAGCTTTGATGAATGCGGATGAAATTTTCTGGCATTTGACGTTCGAAAGTCTTTAACGTTTTAAAGGCATTATTAATTGTACCATCACGCATGATAAACTCAGTAGCATTGTTGTCGGCTTTTAAATACAGAATTTCATTCGTATTGATATATTGAAAATCACGATACGATTTTAAGCATAGCGTTTGGGGTGCAACTTCTTCTGGCATCATTTTCTTTAAACGAAGGACTGATTTTCGAATATCAAATTCGTTATAAGGTAATAGCCAATAATCAAAAAAATTGTTTTTTATGGCCTCATAGGCGTGTGCTTTACTATGAGAAAGCCCAATAAAAACTGGGATGCAATTGCCATATTGGTGAAGTTCTACAGTCATTAAAAAGTAACTGCGGGCATTGTCATTTAAATTTATAAACACAATATCAGGACTGTGCTTCAAAATATCATTTAATCCTTCAATGCTGTTGCTGGCAACTGAGCAACACTTAAATGAACCATATTCGGCAAGATAATGTTGCAACCTTAGATTTGAGGTTGGATCAGAATCGATTATGGAATAGGTATAAGCCAAGAGGGATTGGTTTGGTGCAAATTAGGAATTGTACTTGAAAGTAAAACAAAGGAAAACCTTATTTAAATGGAGGTTTTTGAGGGAAAATAAACAATTTTTACATAAAGTAAGAATAATCTTACAAAAATATTGAAAAATATAATTTTAGTTCTGTTGTTCGACTTGGTATGCTCCTATAGCAGGAGATTGTGTACGGTCATTTCCTAAGATATCTAAGGGGGTATTTTGAGCTTCATCTCGATCGGCTTGGTCAACTGCCGCAGAAGTACTTTCTATGTTAAAATTGTTTTTATTCGCATCTTGAAAATCAGCATTGCCATTTTGAATAAGTTCAATGTATCGTATTTGATCTTCAAAATTATAAAGTGGATTATTTAAAAAAGTATTATGGTCATCTTTAAACTTCAATAGGCAATTTTTGAATTGATAATTAAAACTATTTACTTCGTTTGCGCGAAGTTCTAGCTCCAGAAAATTGTTTCCGTCAATAATACTATTAGTAAAATTAGCTTCTATCAGATCTGAAGCGGTATTCACTAAATAATTATCGATTTCTAGGGCTTTACCATTGCGAAATCCATTATTCCAATAATTGGCAATGGTGCAATGAATAAAGTGATAACTGCCTCCTAAATTGCAGTATAAAGAAATGTTTCCTGCATTGCCAAAAACAACATTTTCCGCATGAATATTACCGGTTTTCGCCCATAAATTGACACTTGAACTATTGTAGATTTGAGTGTTTTTTAAAAATAGAGTAGGTGATTGTAATGTTTCATTTCCTTCATTATAAATACCGATAGTGGCATTTTTAATGGTTAAAAAGTTAATGTTAGCCGAGCTTCCAGCTAAAAGACGAATACCACCCCATTGACCCGGGGTATTTGTAAATTCTTCTTCTAATCGATCTCCTTCAAAAACTACTTGATTTTCTAAAATTGGCTGATCTTCACTTAATAGTCCTTCAATGTTAATTCGTGCATCCGCTGGAACTACAATTCCTGAATTGGCATGAAAATGTATACGACTTCCTGCCTCAATAGTTAATTCTTTACCTGAGGGAACTGCAGCATAGCCATAAATTACATATGGTTTTGAATTTGAAAAGTAGAGTTGATCGTTTGATAAGGTAATTCCTTCTGTTTTTATTTCATTTCCATTATTGTCATATCCAATGGTAACCATTTCTTTTAATCCGTCTTGATTACTTTTCGGGAATAAGAAAATAGCGTCTTTAACATGTGTAATTAGCTGTATTTCTTGCTTCTGAGGGCCTGAGTCAAATTCAATAACATCGCTGTATTCAAAGCTGTTTTGAGTAAAAGATGAGTCTATGGTAGTTTCTATAAAAATAAATAGACTGTCTTGTGCTAATACCGGAATATTTTGAAAAGATTTACCTGCAACTCCATCTACATTCAAACGGTACTTGCTTTTTAGACCTTTAGCAAGTTGAATCGACGGAATTTCTACATCATCTCTATTTCGGTTGTATACTTTTAAAGTTCGGGTACTACTTCTAATATTGGTGAAAATTGTATCTAAATAAATCGTATCTGAAGAAAACTCTAATCTACCATTACTCGAAGCGTAATCAAAGTCTTTGCGACATGATACACTTGAAATAATGATTAGCGTAACAATAATGGCTATGTACGTTCGCATTTAAATTATCTCATCTTGAAAAACTATTTTTATCTAGTCTTTTGCTATTAACTCAACTAAAAATACGTTTTACATCTTCAGAAATTCTAGTTGGTTTTAATGTTTTAGCATTTAATAAGCACCACTCTGTTTTTGAACGTAATAAAAGTTGTTTTGTTTTAGCGTTATGCATTTCTACAACACGAAGCGATGTTGCCCCACGGCTCGAAGCTATATGGGTAGAGATCTTTATTTGATCGTTTAATTTAGCTGCATTTTTGTAAGTAATATTATGATTCATTACTACCCAAAGTACTTGACTTCGTATCTCTTCAGAAGCTTTCGATACCCAATGTTCTTTTGAAATATCTTGAATCCACTGTACGTAGCGAACATTATTTACGTGGTCAAGCTCATCTAAGTCATCTTGAACAACGATACGTGTAAGCTCAAATATTTGCATGTATTTTAGGTGCTATTTTTTAATAATCTTAATTTCAAATAATTTATCCCAATCCTTGCCAGTAACAAAAAAGGTTTTCTTAGTAGGATGATAGGCAATTCCGTTCAACACATTATCAGAATCATGCCAATTGTCACCTTTGGTAACTCTGTCACTTAATCCTTTAAAATTAACAACACCTTCTATGGCACCGCTAATAGCATCTATAATCATAACACTAGGGAGTTGATAAACGTTGGCATATAATTTTCCATCCACATATTCTAATTCATTGGCCTTGTTGAATACTGATTTGTTAGTTACAGTCTGCGTATGACCTTCTTCTATCATAGTATCTGGATTTAAAAACCAAATGTTTTCGGTGCCGTCACTTTTAAAAATTTTTTCACCATCATTGGCTAAACCCCAACCTTCTTTACTTTCACCATATTGAAATGTATCAATCTTTTCAAAGGATTTTAAATCATAAACATACCCAATGCCACTTTGCCATGTTAATTGATAAATTTTTCCGTTTAAAATAGTCATTCCTTCTCCAAAAATAGTGTTGTCAAGATCAATTTGCTTCAACACTTTACCTGTTTTGTAATCGACCTTACGTAATGAAGATCGTCCTTTTTTTCCCGTGCTTTCATAAAGGGTGTCTTGGTGAAATTCTAAACCTTGGGTGTAGGCACGATTGTCATGAGGGTAGGTGTTTAGTATTTCGTACGTGTAAATTTCGGGCGTTTTAGATGAAAGAACTTTTATCTTTTTGGTAAGTTCAACCGATGTATTGTCATAATCGACCTTGGCTTTCAAAGTTTTGTTACCAAGACTATTTATGTTTACAGTAATCTTATCATCGCTAACAGGAAGAACTACCCCATCAATGCTATAGGTTACCTTTTCTATTTGCTTATTATTTTTGTCTGTTATATGAATTTCAACGGCGTCATTTTGTTGAAATTGATTTTTGTTTTCTTCAATTGATATTGAAAATAAATCGTTGGGGTTAACTTGGCTATCACCGCAGGCTAAAAAGAAGACTAATAGCGATGAAAAGGTAAAAAATTTAATCATTTGAGTAGATTGTTTTGTCATTGCGATTGTTTTTCAACAATCTTTTTTAAATAGTTACATACTAAAACCTTCACATTGAAAGTGTTGTCGCAAAAATAGCACGTACAAGTGAACTCAAGACATTTTTTGAGAATAAATTATGATAGAAAGTATAGAAAGGTTGTATATTTGCATTTGGCAAGTCCTACACGACCAGCTCCTGTAGAATCCCCCAGGGTGGGAACGCAGCAAGGGTATATGGTTGTAGCGGTGCGATGTAGGTAGCTTGCCTTTTTTTGTGCCCAAAAGTCAAATTTCCTTGCCGAACATCATTACCCGTCAAACAGAGTTTTATTATTAACTTTGCCAGTAATATGAAGTCTAAAGTTGTACTTATTACCGGAGGTTCATCTGGAATTGGCAAGTCTATTGCTCTTTATTTAAAATCAAAAGGATATATCGTTTATGGTACCACTAGAAGTTTAAACAAAACCAACGATGATTGGGGTTTTGAACTTTTAGAAATGGATGTAACTAAACCTGTAACTATTCATAATGCTATCGAATTGATTATAGCTCAACAGGGAAATTTAGATATATTAATTAATAATGCAGGAATTGGCATAACCGGCCCTGTTGAAGAAACACCCTATGAAGAAATAACTAAGGTTTTTGATACTAATTTTAATGGCCCAATTCATGTTAGCAAAGCAGTTTTGCCGCAGATGCGTAAGCAGGGTAGTGGTTTGATTATTAATATTACTTCAATTGCTGGTTATATGGGATTACCTTTTAGAGGAATCTATTCGGCAACAAAAGGCGCACTAGATTTAGTTACAGAAACGCTACGTATGGAAACTAAACAGTTTGGTGTTAAAATAGTGAGTCTTGCACCAGGAGACTTTGCAACAAATATAGCGGCAGGTAGATATCATGCTGAGGTATTTGAAAATTCTCCTTATAAAGATGCCTATAGCAATACGCTTGATTTAATCAACGAAGGTGTTCATGAAGGTGATGATCCTATACTTGTAGCAAAAATGGTTTTAAAGATTATCAACACAGCAAATCCTAAACCACATTACCGAGTCGGTACTTTTATGCAAAAGTTTTCTATTAAGCTAAAAAAATACTTACCAGATAAAGTGTTTGAGAAACTATTGTTAAACCATTATAAGTTGTAATTTTAGCATGGAGAATCAGCATCCATAAAAAGAAAAAATTTAATCAAAAATAAACGTAAAACGCATGAAGTTTTTTATTGATACCGCTAATTTAGATCAAATACGTGAAGCACAGGCTTTGGGTGTACTTGACGGAGTAACAACAAACCCTTCTTTAATGGCTAAAGAAGGAATTACAGGAAGAAATAACATTTTAAAACATTATGTTGATATCTGTGATATCGTTGAAGGTGATGTTTCTGCTGAAGTTATTTCTACTGATTTTGAAGGAATGATAAAAGAAGGGGAGGAGTTGGTAGATCTTCACGAGCAAATTGTAGTTAAAGTACCGATGATAAAAGACGGAGTTAAGGCTTTAAAGTATTTTTCAGATAAAGGTATTCGAACAAATTGCACATTAGTTTTTTCTGTAGGGCAGGCACTTTTGGCAGCAAAAGCAGGTGCTACATATGTTTCACCTTTCATAGGTAGACTTGATGATATTTCAACCGATGGGTTGAATTTAATTGCAGAAATTCGTCATGTATATGATAATTACGCTTTTGAAACTCAAATATTAGCAGCTTCAGTTCGTCATACGATGCACGTTATTGATTGTGCAAAGCTTGGAGCAGATGTAATGACCGGACCTTTATCTTCTATTGAAGGCTTGTTGAAACATCCTTTAACTGATATTGGATTGGCAAAGTTTTTAGCTGATTACAAAAAAGGAAATTAAAGAATTTCTAATATGAACATAAAAAAACCTAGCAATTATTTGCTAGGTTTTTTTATGTTCATAATTGCTTATTTTGATCATATCATAAATTAGCAGCCCACATGGTAGTAAACCCATCTACTATTTTAGCATCATCAGTAATAATACATTTATTACGTTGGTGAAAGATTAATGTTTTAGCTAGTTCATCAAAATCTTCGGCCTTAAATTGATATTGTTTGTCAAGGTTAGAATTTTCAATCATTCCCTTCCAAGTTGCAGCGTCTGTTTTGTAATTGATCCCTATAAACACATAATCTTTATTTGTGCTTGCTAAATTATTAGCTCGTTTGACTACGTCTTTAAAATATCTTTTATTTCCACCTCGGTTTTCTCCAGACCAAAAATAGAAAGCTACTTTTTTGTTTTTGGCAATATCTATCAATGAAACTTTATTACCCTCCATATCAGTGACCAATAGATTTGGAATCTCCTTCTGGGGTTGCATATTTCGAATACCTTCATAAAGCTCTTTAATTTCACCAATATGCTTGTTATTCTGAGACCTTATTAAAAAGTCGTTTATGAAAATTTCATTATTTTTTTCAGTGTCAGCACCCTTTAAAAGATACTCCATGGCAACGTTTCTGAATAAATTATCCTTTAAGTTTTTCTCCTCAACTAAACTATCTATTAAGCTAAGTTTATGCCGATTAAAATGTAGTTGATTGATTACTTTTTCATCTTCAACACCACATTGTTTCTCACATCCGAAATATGAAATATTCTTAAAATGAGATTTTACAAAGTTGTAGTATGGTTTTAAGTAAGTGAGGTGTTCTTTGTTGAAATTCAAATCTTTGCGATACGCATAAAAATCTTTTGTCAAGTCTGACTTCAACTTATTACCCGTACGTTTGCGATGTTCAAAAGGGTATACTTCTTTGTAATTATAATACGTATAATTAATACTTATTTCTGCTAAGTGCAACGCCTCTGAAGAAATTTCTCCTTCATGAGTTAATTGCTTCAATGTATTTAGTTTTTCTGATCTTAACTCTTCAATTTTATGTTCAAATGCAGCTGGGTCTAACTTAAAATAAGTAGATCTAATCTTTTTTTCCTCTTCCTCATTTGAAAGAAATATACTAATCAAGAAGTTGTTAATCTGGTCATTATCACCCGTAAACACCAATGATTCATCAAAATCCATAGTATTCAAACGAATTTGAATACTATCACCTTGCTCTAAATAAATATATTGGTATTCTGGAGCATGACTAAAATTGTGAAGCCCGTTAGTGACAGAATCTAATTCGAACGAAAACCTGTTATTGGCATCAAGTTTAACCGAATCTATTTTTATATCGTCTTTCAATAAAACAACATATTCGCTGGTGGGGTTAACAATTTCACCAGCAAAAAACACTTTGGGGGACTCTAACACTCCTTTGCCACAACTGGCTAAAATTAGAAGAAATAGATAAAATAGATTTCTATTCATACAAGAAATTATCAGCTATTTAACGTACAAATCTACTAAACCCGTATGTGCATCGTTGTTAATACCGCGTTAAAAATTATATAGCTAACCACTACATTTCGTTAAAAAACAAGTATTATGAGATTATTGGTTGGACTACTTTAAATTAGCTATTTTTGCACGAAATTTAAAGAAGTTAATCTATGTTGTCGGTATCTAATCTATCAGTTCAGTTTGGTAAAAGAGTATTATTTGATGAAGTAAACGTATCGTTTACTCAAGGAAACTGTTATGGTGTAATTGGTGCCAATGGTGCTGGAAAATCTACCTTTTTGAAAATTTTATCAGGTAAGCAAGATCCAACTTCAGGGCATGTTCATCTTGAGCCTGGTAAGCGAATGTCGGTATTAGAGCAAGAACATAACGCCTACGATGAAAGTACAGTTTTAGAAACTGTGGTTATGGGTAATAAGCCTTTGTTTGCTTTGAAAACTGAAATAGATGCTCTTTACGCTGATTATACTGATGAAAATGCTGATAAAATAGGAGAACTTCAAGTACAATTTGAAGAAATGGATGGTTGGAATGCCGATAGTTCGGCAGCTGCAATGTTATCTAACTTAGGAATTTCAGAAGATTTACATTTCACTACCATGGCTGAAATGGATTCTAAATTGAAAGTAAGGGTGTTACTTGCTCAGGCACTATTTGGTAGTCCTGATGTTTTAGTAATGGATGAGCCTACCAATGATTTAGATTATGAAACTATTCATTGGTTAGAGAACTTTTTGGCGCATTATGAAAATACGGTGATTGTGGTTTCACATGATAGACACTTTCTTGATGCTGTATGTACACATATTTCTGATATAGATTTCGGTAAAATAAATCACTATTCAGGTAACTATACGTTTTGGTATGAGAGTAGTCAATTGGCTGCTAGACAAAGAGCGCAACAGAATAAAAAGGCAGAAGAAAAAGCAAAAGAATTGCAAGAATTTATTGCCCGTTTTAGTGCCAACGTTGCGAAAAGTAAACAAGCTACTTCTAGAAAGAAAATGCTTTCTAAATTGAAGATTGATGATATTAAGCCATCAAGTCGTCGATACCCTGCTATTATTTTTGAAAGAGAACGTGAGGCCGGAGACCAAATTTTAAATATCGAAAATTTATCTGCGGTATCAGAAGATGGTGATCTTTTGTTTCAAAAAGTAAATATAAATTTAGCTAAAGGAGACAAGGTTGCTGTGATATCAAGGGATTCAAGAGCAACATCGGCTTTCTATGAAATAATCAATAATAACAGGAAAGCAAATACGGGCGATTTTAAATGGGGAGTAACTACCAACCAGTCGTATCTGCCTGCAGACAATTCTGATTATTTTAAACAAGACATAAGTCTTGTAGATTGGCTTCGTCAGTGGGCAAAAACTGAAGAAGAGAGGGAAGAAGTCTACATTAGAGGATTTTTAGGAAAAATGCTCTTCAGTGGTGAAGAAGCGCTTAAAAAATGTACGGTTTTATCAGGTGGCGAAAAAGTTCGATGCATGCTTAGTAGAATGATGATGTTAAGAGCTAATGTTGTTATGCTCGATGAGCCAACCAATCACTTAGACTTAGAAAGTATTACCGCATTTAATAATTCACTTAAGAATTTTAAAGGCACTGTACTTTTTACAACACATGACCATGAATTCGCACAAACAGTGGCGAATAGAATCATTGAATTAACGCCATCAGGCAATATTGACCGATATTTAACGTTCGATGAATACATGTCAGACCAATCAATAAAGGAACAACGTCGAAAAATGTACGAAGTTGCCGTATGATATTAAGTGTTCCCAAACGCTTACCTATTTACTAACTTTTAAATTCGAACAGATGAAAACCTACTACATCTTCATTTTGCTTTGTATTTCAGTTTTAATTGGTTGTAACACTTCAGATGATCTTTCGCCTCCAATTGATGATGGAAAGAATATAGATGCTGACTACATCATTGTTATGGAAAATGGGGGCATGTTAAATACGCAATTTTTTAATGCTAATTCAGATGTTATTAGCTTAAGTGATAAAGAAACTTCACTTAATTCTAAAGTTGAGCCGCAATTACACTATACTGATGGGTTGATGTTTTTGCAATATCATCAAGGAGGGGACTGTGATGGACTTATAACAAAACATGATTTCAATTCTGAAACAACTACTGAGATTGCGGTTTTTGAAGATTTAGAAACATGTGAATTAACTGCTACAGCATTAGCGCAAACAGACCAAGCAATATATATATCGTATACCCTAACCAGTACAAACCCTGATACATATGGCTTACGTGTTATAGACATGACTTCAGAAGAGCGCGCGTTTGTCGATATTAGCTTAAATCAAAAACCAATAGATTTTGCAATCGCAAACAATAGATTATTCATTTTAACCATAGATGAACAAGTAACTGATGAAAACGGGCTTTCAGTAATTGATATTGCAACTAACAGCTTGGTTCATGAAAAAGACCTTGGCTACGATGCCCGTAGAATTATAACAAATGTACAAGGCAATATTATAATTGGGTATGATGAATTGCATGGAAACCTTAACAGTGAAACTTTTGCAATTACGTATACGCAATACGAAGAAGAAACTGCGCCTAAATTCGCTTACTCAAACTCAAGAAACTTTAGTGATGCTGGTGTTCTTTTCTACCCTTCTGATCCGGGAAGTAGCAGTATGTATCCATTAGTAGCATCATCATATGATTTTGAGAACAATCTGGTCGTATTATACACTTATGATGCTTTATTATCTGAAGAAAAAAGGAATTTTGAATACAAAATAAAGACAACTTCTGCCGTTAACTACGACAGTAAAAATAACATTGTTCTTGTTGGTTATGAGAAAATCAGTGGAGCAATGCAAGGTGGCTTGCTTCGAATTAAATTGAATAGCAGCAACGAGGTTACAGCGATAGATAATATCGATGTAGAAGGAATTCCGTTTGAGATATTGGTCAATTAGTAATAGCGTTCTCAAGAACCAAGCTTAAAAGTATTTACTATTCCAAATCGCTGGGTTGAAATTCTTTCCTTTAGCAAATCCGTAGAAAATGGCAATTGCCACCATTGATTTAAAAGTAAAGAAAAACAGCACCCAAAAATGTGAGCTTGAGCTGGTTTTTGAGAAAAGATTTTCCGGAATTAACAGGGTAGCCATAAAGCTTAATGATAAAATAAGCACAATTAAATTAACAACATTTTTAAATGGCCACATTAACATTTTACGAAATGGATGTAGATCATCTCCCCATTTGTGAATAAGGTAATAGTAGTTGTTACCAATGGGAGCTAATAATAATGGGTCATCTTTATCTTCTAATTGAAACAGTTTTGAAGGAGCAATGATTTTAAAACCTTTGAGCTGAATTTGATGATCTTCTTCCAATCTTTTAATTTTGTTTATTGCCTCTATAGGAATTTCTCCTTTGAAGTATTTAGAGTCTAAAAATCGTAAACGATAATCAATGCATATTTGTTTGATTTTAGAAAGGTGGTAAATT
This sequence comes from Maribacter algarum (ex Lu et al. 2025) (nom. illeg.), assembly GCA_947495915.1. GTDB lineage: Bacteria > Bacteroidota > Bacteroidia > Flavobacteriales > Flavobacteriaceae > Maribacter_C. Next base: position 372,006 of record CANMAW010000003.1, on the reverse strand, counting down.
TTATCAGTTTCTAACAAATCAAAATCAAAGTCATTATTTATACCTTCTAATTCTTTTTTCAAATTATTAGTGATTCTATTTCTGTTTTCTGTGTCTTTTTCTAAAATCTCTTGTACTTGTTGTATTAAATTGTCTGAATCTGAATGCTTTATGTGAAGCGCGTGAAGTTTTTCTTCAATATTGGTTTTCTTTAGTAACATAGTTTCCTTTTTTAGCAATAACTCAAAATTAGGAAATAAGCTGGTAGTTGGTATTTTAACAGACAGGCTGGTATGTTAATATTATGTTAATTTAGAGGAAAGGTAGTGGTTGTGAATACTAGAAAACAGTTTATATTGTATCTTGCCGTAGAACTAATGCAGTTCATCGATTAATAGCCCTATTTACAACCAGAACTTAAGCCCCTATGAAAATCAAGGCATGCCTCCTGCCATTATTTTTTTTATTGTATTGTTTTAATTCAAAAGCTCAAATGACAGCATCTAGCTCCAATTTCGCTTTCGAAATGGATCCTGAAAAATCTATTATAACCAATACAGAAACTTCAGAAAATCATAAAACTTTATTAGCAGCAATAAAGGCCGCAGATCTTGAGGAAATTTTAAGTTATTCGGGTCCGTTTACGGTTTTTGCTCCTTCAGATAGTGCTTTTGAGAATTTTTCGAATAAGTCAATTGCAGAATTGTTGCACGCTAATAATAAAAGGGAGTTAAGAGCATTAATGACCTATCATATTATTGCGGGAAAATTTTCAGCTTCAAAGATTTTAAAAGCCATGTGTAGAGGTGGAGGCAAAGCATCATTCACTACAGTACAGGGTGATAAATTGATCGCAACAATGGATGGTGTTGACATCGTATTAACCGATAGCAACGGTAATACAGCTAAAATAACAAATGCTGACGCTAACCAATGTAACGGGGTGATTCACCAAATTGATTCTGTTATACAACCAACTAAAATGTAATTGGCTTAGCGAAGTTCAGCTTTTAATTCTTGTTGGTATCGATTTTTGAGTTTCTCCATTACCTTATCAATTTGTTTATCTGTTAAGGTTTTGTTTTCATCTTGCAGCGTAAAACTAACGGCGTACGATTTTTTTCCTTCAGGTAACTTTTTACCAGTATAGACATCAAATAAATTAATGCCTTTCAACAACTTTCTTTCCGTTTGATAGGCGATGTCATGAACTTGTTTGAAAGTGGTACGATCATCAAGTAGCAATGCAAAGTCTCGTTTAACCTCAGGATATTTTGGAATATCTTTATAAGTTATTTCTTGCTTTGAAACCAGATTCAGAATGGCATCCCAATTAAAATCTGCGTAAAACACAGGTTGTTTTATATCGAATGATTTTAAAATGGAACTTTTAACCAATCCGATAGTAGCAATTTCTCTTTTCTTAACCATCCATGTGATACCCTCTGAAAAATCACCAGTATCTTCCATCGGTTCGGCTGAAAAATTACCAATACCTAATCTTAAAAGTAAATTCTCAGCGGTTGCTTTAAGAAAAAAGAAATCTGTTTTTTTTGTTGGTTCGACCCAGCTAGATTCTGCTCTATTGCCGGTAATGAAAACTCCTAAATGTTTGTTCTCAATTCTTTTGTCTTCGAACTTATGGTATGTTTTACCGAATTCATAAAACTTTAAATTGGCTCTTTTTCGGTTTACGTTGTACGCGATAGCTGTAAGACCTGAAAATAACATCGACTGTCTCATTACTGATAAGTCGTTACTTAAAGGGTTCAGCATCGGTATACTGTTATCTGAATTTACGGTATATGAGAGTTCATCAAATTGGGGTGATGTCAAGCTATTCGACATAATTTCATAAAAACCTTTTGCAGATAAGTGGTTGCCAACTATATTCTGCAATTTGTAATCTTCAAATTTTGAAGAAGGCGCAATTGAGGCATTGAGCTTGGTAGTAAAAAGAATATTATTGTACCCAAAAACACGTAACACTTCTTCAATGACATCTACATCTCTAGTTACATCAACACGGTAAGAAGGTATAGTAAGACCTAAACCAGATTCAGTTACATTCATAACTTTGATGTCTAGAGAAGATAGTATTGCTTTAATCGTATCTCGTGGAATTTCTTGCCCAATAAGGTTGTTAATCTTATCGAAACTTAAAAAAACTTGCTTGTTTACTGCTTTTGTAGGGTATAAATCGACGATATCTGAGGTGATATCACCACCTGCTATTTCAGTGATTAATACCGCCGCTCTTCGTAACGCAAATTCTACATTTTCAATATCGATACCTCTTTCGAAACGAAACGAAGCATCTGTATTTAAACCATGTCTTTTGGCTGTTTTTCGAATAGAAACCGGATTAAAATATGCACTTTCTAAGAAAATTGAAGTAGTATCTTCGGTTACACCAGAATGAACGCCACCGAATACACCTGCAATACACATGGGTTTTTCGCTATCGCAAATCATTAAGTCTTCATCATGCAGTTCTCGTTGAACTTCATCGAGGGTAGTAAACTTGGTACCCTTTGCAACCGTTTTGACGATAATCTTTTTTCCTTTTATTTTATCTGCATCAAAGGCATGAAGAGGTTGTCCTAATTCGTGTAGTACATAGTTAGTAGCATCTACAAGATTATTTTTAGGGGTTATGCCTATAGCGTTTAATCTATTTTTCAACCAGTCAGGTGAAGGTTGAACGATAAGATTACTTAAAGTTATTCCGCAATATCTTGGGGCTAATTTACTGTCTTCTACAGTTACATCTATTTTTAATGATCGGTCAACAATATTAAAATTAGTAACTGGGGGCGTAATAAGTTCTAGTTCAATTTCTTTTTGTCGTAGGCCGGCCCGTAAATCTCTAGCAACCCCAAAATGACTCATGGCGTCGGCCCGGTTGGGTGTTAATCCTATTTCAAAAACAAAATCGTTTTCGATATCAAAAACTTCAGAACATGGGGTTCCAGGTTTTAATTTATCGTCTAACACCATAATGCCATCATGACTATGGCCAAGGCCAAGTTCGTCTTCAGCACAGATCATACCTTGGCTTTCCTCACCTCTAATTTTACCTTTTTTAATAGTCCAAGGCTCATCTTGATTATAAAGGGTAGTGCCAATAGTAGCAACGGGTACTTTTTGTCCGGCTGAAACATTAGGAGCTCCGCAAACGATATGTAATGGTTCGTTAGCGCCAATATCGACAGTGGTTACTTTTAATCGATCGGCATTGGGGTGTTGTTCACAAGTAAGAACATGCCCAACAACAATTCCTTTTAATCCTCCTCGAATTGATTCAAAAGGAGTGATGCCTTCAACTTCAAGGCCTAAGTCGGTTAGAAGGTCAGCAGTTTGATTTACTTCCCAATCCGTTTTTAAGAATTGCTTTATCCAGTTGTATGAAATGTTCATGTAAACGTATTTATAAGCTGGTAAAGATAAAACAATGTAATAAGAGATTCAATATTGGGGTATTTGAATTATTTTAATTTTTTAGTGTTAGCTTTTTATTGTTATTTCGATATTCTCTGTTTGCACTGTAGTATAAACCCCGATAAAACGATTGTTATATGGTAATTAGAATGAGTACAATTTGCATTATGGTACTTTTAGTATCGCTAAATATTTCTTGTAATGAGGTTGATAAAGCATCATTAAATGAAGGTATTTGGCTTGCTGAACTAACCGCTATTGATGATGCGGTATTGCCATTTAATTTTAAAGTGCGCCTAACGGATCAAGAAAAGTATGAATTGGATATTATTAATGCAGAAGAAATTATAACTGTTGATGAAATTGTATTTAAGAATGATTCTATATTAATTAAGTTTCCCGTTTACGAAGGATATATAAAGGGTATTTATACAGCAAATAGTATTGACGGAGTATTTGTCAAAGAAAGTTTAGATCGAATAGTTCCATTTAAAGCTTTTTATGGAATCAAAGAACGTTTTCAAAAAAGTGAACCTGCTACCGTAGATATTACTGGTGTTTGGGAAACAACATTTGAACCAAACACCAGTGATGCCTATATGAGTAAAGGAATTTTTAAGGCCATTGGCGATCAAGTTGTAGGTACATTCAGAACTACTACTGGTGACTATCGATATTTAGAAGGAGTAATGTCGGGTGACTCTTTAAAAATTTCTGCTTTTGATGGGGCGCATGCTTTTGTGTTTAATGCTAAAGTAAATGATACTACCATGAACGGTGCTTTTTATTCTGGTAATCATTCTAAAGAGCTGTTTGTTGCGAAACGTAATGAGACTTTTGAATTACCAGGTGCAGATTCTTTGACTTTTTTGAAAAAAGGCTATGAGGTATTTTCATTTTCTTTTCCAAATGAGAAGGGCGAATTAGTTTCATTAGCAGATGAACAATTCAAAAATAAGGTAATCGTGGTGCAAATTATGGGTAGTTGGTGCCCAAATTGTTTAGATGAAACGAAGTACTATGTTGATTATTTAAAGAAAAATCCTGATAACAATTTAGCATTTATAGGGTTAGCATTTGAATATGCTAAAACGGAAGAAAAAGCCTTGCAAAGTATTTCTAGATTAAAGCGGCGAATAGGGGTGGAGTACCCTATTTTATTAGCTCAATATGGTTCTTCAGATAAAGAATTAGCACAAGAGAAATTACCCATGTTAAATCACGTTTTATCATACCCAACTTCAATATTTATAGATAAAAAAGGAGAAGTTCGAAAAATTCATACGGGATTTAATGGACCAGCTACGGGAGAAAAGTTCCTAGAGTTTCAAGAAGAGTTTGATGGCTTTGTTAAGCAGTTAATATCAGAATAGAAGTTATATTATAGTAGATCGACCTAACCCGATATTTTCATCGTTCATATTAAAAATATCATCGGCATCAACAATATTGTCAGCAATATAATCGCCAACGGCGTCAGTTCCATATTTACTACTTCCTAATATATCAGTTGTTGTAATACCCTTTATAAAAGACTTGTGTACTGCTTTTGCTACGGCATTCGCCTCTTCATGCAAACCAAAATGTTGTAATAGTAGCACGGTACTGAAAATGGAAGCTACAGGATTCGCTATGTTTCTTCCTTGTGCCTGCGGATATGATCCATGAAATGGTTCAAACATAGCATTGTCATTTCCTACTGATGCAGAAGGCAAAAGTCCAACAGAACCAATAATGACACTACCTAAACTAGCGAGAATATCACCAAACATATTTTCTGTCAAAATGACGTCAAATTTTGATGGGTTCATCATGATTTGTACTACAGCATTATCAATGAATAAGCACTCTAATTCTACCTCTGGGTAGCTTTTAGATATTTCTTTAACTACTTTTCTCCATAATCGAGATGTTTCTAAAACATTTGCTTTGTCTACTAAGGTAAGTTTGTGATTTCTTTTTTTAGCTGCTTTAAAAGCTTTATGAGCAATACGTGAGATTTCTGACTCTGTATATTCACAAAGATCTGAGGCTAAAGTTTTATTTTCGTTTAAATGTTTTTTTCCGAAATAAATGCCACCAGTTAACTCTCTGTAAATAACTAAATCAACCCCAGTTACCGTTTTTTTAGGAAGCATTGAATTTCGAACTAGAGCAGGAAAAACTTTAACCGGTCTAATATTAGTATATAAACCCAATTCTTTCCTCAACTTTAAAAGACCTTGTTCTGGTCTTATAGTGGCAGAGGGGTCATTATCATATTCTGACGAACCAGTTGCGCCAAAAAGAATGGCATCTGAATCTTTACATAAATCTAAGGTTTCTTGTGGTAATGGTTCGCCACTACTAGCAATTGCAACACCGCCAATTGGGGCTTCACAAAAAGTAAATTGATGTTCAAATGTCTCTTCAACCGCCTTCAAACACTTTACAGATTGAGCTAAGATTTCGGGTCCAATACCATCTCCGGCAAGTAGAGCAATTTTTAATCGCATTGACTATTTTTTTTAGATCGCAATTTTTGTTGCAGAAACTATTTCATGAATGTCTTCATCCATAACCTCCTTTTTTCGATCTGCATATTTTAAAAACTCTTGATAGACTATATCTAATTGAAGCTTGGTCAACTCATAACCTACAATCTTAGCTCTATATGCTAATGCAGCTCTACCACTACGAGCTGTCAGTATTATTGAAGACTCATTAACCCCAACATCTGCAGGGTCAATAATCTCATATGTTTCTCTATTTTTAATAACGCCATCTTGGTGTATACCAGAGCTGTGAGCAAATGCATTTGCCCCAACAATAGCTTTGTTAGGTTGTACTCTCATGCCCATTTTTTCAGAAACCATTCTGCTGGTATCGAAAAGTAACTTACTGTTGATACCTGTATCTAAGCCTAATGATGGGTGCTGACGCATAACCATAACAACTTCTTCTAAAGAAGTATTACCCGCTCTTTCACCAATGCCATTAATTGTACATTCTATTTGTCGCGCTCCGTTTACAACACCGGCTATCGAGTTGGCGGTTGCAAGACCTAAATCATTATGACAATGACAAGACAAGGTTGCTTTTTCAATTCCTTTTACGTTCTCTCTCAAATATTTAATTTTGGCACCATATTCTTCTGGCAAACAATATCCTGTAGTATCTGGAATATTTAAAACAGTAACACCAACTTTAATCAATTCTTCGCAAATACGCGCTAAAAACTCGTTGTCAGTTCTTCCAGCATCTTCAGCAAAAAATTCTACATCTTCAACAAATGTTTTTGCATATTTTACTGCAGCCACCGCTTTTTCAATAATGGCGTCTTTATTAGAATTAAATTTATGTTTAATATGTGATTCTGAAGTGCCAATGCCAGTATGTATTCTAGGGTATTTGGCATACTTCAAGGCATCAGCAGCTACCTCAATATCTTTCTTTACAGCTCTTGTTAACCCGCAAATAGTAATATCTTTTTTAATCAATTTTGCAATTTCAGATACTGAATTAAAATCACCAGGGCTGGATATAGGAAAACCAGCTTCAATTACATCAACACCTAGTAGCTCTAAACGCTCTGCTATGACTAGTTTTTGTTCTGTGTCTAACTTGCAACCAGGTACTTGTTCGCCATCCCTGAGTGTCGTATCAAATATTTGTACTTTATCTTTGCTCATACTATTATTTGTGTAGCTTTATGTGCCTATACGAATATATAACCAATAGAGGTAATCTCCTAAAATTGAAGTTAAGTTTTACAATACTTAATTGATTTTAAAGAGGGTAAGTTTTTGAATATTAATTAATTAACTCGTTTTTTTTACGATGACAAATGTACATAAAGATGCTTTGTTCGTACTAGTAAAATCGCTCTCAAAGTCAGAGAAAAGGCAGTTCAAGCTCTATGTTGGGCGATTAGGTGTAAACACCGATGCAAAGTTTATTGCACTTTTTAACTTAATGGATAAAATGCGGGCCTATAATGAGAAGACCATTCTCGCTAGTGGAATTGTGAAAAAATCTCAATTATCAAATTTAAAAGCTCATTTGTATAAACAAATTCTTATTAGTTTAAGACTGAACCCTGTTAATCAAAATATGAGGGTTCAAATTCGTGAACAACTTGATTTTGCTACTATTTTGTATCAAAAAGGATTGTACAAGCAAAGTTTGAAAATTCTTGATAAAGCCAAGTCTATTGCTATTGAAAATGAAGAAAAGAATGTAGCCTATGAAATCGTTGAACTTGAAAAAATAATTGAGACACAATACATTACCAGAAGTATACCTGATAGGGCAGATGAACTAGCAATTCAAGCCAAAGAGCTTTCGGCACATAATGTAATGACAAGTAAGTTGTCTAATTTATCATTACAGTTGTATGGATGGATGTTGAAAGTTGGTTATGTACGCAGTGACGATGATATTAAGAAGGTTAAAGAATATTTTGAAAAACAATTGCCCAAACATGATGTTGAAGCATTGGGTTTTAGAGAGAAATTATGGCTCTATAAAGCCCATTTATGGTATAGTTTTTTAATACAAGACTTTTTATCATGTTATAAATATGCCAGTAAATGGGTAGACTTATTTTATGAGAATAAAGAAATGATCTATATGAACCCTGTGTTTTTTTTAAAAGGGAATCATTATTTGCTAGAATCATTGTTTTACGTAAAATATAGCTCTCTTTTTAAAGTCACCCTCGATCAATTAGAGGGTATGGTTCAAAGTAAAAAATTCCCAAAAAACGACAATATTGCATCGCTTACTTTTCTTTACTTGAATTCTAACAAGCTAAATTTTCATTTTTTAGAAGGCACATTTGATAAGGGGCTTTATCTAGTGAAAATTATTGAATTCGGTATTAACAAGCATAAAGATCGTATTGATACACACCATATAATGTTGCTTTATTATAAAATAGCATGTTTGTATTTCGGAATTGGAGATAATAAAACTTGTATTCAATATTTAAAGAAAATCATCAATAATAAGAACTTAAAAATGCGCGAAGATCTAATGTGTTTTGCGCGGGTATTAAGTTTGGTAGCACATTATGAAGCGGGTATGGATTATCATCTTGAGGTTCAACTAAAGAGTACTTATAAGTTTTTACTTAAGATGGATGATTTACATGAAGTACAAAAGGAAATGATAAAATTCTTAAAAAACTTAGGAAGCATTTATCCCAGTGATTTACGTAATGAGTTTCAAAAATTACACACAGAATTGAAAAAGTATGAAGATCATCCTTATGAAAAAAGGGCCTTTCTTTACCTTGATATAATTTCATGGTTAGAAAGCCATTTAGAAAACAAGCCGGTAGGCCAAATTATTCGTGAAAAAGCACAGACTCTTACTCGATAACTATTGGGCTCTAAAAACTATATAAAATTTAGACCTCTACTAGAGATTAATCTAGCAATGCTATTTATTAGCACTTCTGGTGTTTTAGGAAGGTATATTCAGCTTTCAGTGCCAATCATCATTGGGGTACGGGCTATTTTGGCCTGTATATTGCTTGGTATTTATTGCTATTATAGAAATATTTCATTTAAAATAAACAAGAAAGATCTTCCAATAGTTTTATTGAGTGGAGCTTTAATGGGGGTACATTGGGTTAGTTATTTTTATGCTTTAAAATGGTCAAATGTAGCGATTGGTATGTTGTCAATATTTACCTACCCTATTTTAACGGCCTTTTTAGAGCCAATATTATTAAAAACCAAATTTCATAAAATACATTTGCTTTTGGCAATACTAGTGTTGTCAGGAATTTATTTTTTAATACCTGATTTTAATATTCAAAATTCTTATACTCTAGCTATTGGTATGGGTGTGTTTTCTGCACTTGCCTATGCCCTTCGTAACTTGATGATTAAATCTAAAGTAGCAAAGTATAATGGTTCACTGTTAATGACCTATCAGACAGCTGTTATAGGTATATTATTAGCCCCTGTTTATATTTTCGCTGATTTTTCAGCTATCATTGACCAACTTGTGCCATTAGTAACATTGGCGCTGCTAACTACAGCAATAGGACATACTTTGTTTTTGTTGAGTTTTAAAAATTTTACAGTAACTACTGCAAGTATTTTGAGTAGTGTACAGCCGGTCTATGGTGTAATTATAGCTATGATTTTTTTAAAAGAGTATCCATCTTTATCAACGGTGTTCGGTGGTTTTTTGATATTAACCGCTGTGATAATAGAAAGTGTACGTAATTATCGCTAGCTTTTTACTTTTGAAATTCCATGGTATTGTCTAAGTCAATTCTCCATTGTAGGGTATTACCTTTAATATATATTTCAAGAACATCATCACCTAAATAATAAAAGTCATCTTGAATGGTTAAGGCCGTAGAACTATTTACTACTGTTTCACATTCGCCATTTTCTAAAAGATCTAGTAAATAAAAGGTTATTGTTTCAGAGTCAGATTCTATATAAGAGTCTTGGTAGCAGTTGGTGTCAGCTACATCTACAGCATTGATTTTAGTTAAAAACCACTTACCAACAATGGGGTCTGCGTTTTCATTTTCAACGTTTGACTTGGTACAACTTGCAAGTAATATGGTGCAAAATATAATACACAAAACGAAGCAAGAATTTATAGATGTAAATTTTTTCATGATTTAGAGTTTATGTTCATTTAAATCTAAATCAGATAAAATTAGGGAGCTAATTTCGGTCAAAAAATACTGGTAAATGGGTAGAAATTTATACTTAATTACTATTAACTTAACACCTCAATTTTGAGGTTCTTCAGATTCATTGATGCCCGGCGTGTTTGCTAAATTAAATTCATTAATTAGTCCGTCTCCTAATTTTTGAAAATCTTCATTTTTTGCCATTTGACGTACTTTTACGGGGTCAAAATTACCGTTAAAGTATAAGAAAGAGCCTTTTGATGTATTATTGTTGTAAATTAAAATTTCTTTTACCGCATTTTTCTTTTCTCTGATTGAAACAACATTTCTTTTTTGATTGTCATTTTTTCGATAAACCTCAATGAACGAATTTCCGGTCATATTGTTCATTTGGTTATTTAAAAAATTTGTACGTTCCTTGGTAGTACTTGGAAACTGCATATATCTCAGATCTTTTGTGTTACCGATCAAGGAGTTCATTTCAGGAGAGATGTTACCAATTAGTGATAGCATAAAGCGGGGTACACGTATTGCAGTTACTTGATCATCATTTTTGTGGGCTTCATAAAATGAATCAATAGAATTGTAGCTTCCGCAAGAAGTTAAGAGTACAAAGAAAACAAGAATTAGTGTTTTTTTAATCATGATATAGTGTTTATGGTTACTAAATATAACCAATTTAGCAACAAGCGTTCCAAAGTACATCATGGGGTGGTGAAGCGAATAATTCAAGTAATTCTTTCTTCACCGGATGAATAAAAGATAAACTTCTTGCATGTAAATGTATACTGCCGTCAGCATTGCTTCTGTCAAAACCATATTTTAAATCTCCCTTTATTGGTGAGCCAACAGCTGATAATTGAGAACGAATTTGATGATGTCGGCCTGTTTTTAGATCAATTTGCAATAAAAAATAGCGATTTAGCTTTTTTATTATTTCATAATCTAATATTGCTTTTTTGCTATCGGGCACTTCTTTTTTGTTCGCGTAAGATTTATTTTGTTTGGTATTTCTTTTCATGAAATGAATTAAAGTATCATGAGATTTTGGAGGTGGGTTTTTAACAATTGCCCAATAGGTTTTTTTAGCCGACTTTTCTGCAAATAGCTTGTTTAATCGAGGTAAAGCTTTCGAAGTTTTTGCAAAAACAACGATTCCTGAGGTTGGTCTATCTAAGCGATGGGCAACTCCTAAATAAACATTACCTGGTTTGTTATACTTTTCTTTTAAATATTGTTTTACAATGTCACTTAAGGGAAGGTCGCCCGTTTTATCACCTTGAACAAGATCACCAGGTCTTTTATTTATGACAATTAAATGATTGTCTTCATAAATTACTTGCAGGTTTTTAGCTGTAGATAATAACTTATTTGCCACTACATTTCTAGTTTACGATACCGAAGGCTCAAGAATAGTATCAAAATTGCTCCAACGGTTACAGAAACATCGGCCATATTAAACACCCCTGTTCTCATTATTCCACCCAAATCAACATGAAAAAAGTCAGTGACTTTACCATGTGCTATACGGTCTATTAAATTACCAATACCTCCTCCAATTACACAGGCAAATGCGAAAACAAGCCACTTATTCATTTTTGAATTACGCAAAACGCGAGCAAGTAGAATTAATAAAACAATTACCGGTATCGCTTGAAGAAAAATAATTTTTAATGTAGGTGATAAATCAGACCCAAAACCCAACATGGCACCAGTATTTTCAACTTTGGTTAAAATGAATTTTTTGCCAACCAATTCGATCTGTTCCATTTCCTCAACATTTTTGCGAACGGCATTTTTAGTAATTTGATCGCAACCAATATTTAAAAGAATCAAGGCAATAATGAGAAATTTTCGTGTCAATGTAACTGGCGGATTTACGATTTAATATTGCTCATCATCGTTCGGAAAATCTTGACGTTTAACATCATTTACATATTCTGAAATAGCATTTCCCATTTCTTCGTAAAGATTCATATACCGTCGTAGAAATCTGGGATTAAATTCATGAGTCATACCTAAGAGATCGTGAATAACTAAAACTTGACCATCAGCATGTTTTCCACCTCCAATTCCTATGGTAGGAATGGTCAATTTTTCGGAAACAACTTTTGTGAGATCAGCCGGAATTTTTTCAAGTACTATACCGAAACAGCCCAATTTTTCTAGCATTTTAGCATCTTCGATCAATTTTTCTGCCTCATCATCTTCTTTGGCTCTAACAGTATAAGTACCAAACTTATAAATCGATTGTGGGGTAAGACCGAGATGACCCATGACCGGAATACCAGCTGCTAAAATTCTTTTTACAGATTCTTTAATTTCTGCTCCTCCCTCAACTTTTACAGCATGAGCACCACTTTCTTTCATTATTCGTATGGCTGATCTTAATGCTTCTTTTGGGTCACTTTGATAACTACCAAAAGGCAAATCAACAACAACCAAAGCACGCTCTATTGCTCTAATTACCGAAGAAGCATGGTAAATCATTTGATCTAAGGTTATGGGCAAGGTAGTTTCATGACCTGCCATTACATTGCTGGCAGAATCTCCAACAAGTATAACATCAACTTTTGCAGCGTCGACAATTTTGGCCATGGAATAATCATAAGCGGTTAGCATAGAAATTTTTTCTCCTTGCTGTTTCATGTCAACCAATGATTTCACGGTGACTCTTTTATATTCTTTTTTAGCAGTAGACATTCTTAATTGTTTTGGAACGTTAAAAATACGGAGATTTCCTTAGAAAAATTGGTAACTTCATGTGGTACTTTATAATTGAATATCGTGCAAGTTATCTTATGATGAAAAAAAGCATCCACATAAAAATAGGATGCCTTTATCTTTATATCGCTGGCTTGCATTTAAAATTCACGATACGGCGCATCTAAAAACTTATTGGCTTCTTCTTCTGAGAATTGAGCAGTCTTACTATCCCAATGCAATGTTTGATTTGGAAAACGACCTGCAATTGTTCCTAAAAGAATAGTTTCTGTTAAGCGTGAGGCATAAGAAAATGGAGCACTTACATCTCCTTGACCTAAACAAGCATCAACAAATTGATGATAATGTTTTTTGCCTTCTGAATCATAGTCACGAACCGGCTCTCCTAAATTTTGTGCCATTATTTCATCGGTAATGTCAACATAATCACCATCAACAATCAATCGTGGTAATTGTTGAAAGTGGGGGAGAAGCAGTCTACCTTTTTCTCCAATAAACATAGCCCCTTGATCTGGTAAATGTTCGCCTCCAGGTAACATTAAATCTTCACGTTGCTTGTCAGCATCAACACCGTCATACCAAACCCATTTTAAAGTGTCAGTAGTATATTTGGTGCCTGGAAATTCATAGGTAACCATATTTTGTTCAGGGTACCCAAAGCCATTTGGTTTTCTACAGTTTGTGGTAATAGTTCTTGGTACATCAAGCGCCAAGGCGTTATAAGGTGTATCGAAAATATGCACGCCCATATCACCCAATGTGCCACAGCCATAATCAACCAATTTTCTCCAGTTACCTGGGTGATAAACATCATTTTTATAAGGTCTTTTTGCAGAGGTTCCTAACCATAAATTCCAATCTAAATGTTCAGGAATAGGGTCGCTACCTTCAGGAATTGCACCATCAAAACCCCAGTTTTTTGGTGACCATGCACGCACGACGCTAACCTTACCTATAATGCCAGATTGAATTAATAAAGTGGCCAGTTTGTAATCGTAAAAGGAATGAACTTGAATTCCCATTTGAGTTACTAAACCCTTTTCTGCAGCAAGTTTTTTCATCGCTCGAGCTTCTGTAACATGATGTGTCAAAGGTTTTTGACAATATACGGGCTTGTCCATCTTCATAGCCATCATAGAGGCCGGTGCATGCGTATGATCAGGAGTTGATACTATAACGGCATCAATTTTCTTTTTCATTTCAGATAACATTAATCGGTAATCTGAATATATTTTTGCTTTAGGGTGCAATTGATGAGCGGCGGCTAAATTATTTGCGTCAACATCACAAAGTGCTACAACATCAACCAACGGATGAGAGGAAATTGCTGCTAAATCTTCGCCACCCATATTACCAACGCCAATATGAGCAGTTCGTAATCGTTGACTTTTTTTTGTAAATGATAATGCTGCAGTAGGTAGAAATGCAGCCGAAGAAGCAGCAGCTGTTTTTTTAAGAAATTCACGTTTGTTCATGATTGTTTGTGTCTGTTGATTACAATTTTTTGATTTTCATATTTCGAAACCAGATGGGGCTATCGTGATCTTGTATGGTTATAAACCCTTTTTTAAAAGCGCCATAATTTGGAAAATCTTTCCACTTACCAGCTTTTTTTCTTGCTTCCCAGTCAGCTGTCCATGGCTGAAATTCTAGTAACTTTTTTCCATTTAACCAATGTTCTACCTTATCTTCTGTAAAGACAATTCTTGAGCTATTCCACTGTAAGGCAGGTTTTACAATTTTCATTTGCTCATCGGGTACATGCATAGCATAATCCGCACCGGTTTTTTGCCATGGCTCAAGAGAGGCATTATTGATTTCTTCCCACTTTAAATCATCTAACAGCTGGTATTCAGGTGCCACTTCTGGAGGGCCCCATTCGCCTTCTTGCACATGATATAGTATTCCACTATTACCTCCTTCAGGAATTTTCCATTCCCATCGCAATTCAAAATTGTCAAATTCTTCGGCAGCATATACAATATCTTTTCCTCCTTTTTTATCCGTTTCTAGTCGTTTGTCAGTTTCAAAAGTTAAAACCCCATCAATCACAACCCATTGAGGAGGAAGACTTTTACCGTTGTACGCGCGCCAACCTTTCGCTGAATTGTTGTCGAAAAGAGAAATCCATTCTTCGTCTAATGCGGTATTACTTTCTCTTGTGCTATTTGAGTAATCTTTTTTTTGTTCAGACTTACACGCTACAAGGGAAAGAACAAGTATTGGGAGGAGTAATTTATTCATAAATTGGGAGGATAGTTTGTGATACCTTTAAACGTGTTGATCGATGAGAATAAGATTTCCGTCTGGGTCTTTAAGCATTAGATTTTCAGGGCCGGTGGTTGACTCGTCTACTTCTTTATCTAATATGATATTTTGATTTTTAAGTTGTTTTTGAATACTTCTAACGTCATCAAATTGTTCTAATTTATTTGCGTTCGTATCCCACCCCGGGTTAAAAGTTATGATATTGCCTTCAAACATTCCTTGAAACAACCCAATTAATGAAGTTTCATTTTTCATGATAAGATAATTACTTTCTAACGACCCTGCGAAAACAGAAAAACCTAATCCCTCATAAAAAGTCTGAGAAATTTTCAAATCTTTGACCGACAAGCTTATTGAAAAAGCACCTAATTTCATGATGAAGTCTTTTGATTAGTTTTCTAAATATAAGGAATTAATCAGCTATAATCAGCGAGGTAAATAGACTTAACAGAAAGAATTAGATAAAAAAGGGAATCGATATAAGTTTGAAATGGCTTTAACAGTCACTTAAAAATACTCCAACGGCTAGCCCTCCTTCAGAGGTTTCTTTATATTTCGAGTTCATATCTTTTGCAGTTTCCCACATGGTTTGAACTACCTTGTCTAAAGGTACCTTCGCATCAGCAGGATTAGAATCTAAAGCCAATTCAGCTGCGTTTATTGCTTTGATAGCACCCATGGAATTTCTTTCAATACAAGGTATTTGTACGAGTCCGCCGATAGGGTCACAGGTAAGTCCTAGGTGATGTTCCATGGCAATTTCGGCGGCCATTAGCACTTGTTCAGGTGAACCTCCTAAAAGCTCTGTTAAGGCTCCTGCAGCCATAGCTGATGATACTCCAATTTCAGCTTGACAGCCACCCATTGCGGCAGAAATTGTGGCCCCTTTTTTAAAAATACTACCTATTTCGCCAGCGACTAAAAGAAACTTTTTAATATGTTCAAAATCAGCATTGTGATTTTCAATAACTAAGTAATACATTAATACAGCAGGAATAACCCCGGCGCTGCCATTGGTCGGAGCCGTAACCACCCTTCCTAAAGATGCGTTGACTTCATTTACAGATAAGGCAAAGCAACTTACCCACTTTAGAATTTGACGAAATTTAACTTCTGTTTGCCTTATGGTTTGTAACCAATTTTCAGGCCCGGTATAGGCATTTGCCGTCAGCATAAGATTTTTATGCATGTCAAAAGCACGTCTTCGAACGTTTAATCCGCCTGGTAAATTTCCCTCGGTATGACAACCGATATACATACACTCTAACATCGTATTCCAAATGTGCTTGAGTTGGTGATCTATTTCTTTGGAATTTCTAAGGGAAAGTTCATTTTGAAGAACAATTTCAGAAATAGATTTTTTTTCATGAGCGCAAAATGCCAAGAGTTCATTGCCATTTTGAATAGGGAAAGGAAAGGTATTGAATACTTCAATTTTTTTCTTTGCATTTTTTCGGTCTTCGACTACAACAAATCCGCCTCCAATAGAATAATAAGTTTTGGTTTTTTTTGAACCATTTTGAAAGGTAGCTTCAAACTTTAATCCGTTCGCATGAAAGGGTAAAAATTTTTTATGAAAAATGAGATGCTCTTGCGGATCAAATGCAATAGACTTTTCATTTCCAAAACGTATTTTTTTTGTTTGCTTAATATCAGCAACAATTAAATGAATATCATCTACAGGAATTTCAACGGGGTCTGCACCCGAAAGACCGAGCATGATGGCGTAATCGGTAGCGTGGCCTTTGCCTGTCAGTGATAATGAGCCGTAAATATGTACGGTTATTTGCTTTACAGTATCAAATTGATTATTTGTTTTTAAATGGGTAATCCAACGTTCTGCTGCTCGCCACGGCCCTAAAGTATGTGAACTTGATGGGCCAATACCGATTTTAAGCATGTCGAATACGCTGATACATTCCATAATTAGGAGTTTAAATCTGAGGTAAAGGTAAATTTATTGGTGAATTGTTGGCTTTATAAACTAATAATTTTAAGAGACTATCTATAAGAAGGTTTGACGTGAAAATGACAACCTGTCAGTTTTAAGGGCTTGGCATATTGTTTGTCATTTCCATTGCGATTACAAAATTTAATACGCACTAATAAAAACATATAGAATGAGTAAAATAATAGGAATAGATTTAGGTACGACCAACTCTTGTGTTTCTGTAATGGAAGGTAATGAGCCGGTAGTAATACCTAACGCAGAAGGTAAGAGAACAACTCCATCTGTAATTGCTTTTGTTGAAGGAGGAGAAATTAAAGTGGGTGACCCAGCCAAAAGACAGGCGGTGACAAACCCTCATAACACGATCTACTCTATCAAAAGATTTATGGGGAACAAGTTTTCAGAATCTAAAAAAGAAGCTGATCGCGTACCTTATAAAGTAGTAAAAGGAGATAACGATACACCGCGTGTTGATATTGATGGTCGTTTGTATTCTCCACAAGAATTGTCAGCAATGATTCTTCAAAAAATGAAGAAGACTGCTGAAGATTATTTAGGTCAAGATGTTTCAAGAGCTGTTATTACCGTTCCTGCTTACTTTAATGATGCGCAACGTCAGGCTACAAAAGAAGCTGGTGAAATTGCTGGTCTTACAGTAGAAAGAATTATCAATGAGCCGACGTCTGCTTCATTAGCCTACGGAATGGACAAAAAAGATACAGATCAAAAAATTGTTGTTTTTGACTTTGGTGGTGGTACGCATGACGTATCTATTTTAGAGTTAGGTGACGGAGTTTTTGAAGTGTTATCTACTGATGGTGATACGCACTTAGGTGGTGACGATGTTGATCAAAAGATTATTGATTGGTTAGCTGATGAATTTAAAAATGATGAGAGCATTGATTTGAGAGATGATGCGATGGCTTTGCAACGTTTGCGTGAAGCCGCTGAAAAAGCAAAAATTGAATTATCATCATCAGCGCAAACTGAAATCAATTTACCTTATGTTACAGCTACTGCCACAGGACCAAAACACTTGGTGCGTACTTTGACTAGAGCAAAATTTGAGCAATTAATTGCTGATTTAGTAGCACGTACTATTGAGCCGTGTCAAACAGCATTAAAATCTGCGGGTTTATCAAAAAGCGATATCGATGAAATTATCTTAGTTGGTGGTTCTACTAGAATACCTGCTGTACAAGAAGCGGTAGAGAAGTTCTTCGGAAAAGCACCTTCTAAAGGAGTGAATCCAGATGAGGTTGTTGCTGTTGGTGCTGCGATTCAAGGGGGAGTTTTAACAGGAGATGTTAAAGATGTACTTCTTTTAGATGTAACGCCACTTTCGTTAGGTATTGAGACAATGGGTAATGTGTTTACCAAATTAATTGAGGCGAATACAACCATTCCTACCAAAAAATCACAAGTATTCTCTACTGCAGCTGATAACCAGCCGTCTGTTGAAATTCATGTGTTACAAGGAGAAAGAGCAATGGCTGCTGATAACAAAACAATTGGTCGTTTTCACTTAGATGGTATTCCGCCAGCGCAAAGGGGAACACCACAAATTGAAGTTACTTTTGATATTGATGCTAATGGTATTATCAAAGTTTCAGCAACAGATAAGGCCACAAATAAATCTCAAGATATTAGAATTGAAGCTTCTTCAGGTTTAACAGAAGAAGAAATTGAGAAAATGAAAGCTGAGGCTGAAGCCAATGCTGAGGCAGATAAAGTTGCTAAAGAAACTGCAGATAAGTTGAATGAGGCTGACGGAATGATTTTTCAAACAGAAAAGCAATTGAAGGAGTTTGGAGATAAAATTTCTGATGATAACAAAAAGCCAGTTGAAGAAGCTTTAGAAGAATTGAAAAAAGCTTACGAAACCAAAGATTTAGCTGTTATAACACCTGCTTTAGACAAAATCAATGAAGCGTGGAAAGGTGCTTCTGAAGAAATGTATAAAGCACAAGCAGAAGCTCAACAAGGTGGTGCTGCACCTGAGGGTGAGGCGACTGCAGATGCAGGTTCTGAAGGAGATAACGTTGAAGACGTAGATTTCGAAGAGGTGAAGTAAGTAAGTACACTTCTCAGATTCAAAATAAAGCCCACAAGTCTAAAATAGTCTTGTGGGTTTTGTTTTTTAATATCACATTAACAACGACTTGGCGAATGCATTACAACGATTTGGCATTGCTTTTGTTTTTAGTTGCTCAAATATCAAGTAATTTTGTATCATGACGCCAAAATATAGCATTCCCGTTTTACTATTAGTGTTTCTTTCATCAATAGGAATGACCTCTCAAGAAATTCAAGTTTTTCGAGTTAATGATTTCGATTTGAAAGGTAAGGTGAAATCTTGTTTAGTAAGTACCGATTATGGCAAAGAGGAATATGAATTTGATGAGTCAGGTTTTTTAACGAAATCAACTACACGATATAATGATACTGACTATGATATTACCTATTATAAATATGATCAGGGTAACTTGTTAGAAAAACGGTTAGAGAATTACCGTGATAATACCTTTGATAGTGCTACTTCAATTGCTAATATTTACACTATTGATTCTACATCAAACCTTAAAATAACGGAAAGAATTTTGTCTTATGATAAGGAATTTTTAGATCAGTATGAATATTATTATACCAATGATACTTTAAGAAAGATTGTTCGTTCGAACAACGACGGCATAGATGAAACTCAAATTACCTATTCGAATATCAAAGGGGAGCAAACGACTACTTATAAATTAAACGGAGTGATCTTGAAATCTATTCGAACTTCAATTAAAAATGAAAAAGATAGTATAGTGTCTAAAAATATATTAATTAAAAAATATATTGAGGGTAAACCGGTTAGTGCGACTGAAGAGGTTTTTGATGGTAGAAACGCTATAGCTTCTACTACAAAATTCTTTTATAATACAGCAACTAAGCAATTCGATGTTGAAGAAATTATAACATATCAATATGATGCTGCTGGTATGCTAAGTTCAAGTCAAACGACTATTGGTAATCAAATTGAGGATCGAAAATATATTTACCAACTTGATATTCAGAAAAACTGGATTAAAGAAATAATAACACCTGAAAACGCCTACAAGACCCGAATTATCTCTTATTTTGAAATGCTAAGCACAACAGTAGCTCCGGAATAATTTTTATTTTTCTATCGAATGGTATTCACTTTTCGTTAGTCGGTATTGTATCAATGATACATATGCATTATCAGCCAATGTTGTTCCTCGCTTTATATCATGATCTTTTAATTCCGCTTCTTTAATCATTCCATTTTTAACCATAACTTTTCCTGAGGCTTCATTGGTGGTTAAATACATGGCAATTATTTTATTCAGTTTTAAGGTTTCAAAACCATAGTGTAAAATAGCTTTAACAGCTTCTGTGGTATAGCCTTTGTTCCAATACGGCTCTGCTTGCCAATACCCTAATTCAGCGCGATTATTTTCTTTATTTATGATTAGACCGATGCCTCCCATAAACTCCAAGCTAGATTTAGAACGAATAGCGAACGTATAATTATTCTTTTCTTCGAAACCTTTGTTTGCAATGTTAATCCAGGCAATGGCATCTTCTTCATAGTAGGGGTGAGGCATGGTTCGGGTATTATCCGTTATTTTGCTATTTCCCGCATATTTAACAATTAAGGGAACGTCAGACACTTTTATTTGATCTAAGATTAATCGTTCTGTAACCAGCTTAGGAAATGCCATTTTACTCAAAAGATTTTTTTAATGATGTCTCTTTTTACTTCATGCCCACCTTTAAAAATTGTTTGTTGCGCTTTTCCATTAAATAATTCCTCAATTCTTAAAGATTCACTTTTTAAAATATCTTTAGTTAAGAATTGATCTTTATCACCAACAAGAATATCAATTTTGGTGTCTGATTCTGCTAAAAATCTAAAATCTTCAGGTCTAAGTTCTTTGGGTAAGCCACCAGCATACAATACCAAATGATTACATTTTATTTCACGAGAAGCTACCCAGCGCGTAGCAATAGAAACCCCTTGAGAAAAACCGAAAACGATTAATTTTTTATCTGTGGATAAATCTTCATTAGCAAATACAGCATCTAAATAACGAAGTACATTTTGAGTTTCTAAAAGTGTATTTTCTTTAGTTAACCAACTAGCACCTACATATTTGTATTGATTTTTAAGGTAGTACTTAGAAGGAGCTTGCGGAGCAATAATGTAGTTTTCAGTAGTATCAAGTTCATCAAAGTAATTTAAAAAGTAACGACTTAAATATCCAATGCCATGAAATACAATCCATATGTTTTTGGTTGCATCAGTTAACTGATTCAAGGTTTCATAAGTGTTCGTATTTTGGTAGCTTACTTGTTTTTCTTTAGTGCTCATATATCAAAAATCAATCATAAAGTAAAGTCTTTTATTGGTGACATAATCCTTAATTTTACAAAAAAATCAAAATGGAAGAATACAAAGAAAAAATTCTAAAGGTGTGCAATGAATCTTCAAAGAACACCTTAATGGAAACTTTGGAAATAGAATATATCGATGTTGGAGAAGATTTTTTAATTGCGAAAATGCCTGTAAACCCAAAAGTTCATCAACCTGATGGGGTACTTCATGGCGGGGCTACAGTAGCTTTGGCTGAGAGTGTTGGAAGTACTGCGTCATACATATTTTTAGACGGGCAAAAGGTTTTTGTTCGTGGCATTGAGATTGCTGCAAACCATGTGAAAAGTATTCGAGAAGGGGAGGTGTTTGCCAAAGCCACAATACTTCATAAAGGGCGAACAACACAACTGTGGGAAATAAAGGTGACCGATATCGAAGGTAATCTTATTTCATTATGTAAGTTAACCACTATTTCATTACCAAGAAAGTAACATGTTCTCTGAGTTAATTACGCAGATTAAAAACCATCATTCGAATGAATTACCATTCGTAATTTATCGTAAACCTCACGAAGAAAAGGTAACCGCTATATTACAAACTACAAATCATTTGCATGAAATAAATGATTATGCTGCAAGTGGCTTCGTATTTGCCCCATTTGACTCTAAGAAATCTGCAATATTATTAAAAGCTGACGTTGTCAATAGTACAACTTTTAGCCCTTCCGTTTTTGATTCAAAAAATGTTTCAGATATTGAACCCAATCAAGATTCTGAAAAATCTAAACATCTGAAATTGGTAAACAAAGCCATTGATGCGATTTCAAATAATACTTTAAAAAAGGTGGTGTTATCACGAATAGTAGAGTTTTCGTGTGCAGTCTCTATTTTTCAAATGTTTGAAAAAATGCTACACAGATATGAGTCTGCATTTTGTTATCTATGGTACCATCCAAAGGTTGGAACCTGGCTTGGTGCTACACCAGAAATATTGCTAAAAACCGAAAATAAATTGCTAACTACCATGTCTTTAGCGGGTACTAAAAATGAAAAAATAGAGCAGTCGGTTGTTTGGGGTGAGAAAGAAGTTGAAGAGCAACAATTAGTAACTGATTACATTATAGAGGTTTTAAAAGATAAAGTAACAGCAATAAATATTTCAGAAAAGGAATCAATAAAGGCAGGTCAACTTTGGCATTTACGAACCAAAATTACCGGAAGAATTCAAAATG
This sequence comes from Maribacter algarum (ex Lu et al. 2025) (nom. illeg.), assembly GCA_947495915.1. Classification (GTDB taxonomy): domain Bacteria; phylum Bacteroidota; class Bacteroidia; order Flavobacteriales; family Flavobacteriaceae; genus Maribacter_C. The sequence continues at coordinate 349,382 of CANMAW010000003.1, read as the reverse complement.
GTGATTTGACTAGTGTAATTCAATCGTTACATCCAACACCCGCGGTATGTGGAATTCCTTTAAACGCCACTAAAAAATTTATTTTAGAAAATGAAGGTTATCAACGTGAATTTTATACCGGATTTTTAGGAGAATTAAACTTAAAATCGAATAAAGAGCGTACAAAAACTTCAAGAAATCAAGAAAACAAAGCCTATAGAACAGTGAAAAGTCGCACTACACTTTTCGTAAATCTGAGATGTATGCAAGTTAAAAATAAAAAGGCTTTACTTTATGTCGGTGGAGGAGTTACAAAAGATTCAATAGCGGAAAAAGAATGGCAAGAAACTGTAGATAAGAGCACAACAATTTTAAAAGTGCTTGATGATAATTAGTTATTGATAGATACATTGGTATTCGTCTAATTGCTTTGTATTTTTGTATTACATGAAGTATTCAAGTATTCCTGTAGCACAAACTATAATAGCTCATTGCAAAGCCAAAGGAATTCAAAATATTGTAATTTCACCAGGGTCAAGAAATGCCCCGTTAATTATTGGTTTTTCCGAAGATCCTTTTTTTAAATGTTTTAGCATTGTTGATGAACGTAGCGCTGCTTTTTTTGCTTTAGGTATTGCACAAAACCAACGAGAACCTGTCGCGGTTGTTTGTACTTCTGGTAGTGCTTTGTTAAATTACTATCCGGCGGTAGCTGAGGCCTTTTACAGTAATATTCCTTTAGTAGTTATTTCAGCAGATCGACCTATCTATAAAATTGATGTTGGAGATGGTCAAACCATTCGTCAAGACAATGTTTTTCATAGACATATCGGGTATTCAGCGAATTTAAAACAAGATGTTACGCATGCGTCAGATCGCATTGAGCGTTATGCACCGTCATATTTAAGTAATGATATGAACAAGGAGCAACAAAAAGTTCAAGCCTTTAATGACCATGAATTAAATATTGCATTTGAGACCGCGATTACAATGGGCCTGCCTGTTCATGTGAATGTACGATTTGAAGAGCCCCTTTATGATATTGTAGAGACATCGACTGCGAACCCTGTTATAAAACAGGTACAACCTATTATAGAAAAGGGATACGAATGGTTGCCGGAGTGTGTTTCGGCATGGAATAGGGCAACTAAGAAAATGGTTTTGGTAGGAGTTAATGATCCAAACAAAGTAGATCAAAAATATTTAAAATATTTAGCCGAAGACCCGTCAGTAGTTGTATTAACAGAGACTACTTCAAATCTTCATCATACTAACTTTTTCTCAAGTATTGATAGTATAATTGCTCCCATAGAAAAATCGGAATACAAGGAGGATCTATTTACAAAATTGCAGCCTGAAATTCTCATAACGTTCGGTGGTTTAATAGTCTCAAAAAAAATTAAGGCTTTTTTACGAGCTTATAAGCCCAAACAACATTGGCATATTGATCAAGTGAAAGCCTATGATACTTTCTTTGCACAAACTCACCATTTTAAGATGGAGGTTAATAGTTTTTTCAGTCAGTTTATAAAAGAAACTTTAAAAATTTCATCAAACTATTTCAATTTTTTAAACTTACGTAGAAATGCGTATGTAATTAAACGAGATCAATATGTTGAGCAAATAGAATTTTCTGACATGTTTGTGTTTCATCAGATTAGTAAAAGTATACCGAATAATTATCAGCTACAACTTTCAAATAGCTCTACTGTTCGTTACGCTCAGCTCTTTGATTTGAATTCTAGCTTAGAGGTTTTTTGTAATAGAGGAACTAGCGGAATTGATGGTAGTACATCAACTGCAATTGGCGCATCGCTGTATAATACGAATCCGACAGTTTTAGTAACTGGTGATCTTAGTTTCTTGTATGATAGTAATGCTTTGTGGAATAACTATATAAGGTCAGATTTTCGCATTATTGTAGTAAACAATTATGGAGGTGGAATTTTTAGAATATTGCCCGGGAAAGAAGATACACATAATTTTGAAAGATTTTTTGAAACTAAGCACAGTTTGAATGTAAGAAAATTCTGCGAAATGTTCAATTTTGATTATTTTTTTTCAGATGATTCTGAAAGTCTGAACTTGGCCATGTCTGTATTTTACGAACCTTCCGAAAGACCACAATTGATAGAAGTTTCGACCCCTCGATTATTAAATGATAAAATTTTGCTCGGTTATTTCGATTTTATATCTTAGGGTTTTATTTAACCATTAATATATTATAGAACACTAGCTATTATGAGTAAAAGAGACGATTTAATCGCAAAGTACGCTGAAGACATTAAAGATAAATTCGGGGAAAGTGCTGACATGGATTTGTTAACTAAAGTTACCATAGGATTAGGCCCATCAATTTATAATATTGATGCATCAAAGGTTTCAGGATCAGACGAAAAAGAATTAGAAACGGTAAAGAAAAATTACCTTATGAAAAAACTAGGTATGAGTGACAGCCCTGAATTGATGGCTGGAATCAATACCGTAATGGAGAAATATGGTTCTTCAAATAGAAATAAGCATAGAGCAGTAGTTTATTATATGCTATGCAAGCACTTCAAAAAGCAGTCTGTTTATTAGACAGATTTTTTTTAAAAATTTTAAAAGCCGCTCTATTCATAGATCGGCTTTTTTTATGAGCTAGTTTCAACGTATTTTTGCGGTATGATTCAACTGGGAAAATACAATACACTTGAAATATTAAGGCACACGAGCGTTGGCCTTTTTTTAGGAGATGAAGAAAGTAATGACGTGCTATTGCCGAACAAGTATATGCCCGAAAGTTATGAGATTGGTGATAAAATAGAGGTGTTTTGTTATTTAGATTATGATGAACGCCCAATTGCTACCAATTTAGACCCAGGTATTGTAGTTGGAGAGTTTCAATTGCTTCAAGTGGTCGATGTGAATCAGTTTGGCGCATTTTTAGATTGGGGTTTAGAAAAACATCTTTTGGTACCTTATAGAGAGCAGCGGAGTAAGATGCAACAGGGGCAATGGTATGTAGTTTATTGTTATTTAGATGAAAAAAGCAATCGTCTGGTGGCATCAAATAAATTAAACAAATTTATTAGTAATGAAACCCTATCGGTAAGAGTACGTGAGAAGGTAGATATTATCATTACCCGACAAACTGATCTAGGTTGGGAAGTTATAATAAACAATGCGCACAAAGGTTTGGTTTATTTTAATGAAGTTTTTAAAAAAATTGCGATAGGTGATGTTATGGCTGGGGTAATAAAAGAAATACGACCAGATCATAAAATCGATGTTTCATTGCAACCTTTAGGTGAAAAGGTGCTAGAACCAGCAGCGAACAAAATATTAGAAACCTTAATAGCCTCTGGTGGCTTTTTAGCATTACATGATAAGTCTGACCCTGAGATAATTAGAGAAGAATTACAAATGAGTAAAAAGACTTTTAAAAAAGGAATTGGCACCTTATATAAGGCAAAAAAGATTGAAATTTTAGGAGACGGAATTCAAATTACCGAATAAGAAACAGTCATTTTCGAGGTATGTAGTTCGTCGATAAGCAAATGAAAATCAAACCTCTGTAAACAAATAACTACGAAATTTCTTTGATAGACCACGAAAAATTATACTTTTACAACATTGATGACTTTTAATTCTCAGTTGTCCTATTAATTTGAGTAACTTTAAAAAGAAGATACCCCGTAAAAAAGTAACCGAATGCCATTTATAGAAGAAAGTGATTTACTAGAACTTCACAAAGATATTGACAAAGCTCAAATAATTAATGAGCGTCTTTTAGACCAAATAAAGATTAAAAATAAAGAGTTGAAAACCAGTAAAATTCAGCGTAATGTGCTGGCAACTGTAACGGGTTTATTTGTAATTTGCACCCTGATAATAACCTCTTATTCTGCTGGTTTAATTAACAGTGGAAGTAAAAAAATTGAACCTCAAAATAATTTACTTGTTTCAATTGATAGTCTTGATGCAATTAAAACTAGAATTGATAATCTTAAAGAGCAAAACGAAGAGTTGAGCTTAGTAAAGGAGTTTTATTTGGCTAAAAATTTCTTAGAAAAAGAAAAAGTTTATTCTGTTCAAGTAAAATCTTTTGTTGACAACAATATTACTCTTGCCTCTGAGGCGTTAACCAATACCTTATTTGTAAAAACCAACCCTTTTTATTCCTATTCTTTAGGAAACTTCGAAACCTTAGATGAAGCTCAAAAATTCAGAAAACAATTGGTTGATATTGGTTTTAAAGATGCATTTGTAGCTTCATATAAAGAAGGAAAGCGATTGCAAATTGAAGACCCGTATTAATTTGCAGAAAATTGCTGCTTGGTTTAACGCTGCGCGTTTAAGAACTTTACCTCTTTCTCTTTCAGGTATACTTGTGGGTACTGGCCTTGCTGGTTTTTATGAAAAAAGAGACCTACCTATTTTTATATTGGCTTTATTGACAACTGTAGGTTTTCAAGTAACTTCTAACTTTGCTAATGATTATGGCGATGGAGTGAAGGGTACCGATAATGCTGATAGAATTGGTCCACAAAGAGCTCTTCAAAGCGGTTTACTTTCTAGAAAAGAATTAAAGATCGGAATATTTATTGCGGTTTTGATTAGTGCTATTTTAGCAATGACCGTTCTATTTTTTGCATTTGGCACCGATTATATAGAATATTTTATAGTTTTTCTCGTTCTAGCTTCTTTAAGTATATGGGCGGCGATAAAATACACAGTTGGAAAATCAGCATATGGCTATAAAGGGTTAGGCGATGTTTTCGTTTTTCTCTTCTTTGGTTTACTAGCTGTTTTAGGTTCTCTTTTTCTATATACAAAATTTATTACTGTTTTTGCTTGGCTTCCGGCAATTGCTGTAGGAGCATTAAGCACAGGGGTATTAAACTTGAATAATTTGAGAGATGTCGTTTCGGACAAGAAAGCTAATAAAAATACAGTGATTGTAAAAATGGGATTCGAAAAAGGTAAAATATACCATTATATACTTTTAATAGTATCCTTTTTAGCTATGCTAGCTTTTATAATATTTAATTTTGAATATTGGTATCAGTTTATTTCTTTATTGGCATTTATACCCATTGCAGTTCACTTCCGTACTGTGGTGAAAACAGACAAGCCTGTATTTTTAGACCCTGAATTAAAGAAGTTGGCGTTGAGTACATTTTTGATGTCAATATTGTTTTATATCACATTCAATTAATTTGTAAATTTGTTTTAACCAAAACCCCAACCACCTTGGAACAACCTATCAGAATTCTTATCGTAGAAGACAATGTGATCATAGCTGATGATATGCAGTCGATGCTTGAAGAGATCGGTTATGAGATTGTAGACAACGTTATTGTTTATGAACAAGCCGAAGAAGTTTTAAAAACCCAACAAGTTGATCTGGTGCTTATTGATATAATCTTAGCCTCTGATAAAACCGGAATTGATTTAGGAAAGCATATTAGAGAAAACTATGATATTCCATTTATTTTTGTGACATCTAACTCTGACAGAGCTACTGTAGAGAATGCAAAAACTGTAAAACCAAATGGTTATTTAGTAAAACCTTTCGAACAGCAAGATTTATACACGTCAATTGAAATTGCCTTAGCAAATTTCACCTATGGTACTGGTGAAGGTAATAAACCACAGCAAGTTCCTTCTCAAGAAGATGTGCCAATGTCAAATTCGGTGTTAAAAGATTCTATTTTTGTTAAAAAGCAACATTTGTATTATCGCATACAGTTTGGTGATATTCAATTCATTAAGGCCGATAATGTGTATTTAGAAGTAAATACGGTAGACAAGAAATTCTTGGTTAGGTCTCCGTTAAAAGACTACTTAGAAAAGTTGCCAAAAAATAAGTTTTACCGAGCTCATAAATCATATATTGTAAATGTTGATCATATTGATGCGATTAATTCCAAAGATATTATGATAAACAACAATTTAATTCCGATATCAAAAGATTTTAAAGAGTTCATTATCTCAGCAATGAATTCTTAATTGAATAATAAAATTAAAGTAAAAGGGACACTATTAGTTTGGTGTCCTTTTTTATGTTTTAAATACTTCTAAATTTCAAGAAGGGGCTACCTATAGAACTCCATGAAATACATATTAATCCGATGAAATGCATACTATTTGCTGTGAAATAAGTTTCACCACAAAAATCAAGGCTTACACAACAATATGCACGTATTTAAATTTCAAAGTAATATTTTTGAAAACCTTGTATAAGCGTCCCAAACCTTATCTCTGTAATGCCTTTATGGCTTTTAATTAACCTGCTTGTTGTGCTCGATTTCTTTTAAAAGGTTGAAGCATGGTATGTTGTATAATGTCAGTTGATGTGAAAAAACAATGATATATATATTAGCGTTATACTTGAAACCATTTTAAATAGAAGCAAAATAATGGCCCGGATAATAGATTATAAACCAAACATTGAAACAGGTTTGTTTTACGACCTAAATAGAATATGAAAAAGTTGCTTGGCAGAATTATATGTTTGGTATTTGTTAGTTTTTTTAGCTTATTCGCTCTAGTAGCTCAAGATCAGGTACCTGTCGGTCAAGGATTTTATCAAGAGTTTCAAACCATTTCAGATTCTCAAAAACGATTTGATTTTTTCTTTAATACTTCAAATAGATACAATCAAAATTCAGGCTTTGATTGGTTAGATAGTGTCAATGTATATTTGAATGATGCAGAAAAAGAAAAAGATTCTATAGCAATTAATCACTACAAAACACTACAGGCGCAAATATATTATGACTTAGGTGATTACGACAAGAGTCTGGCAATTTCGAAAGAACTGTATGAGATAAAACAAAATTGGAGTATTGATGCGCAAGCTATTCTACTCAATTTAATGGATCAAACTTATTCTCAACTAGAATTATATAATCAACAAATTGAAATTCGAAAAGAGAAAAAAGAATTAGGCATCACAGAAGATGTTGCTTTTTATGATATTTATTCGAATTTAGGTTTGCATCGTCAAGCTATGCAAGATTATATTTTGTCTGAACAAAAGAAAATTGAAGAAACAGATTATTTTGCCAAAGCAATATTTGATAACAATGTCGGAGATTATTTGAGGCTTGACAAATCGTATCCTACTGCTTTGAATAGATATAATAAAGCATCAAGTTGGATAAATTTATACCTAAATGACGTTACCAAAACTAAAACGGATAAAAGTAGGGTTGAAAGTGAAAAATTAATCGCAATAATTCAAGGTAATATCGGTAAATGCTACACTTTGCTTCATCAATATGAAGAAGCTATTCCTTATTTAGAAAAAAGTATTGATGGTATTAAAGCCTTGAGTAAAGATCAGTTTTCGTCTGATTTAATTGAGAATAGGCTAACGATTGCAGAGTGTTACTTGAATTTGGGTAATTACGAAAAAGCCACAGATTATTTGAGCAATAACTTGAATCCGATTAAATCTGAAAATATTCTAAAAAAAGATCGCCTATTTGCATCATACTACGCTAGAACAAATGATTATAAAAATGAAGCTTTATATCTAAAAAGAATTATTCGACTAAGAGATTCTATAAGTGCAAATAAAACAGAAATTCGCGATCAGCAACGAGCAACTTTGATTGCTGAAGATCAAGCTTATACCAAATCTAAAATTGAAGAACAAAATCAGGCGCTAGAACAATCTAGAGAAGATATGGTTGACCAAGAGAACCGTATTCAACTGGTCTTTATATCTTTAATATTCACCCTTTTAGGTTTTGCAGGCTTAGTATATGCCTATTTAAAAAGTATTAAAAATCAACGTCTTATTGCAGAACAAAAGCATATTATTGAGAATGCTCTAGTAGAAAAAGATTCACTTTTAAAAGAAATTCATCATCGAGTTAAAAATAACCTACAAATGGTTTCTAGTCTCTTAAGTTTACAAACAAAAAATACTAGAAGTAAGGCCGCAATTGAGGCGTTAGAAGAAGGAAAAAGTAGGGTGAAAGCAATGGCTTTGATACATCAAAAATTATATCAAAATGAAGATTTGTCAGTTATTGAGATGCAAGGTTATATTGAGAGCTTGATCAATAGTGTACAATCTGTTTATAAAAAAGGAGGTCATAATATTAATATCACGGTAGATGCAGAAGGAGTAGAGCTTGATATTGATAGGGCAATACCTTTCGGATTGATTTTAAATGAATTGGTTTCTAACTCGTTTAAATATGCTTTCCCAAATAACGAAGATGATGGTAAAATCTATATTCACCTTCGAAAAGTTGCTGAGCAAAAAGGATTTTTTGAATATACAGACAACGGCGTCGGTTTACCTGATGATACTGATGATAGAGCTAACTCTTCAATGGGTATTCGTTTAATGAATCGTTTAGTAAATCAATTACAGTCTACCTTAAATATTGATAAAACTTCAGAAGGGGTCCGGTTTTGGTTCAACTTTAAATAGTTTTACCGCACCGTACTATTTAATACAATTTTATGTATTAGTTTGGGTAGTATTCTAAAATAGGTGGCTAACGTTTCTTTTCCTCCAATATAGGCTTCATATTTTTCACGTTCAATAGCTTTAATCATTTTGCGTGCAAATTTTTGTACATGCATTCCATTTTGAGTAGCTGTATCTTGTTTATTTTGACTACTACCATCACCGGTAAGTGCGTTTTTAGCAACATTTGTATTTACAAATCCTGGGCATATCATGGTTACACCAATACCATCTTTTTCATGTTCCATACGTAATACATCAAAAAAACCGTGCAAGGCATGCTTAGCTCCGCAATAGCCTGAGCGATAAGGCGATCCAAATTTGCCCATTAGGCTACTTACTGTGACAAATTTTCCACCTTTCTGTTTCACAAATTCAGGAAGTAGCGCTGTTGATAATGCCACGGTGCCGAGGTAGTTGACATCTATGAGTTTTTTATGAACATCAAAATCGGTGTCGATAATTAAAGAACGTTGACTTATACCACCGTTGTTGATTAGAATATCTATAGAACCAAAAAAACTCATCGCTGTTTTAACTTTGCCGTTCATCGATGAAAAATCAGACAAATCAAGAACCAAAGTTTCAATGTTATTTTTGTTATTACAATTTTCTCTAACCCGTCGAAGTTCCATCTCATTTCGTGAAGAAAGAATCAGTTTACAGTTTTGTTGATCTAGTTGATAAGCTAATGCTTCGCCGATTCCCGAAGAAGCTCCGGTTATCCAAACTATTTTTTCATCTATCTTCATGTATAAAATTTAAGACCTAAAATATAGTTAAATTTGTCACTACGCTATGACTGCAACCTACAAAAAATATACTCTCGATTTTAAACGCCCAAGCGGAACCTCAAGAGGTACGCTAGTTAAAAAAGAAACTTGGTTTCTTATTTTAGAAGAAAATGGTAGACAAGGTATTGGAGAATGTGGTTTACTAAGAGGTTTAAGTATTGATGATGTTGGTGATTATCAAGAAAAGTTACAATGGACATGCGAAAATATTTCTTTAGGAAAAAGTAAGTTATGGACATTGTTAAAGGATTTTCCCAGTATTCAATTTGGTATTGAACAGGCGTTTTTATCTATACAAAGTGAAGATGCCTTTGTTTTATTTCCTTCGAATTTCACTCAGAAAAAACATCCCATACCGATTAATGGTTTGATTTGGATGGGGGATGAAGCTTTTATGTTAGCACAGATTCAACAAAAATTGCAACAAAGTTTTAGTTGTATTAAAATGAAAATTGGGGCTATTGACTTTGATCAAGAAATTGCGATAATAGAATCTATCAGAAGGCAGTATTCAAAAGATCAAATAGAGCTTCGCGTTGATGCCAACGGTGCCTTTGCTGTTAATGAAGCTATTGAAAAATTAAAGGTGTTAGCAGCATTTGATATTCACTCTATTGAGCAACCCATTAAACAAGGGCAATACGCTGCAATGGAGCAACTTTGTAAAACTTCTCCTTTGCCTATTGCCCTAGATGAAGAGTTGATTGGGTTTTTTGATTACAAAGCAAAAGAAAAGTTATTACAACAAATAAGGCCTGAATATATTATTTTAAAACCCAGTTTGATTGGTGGTTATAAAGGAAGTGAAGAATGGATTACAATTGCTGAGGGATTAGGAATTAAATGGTGGATTACAAGTGCTCTAGAAAGTAATATAGGATTAAATGCTATTGCCCAATGGACCTTTACGCGGAACAATAATTTGCCACAAGGTCTGGGTACCGGATCACTTTATACCAATAATTTTGAAAGCCCTTTGCAGGTTGCTAAAGGAAACTTATATTACAATAACAATGCCTTTTGGAAAACTAAATTAATTGAAGAATTATGTATATAGAACAAGCCTATAAAGGCGATAATACAACTTGGAAAGTGATTTTAACTACCATAGTTGCTACGGGTATATTTATAGCGAATTTTGTGATGCTCTTCTTTATGTCACCAGAAGAATTAGAGATGACTTATGAAATGATGAAAAGTATGCCACCCATGCTTAACCTTATTTTGAATCTTGCTCCTTTCGTAGTTTTGGTAATTTTATTGGTTCTAATGGTGATCTTTTTGCATCAACGAAGTTTCGTATCGCTCACTACTGCTCGCAAAAAGATAGATTTTTCAAGAATAGCATTTGCAACGGGTTTAATAATAGTATTGTCGCTGGTGATGTTTGGTATTGGCTATTACATGGCTCCAGAAGGTATTGAATGGAATTTCAAGCCCATGAAATTCGCAATATTAGTTCTGGTTAGTTTGGTGTTGTTTCCATTTCAAATCGGGTTTGAAGAGTATTTATTCAGAGGATATTTAATGCAACAGATTGGAATTCTAGTAAAGAATAGATGGTTCCCTTTAATTCTAACTTCAGTGTTGTTCGGACTCATGCATTCAGCGAATCCTGAAGTTGCTGAAATGGGTTTCATCACCATGATTTTTTATATTGGTTTTGGTTTACTCATGGGAATTATGACCTTGATGGATGACGGAATTGAATTAGCACTCGGCTTTCACTTAGGGAATAACCTAATGGCGGCCTTGCTAATTACATCTGATTGGTCAGCGATACAAACAGATGCAGTATTTAAAAACACTGCAGAATCTGCTTCTGACGGAGTTTTACAAGAGTTGATTTTGACGGTAGTAATTACATTTCCTATTGTATTATTTATTCTTGCTAAAAAATACAAATGGTCGAATTGGAAAGAACGATTAACAGGAAAAGTTACTCCGCCAGCTGTGCTGCAGGAAACAGGACATTCGGGTCTTGATAATTCATTGATTGAGCACGATTATTCGAAGTTAAATGACAATGGTTGAAAATAACATTTTGCTTCATGCTCGTTTTAAGTTGAATGGAGTTTCCTATTCCAAAGAAAGTTTAAGTAAACATGCTAGTGAATTAGAAATAAAGGGTAAACCATTTGAGACTCGAATAGGTGCTTTTTTATTAGAGTGGTTAAATGGTTCTACCAAAATCGATGTAAAAACTTCAGGATCTACAGGTACGCCTAAAACCATTGCAATTCAAAAAAAGCAGATGGTCAATTCTGCTATTGCTACGGGTACTTTTTTTAATTTGAAAGAAGGTGATACAGCCTTACTATGTCTTTCTGCGGAATACATTGCCGGTAAAATGATGTTAGTACGTGCGATGGTACTAGGCTTGGCAATTGATACCATTGATCCATCAGCTTTGCCTTTAGCATTAAATTCACAAACATATGACTTTTGTGCAATGGTACCATTGCAACTGCAAAAGGTACTGCAACAATTACATCAATTTAAAACCTTAATTGTTGGCGGAGCACCAATGCTACAAAGTTTACTGTCTGTATTGAAAGATTCAAGTACGAATGTTTATGCAACTTATGGCATGACCGAAACAGTAACCCATATTGCATTGAAACAAATTTCTGGTGTAAAAGACCAACAGTCTCAAATTTTAAATGATGTTTTTATAGCCTTACCTAATGTGACTTATACGCAAGATGAGAGAAATTGTTTGATCATTGATGCTCCAAACGTTGCTGACAACTTGGTAGTTACTAATGATGTGGTAGAGTTGCTTTCTAATACTTCTTTCAAATGGTTAGGGCGCTTTGATAATATTATAAATTCTGGTGGCGTAAAATTAAACCCTGAAATTATTGAGCAAAAATTAAGCAAGATAATTACTACGCGTTTTTTTGTCGCTGGTGTTGCTGATGACCGACTAGGACAACGATTGATATTGATTGTAGAAGGGAATCAAAATGCCAAAGCATTATTGCAAAAGCTTAACGCTGAATCAACTTTATCGCGCTTTGAATTTCCCAAAAAAGTATATACACTACCAAAGTTCATGGAAACAAAAACGGGTAAAATTCTGAGATCAGCAAATCTACGACTCATTCAAAAGTAACTTTCCCTCTACCAAATCAAGGCTTAACTCATTTCTTATTTCGTGTCAAAGACAATGTTTATAGGTTTACTGTAACCTTAAAAACACTCCACATGAAATATGTAATCCTATTATCTTTTCTTTTTGTTTCAAGTTTCATTTTTAGTCAAAATGAAATTCAAGCAGACTTATTGTTAACTGTAGATAGCGTTCAAACTTCAAAGGTTAAATACATTCGCTGTGGCGCTTCCATTTCAAGTAAAGAGCCACTGGTCCTCATTGATGGACTACCGGTCACCTATGATAATGAGATTTATAAAAATTTAAACCCCGAAGATATAATTTCCATTGATGTGTTAAAAGATACGCCAGCAGTTTTATGTTATGGTTCTGCAGGTCGCAACGGAGTAGTTTTAATAACCACGAAACACGGCACTATTAACAAGGTGAGCACTACCACCTATCCTTTTAAAATATATAAAATCTGGAACAACCACTGGACAACGCATCAAGACATGTTCAATGCGATAACCGCAAATGCTCCAGGGGTACAAATAGATCATGGCTATACAAATAAGGTAGCTGCAAACATTAAAATGAGAGGATCTACAAATACTATCGTTATAGTAGATGGTATTCGTCAAGATGCTTCCATATTGAATCAGCTAAATCCTTCAGATATTGAGTCTATCGAAGTTTCAAACAACCTTGCCGCTCAAAACTATTTTGTAAACAACTAAACCAACACCTATGAAAAAATCAATTGTAATAGCACTTAGTCTTTTCTGTATGATAATGGCTAGTGCTCAGACTAAAAAAATAACCGGTACGCTCACCGAAGAAGGGGGAGTTCCCTTGCCAGGAGTAAGTGTTACCGTAGCTAATCAAAATATAGGCACATCAACAGATTTTGATGGAGTTTATGAAATTTCTGCTTCAGAAGGGGATAGCTTGGTTTTTTCCTATATCGGATTTATTACGGAAACTGTAATCGTAAAAAAAGCTAATGTGATAAACGTTGAGCTACAACTAAATTCAGAAGAATTAGAAGAAGTAGTGGTAGTAGGCTATGCTGTACAGACACATAGAAGTATAACCGCTTCGGTGTCAAACGTGGGTGTGATGGATAGACATAAAAGTACGAAAGCTGATATTCAACGGCATTTACAAGGTAGAACCGCAGGCGTACAAATTACCAATACTGCTAATTTATCAAAAGAAGACAAGCTGATTTTAAAAAATGCGATGAAACAAAATCAGCAGGCTGAGCTACTATATATTGTTGATGGAAAACCAATTCCCCAAGCGAATAATACCATCATAGAAAATATGAATCCGCATCATATTCAAAAGAAGCATATTTATAATGCTGCACGTTCTCAGCGAACTTTCGGAATTTCCGGAAAGAAAGGTTGTATAGTTATTACCACTAAAAGGGGTAATTATAGTGTAGAGGATGATGAACGCTATGCGACGATTAATGAAAACAAATTTGAACAGGCTTTGCTAAGTCCGTTATCCACTTTCTCGATCGATGTTGATAAAGCTTCATACAGCAATATTAGAAGAATGATTAACAATGGGCAATCGGTGAAATCGGGTGCAGTTAAAATAGAAGAAATGGTAAACTATTTCAATTATGATTATGCACAACCATCAAGCGAACACCCATTTGCAATTCATACAGAAGTAGCACAAACGCCTTGGGATTCGACTACAAAGTTAGTTCGAATTGGTCTGCAGGGTAAAATCTATCAAAATGAGGTGTTACCGGCGTCAAACCTTACCTTTTTAATTGATGTTTCAGGTTCTATGAGCAATGAAAATAAACTGCCATTGCTAAAAAAGGCATTTAAACTATTAGTAAATCAGTTGCGAGAAAAAGATAAGGTTGCTATAGTAGTTTATGCTGGAGCTGCGGGAGTGGTTTTAAAATCAACCTCTGGTGCAAACAAAGAAGCAATTTTAGATGCCTTAGATAATTTAGAAGCTGGCGGCTCAACAGCTGGTGGTGAAGGTATTGAACTAGCTTATAAAATAGCACAAAAGAATTTTAAGCGCAATGGAAACAACAGAGTGATTCTTGCTACAGATGGTGATTTTAATGTTGGATCATCTAGCGATATTGCAATGGAGAAGTTGATTAAGGAGAAAAGAAAGTCCGGAGTGTATTTGTCCGTTCTAGGTTTCGGGATGGGGAATTACCAAGACTCAAAATTGGAAACGTTGGCAGATAAAGGCAATGGTAATCATGCGTACATTGATTCGATGCAGGAAGCCCAAAAGGTTTTTGTAAATGAATTTGGAGGTACTTTATATACCATTGCGAAAGATGTTAAAATACAAGTTGAATTTAACCCAAGTCAAGTACAGTCTTATCGATTAATTGGATATGAAAATCGAATGCTCGAAACAGAAGACTTTGTTGATGATACTAAAGATGCCGGTGAACTAGGAAGCGGACATACGGTGACAGCTTTGTATGAAATTATTCCTGTAGGGGTAACTCACAATTATAGTTTAGATCATATACCTTTAAAATATACAGATGTCTTAGCAATTAAAGCCTTCTCCAATGAGTTGTTATCTGTAAAGTTTAGATATAAGAAGCCAAATGGAAATACCAGTATTGAAATGGTCAAAGAAGTAGAGAATACTGCGAAAGAACTATCTGACGATTTTAATTTTGCATCTGCCGTAGCTTTATTCGGAATGCAACTTCGCAATTCTAAATTTGACAATAATGCGACAATTGAAAATGTATTAGCGTTAGCAGAGCGCGGAAGGGGGGATGATAAAAATGGTTACCGTGCTGAATTTATTAGGTTAGTTAAAACCTATGGCAATAGTTTGTAAAAAAGTGCCTTCGGGCACTTTTTTTATGCACTAGCCAAAGAACACCGAAGTCTTTCCCAGATTTATTTTCAATATTTTGTACTTTCATAGCGAACGCAAAAACATGCTATGAAAAAGACTTTTATCCTATTATTCGCATTTATTTCAACTGTAATAACTGCACAACAAATTCTTCCTGAAGTGGAGCGAGCTCGTGTTATTGATGAAATTCTTGCGGACAAATTCGATAATTTACTTCCTAAGTTGATGGATGAGGCAGGTTTAGATATGTGGGTGCTCATTTCTAGAGAATACAATGAAGATCCAGTTTTAAAAACGATGCTTCCTGCAACCTGGTTAAATGCAAGGCGTAGAACTATTTTATTGTTTTATAGGAATAAAGAAAAAAATACTATTGAAAAGTTAGCGGTAGCGCGATACGATGTTGGTGCTAATATTAAATCTGCATGGGATAAAGAGAAAGAACCCAACCAATGGAAGCGACTCATACAGTTAATTGAAGAACGAAATCCGAAGAAAATCGGATTGAATTTTTCAAAAGATCACAATATAGCTGACGGTTTAGATAAAACAGATTATGACGAATTTTTACAGAATCTACCTAAAAAACAACATGTGAAAATAGTTTCTGCAGAGCAATTGGCAGTTCGTTGGATAGAAAGCCGAACAGACCGAGAAATAATTATTTATAATCAATTAGTAACTATAACTCATGATATTATTGCGGAAGCATTTTCTGAAAAAGTGATAACCCCAGGTATTACTACCACCACAGAGGTAGAATGGTGGTTACGCCAAAAAGTAACCGATCTAGGTCTTGAAACGTGGTTTCACCCAACCATTGATGTTCAAAGATCAAGTGAGGAATTAGTAAGTCATCTATATTCGTTTTCAGGTAGACCTGATGATATGGTTATTTTGCCAGGAGATTTGGTTCATTGTGACTTCGGTATTACATATTTACGATTGAATACTGATTGCCAAGAATTGGCCTATGTATTAAAACCGGGCGAAACTAAGGCTCCTAAATTTTTAGTTGACGGATTAAGAGATGGTAATAAGGTGCAAGATTTTTTAACTACAAATATGATAAAAGGCAAAACTGGAAATCAAATTTTGGCAAAATCTCTCGAAGACGCCAAAGCTGCCGGATTAAGACCATCAATTTATACGCATCCGTTAGGCCTGTACGGTCATTCCGCAGGAACAACCATCGGTATGTGGGATGCTCAAGGCGGAGTAATGAAAGATGACGGTGAGAACTACCCACTAAATGCGAATACAGTGTATGCGATTGAATTGAATACCACAATTACAATTCCAGAATGGAAACGCGATATTCGTATTATGCTTGAAGAAGCTGGTTTTTATGGAGAAGATGGTTTTCGTTATGTCAATGGAAGGCAAACAGAATTGCTCTTAATTCCTCGATTAAAACTTCATCAAGGCAAATAAATCACAATAGTTATTGATACAAGCTTTTTATATTGATTCGAATTTATTTGGTGTAGATCCCTAAATATTATAAGGTTCAAACTTTTGCAAAATTATTTTTGTAGTAGATTTAGCACAAATTAACCCCATCTATGCGTACATTTTTTCTTTTCTTTTTATTTTTTTCTTCAGTTCTGTATTCCCAAAAAAGCCCTAACATTATTAGTGGGGTAGTTACTAGTTACGGTGCCCCTTTAGCTAGAGTAAATATTGCAATAAAGGGCAGCGCTGAAGGAATACAAAGTGATTCAGTAGGTAAATATAAAATTCGAGCTTATCCACGAGATGTTTTGGTTTTTAGCTACGTAGGTATGAATACTATTGAAATTATAGTTGAAGATGTAACTTCGGTTTTAAATATCGAATTGTTACCACGGGTTGAAGAATTAGACGAGGTTATAGTTCAACAAAAAGCCAAAGAAGGTCAGCAAGGGTTAGCATTGAATTATGCCAAAAAGAAAAGTATTATAAATACGGGGTACGGTTTTATTGATGCAGCGAATGCGGGTTTTTCAATGTCTCACGTAAATGGTACTGAACTCAACCCTAGTGCTATTGATATTATTTCTGCTTTACAAGGCAAAATTCCGGGTATTACTGTAGGTACGTTTGATGGAGTAAACGGTAGTTCTTCTAGAGTGATTTATATGCGGGGTACGAGTTCAGCAAATAATCCAAGACCCGTGATCTATGAAATTGATGGCGTCATTTTTGAACAAACCCCTAATTTTTTACAAATTGATCAAATTGATAGGGTAGCAACAATACCTGGTCTCGCCGGAGTAACCAAATATGGACAAATAGCTGCGGGTGGTATTATTGTTATAAATACCAAAGGTGCAAATGTAATGCGTGAACCAGGTACTAATAAACCTTATGATCAGGCAAAACTCAGAGATAACAAATTTGATGAAAGATCGGTTCAGGTAAATGCTAAAAGAGAACCTCCGAAGTATATTTTGGAAATAGAAAAGGCTTCTTCAGTAAGCGATGCTTGGTTAAATTATGAAACACAAAAACAACTTTACGGCAGTTCACCATATTTCTACTTAACGGCAGCAGATCTTTTCGAAAAAAAATACAAGACCTCAGGCAAAGATGAATTGGTACTTACAGAAATGCTAGAATCTTTTGGCGATAATGCTAACGTTTTGAAAGCATTAGCTTATAGGTATGAACAAAAGAAACAACTAGAAAAAGCCCAGAAACTTTATATTGAAATTTTTAAAAAACGACCACGCTATGCACAGTCGTACAGAGATTTAGCAAACATGTACATTGAGACGGGTAATTATAACAAGGCTTTAAGTCTTTATGTACGTTATCAAAAGTCACGAGCATTAGACACTGTTAGCACTGCGTATGAAGGTATTGATGCCGTAATTGATACTGAATTTAATAACCTTCTAGCGATTCATGGTAAAGCATTATCAATTGAAGAAAGTTCAAATGAAGCTACCACATATCAAGGTATTCGTGTGGTTTTTGAATGGAATAATAGTGAAGCGGAATTTGACTTGCAATTTGTAAATCCTGAAAAGACCTATTTTGTATGGAGTCATACGCTAGAGAAAGAAAGAGACAGAATTACCGAAGAAAAAGTGAAAGGTTATAGTTGTGAGCAATTTCTTATTGACCAAAGTAAACCTGGTAAATGGATGATCAACGCAAAATATTACGGTAACAAAAGCTACGACCCTACACTGTTAAAGGCAACCATTTACTATAATTACGGATTGTCTACACAGCGTTCTGAAGTAAAAGTTTTTCGCTTAGCGCTTAAAAATGTAAATCAACAGTTGATTACGCTTCAGAACAGGTAATGGCCATTGGATAAGCGCATTTAAATTATCCATAACTACACATAAAATAGAAGTAGTAAAACCTTTAAAGAGCAGGTTGAAATGAATTACGGTAGAAACATGTAGTGATGCATATAAGTATATTTTTTTACTAAATTCGGAATGATTCTTGATACATATTTTATGTAGAATCAACCAATCATAGACATATGAAATCAGCCAACAACCTTTATATAATATTCTTGTTGATGCTTTACGGGGTACTTAGTAGTGCCCAAGAAACTGGTAATCAAATTTCGGGCGTTGTTACCGATGGTTTTTCCCCATTAAGTAATGTTAGTGTTTTAATCAAAAACTCTGAACGCGGTGTTGTTACCAATGCAAATGGTAAATACGTTATTGAGGCTCAGGCCAAAGACATTTTGGTCTTCAGTTATATCGGTATGAAATCACTAGAGATCATTATTGAAGATATGACCACATTGCTGAATATTGAATTGCAACCAGATGTTGAAAAATTAGATGAGGTTGTTGTTACCAAACATAAACGTAAAACTCAAAAAGATTTATCTCGAACTTTTTATAGTGACCCAACAGTGGTTAGTTCAGGCTATGGATTTTTAAGTCCTGAAATTGTGGGATATGAGCTAAGGGTAATTGATGGAAAAGATTTAAACAAAAATAAATATGATATTTTAGACGCTATAGTAGAGCAGTTACCAGGAACTTGTGTTCGAAGCATTGAAGGGGAAAGACTCTTATTCTTTTCTTGTTCCGGATCTTTAAGAAAATCAGCTGCCTTGGTTTATGAAATAGACGGTCAACTTTGGCCTCCTACTGAAGATTTTATGGGTTCTCTTTCCCCTACACACATTAATATAGCTAACGTACTTCGTGTAGCTTTAATACCAGGTGACCAAGCTGCAAGGCGGTATGGAGGCATAGCCAATGGTGGAATTGTCATTATTAATACCAATAATATTGTACATGGTGAAAGAGAACCAGGTAATAAGCCTTATGATCAAGCAAAATTAAGAAACAACACCTACGCTAATGATGCTGTCAGTAAAAAAGCAATGCGAAATAACGAGCCTATTTATTTGCGAGAATTATACCAAGCAGCAAATGAAGTCGAAGCAGCTGAAATTTATAAAAAACAGAAAACAAATTTCGGATCATCGTATGTGTTTGTCTTAGAAAATTATCGTCTTTTTAGAGAACATTTTAAGAGCCTAAAATTTGCAAATTCGATTATTGAAGATAGTCAGTCGCTTTTTGATGATAATCCATTAGCGTTAAAGGCTTTGGCGTACATTAAACAAAGCTACGGAGATTTGCAAGAGGCAAACGATTTATACAAAAAGGTGTTTTTATTACGACCCGATTATGGTCAATCATATATCGATTTAGCCAACAGCTATCGTGAAATTGAACAATACTCTAAAGCAGCAGCAATTTTTAGCAGGTATAATCATTTAATTGGAATCAAATTTATTGAAAAAGATACCAGTGATTTCTTCCAAATCTTTGAAAGAGATTTTGATAATTTATTAGAATTGAAGGGTAAAGAAATTATGTCTGATACGATATTAGACAACCATTCTTTTGAAGCAGATTTTCAAGGCACACGTATAGTTTTTGATTGGAATGACGGAGAAGCAGAGTTTGAATTACAATTTGTAAACCCACAGGGTAAATATTTCAAATCAGAGCATTCTATGTTTGCTAATGCAAATGAAATTCAACGAGAAAAGCAATTAGGCTATTCGTGTAAAGAATTTTTAATGGATGGCACATTTCCTGGGGAGTGGCAAATAAATGGCAAATACTTAGGCAACCGAAAGTCTACCGCCAGTTATATTAAAGTAACGATTTATCATAACTATGGGTTAAAAACACAAAGAAAAGAGACCAAAGTGTTTAAGCTAGCTCTTAAATATGTGAACCAAGAATTGTTTAAAGTAAACAATAATGCTACAACTTTTTTGAGGTGAAACCGGTTTGTGACATTTTCTAATTTTAGATACCAAATGAATTACAAAGAGGCTATAAAAACATTGATTTTTGCTCTCTAATGAACTCACACTTGTAATACACCAAGATTAAATGACTTCTCTATCGGGGCGTGATTTGCCGCTTCAATACCCATAGAAATCCATTTTCGTGTTTCTGTAGGTTCAATAATAGCATCGGTCCATAACCTTGATGCAGCGTAATATGGAGATACTTGGTTGTCGTATCGATCTTTAATTTTATTAAAAAGTGCAGCCTCTTTTTCTTTGGTAATTTCTTCACCTTTCTTTTTAAGCGAAGCGGTTTCAATTTGTAATAAAACTTTTGCAGCCGAATTGCCGCTCATTACTGCTAATTCTGCACTTGGCCAAGCTACAATTAGCCTAGGGTCATAAGCCTTACCGCACATAGCATAGTTGCCTGCACCATAACTATTACCAATAACCACAGTGAATTTTGGAACAACAGAATTACTAACAGCATTTACCATTTTTGCACCATCTTTAATTATACCACCATGTTCACTTTTACTACCTACCATAAATCCTGTTACATCTTGTAAAAATACTAAGGGTATCTTTTTCTGATTACAATTTGCAATAAAACGAGTTGCTTTGTCTGCAGAATCTGAATAAATCACTCCTCCAAATTGCATTTCACCTTTTGCATTCTTAACCACTTTTCGCTGGTTGGCGACAATGCCAACTGCCCAACCATCTATTCGAGCATATCCTGTTAAAATGGTTTTTCCATAACCTTCTTTGTATTGCTCAAAATCAGAATCATCGACCATTCGGTGAATAATATCTAACATGTCATATTGTTCATGACGCATTTTAGGTAAGGTACCGAAAAGCTCATTCGGATCTAGTTTAGGTTTTTGCGCTTTTACTCGATTATATCCAGCTTTATCAAAGTCCCCAATTTTACCTACAATATTTTTAATGGTATCTAGTGCAGCTTTGTCATCTTTAGCTTTATAATCTGTAACACCGCTGACTTCACAATGAGTAGATGCGCCACCCAAAGTTTCATTGTCTATGGTTTCGCCAATAGCAGCCTTTACTAAATAGCTTCCTGCAAGAAATATGCTCCCCGTTTTATCAACGATTAAAGCTTCATCACTCATTATAGGTAAATAAGCTCCACCTGCTACACAACTACCCATTACCGCAGAAATTTGAGTAATTCCCATGCTACTCATCACGGCATTGTTTCTAAATATTCGGCCGAAATGCTCTTTGTCAGGAAATATTTCATCTTGCATAGGCAGATATACCCCGGCGCTGTCTACCAAATAGATAATAGGTAGTCTGTTTTCTATAGAAATTTCTTGCGCTCTTAAATTCTTCTTTGCGGTAATCGGAAACCATGCTCCCGCTTTAACAGTAGCATCATTGGCTACAACAATGCATTGTTTGCCTTGTACATGTCCTATTTTTACAACTACTCCGCCAGACGGGCAACCACCATGCTCTTCATACATTCCATCACCAACAAGGGCTCCTATTTCTACACTTTTAGTGTCATCATCAAGTAAATAAGCTATTCTTTCACGAGCTGTTAATTTGCCTTTTGCATGTTGTTTTTCAATACGCCCTTTTCCGCCTCCTAGTTTTACTTGAGCTAGACGTTTCTTTAATTCTGAAACTAATAATTTGTTGTGATCTTCGTTCTTGTTGAAATTAAGGTCCATGTAAAGCTATTAATCTGTTATGTCATAAAGATAAGTACTTAAATTAATCCTTTTTTGAATTTTATTTAAATGCTAATCATTTCTTTAAAACAGTAATAATCCGTTATCGGTTAATGTTAAATTATAGCATTTTTCTCAGAGAAAATTCTACTTTCAATACCTTAATTTGACTAGTTTTGAAGAAAGAGTATTACAATGAAAGATTCAATCGGTTGGGGAATTCTTGGCCCTGGTAAAATTGCACATAGTTTTGTTAACGATTTAAAACTAGTTAAAGGCGGTAGGTTAATTGCAGCCGCTTCAAGAGATTTAACTCGGGCTGAATCTTTTATTTCAGAACATGGTGGAGATTATGCTTTTGGTAGTTATGAGGAACTTTTTCAATGTGATGCTGTAGATGTTATTTATATCGCCACCCCACATACGGGGCATATGGAATGGGCAATTAAAGCAATGCAAAGTGGTAAACCTGTACTTTGTGAAAAACCCTTAGGAGTTAACTTAGGTCAAGTGAAACAATTACTTGCCGTGGCAAAAGAACAACAAGTGTTTCTTATGGAAGCATTATGGAGTCGATTCAACCCTTCTATTCAAAAAGTAAAACAACTTATTGATCAAAATGAGATTGGCAAGGTTAGTTATATACATGCTGATTTTGCTTTTTATGGCCTAGATAGAGATGAAAAAGGAAGAATTTTGAACCCTGACTTAGCGGGTGGTTCAATACTTGATATAGGCATTTATCCGATATTTTTAGCGTATCTAATTTTAGGCAAACCGCAAAGCATACAGGCTAGTTCTAATTTTCATCAATCAGGCGCCGAAATTCAAACATCAATGATGTTCAAATATCAAAATGCACAGGCTTTATTATATAGCGGACTCACAAGTTCTTCTCAAATGCAGGCAGAAATTCAAGGGGAGTATGGCGCCATATATTTAGATTCACGCTGGCATGAAACACAAGGTTTTACGCTACAAACGGAGGATGAAAAAGTACATCACGAGGTATTAACCGTTGGTAAGGGGTATTCGTATGAAATTGAAGAAGTTCACAATTGTTTAAAAAACAACAGATTAGAGAGTGAGTTGTGGAGTCATCAGAATAGTATTGATTTGATTTCGCTTTTAGATAATGTTCGAAATAAAGCGGGAGTTGTATTTCCGTTTGAAACATAAAGTTTAAAATTAGATTAGAGATTCCTCTATTTTTTACGATATTTGATTCTGCCACTAACCAAACCAACCTAAATTAGATAGTATGGGAATGAATAAAAATACGGTACTCGCTTGGGCTACTTTTATTATGATTATTGTAGGTCTTGCACTTATTGCGCTAGGTGCTTTTAGATATGATGATGTTGCAGGATGGGGATTTGCAGCCGTTGGAATCGGTTTTTTTGCTGTTGCTTGGGTGTTTAACGCACTTAAAGGAAGAGTGTAATTGGTTAACTTTATAAAAAGTTCTTCATTTAAAGAGAATGAATTTTCTAAATTTCATTCTTAATTTTAATTAGATCATTAATCGAATAATTTATTGCTATGTCAGACGATAAAAAAGTCATTTTCTCCATGTCGGGGGTGACGAAAACCTTTAAAACTGCTAACACTCCGGTTTTAAAAAATATTTATCTAAGTTTCTTTTACGGAGCCAAAATTGGAATTCTCGGATTAAACGGCTCAGGTAAGTCCACCTTGTTGAAAATTATTGCAGGTGTTGACAAAAATTATCAAGGCGATGTTGTTTTTTCTCCAGGATATAAAGTAGGTTACCTTGAACAAGAGCCTCAACTAGATGAGGAGAAAACCGTACTAGAAGTAGTTAAAGAAGGGGTAGCCGAAACTGTCGCGATATTAGATGAGTACAATAAGATTAATGATATGTTTGGTCTTCCTGAGGTTTATGAAGATGCTGATAAGATGCAAAAGCTAATGGATAAGCAAGCTGCTCTACAAGATCAAATTGATGCAAGTAACGCTTGGGAATTAGATACAAAGCTTGAAATCGCGATGGATGCTTTACGTACTCCTGATTCTGATAAAAAAATCGGGGTGTTATCTGGTGGTGAAAGACGTCGTGTAGCGCTATGTAGGTTGTTACTTCAAGAGCCAGAAATTTTGCTACTTGATGAGCCCACAAACCACTTAGATGCAGAATCAGTACATTGGTTAGAACATCATTTGGCACAATATAAAGGAACCGTAATTGCCGTTACGCATGATAGATATTTCTTAGATAATGTTGCTGGCTGGATTTTGGAGTTAGATAGAGGTGAAGGCATACCTTGGAAAGGAAATTATTCAAGTTGGTTAGATCAAAAATCAAAGCGATTAGCACAAGAAAGTAAGTCGGCTTCGAAACGTCAGAAAACTTTAGAGCGTGAGTTAGAATGGGTGCGACAAGGTGCTAAGGGAAGACAAACCAAGCAAAAGGCACGTTTAAAGAATTACGATAAACTAATGAGTCAAGATCAAAAACAACTTGACGAAAAACTAGAAATATATATTCCGAACGGACCACGTTTGGGCACCAATGTTATTGAAGCTCAAGGCGTGAGCAAGGCTT
The DNA here is from genome assembly GCA_947495915.1 of Maribacter algarum (ex Lu et al. 2025) (nom. illeg.). Lineage (GTDB taxonomy): Bacteria > Bacteroidota > Bacteroidia > Flavobacteriales > Flavobacteriaceae > Maribacter_C. The sequence goes on along the minus strand of CANMAW010000003.1, from coordinate 324,609 downwards.
ATGATGACAAATTACTTTATGAAGATTTAAACTTTACTTTGCCTCAAGCTGGTATTGTCGGAGTTATAGGCCCGAATGGTGCAGGTAAGACTACTATTTTTAGAATGATTATGGGAGAAGAAACTCCTGATAAAGGAGCCTTCGAAGTTGGAGAGACAGCTAAAATCGCCTATGTAGATCAGAGTCATTCAAATATTGATCCTGAAAAAACGATTTGGCAGAATTTCAGTGATGAACAAGAATTGGTTATGATGGGGGGTAGACAGGTAAATTCTAGAGCTTATTTAAGTCGATTTAATTTTTCAGGTAGCGAGCAAAATAAAAAAGTGAATATGCTTTCTGGTGGTGAACGTAACCGACTACATTTGGCAATGACACTAAAGGAAGAAGGTAATGTTTTGCTTTTAGATGAGCCTACTAATGATTTAGATGTGAATACTTTACGTGCCTTAGAAGAAGGTTTAGAAAATTTTGCTGGCTGTGCCGTAGTAATATCGCACGACCGATGGTTTTTAGATAGAATTTGCACCCATATTTTAGCTTTTGAAGGAGACTCTCAAGTATATTTCTTTGAAGGTTCATTCTCTGATTATGAAGAGAACAAAAAGAAACGATTGGGTGGTGATTTGATTCCGAAGCGAATTAAATACAAGAAACTAATTCGATAACATTATAAAATTAGCTTAGTCTTAATTCCATTTTTACATCACTTCTTACATAGGGTAGATCTTTTTCTAATTCAATGTGTTTAAAACCGTGTTTGCGATAAATATGTAACGCGGTTGGTAATTTGGTGCTAGAATATAATGTTATCGCTTTCCATTTATGCTCTTTTGCAAAGTTGATAGCAAAAGCTAATAGTTGTTGGCCTATTTTTAAACCTTGGTAATCATGATCAACAGCCATTTTTCCTAATTCATAATGGTCATGTTGATTTCGATAGGGGATAAGCGAAAAACAACCCACCGCAACATCATTGTAAATACCAATGAATATATGTCCGCCGATTCCTAAAATAGATTTTTCGCAATCATTTAATAAGACAGTATCTTTTGGTTCTACATAAAAATATCGTTCTAACCACGCTATATTTAAGTCTTTGAAAATAGTTGCATATTGGGGTTTGTAAGGAACAATGGATAATGACATATGATTTTTAAGTATTGTATTTCATCGATAAAGTTAGTACTTTCGGCGTATACAAGTGATTGATGCTTTAATTTTTTGATTCTAAAAAATCTAAACTGATGATCAAACCGTATATAGAACTGATACAAACAAACACTATAAAATTTTTAACAAGAGTATTTAATTTTTAACATTATGACTGAAACAAAAAGTAACAACGGATTAAAAGTATTGGCCGGTTTACTCGGTGTTGTGCTATTAGGTGTTATCATCTACACAGTTAGTCTTTATCAAGAAAAAAAGAAAACTGAGGCTGTTTTAACCCAAGAGAAAAGTTTAGTGGAAGCTGATTTGAATAGCTTAAAGTCTGAATATGACAAGGCGATTTTAGAAAGTAACGCAACCAATGAAGAATTGGTAACAGCAAGAGATAATATTGCAAAATACTTAGATTCTGTAAAAACAATGAAGGCTGATATATCTTCTTTATCAAGATATAGAAGACAAGTTGGTGTTCTTAAAGCGGAAAGAGAGCAATTATTAAGACAAGTTGACTCTTTAAAAACTTCAAACACTTTAATTGCTATGCAACGTGATTCTACGTATGTGCAGTTAGAGAAGCAAACAGTTTTTAATGATTCTTTAGTTGTTCAAAACACCCAATTAGCTGACGTTGTAGAAAAAGGTTCTGCTTTGAATTTAACTACTTTTAATGTTGATGCCGTAAAAGAGCGTAATAGTGGAAAATTAGTTTCTACATCACGATCTAAATCAACAGACAAATTAAAAATATGTTTTACAGTTGCAAATAATGTAATTGCTCAAGCAGGTGACAGAGAGTTTTATTTAGAAGTTCTTGACCCTCAAGGTAATGTTTTGGGTGAAAGTTACTCGAAAACAAATGATAATGGTGCATCTGTAACGTATAGTAAAGGAACCAACTTCTACTATGAAAATCAAAAGCTAGATGTTTGTGATTATATCAATAAGCCAGCTGGTGATTTCCAAAAAGGAAACTACATGGTAAACATTTATGATGATGGATTGAAATTATTAGGAAACGTTCAATTCACCTTGAAATAGATAAGCCTCCTACCTATAAAAAAAGGGTTAGTCTGCAAAGACTAACCCTTTTTCTTTATTATAATTTTGCGTATTTATTTTAAACTTCCTACCATATTTTCTGGTTTTACCCAAGCATCATATTCTTCAGCAGTCACATAACCAAGATTGATAGCTTCTGTTTTTAAGGTGGTACCATTCTTGTGAGCAGTATTGGCAATTTCAGCTGCTTTATAATATCCAATTTTTGTGTTTAGAGCAGTAACCAGCATCAAAGAATTGTTGAGTAGTTCTTTTATCACTGCATTATTTGGTTCGATTCCTGAAGCACAATTTACATCAAAACTTACACAGGCGTCACCGATTAGCTGTGCAGACTGTAGAATGTTTGCCGCCATCATTGGTTTAAAAACATTCAATTCATAATGCCCCTGTGTACCACCTACACCGATAGCTACATCATTACCCATAACTTGAGCACAAACCATTGTCATCGCTTCACATTGCGTCGGATTCACTTTTCCGGGCATAATGGAACTTCCTGGTTCGTTAGCAGGAATAATGATTTCTCCAATTCCAGAACGAGGGCCTGATGCCATCATTCGAATATCATTTGCAATCTTATTAAGTGAAATAGCAAGTTGTTTTAAAGCACCATGACTTTCTACAATTGCGTCATGAGCGGCTAAAGCTTCAAACTTATTTTCAGCTGTTATAAATGGCAATTCGGTAAATTCTGCAATGTATTTCGCAACCAAAACATCGTATCCTTCGGGAGTATTTAAACCAGTTCCTACTGCTGTACCGCCAAGCGCCAATTCACTTAAATGTTCTAGGGTGTTTTTTAAGGCTTTAAGGCCATGATCTAATTGCGAAACATAACCAGAAAATTCTTGTCCTAGGGTTAGGGGAGTTGCATCCATTAAATGAGTACGCCCTATTTTAACCACATTTTTAAATGCTTCGGCTTTAGAAGCTAAAGTATTTCGTAGTTGAGTTACCCCAGGTATGGTATTCTCAACAATTTTTTTGTAAGCAGCAATGTGCATGCCTGTGGGGAAAGTATCATTTGATGACTGTGATTTATTTACATCGTCATTTGGCTGTATAGTCTTTTCACCTTCGCCGATAACCTTACCAGCCAATTCATGAGCTCTATTGGCAATGACTTCATTAACATTCATATTACTTTGAGTACCTGAACCTGTTTGCCAAATAACCAAAGGAAATTGATCATCGTGTTTACCAGCTAAAATTTCATCACAAACCGATGCAATTAAGTCTCTTTTAGTTACGGTTAAAACGCCCAGTTCACAATTCGTAAAAGCCGCTGCTTTTTTTAAGTAAGCAAACCCATATACAACATCTAATGGCATTGATGCTGTAGGGCCAATTTTAAAGTTATTTCGAGAACGTTCAGTTTGCGCACCCCAGTATTTATCAGCGGGTACTTCAACCTTTCCCATGGTGTCTTTTTCTATTCTAAAGCTCATAGTTGTGTAAATTTTCAATTGAGACAAAGTTAGTTGTTTGTAGTTTTATTTCCTTTAGGGAATAAAATAATTCCGTATTTTTTTAATTTTGATTTGCAAATTGTATTGTTTTCAAAGTATCTTTGTGGTATTAAAATTATTATTCATGTTCGAATTCGATCAATATTTAGGTTTTTTAGCTTTTTTAACCATTTTAACTATAGGTTTTTGGCTAATGATATTTCTATTAACCTTTGTAGTACCTTATTGGTTGATTGGAAATATTAGAGAATTGCTAAAAGAGAAGCGCGATAAAAAAAGAGCTGCGCGAAACGCATAATATAAACTCATAAAAAAACCGTTTGATTCATCAAACGGTTTTTTGTTTTTAACGTTTTTTAGATTTAAAAATAGTGACCATTAGCCTTGATCTTCAAAATCACCATCATCACCACCGCCATTTCTTTCGCCATTTCGTTTTTTCTTTTGATTAAAACGGTAGGTAAAGGAAAGGTTGGCACTACGAACACGAAATTGTGATTCATTTTCGTTTACGAAGAAAGGTGTAAATGTTTCGCTAATTCTTTTACCACTATTAAAAACATCACTAATATTTAGAGCAATTGATGCTTTGTCTTTAAATAAGTCTTTACTAAATGCTACACTAACTTGGGCAATACCTTTGTTTTTAGATTGAGCTGTTTCTGTTGGTCCTCTATAAAAGAATCGGGTTTGCCAATCAATTCCATTGAATAAAGTCACCTTGTTATTTAATCGAACAAACCAGCTTAGGTTTTCTGCATCAAAATTTTGTCCGTTAAAATCACCTCTGGTAATTAAATTGAATATATTGAAGTTTCCATTAATGTTCCATTTTTTGGTAGGGCGGTAACTGGTGGTAAATTCAAATCCATAACGATCATTCTTAGCTAAATTTACAGGTGTTCTTCTCAAAATGCTTACTTGCTGGCCATCAAAGAAAGTATCTTCACCAGTATCTTCTGTAATGAAAGTTATGACATCGGTAGCACGTTGAAAATATACCGAAGTATTCAAGGTTACTTTTTCAAAGCGATTGAGATAACCTAAGTCTATTTGATTGCTAAATGATGGAGTAAGTAGTGGATTACCCTGAAATAGGTTTGTTGGACTTGACCTTGACGGAAAGGGATTTAAGAAAAAAGATCTTGGTCTTCGTAATCTTCTATTATAACCAATTGAGAAACTCTGTTTTTCGGTCAATTCGTAGTTTAGATTTAAAGTCGGAAAAAAACCGTCAAAATTGTTTCTATTAAAATCATTACTTTCTACTTGATCAATGATTAGTCTTGTTGATTCATAACGTAACCCTGCTAGGAATGAAAAATCATTTATTTTACTTCCAAATTGACTGTAAACAGCGTTTATTGACTCTTTAAAATCGAGCACGTTACTTGGGTTTGTGATACCTAATTCTGTGATGGTAGGTTGTATGAACATTACATCATAGTCAGTTTCAAGACGATTAAAATCTCCGCGGTAACCAAACTCAAATTGACTATTCTCACCGATTGGTAATACATAATCTGTTTGTAAAAAAATACGTTGTTGGTCTTCAGCAGTTCTAACAGTTTCACTGTCAAAACCATTTTGTTGAATGAGTGATGACTCTACTTCTTCGCTATTTTCATACTGAAAAGCAAAAGTAAGTTTATGACCAGAATCGTTTAACTTTTTGTCATAATTAAAGGCATATTGAAATGTATTATCGTCTTCTGTTTCATTATCAAATCGGTAACCACTAGTCTCATTCAAATTGATGTCAAGCTGCGAATAATTGTTAAGTGTTTCACTAGAATTATCTGATTTTCGAATAAATATACTTTGCGTGATTGAAGATGTTTCATTGACATACCATTCTACACCAAAATTGGCATTGAGGCTTTTTCTTATACGTTCTCGTTTACTACTTTCAGTGATACTATTTGTAAAGTCTCCGTTTTGATCAAAAAAAACGGAATTATTAAATATGTTGCCAGGTGAGGTACGATAATTGTACCCAGCGTTGGTGAAAATATTTAGGTCTCCGGTTCGATAATTAATATTACCATTTAAACCTGCTCTGTTAGGGTTACCAATATTAGTGGTTAAGGCACCATTAAAACCAGATAATTTACTTCTTCGTAATATGATATTGATAATTCCACCTGAACCTTCAGCATCATATCTTGCAGAAGGAGATGTAATAACTTCAACTTTTTCTATTGATTCAGCTGGCAATTGTTGTAAGGCTTCGGTAGAATTTAAGCCAGTTATTGCAGATGGTTTTCCATCAATTAAAATTCTAACATCGTCGTTTCCTCTTAATTGTACATTACCTTCAACATCAACTGATACCGATGGAACATTGTCTAGTACATCACTTACAGTACCACCACTAACCGTTAAATCTTTACCGACGTTATAGATTTTTTTGTCTAATCGAATTTCCACGGTAGTTTTTTCGGCAATTACTTCAACTCCCTCAAGTTGAGCAACATCAGGAGCCAATTTAATGACACCCAAATCAGTTGATTCGCGAAAAATTTGAGCTTTTAACTTATATGAAGTAAAGGAAATGTATTCTACACTAACATTATAACGACCTGGCATCGTTTCAACCGCAAACTTACCGAGTTCATTGGTGATGCCTCCTGTGATTTTAGTTGTATCTCTTAGGCTTTGTAAAACTAAAGTTGCATATTCTAAGGGTTCTCCAGTTTCTGAATCTAAAACAGTACCAGTAATGGTGACGGGGTTTGGGCGTTGCCCTCCTTGTGGTCTTTGTCCTCCTCCTTGTGGCCGTTGTGAATAAGTAATAAAAGTTACTAGAAAAATTGCTAAAGGAAGGAGTTGTTTCATATTATTCTATAGGTTTTGGTTTTTTCTTTTTCTTCTTTTTGTTACGCTTTTGTTCTTTTTTGTACTCTTTTTTCATCTTGGCAACGCCATCTTTTTGCATTTGTACAAATGCCTCATATTTATCAAGAGGTAAACCAGCTTTTAAATCTTCATCTTGTCGAATTGTAATCTTTTCATAAGCTTCTCTCATTTTATCTGGTGAGAGTTTTAAGATTTGTAATTCAATTCGTTCTTGAACATACTTTTTTAAAGTAGTACTTAACACCGCTGTTTCAAATTCATCTAAGCCCAAAGTCTCAGCAATAGCAGGCATTTCAGCATCAACTATTTCAGCTGCAGTTTTAGGTTCTGGCGCTTTAGGCGTCGTATCGGCTCCAGCTTGCGGAATTGCAGATCTACCTCTGCCATAACCGCCTCGGCCTCCGTAACCACCATATCCGTATCCACCGCCGCCATATCCATATTGTGCTTGTAATTCTGAAGCGCCTAATAAAAAAATAAACAGTACAATTAATTGTTTGATGTGAGTTTTCATAGTTCTCGACTTAGTATTGATTCTAAAATTAGATGAGGGTTTAACCTGTTAAGGTTAAAAGTTTGTTAAAAGCAAACTACAACAAATGTACCAATTCCTAAAAACATAGAATTTATTATCATTATTTAATGATAGATTCAATGTTTTCAAGAGGTCTGCCAATTACCGCTTTATTCCCATTAACCACAATAGGCCGTTCGATAAGTTTTGGATGTTTGATCATTGCATCTAAAACTTCCTCATCAGAAAGTAATCGGCCACGATAATTTTCTTTCCAAATGGCTTCGTTTTTGCGAACTAGGTTTTCAGGAGTAATGCCAAGGCAAGTAATAATAGAACGTAGTTCTTCTTTTGAAGGAATTTCTTCCAAATACTTAATGACTTCAAAATCCTTTTCAGAATTTTCAAGTAATGTTAGTCCCTCTCGTGATTTTCTGCATCGTGGGTTATGGTATATTTTAATCATTTTCAATAATTTTTAAAACTTAACAATAAAAACCGTTACTACAATAAGTGTGTTATTCTTCATTTTCTTTTTGACCCATTGCCATTAAATAGGCTTTTAAGAAGCGGTCAATATCACCATTCATCACCGCATCAACGTTTCCGGTTTCTTCGGCAGTTCGAACATCTTTAACTAATTTATAAGGATGCATTACATAGTTTCTTATTTGCGACCCCCATTCAATGGCCATTTTTGAAGATTCTATTTCTTGGCGAGCTTCCATTTTTTTTCGCAATTCAATTTCATACAATTGAGACTTTAGCATTTTCATCGCCGTAGCTCTATTGTCATGTTGACTTCTGGAGTCTGAACAGGAAATTTGTATGCCTGTAGGATGGTGAACCAACTGCACCTTTGTTTCAACCTTGTTTACATTCTGCCCACCAGCGCCGCTAGATCGGGCAGTAGTAATAGTAATATCAGCAGGATTTACATCAACTTCTATACTATCATCAACCAATGGATAAACATAAACCGATACAAAAGAAGTATGTCTTTTGGCATTACTGTCAAAAGGAGAGATGCGTACCAAACGATGCACGCCATTTTCACCTTTCAGCCATCCGAAGGCAAAGTCACCATCTATTTCTAGAGTTACCGTTTTGATTCCTGCAACATCGCCTTCTTGGTAATTAAGTTCTTTAACCTTATAACCATTTTTTTCGCACCACATCATATACATGCGCATTAACATAGCAGCCCAGTCACAGCTTTCAGTACCACCCGCACCAGCAGTTATTTGTAACACCGCGGGTAGTTCGTCTCCTTCTTCTGAAAGCATGTTTTTAAACTCTAGTTTTTCTAGATGGTTTACCGTTTTTTCATAATGTACTTCAACTTCGTGTTCGGTAACATCTCCTTCTTGTTGAAATTCAAGTAAAACTTCAAGGTCGCCTACTAGTGTTTTCGCTATATTGAAATCATCAACCCATTGTTTTTTTGATTGTATAAATTTCATATGGGCCTGAGCTTCTTGCGGATTATCCCAAAAATCAGGAGCTAAAGTTTTTTCTTGCTCATTTTCTATTTCGATTAGTTTTGCATCAACGTCAAAGATACCTCCTTAACGCACCAAGGCGATCTAAAAGACCATTGTAGAGGTCTGTAGTAATTGTCATTCAAGATTGTTTTGTGCAAAAATAAGATTCTTTTTACGTACCGCTATTGCAAAACGTGGGCTATTTTATTGCTGCTGTTGTTGACTCGCAACTTTGACAGTATGTTTGGTCTCATTTCTTCCCGTAGTATAGAGCACACCTTTTAGCGGAGCACAATCTTTATAGTCTTTACCATGCGCTACTTTGATATGATTCGTATTCGCCATGAGATTGTTGGTAGGGTCAAAACCAATCCAACCAATGGTGGGAACATAGGCTTCTGCCCAAGCGTGCATTTGAGAATCTCCAAAATAACCATTGCCTTGATGTAGATAGCCAGAAACATATCTCGTTGGTATACCATTTTCTCGAGCTAAAGCACAGAAAAGATGTGTAAAATCTTGACAAACACCATGTCGCTTTTCAATAATTTCATCTAAAGTGGTTTCGACATCAGTTACATTGGCCTTAAAATAGATATGCATGAACGTCCATTCATTTAAGGCTTTTAAGTTTTCAAATATCGAATTTGATGTATCAAAGGAAAAAAGTGGAGTGTTTGATTTAGGTAACGTTGTAAAATGTGTAATTCTGAGGAAGGAATCAAAATCAACTTTAAAATTTAATTCATCAATGGTGGAATATGATTTTGAAATATCAGGATCTGGATCAAAACTAAATGGGTTGATGTCTTTCTTTATCAATTGAAATGATGCGGTAAAGGTAATTTTATGAAAGTTGATTTTCGGATGTATTCGAATTGTTTTAAAGCCATACCCGTTAATAGAGTATTCAATCATGGCATTTAATGAGTTTTCAAAAGTAACTCCTATAAAATCTTGAGAATTATTTTGCTCAGGGATAATTAAAAATTGCCAATGTGCGTCATTCACCGCATGTTCATAGGTGTTTTCGGCTGTGTAGGTAATTGAGTATTCACGTGACATATGCTAAGGTATTCTATTGATTTGGTTTAATAATTGAAAAATTCACTTTCCATTTTTTTACTAATTTCTGAAAGGCTATTTAGTATTTGCTCTATAAATAGTTGTACATCTTGTTCAATCTCTTCAATATACTTGTATTGGTATTCTGCGCGCACCTTACCAACTAAAAATGCTGTTGAATTTTTATTATAAGCCTTGCTAGGGTCAAGTACTTTAATATGCCGATACACTTGATTTAAACTGTTCATAATAGACCTCGGACAATTCGGATTCAGAATTAAAAACTCGAGTGTTGTGATGCTAATGGGGGTCTTCTTGTAAAAACGTCGCATCATGTCATAAGACTCGGCACATTTTAGTAAAGTAGTCCATTCAAAGCTATTTCCGAATTTATCACCGTAACTACCCTGAGCATTCATGGCATCTTGATATTTGGTATTAATAATTCTAATTATTTGAGTGGCTCGTTCAATGTTGACACCCATAAGAATGATGGCATAAAGACTGTCGTGTAATAAAGTGCCTCGAATTTTACCACGTAAAACCGAAGTCATTTCAGCAACATTGACTGTAAAATCGTGCAGACCGTTTTTCAAAAAAGCTTCTCGATCATAATTCAATACAAAATGATAAAACTTATTAATAGCTTCGTAGAGTTCAGTAGATATTAAGTCTCTGGCACTATTCGCATTTTCACGAGCTTGTTTTACGTTGTTGCGTATAGAAAAGATAAAGTCGGCGTCTAATCCTATCTTATAAAGTACCTCATCTTCTTCTAAAACCACATCTTCACCAACGGGTTCGCCTACCATGAATAACATAGAACGCAATACGAATTGTCGATCTTGTGATCTAGCATTTGGTGCATCTAACGAAGAAAAGTAATTGACATTTAAAAATCTTGCAATATGTTCAGAACGCTCAATGTAACGTCCCATCCAATATAAATTGTTGGCTACTCTTGCTAGCATATAGTGTATTTATTTTTTTAGAACCCAAGTGTCTTTTGAACCTCCGCCTTGCGAAGAATTGACGATGAGATTGCCTTTTTGAAGTGCCACTCGAGTGAGGCCTCCTTTTAAAACAAATTCTTTATCCTTACCCAAAACAGTAAAGGTGCGAAGGTCAACATGACGTTGCTCAAATGATTCGCTTTTATCAATGTAAGTGGGGTGCACTGACAATGACATTATGGGCTGAGCGACATACTTTCTAGGGTTTGCCTGAAGTTGTTTTTTAACAAGTGAAATTTCGTCTTTACCTAGTCTATTGCCTATTGAAATACCATAACCGCCAGCTTCGTCTACTGGTTTTATAACCAAATCTTGTATGTGATCAAGCACGTATTTCAGTTCGTTGGGTCTACTACAATGATACGTGTGCACGTTATTTAGAATTGGCTCTTCACCGAGATAGTACTTTATAATCTCAGGCATATATGTGTAAACCGCTTTGTCATCAGCTACACCGGTACCCGGTGCATTTGCCAGTGTAACATTACCTTTCTTGTAAGCAGCAAAGAGTCCGGGAACGCCAAGTGTAGAATTAGGGTTAAATTCTAAAGGGTCTAAATAGGCGTCATCAACACGGCGGTAAATAATATCTACTTTTTCAGGTCCGCGTATGGTTTTCATGTACACAAAATCATTCTCTACAAAAAGATCGCGACCTTCAACTAACTCAACACCCATAGTTTTCGCCAAGTATGAATGTTCGTAAAAAGCGGAATTATACATACCAGGAGTAATAACTACAACGTTGGGTATATCTACGCCATTGGGTTTCACCGTTTCTAATAGGTCTAATAAATTTTCTGCATAATTTGTCACAGAGCATGCTTTGTAATGGTTAAATACACCAAATAGGGCTCGTTTTAAAGCGGTTCTATTGCAAATAACATAACTTACACCTGACGGGCAGCGAATATTATCTTCTAATACGTAATATTTTCCATCATTATGTTTGATAATATCAGTACCTGAAATGTGATTGTATATGCCACCCGCAGGATCAATACCATTCATTTGGTCAAGATAATTTGCAGAAGAACTTATAAGCTCCATCGGAATAATTCCTTGCTTTATGATATTCTTATCGTGATAAATATCCCATAGAAATAGATTTAAAGCTTTGCTTCGCTGCACCGATCCTTTTTCAATGATTTTCCATTCTTTTGGATCTATGATTCTAGGAAACAAATCAAAAGGGAAAATTTTTTCATGTGTTTTCTCTTTGTCATAGACCTGAAAAGTGATGCCCTGATTAAAAAAGGAAGATTTTGCTTTCTCATTAAGGTTAACATAGTCTCTGATGGAGTGCTCGCCGTAAATGTCGAAGAGCTTTTTGTAGACTTCTTTTATCTTACCGTGGTCTTCGAAAATTTCATCATATAAATCATGGTTTAATTGGTAAGATGAAAACATCTGATTTTTTAAACTATTCATGATATTTTGTTTGTTAAGAATATACTTGATTTCAAGGCTTTTACCTATGAGAATGTGATAATAATGGCAATTCTTAATTATGGTTTTGCTAGTTAGAGCACGTGCATTTATCAATATGGGAAAATCAGATCAAATATTGAGAATTCGTATATATTACTTGATTTTAATTACATTTAAAGCGGACTAATTATGGAACTACGAATTATGAAAAACAATTACTTATCACTGCTCTTTCTACTTTTATCGATGAATTTGCTGAATGCCCAATTCTCAGAAAAGAGCAAAGATTTCAAAAAGTATAAAGGCTTTTTTAATTTTCAATATGATATAAAAACCGATAAGACGTATTTAGAGGTTACTGAGCTTAATAAGCGGTTTTTATATATCTCCTCGTTAAGCAGTGGTATTGGTAGTAACGATATTGGTTTAGATAGAGGGCAACTTGGTAGTACTCAAGTGGTCTATTTTAAGAAGGCAGGAAATAAGTTGTTGTTGGTGCAGCCAAATTTGAGGTTTAGAGCCATAACGAATAATGAGTTAGAACGAAAATCTGTTGAACAAGCATTTGCAAAGTCTGTATTAGGAGGTTTCCCTATCGAAGATGAAACTAATGGGAAGTACATAATTGATATTACAGATTTTCTAATGCAAGACACTCATGGTGTTGTTGCTCGATTAAAACGTTCTAAAGAAGGCGTGTATCAACTCGATAAATCTAAAAGCGCATTGGCCTTAGAACGAACCAAGGCCTTTCCAAAAAATATAGAGTTTGATGTTACCCTTACCTTTAAAGGAGATGCTACTGGTAGAAATATTAGATCAGTAACTCCAAATCCTGGTTTGGTTACCGTTGCTCAACACCATTCATTTGTAGAATTACCCGATGACGGTTATAAAAAAAGAGCATTTGATCCTCGCTCTGGTGCTTCTCCTTTTATGTACTATGATTATGCAACCCCAGTTGAATCTCCTATATTAAAACGATTTATTCGCAGACATAGATTAGAAAAGAAAGACAAAACTGCGGCAGTAAGTGAAGCCATAGAGCCGATCATTTACTATTTAGATAATGGTACGCCCGAACCTGTTCGATCTGCCTTGCTAGAAGGTGGTAAGTGGTGGAATCAAGCATTTGAAGCTATTGGTTATAAGGATGCTTTTCAAGTAAAGATATTACCAGATGACGCAGATCCGCTTGATGTGCGCTTTAATGTTATTCAATGGGTACATCGTTCAACTCGCGGTTGGAGTTACGGTGCGAGCGTTACAGACCCTAGAACAGGCGAAATCATTAAAGGCCATGTTAGTTTGGGAAGTTTAAGAATTCGACAAGATTTTTTAATCGCGCAGGCTTTAATGAACAAGCCATATGCTGAACGCGATGATAACCATGAACCCATGTTAGAAATGGCAATTGCAAGAATTCGTCAATTATCGGCGCATGAAATTGGTCATACGCTTGGTTTTGCTCATAACTACGCAGCGAGTACGAATGGTAAGGCTTCAGTAATGGATTATCCACATCCTCAATTTTCGTTGAAAAACGGCACCATTGATTTTTCTAATGCCTATGATGATAGGATAGGGGCATGGGACAAAGTATCGGTAGCTTATGCTTATGAGTCTTTTGCAGAAGATGAAAACGAAACTTTAGAATTAAATAAGATACTTGAGCAGGCAGCCACGAACGGTTTACGTTTCATCACAGATCAAGATGCGAGACCTCGAGGTAGTGCACATGTTTTAGCTCATTTATGGGATAATGGTAAAAGTGTTAGTGATGAACTTAACGATATGCTAAAGATTAGAGAAGTGGCGATTGCAAACTTTTCAGCTGATAATATTCCATCGAATCAGCCTTATTCTGTATTGGAAGATGTTTTTGTGCCTTTGTATTTTTTTCATAGATATCAAACAGAGGCGGTAGCAAAACTTGTAGGAGGTTTAGAATATAATTATGCGGTGAAAGGAGATAATCAAAAAACGGTTTATGTTATAGATAAAGAAACCCAAGAAAAGGCATTAAAAAGTTTACTACAAACTTTAGACGCCAGTGTAATCGCAATTCCTAAAAACAAATTACATCTATTTCCTCCACGTGCTTTTGGTTATGCTAGAACAAGAGAGTCGATAAAAGGAAAGACTGGGGTTTCATTTGATGCATTATCTGCGACTGAAACGGCAGCTGATATGACTTTAGGCTTGTTGTTGCATCCTGAGCGGGTGTCACGGCTAATTCAACAGAAATCTATTGACCCAAAAAATATAGGTCTTTCAGAGGTTTTTGATGCTTTAGTCTTGAACACGGTAATGAAAAGTCATAAAGATACCTATCTAAATGAGGCGCAAACAAATATTAATTTTAGGGTCTTGTATCATTTAATGCATTTAGCGGCAACAGAGAAAGTACATCCACAAGTGAATGCACTGGCAAATAATGCACTTTCGAAACTAAAGGCTAGTATGTCATTGAAAAGCAATAATACTATGGGCGCTGAAATGGTGCGAAGAATTAATGCTTTTAGTAAAAATATATCAGCATTTGAATTAATTGAGACACCTAAACTTCCAGACGGGTCACCGATCGGAATGGATTGTTTTCATTAACAGCAATACAATGAACTACTATAATTAATCTAAATTATTTTTCTTGGAAATAAATCTAATTAGTGATACAGTAACTAAACCAACTGCAGGAATGTTAAATGCTATGATGTCTGCCCAAGTTGGTGACGATGTTTTTAAATCAGATCCTACGGTAAATGCCTTAGAAGAAAAGCTAGCTGCAATGTTTCATAAAGAAGCTGCTTTATTTTTTCCTTCAGGCACCATGGCAAATCAAACGGCTATAAAATTGCATACTAACCCAGGCGAGCAATTAATATGTGATAAGTATTCTCATATTTTTAATTATGAAGGGGGTGGCGTTAGTTTTAACAGTGGAGTTTCTTGTAAATTAATTGATGGGCATAGAGGAATGATGACTGCTACTCAAGTAGAATCGTCTATCAATCCACCAGATTTTTATCATAGTCCCTTAACTACTTTAGTAAGTATCGAAAACACTGCTAACAAAGGAGGAGGAGCCTGTTGGGATATTGAGGAATTAAAAAGGATTAAAGAAGTTTGTGATCAAAATCAATTAGCATATCATCTAGATGGAGCCCGATTATGGAATGCTTTGGTTGCAAAGAATGAAACAACTGCTCAATACGGTGATCTTTTTGATACCATCAGTATTTGTTTGAGTAAAGGTTTAGGATGTCCGGTAGGTTCTGTTTTAGTTGGTTCAACTGCTGCTATTCAAAAAGCAATTCGTATTCGAAAGGTTTTTGGCGGAGGCATGAGGCAGGCAGGGTATTTGGCTGCAGCTGGTATCTATGCTTTAGATCATCAAATTGATAGATTGAAAGAAGATCATCGAAAGGCAAAAGAAATTGGTAATGTACTTAAAAATTTAGATATAATTAAAAAGGTAGAACCAATAGAGACCAACATTGTTATTTTTGAAATTGATGAAAAAAAAGAGTCAAGTGAAAAATTTGTGGCAAATCTTGAAAATAAAAATGTACATATTATTGGTATTGGTCAAGGTAAGTTACGAGTGGTTACACATTTAGATTACTCTGATCGTATGCATGAATATTTCTTAGAAATTTTACACGACTTAAAATAGATTCTTTTTAAGGTTTTTTATGCCGTTTTCCATTCCGGCTTCAGAAGAATATAGCCCACTGCTTCCAATTAGGCTTCCTGTTTCGGCTTTTAAATGAAATAGAAATTGCCCTTCAAAATTAGTCTTTCGTTCAATCTTTTGAACAAGGTTTTTTGGGCTAGCTAATTGTTTAATGGTCTTTTCCATTTCCTGTTTGTTTGAATAATCAACACTAGTTAATAGTGTTTTACCAGCTTTTGATTTTACTAGAAAATTAACTTTGTCACCATTGGTACGTTGAATTTCAATCATGATTTTGTTTTATTTAAAGATACAAATTATGATTTTGTAAAATTTCTTTAAGGAAAAAGTGACTATTTCCATTTTTCTGTTTCTTAGTAGTTAGATATTAACAATTAAACTATTAACTAATTATGAAAAAAACACTATTAATTTTAGCATTTGCTTTTGCCGGTACTGCAATGGCACAAGATTTGCCTGCAAATCCGGAGCCAGGAAAATGTTATGTGCGTTGTACAACCCCTGATGTATACGTTAATGAAACAGTTACATTAACTGTTAAGCCAGCCTATAAGGTTTTAAAAACGGTACCTGCTACCTTTAAAACAGTTACAGAGAGAGTAGAGGTGAAAGCAGCAGGTAAAAAATTGACGGTTATTCCAGAAAAATGGGGTACAGAAACTGTTAGCTATGTATCTAAATCTGGCGGTAATACCTTAAGGGTAACTCCAGCTTCATTTGGTACAGGTTCTGAAACAATTGAAATTAAACCTGCGTACGCTCAGTGGGAGCTTGGTGCATCTGCACCTGATTGTGCTTCAGGTAACCCTGATGATTGTAGATACTGGTGTTATAAAGGGTATCCTGCCGAATATACAACAATTGAAACAACTACTTTGGCAAGTGATGCTTCTTCTAGTAAAACTCCGATAGGATCAAAAAATGCTACTTATACAAAAAGAGTATTGTTAGAGCCTGCACGTGTTGTTGAAGAAATAATTCCTGCAGAGTATAAAGAGATTACTAAAACTGTTTTAGATAAAGATGCTTATACGGTTGAGGAGACTATTCCTGCAGTTACAAAAACTGTTTCTAAAGAAGTTTTAAAAGAAAAAGGTGGATTGACTACTTGGAAAGAAGTAGAATGTTCTTTAGTTGAGTACCAAGCCCTTCCTATAAGTTGGAATTTAGGTAGTGCTACCTTAACAGCTGCAGCTAAGAATATTATTGATACTAGGTTAATGCCTGTATTAAGCCAAAACCCAGGTGTTAAAGTCGAATTAGCATCACATACTGATGTAAGAGGTTCTGCAGCAAATAATAAAGATCTTTCTGAAAGACGAGCAAAAGCAGTTGCTGATTATTTAATTAGTAAAGGAGTTAACTCTAGTTTATTAGTTGCTAACGGTTATGGTGAAACTAAGACTAAAAACCGTTGTAAAGAAGGAGTTTCATGTACAGAGCGCGAACATGCTGTGAACAGAAGAACAGAATTTAGATTGATCAACAACTAATTAAGTTCCCCAATAAATTAAAAAGGGTTTTCCTTAATTGGAAAACCCTTTTTTTTGGTTAAAATTCTATTTTTATTTTTTATTTATGTTTTTGTAATAGCTCTAAATGATAGCTTATATCGCCATTCATGCTATAACCTGAATATTTGTCTAATTCTTGTCCTTTTTCATCAAGAATTTTAATAAGAGGTACAGAGTTCTTTTTATTTAATTTATCTGAAACAGCTTTATTGTGCTGCAATTGTTCTGCAGATATCAGATCTCTATTCATTGGTATATCAATGTACAATAAAACATAATTATTTGAAAGTGCCGAAAACTCAGCAGAATCAAAAAGATCTGTTTTAAGCATCTTACAAGGCGGGCACCAATCACTACCTGTAAAATAAACCATCACATTTTTATTGGTGTTTTTAGCAGTTGTCAATGCAGTTTCATAATCGGTCAACCATTCACTAGAACTTATGACGTTTTTATCAGCTTGAGCCGCCATTACTATTGGTAAGAACAAAAGTAGAATTAGGTGTTTCATTTTGGTTTTTATATTAAAGAGACAAAAATTTTGCTAAACTATAAATAGTAACGAGATTTAAAGACTATTTAGTATGTTAGCAACTTATTCTGATACTATTTAAACATACTGCCCATGCCGGGTATATTGGGCATGCCTTCTTTTGCAACTGCAGCAAGTTCAGCTTCATTAACCTTAGTTGCCGCATCAACAGCTTTATTAATGGCAAGCACCAGATAGTCTTCCAGCTTTTCTTTATCGGTTAATAAACTATCGTCAATTGTAATCGCTTTTACCTCACGATTGGCTGTTAGATTTACTTTAACAAGACCTTCAGGAGATTCTTCTTGAAGCGTAACATGGTCTAATCGTTTTTTTGTTGCTTCAATTTTCTCTTGAGTTTCTTTAAGTTTCCCCATCATGCCCATCATATCTCCAAACATAGTATTATGTATTAAAAAGTTAGTATAAATACAAAGCTAACAAATTGAATGAAATTGGTAGTATAACTGAATAGAACATGATTAGGTGGTATTCTTTAAGGATGTGTTACTTTTGCAAGCTCTTAAATTCATCAAAAAGATATGAAGAATATGCAAGCACCGATTGCAAAAAAAGTTCCTAAAAAGTTAATTAAACATGACGATGTAAGGGTTGATGATTATTATTGGATGAATGATAGGGAAGACGCAGAGGTTGTTTCACATTTAGAAAAAGAAAACGCCTATTACGAGGCGCAAACTGCTCACACTAAAAATTTTCAAACTTCATTGTTTCAAGAAATGAAAGCGAGAATTAAAGAAGATGATTCTTCAGTGCCTTACAAACAAAATGGTTATTGGTATATTTCTAGATATGAGACCGGAAAAGAATACCCTATTTATTCAAGAAAAAAAGATAGTCTTGATAATGAAGAAGAAATTCTTTTCGATTGTAATGAACTAGCGAAGGGACATGATTATTTTAATTTATCAAGTTTTTCCATTAGTCCTGATAACGCTTTAGCTGCGTTTTCAGTAGATACTGTTTCTAGAAGAAAATACACCTTGCAGATAAAGAATTTAAGTACGGGTGAAATCTTTAATGATAAAATTGAAAATACCGCAGGTAACTCGGTATGGGCAGACGATAACAAAACTATTTTTTATAGTAAGCAAGATGATGTAACCTTACGATCTGATAAAATTTTTAAGCATGTTTTGGGAACTGTTACCCAAAAAGATAGTTTGGTTTATCACGAAGAAGACGAAACTTTTGGTACTTATGTATATAAATCAAAATCAAGAAAGTATATCATTATTGGTTCATATAGCACGTTAACTTCTGAGTATAGAACATTAGAGGCTGATAATCCGCATGGCGAGTTTAAAATATTCTCACCACGACAAAGAGGGCTTGAATATGATATTTCTCATTATGAAAATTACTTTTATGTGCTTACGAATAAAGACGGTGCAACCAACTTTAAATTAATGCGAGTAGGTGAGGAGCAGACCTCGTTCGAATATTGGCAAGAATTTATTCAACACAGAGCAGATGTACTTTTAGAGGGTATGAGCATATTCAAAGAGTATTACGTTCTTTCTGAACGCCGAAACGGACTAAACGAGATTAAGATTGTTCGCTGGGATGGCACAGATAGTTACAAGCTTCCTTTTGAAAATGAAACGTATACAGCTAACGTAAGTAGAAATCCTGATTTTGAAACTCATATTTTACGTTATTCATACAACTCAATGACAACACCTAGTTCGGTCATTGATTTCAACATGAAGACGAAAGAGCAGGTTGTTTTGAAAGAGCAAGAGGTATTAGGGGGTACGTTTAGAAAAGAAAATTATTTAGAAAAACGTCTTTGGGCCACTGCAGAAGATGGGGTTAAAATACCTATGTCAGTAGTTTATCATAAAGATACAGCCTTAAATAGTAATACGCCTATTTTGCAATATGCCTACGGGTCGTATGGCGCGACCATTGACCCTTATTTTTCTACGGTTCGTTTAAGTCTGCTGGATAGAGGATTTGTTTATGTTATAGCCCATATTCGAGGAGGTCAATATTTGGGTAGACCATGGTATGAAGATGGAAAGCTTTTAAATAAGACGAACACTTTTACAGATTTTATTGATTGTACCAAGTTTTTAATTGCAAAAGGCTATACTAGTTCAAAACACATGTATGCTATGGGAGGGTCTGCTGGTGGATTGCTAATGGGAGCCGTTATTAATATGGCATCAGAACTATATAATGGTATTGTTGCAGCGGTACCATTTGTAGATGTTATTACCACCATGTTAGATGACTCTATTCCGCTAACTACCGGAGAATATGATGAATGGGGTAACCCTAACGAAAAAGAGTACTATGAGTATATGAAATCATATTCACCGTACGATAATGTACAATCAAAACCGTATCCGAATATGTTAGTTACTACTGGCTTGCATGATTCGCAAGTACAATATTTTGAACCAGCAAAATGGGTAGCAAAATTGAGAGAATTTAAATCTGATGATAATCAGTTGTTGTTTGATATCAATATGGAAGCTGGTCATGGTGGTGCTTCTGGTCGTTTTGAGGCTTTAAAAGAAGTCGCAAAAGAGTATGCTTTTATCCTTGATTTAGAAGGAAAATTAGAAGACTAGAAAAAAATAACTAATTTTGCATGGTATTGTATCGAACACATTAACGAACAATGCACTTATAATTACCTTTTATGGAAGATAAAATAAATGCTTGCGAAAACATTTTAGAGTTAGTAGGAAACACCCCTCTAGTCAAGCTGAATAAAATATCAAAAAACTTAACAGGAAATTTTTATGCAAAAGTAGAGGCTTTCAATCCGGGGCATTCTGCTAAAGATCGCATTGCTCTTCATATTATTGAAGAAGCAGAGCGAAAAGGCATATTGAAAGAAGGCAGTACCATTGTTGAAACCACTTCTGGTAATACAGGGTTTAGTATTGCAATGGTTAGTATGATTAAGGGTTATGACTGCATACTAGCGGTTAGTTCTAAATCATCACCCGATAAAATAGATATGCTTCGTTCAATGGGAGCTACGGTTTATGTTTGCCCTGCTCATGTGAGTGCAGACGATCCAAGATCATATTACGAAGTCGCCAAGCGTTTGCATCAAGAAACGAAAGGTTCTATTTACATAAATCAGTACTTTAATGAGTTAAATATTGAAGCACATTATAAGTCTACGGGTCCTGAAATATGGAATCAAACGAATGGAAAGATTACTCATTTGGTAGCTTGTAGTGGAACCGGAGGAACAATATCTGGTACGGCTCGTTTTTTAAAGGAGCAAAATCCTGATATTGAGATTATCGGGGTAGATGCATTTGGGTCAGTTTTGAAAAAATATCATGAAACTGGCGAGCTTGATACTGATGAAATTTATCCGTATCGTATTGAAGGATTGGGTAAAAATTTAATTCCAGGAGCTACTGATTTTAGCGCGATAGACAGATTTATAAAAGTAACTGATGAAGAAAGTGCCCATACTGCACGTGAAATTTCTAGAACAGAGGGTATTTTCGCAGGCTATACCTGTGGAGCAGTGATGCAAGCCACTAAACAATTAAGTGAAAAGGGTGTTTTTGGCAAAGACAGTAATGTAATTCTTATTTTTCCAGATCACGGGTCGCGATATATGAGTAAAATTTATAGTGATGAATGGATGGAAAATCAAGGTTTTCTTAATAATACAGAAGTAGAAGAAACACCGCAAATACAGGTAGTTCGATAACAATATTTTGTTATATTAATAAAAAGGGCAATGACTTATATGGTTATTGCCCTATTTTTTAGAGTAAAATCTATATTTTTGCAGAACTGTAAAGGTATTTTCAAAAACTCAATCACGCTTAATGAGAGACATATTTGATAGAATTATAGAAAACAAAGGTCCATTGGGAAAATGGGCTTCTCAGGCCGAAGGATATTTTGTTTTTCCAAAGTTAGAAGGTCCTATTTCAAACCGAATGAAATTTCAGGGGAAAGAT
Source organism: Maribacter algarum (ex Lu et al. 2025) (nom. illeg.) (assembly GCA_947495915.1). Taxonomy (GTDB): domain Bacteria; phylum Bacteroidota; class Bacteroidia; order Flavobacteriales; family Flavobacteriaceae; genus Maribacter_C. The sequence continues at coordinate 302,825 of CANMAW010000003.1, read as the reverse complement.
GTTATTACTTGGAGTATCAATGATTACTTAGGTTTAGCCAATCTTCCTGAAATAAAAAAGGTAGATGGCGAAGCAGCTTTAGAACATGGTGCTGCTTATCCTATGGGGGCAAGAATGATGAGTGGTCATACTGAATTTCATGAACAGTTAGAACAAGAATGTGCTGCATTTGTGCAAAAGGAAGCTTCTTACTTACTCAATTTTGGCTATCAAGGGTTTATGTCTGTTATCGATGCTCTTGTCACCAAAGATGATATAATTGTTTACGATGTAGATTGTCATGCTTGTATTATTGATGGAGTGCGTTTACATATGGGTAAACGTTTTACGTTTGTTCACAATAATGCCGAAAGTTTAGAGAAGAATTTAGAAAGAGCTACCAAACTTGCTGAGCAAACCGGTGGTGGAATCTTAGTGATCTCTGAAGGAGTTTTTGGCATGCGAGGAGAGCAAGGTATTTTGAAAGAAATCGTTGCTTTAAAAGAAAAATTCAAGTTCAGACTATTGGTTGATGATGCACATGGTTTTGGTACCTTAGGCAAAACTGGAGGTGGTGCTGGTCAAGAACAAGGTGTTCAAGATGGAATCGATGTTTATTTAGCCACTTTTGCGAAGTCTATGGCAAGTATTGGTGCATTTGTTGCCGCTGATCAAGAAATCATAGATTATTTAAAATATAATCTACGTTCTCAAATGTTTGCAAAATCACTACCTATGGTGTACGTGAAAGGAGCTTTGAAACGATTAGATATGTTGCGTACTATGCCAGAGCTTAAAGAAAAACTATGGGAGAACGTAAATGCTTTGCAAAATGGTTTAAAAGAAAGAGGATTTGACATTGGTACAACAACCAGTTGTGTGACCCCTGTATATCTTAATGGAAGTATTCCTGAGGCAATGGCTTTAGTTAAAGATTTACGTGAAAATTATGGTATTTTCTGTTCAATAGTGGTGTATCCGGTAATTCCAAAGGGATTAATTTTACTTCGTTTAATACCAACAGCAACTCATACTCTTGAAGATATAGCGGTTACACTTGATGCTTTTTCAGGTATTAGAGAGCGTTTGGTTAACGGAACCTATAAAAGATTATCAGCTGCAGTTGCTGCTGCAATGGGTGAATAAATCAATTGTTGATAGAATTAATAATTCCAAATTTAAGATAGGCAGTTATCTTGTATTTGGAATTTTTATTTGAACCCTTTTTATAAATTTTTTCTGTAGGTTCTTCTGCGCTTATATACCACTGGGTCGAAATGTTTCCACATTTGTTTTATCGCAATATTCTCTTCTAGTTCAGGTGTGCGATAACACATGTCAATCTTCTTGGCTTTAAACGTTTTATAGTACTCATTGAAAATGATTGCTGTAACTCCTTTGTTTTGAAATTCAGGGTGAATTCCGATGAGGTAAAAATAAACATCTTTACTTTTTTTCTTGGCCTGAAGTAAATGGTAAATGCCAAACGGAAAAAGCTTTCCTTTGGCCTTTTGTAAGGCTTTAGAAAACGATGGCATTACAATGGCGAAAGCAATCAATTTATCTTCTTTATCAACAATGAATTTAATGTATTCGGGATTAATAAAGCTGATATACTTTTTCTTGAAATACGACTTTTGAACATCTGTTATGGGTACAAATGAAGATAGTTTAGAATAGGTTTCGTTGAACAAATCAAACATTTGATCTACCATAGGCATGATGTCTTTACTTTTTACAAAGTTGACTTCGCGTAAACCATATCGTCTTTTGATAAGATCATTGAGTTTAGTAAATAGGGCAGGATCTGCGTTACCAGCTGGAAATTTATTTTCCATGTACTCCTTTTCTTTTACAAACCCTAAACGTTCATAATGCTTTTGATAATACGAATGATTATACCAAGTAACCATACTACCAATATGATCAAAACCTTCGGTTAAAACTCCGACTTTATCCAAGTTTGAAAAACCAACTGGCCCTTCCATGTATTCAAGTTGATGTTCTTGGCCTATTTCAGCTACTTTATTAAGCAGTGCTTCAGAAACCTCTGTATCGTCAATGAAATCAAACCAACCAAAGCGCATTTTTTTAAGTTGTTGTTGGTTAATCTCTAAATTATTGATGATAGCAGCCACACGGCCTACCACAGTATTATTCTTGTAGGCTAAAAAAAAGCTGGCTTCCGCATTTTTAAATGCCGGATTTTTGGTTTTATCGAAGGTTTCCAGCTCATCAGTAATAATAGGCGGAACCCAATACTCCGAGTCTTTATACAGTTTAAAAGGAAACTTTACAAATAGTTTTAATTCTGATTTTGAAACCGCCTCTTTGAGGGTGACCATAGTGCTTTTTTGGAAATCGCAATTTAGCGATATTTAACGTAGCATAAAATTACTATTCAGCAAATGATTACATGAAATTCGGTGTACGAATAAAATCAAAGAAAGTAAACTGAAAATGAACTAGAAATGTTGGTGTTATTAAAGCCTAAAACTCTATTACTCCTTCATCTTTTTTCTTCTTCTCTTTTTTCTTTTTCTTTTCTGCTTTTTTAAGCTTTCGGAGTTGTTTTTTTGAAGGACCTAAATCTATATCTTCGGCGCCGGTGCCTTTATCTTTTTTATCTTTAGAATCGTCCTTTTTCTTTTTCATGGCGTTCTTTTTAATTGCTCCGCCATTTTGGTCAGCATCTTGGTCTTCAATAGGAATCTCTTTATCTTTATGAAAATCAAATCGATAAGACATTCCGGCGGTTATAAAAATTCTAGATGGGGTATTTTTAAAACTTGCACCTAAGTTCATATCAACTTGAAGGTTTTCTTTTAATAAATGAGCTACACCACCTCGAATTAAAAGATCAGCATAGCGATCACTATTAATACCTTGGTGTTCAACAAAGGTACTCCACTTCGGGTTTCTAAAGGCATATGATAAAGAAACCAAATAACTTAATTCAGGAAAATCGGTTGAAATACGATCATAGGCAAAGTTGGTTATGAAAACAAAACGAGGTGTTAATCTACTTTGTGTGGCAACCATTGCCCGGTATGAAACCGTGGGGTCGCCTAAATAAAAAGGATTTTCACCCAAATTGAAAGTGGCTCCACCATAGATTGAAACTGAAGGGATTAAGTTTTTTAGTTGAAAAACATTATTTGCTCGCCAACTATATAAGTTAGGTTTGTTGCGCTCAGGTGACTTATATCGATCATAAACCAGAAATTTCAACCCTAATCGGTTTCTTGAAAAATTCCAGAAAGATTCTTCAATTCCTAAGTTGTTAAAAGTTGACTTTCTATTCTGAAAGGTGCCTTCATAGTTAATTTCTAATTGTTCGAAAAGTAGTCCGTAACGAAGGGAAACATCAGTACCCCATAAATTAGATTGTGTATTCAAAAAGCTGTGATCACTTTGTTCATATCGTAAACCAGCTTCAATTTGAATAACGTTCTTACCCACAGCATAAGCACTTACCGATAGGCCTGGTCGATTAGAATTGATTACATCAGTATATTGACAAAACCCTATATATGGTAGTATAAGTAAAAAAAGTAGTGACACGTATTTCATTACCTAGTTCGTTTCAATTTATGAATATAATTCTGTGGTTTAATAGCTACTAAAAACTGATTAAACCCAGAATTTTAACCTCGTAGCAAGTATTTTGTAGCTGTGTTACGTAGGTTTTATTATTATTTTAAGACTTTTATCCATCTATAACAACGTGAGAATTGTATTTTTGATATAATCCATTATAAATATTATGGCTTTATTAAAAACGATTTTAATTATAGGTCTCTTCTATTATCTTTTTAGATTTTTAGGGAAGCTCTTTGCACCTAAAATAATAAATTACGCAGCCAAAAAAACCGAGGCCCATTTTAAAGAAAGGTTTGGCGATTTTTCTCAGCAACAACATTCAACTCATGAGGAAAGGGTTGGTGATGTTATAATTGATAAGAAACCTTCAAGAAAAAAAAGTTCTTCAAATACGGTAGGTGATTATATTGATTTTGAGGAGATTGAATAAACCATGGTGATCTCACTTAACTGTGAAAATTGCTTAAAATATGCTTATTTGCTAATTAGATTCTTGAAATACTACAATTTCTGACCTCTAAATTCAAAATTTATTGGTAAAACAAAAACTTCAAACTACTTCATTCTGTATTTTAGCAGAATCAACCACTAAATTTACCCATGCGTAAAGGATTAAAAGCATTCTTCATCCATTTTTTTGTAGCAGTATTTTTCATCGTTGCGGCCGTAGCCTATTTCAGTCCTGTAATGCAGGGTAAGGTAATAGAGCAATATGATATCAAGCAGTTTGTTGGTATGGCCAAAGAACAAAATGACTTTCGTAAGCGAAATGACAATCAAGAACCATACTGGACGAATAGTGCTTTTGGAGGTATGCCTACCTATCAATTAGGAGCCTATTATCCGCATGATTACGTTAAAAAGTTAGATAGTTTAATTCGATTTTTACCTCGCCCCGCAGATTACTTATTCCTTTATTTTGTAGGATTTTACATTCTTTTATGTTGTATGAAGGTTGATTATCGCCTCGCAATAGTTGGTGCTTTAGCTTTTGGTTTTTCAACATACTTGATCATTATTTTTGGAGCAGGCCATAACGCGAAAGCTCATGCTTTAGGGTATTTACCAATTTTATTAGGTGGAATTATTCTGGTATTTCGCAAAAAGTACCTTTGGGGCTTTGTGCTAACTGCCGTAGCTATGGCCTTAGAAATTAGAGCCAATCACTATCAAATGACGTATTACTTTATGTTGTTGGTTCTCATTTTAGGTATAGTTTATTTAATTGATGCCATTCGTAAAAAATACTTAAAACACTTCTTTATTTCTGTAGGAATTCTTCTTGTTGCTGTAACCTTAGGTATTGCAGCCAATGCAACAGGATTAATGGCTACCAAAGAATATGCTGATTGGAGTACTCGTGGCCCTTCTAAATTAACTATCAATGTAGATGGTAGTAGAAAAGAGCCATCTAAAGGGTTAGATAAAGAATATATAACCCATTGGAGTTACGGAATTAGCGAATCATTAAACCTTTTCGTACCCCGTCTTTTTGGTGGCGCATCTCAAGAAAATTTAGGAACAGATTCGAAAACCTACGACTACCTAGTAGAAAAAGGTTTACCTCGAAGTAGGGCTTTAGAATTCACCTCTGGTTTACCATTGTATTGGGCAGATCAACCTGGGGTTTCAGGGCCAGCATATATCGGAGCCATTATCTTCTTTCTATTTATCTTAGGATTAATTCTGGTAAAACGCAAGTCAAAATGGTGGCTTTTAGGGGGAGTACTCATGTCGTTATTTCTTTCTTGGGGTAAGAATTTTAGCTTACTTACCGATTTTATGATCGACTATTTTCCGTTGTACGATAAATTTCGGGCCGTATCTTCAGTGCAAGTTATCCTAGAACTCTGTGCGCCAGTTTTGGCTATTCTGGCCTTGGCCGCAATTTTTAACCCAGCTATTGCATCTAAAGAAAAGTGGCAGTCACTTAAAATATCTTTTTTCACCGTTTTAGGTTTGGGTGTTCTTTTGTTTGTGTTTAAAGGTATGTTCGATTTTTCAGCACCTTCAGATCAACAGCTTCGTGTTACTGGTATGGAAGAATTACCTGATGTTGTAAAAGCAGATCGAAAAATGGTTTACACTAATGATTTGTTTCGTTCTATAATTTTTGTTCTGTTATCTGCCGCTGTGATTTGGTTTTATTTAAAAGGTAAACTGAAACAAAACATTGCAATTATTGCTATTGGTCTTTTGATTGTAATTGATTTAGTAGGCGTTAATTTACGGTATGTTAACAATGATAATTTTGTTTCGAAGCGTAATATGAATGAGCCATTTCAAGAAACTGCCTTAGACAAACAAATCAAAAATGACAAAAGTGTATATCGTGTTTTTGATCAAGCTGAAGGTTTAAGCAGCGCACGAACGGCATATTTTCATCAGTCAATCAGTGGGTATCATGCCGCGAAACCCGCAGGTATGGAAGACCTGTTCACCTATCATTTAGCAAAAGGGAATATGGCTATTTTAAATATGTTGAACGTAAAGTATGTTGTACAACAAGATCAAGAGGGTAGAAGATATCCTGCCATGAACCCTGAGGCTAACGGAAATGCTTGGTTTATTTCAGAATTGAAAAAAGTGAATAATGCAGATGAAGAAATTGCTTCGTTAGAAGGCTTAGATACCAAAAACCAAGCTGTTGTAAATGTTGATGACTTTAACAATATTAATCGTTTTGCATTTCGTAGAGATTCTACAGCTTCTATAGAATTAGTAAATTATCAACCTAATGATTTGATTTATGAATCAAACAATGAATTCGCTGGAGTCGCTGTTTTTTCAGAAATGTATTATGCTAATGGCTGGAATGCTTATATCGATGGAAACTTAGCAAAGCATTTTAGAGTCAATTATGTACTTCGTGCATTGCAAATTCCGGAAGGAAAACATAAAATAGAATTTAAATTCGAACCAGAAGTGGTACGAATTGGAAGCCAAATAACTTTAGCAAGTTCAATTCTTTTAGGACTTGTTGTTTTAGGAGGAATAGGATTTTCATTCTGGAAATCTAAGAAAGAAGAAAAACCACAAGGCTAATGCGAAAGGTGCTCGTCATTACTTACTACTGGCCTCCAGCGGGAGGTCCTGGTGTACAGCGATGGCTGAAATTCGTAAAATACCTAAGCGATTTTAATATTGAACCTGTAGTTTATATTCCTGAGAACCCGACCTATCCTATGATAGATAAAAGTTTTTTAGATGAAGTTGCTGGCGATATTAAAATCTATAAACACCCAATTTTTGAACCTTATCGCTTGGCAAGTATCTTTTCTAGAAAAAAGACCAAACAAATTAGCTCGGGCATTATTGCAACTAAAAATCAATCATTTGTAGAAAAGTGCATGCTTTGGATACGGGGTAATCTTTTTATTCCTGATGCAAGAAAATATTGGGTACGGCCGTCTGTAAAATACTTATATGATGTTTTAGAAAAAGAAGATATACAAACCATTATTACCACGGGTCCCCCACATAGTGTTCATTTGATCGGTTATCATTTAAAACTGTTTAAAAAGGTCAAATGGATTGCAGATTTTAGAGATCCGTGGACGTCAATTGGGTATCATAAAAAATTAAAATTGACGAAAACCGCTCAAAACAGGCACAAAGAACTTGAACAATTGGTCTTGACCACGGCTGATGAGATTTTAGTAACAAGCAATATCACTAAGAACGAATTCAAGAGTATTACTCAAAAAAATATAACGGTAATTACTAATGGTTTTGATCATATAGTGACTTCAAAAATTACTCTTGATGAATATTTTACAATTTCACACATCGGTTCAATGTTAACTGGTAGAAATCCGAAGAATTTATGGAAAGTACTTGGGGAGTTAGTAAAAGAACATGAAAGCTTTAAAAATAAATTAAAACTTCAGTTTATAGGAGTTTTAAGTGAAGATACTTTAGAAGCTATAAAAGCATCTGGATTAGAGAAGTACACCAATTTGTTGGGCTATGTTTCACATGATGAGGCTTTAGAATACCAAAGAAAATCTCAAGTATTATTATTATCAGAAATTGATTCTGAAGAAACGCGGGGTATAATTCCGGGTAAGTTGTTTGAATATATGGCAGCAGAAAGACCAATAATAGGAATAGGCCCTCAGAAATGGGAAGTAGCTGATATTGTTGCGTCGACCAAGACAGGTGCAATTTTTGATTATAACGCCCATTTTCAATTAAAGAATGTGCTTCTTAACTGGTTTCAACAATATGAAACTGCGACTTTAAAAGTTGCTTCTGAAAATATCAACCAATTCAGTCGTAGAGAATTGACCAGAAAACTAGCAACCATAATTTAATGGGCATTGTACTCAAACAATCTTTGAACAATACTTTAATAACCTATTTTGGTTTTGGACTTGGAGCGATTAATCAACTTTTTTTATATACTAATTTTTTAAAAGCTGAATATTTCGGCTTAGTGACATTTCTACTTTCAGCCTCTTTAATTTTAATGCCACTTGTGACTTTTGGTGTTCAAAATACATTGGTGAAATATTACAGTAGTTTTACCAAGCCACAGCATATTGATAGTTTTTTAACCCTAATGTTACTTCTACCATTAGCGGTGGTTTTACCTTTTTTAGGGGTGACTTATTTTGCTCATGATGCCATAGCTGGGTTTTTATCTGAAACTAACGCCATTGTCGATAAATATGTTTGGTATATCTTTCTGATGGGGCTTTCACTAGCCTACTTTGAAATATTCTACGCTTGGGCCCGCGTGCATCTGAAATCAGTTTTTGGCAACTTCATGAAAGAGATATTTACACGTGCTGGAACCATGTTCTTGCTAATATTAGTCGCCTATGATGTTATTACCGTGGCTGTTTTTTTAAAGGCAATGGTAGCGCTACAAATTTTGAGAGTAATCATCATGAAATTATATGCGTTTCATTTACGTAGGCCAAAATTCGATTTTCATTGGCCAGAAAAAACAAAATCTATTTTGATATATAGTGCTTTAATAGTTTTAGGAGGTTCGGCTGCTGTTGTTTTATTAGAAATTGATAAGGTGATGTTAAACCAATTTATTTCTATTGAAAACGTAGCCTATTACGGTATTGCAACTTATATAGCTATCGTTATCATTGTACCCTCTCGTAGCATGCATCAAATAACTTATCCGATGACTGCTGCTTTGATTAATAAGAATGATATGCCTGGTTTAAAAACGCTTTATCAAAAAAGTTCTTTAACACTATTTATCGCTTCTGGTATTATATTCTTATTGATAATTTTAAACTTAAACGAGTTATATGTTTTACTTCCGGAGGCATATGGTGGCGGATATACTGTAGTAGTTATTATTGGGTTGGTTAAGGTGTATGATTCTGTACTAGGAAATAATAATTCCATTTTATACAATTCAGATTATTATAAGGCGGTATTGGTGATGGGAGTAATGTTAGCTATAATAACCATTCTTTTGAACCTATATTTTATTCCTAAATACGGTATAGATGGTGCAGCATTCGCTAGTTTTATTGCCTTTTTTATATACAATTCGATAAAGCTATTATATGTGAGAAAGAAATTTGGAATGCTTCCGTTTACTACTAATTCATTGAAAGTTTTACTCCTTTTAATAGGAACTGCCATGTGTTTCTATTTTATTAATTTTTCATTTCATCCTATAGTAAACATTATTTTGAAGAGTGTTCCGATGGTGCTGATTTATATGTTTCTTTTATATCGTTTAAATATTTCCGAAGATGTTAATGCCGTAATAAATAAATTCATAGGTAAACATTGGCAAGGTGGTTCACTTGGTAATTAAAGTCAATTATATTTATTTATCTCATTGCTAAATATGGCATTAATATTCTCTTTATTCTAGCGAAATAAAAAACCTCCACAGCAGATAAATCTACTACGGAGGTAACAACTAACCAACCTAAAAACTATTTTTATTGCCTTCCTCTACTTCTTGAGGTATTAGCACTTGATTTACTTCTTGCGCTTCTTGCCGGCGCTTTTCGAACCGATCTTGAAGAGGTACTTCTACTAACAGTACTTCTAGAATTTCTCGCTGCAGGAGCTTGCCTTACAGATCTAGAGCTCGTACTTCTACTTGCAATACTTCTTGAACTACGTTGTGCAGGTTTGGCTGCCGAACGCTGAGTTCTATAGGTGGTGCTTCGTACCGTTCTATTATTGCTACTTGTTTGCGGTTTTCTAACCGTAGTACTTCTTTTTACAGTTGTACTTCGCGGTGTTCGTTTTACCACAGTTCTATTAGAAGTAGCATTTCCTTTTCTGTAAGAACTACTTCTTACCGTGGTATTTCTACCATCAGCTTTTCTTACTGTACGATTTGTTCGAGTAACCGTTCTATTAGCATTATTTCCTCGCTGCGCATTTTTATTTGTACGCCCTACATTGTTATTACGTGCTACAGATCTATTGCTTCTACGGGCATTGTCACGTACCGCAACCCTTTTGTCATTTCTATAAATCGTAGATCGTTCTCTACGAACTTTGTTGTATCGATGTTCACGACCTACTTTAGCATAAGCTCTTCTTTTATTATATCTATATGGATTATAGAAAGTATATCGAATAGGACTATAATATCTTCTATAAGGTCTGTTGAATACTAAACTAAATCCTATAGCCGGCCTTGCAAAAAACCTATGAAATGGTCGGTAAACATAAAACCTATTGAAACTATTAATATATCCGGTATGGTAATCGTAAAATCCGCGGTTATTGTAGAATACAAACATGTTACCTACGCTATACACCCTACGGTTTCTGTAGTTGATATTGATATCACCCACTTGTGAAACACGACCATAATAGTCATAAAAGATAGGAATATTCTCTACTTGAACTACGGCTCCATAATCATCGTATTGTGCATAAGGACTATAATCGAAACCAGAATTGAAAGTTACATTTCTTCTTCTGTTTCCTAATCGGCTGTCAACATAAAAATCAAATTCCCCGTCAGGATAAACTGAAAACGTAATGCCTTGTTCTACAAATATGAAAGATTTGTTATATCGATAAGCATTGCGTTCTGCAACCTTATCATCAGATGTACTAGCTAAGATACTTGTAGTACCTAAAACGAGCGCTGTAAAAAAGAATAATAATTTTCTCATGATATAAGGTTTTAAATTCTGAATGAAAATATTCTCATTCGAAATGTATATACCAAACAGCGTGCCAAGAAATTCAAATAACTTATATGTTATTGATTATTAGTGTTTTATGCATTGTTGATTTTAGTGTGAACGTGCTAGAATTAAATTTTTGATTTAAATTACAGTTTCTCTTTTAAATATTTAGCTGTAATAGAATCTTTACTTTTTATTATTTCTTCGGGAGTGCCAGAGGCAAGAAGTCGCCCACCGTTTTCACCACCTTCAGGCCCTAAGTCAATAATATAATCAGCACATTTGATGAGCTCAATATTATGTTCAATAACCACAATTGAGTGTCCACGACCTATTAGCGCATTAAAAGATTTTAGTAGTTTTTTAATATCGTGAAAATGTAAGCCTGTAGTTGGTTCGTCAAATATAAAAAGTGCTTTGTCTTTAGAATTTCCTTTGACCAAAAAGGATGCTAGTTTTATACGTTGGGCCTCACCGCCAGATAGGGTAGAAGATGATTGCCCTAAAGTAACGTAGCCCAGACCAACATCTTGAAGTGGTTTTAGTTTATTAACCAAACGTGTTTGTTGATGTGATTCAAAAAATGAAATAGCATCATCAATAGTCATGTTAAGTACATCATCAATACTAGCCTCTTCAAATTTCACTTCAAGAACTTCTTTCTTAAAGCGTTTTCCACCGCAGGTATCACATTCTAAATGAACATCAGCCATGAATTGCATTTCTACAGTGATTTCTCCTTCACCTTTACATTTCTCGCAGCGGCCACCGTCAACATTAAAGGAAAAATGCTTTGCTTGATAGGCTCTAATTTTACTTAATTTTTGAGAAGCAAATAGACTACGAATTTCATCATAGGCCTTAATATAGGTAACCGGATTTGAACGTGATGACCTTCCGATGGGATTTTGATCAACAAATTCAACATGTTTGATTTCTTTAAATTTTCCTTCAATAGAAGTGAACTGTCCTGCTTTTTGTCCGTAGCCTCCAACTTCTTTTAAAACAATTGGGTACAGTAACTTTTTAACTAGCGTACTTTTTCCGCTACCAGACACACCCGTAATAACGGTAAGCATGTTTAATGGAAAAGTAACATCTATATTTTGCAGGTTGTTTTCTCTAGCACCTTTTATTGTAATATAATTCTTAGATTCTCTACGTTCTTCTGGTAGGTCGATTTTTTCAGTACCATTTAAATAACTAGCAGTAAGCGATGTAGATTTTAGAATCTCATTCATTGTACCAGCGGCAACAACATGTCCGCCATGGGTTCCAGCTTCAGGTCCGATATCAATAACTTCGTCAGCCGCTTTCATGATATCTTCATCGTGCTCAACAACGATAACAGTGTTTCCTAAATCTCGTAATGATTTTAAAACATCAATAAGGTTTTCGGTGTCTTTCGGGTGTAAACCAATACTCGGTTCATCTAAAATGTACATAGAGCCTACCAAACTACTACCTAATGAGGTTGCTAAATTAATACGCTGACTTTCTCCCCCTGAAAGCGTATTAGACTTTCTATTTAAAGTAAGGTAGCTTAGCCCAACTTTATTTAAAAACTCTAAACGTGTAGTAATTTCTTTTAATAGGCGTGATGCTATCGTTTGATCATGATCATTGAGTTTTATAGATTGAAAGAAAGGAATTAGCTTTTTAATTGGTAACTCTACTAAATCAGAAATCGATTTATCAGCTACTTTTACATAGTTAGTTTCCTTACGCAACCTTTTTCCGTTACACTGGTTACATTTCGTTTTTCCGCGATATCTAGAAAGCATCACTCGATTTTGAATCTTGTAACTTTTCTCTTCTAACTGTTCGAAAAATTTATGAAGGCCAATAAAGTGGTCATTCCCTTCCCAAACCAATTGTCTTTGCTCATTAGATAACTCAAACCAGGGCTTGTGAATTGGAAAATCAAACTTATAGGCGCTATTTACAAGTTGATCTCGGTACCAACCCATACTTTCTCCTCGCCAAGCAAAAACAGCATTTTCATAAATAGATAAAGCCGTATTCGGAATCACTAAATCTTCATCAATGCCTATTACATCGCCATAACCTTCACATTTTGGACAGGCACCATACGGATTATTAAAACTGAATAAATGCACATTAGGTTCTAAAAAAGACATGCCATCTAATTCAAACTTATTATTAAATAAAGTCTGTTTTTTGGTTGCTAGCTCTTCAATAATGCACTCTCCTTTGCCTTCAAAATATGCTGTATCTATTGCATTAGCTAAACGGTTATAAAAATCTTCGTCATTTTTTGTGATGATACGATCGATGACAAGATCAAATTCTTTTTCGATATTCTCCGGTGCGGCATCAATTCGTAATACTTCACCCTTATATTTTATTCGAGCATACCCTTGTTTAGAAAAAAGTTGAAGTGATTTTAGTGCATCTCTATCTTCTTTAATTTTAATAGGTGCCAACAAAAGTAATTTTTCACCATCATCATAACTTTTTACAAAATTTACGACATCACTAACCGTATTCTTTTTTACTTCATTACCTGAAATAGGAGAGTAGGTTCTTCCTACACGGGCATAAAGAAGTTTTAAGTAATCATATATTTCTGTAGTTGTTCCTACCGTAGACCGTGGGTTCGTAGAATTCACTTTCTGTTCAATAGCAATGGCAGGGGCTATTCCTTTTATATAATCAACTTTTGGTTTGTCAAGTTTACCTAAAAATTGACGAGCATAGGACGATAGACTTTCAACATACCGTCGCTGTCCCTCTGCATATAGGGTATCAAAAGCCAAACTTGACTTACCTGAACCCGATAAACCGGTAATAACAATAAGCTTATTTCTTGGAATTACAACATCAATATTTTTTAAATTGTGAAGTTTTGCCCCTTTGATAATAATGTTCTCTTTGGGGTTTACGTCTACTATTTCGGGCATGTTTTTCATATATTATGCAAAGATACAATATGTGTTTTCGATTTGCTAGAATTGGTAAAAGCACGATATAAAAAGGTGACTTTCAGCATATTTTTTTTCGAGTTACATTATTTTATCTATATTTGAACTCACTTTAACGTCAATAGCCTATAACGCAATATTACTTTTTAAGTACTGGAAGAATGACCCACAAGACCTTTTCGCCCAGAAATTGGTCCCTAAGTTTAACCAAAAAAGTAATAGTTATGGAAGAAGTAAAAATTGACGACCCTACTTTAATTCAACAATACATTCAAGGAAACGAAAGAGCATTGGCAACCCTAATTAATAGGCATAACCAGCGTATAAGTAGTTTTATATATTCAAAAGTAAATGATCGCGGTATTACCGAAGATATATTTCAAGATACCTTTATTAAGGTAATAAGAACTTTAAAAAGAGGTACTTATAATGAAGAAGGTAAGTTTTTGCCTTGGGTAATGCGAATTGCACATAACCTTATCATTGACCATTTCAGAAAGAACAGAAGAATGCCAATGTATAAAGGAGGAGATAGTTTTAATATCTTTTCTGTTATGGGTGATGAAAAACCAAACATTGAAGGGCAACTGATAAAAGATCAAATTGATTGTGATCTTACGGCTTTAATAGAAGAATTACCCGTAGATCAAAGAGAGGTATTGGTAATGCGTATATATAAGGACATGAGTTTTAAAGAAATTTCTGAAAATACAGGTGTAAGTATTAATACAGCATTAGGAAGAATGCGTTATGCATTAATTAACCTTCGGAAGATAATAAATGAGAATAATATTGTTTTAACGAATTAATAGACAGTAGGTCGAGTGATTTGACTATATTGAAAGACGGTAGCGTTATAAAATCAAACAATACCAAACTTGATATGGAAAAAATTTACTCTAAGAAACAGAACAAATGTAAACTAGTACAAGCTAAACCTGCAACGGTTGACTTTCTATTAAACTACTCAAAGTCTTTAAATATTACTAAGACAAAGGGTATGACATTTGAATCAAATTTGAACTAAGACTATTTTCAGTATAATATATAGAAGCCCCAACAATTTAAATTGTTGGGGCTTTTCTATTTATAATTCTTACATAAATCAGTATTCTCTTACTAAGTGTATTTGTCTCAAAAAGTGCATGGTCGATGAAGTGTATGAAATCACCGACGAATGACAATTCTTAAATCGCAGCCGAACAACGCACCAAGCAACAATTTATTTTGCTGAAAAATAGAAAAGTAGGTTTTCACATCAAAAACTAGTGGTTTGACAACAAGTTTTTTTTCGATAGCCCCGATATATATAGTTTTAGGTCATAATTGAAAATCGAAGCAAAAAGCCCAGGTTTAGATTTTAACTCAAAAAAATAACTAATGACCCAGCAAAACCTTTCTAACAGAAAGTCCCAAGCCTTAACTAAAAAACCTACTAACATGGAGCAACAGATTGAAGATTCAGTACTAGTAAGAGATTACATTAGTGGAGATGAAAAGTCTTTAGAAATTTTAATCAACCGTCACAACCAACGTATTACAAGCTTTATTTATTCTAAAGTACTAGATAGAGATATTACAGAAGACATTTTTCAAGATACCTTTATTAAAGTAATTAAAACGTTGAAAAAAGGTACTTATAGTGAAGAAGGTAAATTTTTGCCATGGGTTATGAGAATTGCTCACAACTTAATAATTGATCATTTCCGTAAAAATAAGAGAATGCCTAAGTTCGAAGGAAATGATGACTTTAATATTTTCTCTGTAATTGGTGATGATAAATTAAATGCTGAAAAACAGATTATAAAAAATCAAATAGATTCAGATTTAAAAGATTTAATTGAAGAATTACCAGATGATCAAAAAGAGGTTCTTTTAATGCGTATTTACAAAGATATGAGCTTTAAAGAAATCTCTGAAAATACGGGAGTTAGCATCAATACTGCCTTAGGTAGAATGCGATATGCTCTAATTAATCTGAGAAAAATAATTGAAAAACATAACATCGTTCTTACGAATTAACATTCTGTTCAGAAAAGTAAAAACAATATTTCCATTTTAGTTGCGTTATTCTATCATAACAAGACTATACCAATATGGAAAGAATTTACTCAGAACACCAAGAAGAATGTGAACTTGTTCGGTCTAGTCGCGAAACCGTTCGGTTTTTACTGAATTTTTCAAAGTCACTTCATGTGATGGAGTACCGAGACTTCAAGTTTGAAAGCATTTTAAATTAAAAAGACCCGCGTTTAGCGGGTCTTTTTGGTTTTATAATAGCTGTCAAGCACTGTTTTTCTTCCAATAGTTTTTGTAATGATATCTTGATCTAAATCCCAACCTCTAGCAGGAGAATATTCACGGCCATACCATATAATCTGTAAATGCAAATCATTCCATAGTTCTTTCGGAAATAATCTTTTGGCATCTTTTTCGGTTTGTACAACGTTTTTACCATTTGTAAACCCCCAGCGATACATTAATCTGTGAATATGTGTATCAATAGGAAATGCAGGAATTCCGAAAGCTTGAGAAACAACAACACTGGCTGTTTTATGGCCAACCGCTGGAAATTCTTCTAGCAATTCTATTTCTTGTGGTACAATTCCGTTATACTTTTCAACAAGCATTTTTGACAATCCGTGAATGCCTTTGGCTTTCATTGGCGATAAGCCTACCGGCCTTATAATTTCTCTAATCTCTTCGATACTCAGTTTTATCATATCATACGGATTGTCTGCTCGGGCAAATAGCAAAGGGGTTATTTGATTCACCCGTACATCAGTACTTTGCGCAGACATTAATACCGCAATCAATAGGGTATAGGGGTCTTTATGGTCTAATGGTACCGGAATAGTCGGGTAAAGTTCTGCTAAAGTTGCAATTACGAAGTCTACCTTTTCTGATTTCGTCATTTATTGTTTAATTTTAAAGAATAATAATAAAACATAATTACCTACAAATGAATACATTAAAAGTAGGGGATAAAGTCCCAGCATTTTCTGCTAAAGATCAAGATGGCAATACTATACAATTATCAGATTATAGCGGAAAAAAATTAATTGTTTTTTTCTATCCAAGAGCAAGTACCCCGGGTTGTACTGCCGAAGCATGTAACTTAAGAGATAATTATAAAGAGTTACAAGCAGCAGGTTATGAATTGTTAGGTGTTAGTGCTGATTCAGAAAAAAAACAAGCGAATTTTAAAAATAAATATGAATTTCCGTTTCCTTTATTAGCAGATGAAGATCACACGGTTATAAATGTTTTTGGTGTATGGGGACTTAAAAAATTTATGGGTAAAGAATATGATGGTATTCACCGTAAAACTTTTATAATTGATGAAACAGGTACTGTTATAAAAGTTATTGATAAGGTGAAAACTAAAGACCATGCCGCTCAGATTTTAGATTAAAAATAAAAATCACAATAAAAAAAGACCTGTTGAATAAACAGGTCTTTTTTATATTGTAAATAACTTATATTCAGTATTTTACTTCTTTTCCTCTGAAGCAAGTTTTCTAGTAAATAAGTTCTTCTCTTTTATCATTTCAGCAATACCTTGTGGTAATTGTTCTTCCCATCCTTCTTCATTATTCATGATTTTCTTGAGTACATCTCTTGAAAAGATATGCATAATTTCAGGATCATAGTCAATTATATCCATCACCTTGCCGTTATATTTAAAGAACTTGTAAAGTTCTTTCATACGTGGGTGAACTTTTACATTATTACTGGTCATAATACGACCAGTTTCCGCATCTTTCATCGGGTATAGATATACTTGTAAGTCTTTAAAGAATAGCTTACCAAAGGCTTCAAGAATTCCACCACTAAGATGACGGTAATACTTTTCGTCAAATACATCAACCAGGTTGTTAACACCCATAGTTAAACCAATACGCTGTTTGGTGTAGTTATTAAAATATTCAACCAGTTTGTAATACTCTTGAAATTTAGAAATCATTACATAATGACCTAAAGAGCAGAGTAGGCGAGCGCGATCCATAAAATCTTGCTCGTCAATTTCACCAGAGGCTTTTAGGTTTGAAAGCGTTATTTCGAAAATCACAATTGTCTTATCAACATCTACCGAAGAATCGCGAACAAAAATGTCATAAGATTTCTGAAACATATCTAGGTTTACCTTTGTTACAGGCCTAAAACTACCTCTTAATGCCAGAATGTTCTTTTTGTAAAGAACAGCTGCTGGCAATAAATTAGTACCATCAGGGCCAAACATAACCGCATCTGTCATATCATTTTTAATAAGCTGTAAACTCATCAAACGATTATCGACATCTTTGAAATTCGGACCAGAGAAATTAATCATATCAATCTCAATGGTATCTTTATCGATATGATCATAAAGGTATTTCAACATTTTCTTCGGTTTATGGTACTTGTAAAAAGCACCATAAATGAGGTTTACACCTAAAATACCTAGAGTTTCTTGTTGTAATCGAGCTTCATTTTGTTTGAATCGTACATGAAGAATAATTTCGTCAAGTTCTTTTTGATGCGGGTCTAATTGAAAGCGAATTCCGATCCAACCGTGTCCTTTGTATCGTTTTGAAAAATCGATAGTAGCTACGGTATTTGCATAAGAGAAAAATAAACGGTCTGGATGATTTTCTCTATCAATGCGCTCTTCCATCAAACGCATTTCATGTTCGAGCATCGTTTTTAAACGAGGTTGCGTCACGTAGCGTCCATCTTTTTCAATGCCATAAATTGCATCACTAAATTGTTTGTCATAAGCACTCATAGCTTTCGCAATGGTACCCGACGCACCACCAGACCTAAAAAAATGTCGCGCAGTCTCTTGTCCTGCGCCTATTTCGGCAAAAGTACCGTAGATGTCAGGATTAAGATTTATTCGTAAGGTTTTAGCCTTTATTGAAGGTATATTTTCAAATGCAGTATCCCGTTTTAAAACAGAAGCCATGGAATGTGTTTTAGTTTTAACAAAAATAAGAAGTTCATACTACCTAGCTTAGTAACGGTTCAAGTTTTTATAAATTATTTTACTTCTTGAATTAATTCGCTATTCCGTTTCAAGTATCCTATTATTTAATACCTCAAAATTTGTTAAACGTTAATTTCGTTTTAGGGATAGGGCGGGTTTTAAAGAAATAAGTGATAATTTTGGTTTAGATGAATTACATGAGTGCGCAATTAAAGGTTACCTTTTTAGGTACTGGTACCTCGCAAGGAGTACCGGTGATAGGTAGCAAACATCCTGTTTGTTTGAGCAGCAATCCAAAAGACAAAAGATTACGTGTATCCGTTTTATTGTCATGGAGTGGCTTTAATTATGTTATTGATTGCGGACCTGATTTTCGTCAACAAATGCTAGCTAATAATGTTGGCACCTTAGATGGTGTATTATTCACTCATGAACATGCAGATCACACTGCTGGTTTAGATGATATTCGGCCGTTTTTCTTTCGACAAGGCGATATACCTATTTACGCGCATGAGCGAGTAATTCGATCATTAAAAAGACGGTTTGACTATATTTTTGCCGATGAAAATAGATATCCTGGCGCACCAGCTGTAGCGATTAATACCATATATAATGATGAAGGTTTTACTATTGGTGATACAGAAGTAGTGACTATAGAAGCAGATCATAATCGGCTTCAGGTTTTTGGTTTCCGCATTAAAGACTTTACGTATTTGACAGATGTAAAGAAAATGAAACCCCAAGAAATCGAAAAAATAAAGGGGACTAAGGTATTGGTAGTTAATGCGCTACGACAAGAGTCGCATCACTCACATTTTAACCTTGAAGAAGCTTTAGATTTTATTGAAAAAGTGAGCCCTGAAAGAGCCTATTTGACTCATATCAGTCATCTTTTAGGTTTTCATAATGAGGTTGAAAAAAAATTGCCTAAAAATGTGTATTTGGCATATGACAATCTCGTAATTACCGTTTAAATTTTATTATACTTAATAGCAAACCTGATTTCAATGAAAAATAAAATTTTCTTATACCTATTCGTATTTGCAGCCTTAATCGCATTATGGTTATTTGTCAGTAGTGGTAACATGGCTACGCAAAATAATACCACCATTGAAAATTTAAGAAAAGATAAAGCTACATTACTAGATTCTGTACAAAAGTTGCAGCTCAATGTTTTAGATATGCAATACTTTTCGCTAGAGTATAATGACGATGCCTTGGCCTATTACGATCATTTAAATATGGAAAACCCAGCGAGATATATAGCAGATAAGCTATTGGAGACCAACGAACAAAAAGGAAATAATCCTCTAGTGCCTTATGAAGGTATGGAAAATGATTTTAAATTAAATAAAATCAAGATTTTAAATCATAAGTGGATCGTTGTAGATTTTTCTGATGGAAAATATTGGGGAGAATTATTTATCAAATATGAGCTAAAAGATGATATGGGAGTTGACTTTACAATGATGGATCACCTACTGTATACAAGAAGTAACTAAAATTTATTATCTAGCCATTTTTTAAAGGAATAAAAATTTTGAGGGGCAACACCGTGACCAACAGGAAACTCTTCATAAACATGGTTAATTCCTAAGTTTTCAAGAATAGCAGGTGCTCGTTGTGCCCATTCTGGTGGTATGACTTGATCTACTTGACCATGAGAGGCATAAATATTTAGATGTTGATGAGCTTTATCAGCATACCCTTCCTTCAAAATATGCTCATTGATATAACCACTTAAAGCAACCACATTCTTTATTTTGTTCGGATACGATAAAGCAACAGCATAACTCAAAATTGTTCCTTGGCTGAACCCTAATAGGGTAATGTTTTCTTCATCTAGACCATAGGTAGTACAAGCCTCATCAATAAAAGAGATAATACGATCGCGCGAATTTTTAGCTTGTTCATCATCACTCCATTTGCCATTATCAGCATCGAAATTAATAGCATACCAAGCATTACCGAAAGGTTCCATAGGGTAGGGCGCACGTACAGAAATTACACAAAATTCTGGTTGCAATTCAGGCGCGAATGAGAATAAATCTTCTTCATTACTACCATAACCATGAAACATAAATAAAACAGGGGGTTTACCCGCTTTTAGATTTGAAGGTCGAATGAGGTGTTCTAAAGAAAGTAGGGCTGTAGTCATATCTTATTTTACTGTATAAATGTAAACCATTTTTGAAAGTAATTACCTAAAAATGGAATCAACTGTTTTTTTTCTGAAACGGCACCAATAAAACTAAATACCCATAATACGGAATAACAAAGAAACAGCCCTGAAGCAGAATATAAAGAACCGTAAGTGCTTGAAAGAATTCCAAAAGAGATAAACAATAAATGAATACCAAAAGCTTGCCGAATGTGAAAACGAGCAAATTCGTTTTTAGGCTCTAGATTCATAAAAATTGCAATTAGCCCTCCAAGTGGTGTTAAATAGGCTACAATCGCAGTTGTCTTTCCTGCTTTAACGGAATCATTCATGTAATATAGATGTTTTGAGTTATATTATAAATTACATTGGCCTGATAAATGGCGTTTTTTCACTCATCATTTAAAATATTCTGACCAATATTGAAATTACACCAATGATGATTGCTGCGAGTCCGAATTTACCTTGCATAGGGGCAAGTTTTGCTTTAAGTTCGGCACCTTTCTTTGTGGCTTCTTCATTTTTAGATAGCAGTAATTCTTGTATCATTCCATACCCTAAAAGAAAACCCAATACTGCTGTAACCGCACTTGTTGCCACCCAAGTAATCCAAATTATAGGTGCTTTCCCTAACAATCCCATGCTTAGAACTGCTCTAAAAATACCCCATAGCCCCCAAAAGCAAAATATTAAACCAATCCACCCTTGATAAGGAGTGATTTTATCTAAATACTCTTTTGCTTCCGGTTTTCGAGATAAAAGTAAAGAAGGAACCGCTAGTATTCCTAAAATGATAAGTGCTATTCCGTAAATCATAGTAAATTGGTTTTAAAGTATTGGTTATATTTTGCTGATTTTTAGTTTTTTACCTTGAATGATCCCTACAGCTTTTCCTTTCATTTCTAAACCAATAAACATACTATTCTTTGAGGTTGCTAGTACATTTTTTTCTGCTAGCTTATACTTTACTGAAGGCTGAAATAAGGTCAAACAAGCTAAGTCTCCTTCTTTAATATTGGTGGTTGTTAATTGGTATCGTTCTCTGCCTCGAGTCAATATTTCAACTGTTGTTTCAATTCCATAAATACCGTTTAGAATTCCAAAAGCACTCTCAAGGCCTGTAGTTCCGTAGCTCGCATTATCAAATTCAACTCGTTTTTCTTCAATATTCATTGGAGTATGGTCTGAGGTTACGAAGTCGATTACCCCAGTTTTTACAGCCTTTTGAAGGGCTTTTATATCTTTCTTAGTACGTAGAGGTGGCATGACTTTATGATTAGAATCGTATTCTTCTAAAGCGGTATCATCAATGAATAAATTATGAACAGCCACACTGCAAGTAATATCTAATCCTTTTTTCTTGGCTGTTGAAATTAGTTCTACAGATCCGGCAGATGAGATGGTAGGTATATGTAATTTACCGCCCGTATATTCTAAAATAAACAAATCTCTAGCAATTTGTAATTCTTCGGC
This sequence comes from Maribacter algarum (ex Lu et al. 2025) (nom. illeg.), assembly GCA_947495915.1. Lineage (GTDB taxonomy): Bacteria > Bacteroidota > Bacteroidia > Flavobacteriales > Flavobacteriaceae > Maribacter_C. The sequence goes on along the minus strand of CANMAW010000003.1, from coordinate 280,553 downwards.
TAGTACGGGAATACCTTTTAAACCTAATTTAGTAGAAACCGCACCTTCATTCACAACACCTTTACCAGCAATTTTAGAATCTAACGGAAATGAATGAACCAAACCACCAAAACTTTGAGCGTATTGTAGGGCTATTTTTAGCAGGTTTGGGTTCGCAACAGCATGTTTGAAATCATAAAAACCAACAGCACCAGTATTGTGCATGTCAAAAAGTTCTGCCAAATCTGTTCCTTCACCTTTTGTAGTAAGGGTTCCTAATGGGTGTAAGTGTGTAACTTCTTCTTTAGCAGCATTTTTTAAGAAAACAATATCTGAACTGCTATCAACTATAGGGTTTGTGTTCGCATTTAATACGATATCGGTAAATCCACTTAGGGCAGCTGATTGAAGTCCGTGAGAAATAGTTTCCCTTTCTTCGAAACCTGGTTCACCAAAGCTAACACTGGTATCTAACCAACCTTTAGAAACATATAAATCATCTATAGCAATAGTTTTTGCTGAAGGAGGGGGGGCAATTTTTGACGAAATAGAAGCAATTATTCCATTCTTAATAAGAATATCTCTTTTTTTAAGATGCAATTGTTTATTGCCTGAATCGACTATCGTAACGTTTTTTAAAAGTACGGTCATTATAAATATTTTTGTATCAGCACTTCAATAAGCATGAATACTCCTGCTAAAATAACAAACCATTTGCAAAGGTCATTGATTGCATTGTTATTTTGAAGATCTTGAAAAAGTGATGTAATAGACTTATTTACGGAGTTAGATGAAATATTATTTACATCTAAAAAACGCAAATCACTTTCTTCTCTCGAGAAATTAAAGCTAATATTTTGAAGGATTTCTTGGTTGTTTTTAATTTGAAATATGCCATCATATTTTGGAGATTCTAAAAAAGATAGTGAAACCTTATTCGCAAATGACTTTTGTTGTGGAATAAACTCTTGTTTGTCTTTAACTACTTTTAAAATATGATCTTTTGGGAGTTTTATAGGAATATCTATTGCTATGTTTTGACCTATGTTTTGATATAATTTTGGCAATTTTAAGCTCTGAATGGCCAAATTATAGAAGGTAGGTACAATTAAGGGCGAATTTTTAAAAGTTGAATTTTCAAGAGATATAGGTGCTGAAAAAACATAAATGTTATCAGACCCAATTAAAAACGGTTCTTTATTCTGAAATGATAGTACGCTAGAGGCTCTAGAACTTAAAGTATAATAATTTGAAACCTTAGGGTATTGAAAATTGGTTATATTTTGCTTAAAAACATTGTGATAAATAGGATGTTCAAAATTGATTATACTAATGGCCAATTCTAATTTTGATAATCCCATAAAACTGGTGCCATAAAAACTGGAAACAAATTTGTTATAAGATTGAAGGTTAATTTCTTGACCAGGAATTACCACCACATTTCCGGTGGTTTCTGCGAATGACTTTAAACTTGTTATTAATGCATTCGAAATGGTTTCTAATTCATTTAGAATAATTAAGTTCTGATTAGTTAAAATGCTGTAATTGAGATTTTTACTTGATGTGATTTTAAGATTGAATTCATCAGGTGTATAAATACGATTTAGAAATTCACTGTGGGCATCACCTATAACTAAAACGTTGATTTTTTCTTTTTCATCAATATTAAAATACAATCTATTATCATAAGGTAGCCCGGCATCTAATACTTCAATGGTACCGATTATCTTTTCAGTTTTTGGAAGTGTAAATTGAATTTTTGCTTTTCTATTTTCATCAAATATGGCCGAAGTTTTAGCAATTAAAATATCATTATTCATTAATGAAACAGGTACACTTTCGACATCATAGTTGGTTGATAAAAGAGCTGTTAATTCTATATTTTCTGTGTTTGACGGAGTGCTATAAACAGAATCAATAGCTACATTTTTTAAATTTTGGGCGGCCTGATGAACGAAATGTGTGGTTGTTGAGCTAAGTAAATCAGAAGGATTTTCACCCATTCGCAATTGAAAATCAGAAATTACAATCAGATTTTTTTGAATATCATCGGATGTAGAAAAAAGAGTGTTGGCTTTTAATTGTATTTCTGTTAAACTTAATTGCTCGGCAGCTGCTGGTAGCGTCAGTAAATCATTTTGAATGTTTTTTACACTTGTATTTTTAAAAACTTGATCATTCGTAAATAACGAGAATAGTTGATCATCAGGAATTGCTTGAAGTAGTTGTTGAGCTGCATCTTGAAAAACGGTAGAATTTTCACTCTTTGCATGCATGCTAAACGAATTATCCAAATAAATAACGGTCTCTTTGGTTTGCAAGGCCGTGTTTTTAGCAAAAAAAGGCTGAGCAAAAGCAATGACCAGACCTGCGATTATAATAAGGCGGCTAAAGAGTAAAAGCCATTTTTTAAGAGTGCTACTTCGTCGTGATTCAGAAATAACTTTTTTCAAAAACTTAACGTTAGTAAAAGGAGTTTTCTTAAATCTGCGAAGTTGAAAGAGATGAATAAATATAGGAATCAGTAGTAATAGAAGGCCCCAAAGAAGTTCTGGATATTTAAACTGCATTCCTTTTTTTGATTTGACAAATATAATTTAAAATGGCAAAAGAAACTTATGCTTTTACACAAAAGAAATTAAGACGTCGTATTCGTCATTTTAGCGTATTTTCAGAATTTACTAACAAAAGAAAAAATAGTTGTTTAATGTATTCAATTGAAGGTAGTTACGAATTTTAATTTGTTCTTTTTGGTTGGCTACAGTAATAATAATATTTGGGTTGGCTAAATCAATGACCCTATTAAAATGTGACAATATTGTACCGTAAATATTTTTACCAATTTTGTTGGTATTATCGCAGACCCATACAAAATCAACCTTTTGGTCATGTAATAATTGTGCTAATTTTTTTCCTTTAGACCCCGCGCCCCAAACCACTAAAGCAGTATCGTGGCGATGTTCTAATTTTAAAAAATAGAGCAACTTAATGTCTAAAAAGTAATTTGCGGCATAATGTTCACTAGTACGTGATGTACGTGTTTGATAATCACGCCAATGGTGTAAAATAGTATCGCAAGGAATACATTGAATCTGGTTTTGGTAAAATCGAAAAGCTAAATCATAATCTTCTGGATATCTATTTGGTTCAAAGGCGCCACAATCATCTAGATCTCTACGATGGATCATCCAACATGGTGAAGGAATTACACATTCTTTATAAATTTCAGAATAATTGCTTCCAGAAGCAGTTAATTGGTTAAGCCATTCTTCATAACGTTGGTAGCCATTGCTGATACCATCTTTTGAAAAATAACACACTTGTCCGAGAGCAATATGCTGCTCTCCATGCGTTAACAAGGCATCGGTCATTACCTGTAATTTATCGGAAGTCATGATGTCATCAGCATCCATACGGGTTATAAAAGTACCCGAACTCTTTTTGTAAGCCGTTCTTAATGCTTCAATAATACCGCTGCCTTTATTCTCGAGAATTGTTATTCGTTGATCTTTTTCACTAAACCTTTTTAATATATCGGCAGTCGCGTCAGTAGAGTGATCATTTACTGCAAGAACTTGCCATGAAGTATAGGTTTGATCACAGATGGACTGTAAACATTCCGAAAGGTAATTTTCAGTGTTTTTTACAGGAATTAGTATGCTGACTAATGGTTTCTGCATGCTGATTAATTCGACGAACTATAAATCAATAATGAAATGTATTAGTTATAATTGAACCGTAAAGTAACGATAGTTGTGAGTTAATTGCCAATTAAATACAAGTAGAATTTAGAAAATATATTCAGTAGTCCCTTTGTTTTAGGGATGGCTCCCGTTTATACGCGAACACTTTTTAAGACTTTCTATTGAGTTTTTGGGAGTTCAGTGAAATTATTAATCTTAATATTCTTTGCTTTCAAATCAAACATTAAATTATATAAACCAAAAAAAGTTCTGTTCATATAAATAAAGTGCTTTGATCCTCTGTTACCATTCATCTTGCGTAACTCTTTGCTGTTAGAATATCGTTCTCCTAAATCGGAAAGTTTGCCAAAAAAATCTCCATTAGAAAAGTCAAAAGTTTCTGTTTGAAAAGGTTTAGTAAAGGTGCTTAATAACTCATGAAACATTTCGGAAAAGAATTCAACTTCATCTTTTGAATCATCAACTCTCAAAATTTCTAACTCATAAAGTTTGGACCTAAAAACTTCTTGATTATCAATGTTTTCGGTTTTTAAAAAATCGAAATAAGGAATGTAGAAATCATTGGGAATTGATTTCATACAGCCAAAATCTAGGGCAACTAGTTTTCCATTTTCAGTTACTAAGAAATTACCAGGATGCGGATCAGCATGTACTTTTCTTAACTCATGAATCTGGAACATGTAAAAATCCCAAAGTGCTTGGCCTAAATGTTGTGATTTTATTTCATCTGTATTATGTGCTGTAAATTCTGATAAATGCTCACCCTTCATGTAATCCATTGTTATTACTCTATCTGACGACCATTCAGGGTAGTAATTCGGAAATAAAAGATTAGGTATGTGTTTGCAAGCATTAGAAATTTCTTCGCTTTGTGCAATTTCTAGATTGTAATTCGTCTCTTCTAAAAGTTTCCCCTCAACTTCTTTAAAGTATTTATCAGATCCTTCCCCTTTAATGTTAAACATTTTCATAGCAATAGGCTTTACAAGTGCGAGATCTGAAGAGATGCTTTGAGCAACTCCTGGATATTGAATTTTTACAGCAAGTTTTTTTCCATTTTTCTCTGCTAAATGTACTTGACCAATACTTGCTGCATTCACAGAAGTATTGTCAAAAAAATCAAATAACTCGTTGGGCGACTTTCCAAAATACTTTTGGAAAGTTTTGATGACTAAAGGTGGTGACAAGGGGGGGACTGAAAATTGAGCTAAAGAAAATTTGTCGACATATGCTTGAGGAATAATACTTTTTTCCATGCTCAGCATTTGTGCAACTTTAAGTGCACTACCTTTGAGTTGTTTTAGTCCATCATAAATATCTTCTGCGTTGTTTTCGTTTAATTTTGACCTTGCATCATTCTCTGATTTTGTTAGTTTGTCTCCGTAATACTTGATATAATTTACCCCGACTTTTGCTCCTGTAGATAATAGTTTTGAAGTACGCTGTAATTTTGAAATTGGAATGTTATCAATTGTTTTCATTTACATGTTTTGTTTCATTTGTATTGTCTCTTTGAAAATAAACTTCCCAAAATCAATAACACTTTTTAAAGGAGCAATATTTAAAATGTCAAAACTGGTGTTTACAGATTTTTCAATGAAAATATCTGTTTTTTCAAATGAAGAAGAAGAGTCATCTAACCAAAATTTCATGGTCAAAAGTAATTGTAACCAAGCAGACTCTTTCAGCGCGCGTTGTTGAACTTTACTTACTTGTTCTTGCCTAATATCTATAGTCTCAATCTTTAATTCATCGATGTAACCTGTGAAATTGGCTTTTAACGAAGCTAGTTGCGCTAAACTTTTCAAATTGTTTTTATGTTTTTTTAGAGAATACACTACATAGCTTCTGTTGGCAGTAAGATTTTCAAAAAATGTAAAGTAGAAGCTTAGCAATTTATTACGGGCATCAAAAGAATCATACGCATCACTTTTGTGAAGCGCCTTCAAAGTATTTTCAAAAAATGCAGAAAATATGGATTTCTCTAAAGATTCAAATGAATTGAAAAATTCATAGAATTTCACTTCTTCAAAACCGTTTGACTTTGAAAACAAATAAACCGATTTGGGTTGTTCGTTATTTTCAAGAACAAAGTTCATGTACCATGAAATTAGCTGCTGCTTTGTTACTACTTTTTTCTTTGCCATTTTACCCTGCTGATTTATTGCAAGATAATATTTGTTTAATTTATTTCAGTTATAGTTAAACAAAATTTAACAAATTAAGCGGCTTATATTGGTAATATAAGGTGAACTGCAGAGGTTACACTAACCAAGAGTGTTCAAAAACTTATTCCCATATTGAAGATGCAGGTCTTTTTTGTCTTGAGGCATCTTATCATACATACGTACAAGCATGCTGAGTCTCGGGTTCGAAAGAAAAAAATCACGATGCGTATGCATAAACCGCCAAAAAAGTCCATCCCAGGTGGGTTGCCATTCCCCTTTCTTAAAATTGCTCATTTTCATGAGATAATTACTACCACTTATATAGGGTTTGGTTGCCATTAATCCACCATCGGCGAATTGACTCATTCCGTATATATTTGGTACCATCACCCAATCGTAAGCATCAATAAAAAGTTCCATAAACCATTTATAAACTTCGTCAGGGTCAAATTCGCATAACATCATAAAATTGCCCAGAATCATCAGGCGTTCAATATGGTGGCAATACCCTGTTCTTAATATCTTTTTTATGGTTTGGTCTATGGGTGGTATTCCTGTGGTGCCATCATAAAAAGATGCTGGTATTTTTTTGGTGAATTTCCAAAAATTTTCGGTTCGTTCTTCACTGCCTCTAGCTTCATAAATACCTCTTATAAATTCTCGCCAACCTATAATTTGACGTATAAAACCTTCGGTGCTGTTAATCGGTACATTGTTTTCTTCGGCAAACAATAATGATGCTTTTATAACTTCATTAGGGGTAATTAAACCGACGTTAAGCAAGGGGCTTAAAACACTATGGTTTAGAATAGAATTTTCGGAAACAATGGCGTCTTCGTAGGTGCCAAACTCCATAAAACGTTGCTCAAAAAATTGGTCAAGCCATGACTGCGTAGCTTCAAAACTAATGGGATATAAAGATTGTTCCGTAATATGACCTAAATGATGCTGAAAGTGGGTTTCAACATATTCTTTTGCTTCGGTATAGTAATGATTAACATCAGGAAATTGAACGGGTGGGGGAGTCTTCTTAGCAGGATATTTTTTTCTGTTTTCAGAATCAAAGGTCCATTTTCCTCCTTTTGGTTCATCATCAGCAGCTAAAAGAATATTACGTTTTTTGCGTTGTTCTTTGTAAAAGGTGGTCTGGTGATACTTTTTTTTATCCGCTCTAAAAAAGTTAGCTATTTCATCCCTATGATTTATGAATAATTTCGTTTCATGTTGGGTAGATGCAATGTTATTTTCAAGTAAGCCTTTTTGCAATCTTAATTGAAGCCAATTATCTGTAGGGTTTATATAATAAATGTGCTCAATGCCTTGCTGTTTTAACGCAGGAATGAGTTTTCGAATATCTGACAGGTCTTCAGTAGCTTCAATATAATGAACCTTGAGTTTTTTATGTTCCTGAATATAATCAGCATACCTTTTCATGGTAGCCCTATGAAATCCTATTTTTTGTTTATGGAAAGGGTATTGTTTAAAAAACAAGTATTCTTCCACGAGATAAACCGGGTTATCATATTCAAATATGGGAGATTCTTGAAATAATTGATGCGGAAATACAAGGCTAATCTCTTTCATTTATTTCTTCTACAACGTTCGCTACAATATTTAACTTCATTCCAATTCTTTTCCCATTTTTTACGCCATCTAAAAGGGCGTTGACAGGTGACGCATATTTTTTGAGGAAGAAAGGTTTTCTTCATTTTCAAAATTTTGGTACTTCATGCACCCTTACAAAGGGGTGCTTTTTAATCTTTCTTAAGGCGTAGTAAGAATTCAAGCCAGAAATACCGACACTGTTGCTAAGCTCTAAATCAATATCATCATCAACAAAGCAATTATCAGGTAGCACAAGATGTTCAATTTCACCAATAACTAAGATAGTGCCGTTTTGCTCAATATTTAGAGCCTCTTTAAAACGCATTCCGATTTTAAATGTACTTTCTTTTACAAATGGCGCTTTAAAATTAGGAATATGTTCTTCGGATAAATTGCAACGTTTAAATTCAGATATTGCTGCATCAAATTTCGCAGAAGTATAATGAGCATTTTTAATAAATTCTGGATGAATATGATTAATCGTGTATACTTTAGTTTCCTTGATATTTCTGTAGGTGTGTCCGACTTCAGCAGTTTGTGGCCTACAAATAATGCCTAATAGGGCAGGGTTGCTTCCTAAATGAACAACAGAGCTAAAGATGGCTAGGTTTGTTTGGCCTTGACTATTTATGGTACCGATCAGATTTGCAGGTTTAATACCTGTAACTGAATTTATAATTTTCAATCTAGCAATACGGTCTAGCTTTTCAATATCTTCTTTCGTATATGTCATTTTACCTTTTGTAAGTTGGTGTTTGCTGTTCGATTCATAGCAGGTTTTCAATAATGAAGTTGTTTTTTGCATTTTTTCCAAAAGGAAAAGAAAGAGGGGTAATAGCCTTGCACATTAAACATCCAATCTCGTGAATCTTCAATACCTACATAATGTTCATTTAAGGGGTGCTCTTTATAGAAAACTGTACGCGTGCTATGCTCTGATTTCAAGCTGTTAAATTCCCCTGTATAGATTTGAATGTTAGGGATGTTTTCTTTGGAGAAGGATATTATAAAATCAAGTGTTTTTTGAGAGATGGGGTACTGGTTAAAATGCGAAGGTTCTAACAGGAGTATTCGATTGGCCAAAATATCTTTTTTCCAAAGCGGATCAAGATTATAAAAATTATAAATACACGTAGGTAATGCTTCGTTAATCTCAACAGCGGTTGTTGTAGGTAGGGGAGTAGTTAGGTCTAGATTTGTTGTATGCTTTAGGGCTTCGGGAATATCCATTACAGCAAATTCCTCATAAGCCACATCTAAAAAGGTGCCTGATTGCTTAGTGAAACAGAATTTATTAATGTTGTCTTGATTGGCTACATATTTTTTATTAGCGTTCGCCCCTGATACCCATTGCCAACTAAGCGCGTTGCTAGCCCAATCTGCGTCTAATAGATGAAAATACATCCATTGGGCGGGTGCTTTCCAATGACTTTGACCGATATTACAGGCAAGAGCTGCTACATACATTCGTAAATGATTGTGCATATAGCCTGTTTCATATAAGCTGCTAACGCCATCGTCTAAAGCATTTATACCGGTATTAGCATCAAGTATAGCTTTTGAAATAGCATAATTAGTAATAGGCTTTTGTGCGTGCTTTAAGCTCTCATTTATAGCATTACCTTTAACGATCCATATTTGTTGCCAATAATCTCTCCATGCTAATTCTTGAATAAATTTTTCAATTTGATGAGGCTTAAAACCGCGATTTAAAACTTCAGCAAGTATAAATTTTGTAGAAACGATTCCTCTTGAAATATAGGGCGATAAGTAGGTGACAGCGCCATTTAAGAAATTACGTGTAGCACCGTATCGTACAGGATCAATTTCATCAATACGTTTAAGAACATCAGCATAAGATGTTGAAAAAACGGGATGGTGATGATCCAATAATTGCATTATCGTTTACTTATTTTATTTCCTGAAATCGCTTTTTGCCTAGAACACTTGAAGCGAGAAATATTAGCATTTCGTTTTTTCAAATGTTTTTGACTAACTCCGCTATTCACTCGTTTTCGCCATCTTTTAAAACTGGACTCTTTTAAGTGTGTTCGCATTAATTTGATGACCTCTTTTTCTGGTAAACCAAACTGAAATAAAATGGCTTCAAAAGGTGTACGATCTTCCCATGCCATTTCTATAATTCTATCGAGTTCTCTTTCTGTAAATTGTTTACCAACGGTCATAGATACTATATTTTCTCCCAAATTTGATCTACATTCAAATAAAAACTGCCTATCGCATTAAAGCTACATTGCTCAGGGGCAATGATAGAGAGAAAAGTTTCGCCATTCGCTCTTTGGTATAAGTGATATATTTCACCGCTAATAGGCTCAAAATTAAATTTCGCATCATATATCATTTGGTTATACGCCAACTCTTGTTTCATGTTTTCGTATTCCTTTTTAAGCTCTAAATACTTCGCTTTAACCTTGTGATTAATTTTATTTATGCTTCTGTTTTTCCAGGCAATAGTATCTGTTGATTTTATTGATGGTGCCCCCAAAGAAGTTGCATAAGGCTTAAGTGAAGCGTCGTACGTTTGGGTATTTGAATCGAAAACTACATTATCAGGTTTTTTTACTTCTTTCATTTACAGTACAATCTAATTCATCAATTTTTCTAATTGCTTCATGATTTCTTCTGCTTCATAAACTTTCTGGTCACTCAATTTTCGGTTGGTTGTAGATAGTTTATGCGCTTCATTTAACAGTGCTTCGTATTGATCTTGCAACTTTTGCTTTTCTGATTTCTTTTTAAATAATCCGAACATACTTCTGATGATTAAGATTAGCATTAGGAATGCTTGTTGATAATACAAATATACATAATGTTTAACTTTTTTATGTTTTAGTTAAACAACTATAAAGATATAGTGGTTAAAATCAATGTTAATTGGAAAGTACTAGTGTTTTAGCCGATCACTTTTAGAAGTTTTAATGAGCTTGGTAATACGATTTAGATCTAATTTTTATAAAAATACTACGCACTGAAAAGATGGCAAGTTTTGTTTTATAATAATACCTCTGGTGTACTTTTTAAATTCCAAAAGCTCATTTTTCTTTTAGTAGTAAACCCTAGTTTTTCGTACAATTTAATAGCTCCTGTATTGCCTTCATATACATGTAAATAGGCAATTTTGTCTTGGGCAAGAATATGATCAGCAGTTTGCTTCAGTAATTGTTTGGCGTATCCGTTACCGGTATAATCTGGGTGGGTGACTACGGCACTTATTTCAGTAAAATTCTTAGTTTTCATTCGTTCCCCTGTTGCTGCAACAAGTTTTCCAGATTTGTAAATTCCGAAATAGGTGCCAAGTTTAGCAGTTTTTTTTCGATAATACCCTGGTTGAACGAGGTTGACCAAATCAAATAATTCTTGCTTTTGTGAGTCAGAAACTAATTCAGTAATTTCTTCTTGAATATTAATATCAATACTATTACTTAGATGCATCTGATTGCAAACTAATTCTTGGTTTATTTGATATAAACTTGATGCCAAAGGTTTGCTGCCCACTACAAAAAAATCGTCTGTTAATGAACAATATTTCGATATACCTTTTGTTGCATTGTGAATATCACTGGCACCCCCAAATGGACAATATTCAGGCTTGTAGAATTTTATTCCATCGTAGACTATTGCATAGTCTTGATGAATTTCACTTAAAGATTGCCAAACCGGGTTTTCAACATCACTCATGCGTATTTTTGATTAATTAAATGGAAACTATAGCAACTATTGGTATGATAGCAAAAAATTCAGGTTTCTAAAATTGATTCTTCTTAGGCACAAAAACTTTCTCTCCTTTTCTATTCACAATAAAACTAGGTTTAGCTCCTAAAATCTTATCACTTGGAGTAGATATAATAATGTAGTCTTTGCCAAAATCAATCGGAGTCCAGTCTTCTTTATCTTCAAACAAATAAGAACCATCCATTCGCATTAACTTATCTGGCTTATTATAGCCAGTTGTTCCTACTACTAAAAGGTCATAATCTATAAACTTTTTAATTCGTTCGATTTGTTGTGGACTTTTATCTTTTATCTTTTCTGACAGTCTCGGAAAGTCATAAGTTTCTATAATTTGGTTATTTTCATCTATAAGCATCCAATTTCGTATACCTTTTGAGACTAAAGCCCTGTCTTTATAAAAACCGGTGGCATATATATATTGAGGCTCTATTACTATCTCACCATCTTTATTCATAAAGCCGAATTTTCCATCCTTTGTTCTTACAATAGATTTTCCCTCACTAAATGCAGACGGTCTTTTACTATACTTCAAATCAATTATCTCTTTACCAGTTTTATCAATGAAACCATAATACTTCTTATATTCTATAGTTTTTTCAGCTACCGCTAGTCCTTCGTAAAAATTACCGTAGCCACTATGTCCATCAATATTGATGACTTCTTGGCCTTGAGTATTAATAAATACAAACTTTTTATCGCTATACACATTATCACCACTTAGCCCTATTAATGCCAAACCTTCACGAAACTGACCAAAGTATTCGATTTTTCTCGGTAAATCAAACAATCGTTTATTTGTTTTATCGATGGCAAAGCGGTTGTCCTTTCTTACTTTGTAGGGTATGGTCATCAAGTTAATACCCTCGCTAAAACCAGAAAAGAATAAATAATCTTCTGTAATCATTTTCTTGGTTATTAGATCGTAGGCAATTTTCTTATCTTTTTCTACATCGTGCCCCATGATAACATCCTCGAATATTATTCGAGATACACCCATCATATCCTGATTTTTTATAACATTGTCCATAAGTTTATTCCCATTCATATCTAAGACTCCGAGAGGCCCCACATCAAATGTACCGCCAGATAAATTGGTAATGATGTACTTATCATCTATAATTTTAGAAAACCCTTCACAATCAATTTCTTTTTGAGCAAAAACGATAGTCACCGTAAACAGACAGATGATAAGATATTTCATAATGGTTATTTTTAAAATAGTGTGTTCTCAAATGTAGCTAAAAATCTATACTCTTGTAGTGGTAGATTATTGAGGTTATCATGAAGTGTTTGTTTAAAAGGTTCAGGAACTATATAATTATACATTTATATAAATATATCGTTAGGTATTCATCAACAAATATAAACGCTCTTTAGCTGTCAAAACCTATTTACATTATCCTTATCGGGACTGTGTCAAGTTCTAAATACTGGTAATAAAATGCTAAATAGTTATATTTTGTCGTAATTATGGTTAATTTAATTAACCTTTAACGTTAATAATTTTAAACGTGGAGGTTAGCTATCAAACCAACAAACAAAAAAACAATTGACCAATAATTCGGTTGCGTTAAGAAGATACAGCTTTTCTAGTGGACGCTAAAGAATAGAGTAATGATTATGGGCTTGATATAGATGACTGAGCAAATAAAGAATATATAAATTATTATTCAACTAAATTACAAAAAGAGGGCTACAAGAAAATTGGATATATTATAGTAAGTATCTCATTTAAATCTAATTTCGACACATTCATTAATGATGTTACTTGGAATACAGACATTAAAAGATTTATTGTTTTAACATAAGAAGCGTTACTTTATTTATTGACGTATAAAACAAAAGTTAGGTTAAGCTTATCAACTAAAATAAAAATTATTATTGGATTTGGAAATCCTGTTACATCAAGTAATATAATAATAGAGTTTGATGCTGTTTAAATTATGTATTTCAACTACATAACTAAAATTTACCTTTAAAAACAAAAAACCTTAACATTATCTGTAATAGATAGTTAAGGTTTTTTTTGCGGAGAAAGAGGGATTCGAACCCCCGGAGGTGTGACCCTCAACAGTTTTCAAGACTGCCGCATTCGACCACTCTGCCATTTCTCCTTAGCGGGTGCAAATATATAAAGGTTTTTTCGGTACGTAAAAAAAAATCTCTTTTATTTTTAATTTTATGATAAATTAATCAAGGAATCAGATTTCATTCCAGTAAACCACTTATAAGTATTTAATCCTTTATTTTTGTTTGGTGCTATAGTAGTGTTCCACTGCCATGCAGATAGCACCTAATGAGAAGGTCGGTTTCAGAAGTAAGCCGATGTAAATATTAAATAATACTTGTTTAAAGTGAGTACTACCATAAAGCAACTCGAATGGCGCTACGCCGTTAAAAAGTTCGATGCATCTAAAATGCTCGATCAATCTTTAGTAGATATCTTAAAGCACGGTTTTAATTTAACCGCTACTTCGTATGGTTTGCAGCCCATAAGTTTGGTGATACTTGAAAACAAGCACATTCAACAACAACTTGTAGCGCATTCTTTTGGTCAAGAACAAGTGGCTCAAGCTTCACATGTATTGGTTATTTGCATTCAAAATGAAATTAATGACACCTATATTAATGAATACTTTAAGCAAGTAAAACGTGTTCGCGGCACCAGTGACGAGATTCTTAATCCGTTTAAAGAAGCACTGGTAGAAAGTTTTTCTAAAAAAGATATCGCTGAGATTAAAGAATGGTCTAAGAATCAAGCCTATTTGGCATTGGGCAATTTATTAACGCTTTGCGCAATGGAAAAGATTGATGCATGCCCGATGGAAGGTTTTGTACCTGATGCTTATGACGAATTACTAGGCATCAAAGCAAAGGGATTAACCTCCGTCTTAGTATTGCCTGTAGGCTATCGTGCAACGGATGATATCTTTGCCACCTTCAAAAAAGTACGTCGAGATTTGGCAGATAGTATTATAGAAATTTCCTAAGAATAAGGTTTACAAACAATTTAAAATATAATACAAGAAGAATTATGCCCGGATTTGAATTTTTTGGTGATCAAGAAAGAGCGCAAGTAGATGATGTATTGCAGTCAGGGGTACTGATGCGATATGGCTTTGATGGTAGGCGTAACAATCATTGGAAGGCGATGGAGCTTGAAAAGGCTTTAGAACAGCGAATGCAAGTGAAACATGCGCAATTGGTGAGCAGTGGTACTGCAGCGCTAACAGTAGCTTTAGCTAGTGCGGGTATTGGTGCTGGAGATGAGGTGATTATGCCAACCTTTACTTTCGTTGCAAGTTTTGAGTCGATCATTGCTTTAGGCGCTGTTCCTATTTTGGTAGATGTTGATGATACTTTAACCCTTTGCCCGAAGGCAGTAGAAGCGGCAATAAACGAGCGTACCAAAGTGGTGATGCCCGTGCACATGTGTGGTTCGATGGCCGATTTAAAGGTATTACTAGAAATTTGTAAGAAGCATAATTTGTTATTATTAGAAGATGCATGCCAAGCTATTGGGGGTTCTTTTGAGGGCAAGCCTTTAGGAAGTTACGGTGACTTGGGTTGTTTTTCGTTTGATTACGTGAAAACGATAACCTGCGGGGAAGGTGGAGCCATTATTTCGAACAACGATCAGTACAAAATTAATGCTGATCATTACTCTGATCACGGGCATGATCATGTCGGAAAAGATAGGGGAGCAGAAACGCATCCATTCTTAGGATATAATTTTCGTATATCAGAATTAAATGCAGCCGTAGGGCTTGCCCAAATCAACAGATTAGATGAGTTTATTAATATTCAGAAAGTCAATTATACGATACTTCGTAATGCTTTGGAAGAAATACCTGAGGTGAGTTTTAGAAGAGTACCTAATGGTGGTGTTGAGAGTTATGCTTTTATGAGCTTTTTCCTTCCGGATGAAGCTACCGCTAAAAAAGTACACCAGGCTTTAGGAAATGGGGGAGTAGATGCTTGTTTCTATTGGTTTGATAATAACTGGCATTACTATCGAAAATGGGAACATTTAACCAATTTAAAATCCCTAGGAAAATTACCAGCTGAATTAAAAAATCAACTACCTGATTATACTAAATCAGATTTTTCACAATCTGATCACTGGATTAGTAAAACAATTTCATGTTTAATAAAATTAGGATGGTCAGAAGCTGAGGTACAACAACGTGCTCAAAAAATGGCAGAAATTATTAAAAGCACCATTTGAGTTGGTTTCTTTTGATATGATTATATTTAGGAAATACTAAATATTCAATCACTTATAAAATATGAACACTATGAAGTTAAAGAAGATATTACTGTCTTTATTAGTACTTATTTCAGCATACGGTTTGCAGGCGCAAACTACATATTCGAGTACCCCGCCAGAAACATCTCCAATGCCTATGAAACCCGAGATGACAGAAATTTGGGAACCAGAGGTTGAAGTGGTTACTCCGGCGAAAACCTTAGGGGATGCTCCTTCTGATGCCATTATTTTATTTGATGGTTCAAATTTAGATCAATGGGTAAGTGGTAAAGACAACAGTCAACCTGCGCCATGGAAAATAGTAAACGATGACCACATGGAGGTAGTGCCAGGGTCTGGGGGTATACAAACAAAAATGAAGTTTGGTGATTGTCAATTACATATTGAATTCAGCGCACCTGATAAAGTGGAGAGCGAAAGTCAAGGTAGGGGTAACAGTGGATTGTTTTTGCAGAATAGATATGAACTTCAAATATTAGATTCTTATCAAAATCGAACCTATAGAAATGGGCAAGCAGGAAGTATCTATAAAGACCATGCACCGTTGGTTAACGCTATGCGAAGTCCTTTAGAATGGAATTCCTATGATGTGATTTATACGGCTCCACGATTTAAAGAGAATGGTCAACTTGATGCCAAGGCTAAAATCACCGTTTTGCATAACGGTGTGTTAGTTCAAAACGATACTGAAATTAATGGTATAACTTATTATATCGGATTACATCATTATCCTTCAGCTCATAGCGATGATGTAATTGCATTGCAAGATCACGGAAATAAAACTCAATTCAGAAACATCTGGATAAGAAAACTATAGTTTTTTAATAGCTTACGTACGATACAATTTCGAGTCCGTATCCTACAATACCTACTCGTTTAGATTGCTCACTGTTCGTCAGTAAACGCATTTGAGTGATATTAAGATCATGTAGAATTTGAGCACCAATACCAAAGTCCCGATTATCCATATCGATTTTCGGGGCTTTATGTATGCCTTGCTTTTGAAGCTCTTTTAACTCAGATAAGCGTGCCAATAGATTCATTGATTCAGAATCTTGGTTGATAAAAACGATAGCACCTTTGCCTTCAGTATTGATGGCGTGAAACATATCTTCTAATTTTTTATCAGGGTTATTGGTAAGCGTTCCTAAAACATCATTATTTACCAACGTAGAATTTATTCTGGTTAACACTTGCTCATCTTTGCTCCATGAGCCTTTGGTAAGTGCAATGTGAATGTGGTTATTAGTAGTTTGTTTGTAAGCGCGTAAACGAAAATCACCAAATCGTGTTTGAATTTCAAAATCTTCTTTCTTTTCAATCAGACTATCATGTTCCATACGATAGGCGACTAATGCTTCAATGGAGACAATTTTGAGATCAAACTTTTTAGCTACAAGCATCAATTCGGGTAGCCTAGCCATGGTACCATCTTCATTCATTATTTCAACAATATACCCTGCTGGTTTTAATCCTGCTAAGCGCGCAAAATCAATAGCAGCCTCTGTATGGCCAGTTCGTCGTAATACGCCACCTTCTTTGGCAACTAAAGGAAAAATATGACCAGGACGCGCTAAATCATGTGGTTTGGTATCATCTTCTGTTAATGCCAGAACTGTTTTAGCTCTGTCAGCAGCAGAAATACCTGTGGTTACCCCATTGCCTCTTAAATCAACTGAAACTGTAAATGCAGTTTCTAGTGGGTCAGTATTGTGATTGACCATCATGTGTAGGCCTAAAGCATTGCATCGACCTTCAGTTAATGGTGCGCATATTAAACCCCTGCCATGGGTGGCCATGAAATTGATGGTTTCAGGGGTTGCCAGTTCAGCCGCAGCCAAAAAATCGCCTTCATTTTCTCGGTTCTCATCATCTACAACGATAATCACCTTTCCCTCCCGAATATCTGCAATTGCTTCTTCAATGGTGTTCAGTTGTATATTTCGATCAGTAATCTCTTTTGACATTATCTTTGAATTCAAATGTTCTTTAATTCTTTTTTTAATTTGCTGCGTGTAAACAGGTAAATTATGAAGTAGGCGGGTAACCCTATTAAGAATAAAATAAAAAATAAGTTACTATCATCTTTTCCTATTGCTTTTCTTACTTTGGTATAATTGGTTGCTGCAATCATGACAAAAATTAAGGTGACCAGGCCAAAAACGATTCCGATCAAACTTAAAATATCTGCAGTGACATTGCCTACAAATGCCGTCGCAACAATCAGCAGTATACTCATGATATAAGTAACAAGACCAATATTCGAATTTCTATAGTAACTCTTTAAATGCTGTTCTGCCCTATCAAATTTGCTGTTGTCGAGTTGGCCAGATAGTTTGAGGTTAAGCGTAGAAATTCCTCGAGATTCTAAAATATGCAAAGCGGTTTCTCGTGAAATTTCTTCTAATTCATACTGCTTATAACGTTGAGCGATATCTATTAAATTCTCATCAGAATTTGCATTTAGTAATTTATAATCGTCAGAATTGGTGTCATAAATTTCGGGTTGAATCGACTTATGTTTTGGTGACTCTTTCTTTTTAAAGATCTTTTTGAAAACATCGATAATTACCCCAAAACTCATCAAGCCTTTATCAGCAGTAGCTCTTTTTGTTAAAATGACTCCCAGCGGAAGCATGACCAATGTCGACATCCAAGCGCCGAGCATTGGATGAATATTCCCTTTTTTAGAATAGTTCTCAGCAAATACTCCTAAGAAATAATAAATTAAAAACAATACAATAGCGATTACCATAGGTAGGCCTAGTCCACCCTTTCTAATAATAGCGCCTAAAGGAGCACCTACAAAAAAGAGGATGATACAAGAAAATGCCAGAGCAAACTTTTTGTGTAAAGATAGAATGTGTCGCCTATGGAATTCATAGCGTTTATTCATTTCAGTTTTTTTTCCTCTTACCGAGGTTAAAACATTAGTAGCTGAATTTTTCGCTGAATTCATCAACTGTACTTGCTGCCAGTCTTTGAATAGGCTGATTATAGCATCTGTTCTAGGGTCAAAATCTTTATCTGAAGTTGAATCAACAGGTATGTTTCTATTTTTTAAAATGCTATCAGTTTTTGGAAGAGCTACAAATGCACCCATACGTTCTGAGGTGACTTTTGAAAACGAAGTCACTCTACGAACATTATCTTGATTGATAGAATCTATATCTTTACGAAGGCGTGAAATATTTTTCATTTTCTCGGTTCGCAATTCTTTTTCTTCTTCTAAATCAACATTGTTAAATTCAGAAAGATCTATATTCATAGTATAAGTCTCAAATACACTTTGAGCAAATGGGTATTTTCTTTTGTCAGATGATGTGCCTTCAACGTTCTGATAAAGGTTACCATCATTGAGTACTAGTTGAATGATATTAGAGTTTTGGCTACTTTTTAGTTCACCATGTTTTGCTTTGATAACTCTAAAGTTGACTTTGTTGTCATTCTTTTGATGGATTATGACATTTTCTAAAAAGTTATCATTATCACCATATTTTCGATCTACTTTGATATTCATGTCAGCGGTCTCAAAATCACTAAAAACGCCTTCTGCAATTGCTATTGCAGGTTTTAGTTTAGCGATATTTCGCCTTAAATAGAAAATTTTTTGTTCTGATGCTGGTATGACACTATTTGCGAAGTAGAAGGTTACACCACCTAATAACACTACAAATGCGATGACCGGAAGCATAGCCCGTTGTAATGAAATGCCAGACGCTTTTATTGCAGCGAATTCGTAGTTTTCTGCTAAATTACCGAAAGTAAGTATTGACGATAATAATACAGTTAGTGGCAGCACTTTTTCAGTAAGTTCAGGCATTTTGTAAAAAAAGAACTTACCAATAATCATCATGTCAAGACCTTTTCCGGCAAGGTCGTCGATGAAGAGCCAAATCGATTGAAAAATGAAGATGAACATCATTATCACAAACGAACTGGTCAAATTAAATAAAAACCTAGATAAAATATATTTATCAAGAATCCTCAATGTTGGCTGCCTTTGGTGAGATTTATTTATTCGGAATTATAAAACGGTCAAACTAATTTCTATTGATATAATAGCCATCAGCTTTATGTTTTCCTTCATCAAAGGTAAATAAGGTTTTTGATAACGGCTGATTAGTTTTAAAAGAATTAACAGTAATAGTGGTAGTAGTGCCGTTTTCTCCTGTATAAATAAGCTTGTATATATGTTTTGTTTCAGCATCAACTCCCATTAAAATAGATTTGATTTCAGCATTTGAGTCCATAGGGGTTAAACGTACATACTGTATTTTTCGACCTTGAACATTTTGAAGAATATCCCAAGCATAGGTATATCCTTCTTTATAAAAAGTCAACATTTTTGAAGGGGTTAGTGCATCTTCATCATCGCTTTTATCTTCAATACTAACTTCTTCATTTTCAGGAACAATGGTGTGTACTTTTTTACCGTCATACAATTGTTGCGTACCGAAAATATTAAAAAGATACTTGTCGCCTTGTAATGTGACGTCACCACGAGTTTCTTGATTAATATCTGCTTCTGTGTTATTTAGAACATATCTGAAATCAACAAAAATATTATCATACCCTTTTATTTTGGCATGAACTTCATCTAAAAGAGTCTTTGCTTTTTCTGAATTTTGCGCCGTTGCAAAACTTGTTGCACAAAGTAAAACAAATAATAGAACTAACTTTTTCATTTTATAAAAGGTTATAGTTTTTCATTAGTTAATAACTGATCTAAGGCCACTAAATCAGGTACTAGTACTTGTCTAGCTTTACTTCCTTCAAATGGCCCTACAATTCCTGCGGCTTCCAATTGATCGACAATTCGGCCGGCTCTATTGTAACCTAGTTTTAATTTTCTTTGGATTAAAGATGCAGAACCCTGCTGTGCAATTACAATTACTTCAGCGGCTTCTCTAAATTTAGCATCTCTTTCCGATATATTGTTATCAATACTTGTGCCAGATTCTTCACCCACATACTCGGGTAATTGATGTGCTTCTGGATACGCGCGTTGCGAACCAATGTAATCTGTAATTTTAGCAACTTCAGGGGTGTCAACAAAGGCACATTGAATTCTTGTTACATCATTTCCTTGGGTATACAACATATCACCACGGCCAATTAACTGATCTGCTCCTTGAGCATCTAAAATAGTTCTTGAATCAATTTTAGAGGTTACTCTAAAGGCAATACGTGCGGGGAAGTTAGCTTTAATAATACCCGTAATTACGTTTACTGACGGTCTTTGTGTTGCTATAATTAAATGAATACCAATGGCACGTGCTAATTGCGCTAAACGAGCCACAGGCGTTTCTACCTCTTTACCAGCGGTCATAATTAAATCAGCAAACTCATCTATTACCAAAACAATATAAGGCAAAAACATATGACCGTCATTCGGATTCAGTTTTCGAGCCTTAAATTTTTCATTGTACTCTTTAATGTTACGAACCATGGCGCTTTTTAACAGCTCATACCGATTGTCCATTTCAATACAAAGCGAATTCAAGGTGTGAATTACTTTGGTGTTATCAGTGATGATGGCATCTTCAGAATCTGGAAGCTTAGCTAAAAAGTGACGCTCAATTTTATTGTACAATGTTAATTCGACTTTCTTCGGATCTACTAAAACGAACTTAACCTCTGCCGGGTGCTTCTTATAAAGCAATGAAGTTAGTACAGCATTTAAACCAACAGATTTACCTTGGCCGGTAGCACCTGCCATTAAAAGGTGTGGCATTTTGGCTAAATCAACAACAAAAGTTTCATTACTAATTGTTTTTCCGAAGGCTATGGGTAACTGCATTTCTGCCTTTTGAAACTTGCTACTTGCAATTACAGAGCGCATTGATACAATTGAAGCTTTTTTGTTGGGTACTTCAATACCAATAGTTCCTTTGCCTGGAATAGGTGCTATAATACGAATACCTAGGGCTGCAAGTGATAAAGCGATATCATCTTCAAGGTTTTTTATTTTTGAAATTCGAATACCGGCTTCTGGTACAATTTCATAAAGTGTTACGGTAGGACCGATAGTGGCTTTAATTTGGGCGATACCAATTTTATAGTTTTTAAGGGTATTTACAATTTTGGTCTTGTTTTCTTCAAGTTCTTCTTGATTAATGGTAATACCACCCGAAACTCCATGCTGATCTAATAACTCAATGCTCGGAAATTTATAATTTCCTAATTCTAAAGTTGGGTCGAACTCCCCAAAATCGTCAACAAGTTTATTTGCAATATTGTCTATTTCTTCCGTTTCTTCTACAATTTTTTCTACTTCCATTGCTACATCAGCTACTACCGGTTCTTCAATAGTAGGGGTGATTTCTAATGGCTCTTCTTTTACTTCTTTTTCAAGGGTAGGAATATCCTTTTTATGGGTGTAGGTGTCAATAACAACGGGAATTTCTTCTTCTGGTTCTAAAGAAATAGTGGTGGCAGTATTTTCTTGGGTATTTTTTTTAGGGGAGGCTTCTTTAAACTCACTTTTAAAGGAACTTTTTTTACTCTCTAGCCAAGTTGCTATACCGTCTGGTGAAAATTTGAATAATCGTACAAGAATAAATACTATGCCAAAAATTAGCAGTAGTAAGACGCCAATTTTACCAATATAGTCTTGAAGAAAGTCATTCATTTCATAGCCAACAAGGCCACCAAGTAACGGTTTTTCTATAGCAAAGAAGCCTAATGCAATAGAAATCCAAATTAGAAATAAAAGACCCCAAATCCACTTTTTTAGCATCCCTTTTTGATCAAGGCCTAAAAACATGTATAAACCTTTAAGGCATAATAAAATTGGTAGAATTAAGGTTGCCAATCCAAATCCTTTATACATAAAAAAGTGGCTTACTGCTGCACCAAACTTATTCAATAGGTTTTTAGCTTCTTCATTTCTATTGCTAAATTCAGAGAGAAGACTTTGATCATCTTTCCAGTTGAAATAGAATGATATGAAGGAGAAGAACAATGCAATACTAAACAACATTAATAAGCTGCCCAGTATGATCTTATTCTGTTTAGATAGTTTGAAAGACCTTGGTTTTTTTGCAGGTTTTGCTTTGGTTTTTTTAACCTTCTTTGCCATTCATTAGTAGATTCTGGGCGTAAAAGTACAAATTTCGGGTGGAAGCACGACGAACTGTATAATCAAAAAATCTTTGGTAAATAAATAATCAACCCTACTATAGTAGCGGCTATGGATACGAGCATTACTGCACCAGCAGAAATATCTTTTATAAAACCGATTTTTTTATCGAATTCGGGTTGCACAAAATCTGATATTTTTTCAACAGCGGTATTCATTCCTTCTATACCTAAGATCATTGCAATCGTAAGAATTTGAATAATCCACTCGGTATGTGATATGTCAAAATAAAAACCAGCAGCAGTCATAACCAAAGTGATGCAAACTTGAATTTTAATACTGGCTTCTGTACGAATCAAAAGAAAAGCTCCGCGTAATGCGAAGCCTACACTTTTTATTCTATTTACTAAAAATGATTCTTTAGCCATTTTGTAATGCTTCAAGAGCTGCTTTATAGTTTGGCTCGTCAGCGATTTCACCAACTTGTTCGGTATACAATACGTTTCCAGATTCATTTAATACTACAACTGCTCTAGAATGTAAAGGAACTAAAGGCCCCTCGGTGAATTCAACACCATAAGATTTTCCAAAATTACCATCTCTGAAATCGGAAAGCATTTCTACATTTTCGATGCCTTCCGCTCCACAAAAACGAGCTTGTGCAAATGGAAGGTCTTTTGATATGCAAAGTACAACAGTGTTGTCTAAGGCTGCTACGTCTTTATTAAATTGTCGTACAGATTGAGCACAGGTACCAGTATCTACACTGGGAAAAATATTCAAAACAACTTTTTTTCCTTTGTAATCAGCTAGGGTGGTGGCAGATAAGTCCCCTTTAGTAAGATTAAAATCAGGTGCAGTATTTCCGGTTGCCGGTAAACTGCCTAAAGAGCTAATCTTATTTCCATGTAATGTTAATGAAGCCATACTATTTTTTTAAAATTTTTGTGAAAATAAAAAAATAGGAATAGAAAATTGTATTAATCTTAGGCTATTTTAAACTTTTAGAGTTTGCTTAACTTTTAGTTTGCATTGCGCGTAGCAAGTTGTTTTATTTTAATTCCGAAGCCAGCAAAAATTAAAGTCATAATCGGACTTAGGTAATTGAAAATTGCATACCACATGTAATCTAAAACACTTACCCCAAGTACACTGCTATGATAGGCTCCACAAGTGTTCCAAGGGATTAATACCGAAGTAACAGTACCTGAATCTTCTAAAGTTCGGCTTAAATTTTCAGGAGCCAACCCTCTGTCTTTGTATGCTTTAGAGAACATTTTTCCAGGCACGACAATGGCTAGGTACTGATCTGATGCAGTGAAATTCAACGCTAAACAACTACCTACAGTAGTTAAAAACAATCCAAAGGTAGTTTTTGCCATACTTAATAGTGATTTAGTGATTCTAGATAGTGCTCCTATTCCGTCCATAACACCACCGAATACCATGGCACAGATGATGAGCCATATGGTACCTAACATTCCTGTCATACCCTTTGCGGAAAACAACTCACTCAAAGTAGCATTCTCAGAAGCCACAGTTGTTTTAACAGTAATGGCATTCAAAATTCCTTTGTAAGCAGATTCTAAAGTTAAATTTGTAGAACCACCAATTTCAGCAACAATATTAGGCTGAAATATGATTGCAAAAACACCACCCAAAAGTGTGCCAATTAAAAGCGCTAATAATGGTGGAGCTTTTTTGACAATTAGAAAAATCACAACAACAGGTACTAAAAAAAGCCAACCTGTAATATTGAAACTTTTGTCGATAGAAGCTAAAATTGCGTCGGTGTCTGCGGTACCATTAGTTTCTATTGTAAAACCTAATATTATAAAAACTAATAAGGTTATTAAGATTGTTGGTACTGTTGTGATGGTCATATATTTAATATGGCTAAACAATTCACCTCCTGCCATAGCGGGAGCTAAATTGGTTGTATCACTTAACGGTGATAATTTGTCACCGAAATATGCGCCAGACAAAACTGCTCCAGCGGTCATTCCTAACGACATTCCTAAGGCGTCTCCAATACCAATCAGGGCAATACCAACGGTAGCTGAGGTGGTCCAAGAACTACCAGTAGCAATTGATATAACAGCACAGATAATTACGCAAGCGGCAAGAAATATTGTAGGATTTAATATTTGAAGGCCATAGTAAATCATTGAAGGTATAATTCCGCTAATTAACCAGGTACCTGAAAGCGCACCAACCATTAACAAAATTAAGATAGCACCAGTTGTCGATTTTACATTTTCAGCAACTTCGGCCATCATTTGCTTATAGGAAACTTTATTAACGAACCCAACAATAGCAGCTACTGCGCCCCCCAAAAGTAGGATGAATTGATTTGAGCCTCCTAAGGCATCATCACCAAAAACGAACACATTATACGCTAGCATGGCAACAAGAATGAAAACTGGAAGTAGCGCCTCCCATATACTTAACTCTGTGTTTTCAATTATTTTCTCATTTTCACGATGTTTATTAGCTTTTTTTGCCTCCATTTATTCCTTCAGGTTGGTTATTTGGTAATATTACGATTTTGCCAACGCTTGTGCAAACTAGATATTTCTTGTGGTATTTAATGCTGTTGAATTACCAGTTATTTCTAATCTTTTCATACAATCAGTCATCATTTGATAGGTGCGTTCAATATCGTTATCGAGCCCGATTGAGAAACGAATGAGTCCGTTTGAAAGTCCCATTTCTAGTTGTTCGTCCATCGGAATTTCTGAAGAAGTAGATGTTCCTGGCGCGCTAAATAACGTTTTATAAAAACCTAAACTTACAGCTAAATAACCTAATTTTTGGGTTTGCATTAATTCCATTAAGGCGTTAGCATTTTCTAAAGACCCAACATCTAAAGTTAATAGTCCTCCAAATCCATACGAAGTATTCATTTGGTTTTTCATGACCTCATGACCAGAATGTGATTTTAGTCCGGGGTATACCACCCGAAAACCATCTGCTTCAAATTTATCTGCTAAATACTGAGCATTGTAGCTATGTTTTTGCATTCGAATATGTAGCGTACGCATATTTTTTAGAATTGATGCTGCTCTTAAACTATCTAAAGTACTTCCTAAAAGCATACCTGCACCATTATTTACATCTTTAAGACTCAGGCAAAATTCAGCAGTTCCGCATACAGCGCCAGCAACACAATCACTAGTTCCGTTAATAAATTTAGTTAAACTATGTATGATTATATCTGCTCCTAAATCAACAGGTTTTATAGATAAAGGAGAAAAGGTATTATCTACAACAAGAGGAATATTGTACTTATTTGCCAATGCTGCAAGGGCTTTTAAATCTGCAACTTCTAGTAGCGGGTTGCTTACAGATTCGCAATAAATCATTTTTGTATTTGTGCAAATAGCTTTTTCAACTTGTTCTATGGCAGTGATGTCAACAAAATCTGTTTCAATAACAAATTTTTTCATGAAATTCTTCAGTAACGCATAAGTGCCACCATAAATCGTTCTACTGCTCACAATGTGATCTCCAGAATTACACAATTGCATAATTACCGATGAAATAGCCCCCATACCGCTTGCATAAACATTTGCAGATTCGGTACCTTCTAATGCAGCTAAGGCCTCACCAAGATATAAATTGGAAGGTGAAGAGTGACGACTGTATAAATAACAGCCTTCGGTATTACCTTCAAAAGTGTCGAACATTGTTTTTGCTGACAGAAAGGTATATGTAGAAGAATCAGATATAGAGGGGTTTACTCCTCCAAATTCTCCAAAATATTGCAGGTCTTGTAACTGATTTGCTGAGGATTTTTTCATGGTTTTAGTTTTTTTTAGGTACTAAAATTAGGTTCGGACAGTTATTAAAACAATACAATATGATTTTTTTAGATATTTTAACTAGTTATTTTATTTATTTTAGATAAATATTCTAAATAGCTCGATTTAGTACTTTAAAACAGAAAATTCAACATGTTGAAACTTGATGAAACCGATATAAAGTTATTGGCCCTATTACAAGAAGATTGTAAGAAGACAACTGCAGCATACGCTAGTGCATTGAATTTGTCAAATACTGCGGTATATGAGCGTATAAAGCGCTTAGAAAAGTCAGCAGTTATTCAAGATTATGTGGCTTTGGTTGATAAGAAAAAGATCAACAAAGCGTTTACGGTTTTATGTCATGTCAAATTGAGTCAACATATTAAAGAATATGTTTTAAAATTTGAAAAGGAAGTACAGCAGCTAGATGAAGTAGTGGAATGTTTTCACATTAGTGGTGATTACGATTACATTCTTAAAATACATGTGCGTGATATGGAGGCATATCGCGAGTTTATGGTGGCTAAATTAACTGCAATTAGCAATATTGGTAGCACCCAAAGTTCATTTGTTATAAATGAGGTAAAACACACTACCGCAATAAGTTTTTAAAACAAAAAATAGTACTAATTTTGTAAGATTAAAAAATTCAAAATAATATGAGCTCATACGATGTAGCAATTATAGGATCAGGTCCTGGCGGATATGTAGCAGCCATTCGCTGTGCACAATTAGGAATGAAAACAGCAATCATTGAAAAATATAGTACTCTTGGCGGTACTTGTTTGAATGTTGGTTGTATACCTTCAAAAGCCTTACTAGATTCTTCTCATCATTATGAAGATGCTATCAAACACTTCGAAGAACACGGCATTGATATTCCGGGAGAAATAAAGGTGAACCTTGAACAAATGATTGCGCGAAAGCAAGGTGTTGTTGATGTGACCACTAAGGGAGTTCAATTTTTGATGGATAAAAATAAGATTGATGTTTTTGAAGGTGTTGGAAGTTTTAAAGATTCTACAAACATCAATATCAAAAAAAATGACGGTTCTACTGCAACTATAGAAGCTAAAAATACCATTATTGCTACTGGTTCAAAACCAGCAACCCTACCATTTATCAAATTAGATAAAGAGCGAGTAATCACTTCAACGGAAGCTTTGAAATTAAAAGAAATTCCGAAACATTTAATTATAATCGGGGGCGGAGTTATTGGTTTAGAATTAGGTCAAGTATATAAGAGGCTAGGAGCAGAGGTAACCGTGGTTGAATATTTAGATCGTATTATTCCAACAATGGATGCTTCTCTTTCTAAAGAGCTTATGAAAGCCATGAAAAAACAAAAAGTGAAATTTGCTCTTTCACATAAGGTAAAGTCAGTTGAGCGTAATGGTGACGAAGTAATAATTAAGGCAGATGATAAAAAGGGGCAAGAAGTAACCTTTACTGGTGATTATTGTTTAGTTGCCGTTGGTAGAAATGCCTACACCGATGGTCTTAATTTAGAAGCAGCCGGAGTACAATTAGAAGAACGAGGTAGAGTAGCCGTGAATGAACAACTGCAAACGAATGTTTCTAATATATATGCAATTGGTGATGTTATTAAAGGGGCTATGTTGGCACATAAAGCAGAGGAAGAAGGTAGTTTGGTTGCTGAAATTTTAGCTGGTCAAAAACCTCATATTGATTATAATTTAATACCAGGTGTAGTGTATACATGGCCTGAGGTCGCAGCAGTAGGTAAGACTGAGGAGCAATTGAAAGAAGCAGGAGTTGAATATAAGACGGGACAGTTTCCGATGCGAGCTTTAGGTCGCGCAAGAGCTAGTATGGATGTAGACGGATTTGTAAAAATTCTTGCTGATAAAAAAACAGATGAAGTTTTAGGTGTTCATATGATTGGTGCTCGTGTTGCAGATTTAATTGCGGAGGGAGTAACTGCGATGGAGTTTAGAGCTTCTGCTGAAGATATTGCTCGAATGAGTCACGCACACCCTACGTATGCTGAAGCCGTTAAAGAAGCTGCCTTAGCAGCCACAGAAGATCGTGCATTGCACATATAATAAAGTACATGCAATTAAAAAAGGCGTTGTCATCTGACAGCGCCTTTTTTGTTCTTTGTGAGTTTAAAGGTGCTAACCTTTCTTTTAGTTCTTAACAAATCCGAATAATTTCAATATTAGTTGACGGGTTCTACTTAAAGCATATTTTAATGATGGTTCTAAACGAGTCCAAACAAATTTTAAAGTTTTGTGAATGAATGCCTTCAATTCTAATTTGTGTTTTTCATAAAGTAGTGCTGAAAAAGAACATACTATCATGAAAGCTATTGCTCCAAATATCACGACTGTAGGTGACAGTGAGTGATGAAAATACTGGTACAATCCTAATCCGGTGAAACTTCCGTACAAAATGATAAAGTGAATCACGTAAATAGATAGGGTGCTTTGCCCTATTTTTAAAAGAGTTTTATTTGTCAACCATTGCCTAAATAACATAAAAAAGGCAAAGGCGATGAACACATCTCCTAATCGAATAAACAAATAGTTATTAAAATAAATATCTGCAAATAGCTGAATTCCTGTAAATCGTGAAAACGTCAAAAAGAAGTCTGATGAAAAGAAAATCAATGATAAACCTATTACTAGAGCACTGCTAATAGCAATGGTGTATAAGTACTTAGCATTTTTGAACTTGGTAAAGTTGATGGAAACAAAAGCCCCGAAAGTGGCGTAACCAAACCAAGGAAACAAGGTAAAAACTGACCCGTTAGTCTTGGTAAAATAATTAGCGATAGCATCGGGTAAAAAGGTATAAGTCCATTTACTGTATAGCGGTTCTGCAATAAAAAGTAGCAAAGTAATAGTCAATAGTATTGCGGGCAACCACATACGGTTTAATTTACTGGTAATTAGATAAATGCCGATTATTCCTAATATGGAAAAACCAATACAATGCAATACATCAACCAGGTAAAAAGAGTCATAAATCTCTCCAACTAGTAATCCCCCTAAATTCATACGCAATAGGTACCCAATGCACAATAGCTCAAGCCCTCTTTTGATACCTTTTTTTACTCTTGGGTTTACCAATCCGACATCAGCAGATTTAACTAATAAAAAGGTAAAAATAAATCCTGATACTGTAAAGAAAACTGGAGCGGTCATGCCTCTGAAATACTTCCATAAACTATAAAAGACATTAGAGTTATCACGAAAAACATTATCAAGCAACCCATCAATAAAATGCCCTTGTAGCATCATAAGAATAGCCCAAGCGCGAATGGCATCAATGAAATATAATCGTGTCGTTTTCTTTTCCAAGAGAAATAATTAAAATAAACTGCTATATGCTTGTATTACAGCATGTTTAATTCATTCGAAGTGCGAAATTAGCCAAAATACTCGTATTGCAAATGTATTTACGGTATTTTCGTTGTTCAAACTCTTTAAACGTAATTATGGCAGCAATATTGGCATTTGCGGGAAGCAATTCTTCGAATTCTATTAATTTAAAACTAGTTAATTATACAGCCTCTTTGATCGCTGATCACAGTGTTCAAACAATGAATATGGCGAATTTTCCTTTCCCCATGTATAGTGAAGACTATGAAAAAGAAAACGGATTTTCAAATTCTTTGGTTGAAATAAAAAATGATATCCAAAAAGCGGACGGACTTATTATTTCAGTCAATGAGCATAATAGTAATCCTTCTGCCTATTTTAAGAACTTCTTAGATTGGATGTCTCGTTTAGATAAAAC
Source organism: Maribacter algarum (ex Lu et al. 2025) (nom. illeg.) (assembly GCA_947495915.1). Taxonomy (GTDB): domain Bacteria; phylum Bacteroidota; class Bacteroidia; order Flavobacteriales; family Flavobacteriaceae; genus Maribacter_C. Next base: position 250,419 of record CANMAW010000003.1, on the reverse strand, counting down.
TTTTCTTGAAGGAAAAAAAATATTTTTAATGTCTACTTCACCCGGTGGTAGAGGTGCAATTGGGGCACATGAAGTAATTAAGAATTTGCTTCCTCGTTTTGGCGCAGTAGTAGTCAATAATTTTTCGATGCCTTTCTTCTACCAAAATTTTGATGATAAAAAAGGTATTGTTGACGAAGAAATGTCAAAAGCACATTTGAAAGAGCTCACATTATTTTTATCTGAAATTTAAGGTATTGCGTAAACAGGTTTCATTTAGTTTTCAAAATCTTAATTTGTTAAAAGATGCTCTCTTACAATGGGCGCAACAGTTTGAAGAGGTGGCTTGGTTTGATAGCAATGCACATAAAAACAAATATAGTACGTTTGATGCTCTGCTGGCTGTTGATGCGCTTACCGTTAAGAAAACTGATGCCGCTAATGCCTTTGAGGACTTAAAAGAATATCAAGAACAAACCAATGATTGGTTGTTTGGTTATTTGTCTTATGATTTAAAAAACGATGTTGAAGACCTTGAGTCAAATAATTGCGATGGTTTAAAGTTTGCAGACTTATTCTTCTTTCAACCAAAAAAAATAATAAGTATAGCAGGATCTGAAGTCACTTTTAATTATTTGAATATGTCTGCAGATGAGATTCAAGAAGATTATAATTTGATTTTAAATGGAGAACTAAATCATGCAGATCAAAAACCAACAACAAGTACCGTTCATATCAAAATGCGCATTTTTAAAGATGAGTACTTTAGAAAAGTAAATCGTATGCTTTCTCACATTCATCGTGGAGATATTTATGAAGCTAATTTTTGCCAAGAGTTTTATGCTGAAAATACCTCGTTAGAACCTTTAGAAACTTATAAAAAACTAAATGAAATTTCTAAAGCCCCATTTGCTACCTATTTAAAGTTAGGTAATCAATATTTACTCTCGGCGACACCTGAACGCTATTTAAAAAAGGTACACAACAAAGTAATTTCGCAACCCATTAAGGGTACCGCCAAAAGATCAAAAAATAAGAAACAAGACAATATCTTACGCAAGACTTTGGCTAACGATGAAAAAGAACGAGCCGAAAATATCATGATTGTTGATTTGGTACGTAATGATTTATCTAAAAGTGCTTTAAAAGGTACTGTAGTAGTTGAAGAACTTTGTAAAGTTTATTCTTTTGATCAGGTACACCAAATGATATCAACTGTTGTTGCTACAGTCGATAAGGATAAAAACCCAGTGGAGATTATTAAAGAGACGTTTCCGATGGGTAGCATGACTGGTGCGCCAAAAATTTCAGCTATGAAAATAATTGAAGAACTTGAATCATTTCGTCGTGGGCTTTACAGCGGTGCAGTTGGATATTTTACCCCTGATGGAGATTTTGATTTTAACGTGGTGATTCGTAGTATTCTGTATAACGCCTCTGAAAAGTATGTTTCTTTTTCCGTTGGAAGTGCAATTACTGCTAAGGCTATTCCTGAGAAAGAATACGAAGAATGTTTACTCAAGGCTAAGGCAATGCGGCAAGTATTAGAAGGTTAATAGATCAAACAGAATGGATATTCAAGAGTTCAAAATACATACCAATGGTAGCGAAATTTATGGAGCGCATGTTTCCCCTCTTAGTTTTAAAGGGGTAGTGGTGCTGGTGCATGGTTTTGGAGAACATTCTGGAAGATATCTTCAAAATGTGTTGCCAATGCTGATAAAAAATGATTTTGCAGTGGTCACCTATGATAATGTAGGGCACGGTAAATCAAGTGGAAAGAGAGGGCATTGCCCAAGTTTCGATGCCTTGTTAGATATATTGCAAGCTATAATCGATAGGGCAAAAGGCTATTATCCTGAAATTCCTGTATTGTTATATGGTCATAGTATGGGCGGAAACTTGGTACTCAATTATGCTTTAAGAAGAGAAAATGATATCGCAGCTATTATTGCAACTAGTCCTTATCTACGATTAGCATTTCAACCGCCCAAATGGAAAATGGTTATTGGCAAATGGATGTTAAATAGATTACCATCGATCACGATGCCTTCAGGCCTAGACCCTAATGGTATATCTAGAATACCGGAGGAAATTGAAAAATATAAAAATGACCCTTTAGTACACGATAGGGTGAGCCCGATGTTTTCTTTTCCGATAATGCATGCCGGTGAATGGGCCATTACGAATGCAGACAAATTAAAAATCAACTCCCTTTTAATTCATGGTACGGCTGATCCTATTATTGATTTTAAAGGAACCGAAGAATTTCATGAGCAGTCGAATTTGACATCACTACATTTGTTTGAAGGTGGTTATCATGAATTGCATAACGATATTGATAAAGTGAAAATGTTTGAAACGATTTCTACATGGCTTGATGATCAAATTCTTTGATACCTTTGTGCAGTGCTATCGGAATTTAAAAAACATATTACACTTAATTTTTCAAACCTACTGGAAGCTCCATTTATACTTGCCTGTAGTGGCGGTTTAGATAGTATTGTTTTAGCACACCTATGTTATGGTTTAGGTCTAAATTTTCAGTTAGCGCATTGTAATTTCAGATTAAGAGGTGAAGCGAGTGATGGCGATGAAAAATTTGTAAAAAAAACGGCTTCAGATTTCGATTTAAAATTTCATGTAACTCATTTTGATACCGTAGGTTATATGAATAAAAGTGGTGCAAATGTTCAAGTGGCAGCACGTGAATTACGATATGCTTGGTTTGCCGAATTAATGCATGAAAATCAAATAGCGACATTGGTAACTGCACACCACGCCGATGATAATTTAGAAACGTTTATAATTAACCTTTCGCGTGGTACTGGTATTGATGGCTTGACAGGAATTCCAGAAAAAACAGATGTTATTTCAAGACCTTTGTTGCCTTTTTCTAGAGAGCAAATTTTAGAATATGCCAAATCAGCAAACCTAAAATGGAGAGAAGATAGTAGTAATATTGAGAAGAAGTATTTGCGTAACAAGATAAGACATGAGGTGGTTCCTATATTGAAAGAGTTACATCCAACATTTTTAGATAACTTTAAAAACACATTGGCAAATCTCTCTGATACGTCCTTGATTTTTGATAATCATGTAAAAGAATTGGCTGCAAATTTTTTTGAACCAATAACTGAAGGATTTCGAATTTCAATTAGTGAGCTTGAAGATCTAAATCCTCAGAAATCATATATTAGAGCACTTTTTAAAGCCTACGGATTTACCGCTTATAACGACATAATTCAGCTATTGCAAGGCATGAGTGGTAAGGAAGTACGCTCAAAAACGCATCGTTTAATTCGTGATAGAGAATACCTCTTACTGACCGTATTGAAAAATAAATTGAATGAAGTATTTTTAATTCATCAAGGTCAGAATCAAATAACAGATCCGGTTGCTATGAGGTGGAATATTGTCAAAACAATAGAGAATACTGCTGTGAATATATGTTATTGCGATAAAGATGCGTTAAAATACCCTCTGGTCGTTAGGAAATGGAAAAATGGCGACTATTTTTATCCCTTCGGAATGGTTGGAAAGAAAAAAGTATCTAAATTTTTCAAAGATGAAAAAATGAATGTTCTGTCTAAAGAAAAACAATGGCTCTTATGTTCAGGAAACGAAATTGTTTGGGTGATTGGAAAAAGGGGAGATCAGCGATTTGCAGTAACAGAGCGAACCAAGGAAATAATAAAATTTGAACTAACTACATGAAGCAATTAACTGCCCTCATTCTGGTATTTTTTACTACATTTTTGGTGACTGCGCAAAGTGATGATGATCCTGTATTATGGACGCAAGAATTGCATCAGATTTCTGATTCAGAATACGAGTTGGTGATGAAAGCTGCCATTGCTGATGAATGGCATATTTTCTCACAGCATACTCCCGAAGGTGGTTCTTTTCCTAGTTCGTTTACTTATAAGGGGGTTGGAGATGACTATGAACTTATAGGTAGCACTTCTGAAAGCGAAACAACAAGTAAGTTTGAAGAGGCCTTTGGTATTGAGGAGGTGTTTTTTTTAAAACAAGCAATTTTCAAACAAAAAGTAAAGCTTTTAAATACCAATACTCGCCAAATTAATGTGAATATTTGGTATCAAGTCTGTAAAGAGGTTTGTATTCAACAAGAATATGATTTTAAGTTTGTTCTAGATGGCGGTGAAGCCGAAGTTTCTAACCTTACGGTTGACGCTAGAAGTATAGCAATGACGAAAGCTTTAAACTTAGATTTGAAGAATATAGAACTTCTTGAATCTGCTGAGAATACAGTAAAAATTAACTCGGGAATTTGGGGCATTTTTGGTTTAGGTTTTTTAGGTGGTTTAATAGCCCTATTGACGCCATGTGTTTTTCCAATGATACCGTTAACCGTATCCTTTTTTACAAAACAATCGAAAAATAAAAGCAAGGGCATAGCGAATGCAGTGCTTTATGGATTCTTTATCATTTTGATATATTTCTTGTTAAGTATTCCTTTTCATGTATTTGATTCGGTAGATTCTCAAATTTTAAATACCATCGCCACTAATATTTGGCTGAACTTGCTGTTCTTTGTTCTTTTCATATTTTTTGCATTTTCCTTTTTTGGTTATTATGAATTAACCTTACCTAGTTCTTGGGCAAACAAAATGGATGAAGCTTCTTCGAAGATTGGTGGTGTTTTCGGAATCTTTTTTATGGCCGTTACCCTAGCTATTGTTTCCTTTTCATGTACAGGTCCGATTTTAGGTGGTTTACTTGGCGGTACGGCCTTGTCTGAAGGCGATATTGCTACCAACCTTTCTGCGGGTATGATTGGCTTCGGTGCGGCATTGGCTCTTCCTTTTACACTTTTTGCATTTTTTCCATCTTGGTTGAATTCACTTCCAAAATCAGGGGGGTGGATGACTACCGTTAAAGTGGTTTTAGGTTTTCTAGAATTAGCTTTAGCATTAAAGTTCTTATCAAACTCTGATTTAGTAGGTCATTGGGGAGTTTTAAAAAGAGAAATTTTTATTGGTATTTGGATTGTTCTTTTCCTGTTGATGGCACTGTATCTTTTTGGATTTTTTAGGTTTCCACATGACGGGCCAAAACAAAAGCTTTCTTCAGGCCGAAAATTAATTGGCATATTAAGTTTGGTGTTTACCGTGTACCTGTCATTAGGATTAGCAAAAGTTATAGATTTAAAACTTTTAAGTGGAATTTTGCCTCCTGAGTTTTATAGCATTTACGAAACCGAAAATGATTGTCCTTTAGGGTTAAATTGTTTCAAAGATTTTGAAGAAGGCCTTGCGTATGCAAAGACAGTTAATAAACCTATTTTACTAGATTTTACGGGATGGGCTTGTGCAAATTGTAGAAAAATGGAAGAGAAAGTATGGAGTGAATCTGATATCTATCCTTTACTAAAAGAGGAGTATGTATTAATTTCATTATATGTTGATGATCATGAGAAAAAATTACCAGAGGAAGAACAGTTTTCATTTCAATACGACACAGGTGCCGTAAAAGAAATAAAAACGGTAGGTGCAAAGTGGGGTACCTTTCAGACTCTTAATTTTAATGCTGCTTCACAACCGTATTACGTATTGCTTTCACCTGATTTAGAGGTCTTAAATAGTGCTATTCAGTATACCGATAGAGATACCTATAAAGCTTGGTTAGAATCGGGACTTAAAAAATTTCATTCAAGAATTAACGAATAGTCTTACTCTTTTAATAATATACAGAGCTCCCAAAGAATTGGGAGCTTTTTTATTTCTTATATTGAGCTATCTTTCACATTAAACCTTTGAGCTTGAAAAAAATAAAAAAGATTGGTGTTATTCTTATGGTATTAGTTGCAATCATCGCTACGGCTATTGGAATTTTCACTTATACCTTAAAACCAACCTATGAAGGTGAAAAACAACTACATCATCTTTCTGAAAATGTAGAAGTATATTATGACGCTTACGGTATACCTCATATTTACGGTACTTCAAATGCTGATGCTTTTCGCGCTTTAGGTTATGTTCATGCACAAGATCGTTTGTGGCAAATGGAGCTTTTGCGCCGAATCGCAACAGGTAAGTTGTCAGAAGTTTTTGGTAAAGACCTTTTAACAACTGATAAATTTTTTCTTTCCCTTGGTATTGATGAGGCTTCTAAACAAACCGTAGCACAGTTAGATATGAATTCTGATGCCGTTTTGTTATCTAAAGCGTATTTAGAAGGTATCAATCAGTTTATTGATAATGGCCCAACACCCATTGAATTTTATCTTACAGGCATTGATAAAACACATTTTACGGTAACCGATATTCACAATACTTTGGGTTATATGGCATTCAGTTTTGCACAAGCTCATAAAACCGACCCTTTATTAACACGATTAAAAGATAAATTAGGAAAGGAGTATTTAAAAGATCTACCTGTTGACATTGACACTGCTACTGTTTTTATTAAAAACCATAAAACTAACGTAGATGAACTTTCTTCCAATCTATTGATTACTGAGGTTTCAAAGTCGTTACAATCTATTCATATTCCTTTGTTTGAAGGTAGTAATAGTTGGGTATTAGGACCGGAAAAAACAAAAAATGGAGAAGTGATTTTTGCAAATGACCCACATATAGGTTTTGCACAACCTTCGGTTTGGTATGAAGCACATTTAGAAACACCAACTTACGAAAGATACGGTTATCACTTGGCGGGTGTGCCATTTCCGTTACTAGCCCATGATCGCAATTTGGCTTATGGTATGACGATGTTTCAAAATGATGATGTTGATTTTTACTATGAAGAGGTAAACCCAGAAGACAGTACCCAATACAAAACAATTGAAGGTTGGAAAAGTTTTGAAACCATTACTAAGAAAATCAAAGTAAAAGACGAGAACGATGTTGATTTTACTTTTAATAAATCCAAAAGAGGTCCTGTTTTAAACGGAATTGCGAATCAAATTATTGATGAACGCCCTATTGCGATGTGGTGGGCATATACCCGAAATAAAAATGAAGTGATTGAAGCCTTATTTGATATGGCAAACGCAACTGATATTACCAGTTTTCAAAAAGCACTGCCAAAAATTCACGCTCCAGGTTTGAACATAATGTATGGTGACGCCAAAGGCAATATCGCTTGGTGGGCAACGGCTAAGTTATATAATGCTCCTGATAGCGTTCATACCAAATTTGTAATAGAAAATGCATCTAATTTTCCGGTAGATCGAAAGTACTTGCCTTTTTCTGAAAATCCTCAGGCGATAAACCCAAGTTGGAATTTTGTGTATTCAGCAAATAATCAACCTGATTCAATTAACGGTAAGCTATACCCTGGCTATTATTTACCTGAGAATAGGGCAAAGAGAATTACAGCGCTTTTAGCGCCTAAAAATGATTGGGATAGAAATGCTGTTGAAGCAATGATAACCGATGTTACATCTGCGGTTGACCCTGCGGTATTGAATAATTTTATACTGGCCTTAAATCTAGATGAGATTGACGAAAAAGACTCTGAAATTTTAGATAGACTAAGATTATGGCAAGGTGACCATATACCAGAAAGTGTTGAAGCAACTATTTTTCATCGTTGGGAATTTGAAGTAATTAGAAGAACTTTTTTAGATGAAATGGGTGCTGAAGATTTTCCAGGTTTTATAAATACACATTTGAGCAAGCGTACTATCGCACCCATTTCTGAAAATTCAAACTCTGTCTGGTGGGATGATATTAATACCCCAAATTTGAAAGAAACACAAACTGAAATTGTGCAACTTGCTTTTAACGAAGCGATAAAATCATTGCGAAATGATTTTGGAGATGATTTTAGCAATTGGACATGGAATAAAGTACATACGCTAGAACACGAGCACCCTATTGGTAAGGTGGCCGCATTGCGTTCGTTTTTCAATGTAGGACCTTTTTCAATTAATGGGTCAAGAGAGGTTATCAATAATTTATATTTTCCGTATACCTCAGATGGTTTTTATAAAGTGAGCTCAGGGCCTTCTACGCGTCGAGTTATTGACTTTTCAGATATAGAAAATAGCACGAGTATTTTACCAACGGGCCAATCAGGAAATCCTTTTAGTAAGTATTATAAGAATCAAGCAGAGTTATATAATAAAGGAAAGTTTCGAAAGATGATGATGAATAAAGAAGAAATTATAGATAATGCAGATGGTTATTTATTATTAAAAAAGAACTTATAGTATTCATTTTTTTTGAAGTAATTAAATTTTTGACTTATCTGAGAATTTCTTCGTGTATTTTTTAAAAATGTAGTAAGTTTCTAGTGGAAAATTCCACAAAAGATTGAAGAATTGTTTTATATTTTCAGTCTAAATTAAGCCAACCAAGCAGATTGACCAATTTCATATTGATAATTTGATATGTAAATTGGTCTCTATAATTTATTGAAAATGAAATATACCAGGTTTGTTGTAATCGCATTTTTTATCTGTAATTTTTTGTTTGCGCAAAACGACTCCACAGTTGTTTCTCTTTCAGTTACAGATACTCCTCTCGAAAATGTTTTAAAAAAAATTGAAGAGCAAACGTCTTTTCAATTTTATTATGTCGATGAATGGTTAAAAGAAAAGAAGGTTACTGCATCTTTTCAAAATGAGCCTATAAAAAGTGTTTTAGAAAAACTGTTCGAGAATACAATTCTAAATTATTATGTCTATGAGTCTGATAAGATAATTTTGACTCAAAACAATATTATATATGATAAGCTGCCCAATGGTTTTTTCACGAGAACAGATGCTGTAACTACGACCGTTGAAGAGAATAAAAGACCAACAAAATCTTTGAATCCGGTGTTTTTTGCTGATGAGCACCTTCCACAAACCCGCAGCATAGAAACCGTTAGAATTGGTAAAGAGTCATTAAGCGGACAACAAAATTCGTATAAATTATCAGGCTATATTAAAAATGCTAGGAATGGGAATGCAATTCCTGATTTGTCATTAGTAGTGAAAAATAGAAATATTGGCACGGTGACTGACGAAAATGGATATTATGAAATAATTGTGCCAGTAGGAGAAAATGTAATAGCCACCAAAGCTTTAGGAATAGAATCTCAGACCAAACGTGTTCTTGTTTATAATGAAGGCCAGTTAGATTTCAATTTAAATGAGAGTATTGAGCAGTTAGATGAGGTGGTGGTAGCTGCAGATAAAGCGAGTAATGTAGAAGAAGAAATTACGGGGTCAACCTCTATTGAGTCTGAAGAGACAAAGGATATTCCTATGGTTTTAGGCGAACGTAATATTCTTTCCGTAGCAACTACATTACCAGGAATATCAAATGCAGGTGAGGGGGCTTCAGGTATCAATGTACGTGGCGGTAAAACCGATCAGAATTTAATTTTATTAGATGATGGAGTGGTATATAATCCAACCCATTTTTTTGGAATTTTTCAAGCTTTAAATCCTTTTGCAACCAAAGGTGTTGATATCTACAAAGGAAACGTACCTGCAGAATTTGGTGGGCGCTTGTCTTCAGTATTTGATATTACTACTATCGAAGGCAATACTGAAAAATTTTCTGGGGAAGCTTCCATTGGTCCGGTTACGGGAAATCTAATGTTAGAAGTGCCAATTGTTAAAGATAAATCTTCTTTAGTTTTAGGTGGTCGAGGTGCTTATTCTGATTGGATTTTAAAATCTCTAGATGACGAAAACCTTCAAAATAGTTCGGCCTCTTTTTACGATTTGGTTGCGAACTACACCCATAAGGTTAATGAGAATAATACCATAAAAGCGACAGGGTATTACAGTAAAGATGAATTTAGCATTACTTCCGATTCTCTTTACGGCTATAGCAATAGGTTGGCAACTTTTAATTGGAATCATAAGTTTAATGATCGTCATAACGGTTCTTTAATTCTTACAAATAGTGCCTATAAATTTGATATTGAATTTGACGGCCAGTCGAATACTGATTTTGATTTAGGCTATGGTATTGATGAAACCGAATTGAAACTTAAGTTTAAATATTTATGGAATGATGCCCATACAATCGATTATGGCATTTCAAGTAAGTTATATAGGGTGAAACCTGGTTTTATTAATCCTAGAGGACCGGAATCTATTATAACTCCTTTCAGTATCGATGAAGATCGTGCCTTAGAAAGTGCTATTTTTTTAAGCGATAATATTAAAATCGGAGATAAAGTCGGTATAGAAGCCGGAATTCGGTATTCCTTTTATGCTGCTTTAGGGGCTTCTGTTCAAGGTGTGTATGCTGAAGGGCAACCAAGAAATCAAGCAACTCTGATCGAACAAGTTTCTTATGATGATAATGAAGTAATTGAAACTTATGGAGGCCCAGAATTTAGGGTTTCAGGGCGATATTCATTTTCTGATAGTTTTTCAATTAAAGCAGGTTTTAACAGTATGTATCAGTACATTCATACCTTATCTAATACAACCACAGTTTCACCCATTGATACTTGGAAACTTTCAGACTCTAATATTAAACCACAGCGTTCAAATCAAGTTAGTTTAGGCTTCTTTAAAAACTTTGAAGATGATTTGTATGAGATTAGTGTTGAAGGGTATTATAAGACTTCTGATGATATCTTAGATTTTAAAACAGGAGCACAATTATTATTAAACGATGATATAGAACAAGAAGTTCTTCAAGGTGAAGGTCAGGCTTACGGTGTAGAGTTTTTACTGCGTAAAAATTCTGGAAGATTGAATGGTTGGTTAGGTTATACCTATTCACGTTCACGCATAAAATTTGATAGTGAGTTTTCAGAAGAACGCATTAATGGTGGTAATTATTTTCCGGCCAATTATGATAAACCACACGATTTAAGTTTAGTTGCTAATTACAAATTCACCAGACGTTATAGCGCCTCAATGAATTTTGCATATCAAACAGGGCGACCAGTGACTTATCCAATCGGTCAATATAGTTTTAACAATTCAGAGTATGTTTTCTATAGTAATAGAAATGAATTTAGAATTCCAGATTATTACCGTTTAGACATCGGAATTAACATAGAAGGTAATCATAAAATCAAAAAGTTTGCCCATAGTTTTTGGAATATTTCGGTTTATAATGTACTCGGTAGAGCGAACCCTTATTCTGTATTTTTTGTCTCTGAAGCTGGAGAAGTGAAGGCTTACAAAAGCTCAATTTTTGCAATTCCAATTCCATCTATAACTTATAATTTCAAGTTTTAAATTTATTATTTAGTATATAATTGAAAGGCTACTATATACATATCATATTTTCACTAACCGGAATTACTATAATTTTGGCTATCAGTAGTTGTATTGAAGCATTTGAGGCAGAAACATTAGGATTACAAACTGCGTTAGTTGTCGATGCCAGGTTGACAAATGAAGTGAAAAAGCATCATATTTTACTTTCAAATGCACGTTCGTTTGAACAAGAAGACATACAACATGTTAGTAATGCACAGGTATCAATTGTAGAAAATGCAGATACCATTTACTCTTTTGAAGAGATTAGTCCGGGCCACTATGTTTCGACAATAGCTTTTGGTGCAAAAACAAATCAGACTTATCAATTAAGAATTATAAATTCAGATGGCAGATCATACGTGTCTACGAATGAAACAATGCCCGAGAACACCCCTATTGCTGATCTAACTGTGAAGCGAAAAACCAATGATTTTGGAGAAGATGGGGTTGCAGTAATTTTAAACAATAATAGTTTGGGTTCTCAACCCCGATATTTCAGGTATGATTATCAAGAGAATTATGAAATAAAAGCCCCCAACTGGGATCCTTTTACCTTTGATATCATTGATTCTATTGCGTGCTTAGATGGTGATGCTTTTGAGGTCGATATTAAGCCGAAAAACTCAGAGCGGGGCCGAATTTGTTATGGAGAAAACTTGTCAAAGAATATAATACTAGCTTCAACAGCGAACTTAAATGAGAACACTATTTCTGATTTCGAAGTTCATTTTATAAATCGTGAAAATTATATACTGACACATCGCTATAGTATTTTAGTAACTCAGTATAGTCAATCAGTTGATGCACATTCTTACTATCAAAGTTTATTGGCATTTAGTACTTCTGAGAGTGTTTTTTCTGAAGTTCAACCTGGGTTTTTAGCCGGCAATATTTATTCTGAAACCAATAGTGATGAGAATGTAATAGGATATTTCGAAACGGCCGCCGTAAGTTCGGAACGCATTTTCTTTAATTATCAAGACCTTTTTCCTGATGAAAATTTACCAGAGTTTCCGTTTAGTTGTTCAGGCTTGGGAAATCCAAGACTTATTCCTAGGGGTTACCATTGTACCATGGGGGCAAGTGGTGTTTGTGATGGTAATTGCGAGTCTCCGTTGATTGGTCAGATTCAAGCGAATCAGATAGTGTTTGCTGCAGTAAAAGAACCAACTGATTTTCTTGCACCGTACTATACTTTGCCTAAAGCATGTGGTGATTGTACTGTTTTAGGAAGTAGTGTAAAACCTGAATTTTGGATTGATTGATATGAAACAGTTAGCAGGGTACATATCGATATTTATTAGCGTAGCAAGTTGTGTAGAACCATTTGATTTTGAGACGCGAACGACAGAAAATGTATTGGTAGTTGAGGCAATAATCACCAACGAGATTAAACGACAACAAGTGATATTAAGTAGGGCTTCTAATTTAGAAGAAGTGATAACATTTGTGAATGAATATTTCGTAGGTCTACCTTTTGAATCAGTAGAGAAAATGTTGGTTAATCCTGAAAGCGATGCTGTCGTTACCGTTGCAGATCAACGAGGTAATATTTATTCGTTTACTGAAGTTAAAGATGGTGTGTATCATTCTGATAATGAGTTTGCTGCCACACAAGAAGAAAATTATCAATTAAAGATTACAACAGTAACAAACGAAAGCTATGAATCGGAAAGAATAGGAACATCTGGAATTTCTAAAATTGACAGTATATATGCTGAACGTTCTCCAAATGCTTCGGGTGATGATGGAATTTCGATTTATGTTGATGGCTCAGATGTACAGGAAATCACGAATCATTTTAGATATACCTATGAAGAGACATACAAGATTGTAGCGCCCAACTGGACCTCTAGAGAATACGAAATTATTAGGGAAGAGCAGGAATTTACGGAAGATGGTATGGTATTGTACCCCGCAGTGAACTTAGTCGAAAGAACGGAAGAACAGCAAGTGTGTTATAAAACAGATAAGTCAAACAATATCAATTTAGTAAATACTACGGTTTTAGATAAACCTAAAGTAGTACGTAATTTAGTACGGTTCATTGATCGCAATGATCATATATTATCACACCGATATAGTATTCTTGTTCGGCAATATTTGCAAAGTGTTACATCGAATTTGTATTATCAAAACCTTGATAATTTCACCAAAAGTGAAAGTGTATTTAGTGAAATTCAACCGGGTTTCTTAGAAGGTAATATTAAAGCAATTAATGTTGATACGCCTGTTGTAGGTTACTTTGAAGTAGCAAGTGTAGCAGAAAAGCGATTCTTTTTTAGTTATGACGATTTTTTCTTAGGTGAAGATTTACCACCTAGATATTTTTTCAATGTCAATTGCGATCGATTAACAAGTCCCCAAATCGGTGATCCAGAATTAGATGGTCCACCACCGCCACCGCCAGGGGCTTGTCCGCAGCCTTTGGTGCCTCAAATTAGGTTGGGTTTGGTAACTCATGTGAGCGTGAATAGTGACCCTGATACCTGTGAAGGCCCCTATTGGGTTACACCAAGTATTTGTGGAGATTGTACAGTAATAGGTAGTAATGTTAAACCCGATTTTTGGGTAGAATAATAGTTATAATGAGAAGAGTTTTAATAATTGTATTGTTTTCTTTCAGCTTGGTTTCATGTATAGACCCTTTTGAATTTGAAACGGAGTCTTTTGAAAATGCTTTGGTAATTCAAGCATCGCTAACCAATGAAAATATAAATCATCAAGTTTTATTGTCAAGAGCAGTACCTTTTGAAGATTCTATTAGTGCACCCGAAAGAAATGCGCAGGTGGTCGTCCGTGATGATTCACAAAACGAATTCTTATTTCAAGAAACCGAAGCTGGCACCTATGAGTCAATAACTGTATTTGCAGCTGAAAGGGGCGTGAAGTACCTCCTTGAGGTAATTACAACTGATGGTGTAACATATACTTCAGCACCTGAAAGTTTTGAAGCAGTTTCTGAAGTAACCAATGTATATGCAGAGCGAGGAACCAACGACGTTGGCGACGAAGGAATAAATATATATGTAGATGGAGTTGACCCTACAGGAAATGCGAATTACTACCGTTATGAATATGATGAAACCTACAAAATTATTGCTCCAAACTGGACATCAGTCGACTTTAAGTTAACAAATTATGAACCTTGTAATCCAGACAATACAGATCCATCTATTATTTATGATTTAGAAGTAGTATCTCGAGAGGAAGAGCAGCAGGTTTGTTACAAAACCTTGAGTTCTCAAAATATTATTCAAAACAGTACAGCAAACCTTTCCGCCAGTGCGGTTGATCGGTTTGGAGTTCGTTTTATAAGTGGTGAAGATTTTATTTTATCTCATCGATACAGCATTTTAGTAAAGCAGTATGTTCAGTCGGTAGATGCGTTTTCTTACTACCAAAGCTTAGAGAATTTCTCTTCTTCTGGTAGTGTGTTTACTGATATTCAACCTGGTTTTCTAAACGGTAATATCACTTCAGATGTTGGTGACGAAAAAAAAGTATTGGGTTATTTCGAAGTGGCATCAGTTTCTGAAAAACGATTGTTTTTTGATTATCGTGATTTTTATCCTACAGAACCATTACCACTCTATGTTAATAAATGTGTACCGTTTACAGCTCCATTAGAACATGTGTCTTATTGTTTTTCAGGACCTTCAGGGGGTAACCCTTGTGCGCAGTCATTAATTGAAAGAATGAATATAAATTTGATATCATATGTTGACCAAAATGAGCTTGGTGAAGAATGTGCGGGTCCGTATTTAGTAGTGGCTAGAGAATGTGGTGATTGTACAGTTTTGGGTAGTAATGTGGTGCCAGATTTTTGGGTTGAATAAGGAATAATAAATAGATTATGAAAGTAGGCATTAAGATAGTTTTAGGTTTTATTTTGTTAAGCTCAGTTTCGCTTTTCGGGCAAGATAAAAAAGGAGGGGTTTATGATCGTTTTAAAGTACTTCCGGCTGAAAAGGTCTATGTGAGTATGAATACCAATGTATTACTTACTGGTGAATACCTATTTTACAAAGTGTATTGTATAAATGATAAAACGAAACAACCCAGTGATAATAGTCAAATCGCATATATAGATTTAGTTGATGAAAATTATCAACTTGTTTTTAGTCATAAAATTAGACTCGAAAATAGTCAGGGCCAGGGTGACTATTTTGTTCCTACCTCTGTTCCTTCAGGAAATTATAAACTTGTGGCTTATACACGATGGATGAAAAATGGAAGAAAAGAACTCTTTTTTCAGGAAGATGTCAGCATTATTAATCCATATCAAACCGATCAAGATACAATATTGAAGGTAGCTTCCAATAGTACTGAGGTGACTAATAATATGATAAAAACCCAAGAATATATAGAAGATAAACGTTTTGTTTTAGTTACAGATAAAGAAAATTATCCGAAGCAATCAAAAGTACAATTGAAGGTTAAAAATTTTAGAGGAGCATCAGGTTACGGAGATTATAATATCTCTATTAGAAAAAGAGAAACACTAGAAAATGCCGGAAAGTACACCCCGGAAGCATATCTGAAATTACATAAGGCATTGGCCAATAACACCATATTTTATGATGAAATAACGTATGGGCCTGAAATAGAAGGAGAACTATTAAAAGGGCGCTTAGTCGCAATTGATGATAAGCGTTCGGTGATTGGAAAGAAAATAGGACTTTCAATACCAGGAAAAGACTATCAATTAAAAGTAGTTGGCACTGATAGTTCTGGAGTATTTCATGTGAGTATCAATAAAGATTATACCGAAGCGGTTGCCATAATTCAGGTATTAGATGAACCTAAGAACGCCTATAGTATTGTTATGGAGCAAGACCAAAAAATAGATTACAGCTTTTTGAAATTTAAGGAGTTCTACATCAATGCTGCAATGGAAGATGCTATTGTCAGCCGTAGTGTTAAAAATCAAATTGAAAACGGATTTTATGAAGTTAAACCCGATACAGTACGATTAGATTTGCTTAATGATCCGTACGGTGGGGCATATATTGAAACCGTAAACTTAGATGAATATACACGTTTTAAGACCTTAGAGGAGACCGTGGTAGAACTGGTGCCAAATGTATGGACAAAGAAAAATAAAGATGGAGTGTCTGTTTTCAAGGTTCGGTCTTTTGATGAAACTTATGAAGAGTCTGAGTTCGATGCTATAGTTTATATTGATGGAGTATTGATTCCGAACCCAAATGAGATTTTAGACTTTGATACAAGAACCGTTGCGAAGATAAATACTGTTCGAGAAAAGTATCGATTGGGAGGACAAACTTATTTCGGAATGGTAAATATTGAAACTATTAACGGTGACTATTTCAATAATATTAGAAATGCTGATGCTATCAAAGTTAATTTAGTACGAACAAAACCTAACAAAAGGTACTTTAAACAAGCCTATACAGCAACAAGTGACAGTAGAATTCCAGATTTTAGAGATCAGTTGTTATGGCAACCAAATTTTAAGTTTGAAGGTACTGAAATGGAACTCTCGTTCTTTACCTCACAAGTTTCTGGCGATTATGAAATACTTTTAGAAGGTTTTTCAATCTATGGAAGACCCGTTACAGTAAAACAATTCTTTAAAGTTGAATAAGGCTTTGTAGGTTAATACTTCATAAATAAAAATCTTTACTTACATTTAAGCATAACAAATATTTATGCTTTCAAAAGTTTATGGTAGTGCCGTTTTTGGTGTAGAAGCCCAAACAATTACATGTGAGGTTAATGTAGATACTGGTGTAGGCTACCATTTGGTTGGTTTACCAGATAATGCAATAAAAGAGAGTAATTATCGTATTGCAGCTGCTTTATTGAATAATGGTTATAAAATTCCGGGTAAGAAAATCACCCTTAATTTAGCTCCGGCCGATTTAAGAAAAGAAGGTTCAGCCTACGATCTCACTTTAGCCTTAGGTATTTTAGCGGCGTCGGCACAAATAAATGCGCCAGATTTAGAGAAGTATATCATAATGGGAGAACTTTCTTTAGACGGAAGTTTACACCCCATAAAAGGTGCTTTACCTATTGCTATAAAGGCACAAGAAGAAGGGTTTAAAGGTTTTATATTGCCCAAAGAAAACGCCAAAGAAGCGGCCATAGTTGGCGACCTGAAAATTTATGGCATCGATAATATTAGCGAGGTTATTGAATTTTTTGATAAAGATAAACCCCTAGAGCAAACGATAATAGATACCCGTGCCGAGTTTTACAAAAGTTTAGATTTTCCAGAATTTGACTTTTCAGATGTTAAAGGGCAAGAGAGTATAAAACGGTGTATGGAAATAGCTGCGGCAGGCGGTCATAATGTTATTTTAATTGGGCCGCCAGGTGCAGGAAAAACCATGCTCGCCAAACGATTACCTTCTATATTACCACCGATGACCTTACACGAAGCGCTTGAAACTACTAAAATTCATAGTGTGGTAGGCCGTATAAAAAATAGTGGATTGTTAAATCAAAGGCCATTTCGTAGTCCTCATCATACGATTTCAGATGTTGCTTTGGTAGGAGGGGGGTCTTACCCACAACCGGGAGAGATTTCACTTTCACATAATGGTGTTTTGTTTTTAGATGAATTACCAGAGTTTAAACGCGGGGTACTTGAAGTGTTGCGCCAGCCTCTTGAAGATC
This sequence comes from Maribacter algarum (ex Lu et al. 2025) (nom. illeg.), assembly GCA_947495915.1. Lineage (GTDB taxonomy): Bacteria > Bacteroidota > Bacteroidia > Flavobacteriales > Flavobacteriaceae > Maribacter_C. Next base: position 232,598 of record CANMAW010000003.1, on the reverse strand, counting down.
GAGAAGTAACTATTTCTCGTGCTCGCTTTACTGTAACGTACCCCAGCAGTTTCATGTTAGTGGCAAGTATGAACCCTAGTCCGGGGGGCTATTTTAATGATCCGAATGCTCCGGTAACATCTTCTCCCGCAGAAATGCAACGTTATTTGAGTAAAATATCTGGTCCGCTTTTAGATCGTATTGATATTCATATTGAGGTGACGCCTGTGCCTTTTGAAAAACTTAGTGAAGAACGAAAAGGTGAGGGAAGTGTTGAAATTCGGAAGCGGGTAACTGCAGCCCGTGAATTGCAAACTGTACGATTTGCTGACTTAGACAATGTGCACTACAACGCACAAATGAATACGAAACAAATCAGAGAATACTGTAAGTTAGACAAGGCTTCAAAAGAGTTATTGAAAAATGCGATGGAGCGTTTAAACCTTTCAGCCAGAGCCTATGATCGCATTTTAAAAGTAGCCCGTACCATTGCAGATTTAGAACATTCAGAACATGTTAACGGTAGTCATATCGGTGAGGCCATTCAATACCGAAGTTTAGATCGCGAAGGTTGGTTGGGGTAATCTATTTTTTATGTGTACTAATGTGAGGGTTAAATCATTAGGTGAAAAATGCTAAAATTTTTGTGGATATTCACTATTTTGTGCAGCCAATGGATCAACAATTAAATATTTTATCAATTTATACTGCCGAAGATGCTCCTTTGGTAGATCATTTTTTAACTAGAAAGCAATCTTTAAATAAAGAGTTTTCAGGAATTAATTGGATGGAAACTCCCATTCCTGCTGGTGAAAACTGGGTTCCTGGCCATACGTCTCAGTTGTCAGAAACTGATGTGTTCTTACTTTTTGTAAGTAATGTATTTATGCACTCAACATTTATAAATCAAATTGAGTTTAAGCATATCATAGACCGTTATAAAGCGAATAACGCTCTTGTGGTTCCGATTTTAATCGACGATTGTCCGTGGGATATAGACTTTAATTCTGATGATTATAGTTTTAATATGAAAGAACTTCAGGTGTTACCTGAAAACCAAAATCCCATAAAAAACTGGAAAGAAAGCGAACCTGCATTTGAGGCTATTGAAAAAAATATAGATGCCATTATTGCAAGTAAGTTGGTTCGAACGAAATCAAGCCCGGAATCAAAACCAGCAATAAAAGTAGAAGGCGCTACAGTTTCTAAAGAAAATCAAACGGCCATTGATTTTTCTGAAGTGCTTGATACTTCGGCAGAGGTAGAAGCGAAGGCTAAAATCAAAGCAGCAAAGCAAGAATTAGAAACAAAAACTTTAACAGAGGCGGCTGAGTTAGAAAAAATTAAGGAGCAAGAATTACGTTTGCAACAGCATAAAGAAGCTGAATTAAAACGAGTTGAAGCTTTAGAATTACAGAAGAAGGAAGAAAAAGAAGAGCAGCAACGGCTACAAAAAGAAGCTGAACTGCAGAAGGAGGAAGAATTGGAATTACTTCGCAAACAAGAAATTGAAGAACAACAACTTGCCGAAGAACTTCGTATTCAAAAAGCTGCTGCCGAGGAAGCAAAAAGAGTAGCAGAGCAAAAGCAGAACAAGGCTTTATTACAACAAGAAAAAGAAAAAGAAGCAGCAGCACAAAGAGCAACTTTATTGTTGGCAGATGAAAAAGAAAAGATCTCAAAAGATGATTTAGAAACACATGAAACGGTAGAGCCGAACGAAGCATCAAAACCAAATTACAGAAAGATGTTGGGCTTATTACTACTTGCACTGGCCGCGATAAGTGTTTATGTTTTTTATGATTCTGAAAAAAACAGTACGGTTAATGACGATGAAGAAGTTGCACCAATTGAAATTACCACTAAAGAAACGACAGATGAAATCGAGAATCAATTAGACGAAGAAGAAACCGTTATCACAGAAGTGGTTGATACTACGAAGCAGGAATTGAAGATTGGAGATAGTTATGAAGGTGGAATTGTAATTGTTTTAAATACAGATGGAACTTCTGGTAAAATTGCCCACCAAAACGATGCGGGACCAATGTCTTGGTCAAATGCTAATAATATAGAAGCGCAATTAGGTGCAGGGTGGCGCTTGCCTACAATTGATGAACTTGTTGTGATGTATAAGACGATTGGCCATGGAGGTTCTAATTCAGGAGGTTTTAAAGATGAATTGTATTGGAGTGCTACAGCATATGATAGGTCGCAAGCACGGTTATTAAAATTTGAAAACGGAAATACTTCGTATCATTATAATAAATTAGTAGACTATAGAAAATTTAGAGTAAGAGCAATTCGTGATTTTAATCGATAAAATGATACTATTTAAAGGTATTTTAGACACTTGGTCGAAATGGGGAAATTTACTTTTTTACTATACAATAAGACCTTGATAGGTGACGTTATTATAAAAAAACTAAATCTCATGAAATTTGTCCTACAAAAATTAAAACAATTAGAAGAAGAGCGTCAACTATTCATTCGAATCATGAAAGATATTGAACGTTAAAACATTATTGATTTATAAAAATTAAAAGCCCTACTGAAAAGTGGGGCTTTTTAATTTTTAATGGTTTCTTATAGAAAAGGCCGAATAGCAAGTTAATGCTATTCGGCCTGTAGTTTTTGCATAATACCTTCACTTGTCTTTATAAGTCAGCAAAGATTAAAACATACATCGCCCATAAAAAACAAAAGACGAAGTAACCATTTACTAAAAAATCTTTTAAAGTAGTTTCTTTTTCCATATGATACCGTTTTATAATAAAACGGCTACAAAGGTCTTTCAGAAGTTCTCATTCGAGCAAAGTGCTATTAATTCGATAGAAGGTGAAAAGTTCGGTAAGCGGCTATTTTCTTCTATGAATGGAAAAGGCGACATCACCTTAAATCCCTTAAATACAACCTTTTAGCGAGTGTATTGCTTGGGCAAAGACAACTAAAAAAATAATAATAACAAATTGAAGTACAGCTTACAACGTGAATACTACTTGTTCACATTGATTAAAACCGCCTCACAGCTTTTTAAATCAGAATTGAGTACAATGTTCTCTGATACGGTGCCATCAGTAATTTCAATAGATACGGTATTAGGTGGAAATTTACCAAGGTTATGCGCATACAAGAAAAGATCATTCGCTTTAGAAGGATCTAGTTTTAACTCAAAAACCTTTTTTTGATATTCCAGTAGATATTTTGATACTATGGCCTCTCCGTTTAGGTAAATAGAAACGACATCACCATCTTTTCGACCGTGATCCCATAGGCTTATAGTAATTTCTTCACCACCAACAGTTAACTCGTTGACATAGTTAATATTTCTACCATCAAAACTTTCACGAACTTTTGGTTCAGCATGAGTTTCAGCTGTTGCAGGTTGCTCGGTTGATGTTTCTGAAACGGAAGCAATTACTTTTTTTTGTGGTCTTGGAGCTTTGTTTATAGTAAACAATGCCGTTGCGAATTTTGCAATATTGTATTTGTCATCAGGAAATAACTCGATACCAATAACTCGATAATTATTACCATTAGGTAACCCACGATCTAGAGGAATATCATATTTAAACTGTGAGTTTTCAAAAATACCAAGTTCTTGTACAACCATATCATCTTTAGATAAATAGAATTTAATGGTTTTATTTGCGGGTATATTTTTGGTAGTCCATTCTAATTTCACATTGCCAGGCGCTGTCCAAACCGTAGAACTTTTCGGATAGGTTATTTCGATGGCAGTTTTTAAATAGCTCTGGTCTTCGTTTGCAATAGTCTTTCTAGTACTTGAGAAACAAAGTTGAGTAGGTAAAACAATAAGAATTAAAACAAAAAGGCTAAGATTTTTCATTACAATTAGATTTAATGGTCTCACATACAACGCCATATCAAACTATGAATTTAACGTTAAATCAATCATCATATTGTAAACAAAAACTAGGCCATGAAGTGCTAAACTAGTTTTAACTCATCACTTTTTTAAGAGCTTTGTTAAATTGTTCTACTTCTTCTATTCGTCCCGTACTAATACGGGCCCAGTTGTAAAATGGAGGAAATGGCCTTCCAATTTGAACGTTTTCTTTGAGCATGGCAGCAATTAAAGCATCAATATGTCTACCTGATTTAAAGAAAACAAAATTGGTATGTGATTTAATATATTCAAGGCCTAATGTCTGCAGGGTATCATAAATCAAACTTTTACCTTCTTCATTTTTTTGCAGGCTGAACTTATAGAAATCATCATCAGCCATGGCAGTTTTAGCGGCTTCGATTGCCAGAATATTGGTATTCGCCATAATACTTTTCTTTAGACGGGAAGCTATATCAGGTCTGGCGATCATATAACCAATACGCATACCTGCCATACCGTAAACCTTAGAAAAAGTTTTAGAAACAATTACGTTTCTACCTTCTTTAACAAGTTCTACCATTGAAGGGTACTCTGGTACTGTGATGAAGTCATAATAGGCTTCATCGCTAAAAATCATGGCTTGATCATCTACAGCAGTTATAAAATTTTTAAGTTTAGTTTTGTCAATTATCGTACCGGTTGGATTGTTGGGGTTACAAATATAAATTAAACCTGTTTTTCCAGTTATTCTATTGGCCATTGCATCTAAATCATGGTTCATTGATTTGTCAACAGGAACTCGGTGAATATATGCCCCAAAATTTTCAGCATACCTCATGAGCTGATTAAAAGTTGGGTCTGCTGCAATAATCTCGCCACCACGCATAGCATACGTTAAACCTGCAGCACATAACCCTTCTCCAGATCCACCGCTAATTACAACATGATCTTTACTAACGCCTTCTTTTTCAGCAATCATTAGAACTAAATCAGATAATTTGCTGAAGGGGTATCTACAGGCTACATCATAGCTATTTGATATGACTTCACGAACTTTATTGGAAGGACCAAACGGGTTTTCATTCGAGCTTAATCGAACTAAACTGTCTTTTTTATTTAAGGTTTTAGAAATATAACTTTCTGCGGCAAGAGTTTCAAATCCTCCTAAAACCGCAAATCCTCCAGACAAACCTACGGTTCGCAGCCATTTACGACGGTCAATATTTTTCATTAGATACAAGTTTATACTTAGAAAGATACAAACAAACCTATAAAGATGATTATAAAAAGCGCTTTGTGTTTAATACAAAATAAAGTCGATTAATGATTTTTAGATACCTTGCATCATCAATATAGCCATAATTGTCTTTGTTTATGGCTTTATGGTATATGAAGAGTTTTATGTCAATACAATAGGGTTAGGTCTTTGATAAGAGCGTAAAAAACCGTTATTAATTTTTTAATGACACTTTTAAAATTTTAATGAAGATAAATAATAGCAAACTACGGTAAGCACTATTGCACTAATTTTTGAGCTCTTTTTATGCTAGTATTTATTTGGTCGCGAAGTGAGTTTACTTTTTCTTCTTCTTCAAGAAGCCATTGCTTTTTCTCTTCAGTTAGGGCTTTATTCTTCATCATTTCATCAGCCGTGAAACGTTCGCCAAAGCCTTGCATCCAGGTCATCATGGCTTGATTACTTGCTTTTAAATCATCAATTGCTTTTTGATGCTGTTGACTAGAGTTGGAAGTATCAGCATTTTGTTTTAGTTGGTTAACTAATTGTACTATTTCGGGCATTTTCTCCATAATTTCATCATGAGTTGCCATAACTTGGCTCATTTTAGTAATGTTCTGAGCACTACAAAAACTTGAAAAAGAGAACAATATAATGAGAAGAAAAGCATGAAAATTTTTCATAATAATATGACGTAATTTGGGTTTTTCATATCAATAGTAAAGATAGAATTACCTTTCATTATTCACAATATTCACGGTAAGCTTTGAGCGATTATATTTCGAGAATAATCGAAAAAATCAACATAAGTCTTAAAGTTGATACTCTTCGTTACTATGATGATCTCCACTTGAATTTTCAGGTACGAATACATCTTTTAAAATATAGGCTGCTACCACAGTAATTCCCAAAGATAAGAGGTGAATAGAATACTCCCAATGTAATATTCTAAGCAAGCTTCCAGAAATAATTCCAAGCGTTCCAAATACTAAGGCAAAATTCCATAGAATTTGATAAGAAGTGTTTTTGGTTTTGCGATCTTCATCAAGAAAATATGCTGTTCCTTCCATTATAAACCACATAATAAATGTAATAGCGATAATGATTAGAAAAAATAAAGTATATGAGAAGTCAAGAATCGTAAGTACGCCATAAATCGACCAAAAAGATACCAAGACTAACTTGGTATAATCGATGAACTGTTTTTGCTTTTTATAAAAGAATCGAATAACATAAAGAATACCAATAATTGAAAAACTATATAAAATGACATCTTTAGCATAGGGCCATTCAAACATCTTAGCTAATATGCCTAAAAGTAGTATTGCTAATGAAACACGCAGTGGTAATTTCAAAATTTTCTTGTATGCTGACATCGTATTATGTTTTATTAAATGGCTTTTATGTTGGCGCGTAGTCCTTCCATAATTCCAATGATGTTAAAAACGGTTTCTTTTAAATAATGTTTGATTAGAACATGAGGAATACGAATGGTGGTAAATCCATTTTTAAAAGAGTGCATCGCTTCTTCTAAATCGTTAATTGCTTGTTCATGTGTTAACATGTGATATTCACAATCAATTTCTATATTCAGTTTTACACGAGAAATTGCAATGTCAACTGATTTTTTTCCGTCCCACCATTCTAACATGGCGTTTACACCCTCCTCCTTCAGTCCATAGTACAACTGAACGGCTTCTAGGGGGGTGCCGTTTTGATCGATTAACTTTTCCATTCGCGATCTATGCTGCTCGCATAGCTCAATTCCAAGAGAATCCATGGAATTTTTGTGGTCAACATAACCGAGTTCTATGTTACATTCTAAACAGGTCATTCAAGTAGGTTAATTTTTGTTTGGGATAAGTATAACCGCTACATTTTTGAAATATTATGTTCATTCGACATATGACACCCCACTTTTAGATGAACTGCATTTTTTTAGATGAACTGCACGTTTTTTGTTAAAAAAAAGTTGCCAATTTAATATTCATTCCATAGTTCTAATTGTTAAGAACAGTATATATTTACAGGAATAGAGAAGAATTTAAAAGGTATGTTTAAAAAGATTGGTCCTGGTGTTTTGATAGCGGCTGCTTTTATTGGTCCAGGTACGGTAACCACATGTACTTTGGCTGGAGTTGCCTTTGGTTACGCCTTATTATGGGCTATGTTATTATCAATAATAGCAACAATAGTATTACAAGAAATGGCAGCTCGTCTTGGAATTATAACCCAAAAAGGGCTTGCTGATGTAATTAAACAAGAATTAAATATTCCGTGGATTAGAACTAGCGTTATCGGTATTATATTTGGAGCGATTGTGATTGGTAACGCCGCTTATGAGGCTGGTAATATCGGTGGAGCTACTTTAGGTCTTGAAGCCCTCTTCGGAACAGAATATTTAGGTTATTACCCGCTTATTATTGGTGTATGTGCCTTCACTCTACTATATATAGGTAGTTATAAGGTTATAGAAAAAGTACTAGTTTCACTGGTTTTGGTAATGAGTATTTCGTTTTTAGTAACGGCTTTAATTACCAAACCAGATGTTTTTGAAATTCTTAAGGGATTGTTTGTTCCGTCGATTCCAGATGGAGGACTTTTAACCATTGTAGCCTTAGTCGGTACTACCGTGGTACCATATAATTTGTTTTTACACGCTTCGTTGGTTAGTGAAAAATGGAAATCTAAGAATGACTTAAAAGCCGTTAGGCGAGATACGGTGATAGCCATTGCTTTGGGTGGGTTGGTCTCTATGTCAATAATGATAGCGGCAACAACTATAAAAAGTGATCAGGTGAGTAGTGTGATGGACTTGGCTAAAAGTTTAGAGCCATTGTATGGTTCAGCTGCTAAATATTTTATGGGAATCGGATTGTTTGCGGCTGGTGTTACTTCAGCTATTACAGCTCCATTGGCAGCTGCATATGTAGCAAATAGTTGTTTCGGGTGGAATATTGGACTAAAACATTTGAAATTCAAAATAGTATGGATGCTAATTTTGGGCCTAGGAGTGCTTTTCATGTCCCTTGGAATAAAACCAGTTAAGGTCATAGAATTTGCACAGATAGCTAATGGTATTTTACTGCCGGTAATTGCCGTATTTTTAGTTTGGGTAGTAAATAAAGCCCCCGTTATGGGAAAATATAAGAATACCCTTATTCAAAATATTATTGGTGTAGCAATTATTCTACTAGCCGTTGTCTTAGGGGCTAAAAGTATTTTAAAGGTAATTGGACTGTTTTAGATGGATTTTAAAATAGACATAAACTGTGATGTTGGCGAGGGAGTTGGTAATGAAGCAGCGTTACTGCCATTGATTTCTTCTTGCAATATAGCCTGTGGAGGTCATGCCGGAACCGTGGAAAGTATGACGAATGTAGCATTGTTAGCTAAAGAAAATAACGTCAAAATTGGCGCACATCCTTCCTATCCTGATAAAGCGAATTTTGGAAGACAATCAATGAACATTGAGTTGTTGGCTTTGAAAGAAAGTTTAAGAGATCAATTGAAGGTATTCTCATCCATATTATATGAAAACAGATTAAAGCTCAATCATATTAAACCTCATGGCGCTTTGTATAATGATTTAGCTACTAATGATGATTTGGCCGTCTTTTTCTTAGAGACTATAAAGGCGTATAAGAAAGAAGTGTTTCTTTATGTTCCATACGCTTCTCAAATTGCTTCAAAAGCAATAGAACAAAACTTTAAAATAAAGTATGAAGCTTTTGGAGATAGAAAATACAACTCTGACTTGACCTTAGTTTCAAGAAAGCTTCCTAGGGCTGTAATTAAAAGTCCTGAAGAGGTATTGCAGCAATTGTTGTCAATCATTCAAAAAAATGAAGTTGAACCTTTGGGTGGCCCTGTAGTTTCCTTAAGTGCAGATACTTTTTGCATACATGGCGATACCAGCAATGCTTTACAAATTTTAGCGTATCTTTCTAAGGAATTACCAAACCATAATATCGAAATTTCGAATGCCTAACTTTCCCCTTTCCATACGTTCTTTTGGCGTACACGCGATTTTAATTGAATGGCCGAATGAGGTTAAAGAAGTAATTTTAGAAGATATTTTGCGGTTTTCAAAACATTTGAAAACCAATTGTTTGAATGTGGAAAAATGGGAGATGGTTCCAGCCTATAACTCTCTGACGTTAATTCTACGCGAAGAACCTATTGATTTCGTAAAATTAAAACAGCGGTTAGAGAAATGGTATGCTGAACGTGATACTTCTAAAGCTCCAACGAAATACTATTGGCGACTTCCTGTTTGCTATGATTCAGAATTTGGGATTGATTTGGAAGAAGTCGCCAGCAAGCTCGGAATAACTGTAGAAGACCTTATAAAAAAACATTCTGAAAACGTATATACTGTTTTTGGAATAGGATTTTTACCTGGTTTCATGTACCTCGGAGGATTGCCTGAAGCCTTGGAGATTCCTCGAAAAAAAACACCACGGTTAAAAGTCGCCAAAGGAGCCGTAGGTTTAGCAAGTAAACAAACGGGTATATACCCTCAAGAGTCTCCAGGTGGTTGGAATATTATAGGCCATTGTGCTGTGCCCATGTTTAACCCGAAAAGTGAAAACCCTTGTTTTGTAAGTGTTGGTGATAAAGTGCAGTTTTACCCTATAAGTAGAGCAGAACATGATTTGCATATCATTGAAGGGGAAGTTGGTATTTATAAACTAGAAAAAAAAGAATGGAATGCTTAGAGTTCTAAAGGCTGGTTTTTTTAGTACTATTCAAGATAATGGTCGTTTTGGTTTGTTGAATAAAGGAGTTCCGGTTGCTGGTGTTATGGATAGTTTTTCTGCAACTAGATTAAATAAACTATTAGAAAACGAAACCAATGCTGCTGTTATGGAAATTACCATGACAGGGCCAACTATAGAATTTCTAAAGCCTACCTTTTTCTGTGCTGGCGGAGCAGATATTCTAATGACCTTGAATAATAACCCTATTCAGCATTTTAAGGTATATCAGGTTCAAAAAGGCGATATATTATCTTATGGTAAATTGGTTAAAGGCTTTCGAAACTATTTGGCGGTTAAAGGCGGGTTTCAAGTACCTGCTATTCTTGATAGTCGTTCTTATTTTTATCCTATAACCGAACAAAGCCAATTAAAAGATGGAGTTGAAATAGAAATTGATGTTTGCGAAAATTATAGTCCAAAGTTAACAGCGTTACAGATCGGATCTTTTTTAGCGGAAAGTAAATTGGAAGTATCTAAAGGGCCGGAATTTCAACTTTTGAGTGACAGACAGCTAGAGCGTTTATTTTCGAAAAAATTTACCATCGCTAAAGAGTACAACAGAATGGCGTATCAATTGGAGGAAATGATAGAACAGCACAAGTATAATATGTTAACTTCCGCAACTTTACCGGGTACGATACAACTAACACCATCGGGTAAATTAATAATATTAATGAAAGATGGTCAAACCACAGGTGGTTATCCTCGAATTTTGCAATTGTCAGATAAGGCAATATCTATCTTAGCGCAAAAGAAATATAAAGATGAGGTGTCTTTTAAACTTGTGTAATTCGTAACGTTTTAAGAAAAATCTTTTATTTTTTCTCAATTTCCTCTTGATATTAACTTTTTTATATAATTTTGAAAGCATGAAAACGAATTATATTTTGGTCTGTGTTTCTCTTGTTATTCCTATTCAGGAATGATATAGATTTCTATGGACTAGAAAAGCCTGTATCATTAAAAAATGATACAGGCTTTTTTTTTAATTGAATTCGAATTTACGGTCTTTAAATTGGTAGTATTTTTTATGCAATTTAGAAGCAAGACCAAACTATTGAATATGGTACAATAACTGATTTTAAAAATCTGATTAACAATAAGTTAGTTGATTTATTATTCAAATGAATTTGTACCGAAAACTTTTGTTAAAGAATAGGAGAAAGCTAAACTTATATATTTGTAAGTTCAGTATGAAAAAAAATTATTAGAAAATATTATACCGATACATGGAACTAAATAAATACAGTAAGAATGTAACTCAAGATCCTACCCAACCAGCAGCACAGGCAATGCTTTATGCTATTGGTTTTAAAGATGAAGATTTTGACAAACCCCTAGTAGGTATCGCAAGTACTGGCTACGAAGGTAACCCTTGTAACATGCATTTGAATGATTTGGCAAAGTTGGTGAAAGAGGGTGTTAATTCTAAAGAAACGGTTGGTTTAATATTTAACACGATTGGTATTAGTGATGGTATTTCGATGGGTACACCAGGAATGCGTTTTTCACTTCCTTCTAGAGATATCATAGCAGACTCTATGGAAGCAGTGGTTCAAGGAATGTCATATGACGGACTAGTTACCGTAGTTGGTTGTGATAAAAATATGCCAGGAGCATTAATGGCTATGTTACGACTTAATCGTCCTTCAATTTTGGTTTATGGAGGTACCATAGCATCTGGTTGTCACAATGATAAAAAACTAGATATCGTTTCTGCTTTTGAAGCATGGGGAGAGAAAGTGGCAGGTACTATGCAAGAATCTGAATTTAAAAGTATTATTAAAAAATCTATTCCGGGTGCAGGCGCATGTGGTGGTATGTATACGGCAAATACCATGGCATCGGCAATTGAAGCCTTAGGAATGTCTTTACCATATAACTCCTCAAATCCTGCAATAAGCGAAAACAAAGAAGCAGAATGTATTGCTGCAGGAAAACAAATGCGTGTTCTAATTGAAAAAGACATAAAACCTTTAGATATTGTTACTAGAAAATCTTTAGAAAATGCTATTAGATTAGTTACAATTACAGGAGGTTCAACAAATGCCGTACTACATTTCTTAGCAATTGCTAGAGCAGCAGATATTGATTTTACATTGCAAGATTTTCAAAGAATTAGTGATACTACTCCTTTCATTGCAGATTTAAAACCTAGTGGAAAATACTTGATGGAAGATGTTCATCGTGTGGGAGGTATACCAGCCTTACTAAAGTATTTATTAAAAAATGGGTTACTTCATGGAGACTGTTTAACGGTAACAGGAAAAACCTTAGCAGAGAATCTAGAGAATGTACCAGATTTAGAAGAAGGTCAAGATGTGATAATGCCCTTAGATAAGCCTATAAAGGCAACCGGGCATTTGAGAATGCTCTACGGCAACCTTGCTGAAAATGGGTCTGTAGCAAAAATTACAGGTAAGGAAGGGCTGTTGTTTAAAGGAACAGCAAAAGTCTTTAATAGTGAATATGATGCCAATGATGGTATACGTACCGGACTAGTAAAAAAAGGAGATGTTGTGGTTATTCGTTATGAAGGACCTAAAGGAGGCCCGGGTATGCCAGAAATGCTTAAACCAACCGCTGCAATTATGGGAGCAGGGCTTGGTAAAGACGTTGCACTTATAACAGACGGCAGATTCTCAGGAGGTACACACGGTTTTGTAGTAGGTCATATTTCTCCTGAAGCGCAAGAAGGTGGTACAATAGGATTACTTGAAGATGGCGATGTTATTACGATTGATGCTGAAACTAATTCTATCACCGTTGATGTTTCACCAGAAGAATTAGCAAAAAGAAAAGAATCTTGGGTGCAACCAGAATTAAAATTTAAAAAAGGAGTGCTATATAAATATGCACGGTCAGTATCATCAGCAGCTCAAGGTTGTGTAACTGATGAGTTTTAAAAAGTAAGAAGTTTACAAAAGGTAGTTTAATCTCAAAAGGAATGCAATTTTCTAATGATGATTAGTATTGAATTTGAAGTATGGAAACAATAAAGGAAAAACAAAGTTCATCGAAACCAAAGTCAACCATTAAAATATCTGGTGCTGAGGCTATTATACATTGTTTATTAGCAGAAGGAGTCGACTTATTGTATGGTTACCCAGGTGGTGCAATTATGCCTGTTTATGATGAGTTGTATAAGTTTCAAGATAAATTGACGCATATTTTAACCAGGCATGAACAAGGTGCAACACATGCAGCACAAGGGTACGCAAGAGTTTCTGGTAGAGTAGGTGTCGCAATGGCTACATCTGGCCCTGGTGCTACAAATTTGGTTACTGGTCTAGCTGATGCACAAATTGATTCTACTCCTATGGTTTGTATTACAGGCCAAGTACCAAGACATTTGTTGGGGTCTGATGCCTTTCAAGAAACCGATATAATTGGCATTTCTACACCCGTTACGAAATGGAATTATCAAATAACTAAGGCTTCAGAAATTCCTGAAATTTTAGCAAAAGCATTTTTTATAGCAAAGTCTGGTAGACCAGGCCCTGTATTAGTTGATATTACCAAAAATGCTCAGTTCGATGAATTTGAATTTTCATACGAAAAATGCAAGGGTGTTCGAAGTTATAATCCGGCTCCTAAGCCTAATATGGGTGCAATAGATGCGGCAGCAGCGCTTATAAATAAAGCAAAAAAACCATTCATTGTTTGGGGTCAAGGGGTTATTCTTGGAGAAGCTGAAGAAGAACTAAAAGCAGTAATTGAAAAAGCAGGAATACCAGCTGCATGGACGATTATGGGAGAATCTGCCATACCCACCAATCACCCGTTAAACGTTGGTATGGTCGGAATGCATGGTAATTATGGGCCAAATATATTAACCAATGAATGCGATGTACTCATAGCGGTAGGTATGCGATTCGATGATCGTGTTACCGGAAGTTTAGATACTTATGCTAAACAAGCAAAGGTGGTTCATTTTGAGATAGATCCTGCAGAGATTAATAAAAATGTACCTGCAGATGTAGCGGTGTTAGGAAACTCTAAAGAAACACTAGCCTTACTACTTCCTAAACTTGAAAAGAGTTCGCATGAAGATTGGAATAATGAGTTTAAGAAAAAAAGAGATATTGAATTTGAACAGGTAATTAAAAATGATATTCACCCTACCAAAGAAGGCTTAACCATGGGCGAAGTTATTGAACAAATCAATATAGCTTCGAAGAATAAAGCGGTTATTGTTTCTGATGTTGGTCAACATCAAATGATTGCATGTAGATATGCGAAATTTGCACAGTCAAAAAGTAATATTACCTCTGGCGGACTTGGCACTATGGGGTTTGGCTTGCCTGCTGCAATAGGAGCAAAACAAGGTGCAATGGATCGCGAAGTTGTGGCAATTATAGGTGATGGTGGTTACCAAATGACTATTCAAGAATTAGGTGTAATTTTTCAGCACCAGATTCCAGTTAAAATTGTGGTATTGAATAATGATCATTTGGGCATGGTTCGACAATGGCAAGAATTGTTTTTTGATAAACGTTATGCGTCAACGGTAATGGTAAATCCTGATTTTGTAAAAATTGCGGAAGGATATCATATTGAGGCAAAACGGGTATCAAAACGTGAAGATTTGAAAGCCACTATTGAAACAATGATAGCTTCAGATAAGCCTTATTTCTTAGAAGTAAAGGTAGAGAAAGAAGATAATGTATTTCCAATGATTCCTTCAGGGGCATCAGTTTCTGATATTCGATTGAAATAGGTTAGAAAATATGAATGAATCTATCATTTCAGATATGCCATTAATTTGGGAGGAGTTGGAAAGGAAATCCGTTGAAATCGGATTTACGATGCCATCTGATAAATATATTGGTACTTTACTTAAAACCTTAATTTCTAGTAAGCCAGCAGGTAACTTTTTAGAGCTTGGTACAGGTATTGGCTTGTCACTATCTTGGATGTTAGATGGAATGGATTCAAAATCCAAATTAGTATCTGTAGATAATGATATTCAATTAATAGAAATAGCCAATCAGTATTTTGGTAGTGATGAACGTTTGACCTTAGTATGTGAAGATGCTTCGAAATGGATTAAATTAAATGACACAGCAAAATATGATCTTGTTTTCGCCGATGCTTGGCCAGGTAAGTATAGCCATTTAGATGTAGTACTTAATATGATAAATGTTGGCGGGTTTTATGTTGTTGATGATATGACAAAGCAATTTAATTGGCCAGCAGGACATCATGAAAATGTAATTAATTTAGTAACATACCTAGAGTCTCATGATGATTTTAATGTAACCAAAATGAAATGGTCTACTGGGGTAATTATTGCAGTTAGAATTAAATAAAAAAAATCTTTGAGATAAAATTAAGTATGATAGCCAAACTACATACTTAAGTTGATAAAGAAAATAGAATCAGAGCTAATGAAAAATCAATGGTTTACAATTTCAGTATATTCTGAAAATAATGTCGGACTTCTAAACAGAATTTCTGGTATATTTTTAAAACGACATATTAATATAGAGAGTTTAAATGTTTCTAAATCAGAGATTGATGAAGTTTCAAAATTTACTATTGTTGTTTATACAACAGAACAATGGGTACATAATATAGTTGGTCAAATTGAAAAGCAGATTGAAGTTATCAAAGCTTTTTACCACAAAGATGATGAGACTATATATCAAGAATCTGCATTATTTAAAATTGACTCAGCTTTGCTTTTTGATGAGCGTCAAATACAAAATATTATTAAAGAGAGTAATTCTCAAATTGTAACCGTGTCGCGTGAATTTTTCGTGTTAGCAAAATCGGGTAGAAGACCTGAAATTGATGAGATGTATGAGCAGCTTAAACCTTATGGAATTATGCAATTCGTTCGTTCTGGTCGAATTTCAGTTACTAAAGATGAAATGCAAATTTCAGCTCTTTTAAAAGAATTAAAAGTATAATTAATAGAACCAATATAAACTAATTCCTGTTTTTTCAGGAATGAAAATTAAAAATTTTATTTCATGGCAAATTATTTTAATACACTATCCTTACGAGATCAATTGACCCAGTTGGGTAAGTGTCGTTTTATGGATGCAAGTGAATTCTCTGATGGTGTATCTGTTTTAAAAGGAAAAAAGATTGTAATCATAGGGTGTGGTGCTCAAGGTTTAAATCAAGGTTTAAACATGCGCGATTCAGGCTTAGATATAGCTTACACCTTACGTGATGCAGCTATTAAAGAGAAAAGACAATCTTTTGTAAATGCCACTGAAAATGGATTTACGGTTGGTACGTATGACGAGTTAATACCTTCAGCCGATTTGGTTATCAATTTGACACCAGATAAACAACATACAGCAGTAGTTACAGCTGTAATTCCATTAATGAAAAAAGGCGCAACACTTTCGTACTCGCACGGGTTTAATATTGTTGAAGAAGGAACACAAGTTAGAGAAGATCTTACCGTAATTATGGTGGCACCTAAAAGTCCAGGTTCTGAAGTACGTGAAGAATACAAAAGAGGTTTTGGTGTGCCAACACTTATTGCTGTGCATCCAGAGAATGACCCTGAAGGAAAAGGTTTAGAACAAGCTAAAGCCTATGCTGCAGGTACCGGTGGTCATCGTGCAGGTGTTTTAGAATCTTCTTTTGTTGCTGAGGTGAAATCAGATTTAATGGGAGAGCAGACCATTCTTTGTGGCTTACTGCAAACCGGTAGTATTCTTTGTTTTGATAAAATGGTCGAAAAAGGGATTGATGCGGGGTATGCTTCAAAATTAATTCAATATGGTTGGGAAACTATCACAGAAGGAATGAAGTATGGCGGTATTACCAACATGATGGATCGCTTGTCAAATCCTGCAAAAATTAAAGCTTTTGAATTATCAGAAGAGTTGAAAGATATCATGAGACCATTATTTCAAAAGCATATGGATGATATTATGACGGGTCATTTCTCAAAAACAATGATGGAAGATTGGGCCAATGATGATAAGAATTTATTAGGGTGGAGAGCAGCTACCGGTGAAACGGCTTTTGAAAAAACTGCTGCTGCAGATGTCGAAATTTCAGAACAAGAATACTATGATCATGGTGTTCTAATGGTTGCCATGGTAAGAGCGGGAGTTGAGTTAGCATACGAGAGTATGACCGAATCAGGTATTATCGGCGAATCTGCTTATTACGAGTCTTTACATGAAACACCATTAATTGCAAACACTATTGCAAGAAAGAAGTTGTTTGAAATGAATCGTGTAATTTCTGATACCGCTGAATATGGTTGCTATTTATTCGATCATGCATGTAAGCCTTTATTAACTGACTTTATGAAGAAGGTAGAGACCAATGTTATTGGCAAAGGTTACGAAGAAGGTAGTGGTGTAGATAATGCCAAACTCATTATGGTTAACAAGGCACTTAGAGAGCATCCTGTCGAAATTGTAGGAGCTCGTCTAAGAGAATCAATGACTGCAATGAAACCAATTGTATAACTACTAAATCCCTGAGCAATTGGGGATTTTTTATTTTCTATAATTTTCTAATTATGAGCAAAAATCAAAAAACAATTCCAGAAGCATTTCAAATTAAAGAAACGCTTCAGCAAGAAGCGTATTTAGTAGGTGGGGAATTGAAAAAATGGACGGGAAAAATAACCGAAGTTTACTCCACAATATCTTCAACTGACGAATATGCGCCAACCCTGCTTGGTAGTACTCCTGATATGGGTGAGCCTGAAGCATTAGAGGCTTTAAATGCCGCTGTTAAAGCATATGGAAAAGGGCAGGGTGCATGGCCAACAATGCATGTAAAAGATAGAATAGCATGTATGGAGGTTTTTGTTGAGAAAATGAAAACCAAGAGGCAAGAGGTTGTCAAATTATTGATGTGGGAAATAGGAAAATCACTTCCAGATTCAGAAAAAGAGTTTGATAGAACTGTAGATTATATCAATGACACCATTGAAGATTATAAAAATTTAGATCGTGATGCGGCTAAATTTCAAAAACATGCTGGAGTTTATGCCCATATAAAAAGAGGTCCGTTAGGCGTGGTTTTATGTTTAGGCCCTTATAATTATCCTTTAAATGAAACATTCGCCTTGTTGATTCCTGCAATTATTATGGGGAATACCACCATTTTTAAACCGGCGAAACATGGCGTACTCTTAATTACTCCGTTGTTAGAGGCTTTCAGAGATAGCTTTCCAAAAGGTGTGGTGAATATTATTTTTGGTAGAGGTAGAGCAGTGGCCGCACCAATTATGCAAACTGGTAAGGTTGATGTTCTGGCTTTGATCGGAAATAGTAAATCAGCTAACGCCTTGCAAGAACAACATCCAAAAAGTAATAGATTACGATTGGTTTTAGGTTTAGAAGCCAAAAATCCGGCAATTATTCTTCCTGATGCTGATTTAGACTTGACCTTGAATGAAGTCATCGCTGGAACACTTTCCTTTAACGGACAACGATGTACCGCTTTAAAAGTGGTCTATGTTCATGATGATATTAAAGATAAATTCAATACTAAATTTGCTGAAACCGTAGATGCATTAAAATTTGGTAATCCGTGGGATGAGGGGGTAAACCTCACCCCGTTACCTGAGCCTCAAAAACCAGATTATATTCAAGAGTTAATTGATGATGCCCTCGCTAAAGGAGCTAAAATTTTGAACAAAAAAGGAGGCAAGCGCTTTGATAATTATATCTGGCCAGCGGTACTTTACCCAGTAACTAAAGAAATGCGCGTTTATCAAGAGGAGCAATTTGGACCTATTATTCCGTTAGTTCCTTTTTCTAACATTGAGGAACCACTTGATGATATGGCCGAAAGTAATTATGGCCAGCAAGTGAGCTTATTTGGTAAAGACGTGTACGCTTTAGCGCCATTAATTGATGCTTTAGTAAATCTAGTTTGTCGGGTAAATTTAAACAGTTCGTGTCAGAGAGGCCCTGATGTATACCCGTTTACCGGAAGAAAAGATTCTGCGCAGGCGACTTTAAGTGTTCATGATGCATTGCGTTCTTTTTCAATTCGAACCTTTGTTGCCTTTAAAGACAATGAATTAAATAATGAAGTAATCGAACAATTGTTAGATACTAAACTGAGCAATTTTATAAGTACAGATTACATTTTGTAGCAACTCTAATGGGTATGAAACATGCAAATCGCGAAATGCAATTGATATACCCGATTTACAAAACAATAAATTTGATCATTTCCTAGTTATGAATAACAAGCCATGGTTAATATTAGACATGGCTTGATTGTTTAAAACAGCATTGTGGGGAAAATAAAATTTGTAATTGCTGCTGCGCTCGCAGTGGTTTTATTGACTGTTGTAATTACAGGCATAGCGAATGATAGCGATAAAGAAAAGCAACATGAATTAATCGATTCTACAAAAAAAAAATCATTCGATAAGGTAGCGTACAGCCGTTATGTTGCTAAACAACAAAAATTAACCAAATTATTACAGAACTATTTTGAAGGGGCAATTGCTACTGGGAAAATTGTAGGTGCTGGTGTTAGTATAACACAAGGTGACTCTATTTTAATTGCTACTGGTTTTGGAAAACGAATTGTTGATAAAAAAACAAAGGTAGATGGAGAAACCGTATTTCGTCTAGGGTCTTTATCTAAAGGATTTGCAGGAGTATTAGCAGCAACTTTAGCTCATGAGGGACAATTCAGCTGGGACGACAAAGTGACAAAATATATTCCTGAGTTTAGTTTAGGGGATGAAATGAATACAAACAAAATCAAGATAAGCCATATTCTGTCACATAGTTCAGGTACGCCATATCACAGTTTTACGAACCTAGTGGAAGCAAATATTCCAATTGCTAAAATAGCCACAAGATTTGATGAAGTTACACCCCAAAGTGAACCGGGTATTCAATATAGTTATCAGAATGCTATGTTTGCCCTTATTCAAGAGGTGATTTTAAAAACGGAAGGTAAAGATGTGAAAACAAGTTTACAGAACAGATTTTTCACCCCGTTAAATATGCATACGGTTTCTATGAACCATAAATCCTTATTAGCGAATAAAAATGTGGCATTACCACACGTTAGAAGCGGCAAAGGGTGGAGGAGTAGAAAGTTGACGAATAAGTATTATAATGCTGTAGTAGCAGGGGGTATAAATGCGAGTGCTTTAGATATGGCAAAATGGATGCGGTTTTTACTAGGTAATAGACCAAAAGTTGCTACATCAGAAGCGATATCAAAAGCCTTTAAGCCATCAATTGGGTTAAACTATAATAACAAATATTATCAAAGATGGCCAGAGCATGTTTCTTCACAATACGCTTCAGGATGGCGCATTCATACACTTCAAAAAAATGATTCTGCACCTTTAAGAAAGATGTGGCATCATGGAGGTAGTGTAAATAATTATCGCAACGAAATTGCAATATATCCACAAGAAGATTTGGGTATTTGTGTTCTTTTTAATGGTAATACCAGTGTAGCCAAAACTGTCATACCAGAAATTTACAATCTTGTCGCTGAAATTTTCAACACCACATCAAAATAAAATTTATAATTTCTGATCCATATTCTCGATACTGATTATAAGTTATTTGAAGTGTGTTCGACAACAGTAAATTTCACTTTATCGATGATATGTAAAAATTAATATTTTCTAGGTTTAGAATTGTTTAAAAAGACTGTTTTTAAGGTGATTTTTTAGCAGATCACCCAATAAGTTTGAAAAACACGAAGCTTTTACCGCTTCTTTGCGAAAACGTTTTCGTAACCCTTTTTAACCATTAAGTCCCTATGAAAAATACTTCAGATTACATTTTGTTTTTAAACGAAGTGGGTATGCAAGACCTGCCAAAAGTTGGAGGTAAAAACGCCTCTCTCGGTGAAATGATTCAAAATCTAAGCGCGCAGCAAATAAAAGTTCCTATGGGATTTGCTGTTACCGTAGCAGCTTTTGATGCTTTTATTGAAGAAAATAATTTAAAAGAAGCCATTGATAAAGCCTTAGAAGGTCTTGATGAAACAAACATCGTACAATTGCGAAAAACCGGTTCGCAAATCAGGAAATTAATTTCAAATGGTAAGTTTCCTATTTCAGTAGAAAAAGCAATTTTAGAATCATATTATAATTTATCTGAAGATTACGGTCAAGAAGCTACCGATATCGCAGTAAGATCTTCTGCAACCGCCGAAGATTTACCAGATGCTTCTTTTGCCGGTCAACAATCAACATATTTAAATATTCGGGGGGGAGAAATGCTATTAACGGCAATTCGCAGTTGTTTTGCTTCCTTGTATACCGACCGAGCCATTTCGTATAGAGCCTCTAGAGGTTTTGATCACTTTGCGGTAAAACTGTCTGTTTGTGTTCAAAAAATGGTCCGTTCCGATTTAGGGGTTTCAGGAGTCGCTTTTTCATTAGATACTGAAAGTGGTTTTAAAGATATTGTATTGATTAACGGAGCTTTCGGATTGGGAGAACTTGTGGTGGGAGGTGAAATATCTCCAGATGAATTTTTAGTATTTAAACCTACTTTGAAAAAAGGGTTTCCAGCGATTATTGATAAAAAATTGGGTAAAAAGACCCATAAAATGATATATGGAAACAAACCTTTTGAAACTGTAAAGCAGGTTCCAGTAGAAAAAAACAAGCAGAAACAATTTTGTTTGGAAGATAACCAAATAGTACAGTTGGCAAAGTGGGTGCAACAAATTGAAGATTATTATAGTAAGGTGCGTGGTTCTTGGTGTCCGATGGATGTGGAATGGGCAATTGACGGACTCACCAATGAATTGTTTATTGTTCAGGCAAGACCAGAAACTATTCATTCTCAAGAACAAACAGAATCTATTAAAGAATATGAAATTAAAGATTCAAATAATCTTGCTGATAAACTTATTTTAGAAGGTGTTGCTGTCGGTGATAAAATAGGTACAGGTAAAGTAAGACGAATTTTAACGCTTGACGGTCGTGATGGTAGTTCAGATGAAACCGATTTTAAAGAGGGAGAGGTGCTGGTAACGGAAATGACCGATCCTGATTGGGAGCCATTGATGAAAAAGGCGTCAGCGATTATTACTGAAAAAGGTGGCCGTACTTGTCATGCTGCAATTGTAGCTCGAGAAATTGGTGTACCTGCCTTGGTAGGAACCGCAAATGCGACCACAGTTTTAGAAAATGGTCAAGAAATTACAGTTTCTTGCGCTGAAGGAAGTGTAGGTAAAGTGTATGAAGGTAAAGTCAATTATACATTACATGAAACCAAGTATGATGCTTTTCCGAAAACTAAGACGCCTATTATGATGAATATTGGTTCGCCTGAATTGGCGTTTCAGTATAGAAAGATTCCAAATGCTGGAGTTGGTTTAGCACGTGAAGAGTTTATCATCAACAACTATATTAAAGTACACCCTTTAGCCTTATTGAAACATCGCGAATTGAATGATCAAGAATTGTCTGATTCCATAGCAACCTTAATGGAAGGTTATGATTCTGAAGAAGAGTTTTTTATCAACAAACTGGCACAGGGTATAGCAAAAATAGCAGCGTCATTTTACCCAAATAGAGTGATAACGCGTCTTTCTGATTTTAAATCGAATGAATATTTTAATCTCTTAGGAGGAAAATATTTTGAGCCTAAAGAAGAAAACCCAATGATAGGATGGCGAGGTGCTTCTCGTTACTATTCAGAAACCTTTAAAGAAGCTTTTGTTTTAGAATGTAAAGCACTGAAAAAGGTGAGAGATGAATATGGACTAGAAAATACAACCATTATGGTGCCATTTTGTAGAACACCACAAGAGCTTGAAAAAGTTTTAGAGATCATGGAAGAAAACGGACTTAAACGAGGTGAAAAAGGATTGGAAGTTTACTTAATGGCTGAATTGCCATCAAACGTAATGCTTGCTGAGCAATTTGCACCAATGATTGATGGTTTTTCAATTGGCTCAAACGATTTAACACAACTTACCTTGGGTCTTGATAGAGATTCTAATTTGGTGGCTCATTTGTATGATGAGCGAAATGAAGCCGTTAAAGGAATGATTAGAAATTTAATAACTGCAGCTAAAAAGCACAATACTAAAGTTGGTATTTGTGGTCAAGGTCCTTCTGATTTTCCTGATTTCTCTGCCTTTTTAGTAGAAGAGGGAATTGATACTATTTCGGTGACCCCTGATTCTATGCTGAAAACTTTAAAAGTAATCAAAGAAGTAGAGAAGAAAGATAGTGCTACCTTAAAGGTAAAGAAATTATTAGAAGAATAATTTAAAATACAGGTATTAAAAAAGTCCTTATGTTTTCAATCATAAGGACTTTTTTATATTTATATGTTTTTTGCGAGCCAGTCACCAACTTCGCTGGTTTTATAGGCTTTACCATCTTCAGAAAGGTCTTCAGTAACAATGCCTTCCGCCAGTGATTTATTAACTACATCGCGAATTACTTTTGCCTCTTCTGTTAAATTCATGTCTTCAAAAAGCATCGCGGCTGAAAGCACAGTGGCTAATGGGTTGGCTATATCTTTTCCAGCAGCTTGTGGGTATGAACCATGAATTGGTTCGTATAAAGAAACCTTGCTTCCTACAGAAGAAGATGGCATTAATCCCATAGACCCTGAAATAACAGAAGCTTCATCAGTTAAAATATCACCGAATAGATTTGCCGTAATCATTACATCGTATGCACTTGGCCATTGTACCAGACGCATGGCTACTGCATCAACAAATTCGTAAGATACTTCAACCTCAGGATAATCTTTCTCCATTGCTTGAACAGTTTCTCTCCATAATCTTGAAGACTCTAAAACATTGGCCTTATCAACACAGCATAATTTTTTAGAGCGTTTCATGGCCATTTCAAAACCTTTTTGTGCCAAACGCTTAATTTCATGGCGTTCGTAAGTCATCGTGTCGAATGCAGTATCACCACTATCTTTTCTGCCACGTTCACCAAAATATATACCACCAGTTAATTCGCGAAGAATAATCAAGTCAGTTCCTTCAATACGCTCTCTTTTTAAAGGTGATTTATCAATAAGTGATGGAAAGGTAAAGGTTGGTCTAACGTTTGCAAACAAGCCTAGTTTTTGTCTCATTTTCAACAAACCCTGCTCTGGTCTAACTTTTGCAGACGGATCATTGTCGAATCTAGGATGGCCAATTGCACCAAACAATACAGCATCTGCGTTTGAACAAACTTCATGAGTATCATCTGGGTAAGGCTCGCCTACCGCATCGATGGCTGCTGCACCTGTTAGTGCTGGTTTCCAAGTGATTTCATGATTAAATTTAGTTGCAACCGCATCGCAAACCTTTACAGCTTGATCAATTACTTCTGGTCCGATACCGTCACCGGCTAATAGGGCAATGTTTAATTTCATTTTTTTATTCGTTGGTGTTCTTTAATAAATATGCTTGACTAGTATTTAAATTATGTTAAGCATTTTTTCTGTTGCTTTGATTGCACTAACTGTTTGGTCAGAATCTAAGCCTCTTGATGTAAATTCTTTTCCATCAGCATTCCAAGTAATTATGGTTTCGCAGAGTGCGTCAGAATTACTACCTGGGGGTATTCGAACAGCATAGTCAACAAGCTTTGGCAAAGCTAGTTTTTGCGCTTGATAAATTTTACGTAATGCGTTAACAAAGGCGTCATATTGACCATCTCCGGAGGCATTTTCTTCATATATTTTGCCATTAATCTCTAACGATAAGGTAGTAGAAGGTTGTAGGCCTTTGGCATGAGTTAATACATACGATTTTACAAAAACTTTTTGCTGATAGTCGGTGTCTAAAACATCTGATATGATATACGGCAAATCATCTTTGGTTACCCGTTCTTTCTTATCACCCAATTCAATAATTCGTGCAGTTACCTTTTTTAACTCATCATCATTCAAGGTTAAGCCTAATTCTTGTAAATTCTTTTGAATATTCGCTTTACCAGATAATTTTCCTAAAGCATATTTACGTTTTCTGCCAAAACGTTCAGGCATTAAGTTGCTGAAGTATAAATTCTTTTTATTGTCTCCATCGGCATGAATACCAGCAGTTTGTGTAAAAACGCTGTCTCCAACAATTGGTTTGTTAGCGGGTATACCAACACCCGTAAAAGCTGATACAAGTTTACTTACTTTAAAAAGTGCTTTTTCATTAACATTGATTTCAACTTCAGAAAGAAAATCGTTAATAACCGCAATGGCACTTGCCATAGGTGCATTACCAGCACGTTCTCCCATTCCGTTTACCGTGAGGTGTAACCCATGGCAACCAGCTTTTACTGCTTCCATGATGTTAGCTACTCCTAAATCATAGTCATTATGACCATGAAAATCAAAATGCATATCAGGGTGACGCTCTACAATTTCTGAGAGATAATCTGCTGTTTCTGTATGTGTTAAAATTCCTAAAGTATCTGGTAATAATACCCGTTTAACAGGTTGGCCAACTAGAAAATCAAGAAAGTCAAAAACGTAGGCTTTAGAGTTTCTCATTCCGTTACTCCAATCTTCTAGATATATATTATTAATAAACCCTTTTTCCTGAGCAGATTTAAAAATCTTGCTAATATCATTAAAATGTTCTTTCGGCGTTCTTTTTAACTGATACTTTAAATGGTTCATTGAGCCTTTGGTCAGCAAATTCTGAGAAATAGCACCCGCTTGTTCCATCCATTTTAATGAAACGCCTCCATCGGTAAAAGTCAAAACTTCTACTTTATCTAAAAGCTCTTTATTGGCAGCCCATTCTGTTATTTGCTGCACCGCCAACAATTCTCCTTCTGATACACGTGCAGAGGCTACTTCTATTCGATCAACTTTTAGTTCATCTAAGAGCAGTTTGGCTAGTGTTAATTTTTCAGAAGCAGAAAATGATACCCCTGATGTTTGTTCGCCATCACGCAGGGTGGTATCCATTATTTCAAGATGCCTTTTTTTCATTTTAGAAAGGCCTTGATTTGGCAAATTCTTGAATATCTTCTTTGATGTTTAATAAATAGTCAATATCATCAAAGCCATTCGTCATATTACCTTTTTTGTAATCATTGATATCAAATGATTCGCTTTCGCCGGTAGCCAATAGGGTTACTTTTTGATCTATTAGGCTAACCTCTAATTTAGTATTTGGATCTTTTTCAATTTCAACGAATATTTTTTGAAGAAATTCAGCACTTACTTGAACCGGTAAAACCCCAATATTCAAACAGTTACCACGAAAAATGTCAGCAAAGAAACTAGAAATTACACAACGAAATCCGTAATCATAAACAGCCCATGCAGCATGTTCACGCGATGATCCTGAACCGAAGTTTTTACCTCCAACCAAAATCTTACCACTGTAAGTGCTATCATTTAAAACAAAATCAGTCTTAGGAGTATCATCTTGATTATACCGCCAATCTCTGAAAAGATTGTCTCCAAATCCTTTACGCTCAGTTGCCTTTAAAAATCGTGCAGGTATAATTTGATCAGTATCTACGTTTTCTATTGGTAGCGGAACCGCAGATGATGTAAGTGTTGTAAATTTATCGTATGCCATTGTAATTCTCGTTAATAATTTTGTGTTAGATTTTAAAAAAAAAGCTAACGTGTTAAGCAGTTTCAAGCTTCATCAATTCTCTAGGATCAGTTACTTTTCCGGTAACGGCAGCAGCGGCAGCTACTAACGGACTAGCCAATAAAGTTCTAGAACCCGGACCTTGTCTACCTTCAAAATTTCTGTTTGATGTACTTACCGCTAATTTACCAGGCGGTACTTTATCATCATTCATTGCTAAACAAGCAGAACAACCAGGTTCACGTAGCTCAAAACCAGCTTCTGTTAAAATGGCTAAAATTCCTTCATCTTTAATAGCAGCTTCAACTTTATGGCTTCCTGGTACCAACCATGCGGTAACATTATCTGCTTTTTTCTTTCCTTTTACTATAGAAGCGAATGCTCTAAAATCTTCAATTCGCCCATTGGTACAACTTCCTAAGAAAACAAAATCAATAGGTTTTCCAATCATAGAATCTCCTTCGTCGAACTTCATATATTGCAATGATTTCTTGTAGGTAGAAGCGCCACCTTGAACCATATCAGAAGTAGGAATATCATTAGAAATACCCATACCCATACCTGGGTTAGTTCCATAGGTTATCATTGGCTCAATTAATGAACCATCAAAAGTTAATTCTTTATCAAAAATGGCATCTGGATCAGTATAAAGAGTTTGCCAGTAATTCATTGCAGTATCCCAAGCTTCACCTTTCGGTGTAAATTCACGACCTTTTATGTAGTGAAATGTAGTTTCATCTGGGGCAATCATACCACCACGAGCACCCATTTCAATACTGAGGTTACAAACGGTCATTCGACCTTCCATGGTCATATTTTTAAATACATCACCAGCATATTCTACGAAATATCCTGTAGCGCCAGAGGTGGTCAATTGAGAAATAATAAACAAAGCAACATCTTTAGGGGTAACTCCGTATTGCAAATCACCCGTAATGTTAATGCGCATTCTTTTAGGTTTAGGCTGCATTATGCATTGAGTAGCTAAAACCATTTCAACTTCTGAAGTGCCAATACCAAAAGCAATAGCCCCAAAAGCTCCATGGGTAGATGTGTGAGAATCACCGCAAACAATAGTTGCCCCTGGTACTGTAATACCATATTCAGGACCAACTACGTGTACAATTCCGTTTTTCTCATGCCCTAATCCCCAATAAGAAATACCATGTTCATTGGCATTTTCTTCTAGCATTTTTAATTGATTCGCCGAAAGCGGATCAGCAACAGGAAGATGTTGGTTGATTGTTGGCGTGTTGTGGTCTGCAGTTGCAAAAGTTTTTTCAGAGTGCATTACACCAATGCCTCTATTTTTTAAACCTAAAAATGCAACGGGACTCGTTACTTCATGAACCATGTGACGGTCAATGAACAATACATCAGGTCCGTTTTCAATTTGGTGGACTACATGAGAGTCCCATACTTTGTCAAATAGTGTCTTTTTAGCACTCATAATTCTTTCAATTCTAAGCCAACAAATCTAATGAAACATGGTCTTTTAAAGAAATTCTATCAGTTTAAAATTACGATGTTCAAAAAGATTTTAGCATTAACTAATATAATTCCAAATGTTTTTAAATTTCACCAGCTGTGCATAGGCATGGCGAATCACTAAATTTTCTGATTTCTCTAAAGCAGGATCTTCTTTTAGCAACTGAATTGCATGATAACGAGCCGTTTTTAAAATATCGTTGTCTTTTACGATGTCTGCAATTTTGAGATTTAAAACACCACTTTGTTGAGTACCCATTATATCTCCTGGGCCTCTTAATTTCAGGTCTACCTCAGCAATTTCAAAACCATCATTAGTCTTTACCATAGTTTCGAGTCTTGTTTTTGCCTCGGTTGATAACTTATGACTTGTCATTAAAATACAGAAGCTTTGGTCAGCGCCCCTTCCAACACGACCTCGTAATTGATGCAGTTGTGAAAGGCCGAAACGTTCGGCACTTTCAATAATCATTACTGATGCGTTAGGTACATTCACACCAACCTCTATTACGGTTGTGGCAACCATTATTTGCGTTTCTCCTTTCACAAAACGCTCCATTTCGTAGTCTTTGTCTGCTGGTTTCATTTTGCCATGTACAATGGAAATCTGATAATCGGGTAGCGGAAAATCGCGAGCTATACTCTCATAACCATCCATCAAATCTTTATAATCTAGCGCTTCTGATTCTTGTATGAGCGGATAAACTACATAGATTTGCCGCCCCTTTTTAATTTCATCTCTAATGAATTGAAAAACCTTTAGTCGATTTGAATCATACCGATGCACTGTTTTAATGGGTTTGCGACCTGGTGGTAGTTCATCAATTATAGAAATATCTAAGTCACCATATAAACTCATGGCTAAGGTTCGAGGTATAGGTGTTGCTGTCATAACCAAAATATGAGGCGGAAACTCATTCTTATGCCAGAGCTTGGCCCGCTGAGCCACTCCAAATCGATGTTGTTCATCAATAATAGCAAGACCTAAATTTTTATATTTTACTTTATCTTCTAATAAGGCATGTGTGCCAATTAGAATTTGTAGTTCGCCGCTTTCCAATTGCTCATGAATAGGCTTGCGCGCCGACTTTTTAACGGAACCAGTGAGTAGGGCGCAGGTGACTCCAATTTTAGTCAATAATTCACTAACCCCTGCATAATGTTGGTTTGCCAAAATTTCAGTGGGTGCCATCAAACAGGCTTGGTATCCATTGTCTATTGCAAGCAGCATCGTCATGACGGCAACAATAGTTTTTCCTGAGCCTACATCGCCCTGAAGCAAACGATTCATTTGTGCATTACTACCTAAATCAGCACGTATTTCTTTGATCACTCTTTTTTGAGCACCAGTTAGTTCAAAAGGCAAATGTTCTTGATAAAATTCGTTGAATAATTCGCCAACTTGATCGAAATTAAAACCCTTAATCTTTTGTTTTCGCAGCATTTTCTTGGCAATCAACTGCATCTGAATATAAAAGAGCTCTTCGAACTTCAATCGAAACTGAGCTTTTGCCAATAATTCTTGATTCTTCGGAAAATGAATGTTTAATAAAGATTCGCTTTTAGGTAACAGTTTTAACTCTTGTAAAATGGAGAGAGACAGCGTTTCGATAAAGTTGCCTTTGGTTTCAAGAAAAACCTGCTGTATCATTTTACTGATTACTTTATTGGTGATGCCGCGATTACTCAATTTTTCCGTAGAAGGATAAATGGGTTGCATCGATACTTTGAGTCCCTTTTTATGATCATCGAGCAATTCCATTTCAGGGTGTGGCATCGAAAATACGCCATTATACCAATTGCATTTTCCGAATATTACATATGGCGTATTCACTTTTAAATTTTCACGAATCCATTTTTGTCCACGAAACCATACCAGTTCCATCTTTCCGGTTTCATCAATAAACGTAGCCACCAATCGCTTGCCTCTTTTTTGCTCTACAGTTTTAATGTTAATAATTTTACCGACAATTTGAACATCTGCATTACTGCGTTGTAGGTGTGCTATTTTATAATACTGAGTTTTGTCTAAATAACGATTCGGAAAAAGATTTAACAGATCTTGATAGGTGTGAATACCTAGTTCACCTTGTAGGGTTTCAGCCCTATTGGGGCCAACTCCTTTAAGATAGGTGATAGGTGTTTGTAGAAAATTTGAATTCACAGCACTAAATTAGGGGTTCAATTGATCAACTGCAATTGAAAGTGTTAAATTTGGTCTATACTTTGTAGCGTACGTACTTATGACGAAATATTTACTTCTTACTTTATTTTTCTTCGGATTGCTGGTTTCTGCTCAACATCAAGAAAAAGTCGATTTTATTAGAGCTGAAATAGCGATTGAACCTATTCCTTCGGAGAAAAAAATAAAGGGTGGAGTGACCTATTGGTTTAGAGTGAAACAAGATGTAGATTCTGTTTTTCTTGATGCTAAAAACATGGTTTTTGAAGATAGCTATCTTAATGATAAATCTGTTAAACTGAACAACTCTGAAAAGACGATAACTATTCATAACGCCTTTAAGAAAGGGAGTGATCACAAGCTAGAGCTATTTTATATAGCGACTCCAAAACAAACCGTTTACTTTTTAGGATGGGATGATGCAATTGTTGGAAATGAACAAATTTGGACACAAGGGCAAGGGAAGTATACGAGTCATTGGTTGCCAAGTTTTGATGATATGCAAGAGAAGGTGGAATTTGATTTAATGATTAAAACACCGAAGGATGTAGTAGCCATATCGAATGGAGAGCAGCTTATCGAACCCTATGTAAAGAATGATCATATCACACGGCATTTTAATATGGAAAAGCCCATGAGTAGTTATTTGTTGGCTTTTGCTATTGGTAGCTATGACAAACAGGAGCTTAGTTCAAACAGTGGTATACCAATTGAGAACTATTATTACCCCGAAGACAGTTTAAAAGTGGAGCCGACATTTCGGTACACTAAAGAAATATTTGATTTTCTTGAAGAGGAGATTGGTTTTCCATATCCTTGGCAGAATTATAAACAAATTCCGGTTCATGACTTTTTGTATGCCGGTATGGAGAATACTACAGCAACTGTTTTTTCTGATCAGTATGTGATTGATTCTACGGCTTTTGTTGATAAGAATTATGTGAATGTCAATGCCCATGAAATGGCCCATCAATGGTTTGGTAATCTGGTCACAGAAGAAGATGGGCACCATCATTGGTTACATGAAGGTTTTGCAACCTACTACGCTCAATTGGCCGAAAAAGAGATTTTCGGTGATGATTATTATTACTGGAAGTTATTTGATAGTGCCAAAGATTTACAACAATTAGCAGAAAATAGTTCAGGTCAGGCGCTTACAAATCCGAAGGCTAGTAGTGCAACATTTTATGAAAAAGGTGCTTGGGCATTGGTCGTGCTCCGAAATCAAGTTGGAGACAAGGCCTTTAAGAAGGGTGTTCGTTCATATTTAAAAAAACACCAATTTCAGAATGTTACAATTGATGATTTTCTAACCGAAATGGAAATAGCTTCAAAGCAAAATCTTCAAGGGTTTAAAAAAAACTGGCTGACATCTGAACTATTTCCTACGGAAGAAGTTAAGACTTACTTAATGACAAAAAATGAATCTATTCGAATGTTTTATGTGATGAAGCATGCGGAGCCTTCTGCAGCATTAGGTGATTTAATTGTGTCAGATCATCCCATAGATTATAAATTAAACATTATTGAGCATTTTCAAAAAAATGTCGAAGTAGCAGATTTGTGGGCGATGTTAAAAAGTTCTGATATAAAACTTAGACAAAAAGGAATGGCTTTGTTTGATGATAACTCAAAAGATGGAAGCTATTTAGAAATGTTACAACCAGCTGCAGAATCATTGTTGGTTGATAAAAGTTATGTCACTACCGAAAATGCGCTTTATAAGTTGTGGGCGGCCTACCCAGAAAACCAATCTAAGTATTTAGATAAAACCAAAAACATTATCGGTTTGCCTAATAAGAACGTAAGATTGCTCTGGTTGACTTTAGCAATAGTAACTAACAATTATAACAATAGAAATACCCAGGCATACTTTAATGAATTAAGTAGTTATACCGCTGCAACGCATAATTGGGAGGTGCGCATGGGTGCATTTCAGTATTTAAATCAGGCGGTAGGTCTAAATGACAAGAGTTTACAAAACCTAATAGAAGCCTGTGTGCATCACAGTTGGCAATTCAAAAAATTTGCTCGTAATTTGATGGGTGAGTTGCTGAAAGATGATGATTATAGAGAGCGACTTGTATTGATTACAAAAGAACTAAAAGACGATGAAAAGCGTTATATGAATACGAAACTAAAAGAATAATGCGAGCATTAGTCATATCAGGTGGTGGTAGTAAAGGTGCATTCGCTGGTGGTGTTGCACAATTTCTTATTCAAGAATCAGGTAATAAGTATGATCTGTTTGTTGGTACGTCAACAGGTAGTTTACTGATTTGCCATTTGGCATTGGGTAAATTAGACAAAATAAAGGAGATCTATTCCAATGTTGATCAACACACTATTTTTAATAGTTGCCCATTTGTAGTTAAGAAGAAACACGGTATTGATGAAATTTCAATAAATCATTGGAACGTAGTTCGAAATTTTATTAGAGGAAAGAAAACCTTTGGCGAAAGTGAAAATTTAAGAAAACTCATAAAAAATAGTCTTACGGTTGAAGAGTTTGATGAACTTAAAAACGGTCCTAATGATGTTGTAGTTACTGTATCGAACCTTTCTTTAAATCAAGTGGAGTATAAGTCTATAAATGATTATTCATACGATGAATTTTGTGATTGGATATGGATTTCGGCGAATTACACGCCCTTTATGAGTTTAGTGCGTAAAAATGGGTGTGAATATGCCGATGGAGGATTGGGTAGTATTGTACCTATAGAAGAAGCAATACTAAGAGGTGCTAATGATGTTGATGTGGTTGTTTTGCATACAGAAGTAAGTTATGTTAACCGAATGCCTTCGAGAAATCCATTTGAATTGCTAACTACCATGTTAAGTTTTATTCTTGATCGAATAGAAAACCATAACATTCGAATTGGAAAATTAGTTGCAAATCAAAAAGATGCGATAATAAACCTTTATTATACACCTACCATTTTGACGACCAATTCACTTATATTTAATAGAGAGAAAATGACCCGTTGGTGGAAACGTGGCTATTTATATGCTAAGAATAAAAACGAAGAAACAAATCCGATTCAGCCAAATGAGCATGAATAGTAAATCGTTCTCGTTTTATTATGGATTGGCGTAAGTTCTCTTAGTTTTAAAATTGTTAAGCTATTAAGCTTTATGTATTACCAAAGTTCAGCGATTTCCTTTTTGACAAAAGAAAGTGCAGTTGCTGATGGATTTTGCTTATCCATTGTTTCAGTTAAAACATCTTCTCTTAGTTTATCTGCTGAATCTGTTTCGCTCATACCCGCTTTCCTAATCATTTGAATGGTAGCTGTTTTGGCAGCTTTAATAACATTCCATAATTCATCAGTTAAATAAATTTGCTGAGAAAGATTATGTTCAAATTCATTCTCAATGCTTTTGATCAAAAGATTTTCGTAGGCTGCCTTATCTGCGCTATTTGGGGCCACTCTTACAACTAGACTTGGTATTGAAATACGCTCTAAAAAAAGAGCCATGCGTTCATACGCCTGTAGTCTAATGGGTAAAGTGCTTGATTGTGAATCTTTATGAAGTAAGAATCGTCTACGACCTTCTTCATTATTAGTATGCATTCTAAAAAAATAAAATGCAATTGCTCCGGTAACAACAGAAGGTAAAAGGTACGCAAAAAGTTGAAAAATTTGATCGCCCGTCATTATTTTTGGTTTTAGTTATTAAAAACAAAACGACGTTTTTTTTTAAAAAGTATGTTTAATTAGCATTCTTCATATTATCCTTTACCATCGTATAAAACTCATCAAACTTTGGATGTATTTTAATAAGAATACCTTCTTTTAAATTTCCATCTTTTCCAATAGCGGTAATTCGCTCTGCAGCAATAGATAACCTTTGTAAGGCACTGCTAATTGCTGAGGCTTGTTGCGCTGGTAGATCTAAATTGCCGGTCATACTTAAACCTTCAATGGTAACAGCCATTTGTGGGTTGGCAATTAAGATTTGACCGATCTTTTCTATCCAAGATTCAGCTGACGTGGCAATAGTATTGGCCGTGTCGCTACCAAAAATTGAATTTAGATCTGAAGAAATTATAACCGTACCATTGGCAACTCCTATTTTAGCATTTTCACCTAATGTTTGTTTGGCATTGGTTAATACAACTAAAGCAGTAGAGTCATTGCTTGCAATGGCATCGTTAATAGCTTTCAATTGCTTTTCTTTAGCATTAAGGCTTTCCATAGCCTTATTCATATTGGTAGAATTTTGACTTGACAGTTCTGAAAAACTATTCAAATTTTTCATCAAAGTTTTATTGGCATCGCGTAACTGCAATGCTTGACCTTCAAAAGATTCTGCTTTAGCAAGGCTAGCTTTTTCATTTCTTTGAGCTTCGGCAAGTTGGGTGTTAACAGAATCAAGTTGAGATTTTAAGCTATTTATTTCTGTTATTAAATCGCTCTTTTTTTGAGCATTCATGGCTAAACTAAAGGTTAAAAAAAAGCCTAAACAAAGTAAAATTCTTTTCATAAAAATGGATTTATTCGGGGATAATACACGTTAATTACGAAAACAAAAATAAATTATTATACCGATTCAGAGAAATTCTTTCCTCCCAAGTACTCACAATTGTTTAATTGCTGCATGCTTTCAAATGCAACTTCTGATTTGTTATACCCATAAGTTGTTCGAAGATTTCGGGTTAAATCATTGTCATCAACATTAACTTGTATGTCGTGCATATTAAATTGACATGGATGTTCATAACCTGCCGCATGAGTAATCTCAATCAACTCTTTGCGAAAAGTTTTGAAGTATTGTGCTAAACGATCAGATTTTAAAGGAATGCTAATTCCACTTTGTCGCCATTTACTTTGTGTGGCAATACCTGCCGGACATTTATTGGTATGACAAATTTGTGCTTGTATACAGCCGATACTCATCATGGCCTCGCGAGCAACATTAATACAATCTACACCCATGGCAAATGCCATAGCAGCTTTTGCAGGAAAACCTAGTTTTCCACTACCTATAAACACGATTCGATCGACTAAATTTCTTTTTTGAAAAACTTTATATAAGCTTGAAAACCCATATACCCAAGGTAATGAAACGTGGTCTGCGAAAGATGGGGGAGCAGCACCGGTACCTCCTTCACCACCATCTACCGTAATGAAATCAGGGCCTTTGCCAGTTTCTACCATAATATCAGCTAAGGCTCTCCATTGATCAATTTTTCCTATAGCCCCTTTGATTCCTACTGGCAACCCTGTTTTGTCAGCGATTTCTTCAATAAGCTCCATTAACTCTTTAACATTGTCAAACGCTTTATGTGTTGATGGAGAAAGAACATCTTTTCCGATTTCAACCCCGCGAATTTCGGCTATTTCAGCAGTTATTTTCGCGCCTGGTAAAACGCCTCCTTTTCCAGGTTTTGCTCCTTGAGACAGTTTTATCTCAATGGCTTTTATACATGGGTTTTGATCAACCAAAGCAACCAATTTATCAATTGAAAAGTTTCCTTCGGCCGATCGTACTCCAAAATAACCCGTTCCAAAATGAAAAATCACATCTCCACCTTGTTTATGGTAAGGCGACAGTCCGCCTTCACCAGTATTATGATATGCATTTGCTTTTGCAACTCCCTTATTCATTGCTTCTACTGCCGCTGCTGAAAGCGAGCCAAAACTCATTGCAGAAACATTTATTGCCGAGGCTGGGCGGTAGGGTTTTCTTCTTTTGTGGTAAGCTCCCATAATTTTTGCGCAAGGCAGAAAATCAGGGTTGATGGTATTAGGATGGTCAACAGGCACTTTATAAGCCATCATTTGATTCTTGATAAAGATATGTTGATGTGCATAAATGTCGCGATCAGTACCAAAACCTTCGTAGTTGTTTTCTTTTTTTGCAGAAGCATAAATCCAACCTCTTTCAATTCGATTAAAAGGAAGTTCTTCTCTATTATTAGCTACAAAATATTGTCGCATTTCAGGCCCAATACTCTCTAACCAATATCTTAAATGACCAACCACCGGAAAGTTGTGAGAAATGGTATGAGCCTTTTGAACAAAAATATCACGAAAAGCTACTAACCCTAAAAATACCAATACATAGCCCCACCATGGGAATGAAGAAAGATGATCTAAAAATGCTTGCATTTATGCTGGTTTTTGGTGATTAAAAAAATGACCTATGACATGCATCAATATTCATAGCTCATTCTTAATATTTTAGTTGTTATTGAGATAATCTAAACTAAGTTCTGTAAGGGTTTTAACTCCTAAAATTAATCCACTATCATCAATTTTAAAATCTGGTGTGTGGTGCGGAAATGATTCTGTGTTTCCAGGAGTCATACCCCCCAAGAAAAAGAAAAATCCTGGAGCTTCTTTCTGAAAATATGAAAAATCTTCAGCCCCTGTAACAGCCTTCTGAGTTTGTACATTGGTAGTGCCTGCAACGCGCTGTATTGTAGGTAACATTTGTTCTACTAATGCAGGTTCGTTATAGGTTATTTCAGTTGCATCTTTAATCTCACAAGTGGCGGTACCTCCATAAGCTTTAGCAATGGTTTCTACCATCTCTACCATTCTTTTATTGAGCTTATCTTTCATATCATAATCAAGTGTTCGAATGGTACCTATCATTTCTGCAGATTCTGGTATGATATTGAAACGTACACCACTTTTTATTTTTCCAACAGTAATCACAGCTGCTTCATTAGTTAATTTTGTTTCACGGCTAATAATGGTTTGAAGGCCATCAATAATTTTTGCACTAATTAAAATTGGGTCAACACCTGACCATGGTTGAGAACCATGACTTTGTTTTCCGTTTACCTTAATGGTGAAACTTTGTGCCGCTGCCATAATACCACCTGATTTATATCTGATTACACCAACTGGCGTTTGTGAATTGATATGTAATCCGAAAATAGCATCTACTTTAGGGTTTTGCATGACCCCTTCTTTAACCATAAGTAATGCACCACCTTCTTCTCCTGGTGGCGGACCTTCTTCTGCTGGTTGAAAAATAAATTTCACGGTTCCTTTAATCTTATCTCTATTTTTCGATAATACCTCTGCAACACCCATTAAAATAGCCGTGTGCGTATCATGACCGCAGGCATGCATAACACCAACTTTTTCACCTAAAAATTCTGAGGTAACGGTAGATTTATACGGTAAATCATTACGCTCAATAACTGGTAATGCATCAATGTCAGCTCTTAAAGCAACTACTTTACCTGGTAAATCACCCTTTAATAAGCCTACCACACCTGTATGTGCCACTTCGGTTTGAACTTCTATACCAAGCGATTTCAGGTGTTTTGCAATTTTTGCAGCAGTTTTGAATTCTCTATTGCCAAGTTCAGGATTTTGGTGAATATCTCTTCGCCATTCAATGACTTTACTTTCAATTGAAGCATAGTCTTTTTGTAAGTTCGGACCTTGGGCCAACGCCAAACATCCTGAAAATAGCATCACTGCTAATAGTAATTTTTTCATAGTGAGTAGTTAAAATTTAATTAGTCTGTAATTTTCGTTCTGTAATTGAATTAAAGCGGTCATAGCTGAAAGTGATAATTGCACTCCTTCAATTAAATCTTCTTTTGGAAACTTTCTCGACATTGATGATTGACCACAAAAAATTACTTTAGCACCAGCGTCTAACAAAGCCTGAATCAATTTTGAATTTGGGTTGTCAGTACCAAATCGTTTGTTATATGCTACATTTGAAATAATATCTTTTGAGGCTGCATTATGAACAACAAGAGCAACTTTAAGTTGATCTGCAGGAACCCCACTTTGCGCATGCATGTTTAAGAACCTCGCAGCTGTTTCAATGGAAGTATTTATAACTTCATGACTTTCAGGGCTGTTCATGATATCAAATACTGCTTTGAACTCCATCGTAGTATCAACCTTGAAATCAGTATTTTCAATGGCCCATACTTTGCCGTACTCTTTAATTACTGGACCGGTATTTTTAGATTGTGCATTTGAGAAAAAACTCATAAGCAGACTTGCTATGAGCATAACGACGTATATATTTTTCATTCTATTATGTTCAATGTTTAAATATATTCAAATTCGATAAAACCTTGGCGTATTGTTCATAATTAATGAAACGAAGTTTTCATGATAAGGCTTATTATCGTTAAATTCACCAACCTAATTTTTAATAGATTATATCGGCTTTTGGAGAATTTTATAGATCAGTTAAATGATGCCCAGAGGGCTCCGGTTTTGCATAAAGATGGGCCATTGATGGTTATCGCAGGTGCAGGATCAGGTAAAACTCGTGTACTTACTTTTCGTATAGCCCATTTAATGGCGCAAGGTGTTGATTCCTTTAATATATTGGCATTGACCTTTACCAACAAAGCGGCGCGTGAAATGAAAAAAAGGATTTCTGATATTGCAGGAGCTACAGAAACAAAGAATTTATGGATGGGTACCTTTCATTCAGTGTTTGCCAAGTTATTACGTTATGATGGTGACAAACTGGGGTATCCAAGTAATTTTACTATTTATGATACGCAAGACTCACAACGATTAATTGCTTCTATCATAAAAGAAATGGGACTTGATAAGGATATTTATAAATACAAACAAGTTCAAAATAGAATATCTTCTTATAAGAATAGTTTAATTACGGTTAAGGCTTATTTGAATAATCCCGAATTAGTGGAAGCTGATGCTATGGCTAAACGACCGCGAATGGGTGATATTTACCACAATTATGTAGAGCGTTGTTTTAAAGCTGGTGCGATGGATTTTGATGATTTATTGCTACGTACCAATGAATTATTAAACCGTTTTCCTGAAGTGCTTGCTAAGTATCAAGATCGTTTTAGGTATATTTTAGTGGATGAGTATCAAGATACAAATCACTCACAATATTTAATCGTTAAAGCACTTTCAGATCGTTATCAGAACATTTGCGTGGTTGGTGATGATGCACAAAGTATCTATTCTTTTCGCGGAGCCAATATTAGCAACATTCTTAATTTTCAAAAAGATTATGATAATGTTGGTATGTATCGTTTAGAACAAAATTATCGATCTACCAAAAACATTGTAAACGCAGCAAATTCGATAATTGCAAACAACAAAGATCAATTAGAAAAAGTTGTTTGGACAAGTAATGATGACGGTCCGCCAATAATCATACACAGAAGTACTACTGATGCTGAAGAAGGTCGCTATGTGGCTAATTCCATTTGGGAAAATAGAATGCAGCAACAATTGCCTAATGGAAATTTTGCAGTTTTATATCGTACAAACTCACAATCAAGGGCGATTGAAGATGCTCTTAGAAAACGAGATATACCATATCGTATTTACGGTGGACTCTCATTTTACCAGCGCAAAGAGATTAAAGATGTGCTTTCGTACTTGCGGTTAATTATTAATCCGAAAGATGAGGAAGCCTTAAAGCGCGTGATTAATTTTCCTGCTCGTGGAATAGGTAATACTACTATTGATAAATTAGTGGTTGCTGCAAATCATTATGGGCGATCAATTTTTGAAGTTATCGAAAATATTGACAAAATTGATTTGAAAATCAATGCCGGTACGCGTAGAAAATTGCAAGACTTTGTTACTATGATACAAAGTTTTCAAATTATGAGTAAAGATGCTGATGCATTTACCTTAGCCGAACATGTTTCTAAAAAAACAGGAATTCTATTAGAGTTTAAAAAGGATGGTACTCCAGAGGGAATTGCCCGAATGGAGAATATTGAAGAACTTTTAAATGGAATTAAAGATTTTGTTGAAGGACAAAAAGAGCTTGATGGTGCTGATGGAAGTATTTCTGAGTTCTTAGAAGATGTTGCTTTAGCTACAGATTTAGATAAAGATACTGGTGATGATGATCGCGTAGCATTGATGACAATTCATTTAGCAAAAGGATTAGAATTTCCGTACGTATATATCGTAG
Organism: Maribacter algarum (ex Lu et al. 2025) (nom. illeg.); assembly: GCA_947495915.1. Taxonomy (GTDB): domain Bacteria; phylum Bacteroidota; class Bacteroidia; order Flavobacteriales; family Flavobacteriaceae; genus Maribacter_C. The sequence continues at coordinate 192,693 of CANMAW010000003.1, read as the reverse complement.
GAATGGAAGAAGACCTGTTTCCTTCAGGTATGAGCATGAATACCAGAAGTGAACTTGAAGAAGAGCGAAGGCTTTTTTATGTAGCGTTGACCAGAGCAGAAAAACAAGCATATTTAACCTATACACAGAATAGGTACCGTTGGGGAAAATTGATCGATGCCGAACCTAGCCGCTTTCTTGAAGAAATAGATGAAAAATATGTTGAGAACTTAACACCTATTGATAGTGCTCAGTATCGATATAAGCCAATGATCGATACTGATATTTTTGGAGAAATTGATAAAAGTAAATTAAGACAAGTTAAACCTAAGAAAGGTACACCACCTATTGTAGGTAAGCCAAACGAAAACCAGCTGCGTAAGCTTCGTAAGCTTAAACCTGAATTAGCAGCCCCTATTGGAAATACCAATACAATTGATCCTAAATTAGAAGCGGGCGCATTAGTAAATCATACTAGATTTGGACGTGGAAAAGTAATAAAAATTGAAGGTGTCGGAAACGATAAAAAGGCAGAAATTCAGTTTGATAAAGGTGATATTAAAAAGCTTTTATTGCGTTTTGCTAAATTAGAAGTGATAGATTAACTACAATATCTGGTGTTTTCTCACCTGTAGTTTTACAATGATATAACAAGATGAAAAAGTAAATTATTTTTTCTGAAGTATTTTATTTAAAAACATGTTGTGTTCTTAAAGCGCACCATAACGGATTATTTAAAAAAACACTAAAGTAGAAATAGAATAGCTGCTTGCTTAAAATGATCGTGAAGATGTAAATAATGAATTTAATGCGAATTTAATGGATTGTATTGCATCTTGAGGTTAAAGAAATTTGGCATTTTGAAATCTGATTATAAGGAGCGCGGAAATAATACATTAAGCAGAAAGTATTTGAACGGTTAGTGAAGTTGGTAGGGTGAAAATAAACTCACTTCCCTCATCAGCTACTGAATTTATTGCTATTTCTCCGTTGTTTCTTTTGACAAAATCTTTTATAATCGAAAACCCAAGTCCGGTTCCTACTTCATTATCTGTTCCTATCGTAGTAAAACCACCTTCTTCCGAATTCAAAAGGATATTTACTTGCGCGGGTGTCATACCTGTTCCAGTATCTTTAACTTTAATTGTTAATGATTCTTGTTCTTCGACTACACTTAAAGTTATTGAATCTCCTTTTGATGTAAATTTTAGGGCGTTGGAAAGTAAATTTCTTATGATAAAATCAACCATGTCTTTATCAGCATATGCTTTTGAAAGCTCAGATTCAATATGTGTAACTATTATACCTTTTCTGTATGCATTTTCTTCAAATAGTTTCACGTTGGTTGCAATGAGTTGGTTAATATCGAAGCTTTTCTTAGCCATTTCATGATCGTTCATTTGCGACTTTGCCCAATTCAATAGGTTGTCTAAAAGCAATTGTAAATTATGAGATGCATCAACCATATATTGATTTAAAACTGCTTTTTCTTCTTGAGAAATATCTGTTTCTTCATCCATCATTATTGCTAACGACAATACATTTCGGGCATGACCTCTTAAATCGTGCGAAATAATTGAAAAGAATTTATCTTTTAGCTTTGAAGCTTCTTTTAGTTCTGACTCTGATTCTGTTAAACGCTCATTTAAAAGACTAAGTTCTACGTTGTTTTGACTTAGATCTTCAACCTGTACCCTTATTTTATTAATTAAGGCATTATAAGCAGTCTTTAAAAGTTTTATTTCTTTTAACGGGGTATCAGTACTTAATTGACTTTCACCTTTAAAATTTTGTCTTGATATATATGCCATGTCTTTTATCATTCGCTTTATGGGTAGCGCTATATAGTTTGAAAATACAATGATGAAAATGACAGCAAAAATTAGCGTGATAATAAAAAACAAAATGACATAGGCTCTTATGCTGCTGGTTAAAAGTTCGGTTTTTGCACTAACAGCAGTATATAAAATATCAACTTCTTTAGCAATATCTTGATCTGCATTATGTATTTCTTGTATAAGGCCATTTTCTGGGCCACCAATTTCTTCTTCTAAAGCAACAATTGCATTAAAACTATCTTGATACGCGCTCAGTAATTCTAGGGTGCACACGTTCTCTTCTAAATTGGCATTTAAACGTGACTTTAAAGAATCACTTTCTTGATTAAGTTGTTGTACATAATTAATGTCTTTACGTAAAAAGTAGTCTTTTTCTCTTCTTCTTAAAGACAGGTTTTCTTCTAATAATATTCCGGGAGCATTCTCCAGTTGATGTGCATTTTCTCTTAATTCTCCTTCTAAACCATCGTTTTTGAAGCCACGGTTGCGTTCTAGTTGCAATACACGGTGTATAGTACTATTAAGAATCTTTAGATCATTCTGTATCAGTTTTACTCGACTATGAATAACTCGATCTAAAACATCATCAGATTTGTCAATACACATCAATGCATCATTGGCAAGCAGTATATATTCATCAAGTTGTTTTAAATTGTCTGAAGGTTCACTACTATAAAAAGATGCTACTTTAGTGTCATGATCTTGAATCTCAGAAAATTTATTTGATAATTTTAAACGTGTAACATTAAAAAAGGCAATTTGTTCCCGTAACTTTCGAGAATCACTTACTTTTTTTAAGGAGGTATATGAGAAAATTAAAAATGGACTTACCAACAGGGTTAATCCTAAAAATGCAAGAATAATTCTGCCTCTAATGGTACTCATGGTAAAAATGGGGTTTTGAAAAGAACGTTTGTAATGTTTATCTAGTATTTTTTGTAGTAAAAAACTTATTAAAAATGGCGCAGTTTATCAAAATTTATGAGGAAAATCCGAATTCTAAAGAAATTAGAAAGGTTGTCGAGGTTTTGCGAAAAGGTGGTATTATTATTTACCCTACCGACACAGTATATGGCCTAGGTTGTGATATTACAAATACTAAAGCTCTTGGGAAAATTGCTCGTATAAAGGGTATAAAAGTAGAAAAGTCTAATTGGTCGTTTATTTGTGCTGATTTAAGCAATCTATCTGACTATGTACGCCAAATTGATTCTGCTACCTTCAAAATATTAAAAAGAGCCTTACCCGGGCCATATACTTTTGTTCTTCCAGGAAATAATAATTTGCCTAAGATTTTTAAAAAGAAAAAAACTGTTGGTATTAGGGTACCCAATAACGCTATTGCTCGGGCCTTGGTTGAGGAACTTGGAAACCCAATAGTATCTACTTCAATAAGAGATGACGATGAGTTATTGGAATATACTACTGACCCAAGTTTAATTTTAGAAAAGTGGTCTAAACTTGTTGATGTGGTCATTGATGGGGGGTACGGAGGTAATATAGCTTCCACGGTGATTGACTTATCTCAATCAGAACCAGAGGTGATTAGAGAGGGTAAAGGTTCTTTAGATATTCTTTAAAGAAAAGTTTAAAAACAAAAAGTGCGCCATTTGGCGCACTTTTTCATTACATATTGTAACTAGTTCTTAGTTATTGATAGCAGGATCTTTCATTCCTTCTTCAATCATACTATAGAACTGATCAATTTTAGGAAGAACTACAATTCTCGTTCTTCTGTTTTTAGATTTTTGTGTTGTAGAAACAGGGACATATTCTGCTCTACCAGCAGCAGTCATTCTTTTCGGATCAACCTTATAATCATTCTGTAATACCCGAACCACCGCGGTAGCTCGTTTCACACTTAAATCCCAGTTGTCAAGTAAAATACCACCTTTTCTATATGGTACATCATCAGTATGTCCTTCCACCATAAATTCGAAATCTGGTTTGTTATTTACTACTTGAGCTACTTTACCCAAAACTGTCTTAGCCTTACTAGTAATATTGTAGCTTCCACTGCTGAATAACAATTTGTCAGATATTGAAACAAATACTACACCCTTTTCAACGCTGATTTCAATATCTTCATCATCTAAGTTACCTAGAACACCTTTTAAACTTTGAACCAACGACAAATTAACTGAGTCTCTGCGAGTGATTGCGTCGTTTAATTTTCTTATGGTTAAATCTTTTTCTTGTAAGCTCTCTAATGACTTTTCAAGGTTTTCAGCACCCTTAGTAGTTAAGGTCGTTAAATTACCCATGTTATTAATGAGCTCTTGATTGTTAGCTTTTAAAAACGCATTTTGATCTTCAAGCGTTTGAAGTCTTGATGAAGCCGTAGCTTTCTCTTCTAAACAATCATTTAATTTAACTGTTGCAGAATTTAATAAATCTTGAGCTTCTTTAGCCTTAGATTCCATATCCTTAAACTTCTTTTGTGATACACAAGATGAAAGCAAAAATGTTGCTCCTAATACACCTAAAATGATTTTTTTCATAGTACTGTTGCTTATTAATATTTGTTATTGTTCAATGGTTTCGTCGCGCAAAATTATATAAAATAGCGCTAGAATGGTTTTCTAAAATTAGTTAATCTTTTGCTAATCCTTTAAAAACTTTCACTTGATGTACGAAGTGAGACCATACGATGGACTTTTTAGCGTAATATTTTAGTAAAAAATTAGCTTTTTCACGCTTTAAATACATTTTTCTGAAGTTTTTGTAAAAACTCAGATGAGCTCTTAGTATAGCAAAACAGTGCTTGAAGCGACATTGAAATACAAATCTTATAGCAGCTACTGCATCAAGAATAAGCCGGAGAAAAATAATGCTAAATGCTTTTTTTCTAGGGAGGTTTTTAGTGATAGAAAAAAGAGAGTTTCTGAAATTAAGAAAGGTCTTTTTAGGATTCATATTACTTAATGTTGACCCTCCTAAATGATATATTTTTGAAGTACCTACATAGAAAACCTTATGTTTTGAATTTTTTGCGCGCCAACATAAATCTATTTCTTCTTGATGTGCAAAATAGTCTTCATCAAAGCCACCCAAATCATGAAATAACTTACTTTTAATGAACATACAAGCACCAGTTGCCCAGAATATTTCGCAAATATCATCATATTGGCCTTTATCTTCTTCGAGAGCTTGAAATACTCGGCCTCTGCAAAAAGGATATCCTAATTGGTCAATGAAACCGCCCGCTGCACCGGCGTATTCAAAATAGTTCTTTCTTTTTAAATCTAGTATTTTCGGCTGTATTATTGCAGCTTCTGGTATTTCTTGAAATGTTTTAACGATGGGTTTTAGCCAACCTTCTGTTACTTCTACATCAGAGTTTAAAAGGCAATAAACATCAGCGTTCACATGCTTTAATGCGTCATTATATCCTTTGGCAAAACCTCCATTAATTTCATTCTCAATTATTTGAATGTTCGGGTATTTAGATTTTACGAATTGTATGGAAGTATCGGTTGAAGCGTTGTCTGCAACATAGATATCTGCTGCATCAGAATAACGCACAACCGAAGGCAGGTAGCTTTCTAAAAGACCTTTTCCATTCCAGTTTAATATGACTATAGCAATTCGCAAATCGAAGGCAAATTAACGGCTAAAATCAGGAATATCACTTAGAAACGAATACTTTTCTTTGTCAAAGTCCATTTTACAGTAATAATGGTTTAAGCCATTAGTAACAAGAAGATAATCTGCTTCAAGATTCATGTTGTATTGCGCAATTTGATCAAAAGTATTTTGGTTAATGGTAATGCTTGGTGCTTTACATTCACAAAGTATATTTATAGCCCCATTTGGCTTAAAAATAACAACATCATATCTTTTTTTGAGTCCGTTTACGGAGAGTTGCTTTTCAACATTAATAAGACTTTTTGGATACTTTTTAATCGAAATAAGGTAATGTACTAAATGCTGTCTTACCCATTCCTCTGGTTGTAAAACCACAAATTTTTTACGAATAACATCGAAAATTAGCACTTTATTTTCGCTATTTTTGAAACGAAAGTTACTAGCGGGAAAATTCAATGTAGTCATACCGCAAATTTGATGATTTTTTTTGGATGGATGAAGTAAAACAAATTGTAAGCGATATTAAAAATGGTCAAATAAAGCCGATTTATTTGTTGACTGGTGAAGAACCATATTACATCGATAAAATTGCCGAATTTATTGAAGATAATGTTTTGTCTGAAGCTGAGAGAGGTTTCAATCAAATGGTTTTATATGGTAAAGATGTTACTATTGAAGATATTGTAAGTAATGCCAAGAGGTACCCTATGATGGCCGATAAACAGGTTGTTATTGTCAAAGAAGCACAGCATTTAGCTCGAACAATAGATAAGTTGGTTGATTATGCTAAAAACCCACAGCCTACTACTGTTTTGGTCTTATGTTATAAATATGGTAAAGTTGATAAACGAAAGGCGGTCTATAAAGAAATTAAGAAAACCGGTGTTTGTTTCGAAAGTAAAAAACTGTACGAAAATAAAGTAGCTGATTGGATTAGAAAGGTGCTGTCTGGTAAAGGGTATAAAATAGCTCCAAAGGCGGCCAGCATGTTAGTTGAGTTTTTAGGTACCGATCTTAGTAAAATAAATAATGAGCTCGAGAAATTACAGTTAGTGGTTTCAAAAGAGAAAGAAATATCTCCGATGGATATTGAAGAAAATATTGGTATTAGTAAAGACTACAATAATTTTGAACTTAAAAAAGCTATTGGAGAACGCAACGTGATCAAAGCTACACGTATTTTAAATTATTTTGCTCAAAACCCCAAAGACAATCCTTTTGTAGTTACCATTACTTTATTAAATACTTTTTTTACCCAGTTACTCAAATATCATGGCATGAAAGATCATAATCCGAAAAGTGTCGCCAGTACCTTAGGTATTAATCCTTATTTTGTGAGTGAGTATCAGATTGCAGCAAAAAACTACCCTATGCGCAAAGTGAGTAACATAATTGCAAATCTTAGAGAACTAGATCTAAAAGGAAAGGGAGTAGGAGCTACAAACATTACACAGGCAGATCTTTTAAAAGAACTTTTGGTGAAAATTATTTGATTATTTTTTGTCAATACTGTACTTACCAGGTCCTAACAGTATAATGACCACGAAAAAAACAAGATATAGTAAAGCTTTTTCTTTAGTTGCGAAGGGGTCTTCACCATGTACAATAAATGCAGCTACAATCATCGTAATAGCCGCAGGAATGGCAACTAGGCGAGTTTTAAATCCGATAATGATTAGTATTGGAGCAACGAATTCTCCAATAACCGCAAGAAAAAGCGATGGAGCGGCGCCAATACCTAACGGATCGCCAAATTCAAAATTCCCGCTAATTAGTTTTTGAAATTTAGGGTAGCCATGGGTTAGCATCATTAATGAAGGAAGAATACGGAGTATTGCTAATCCAATGTTTCTTAAAATGGAATTGTTCATAATAGTGGGGGTTAAAAACTCTAAAATATCTATTTTTTTTCAAACTGCAACAAAACCTTACGAATTGCTGCAACTAAGGTATCTGCATTCGTCTTATTAAAGCTTAAAGGAGGTTTGATTTTAAGAACATTATCGTTAGGGCCATCTGTACCAATTAAAATATGATTTTCACGAAGACTATTTTTTATAGTTTGTGCAAGTACTGTATGCGCATTACCTGACTGATCGAGAATTTCAACGCCTATAAACAAACCGCTACCACGTACATCTGCAACTTCCTTAAAATCGGTTTTTAAATTATTTAAAGCGTTCATTAAATAATCTCCAACTGACTTCGCCTTTTGTTGTAACCCTTCCTCTTGAATAACATCTAAAACGGCTTCAGCAATGGCGCATGAAACTGGGTTCCCGCCGAAAGAGCTAAAAAACTCGAGACCATTTTCAAAGCTTTTCGCAATTTCTGAAGTTGTTATTACTGCGGCAATAGGGTGCCCGTTGCCCATTGGCTTTCCGATAATAACCATATCCGGAATTACCTCGTGCATTTCAAACCCCCAGAAAAAATCTCCTAATCGACCAAAACCTACTTGCACTTCATCACTGATGCAAACGACTCCTTGCGATTTAAGGGTTTTATAAACTGATTTTAAATATCCTTTGGCAAGTGGTACTTGACCGCCACAGCCAACTATTGGTTCTGCAATAAATGCTGCAACTTCATTGGTGTTTTCAAGTATTTGCTTTCGAGTTTGATTGGAAAAATGCTCACCTGCTGTACCGTCATCTGTAAAATTTGAATTAAATGCCTTAGGCATAGCAGTTTCTACAACAAACGATTGCTTGCCTTTACCGCCCGTTTGATTGTATTTGTATGAACTGATATCAATCCCGATACTGGTATTACCGTGGTACCCATGTTCTACTACCATCACTTTTTGTCTTTTGGTGTGATTTACGGCTAATCGCACAGCAAGATCACTGGCTGCACTACCGGAGTTAACAAAGAAAATTTTGTTAAGTTGCCTTGGAAAAGTAGCTAAGAGTTTTTCACTGTAGGAAAGCAAGTTTTGATAAAGGTACCGAGTATTGGTATTTAGTTTGGCAGATTGCTTTTGGTTTGCATGTACAACTTTAGGATGACTATGTCCTACCAACATAATATTATTATAAGCATCTAAGAATGTATTTCCATGGGCGTCATACATGTACTGAAAAGCTGATTGATTCATTGGTATCGGTTGTTTGTAGCTCAGCGATAATGCATTACTAATTACCTTTTTTCTTAGATCTAATAAATGATTTGTTTCAATTTTAATAGTAGGAGGTAGGCCAACAGCAGATCGAAATGTATCTTTTGCCTTTATGGGATTAATAGATAGCCAATGCCTTAATAAATCCCAAGCGGGTTTTTCACTTACTGTTATGTATTCAGAGTCTGGTTTTAGGGTTTTGGCATAGGCCGAGTTACAAACGCTAATACATAGTCTAGCGGCAATTAAATAGTACAAGACGTCAAGTTCAGACTCTTTTAAAGGAATGATGTTGTTGTAGCCTTTAATAAGTTGACTTGCAGTGTCTAATGGTTTTATTTTACCCATCATTACGTAAGTCAAAGCGACGGCAATTTCATTAACTAACCAAGAATAACAACTGTCTCCAAAATCAATAATACCAGAAACATTTTGATCAGATGTAAGCACATTCCAATCATTACCATCATTATGAATTAAACCTTTTCGAAAATCATAACTATGCGGATAAACATTTTCGTCAAATTGCATAAAAAAATAATTGACTAAACTTCTATCAGCAATATCTTCAATATATTCAATTAGTTTGTGGTTTAACTTGAAGTGTTGTAAATCCCAATTAATCTGTTTCGCGGCAATTGCTGGTAGATACAGGTCTGATAATTGCTTATCAAGTTTTGCAAGAAAAGCTCCGAAATCATAAACTAGTTGATCAGAGTGCACTACATCACCTAAAAATTCGCCTTGAACAAAAGTCAATAGTCGAAAAATATGACCATTGTGAATTAGACTATAAACATCTTCGGAGGTGGCTATTATCTTTGGAAAGTCATATTCTTTAATTTGACAAAGAGTTTTAAGAATTTGATTTTCATTTTCAAGAATAGTGTAGGTTTGAGCGGTGTATTGGTATTTTTTAAGTACGAAATCACCTTGGTCACTAGCTACTTTGTAGTTTGTACTGTCATAACCTTCTAAACTAGAAATTGAACAATTTGATAGTTGATAGTGTTTTTGAAGAATTTGGTGAATTTCCATAGTCTACTATTAGACCATAAACTTAAGCAAATGTCTGAACAGTAAAATGAAGGGTTTTAAAATATTAAGCCAATTATAATGCCTGTTATCTTAATTTGGGATAATCTTCAGGGTTTGCTTCTCTTATAATTGCATAAACTTTCTCAAAAATATCTTCTGCATTAGGTTTAGAGAAATAGTCTCCATCAGAGCCATAAGCTGGCCGATGCGCTTTGGCACACAGCGTTTGGGGTGCACTATCTAGATAATTGTATGCCCCTTGTTTTTCTATAATCTCATTTAAAAGGTATGCAGAACAACCACCGGGTACATCTTCGTCAATGACGAGTAGTCGATTGGTTTTTTGAACACTTTTTACAACGTCATGATTAATATCAAAGGGTAGTAATGACTGTGCATCAATTACTTCTGCATTAACACCAACTTCTTGTAATTCTTTTGCGGCTTGCATTACAATTCTTAATGTGGAACCATAGGAAACAAGGGTGATGTCAGTTCCTTTTTTTATAGTTTCAACAACGCCTATTGGTGTGCAAAACTCACCTAAATTTGTTGGCATTGTTTCTTTTAATCGGTATCCATTTAAACTTTCGATGACCAATGCAGGTTCATCACTTTTCATCAGTGTGTTATAAAAACCAGCTGCTTGCGTCATATTTCTTGGCGATAATATATACATGCCACGCAGCAAATGAATAAGGCCTCCCATAGGTGAGCCCGAGTGCCAGATACCCTCGAGTCTATGGCCACGAGTTCTAACAATTAAAGGGGCTTTTTGTTTGCCAACAGTTCGATATCTTATCGTTGCGACATCATCAGTTAAGGTTGGCATAGCATAAAAAATATAATCTAAATATTGAATTTCTGCTATAGGTCGTAGTCCTCTAAGGGCCATTCCTAAGCCTTGACCAATTATTGTAGATTCTCGTATGCCAGTATCTGCAATTCTTAATTTACCGTGTTTTTCTTGCAATCCTTCAAGACCTTGATTAACATCACCAATAGCTCCTGTATCTTCTCCAAAAATTAATGCCTCAGGGTACGTATCAAATATTTTGTCAAAATTGTCTCTTAATATAACCCTGCCATCAACACTTTCAGAATTAGAATCATAAGTTGGTTTTATTTCGGTAATGTTTGTTGCCTTTGTATCATGCTCGCTATATAGGTGTTCACTATACTTCGGCTGTTCTGTTTCTAGAAAATCATCAACCCACTTTAATAAAGCATTTTTAGCGGGGCTTGTATCTCCTAAAAGATAACGTAAAGCCTTTCTGGCAATTGCAGCTAGGTCTCGCTTTATAGGCTCATCAATTGCAATGAGGTCATTCTTAAGTTTTGAAATAAAAGCTTTGTTTTGACTACTTTCAGCAGCATCATTCAAAAGTCGTGATAAGGTTTTTTTGTCTTGAAGATGTTTCTCTAGATATTCTGCCCACGCTTCTTTTTTGGCGGTTCTAACTTGCTTTTTTATTTTTAACTCAAGTGCATTAAGTTCAGCAGAAGTAGAAATACCTGATTCAATAATCCATTCCTTAAAGCGTTTGTTACAGTCATTTTCAACCTCCCAAGCTAATCGGTCAGCATCTTTGTATCGTTCATGAGAGCCTGAAGTTGAATGTCCTTGCGGTTGTGTTAATTCGGTAACATGAATGATCACAGGTACGTGTTTTTCACGAGCAATGTCAGAGGCATTTTCATAAGCATGCATGAGGGCAGTATAGTCCCATCCCTTTACTTTTAAAATTTCATACCCTTCATTTTTTTCATCCCTTTGAAAACCTTTGAGTACTTCTGAAATACTTTCTTTGGTGGTATGGTATTTTTGAGGTACTGAAATTCCATATTCATCGTCCCAAATACTGATCACCATTGGTACTTGCAACACCCCTCCGGCATTGATAGTTTCAAAAAACAACCCTTCACTTGTACTCGCATTACCAATTGTTCCCCATGCTACTTCATTTCCTTTGTTAGAAAATTTATCAGCATTTATGTTGGCAACATTTCTATAGATTTTTGAGGCTTGAGCTAATCCTAATAGTCGCGGCATCTGACCTGCAGTACAAGAAATATCAGGACTCGTATTCTTTTGTTTCGTTAAGTCTTTCCAAGTGCCGTCTTCATTTAAACTATACGTTAAATAATGGCCTATCATTTGGCGGCCGGCGCTCATGGGCTCTTTTTCTAAATCAGTTGTAGCGTATAGGGCATGAAACATTGCTTTAGGAGTTAATAAATCAAGCGCCATCATGAAAGTTTGGTCTCTATAATAACCGCTTCTGAAATCGCCATCTTTAAACGAGCGCGCCATTGCAAGCTGCGGGAGCTCTTTTCCATCTCCAAAAATTCCAAATTTCGCTTTTCCTGTTAAGACTTCTTTTCGTCCCATTAAGCTGCAAGTGCGGCTTAAAAAGGCGGTTTGGTAATCTTTGAGAATTTGTTCTCTAAAATCATCAAAAGAAATGTCATTACTGGTTTTTTGCGAAATGTTCATAGATATTTTCTTGGTTTTAACAAAAGTAATTCATAGACCTGATTAATGCAACCCTAAATATCATTGCTGTATTAAATATTTGATAATAAATTAGGTTAAAAATTAACGTTTTGACATAAAAAGAATAAATTTACATCAACGGATTGCGAATTTGTTAAAATATTAAAACCATTTTCGGGTAAACAACCCAGTTAGTGTTTTTGGGCTAACCGTCACAATAAATCGAATTCTTTCACCATAATCTCTTTCTGAAATTTCCCAGCCATTATTAGAGTATAAGGGGAAGTATAACTCAAAATAATCGGTAACGAGATTTAAGCGTATCCCTGAATCATAAACAAACTTTTGTTTTAACCCTCTATTTTTAACAACACCTAGATCTCCATAAAGTTCAATCCATTTCCAAAGGTTAACACTGGCGTTTGCAGTGGCTATCCAATCATTAGAAAATCGATAGCGTTGATCTAAAAATGATTTAAAGCCACCCTCTGCAATTATTAATTGCTGGCTATAAATTCCTGAATCTTCTGATCTTCCTAAATATCCATAATCAAACAAATAATCGGTTGGACGGTCTAGGGCAAAACTGAAATAGTTTGAATCTGTATTATTCCACAAGAATTTACCTGCATAAAGTCTTAGGTTAAATTGTCGGTTGTTATCAAATAGTTTACGGTATTCAAATTCTGCTGCCAATTTTGTGAAATTACCTGCTTGTTGAAAATCTAAGTACCATGATTTGTAGTTAAGGATGTTATTGTCAACATCAATATATCTCGCATTAAACACGCTATAATCAGGATTTTCAGGATCGTTTCTTAAATCAATAAGGCTTTCATCGATATCTCTAAAAATATTTAAATATCTAAAGGATAAAAATTGCCTTCTATTTGAAATGAGGTCTTCTGGGCGCCAGCCAAAACTTACTGAAGGGGTAATGGTTGCGAACCTAGAGTTAACATTAAAATGAGACGAAGATCCTCTAATACCATAGTTTGCTACGTATAAGCCTGTTTTACTCAAATATTTACGATAAGAAAACTTTGCACTACCAACTAATGCCTTTTCTCTAAACGAATATGTAGGTGATATATCATATACAAATGGTCGCTCTAAAAAGGTTTTGTTATAAAGCCGCATACCAGGGGTCCACCCATCATAAATATTAAAATTAACAACAGGTACATAAAAGACTTGATTGTAGTATGGGTTCTCAGAATCTTTGAAAAAGGTGAATTTTAACTTCTTATTGCTTGATAAGAAACCACCTAAAGATTTCCAGTTATCTCTTTGATTAAACTCTGGTATTTTTTGATCATAATTAAGAACCAAGCGCTGTTCACTGGTTCTAGGTAATGTAATTGTTTTTTCGGTCTCAATATTAGGAATCCAATATTTTGATACCACTGAATCTTTGTTAAGTCCGAATAACGATATAGGTACAACCGTTGACTCCTTATTCTTTATAGTGACTTCAAGCGAGTCTTTTGTTTTTACAATTTTCTTGATTTTAAAGTCAATCTTTCGGTCTGTTTCCACATAATTATTGAAAAACCAATCGATATCAAGATCAGCAGATCTTTTTAAAATCGATTTAAAATCAATAACACTAACCTTATTTAATTGATAAAATTTAAAAAATGTCTTGATACTTTCATCTACCTTCTCTTTGCCAACATAACTGGCTAAATATGAAAGACCCAGACCGGCTTTATATTTATTACCAATTTTTTGATTGAACTTTATAAGGGAGTCATTTGAGGTGGTTAAGGGCTGATCTAAGTTTTTACGAGCCATTAGCATATATAAAAACGGATATTGCTCATTGAATCCCATTTTCGCCATGTTGAAGCTTCGAATACCCCAAATGTTTGACAGTTTACCTAGTAACTTCTGATCAGGGTAAAACTCCTCAACGTATGCAATCATTAGATAATTAGCGATTGCATCATTTAGCCAATGATCTTTTCTTGGATTTAGATAAACTGATTCTTCAAGTATATTAATTAAGGCCGTTTTAAGAATTTTCATTTCAAACTGAAACTTCTCTTCATACGGTCTTACAAACTTAGGAAGCTGATTGATACCATATAGCGGACTTTTATTGTAATCAATAGTACTTACTAGTAAATCTGGATGTGGGTTTTTACCCAAACTCTTATAAATAAACTCGGTTACTCTATCAATTGAAAGTGCTTGAAATATCGGGTCGTATTTTACAGCTTTTATGTCCGTTTTAATTGTCATGTGCGGTGTCACATGGGTAACAAAATTTTTCACTGGAGAAATTATCAATTCACAGCTTTTTTGCCGGTCACCAGTTAATTGTGCAAGCTGACCTTTCGGAAATTTAGTATTTCCTAAAACTCTAAAGTTAGAAGTAATATGAAGGCTGTCTGGATATTTAAAGTTGATCGCAGTTTCGGTAATATCAGTATACAGATCTTCCAAATTTTTATTAGAGTATAAATGCCACTTACCATCATAAACGGCAGGTGTTAAATACCAATCTTTAAGATAGTATTCATTTTTATTGCTATAACCGTAGGGCGTGTATTTATTTGGAGGAAGTTGTACCGTATAAGTAATAAAAATTTTGGTAGACTCTTGTGGTTTAATGGGGGAATTCAAAAATAGTTTTATGATGTCTTTTCCTGCGGTTCTTTCCCAGGTAATACCGCGATATTCATCATCTACAACTGTTAATATATTTGTAAAACCACGCTCTTCAGGTTTAGCAAGATGTAGACTTTTTTTAAATTGTTGTGCAAAGCTTTTCGCTAAGGCTGTATTTTTATCAGAGTACGCATTTGCCCAATCATTAAAATATAAAGATGATAAGGCGTTTTTAGAATTGTTTACATAGGTAAACTCTTGCTGAATTTGTATTTCTTTAGACTCTTGATCTAAGTTAGCAGTAAGAATATTAATATGTTGCGTATATCCTATCTCTAAAAAGAGAAAAGACATTATCAAAAAAAGGATTCCTTTTTTACACATATTGTTGGTATATTCTATACTTAGAAGTTAGGGCTCAACGAACGACCTTTGTAAAAAGCGTCAATAATGCTTACCACTTCTTCTTCGGTATCAACAACGTGAATTAAATCTAAATCATGCGGACTAATATTACCTGCTTCTAACATGGTGTTTTTAACCCAATCGATAAGTCCTTTCCAAAATTCTGACCCCACTAGTATGATAGGAAATTTTTCAATCTTACTAGTTTGAATTAAGGTAATCGCTTCAAAAAGTTCATCTAATGTCCCGAACCCTCCTGGCATCACTACAAAGCCTTGAGAATATTTTACGAACATGACTTTTCTAACGAAAAAATAATCAAAGTCTAAACTTTTATCGTTATCGATATATGGGTTGTCATGTTGTTCAAAAGGAAGGTCAATATTCAATCCAACAGAGGTTCCTCCAGCCAAATTTGCCCCCTTATTACCTGCCTCCATTATTCCTGGACCACCTCCAGTAATAACTCCATAGCCAGCTTCGGCAATACTTTTTGCTATACTAACCGAAAGTTGATAATATTTTTCATTAGGTTTAGTTCTTGCTGATCCGAAAATGGACACACATGGTCCAATAAGGCTCATTCTCTCAAAACCATTTACAAATTCACCCATTATTTTAAAAAGGGCCCAAGAATCGTTTGTTTTAATTTGATTCCAACCTTTGTGATGTTGTTCTTTTCTCATAAAATTTTATTCAATACACTAAATGAAAACTCGCCATAACAACAAGCTATTTTTATATTTAAACTAAACCAATTCTTTAATCAAAAATTTTGCAGTATAGCTTTTCTTGTCTTTACTCACTTCTTCTGGCGTGCCTTTAGCAACAACCATGCCGCCACCGCGACCACCTTCGTAACCAATATCAATTAGATAATCAGCCATTTTAATTACATCCATATTGTGTTCAATTACTAATATGGTATTTCCTTTGTCTACCAAACGGTTCAAAACTTCCATTAGTACCCTAATATCTTCAAAATGTAGGCCAGTGGTAGGTTCATCTAAAATATAAAAGGTATTACCAGTATCACGTTTTGATAATTCGGTTGCAAGTTTAATACGTTGAGCTTCTCCACCAGAAAGAGTAGTCGATTGTTGCCCTAACGAAATATAACCTAGACCGACATCTTGTATGGTTTTTAACTTACGATGAATTTTAGGAATAAGTTCAAAAAAATCAACAGCTTCATTAATAGTCATTTCTAAAACATCGGCAATTGACTTGCCTTTGTACCTTATTTCAAGTGTTTCGCGATTAAAACGTTTACCATTACATGTTTCACATTCTACATAAACATCTGGTAAAAAGTTCATTTCTATCACGCGTAAGCCACCACCTTGGCAGGTTTCACAACGTCCTCCTTTAACATTAAAACTGAACCTTCCGGGTTTGTAACCACGAATAGCAGCTTCAGGAGTTTTAGTAAACAACGAACGGATTTCACTAAACACACCGGTGTAAGTTGCGGGGTTAGATCGAGGTGTTCGCCCTATAGGACTCTGATTAATATCTATAACTTTATCAATATGCTCAAGGCCCTTGATTTTTTTATAGGGCATCGGTTTTTTAACCCCATTGAAGTAGTAAGCATTCATGATGGGGTATAGGGTTTCATTAATTAATGTGGATTTGCCACTACCCGAAACACCTGTAACACCAATCATTTTGCCCAAAGGGAGCTCAATGGTTACGTTTTTAAGATTGTTACCTGTACACCCAGATAATGTAATTTTTTTACCATTACCTTTTCTTCGTTTAAGCGGAACCGAAATTTCCTTTTTACCAGTGATGTAATCAGCGGTAAGGGTGTTTTCTTTTACCAAATCTTTTGGAAGCCCTTGAGAAATTATTTCTCCACCATGTCGTCCCGCTTTTGGTCCGATATCAATAACGTGATCTGCTCGTTCGATCATATCACGATCATGTTCAACTACGATAACAGAATTTCCAATATCTCGAAGCGATTCTAAAGATTTGATCAAGCGATCATTATCTCGTTGATGAAGCCCAATACTTGGTTCATCTAAAATATATAGTACACCAACTAACTGTGAGCCAATTTGTGTGGCTAATCGAATTCGCTGGGCTTCTCCACCAGAAAGTGATTTTGAACTACGATTAAGCGACAAATAGTCTAAGCCAACGTCAAGCAAAAACTGAATTCTGGTTTTAATTTCTTTAATGATTTCTTCTGCGATCTTTAATTGATTTCCTTCTAGACTATTTTCTAGTTTTGCGAAAAAACCAGCCAGTTCAGCAATATCTAAATGAGCTAGCTCAGCAATGTTACACTCATTAATCTTGAAGTTTAACGACTCTTTTCGCAATCGAGAACCATCACATGTCGGACACGTAATTTGATCCATATATTCTTTTGCCCATCTTTTAATAGAGGTAGAAGCTGCTTCATCAAACTGGTTTTTTATAAAATTAGAAATGCCTTCGTAATCAATTTTATAAGTGCGTTTGACGCCTAAGGTTTTAGAATCAACCTCAAAATTTTCTACTCCACCATTTAAAAGTACATCAATAGCTTCTTTAGGAATTTTTGAAATCGCATCTGTGATTTCAAAACCATAGCGTTGTGCGATAGTTTCTATTTGTTTGAAGGCCCATGATTTTTTGTATTCTCCTAAAGGAGCAATGCCTCCAGATTTTATGGAGAGCTTTTTATCTGGAAAAATTTTTTGCTCATTGACTTCAAATACATGACCCAAGCCATTACAGTGCGGACACATTCCTTTTGGGGAATTGAAAGAAAATGTATTAGGTTCAGGGTTCGGATATGAAATTCCAGTTGACGGGCACATAAGATTACGACTAAAATAACGCGCATCGGAAACTCCTTCTTCTAAAACCATCAAAACATCATCGCCACTGTACATGGCGGTGTTTATTGATTCAGAAAGTCTTTTATCATTATCTTCGGTTTCATTTATTTTCAGACGATCAATTACAATCTCAATATCATGAGTTTTGTAACGATCAACTTTCATGCCCTTAGTAATATCTAAAATTTCACCATCAACCCGTACTTTTACAAATCCTTGTTTCCCAATTTGTTCGAAAAGCTCACGGTAATGACCTTTTCTAGATTTTATAATGGGGGAGAGGATATTAACCTTTTTGTTTAAAAAGTCTTTTTTTATAAGTTGCTTAATCTGATCGTCGCTATAACTGACCATTTTTTCACCGGTGTTATAACTATAGGCATCACCAGCTCTAGCAAACAGTAATCGTAAAAAATCATATATTTCAGTGATGGTGCCAACCGTACTTCGGGGAGATTTTGAGGTGGTTTTTTGTTCAATTGCGATTACTGGTGATAGGCCATCAATTTTATCAACATCAGGTCTTTCTAATCCTCCTAAAAACTGTCGGGCATAGGCAGAAAATGTTTCGATATACCTTCGTTGCCCCTCCGCATATATGGTGTCAAATGCCAGTGATGATTTACCACTGCCCGATAAACCAGTAATGACCACCAGTTTCTCACGAGGTATGGTCACGTCAATGTTTTTTAGGTTATGAACTCGAGCTCCTTTAACCTCAATATTTTCTTCGTAACTAATCATTTTTTCTATAGCAAGATTGCAAAAGTACAATTTTGGCTTCTAAAAAGAGAAGCCCTATAAATTCCTTTTTGTTATTTACAGTTTAGCGGTTGAAAAGGTATAATCTTATGTGAAAATCATCTTTTAATTTTGAGTTATACAAATATTTTAGAAAAGAAAAGCGTACTCAAATTGACATCTGAGTACGCTATAAGAATTGTTAATTAAAATCTATTTTACTGGTGTAACCTTAAAACCTTGCTTTCGTAATAATTGAATAACACCTTCATTACCAATCAAGTGCGCTGCGCCAACCCCGAAAAAAGTAGGTTGCTCTTTAGCATAGTTCTCTATTTTGCTAATCCAGTTTTTATTTCGATTCGTTAGCAATAAATTTTTATACTTGCTCATAGTCTGGGTATCATCTTCATCAGTTAATTGTTTAATTCCTGCCAGGTTACTTGTGTTATAATACTCAGTAATTTTCAGAAATTTAACCTTGTCTTTAGCCAAATCATCAGATATTGACTCCATTAAGTCATCAATTTGAACTTGATAGGGAATTTCATCAAAAATACTTAACTGATCTTCAACGCTTTCTAAGCCAAGTACTTCTTCATTTTGTTCTTTGGTCACTTTCATTAACTCAGCTTCAAACGACTGTACTGGGCAATCAAGAAATTTAGTAGCTACCATTGCAGATAAAAAGAAAGGTTTGAAAGTTTGAAAAGCATCTAAAGGCGCGCCAAATTTTGATTTAACAAAGGCATCAAGTTCGGCATATTCTTCGTCAGTAAGTAGCGACTGCATATTTTGATTATCCTTCATGGCCATATTTTGCATCATGGAGGCATTCATGTTCGGATCATCCATATCTAATTCAAGAACGAGCAAGCTTGTGTGATCAAGTGCTACTTTGACTTTATCATCTAGACTTGCGTCGCAGGTCATGTGAATAGTGCCAAAAATGTATGAAGAATGTTCTAAGCCATTTCCAGAAATCTCCCACAGAAGAGAATTTTCAAGGTCTTGGCTCCATGAAAACGAGAAGCTTAATATACTTAAAACTAGAATAGATAGTGTTTTTTTCATTTTATATGGTTTTGTTTTTTCATAGGTGTCAAGGTCTAACAAAAAGTTACAATTTAGACAGCTTCTTTTTTTTCACTTAAATATTTCCAATATCTTTTTGGTACATGTTGGGTGTGAAGTTTTCGGTTAATGCGCGATTTAATATTGGTATTTTTAAAGTAATTATTCCACATGTTTTGATATTCATATTCATCGCTAGTGAAAATATCATTTCTCTGTAATTTGTTGGTATGGATTTCGCTGAGATCTAATGAAATAATTTGTACTGAATTTAGATCATAGAAAATACCGTACTTACGCTTTACATCATATATTAACCATTGCTGATCTGCATAGCGAGATCTAAAATGTTTGGAAATTAACGGAAGTACATCAAAGTCTGGCTCTATATTAGCAAAGTAAATATCATCTTTGGTTTTTTGAAACCTTACGAAGGCTTCCATTCTATGTTTTTCACGCCCAACAGATTTTGCCAGTTGTGTTATCTTCAACATGGTTTCATCGGTATAGTCAGTATAAACTTTTTGGTTGGTTGCAAACAGTTTTCTGATATAATAATATAAGTTCATTTCAATACCGCTGTGCTCACTAAGAAAAGCGAAATAAACATTTTTAATAGCGGTATTACTTTTCTTTTGAATACCATTCCATACTCTTTTAGCCTGACTCACATTAGTGAATACGGTTTCGTTTTGAGAAAATAGACCTCTTTGTGCCACCTTGTTTTTCTGAATATCTGCGATACATATTTGCTCATCAAATGCTTTAAATATCGAAGTCAAAAACCCATTAAAACTTCCGTCATAAATCAAAATTGTTGCTTCTTTCATAAGTTTGCTTGTTAAAGGACTAGTTCTTTTTTATAGGATTAATGTTTTTTTGACATTAATTTTTAAATATTTAAAAGGCGACTTTCATTTTAAGCTTAAGCTGTTTACACGACTAGTTGTTCCTTTTTTTATTGTGTCGCTCGTAATAATGAATATTTCCATTTTTTCTTAGTATCTATCTTCCAAACCAAGTAGCGATAGCCTAAATTCAAAATCGCAGTGCGACTAAAAGAGTAAAGAGAGTTTTGTTCTGATTTTAATTTCATGTGATTATTCATAGTAGTGTTGGTATTAGTTAAATAACGATAGTTGACTGCTATAGTTTCCTCTAAATTTGCTTTGACTATTTTTTATAATTAAATTTTTAATTAGTTCTGGTTCTAGGTCATCACGTAACCATTCTTTTGATTCACAGATGACAAAGTACTTAGCTCGGTTTAGTGCTATTCCTATTTTTTTTAAATGCTCCCAGTTAAGTTTTCGAAAGCGGCGTGCATTTATAATTTTTGAAACCGAACGCATGCCAATACCAGGCACTCTAGCTAAGGTTCTTCTATCAGCGGTATTAATATTGACAGGAAACTGATGATAGTTTCGCAATGCCCAACTTAATTTGGGGTCGACTGTTATATCTAAATTTGGTTGTTTTTCAGTCAAAATTTCACCTACTGAAAAACCATAAAACCGTAACAGCCAATCTGTCTGATATAAGCGGTTTTCACGTAACATTGGTACTTGAGTGCCAAGTGACGGTAATCGCGCATCTTCAGCTACTGGCACATATCCAGAATAGTATACGCGTTTCATATTATAGTTTTTATAATAGTAGGTTGCTGAATACATGATGTCTTTATCAGATTCACCAGTGGCTCCAATGATCATTTGTGTGCTTTGACCCGCTGGAGCATATTTAGGGGTACTTTTTATTAGTTTTTTTTCAGCTTTATATTGAATGATTTCATTCTTCACTTTTAACATAGGTTTGATGAAATCATCATGACGCTTGTCGGGTGCAAGAAGTTTTAGTCCCGATATCGTCGGAATTTCAATGTTTACAGAAAGTCTATCAGCCCATAACCCGGCTTCACGCATAAGATCATCACTCGCTCCTGGAATAGATTTTAGATGTATATAACCATTAAAATTTTCTTCTAAACGTAATTTCTTGGCTACTGCAATTAAACGCTCCATGGTGTAATCAGCACTTTTAAATATCCCTGAGCTTAAAAAGAGTCCTTCAATATAGTTTCTTCTATAAAAGTTAATCGTAAGATCAACGACTTCTTGAATTTTAAATGCAGCACGTTTGATGTCATTACTTTTTCTTGTTACACAATATGCACAGTCAAAAATGCAATGATTGGTGAGTAAAATTTTTAACAATGACACACAACGACCATCTTCAGTATAACTGTGACATATACCCATGCCAGTACTGTTTCCTAATCCGTTTGATGTGTTTGTTCTAGAGCTTCCGCTACTTGAACATGATACATCGTATTTGGCAGCATCAGCAAGTATGTTAAGTTTTTCTCTTACTCTTTCAAAAGACATACGAATAATTTGTTTATGTGTAATTATTCCAAAATTATGGAAATAATCCATATTATGGAAATAATCCACAATTATTTTTGGAATTATTCCTAATTGAGTATATTTGAGAATGATTTAATGGACTCTTTAAGGTATTTGAATGGGTAATAGCTTGATTGTAAAATACCTCAATGGTCTTTTTTAAACTTCAACATCATATGGAAAATGAAATAACCTTAAAACGATTTATTGAAATACGAAGAGAACTAGGGTATACTCAAGCTGAGTTTGCTAAGTTACTTGGTGTTTCAAGTACCACAGCTGATATTGAAAGAGGTCGCACCAAGCTGTCGGGCAAGGTAGTCGTTGAGTTATTTAAACAATTTAAGATTAATCCTTTATGGTTATTTGGAGAAAGTGATAGTAAAAATTTAGCAACTTCAAATACGAGTGTAATACCTAAGGTGGTGACTGTTGATTCAGAAGAGCGCGATAATATGGTTCTTGTAAATGCGAAGGCAGCAGCCGGATACCCTCAGAACATTCAAGATACCTCTTGGTACAAAGAGTTACCTGCCTTTGATTTGCCGTTACCTGAATTTAGAAACGCCACTTATAGAGGGTTTCAGGTTGAGGGTGATAGTATGCTTCCTAATTTAAAACCTGGCGAATGGGTATTGGCAAGAGCTACCGAACATATTGACCAGGTTAGCGCAAACAAAATGTATGTGGTTGTTTTAGAAGATGCTGTATTGGTCAAAAAGGTAATTCGAAAGCCTAATTCTAATAATGTTAATTTAGTTTCTTTAAATGAGACCTATCCTCCTTATGAAATAAAGCCTTTTCAGATTCAGGAAATATGGGAAGTGAGTAGTAAAATTACTTTTGGTGTTGATGCCACAACGGAAACTGGTTTGTTAAAACAACTTCAAGAATCAATGGATGATTTAAAAAGACAGTTTAATAAACAACAGGCAAGTTAAAAGGGATGGTAATTAGTGTCTATTCTTAAAATTTATATATGGAAAGATTTTAGTTTGCCATTTTAAGGTTGTATAAACCACTATCTCTTAACTTAAAACCTAAACTTTCATATAAAGCCTTAGCCGGTGCTCGATGATGGCCAGTAAATAATAGAATTTCATCAAGTTTCATTTTTTCACCCTCTTCAATAAGGCGAACCATAAGTTTTCTTCCAATTCCTTTACCGCGCTGGTTAATGTCTACAACTACATCATCTACCATTCCACGGTAACCCGAAATTACCTTATACGTTGATAGTAACGCAATACCAACAATCTTGTGATCGATTTGATAAATCAAAACAAGTACATTATTTTGTACAGTAATAATTTCTTTCAGTGTACGTTGCTTGTTATCTGGATTTAATTGTCGGTAAAGGTCAGCAATGCGAATCTGTACTTCATCATTGATTTCACTGGCCTTAAGTATACGAATGCTCATAATTACTATTTGTAAATTCTAACTAAAGTTATATAACTATATCTAAATAATAACGACCATATTTATTGTATATTTAAAAGGTTCATTTTTCTCTAGAAATGCTTCATAAAATACTACTTGGTTTAATACTTTTCGGTTGTTTTACTGCCTTTTCTCAGTAGCACCAAACCATGCAAGATACTTTAAGCGTTGGTTATACTTCAGCACCACCTTTTATAGTTGAAAATGATTCTTCTTTGTCAGGAATCAATGTTTGGCTCTGGAAAAAAGTAGCAGATGATCTCGACTTAAACTATAGATTAGTGCCAATGGCATTTTCTGATATGTTAGATTCTTTAGAAAGTGGGGGAGTTGATGTCAGTATAAATCCGTTGACTATTACGAGTAAAAGAAGTAAGGTGATGGAGTTTACACATTCGTTTTATGCTTCAAATTCTACCATTGCAGTTGCTGAGCGATCTTCTTATCAAAAACTCTTGTCTTATTTGAAAGGATTTTTTAATCAAAATTTTTTGAAAGGATTATTGGTATTGTTACTGATAATTTTTCTTTTTGGTTTGATAGGTTGGTATTTCGAACGTAAAGAAGATCAACAATTTCGTAAAGGATATCGAGGTATTTGGGATGGCGTGTGGTGGTCGGCAGTGACGTTAACAACGGTAGGATATGGTGACAAAACGCCAAAAACAAGAATGGGTAAAATTGCAGCTTTAGTTTTAATGTTTGGGGGACTACTTTTTATTTCAGGGTTAACAGCAAGTATCGCATCAAGTTTAACGGTGACCCAATTAAATAGTAATCCTGATGGTTTTCATGCTTTTAAAGAGCGTTCTATTGGTACGATAAAGAACTCAAGTTCTAACAGTTTTTTAAATGAACACTTTTTTAAAGATATTCAATTATTTGAAGCCGTAGTGCCAGGTTTGAATCAATTGCGAGATGGAGAAATAGAGGCTTTCATGTATGACGAACCCATAATGAAATATCGAATTCAAGAAGATTCGACATTGGCAAAGTTGCAATTACTGCCAGTTCGGTTTGATGTTCAATTTTATGCCTTCGGATTGGCAAAACATAATACCGCATTAGAACAAATGGTATCTCAACGTATTTTAGAAATTATGGAAACACAAGAGTGGCAACTTGTTTTAAATGAATATGGTTTAACGGAGCTTTAGCCTTTTCTTCGTTCTAAAAGAACCATCATCATTAATCCTAAAATTATTATATCATCATCTAAGCCATCTAGTTTTTTTATCTCACTTACTTTAAAACGACGGCCAACCAATGATTTTTCTTTAGATAAACGAACTACTGTTTCATTTCTATTGTTGATTACTAAGTAAGCAGGGTTTAAGAACATTCCTGTAAAAAGATTGATTATCGGAATTTGACCTACCAAGCCGTCAAGTACCTTTACCCAAGCATTTTCTTCACGAATAGTAAATTTTAATTGTTGTTTATTGTCAAAGATTTCATAATGAGCCTTCCAAAGTGATGCCCAGCCCTTACGGCCAATTTTTCCCAACTCTTTCCCCTCGGCATCGGTGAAAGCGTAGCACGCTGAAAAATCGATCCACCGATCAGCTTTTATTTTATAAAGTACTTTGGTTTTATTTTCATTTTCAAAAACACTGACATCCTCTTTAAATTTAAATAGCTTTTGTTTTACATAGGCAACGGTTTTTTGTTGAGCATCTACAGCGGTAAAATCGTTAGAAAGCGTTCCAATATTAAAAGTAAAGTCGATAGGAAACTGAAAATCTTGCATTATTTTGGTTTAAGGATAATAGCTTATACCATAACGCCATCACATTTAAATATTGCCAAGAGTGTTCTCTTTTACAGTTAATTATATGCTTTAATTGCACCCATATCTAAGGTTGCGGGTCCTATTTTATGTGTAGTAGGTAAGAAAACGCCACTTTCCATAATTTGCCAATCGTCCCAACTCGCTTCAATTCCACCAATTGGAATAATGGAGACCCACATCTGATATGAAATCGGAAATCCGTTATCTTGAAGCTTCCAGAGGTAAGAATCTCCGGGAGTACTTCCGCCAGAGCTATACGTAACCATAAGACCTTTGGTGCCATCGTCAAATTCTACAATGCTTCGCTCTGTGCCTTGATCTAAAACTTTAAAAGGCGCAACAAGCCAAAATGAATCATTATTGAAATAATCTCGTGCCGTTTTAATTATAGCTTTACTTTCTTCGTATGATAGTTGATTGTTCTTCTCAAGAACAATACTTTTTGAATTGTCGTTTAAATTTAGGTTGACCAAGTAATCACTCCACTTTACAATAACTTTTCCGTTGGTTTTATCCCAAGTATAGGTATGAGCGCCATTGTTAAAACTCCAATCTAAAAATTGCGTGTTTTGGTATGCTTCAATATTGATGGCGTTGACCATTTTTTCAGCTAAGGCTTCTGCTTCTTGGCCCGATTTTCCTTGGGGTAGGGGTTGGTTGTAAATTAAATAAAGTACAACACCAATTATGGTAAATAGTACTAAAAGAGCACCAACAATTTTTAAAGTTATTTTGAGTATTTTTCGCATAATGAATAGGAGTGGCTAATTAAAATCCAACTGCGGTATCATCTCCGCGTTTATCGGCACCACCTTCTAATTTACCATCAGGTAAAACCCGAATGGCATCAACTTTTCCGATAATAGGAGTTCGGTCTTCATTGATGATATAACCTTTTCCTTTCAATTCTTCTTTCAATGTTTCTGAAAATCCTTCTGGTTCAAAGATGACCATGTCTGGTAGCCATTGATGATGAAAACGAGGTGCGTTAACTGCATCTTGCATGCTCATATTATATTCGTAGCTATTTAAGATGGTTTGGGCAACAGCCGTAATTATTGTTGAACCACCAGGGGTGCCCACTACCATATATAGTTGTCCGTCTTTTTCTACTATGGTTGGGGTCATACTACTTAACATACGCTTTTCGGGGGCAATGCTATTAGCTTCCGCACCAATAAGACCAAACATATTTGGTACACCAGGTTTGGCACTAAAATCGTCCATTTCATTATTTAAGAAAAACCCGAGTTCATCAGTATATAACTTAGAGCCATAAGCTCCATTTAAAGTAGTGGTTACTGAAACAGCGTTGCCATCTTCATCAATAATAGAATAGTGCGTAGTTTCCATACTTTCTACAATTTCAACGTTTCCTCTTTCTACGTCAGATGATGGGGTTGCTTTATCCCAAGAAAAGCTATCCATTCTTTCTTTTAAATAAGATTCACTAAGCAAAACATCTAAAGGAATATCAACAAAGTCAGGATCTCCTAAATAGAAATTTCTATCTGCATACGCGCGTCTTGACGCTTCAGTAAAAAGCTGAACTGTTTTTGCAGAATTATGCCCGAAAGAAGCAATATCATGAGGTTCAATCATTTTAAAAATCTGATTAATAGTAACTCCGCCACTACTTGGTGGACTCATAGAAATGATGCGTAGGTCTTTGTAATTGAAAACAACCGGTTCGCGCCATTTGGCTTCATATTTTTCAAGATCTTCTTCGGTTACAAATCCTCCTTTTTCTTGAATAAAACTTGCTAGTTTTTTTGCAACCTCACCTTTATAAAAACCATCACGACCATGTTCGGCAATACTTCTAAATGTATTTGCTAAAGCCGGATATTTAATAATATCTCCTGCTTTAAACTCTTTTGCGAAAAAGGTGCTATCTCCATTCACCTCAATAAAGGCCTCACGTGTTCGTGAAAGTCTATTTTCTTGGTTTTCTGTGACTACAACACCGTTTTCAGCCAAGGCAATTACGGGCTCAAAAATTTCTTTTAAACTTAATTTCCCGAATTTTTTATGTACTTCAATGATACCAGCAACCGTACCTGGTACACCAACAGCGGTAGCTCCTTTAGTGCTCATCTCAGGTATTACATTACCTAATGAATCTAAATACATGTCTTTGTGTCCCGCTAAGGGTGCTTTTTCGCGGTAGTCAATACTACCAATTTCACCACTTGACTTGCGATAAACCATAAAACCACCACCACCTAAGTTGCCAGCAAACGGATAAGCAACCACTAATGCCATTTCAGTAGCGACCATAGCATCAAACGCATTACCCCCTTTTTTCATGATCTCGATGCCAATTTTAGAAGCTTCTTCACGAGCTGAAACTACCATTGCTTTTTCGGTAACAAGCCCGGTAGGTGAAGCCGGTTGTTTTCTGCAATTGATGAAAAGGAGAAGCGTGAAAGTGAGTATTGCTATTTTTTTCATATAACTAGGAATTGGTTTTTAAATTAGTCTTGCTCTGAATCTTCTAGCTCATTAAATTTTTGCCGAGAAAAGGTAATCAATTCTTCAAAAAAAGAAGTGAATTCAGTTTCGAATTTTTCATAATGTTCTTCCAAATCATGTATGGCAAAATTCATTTTTGATTTGTTTTTGGTTCTACGGTTCATGCCTTGTAATACCTTGGCGATACCGTCCATTTTTGAGTAATTGAAAATCCAATTATCTGCAATCATATATGGCATCATTCGATGAACGCCAACGGGCAATAATTCATAATTATCTTCTAATAAATCATAAAAATTATCTACAAATTGATCTAAAGGAGTTTCGCAATAGGTGCTCCAATTTTTTGCTAAATAGTGATCATAGAAAATGTCTACTATGATTCCGCTATAATGTCCATAACTCTTGTGTAGTCTTTTGGTGCTTTTTCGAACCGTTAGATGAGCATCGGTAAATGAATCTATCGCACGGTGTAGCGCGATGCCATTTTGTATGCGTTTTGGTAAATGTTTAAATTTATTACCCCTAATACTATCAGCTATAAAATTACCAATGGTGATTTCTTCATCGCCAAATGATAAATAAATATGTGCTAAAAAATTCATAAGTACATCGCAAGTTGTTAACTCCGAATTTACAAAGAAGCGCAATAGCTTTCCATCGGAACCGTTTATATTTGCAAAAACTTATTAAAATATATGACACTAATAAAATCAATTTCAGGAATTCGTGGAACCATTGGAGGACAGCCAGGTGATAATTTAACCCCTATTGACGCTGTGAAGTTTGCGGCAGCTTATGGAAAATGGCTTAAAGGATATTCTAAAAAAGATGATTTAAAAGTAGTGATTGGTCGTGACGCCCGATTATCTGGTGAAATGATTCAAAACTTAGTGGTATCGACTTTAGTGGGACTAGGAATCGATGTTGTTGATCTCGATTTGTCTACTACGCCAACCGTCGAAATTGCAGTGCCTTTAGAAAAAGCTGATGGAGGAATTATCTTAACTGCAAGTCACAACCCCAAACAATGGAATGCTTTAAAATTATTGAATGAAAAAGGAGAATTTTTAAATGCAGCAGAAGGAGCTTTGATTTTAGAAATTGCTGAACAAGAAGATTTTGATTTCGCACAGGTAGATGACTTAGGTACCATAACCAGAAATGATTCTTATATTGATATTCACATTGATGAAGTGTTAAATTTAGCTCTAGTTGATGCTGATACCATACGAGCGAAAAAATTTAAGGTTGTTGTTGACGGAGTGAATTCTACAGGCGGTATAGCAATTCCTAAATTATTAAAAGAGTTAGGGGTTGAAGTTGTAGAACTATACTGCGACCCTACAGGGCATTTTCCGCATAACCCTGAACCCCTAAAAGAACATTTAAAAGATATTTGTGACTTAGTTGTTCAAGAAAAAGCGGATTTTGGAATTGTAGTAGACCCTGATGTTGACCGTTTAGCATTTATTAGTAACGATGGTGAAATGTTTGGTGAAGAATATACATTGGTGGCTTGTGCTGATTATGTTTTAAGCAAAACTAAAGGTAATACCGTATCTAACCTTTCTTCTTCAAGAGCATTACGTGACATTTCTGAAAAACATGGAGGTTCTTATGAAGCTGCAGCTGTTGGAGAGGTTAATGTTGTTACTAAAATGAAAGCAAATAACGCTGTCATTGGTGGTGAGGGTAATGGAGGTATTATTTATCCTGAGAGTCATTATGGGCGTGATTCATTAGTTGGAAGTGCACTATTCTTAATGCTTATGTCAGAATACGAAGGTACAGTGGCAGAGCTTCGCTCGAGTTATCCTTCATACTTTATGAGTAAAAAGAAAATTCAGTTAACTCCCGGTTTAGATGTGGATGGCATTTTAAAGAAAATGGCTGAAAAATATAAAAATGAAGATATTTCAACCATTGACGGTGTGAAGATTGATTTCGCAGAAAATTGGGTGCATTTGAGAAAATCTAATACAGAACCAATTATACGAATTTATACGGAAGCCAAAAGCCAAAGCGAAGCCGATGAATTGGCAGATCAGATTATCAGTGAAATCAAAGCAGTTGCTGGTTTATAATCAATCTGAACGTTTTTAGAAAAATATTATTGAAATTCAAGAGGAACCTTATCTCTATGTTTCCACCGTTTGTGGCTCCATAAATAGTGCTCAGGTTTCTCTTTTATTTGGTTTTCTGTTAGCGTTAAAAATGTTTTGGTGATTTCATATTTTTCGGTTTGTTTACCTGAGGTCGTAATTGGAATAAATTCGGCTTCATAATAGCCTCTTTTTACTTTAGAAACTTTTAAAAAAACTACGGCCAAGTCTAGTTTTCTGGCTAAGGTCTCTGTGCCTATGTAAACAGGTACTTTGATGCCCATAAAATCATGCCAATAATGGGCATGAACAACCATCGGTGATTGATCACTTACAATGCCATATATAGACTTAATGCCGTCTTTTTTATTTCGCATCACAGTTTTAACGGTTTCATGTGTGGTAATCAGCGTTGTGTTCCAACGTGATCTAAAATCTTTAATTAGCTTGTCGAAATATTTGTTCGCTATTTTTTGATAAACAGCATAGCCCTTTCCTTTTATGTGAAGATTTATGCTAACATTCCATTCCCAATTGGCATAATGTGAGCAGGGTACAAGAATAGAATTCTCTTTCTCAAGTTCTTGAATAACTTCTATGTTTTTAATTTTGTATCGTTTACTAATCTCTTCCTTAGAAAAATTCATTGTTTTCACCATTTCAAGAAAAGTATCGCACATATGCTTAAAAAACTCTTTTCTTATTCGTAGAATTTCTTTTGTTGATTTCTCAGGAAAAACCAATTGTAAGTTATCTTTCACAACTTTTTTTCTATAGCCAAATACATGATATACCAAGAAAAAGACAAAGTCAGAAAAAAGATAAAAAAGGCGATATGGTAGAATAGAGATTATCCAAAGTATTGGATATGCTAAAACAAAAACAAGAAGCTGCATGCACGAAATAATATAGTGCAAATATAGCTATATTTGAATCGAATCGTAAGCTTTGATTAATGAACGACATACACATGGCTACTTTGGCAATAATAGTAATTAATGCCTTAGTGTCTTTTAAAGGATTTAATGACTCTAGTTTTTTTGAACGTTATAAATTCGGAATCGCACCGATACAAGCGGGTCAAAAAGATCGTATGGTTACTTCTGGTTTCTTGCATGTAGATATTACACACTTATTGTTTAATATGTTAACCTTGTATTTTTTTGCAAGTGTAGTAATCAGAGAGTTCGGACCAAGTAAATTTTTAATTATTTATTTAATCAGTCTTATTGCAGGTAGTTTGTTGGCACTTTTTTTTCATAAAGATGAACCTTATTATAGTGCTGTTGGAGCAAGTGGCGCAGTTACAGGTATTCTTTATTCAGCTATACTTTTACAACCTGATATGCAATTGTTGCTATACTTCGCAATTCCAATACCAGCATATGTTTTAGGAATTGGATATTTATTGTATTCTATTTATGGAATGAAGAAACGCTCTGATAATATAGGGCATACAGCACATTTTGGAGGTGCTGTTGGTGGTTATGCAGCTACTTTGTTATTTGATTCGAGTTTAATTTTTACCTCCACCTTGATGGTTGTATTGTTGGCAATACCTATTATTATATTATTAATAATGGAAAAAATGGGTAAAATTTAATTCATTTATGCAATAAAATTAGGTAAAATGCTATAAAACAGCAGGGATTCGTGTAGTTCATCGAAAAAATAATGGGGTGGTACACTCTGGCGGTATCTTTGCCGTTACGTTAGAACCCAAATCTAATAGTTTATAAACCTACTTATAATGAAAAAGATCTCCCTTTCGGCTTTTGCCGTAGTTTTATTTGCTACCTCATGTAGTGATGAAACCACAGTTTTTCAAGAAACCCTTCAAGATGATGTTATACTAGAAACTAGTGAATCTAGCCTTGAAAGCAGTATCAATTATGATAAAGCAGGGGTGTTAGATATGTTCGAAGATTCTGGATCTTCTGGCAAAATATCAAAAATGCCTGGTGACGATGAAGCTAGTGATTACCCTTTAACTCTTGTAGCTCAAGTTGATCCTCCTTCACGTTCTGGCTCTGAAAACCTAACAGCGTCACATGTTCATGTTGTAGGTGATTATGCTTATGTGTCATATAATACCGTTGAAGACGGTTATTCTGGTGCCATAGACATTATTTACGTCAATGATCCGACCAATCCGCGAATTACTTCTAGACTTTTTTATACCAATGCAGATATCAACTCTATACAATATGACAATGGCTACATTTATGTAGCAGGAGGAGTAGATTCTGAAACATCGGTAACTGCGACTTCAAATTCCTTTATAGCAAAAATAGCTGTTTCGAATGGCCGTATGAGTCTTTCTGCAGGAATAACTTATGGCTTTCAAGAAGGTTATAATGCAACAGATTTGATAATGAACTCAAACAATGTTTTGGTAACTAGTGGTCAGCAAGGCTATTTAACATCTTATAATAAGGCAACTGTTCAAATGGAAAATGAAGTTCCGTTTGAAGACTTACGTTCTGTAGCCATTTCAAATGGCAATATAGCTGTACTCGATGCGAGTAGTGGAGTAAAAATACTAGATTCTAATTTTAATCTTACTAGCGAAATAGCAATAAGCTCTGATTTCGGAGTGAATACTAAACGTACACTAGATTTTGCAGGTGAAAATGTTATTGTTGCTGAAGGTTCTAAAGGAGCTGGAGTGTATAGCATTGCTACAGGTAATCTGATTGAATATATACCGATTTTAGTTAATCCTGATGGTGTTGATGCTCAAGATATTGTTACCAATGCGGTTGCCACGAATGATAATATTGTTTTAATGGCCAATGGTGGTGCAGGTCTGTGTCTTTCAGAAGAACAGGGTGATAATACAGATTTAGTAGGTATTATTGAATTAGATGCTTCTGTAAACTATGTTGCTTCACAAGGTGATTATGTTTTTGCAGCTGCTGGTAAAGATGGACTTCAAATTATAAAGTTAAATAAACCAAGTGATAGTCTAGTGGCATCATGTTCTGAAGCTAATATTTACTATGGTAGCAGTAATCTGAACGTAAATCAAGGGGATGACCTAGCTTACAGAGGTTCAAAAAGATTTAATAGTGTAAATGTAGGAGGTGATTTGTTGCTATGCGGTTCATGGGCTGTAAGTAATGAAACTAACATTAACGCAAACGCCAACTTTGCGATGAATGGCACATATGTAGTTGGTAGAAATAATAAACGAAAAAATGTTACTATTAATTCAGGTGCAACATTTACAGTAGAAGGTAATTTGACCATCTATGGTGACTTAGTATTGAACGATGGTGCAAC
This sequence comes from Maribacter algarum (ex Lu et al. 2025) (nom. illeg.), assembly GCA_947495915.1. Taxonomy (GTDB): domain Bacteria; phylum Bacteroidota; class Bacteroidia; order Flavobacteriales; family Flavobacteriaceae; genus Maribacter_C. The sequence goes on along the minus strand of CANMAW010000003.1, from coordinate 159,454 downwards.
TATTGAATTTTTAGGTGAAGATTCTGTTGTAAATATCTTTGGAAGTGTTAGAAGAGCTACAACCGCAACGGTTACCGGAGAATTTAGAGATGTTAGAAATAAGTTTTAAAGACAAATAAAGACAAACAAATATTCAATAAAAAAAGCCTTGATGCGATGAGCATCAAGGCTTTTTTTATTGAAATATTTTTAATTTAATAGTTCAGCAACCTTTGCTTCTAATGCCGGACCTCTTAAGTTTTTCGCAATAATTACTCCATTCTCATCAAGTAAGAAAGCTGCAGGTATTGCATCAACATTATATAATTTGGCAATTGGGTCATTGAAATACTGTATGTGCGATACGTGATTCCATGTTAGACCATCTTTTTCGATTGCCGCTTTCCATGCCTCAGCAGTCTTGTCTAGTGAAACCCCAACTACATTTAAGCCCTTTTTGTGGTACTTATTGTAAACCGCAACGACATTTGGGTTTTCTAAACGACAGGGTTTACACCATCCGGCCCAAAAATCAATTAAAGTAATTTTACCTAACATGTCTTTTAGTGCTAATTGCTCACCGTTTAAGCCTGGAGCTATAAATTCAGGAGCTTTCATTCCTATTGCAGTGGCTTTATCATTCTCTATTTTAATTTTGATAGCTTCAAGTTGTTTGGCTATGTTTTTACCTACCTTGGTTTCCTTTATTTGCAAACTTAAAGAATCATATAAACCTTGAACATCTTTGTTTTCAACAGTTCGTTGCGCAATTGCTTTTTCAAGAAGAAGTGCAGAAATTAAAGCATTCGGATTTTCTTTAATAAAATCAATCTCAAATGTTTTATACTCCTCTTGAAAATCACGCATCTCATCATTTAAGGAGTTCATAACTACTTGATCTCTATTGGTGTTTGCGGTTTGCATGTCTTTTTGAATGGCCATTCCTTTTTGCGACATCGCCTGTGCTTTTTTAAAGTAAACAGCAAGCATATCATTCTGCGGTGTACCTTGAATTTTGGCTAGGCCTAAACTGTCTTTTTGAGCAGTTAATTCAATCTCTCCGTTTTCTAAAATAATGGCCGTATAACCTTGAGTAGATTGACCAACGAATAGATAGTGTATTTCTGGTTCACCAGCTATACCGGTAAACGTGAATTTACCGTTTACAACGGTAGTTGTATCTACATCGGTTGGTTGATTGTTTTCTCCTTGTTTTCTAAGAAAAATTTCAGTGCCATCTTCTAAATCTCCGGTCAGAGTACCATTAATGGTATATCCTTCAGGTTTTTGATTGCACGAGATGACTGTAATTAAAATCGATAAGGCAAGAAATAAGTTTTTCATTAGCTGCTATTTATTATTTATTTAGCTAACGCAAATGTACTTATATATAAAAGATTAAAAAAGCCCTTAACATAAGTAGTTAAAGGCTTTAATTTATAGAAGGTTATATTTAAAATTGATATCGAATTCCGAGTCCGAAATCAAAGTAAAAGTTTTCATCAAAATCTCCGTAACCTAAAAGTCCAATTTCTGGACGTATATCGAATGAAATTAGTAGAGGTAAATTATCAAAGTCATACTCTAAACCCAAGTCTCCGGCAGCAAGAACAAACAATCCGCCATCAGGCTGAATTGCAACGTTTGGGTTATTAGCACTTGGTCTTGGTTCAAATTTGGCACTTCCGGCACCACCACCAAATCCATAATACCAGTTCAACCCTCCACCAATATTACCTAACCATTGAAACATCAACACTGCTTTTACGCCGTCATATTCTCTACTGTCTCTATAACCAAGGTTTAACTCTGCTCTCGTATACCTGCCAATTGCTTTTTGATAAGAAATTTCGGCTCCAAAACCGTCACTATCTCCTAATCTTAGTCCAATAGTTTGATTTGAAAATTGTTGAGCACTTAAAGAAATTGACAATAGAAATAAAGTAAAAAAAATAAAATTTGTGATTTTCATAGGTTCTTTATGCTTTAATTGCACTTTACAAAAGGGCACTTCATATCTTTGTTCTATTCATAGAAACTTTGTTTATTACCCAAAAATTGTTCCGAATTGGATAAAAATTTACTAAAAGACCTAGAAAATAGCCTAGAAGGAGAATTAAGAATTGATGCGCTAAGTAAAACATTATATGCTACTGATGCTTCGGTGTATCGCAAAATACCATCTGCGGTTGCAATTCCGAAGACAGTAAATGACCTAAAGCGTTTGGTTGCGTTTGCTACGGAGCAACAAATTGGGTTAATACCTCGTGCAGCTGGCACCTCACTTGCTGGTCAATGTGTTGGAGAAGGTATTGTAGTAGATATTAGTAAATATTTTACTGAGATTTTATCTTTTGATAAAGAGAAGAAACAAATTACGGTGCAACCAGGTATTATTAGAGATGAGTTAAATCTGTATCTAAAACCTTTTGGGTTGTTTTTTGGCCCAAATACTTCTACTTCAAATAGATGTACCATTGGCGGTATGGTTGGTAATAATTCTTCAGGTATTACTTCAATACAATATGGGGTAACTCGTGATAAATTGGTATCACTAAAGACTATTTTGTATGATGGTAGTGAAGTAGTTTTTGAGGCCTTAACTCCCAAGGAGTATGAAGTAAAACGATATGAGAATACAGCTGAAGGATCACTTTATAGAAGTCTTGATAAAGAGTTGTCAAACAAAGATATACAGAGAGAAATTTTCAAAGAATTTCCAAAGGATAGTATACACAGAAGAAATACAGGGTACGCCGTTGATGAGTTGTTAAATAATAACGTTTACGGGGAAAAGAAGTCAGACATTAATCTATGTAATCTTTTAGCTGGAAGTGAAGGAACTCTGGCTTTTACCACTGAAATTACACTACAGCTTGATGATTTACCGCCGCAGTATTCTGCTATGATGGTAACGCATTATAAAACGCTTGAAGATTGTTTAAGTGATGTTGTTCAGGCGATGAATCATTCGTTGCACACCTGTGAAATGATGGATAAGGTGATTTTAGATTGCACCAAAAATAATCGAGAACAATTAAAGAACAGGTTTTTTGTTGATGGTGACCCTGCAGGTTTGTTAATGCTTGAAGTGAAAGCAGATTCTGAAAATGAATTAGAAAAACAGCTGCAAGCGCTGTCGACTACTATTAAACAATCTGGATTGAGTTATGCTAGCCCCGTATTGTACGGTGCAGATATTGGTAAGGCATTGGCCTTGCGTAAAGCTGGTTTAGGGCTACTTGGAAACATGGTAGGTGATAAGAAAGCGGTGGCTTGCATTGAAGATACTGCGGTAGCACTAGAAGATTTGAAAGACTTTATAGGTGAATTTACCACCATCATGAAGCATTACGGTCAAGATGCGGTCTACTACGCTCATGCTGGTGCAGGTGAATTGCATTTGAGGCCAATTCTTAATTTGAAGAAGGGGCATGATGTGGCCTTGTTTAGAGATATTACTACAGATGTAGCGAAACTGACTAAAAAGTATCAAGGGTCTTTTAGTGGTGAGCACGGCGATGGAATTGTTCGTGCGGAATTTATACCCTTAATGATTGGTGATAAAAATTATGAGTTGCTGAAACGTGTTAAAACCTATTTCGATCCTTATAATATTTTTAACCCGGGTAAGATTGTGAATCCATATCCCATGGATGAGTCATTTCGATACGAGGTGGATCGCAAAGAGCCAGAAGTAATCACTTTGATGGATTTTTCTGATAGCCAAGGTATACTAAAAGCGGCGGAAAAGTGCAATGGAAGTGGTGACTGTAGAAAAACAGAAAACATGTCTGGTGCGATGTGCCCGAGTTTTCATGCTACTCGCGATGAAAAACATACTACACGAGGCAGGGCTAATGCTTTGCGTGAGTTTTTGACTACCAGTTCAAATACAAACCGCTTTGATCAGAAGGAATTGAAAGAGGTTTTTGATTTATGTTTGAGCTGTAAGGCCTGCGCAAGCGAGTGTCCTAGTAATGTAGATGTGGCTACATTGAAATCTGAATTTTTGTATCAATATCAAGAGGTGAATGGTTATTCTTTACGCAGTAAGCTATTTGCTCATAATACAAAATTAAATAAGCTAGGAAGTAAGTTTTCGTCAATTACGAATGGAGTTTATGACTCTAAATTCTTTAGTGGTTTTATAAAAAAAACATCTGGTGTTGCGAAGGAAAGAAGCTTGCCAAAGGTATATAGCTTTAATTTTGATAAGTACTTGCAAGGCACTGATATAGTGCATTTTAATAAAAATAAAAAAGTAGTTTTGTATATCGATGAATTCACGAGGTATCTCGATATCGAACTAGGTAAAGATGCTATTGATGTTTTGATTCAGTTAGGGTATGATGTTTCTCTTTTTTATGCCGAAAGTGGGCGAACATATTTGTCAAAAGGTTTTCTAAAGCAAGCAAAAAAATTAGCAGAGGAAAATATTCCGAAATTGAGAGTGTTTGCAGAAAATGGAATTCCGGTTATTGGTTTAGAACCTTCTGCAGTTTTAACTTTTAGAGATGAATATAAAAGACTTTCTGAAGACAAGGTTAGTGCACAAATGATTGCAAGTAACTCTTTTTTGATAGAAGAGTTTATTGCTAATGAAATTCAAGCGAATAAAATTTCAAAAGAACAATTTACTAAGGAATCTAAAACAATAAAGATTCATGGGCATTGCCATCAAAAAGCTTTAAGTAACCAAAAAGTTACTTTTGATATGCTTAATGTGCCTGAGAATTATAAGGTTTCGATTATAAGTTCGGGTTGTTGCGGTATGGCTGGATCCTTTGGTTATGAGCAAGAACACTATGATGTGAGTATGCAGGTGGGGAATTTAAAGCTATTTCCTTCCATAAAAAAAACGCCTGAAGACGTTGTAATTGCTGCTAACGGAACAAGTTGTAGGCATCAAATTTATGACGGTACTAAACGACAGGCGCAACATCCTATTAGTATATTAAAGAAGGCCCTCATTTAAAGGGGCTTTGCCACCTTTTTTATTGTTTTTTCGATTTAAATAATCAGCTTTCTTTTTTGATTCTTCGTCTTGTTGTATTTCTTGTTCCCTTTTTTCGGTAATGGTTGCAACCAACTCGTGAATATCCATTTCTTTGAGGTCTTCATCAAGATAAAATGGGGAAAGTTTATCTTGCTTGAATCGGTATAGTTTCCAACGCTTCAGAGAATATTCTAATGCTGTAAGATTTTCTACCCAATCTCCAGAATTTAGATAGGTGCATTTTCCATGTTTAGTATGAAAATTTTCCTTTTTCGGTTGATGTGTTTGTCCGCAAACCACGAATTCATAATCTTTTTCAACAGTTATTTTGGTTGCAGACCGCTCAAAATTAGTTGTTCGTTTGATGATGGCTTGTAGGTTTTTTGATGATAATGAATTCGGTTGATACCTCATTTTTTTGGTAATCCATTTGCCTAATCTGTGTAATGACCTCAGTAATTGGTATCCGAAATCTCCTAGTTTAAAAAGTATTGTGATGTATTTTTCAGGAAAATTAAATATATCTCCATGCACAAACCATGTTTTTTTTCCATCCAATTCAAGAACTAATTCGTCTACAACATGAAGGTTGCCCATTGATGTTTTATGTAGTTTTCGTAATCGCTCATCATGATCACCGGTTATATAGTATACTTCAGTTCCTTTAGATGCCATTCCCATTATTTTACGAAGTATTTTCATGTGGGTAGAAGGAAAATATGGCGTTTTCGATTGTCGCAAATCAACAATATTGCCATTGAGCACTAACTTTTTTGGAGCAATACTATATAAATAGGTGAGTAATTCTTCGGCATGACAAGCTAAGGTGCCCAGATGAACATCAGAAATTACCACAACTTCAAGTTTTCTTTTCTTCAAGGGATTAACTTTCTTACAAATTAAACCAACCAGTATAAACTAATCATGAAATTCAGGTAAACAATTTGTATGTTTCACATTAAATAATTTTTAACTGGCTTGTTATAAAGTTGGTTATAGCTTTACCTTAGTTTTGGTAAGAAGGTTTTAAGATTTACCTTTGAGGTTCTCAAATCTTATAGGCTTTGAGAATTATTAACACTTATTTCGATGGCAGGTAATACATTTGGTAATCTATTTAAATTAACAACATTTGGGGAGTCACACGGAGTAGCAATTGGAGGGGTTTTAGATGGATGTCCGTCTGGTGTAACCCTTGATCTTAAGGCTATTCAGAATGAGCTAGATCGAAGAAAACCTGGGCAATCTGCAATAGTTACGCAACGTAAAGAGCCTGACACAGTAGTTTTTTACTCCGGAGTATTCGAAGGGGTAACTACAGGAACACCAATAGGCTTTGCAATTCATAATACTAATCAGAAATCTCATGATTATTCACATATAAAAGATTCTTATCGTCCATCGCACGCTGATTATGTTTATGATCAAAAGTATGGTTTTCGCGATTATAGAGGTGGTGGTCGAAGTTCAGCGCGTGAAACTGCAAGTAGAGTAGTGGCAGGTGCCATTGCAAAGCAGATGTTGCCAGAGATTACTATCAATGCTTTCGTATCGCAAGTAGGGACCATGAAACTTGATAAAAACTATCAAGAGTTAGATTTGTCTTTAACCGAATCTAATGCTGTTCGATGTCCTGATACTGAAATGGCAGCAAAAATGGAAGAATATATCAAGGAGGTTCGCAAAGAAGGAGATACCATAGGTGGAATTATCACCTGTGTGGCTAAAAACGTGCCCATAGGATTAGGCGAACCAGTCTTTGATAAATTGCATGCAGAGTTAGGTAAGGCAATGCTTTCGATTAATGCCGTAAAAGGTTTTGAATACGGAAGCGGATTTGAAGGCGTGACCATGAAGGGTAGTGCTCACAATGATCAGTTTAATACCGATGGCACTACTAAAACCAACTACAGTGGAGGTATACAAGGCGGTATTAGTAATGGAATGGATATTTACTTCAATGTAGCTTTTAAACCTGTAGCTACCGTTATTCAGCCTTATGAAACCATCAATAAACAAGGTGAATTGGTTCAAACCAAAGGTAAAGGGCGCCACGACCCATGTGTTGTGCCAAGAGCAGTTCCTATTGTTGAGGCCATGACTGCCTTAGTATTAGCAGATTATACTTTGCTTAATCGCACAATCAAATTATAGCGTTTTATTTTTTTTGGAAGTTTTCCAAGCATTATAGTATCTTACTGACCTAAACTAACGCTAGGTATGAAGAAACTTGAATTGCATTGGCAAATTCTTATAGGAATGTTACTGGGTATTTTATTTGCCCTTGGTATGGTTCAATTCAACTGGGGTCCACAATTTATTAGTGATTGGATCAAACCATTTGGAACCATTTTTATTAACTCCCTGAAGCTTATTGCAATTCCTCTTATTTTGGCAGCTTTGATAAAAGGAGTGTCTGATCTTCGTGATATCTCTAGCTTATCAAAAATGGGGTTACGAACAATTTCCACATATATTATAACCACAGTGGTGGCGGTTTCTATCGGATTAACAGTAGTTAGTCTCGTAAAACCTGGAGGTTCCATTAATGAAGATACGCGTACAGAATTGATAGAAGCTTATGGTGGCGACGCTGAAATGAAACGACAAGATGCGAAGAAGCAACAAGATGCAGGACCGTTACAAGCCTTAGAAGATTTAGTGCCTAGTAATATTTTTAGTGCCGCTTCAAGCAACCGTAATATGTTACAGGTTATCTTTTTTGCGGTATTTTTTGGAATTGCATTAATTTTGATTCCAGAAGAAAAAGGAGCGACCGTTAAAAAGTTTTTTGATGGCTTTAATGAAGTGATATTAAAAATGGTCGATCTAATAATGCTTTCAGCTCCTTATGGGGTTTTTGCCTTAATGGCCGCCTTGGTTGTTGAAGCGCCAAGTACTGATCTGTTTGCAGCTTTAGGAATGTATGCATTTTGTGTGATTTTAGGATTAGCGCTAATGGTTGTTTTTTATATAGCTTTAGTCAAAGGTTTTACGGGTAAATCACCTAAATTTTTTATGAACGGAATTGCACCAGCGCAACTTTTGGCATTTTCAACGAGTTCTAGTGCTGCTACACTACCAGTGACTATGGAACGTGTAACCGAGCATTTAGGGGTAGAAGAAGAAGTCTCTAGTTTTGTGCTTCCTATTGGCGCCACAATAAATATGGATGGAACTAGTCTGTACCAAGCAGTGGCAGCAGTTTTTATTGCTCAGGCTTTTGGTATAGATCTATCTTTTGGTACCCAATTGGGAATAATAGCAACAGCAACACTAGCTTCTATTGGTTCTGCGGCTGTACCAGGTGCTGGTATGGTAATGTTGGTTGGTGTTTTAGGATATGCGGGTATACCCGAAGCCGGTCTTGCGCTAATTTTTGCGGTCGACAGGCCTCTAGATATGTGTAGAACAGTCATAAACGTTACTGGTGACGCCTCTGTTTCTATGTTGGTAGCCAAATCAGCAGACAAGTTAGGTGACCCTAGTCCTAAAAATTGGGATGATAACTATGATGATGTTAAATAGCATATGAGCTATTATGGGTAACCCCGAAGTGCCCATTTGTTTCATGTTTCAGAATGCAATTGTACTATCAATTGTTTTTAATCGTTAGATATCTGCAATTTATGTAGTATCTCAATGACCAAACTTTACTTCTGTTTACTTTCTTTTTTCTTATGTTTCAGTCTATTTGCTCAACAGACTGTTGATTTTGGTAGTGCCGATAGTCATGAATTTTATGTGAAGCAGCTTACCAATGCTAAAGATCAGAATTTTGACGAAATTGTTGCAAAATATGACGCCTATATAGCTGAACATCCAGCGAATGTTGTAGCGCAGGTGGAACGTTGCAAGTTTATCGGTAATTCATATTACGATGAATATGAAGATTATAATCTCAAATGGGAAGAAACAGACCAGTGTTTAGAGGCTTTAGTGGCAATATACCCCAATAACGCCAAAGTACTGCTCTATCAGGCCTTAAATAGCTATGGGGAGTCTCAATTAGAGGTGCTTGAAAACGCAATCAAACTTATAGATACAGATGACAGTCGTTGGCTTAGTGATGAGAAGGCTACCATTTATGAATTGATGGGTGATTATTACAGTGAGGAGCATTGGCAAGCTTTAAGATATTATAAAAAGGCACAGCAACTTAATGATTCTTTAGACCTTTCATTAGATATCGCAACGATCTACGAATCGCAAGGAAGGGTTGAACTTGCGAAGAATACCCTATTGCCGAAATTGGAAAAAGACACCAATTTGTGGAAAATGAACCAAAAGGCAACCTTATTGTTGAAACTAGAAGAACCGGAGCAAGCCTTGCATTTATTTGATGTAATTAGAGGCCGTGACTCTACATATATCGATAATGAAGAAATGGCTCAAGCTATGCTTGGGTTAGAAGATTATACCACCGCACGAATATTTTTAGTAAAAGACACTATTAAAGAATGGGGTAAGTTAAATGCTAAACAAGCACTATTTAAATTTGATTTAGAGCATTCTGATAGTAATATTGCTTTAGTAACGTACCGAAGTTTACAAAAGGAGAGTAGCTACGATGATTTTTTCGGAGTTAAAAGATTGAAAATTGCAGTGAAGAATCCATTGCTGCCGTGGAGTTTTACCGAGTTTATGCACTTGCTATTACTTTTGATTTTGGTGTTAGCTCTTTTTATAGTGCCATACTTGTGGGTTCTGCCCATTTATGGGTTAGGAGAGCTGTTAAAGAAAAAGAGCCTTAAAATTCATCAAAAAGTACATCTCAGTTGGGGAATATCGCACTTTTGGTTGGTTAGTTTCTTTTATTTGCTGGTTCAGATGGTAGTCATTTTTGTATTTGAATACGAAACAACTCTAAACTACTATTTTGATTTGGGTAATTCTTATGTAGAAGAAACCATTGATCAAAAAACAATTGCAAATAGTATGATTGTTTTTGTGGGATTAATGGCTATCTCCACCTTGTTTGTAATTCGAAATAAAGGTATTAGAGATGTATTTAAAAGCAATTTGAGTATTCGTCAAATGATTGGTTTGAGTATTCTTTTTGTGGTCTTTAATAGAATTATCATTAAGCTTCTAGGTCTCTTTGTGGAAATAGAAACTCCTGTAATTGACCCAAGCATATTTTTAACGGTACAGGAAGAAATTCTTGCGGTAATATCTCAAAACGGCTTTTTTATTACTGCATTATTAGTTGCGGTAATTGTTCCTATTTATGAGGAGATTATTTTTAGAGGTGTGATTCTCGGTTCGGTAGAAAAATATATAGGCTTTAATGGGGCAAACATTATTCAGGCCATATTGTTTGCTTTGGTCCATGATAATTTAAGTCTATTTCCTTTCTTTTTCATATTCGCTATGGTAACAGGGTATTGGGTGAAAAAAAGTGGTGGATTACTTACGGGTATATTTTTTCATGGTGTACATAATTTGACAATAACCGTAGCATTATACTACTTATCAAGATTAGCAACATTCACACCTTGATTTATTCTAAGAATTTTGACTTTAATTCAGGAGTAGGAATCATACATTGGTCTTTTTTACCGTACCAGCGATATCTATTTTTCGCAACAAAATCGTATACGATGTTACGTAAACCATTGGGAATCAAGTTTAATACCTTTGAAATGGTTCGATATCCTTTCAAGTGCTTTCCAACTTGCAAAGCGGCATCTGATTTTATATAGTAGGCTACTCCTGGTTCAATTAATACTACAGAATCTATAGTGTTGGTGTCTATGCCCCTTTCAGCAATCAGGCGTTTTCCAGTCTCGCTTTGTAAAGAAGCGAAGCGAAAAATGTCTTCAGCATCTTTTTTAATAACGAACTGCACAAAATTGTTGCACAGATTACAAACACCATCAAAAAGTATAAGTTTTTTGCCTAAGGCCATAGTTTTTAGATAAGAGGTAACAACGTATTTTGCTTCTACTACAAAAGTACGAAATGAGGAAAACAATCAGACGAAAATGAGTACGTTAAACATGATGATGTATTTGTTTAAAAACTACCACCGCTCAAATGCTAAAGATGATATGGTTAGCGGTTGTTTCATACGGCAGAGGCGAAAGATAATCGTATACGATTTCATATAAGTTACTAATAGTCAAGTTGTGTAGCCTGCTTATTTGTTTCGCTCCACCAATTCCAACTGGTCAACACTAACATTGGTAGTAAAGATGCCATAATTCACCACTGCCTTGCCTTTTTCAAGCTTGTCTATATTGCCAACCGCTTTTCCATCAGTCATACGAACACGATCTCCAATTTTGAAAACTGGTCTCGGTTTGTTTTTTTCTTTAATAATGGCTTTTTTCTTGGCAGCTTTCTTTTTTTCTCGAATAACTTTAACTTCTTTTTGAACTTCTTGTGCAACCTGTGCTTTTTTTGTTCGTTCTACTTTAGCTTGATTTGCAGTTTTCTTTTTCCGTTTACTGTTTTCAGTTTCCACGATTCGTATGAGTTCTGAAACCAGAATACGTTTCTTTTTATCGTGAAAATATTTGTCAGCCGCTTTATTCACCTTGTTTCCAAGTTGTATCATTCGCTGGTCATGATCATATAGCTCTTGGTAATTTTCTAATTTGGACTTGATTTTTGCATTGAGTTTTTCAAGTCTAGCTGCTTCATCACGTGCTTTTGATTCTTCTTCTTGCAATCTAGAGCCAGTTTTAGCCATTCTGCTGCGCTCTTTTTGCATTTTAGCTATTGTGGCATCAAAACGAACTTTTCCGCGCTCAATCTTCTTCTTTGACTTGTTAATTAGTGAGTAGGGGATGCCGTTCTTCTGCGCCACTTCGAAAGTAAATGAACTTCCTGCTTCACCTAGAACCAATTGAAAGGTCGGTTCAAGAGTTTTTCCATCAAAAAGCATATTGGCATTTGAGATATGCGGCAATTCATTGGCGAGTAGTTTCAAATTGGCGTAATGTGTTGTAATTACACCGTAGGCTCCTCTTTCATAAAAGACTTCTAAAAATGTTTCCGCAAGTGCACCACCAAGCTCAGGATCACTACCGGTACCAAATTCATCAATTAAAAATAAAGTTCTGGCGTTACTCTTTTTTAAAAACATATTCATGTTTTTAAGGCGATAACTATACGTACTTAAATGATTTTCAATAGATTGGTTGTCTCCGATATCGGTTAAAATAACATCAAACAAACATACGTCGCTTCGTTCGTGAACCGGAATTAGTAGTCCAGCCTGAAGCATCACTTGCAGCAACCCTATTGTTTTTAGAGTAATACTTTTTCCTCCGGCATTAGGCCCAGAAATTACTATTATCCTATTTTCAGAATGCAACTCTATGGTTTGAGGATACGTCTTTTCATTTTTTAATTTATTATTTAAAAAAAGTAAGGGGTGGTACGCATCTCTTAAAAAGAGTCTCTTGTTATTGTTAATTTTTGGTAAGATTGAATTGGTGTCAGTTGCATATTTAGCTTTTGCTGCTGTGATATCAATTTCTGCTAAATATTCTTGATATAAGCCTAGTTCAGGGGCAAATGGTCTGATAATATTGGTTAGATGCTTTAGTATTCGCTGAATTTCTTCCTTTTCATCAAATTCTAAATTATTTAATTCTCGACTATATTTGAGGGTAGCTTCCGGTTCTATGTATACTATACTCCCGGTCTTTGAGTTACCTAAAACAGAACCTTTAACTTTTCTTCGATACATGGCTTTTACCGCCAAAACACGACGATTTTCATATACAGACTCCCGAATATCATCTAAATAATCAGACCCTTGATATATATTTAGGGCCGATGAGAAACTTTGACTAATTTTTCCTTTTACTTGGTTTATGTTTCTCCTAATGGTAAACAATTGGTCTGAGGCGCGATCTTTTACTTCTCCAAAGCGATCGATCACTGCGTTAATTTCTTCCGGAATTTCAGAGTTTAATACCACAGCTTCAGCCACGGAATTTAATAAAGGGTAATATTCTTTGAATTTTTTAAAAAACTTCTTGTGTGTAGCAATGGTTGTGTAAATACTAGCGATTTTACGAAAAGCGCCTATTTCTAGGGTAGTATTTTCGATACGTAATATGCCTAATTCCGTTTCAATTCGATCAAAACCATGATTAGGAATTCTATTTTCACTTATTAATGAGCCTAAATACTCAGAGGTAAGCCCTAGGTTAAAACGAATGACTTCCTCATCTACAAGTGGTTTTAGTTCAATTGCTTTTTCCTTGCCTAACTCCGTATTACATCGTGCAGCTAATTGGTGCAGAACTGTCGTAAACTCTAGGTCTTGAAGCGTTTTATTATGTATTGAAGCCATGTTTATTAGAATCGTTAGCAAAGGTATGGAATACCACTAACACTTAAAACTACACGTTAACGGATATTTAGTGATCAGTTTTTTTTGCATGATAGTACCTGTTTTTCGACCAAATGCACCATGAGTATGCAATAAGTGATCATAAATTGCTGTTTAGGTTAAACCTATTCATAAACAGGCTATTAGGGCGTGGGCTGTATAAAATTTCTTATGATGAGACGTTTGTGTTTCTTAATTCCCTGTTATTTATTTTTTGTTTTTTCTAGTTGTACTTCAACCAGAACTCTTATGGTGAAGACTATAGAACCATCACCAGTTGATATTTCAGCTTCCATTAAAACTATAGGGATTCTTAATTCAAGTACTAACACCTTAAACAATGAATATTCAAACCACATTGAACAGCTTATTTACTTAGAACAACAATGGTTGACAGAACACGGGGCTAAGGCCGCTTTAACCGGCCTTTTTAATGAACTTAGTCTTGATAGTCGTTTTGATACCGTTAAAATTTTAGAAAAAAAGACCTACCAAGAGATTAACTTTAAGGCAAATCCTGAAATGGAAACATGGAATAAAATTTCAAAGATTTGTATTGATAATAATGTGGATGCCATTTTTGCTTTAGTTACTTACGACACAGAAACAACTTTTACCTTACAGAAAACTAAGATTTATCAATACAACATGCTTCGCGAGGCAGTTAAGATAAAAGGGCAGGAAATCACATTAGAAACACTTATTGAAAACGGATGGAGGATTTATGATCCGTTTCGACGTAAGATATTAGATCAGTTTTCTTTAAATGATCAAATGATTGCTATTGCTTCAGGTGAAAACCCTTTGGCAGCCATGCAAGCAGTAGATAATAGAAAAGAACAACTTTTAAATCAAAATAATAATGTTGGTAGTGAATACGCTCAACGACTTCAGCCTTCTGAATTAGAACTTGAACGAAAGTATTACGCGATTGGCAGCCCAAATTTCAAATTGGCTCATCAGTTTATTGAGAAAGGAGAATATGTAGCGGCATCATCTTTATGGAAAGATGAAATTGAAAACACCAATGCTAAGTTAAGTGCTAGAGCGTGCTATAACCTGGCTATTTTAAAGGAGTACAACAACGATATAATTGGAGCTCTACGTTGGGCTAAAAAGTCGTACCAGATATTTCAGAACGATAATACTCTTGATTATATATGGGCTTTAGAGCAGCGTCAGGCTCAAGCAGTCATTTTAGATCTACAATTAGCCGACACCACATTTGATTATTAGAAATTACGATGTTATTTTCTTTTTTGAACAAGTATTTTTAAGTTCATTTGTATGCTATGGAAGAGCTAATTAATGACAATTGGAAAACTATTCTTAACGAGGAATTCCAAAAACAATATTTTAAAGATCTAGCATCTTTAGTTTGCGATGAATATCAAAAACAGCGCTGTTACCCTGAAAGCTCCCTAATTTTTGCTGCATTAAACCGATGTAGCTTGCAAAAAACAAAAGTGGTAATCATAGGGCAAGACCCATATCATGGAGTAGGGCAAGCAAATGGTTTATGTTTTTCGGTCAAAGATAATATCGCGATACCACCCTCATTAAAAAATATTTTTAAAGAAATAAATGCAGATGTAGGGGTGACGCAACTTGTAGATGGAAATTTAGAACCTTGGGCTGATCAAGGAGTTTTGCTCTTAAATGCTACATTAACGGTTAGAGCGCATGAAGCAGGTAGTCATCAAAGAAAGGGCTGGGAGAAGTTTACAGATGCAATTATCAAAAAAGTGTCAGACGAAAAAAAACATGTAGTTTTTCTTTTATGGGGAGGCTACGCCAAAAAAAAAGAGAAGCTTATTGATACTTCTAAAAATCATGTACTTACCTCAGGGCATCCTTCGCCTTTAAGTGCAAATAGGGGCTTTTGGTTTGGAAATAGACATTTTAGCAAAACCAATTTACTGCTTAAGCAAAATGGTAAGCAACCTATAGTCTGGTGATTTTTTGTTAAATTATGACGGTTTTAATCTGTGGAATGTTATTAATGGTACAATTTATAATTAACTAAATAAACCTAAAAAGTTGGTTTCATTTGCTTTATTAGAAAGAAAAGTACTACTTTTAAAACGAGACACACTATTTATTACTTTATGAAAGTTCCTTCTTTAAAGTCCATCATTTTAGTCGATGATGATGAAATTAGTAATCTGTTTAATAAGATTTTTATTGGAAAATTAAACCTTGATGTCAAGGTCGATATTTTTCTTAATGGTCAAGAAGCTCTTGATTATTTAGATCATTTAGCGCATGTTGAAAATAAGAGGGCTAAAGAGCAACCTTGTCTACTTTTATTAGATATTAAAATGCCAAAAATGGATGGCTGGAAATTCATGACACTTTATCTAGAAAAAATAGATGCAACTTTAAGAGAAAACATCGTTGTTGTAATGTTAACCACCAGTGAAGATGAAGGTGATATGATTAAGGCCATGCAAAACCCACATATTCAAGAATTTATTCAAAAGCCACTTTCTGAAAAGAAGTTTCGACATTTAATTAAAAAATTCTTCACTCAAAAAGAATTAAAATAGACCTTAACGCTTATTATATTACTAATTTGTTGTAGTTAAGTTCTTTTTCGATTCGGTTTAGTTTTTTGAGTGTTTTATTAACCGTATTCACTTTTTTCTCATCAATCTGTTGTTGGCTCCACTGGGTAATTGAAAGCCACTCTTGAATATCTTTTAGTTTTTGCTGATATCTATTTGCCAAAGATTTATCAATACTTGGTATACTTTTAAATTCAGAAGAATATGTATTTATGATATCTATGATATGAGAAAGGGTGCTTCTATTATTATCAATGAATGCATTAGTAGCTGCAATGACAAAACATGGCCATGGAGTAGGGCAGTCAGCAATTCTTCGAAAAGTTCCGTTATCAACCAGCGGTTTGGTTGTAAAGTGTTCCCACATGAAGTAATCAGCAGTGCCATCGGTAAGTGCCTTAACAGCTCCTTCTAAGTTATTGACAACCTCAAATTTTAGTGTATCTAAATTCCAATTTTGATTTTGAGCATTTACATATGACATTAGGTGGCTACCGCTTCCAAAGCGGCTGATTGCGGCTTTGGTGTTTTTGAGTTGGTCAAGTTCATTGTAATCACTTTGAGCAGCAACATGAATGCCCCATTGCAGTGGACTTGCAATATATTCTTGAACAATTTTACTTTTATTACCTTCTGTAATGCTTTTTATGAGGCCTTCTGTTAAAATGATTGCGATGTCAGTTTCCTTATTATCTAGAAGTTGACACATTCTTCCGGTGCCTTCAGGTATATCTGTCCACTGTAAATCAATACCTCTTTCTGAAAATGCACCTTCCTCAATAGCCATGTGCCAAGGAAGGTTAAAATGTTCGGGTACACCAATAATTCGAACTTTCTTCATTACTGAACTAATTTGTGAGTTTATTTAGAGTATAGCGAATTAATTGATCAACAGATTCAGTAGGAGTTTTTGAAAAGTCACCAGTAACTCTATTTGCCAAAATGCAATTCATTGAAACTGCACGATGCCCTAAGAGTTTTGATAAGCCATATATGCCCGAAGTTTCCATCTCTAAATTGGTTATTTTTAGTTTTTCAAAACTAAAATCAGTTAATTTTTGATTTAAATTTTCGTCATTTGTTTTAATTCTTAAAACTCTACTTTGAGGTCCGTAAAATCCTATATTGGTTACTGTTAGTCCAAATCGTATACGATCTGACATGAGCATTTGAGCGAGATCTTCATCGCAAGAAACAACATATGGAATTGATTTTTGCGAAGACCAATCGCAATCTTCAACAAAAGCCTTAGCCATTTCTTGGTTTTGTAAATGTTCACTTTCATAAAAATGAAGTAAACCATCGAAGCCCATAGCGTATTGACTAAGTAAAAAGGAATCTACAGCAATGTCTGATTGTATAGCTCCTGATGTTCCAATGCGAATGATATCAAGTTGTGTTATTTTGTTTTTTATTTTTCTACTTCGAAAATCGACGTTAACAAGAGCATCTAATTCATTTAGTACAATGTCAATGTTATCAGTGCCAATTCCTGTAGATATTACTGTTATTCTTTTTCCTTGAAGCGTTCCAGTATGTGTGATAAACTCGCGTTTACCTTTTTTTAATTCTATGGTATCAAAATATTTTGACACATCAGAAACCCGGTCGGGGTCTCCTACGGTGATAATAGTATTTGCAATGTCTTGAGGTAATAGGTTGAGGTGATAAATGCTTCCGTCTGCATTTATGATAAGCTCAGATGGCTCTAGGTACATACTAAAGTTTTAGTATTCTGTCGGTATTGTTGTTGTAAAGAAAGTTATATTTTAATGCTCCTCCTAAATAAACATCATTGTCTTGAATGCAAGAATAATAACTGGTTTGAGATTTTAAAATTTCTTGCCCTTTTTTAGTAAGATTTACAGGGTTAAAAGACGAAAACAAAGGCTTTAAACGATTGATTGCTCTATCATATTGACTGTCTCCAAAACCTAATAAACCTTGATTATTTAAGATTAGTTTTAACAATTCTTTTTTTGTGGCTGGTTTTTGTTCTGAACTTAATTGAAGAATGTTATTTTCCATGGCGTTAAGTCCATTATTAATAGAAGGAAAACGTTGTAAATGGCTAGAAATAGCTCCTTTCAAATAGTCAAATTGGTAGTTTCCGAAATCGGTAAGGTTTTCTAATCGCATAGGATTATCACTACAATACAACTGCCAAACATAGTCGGCATATTCAATATCATCTTGCGACAGTACTTTTTTATTTCGATATAGCGTTAGTAATTGCTCGTCATTTAAATCATTCAACGCGTACAACTGTTCAGAATCATCTTCTTTGCCACTACAAACCAAAGAGATTTCTGCATATTTACGATTCGCCTTCAACCAACTAATTACCGCAAGCATATTGACTTGGCAAAAAAGATCATACTCAAACCAAAGAACAATATGATCTTGCTGTTTATGATTGCAAAGTGATCTGTATTCTTTTAAAGTTTTTTCAATAAACCACTTTTTACTAACCTTGTAGTTTTTATTTAAAAATTCGAACCTAGTTTTCCAAAAAGATTCGCTGCCTACACTAGTTAAGGTTTTGCCCTCACAAAGCATTTCACGCCATGTAATAACCTCACCTTTTAAATTAAGGGTGTTGAGTCTTTCTGTAAAACTATCTCCATTTGTAATATGCAAAAGGGAACTCATATAGTGTTGGGTTTAGGTTGTAAACAATAAAAATAAGGTTTCTGTGAAACTGACAAAATAAAATTAACACAAAATCACTGATTGGTTTAATAAAAAACAGGACTATGCTAAATATGGCATTTGGTATTCAACTTGCTCAGCCTCCTACTCGTTTAACGTTGAAGCCTTTACTTTTTAATATTTCCATGATTTTATCTCGGTAGTCACCTTGAATAATGATACTGCCATTTTTAAAACTTCCGCCCACGCTTAAAGTAGTCTTGATTTCTTTTGCTAATTGTTTAAAATCTGTATCTGCACCATTGTAGCCCTCTAAAATGGTTATAGGCTTTCCTTTTCTTTTTTCATATTTACAAATGATAGGCTCTTCTTGTTGCCACATACTATTTTTCTCAACCTGTTTTTCCTCTTTTTCAGGTTGATGATCAGGAAAAAGATTTTTTAATTGATCTTGTAAATCCATGAAGTTATTTTTTTATTAAGCCTAGTTCAATAAGACGCTCATTCAAAAATTCACCTGCAGTTATGTCTTCAAATGCCTTCGGGTTTTCTTCGTCAATACATTCGGCCAAGCAGTCTAAAGGCATTTCACTAATGGGGTGCATGAAGAAAGGAATGGAATAACGCGATGTACCCCACAATTCTTTAGGAGGATTTACAACTTGATGAATGGTTGATTTTAATTTATTGTTCGTCAATCTAGACAACATATCACCGACATTAATCATTAATTGATCTGGTTTAGCGATTGCATCAACCCATTCACCCTTATGGTTTTGTACTTGTAGTCCGCGCCCATGTGCACCCATTAATAAGGTAATCAAATTAATATCACCATGAGCAGCAGCTCTAACCGCATTCTTTGGTTCTGATGTAATAGGGGGGTAATGAATTGGTCTCAGTATGGAGTTGCCATTTTTGATGAACTGATCAAAATAAGTTTCATTTAAACCAATATGTAGGGCTAATGCTCTTAAAACATGTTTTGCTGTTTTCTCTAGCATTTTATAGGTTTCTTCTCCAATTACATTGAATTTTGGAAGTTCTTTTACGATTACATTATTCGGATATTCTGCTTTTAGCTTTTCATCATCTTTCACATACTGCCCGAAATGCCAAAACTCTTTTAAATCACCTTCTTTTCTTCCTTTAGCGTGTTCTTTACCAAAGGAGGTGTAACCACGTTGCCCTCCAATGCCTTCTATTTCATAACCGTCTTTTATCTCTTGACTTAAATTAAAGAATGCTTTTATTTCTTTATATAAATCAGCAACCAATTCATCAGATAGAAAGTGACCACTTAAAGCAACAAAACCGATATCTTCAAAAGCACTTCCTATTTCTCTAATGAATTTCTCTTTTCTTTCTGCATCTCCTGAAGTGAAATCAGTTAAATCAACACTTGGTACTACACTCATAATACTTATTTAAAATTTTGTAAACAAAGTTAATAAATAATGCAGCGGCCTTTGTAAAGTTATATCGTGAATTGTGTCGTTTTTTGTTAAATTTATCCACTTTTAAGAACGTAAACCTTTAAAATATAACATGCAATATCAAAGTACAGGTGTAAATAAGGTAACACTATTTAAGCTATATGAACAGATGCTTAAGCCGCGTATGATCGAAGAAAAAATGCTGATATTGCTTCGACAGGGTAAGATTTCTAAATGGTTTAGCGGTATCGGGCAAGAAGCGATTTCAGTGGGGGTTACGCATGCCATGCTGCCACAAGAGTATATTTTACCGATGCATCGTAATTTAGGGGTTTTTACATCTAGAGATATACCCTTGCACCGTCTCTTTTCACAATGGCAAGGTAAAAAAGGAGGTTTTACCAATGGTAGAGATCGAAGTTTTCACTTTGGCACTCAAGAATTCAATATTGTTGGAATGATCTCTCATTTAGGTCCGCAATTGGGCGTTGCCGATGGTATTGCCTTAGCAAACCTTTTGAAAAATCAGCAACATGTTACTGCTGTGTTTACTGGGGAGGGAGGAACCAGCGAAGGTGACTTTCATGAAGCTTTGAATGTGGCAGCGGTTTGGAATTTACCAGTTCTGTTTTGTATTGAAAATAATGGCTACGGACTTTCAACACCAACTGTAGAGCAATATCGTTGTGAAAATTTAGCTGATAAAGGTAAAGGGTATGGTATGGAGTCTCATATTATTGATGGAAATAACATTATAGAGGTTTATACCAAAGTCAGAGATCTTTGTAATAAAATTAGACAAAAACCAGCTCCGGTGTTATTAGAGTTTAAAACTTTTAGAATGCGTGGTCATGAAGAGGCAAGTGGTACTAAATATGTACCCGATGAACTGATGGAAAGTTGGGCAGAGAAAGATCCGATTACTAATTATGAGAAATTTTTATTGCGAGAAGAGGTTCTTACAGAAGCAATTATTTCAGACCTAAGGTTGAAAATTGAAGCAGAGATTAATGATAATTTGAAATTAGCTTTTGATGAACAACAGGTTGATGTAGATGAAAGTAAAGAATTAAATGATGTTTATAAATCGTTTGATTACAAAGATATTAAAGAAAATGAAAATCGTGTAAACATACGTTTAGTAGACGCCATCTCAGAAGGTTTGAAGCAATCTATGCAAAGACATGCTAACTTGGTAATCATGGGGCAAGATGTAGCTGATTATGGTGGTGTGTTTAAAATTACAAACGGTTTTGTAGATGAATTTGGCAAAGAACGTGTTCGAAATACGCCCATTTGTGAATCTGCCATTGTTGCCGCGTCAATGGGCTTGTCTATTAATGGAATGAAAGCAGTGATGGAGATGCAATTTGCTGATTTTGCGAGTTCGGGCTTTAATCCTATTGTGAATTATCTTGCAAAGTCTCATTATCGATGGAGTGAAAATGCAGATGTTGTTATACGTATGCCTTGTGGCGGAGATGTTGGAGCAGGACCATTTCATTCGCAAACCAATGAGGCCTGGTTTACTAAAACCCCAGGATTGAAGGTTGTATATCCTGCTTTTCCATATGATGCCAAAGGTTTGTTAGCGACCGCAATAAATGATCCAAATCCAGTTCTATTTTTTGAACATAAAGGGTTGTATCGTAGTGTTTATCAAGAAGTGCCCACAGATTATTATACCCTGCCTTTTGGTGAAGCATGCTTGTTGAAAACTGGAGAAGACATTACTATTGTTACTTATGGCGCAGGTGTGCATTGGGCTTTAGAGACTTTAGGGAAGCATACGGATATTAATGCAGATTTGATTGATTTAAGAACCCTTGCTCCCTTAGATGTAGCTTCTATTTATGAATCTGTTCGAAAGACTGGCAAACTAATTATTTTGCAAGAAGACAGCTTGTTTGGAGGGGTGGCCAGCGATATTTCTGCTTTAGTAATGGAAAATTGTTTTGAAAATTTAGACGGTCCAATTCGTCGTGTGGCAAGTTTAGAAACGCCAATTCCTTTTGCTAAAAATCTAGAAAACAACTACTTGCCTAAAAATCGTTTCGAAATAGAACTACTCAATTTACTAGCCTACTAAGATAGAAGTAGTTGTTTTTTTAAGAGCAGATGGAAGAATTTTAAACAATCAACGACGTATATGTTGTGGTTTATTGTTAACTGCCAAATAACTATCTTTCGTTTGTGAGTCAATATGATGTAATTATTGTTGGTGGAGGTTTGGCGGGTTTAACCGCAGCAATTCATTTATCTCAAAGAGATATTGATGTGCTGTTAATTGAACAAAAAGAATTTCCGCACCATAAGGTTTGCGGTGAATATGTATCTAACGAAGTTCTTCCTTATTTAGAGTTTCTAAACATTCCTATAGCAGAAAGTGGTGCTGTTACTATTGATAGACTAAAAATTAGTACGAAAAAAGGTAAATATGTTGAAACTGATTTGCCTTTAGGAGGTTTTGGAATCAGTAGGTATGCTCTTGATCATTTATTGTATCAAAAAGCGCTAGAAAATGAAGTGTCTTTTGTTTTTGAGTCCGTTAGATTAATTCAGAAGGTGAAAGAAAGTTTTCAGGTTGATATTGTTGGTGATGGCGTATATAATGCTGGTGTAGTTGTAGGAGCTTATGGTAAACGAAGTAGTTTAGATAAATATTTAAATCGTGATTTTATAAAACAAAAATCATCTTGGTTAGGCGTTAAATCACATTACCGTTATGAGGGTTTTCCTTCGAATGAAGTGGCATTACATAATTTTAATGGTGGCTATGGGGGGTTGTCAAAAACAGAAACAGGAGCTATAAATTTTTGTTATTTAACATCATACGCTTCCTTTCAAAAAACTAAAAACATTAGTGACTTTAATACGCAGATAGTTTCCCAAAATCCATTTTTAAAAGAATTCTTGTCGAATGCAAGCCCAATATTTACAACGCCTTTGACAATAGGGCAAATATCATTTCAACCTAAAAGTATCGTTGAAAATCACATTTTAATGTGTGGTGACGCTGCGGGTCTCATACATCCTTTGTGTGGCAATGGCATGGCTATGGCGATTCACGCAGCAAAGATTTTGTCGGAGAGCATTCTTAGGTTTTTTGAAAATAAAACATATAGTCGTGAACAGTTAGAGGTAGATTATCAGGCTGCATGGAAAACAGCCTTTGAGCGAAGAATGTGGGTAGGGCGTAAATTACAGTCCATTTTGTTAAATGAAAAATGGTCTTCATATTCTCAAAAAGCAGCAATAAGTTCGCCTTTTCTGTTGCGAAGCGTTGTAAAAGCTACACATGGTAAACCAATTATATGCTAAAAAATTTAAAAAATAGAAGTCAACAACCAGAATTGATGGATGATTTCAAGGAAGGTATGAAAGCATTAAGAGCGGTTTATGATGATATCAACCGTGTAAATTCTGTTTTAGGAGGAAATTCCATTACCATAAAAGCCATTTCTAAATTAATGCGAGAACACCCAAGGCAAACCTATAGTATTGTAGATATGGGCTGTGGTGATGGAGCTATGTTACGCGAAGTAGCACAATTTACTAGAAAGAACAATATTAAAGTGAAATTAATAGGGATTGATCTCAATGCCGATGTAATTCAATTGGCACGAGAAGCTTCTTTGGCATATCCAGAAATATCTTTTCTGCAGAAAGATATTCTACATCTTAGTGTTTCTGACCTACATTGTGATATTATCATTAGTACTTTGGCCATGCATCATTTTGCACATGAAGATATTGTGTCGTTTCTGAGAAAATTCAATCAATTGGCCCGTATAGCAGTTGTTATCAACGATTTGCAACGAAGTCTTTGGGCTTATTATTTATTCAAGCTTTATAGTCTTATTTTTATACGAACACGAACGGCAAAGGTTGATGGGTTGATATCAATTAGTAAAGGTTTTATAAAACCTGAATTACAGCATTATGCAACTTTGTTTCCTGAGTATCATCACAAAATTAAATGGAAATGGGCTTTTCGATATGTATGGGTTATGAAATCAAAACGACTTAAAATTAATGAGTGAAACACGAATTGTTACAGTTGCTAAAGAACTTCCTAAATATAGCCGTACTACTGAAGATATTTTGCCATTTATAGAAATGTGGCTTTCGAATGAAGATGACCGTTTCCGTAGAAAAGTTAGAAAAATTTTTGAAGGGGCAGCTGTTGATAAGCGCTATGGTATTATGAATATTGAAGAAGTGTTTACTGCAACTTCTTTTGAAGAAAAAAATAATATATATGTTCGTGAGGTTAAAAGTTTAGGGAAAAAGGTGTTGCAGAAAGCGTTAAAGCAATCTGGTTGGCAATCAAATACCCTCGACTACATTATTACAGTTAGTTGTACCGGTATTATGATTCCTTCTTTAGACGCTTATTTGATTAATGATTTAGGTCTTAGGCAAGACGTTGTTCGGTTACCGGTTACTGAAATGGGCTGTGCTGCTGGGGTGTCGGGATTAATTTATGCGAGTAATTTTCTAAAGGCTAATCCAGGTAAAAGGGTTGCGCTAGTTGCAGTTGAAAGTCCTACCGCGACATTTCAGTTAAATGACCACTCGATGGCAAATATGGTAAGTGCTGCTATTTTTGGTGATGGAGCCGCCTGTGTTTTACTTTCTTCTGAAAAAGAGGCAAAGGGGCCTAGAATTGTTGCTGAAGAAATGTATCATTTTAACAATGCAACACAGATGATGGGGTTTGACCTCACAAATAATGGATTGCAAATGATACTTGATCCGGCAGTACCTGAAACTATTGCCGATCATTTTCCAGAAATTGTGCATCCCTTTTTAAAAAAGCATGGTAGTTCTATTTCGCAAGTAGATCATCTTATCTTTCACCCAGGCGGGCGTAAAATTGTTCAAACAGTAGAAGCCTTGTTTGGTGTTTTAGGGAAAAATATTGACGATACTAGAGAAGTGCTTCGGCAATATGGCAATATGAGTAGTGCTACGGTTCTCTATGTTTTAGAACGTTTTCTGGAAAAAGATATCTCTGTTGGTGATCAAGGATTGATATTAAGTTTTGGTCCTGGTTTTTCAGCACAACGCGTATTAATAGAATGGTAGTATTTTAGTGAAACAACAAAAAACAATTTAAACTTTACATATGGCTTCTGAAGTTAAATGGGCACTTATTTTAGGGGGAAGCAGTGGACTCGGACTAGCTTCTGCTAAGAAATTAGCACGCCATGGGTTTAATATTATCATTGTGCATCGTGATAGAAGGGCAGATGAAGATATTATTGCTAAAGAATTTAAAAATATATCTTCCTTTAAAATACAGTTTAAAGCTTTTAATGCTGATGCATTGAAAACCGCTAAGCGAGCTCTCATTTTAAAAGAAATTGCTTCGTTGTTAAATAATAATGGTAGTATTAATGTACTTGTTCATAGCATTGCCAAAGGAAGTCTGAAGCCTATGCAGTCGAAAAATGAGAACACCTTAAATCATCAAGATTTTCAAATCACTATTGATGCCATGGCTTTGAGTCTTTATGATTGGACAAAAGATCTGGTCAATGCAGGATTATGTGCTGCAGATACCAGAATTATTGCTTTTACTAGCGAAGGAAATACAAAAACCTGGAAACATTATGCAGCAGTTTCAGTGGCAAAAGTTGCTTTAGAAGCTTTGGTTCGAAATATTGCTTTAGAATTTGCATCTATAGGTATAAAAGCTAATTGTATTCAGGCAGGGGTCACTGAGACAAAATCTTTTGCTATGATTCCGGGTCATGAAACAATAAAGGCGCATGCTATTGATCGTAACCCCAACAATCGCTTAACGCAGCCTGAAGATGTTGCCGATGTGGTATATTTATTAACTACTAAGGAGGCAAAATGGATTTCAGGAACCGTTATTAAAGTTGATGGAGGAGAAAGTTTACAATAGGTATGACTAAAAAAGAACTATTACAAAAACTGCCTTATAAAAAACCATTTCTATTTGTAGATGAGATAACCGCCATTGATGAGAATGGAGCGAAAGGAACCTTTCTCTTTAATGAAGATTTAGATTTTTATAAGGGGCATTTTGCAGAAAAGGCAGTCACACCAGGTGTTATTCTTACAGAGTGTTGTGCGCAAATAGGATTGGTGTGTTTAGGAATTTATCTTTTAAATGACGCAGATATTATTGCTCACGGGGGTATTCAAATAGGGTTAAGTAGTTCGCAAATGGATTTTTATGAGCCTGTTTTTCCTAATGAAAAGGTATTGGTTGTTTCTGAAAAAGTTTATTTCCGATTTAACAAATTAAAGTGCAAAGTGAAAATGTATAATGCTAATGAAGAACTTGTCTGTAAGGGTGTTATATCTGGTATGCTAAAAATGAATGAAAATGGCTAAACGCGTTGTAATTACTGGGCTTGGCGTTTGTGCACCCAATGGTGTTGGAATTTCATCTTTTACCGAGGCTATGGCTATAGGTAAAAGTGGTATTCGTTTTCATTCGCAATTAAAAGATTTAAAATTTGGTTGTCAAATTGCTGCTGAACCTCTGGTGAAAGATAATTTGGTAAGTCAGTATTTTACACCATTACAACGTAGAGGTTTGAATGCAAGCGGACTCGTTTATGGCGTGATTGCAGGTGTAGATGCCTGGGAAAATGCTAATATACCTATCAACTATGATGCAGATCCTGAATGGGATAATGGAGTGATATTTGGCACTGGTATACTCGGTGTAGATAAGTTTCGAGAATCAATACATTTGGTTGATAATTATAATGTGCGTCGATTGGGAAGTACTACGGTTTCTCAAACAATGGCTAGTGGTATCAGTGCTTATCTTGGAGGTCGCCTTGGTTGTGGTAATCAAGTAACAACAAACTCATCAGCCTGTGCAACGGGTACAGAGGCAATATTAATGGGTTATGATCGCATAGCTTCTGGAAAAGCGAAACGAATACTCACTGGAAGTTGTAGTGATAGTGGACCTTATGTCTGGGGTGGGTTTGATGCCATGCGTATATTACCAAGGTCTTATAATGATAATCCAACTAAAGCTAGTCGCCCCATGAGTGCTTCTGCGGCAGGTTTTGTGCCGGGTAGTGGAGCAGGAGCTTTGGTTTTAGAATCTCTAGAAAGTGCCGAACAAAGAGGAGCGACAATATATGCAGAAGTATTAGGGGGAGCAGTAAATAGCGGAGGTCAAAGAGGAACTGGTTCAATGACCGCACCAAATAATGCAGCAGTTCAGCGATGTATTCAAGATGCCGTAGTAAGTGCAAAAATTAAACCTTCTGATATTGATCTAATTAATGGGCATTTAACTGCTACTACGAAAGATGCAACAGAAATTGAGAATTGGACCCAGGCCTTAGGTCGTACTGGCATAGATTTTCCTTTGGTGAATTCTTTTAAAGGAATGTTTGGTCATTGTTTAGCAGCCTCGGGCAGTATTGAAAGCGTTGCTGCGGTATTACAATTCAAAGAAGATCAGGTTTTTGGTAATGTTAATTGTGAAGATTTGCATCCGGAAATTGAGAAGTTGATACATCCCTCTAGAGTTCCACTTGAAACAATAGCATACATGCCTCAAATAATAGCAAAAGCTAGTTTCGGATTTGGAGATGTAAATGCATGTGTTATTTTTAAGCGATTTTCATAAGGCGTTCGAATTTAGAAAGAGAATTACTTTTGATTTTTCTTGAAATTAGTGCGACAATGGTTTGTTTGAAAACTGTTGTATGGTATGAATTAAAATGTAGACCAACCTGAAAAGAAAAAGAAGGTTAAAATAAAAATGTTGCTATGATTGATAACAATCGATACGAAAGTTTGAGAGCTATTATTAAGATTTACTTACCTGAAGACGTTAAAGCAAGCGATATCAATGAAGATAGTCACTTCATTAATGAATTGAATATCAATTCAGCGCATTTGGTAGATATTGTGTTAGATGTTGAAGACGCTTTTGATATTCGTTTAGAAAATGAAGATATGGATCAAATGCAGACGGTAAAAGATGCACTTCAGATTATTGATAGTAAAGTTTCAGCGAAGTGATTTTGGTGTCTTTCGCCTTGGGTTTTTATATAACGATTTAATTAAAGTTTTAAATGAATGAGTTTCTGTCATGGGCAAGGTTTAAACTAAATGTTGACAAGCGCCTTATTGTAATTTATATAGCTGTATATTTTAGTTGGGGCATGCTTATGAATTGGTTTGGAGCTCAAATGGAGATTGCTAAATTCACTTATTGGTGGCAAGTCATTAGTTGTTACTTATTATATATGGTGCCAATTTCATTGTTGCTGCGAAAGTTGCCATTTCATATGCAGTACGCTTACGGACTGGTGGCTATGGGTTTGCTTGAATTTGGTGGATATGCTTTTGAAACCTCGTATGCGTATCCAAATAACCTTTTAGATCAATTTTTTAATGAGCGAAACTTTTCGCTAGGAATGGCTTTATTCTTTGCATTGTATTATCCGGCTGGAAATTGGATTGTCGAAAAAATCTATCACCTTCTATTTAAGGCTTCAAAATAATTTTTTTTTAGTCTTCTTTAAGTACTTCCTTTTCCGGAATGGCTAGTGAAGCTATTACGCCTCCAATTAAGGCTATAGAAATAACAGTCAGCGATACCCATTCTGGTAAATGTATTTGGTGAGAGAATAGCATTTTGAGTCCGACGAAGGCTAAAATCACCACTAAGCTATAATTGATATACCTGAATTTCTCTAACATTCTAGAGATTAGGAAATACATAGAACGCAATCCCATTATGGCTAATATGTTTGAACTAAAAACTATAAAGGGGTCTGCAGTGATTGCAAGAATTGCAGGAATACTATCAAGGGCAAATAAAATATCGGTAAGTTCTATGACGATTAAGGCAACGAAAAGGGGAGTGGCTGCTGAAATCCCCATACGTTTTACGAAGAATTGATCGCCTTGAATGCTACCAGTAATAGGGTAAATTTTCTTGATTTGCCTAAATACAAAAGAAGATTTAGGATCAAAATCGTCTTCTTCACCTTTTAGCATTTTAAAGGCGGTATACAATAGAAAAACACCAAAGACATAGATAATCCATTCAAATCGGGTTATCAGTGCAACGCCGAACAAAATCATTATTGCTCTAAAGACAATAGCGCCTAAAATTCCCCAGAATAGAACCCGGTGTTGATATAATGGAGGAATCTTAAATGATGAAAATATTACTGCTATAACAAACACATTATCAATACTTAAAGAAAGCTCAATTAAATAACCAGTTATATACTTTAAAACGGCATCATTGGGTTGTAACCCGGTCGGGTTTTCAACCATTCCATTAGAAAATAACCAATATATTACGCCGCTAAAACTTAGTGCTACGGTGACCCAAATGGTGGTCCAAATACTAGCTTCTTTGGTTTTGATTACATGATTTTCTTTATTGAATACACCTAAGTCTAATGCTAAAAAGACTAAAATAAAGGCAATGAAAATAATCCAGATCCACATGGTTGTAAAATTAAGTGTGCAAAGGTAAGTAACCTTTTAGGTGTTTTTAATATGAAGGGGTGAATTGTTAAGGTTGAAAATCAAAGTAAATTATTCTAACAGCAGCGAAATTTGAATGTTTACTTTGTTTTGGTCTTTGTTTTTTTTAATTACAATTCCGTAATCAGCGCTATTAATACTTGTTTCTCCAATCAATTTAGCGTCTTTTTTGGTGAAGTTTAAAGTAATTTTTTTGGTAGTGTTTTTAATAGTTAAATTACCAGTAACGGTAAATGCATCGATTGAGCCGGTAACGTTCGTACTTGAAAATGTGATTTTCGGGTAACTATCAGCATCAAAATATTTGCTTCTACGTAAAGACCAATTTCGAAGGGAATTGCCGGTACTAATGGTTTCAACGGCAACACTGCCTGCAAAAAGGGACTTTTCAATATCAGTGGCATCTATTTTAGAAGAAGAGTTAAATCCTGAAAACGTTCCATCAACATCGTTGTCAATAAAAACAAAGTTTATTTGCGCTCCTTTGATGGTAGCTGCTTCTTGGGCGTTTATTACAATGCTGTTAATGAATAAGATAAGTATGACTATTTTTTTCATGGCTATGATTTCTCTAGGTTGCAAAGTTAAATGATATTATTGTTCGGTGAACAGTTTCCTTTTGAGGGTGATTTGGGAAAATGAGATTCATTTTTATAGTTTTAAGATTGATTTCTTACATTTAAGAAGAACACTATATCTTTTGAAAATGAAAACTACAATGATCATCTTATGCGGCGCCTGCTCCATTTTATTTAGTTTGAATACAGTAAGTGCACAAGAAAAGACTGATAATAAGGTTAAAGATTCTATTTCTCTTGAAGAAGATTTGCCGTTAATGTTTAAG
Organism: Maribacter algarum (ex Lu et al. 2025) (nom. illeg.); assembly: GCA_947495915.1. Classification (GTDB taxonomy): domain Bacteria; phylum Bacteroidota; class Bacteroidia; order Flavobacteriales; family Flavobacteriaceae; genus Maribacter_C. Next base: position 129,105 of record CANMAW010000003.1, on the reverse strand, counting down.
TTTGAGCCAGAGTATTTTAGTAAAAATAAAGCTCGAAAAGAAGAAATTGCTATCACGCGTAGTATGATCGATACGTTGAACGTTTCGGACAGAAAAAGACAGAAACTGCTAAAAGAACTGTATAAAAACGGAAGCTCAAAACGATTACAAAAAGCACTTATGACTCATACTGCTTTTGAAGAAGACCAATAAAGTATTTGTCAGTTTTATTATCAAATTTTAAGAGGGGTATATGGTGTAAATAGGTAATTATGTATTGTATCGCATCGATTAAATGCAGGCAAAAATCGATACATGTTCGCGTTATTAAGAATTTATGGCGGTTAGCACAATTATTTGTACATTTAAAGTAGAACTATATGCCTTTTGTAAAATGAAAAAAAGAAAATTCTTGGCCTTTGGCCTTTGCGTTTTGTTCGGTGGTACAGCGTCAATTATGGCACAAGAAATAGCATCGCAACCAACTACAGTAAAGAAGACCCCAACACTAACCATAGATAAGAGTAATATTAAAGTTAAGCGACACACCGTTATGGAGCGTTTTGAGCCTGATTTTGTGGTAACTGCAGATGAACGTATGGACAAGAAGCAACAACGCGTAGCGGATACCGAACGTAAATTGAAAATTATTGATACACTTAATGTTTCTGACCGAAAGAAAAGAAAACTGCTTTTAGATTTGAAGTATGCTCCATATTCTGATCGCCTTCAAAATGCAACCTTAGTCGATACGAAATTCGAAGATACTTCAGATAATCATTAAAAAGATTTTACTTGTAATACCTTCGCTTATTCATCCAAATAAGCAAATACAAAAAACCCCTAAGCTGATCTATACAGTTTAGGGGTTATAATTTTACTTAATTGTGTTTTAATACGTTTTCATTTTGGCTTTTCGTTTTTGTAGTTGACGCTCTAATTCTTCGATAGCGTCTGAAATTGCAGCTTCAAAAACAGATTTACTTGATTCTGCAAAAAGTCTAGGTCCTGGGGTGCTTAACCGAATACCGCATATCATTCCAGTATCTGTTTCACTAGTGTTCTCTGTTTTAAAAAAAACATCTGCGCGAACCACAAAATCAAACTTATTTAAAAGTTTGTCTAATTTTTCAGCAGTCATTATTTCTAATCGGTTGCTAGCCTTAACACCGTGGTATTCAAAGTTTATATTCATATAATATATTTTGTATTAAGTTATGAAGCTTGTTCAAGAATATCAAATTTTTTCAACTTTCAAAATTACATTTTAGTATAAATTACTGTTAAAATCTGATATTCTGAAAATTACATCGACAAAGGCATTGATATTTTTTGTAAATTAAAGTATCCTACAAAGCTATTCTTAATTTTTTAATCCTAATTCCTATGAAACCACTTTTATTAGACACGGAGAAAAACAAGTTGGTGATTCGTTTAGAGCGAAACCAAAGAGATTTAGATCAGCTTAAAAACAAGTTGAATGCTTATACTTGTGAACCTAAAACGCAAAGTTTATTTGAACGGATAGAACAATTAAAAAACGGATTAGAAAACCTCACGGCTTCGAATATTGAGATTCTTCAAAATATCAAAGAAAAAAAGAAAGCTGCTGATGGTTATATTGATAGTATTAGAGATCAGTTTATTAAATTTAACCAATTGCAGGCCAATGTAGAAGAATATATTGTTGGTGCTCGACAATGCTAGTGTAGTGAAATTTACATATAATCTATAGAAAAAACCACGTATTTTTACGTGGTTTTTTATGCAGTAGCTGTAGTGGTTTAATTACCTTTGAGGCAACTTATAAGTGTAGCTATTGAATTTAAAAAAAGCCGTCTTTTTTATGGTGCTTAGTACCCTAGCATTTGCGGGTATGAACGGACTTCTGAAATTTTTGACCGAATATAGTGGAGGGCAGTTGGTATTTTTTAGATCAATGGGCTCTCTTGTATTTACGTTCGGATATTTAATTGGTAAAGGCATCCCTATTCTGGGTACCCATCGAAAATTACTTATAACTCGAGGTTTGTTTGGGGCTTCTTCTATGCTTTTCTTTTTTATTGCCTTGCATTATATGCCCATTGGGTCAGCTGTTGCCTTACGTTATATAGCTCCCATATTTGCTGCAATTTTCGCCATATTTATTTTAAAAGAAAAAGTACGCCCTATGCAATGGCTGTTTTTTGCTTTGGCATTTTTAGGGGTGCTGTTATTAAAAGGTTTTGATGGTAGTATTCCGCCTATTGGTTTAGCTTTAGTGCTTATAGCTTCGGTTTGTAGCGGACTTGTATATGTGGTTATTCGAAAAATAGGTAGTCGTGAGCATCCGGTGGTTATTGTTAATTATTTTATGTGTATTGCTACAATTATTGGCGGGATTGCTTCTATTTTTTCTTGGAAAACACCAAGTGTTCCTGATTTGTTGTTGTTGCTTAGTTTGGGTGTTTTTGGGTATTTTGGGCAACTATTCATGACGAAAGCATTTCAAATGGGAGAAACTAATATTATTGCACCAATAAAATATATTGAGGTCGTGTTCTCTATTCTAGTAGGTGTAGGTTTTCTTGGGGAAACGTATTCGCTGTGGAGTATTGGTGGAATGGCTATGATTATTTGTGGTATGGTGCTCAATGTTTGGTATAAACAGCGATATATGTCTTCTGCGACGTAGTTGCGCAAAGGCTTAGTGTTACTTCGTTCTCAGGTTTAGCCGTCTAATTTTTTGATTCGAAACCTTGAAATAAAGGAGAATGACTAATGCTAGTGTCGAACAAATAGAGAATCCTATAAATAAGGGTAGGGTAGTAGTATTAACAAATCTGCCAATGAATGTACTAATAGGCACAGACATAATTGTTGCGATGCATCCTGTAATGGCTGAGCCAATACCTGCGATATGACCAATAGGTTGCATTGCCGCCGATCTTAAATTTCCAAAGAGAAAACTTATGGCAAAAAATTGAACGCCTAAGAATGCAATTAATACTTCAATACTCGGGTTTTCCCTTCCGAAGAAAAGAAATACATAAGTAATTGAGGTTAAGAAATATACAATTAGCGAAACTGTAATTAATTTTTCCATACCATAACGCAGTACTAGGCTGCCGTTTAAAAACGTTGCTGTTGCAATAGCAATGGCAATGGCTGCAAAAACATACGGAAACTCCTCTTTGAGTCCGTATTGGCCCTCAAACACCTGCTGTGCTGTGCTTAGGTATACTAAAAATGAACCTACAATAAAACCTTGAATTAACGTGTAGCTTATGGTGGCCTTGTATTTTAGGAGTTCTTTGGTGCCGTTAACAAATAAGTTGAGTTGAAGTGGTATGCGGTTTTCAACAGCGAGGGTTTCTGGTTGTCTTCTCCAAAACCAAAAAGCGATAAGCAAAGCAAATCCGATTTGTATGTAGAAAATAGCTTCCCAATTATAGGCGTCTAAAATCAACTTTCCTAAGGCTGGCGCAATTATCGGAACCAGCATGAAAACAACGGTAATAAACGACATAATACGTGCCATATGGTCACCGCTATAGGTGTCTCGTATCATTGCAATACTGATTGTTCTTGGGGCAGATAAAGATACACCTTGAAGAATTCTGCCTATAATCATAACTTCTAAAGAGTTGGCGAAAACACATAACAAACTTGATCCAATGAATAGTACTAAGCCCATGTAAACCACTGGTTTTCTGCCCATACTGTCAGAAATGGGTCCGAATAACAGGGGGCCAAATCCTAAGCCGATAAAAATCATGGTAATAAGTAGTTGGTTATCGGCGATTTCTACAACACCAACCGAACGGCCAATAATATCAAGTGCAGGTAGTAAGGCGTCAATAGCTAAGGCTACAATTGACATTAAAGACGCCATTAAAATGATAAATTCTAACTGTGGAAAGCGCTTTTTTAACATGGGGCAAAAGTACTATTAAATATATACGCAATCGATATGCCTTAAGGTGTAATTAACAGTTTAATAAACAAAGTCTCAAAGATTACAAACAATTTTTTATGCTGTTGATTTCTTTATATTTGTTCGCGAACATCAATATTAAATTTTTACTATGGAAGGACTTTTTACGCTCGACAATTTTATAACGTTAGCCATGTTGACCCTGTTGCAGGCGGTTTTAGGACTAGATAATCTGCTGTATATATCACTAGAATCTAAAAGAGCACCTGAAGCGGATCAAAAACGAGTACGTACACTGGGTATTGGTTTAGCAATTGTATTGCGCATAATCTTGTTATTTGTTTTGATTCGAGTGATCGCCTATTTTCAAGATCCTCTTTTCGGCTTTGAATTTAGTTTTGCTGAAGGACACTTCAATTTGCATAGCGTTATTGTGCTCTTAGGTGGCGTGTTTATAATGTATACTGCCGTTAAAGAGATTTGGCACATGTTACATTTAGAAAAAGATGATGAAATAACAGACGGAAAAGTTAAGAGTATTAATATGATTATTACCTCTATAGTGGTAATGAACTTGGTTTTTTCTTTCGATTCTATTTTAAGTGCTATGGCATTAACTGATGTGTTTTGGGTAATGGCTACCGCGATTATTATAGGCGGCGTATTAATGATTTATTTGTCAGGTAAAGTTTCAGAATTTTTGAAGAAGAATCGAATGTATGAAGTACTCGGACTTTTCATTCTTTTTATAGTAGGTATAATGTTGCTTTCTGAAGGTGGGCATTTGGCACATTTGAAGTTATTTGGTAATGAAATCACACCGATGAGTAAGGCTACTTTTTACTTTGTAATTGTAGTTTTGGTGGTTATTGATGTGGTGCAATCAAAATATCAAAAGAATCTATCTAAGAGATAGTTAGTTGATTTTGTATAAACCTTAAGTTTAAATTTATGAATAGCAGAATTTTAATATGGGTTAGCTTTGCTTTTTTAATTGTAAGTTGTAAAGAAGATGTGAAAACGGGCGCAACCAACGAAGCAGCAAACGATGTTGTGAAGGCTGTGGTGAGTGAGGTTTTGTATGAAGATTTAGAAGGGAATGAAGTGGTTATAGAATCATTTAAGGGAAAGAAGTTGGTGTTGAATTATTGGGCTACCTGGTGTAAGCCTTGTATAGAAGAAATGCCGGCGATGGCAAGAGCTCAAGAACTATTGAAAGACGATAATGTTGTTTTTCTTTTTGCTTCTGATCAGTCATTAGAGAAGATTATTACTTTTCGTGATAAACGGCAGTTTGGCTTAGACTTTATAAAGTTCAATGGGGCTTATGCCGACTTAGAAATTACAGCCTTGCCAGTTACGTTGATTTACAATGAAGCTGGTGAGCAAGTAGAGCGTTATGAAGGGGGTAAAATTTGGGATGCTGACGAGATGATTACGATGTTAAAGGAATTGTAGTGTTGAATGCATGTAAATATTTGATTTTAATAGGATTGATCTTGTTGTCAAATGCCTGTTTAGATCAATCTAAAAAAGAAAAAATAACAAAAAAAGAAGCTGTCGTTTTAACGCTGAAAAGTCCTGCTAAATCATCAAGTTCTTTGCCATTTTTGTTTGCTAACGATTCGCAATTATTACTTTCTTGGGTAGAAAAAATTGGGGATAGTCTTAGTGTTTTGAAGTACGCCGAAATGGTAGATGATGTATGGCAAACTCCTAACGAAATAATTAAAAATACCGATTGGTTTGTGAATTGGGCAGACTATCCAATGATTGCTGTTCATGAAGGAAATCTTTGGTCTCATGTTTTGAAAAAATCTTCAAACGGCACTTATTCTTATGATGTAAAAATGAATGTATTGCCCAAAGGTGATTCTGTTTGGAGATCTGATTTAGCATTACATACAGATAATACCCCTACAGAACACGGTTTTGTGACCGTACTGCCTTATAATAATGCTTTTTTTGTAAGCTGGCTCGATGGTAGAAATACGGAAGAAAATGAAGTAGGGGAGCGCGGGGCCATGACCCTTCGTGCTGCTGAAGTATCTTTACACGGAAAGGTATCTTCCGAAGTGGAATTAGATGCTACGACCTGCGATTGCTGTCAGACTACCGGAGCTATTACTGAAAATGGACCCGTGGTAATATATCGTGATCGTTCGGCGCAAGAAATTAGAGATATCAGTATTGTTCGTAAAATTGGGGATACTTGGACCGCCCCAAAAACTATTTCTTCAGATCATTGGAACATAAAGGGCTGCCCTGTAAACGGACCTAAAGCTGCGGCTTTACAGAATACCTTAGTAGTCGCTTGGTTTACAGCGGCCCAAGAGAACCCTAGAGTGCAATTGGTTTTCTCTGATGATAATGGTGAAAATTTTGATCTGCCCATACCCATTGCTGATGGTCATGTTTTAGGTAGGGTAGACGTTGATCTTATTGATAGTAATACCGCCCTAGTTAGTTGGATGGAATCAAAAGATAAGTTGACCACCCTAAAAGCTGCTAAGGTTTCTCGGAAGGGGACACCCTTAACTAAACGTGTAATTACTACTATGGATGGCTCAAGAAAAAGTGGATTTCCGCAGATGGAATTATTAGGGGAAACGATTTATTTTGCGTGGACAGACTATACAGAAAAAGGTTCTAAGGTTGAAACAGCAATTATGGACCTAAAAGAATTTTAACCTGATATAGTTTAGAAGTAAAAACCCTCTTAAAACATTTGGTTTAAGAGGGTTTCCTTATTTTAGAAGTATCTGTTTACAGCCGTTAAAATATTTTTAGCTCTTGTCAATTTCGATTTTTTGATGTAATAATAACAACGATCTAAATAATATTGTGCTGCTTCATTTTTTGCGTATAATTTTCTCGATCGATATAAATCTAAAGTAGTTTGAAGATCTTCAGGTTTATAAGTAACACCAGTATATTGCTGTAAAATCTGAAGATTAAAGAATCCGTATTCTTCCGTGGGTTCTAGCATAGTGCCTTCCCCAAAATCATTCCAAGTGGCTAATTGTATAAAATCAGCATCTTGGTGATGCGTATAATTCAAGGTTTCTACAAAAGTATTTCCATTGTCATGATCAATACTCCAATTGTGCCAGAGTCCCCAACCACCTTCTTCATAAAAGCTATCGAAACCAGGGTAGCTACTTCCTACGGTAACAAAATCACTATTTAAATAGGTATTGTAATAGTATTCATGAGCTAATAAATGATCGGGGGCAACCCAAAGAAATTCACCAGAAGCATTGGAGCCAACATTTTGATTTGCAGCCCAAAGTGTAAGAAAATGAGGGGTTTCGGTTTCTGGAAAAACGGTGAATATATCATCCCATTGCGTAGTGTCAGTAATGGTTCCGGGTCCAAAAACAAACATAAGTTTTTGATCTTCATATTCGAAAAAGTTGTTTCTATTAAAATAGTTGTCTTTTATATAATTAAAGTCGGCTTGAGCTGCTGCGGTGGTGTTCGCATACATGCCTTGATCTACGGCCACTTGCGCAACCCGATCTTCATACATAATAGAAAAACTCATATCTAAATCATCTAAGCGACCCATAAAAGATTCGGTAGCCTCTTTAATCAGCTGGTAGTCATAGATATCTTTACTACCATACCAATCAAAGATTACACCATCAATACCCGCTAGTTTCATTAATAACATATGATATTCTTGTAAATCAGGGTCATCAGAAGCATACGGACCAATAATGGGGTAGTAGTACGAGGCAATTTCACGCTTGCCATCAGTATCAATAATATCAGGGTTTTGATTGGTCATTGTCCAATGTTGACCCCAATAGCCATTGTAGCCTTTGCTTTGAAACCATGGCATATAATGAATGTATACTTTTTTAGGATTTTCTTTTTCAACTTCCATACCTGAAATATCAACGATTCTACCAGATTCAAGTAACACTTGAATACTATCTTCTTCAAATAGGAGGTTCTGTAATTCTTTATCTGTGAGTGTGGTATCTTGTACTGCCGTGGGAAGCACCGTATTTTCAGCAGGGTTTTCTTGATATACTTCGGTATCTTTTTGACACGATTGAAACGCAAGAAAACTTAGTAGCAAAAGTGCGAAAAGCCTATTTTTAAACGATGTTTTAGTATGCATGAACAGTATTTGTAAGATTATACCTACAAATAACCGAAATCAATGACACTTATTTCAAAGATTAAGAAAAAATCGTTTAAGCGCATCGCAGTATTCATTTATCGATACTATAAGTAGCATTTGCTATAGAAGTATTCCGATGAAAGGTAAACGAGACTAATTTAGGTTAAGCTTAATTTACTTCGAGTAAGTTAATATCGAAAATGAGCACCGATCCGCCTGGAATGCCATTGAAACTAAAACTACCATAACCTAGGTGAGCGGGTATCAATAATACCCCGGAGCCACCTTCATTAAAATAAGTGATACCTTCTTGCCAGCCATCGATGAAATCAGATAAATTGGCAGTGATACCTTCATCAGTATTCTCGTCAAAGACCGTACCGTCTAGATAATACCCGCTGTAAGCAACGGTAACGTTAGATATACTAGTTGGTTGTCGACCATCGCCTTGATTTTCTATAATATAATGTAAACCAGTTTCACTTTTTTGTGATTCTAGGTTGTTGGCATTGAGGTATTCGATAATTTGAGCTTCATTTTCAGCAGAAAAATCCTCAGGCTCTACAATTTGTGGTACATCCGGTGAATTATCATTAAGACATGATGATATGATGACAAGTAATAATACGCTAAGATATTTTTTCATAACACTTTTTTACAAAAATAAACAATTAAAGAATTTCATGTCAAATGGTTTGTACAGAGGTTCGTGAACTCCTTTAAAAACAATAAATATCTTGTGTATAAATACTTATTATACGAGCCGACGGTAAGAGGGGAGGGTAATGTGTGTGGAATGATTTAATGGTAATTCCAAGGTCTTTCCTTCAAAAATCTACCACTTGAATAATTTTTACTATGACGAAATTATCATTTCGACAGCTTTAGCGAGATATTTCACCGTGATTTGCTAGCGTAATTCTTAAAATCACGATATGCTTAAAAAATACCCTATCCTAAAATGGACCTTGCTTGTCTTAACTAGTCTTATAATTGTTCTATTTTTATTTGGTTGGTGGTTTATGAGCTTAATACCTCCTGCAGATAAAGAAGTGACAGCATCACAAGTTTCAGATATTCCATATTTATCTGAAGCTATTCAACCTATTCGCGGAAAAATTCTTGCCGTCGTTACCAGTGTAGATGAAATGGGAGCAAGCGGTAAATCTACCGGCTATGAATTGACCGAATTAGCCCGAGCTTATTATGTATTTCAAGCCAATGGCTTTGAAGTTGATATTGCAAGTCCGATGGGTGGAAAACCTCCGGTAATCATTGATGATGAAGATATGGGCGTCTATGACTTCGCCTTTTTAAATGATACTATTGCTCAATACAAAACAGGTCACACCATTCCCATAGAAAAAGTCATTCCTGCAGATTACCAAGCGGTCTTTTTCGCTGGAGGTAAGGGTGCCATGTTCGATTTTCCGGAAAACAAACACATTCAATCTATTGTTCAAACCCTTTACGAAACAAATAAAGTGATAGGGGCTGTATGTCACGGGCCTGCTGCCTTGGTTAACGTGAAATTAGATAATGGGCATTCACTACTCGAAAACAGAATGGTAAGTGGGTTTACCAATGAGGAAGAGTTATTATTAATTCCAGATGCCAAATCTATATTCCCTTTTTTGTTACAAGACGAATTAATAGCTCAAGGCGGGCGTTTCGAAAAAGGTACTATGTATTTAGAGCAAATAAGTCATGATAAGAATTTAGTTACTGGTCAGAACCCTTGGTCTACATGGAAACTAGCTGAAACTATGGTCAAGCAAATGGGTTATACCCCAAAATATCGTGAGATAACGGCTGAAGAGAATGCGGTACAGGTACTTAAAACCTATGAATTATATGGGTCTCAAAAAGCGAAAAAATTAATTGATGAAATGTACAATACTAAAAATAAGCCAGTTGAAAGACTACTTATTGCTAAGCATAGCGTAATAGCAGCAATGAAAGGGGAACTAGGACGCTTTTTTGCCCTGGTGGCTTTGACATCTCATGCAAAAAAACAAGCAACAGAATAATACTTATGTAGCTATTTATTTCATGAGTATAGCCATGATTTAGTAAAGATGTTATAAATTATTGGCCTGTTGTATAATCTATTTTCAATTAAAGCTAGCAAGTGAACTTTTCAGAAATTCTACTAATTATAGTAAGTAGTGCAGGTCTTCTGCATGGTATTCTATTTGCTGCATATCTCATTATTTTTAAAAAGAAAAAAACACTGACAAATCACTTACTAGGGCTACTTCTTATTTTTATGGCCTTTCGTATTGGAAAATCAGTGCTTTTGAATTTTGGTCAAGGTCTGGAACCAATTTTTATTTTTATTGGATTAGGTTTTTTGCTGTTAATAGGCCCTTTGTTGCGATGGTATGTTTTAGGAATGACTCAGCCAAATTTTAAGCTGCCTAAGTATTTCTATTATGAATTGATACCATTTGTGTTGATTTTTATCGGCAGTCTTTTTGTTACCAAAGAATGGTACGAAAACAGTGAAATAGTAATCATCATTTTTGCTAGCGGACTTATTTTTATTTACCTGCACTTGGCATTCTATATCAGCTTGTCATGGCTAACTTTGAAGAAAGTAAAAAAGCAGTACCTAAAAGAAGCACAGACAAAATATCAAAAAGCAATTTTAGATTGGTTGCCATTACTAATAGCTGGGTTTGCTATCATATGGGTAACATACGTATTGAATATTCTAGATAATGCTGTACCCTATGTGATTGGGCCAATTGTATATTCTTTAACCATTTATTTTTTAAGCTATAAAGCATTTCAATTAAAAGCCACAGAACTAGATGGTAACACGTTCAAAATGAATGAAGACCATCTACTATTTGACGAGATACATAAAATTGTTGTTGGCAATAAATTGTACCTTGAATCAGATTTATCCCTATCGAAACTGAGTATAGAATCGGGCAAGAGTACACAATTAATTTCATCGGTTATCAATCAATACGCAAGACGTAACTTCAATGATTATATTAATTTTTACCGTATACAAGACGCAAAAATAGTACTATCAAGAAAGGAGAGCGAAAAGTTTACTATTTCGTCTATTGCTTTCGATATGGGTTTTAGCAGTTTATCTTCTTTTAATAGCGCTTTTAAAAAATTTGAGGGTACAACACCATCAGCATATCGAAAAGATATAAAATGACCGAAGATACAACCGTAAGGTATTTCAAATATAAAACGACTCTTACCAAAGCCATTTGACATAATGGCCAATTATAGCGTGGTAAATCTGTACTATAATGTTCCGCGTTATGAAAATTTGCTTTGGTAAAACCGAAGTTTATACGACTACTTTTTCTTATTATTTTTTTTCTAAAAACTTTCTTTACAATGTTAATGGAACACTCTTTTTACGAAACGACGATAGGAGAGTAGTGAAATGTGTGTAAAATGAGATATTGTTTACATATTTAATCAAATATAGAATTCTGGTTAATTGCTCATGATTATACTTTTAATACTACATACTATTTATGGAATTTTTCACAAAGATCGCTAGGCGACGAGAGAACCCTTACAATTAAGGAAATATGCGAATAATCAAAGATTGTAATGAGGAGCTTTTTCAATACTTGGTTAAATACAATAAAAAACCATTTCTGAATAAGAACAATAAAAATTCACTCTTTGCGCCGATGTGATATATAGTATTTCCAATTATTTTCTTTGTTGAAATTTATAGTGATTTGGTTTTTGTCACTCAGTCATATTCTCCATTTTATAATTTTTTAGGATATTAAAATATAAGTAGAAATTATTTTCAATAGAGGGGTGAAGTAAATATAGACACAATTAACTTTAGGTTCTATTTTACATAATATAAATTATAGTACAAAAAGGTTGGTTTGTAGATATAGAGGAACATTCCGTTTGTAAGCTATAATGATATTATGTAAAATATCCCTCAGCCTCTGAGAATTGATTAAAACTTACAACAGGGTCATCAACTTCTTTTAAGCGGTGTCTGCTACGCATATTTTCATTTGTACCATAATTTGCCGTTATGTAAAATAGCCGCTGCCAAACGCTCGATTGCTTTTTAAATTCTAAAATGCTGAAAAACGCATTTTAAATTTAAACACAATTTTCAGCCGCTTGCCAACGCCATTTAAAAGCTAGCCTTTTAGATTCGTTTAAAATTCTCGTATTCGAGGAAATGTGTGCAAGATTTTTTTCTAGAGCATTCTCGGCAGCTTGCCGCAACAGCTAAAAATTACTGTGCGAGATAATTTCTTAGCCCTTGCTAACCTCTTCGTTTTGTTTGAAGTTTTTTTAACGTGTTTCTAACATTATGTAAAATAGACTTTCAACTTCGTAACCCGTAATCGTTTATTTCTATCTTTTTTTCTTGATAAAAAAGAAACAAAAAAATCAAGGCTTACAGATAATTTTAGAAACAATGTACGGCTCAGTCGCTATATTCTAGAAAGTAATCTAACTCTTAAGACTGCTTTGAACTAATTGAAATTTTGGAGTGTTCAAAAACCTGTATAACTAGAAGTCTAGAATATGGCCGCTCCCCTCGCCTATTGTTTAGCTAAAATTCTCTTAGGCCAAGTTTAACATCGAGATTCTATTTGAAACAAAGTATTAATCTTTTACCTCAATTATTAATTGATGTATGTGCTAACTCCAATTCATTCTCTGCAATCTAACTGCGTTCAAAATAGCTAACAATGCTACTCCCACATCAGCAAACACAGCTTCCCACATTGTAGCAAGTCCACCAGCACCAAGAATAAGAACTATGATTTTTATTCCGAAAGCCAATGCGATATTTTGCCAAACGATACGTCTTGTAGAGCGTCCTATTTTAATGGCAAGAGCAATCCTTGATGGTTGGTCATTTTGAATAATGATATCTGCCGTTTCTATAGCAACATCACTTCCTAGACCTCCCATTGCTATACCTACATCACTTGCTGCTAAAACTGGTGCATCGTTTATGCCATCTCCTATAAAAGCAACCTTTGTATCTGGTTCTGCTTTGAGTTTTTCTACTTCACTAAGTTTATCTTCAGGAAGTAATCCACCCTTTGCCCAATCAATACCCAACTCTTTAGCAACTTGTTGCGTAATGGAATCTTTATCGCCCGAAAGCATTATGATTTTAGAAATTCCTGATTCGCGGATTTTCATGATAGCTTGATGTGCATCTTCTTTCAACTCATCTGCAATGGTAACATAGCCAGCAAATTTACCGTCTATTCCTACCATAATTATTGATTCAACAATGGTATCTGTCTCCGATGGAACGGCAATAGCATTTGAAGTCATTAATGCTTTGTTTCCTGCAAGCAAGGTTTTTCCGTTTACTGTTCCTTTCAGTCCCTTTCCTGCAATTTCAGATACTTCGCTGGCAACATAGTATGCTCCTTCTGCTTTGTATTCCATAATGGCCTTTGCTATGGGATGTGTAGATTGTTCTTCCATTGCCATCAGGTACTTCATAAAGTCCGCTTTCTCGTAAGCTGATTCATTTACAACCTCTTTTATTTTAAAAACTCCCTTGGTAACCGTTCCGGTCTTATCCATAACCACAGTATTAACTTTGGTCATAGTATCAAGAAAAGAGGCTCCTTTGAATAAAATACCGCTACGGGATGCTGCACCAAGTCCACCGAAATATCCCAAGGGAATTGAAATAACAAGTGCACAAGGACAAGAGATTACAAGAAAGATTAAAGCTCGATATAACCAGTCTCTAAAAACGTAATCATCAACAAAGAAATAAGGCAACAACGTGAGTCCTATGGCTAGAAAAACCACAATTGGCGTGTAAACACGTGCAAATTTTCTAATAAATAATTCTGTTTTAGATTTTCGTGCTGTGGCATTTTGAACCATATCCAGTATTCGAGCAATCGAGGTGTCCTTGAACTCTTTAGTCGTTTCAATTTCTACAACACCATCAAGATTAATACTTCCCGCAAAAACAGACGCTCCTTTCTGGACAGTATCAGGTTTACTTTCCCCCGTAAGGGCAGCAGTATTAATAGAACCTTTATCCGAAAGTAAAATGCCATCTAATGGCACTTTTTCCCCGACACGCACCTGAATCTTTTCTCCTATTTCTACAGTTTCAGGGCTAACCGAAATAAAATCACCGTTACGATTCACCAGCGCTTCATTAGGCCGAACATCGAGCAATGCTTTTATATTTCCTTTTGCTCGATTAACTGCTGCTTGTTGAAATAATTCTCCCACGGCATAAAACAACATTACAGCCACACCTTCTGGATATTCGCCTATGGCGAAAGCACCCAAGGTTGCTATGGACATCAGAAAAAATTCTGTGAAGAAATCTCCATTTTTAATACTATTCCAACCTTCTCTTATTACTGGAAATCCAACGGGTATATAAGCAATGGTATACCAAATAATTCTCACCCAACCTTCAAAAAATGGTAAAGCATCTAAATAATCAATGGCAATACCTACGATAAGCATTATAAAACTTATGATAGCAGGTATATAAGTTTTTAATCTGGAAACACTCTCAGGGCTACTATGATTATGCCCATCATCGTGACTATGCCCTTTTTCTGAATCTGGTTCTAAATCTCTTAAATAGACTTTCTTTTTTCTCATTTTGTATTGAATAATTCTTTTATATCATCAGGAATAGGCAAAGGTCTTAATGGTGGTACATTTGTACCTCCTGTATTGCCTAGTGGTATGTGGTTAATAAACGATTTCCAACCGCCAACAATTAATCTAAGGATTTGTCCAAATACTTCTTTCGTATTCCTCTCCATTACCCCAAACTTTAGCATCAACCAATGTGAATAGGTATGCTCAATTGGGTAAGATTGACCTATAATATGACTTCTTTCCAAATGATACCAAGCTGTAGTGAACTGTCTATTTTCTAAAAAGTAGTAATAAAGCTCTATTTCTTTATAGTAGGCCTGTTTTAGATTTTTTGGTATTTTTATATTAAACCTCATATCCATTAAATTTGGATAAAATTAGTTTAATAGCTAGTGCAATGGAAGTGCATTTATTGACCAGTACATTTATCGCAAATACCTTTTACTACCAAATTTACGTTTTCTGAAACAAAACCCTCTGGCACTTTTATTTGTGGAATCTTATGCTCTGTAAGACACACCGTTTCATTGCAATTGTTACAATGAAAGTGTAAATGCAAATCTGTATTTATATCACAACTACAACCTTGCTCACATAGCGCATATTTGGTTATTCCTGTGCCATCATCAATCTGATGTACAATATCATTTTCCTCAAAGGTCTTTATAGTTCTATATAACGTAGTTCTATCTGCCTTTTCAAAAGCATTTTCAATATTACTTAGTGTTACAGCTGCCTTGTTTTCGGAAAGAAACTTATATATCAATAACCGCATGGCTGTAACACGAATATCTTTTGATTCTAATAGTTGTTCAATTGTTTCCATAATTAATTGTGATCTTCGTTGCCAAATGGTTTAATAATAAGTCCTACACTAAAAATAAAACCATCTGTTGGCGCATAAATCTCCGGAAAGACAGGATTATCATGAGGTGGTAAAACTAATGGAGAAAATCTGCTTTGTCTTCTATCCGTAAAGTTCTCAAAATTGATAAATACGCTTCCCAATTTAAAATTACGCATTAACAGTAAACCCATAGTAATGAAATCTGTTGTTTCAGCACCATTTGATAAAAGTTGTTTTCCTGTGTAATAAGTCTCATAGCCAATTCGCCATTTCTCAGACTCGTACATTAAAACGCTACCAGCATTGTGCTTTGCCGTTAAAGGTTTTTGTGGGTTACCTGGCAAATAATTTAGTTTGGTATCAATAAACGCATAGTTTAAAAACCATCTAAAGTCTTTATAAGTGAATTTAATATTGGTTTCTGCTCCTTTACTGAGGATTTCATCTGGAGCATTTTTAAATTGAAAAAATCCGTTATCTGTTGAATTTAGTAGCAACCCCTTATTTATCGCTGTGACATAAAATAGTTGATTAATAGAAAAACCAATCTCATCGGTTAAACGTGTTTGATAGTTAAAATCGAAATTTACACCATAAGAACGTTCTGCATCTAGCGCAGATTTATCTATAGCAAGAATACTTTCAAAATTGATATATTCTGCTTCTTCTGTAAATATATCTGGTATTTTATAACCTAAACCACCTCCTATTCGACTTGAAAACCCATTATCAGTTTTATAAAGCAATGATATTCTCGGTAGTGGAAAAAAGCCAAAATCATTATTATAATCAGCTCTAAATCCTGTTTCTAAAATCCAATTATCTGATAGGTCATAGATGTTATTGGCAAATGCGCCAAAGGTTACATCTTTTTGGTCGCGTTGTAGTAGCGAATTATCATTCTCGTCAAAGTTTGAGGAATACAAATTTGCTCCAAATATCCAATTAGCTTTTTCTGTTTCTCTATTATAGGTAATTTCAGTAAAGGTATTAGCTTGTTTGCCATTAAAGTTTAAATCAGGAACAGTCAGGTTTCTATCGAAAAATGAGATGCTATTTTTAAACTGTAATGAACTAATAGAATCTAACTGTGTTTGATAGACAAGTTGACTACTTAGACGTTTTGAAATGTTTTCCTCTGTGTATTGATGAATACCATTTTCTCCGCTTTCAATTTTGGTAATATCTCCACCAATTCTATCGTCATAGGTTCCATTTAGCCCAAACCAAACTGTTGTTTTTTCTGATGGGTAATAAAATAGTTTTGGCTTAAATGATATTGATGTAGTTTTTGGTAAGTTACTAAAGCCATCTTCTTCAGGGTCAAAAGCTTTTTGTGAATGACCTGACCCATAAAGTGATATACCGAACTTTTCATTTCGTTTACTGTAAAAAATATTTGCCGTACTACCTAATGCTTGTGTTTGAGTGAGCATAATATCCAAGGCAGGTTCTTCATCTGGTGTTTTTGATACCATATTTACCAATCCGGCAATAGCTCCACCTCCATACAATGTCGATGAACTACCTTTTATTATTTCAAACTGCCTGAGGTCTAAAGGTGGTATTTGTAGAATGCTCAATCCGCTAGAAAAGCCACCATATAGAGGAAAACCATCTCTCAATAACTGCGTATATCTTCCATCTAATCCTTGAATACGAATATTTGTGCTACCACTACTTAATGAGGTTTGTTGCATTTGTATACCTGTACTTTCGCGAAGTACCATAGAAATATTAGTAGGATTCATTATTGCTTTTTCCCCTAATTCCTCGACTCCGATAAACTCGATACGTGTTGGTATTTTTTTTACTGTTCTAGTGCTACGGCTTGATTGAAGTACAACTTCATCTAGTTCATTAGCACCTTCTTTAAGTTTAAATATAAAACTCGTTTCACTTGGAAGTTGAATTGTAGTTTCTAAAGTTTCAAATCCCAAAAATGAAATTTCTATTTGATATTTTCCGTCGGCTATTTCTGCAAACTCTGCAATACCGTCAAAATTGGTTATAGCGCCTTTTTCTAAGGTTTCAAAATAAACTGTTGCACCTATTAACGGTTCGTTTTCAATCTCTGAATAGACGTTTATTTGAATATCTGATGTTTGTGCCTTTAACGATAGGCATAGCATTACTATGAGCTTTATGCTCAATATATATTTGTTCATTGAATATGATTGTAATTAACTAAAAAGTTGAAATGAAATAGTGAAGTTTTAGCTAATTATTTGGGGCGGTTGCCAAATGTTGGAATAAAAATCAAATCTATAAATTGACTGATAGGTAGCAATTAATTGCGTAGAAATATTGTAATAAAAATTGAGTTCAAATGTGGCTAAAGGCTCATATGCTATCGTCATACCACAACAATTACAAATACAAGTTATAGGACAAGAATCGTCATTATCTTCTTGATGGTTGTGGTCAACGCTCAATTCTTCCTGTTGCAGGTCTTCAGAATTTTGACCATCAGAACACGGCGCTGCGGTCAAAGTGAACATTATAATTGCTAATATGAAGCTTAAGAATTTCATTACTACAAAGATATTAAATTCTAGATGCAATGGTTGTGCAAAGGCATATTAACCATTCCATACACATTACCACTTCGCTCCTATCGTCACTTGGGTAAAGAGTATTCCATTACCCTAGAAGAAGAAAGTTTTTAGAAAGAAAAAATCAATGAAGACGGTAACAACTTTCGCTTTTAACCAAAGCTCAAGTTACATAACGCGGAACATTATAGTACATATTGGTATATGTCGTAAAACGGCGCATGCTTGCATTTGATATAATATCAGATATGACGCCTTTAGGTTCATATCGTCAGATATTATGTCAAAGCCTTTTTACTGGAATGTTGAAATTATTAGTAGCTATATGAATTATCGGTTACTTGGCAGCCGCATCAACTCGCACGAAAAATCAAAAGCCTACTAGACTTTCAATTTTCACGTCGTATTTTAAACACAAATGCGTAGCATTCATGAGCTCCTTTAAAAAACAATAAACATTAGCGAATAACTTGCCAACGCTTGGCCAGCGCCAAAAAAAAAGCTAACCTTTTAGATTCTTTCAAAATTCGCGTATTCGATAAAATGTACGTCATATTTTTTTCTAGAGCATTCTCGTCAGCTTGCCGCAACAGCTAAAAATTACTCTGCGAGATAATTTCTTAGCCCTGGCTAACCTCTCGTCTTGATTGAATCTTTTCTTTAAGTACTTCTAACATTATGTCAAATAGAGGTGTTGTTTTGAAAGTTATCAATATATTTATTGAAATAAGAATTAAAAAATGGATAAAACGATTATTGAGGTAGTTTCAGTTTCCATAGCAATGAGCGCTTTAATACTCACCCTATATCAGATATATTCAAGTCGTAAACATAACTACCTTGCAGTATTACCATATATAAAAATAGGATGGACTGCTAGTGATGATGACGATGGAATTTGGATAACTAATGTTGGCCTAGGCCCGGCAATTATTAATAGTTATTCAATGAAATTAAATGGTCAAATAATAGATAATAAGACACTTGCTGAGTATTTTTTAAATCTTGGATTTAAAATAAACATGGTAGTAGCTGAAAAAGATGCTACAATACAAGTAAAAGATAGACACTGGCTTATTAGAAGTGATGAAAAAATAAAAAATGGTAATCGCCAAGAAGAATTTTGGAATCATTTAGCGGGGATGGAATTCTTTGTTGAATATAAATCTCTATATAAAAAGAAATGCCCATCCATTCTTTGGATTTGCCCAAATCCAGTTTCAGAATATGTTACACCCAAACCAAAAAAAACTGAAAAGAATATAAAACAATAATTCACAGTTAATATCTTTCTTCATCTAATGATAAATAATTAATTACATTTTATTTCTTGATACGGCAAAGTATACTTTGAGCAAGATGAAGCGGCTAGGAAATCGACAAAGGAGATTCACGAACTCAATTAAAAATCAATAAAAATGGCGTGAGCTAAACAAAAAAAAGCCGACGCTTCAACCCGCCACCAAAAGTAATCAGCCACTGGCTAATTTCTTTTGTCACGTAGATAATTTTGGAACAGGGCTAAGCGTAAAGAAAATGTACCCAAAGTACATTTTTAGCGAAAGAGCCAGCTGGCGCGTTGGAGCTCAGTCGCTATATTCTAGAAAGCATTCTAACTCTTAAGACCGCTTTGAACTAATTGAAGCATTATATTGGTCAACAATCTTTATTACCAGCCCTCTAGAATATGGCCGCTCCCCTCGCCTATTGTTTTACCAAAATTCTCTTAGGCCGTTTCAACAAGAAATTATATTAAACTATTCACTTCTTAACAAAATCAACACCAACTCTGCCTGGGTGACCAAATGCATGATTAGCAATTCTTTGAGTATAATCGTTTCTCAAAGTAACTACATAATTCACTTCAAAATAATTCAAATTTTGGTCTAACTTACCTTCTTTAGTCTTATTGGTAATGTCCCAAATTCTTATTTTATTATCTATCAATTTATTATCTTGAACGTTATATACCTTCGGCCTAATATAAAAAGGCTTGTACAAAAAACTTGTTAATTTAGATTGATTTAGAGAAATTTTAGAGATGACCTGTTCGAGTGTTTTTATATCATTTTTCAACTTCTTTGGGTCATCATCGGAATTGGACAAACTGACATTCTTAATCCGTTTTATCTTTGGGTCTTCCAAATTCCCCCAATATATAGCCTTGTTTTCCGGAATAAAACTCAAAAAAGCAGTATCACCTAAAGTTAGAGCTAATTCTACATCATCAAATAATTCACCTTTGACAAAATAAAAATTGTAATCAAATTTTTTTGGATAGTAGCAATCGCATAAGGCGGTTACGCACAAATAGTAATTGCCCTCATCATCTTTAAAAATATCCCCAAAATTTAAATTAGGAATATCTTTATCATTAAGACTTTTTACTGAAACTGAATTATAGAACGTATTCAATTGTAGTAAATCTTCAGTAGTGGCCTCTTCCTTCAATGTACTTACATAATCATCTAAAAAATCAGATTCTAGTAATTTGAATTTTGCTGTTCTTAAATTTAGAGTAGCTTGTTCTAAAAGCAGTTTTTTTATAATAATCCCAAAGGCTTTATCGTCTTTTAAATGATTTCTAAAACTAAACAAAGCTTCAGCAGAAGACTTTAAAATTGTGTTATCAATAAATTTTTCATTGGTATTAAAAATAGCTTGCATTTCAATGCCTAACAACTGAAAGAAACTAGTTTTATTCTTAATTACTTCATCAGAAATTCTCTGGATTAATTTGGGAAAATCACCATCAATCTCTGCCTCTTTTTTTAATAAAAAAACCAAGGTATTGTTAATGATAAATGAGTTACTCGTGGAGAAGATAATATCATGCGGTTCTAAAGGAGAACTAGGAAACATAAAGTTGTCTTTATCTAAACATATATAAATTATGTCTAAAACATTCTTATTTTCCTGAAGTCGATATCTATCTATTGGAAATTCATCTTTTTTAATCTCATTTTCTTCAAAGAATTTAATCACTTCATCATCCGAAGCATTTCTAATGGCATTTAACTCTTTTACTTCAATGTGAGAATATGTGTTTACTATTTGTTCAATTTCTGAATCATTCAGACCTGAAAAGAATGCTGTTAAAAAGTCAGGTATTTGATTAAAGTTAGTAGACCGTGAATATATACAACAAAAATTAATATAAGGAAGCTCAATAGCCTTCGATAGCAGGGATAAAGAATGTTCTTGACCTGCATATGCATCCAACTCCCAATCTAAAAGTATTAAATCTCTATCGTTAAAAAGATAGTCAAGTATCATATCATTTTCTAAATCTGTTTTCTGAAACTTATGAACTGTTAAACTTTTGCCGTTCTCTTTAAACGTGTTATATAAGTTTATCGATAAACTTTCTTCTGGAATATCTTCATTAACAGGGGTGTTTGAATAAAAATCTTTGGCTTTTTCATCAATAAAAACAGCGGAATTTATTGATGAAGTTAAAATTTCAAAAGCTTTTTTGTTATACATCTTATTTATTAAATTTTGATATCACAAAACAAGCACCATTCAAAATGTTATATTTCTTTTCATTACTCGTGAAAATATTTAGGCCCGAATCATTTAAACTTTGTTTAGAAAGAAAAAGGCCAATTCCTCTTCCGTTAGGTCTTTGAGAATAGAATAATTCAAAAATTCGGTCTAACCTGTAATCAGCCATTTTCTCACCAGAATTAGCGATAATCAATTCTTTTGTTTCAGATAAATAGTCAAGTTTAATAATTCTCTCTTCTTTATTACGCATCCAGTAAATTGCATTATTAATTAAATTAATAAATACAGTATAAATTACTGGTTCCTTTATTTGTATTATATGATGGTTATATAAAATAGCCGCTATCTTGATAACAGTTGCTAAGTTGTCCAAAGATGGTCATTTTTTTAACTTACAATGCCTTTTAAAACCAATCATAATTTTATTTTCTAAAAGTCTTGGACTAGCTTAGCAATCAAAGAGAAAAGCTTATGACCAAAGTTTACAAATTAGCCATCAAAGCTGCAATTGAAGCGGGACAGGAAATATTGAGAATATATGAATTACCAAATCTTGAAATAGAAACCAAAGAAGACAAATCACCATTAACCTTAGCAGATAAAGTTTCAAATGAAATAATCAATAATTTTTTAAAAAAGACTGAATTCCCCATTATAAGTGAAGAAAATGAACAACTGGATTATGATATACGAAAAGAATGGGAAACAGCTTGGATAATTGACCCGCTCGATGGCACCAAGGAATTCATAAAAAAGAATGGCGAATTTACTGTAAATATTGCTTTGTGCTCGAACGGTCGTCCAATTTTTGGAGTCATATACGCGCCTGTTAGCAGAGAATTGTATTATGGAATTCCTGCTGATAAAAAATCATATAAAACAATTTTAGATGATTCCCATAAATCGAAACGAGGCTTGTTTCTTGATAGTGATTTGATTTTTCCTTCGAAACCTGCAAAAGATGTTATCAGCGTGGTTTGTAGCCGTTCACATATGAATCAAGAGACTTCTATATTTATTAAAGAACTTCGAAAAGAGTACCCCAAAGTAGAGATTGTTTCGAAAGGAAGCTCCTTAAAATTCTGTATGGTAGCAGAAGGTGTTGCTCATTTATATCCAAGGTTTGCTCCTACCATGGAGTGGGATACAGCGGCCGGCCAGGCTATTTGCTCAGCAGTAGGTCTAAATGTAGTTTCTATGAAATCAAATAAAGAGATGAACTACAATAAAAGGAACTTTGAAAACCATCCCTTTTTAGTTCATATTAATAGAGAAATCAATTAATAAATAAATTATTCATGGCCATTTCGATTAATAAAAATTACTTTACTTAGTTCGTTAAACCCCATTAAAAGAACAATTACTACACTTTATCGATTTTAAGATAAATACTATTTTTTTAGGTTAATCTAACCAAAATATTTTTTTATTTTTCTTGACCCTATTTAATGATTCGGCGAACAATAAAAAACGCCAATCTATTTAGAATAGTGAGAATAACAACAGATTATGGAAGAGAATTTGGTGGAGTACCAATATAAGATAACTAGGGCACAGCGGAGGGAGTTGAACGGCCATGGTTCTTTTTTGGTTTTATTTACGGGATTGTCTGGTTCCGGAAAATCTACTCTGGCAAATACGCTTGAAAAGCGTTTGTTTGAAATGAAAATTAAAACCTATGTACTCGATGGGGATAATATAAGGAAAGGAATAAACCGAAACCTCGGGTTTTCCCCTGAAGATCGTTCTGAAAATAATCGGCGTATCGGAGAAATATCGAAGCTATTTATAGACGCTGGCTGCGTTGTTCTGGCCGCATTCGTATCCCCGTATAAAAAAGACAGGGAAAATATTAGGCGAACTGTAGGGGTAGATAATTTTTTTGAAGTCTTTGTCAATACCGGTTTAGAAGAATGCGAAAGAAGAGATACCAAAGGTTTGTACCAAAAAGCAAGGACTGGTGAGATTACAAATATGACAGGCATATCAGCTCCTTATGAAATACCTGAAAAACCGGATATCATCATTTCCCCTGAATGTTCCCCAGAGGAATCAGCAACGCTGATTTATAAACATATCAATCATAAACTTTTATTATAGTGGGAAAGTATTATTTGAATTATTTAGATGAGCTTGAGGCCGAATCCATTTACATACTTAGAGAGGTGTGGGCGCAGTTTAAGAATCCTGTAATCCTCTTTTCTGGCGGCAAGGACTCTATCGTTGTAACACGGTTAGCCCAAAAAGCATTTTATCCATTAAAAGTTCCTTTCCCTTTACTGCACGTTGATACAGGACATAATTTTCCAGAAACTATCTCTTTTCGGGATAATCTGGCGAAAAAATTAAATACCCAACTCATTGTTGCTTCCGTTCAAGAATCAATTGATCAGGGTAGGGTTCTTGAAGAAAGAGGGAAAAATGCAACCAGAAACTCATTACAGATAACCACCCTTCTTGATGTTATTGAAGAAAAAAGAATTGATTGTGCTATAGGTGGTGGAAGAAGAGATGAGGAAAAATCAAGGGCCAAGGAGCGAATCTTTTCACACCGTGACATTTTTGGTCAATGGGACCCTAAGAATCAGCGCCCTGAACTTTGGCACTTATACAACGGAGGATACCAAGAAGGAGAGCATTTTAGATCTTTCCCTATCAGCAATTGGACGGAATTGGATATTTGGAATTATATAAAAAGGGAGGAGATAGAAATTCCATCATTATATTTTGCACATAAAAGGGAAGTTCTTTGGAGAAATGATTCATGGATTCCGTTTTCTAGTTTTTTGGAAATCGACAAGGAAGAAAAAGTGGTATCAAAGAAAGTAAGATTTCGAACCCTTGGTGATATTACCATTACTGGAGGTATTGAATCTGAATGTGATGACATCAACAAAATAATTCAAGAGGTCGCGGCAATGCGTAACACTGAACGTGGGAATAGGTCTGACGACAAGCGCTCGGAAACGGCTATGGAGGATAGAAAAAAGGAAGGATATTTTTAAAAGATTATGATTGAAACAAATCAGTTATTTCGATTTACTACTGCCGGAAGTGTAGATGATGGAAAAAGCACCTTAATAGGTCGCTTATTATATGATTCAAAATCAATTTTTGAAGATCAACTACAGGCCGTAGAAAAGACCAGTGTCAAAAAAGGGTTTAATGGCATCGATCTGGCATTATTTACCGATGGGTTGAAAGACGAGCGAGAGCAGGGTATTACAATAGATGTTGCCTATCGATACTTTACGACCCCAAAAAGAAAATTTATAATTGCTGATACTCCAGGCCATATCCAATACACTAGAAATATGGTTACAGGGGCATCGACAGCGAACGCTGCTTTGATTCTTGTAGATGCAAGACATGGGGTAGTCGAACAGACCAAAAGGCACTCATTCATAGCATCACTTCTCAATATACCACATATCATTGTATGTATCAACAAAATGGATTTGGTAGATTTTGACGAAACAATTTACGACGAGCTATGCAATCAGTTCAAGGAGTTTTCTTCTAAGCTATTGGTACAGGACATTCGATTCATACCAATTAGTGCTTTGTTAGGAGACAATGTGGTCCAAAGGTCGGACAATATGAAATGGTATCAAGGAGCTCCCCTATTACATACTTTGGAGACTATGTATATTGGTAGTGATACCAATAGGGTCGATGCACGTTTTCCGGTTCAAAATGTTTTACGTCCACAGAGGGACGAGTTTATGGAGTACAGAGGCTATACGGGAAAAATCGAAAGTGGTGTTTTTCGCAAGGGGGACGAAATATTGGTAATGCCATCCGGACTTACCTCGAGAATAAAGTCCATTGACGTGTTTGAGGAAGAGCTTGATGTGGCCATTGCACCAATGTCAGTCGCCCTTACTTTGGAAGACGACATCGATGTTGGAAGAGGAGACATGATCGTAAGATCAAACAACACCCCTGAAGCCGCAAAGGATATTATTGTAATGCTATGTTGGTTAGGTAATACACCTTTGAATTTAAAAAGCAGATTTAGCCTACAACATACTTCTAATAAGCAGTTGGCTGTTATCAAGGAGATAATCTATAAAATAGATATTGATACCCTAGAACGAATAGAAGGAAACCAAGATCTGAAAATGAATGACATTGCCAAGGTGAAGATTTCAGTTGCTCGACCAATCATGGTCGATACATATCGAAAAAACAGATCTACTGGAAGTATTATTTTGATTGACGGCAATTCAAATGAGACCGTAGCTGCGGGTATGATTACCTAGACTTTTTAGTGTGGCTAATTCTGGATTCGAAAAGGAATTAAATATATGAAGTTTAATGAAGAATATTACTGATTTACAGTGGTAATCCAATTAGTACTAGTCAAGAAAGATCAACTTTTTTCGGACCATAAAATTAAATACAGCAATAAATATAGTAATGAGGGTTTTTGAGATTACATACCAAATGGACAAATAGGTAGTCAGTACATACATCAATACGACATTTAAAAGCAGGCCTATTATAGAGAACGAAAAAAATGCAATCACTTCCTTTTGTCGAGAATACCGTCCACTTTTAAATACAAATTTGGCATTTAGTAAATAGCATACGAATATGGTAATAAATGATGCTAGGAAATTGGCAAGATTAACTTCTAGATTTGTAATCTCGACGAAGAGCAACAACAAAGCTATTCCTACAAAGTAACAAATGCCTCCAACAATAAGAAACAAAAGGATTTGTTGGACTATCGGACTCCTTAGATTGTACTTGAACATTTAGTGTTATTGCTTTTCTTGCACAATTGAAATTTTTATAATATGGCTATAGCAATAGACTAAAAATAGCACAAGTGAAGGTATCATCATTGTAAAATATCGTGGTTTACCTAGTAATAAAATCATTCCACCCCCATATATGAGGCTAAATAAGAGTGTAGTCTTTATTTCAAATGGTATTTTTTTTCTTGCTAAAAATGCAGGCCAAGCTATTAACAAAAGAAGGACTACAAGAAAGCCATTTGGAATGATATAGCCAAAAGCTTTAAAGTTTTGTGTCTGATATGAGTTTGGAATATTAAACAAAAATCTAGTTGTATTTGCCGCAGTATTTTTAACATATTTTAGGGGGTGCTTTTTCATGTTTTCAATGGCTTTAGCTTTTAAAGCACTATCCTTTTGAATATTACTAAGTGGATCTAGCTTTCGGTAGAACGCTTCATGATTTGTAACTAAAAGTGACAGATTTTGTGTTTCCATTGAAGTTTTATCTTTCTCAATTCCAAGAATTCTGCCAGGAGAAAACCAATTGCCATATTCATTTTCAAAAGGTGTTGCACGGTGGTATAGTAGTTCTCCTCCACGTGTGCCAAGATAAAATACTTTTCCAGTAACTGAATAGGCATAAATCAGAAATGGACTTGTAACAACAAAAGCACCAATTGCAACTAGTAATGCCAGTCTAGTATTTGATTGCTTTTTAAGAAAAAACAGAATGGCCATTATAATAGCTCCAAAAAGCAATACATAAAAGAAAATTACTTTGGTCAGCACCAAAAAACCAAGGCAAAAAGAAGCTAGAATAATAGTCTTCCAGTTCTTCTTTTTTTGGTATAATGAAATAAAATAATAGATAAAACCACTTACCAAAACGAATGAAAGAGACTCTGAGTAAAGCACGGTCATCCAACGTAATAACGGCGGGTATAGTCCAATCAACAAAGCTACAGTTAAGGCATATTTTTCTTTAGTGTAAAACAAGAGTGTTTTGTACAAAAACAAAATACCAAGAACAACAAAGATTCCGTTTAACAGTTTAGGAATTAATATATTACTTTTTAAAGCAACGAATGGTAACAGAACTAGAGGATAACCCGGACCATTAGACAAATTTGGGTTTTCAGCATCTGTGTAAAACCCATGAGTCATATTTTCAGCATATGCCAAATATCTCGTCTCGTCTCCTTTAAGCGGCTTATTTAATACTATTATTAAAAGCAAATACAGCAATAGTAATATCGATAGCCCAATATATTCTTTTTTCATTTTACTCATTTTTTAGCTCATTCGTTTTTTTTCTGAAGATCCTTTAAGCAACTTTTGATACGATTAAACTCTTCGTCCGTTAATCGTTGCCCATTTGATGCCGATGAAAATTTTAGGCTTGTAAGGTCGGCCTCATTTACTGTATGGTTTAGAGCTTGAGAACAGACTAATTTAATTATGTCAATTGGTTTTTCACAAAAATCCTCATATGAAACTCTAAAATACCTATTCGGATCTATTTTAGCCCTGTTAACAGCAATTATCTGATTAACCTTAAACACTTGTCGACAAATATCATCAATATAGGCCAATGGATCGCTATTGTTTTCAAAATCTTTACTGAGTAGCCCCCACCCAATTTTGTCGCTACCTTGAATAGTTCTTCGTGATAAAATAATGGATTGCACGACAAAGACCGGATCTCTATAAATTTCAACAAAGAAGATTTTTGGGAATATCTTGTCAAACATTGGTGCGCAAAGCGAATTTCGATTGTTCTTGTTGAGAAATGGTTTTTTGGTTGTATTCAACCACGTGTTAAAAAAGGTAGTCATTTCTACCTTGGATGCTTCACTTATTTCCTCAGGTGCATGGTTTCTATCCTCGCCCAACCATCTGTTCCAAAGAAAAAAAGCATCGTTTGGCCCACCAAACCCTTGAACACTACCAAAATAACTTTGATAATTCTTGACAGATTTAGGAATTAATCTGTGGAACAGTTTATATGCGCTAATAGGGGAATTAACAAATGACGCTATAAAATTACTGATATAACTTACAGGCAAGTATTTCTCCAAAGTTTGATATAGTAGTGTCGTTCCACTTCTTGAACCGCCCAGAACCAAGATAATTGGAAGTGACGAATCTTTGGATTTTTTTAATTTTCTTTTCTCCGAATTTCGCAAAAGAAAATCAATGGGTACAACCAATTTAGTAAAAAACTCCCTGAATAAGATTGAATAAGCGGTTTTGTTTCCAGAAAGAAGCATGCGTTTAAATAAACCGAACGGGTCTTTAAAATTAGAATAGCTCATAATACTATTTATTATCAAGAGCAATGAAGCTCCTTTAGGTTGATTATTTGAAAATTGGTTTTATTGTTGTTTTCCTTAAAGTTCAATGCCGTTTTTGAAACATATACCATTTGACAACTATTGGCGCATAAATCAATTTTAGTTTTCCTAATGAATTTGTTAGTAATTTGATAATATGTTGTTTTAGAAAAAAAAGGTGTGTTGTTATCGTGGAGTACACTTTGTCAAGGTGCATTTCAGAATCATTTAAAGGGTGAAATCTATGACCGCACGTGATGCATTCAAATATTTCATACCCCTTTTTATTCATAAACAATTGTTTTTCATTAGGGCAATCTATTATAGACTTACAAGTTTTCTTCATAATATATTTGGTGTCTTTAGATATGACAATTTTTATTCAATGGTCTTAATCACACTACCACATGTCAGCATGGCTTCACCATAATAGGGGTTCTTAATATCGCTTTGCGTGCTTAACCAAATTGCTTCAAGGCCATTATAAGCCATAGGACATTTTTGTAAATACAATGTTTCTACTGGCGATTTGATATTCATTGCTAGGGCCACAATATTTTCATTTAAAACAACCAATTGAGCTCTTTGGGTTTTTAATTCTGAGTTTAATGAGATAGCACTAAACAATTCAATACTCTTGGATAGATGCGATTTTTCCATTTTGCCCAAACCTCTTGTTTCTATCGTTTTCATTTTTTCAAATGTCATTTTTGCCATAGCAGATACTTGCCTCGCATCACTTGCTACAAAGGCATCTATCATTTTAAGATATGGTTTTAAGGCAGCTTGAAAAGCTGTTTGAAATTCCTTTGGTAATTTCATATTCATTGTTGGAATCGTATTGGGTTTAATGTCTGAGCCTCCTTGCATTCCCAAATGACCTTTATGACCCGTCATTGTTTTACCACCAGATTTATTCATCATTGACTTTTTACCCCGTAATTGGGCTGCTGCATCTACCGTAAACGTGCCATTGGTAACAATTTCCTCTCCATTTTGCAATCCAGATGTTATTGTAAAATTATCTCCGTTACGTGGGCCTACAGTTACTTCCCGAATTTCAAAAATAGCGTCGTTCGGATTTGGCTTAACGTATACCAAAGAGCGTTCACCTGTCCATAATACAGCACTTGATGGAATATTCAATGATTCTCCCGGAGCTTGGGCTGTGCCTTTTATCTTTCCAGAAACAAACATACCAGGCTTAAACAAATTTTCATTATTCTTTAAGGTTGTGCGCACCGTCACAGTTCTTGTACTACTATTCAATACAGGGTCAATAAATGATATGACGGCATCAAATTCCTTATTAGGATATGCGCTTGTGGTAACCTTTATTTTTTGCCCTTTTTTAAACTGTGAAATTTGATTCTCATACACATCAAATTCTGCCCAAACTGAATTAAGATTGCTGACTTTTAGAATAGGCTGTCCTTGTTTTAAATAATCACCCTCTGCCGCCATTACCATCACTACTGTTCCTGAAACCGTTGCGTATAAAGGGAAGTTTTCATGCACTTCTCCCGTTGACTCTATATCGTCGATTTGACGTGTAGAAAGCTTCCATAATTTCAACTTATTGCGAACGGCTTTATATAAAGCCGGTTGAGATTCTTTTAAAGAAGTAGCTGTAATTAATTCCTGCTGAGCCGCTACAAGATTCGGGGAATAGATTGTTGCTAATAATTGCCCTCTTTTTACTTCTTGCCCTTCAAAACTTATATTTAGTTTTTCCAAACGACCATCAAAAAAACTTGCTTGAATAGCATTGTTTTCCTCATTTGTGGCTATTTTACCTGATAGTGAAATTACCCCATCATTATCACCTTGTTTAAGATTTCCAACAATGGTAGTTTCAATATTAGCTAATGCCATTGCATTTTTGGTCATCTTGATTTGATTTGCGGCTAGACCTTCTCCCCTAGTTTCGGCAAGAATTAAATCCATTCCACAAATTGGGCAATCACCGGGTTCTGGTTGCATGATTTGCGGATGCATTGAGCATGTCCACATTTCACTTGTTGAATCCTCAGAGTGGTCATGGACATCCGTTATTTTTTGATCGCCTGAATCTGAACTATCACTGAATATTAAGTAACCTCCTATTAGCCCAATAATCACTGCAATACCGAGGTACAAGATGTTTTTTTTCATGTTAAATAGTTTTAATTACTTCTGATATTTCATGTGTAATTGTCTCAGAAAACAGACTATTTGATGATACTCTATTTTTATTATGTTCTTTAAAATCTAAAGGCTTTTTCATCACTTTGGTAGTTTTGGAAACATTTTTGTCTAAAATCAAACCGTCTTATGATTTTTTTCTAGTGAGTGTGTCCATCTTCATAATGCTCCTCATTTTTTACAAGAGTCATTCCGCACACGACACATGTGCCTTCTTCGTCTCTACCACTATCTTCGCAATGCATAGGGCATACATAAGCCGTGTTATATTTCTTATCTCTTGCTTCTTTATCTTCCTTACATGAGACTACTGATATCGTTGTAAAGACTATTATTCCTACTAGAATTACTTTAAGTTTTTTCATTGTTTTATGTTTATTGAGTTATTAAATAATTGATTATCGCGCTATGGGCATAATAAGTTTCGACTGCACTTATTTGATTGATTTGAAACTTTAATTGTAGCTCTTGAATATCGAGTACATCATTAAAA
The DNA here is from genome assembly GCA_947495915.1 of Maribacter algarum (ex Lu et al. 2025) (nom. illeg.). Classification (GTDB taxonomy): domain Bacteria; phylum Bacteroidota; class Bacteroidia; order Flavobacteriales; family Flavobacteriaceae; genus Maribacter_C. The sequence goes on along the minus strand of CANMAW010000003.1, from coordinate 97,772 downwards.
TCAATAGTCCCTGTTTCATAATTCTTAATAAGGATTTCTTCCGCATCATTAGCTTGCTTCAGGTTTTTCTCTTCTGTATTGTTTTTAATTCTAGCTTGATTACGTAATGATATCGCTTGAGCAAAAGCAGACTTCAATACATTTAAGCGACTTTCTTTTTGAGCTCTTATTTCAAGCTGTTTTAGTTCGTTCTGTTTTGAAGTAGACTTGTATTTATTATTAAAAAGAGGTAAAGAAACAGAAACCATCGGCATAAAAATGTCCTTGCCATTATCACTAAAATTCATATCAGGGCGCTCCGAAACCGGCACATAATCCAATCCAAAACCAATCATAGGATTGCGTTCTACTTGATTTAATTCTTCGGATTGTACTACAGATTCATAGAGTTTGTCATATTTGAGCAATTCTGGATTAAGTTCTAAAGCATCGTTAGCGAACACGCCATCTTCAATTGGGAGCATTAATTTTTCAAGGACAGTTACATCTGTGTCCCCAGCTCGATTAAGTAATTTATTAAAAGCCGTTTGCTCGCCTAAATATGCTTCAGCTAAAACTTCTTTTTGCTGCTGCAACTCATTTTGTCTAATCTGTAACCGCAATACGTCTACTGCAGATGCTTTTCCAACTTCCACAGAAGTAAGTGCCAGTTTTTCATAGGTTTTCAATAACTGAATATTCTCATGAAGTACTTTTTGTTTTTCCCTTATGCTATACAATCTGTAATAAGATTGAGAAACCGAAAGTGCGAGTTTACGTTTTGCAATCACGATTTCTACGTATTCTGAATCGGCCATAGCGCTAGCGTAATTTTCTCTAGCCGTAATCGTACCAAACCAAGGCAACATTTGTTTCATCGAAAACCGTGCACGTTGGGCACCTGTTCTAGTTTCGGGTTCACTTACAAAATAGCCTGCGCTGAATTCTGTATTGGGAATCCAGTCTACTTCGTTTACTTTTTCTTCAGCTATGTTATGACGAAGATTGTACGCCTGAATCTCTGGACTATTATCTAACGCCTCGCTAATAAATGACTGTAATTGTTGTGCGCTCGAAAAAGCGGAAACAAGCAAAAGACAGATAACAATATTTATAGTTCTCATTAGTTTGCTCTTTTTAATTTGAATTCTTCACTCCAGCTGTACAAGACCGGTACAATAAAATAGGAGGTAATATCAATCACCATTCCCCCAAAAATTGGGATAGCCATTGGTATCATAATATCACTTCCCTTTCCTGTGGATGTCAATACAGGAAGTAAGGCAAGAATTGTAGTTACCGTAGTCATCAGACAAGGACGTATTCGCTTTTGCGCTGCATCTAATGCCGAATTCCTGATACTCTTTTCATCTTTTGGTTTGTCACGGTCAAAGGTTTGTGTCAGGTAGGTTGCCATTACTACTCCGTCATCGGTAGCAATACCAAATAGTGCAATGAACCCGACCCATACCGCCACACTCAAATTGACGGTTTTCATATTGAATAGGGCACGCATATTCTCTCCGAACAAGTTGAAATTGAAGAACCAGTCCTGACCATACAACCAAATCATAATGAAACCACCTGCAAAAGCCACGGTAATTCCTGTAAAGACCATAAGTGAGGTAGAAACAGATTTGAACTGGAAATACAAAATCAAGAAAATTATTGCCAGCGCCAACGGAACTACAACTGAAAGTGTTTTCTCTGCTCGCAACTGGTTTTCATAGGTTCCAGTAAATTGATAATTGATACCTTTAGGAACGGTTAATTGCCCACTAGCAATTTTTTCCTTGATTAAAGCCTGAGCATTTTCTACGACATCTACTTCAGCAAAACCATCAAGTTTATCGAACAGTACATATCCGATTAGGAAGGTATCTTCACTTTTAATCACTTGTGGACCTTGTTCGTAACGTATGTCTACGAGTTCGCCCAATGGCACGGGACTTCCCTTTTCTACAGGAACATAAATCTTTTTAAGGTCTTCTTCATTCCCACGTAATTCTCTTGGGTAACGCACACGAACTCCATAACGCTCACGACCTTCAACGGTCTGCGTCAAAGGCATTCCGCCAACGGCTACTTTTAGCACTTGCTGAACATCCATAATCGATATTCCATATCGCGCGAGTTGCTCTCGTTTGATATCGATTAATAAGTAAGGTTTACCCACAATACGGTCTGCAAAAACTGCTTGCTCTTTGACACCTTCTGCTTGTTTTAGAATAGTTTCAAGTTGTAAACCAAATGCTTCTATCTGTTCTAAATCTTGGCCTTTTACTTTGATTCCCATGGGTGCCCGCATTCCTGTTTGCAACATAACCAATCGAGTTTCAATGGGTTGTAATTTCGGTGCGGAAGTTACCCCTGGTAATTTGGTCACCTTAACGATTTCACTCCAAATATCATCTGGGTTATTAATCTCTGGTCGCCAGTTACGGTAGAATTCACCATCGTCATCTTCAATTAATTGTTTGCGATGAATAGTAAATGGGTCTCGTAATGTTGATACGTCATAGTAAGAATTTTGATTAGCTTTAACAGAATTTGGATTGATAACTAGATTTCCATCTTTAGTTTTATAAAGCCCATCCTCATTTACTTTATAGCGTTGCTTTTTGCCGTTCTCATTACGCATGTATTCAGATTTATACTGAATCATGTTTTCATACATGGATAGCGGTGCCGGGTCGAGTGCGGATTCTGTTCTGCCAGATTTACCAACCACCGTTTCTATTTCTGGAATAGTAGCAACTGCCATATCCAGTTGTTGCAATACCCGTTTGTTTTCTTCTACACCAGCGTGAGGTAATGAGGTGGGCATTAAAAGGAACGAGCCTTCGTTTAGAGATGGCATAAATTCCTTTCCAGTATTGTTCATAATCCACACACCGGAAATAAGTATAGTTGCTGGGATGATTAGAAACAACAATTTATTCGCTAATGCCCATTCCAAAATCTGACCATAATACCTTCTCAACACAGAAAATATTCCTAGAACTCCAAAGCAGATAATTGCTACGAAAATCAAGTTGACAAATACACTTCTATCAAAGCCTAAGGGTCTCCAATATTCTGCAAGCAGAAATACGATGGCAGCTGACGATATAATAATGTTAATCAGATTTACCTTCTTCTTATCAAGATATCCCCTTAAATTTAATAGTCCCGTTCCACCAAAAGCAATCAAAACAATGCCTAACCAATAGCCCAAGAATATTGCGATTGCCCCAAATACTAAAAGCGAAATTTGAAGTATATAGCTCAACGAAGATTTTAGATTTTTCTTTCTAAATAAATATGCCGCTAGGGGTGGGATTATAAATAAGGCAATAACCAATGAAGCCGAAAGCGCCATGGTTTTTGTAAAAGCAAGGGGACGGAATAGCTTTCCTTCCGCACCAATCATTGTAAATACAGGTACAAAGCTTATAATTGTAGTTAGGACTGCTGTTAAGATTGCTCCAGAAACTTCAGACGTGGCGTTATAAATAATTTCATTGGTGGTGTATTCCGTACCGCTTTTATTAAACCGCAATTTTTTATCATTCAAATGCTTTATCATGTTTTCGGCAAGAATAACGCCAACATCGACCATGGTACCAATAGCGATAGCAATACCTGAAAGTGCGACTATGTTCGCATCTACATTAAAGATTTTCATGCTAACAAAAACCATCAAAACAGCGACTGGTAATAGTCCAGATATTAAGATAGACGCCCTTAAATTGAAGACCATAATGATAATTACCAAAATGGTAATTAGTATTTCTAATGTCAATGCTTCATCGAGGGTATTTAGGGTTTCTTCGATCAACTCTGTACGGTCGTAAAAAGGAACTACGGTAAGTTGTGATGTGCGGCCATCTGCCAATACTTTTGAAGGTAGGCCACCTTTAAGTTCATCAATTTGGGCTTTTACATTCGTGATGACTTCCATAGGGTTTGCACCATGGCGAGCAACAACGACACCGCCCACGACTTCCGCTCCTTCCTTATCCAAAATACCACGTCTAGTTGCTGGCCCGAAACTTATGTTAGCTACATCCTTAATACGAAGTGTTGTGAAATTTTCAGAAGTAACAACTGCATTCTCTAAATCTGCAATGGTCTTAACATATCCTAAGCCGCGAACCAGGTATTCAGCTTTATTTATTTCTATGGTCTGTGCACCAATATCCTGATTGCTTTCTTTTACTGCTTTTACAATTTGGCTAAGGCTAATTTTATATTGGCGCATTTTCTCAGGATTAACATCAACTTGATATTCCTGCACAAAACCACCAATAGATGCGACCTCAGAGACACCACTAGCACCTGAAAGCGAAAATTTCACGTAATAGTCTTGAATACTTCGTAGTTCCTGTAAATCCCATCCACCAGTTACATTTCCGATTTCATCACGCCCTTCTAAAGTGTACCAATAAATTTGACCCAATCCTGTTGCATCCGGTCCTAGAGCTGGGTTTAAACCTTCTGGCAATAGATTGGCCGGTAATGAATTCAGTTTTTCTATTATCCGACTACGCGACCAATAAAAATCGATGTCCTCTTCAAAAATGATATATATGCTCGAAAAACCGAACATCGAAGAACTACGAATAGTTTTCACCCCTGGTATACCAAGCAAAGAAGTGGTTAGAGGATAGGTAATTTGGTCCTCAATGTCTTGTGGAGAACGACCCTCCCATTTAGTAAAAACGATTTGTTGGTTCTCTCCAATATCCGGAATAGCATCTACTGATACAGGATTTGAAGGCAGAAAGCCGTTATTCCAACCAAATGGCGCATTTACTAAACCCCAACCTACAAATAAGGCGAGCATTAATACTGCAACGAGTTTATTCTCGATAAGGAATTTGATAGCTTTATTAACCATATAATTTGAAAATTAAACATGTATGAAAGATTTGACATTCTGATATTCAGAAAAACAAATACAACAAATCTAGCCCAAAACGATTGCTATCGCTGGGCGTATTTAATACTGTCTAATAATCAAATAAGGAAAGTTTGGTCTAAAATTTGAACATCCCGAAGTAAGGGAGGTGGCATGTAATCTTTGAAAGGAACTATATTTTCGTATGCCTCTTTGTAGAGATTAATAAAGGAATACGTAAAAGAAAATACAAATTGTTGCTGTTCAAAAGTAAGATTGTCGAATGAGATTTTTAAATCATCTTGACCCTCAATTGTTACTTCTATATCAGAACAACAGCTTGTCTCGGTCTCCATTTCCTTTAGTTCACAAGAACTGGAATCTTTAGACTTTTCTGCTTTCATCATGCAAGTGTCTACCTTATCGAAGATGCTGAAATCTACTAAATGGTCGCCACAGAAATGCATATCCACAGCAAAAGACATTGTGGATAATAGCACAATAAAAGCCATTACGGTAGCGGTTAATTTTTGTAGCGTTTCTTTCATTCGTTAAACAAAACTAGTAAATAATTCGATTATCTGTTTTTTTAACTAATTTTTTTTAACTTCATATTAACATTAATACATTGAACAGGAGTTCTTTAAACTTATTTTAAAATATTCAAATTTTGAATATTATAACTATAGATTTAATTCTTGAAGATTTCGTGTGGACTAATATTCTACTTTAAAAACAATCAAATCGTTATTTTTTTCCGACAAATGTAAAATTGTCTTCTTTTGTTAAGACTAATTAACGACATATTATTATTTGAAATATCTTTGGATTGCCTCCCTTCAATTGAACACCTCCTTTTTGACTAAATCTCTTTTAAGAAACTCGTTCAACCAAATTAAATAAATTCTTTTGATGATATGATATCAGTACTCTAAACCATACCGTCATTATTAGAAGGTATATACTATGAATAAAGGGCATACCATAGCGAAACAACAAGGAAAGTAAGCCCAAAAAGTTCTCTAAAATAGATGAGATTTTCTATTTGACTTTTTCAATATTGAATTCGCTTTTTTCGACATTTATTTTAAATTATTGTTCTTCAATGTTTTGGTAATCTTTCTGTATAAGGTTTCTAATTTAATCCAAGAATTGACACCACTGGTGTTTACAAATAGCACAATAACAGCATCTAATTCTATATGATAGCGAGCAATACTCTGATAACCTGGTAGTAAACGGTATGCTCAAAAACATAGATAGAGGCATAAATTTCTTGTTCTTTTACTGTTAAAAGTGAACCATCATTTAAAGCTCTTAAAAACACACCTACATCACTTGCAGTGGCGACCATAGAACCACCTGGCTGAACAAAGTCGTTGCATTTAATATCTTTATCATAGCCTACATAATAACCACTCATAACCTCATCTATGTTGACCTCTTTTAGAACATTGTGCGTGTGTTGTAAACCTAACTTTGCAACGATTTCTTTTCTTATATAATCATGATGACTATAACCTAACACTTTATCTAAAACCGCTGCAATAAGTAAATAATTGGTATTTGAATACCTGTATTTTGCATTGGGTTTAAAAGCTGCTGGTTGATCATAAATCAAACTGTAGATGGCATCAGTTGTTTTAAAAGGACTATCCCAAGGGTAGTCGGCATGTCTTGTAAAATCTGGTATACCACTTCTATGCTGTACTAATAATTTGAGAGTAATTTGATCTGCATTTGCTATTCTTGATGCTCTTTCTGGCAAGTATTCTTTTAAACTCTTTTCTAGTGGCAAACTATCAGCAGCCACTAATTTTGCAACAGTTGCTGCAATATATAGCTTAGAAATGCTCGCAATTTTAAAAAGTGAGTTTGGGTTTGCGGGAATTTGGTGTTCTCTATTCTCCCAACCCGAAGCATATTGCTTGGTATTACCATTTTGATTTATATAGAGAATAGCACCATCAAAACCATATTTCTGAGTTTTATTAAGTGCTACTTGAATTCTCTTTGACTGAAGTGTGATGGGGGTTTGTGCTAAAGCTCTTGGCATAACATAAAGTGATATTAAGGAGGCCAGAAGAAATGTAATTTTTGTCATTGTTTCCTGATGTTTTTGGGTAGTGCTGTTATATGAAAAATGATAAATCAAAAATGAACCACAACTACCAATTGTGCATTCATTTTTGATTTATTAAACGTAAAGCCTATAACCAGCTAAACCCTATTCCTACGTTAATTGTGGCGCCATCTCTATGCGCATCTCCATCTAAAAATGCACGACCAAAAACGACATTAGATTGTACATTTAGCGCAAAGTTTTTCTTTTTATAAAATTCGTAACCGGTGCTTACCTTAACGGCACAACCGAAATTCCAATCGTCATTGACATGGTCTTTAATATCATATAATGCTGGCGAATCTATCGCTAAGCCAATTCCACCATTTACCCACCAGTTATCTTTGAACCAATATTGCAACGATGGAATAACAGCCCCGAAGTGCCTATCGTTATCTTGAAATTCGTAGATCATACCTGGTGTTGAGACTGTAACGGCTAGCCTATCATTTAGCATATAGCCAAACTTTAAATCTGGAAAACTGAAAGTTCCCTGCGATTTATCGAAAGTTTGAATACCTGCACTATCTTCTATACTAATAAGGCCACTGCCGACTACAAATTCGAAAATGAAACCATCTCTTTCTGTTGATGTGTTTTGATTGTTGTTTTGCGCATAGGTTATACTCGTAAATAAGGTAAAGGCTAAACAAGCCATTTTTAATAAAGTTTGTTTTTTGATTGTTTTCATTGTGATTGTTTTCATAATTGTTTGTTTTTTGATTGTTTTCATTGATGAATTATTCTTTAATTTAAATGTGTAATTTCATGAATACGTAATAACCGTATCACGTTTCACAATGCAAATATTTTTTTTCTTGCTTTAAAAATTAAAATCGAAATACTGAATTGTTAAATGGTATGGATGAATTGATTTTAGAGCATCATTAAACTGCATTTACTGCCAATGACTTCGTGAGGTTTAAATGATAGATTCTGAAATTGAAGTTGTCTTATTCGCATGCATGAAGGGTAATGTCTTTGCCATATTCAAATGAAAGTACCCTAAATCTTCTACCAAAAAATTGCTCAATATACTTTAGAATGATTTGTTTTGATAGCTGTTATAATCGCAGAAAAAAGGTATAATCATTAAAAAAAACACCTCAACAACAATACAAGTATGCCAAAAAAGGTGCTCGCTGTCACCTTTTTTATGCGCACATTTGCGAGTAAAAGTTTTTAGCTAATTAAAAAGTTTGAGATTACCCTGGTACTACACGGTATAGTAAGATAAAAGGTGCTGTTAGCGTTAATGACTATTGTAAAGCCTGTTGTCTTTTACGTAAAATTTTAACCACGCGACTATGTGTTATCTCTAACAGATTCCATTGATAGCCTTCAAAATCAGTTGTATTCATAAATTGAACCACTACGGCATCTATATCTTTATGGTATTCTGCCATGCATTGGTACCCTGCGGCTAATCCTCCATGATTAAATTCGTACAATGAAGTGTAGATTTCCATTTCTGCTTTATTAAGTAGCGACCCATCGTTTAGCGCTCTTAAAAAGATACCAACATCTTCTGCTGTAGCAATCATCATACCCTGATTTTCAGATTTAAAATCTTTTTCAATGCCTACGTAATAACCGCTCATTACTTGATCAAGGTTTACTTCATCTAGTGATCCGAAAGTGTTTTTTAATCCAAGAGGAATTAGTATTTCCTTTTTAAAGTAGTCTTGGCGACTGCCGCCTGTAACTTGTTCAATCACTCTTGAAAGCAATAAATAATTGGTGTTTGAATAGCCATAATCTTTATTGGGCTCAAATTTGGCTGGTAAATCAAGCGCATAGTTAAGTACATCGATATCGGTATTTGGTTGATTTTTCCAAAACTCAGGATTGTCAGTAAAATTGGGAATACCGCTTCTATGTTGCACCAACATTCGTAAGGTGATTTTATCAGCATTTTCTATTCTACTTTTCAATTCTGGAAAAAAATCAGTGAGTTTCGTATCTAATGACAGTTGATTACTATGTGCTAATTTGGTAATAGCAACGGCTACGTATAGCTTGCTTACACTGGCAATTTTAAATAGTGCGTCTGGTTTGGCCGGAATTTTTTCTATGGTATTGTGATATCCTGCTGTATAAAACGCTGGTGGTTTTCCGGTTTCATCAACATATACAACAACACCGTCGAAACCATACCCTAAGGTTTGATCTACTTGTTCTTGAACGGTATCGGGTAAAGGTAAAATCCAAGCTTTTACCAGAATCCACGGTACAAACCATAAAGAAATAAAAGTGCTAGTAAATAATATGATTCTAAATATTAGCTTTTTTTTACCCGTCTTTGGTTTGTTGTTTTTCATTTTTTCAGTTGTAAAAAAGTGTTGTTTGCTACAAAACTATTTAAGTAAGGTATCTAAACTATTTTAAAGATACTGAACTGTTATATGTTGTGGATGAATTGATTATAACTAAAGGCTCAGCTTGTATACCTCAACTAGTATCATAATTCATCGCGAAAGTGAATGTACGAAGTTAAAACACGTTGTAAACTGTAAATGAAATGCAAATGCTATTTCATTTAAACACATGGCTATGAAAAATACTATGGTAGATACACCCTAAGTCTGGTATTGTAGCGCATTTACTATTTTCTTTTCTATAGCTTTAAAGTCTTTAGTATTGGGCACATGTTTGGCGCCTTTAAGAAATACTACTTCTTCTAACGACGGAAATATACGTTCGGCCCTTTTGATCATTTTTTTACCAGGAAACATAATGTCATTTTTACAGGCAAAAAGGGTTATTGGTGTTTTTAAACGGTTTGCTTTTTGTTTTGAAAGAATGGGTAAAGGCGAAAAGTCCATATTACAATGTTGAAAAGTAGCAGCCATATAGGCTAATGCAAAGTCATCATATTCAGAAAAAAGAACATTCATAACTTTTTTAATATACTCTTGATTATTGGTTTTAATGAACTTTTTTAAAGGGATAAACATTTTCCATACATTGATTAGAGGGTTACCATTAACAATATATACTGGTGCTATTAAAAATACCTTTTTTATGGGAGTTTCATTAAATTCTAGTGCTTTTAAACTAATGAGTCCTCCGAAAGAAAACCCTACTAAGGTTACCGCTTCTAGCTTTAGCTTTGTAATAATTTCAAGTAACCAGTCACCATAATCAAGCGATTTCATGGGTAATCTATTCTCGGCACTTTTATTGGGTTGTGCCAAAACATCAACAGCATAAACACAATAGGAATCAGATAGGTTTGGAAATGAATCGAGAATTTGAGGCGCACAACCACCGGTACCATGAAGTAGCAGCAGAGGTGGTAAATTCGTATTCCCGACTGTGATTATATGGGTTTCCCCAAATTTGGTTGCTAATGACGTTGTGGTATAATCAACCTGTAAGTCGTTTAGCTTTTGATTATAAAGTTTCAGTATTTGTTCTTTTCCTTCTTTTGATTTGAAAAACATTTTTGTTTCGTTTTTTGATGAATGATTCTGTAGTTTTTTAGTACGGTATAATCTGAACTAACCTGCCCTACTCTATATTGATGATCTAATTGGTATGCGATCAATAAGAAATGTTACTAATTTAAAATGAAAGTTATTCCATCACATGAAGAATAACATATGATGTAATAACGATCGACTGCTAGTTAGCACAAAAATGATTCAATGATTTATAGCAGGCTTTTGGCTTTAAAGTGCCCGTGCTACAAAAGCTTCTGAGCCGTAATGACATTAGAAAAGCACTATTTGCCTTTTCATTATTAGTTGATATTATTGTTGAATAGGAGGTTCGCGCTCCTCCGTTTATTTGGTCAAAAACTTTGGTTTAATTCATTCTAGTGGATGTTAATAAACGCTATAACCTTTTTAGAGAACAGATCAGGTTCTGTATACATAGGGTTATGAGCCGATTTCTCAAAAATGAACATTTCTTTATCATTAGCGCCCAAATGATCAAAAGCTTCTTGTGCATAAAATGTCGGAACAACAAGATCATATTTGCCCCATAACACTAGGGCTGGTATGGTAATTTCAGATAACCTATCGGTGAATGATATGTTCTCATTGAGTCCTTTGTTGTCTAATATTTGTCCAATTTTTCCCCGATTCCAATTAATAATTGGTCCGTTTTCTGAGGGTGTATCATTGCCATAATCAATTTTCGATTCATTAATCACCTTGTCTTTCGCAAGTATTTTTGCCATTCCGTTTGCTTTTCTATTGAGCACATAATAATTATCTAAACTATATGCTCCGGTGTTATTTGCTAAATCAAGTACGTTCTTCCAATAATCAACACTATTACCCTGTGCAATTTGCTGGTTCGCCATTTCCTTAAAAACTACCTTGTAAGCATCATATAATCCCTTAGAGTCATGAGATCCATTTACATCAATATAGCCTGAGAATACCTCTTGATTTTTTAACAGCGTTGCCGGCGCAAGGGCACCTCCCCAGCTATGACCCATTAAGAATAGTTTTGAATCCTTACCATATTTCTCTTTAATGACCTTTACCAAAGCCAAAACATCTTCGGCCATGATATCAATACTAACCTCTTTTTCAGAATAATTGCCTTGCGAACTTCCTGAACCTCTTTGGTCAAAATAAACCACCGGGTTATTTGCCTCAATTTCGGTTCGAATGGTGTTTACTCTATACTGTAATCCGCTTCCACCTGGGCCACCATGCAGAATGATCAAGAAGACTTTGTCAGAGGCATTGCCATAAATTCTGGCTATCATATCGGCTTTTTTATGCCGTACGACAATAGTTTCATTGAGGTCGTTGCTATTGACTTCTTCTTTAGAACATGATATTATGCCAAGTACCAATAAGGTAATGGCCACTATTTTTATTTTTTGCATGATTATTTCTTTTTAAAATTAAAACGATGTCCGTATTGTATTGATAAAGTGGGTAAGGTACCAGCATTATAGGGGGTTCTTAAAGTGTAATTCAAATTAAGATACCAACCTGAACGTCTTTTGCCTGGTCGTTGTCTTCCAGTACCAAAACCAATAGATGGGGCATAATAACTACGGCCAGGAAACTTTATTTTAGAAACCTCAGATTCTTGTACCTCATAAGTTTCTGGCAGTATTGAACGATAATATCCTAAAGGATTTATTTCTAGATTAAACTGCCATCTTTTCGGATTGGTTCTGCGCCAAATAATACCCGCATAGACCTGTAAACCATTGTCTGTTTTGTTTCGAAAGTTGGTAGAATATCCTAAATTACTATGAAGTAAATACTGGTGGGTAATAGATTTAGGACCTTTCTTCTTTTCTTTGATTTTTATCTTTTCTTTCCACGCATACTCTGCACCTAATTGAAGTCCGCTAGTATTAATGAGATCTCCATGATATCCTATTTTGAATGTTGTTTTATCTAAAAAGGGATTATTATTGGGTAGCTGTTGCCCGTTAAGGTTCATTGCAAAAAGCAATAGAAAAACGATACTATATTTTTTCATGATTTTGAGTTATAGTACTATTTCAATTCCGAAGGTATCCATGAATCCTTGCTCGATAAAATCAAAAATGGTATCACCATGCCCCCCGTTTCCTACAATTATAGTGGTGTTTTTTGCTTCTAAAAACTGTACTTCTTCGGTGGTAAGGCTACCTACTGCTTCGTCAGTTTTTCCGTAAACATAGGTGACATTTGAAAAATCGTCAATAGGATCAAGTAACTCAGTATATCGGTTCATTCCAAGTCCTGCAGACATTCTAAGAAGATTTCTTTCTTGAACTTTGGGGTCTGGGTCTTCATTTATTACTGGGGTAACACCATTTTCAAAGTACCCTTCTTTACCTTCAGCCGATGCTTGCCATAAAACGTCATTTATATCTAACCGACCTGTCATCAGTAAATATTTATCGGCACTATCAATTCCTTTTTTTGCAATTAGATCTTGTGTAACAAATGCGCCAAATGAAAACCCTAAAATATTAACGGTTCTACCTTGATTTTTAAAATAAGATACCACCTTATCTAAGTTTGCTATGCTTTGATTATTAAAAGCAATGGCTTGATCTAAAGTGATGTCATTGCCTTTCACTATAGTAGAATCTAAAGTTTGTGATTGGTGCACATTCAGAATTAATAAGTCTTCTGTTTTTGTAGCTGCATAAATCAGGTCGGTGATGTCTCTATTAAACTCTGTACTTGGCCCACCCGGTACATTAATTACAACGGTGGGGGCTTTTTCATCGCCCTGAAAATGAATTAGGTCTTTAATGTCTTGTGATATTTCAGTAATCGCAACAGTTGGTTCCTCTGCTGTTGGCACCTGATTGTCGTCGTTTGTACAGGAGTATATTAAAATGGCTAAAAGTGAAAGTAGAAATACTTTTTTGATGGAATGGTAATACATGATTCTTGTCTTTTTTACTGTTACTGTTTTCATTATTTTGTTTTTAAATTAATTAGCGAGACTAGTTGCATGGTTAAAAAATGAAGAATTGCTTTTTAAACATTTCAACTACTTCATCGCCTATAAATAGACAAGACAAGTTTTAATTAGTTGCATGACCTTGCGGCACCTTCAAGGGAAATGCATAGCGCGGAAGTGGCTATTAACCAGACAAATAGGGGTCTGATCGTGGTTTTTATGTAGTGTAAATTAGCCAGTTTTACGTGATTGATGGCGTTCAATTTTCACGAAAAAGAGGATTAGAAATGAGCATGGTTATAAAACTTAAGCAAAAAAAACCATTGAATTTAGGTTGTTTCATTGCGGCCAACCAAAAATTATGACAGCGAATTGTTTTTTTGATTACGCTCGCGATAATTTAGACCTGCCAATTTTTGAAGTTAATAGCGTTAATACATATGGACTTATTGATGAAGTTTTTCGGCCACACTGTCATAATAAGCTTGGGTAACTACCTCCGTCCATGTAGTTGGTGCTTCACCGCCATACAAGGCTAAATAAGTTACATCGTTTTCTTTAGTAGAAGAATGCCAATGTTCTATGCCTTTGGCACATTTAATAACACTCCCAGCCTTTAAGATAATAGGTTCTTTTCCTCTTTCTTGATAATACCCTTCGCCATTAACATAAATCAAAATTTGGGCTGACGCGTGTTTGTGCCAATCTAAGGTAGAATTAGCTTTAAAAGTTGCTTTAGTGATGTGAAAGTCTAATTCATCATTGGCTTCTAAAACTCTATTTAACCACGCTTCACCGAGGTAATGTGTGTTAGGGGCTTTAACTCCCTCGTCGAGATATGAAGAAATGGTATAAATATCTTCTTGAGCAAAAGTTACTAAAGGTGCTATTAAGGCTATCGTGATGATTAGATTTTTCATTCGTCTCTTTAAATTGTGATTAATCAGTTCTAGAATTTACGGTTTTATTTTTATTTCAGAATCTTTCAGAAATATACCTTTTCATAGGTCTTTTGAATGTTCTAATTCTCAACGGAGTTCATATTTTAATTACTAAATCGTTAGAGTTCCATTTTTTTAGAATATTCAAGTTTTCGCTAACTATTTTCGTTATATATATGATATATTTAAAAACTTAATTCACTTGATTGTGCCAAAGTTTTAATGTCATTCGCTTGATGATGTACAACGAACCAGTCAATAAAATACTGCTTTTATGAAAAAAATTTGGATATGGTCTATTACTGCAGCTTTAGCAGGATTTCTTTTTGGTTTTGATACGGTGGTGATTTCTGGGGCAGATAAAAAATTACAGGCACTCTGGGGCTCCTCAGATGCTTTTCACGGAATCGTAGTGGTAGGTATGGCGCTTTGGGGTACCGTAGTTGGTGCTTTATTTGGGAGTATTCCGACTAATAAAATGGGACGTAAAAAAACTTTATTATGGATTGGTATTCTATATACAGTTTCTGCTTTAGGTTCGGCTTTTGCGAACGACCCCATTACATTTGCCGTATTTAGATTTATAGGGGGCCTTGGTGTAGGTGCATCGACCATTGCTGCTCCGGCATATATATCAGAAATTGCGCCCGCTCATGATAGAGGTAAATTAGTTGGGTTGTATCAATTTAATATTGTTTTCGGTATTCTAATTGCTTTTTTCTCTAACTACTTATTGAGTGGTCTTGGTGAGAATGATTGGCGATGGATGGTTGGTGTTGAAGCTATTCCAGCAATTCTATATACTTTATTTGCCTTAACACTTCCTAAGAGTCCGAGATGGCTTTTGACTAAATTCAGAAAGGAGGAAGCTAAAGAAGTACTTCAATTGATAAATCCGGATAAAAACCCGGAAAAAATGATCATCCATACTCAAGAAGAAATGGAAAACACGGTTCCGCACGAAACTATTTTTATAAAAAAATATCGCTTTCCTTTAATACTTGCTTTTAGTATTGCTTTTTTTAACCAACTCTCAGGCATAAATGCATTTCTATATTATGCCCCACGAATAATGACGGAGGCTGGGCTTGAAGAAAGTGCGGCTCTTTTAGGGAGTATAGGTATTGGTGTTATCAATATGCTTTTTACCCTGTTGGGAATTTATCTTATTGATAAAGTGGGAAGAAAACAGCTAATGTATATTGGTTCTATTGGTTATATCGGCTCATTATCATTAGTAGCTTGCGCTTTTTTTATGAATTGGGAAGGAATGGCCATGCCTATTTTTTTGTTCATATTTATAGCGGCGCATGCCATCGGACAAGGAACCGTAATTTGGGTGTTCATTTCAGAAATATTCCCGAATCATTTAAGAGGTTCAGGCCAGTCTTTCGGAAGTTCAGTACATTGGATTTTAGCAGCGGTAGTTCCTTCTTTAATACCCGTGTTATTTTCTACCATCGGACCAGGAGTGGTATTTAGTTTCTTTGCCTTCATGATGGTGCTTCAGCTATTGTTTGTAGCCTTTATGATGCCAGAAACTAAAGGTGTTTCGTTAGAGGCCATGCAAGAAATGTTAAGTAAAAAAACCAAAAAATCATGAAATATTCGGCAATTGTTTTAGTCTTTTTGGTTCTAATAGGTGTAAGCTGTAAGCAAGAGAAGGTAACTGATAAAGATAAGAAGGGTAAGAAAGATGTGGTAGCTAATGGTTATAGGGAAAAGCATCGCCCTCAATTTCATTTTACTCCCCCTTCAAAATGGATGAACGATCCGAATGGAATGTTTTATGCTGATGGAGAATATCATTTGAGTTATCAGTACTATCCTGATAGTATTGTTTGGGGCCCCATGCATTGGGGTCATGCCGTATCTAAAGATTTAGTGCATTGGAATCATTTGCCAATTGCATTGTACCCTGATTCATTAGGTCTTATTTTTTCAGGTGGTACAGTGGTAGATATACATAATACCTCCGGATTCGGAACGGAAAATAATCCTCCAGTGGTAGCTACTTTTACGCATCACGATTTGGAAGGAGAAAAGGCAGGTACCACTAATTTTCAAAAACAAAGTATTGCTTATAGTACCGATAAAGGAAGGTCGTGGACCAAGTATACGGAAAATCCAGTGATATCGAATGAACAAAAAATAAAGGATTTTAGAGACCCTAAAGTGGTTTGGCATAAGGCATCGAAAAAATGGATAATGACACTCGCAGTGTATGATAAGGTGCAATTATTTTCTTCATCTGATCTTAAAGACTGGAGCCTTATTTCAGAATTTGGTATTGAGGGTGACGATCGCCTTTGGGAATGCCCAGATTTATTTCCGATTACAGTAGCAAATGAAGACTTAACTAAATGGGTGTTGATCGTAAGCATTCAAAAAAAGGCCCCTAATGGGGGTACGGCAACAGGCTATTTTGTTGGAGATTTTGATGGAACCACTTTTAAAAGCGACCCTTCGAAGCAAAAATGGCTAGATTGGGGTACTGATAATTATGCTTTTGTGACATGGGATAACATTCCAAAGAATGACAGTAGAAGAATTGGTATTGGATGGATGTCTAATTGGCAATATGCTCAAAGTGTACCTACAGAAGTGTGGCGAAGCGCAATGACCGTACCACGAGAAATAGTACTTCATCGCGAGGGTGATGATTTTATATTACGCTCATTACCGGTTCAGGAAATGACTGACTTGCGAGCATCTGAAATCTCTATTGAACCTAAAATTGTAGAGAATCATGCTGAAATCAGTGGGGCTTTTGATCCATTGCAATGTGAGCTAGAATTACTTGTAGATCTTGAAAAAACATCAGCTCGTCAGTTTGGTATAGAACTCTCGAACGACCTCGGGGAAAAACTAATAATTACTATTGATAAGGAACAGGGAACGTTAATGGTAGACCGAACTGAATCGAGCAAGAATAAGTTTTCTGAAGAGTTTTATAAGACGGTGCATACCGCACCGCTCACCCTTAATGGTGAAAAATTAGACCTTTCAATTTTGATAGACGCTGCGTCAATTGAAATTTTCGCAAATCATGGAACGCTCAATTTTACTGACATATTTTTTCCGACGGAGAAGTACACCAGACTTTCCCTTTTTTCTAATGATGGTTCTTTCGTACTTAAAGAAGGAAAAATCTATGCGTTGAAGCGTATATGGAATTAATATGAAATACATAATATTATTGTAATTATAATGAGTGATGTCAAACATAATATAGCTGCTGTTTGTTTCGGAGAAGTACTCATCGATAACTTTCCTACACATTCTAAAATTGGAGGAGCACCGTTAAACGTTTCTTCAAGAATGCAATCATACGGTATCCAAGTTTCAATGATTAGTAGTGTCGGTGAAGATAAGCATGGAGCAAACATTTTAAATTTTCTTAAAGACAAAGGAATTTGTGTAGACGGAGTAACGACTCAAAAAGAATACCCTACCGGAGAAGTTAATGTTGAGGTTAATGACAAAGGAATAGCCAGTTACGACATTGCCTACCCCGTTGCATGGGATAAAATAAAAATCTTTGATATTCATGAAGGATTGGTTAAAAACTCAGATATTTTCATTTTCGGAAGTTTGGTTTGTAGAGATGAAGAATCATGGTCTACTTTGAAGGCATTATTGAGCATAGCACCTTATAAAGTATTTGATGTAAATCTAAGGGCGCCCCACTATACTTATGACCGTATTCTAGAATTGATGAATGAGGCAAATTTTATAAAGTTTAATGATGATGAACTCTATGAAATTGCTGATTTTTTAGGGTCGCATTACAATGCTATGGAGCAAACCATTGCATTCATTTCTGAAAAAACTAATACCGATATCATTTGCGTAACTAAAGGGGCCTACGGTGCGGTTTTGTACAATAAAGGCACATTCTTCTATAATAGCGGCTATCGTATCAACGTAGTAGACACTGTTGGTTCTGGCGATTCTTTTCTTGCCTCTGTAATTTTTAAATTATTCAATAACTGCGATTCTCAAGAGGCTATTGATTTCGCTTGCGCTGTTGGGGCTCTTGTCGCTGGTAGTTCAGGTGCTAACCCTGTAATTAGCACAAAGAAAATAGCTGATTATATGAATCCTTGATCATAAGAAATCAGCCATTTATAGGTTATTTGATTTTGATGTAAAAGTAAGTTTAGCCTTGAAGGATATTTGAAATAACCGATTTAAACATCGTAATTCCTGTTTCTATTATTTCATCAGGAAAATCGTAATCAGCGTTGTGTAAAGCTGGGGTGTTAATTCCAGCACCTAAGCCAAACATTGCGGTTTTGTACTCTTTTGCAAACCATCCAAAATCTTCTCCAAATTTAAATGGATAAGATCTTTCGTAAATTTTAAGGTGGTTTTTAGTTGCAGCCTTTATAATATGACTATTACATTCGATATGGTTAGCCGATGCAGGAAAATACTCCAACCATTCTATTTCAAAATTCAAGCCATTGGTTTGACATATTTTCTGAATAGTACTGCTTATTTTAGTCTTTAATATCAGGCATTTTTCACTACTCCATGTTCTTAAAGTATAATGTATTTCTCCATTTTCTGGCGAAATACCATAGGCAATTTGCCCCATATTGATATGTACCGGTGTTATCAAAGTGAAATTTTCATCTTCTGGTTCTATTACTTCTAATTCAGAAAATGACGAAATAATTTTAGAAATAGTAAAGGCGGGATTGATCCCATTTTCGGGTTCAGATGCATGTGATTTTTTCCCTTTTACCCTAACAATAAAACTCTGAACTTCTGCTGAAAAACCTTTTTCAATAACAATGATTTCATGAAGTGGAACTTTAGGTATATTATGAAGGGCAAACAGATAATCGGTTTTGAGTTTTCTAAACCTTTCATCTTTTACTACCATTTTGGCTCCTCTCCCATTTTCCTCCGCAGGTTGAAATAATAATACAACTTCACCACATTTAAAAGGCTGCTCTTTTAGCCAATAGACTAAACCTGAAACGATGGCCATATGCCCATCATGACCACACTTGTGAGAAACACCTGCTTTCTTTGAATGATGGTTGAATGTATTTTCTTCTTGAATTGGCAAGGCATCTAATTCACATCGAATAGTAATAGATTTCCCTTTTTTGGGATACCTGTATATAATCGCGAACCCTGTTCCACCAATGTTCTCAATAATTTCTGTTGGATGATGATTCGCTATAAACCCTTTAATTATTTTTGCTGTTTCAAATTCAAAACAAGATAATTCTGGGTTTGCATGAAGCTCTCTACGTAGTTTAATTAGATCTGAATTAATCAATTTTCTTAGTTTTCTTATGTCAAGGTCGTGGTCTTTTAATTAATTATTGTCGGCATTAAGCGATTTACTTTTCTAAAGATTTATACCATAAAAAAATGATTATAATGCTCGTATTTTGATATTCCTAAACCAAGATTCAAAATACCAATTTTGAAAAGCAATTTTTCCTTGGGTATTTTTTCCGAAGTCAAGGGCATCTTTAAAATTTGAATTTTTAAGTTTGGTTTGCCATTCCTTTGAATTCAAATCTTCTTCAACCGTTAAGGTTCCATTGAGATAAAATTGAAGTTTTCCATTTTTTTGCAGAATACGACTGGTATTCCAGGTTCCCACTGGCTTAGCTTCTACCCTATTTAATTGCGGAGATAACCCCCATAACGTTCCGGGTCGTTTTAATGGAGTTTTCGTATCCATATGTTCGGGTTCTAAAAGCTGATATTCAGGGCCGGTATTATAGGTAGCCTTATATGCAGGAGTTTCTTGTACATTTATAAAAACACCTCCATTACCTCTCAATGCCATTTGCCACTCGAAAACCAATTCGTAATTTTCAAACGCATGATCAGTAACCAAATCTCCGAAAACTTTACTTTCATCGGTAGCGTTGCAAAATATCGTTCCGTTGTGCACTTCCCATGCAGAATACTTCGTAGAATCTGCATTGTTATACAAATGCCAACCATTGAGGGTTTTTCCATCAAAAAGTAACTGCCAACCTTGTTCTTTTTCATAGTCTAATAACACATTATGAACCTTGTTCTTAATTGCTAATTCTTTAGAACGTGTAATTTGAAAGTTCTTTTTTTGATCACTACCGCAAGAGCTTACTATTAAAAGCGTAATTAATACAATACAAAAGGAGGTTCGAGTCATTACTATGAAATATAAGATGAAAGCTAATTGAAGGTTAAAAAGTTAACCAGAAAACTAAAATAGTGATTCTTAATAGAAATATGGCAACTGCCTACACGGGTTAGTTTAAGAACCTTAAATATACAACTCACGGCATCATGTTTACTACAATTTAAAACCAGAACAATTGGTTAAAATATAATTGAAATGCTCTACGTCATCTTTATTAAGTTTTAACGTGCCTGTTGTCAGTACTACTTCATCAGTTTTGAAGTCGGGTTTGGTCTAAGGTGGTCGTAAAACTGCTTTGGTCTTTTATTCCTCTAGATGATACGCAAAGGTGTTTTGCTGTGATAGATACAATTACATCTTTGGTGTCTAAAGTTTCTTGTAAATCATTAAGTATTTGAAGTACCAAGCGTTCTTGAACTTGCGGGCGGCGTTTATAATAATCAACCAACCGGTTAATTTTAGACAAGCCTATAACTTTATTCTTTTGAATTTAGGCTACGTGAGCATGACCAACGATGGGTAAAAAACGATGTTCACAAACAGAGTCAATATTGATATGCTGCTCTACCAACATTTTTTTATACCCATATTTATTTTCAAATGTTGAAAGCTTTGGTTTATTTACTGGGTTTAAGCCATAAAACAGTGCTTTCACATACATTTTTGCAACACGGTAGGGCGTACCAGATAAACTATCATCGGTTAAATCTAGGCCCATTTCTTCCATGATCTTCTTAAAATGATGTTGAATATTGGTTATTTTTTCATCATCAGATTTATCGAATGCATCTGGTCTTAAAGGCGTTTTAATACTTTTTGAAAAGTGATTATCGCCTGCTATTTCAATTTGTTCTTTATTCTTCATTTACACAGCAATTATCAGTAGCACATTTACAGTGTTTTCTATTGTATAAGTGAAGCATCGCTAAAGCAATAGCTGGAATATAAATGATAGCTTCTGGTAAGGGAAGTAATTCTAGTTTCTCGTTAAAGATTATAGCAGTTAAAAAGAACCAACTACCCCAAAGCAAAGGTTTTATCCATGATATGGTGGTATTTTTCGTAGACCAATACACCGCCCCAAAAGAAATCAATAAGAAGATATAGTCGATCAATTTCCACCATGTTGGCGGACCACTAGTAAATGTTGCTGAACTAGCTTGTGCTATAAATAAAAATGGTGTGGCAATACAATGCGCAAGACACAATGAACTCGCCATAGTGCCCAAAAGGTCTGATTTCTGTTTTAATACAATCATGTAAATTTTGTTAATACAACTGAGTTGCAAATGTAAAACTATTATTTGTTAATGCAACAGAGTTGCGTTATATTTGTTATATGGGAGTTATAAGAAAAACAAAGGCTGTTGAAGTTTTACTTCAGGAATTTAATTCCACCACTGTTGCCATTTCTGCAAAGAAGTTAATTGACCAGCTTGGCTCCACATTTAATAAGACAACTATTTACCGCGTTTTAGATAAGTTAGAAGATGATGGTATTTTGCATTCTTTTCTTGGCAAGGAAGGACATAAATGGTATGCAAAATGTAACGGTTGTACTTCTGCTGAGCATAAAGATGTGCACCCACATTTTCAGTGTCTAAGTTGTGGTAGGGTTGACTGCCTAAGTTTTAGTGTTTCGTTGCCACCAATACCAAATCGAAAGGTTGAAGTTTCTCAATTATTAATTCAAGGTAAATGTGAAGAATGTTTCAGCGAATAGTATTGTTTTATAAGTTACCGTGCATTAACTGTATTCTTTTTTAGTTACATAAGTGACTAACGTCACCTTTCGGTTAAATCCTATTTAAATTGAAATTCAACAAAGACTATACTTAGGTTTCCGTTAAAATCAATTAGTTCACAAAAACCATCTTTTAATACTATCGATGATCTTCATTCGTCTTTGGTATTTTTTAGGTTGCTTTTTGAATTTCCTTCACGTTAATAACTCATGTCACTGGGTTTATGCTGTAATTTTTGTAGCAAAAACTCCTTGTTGTATTTTAACTTTTTAGAGCAATTTCCCCATGTCCCTCATCCCCTTTTTTAAACATTTTAACGACACACCACACTTTTTGCATTGTTCACATACAAAATGTGACCGTTGACAACAATTCGCGTTTTTACCGCGTCCTGCGCCACGCTTTTACCGTAGGTATTACTCACCAAATCTTCAAATTCCCCCTAAAATATATGAACCTATTTATCGGATTACCCCAAAAATTACAGCTATACAAAAAAAGAACAATTTCGTATAGACTAGGTCTAATTGTTCTACTATTCAGTTTTTCAGCAACTACACTTTTTGCCCAAGAGGCAAACTATTCGGTAATGGAGGTAGTTGAAGTCACTTTTAATAGCCAACAAGACTATCAAAACGCCTATTTAGATGTTGATGTATGGATTGAGTTGCAAAAGGCTAATGCTGCTGAAGAGGTTTATAAAATTCCTATTTTTTGGGATGGTGGTAATACCTTTCGGGCGCGTTTGGTAGCTACCTCACCTGGTACTTGGTCATGGAAAATTATCAATGAAACTGTAAACAATGCCGACCCGGCATTTATAGATCAAAGTGGTTCTTTTACGGCAACTGCAGCAAATGCAATTGCTAACCCTAATAATCACGGTTTTATTAGAACTGCCGCAAACAACAGAACTTTAGAGTACGCTGATGGTACTCCTTTCTTTTTTACTGCTGATACTTCGTGGTCTATTCTTACGGAGGTTTTTGGGTACGATCAAGCCAATGATATTACTGGTATCTCTTTTAAAGATTACATTTTGGCTAGAAAGGAACAAGGCTTTAATGGTATGAATGTTATTGCTAGTTTTCCTGATGATACCTATATAGGCGATTATAATAAAAACAAGCAGTTTCCGAATCAAACACGCGGATTGTGGTCAGATAAAACATGGGGTAAAAAAATAGGTCCGAATGGAGCGACTCCTTTTGAAATGAAAGCGCCATCAGATGCAGTAACCGACTGGAGTGAAGAAGTAGATTATAGAAAAATCAACCCCGAATACTGGCAATCAGTAGACCAACGGATGCAGTTTTTATCAGATGAAGGATTTGTAACTTTATTTGAAGCCGTACGTCGTCATGAACAGTGGCCATTTCGAACCGAAGCTTCTGAAAAAGATGCCTTCTACAACTATATGCGTTATTTATGGGCGCGCTATGGTTGTTATAATATGATCTTTAGTTGGGTACATCTTGATTCTGACCCTGCAGTTTACAAACCTTGGCGTTCTTTAGTAGCGCATGCCAATGAAAAATTAAGCGAACAGCTTGGTGATCAAATGCCATACGGTCAGCCTAGAACTGCTATGTCGTTCAGTACTACGTTTACCAATTGGGGAAATCCGAATACGAGTGAATCACAAACCTACCCAGGAATACCCGCTGCCTTAGATGTACAAAATGTAAGTAATGAAGGAAGAGACGAAAGAATGCATCAATGGTTGAATCAGTTGTACGATAATATTGAACAACCTGCGGTAAATTTAGAACCTTTTTATGCCGGCTGGGTAGAAAGTGGAGATTTCAATAAAATTACTGACGGACTTGATGATACCACCATGGCGCAAATGCAAATGTATGGTTCTGTTTTAAGCGGAGCGTTAGCAGGTCATGCTTGGGGTGATGCTTGGTATGCCGGTGCTGCAGAAATTTGGGGTACGGTTACTGAAAGAATGGTGCCTAGAAATGACCCACAAGTGAATGCACTAACTTCATTTGAATCTCAGTCTATGGGCCACCTTAAAACCTTTGTGTTAGACGAAGGGCATGAATATGGTCGTTTAATACCTGCTGCTGATACGCATTTAAGTGATAGTCAAAATTTCGTACATACCTTAGCAATCTCAGATGATGAAGAATTTGCCTTAGGTTTTTTTGCGGGTGACTCTAGAACAAACCCAAGAGCAATTCCGCATTTAACAAACTTGAAAAGTAACACAAATTATCTTTTTGAGTGGTGGAATGTAACTACAGGTGGATGGGTTTCTGCAGGAAAAATAAGCACTAGTGGTAACGGAGAGTTACAACCTCCTACCCTACCGAATAATGACCGAACAAAGAATTGGGCATATCGAATTCGGTCAGAAGCGTATATTGGTGAAGAGATCGTTGAGGAGCCAGTTGAAGAACCAGTTGAGCTTTATAGCTTACGTATCAATTCTGGTGGTGACGAAATCATTTTTGAAGGAGAAACCTTTATCGCAGATAACTATTTTGATACCGGAAGAACTTTAGATCGACCACAAACAGGTCTTCAAGATCCGTTCAAAACATTTCGATATAGTCGTTCTCAAGTTTTGGGCTATGATATTCCTTTAGAGAATGGAGAATACACCGTAAAACTTCATTTTGCAGAACTTTGGTTTGGTGCCACTGGGGGCGGTGCTGGTGGAGTTGGTAATCGCGTATTTGATGTACGTATGGAAGATAAATTAATGGAAAATAATCTTGATATTTTTGCCGAGGTTGGCCCAGATGCAATGCTAACCAAATCATATACTTTAACAGTTACTGATGGACAATTAAACTTAGATTTTTCTTCACTAGATGCAGATGGTGGTACACGCCACCCCGTCATCAATGCTATCGAGATTTTAGAAATAGCAGGAGATGTTAACGAAGAGGAAGAAGAAATTGAGGAAGAGGAAGTTGAAGAAGAAGAGGTTGAAGAGGAAGAATTAAATGGATTGATCGGTCATTGGCCATTAGATGAACAAAATGGTACCTACGCTAACGATTTAAGTGATGAAGGTCGTATCGGTACCCTTAAAAATGGATTGACTTTTGATACGGATAAAACTGGTGGTAAAATAGAAGGAGCCGTTGAATTTAACGGAGTGAATGAACGAATTAGCTTACCAGACATTGATAACCATATGCAAGATGGTTTTACGGTATCAGCATGGATTAAACCGAGTAATGCAGGTGGAGGTTATCAAGGAATTGTTGGTAGTTCTACTGCCGGTGGTTTTATGATGTTTATTCGGAAAAATAAACTGACTTTTAAAGTAACAACCAATGAGAACGGAGAGAAATTAATAGGGGCTGGAAGCATTCAAAACAATGTTTGGCAATTGATTACGTGTACCTATGATGGTGAAACAATGCATTGGTTTATTGATGGTAAAAATGTTCATAATGAATCACTACCTGGAACTATTAAAGATAAAAAAGTTGCTTGGATCGGATGGTCAGGATGGGGTGAGGAATTCTATCAAGGCGCTATGGATGATGTTCGATTATTTAATAATGCGCTCAATGAAGAACAGGTATTATCATTATTTGAAAACGGACATGGTACGACGGCACCAGCATTTTTATTTACCGAAGAACCGGAAGAAACAGATGCGGCTGTACATGCCTATGTATATCCAAATCCTACTCAAGGAAGGTTTAAAATAACGGGTTTAAATGCAAAACCGAAAGAAGTGATTGTCTTGAATTTCTCAGGGTTTAAACTATTCTCTTTTGAAACTGCAGCAAATGAGCCAGAAATTGATCTTTCTAACTACCCAGAAGGCGTTTATATTGTCACAGTAATACAAAACGGATTAGTAGATCAGTCCTTCAAAGTGGTTAAAGAATAACTTATAAGAAGTATTTAAAATTCATAAAGCTAAAAAACCTCACCATTAACAGTGAGGTTTTTTACTTTCATAGTTAGTCACGTCGTAGTTTAGAAATAACTACACTTATATTCTTTTCTTCAAAGCGGCCCATTAGGTTTAGAATTACGGTTAATACTTTAGAGTTCGGTGATTTAATAATTTTTGCCAATTCAAATACCGTAGCATCCATCGAACGTATCGCAGTCTGATTGTGTTCTGTTCCTAATCCCCATAACAAATTGGCGTTATGCCATGACAATTCTCTAGCCTTTTTCAAACTAAAATTGATCAATTGTTCATCCGTATTTTTTCCCACTAAATCTAATAAAAAGAGCAATGGCGAAACACGGCTAAGTCTATCTTGCATTTCATTTACGATATTACCAAGTATCGCGTTTACCTTATTAAAATCGTTTTCAATAGCAGTAATTTCTAAGCCTTGCATAACGGTACTTGCGGCTAATCCTAAATCCAGATTGATATGAGTATTAATTCCCAACATAATATGCTGCAAAATAGTCAGCGGTTCATTCGTAGTATCAAATGTGAATTTCCACGAATTGCTGATTGAAAGGTCATTAAGATATCCGTGATGTGCATCTAAATAATAATTAGCAAAGGTTACATCAAAAGTTTCCATTCTTAAATTATCTTCAAAACTTCCTTGCTGAACCTCCTTACCAATTTCAGCGGTAACTCTTCGATATAAATAAGCAAAAAATCCAATGCGACTATTATTTTGAATTGCTTCATTTATAATTTCATCTAGTTGATGAAGTACTTCTGGGATGCTAGTTGGGCGACTAATAGCTATGTTTTTTTAAAGTTTATAAGTCTAAGGTATCAATTTTACTTTTTTAAATAAATTTTGTCAGCAGCTATTATTTTTGCTAAGAAGTATAGAATACACTAAAATTATTATTTATTTTTATCGCTTCAAGTGAAAAAATTTCAGCAACATATTGCCGTTTTTTACATTGCATTTCTCCTCTTATTTAAGGTTGCGGGGTTACATGCTTTTGCACATCATGCTGATGATGCAGAAGTCCAGCATTGTGAAGTTTGTCATATAATTACTGCTGTAAACTTTATTCCTTTATTAGAAACTTCGCCAACTGTTATAACACAAACGGTTGATTTTCTGGGGCAACAGCAATTTAGGATTAGTACAGATGAACTTATATTTTGCAACCGACATTTAGAGAGTTATCTCTTTACACGGCCTCCACCACATTTAGCATAGTCTATGACACCTGTGTTTCTCAATGATGAGGAACCCGCTAACATTTCCTATTATTTGTATTTAATTATTGTTCTCGGTGATACATCGAGACTATAGTTTTATTCACATCTGCTATGTCGTCATAGACCTTAGCCCATTATGGGGCTTTCTTTCAACTATTTAGATATATCTGCATTCTTATAAACATAAGAATATAGAGTGTTTATAATAACTACAATCACAATTAACTCATACAAATTCATGCTGAAAGCAGAAAATATAACCAAATCCTATAATGGAAAAGTAGCTTTAAAGGATGTCTCATTTGAAGTTCAAAAAGGAGAGATATTTTGTCTTCTAGGTCAAAATGGAGCTGGAAAAACCACAACCATAAACATTTTTTTAGGCTTTATTAAGAAGGATGGTGGACACGCCTTTGTCAATAATAACGAGGTTGGTAAGGATGATACCAATCATCTTACCGCTTACATACCAGAAACAGTACAGCTATACGAAAATTTAACAGGCATAGAGAATTTGAGTTTCTTTAGCCGATTAGCAGGATTCTCTTATAACACATCAGAATTAGAAGGTTTTTTGAGTAAAACCAGTCTACAAGTTGATGCTCAGCATCAAAGACTTTCCTCTTATTCTAAGGGAATGCGTCAAAAAGTTGGTATTGCAGTAGCATTAGCGAAAAATGCTGAGGTCATATTTATGGATGAACCTACCTCTGGCTTAGACCCAAAAGCAACAGCAGAATTCACCAAAATATGTAAAGAATTAGCAGCCATGGGTAAAATAATATTTATGGCAACACATGATATTTTTAATGCCGTAGAACTAGCAACTACTATTGGTATTATGAAAGAAGGTGTTTTAGCACAACAACTAAAAGCGAGCGAGATAAACGCAGGAGAATTAAACCAACTATACTTAGAAACTATTTAAAAATGAAAAAATATATTAAATTATTTATTGCGGTTATGCTTAGTAACATAGCCTTTGGACAAATCAATGTAAAAGGTATAATTTCTGATACAGAAGGTGAACCTATTTTTGGTGCTACGATCAGCTTTTTTAAAGAAAAAACTTCAACTAAAAATGGTACTGTTTCAAATGCTGATGGTAGTTTTAGTTTTGAACTTAATGAAACTGGGTATTATCAGATCAATGTAAGTTACATTGGTATGAAGACTCTTAAACTTAGGAAAGATTTTACTCAGACAGGTGATTATGATTTAGAAACCATACTACTTCAAGAGAATGTTGAACACTTACAATCGGTTGAAGTTATCGGTAGAGCAAGAACAGATTACAATAGCGATTATTCGTTTTCAGCGACCAAAGTGGCCATTAAAAATAAAGAGTTACCACAAGCCATTACCTCAGTTACAAAAGAGTTAATTGCAGATCGACTGGCTTTTCAAGTGCCAGATGCCGTTAAAACAGTGAGTAATGTTTCTGTTACTGGCTTATACAATCACTACAATATTCGTGGCATTACACAAGCTGATGACGGTCAAGTACTCAATGGAATGCGTACCCGCCAGTATTATTTTCTACAACCTATTACTTCGCACCTTGAACGTGTAGAAGTGATAAAAGGGCCATCATCAGTTACATTTTCAAGTGCAGATCCTGGTGGTACCGTGAACATGGTTACTAAAAAGCCATTAACCGAAAAGCGTAGTGAAGTTTCATTAACTACCGGAAGTTTTGGAACCCTTAGAGCTACAGCTGATTTTACGGGGCCTTTAAATGATTCAAATACCTTATTGTATCGTTTCAACGCTGCTTTTCAAGATGCTGATTCCTTCAGAGATGTTGTGAATAACAATGCGATATTGATTGCTCCATCTTTTAGTTATATTCCGAATGAGACGACCTCTCTGAATGTAGAAATGATTTACAGTAATTCTGAAGGTAATTTAGATAGAGGGCAACCTATTTTTGGGTCGATTAATGGGGAGTTTGATTTAGATAGCACACCAATTACACGAAATGTTGGCGCATCGAGTGACCATTACAAAAACCAAGAGCTTATTTTCATGGCGAGCTTTAATAAAAAGTTTACTAAAAACTTTGGTTTTAATGCCCAATTTATGAAGCAAACTTGGGATGAAGACTTGGCCGAACATAGATTTGGCGGCAGCGTGGTAGACATTGATGGTAATGGGATACCCACTCTTGCGAGGTTACGATACGATGAAAGACAACAATTTTGGGAAACGGATAACTTTAGTACTTATTTCACCTATGATATCAAGACAGATCAGATAACTAATAAGGTTTTAGTTGGTTTTGATGCTTCACGTTGGGAACGTAAAATTGGTGCCGGATTCTTACGTGCCAGAAGATATTTAACTGTTGATGGTGGTCAAGCCAATTTTGATCCAGCTAATGCAGATAATTTTGTGCAAATCGAGGTTAACGGCGTTACCATACCAAAACCCGCTGCTGCTTACTTCGATTTAGAAAACCCTTTTAATGGTGCTAGAGATGTTGGTGATTATAATCTCGCAGAACTACGAATTCCTGCAAATTTAACCACTTCTGATGGTATTTATATTCAAAATCAATTTAAGGTAGGAAAGTTTTCTGCTTTAGTAAACTTACGTTATGAGTGGTTTACAGATATCTTTAACTATAAGGCCAATGAACAAGAGTTCAAAACGAGTGCATTTGTACCAAGAATAGGTTTAACTTATGAGGTTACAAAGAGTGTTAGTGCGTATGCTACCTATTTAGAAGGCTTTCAACCGCATACCAATACAGTATCATTATCTCCATCTGCTGAAGGCTTTTTCTGGTCTACTTCACCAAGTAGATTTGACCCATTAGAAAGTAGTTTGACTGAATTTGGAGCAAAAGGAGAATTCTTAAACGGAAAAGTATTTGCAAACCTTGCAATTTTCAACATAACACAGAAAAACATTTTACTAGGTGATACCTATGATTTAGATAATCTAACCACAAGAGGCGAACAAAGAAGTAGAGGGTTTGAGATGGATGTGTCTGGTTATATTTCATCAAATTTTCAGGTTATGGCTTCCTATGGGTATGCCGATGCTGAAATTGTTGAAGATGCTATTGAAGAGTTTATTGGTGAACCTATTGGTGGGGCTCCAAAACACAATGCCAATTTTTGGGCGCGCTATGATTTTATGAATCAGACATTAAAAGGTATCGGACTTGGTTTAGGAGCTCAGTATATAGATGAACGATTTACATGGTATAACCCAACCTATGATACCAATAGAGTTGTATTACCATCATATACCGTATTTGATGCTGCTGTGTTTTACAAACCGAATAATACCGGAATTCAGTTAACTCTGAAATTGAATAATTTATTTGACGAAACGTATTGGTTGGGTGGTCTTAACCCTTCTAGGCTAGGCCCAGGAGCACCTAGAAATTTCTTGCTTAATGCTACATATAAATTTTAAACATGAGAAAGAATGTAATTTATATCATAGCGCGGCAGTTATGGCTAGATGCCTTTCGCTCTAGAGTTATGGGTATAGCAACGATACTAGTGCTTATGTTACTGGTGTTTTCTGCTTACAGTGGTTGGGAGAATTACCACGATCAAAACTATACCAGACACGCTATTCAAGATGACGTGCAAGCCAGCTGGGAAAACAATCCCGATAAACACCCCCATCGAATGGCACATTACGGCTCTTTTGCTTTTAGAATTAAACACATACTTAGCGTTTTTGATTTGGGTATGGAGAATTTTGTAGGTAATGCTGTATTTCTAGAGGCACATAAACAAAATACTGCCAATTTTTCTGAAGCTAGTATGTCTACTGGATTATTGCGATTTGGAGAAGTCAGTTTGGCCATGTTGCTTAAGGTAATTGTACCCTTATTGATCTTTTATTTAGGTTTTGGCGCTATTGCAAGGGAAAGAGAAAATGGCACACTAAAACTACTTATAGGTCAGGGAATTACTCGTAAAGAAATCGTTTTAGGAAAATGGTTAGGTCTATGGAGTTTGTCATTAATATTTCTTACTACTATATTTTTGGTTTTATTAACTTTTGTTGTATTTGAATCACACGATAGTTTGCACCTAGAGAGCCTACTACGATATATGGTGTTACTTGTTTCTTATATATTATTTTTTGCCATATTAAGTGCTATTACTATTTTGGTTTCAGCCTTTAGTAAAACAGCAAAAAGCGCCTTAGTAAAACTACTAGGTATTTGGTTGTTGTTTGTGATAATTGTGCCGAAATCACTTCAAGCAATGGGGTATTACCTATACCCTACTCCGTCAAAAATAGAAATGGAAACCGCGGTAGAAAATGATTTAATTCAACAAGGTGATAGTCACAACCCTGATGATCCTCATTTTAAAGCTTTAAAAGACTCTGTTTTAATGGCAAATAACATAGATGATGTAGCAGATCTTCCATTTAATTACGGCGGGTTTATTATGGCAAAGGGCGAAGCGCTAAGTACGAAGGTCTATTTAAACCATCAAGAACATTTGTATGATATATATACAAAACAGAATAATTTAGAACGCTATTCTGCTTTTGTAAATCCGTATACGGCTATTAAAAATCTATCCATGGCATTCTCGGGTACCGATTTTCAGTCATTTCTTCACTTTAAAGATAAGGCCGAAGCGTACCGTTTTCGATTGGCTCAAGAAATGAATCAATTGCAAATGGATTTTATTCCGAATAAAGGGAAAGCTGGCCCTAACACTATCTCTAGTGACTTCTGGAAACAATTTCCTCCTTTTGAGTATCATTTTTTAAGTATTTCAAAAGTATTTCGAAATGAACTGGTTTCACTCTTTGCTTTGGTATTATGGGGTGCAATTACAGTTTTAGGATTATTAAATGTATCAGCCAATTTAAAAGCCATTTAGATGTATAGTTTACTTTTTAAGTCATTTTTTAGAACAAAAATATTCTTGGTGAGTCTGATATTGCTACTTACTGTGGGGGTTATTAGTATTCTTATAGGAAAGCAGTATTTAGTAAAACAAGAAAAAACCATAGTTGCTGCTCAAGAATTTCAAGAAGAAAGTATTAAAAAGAACTTAAAATACCATAGCGATGATTTAGGATTACTATTGTATTACTTACGTTTTACGTTAATAAAAAAACCTGAAAACATTAGTGCGCTTTCTATTGGTCAAAGTGATGTGAATCCAATGATGCAGGCAGTTACCATTCGAGGACTTGAAGGCCAAAAGTATGATACCGATTTTGAGAATCCTTCTTTATTAATGTCTGGTAATTTAGACTTAGGATTTGTAATTATTTACCTTTTTCCTCTAGTAATAATAGCTTTGACCTTTAATTTATATTCTGAAGAAAAAGAATTAGGTACATGGCGAATTTTAGCAGCTCAAACTTCACATAAAATGGCATTTCTTCTGAAAAAAATGGGAATAAGAATTGCGTTTGTTTTTATGGTTTTGTTTTTTCTATTGTTTCTTTCAAGCGTGGTTTTGCAAATTCCGATAGACCAGTATTTCTGGGCTATATTGCTGCAAAGTAGCTTTTATTTACTTTTCTGGAGTGCCCTATGTTTATGGATGGTATCTCTTTTGAATAATTCTAGTTTTAATGCGCTTGCACTTATATCTATTTGGGTAGTACTTACTATTTTGTTACCCGCAGTAGTAAATAATTATGTGCTTAATAAGTATCCTGTACCAGAAGCTTTAAGTACCATAGTAGAACAACGCGATGGCTACCATGAGAAATGGGATTTAGAAAAAAATGCTACTATGATTGGGTTTTATGAAGCCTATCCACAGTATAAAAACTATCCCGTACCTAAAGATGAATTTAGCTGGATCTGGTATTATGGAATGCAACATATGGGTGATTTAGAAGCTCAGAAATCAAGTGCAGAAATGAAAGCAAAAATTCGTAAAAGAAATATGGTAAGCGAACAGGTAGCCTTGTTTGTACCCACGATGCACGCACAATTGAGTTTTAATACGATTGCTGGTACTGATATGCTTAGTCATCTAGATTTTTTAAAAGCTTTAACTGAATACCATGAAAATTTACGGTTGGGTTTTTACAAAGATATATTCGACAATATATCGGCTAATAACATTGATTGGCAAAAACATAATGTATCGTTTTATACGATTGAAAAAACTTTGAGTTGGCTAAAATTACTGTTTCCAACTTTAATTATTACCCTTTTGATAACAACTATAGGGACTATTAACCTGAGTAGATTATAAAGTAAAGGGCTAGAAATCTAATCTAGCCCTTTTAAATAGTGATCGTTTTAGTATTCGGTTTTATCAACCTTTATAGTCCATTCTTGAAATGGTTTTATCGCAATTTCAGGCGCTAATTGTTCAAAAGGAATACTTCTTTCGTTATATGGTAACGGAATTTCTTTATAAATAAACTCATCATCAAACCCAATGTTTGCCGCATCTGATTGGCTGCTGCCGTAATATACTTTTTCTGGTCGAGCCCAGTAAATTGCACCTAAACACATAGGGCATGGTTCACATGAGGTGTAAATAATACAACCATCTAATTGAAAAGAGTTTAGATTTTTACAAGCATCTCTTATAGCCGTTACCTCAGCATGTGCCGTAGGATCGTTGGTTGAGGTAACTTTATTATTTCCTTTTCCAATAATTTTTCCGTCTTTTACTATGACACAACCAAAAGGTCCTCCTTCATTGTTTTGCATTCCTTTCAAAGCTGCATTTACAGCTTCCTGCATAAATTTCTCCTTATTCATTTTAGCTATTTTAAGAGTGCAAAACTAAACTAAAAACCCCAGTAGGTGAAAACTAAAAATGGCAATACTTGAAAAGTGATTATACTTTTTTATAACAGGAATGAAATCAATGTCGCATGAAGAAAAATTAAGGAAGCGCTGTCAACTTGTAATATGAATTAACAAAAAAAACAGCACATTTTTATCTAGTTTAGATTAAAGACGTATCTTGATCTGCTATGCATGCATAATAAATTAAATCTTTTTGTAATGACTAAGTATAACCATGTTTTTGAACCTTTAGACCTAGGTTTTACCACCTTGAAAAACCGAATTCTGATGGGGTCGATGCACACCGGATTGGAAGAGAAAAAAAATGGTATCGAAAGAATGGCTGCCTTTTACGCTGAACGTGCAAAAGGAGGTGTAGGGCTAATAGTTTCAGGTGGAATTGCGCCAAATGTACAAGGTTGGACAGGCCCTTTTTCAGCTAGAATGAGCTCTAAAAAACATGCAAAGCACCATAAACAAATTACAGATGCAGTACATAAAGAAGGTGGTAAAATTTGTATGCAAATACTACATGCTGGTCGGTACGGTTATCATCCTTTTGCTGTAGCACCATCAGCTATAAAATCACCAATATCTCCATTTAAACCCTTTAAACTAAAAAAATCGGGAATAAAACGAACGGTGAACGACTTTGTTAATTCTGCCAAACTAGCCAAATTAGCGGGTTATGACGGCGTTGAGATAATGGGTTCAGAAGGATATCTAATCAATCAATTTATTACAGAAAGAACAAACAAACGCACTGATGATTACGGAGGTAGTTATGAAAAGCGAATGCGTTTACCCATAGAAATAGTAAAGAAAACCCGTGAAGCGGTTGGAGAAGCCTTTATCATTATTTATCGACTATCGATGCTAGACTTGGTTGAAAAAGGAAGCTCTTGGCAAGAAGTAGTTACTTTAGGTAAAGCTGTAGAAAATGCAGGCGCAACGATCATAAATACGGGTATAGGTTGGCATGAAGCGCGTATACCAACCATTGCAACATCAGTGCCTAGAGCTGCATTTACCTGGGTAACCAAAAAAATGAAAGAAGAGTTATCTATTCCGCTTATTACCTCAAACAGAATAAATATGCCAGAAACGGCGGAGGCCGTTTTAGCAGCCGGTGATGCGGATATGATTTCAATGGCGCGACCGTTTTTAGCTGATCCGGATTGGGTTGTTAAAGCTCAAGCTAATAAAACTGATGAAATTAATACCTGTATTGGCTGTAATCAAGCTTGTTTAGACCATGTTTTCGAACGTAAAATCGCTAGTTGTTTAGTGAACCCAAGAGCATGTCATGAAACTGAATTGGTTTATCATCGAACAGAAAAAAAGAAAAAAATCGCCGTAGTTGGTGCTGGCCCTGCCGGATTAGCAGCTTCATCAGTAGCAGCTCAACGAGGCCACGAAGTAACCTTATTTGACGCTGAAAATGAGGTTGGAGGTCAATTTAACATGGCCAAACAAATACCGGGAAAAGAAGAATTTTATGAGACCATTCGTTATTTTAAGAAACAATTAGAAATACATCATGTCAGAGTTCAACTTAATACCAAGGTTAATGCAGAAGATCTTCAAAATGGAAATTTTGATGAAGTGATTGTAGCTACAGGTATACAACCAAGAAATCCGAAAATAGAGGGAATAGATCATATGAAGGTATTGAATTATATTGATGTTCTTAAGCATAAAAAAACGGTTGGAAAACGTGTTGCCGTTATTGGTGCGGGAGGAATTGGATTTGACGTGGCAGAATACTTAGCACATGAAGGAGAAAGTACTGCATTGAATATTGATGCTTGGCTTAAAGAATGGGGAATTGATAAAACCATGAACGCACGAAGTGGTATTGAAAATATTCAGGCAGAAGTTCATCCATCACCTAGAGAAATTTTTATGTTCAAGCGTAGTAAAGGAAAGTTTGGTGGTAAACTGGGCAAAACTACAGGTTGGATTCACCGTTCTACCTTAAAAAAGAAAAAAGTTCAGTTTATTAATGAAGTGCAGTATACAAAAATAGATGATGATGGATTGCACTATTTACAAAACAATGAGCAAAAATTGCTACCGGTAGATAATATAATTATTTGTGCTGGTCAATTGCCTTTTAAAGAATTAATGGAGCCTTTAGAAGCAAAAGGTCTAAAAACACATGTAATAGGCGGCGCAGATGTAGCTGCTGAATTAGATGCTAAAAGAGCTATTAACCAAGCTTGTAGGTTGGCCGCTGAAATTTAAAAAAATACGTTAAATAGTTTTTATTGAACTAAAATTTATATGAGTCGATTTATCGAAAAAAACATAAGAAAACAACTACAACCTTAATTTTTACGTATACAGTATAACCCTAAATCGAATACTGTGCGAAAATTAAAAGATTTCTTTTGGTTACTTTGTTTTGTATGTGTGTTTCATGCATGTAGTAATGAGCAAGCCAATTTAGTTGTTGACGATATTTCTGATGAGCAAAATCAAGATTTTACAGATGATTCGGTTGGCGATGAAACTTCAGACAATGACAACGCTGATGAAGAAGATATTACAACTGATAATGACGAATCGGTTGATGTTGCTACAGAACTAATTGCTAATGATCTTGAACCTCACCCTATGCAAGATGTAGCAAAACCTGGTTATTTAGAAACGATGGTTGACCCTTCATTCGGAACAATTATTCGTAGAATTTCTAATGCTGGTAGTGGTGGAGTCATTAAACCTATGTATAGTACGATTCAAGCATGGAATGCTGATGAAACTAGAATGATTTTGTATGATCAAACCCACGGTGTTCATCAATTGTTACATGGTATGAGCTATGAATTCATTCGCAATTTAGATGATGTTCGACCTGATGATTTAGAACAGTTATTTTGGGATTTTAATGACCCTGATATTTTGTACTATTTAGATGCTACGACCGATGACTTTATTAAATATACCGTTTCTTCTGGAGTAAAAACAATTCTGGTTAATTTAAAAGAAATATCAAACTGTACCGGAAGCATAGGTATGGGTAATGATGTGCAAATGATGTCATGGGATTCTGATGTAATAGGATTTCGATGCGAAAATAAGGAGACCTATTTTTATAAGTTATCAACCCAAGAATTGGTTACTATAGATTTAGACGATGTGAACTATACGGCTGTAATGCCTGCACCAAGTGGAAAACTCTTTTATCATAATGTATCTTCGTATGATGCCCAAGGAAATTTCAAAGTACGTTTGAATAAAAGTAAGCCAGAGCATTCTTGCTTAGGTAAAATGGCAGATGGTACTGACACCGATTTTTCCGTTAGTTTCGATGCTGGCCCGAATGGTGGTTGTCAAGGTAATATTATCGCTTATGACTTAAATACAGGAGCATGTCTTCCTGTAATTTCAGAAGATTTAGGATATGATTACCCGAAATCAGGTACTCATATATCTGCTGTTGCTCACAAAAATCCGGGATGGATAGCGGCTTCAATGATAGGATTTGAAGGTGATGGCCAGAGGTTATTAGATCAAGAATTGGTAATTGCACAGGTAACACCGGGCAACGTTAAGGTTTATAGAATTGGCCATCATAGAGCCGATGAAAATGAATTTGATTATTGGGGCGAGCCGCATGCAGTTATAAGTCCGACAGGCACGAGGGTGCTCTTTGGTTCTGATTGGAGCGGTACTGAAGATGGTAAATCAGTAGAATCTTACGTAGTTGAATTACCTTCTTTTGAACCTTAAACCCAACAAGCATGTACTGCTAATTTAACTCCTTCATAATTTCTGAAAGTAACTCATAAGAACGTATTCTATCTTTGATGTCGTAAATATTGGTAACAGCAATTAATTCATCAACTTTGGTTTTAGATAGAAAATTTTCAATTTGAGTTTTAACTGTAGCTTTACTTCCTATAAATGAATATTTAAGCATTTGTTGAACCTGCGAATTTTGCATAACTTCTTTTAAAGCTGCAGTCATAGTGGTTGGTGGTTGTACTAACTCACGTTTACCGGTAAATAAACTAATAATCAGTCGAATTAATGAGGTTGACAAACGTTCAGCTTCTTCATCAGAATCAGCAATAATTACATTAATACCTGCTATGGTATATGGTGTGATTGTGGGGTCTTCACTTTGAAATTCTGAATGATATATTGCTAAGGCATCAGATAAATGAGTTGTTGCGAAATGGCTTGCAAAAGCATATGGTAAACCTTTTTCAGCAGCTAAATGAGCACTATCAGTACTTGAACCCAAAACGTACAGCGGTACCTCTACCCCTTCGGCTACTGTTGCTCGTACTTTTGCATTAGCGTTTTCTTTAGAAAAATACCTGGCAATTTTATCTAATTCATTAGGAAATGAATGTGCTGCTTGCATAAAATCTGACCGTATTGCTAAGGCAGTTTCACGATCTGTACCAGGAGCTCTGCCCAATCCTAAATCAATTCGATTAGGATATAATGCTCCTAAAGTCCCAAATTGTTCAGCCACTATCAACGGAGAATGATTTGGCAGCATAATTCCACCTGAACCAACACGAATGGTGTGAGTGCCTTCGGCCACATAACCAATTAATACAGTTGTTGCGCTACTACCAATATTAGATGAGTTGTGATGCTCAGCTAACCAATATCGTGTATACCCAAATGTTTCTGCATGCTGCGCCAACTTAAGGGTATTGTTAAAGGTCTGTTTGAGGGTTTGACCTTTTGAAACCAAGGCGAGATCTAAAATTGAATAGGCAATTTTTTTTGCGGTCATAACAAGCGATGCAACAAATTAAAAGACAAGCGTATGTTTGAATTTCCATGAAGGAAACAACTTTACAATTGCATACAAATTTACACAACTAATGAGGTAAGCATTGTAGCTTTTAACACAAGATTAAACCAAATCAATTACGATTGTTTATGTTTTTTTAACTAGTAGTCGCTGTCGCAATATGTTGCAAAACGATAGTATTATCAATAAAACGTAAAACAATCTGCTCTAAGGTACTGACACTAAAACTAGTAGGAAAAAAGGAGTCAATTTGTGAATATCTATTCTTGTTTTTGTCATTTATAGCAATCGGTAACTACTATTTTTGGCATCCCTAAAACAAAAAAGAAATGAGTGCAACGTGGTATGAATGTAAAGTAAAGTATAGAAAACTTGATGAGGCGTCAGGTACACAAAAAGTAAAAACCGAACCTTTTTTGGTTGATGCTATTTCGTATACGGAAGCTGAAGGAAGAATAACCGAAGAAATGTCAGTGTATTTAAGTGATAGTGAGGAAATTAAAATCACAAATATTAAAGTAGCAAATTATGCAGAAATACATCCTTTTGAAAACTCAGACCGTTGGTTTAAATCAAAAATTTCACTGATTGCGTTTGACGAAGAAAGTGGTAAAGAACGCAAAACAAATCAGTATTTGTTAATACAGGCTAACGATGTAAAAGAAGCTTATGAAAACACAGTTAGTGTGATGAAAGATACTATGGGAGAATATACAATACCTGCTGTTGCTGAATCTCCAATAATGGATGTATTTCCCTATTTTTCAGGAGAGGAAAATGAACTAGATCGATTAGAGAGATTTAATGCTTTAAAAGATTCAGTTTCTGTAAACCTTGAAATGAATGAAAAGCTTGAAATGGCTGATATTCTTGCTACAGAAGAAGAATAATTGACCTACTATAAGATTTTTTAAAGAGTCGCTAAATGGATATTATAACATTAGCGGCTTTTTTTATGTAATTCCATCAATTTTCAGTGATTAACAATACATAGTTTCATGTGATTGAATAATTTAGTCCAAAAATTAGAAAATGGGTCAGGTGATTACTTTTGGAGAGGTATTGCTGCGTATTTCTCCTCGCGGAAACAAAAAGTTTATACAATCTAATATTGTTGAATTTTACTTCGGAGGAACTGAATTAAATGTTGGAATATCTATTTCCAATTTTGGTGGTGATGTCAAGCATATTAGTGCTGTTTCAGAAGACTCCATGGGTGAAACTGCGTTGGCTTATATTCGTAAATTTGGAGTAGATACTTCATCAATAAGTTTGTCAAAAAGACCTTTAGGGGTCTATTTTCTGGAGGTAGGTGCAGTTATACGTCCGAGTATGATTTCATATAACCGTTCTCATTCTGCCTTTTCTGAAATTCAACCTGCTAGTGTAAATTGGGAGAGTGCTTTAGAAAATGGGGACTGGATGCATTGGACGGGAATCACCCCAGCTCTATCAAAAGGGGCTTTTGATACGCTCAAAAATGGCTTACAACTGGCAAGAAAAAAAGGATTTGCTGTATCTGCTGACCCTACGTATAGAAGTGGATTATGGAAATATGATCAAAATCCTAAGGAAGCATTAAATGAACTCCTTCATTTATCAACTATATTTATTGGCGGCGTTAATGAAATTAATGAAGCATTGGGTACCAATTACGGGTATAGTAATGATGAATTTATTGAAGCCAGTAAACAATTAATGATCACGTTTCCAACCATAGAAAAGGTCTTTGACAAAATTAGAACATCATTAAACTCTTCATGGCATAAAATAAGAGCTCGAATGTGGAATGGTACCGATTTTCGTGAAACGGAAGATCTTGATATCACTCATATTGTAGATCGAATTGGAACAGGTGATGCTTTCGCTGCTGGTTTAATATATGGCTTACAAAACTTCGATGATTATAAGGCTATGGAATTTGCTAGTGCCGCTTGTGCTCTTAAACATACTTATGAAGGTGACGTAAATTTGGCAACAGTAAATGAAGTCACTAATATCTTAGGAGGAAATATTACTGGCAGGTTAATTCGATAGGTGCAATCATAAAACTGATACTTTTTAGCATTTAAGATTTGTTATAGACATTTCTTATGTAATCACAAGTGGGCAGGTGTACCGCTAATTACGGTCAAATAATCACGCAACTGCCGGTACCTTGAATAGTAATGCAATTTGATGATTCATATGTGTAGAGGTATGTTGAACGCTGTATTAAGTTCATTTATCTAACTTTTTAGTTTGTTACCGATAATCAAATACAATTTATCAGTTAATATTCTAAATTCATAAAACAGAACGTTTGTTCTCTTATTTCCCCCCTATTTTTTAGCAATAATTATTTTAGGAATGAGGTATTTGAATTCAATTACTGGCAATTCAGCCATTAATACTGTTTTTGTAGATTTTTTTGATACAATAGTTCATAGAACTGTTCACCCGAACCAAGTTTTGCGCATTTGGTCGAAGCTTCTTATAAGAGAGTTGGGTTTAAAACTAAAAGTCGATCAACTATATTTTATTAGAAAAGATTCTTCAGAGTTTTTGGCAAAAAAACAAGAAAAAAAATACTGGGAGATCGATTACAATGAATTGATCACTGAGGTATACAATCGACTTACTTCAACCTTAGAACTAAAAAACACTACACTTTCTCGTTTTAAAGCATATTTTGAACTTGCCGATATTCGTTCTGAAACAAATGTTCAGTATTTGAATACAGAAACCATTAATTTACTAAAAGAGCTTAAATCAAAGAATTATCAAATATACTGTGTTACCGATTTTTACACTTCATACAAGGTTATAGAAGAAATTTTAAAATTTCATGGAATTGATAATTTAATTGAAGCTGTTTTCTCATCTGCAGATATTCAAAAAAGTAAGTATTCTGGTACCCTTTATCCACATTTACTCCAAGAGTTAGAAGTGAATCCTTCGAATGTTATGATGATTGGCGATAATTATTCTAGTGATATAAAGAATGCCAAAAATCACGGATTTGAAACACTGTACATTTCTAATAAAAAAGAACTAAAAACAGCCTTTAAAAACCTAATAGGCTCTGACCGCAAAGATTATCGCAAAGTATTAAAGTGTTTATATAATCATTGCAATAATAAAGAAGCTGCTGCAAATAGTGACTACATTCTATTTTATATGGTGTATGTTGAGCGCTTATACCATCAATTAAAAAAAGAACGTATTAATGATATTTTCTTTTTATCGCGTGAAGGCTTGTTTTTGAAAAAGATGTTTGATTATTATCAAGAGCATTTTTCATTACGAAGAGAGGATAATATTAGATCTCATTATTTAAAAACATCTCGTCAAGCTTCTATGTTAGTTTCGTTGAAAGAAATAGAGAATGAAGAATATACTTTTCTAAAAAGGAAATATCCTGATTTATCTTTAAACCATTTTTTGAGCAATTTCACCTTTAACGAAGAAATAATTAGTTCAATTATAAATGAATTACAGTTAGAAGACTTAGAACACAAGGTTATTGATAATTTTCTTGATTCAGAGGTATATGAACAACTCAAAACAAGTAAAATATTTTTAAATGCTTATGATAGAAAAAGGTTAACTCAACAAAAAGCCTTTGCCACTTATTTAGCTTCATTCAATGTTGATTTTTATAATGAGGGAATGCATATTGCCGATATTGGCTGGGGAGGGTCGATGCAAGAAAGTCTTTTCGATTATTTTGAAGGTAAAGTCGAAGTGCACGGGCACTATTTGGGACTAACAGAAATATATGCGATTCAGAAGAATAAAGCACGTTGGGGCTTAAACTTTTCCATTTTTCCTTATACTACATATTTTGATAATATTCTTAGAGGAAATACAGAGTTGAATGAGCAATTGTTATCGGCCGGACACGGGTCAACATTGTCCTATAATCAATTGGAATCATATACCAATGAATATCATCATGATGTTGAAAAAAAGGTTTATGATGAGCACATTAGTCCGATTCAAGAGTTTATGTTTGAATGCTATAAAGACTTACTAGTGGCCTTTGATTCGGTTTGTTACGATGATATTCTGGTTCAAAAACAGATGACAGATTATGCCCTGAGAATAGGCCTTTTTGCATCTAAACGAAAAGTGGCCAGTGCTATGAAAATTTCAAAAGGTTTCTATACCAACGTAGGTAACTTTACTAGTGGCATGCAAATGTCTCCTGGTAAGTATACCAATGATAAGTTAAAGTTGCTTAAAACCTTTATTCTTAGTCCCGATATGTTGTTTCCGGCACTCTTACGAATAAAGCCTTACTTGTATTCGAAAAAGAAATACTTTCTGGCATATCTCATGCCAAATTGGGCCATTTATTACTATATAAAATTTAATAGAGCAATCAAAAGAAGTATATTTCAAAAAATAAGCCGATTTAAATATGAGCATTTGAAATAAGATGCTGTTTAACATAAACTTATAATTACGTTGAATTCTATTGAAAGAAGCAATACTATTACTTAAAAAAAACCAATATCTTCGCGCGCTATGTGGATGTATCTTGGTCTTTTAGCCGCCTTATTTTTAGGACTACATAATTTATGTAAAAAACATGCCGTACAAAATAATGATGCTTTTTTAGTATTATTAGGTACAATAACCGCTGGTTTTTTATTATTGTTACCCCTTTATTTTGGTTCAAAATTTTTTCCTGATGATTTAAAAGCAGTACATCTTTTTGTAAATGAGATTAACTTAAAGACGCATGGGTTTATAGTAATCAAATCAATGATAATGGCTTCTTCATGGGTACTAGCTTACCAAGCCTTAAAGCATTTGCCGATTACAATTGTTACACCTATTCGTTCAGCTGGCCCATTTTTTACATTTATTGGTGCCATACTTATTTACCAAGAGCGGCCAAATATTTGGCAATGGATTGGTTTTTTCTTAATCATATTTTCTGTGTTTTTATATTCTAGAATTGGGAAAAAAGAAGGAATCAATTTTAAAAGTAATAAGTGGATCTATGCCATTATCGGTGCTACCTTCTTAGGTGCTTCTAGCGGGCTTTATGATAAGTTTTTAATTCAGAGCTTAAATTTGAACCCTCCTACCCTACAGTTTTGGTTTTGTACTTATACTATGATTATCATAGCTATAATTGTATTGGTTACAAAAACGGCAAAATCTTCGAAAAAGAGTGCCTTTAAATTTCGGTGGACCATACCCCTAGTCGGAATACTTCTACAAGCTGCTGATTATTTTTAT
Organism: Maribacter algarum (ex Lu et al. 2025) (nom. illeg.); assembly: GCA_947495915.1. Classification (GTDB taxonomy): domain Bacteria; phylum Bacteroidota; class Bacteroidia; order Flavobacteriales; family Flavobacteriaceae; genus Maribacter_C. The sequence continues at coordinate 53,647 of CANMAW010000003.1, read as the reverse complement.
TTTAAAGCATTACAAGATCCTGATGCTTTAATTATGTTACTGTCGGCCATTAAAAGAAGTCAAATTTTGATTGCAGTGGTGGTTGGTGGCATCATCTTTAAAGAACAATATAAACGTAAAAAGTTAGTGCCTTTAGCTGGAATTTTAATCGGGGTATTTTTAATTCTTTATAGTTAAGTTAAAGATTATACCTAATCTCTACTTTTGTCAATTCGAAATGTTGCTATAAAGGGTAAATGATCTGACACTGATTTTTTGTATTCTTCACGGCCAATATCCATAGTCCAATGCATGGGAAAAAGTCTTAAACTACCCCTTACATATTCTTTGCTAAAGGTTCGGGTAATGGCAAAACCATCTAATAAGTTAGCTCTACCTTTTGATAATATATGAGAAAATCGTTCCTGAAGATCCCATGATGATAAAAAGTCAAGAACATCATCGCCTCCTAAATGATGAAAATTACTGATGTCTTGACCAGGAATCATATTAAAATCACCAGTAACGATGTAATCTTCTCTACCTCTTAGGCCTCTTTCTTGTTCAATAAAGTTATAAATGACTTTTGCCTGTTCATCTCGCGTGCGTTGATTACTAAGAGCTCTGCCAGATTTTAAATGAACGACAATTAACGTAAAATCAAATTTTCCAATTACTAAATCTAGTACAAACGCTTTACGTTTACCAGGATCACCTAAATCAGAACCTTCAATAAAACGCGGATTTGAAGCGATTACCCCTTCCTTGTATAGCACTCCGATATGCAATTTGTCAGCTTGAGGTAACAGCTGATGGTGGTACGTGAGTCCTTTTTCTTTTAAACCAGCTTTAATGCTGTCGATGGCTTCAATCGGGTTTATTTCAACCAAGGCTACTACCTCTGCATCAAGCATTGCCAAACCTTCTACTTGGTTTTTTAAGCGTTCATCAGGTATTCCGTGAAAACCCTCTAAATTCCATGCTGCTACGTTAGCAGTTGCTTTTTCAAATGTATGCATACGTTTTACTTTAATATAATACAACGTTTAGGGGAGTTTACAAGTGTATTTCATGATATTTAAAACTACGAATTGATTCTCATATTTAAACACAAAAAAACCTCATTTTTAATGAGGTTTTTGTATACTATTCTAATCTAAAGGAAGTAAAACTTTTCGAAGCCTTCAGAATGCTAAAAAATTACTTTCCTTTTTTATCGGAAGTTACAAGTTCATCATCTTCCCACTCACCAGCTGTAACCATATCGCCATCAGAACCAAAGAATTTACCCGTTCCTTGACGTTTATCTTCTTTCCATTCACCTGCATACTTTTCTCCATTAGGCCAATAATAAGTACCATAACCACTACGTTTGTCGCTATCATAAGTACCCACATAATATTGACCATCGGCCCAATAAAAAGTACCTTCACCATGTCTTTCATTGTTTTTCCATTGGCCTTCGTAACGGCTACCAGAATCTAGTAATGCAATACCAATTCCATTGGCTTTGCCATTCTTCACCTGACCAACGTAATGCATTTGATTTCCTTTTTTACTTTTAAATTTTAAATATTCACCAAATGTCTTAGCTTTTAGTTGACGACGTAATCTGGTCAATTGAACTTTGGTTTTTTCTAATGTAAAATTGAGAGAGTCAAATTTTCTAATTTCTTCTGCAGACCGTTCTGAATTATCTGCATCACTATCAAGCTCTTCTTCCATTTCCGTTTGTATGGGAGTACTATTTTGATTCGAGCTTAACAGTTTTTCAGCTAAGGCAATACGAACAGGAATGCCCATTTTGTTCTCTTCATGGAATTTCAAACTCTCATTATAAGAATTTAAGGCAGTATCGTAATCACCTTTTAATAACATTGAATCGATATGAACCAATTGTTCATAATCATTCAATTCATTTGCTAAAGTCGATTGTTCTTTCTGAATATGAACTAATTGTTCTTTCAAATTTCTATTTTCTAATTGGAAGAAAATAGCCCCGGTAATTGAAATTGCCGTTACAAAAATGGCAATAGATTGTTTAATTTTCATTCTTTGGTTATAAAGTCAACACCTTACATACGAATTAATCGTTCAAATGGATTTCGGGAAGTTTATTTTTTACTTTTCTAAAGTCTGGTGAGAAGTACATATGAAAGCGCATTGTCCATCCTTGCTTGTATATACCGCCATTACTTAAATCTTGGCCCATTGAATACATCATACCTGCGGCAAAGGTTAATCGTGGTGTGGCGATGTAACCTAAGGTGGTTGTTAATCGCAAATCTTCCATAGGGCTAGCAACTACTTGTTTTCCACTTTGCATTATTAATTCTGCCTCAGGCGAAACGTATAGTGTTTTTGCCTTTAATTTATGACTGTTTAAAGGCACTTTTGCGCGAAACATATAACGCCAACGGTTTCTAAAAATGTATTCACTATTCTCAGCAAAACCTTGAGTCCATCGATGTTCAATTCGAATTCGATGATAAATCATAGCAGAATAAAAAGGCATTGCAAATTGATATTGATGCCAAATTCGCCATTCTGGCACTACATTTCTGTCAGTAGATTCTTCGTCAGTATTAAAATTAATACGCACTACCCCACCCAAACTAAAATTGGTTTTTTTAGAATAGATATAACCAATAGCATGTCGATTATAAATTTGTGCAATTTGGCCGACATAAGGAGTGTTTAGCGTTTCTTGAAATCTAAAATGTGTTTGTGCGTCCCAAAAAAATCGTTTTCCGATTCTAATATTTCCATAGGTATTTACCCAAACCTTTGTAGTTGGGTCTTTATACTTTGATTCAAAGGGAAGTTCTTCTTTTTCCTTTTCTTGTGACCATAAAGTCATTGAAAAGCACAATAAAAACAGCAGTAAAAAAATGATAGCGTAGTTTTTCTTCATAATTACTTCGCTTTCGCTGTTAAATGTTCAGAAAACAATTTCATAATTTCTTTAGGGTCTTCTTCTTTACGTAGTTTTCGTTCTAACTTTTTGGTGTCAACCGTTCGCAGTTGTTCCATCTGTAAATGAACTTCATTAAGTTGACTAAGAACTACCTCTACGGTTTCACAGGTTACCTTGTCATTCAATTGTTGCATAAAAAATGGCAATAAGTTTTTAAAATATGCCGTGGTAATTCGTTTCTTCACCTCTTCATCCATGACCGTTGCCATAAACGGATTCCATATCGCATCTTGGTACAAAGAATTGATTATACGCTTTTGCTGGGGTAAGTCCGAGATTTTATTGGTAAGCGTTAAGAGTTTATCAAAACAAGATGCTATAGATTGTCCGTACTCTAACTTTGATTGCGGATTGTTACTTGTAGCATATTTACCTAATGAATTTTCAGCTAATTGTTCAATGTTCTTTAAGGCATTCTGCTCTTTAGGGTTTAAGCTATCTTTAGTGTTGGCTATTAGCTTTCCTAAACTTTCATTTTGTTTTATTAAATCTTCCTCTAACAAAATCAATGCTTGAGCACGTTCTTCACTGGTTAATTGAGCCGAGAGTTTATTTTGTATTTCTGTAATACTATTTTTCGCATAGCGAACTACTTCGGAAACACTATTTATCGAATTTCCATCAAAATTAAACTCATCTGCATTATTTAGAACAAAAGATTTCGCCTTTGTTAAACTATCAAGGGTAACCGTAATTTCTTTTGAAGGCTTTCCATTTTTCCAAAGTTGTTTAATTAACTCTGAACGGTTTAAAAATTGAAGTGTGTTATTATTGCCAAGCTCAACAAAAGGTTTTAAGGGGGTTAAAAAATTTTCTGTAATATTTTCTAGGCTCTTGTAATAGAAAAGTGCATCGGTATCTGAGCGTTTCAAAATATTTAGTTGACTGTTGTTTAACAACCTTTCTGCTTTTAAAATCGCTTCAGAATAGTCTGCTGTAATTTGTCTTATTTCAGAAGATTCTAAAGAATCGATTGCAAAGTAGGGTACCTGAACTTTAAATTGTGCTTTAAATTCTGCTGAACCAACAAGGTTCAATAAAGTATCAATTTTATTATAATAGTTCTCATTTGTACTAATAAGATTGGGTAGCCCTTTGTTTAAAGAGAAAGAAATACCTTGAGTAGCTAAAAAACTTTGAATAATTCTAAAGTAACTCTTATCGATGTTTATAATCTCAAAAGAGTCTTCATGCCCAGTGAAAACTGTAATGTTTTTAGTACGCCCTTCTTCAACTATTTGTATTTTTTTTAATAAACCTTCTTCAAAAAACCAACTTTCTGTGTTCTCAATAGCTTCTAAATCATAAGAAGACCATTCGTCATGTGCTAAGCCATTTCGCAGAAAACGGCCGACCAACACGGCTTTTTCATTTTCCATTTGAAAATTTCGTTGTGGCACTCCATTTTCAAAAGTGATATTACTTTTAAATAAAGCTTTATCTAATTTTGAATCAACTATTTGATTTACCTCGTATTTCCAAGAACCGTTAGGTTTTCCATCTACAATGCTGCCGATTCCTTCATCTTGAATACCAGTAACTCGAACCCGATATTCGTAGTCAACTACTTCCGTTTTAGAATCGGACTTAAATTCACCAAATTGAAACTTCCATAAACCATCGGCGATTCCTTTTTTAAAACTACCCTGAAAAAGAAAAGAAGCATCTTCTTTTTCTAATAGAGCTTCTAAATTTGAACGTTGTAATTTAAAAGGACCGTCGAGAATAGTATCTTGTTCGGATATAAAATACTGATAATCTGCCTTACCATAATAAGAACCAATTTTATGGTTACCAGTATATCGTTGATTTTCTTGAGCAACAAGTAGCTGTGGTAATTGAAGTGTAATTATAAAAACAATACACGGCAATAAAAATTTCTTATAGCATTGAAACATTCGGCAAAAAAACTAAATTTTAGTTAGTATTACGAAAGTTTATACGAAAAAGTAATGCGTTTGGATGTTTTATTAGAAATATGGATTGAATGCTATAATATTTAACAATAAAGCTATGCTTCTTTTGTGGATTTGATACCTAGTAATTTTACAAATTACTAGCAACTTCTTCATTTTCATAGGTTACACGATAAATAGCATCTCCAAAATCATCAGAAATCAAAAACGAGCCATCTTTTAATTCTAATATATCAACAGGTCTTCCAAAACGTTCTTGACTTTCTTCATCTAACCAACCATCTATAAATGTTTCATATGATGTTGCTATACCATCTTTGATGCCCACCATGGCAATTTTATATCCTACTTTTTTTGATCTATTCCAAGAGCCATGCTCTGCAATAAATGCATATTTTTTATATGACTCAGGAAACATGTTGCCTGTGTAAAACTTTATTCCTAAAGGAGCTACATGAGCTCCCATGGCCTGTATCGGCGCTACAAAATCTTCACAAGGGCGTTGGTCTCCAAACTCAGGGTCTTTAACAATACCACCATGGCAAAATGGATATCCGAAATGTTGACCGACTTCGGTAACTTTATTTAATTCGCAAGGTGGGGTGTCATCACCTAGCATATCTCTTCCATTATCTGTAAAATAAAATTCTTTGGTTTCTGGATGCCACGTAAAACCTACTGAATTTCTAACCCCGTGTGCATATATTTCTCGATCACTTCCATCGGCATTCATTCTTGTAATTGTCGCGAACTTTTTGTCACTTACAGTCGAATCACAAATATTGCAAGGAGCCCCAACCGGCACATAAAGTTTATCATCTGGCCCAAAGGCTATATATTTCCATCCATGATGAAATTCTGTTGGGTAGTCATCATAAATAACTTTTGGTTTTGGCGCATTGTTTAACCTAGTTTCAATACTATCGAATCTTAGCAAGCGGCCCACTTCTGCCACATATAACGAACCATTTTTATAGGCTATGCCATTCGGCATTTCGAAAGTAGTATCAATGACAATAACATTATCTACCTTGTAATCTTCATCGCGGTCTTGTAGTGCGTAAACCGTATTTTCATTTCGAGTGCCTACAAATAAAGTTCCATTTTCCCCCATCGCCATTGATCGTGCTCCGTCAATACTATCAGCGTAAACTTCTATCTTGAAACCTGGTGGAAGTTTTAACCTTTCAATAGGAAGCACTGATTCTGGCTCATCATATTGTATACCTATTTTATCTACAGTTTCTGATTTGGTGTTTTCTTTACAAGAATAGATAGCAACAATTAAAATCAATAAGACTGTTTTTTTAAATAAATACATGGTTATTTGTGTTTTAGGTTTTTTAATGATGAAGTATAATTAGTAAAGATTTTGAATCTTGATGTGAAAAAATATAATTAAAAATATTAAAGCGAATCTACATCGATTTTTTAAAGATATTCAGATATATTAGAACAAGTATTCATAGGTTCAAAAATAACTAGAAATTTGAAACTAGCAATCTCCGTATTTTTTAGAATTTATACAGCGTTTCTTTTTTTTATTCTTCAAAAAAATATTTTTACGATTAAAGAAATTGATTTTGGAATTAAAACATATACATTATAAAGTTTACAAGCCATTTGGCATGTTGAGTCAATTGCATTCTAATAATAGTAAGCAAATTCGAAAAAAAAGATTTTTAAAAGAACTTTATGATTTTCCAGAGTTATTGATGCCTGTTGGCCGTTTAGATGAAAAATCAGAAGGATTATTGTTAATGACCACTGACGGTAAACTCAGCGATCATATTAATCGTTCAGGTATTGAAAAGGAGTATTGGGCACAATTAGACGGATTAATTTCTGATGAAGCAATCATCGCATTAAAAAATGGAGTAACTATTGGTTTTGCTGGAAAAAGGTACACCACAAAAGTTTGCCAAGTTGAAAAAATAATTCCTCCTCTACTACCCGAACCTTCACAAAAATTGCGTTTGGGTAGACATCGACCAACCTCATGGATATGTGTGATTATTACCGAGGGAAAATTTCGACAAGTACGTAAAATGACCGCTGCGGTTGGTTTTCCTACTTTGCGATTAGTTAGAGTTCGGATTGGTAATGTAGAACTAAAGGATATGGTAGTAGGAGAAGTTCAAGCTACTGATCTATCTTTTTAATTGCTTTTCCTCTAAACCTAGAAAATAAAGTCATTTTCTTTTTAGTATTTATAAAGAAAACACCTGTGAGAAGTACTATGGCTGCGACTATTGATTGCGCGGTGATTTGTTCATCAAGAAAATACCATCCTAATAGCAAAGCAATGATGGGGTTTACATAGGTAGAGGTAGCTACTTTTTCAGGAGAAACCATACGTAGTAAATAATTAAACGACGTAAACGCAACAATACTACCAAAAATTATTAGCAAGATCATTGCCCATTGTACTTTTGTACTCCAATTTAAAGGGCTAATCCAAGTTTCTTGAAGTAAAAAACTAGCTAAAATTAACATGATACCACCCGTAAACATTTGATAGCCAGTATTAACAAAATAGTTCTTTGGTAGATCGGCCTTTCCAACAAATAAACTACCATAACCCCAACTTACCATACAAAGAAAAATTGTTGCCATACCTAGAATGGAATTTTCTTGGCTTAAAAGCTGCTTTTGACTTACTAATAAATAGATGCCAATGATGCCAAAAATTACACCAACGATTGACATGGGTTGAATTTTCTTTCCTTGAAATACTAGCATTAAAACTAATACTACCAACGGCTGCGCTGAGATCTCTAAAGCCGCTAGTCCGGTGTCAATAAACTTCAATGCCCAAACCACTACCCCATTTCCAAAAGTTAAAAATAAGAATCCTGCAATGATGGTATTAATCAATTGTTTTTTGGATATGGCAATAGAGATTTTTAAAAATTTACAAAGTACGAATATTAAGATCCCGGCAATCACAAATCTAATTCCGGCCAACATAAATGCAGGTAATTCAGTAACCGCTATTTTATTAAGCAAATAGGTAGACCCCCATATGACATAAATTGAAAAAAAAGCTAAAACAATATAGACTGTTTTTTTTGAGATATTCATTCTTCTAAAAGTAATTGCATCATTGCCCGGGCAGATTCAATGCCTTTTGTATTTATAAAATCTCTTGGAGTGTCATCTCCGATTTCGTAGGTAATGCCTGTTGCGCCAAATTGTCGATTAAACCAAGCCAATGAAGTCGGACTTTCATTCTTACCAGGACTTTCATTAATGTCATCTAAACCTACGGCAATTCTTATTTTTTCAAGCCATGCTTTTGTGAATTCTGGAATTTTACGCTTTATACTATCATTGGCTGTATAATAAACATCGCGGTAGGTACTATGAAAATCAAGTCCGAGAAGTACGTTGTTTTTATGTAACCCAGTTTCTCTAACCATATGATTTGTTACCTGTTTTACTTCAGGTTGATGATATTTACTCCAATCGCGATTCAAATCAACTCCACCGGTGTTATGGCGGTAATGCCCCATATCAACTCCATCAGGATTCATTAATGGGTAAACCATCACCCTAAATTTATCTAAAAATCCGTTTTGAGACCCTTCTTCAATTACCGTTTCGACAAATGCTTTCATGCACAAAAAGCCGGTTACTTCTGGCGGATGTTGACGACTAATGATGATTACAGTGGGTTTTTTGTCTATGATCCCCTTGTTTAAATCTAAAAAGTACAAAGACCTTCCCATGGCACTATATCCAGCACTTGATGCAGTAACATTTGAATTTGTAGCCATGTGTTTCACCCATTCACCAACACGCTTATGATCTTCAATTTCTTGGGCCGCCACCCATAAAGTGTCTTTACTTACTAATAATTGCAGCTGTGCACTTGTTTCATCAGTAGATCTTTTAACCTTGGTTGAATCTAGTAAAGACCAAGTTTCTCCATCTTTACTAATTTTTGGCGAATATCTATGTTTTGCTCCATTAGAATAATCTAAGTTGATATACACTTCTTTTTCATGCTCTGACCACAACTTAAATGCATACCAAGGACTTGGATTAATAGGATAATTTTCTGGCCAAATGTTAACCGTAAAGGTGGAATCATTTTCTTGAACGAAACTATTCAATCTGGCCGCGGGAAAATCATTGGTGGCACTGAGGCCATTATAGGTATAGGTTTTAATTTGTTGGGTATTAATAGGTCTTGTAGTTGTATCAACCGGCTTTACATAATCATGTTCAGAAGGTGTGAGAATATTAGAAGACTTGCAAGAAAATACAAAAATGAGGAAGGAAAAAATAATATATCTCATGAGGTTATATTGAACATGAAAATTAGTAAAATTAAACCAAAAGCTTACCTTTTTTTCTTGTTACGACGGTTATAATTTTTATCTCCCTTGGTTTTAGCCTTCTTGTATTTTTTAGCTATGATACGTTGATAAGAACCTCCTTGATTTGTTCTTTTATTTTTTTCCTTTTTCTCATGAAAACCAGAGCCAATATCTTCACCTTCTGGTCTTTTATTTGGATTATCTCTTTCAATGATTTTAGGAGTTTCTGCGGGAGTTAATCGAGATGCAACTTCAATAGAATCGGGTAACTCATTGGTTTTAATTTTAAGATTCATTAAAGCTTCAATTCGTTCTTTTGCTTCAACTTCTTTTTCTGTAAATAGTAATACGGAATTACCAGTTTCTTCAGCCCTACCCGTACGCCCAATTCGATGCATATAGTTTTCTGGAAAAATAGGGGTATCAAAGTTTATTACATGTGATATTTTTTCTAAATCTAAGCCCCTTGCCATAACATCTGTAGTGACTAAAATTCTATTTTCACCTTCATCAAATTGACGAATTGAACGTAATCTGTAATTTTGAGTTTTATTTGAATGTATGACACAAGTTTCACTTCCGTAATCTTCATTTAACTCATCAAATAATCGATCAGCGTCTTTCTTATTCGAAACAAAGACTAAAACTTTATTGTAAATGTTTTTATCTTTAAATAGATGAACTAATAAATTGGCCTTTGTATAAAAATTGGGTACGGCATAACAGGTTTGAGAAATGTTATCTAATGGGGTGCCACTAACAGCAACTGTAACTTTTTTTGGAGCAATGAAAAAGTCTTGAATTAAAATATCTACATCTTCAGTCATTGTTGCAGAAAACATGATATTCTGGCGTCGTTCAGGAAGTAAATCCATGATATTAGTAAGTTGAAAGCGAAAGCCTAAATCAAGCATTACATCAACCTCATCAATAACTAATTTTTTAATCGATTTCAAACGAAGAGCTTGGCATAATGCGAGATCGTATAAGCGCCCTGGTGTTGCCACGACGATATCTGTTCCTGCTGCTAATGCTTCCTTCTGACGATTCATATTGGTACCCCCGTAAACACCCAATACACGTATAGATGCGTATTGACTAAATTTCTTAACCTCTTCTACTACCTGCACCACTAATTCTCTTGTAGGAACTAAAACCAATACTCGCGGATGTATTTCCTTAGAAAAAGTAAGCATTTGTAATAAGGGTAACATATAAGCGAAAGTCTTACCCGTTCCGGTTTGAGCGATACCTACCATGTCATTTCCTGAAAGCACTACGGGAAAAGATTTTGATTGAATGGGTGTAGGTTCTTTAAAACCTAACGCATCAATGGCATTTCGAAGTGGCGTAGAAATATTGAAGTCATCAAAACCTTGCATAATACTATTTTGTAGCTATTAAAGCTATTTTAAAAATTCAAAGGTACGATGGTAAATTTTAAAAGCTTAGTCTTCTGGTGGATACCCATGTATCTCCTCAAAAACTGTATCGAAGTTTTGGCGTAAATACGCATTTAGCTTTTTCTTGTAATCATCTTTTAACCAAATAATAAAATTACCAGTACTTCTACTAATACATTTGGTATAGGTTAATATACGTTGGTTAATGTCGTCTTTTAAAAGTTTAGCCAAGCCTAAAGCATCATAAACATCCTCACTGTTTTCGATACATATTCTGGCGTGTTGTGCTATTGATCGTTCTAAAACTACTTTAGAAGATTCTCCACTACTGGTTGCCGACCTATAAACTTCTTTAATATCGAATGATACATCTTCTGATTTAGAAAATTCTGAACGAATTTCCTCAGGCATGTCATGTTTAAATTGATCTTCAATAGATTCATCATCTTGAATACGATCTACATAAAAATTAGGAGAAGAGAAAATGGCCTGCCAATCTAAGTCTGCACCCCAAGGGCCAAATCTATAATTGTTATTACCCAGGTCTATAACCGTAAATTTTGATTTGTTATTTAAAATACGAGAACCACGACCAATCATTTGATAATATAATGTCAATGACTTGGTTGCTCTGTTTAAAATTATAGTATCTATAGTAGGTTCATCAAAACCAGTGGTTAAAATACTTACCGAAGTTAAAATAGCATCAGGAGTTTCCTTAAACCATTTTAAAATCTGAGCACGTTGCTTTTTAGTGGCAGTGTTGTCTAAATGCATTACCGGAAGTCCTGCAGCATTAAAGGTATGATATACATTAATAGATGTATTTATACCGTTATTGAAAATTAATGTCTTTTTTCCTTGAGAGTGTTTTTCATACGCCTTTAATAATTTCTCTAACATGGCAGGACTCGAATATAAGTCCTCCGAAGATTTAACGGTATAATCTCCATTAGAACCAATCTCTAATGAGGTTAGTGCCATATCGTATTGAAATACTTCCGCTCGTGCTAAAAAGTCGTTTTCAATCAAATTTTCAATAGTTTCCCCAACAATTAGCTCATTGTAATTATCTTTCATAGGTAGCTCTTTGTTTGAGCTTAAAGGGGTTGCTGTAACTCCTAAAATAAAAGAATTTTCAAAGAACTTAAATAGCTTTGTAAACGAATTGTAATGGGCTTCATCAATAATAACCAGCCCAATATCTGATATATCTAACTTATCATCTTGTAAGCGGTTATTTAAAGTTTCAACCATGGCCACATAACACACGTAATCAGCTTGATCTTGCAAATCGGCTTTACTATCAACCACCTTGTTGATAACACCAAACTCTGTTAACATATTCGATGTTTGCCTACATAGCTCTAACCGGTGCGTCATAACCAATACCTTCTTTTTATGATTTTTAAGGTATTGACGAACCATTTCAGAAAATATCACCGTTTTACCACCACCTGTAGGTAGTTGGTAAAGTAAGTGATGGTCTTCTGGTGCTGTATCAAATTTTTCAAAAATTTGACTTATGGCACCTTGCTGGTAGTCATAAAGTTCTTTATCTGATTTCTTGTCTTGAAGTTCAATTGCAATTTCCGCCATTCGATCCTTTTCTTTTTGGGATTGCAAAAATACGTCTTTATTGAGGTTTATGGAATTTTTCTGATGAAACTGTTTAAGTTATCGTTGTAATTGGGCCGTTTTAAAACTAAAAATGTATCATTCTGAAAACTCTGTAATTGAGGTCAATTGTACTTTTCTAAAGGCTACAACTGCACCTTCTGCCTGCAAAGCAATTTGACCAGAATTAGCAGTGGCATTATAACCATAATTTACCAAATCTGAATTTACCCAAACCTTAATCGCATTATTTACACATTCAATAGTCATATAATTCCATTCACCTAACGGGTTTTCAGAGGAATCAGTTAAGTTTTTTATCCTTCTTTTTTTTCCTTCAGTAATACCCCACTCTTCTTCTGGGCCTCGGCGCACTAGCATATTATCTGTGTTAATATCTTCAACTATACACCAAAAATCACCTGCATTTTCATGCATCATTTGCACTTCAATAGATTTTGGGAACATTTTATATAAAGACCTTGGTGTAGATGCGAAAACTAGTACCCCACAATTTCCGGGTGCTCCGGTAAATCGGTACTCAATATCTAGCCTGAAGTTGTCATAACTTTTATTTGTAATTAAATGGCCCTGTGGTGTACCCAGACTTATTAGCATTTGATCTTGAACTATAAATGGTGTTTTTGCAGTTGGAATACTATCTATTGCCGGAACATCAATATGCCATCCATCTAAATTATACCCATTAAATAAACTTTCACTAGCAATAGGTTTGCAGGAAAAGCAAAAAAGAAAAAGTACGAAAATAAAAATAAGCTTCATTTGTGATTCATGAATTTCAGACTAGTATTATAGTAGAGTGTGAAACATAATACTAGTCTAGCGAGAATTTTAGGTAAGTTAATAAAATAGGAATATTCTTAAACAGAAAGTTGAGATAACCTTGAGTGAAATAGTAGAATAGTTTATTATCGTTTGTAAAACATGTCTTTGTCATTGATGGTTTAGTACTTCATTGTAATAGTTTAAATCAATTGTTTAGAATTTACTATTCAATAAAACTTGTATTACCTGCACTATTTAGTAAAAAACTCACATAAAAAGGTTGCTATTTTCAAACTAAAAATTAGTTTCTTCAAAATTTTTAAAAAAGTATAAAATTATAATCACCTTTAAATCAATTGGTTGTAAATTTTAATGTGTTAAAAAATATATAAAATAGTACCTTTTTATACATAGTACTGTAACAAAATTAGTTTTGAGACGTCTTCTAGATATAACACAATTATTAACAACAAAATATATATACATGGATACTTTAAGCAAACATCAAAAAAGACAATTTACAGAGAACTCTAAAAGTGACATCTGGAACAACAAAAGAAGATATAGATAAGATCTATACTAAAACAAATCAATCATCAATCATCAAAAAACAATCATCAATCATCAAAAAACAATCATCATGAGAACTTTACACCAACATCAATTACGACCTCGAATATATTTTGGATTTGGCTTTGGCTGGAGTACAGATAGACTGTATGACGAGAAGTCTAAAACAAAAAAAATTGAATACCGGTCACAATTTTAAAATTTTATTAATCATCAACAATCAAAAAACAACAATCATGGAAACTATAAACAAATATCAAGTAAGATCAACTTCAGAAAATACTAAAAGTAATATCTGGAATAGCAAAAGAAGATACCGCTAATCACTGTATCTCAATCATCAATCATCAATAACAACAATCAAAAAACAACAATCATGGAAACTATAATCAAATATCAAGTAAGATCAACATCAGAAAATACTAAAAGTAATATCTGGAATAGCAAAAGAAGATACCGCTAATCACTGTATCTCAATTATCATTAACAACAATCAAAAAACAACAATCATGGAAACTATAAACAAATATCAAGTAAGATCAACATCAGAAAATACCAAAAGTAACATCTGGAATAGCAAAAGAAGATACCGCTAATCACTGTATCTCAATCATCAATCATCATCAACAACAATCAAAAAACAACAATCATGGAAACTATAAACAAATATCAAGTAAGATCAACATCAGAAAATACTAAAAGTAATATCTGGAATAGCAAAAGAAGATACCGCTAATTTATAGCGCCACCTACCCTATTAAAAAGCCCCGATACCATTGTATCGGGGCTTTAATTTTTTATTAAATAAGCAATCGTTTAGATGTCACTTAGTTTAATTTCTTCTACTGTTCCGTCAGGATAGGTCATGTCAGCTACATCATCGCAAGTACCATCTCCAAAATCAATGGTAACTGCTAGGCCGTTTTTATTTAAACTCATAACACCTTCAGATGCGTGTTCACAACTGAAGAAGTTTGTTTTTAATGGTGAGGTAATATTCACTGTATACGTATTTCCATTGGCTTTAACAGTCCAATCCCCATCAATAATCAAAACGCTTTCTTCAAAATTTTCAGTGTCAAATTCAAATGAAAAGTTCTTACTTCCCATTTCTTCGATTATAGAACCATCCTCTAATTTTACATTCATATCACTTACGATATCAAAAGAAATATCATTTCCTTCAGAATTACTATTTATGGTAAAACTTCGTGTACCATTAATAGCAATATCGCCGACAGTTAAGTTATTATAGGCTGCAGTAAATGCTGAAGATTCTTCACCTTCTTTATAGGTTACCACTAAACTTCCGTTAATGATTTCACCGTCATCAAAACTACAGTTATCAAAAGTTACTGAATATCCGGTATCTGAATATGTTGTCACATAACAATCATTTTTTGAAGATTTTGAAGATTCTCCATTTTGAAAAAGGTCGGTAATAATATCGTCTACCGCACTAGAATAGTCGTCTGTTGCGATGATAGTTTGAACCTCTGTTGCGGTTACGACTTGATCTTGAACTATTTGGTCAACTTCATCATCTTTACTACAACTAAATACAAATAGCACTGTCATGCTAAACAACGCTAGCTTGCTACCTTTAATAAACTTATTCATGAAATCTTTTTTTAAGACCCTTTGTTGAACAGGGTAAGGTTTATACTATAATTAGAAACGTATATCCTGAGTCGTTTAGTGTGCACACAACCCTGTTGTTAACCGCCGCTATATAAATTTTAACAAAAAAATCGATAAACGGTATTACGCCTTACTGTAAGAAGAAGTCTGTTTTAGTTATTGAGAAAAATCACCAGTTATTGATGTGGAATGCACCAAGCAATATGAAACCAAAAATTCACATAAAATACTTACCAAGATCAATATCTTTAACTATAACAACTATTTTCTGCATATAGCAGAGTTAAAAGAATATTGATTCATTAAAAATATATTATAAACAGCAATAAAAAGACATATCACCAGAATGTCTTCATATTCAGGTTTTAAAGTAGGAGATACTAATTAAATAAGTTAACTAGATTTTTTTAACGCGAACAGCGTTCATACCTTTCATACCTCTTTCGAGTTCAAAAGAAACCTTGTCGTTTTCAGCAATTTCATCAATAAGTCCGCTTACGTGAACGAAATATTTTTCTTGATTTTCAGAATCATTTATAAAACCAAAGCCTTTAGAGGTATCAAAGAAAGCTACTTTACCATTTCTGATCGGATCTTCTTCTTCTTGTTCTTCCTTCTTAGGAACGCCTAAAACTATACTTTCAGCATCAACCTTAACTTTTTTTGTAGGATCTGGTGGTGTATCAGTGAAATGACCGTTTTCATCTACATAGACTAGCATATCTTCCCATGATCCTCCTGCATTAGAGTTCGCTTGGCGTTCTGCCTTTTTCTTAGCTTTCTCTTCACGTTTTTTCAAACGTTTCTTTTCTCGTTCTTTTTTACCATAGGTTTCTTGTGCTCTAGCCATAGTTTAAATGCTGTTTGTTTTTTATATTTTCCATTCCAATATGGAGTAAGGAAGTTTAAGTATTTGAGATACTTAGGATTATCAAAGATAGCTTTGAATACAGAGGATAGCAAATACTTTGCCATAAATTTGTTTATCTGTACTTGTTTTTCGTTAAGTATACCACAGAATGATGAGGCATCACAACAAATTCAATCAAAAATCGTATACGATTGCATATATTTGATTCATGATCATAAAATCTAGTTTCAGAGACCAGGTGCGCGAATTTCTCTTAAGCGAAATGAAACGCGGACATCTTCAAGAAGGCCAAACTATTAATTTAGCGGCGTTGGCACGAAAATTAGGCGTAAGTGTGACACCCATTCGCGAGGCATTAACACAACTACAACAATCTCGTATTATAACCGCGATACCCAACAGAGGGTTTATTATTTCAGAGTTAAGCTTGAAAGAGGCTAAAGATCTTTATGAACTTGTTGCCGATCTAGAAGTTTTAGCCATTGAAAACTCTGAATTTGATGAGGCATCAATTGTACAGCTGAGAGAACAGCAATTAGTATTTAAAAATGCGGAAGATACTGTTGCTAGAATCAATGCTAAGTTGGGTTTTCATCGTTTGTTGACTAAAAATTATGGTAATATATTGGCACAACATGTACTTGAAGATTTGAAAATACGTGTATTTTTCTATGAGCGCGAGTTTATGGCTGATGATTTATTGTATTCAAAATCTGATAATCAGCATGATGCGATTATTGCCGCTATTGAAGATGATAATGTGCCTACAGCGTCATTGGTACTTAAAATGAATTGGATGTTGATTTTAGATTATATACAACGTCAATTGCTTGAGGTTCTTTAGATGCGAACAAAAAAATATTTAGTAAATTCTTGAACTTCTATTCTAGTTCTTTTAAAACAGCTTCAGCAGCGTTTGCAACTTTTTGGTAGACCCGAAACCCCCAACGAGAAAAGAAGAATACTAATACTAGTGTAAAAGCTAGAAACAGATATTCTTTCACTCCTCTTTCTACCATGAAAAAGTCTTTGTCATCGAATATTTTAGCAAAGACCGCTGCAGAAGTAAAAATAACTATAAAACTAGCAAATACACCAACTTTCTGAAGGTTGAGCAGGTTTGCTTTAGCCTTGTGAAAGCCAACCAAAACTTCTTTATAATTTTTATTAACGATTTCGAACTGCTTAATTTTTCTTAGATAGCGCAGGGTCAAAACTGGAAAAACGAACATAAATACCATCGTGACGATGCCGCAGCCCAATAGATACCAGGTGTCTAATTTGTGAATATTTAGAATTAAAAAAATTAATATGGCAAAGCATACGAATGCTCCTATGGTTTCATAATTCGCCAGCGTTTTAAATTTATTAGTATACTTTTCTTGTGTCATTTGCATGATGATGTCATTTGTTAATTTTTTTTGTTGATCTAACTGATTACTCATATCTGACCAAAGCGCTTTCATTTCTTCGATTTCCATCGCTTATTTTTTTACAATTTGTTGTTTTAATTTTTGTTTAATTCTTGAAATTTTGGTTCCCACATTTGTTGGGCTAAGTCCAGTTATTTCAGCTATTTCCTCATATTTTTTTCCTTCTAACAAAAGAAAAATGAGGCCTTTTTCAACTACATTCAATTTTCGCACATGGGCGTAAACTAATTTCAATCGTTCTTCAAATTCTTGATTATAATTCTCGGTTTGTTTTAATATTACTTGATCAATGGAAACAGAATTACCGAAGCGTTTCTTTTTTCTGATGCGGGTTAGAGCGGTATTTAACGCAATACGATACATCCAAGTACTAATTTTAGATTCTGATCTAAAAGAGTCGAAAGATTTCCAAAGTTGATACACAATGTCTTGATACAAATCTTGCTGATCATCGTAATGATCTGTATACATTGTGGTAATTTTAAAAATAAGACCTTCATTTTGTTTAATTAGTTCAACAAAGGCTTCTTCTTTTTGCATCTTGTTCTTGTTGTTTCGAGATATTAGTACAGATACTACTAATTTTGTCACACTATTTTAATATACTTTTTCTATAATGTAAATTGCATGATAAAAATTTGTTAAGGAAATTGGTATTTAATTAATGATGACAACAAAATAATGATCTTTACGTTTTGCAATAAATTCTGAAAAGATGCAATATTTATCAAAAGACATTGAAGCGGTTGCTAGAAAAAGAAAACAACAAGAGAAATCACTTATTAAGATGGTGAACTCTTGCGGAATTTTTCAAGATTATGGTAGCACCGAAAACGAGTTGAATACTGAAGTAACAGTGAAAAATAAAGCCCGCTAATCTACGGGAAACAAAGTATGATCTAAACCAGGAATAAGCCTTAGAGCATTTTTGTAATAGACCTTTTTGAGCACAATATCAGGTAGATCTAATCCGTACATAGCCCAAAAGGCATGGTACTTTTTATAATAAGGAAAGTATTCATCATCAGATTCTAATATTCTAAAATACGTCGGAAACTCTTCAGGTTTCCAGCTGTCTTTTCCGAAAAGTATTCGGTCTTGATATTTTTCGAAAAAGGCTTTTGCATTACGTGGCTGCCGACCTAATTCAGCAATAACTGCAGAAATACCCACATTCATATTTGGCATTTCATCTAATAACTTACCTAACTTCGTAAGATCATTGGCGAACCACCCCATGTGAGCATTAATGAAATTTGTATTAGGATGTTTTTTGAACATTCTGTGTTGCTCATCTATAATTTGTTGCCAGGGCGCGGGGTTTGTTGCTGATCTCTTTCTTCGGGGGTGAGTTTTTAGTTCTAACCATCGTTCATTATCACTGTCCATTGGATGCCAAAATGACTTTGGATCAGCAGCATGAATTAATACCGGCACCCCTAATTCGCCACATTTAGCCCAAATAGCGTCTAAGCGTGGGTCATCAATAGCTACTCGATTTCCATTGGTGTCTTTATACCGCAACCCAAGACTTTTGAAGACTTTTAGTCCTTTAGCACCATTTTTAATATCATTTTCTAATTGGGCAGCTGCCTTTTCCGACCACCCCTTCTCTCCTATACCATCAAAATTAACATTCGCAAAAACAACAAAGCGATTCGGATAGTTTTGCCGTATACTTTCTAGTTTTTGATTTAGACTAGATCCTGATCCTCCACTTAAATTCACCATAATAGCTTCATTAATTAAATCCATATCAGCTAATAATTGCGTTAATCTTTCTGAATCCATATTGCGTTGGTGGCTATGAATATCAATAAATGGAAATTTTGCTGTTTTTATTTCTTCTCCTTCTACTACTAAAGTCGAGGTTGGATTATATTCTTCAAAACCCATATCTTGTGAGATAGCCGTTATGGGCAATAATGCCAAAATGAAAAATGCGATTTTTATAAATTTCATAAATCAATATTCTTTTTAAATTGAATTCACATGGTTTTGATAGGTTTGATAATCATCGAGATCGAGTTCTTTACCGTTAGCGTCTATAGTTAGAATAGAATCACCATGTTGTTGAATAAGGTGTTTTGCTCCAAAATCTTTATTTAATTTACTAAGTTCATCAAAAAAAGAAGTTCCAAATACTGCTGGCACCCCTGAATGATTAGCGTATTTAGTTGATACTATTTTTGATGAATCGTTCCACCATTTATGAATTAATTGATTCAAGTACTCGGTATCAATATTAGGTTGATCGGCGAGCATTATCAGTACCCCATCAAATTTAATAGATGTTGATTGCAAATGTTTGATGCCAATTGCAATAGAGCCCCCCATACCTTGCTGCCATTTAGAATTATAAATAATTAATTCTGGTTTTAACCTTAGTTTTTCTGTAATTTCTTCATGATAAGCCCCTAATACAACATATACATGACTGGCAGTTGATGCCTTGGCCGAATGTATTGCTTCACCGAGTAAGGTACTCTTTTTATAAGGGAGCAATTGTTTGATATGTTCTTTCATTCGCTGTGATTGACCAGCAGCAAGAATGAGAACAGCAATGTGTGGTGAAGAATTCATAGCTTGAAAGTAATATTTTAAGATAGGAATAAAAAAAGCGTACATTTTCTTAACATTCTTTAACATATTATTTCAATTGAGGTTATACTTAATCATTGTTTTGTCCGTTCTGTTGGTTGAACCCTAAATTTAGAAAATGAAACATTTCACCAATGTATTTTTAATTGCCATTACCCTTTGTATTGCAGTTTCTTGTGGTAATGCAGATGATGATGTTAACTTCCGGTTTGGTAATGTTGATGGACTAGGAAAAGGAGTGCCAGTAGATGATTGTCTAGGTTTTCCTGAAAGCGATTTGGTACTTTCAATTCAAGAGCAGTATACGACCTTGCCCGGCAAAGTATCAATTTTGTTTAAAGTTTCTGATACTGATGGCAATCCCGTAGCTGGTTTGAATGCCGATCAATTTACTATTTATGAGCAAGGTAGAAATGACGATTGTTTTAACACGATTTCTAAGTCAGAATCACAGGCACGTATATCGCCAAACTCTCAAATTTTTGCAACCAATACTTTATTGGTGCTTGATTTGAGTAATAGTGTATTGAGTAGTAGTTTAGACGAATTGAAAATTGCCAGTACGAGTTTTGTTGATAATGTAATGCCAGCAAGCTCTCAAGAATCATTTAAAATGGCTATTTATTGGTTTGATGGAGAAAACGTTCTTCATCCTTTAAATGATTTAACTTCAGATAAAGAAGAATTAAAATTGGCTATTGATGGCATCACGACAGATATTAGCAATGACCCCTCTACCGATCTATATGGCGCTGTGATTAAGTCTACAGACATAGCGACTGAACTTTTAAATTCAAGTACCCAAGGAGGAAAAATTGGTGCTGCATCTGTGGTTATATTTACCGATGGTACTGACCAAGCCTCTCGTTTTACTCAAGAATCGGCACAAAAAAAGGTAGATGAGGCTGATGCGAATATTGCATTCTTTACTATTGGTTTAGGGGCAGAAATAGATTCTCAGGTACTAACTGACCTTGGAAAAACCTTTAGCGTATTTGCTGGTAATAAAGAAGAGTTAGAAACAACATTTAATGATATTTCGCAACGAGTTTCAGAGCAAGCCAATAGTTTTTATTTGTTTGAATATTGTAGTCCGAAACGTGATGGTAGTGGTGAAAACAATTTGGCTATTCAAGTAAAAGATGGAAATCGTGAAGGTGCCGTACAATCTAAATTCGATGCCACTGGCTTTACAGGAGGTTGCGAGTGATTCGAAAATTTACAAAAGAACATTTTAAAAACGCCCATTTGGGCGTTTTTTCATTTCATAACATTAGCGTTACAGGTAAACAAATACACCATTTTATGCAGTTTGCCCCATAAATTTACTGTTCGTCTTATTGGGTAGGGTTTTTGGTGTAATAGTTGTTTTTTGAATAACATTATCCCCTATTTTAAATTGAAGACCTACATCCTAAAAACTGGAATTATGTGTAACGAAAAATGTAGAAATTATGGATGTATTCAATACAATTATTCAAAACACCTCGTTAAACGGAATGCCAAGGTGGTATAAAGCCACCACCTTGTTCCTTTTTTCCTCCATTGTGGTAACCTTATTATGTATGTTAACTATTTTGATAGTTTACAACCCATATAAGATTGTTCAATTTGGATTTTAATTGGCTTAATTGCAATCTGTTACAAGTGTGAAAGACAAATGAAGTGGCTTTATAGAAGCTGCTTTTTTGTCTTTTAAAACATTTGGAAGTTAACGATAAATCATAGCATTTTTAAAACTACCCAACGCAGTTCCTGATTCAAGGTTTATTAAAGATCCATTAATGACTGCATAATGATAAGTTCCGTTTTTCTCCAATAAAAAGGTTGGATTAACACCAACTTCTAAAGTAAAATCATGTAAATGGTGTTGAGAAGAAATTAAATGAATAGGAAAAGAAAAATCAACCCATTCTGCTGGTATTTTGCTTACTTGTAAATAGGTATAGCCTTGTCGTAAGAGATTCATTGTTTTTTCATAAGTTAAATCACTAAAGGTATTCAGAGGTTCGTTAGTGACCTTTCCCGGTCTAATAGTAAATCCAGTGGCATCAAAATTATCATACCCAAAATAGGTCGATAAATCGCCTTGGTCAATGATTCTACTACTATGCCAATAATCATTAGATTTATCCTTTTCTACTTCTAATTGATTTATTCCAATATCTAAAATATAGGGTTTGCCGCCAATTTCATAAGTCACATTAGTGATTTTAAGGTCGAAAAGTTTTCGATCGTTATTGGGTATTTTTTCGTAATCCTCAATAGGTATATCTTTAAAATTACCTTTGGCAATAGTGTAAATTGCCGATAAAATAGACACATAATTTAATTTTCTAATTTCTTGTTTTTCTACATCGTTACGGTAACCACCTGATTCTATTAGAATCGTACTTGTGCCCCATTTTTGAATATTGTCACCAAAAGCCCGAGGTTCAAAATCATCATTGTATCGACCTACTTGACCTGGCGCATATTTTTGAATAATGTTATTCATAAAAACGATGACTTTCATAGCATTACCTCGTTTTTCGTTTACTTCTTTCTCATAATTAAATGCAGGTGCCAAATAAGAAATTGTAGCTGGTTTTTCAGTTCGTTCGGCATTATAGTAGGTGCTTTGGTCATGTAAATTAAATCCGAAATCTGCATCAAGGCTGTCACGAACGTTTTTTAATGTTTGACTTTCAGGTGATTGTAGGCGTAGTGCATCTCTGTTGATATCGACCCCTAACCTATTTCTTCGTTGAAACCGTTCAGCCCCATCAGGATTTAGCATTGGTAAAAAATGAATCGTAGTATTTTGTAACAATGCCTCTTTTTCTTCCTTAAAATCAGGACTTTTGAAAAAGTTAAGTATATCAAATATGGCTTGCGTTGCGGTAGGTTCATTACCATGCATTTGAGACCAAAGAAATATATCTATACTTCCCTGACCGATACTTACCAATGACAAATCACGGCCTTCTATAGATTTGCCTACAACATTCACTTTAAATCGACTGTCGGCTTTCAATTTAGCAAGTAAGGGCTGTAATTGATGATGTTTTATCCTCCTTTTATCTAAACTTGATTCTTGGTACTTTTCGTAAGTATCATAGAGCTGAGTAGTGATATCATTGCCCTGAGCAGAAATAAAACATGACAACAGTAAAGCGCAAAGAGTAAAGGTGATTTTCATAAATTATTATTTAACAGGAATAGGTTTAAAATTAAGGTGTCTAGTAGCTTTTCGAACAACATTCATGAAATGTTCACCCGGGTCTGTTTTCTTCGTTCGATACCCTTCATCTTGTTCAAGCCATAGTTCATGTCCTTCAAAGTTGGTGTATTCATAATGCCCAATCAAGTAATCGATAGAATACTTTTCAGCCAAATAGTTAACCAACCAAATATTAGCTTTCTCTTGAGCTTTTGTCAGAGGTAATGCATCAGAACCACCAACATTCTCAATGCCAATAGCACAATGGTTTAAACCGATTACATGACGTGCCATAGTAGTTTCAGGAAGAAGTCTATAAATAGTACCATCACGATCTACCGTAAATTGCGAACTCACGTTCAAAGCACTCGCAGCCTTTAAATCAGGTCTGCCAGGTAATCTTGACGGATTGAAAGTTTCAAAAGATTTTTCAAATGTTGGAATAACCGTCCAATGTAAAACAATCATTTTAGGAATAATCACAGGCTCTTTCTGTACCAAATTATAATGTGATTCAAGGTATTCTAGAGAAAGGTTTTTACGCACATCATCAAAAATAATCCGCTTGTCAACGATGCTATGTTGCGTAGCACAAGATGTTAGTATAACTATAAGCAAACCAAAAAGTATATAATTTTTCATCGAGTTAAATCTACAAAGGAATCAAGAAAATCATTTCGGTAGTTCTGGTTCGCTTAGACTATCCTTTAAAATACCATATTGAATGGTGATTTTTTGTCTCCCCCATTCTTTAGCTTTAGTGATATCTGTACCCATATAAATATCAATACGGTTTTGCCATCTTCTATGCATTTTATCACGAACTAAAAAAATACTATCAAAACCTTCTATTTTTACTGGTGTATTGTGTTTTAGTCCTGAATTGATTAAATTTCTAGAAACAGCAATAGATGGTATTTCTGGTTTCAAAGAATCTCCCCATGCTGCAATTACTGGGTTTCCTTGCGTTTGCCATGATACCGAGTTGTAGGCAGTTGCGGTAACTTCAATGCTTTTCCATACATACGGATCTTCTTTTTTCGAAGAACAAGAAATTGTAATCAATACCGAGGCAATAAATACTAATGTACTTTTTGAGATATTTGAAAGAATCATGTAACTATTATTCTTTTTAAATTTACAACAAATCTAAATTCCACTGTAAATTGAAAATTCTAAAGCGTATTCTATTACTATTATTAGTCGTAGTAGCTATTGCTATTGTACTAAATTATCCCAAACTGAATATTATCTCTGGTTATGCATCAAAAAATTTAGCCTCCACAGCTTTTATTTCCGAAAGGCCTTATACTGATATCGTGGCAACAGATAACAATATCCCCTTAATAAAATTGGCTGATGTGGAGAGTACTAACAATGGAAATGTAATTACATCGGTATACGGTTTAATGGATAGAGAAACGGTGTGTCGTGATGGTTTAGGCTGTGTGTTAATCAACGATTCTTATGATAAAACACAAAAATTACTTCAACCCAAACGTAGTATTTTGCAAAATAAATTGCCCTTTCCCTATGGAAATAATGGTACAAAAGACACCCTTTTTCAAGAAGTGAACTATGACCAGCTAAATACTGCAGTCGCTGGCGCCTTTACGAATAATGAGGTGCAACGAACTAGAACAGTCTTGGTTGTTTATAAAGGACAAATTGTTGCTGAAAAATATAGCGATGGAATTACCGTAGAAACACCGGTTTTAGGATGGTCAATGACCAAAAGCATATTAGCAACAATGTACGGAGTTTTGGAATATCAAGATAAAATTGATGTTCAAACATTTAAGCCGTTTGCTAATCAGATGCGCATGAAAGATATGAAACATTCGATAACTCTTGATCATTTATTACGCATGCAAAGTGGTCTTGAATGGGAAGAAGATTACAGTGCAATTTCTGATGTTACTGAGATGCTATTTTTAGATGCTGATATGACTAAAAAACAAGGGGAAAAACAAGTGATAGCGGCCCCTACTGAAATTTGGAATTATTCTTCAGGAACTTCCAATTTGTTATCTGGAATTTTAAGAAAGCAGTTTGATACACATCAAGAATATCTTGATTTTCCTTACCAGCAGCTAATTGATAAAATTGGTATGCATTCTATGCTCATTGAGACCGATATGTCTGGTAATTTTGTTGGTTCTTCTTACGGATGGGCTACAACACGAGATTGGGCTAAATTCGGACTATTACATTTATACAGAGGTAATTGGAATGGGGAACAAATTTTTAATCCGGAATGGATAGATTACATCACCAAACCCACAGCCCATTCTAACGGAACCTATGGAGCGCACTGGTGGTTGAATGCTGAAGGTAAATATAAAGATGTGCCGAAAGACTTATATTCTGCCAATGGATTTCAAGGACAACGGGTTTTCATTATTCCATCAAAAGACTTGGTTATCGTTAGAACGGGTTTAGCTGAACCTCCTAATTTTGATGATAATAAATTTTTAAAGGAAGTCATTGCTGCATTTGAATAATGTAATACATCATAAATGATGTATTTCACAACATAATTAATAAAGCTCACAACAAGTATTTAGAAACACTATAGAAAGCCCTTAAGTTTACAGTGTTATTAAAGACGAATAAATTTTTTCATTTTCATATAGTGTTCTCGTAAAAGAGCTCCATCGTAAAGATGGAGCTCTTTTTAGTTGTATTGAATTATTATCTTAATTAACAACGGTTCGATTACGGAATCCACTTGTTTTTGCCAAAGTCAGGCTTTCGTTTTTCAAGAAAAGCATTTCTTCCTTCTTTGGCTTCTTCAGTACCATAGGCCAACCGTGTAGCTTCACCCGCAAATACTTGTTGCCCAACCATACCATCATCGGTTAGGTTCATTGCAAATTTCAGCATTTTTATAGAAGTAGGTGATTTCTCTAATATTTCTTGCGCCCACTGATACGCGGTAGATTCTAATTCGTCATGCGGTATTACTGCATTAACCATTCCCATTTCATAAGCCTCTTGGGCAGAGTAATTTCTTCCTAAAAAGAAAATTTCACGTGCTTTTTTCTGCCCCACCATTTTTGCCAAATAGGCAGATCCATAGCCGGCATCAAAACTTGTAACATCAGCATCTGTTTGTTTGAAGATAGCATGTTCTTTACTCGCTAAAGTCATGTCGCAAACCACGTGTAGACTATGCCCACCTCCTACAGCCCATCCTGGTACAACAGCTATAACTACTTTTGGCATAAAACGAATTTGTCGCTGCACTTCAAGAATATTCAGTCGATGCATACCATCATCTCCAACATAGCCTTGTTCACCTCTAGCTTTTTGATCACCGCCACTACAAAAAGAATAAATACCATCTTTGGTAGACGGACCTTCAGCTGATAGCAATACTACACCAATAGAAGTATCTTCTTGAGCATCGTAAAAAGCTTTATATAATTCACTTGTAGTTTTAGGTCGAAATGCATTTCTAACATTTGGGCGATTAAAAGCTATTCGCGCAACACCGTCACTTTTAGTATAGGTAATATCTTCAAATTCTATAGCAGTTTTCCAGTTAGGAGTTTTCATGTATTATTATTCATTTTTAATACGTAAAGATAGTGGTAATATTGAAAAAGAATGGTGATATGCTAGCTTTCAAAAATCGGGTATAGTTTTTTTTAATTGTTTTTACTCTCTTTTTCTGCTATCCATTTAGACATAAACTTGGTACTTGCTAAAGAATGATGTTGCAACATAACCCCTATAAAATTTCGTTGTCGATGCGTTATCAAATATTCAAATAGTTTATTTATTGCATTGGTTAGTCTATTGTGAAGTTTTTCAGAATTATAAATTTCATCAATAATTTCTATTCCGAAGCCTTGTGCGGTCTGCCAAGTATTTTTATCTCTATATAGCAAAACTGCTGCATTAGCAAAGGTTCCTGCTTCATCAGCAATAGTACCGTTCCATGGTAAATGATCATGCATGCCTTCAGCACCAATAGAGGTTGTAATACTCGGTGTACCAAAGGTCATACTGTCAACCAATTTTCCTTTAATACCTGCACCAAAACGTAAAGGGGCTAAATTAATTTTGGCCTTTTGAAAAGCAGTTTTTTTATCTTCCGTCCATCCATGAACCAAGAACCCCTCTTTAGGGCGGTGCATTTGCTTGATAAATTCTGGTAGATAGGCACCATAAATGTGAAGGTTTGAATCAGGTAGTTTAGCATGAATTAAAGGCCATATCTCTTTTTTTAACCAAACTATGGCATCAAGATTAGGAGCATGTTTACCGTTGCCGATACAGATAAAGTCTTTTCGTTCTGAAAATGTAGGCCAATCAGATATTTGTTTTTCCGATACTTTTTCTGTCATAAATGGTAAATGCAGTAAGAGGTTTTTATCAATGTTTAAAACATTTTGAAGTAGTTCTATTTCATGGCTAGAGATTATTAATGATAAATCTGATCGATATATACTTGCTATCTCTCGTTTTGTTTTATCATCATTTAGCCAATGGTTTATAGTAAACGGAATATTCTTTTTAAATGACTTTTCTCTAACATGGCGCAATGAATGTAGATCTTCAGTATTAAGAATACGTAATGCATTTGGAGCATGTTCGGCCACACGCCAGCCAAATTGTTCTTCAGTTATAAAACGGTCAAATAGAACAATTGCAGGGTTGAAGTCTGCAATAAAAACATCAAAACTAGAATGGTTTAATTGAATGCTTTTTTTATCTATTTCTAAGTTATTAAGGTCAAATGATAATTTAGATTCGGTTGCAGTGCTAGCAACAGTAATAGCATAGTTTGAACTTTTGAAAAATTGTAACAATTGCAACATTCTGCTTCCTGCGGCAGTAGTCTGCGGTTCGGGCCAAACTAAAGCGATAATTAGAACTTTTTGTTGCGACATTTAATGCAAGCCTTGTGATTAATTCAACAAATGAATTAAATTGAAAATCGTTTTTTTAAGCAGAGTTTACTATTGTTGCTACATTTTTTCAGCAAACATTTTAGATATTTTTGAACGTAATTTTCGTTCGTAATCTTCCTCTAGCCATTCTTTATAATTTTTAGTATTATTCATAATGCAATAAGAGTATTGACGTACACGATAACTAATCTCTTCTTTTAGTTGCTTCGCAAGAATTCGAGCATCAAATACATCTTCTGCATTTTCCATACAAATGCGCGCATGTTGTTCTATACTTTTCTCTAAAACTATTTTTGATTTTTGACCTTGAGCGAAGACCTTTTTGTATTCTTCTTTTATATCAAATTCGATAGCATCAGACTTGGCAAATTTCTCACGTAAGGCTGCAGGCATCTCATAAACAAATTCTCTTTCTATATCTTCGTCATTCTTAATGTTTTCGAGAAAGAAATCAGGAAAATGAAAGATCTCTTGCCAATCAATTGGAGCATCCCACATTCCAAATCTAGCAACATTATTTCCCATGTCAACCACGGTAAACTCTTTCTTGTTTGGAAGCACTCGAGAACCCCTTC
Organism: Maribacter algarum (ex Lu et al. 2025) (nom. illeg.); assembly: GCA_947495915.1. GTDB lineage: Bacteria > Bacteroidota > Bacteroidia > Flavobacteriales > Flavobacteriaceae > Maribacter_C. The sequence goes on along the minus strand of CANMAW010000003.1, from coordinate 24,829 downwards.
CAATCATCTGAAAGTAAAGAGTTAAAGATCGGGTGGCCCGATTTAAAATAATGGTCTCTACTGTTGGTTCATCGAACCCTGTTGTCAAAATACTTACAGAAGACAAAATAGCATCAGGGGTGTTTGAAAACCATTCTAAAATTTCACGTCGCTCGGTTGCATTATTTTTATTGTCTAAGTGACGTACATTGTAACCCGCCTTTTTAAAGGTATCATATACGTATCGGGAGGTGTTAATACCGTTATTGAAAATTAACGTTTTGGTGCCTTTTGCAATTTCGGTGTAGGCTGTTAATAATTTGCCCAGCATACTTTGATTGCCGTATAGCTCGTCAGAAGATTTTACGGTGTAATCACCGCTTATTCCTAGTTTTAAATTTTGAAGACTTACATCGTAATTGTATACATTGGCTTTCGCCAAAAACTTTTGTTTAATTAAAGACTGAATTGATTCTCCGACAATTAACTTTTGATAATTGTCTTTCATCGGTAATTTTATATTCGAGCTTAATGGCGTAGCAGTGACCCCTAATATGGTTGATTTTTCAAAATACTTAAATAGTTTACGAAAAGAATTATAGTGAGCTTCATCGATAATAACCAATCCAATATTATTAATCTCTACCTTTTCTTCTTGAAGCCGATTATTTAAGGTTTCGACCATTGCAACAAAACAGGCAAATTCATCTTGATCACGAAGTTCTTTTACTTCACTATTTATAATTTTATTTTGAACACCAAAACCGGTCAGCATTTTAGAGGTCTGAACACTCAATTCAATACGATGTGTTAGTACAACTACTTTTTTGCCGGTTTGTTCTATGTATCGCCTAACAATTTCAGAAAAAACAACAGTTTTTCCTCCGCCAGTAGGTAATTGATACAATATGTTTGCACCTTCTTTTGATTCATCTAAAGTTTTGAAAATAGTATTCAAATCCTCTAGTTGGTAATCGTATAGGGTTTTCTCTTTTATATTTTTTTTTACTTCCAAGTAGTGCTTGTTTCTGTGTTAACTGCTGAAAAAATTCATGAAAGGGGAATTTTGCAAAACTAACCGATTTTTATACTTGTACGAAATTATAACCGCGGAATCGTAGTATTTGTTCATTATTTTAACGTTACGATTATTTTTTAAAGACTAATTCATAACAGTCATTCATTGAGGTCTTGTGTTTTTAAGTTTAATCAATAATATCTAAGGCACGCGAAAATTCTTCTTCAAATAACCACTCATTTGATTGTATTTCTTTGTAAAGGCCTACTATACGCACTTTAAATTCAGATAATAAACCATGTAGCGAAATGAAATGAATGGCCTCTTTGAAACTGTTTGCCATACTTTTATAAAAGGCATCGGGTACATTTTTTTCTAAGGAATAAGCTAGGGCAATTTCCATGTTAAACAACATTACATCAGCAACTAGCACAGGTTCAACCCCTAATTTATTAAAATGCTTAATGAATTTTTGAGCAACAGAACGTCTAGCTTTAGCTTTTCTCCGCTTTAGAGGGAAGTATTCGTTTGATATTTTTGTTTTAGCCTCTTGTACTAATTTTTCTTCCTTAGGGTTAAAGACAAAATCATAGTATTCTTTAACCACAGGAAATCGTGAATATAAATCAATAAGCTGTTCTTCTAACTCGGGTTTTTTAAGTTCTTTTAAATATTTCTGTAAGGCTCTTTTACTCATAACTAATATTGTATTTCAAATGTAAGGCAAGCACTTCAATAATCAATAAAGTACTCAAAATCACATAATAGTATCATATACCAAACTTGAGTAAAACGTAGTATTCGCACGGTTTTGTAATAAAATTTGTATAAGATTATGAAGAACTCTTTGGAAAAGCGGTTATAAAAATGTATTATGAGAAGATGTAGAACTTCGAAATCTAAACAAATATATGAGGCAACTAAAAATTATCAAGCAAGTAACGAATAGAGAATCAAAATCTTTAGATAAATACTTGCAAGATATTAGTAAGATTGATTTAATTAACGCAGCTGAAGAAGTAGAATTGGCACAACGTATACGTACAGGTGATCAATGGGCTTTAGAAAAACTTACCACTGCAAATTTACGTTTTGTCGTATCTGTGGCAAAACAATATCAAAACCAAGGATTAAAACTTCCCGATTTAATAAATGAAGGTAATTTGGGGCTTGTGAAAGCTGCTAAACGGTTTGACGAAACTAGAGGATTTAAATTTATTTCTTATGCCGTTTGGTGGATTCGTCAGTCGATTTTGCAAGCACTTGCAGAACAGTCACGTGTGGTTCGTTTGCCTTTAAATAAAATTGGTTCAATCAATAAAATCAAAAAAACCTTTTCGTATCTCGAACAAGCACATGAAAGACCACCCTCGGCAGAAGAAATAGCAAAAGAACTCGAAATGACGGTAAGTGAGGTTAAGCAGTCGATGAAAAATTCTGGTCGGCATGTCTCTATGGATGCTCCCTTGCGTGAAGGCGAAGATTCAAATTTATATGATGTACTTCGATCTGGTGAATCTCCACGGCCTGATAAAGATTTGATGCAACAATCATTGAACACCGAAATAGTTCGCGCTTTAGAAACATTATCACCTCGTGAAGCAGATGTGGTTAAACTGTATTATGGTATAGGAGACCAACAGTCAATGACTTTGGCAGAAATAGGGCAAACATTTGATTTAACTAGAGAACGTGTTCGCCAAATTCGTGAAAAGGCAATTCGTAAGTTGCGACATAATTCTAGAAGTAAGTTATTAAAGACCTATTTAGGATAAAGCGATTTTCAAATAAAGCCCCCGATTTCGAACAAAAAAAAAAGCACTCTATTCTAGAATAGAGTGCTTTTTTTTAGGTTAAACCTAATTAGTAGTTACGAGTAACTTAGTTTGTTGATTTCTGAATCTGTTAAAATTTCATTTAATGTTTCAATGAAATTCATGTAAGCTGCATTGTCTGAATTTTGATTTGCCATAACTTGATTTTTAGTGAACTCTATGAGACTACATATAGTCTAACTCAGTTAGTTCGTTAACACTTAAGATTTCGTTTAGTTCTTGAAGAAAGCTTAAATACTCCTCTCCGTAGGTATCGTACAACATGGTAGGGGTTTTGTTTAGTTTATTATTTGATTTGGGTTCAATAATTATACTACTAACTTATTGATAACGTGAAATGGAAACAATTAATTGTGGTGTAGAACTAAATTTTTGTTGTGAAATCGATGAATGACCATATGAATGAAATTTAAGCTTAAAAACCGGTGTGTAGTTCATCGATTTTTTTGACATTTTAAAAAAGGAAAAGCACTCTTATGTCATTTCCTAAGTTTAAAACTTAACTTGAGCTGTAATGCCTGCTGAAACCGCCCAGTAAAAATTATTAGAATCAAATACCAGCTCTTGTCGTAACAGTCCGAGGTTAGCACGATACTTGTTTGATGGTAGCCAACCCGTAAATTGGTATTCAAATTGTAGTTGTTGTGATTCTACATATAAAAGGGTTTCGGCTAGCAGTTCATCTCCAAAACGTAATTGCCTTAATTCTGGTAAAAAGCCCATTCCTGCTCTTAACCCGAGATAATTGTCGGCATCTTTCAGATACTTTCTCGCTAACAACTCACCAGAAATACCCAATTCACCATTATCATTCGGAATAACGTATGGGCGAAGTGAATAATAGTAATTGCCAGAATACAGACCGAGTGAACCTGTATAAATTATCGCCTTTGTATCGGAGAAATCTAAAAATCGAAAACCTGCAGAGGCTTCAATTTTTTTTGCAAAATTTGAGTATAGCTCACCTCCTACTCTGTGGTCAGGAAATATCGGAGCGTCTGAATACCCATAATTTAAATAAGCATAAAAGGTTTTTGAAAACTTTGGATAAAAATCAACTTCATATTGTAGTCCGTGTGTTTGAAATCGGTTGTTATAATTGATTCTAGGAATTATAGCCCCTGCTTTAGTTTCTCTTTTGTATTCAATACTTGTATAAATCATAGGATCAAACACTTTGTCGAATGCATCGAATGTATTTGATATAGATATTTGATTATTTTTTTGTTTTTCTTCTTCTTCCTCTTTTTCGGCAAACTTAGAAGGTAATTCTACACCGTCAAGAGCATTATTACCATTTAGCTGATTTATCTTCATAGTAGCATAGGCCTTCATTACTATTAAATCATCATCATCACTTAAAAATGTAAGTGCTTTGTTGGCTAAACCTAATGCCAGGTAATACTCATTGGCGTTAATTTCATTTTTAATGGCTGCAACCCAGGCCTCTTTATTACTATGTTCAGAAGAGGTTATTCGATTATAATATTTTCGATTTTGTTCTGTGCTTTTACTTTCTTTGTTTAAGAGATTAGTAGCTTCTGCCTTTAGTTTCAAAATATCTGCATCATTAGAGATATACTTTAATGCTTTATTTGAAAGACCTAAAGCTAAATAATATTCTTTAGCATATATTTCATTTTTTATGGCTGCTTCCCATGCCTCTTTGTTGATGCGTTCATTTGATGTGATACGATTAAAATGTTTTCGAGCTTCTTTGTATTTGCCATCCCAACTTAGAGTTTTGCCCAGTAGATTTCTAACATCGCTATACTCAGGGTATCGGGTTAATATGTGATTGAGGGTATCTCGAGCTGAATTTCGATGCCCAGCAAAAGCCATGTCTCTGGCTGTAAGAAAAGAAGTATCTGGGTTTCCTGCGTACACCAAATCTTGCCCCTTAACCATAAATGTAAAGGCAAGCAATATGAATGAAAGTAAGACTTTATGTAATCTCATTCTTAGCTAGTTAAGGTAGTTCAATATTACTTTGGTGAGTTTGGGTTCATATCTAACGTAGAATCTTTAGAAATATGATGTTTCGCCCTAGCTATTTTTTCATTTATGATAGTATTGTTAATATCATGTCGATTCATAGTATTTAATAATGCTATCGATTTTTCATTGGTACCCGCCCAAAAGTATGTATCTAATAAGGCGGCATAACCATCTTCATACTTAGGATATTTTCGTAAAGTTTCTTTTAAAACTTCTTCAGAGTTTTGAAATTTTTCTTGCCAAGAATATATTCTACCCATAAGTATCTCTGTGTCAGCGTGTCGCGGTGTTTTACTTAAAATAAATTTGCAAAGTAATAGAGCCCGATTCCAATCTTTATCAAAAGCTAATTTTCGAGCCGTATTATAGGCATTATCATAGTCTATTCCATTAAATACACTTTCAATCCAAACTAATTCTGTTTTAGAAAAGTCGTTCTGCTTTTTTACGAGTAAGGACTCATTTTCTGGAAGAATCTTATTATTTTCAGTGGTATACTTATTTACTGCTTTAAATTTTTTAAAAGCTTTTTTAATATTCTTGGTAATACTATCATCACCAATTTCAATTAATTTTAAATGATCATCAAGAGCGAAATAGGTATCATTAGTCACATAATGTTTTCCTTTAATAAAATCTTGTATGTTATTGATATCTCGAAACATAGGTATGTTCTTTTGAGTATCATAAATATTTTCTTGAAGTATAGATTTTCCTAACCAAGCGACATTTTTAGGAGCCTTTATTTGATGCGTACTTTCTAATAATGCCACTAATGATGGTGCTAGGTCTGCATGTGAAGCTAAGTTTTGTATAGCCATTTTTGTTTTGACTAACGGGCCAAATATCAGCATAGGTACTTTATATCTTCCTAGTTCATCTACCTGTGGTAAATCAGTTATATTGTGACTTCCGGTAATGATAAATACGGTGTTGTTATAGTCAGGTCCTTTTTTATAATCTTCAATAAAATCATGAATAGCCTGATCGGCATATATAAAGCTTGCAAATGCCTCTTCATTATTACTTACAATGCGCTTGGTTTGTTCTGATAGATTCAAATTTGATGCTAGATGCTGTAGTTTTAAAAGGTGCTTTTCTTGATCGGGTATTAAAAATGGATTTTTAGTGCTTAAGGTTTGAAAAACTATAAATTTAGGCCCTTTTACATATGGCAAAGTTTTCCATTTTTTAAATAATTGATGATCTGGGTAACCTAACGAAATACCAGCGGCATCTGCTGCTTGCTCTTGAAATTCGGTGCCAAAGGCATTACGATCAAGAATATAGTCGACACGTTCTTCGTCTAAAAACTTATCAATGTGATTTAATGCGCTGTTTCCTCCGTAATTAAAAAAAGTATGATATCCGTTGGTTTTAAGAATGCTATACAGCGTATGCCTATTTGTATAAGTGGGTATATTAGTAAACCCATTGTCTCCAAATGGTAAAGAACCAACAAGCATTGGTAAAGAAGCAAAACTAGCACTGCTATTGCTAACAAATTTATTCCATGAAAGAGATTCTTTTCTTAAAGCGTTTAAATGGGGTGCAAAACCTTTAAACCTGGCCTGTTCTCCAACAAAATCGCTTCCTAAACCCTCAACAAGTAGAATTACAATATTTGGTTTTTCTTCATTAAAATTAAAATACTGTGCCAATGAAACGTCTGGTTTGTGAGGTCGCAGTAAAGGGTATTCTTCCTTTCCCTCATAATCATTAAAATCAAACAAGCCTTGAAACATACTATGAACCAAATACTGTGTTTTATTCTCGTTTATAGGTTTCTTCTCTGAATTTAATGTTGCTAAAAAGAGACTAAACAAAATAATTGTAAAAGGATACATTCTACTGATTACGGTATAAAACGATGCTGCAGCTTTATGTAGATAATGAAAAATTAAGGCAGTCAACAACAGCATCATTACTATTGGCAACAAAAAGAATCGAATGTTCTCTGAATCTGAAATACCAAAAATACTGATGCCAAGAATTTCGTAATTCTGCACGTAAAAAGCTATTAGAAAACCTTCAATAGCCAACAAAATCATTAAAATGATACGTACCGTTTTTAAACCTCGCCCTACGCTTTTATTTTCTAAGTAATTAAATAGAAATGCTAAAAACAACGCCACCAGGGCCGTGAAACCTGTGTGATGTAATACAAGCAGTGCAAAACTTTTATTAAAAAAACTATCTAAAACTCCGCTAAAGTAAAGTCGTAAATTTTGATACAATGAAAGCGCAACTAAACTACCGAAAAAAGCTATTATTAAAGGAATAAAATCTTTTAATGTTTTTCGTTCGCTAATGGGTGGTATGTCATTGTATATGTGCATGTTAACCTGCCTTTGCAAATCCTTTTCGAACTTGAGAACCCCAGCCCGATTTTATTTTAAATAATTTTTTATAATTACCACGTATAGAAGACCATACTACTATGGGGTGAAATACAATAGGCTCTACTAATGCACAGAACATTAAGGTTAATATATCTTTAGTTTTGTTGTATTCATTGTAGGAGTAAACATCCCATAAAATGGCATAAAATGAAAACATGATGGAGTAGAGATATACTGCAGCTGTGATGGCAATGAAAAAATCCCAATTCAGAATTCCTAAAAAGTAAAATAGAATTATTGTAAAAAAGCCAACGAATTCTAGTATAGGAGCAAGCCATTCGTAAAAGAACCAGTACGGATAACTTAACATGCCAAGTCTACCAAATTTTGGATTAAAGAACATGTCTTTGTGTTTAAATAAGGTTTCTAGGTTGCCTCTACTCCATCGATCACGTTGGTTTACTAGTATTTTAAGATCTTCAGGTACCTCTGTCCAGCATAAGGGATCTGGAATATACTCTACGGTGTATGGCAGCTTGCGTTCATGCATAAATCGCCTCATTTTAAACACAATCTCCATATCTTCTCCTACGGTGTTCGTATCATACCCTCCAACAGCGAGTGCTAGTTCTCTATCAAAAAAACCAAATGCTCCTGATATAATTAAAAGACTATCAATACGACCCCAAGCCATGCGGCCTAGTATAAAAGAGCGAGTATATTCAAGCAATTGAAAACGCGCAAGCCAATTTTTTGGTAATCGTATCTCCTCAAGTTTTCCACCATCTATGATACATGAATTTGCAACTCGAATTACACCACCTACCGCAATAACTTGTTTTTCCGATCGTTGGTAGAAAGATTTCACAACATGTAGTAGTGCATCTGGTAGTAGTAAACAATCTACGTCAATACAGCCTACATACTTGTTGGTTGACAGGGCAATTCCTGTATTCAGAGCATCAGATTTACCTCCATTTTCTTTGTCAATAACTGTTAATTTAGAAAATGCGCGATGTGGTGACTTATATATTCCGCGTATGGGTTTGTTTTTCCAATTGGGGTCAATTTTTTGTTCAATTTTATAGAGATCATATGCGGCAATCATCTTTTCTAGCGTGTCATCTTTGCTGCCATCATTTACTACCATTACCTCAAAATTCACGTACCGTAAAGACATTAAAGAACGAATATTTTCAACTATGGTAAGGCCTTCGTTATATGCTGGTGCAATAATAGTAATACTAGGCGCTAAGGGTGATGCCATAACTTTAGATAAGTCATTAAAACTATTTTTGTTACGATAGTGAATAGAATTTCTTGTGGCGAAATAAGCCATTGCGGTAAACATAGAAAATAGCACCACTGTAAACATGAAAAATACAATGTTTATATACTCTAATAGGGTATTAAAGAGACCGCTATCCATTAAATTTATCTATGATTTTATGAGAGAAAGAACATATTTGATCTATTATAGATTCTGAATTAGATTTAGTCTTTATTTTTTTTGTCGAAGGCTTCTCAATCACCAATTCATTTTCTGTAGTTTGATTAACAAACTCTACTTCAAAGTCGATGTCAAATACACCAGATGGTGCTTTGGGAGAATCTATTTCTAGTTCCTCCATTAATGAATTGTACTCTTCAAAGTTTTCTTCTTCAACAGCCTTTGAATTTTCACCTACTTCAATTTCTTTTATTGGAGTGTCATCGGTTGGTGTAACATCTAATAGCAATCTTGATTGGACCGCCTCTAGCGCAATATTAGCTTGTTTACTAATGTCTTGGTCTTCATTTGATAAAAGACCTTCTAAGAATGCAATGTCGCCTGCGTCACCAACTGCAGCAACTTCATCTAATAAAATTAATTTGGCCTCAGTATCACAAACACGAAACAAATCTTCAAAAACATTAAAAGGTTTTAAAGTTATATTTTCTGCTTCATTTTCCACCAACCCAATGACCACTTCATCATCTGAAAATCTTTCTATTAGTTGACTCAGTCTTGAAGTTACATGTTGATATTTTGTATTCTTAATCATTTCATTTAATAAGGGCACCTCTCGTTGATCTCCCATTTCTTCAATATCATCTAACAATTGTAAGGTAGCTTCTTCTGAATTTTCATCAATAAAATCAGGTGTACTGACCAATTTATTAGTGATAATTGCTTTTGGAATAGTTGCCTTGAATTCTGGTTCCTCTTTACGTACTTGATCTTCTTTAGGTTGTTCAGGTGCTTCCTTTTTAATATCATTCAGAGTCTCCTCATCCTCAGTTACCAAGGGAATAAAGGTGATGTCTATGGCTTCATTATCAAATTCGAGTGATGTTTTTGTGCTGTCATCTTTAACTTCATTTTTCTCTAAATTTTTATCATTTTCGATAGCTATTAAAGAATTGAGTATTTCTTTGAATTTCTCTTCATCTTGCGGTGTCATTGCTACATCGGTTTGTTGTTTTGTGTATTTGGCAGTGAACATATCGTTCATAGGTCTTTCTTTTTGCTTATTTTTTAAAGGAGCAAGAAAAACAGGGTCAATTACATCAAAATCGCGCACAGCATTTTCTGATGCTTCTGGAACTAAAATTTCTTCGGAAAACGTTGGAATGTTATTTATTTCAGTTGTATTATAACTTTCAAAGTTTATATTGCTTGCACTATTTTTTACCTCCTCAAAGGGAGTTGCAGTAACCTCTTCAAATAATACTGAAATACTATTAAGTGGCTTATCTGGTGTATTATTTTTTGATGTTGCAGAAGTAGATGTTTTTTCGGAGTTACCTATAACAAGAGGAAGAAAATCTACATTTACATTTTTCCAAAAATCATTAGTATCGGACTTGTCTTGGTCTTCTAACTCTGATTTTTTATCATAAGTATATTTCAATGATTGAGGCTCAAATAAATCATCTGGCTTATAAAATGTACTGTTCTTTATAGCAGATTTTTGTTCTTGATCTGTTTTAAGAATTACAATGGGTAAAAAATCAATATTTACAGTTGATATTTCAGTGTTTGATTTGTTTTTGTTGGTGTCGATGACTTTAGATGCATGATCTTTCGTTTCTTCATTATGAGTAACGTCGATCTCAGAAACAGTATCAGTTATTTCTTCAGTAGTATGCTCTAAAGTAACTTTAGATTCTTTGTTTTCTTCTACTGTAACTAAGGTTTCAGAATTGCCAAGGTTTTCCTTTAGGTCATTAATTGTTGAGTTAATAGGATCTAAAGGACTATCTGGTTGTTTAATAGTACTAATCACAGCTTCATTGATTGTTGGTAAATCTTCAGGAATAGTATTTTCAGTAGTTTCAACAATATCTTTCGTGGGTAAAATCCACCCTGGAGATATGGCATTGATGCTACTTAACGCTTTACTGGTAACCGCAAAATTTGATATTTTCCTTTCTATTAGTTCTAAAAATTCAATATCATCTTCTGATCCTAATTCTGCAATGGTATCTAATATTGCGATTTTTATGTCTGTTGAACTTTTCCAAAAAACAAGTTTCAAGGTGTCCATCGCTTCAGTAACATAGAACTCTTTAATACAAGCGATTGCTTCAAGTTTAATATTTGTGTTTTTATGTTTTAGTAATTGTATAAGCGAAGCATTGGCGTTGTTTTGGTTATAAAATTTAATCAATCGTAAGGCAAATAGAACCACATGATTGTTTGTTGAAGTTAACCAAGCGCTAAACACTGGTGGTTGGTAGTCAGCACGGTTTCGAATTACATCTAATAATTTCAATTGCTGCCATTCTGATATTTTATATTTGGTAGTATCTAAAAAGTAATTGATGCCCTCATATTTTAGCGAAACAATAGCTATTTCTGCTTGTTTGCGTATAGTCGGTCTTTTATCGTTTATGAATTTCGTTATAAAGCTGTAGGCTTCTGAAACTTGCATTCTTGTTAAGTCTTGAATGGCTTTAGAAACCAGTTCCCAACGCCAACTTTTAAGCATTTTAAATGCATCTTGGTGTAAGCCAAGGTCTTTGTAAAGTTCAAATATGCGATTTTGTGTTTCGCCAGAAAGGTCTTTGCTTAAATCTAATAATACATCAGAAAGTACATTTCTATTAAACTTATTGAGAATAAGTTGTCTAATTTCAATTTTCAGATTCAAATAAACGGCTTTGTCCGCTTTTGATGCATCATCTTCATAAAATAAGAATTCACTAATCATCGGTGATAATTCATTTTTATGTTGCTTAATTCGTTCAAGGCGCTTGGCAAGTCTTTTTTTATGAATAAATACCAGTGTAAAATAAATCACTGATAGGCCTATGAATAGAAATGAGAGGTCCCACAATAAATCCGTGTGGATTTTTGGAGCCTTAATGGCAAAAAGATGATATGTTTGTTTGTAAAAGTTCAACCTACATTTACTTCATTAATCTTGCTACTCGTATAAGCAATTCTGATGGGCTCACAGGTTTCGGAATAAAGTCGTTCGCTCCTATTTCAAAAGCATTCAGTACATTTTCTTCGTTTCCAGCTGATGAAATAATAATAATTGGAACTGATGATTGTAAATCATTGCGTACAAAACCTATTAATTCCATTCCTGAGAAATACGGCATCATTATATCACTTACTATAATGTCAGGAATTTCTTTAGCCAAGGCTTCTTTCACTGCTCTACCATCGCGACTAATACGCACATCATAACCGCCTTTTGTTAATCTAAAATTCAAAAGGGAAGCTAATAATTCATCATCTTCAACCAGTAAAAGCCTTTTCTTTGTCATTTTAAGAATTGTTTTTTAATGCCTGAACTTGTTCTTCAATTGCTGCTTCAACTTGTGGATACTCCTCTACAAAACAATCAAGCAAAAACCCTATATGTTTAATATCTCCTGTTTCATTACATATTTTTTGAATTTGAACAACGATACTATGCAGGCTTTTTGATTGCATCATTGCAAGGCCAGATTTTATTTTGTGGGCAGCAAGTGCAATAGTTTCAAGGCCACTAGAATTAAGGTGTCTTTTAACAATGCCTATGAATTCAAGTGCATTTTGTTTGTAAAGAATTATTAGTTCTTCTAGTAAATCTACCTGCCCCATACAATCTTCTAGAATGGCAGAAAGATTAATTTTGGTAGCATCTAAATACATTTCAGTAGCTGGTATCTCAACTGAGGAGGTCAAATTCATTGTTGTCATATGTTTTTTGGTTTTAATTATTTTAGACATTAATTCGTCAGGAGCATATGGTTTCAAAATGAAGTCATTGATTTTATGAGCTTCACATTTCTCTTTGTCCTTAATACTAAAATCGGCTGTTAATGCAATTATGGGTGTTTGACTTTTTCTTTTGTTTTTAGAATTTCGAATTCGGTCGGTAATTTCAAATCCGTCCATTTTGGGCATTTTTAAATCCATAAGAACCACGTCAATATCATGTGTTTCTAAGATGTTTAAGCCGTATAAGCCATTGCTGGTTACATAGGTTATGCACTCCCAAGATTTCAAGCGTTGTTCAATTAACTTTTGATTTAGCAAATTGTCTTCAAAAACTAAAACACGAAGATCTTTTACCGATTCTATTTCAGAAATTGTTGGTTGTTTGGTGCTTGATAGTTGTAAATTTTCTTTGTTGCCTTCCATAAATGGGAGGAAAAAAGTAAATGTTGTTCCTTTACCAACCTTACTAGAAACTTTAATTTCTCCGCCTTGGTTTTCAATAATTTGTTTAACGATACTGAGTCCTAATCCGGTACCGCCATATTTCACAAACGTATCATTTTCAGCCTGTTTGAATGAATCGAAAATGTGTTTTAGATTTTCTTCAGAAATTCCAATACCGGTATCGACTATTTCAAATTGAATAAAATTGACGTTTCCTTGATTCTTTTGAAGACTGATATGAAGCGAGATACTACCTTTCTTAATGAATTTTATGGCATTGTTCAAGAGGTTTAGCAGTACTTGTGATAGCTTTGATGGGTCGCCAATCAGAATATTTGGAATTTTTTCATCTACGGTAAGTTCTAAGGCAACTTTTTTATTGGTAAGTAAGGTTTTACATAGATACATGACATCATTTACCAAACTATTTAGTTGAAAATCAATTAGTTCAAAATTTTCGAGACCTGAAGAAAGTTTTGAATAGTCTAAAAGCTCATTAATAATTTCTAACAAAGAATATGAGGCAGATTGTATAGCGTTAACACGTTCTAATTGAATTTTTGATAAATCATCTTCTTTCAGCAAATCGCTAAAACCGATAATTCCGTTTAGAGGCGTACGAATTTCATGACTAACTTGAGCAATTAGCAGGGTCGTATCTTTTACAGGTTTTTTTTTGTCTTTTGACGCTGTAACGTGATTTTGCAGTTTCTCATTGGTGTCATCATTAATAGTGATGGCCTTCGGATGAAAAATTTTATCTTCCAATTGCCTTCGAAAAACGTCAAATGATTTCTTTAAATGTGCTGCTTCAGAGGTGCTTAATTCTTCATAAGAAAAATCATTCAGAGCATACTCCAATGAAGATAATTGAGAAAGTAAATCTTTAGTTTTCAAATTTGGGGAACGATAAGTAAAGAATTTATGACTAAGTGTGCCTGTTTTGACAAGAATAAATTGGCCATAAGTCTTCAAGGTTAATAATGTTAAAAATCTCTAAATAAAGTAGCTCTAACAATTAAATGTTATCTAAGGTTCTATAAGTGTTGTCAAATAGCTTAATTTGTAGGTGTAAAAATTTTTATGTCATGAATAAACTACTATTAGTTGTACCAGTTTTATATTTATTGAGTTGCGGAGAAACCCAGCAAAAAGCAGAATTGAGCCTTGAAGAGCGAGCGAAATTAATACATGAAAAAGTGATAACAATTGACACTCATGATGATATCAATGTTAAAAATTTCACAGACTCAATTAATTATACGCAGCGGCTCGATTCACAAATAAATCTTCCGAAAATGGAAGAAGGAGGTTTAGATGTTGCTTGGCTAATTGTTTACACAGGTCAAGATTCTTTGAATGATGAAGGTTATGCGAAAGCTAAAGCAAATGCCATGTCAAAATTTGAAGCAATTCATAGGCTTTGCGAAGAATTTGCACCTGATAAAATTAATCTAGCTTTAAATCATGAAGATGTAATTCGCATTGATGCCGCTGGTAAAAAAGTAGCTATGATTGGCGTCGAAAATGCATATCCGTTAGGAACAGATTTATCAAATTTTGAAAAATACTATGATTTAGGAGCGCGATACATTTCACTTGCACATAATGGCCACAGTCAATTCTCTGATTCTAATACTGGAGAGGCAGATAATAAGTGGTTACACAATGGTTTAAGTGAATTAGGTAAAGAGGCTGTAAAAGAGATGAATAGGTTGGGCATTATGATTGATGTGTCACATCCGTCAAAAGCGGCTATGAAACAAATGATTGCACTTTCTAAAGCACCTATTATTGCCTCTCATTCATCGGCTAGAGCCATATGTGATCACAGTAGAAATTTAGATGATGAACAGCTCATGTTAATGAAAGAAAATGGAGGTGTTGTACAAACGGTAGCTTTTAGTTCTTATTTAAATACGGATAAGCATAATGCTAGAAATGAGGAAATTAAAAAAATAGAAAAGAATATTATGGATTCTTTAAACACTCCATGGTTAGAGCGAAGTGAAATTAGGAGTTTAGCAAGTGATGAACGTGATGCCTATATCGCTACTTATATGCAAATGCGCAAAATTGTTTCAACAAAGACAAAGACTATGAAAGGGTTGCCACCTGCAGTTAACGTTTCAGATTTCATTGATCATGTTGATTATATGGTGAAACTGATTGGAATTGATCATGTCGGTATTAGTTCTGATTTCGATGGTGGTGGTGGTATTGAAGGCTGGTCAGATGCATCAGAAACCTTCAATGTTACCCTGGAGCTTGTTAAACGTGGTTATACAGAAGATCAAATAGCAAAGCTATGGGGTGGCAATTTGATGCGTGTGCTTGATGAAGTTGAAGCTGTTGCTAAATCAATGCAACAAAATTAATTTTTCTTTTTAGCTTCTAACATTTTTTGCTCGTTTGCTAAACGGTCTTTAACATACTCTATTTTGGTTTTACCATGAGCTAATGGTTTACCATCTTCTCCAAGGTTAACCAAAATTATATTGTCAACGGTAACAATAGTTTCACGAGTCATTTTATTACGAACCTCGCAATTGAGTGTAAGTGATGTTTGACCAAATTTTACTACCTCAATACCAATTTCTATGATATCTCCTTGCTCGGCAGAACTCATGAAATTAATTTCAGACATGTATTTTGTTACAACCCGTTTGTTTTCAAGCTGTACAATGCTATATAAGGCCGCTTCCTCATCAATCCAGGCCAATAATTTACCACCAAATAAGGTTTGATTTGCATTTAAATCTTCTGGTTTAACCCATTTTCTTGTATGAAATCTCATAAGCTTTGAATTTAGATTACAAAGTTAGGAAAGAAACGGTCTCATAATTATTGAATTGTTGCGAGACGTGTAGAATTAAGATTTTAAAAATTTCGACCATCATTTTTATTGAATTTCGTAAAATACAATAGTGTTGAAAGTATAAATCAATATTCTAGATATAGAAATTTTAAGGACTAGAAAGCTTGAATTTTTGATTTAATGGCTTTTTCGCTTTAATCTTTAAGTTTTGTTACTCAATTTCATAAGACAACCTAGAGAATGAGCACCCCTTATGTAGTGGTTAATGAAGAGTTTTATCTTTAAGTTAATGTTCATAAAATCGTTGATAACCTGTGGGTATAGCTACGATTTTCTTCTACGGTATTTCAGTAATTTTACTTAAACCTCAAGATGATGAACGAAAGATCTTCAAGTCTTCAAAAAATTCGCCCTCAAATTTCATCAGTAATAATAACAGAGTTTACCAGTGAAGATGAGCGTTTTCAAAACGTTACCTTAAGACCAATTATCAAGCTTCAAAACGATTTGTTTTTATTGGTTTTTCAGAATTACATTGCTAAACGTAAAAATGCTTTTTACGAACTTACTTTAGAAAAGCGTTTAAGTTATGTTACACATGCCATACAAAAAGATTTAAAGCTGCGAAATTCAATGAAAGGGATGATCATCGGTCATTTTACCCTTGAAGAATACCAACAATACACTGAAAATTCATCAGCTCTTAATAAGCGTATGATGAATATGGTGATCAAGCGTATTCAAGATCAAATACAATATTTCGAAAAGTCTGTATTAGTCTAACAACGATTCACCGTTTAAGTTAGTTGTTAAAATGTCACTCATAAGATCAAAGTAAGGTCTAATTTCGCTAAAGGCCATATTTGACTTTTCCATAAAGTCTTGTTGAAGAACTTCTTTATCAGTAAATTTTTTGATAAAAATAAACTGTTTTTTACGCAACAAATCGATGTTTTTATGTTCTTTATCAAAACCTTTTGGAGCAGTTTTAAGCTCCTCTCCTACGAGATCTCCCCAAGTATTTTTAAACTTTTTAGAAGTAATAACACTCCTGAAATCTGAAGCGTCAAGTTCTAGTTCTTTTCGAATTCTAAATAAGTCTTCTTTATTGGGTTGCCAAAAGCCTGCGGCAAGAAAACTTTCATTACCAGGTTGCACGTGTATGTAATACCCACCCCGCAATCTAGCCCCGGCTCTTGAAAAGGAACTGGAAAAATTCGTTTTATATGGAGTTTTATCTTTAGAAAAACGAACATCACGATATATTCTAAAAATTTTAACCTTTTCAAGCTCATCATGTGTTTTAACTTTCTCAGACAACTCATTAAAAAATAGGGTCATTTTCGACGCTAAGTTTTTAAATTCATTTTTATGTTCTGTAAACCATTCTCGATTATTGTTCTCTTCAAGTTTTTTTAGAAAAGAGAATACCTCATTGGTAATGACTTGGTTTTGCATGCGACTTTAACTTTGAAATTTTAATTTAAAGTTAACTATTAAAAGCTTTTACTTCTTATTTATTAGTTAATTTTGAGTTTTAATCTACTAAATCTATGGATAAAGATTTAATCATTAAGCAAATCATTCAGCATAAGAAGCAGCCTAATTTGCGCTATCAGCTGAAAGAGCGTACGGAAGTGTTTACTAATTTACTTTTTTATACCTTGTTTGATATCGAGACACCGGTTGATTCAAATCTAGAGGCTTTAGAAATTGAATTTGATAAATTGGTAAACTTGGCTTGTTGGGATACTCAAAAACCATGTAAGAAAGTTTGGGAAAATTATATTGCAACGCTACCTGAAGTATTAAAAAAACTAAATTTAGATGCAGAGGCCACAGTAAATTGCGATCCGGCTTCTTTATCTATTGAAGAGGTTTACATGGCCTATCCAGGATTTTATGCTATTGCTATTTATCGCTTGGCTCATGAATTATATAAAATAGGATTCCCATTGGTGCCTAGACTCATGACCGAATATGCACATCGTCAAACAGGGGTAGATATTAATCCTGGGGCAAAAATTGGTAATTCATTTCATATCGATCATGGTACTGGTGTGGTAATTGGAGAAACAGCCATTATCATGAATGATGTTAAAATCTATCAAGGAGTAACCCTTGGTGGTCTTTTTGTTGCCAAACACCTACAACAAACCAAAAGACATCCTACCATTGAAAATAATGTTACTATTTATGCCAATGCCACTATTTTGGGAGGTGAAACGACCATAGGCGCAAATTCTATAATCGGCGGTAATGCTTGGTTGACTAATTCAGTGCCTCCAAATTCAACCGTATTTCATTCACCAGAAATTAAAATCAAAACAAATACGCATGTATAATAGTTTATTTGACCTAATTGGTAATACGCCAATGGTTGCTTCAAGGGTTTTAAATAAGAATCCGAATGTTACACTACTATTTAAACTAGAAGGTAACAACCCTGGAGGAAGTGTGAAGGACAGAGCAGCGCTAAACATGATAAAGAGTGGCCTAGAGCGCGGTGATTTTAATCAAAATTCAAAATTAATAGAAGCAACTAGTGGAAATACAGGAATTGCTCTGGCAATGATTGCAGGGGTTTATGGTTTGCAAATAGAATTAGTAATGCCTGATACCGCCACGAAAGAAAGGGTACAAACCATGAAAGCGTATGGAGCAAAAGTCACATTAAACCCTAATGGCATTGAAGGAGCTCGTGATTATGCTGAAGCTAAAGTAAATGAAGAAGGTTTTATCATGATGAACCAATTTGCAAACAACGATAATTGGAAAGCACATTATAATTCTACCGGGCCTGAAATATGGAATGACACGAATCAAAAAATCACTCATTTTGTTTCGGCCATGGGTACTACGGGTACTATTATGGGTACTTCTACCTATCTAAAAGAACAAAATTCAGATATTCAAATTATTGGAGTTCAGCCTACAGATGGTTCTAAAATTGCAGGAATACGTAGATGGCCAGAGGCATATTTACCAAAGATTTTCAACCCGAGTAAAGTTGATAAAACTATAGATGTAAGTGAAGTAGAAGCTGCAGCTATGTCTCGTAGGCTCGCACTTGAGGAGGGAATTTTTGCAGGTGTTAGTAGCGGTGGAGCAGCGGCAGCGGCGTTACGACTTGCTGAAACTTTAGAACATGGTACTATTGTTTCAATTATTTGTGATCGTGGTGATCGATATTTGTCGTCTAATTTGTTTAATTGACAATTCGCCTAAACTTATAGCCATTTTTTACGCTTAAAATAAATCATCATTCCAATAAATAGAGCAATCATAACGGCCCATACGATGTAATAACCATTCTTCATATGAAGTTCAGGCATGTTGTCGAAATTCATTCCGTAGATACCTGCAATAAATGTAAGGGGTATAAAAATCGACGCCATTATGGTCAATACCTTCATTACTTCATTCATTTTATTACTCATGTTTGTCATATACATTTCCATCAAGCTCATTGACATTTCGCGATAAATTTGTAAACTTTCATTAATTTCTATACAATGATCTAAGGCATCTCGAAGGTAAACTTTAGTGTCTTTAGAAATCAAATCGCTTTCTGAATCAATTAATCTACCTACTAAGTCTCTAACCGGAAATATAAAGCGTCGTACTTTCAGCACTTCTTTTTTGAGTAGCTGAATTCGCTGGGCTACCTCTTGAGTAGGGTCTTGATATACCTCCTCTTCTAAGGCTTCTATTTTAGAATGAATGTTCTCTAAAATGAAAAAGTAATTATCGATTATAGCATCAATCAATGCAAAAAACAAATAGTCTGCGCCTCTTTTCCTAATTCTACTATTCTCAGCTTTAATTCGATTTCTTACTCCCTCGAATACATCTTCTTCAAGTTCTTGAAAAACAAGAACACTATCTTTAAAAAGTACTATGGCCACGTGCTCACTTATCATGACTTTATTGTCGTCTAGATAAAGCATTTTAAAAACGCCAAAAATATGACCTTCATATTCATCAATTTTAGGCCTTTGTTGGGTGTTAACGGCGTCTTCAAGTAATAGAGCATTTAGGTTTAGAAGCTTACCAAGACGTTCAATAAAATCTTCATCATTGATTCCAACAACATCAATCCAATTAGTGTTTTCCGAACTTTTTGAAATTATTAAATCTTCTAAATTTTTAGGATAGGTTTCAGTAAAAGCCTTTTCATTATATCCGATTACATGAATAACACTATCTGTTTTTTCACGATATCCTAAGTAAGTTACGGTGCCGGGCGCTTTTCCAAGCTTTTTATTTGCTCTTGATATTTTCGGCTTTATTTGAAACTGTTTTGGTTTTTTTATCTTCATTAGTTGACGTTTAAATTAAAGATAATTATATGTACCTTAATTCATTCGAATTTTAGTGAATTTAATAGCAGACCTGAACCTGGGGCTACATAGTTGAGTTTTATATTACATTTTGGTTGTAATGACTGTTCAATATTAGCGTAGCTGAGTTCTCCCCTGCCTAACTGAATTAATGCTCCCATGATCATTCGCACTTGGTATCGCATAAAACCTGAACCTTTAATATGAAGGGCATATGAAGTGTCAGGAAAAAAATTAGCACTCAAAATATTATTGTTTTTTATTTCACAAGAATCAATTGTTCTAACAGCAATTGTATGTTGCTGTAATCGTGCGGTATATGATGAAAAATCATGTTCTCCTTCAAAGAGTCGAGCTGCTTTTTTCATCAAGTCTATATTTAAAGTTTCAAAAATGTTAGTAATAAATGGGGCTGCAAATGGGTGGTTTTTAGTTCCATAAGA
This sequence comes from Maribacter algarum (ex Lu et al. 2025) (nom. illeg.), assembly GCA_947495915.1. Classification (GTDB taxonomy): domain Bacteria; phylum Bacteroidota; class Bacteroidia; order Flavobacteriales; family Flavobacteriaceae; genus Maribacter_C. The sequence continues at coordinate 4,409 of CANMAW010000003.1, read as the reverse complement.
AAATAGATATACATATTCTTTCTGCTTCGTGTGTTGTATGATATTGAATTTTTCGTCTGTACTTGCTATTTCCGTTACTTTAATATCAGGAGGTAAATTTTGATTGAACAATTCTAGAAAGGTATTTGAATTTAAGATTGGTTGATCAATGAACAACTCAAATGCACCGTCTAAAACGGAAACTTTGGCATCTGTTCTTCCTGCAGCCAATACCTTTATTTTTTGATTAGGCAGAATATATTTTAAGGTTTTAAGTAGCATTTGTTCAACCGTTTTTTGACCTGGTTGTTTTTGCCAACCGCTAAATCGAAAGCCTAGGTATTGAATTCTAATTATATAATAGCTTCTATTTGATTTCATGAGCGTTCTAAATGTCGTTGGAGTTATCGAATGGCAATATAATATTTCAATCATTTAAACATGATTTGATTTATGGCTTTATTACTTTTTTTTGTATTTTAATAAGCTAAAACAATCAACCAAAACCAAATAATTATGTCAAATAATATCACTACAAAACCGCCAGTATGGTTTTGGATCGTAAGTGTCTTAGCTTTATTGTGGAATTTAATGGGGGTATCTGCTTACTTAGCCGATGCATTTATGAAAGATGAAATGATGGCTGCATATACAGATGCTCAAAGAACTATATTTGAAACACAGCCTACATGGTTAACGGCGGCCTATGCCTTAGGTGTTTTTGCAGGAGCTATTGGTTGTATTGGGTTGTTAGCTCGTAAAAATTGGGCGAAACCTGCGCTTATTATTTCTTTGGTTGCTGTTTTGGCACGCACATGCTATTATTTTTTTCTTACCAATGCTACTGAAGTTTTTGATGTATTTCAGGGTACTATTTTTCCAATCATAATAATTGTTATTGGGGGGCTTTTAATAATTTTAGCCAAAGTGGCCAAAGATCGTAATTGGATAGTATAAACCTTTTCTTTTTTGATTTAAAAAGATAATTTCGCAACACCTTTAAGGGCTTACCCAACAATTTGTGCGCTTCATCGAATAATTTCAATAAAAAGAAATTAGAAGGCGTTTTAAACAACTGAATGGGTCCCCCAAAGACTGAAACCTACTTATGCTATGAAGGCGATAATAAACATTTTAACTCTGAAACGCAGTTTAATAAGTTCTGCGATTGTGTTAGGATTACTTGTGATTTTTAATTTTTATGGTCCATATACCAATAAATTTTACTTTTTTAAAGTAAGCAATTACATCCTACCGGTATTAACGGTTGCTCACTTTACTTATTTATATGTTTTGTGGTTTAAAGTAACTGAACATGAAGATACTGATGTGCCAATGCGGAATTTAGAATATGCATTGTATGGTATTGTTTTGGTTTATGTTTATAAAACTTTTGAAAGTTTATATGTTTTAACCACTTACAGTGATTACCAAAGTCATGTCATGCCAAGTGTATTTTTACCCTTAGGAATTTTAATACTGATTTTGTATTTATTTTTAATAGGATTAACAGTATTGCTTATAAAATATAGAAAAGAGAATGTCGGAGAATATAAATTCGATGATATGGATCATATAGATTCATGGGAATAAAATTCAACTCAAATACAAAAGCAAAAAGCCTTGAAATGATATTTTTCAAGGCCTTTGCAATTAATAAAACACTGAACAACCTATGTCTTAATTAGAAGAAATTGTAATTTTAATTAAGTTGTACCCTCCGCGTTCATCGGCATAACCTACAACTCCTGCTGGTGAGCTTATAATACCTTTACCAAATTGCAAATCTTCAATCTCCATAACTCTTCGAATTGCGGTATTTTCATCAGCGGCACCTGAATTCGGGCCTGCCTGTCGCATTGGTTGGTCGGCCCCGAAACCTACCTCTTGATCAACTTCAGTACCAGCATCATATAAATATGATTTTTCAGTAGCTTCTGTTCCCATTTTTGGATTTCCATTTTCGTCAAATAACTCGAAACCTGAATTGTTATATGCTAAAAACCAATCATTAGTATTTACCAACATGGTGTTGAAACCTAGTTTATACCCTGTTGGAATATTTTCTAAGGTAAACGTGAAACTTTGACCGGGTGCTATTGGCATAGACTCATTACTTTTTGCAACAGGAAAACCTAGAGTATCATTGATGTAGTCAAAGATTATTTGGTTATTGCCATCCTCAGCACTTTCTTCAATACCGCTTCCTGATATTGCAGTCTCTCCTTGAGTAAATACAGGATCACTCTCAGTATCAAAGGCATAAGCTACTGCTGGTGCCAAAACACTTAAAGAAGAAGATAATCTTAATGGAGCTCCAGTACTACCTACTTCAGCAAACCAATTATATAGATCGGCTGGGTTACCTTGTACAGCTATTTTTGCTAAACCTAAACCACGATCAGGTTCTCCTACTGTAAATAATGGGTCATCTTGAGCATGTATAATTGCAATTCCAGGGGCTAGAATAACTGGTTCATTGGCATCATTCGCACCTTTTAAATTTTTAATTTGTAGTGTAAACAAGCTTGTAGTTTCATCATAATCTAAAGAAACCGAAACCATACTAGTTACATCATTAGTAACCATTCTAACCGTATTATCGTCATCAGGCTCACCTGCTTCAGCTCCACCAGGAGCGGAAGTAAAGGTAGCAGGATCTTCCTCCTCAGTACCAGAATCCCAAAGGTAAATTTGATCTGTAATATCTCCCGTTGCTGGTGATCCATTTTCGAATAATGCTATCCCTGCTCCGGTTGGTGCATAGAACCAATCGTTAGATACTACTTGCATCGTTGCAAAGTTGAGTCGTGCGCCTGATACGGCTTTAAATTCAAAAGAATAAGAACCGTCAACATTTGCGACTGGACCTGGATCGGATGCACCGTCAGGTGTGTTAAATACTTGAACTGCTAAGTAATTGATGATATTGGTAATAGTTATATTAAAACTACTCGTAGTTGGTTCTGAAATTTCATTAACAGCACCAAAAGTTGGGCTTGTAATTTCTGCCCAGTCGTTAGAAGCATTTCCTTCACCATCATATGCAATAGAATTGTTTGAGCTCGAGACCGTATCAACAAACTCTCCGGCTATCCATTGACCGGCTGCAACTGCAACATTTTCACGAGCACTTCCTGCAGAACCCCATTGTACAAAATCTACTAGAGCATCAGTATTTGTAAACTCATTGGTATTATAAAGTCCTAAACCACCGTCAGTATCTGGAAGGTCATAGTTTATTACCAAATATTCGCCAGAGGCTAAATTTAAACTACCGCTGACTGGTGTTAAAGTACCAACTTCTACATATTGACCGGGGCCTAAACACAACCAATAATTTGAAAGGTCAATACTTGATTGTCCATTATTTAATAACTCAACAGTATCATCTCCCTGAAAACGAACTTCATTAATTACAACCGAAATAGACTCTTCGGTCATCGGTTGTTCTTGTGGCTGTTCTTGTTCTTGCTCTTCAGCAAGAACTAACGCCTGATCGTCGTCGTCACAAGATGCTACTCCAAATAAAAGGATTGCAGCTAGAACACTCCTAAAATAATTTACTTTTTTCATTACGATTAATTTGTTTTTAAATTAGATTACGAAGAAACATTCAAGAGGTTGCAATCAAATAACAGGCTTATAAATTTTTCGTGATAAATTGAGACACTAATGTGATATTTTAAAGGGAGAAATAAAAAAACCGCCTTCAACCAAGGTCGAAGGCGATTTTTTAAAATATTTAAAGATTCTACTGTACTATTACTTTTTTACTCACAGACTGACCATTAGAATTTCTAATATTCAATATGTAAAGTCCAGATGGTACTGTTTGCACATCCAATGAAATGGCATCATTGACTATTTTTTTAGAGGTGCTTTTTACACTATTACCAGCGATATCAACCATGGTTACATTAACATTATCTCCTTTAAAAGAAGTTAATGAAACATTAATGGTGTTAACTGCAGGTATAGGAAAAGGTGTTGCACTTGTTTTCTCACTTGATGCAGCCGTTCGTTCGACTTCTATAGCGTTAGAAAGGCTGTAACAACCTACTAAATCATTTGCATTTAAACCGACTTCGGCTCCTATAAGTCCATCTTCATAACTTAAATGCCAAATAAGACAAGTGCCAACACCTGCACCGTCAAAATTAACAGCACTTGGCATTGATGGAAGCCCTAAAATGTATCCTTCTTCGTCAGTTACCAACCATTGTGAATTTGAACCTTGACTATTACTTAATGTAATAGCATCTTCTTCAAGCATATCTGCTTCGTCATCACCGACGGTAAATGCAAATGGACCACCAATTAGTTCACCACCATTTACGTTGCATTCATCTTCAGCTGAACGTACTACCATTACGGCATTTGATAAATCAAAACATCCTTCTAAAGTATCACGATTACCATCAGCTTCT